>CAWJPN010000002.1:0-3280065 GCA_963844765.1 uncultured Solirubrobacterales bacterium
CGTGTAGGCCAGCAGAGCGGGTTCAGCGAACCGACCGCCTAGCGCGCACGCTGGGCGTCGCGCCGCGCCGTGCACGCAGCGATGTCCGCGCAGCGCGGAGACTTCCATGCCCAGGCGGTCGGCGACTTGCGGCGACCGACACGATGCTAGGTGGGCTGACCGCAGCACACACGGCCGCAGGTCCTTGTGCTCGCTCGCGAGCAGCCCCCCGCTCCCGGCTCGATCAACGCACTGATCGATCGTACACCTGATCGAGTGAGCCGATGCGCCCGCCGCGAGTGCGCTTGCCCTTCGGCAGCACGCCGCTCGGGCGTGCTGCTCGTCGGGATCACGCGAGCTCCTCGAAGCGCTGGACGGCGTAGAAGCGGTCGAAGACGACGACGCTTGAGAAGCGCTCGCGCGTGCCGAGCTCGGTCAGGCGCCGGTATCCGCCGTCGAGGGTCTGCGCCAGCCGCTGGTGTCCTTCCCGAGACCGCGCAGCCCTCCAGCAGGAGGTCGGCGTTTCCCTCGCGGAGGGCATCCTCAAGGCCGGGGATGCGCCCTCGAAGTCCGCGTTGTACGGGTGCTTGCCGCAGCCTTGATCTGCTCGTAGATCGTCCAGTAGGGCTCGATGAACAGGATGATGGCGCGAGGTCGTGGTAGTCGCCGTTGAAGACCCACACACCGAGCTGTAGAGTTGGGCCCGATCCCGCGGGCCTGTGCGCCGGCTGCACGCCGCACGGCGTGATCGTGGCCGTGGTCGCGCTCGTGCGCGGCGGCGCGGTACTCGCGCAGCAGCTCCTCGCCGGCGGGCACATCGTCCTCGCGGGCGATGTGGGCCTTGTCTACCGGGGTGGTGATGCTCATGCCGCTCCCTTCAGGGTTGGGCTCGCCGGGGCGCGGGCCGTTGCCCGACCTCCACGCACGCGCAGCGTGCGAGGATCAGGAGGGCGAGGTCCGTGCCGACGCAACGCCGACATCCGCCTCGCTTCGGACAGGCGCGTCGGATGGTCAGGAAGCTGGCGCGCACAGGGGCGGATCGCTCTCGCCGTCGGCACGCTGGTGAAGCTCGATCGGCCACCAGTCGCTGTCGTCCCAGCGTGACGCGCGGGCCTCCGCTGCGTCCTGGCTTGGGAACGGGCCGATCACGGAGAAGCCGCCGCGCGGGTCGCCGACGACAGTACCCACCCCTTGAGGTTTTCGCGGGCCTCGCTTGCGCCGGCGAGAACGCCTGCCTCGAACGCATCGAAGCGGTCCATCGCTTCTACGTCCCGGTAGCTGTAGCCGTATGCCCACTGCTCGTCTCGATCTTGCTCTGCGCCTGTCGTCGTCATGCGTGATCCTCTCTGTGGGTCGTCGGCCTCACCCGTTGCGGCCGTGGAGCCCGACCGTGCACACCCGCAGGGTGTGCGAGCCTGGGAGAGGCGACGGCCGCAACGGAGGAGCGTTCAAGGCCCCTGGCGAAGTCATTAATCGCTCGACCGCTCGCTAGTTGGCGAGCGTGGCAGGGCATCCCGGCGAGTGCTCGATGACGCTGGGAGCTTCCGCCAGGGCTGGGAGAGCTTCCGGCGCATCATGCTTTCGTGCTCGTCAATCGCTGGGCCTCGTATTGCCTCGTGGTGCTCAGCGGAGACACCAGCCCCGGTGTCCGGCAGACCCGCTGCCTGCCACATGCGCATGTAGGTCCCGACGCCCGCCACCGTCAACGGAGCGATCTGGCTTGTCTCACAGCAGACGATGCAGCACTCGGCCGCAGTCCCAGGCCGGGTGTCAGCGCCGTCGATGACGCGCTGCAGGATCTCCCGGCAATGGGATCGGTAGATCATGTCCGTCTTGTGCATGAGGCTGTGCGTAGGACGCAGCAGGCTGAAGCTGTGCCAGATCGGGTCTGCACGCTCTGGGTGCTCCCGACCGAGTTCTTCGATCAGGCCCTCGGCGATCTCCATGCTGCTCATCGCGGCATCGAACGCCTCCATGAATCCACCAGGGAGCAGATCCTCGAGGCCGCCGGGAACATCCCCGTTGATCGGCATAGCTGGACCGCTTCCGGCTCCGTCTCGGCTGCCTGAGACGCGAAGCATTTGCTGACTGGCTTCGTGCGGTGTAGGTGAAAGTGCAGACTCCATTGAGGTCCCGTCCCTTCGTGGGTTGAGGCCCGCCGTGTGCGGGCCATTGCCCGACTCCCGCGCACGCGCAGCGTGCGAAAATCGGAAGGGCGAGGTCCGCGCCGGCTACATGCACATCAGGCGGTGCCCCGCTCGAGCTCACAGAGGACGAGCTGCTGGTGAGCGGGCGCAGCGACAGCGCGCGACGCTGGGGCGCGCGCCTGCCTTTCGCGGTATGGCACCTCGCGGGTGGCGTCCCGGTCGAAACCGGGAAGCGCCCGCCGTGGCGGTGCACTGACGGCCTGCAAGCCTTCGGGCAGGCGGATGTTGCGCCAGCACACCCAGCCGGTGCCGTCGATGCTGTCGCAGCCGATCTCGGTGGCGTAGGCGATCCGCTTGACGCTGTTGACGCGCCCCATGTGAACCCACAGGTCTCGACGCTTGGCCTCGCGCACGAGCGCGCGTGCGGCTGGCCCGAGCTTCCAGCTGGTCGAGCCGCCGATGAACAGCGCGTCGATGCGCGGCCAGGCCATGCCCAGCCACCGCTCCATGCGCTCAAGGCCATCCTGTGCCACCAGGGCGACCGGCAGGCCGCGGCGCGCGATGCCGCTCCACCAGCGCTCGAACTGGCGTGCGGTCTGGTGCGCGTCGCTCACCACGTCAGGCACGGCGACGAACAAGCACCGGCCACCGACGTGATGCAGACGATCGAGCATCGCGTAGTAGGCGTGAGGGTCGAGGCCCTGGTAGCAGTCGTTGTCGGCTGCCCACGGGATGCCACGCTCGATCGTCGCTGCCAGAGCGTTGTGGTGGCGCGGCTGAATCAGCCGCCCGAGCTTCGGGTGGGCGTGCTCGATCATCTGCGGCTCGGCCTGCGTTGCGAGCAGCAGCATCAGATCGCCGGCAGCATCAACTGCTCGTTGCCGCGAACGTGGCCGCTGCTCTCGAGGATCGCGCCGGCACCGATGTCGATCGCGTCGAGACTGCCTACGTGGAGCGCCACGTCGGCGAGCCAGTCGATCGCCGCCTGCGATTCCAGGTCCCGGCCACAGTCAAGACCCGTGCGCATCAGCCGACTGGCGGCCTTGCGCGCGGCGTTTCGGCGTCCGCCGAGAGTGCTCACAGTTCCACCTCGCGCGGGCAGATGCCGAGCCCGTCTCGCGCGATCAGCGCGAGCACGTCGATGTGAACCCACGGGCAGGGCTTCTCCTCGCCTGCCTCCGGCATTGCGCCGATCCGGCGCGCGAGCCAGCTCGATTCGCCGGTGCGACCACCGGGAGGGTCGCGCCTGACCCGGCCACAGCGCGCGGCGATGTCGCTCATCGTCACCACGCCGAAACGGAGCTCACGCTTGACCGCTTCGCGCAGGCCGCGGTTGAGCACGATCGCGCTGCCGGCGAGCCGCTGTGCCTCCTCTCGCAAGCGCCGAGTGGAGAGAGACTCTGCGCAGCGGGCGAGCGCTTCGCGCGTCAGCGTTCGGGCTGGCTCGTAGGCTTCGAGGCTGCCGACGACCTCGCGGAGGGTGACAGCCTCGCAGTCATCCTCACGACCTGGATCGTGAGAGCGCGTCCAGCGAAGCTCGGGCGCGTGGCCGGGCACCTGCACTTCGCTGATGCGGTACACGTGACCGGCGGCGTCCTGCAGTCGGCTGACTGCCTGCGGCGCGAGGCGGCTGGACGGAGCTGGCGTGGCGTGACGGGTGGCCTGGAAGTCCTCCGGCGTCACCGCGCGGCAGCGACCCCTTCGCTCATCATCGGCGAGGTACAGCTCGCAGACGATCTGCGCGTTCTCAGGCGGCTCGTCCGGCGACAGGTGTGCGACCAGGCGCCCCTCGCTGAGGGTGCCGAGCTCGTAGTCGATGACGAGCGCGCTGCCATCGGGGCGCTGGACGCGCAGCACCTCGCGCTCCTGTCCAGTCTCCGGCGCGCGGTATCTGCCAAGGCTTTGGGTGCGCCGCACGATTGCGTCGGCTTGCGGCGCTGCCGTCGTAGGAGGGTTTGCGGGTGTTGCGGTGGTCGTGCTCACGGTTCTCCTTTCGCAGGGGTCTGAGCCCGCCGGACGCGGGCCGTTGCCCGACTCCCGCGCACGCGCAGCGTGCGATCATCGGGAGGGCGAGGCCCGCCGTCCGCGCTCAGGCGCTACGTCGCCCCGCCAGCAGATGCAGCTCGCCGTGACCGTCGGGCGCAAGGCGATAGCCGACGCCGCGCACCGCGATCAGCCAGCCGGACGCGCCAGCGTCCCCGAGCGCGCGCCGCAGACGGCAAGCGTGCGTGTCAACCGTCCGCGTGGAGCCGGTGCCCTGATAACCCCACAGCTCGCGCAGCAGATCCTGCTTGGTGTGGACGCGGCCAGGGTCGCGTGCGAGGTGAACGAGCAGCGCGTACTCGAGGCCGGCGCAGGTGCAAGGGAGTGGATGCGAACGTGGCTGCGTGAGCGTTGGTGTCGATCCGCAGCGCCCCGAACTGGATCACCCCGGCGGAGCTGAGGATGCCCCGGCGCAGGAGCGCGCGCACGCGAGCAAGCAGCTCCGCGTGCAGGAACGGCGAGCGAATCACATCATCGGCGCCGGCCTCAAAAGCGCGCAGCACCTCGGCAACCTCGTCGCTGGCGCTGACCCACAGGACGCGCACGCCGGGGTTGATCTCGGGATCGAGCTCGCCCGCGCGCAGCGCGCGTACCGAGTGAAGCCGGCTGGCCTGCTGTGAAGTTGGGTTGAGGATGATGAGGTCGATCTCGTCGGGCTCGGCCAGCGCGCGGCAGAGTCGTAGAAGGCGAGGGGCGCACAGCACTCGGTAGCCGTCGAGGACAAGCTCGCGTGCGAGTGGATCGCTCGACGGTCTCTCACCAACGATGAGGATGACCTCGGGATCGTTATCCATTGCCGGGCCTCCGATCTGGACTGTGGCCCCGCCGGGTGCGGAGCCGCGGAGCCCGAGCCCAGGCACGCCCGGACGGGCGTGCCACAATTCCGGGGGCGACGGCCTCCGCCACGCCCGTCGATCGAGTGACCAACGGGGACGCACTGGACACCGCGGAGCCGCTAGGCATCCGCAGCCACCGCCTCGCGCCGCCGCGGCGCTGGCGCCATCGGTATGCGCCCAAGCTCGCCGGCTTGCTCCAGGTAGTCAGCTACCAGCGCCTTGACTTCGCCATAGCCGCCCTTCTCCTGCAGGTCCTGCTCCACGGTGTAGATGCGCCCGGTCCCCTCTGCGGCGGCGTCGATGATCCTCGGCTTGCCGTCCACGCGGATGCCGTACAGCGCGCGGTGTTCTCCGAACACGTCACGTAGCGCCCCAGCTCGAACGGCTCGTCTGTCCGTCGTGGCGCCGGCGCTGCACACCGCGGGGCCGGGTCCGCGCGCCTTGCGCTCGCACCGTAGCCAATGACCTCGCCGGGCTTCTGCTCGGTCGCGTAGGGCTGCTCCAGCGGGTCCAGCTCCACCGGGTCCAGCTCCAGCTCGGAGGCTTCCAGACAACGCCCGCGCCTCGCCGTGAGCGCCCTCAGCCGTTCGATTTCACGCCCCGCCTGGTAGCCGCTGCGCGGGACGGTGAACGTCGTGCCGGTCTGCGAGGCAAGATCCTTGAGGTAGGAGAGCTGCTTGGGGGATGCGCCGGGTGCTTTTGTGCGAGGGCTCATAGTGTGAAAGTCCTTTCTGTGGTGAACTTGTGAACTTGCCCCCTGCTCATCACGCCCCGGAAGGAGAGTCAAGCAATTGATAATGTGAAATCCGTGCGCCCCCGCAGGGGGCGATTCTCAATTGCTTGAAGGCGTAAGCCGATCTCTCAGGGAGGGGTGTGATAGGACTCTCGTGTTAACTCCCCGAAGATCGGCCGCGCCGAATGCCGAGTGCGGCGTTCATCTCGCCGGCCATGAACTGCAGAGCTTCTTTGACGAGCCGGCGATCGTTGTCAGGCCGCGGGTCGCCTTCGGGGCACACGATGTTCTCGACATCGCGCCAGCCGCAGGTGACACCCGCGGCGCCGCTGGTCGGATAGACGGCGAGGATGCAGCCGCCGCCCTGCGCGTCGTCGTCGCTGTAGCACTCGGCGCGAAGCTCGTCGGGTATGACGAGAGCGCGCGCTGCCTTGGCCTGCTCGAACAGGCTGGCGGCGACTTCACCAGGGCACGAGTCGGCCTGAAGCGGATCGTTGCGGCCGAGATTGGGGACCCACATCTCGCGGTTGATCCGTCGCCCGTCGACTTTCACGGGTGGGCCGCTGTAGTTGATGGTGATTGGTGGAGCGAACGTGCTCATATGCCGACCCCGTTCGCGTGAGAGATGGCGTTGCTGTCCAGCACTTCCTGTGAGAGCGCCTCGGCGTCACTGGCATCATCAAGCAGGTAGCCGCAGCCGGTGAACGACTCTCGACAGTGCTCGCAGCGAGACGGGAGCTGATCACGCCGCACCGGCTGGATGTGGCCGCAGGACATGCAAACGAGATTTGTGTGACTGTCGGTCTGCTCGACAGCCGCTGTAGTGGTAATGGTCACGCTTCACCTCTTTCTTGCTGGCCGTGGCATCCACCGTTTGCGGATGCCGGTGGCAGCCGCCGCGCACCCCGCAGGGGTGCGATCATTCGCGGCTGCCGGGAGCCGGCGATAGCGCCGTGCCGTGGTGGCTCATCGCTTGTGCTGCAACCACTCGATGTCGGCATCGCTGGGATGCACGCCGTCTGGTAGAACGGCGCGCTGGATGACACGAAGATGGCAGCGCTCGCATTCGAGGTAGCCGGGTCGAATGTGGACGAAGTGGTGCTCGGCGTCGGCGCATCGTTTTGCTGGGTCGTAGAGCATTGCTCCTCCTGGTAGATCGGTTCTCACCAAAAGCGAGACGATCTGCAGCGGCCCGAAGGGCCTCGGCCGCACCGAAGCGACGCGCAGGTGCAACATAAGGCCGAGCCGCGAAGCGGTGCCAGATCGCAAAGCGTGGGAAGCGATCGGACAGGCGGAGCATCACAACCGGCCCAGGCGACTGCTCACGACGCGCACCAGCCGCCGCACTCGCCGTCGAGGACCCTGAGCTGCCCGCGCTCGCAGGGAGAGCGTCGGTCGATTTCGCTGAACGGCTGGCTGTCGCGGTGGCGATAGGTGCTGCCGACCATCTGCGGTACGTGGCGGATGGTGGCGTTCGACTTCGATCGCGTCCTGTCCCTCGGCGCCGGCGCCGCGCACTCCCCTACGCGGCGAGCGCCAGCCAGCGCTCGCGCTCTCCCGTGTTCGCGTTCGCCAAGTGCACCAGCACATCGCCGTGGCAAGCGCGCGGCGCGCACCAGCATCCGAGCACCAGCCCACGCAGCTCATCCAGCGCTGCGAACAGCGTCGTGTTCTCGCGCAGCCACGCTTCATACAGCGCGATGCACTCACCCCGCGCACCGTGCTTGCCGACCACGAATGGGTTGCCCCACTTTGAGGGGCGCCCGATGTAAATGTGGTGGCGCTCGCGCTTGCAGTGAACCGCGCGTGGCTTGCCGAGCTGCACATGCGCTGGGACGAGTAGACCGCTGGGTCGCCGCGTGGGCTTGTTCATCGCTGTCTCCTTGAGGTCGGGGTCGGGCACGTCCCGGCCTTGAGCGGGCCGGCGCGGCGGGTCAAGCCCTGTCCCGGAGGGATCGCCGCCAGGCGACGCGAAGCGCAGGGCTTTACGCGCCCTGAAAGCCGGTCTGCTGGCCTTGAGGGATGTGCTCGGACCCGGCCTGGAGTAGCGACTTCTAGCCCTTGCGAGTCAGCGGGCTGCGTTTACTGCATTACGGTGAAGTCAAGCTCTCGCCAGCGCGTGATGCGACACAGGCAGCCGTCGTCGGTGCAAAAGCGCGAGCCGCCCTGGTAGGTGAAGGTGCTGTGCGTTTGGCCGTTGGTGAACGTGATCGCCTTGGAGAAGGTGACGGTCTGACCGTCGCGCGGCCGTGGCTTGGCCAGGCGGGCGCGGCAGCGTTCGCGCCACTTGCGTGCCCAATCGTTGCTGGGCTCGGTCAGCAGATCGAGGATGCGAGCTGGGCACTGATCCTCGCTGGGTCCCATGTCCTCGCTGATCGGCTTGGTGTAGAGAATGCCGCCCTGGCGCTCGGCGAGCAGCACCAGGCCGAATATCTGCTGTTCGTCGCGTGCGCGGACGGCGGCGTAGATGACGGTGCCGTAGCGCACGGTGTCGATCACTCGCGTCAGGAACTCCGCGCCGAACTCGAACTCGATCGCCGCGCGTGCGGTAAACGGACCTTGTAGTGCTCCGCCGGTCCAGCCCATGATGCCTCCTGTCGGTAGCTGGCCCGCCCCTGGTAGGCGGGCGATTCCCCGCCCTCCAGCGCGCCCGCAGGGCGTGCCACCCTGGGGCGGGATCGACCGCCCTACTCGCCGGCGTGCACCAGGCACGCGCCGGGCGGCTCCTCGACGGCGCCGACGATCTCCACGCGATCGTCGTCTTCGTCTTCCTCGTCGGACACGGTGAGGATCGTCACCTCGCCGTCGGCGAGGTCGGTCAGACCGTTGGGGACCGGAAGCGCAAGCCAGGCGCGGATCGCCTCGACCAGATCCTCGGCTTTGAGGGAGCCGCCCTCGAGCTCCTCCAGTCGCTGGCGGTGAGCAGCGGCTCGCCGTCGGCCATCACGCTGAAGTGCCGCTCGATCCCACACTCGGGGTCGAACTCGCGGCCGCTGCCAGCGATCTCGCCCTCGCGCACGTCCCAGGCGACGTAGGAGATGCGCGCGAGGCGCAGCGTGGCGAGCACTGCTTCAAGGCCGGTGAGCCCGTACTGGCAGCACTCGAACGTGATGTCCAGCACGACCGTCCCCGCGGGTGTGCGTCTCACGGCGAGCCGGCCGCCGTTCACCTTCTTTGCGGCGAGGTCGACGCCGGCGCTGTGCAGCTGCGCTGCGACGCTGGCGGGCAGTGGCGTGGCGGGCCAGAGGATGATTGCGGCGTTGTAGGACTCGTACACGGCGAGCGTCCTTTCACTGACAGGGCTCCCGCTCGGTGCGGGTGCCGGTAGGCGGCCCTACGCACCCCGGCAGGGGTGCGATAATGGGGCTGCCGGCGCCCCCACCATTCACACTTTCTCTTTTGTGAATGTGTCACTCCGCGGCAAGCTCGATGTCACGACATCGCTGCGGTGAGCCGCTTCACGTGCTCCAGCCGCGCGATATTGAAGACGGGGATACCGTGGTGGCGGGCGATGCGCAGCGCCTGGCCGGTCCCGCCGACACGCCGCCCACGACCGTCGAGGCTGCCGTCAGGGGTCCAGCACAAGACGAAGCGTGCCGGGCTTGCCAGATCGGCGCCGAGCACCTGATGAGCGTTGCGTGCGTGCAGAGCGCGAACGGCTCGCGGCAGCCGAGACCAGGCAGGGTGAAACGTTGCCGCCAGCTCGTAGGCCGCCGGCGTGGGCTGCCCGAGCACGAACTGATCTGAGCCGCGGCTCGGCGCGTGGGCGTCCGCCTCGAAGGTCGGCCAGGGCAGGTACAGCTCCAGCGGCCCGCGTGTGCTGGCGCCACGGTAGAACGCCTGGTCGGCGCCGGTGGCCATGCCTGTGCGCAGCACCCAGCCCGTGGTCGAGAGCCAGCGTGCCGCGCCGGCCATCAGGTCAAGCACGGCAGGCGGCGTAGCACGCGATCCGATGCCGGCGTAGGTGGGGCGTGTCTGTGCGGGCGAACTGGCGGCGTTGTGAGGCATCGCGCTTCCTTTCGGTAGGCGGCCCTGCCGGTGCGGAGCCGATCCCCGACCAACCCGCACGCGCAGCGTGCGATCATCGGAGGGGACCTCGGCTCAACGCCCGGAGCTGTTGGGTCGCTTGAAAGGGCCGGCGCGTGCCGCGCAGGCGTCAGCGGGGCTCTACGCGCTCCAGATCCTCAAAAGCATCGTCGGGCACGTCGATCGCCACCTCGTATCCGAGCTGCTTGAGCGTCGCAAGCACGATCTGGACGTGCTCGTAGGCACACTCCCTGGCCCTGAGCATCGGGTCGAGGCTTGCGTGAGGGTGCTCGACTTGGGCGATCGTGGGGTCGTGGTCGACGGGGCCAAGCGTCAGGTGTGTAACGCACGTCGGCACGCCTTGGTGGCCGACGAAAGTGGAGTGAACCTCCAGCGCGAGCCCGTGGTCGGGCAGCGTTGTGGCGATCGTCAGCACGTAGGCTCCTGCCCAGATGCAGGTCGTCTCGCTGGCGACTTGGCGACCGTCGAGGGTCACTCTAAGTGGAACTTTGCGACGCCCGCTCATAGCCGCCGAACCGTAGCGCGGCGAGCCGACCGAGGCTGCGCCAGCGCTGGAGGCCGGCTCTCAGGCTGGTGAGAGGCTGCTCGCTACGCGCCTAGCCGCCGGGCGGGTAGGCCCGTAGGACGCGCTCGCCGCCGGCGGCGCGATAGAGCGCGATCCAGTCGCTTGCCATCTCGTGCTGCAGGCGAGCCAGAGGTATGTGTTCGGCGCAGGCCATCCGCGCCGCCCAGGTCTCGAGCTGGTCCTTTTGCTCGGCGTTGTTGGGGCCGGTGCGCGGCTCGGGCCAGAGGTTGTGCGGGTCACGTGGCGCCCCGCCGATCGAGAGCGGCACGAGGTGATCCTCCTCGTATTCGCTCGGGGAGCCTGGTAGGCCGTAGGCGCGCATCTGAGCGAGCTTCAGCGGCTCGGTGAAGCTCTCGGGCGGTCGCACCGAGCGGCTGTAGCCGAACGCGCAGATCGTGGCCAGCGGCACCCCGGCGCGGATCGCTCCGGGCGTGCAGCGAGGGTCGGGCAGGCCGTCATGCTCGACGCACCGCGACGGCGGCCGGTCAACGCTCGGCCATTCGGTTTCGTTGGGCGGTGCGCAGCCGGCGAGCAGCATTGCGGCGAGCAGGCAGAACGGCACGGCGAGCTGCCCTGGCAGCCGTGCGAGTGCAGTTGACCTGGAGCTCACCGGGACACCTCGCCGGCGGGTTCGGTAAGCCCGAAAGTGCGCGCGAGGCGGCGGCGCAGTTTGAGGAAGTCGCGTTCGCGGGTGCCGATGCCCCACAGCAGCGCCGCGAAGTCGAAGATGGTGCCGCCCTTTTTGCAGCGTGCGCCGAAGCAGTAGAAGGTGCCGTCCGGGTAGAGCTGCAGGCTCGGCTCGGTCTCCTCGTGAAACGGGCAGAGCACCTTGCCGGCACGGTTGGGCTCGCGGCCTGTCAGGACGCGCACGTAGTCGGCTGCGGGGATGGCGAGCAGCTCGCGGTCCAGGGCGGTGCGCCCAACGCGGGGGCTCGCCGACCATGCCGGCCGCTCGTGGTGGGGCTGTGGATCGTGGGGAAGCCGGGTGAGGACGTCGGCGAGCGCGTAGCGCGCGCTGGCATCGTGCTCGAGGAGCCTGACTGGTGCCGGCGGCGTGTGCTTGTGGTTGAGGCTTTCGGGCGGGCGGAGCATCCGCACGATGTCGGCGCAGCCGGGCTCGCCGTGCAGGCCGAGCGCGAGCCTGCGATTGGTGCTCTCGATCGTGGCGGTGCTCGCGCGCTCGTGCAGCCGCCAGTAGACGTGCAGGTGCCCTGGTGAGCCGGAGGCGATCACCATCGAGGGCGAGCAGGCGAAGCCTTCGAGTCGCTCGCGGGCGGCGGGATCGTCGCACTCGATGTAGAGCAGATGGGAGCCGCTGATCGCGGTCTTGTCTCCGCGGGCGCGGTCGCGCAGCGCCGCGCCGACATACACGTCGGCGCCAGCCGCCAGCTCCGTGATCCGCTCGGCGATCTGCTGCAGGCGCAGCACGGAGACGTAGCGCCGGCGCATCACGCCGGCGGGCGGACTGTAGCGCAGGTCAAAGAACTGGGTGGGCTGCGAGCCCTCCGCGAGGATGCGCAGGTAGGTCAGCAGTTCGCCGGGGTAACGTTCAGGGAGGCTCAATCGCGGACCTCCGGGGTGAAGGCGGCGAGGTACTCGAACTCGCCGTTGAGCAGCGGCACTTGCTTGGGGTAGCGCGCGGCCCACGCCGCGCACTGCTCGAGCGTGAGCTCACCGCGGCGCATCGCGGCGATCCGCTGCGCCGGGGTCATCTCCCACAGTGCGCGCAGGCGCGCGTCGCGGGCTCGAACCCTCTGGAGGGCTTGGTCGAAGACGGTGGTTTCGTTCATCCTCGGCGTCCTTTCTCTGAGGGCTGTGGCCCGCGCCCTGGTGAGGGCGCGGGCCACCTGAGCCCTAGAACGGGGTGTCCTCCTCGGCGCCGGCACCGACGCCGACCAGCTCCGGCTCCTGCTCGGGCGCCTCGCCGCCGTTGCTCGCGCCGTTCCCGCTGTTCAGGAACTGCACGGAGTCGGCGATGATGTCCACGGCCTGCCGCTTGCCGCCCTCCTGGGTCTCCCACTCGCGCCACTCCAGGCGGCCGTCGATTGCGACGGGGCGGCCCTTGGAGAGGTAGCGGGCGACGTTCTCGCCCTGTGCGCCCCAGACGGTGACGTTGAAGTAGTTGGGCTTGTCCACCCACTCCTCGCCCTCCTTGCGCCGGGTGTTGCAGGCGACCCGCAGGTTGCAGACTGGCTTTCCGCTTGGCGTCGAGCGCAGCTCGGGGTCGGCGGTCAGGTTTCCGGTGATTACGACTCGGTTGATGTTGTTCATCGCTTGTTCCTCCTGTTGGTGGTTGGTGGTGCTAGTGACGCAGCCCAAAAAAGACGCCGACCGGCGCGCGGAGCCGAAGCCCGTCAGGGCGTAGGGAAGCCCCCGTAAGGGGGCCGAAGCGCTAGTCCGGCGGTGTCCAAAATGGGGCAAGACACGACGCGCCGACAACCAGCGGTGGCTGCGTGAACAGCGAGTCGGTTCATCTCGTGTGGGCTGAGCGTGACCCGTTCTCGACCGCAGGCTGAACGGCATCCTCTGTCTCTCCTTGCGTGTCCCGGCCGCCTCGGATTGGCGGCCTTTATGGGTACTGACCACAAGTGCTCGCCAGCGGCCAACAAGTTTGCGCAGCGCTGGATCTGCACAGAGAGCCGGACAGGAAGGGACTGGCCGTGTAGCGCTGCTTGAGGGGAGTTGAAAGTCGTTGGCCGGTGTGGGCCGCTGGAGGTCAGTAGCAGCGATGACCGACACCAGACCAGCGCGGACGATGCAACTGGATGTGCCGTTTGCTCGTGCAGCGAGGCCGGGCAGCGCATGAGGGTTCACACCGTTGGGCGGCGCCCCGCGACGAGAATGCTCATCTGCATCCTCGGCGTGCTCGCGCTTGCCGGCTTCGTCAGTGGCGTGGTGCCGTGGTGCTGGACGCAGGCGGCGTGCCTGGTCTCGCTGCACGCACCGATCAGGCTGCCGGCCGCCGACGCCGCGGCGGCGATGTGGCGGCTTTTGATCCGCGGCGGCTGGAGCACGCCATACCGTGCATTTCCGACTGCAGCCGAGCGTGCGGCGGCGCCCGCCGCGCCGGCCTATGCGCTCGTCGGCGGCGTCTCGTTCGTGTTCGTCTGCTGGGCGGCGTGGAGGGTTCACCGTCGTGTGCGCTCCTGGCGGGCAGGCTCGCCGCTGGGCAAGGAGCAGCGGACGGTCGCGCGCCGCGCGGTCGATCGCGGCTGGGTGCGGCCACGCACCTGGGCGGTGCCGGCAGACCTGCGGCGCCTATGGGTGCAGGGGCCAGCGGCGGGGCGCCCCTATCTCGGTGTGATCGGGCGTGTGCCGGCTCGGACGCTGGCGGCTGAGCTCGAGGTGCAGCCGATGGTCGTCGCGCCGCCACGCGCAGGCAAGTCCAGCGGCTACGTGGTGCCCTGGCTTTTGGATCACCACGGGCCGGCGCTGGTGCTCTCCACCAAGCGCGACATCTACGACGCCACGGCCCCGTACCGTCGAAGCCTCGGCCGTGTTTGGGTGTATGACCCCTTCGGCGACCGTGCGAGCGCCGGCTTCACGCCGTTGATCCCGGCGCGGAGCTGGCCGGGCGCGATCCGCGCAGGCGAAGCGCTCGCCTCAGCTGCGCACCCGGACAGCAGCAACGCCGCCAACGAGTTTTGGGACAAGGAGGCGGCGAGCATGTTGGCGCCTCTGCTTCACGCCGCCGCGATCAGCGGCCAGAGCATGAGCGAGCTCGTCAGGTGGCTGGACGCGCGTGACTTCACAGACGCCATCGCCTGCTTGAAGGCAACGGGCGCCTCGGCGGCGGCGGACCAGCTCGAGGGCGTGAGCCGCCGCGACGAGCGCAACCGCGAGACGACGGTGATGAGCGCCTTGAATCTGCTGCGCGCCTACCGCTACCCGCAGGTCGCAGCGTGCGCCGTCGGCGATCTCACACCCGAGCGTTTCCTCGACGGGCAGGCGAACACGATCTATGTCGTCGCGGCTGGGCACGATCAGGATGCGCTGCGGCCGGTGATCCTGGCGCTCGTGGCCGCGATGTATGAGGCGGCGATCGTCAAGGCACGCACGAGCGGCGTGCTTGACCCCAGGCTGTTCATCTTGATGGACGAGGCGGCGAACATCGCCCCGGTGCGCAACCTCGCGTCGTATCTTTCACAGTGCGGGGATCACGGCATCGTGATCGCAACGATCTGGCAGTCGATCGCGCAGATCGACCAGCGCTACGGCCGCCCCGCCCGCGATGCGATCTGCGCGGCGTCGACGGCTCAGGTCTTCATCCCACCGCTTGCGGAGCCCACGAGCGCGGGATACCTCACGGAGCTGCTCGGCGAGGAGCCGGTCGCCAACGCCTCGACCTCGACCGGGCTGGCGCGGCACACGTTGAGCGTCGGTCATCAGAAGGCCGGGCCGTCGCCGTGGCTGAGGCAGATCGGCCGCGGGCGCGCGGTGCTCGTCTACCGGGATCTGCCACCGGCGGTCGTGCGCGCGCCGGGCTGGTTTGAGGACCCTCGGTTCGCGCGCTATGCGGAGCTGTTGGCGCAGCGCAGCCTTCTGTCTGCCACTCGATCGTCTGCCAGTTGATCGTCTGCCAATGCGGGTCTGTCCCCGGCACCCGGTGCCCGCCTCCCAGCCTAGGCACGACCTTGGCCCAGCGCCCCAGGTACGCAACCGCGCGAGGGTTCAGCGCCGGGGTACGCGGGGGTCGGTGAGTACCGGCAGCAGCAAGCCTGGTGGCTCTTGGTCGATGAGGCTCTGGATGGCCAGTTCGAAGACATCGTCTGCAACCGATCGAGCATGGCTCGCGTCGTCGGCGAGCACTGTGCAGAAGATCGTGATCGCGCCGGGCTCGTCCATTCCTTTCAGCCACCCAGGAGTCCATGCCCAGGTTGGCGGCCCGACTACTCGCATGTCAGCGGCAACCCGAGAGGTCAGGCTTTCAGCCTGAGCAACGATCGGCTGGAGAAACACACGATCACGCGCATCTCTACTCGCCACGGCTTGGAGGGCTCCGGCTGTCCGTCGATGGCTGTGCTCACGACGCCCAAGACGTGGACACCGTGGCGTGGTGGTGCTGCTGATCCCGCCCAGGCAGCGAGCAGGCCGCCGAGCTGGGTGGCGCTGGGTCGGCTGCGCTTCCGAGGCTCACGCCGGCTCACGGCCAATCTCGATAGTGAGGACCACAGCACCTCGGGGCTGCGAATCAGCGTCGATCTGCACCTCCACCTCGGCGAGTGCTTGGCCGTGTCGAGTCAACTCGTCTCTGAGCCGAGTCTTGGGTTCGAGCCGCACAACTGTGGCTTGGAGGACCCCCGGGTCTCGGTCTACCGAGCAGGTCAGATTTACGCCGATGACATCGGCCCGTCCCAGATCGACGCCGAGCTCGGCCGCCAACGCCGCCACAGCGACCACGGTTGCCTTGTCGACGAGCGTCCCGACCCGCTCGCCTGTATTCGACGAGTTTTGAGACAAGCGCCGCAGCAGTTCGGCGAAGATATTTAGATCCACGGCCCTTCCCTGAGAGGACGAGCGTGGCCAAAGCTTTGCACCGCCGACGCGCCGATCATCGTGGTCGGCCTGATCCCTGCGATCGCCTGGCCAAACGGCGCTGCCGATCGCAAGGGTGCCAGACGTCCATCCTGAACGGCACTGCTGCTGTCCTGAAAATTACGCGAATGCCTTTTAGGTGAGAAAGCGGTGGATGGCCTCGTTGGCGTGGTCCTGAAACGACGGGTTGGCCAGGTCGGGGAAGATGTCTGCTTGGTCGACCACGGCACCCTTGAGGACTTCGCCCCTGCTGGCGTAGAACACGCCGCTGGACAGGGTCGGGTCGGTGACACCGTCGACCAGTCGCTTCGCGCCCACGTCAAGCTTGTGGGCGATGCCCAGGCGGGGCATGACGTACTTGGCCGCTATCCGCAGCGGCAATGCGAGGTCGTTGGGTGCTTGGGTGCCGGTGGTGTTGCCGGGGCTCATGGAGATGAATCGACGGTCGGGGTATTGGCGGGCCAGGTAGGACATCCATAGGATGCCGATCAGCTTGGCCTGCCCATAGGCCAAATTGACGTCAGGTTTGCCGCCGGCGAAATAGCTGCCGTCGATGACGGTGGCGAGATCGTCGGCGGAGTTTGAGTCAAACGATGGCCGCTTGAACCCCATTTTCGGGATTCCCCTGGCTGCCTCGCTGCCGGCGAAGACCGCCACCTCGCCAAGCCGGTTCTCGGCCAGCAGCGTCTCGAGCAGGACAACGTGGCCGAGAACGTTCTGCGCGAACATGTAGGTGGCTCCGTCTGGGGTCAACTTCATCGGTGTCTTGCCGCCCATTCCACCGGCGTTCATGACCACCGCGTCGAGCGATCCGTCGATTCCCGCTAGGCCGGTGCGGACAGAGACCGGATCGGAAACGTCCATGAGAACGATCTCGAAGATGCGCCGGCCGGTCACGGCTATGAGATCGGCCTTTGCCGTTGCCGCTCGGTCTTGGTTGCGGCACGCCAGGTAGATGCGGGCGGTCTCGGGACGTGATGCCAGTTGCCGGGCTATGTCCTTGCCGAGCCCGACGTTGGCGCCGGTGATCAACACGGTCTTTTCTGCGGTGGTTTGCATTTGAGTGCTTGGCTCCTTACGTAAAACATGGTCATCGGGTTGCGGGCGAGCAGGATCGTGAGCGAGCAGCCGAGTGGCTTCGTCTCCAAACGTTGCCGGGAGTAGCGACTTCTCCCCTCTCAGACGGCGAGGCGGCCGCCGTCGACGGGGATGATCGCGCCGTTGATGTAGGCGGCCGATGGGGTCGCAAGGAACGTGATGACGTCGGACAGCTCGTGCACGTCAGCGACCCGGCCGAGCGGAATCGTCTTGGCGAACTCTTCGGCCATCGCCAACCTCGGCTCCAATGACGGGGTCAATGTCGGACCGGGAGCGACCGCGTTGACGCGGACGTTCTGCGGCCCGTATTCGGCGGCCCACGCCTTGGTGAGCAGCTCGATCGCGGCGCGCGAGGCGCCGTAGGCACCCAAGCCCGGCTGGCCGTAGCTCGCGACCATCGTGGAGACGTTGATGATCGATCCGCCGCCGCGGGCGGCGATCTTCGGGGCGAGCGCGGCGACCAGGAAGAACGGCGCCTTGACGTTGATCTGAAACAGCCCGTCGAACGCCGCCTCGTCGGTGTCAACCGTTGGCCCCATCGCCGCAACGCCTGCACAGTTGACAAGGACATCTATCTCCCCTGCCGCCTCGGCAACGCGCCTCACCTCGGACATCTCCGAGAAATCAGCGGCGATGAACTGCGCATCGTGCCCACCCGCCCGGATCTCCTCCACGGTGCTCGCACCGCGGGTCTCATCGCGGCCGGTGATGACCACCGTCGCGCCCTTCTCGGCCATCGACAGTGCGACGGCGGAACCCATCCCGGATGTGCCGCCGGTGACAAGGGCGGTCTTGCCTTGAAGTGACATGTATCGCGTTCTCCCTTTGAGTGGTTGTCGCGACCCGTAAATGGAGCGCGCGTTCCACTCTAACACAGAATGGATAGCGCACTCCATTCTGTTGGTAGAATCTGCGATATGACCACGACTAGCCCCTCCTCTCGCCCGTTGACGCGCAAGGGCCAGGAGACCCGTCAGCGCATAGTCGACGCGGCGGCCGGCTTGATCTTCCGGCAAGGCGTCGCCCACACGACGATCGAGGACGTACGCGCGGCAGCGGACGTCTCAAGCTCGCAGCTCTACCACTACTTCGACGACAAGCCGGCTCTGGTCCGGGCAGTGGTTGACCACCAGGCCGAGACAATGGTCGGCGGGCAGGAGATGTTCGATTTCAGCACGCTGGACGGCCTCCGAGCCTGGCGCGACTTCGTGATCGCGGCCCAGCGCGAGCACCACTGCATCGGCGGCTGCCCAATCGGCTCTCTCGGAGGCCAGCTAGCCGAGACCGATCCCGACGCAAGAGCCCACGTCGCCGAGGGCTTCAAACGCTGGGAAGCCACAATCCAGAGCGGTCTACGAGAGATGCACGCACGAGGCGAGCTCCCGCCTGACACCGACCCCGACACCCTCGCCCTCGCGCTACTGGCTGCCCTACAAGGCGGCCTGCTCCTAACTCAGGTCAAGCGCGACACCAAGCCGCTAGAGGCCGCGCTTGACGCAATGATCGAACTGGTCGCCCGACTCAGCGGCGGCAGTTGCTAGCGGCCTCGCGCGACACGCTCGAACCCCCACCGCGCAGCACAAGCCCAGGAGCGAGAACGCCACCAACGACGATCTGCAGCTCCCAAATCACGCCGACGATTGCGTGGAGCGCCTTCGCAAGCGTGAACTCGTAGGCCGTGTTCGACCACCGTCCGACTCGCGCGATCCGATCCTCATCGGCGTGGAACGGGCCGCTGTAGAGCCAATCGTCGATGACCTGCCGGGCACGGATGACTTCCTTCGGCTTTCCCAGCGGGTCGTCCTTCCAGACGATCCTCATCATGTCCGAGCGTGTCGCGGCCTTGAAGTGGTTGCCGAGCACGTCGAGGAGCACATGGACGTCGACTTGATCGCGCGGGGGCAGCACGTGGTCGCGGAGTAGCTGACGCACCGCATCGAAACGAGCTGGCTCGCTCGCGCCCCATAGTTGACGGAAAGACATGCTCATCGAGCGCAAGGCGTCGTGTCTGGCATGTTCGAGCCGTTGGTAGCTCTCCTCGGGCGATGCCTTCACCGAGAAGGTCAGCCGCTGGGAGAAGAATGATGAGCGGCCCAGCTCGTGCGCGAGCTCGTGGTAGCGGCGCAGTTGCCCAAGTTGAGAGGGCGTAAACGGCGCGAACCGGCGGTGCCAGTCGGTCGACGCGAGCGTCTCGAAGAAGTCGAGTGGCCCTGCAGGCATTGATCGAGCTTAGGCGCCGCCTCGGCTGCTGGCTGAGCGCGGTGCTCGGCGCGGTCGAGAAACTCGTTGGCCGGTCTGAGGCGCTTGAGGTCAGTAACGCCGATGACCGACAGAACGGCAGTTCCCGAGCGTGTGACCCAGCGCGCGAAGACCGCCCGCCGTGGTGGTGGCTCCGGCCCGCAGGCGGTCGGCGACTACGTGGGGCAGCCCGCCGGCGAGGCGGCGCAGGCAGTGCGCCGCGGCGGGCTGCGCCCTGGCCTTGATCGCTCGTTCGGCTGCCCAGCAGAGCTGACTGGTCTCGTTGTTGCGCAGGACCCTGCGGCCGGCAGTGGCTTGGCTCGCAACGGGATGGTGACGCTGTACGTCGCGGCCCCAGGAGGCGAGCCGCTCGACGGCGATGCCGAGCTCGCCCCCGCTGCCAGCGGTGCATCGGAGGGCGAGCTGCGTGCGCCAGAGCCGCCTGACGAGTCGCTGAGCACGGCGCCGGTGCCGGCACGGCCGCGGCGGCGCAAGCGGGGCCTTGCCCGGCACCCGCCCACGGCGGTGGAGCCCCCGCCGGCGCCCACCATGCCCGGTGAATCGGCAAGCGAGCACGTTCCCCCGCAGGGCGCCGTGGAGCCGCTGGGCGAATGGCCGGCAGAGATCGACGCGCCGGCCCGCGCGCTCGAGGACGAGCCCACGGTCGAGCTCGGCGAGCGCGAAGTCCCGCACGACGACGAGTTCGTGGTGCAGGTCGAGGACGTGCTCGCCGGACGCAGCGGCCCGCCCGGCTGGCGAGGGGTCTATCCGCGGCGGCGAGCAGCGAGGCGCGGACTCCAGGGCCAGGGCCGCCTCCGCGGATGGCTCCGAGAGCACCGGATGCTCGCTGGCGCCATCGGCGCAGCGCTGATTCTGTGGACGCTCGTCGGCGCCATCTCCGCCGTGGACGGCCATCACCCGCGCACGCCGCCCGCCAGCGCGCTCGCGCCGAGCCGCGCGCCGACGGTGAGCCATCCCCTCCCGGCGACCAAGCTGCCAGCAGCGCCAAAGCCGGCGGCGCCGAGGACGCCGGAACGATCCCTACGCCCACACACCGCCCGGCATCGGGCGCCGCGCGCTGCGCCGTCTCGACCAGCCCAGCACGGCGCACCGCGGCCTGTGCATCCGGTGGCGGCTGTCGTCAGGGAAACGGTCGCGCTCGCAGCTGCGCCGGCACCCACGCATTCGCCGGCGCCGCAGCCGTCAGCGGCTGCACCGCCGCAGGCGAGCACGCCGCCTGCCTCGTCGCCTGAACAGAGCGCTGGGGGCCTGTTCTCGCCGTGAGCTTGCAACCCAACACAAAGGAGGTGAGGCCAGTGATGGCGCTCACGTTCAGACAGGCGCTTGCCTGTCGAGATAGAAGGCGAGCGGCTCTGCTGCTGGCCTTGGGAGCGGCGACGGGGACCGTGATCGCGGTCGCGGTCCTGGTGGCGTTCCCTGACTCCCACGCGCACGCGCTGAACGCCGCGGGTGCATTTAAAGGCACGCCGATCACCGGGGTTCAGAACTTCGTTGAAAAGCTGAAGGGCAGCCTCGTATGGCTCGGCGGCACGGCGATGAGCCTCGTGATCGCGGTCGTCGGGATCATGTTCATGGCCGGGCACTCCCGCGCGCATGACGTGGCGATCAAGACGCTCGTGGGTCTTGCGATCCTCGCCTCGATCAGCGGGATCGTCGCCTAGAGGGGCGTGTGCGGGTGGCCCTTCACCGACACGCACGGTTGCTGGCGGCGTCCGTGACGGGCTCGCTCTGCGTGATGCTCGTGTGCGCGCCGGCAGCCGCCGCCAGCACGGGCGGCGGACAGCTCGCGCCGCTGGCGTTCCTCGGCCTACCGAGCCTTCACAGCATCATCGAAGCGATCGCCAACGGGTTCTTCTCCGCGTTGGCGGGCGCGCTGGTGCCTGGGTTTCTCAAGCACGGCACCGTTGCCACGATCCAGCATCTCGTCGCGCTACCCGACCCCGCGACTTGGGGGCACGTAGGCGAACTGGAGAGCGACATGACCTACCTGGGCATGTCGCTGATGCCCGTCACGCTCGCGGTCTGCACGCTGCGCTACTGGATGATGGGCCTCACCGGGGCGGCGCATCCGGTGAGCGCGCTGGGCCGCTGTGTATGGGCGACCGGCGTGCTGGTGATCTACCGCTGGCTGGTCGAGCAGACCGTAGACGCGACGAACACGATCACGCACGCGATCCTCGGCTTCCCGGTTGTCGCCAACGGCCTGGCGAGCATCATCACGGTCCTGTTCGGCGGCGCGCTGTTGCTCGGCGCGGGCGGCGTCTTCGGCGCGTTTTTGGTGATCGTCGGCGTCGTTTTCGCCGCCGCGCTGTTCGCGTCCTCGGAGGCGCTGACCGTGCTGCTAGCGCTGGTGTTCTGCGCGGGGCCTCCGTTCATCGCGCTGGCACCGATCCCTGAGCTCTCGCATCTGGCGCGGGTGTGGGGCCATGCGCTCACGGCGATCGTGCTCGTGCCGATCGGGTGGACGATCCTGTTCGCCACCGCCGGCGCGCTGACGCTGGATGCGACCAGCGTCACCCACGGCGCCGCCGGGCTACCTGGACATATCGCTGCCGCGTTCGCCGGGCTGATCACGTTCATCCTCGCCGTGAAGCTCCCGATGATGCTGTTCGGGGAGCTGCGGCACATCCTGGGCGGCGCACTGCGTGGCGGCGGCGCGGCGGGTGGCTCGCAGATGACGAGCGCGATGCCGGGAGCCGAGCGGATGCGCGCCGGGCACGCCCGGCTGCGCAGCTTCGCGTTGGAGGGGATGCCTGCGCTGGGGCGCAGCGCAGGCGCTGCCGCCGGCGCGTTGGGCGCCCCGCAGGGAGGGCCGCTCGGCGCCGCTCGTCGGGGCTTGGCGGGCGCAGCCCGACGCACGGGCCTGGTCTCGGCCGTGACCCCGGCCGCCGCGGGCGCGGGTGCTGGCGCCTTGGGCGGCGTGGCAGCGGGTGCGGCAGGACGCGCAGGCGGGCGAGCAGCCGCGCGCTCAAGCGGGGTGCGCGAGCGAATGGCGCGAGCACGCACGATCCTCGCCAATGCGCCGCGCGAGGCGCGGGCGGCTATGACGGCCAGCTCACGCTCTGGTATCCGCCGGCCGGCGCGCGGGCCTCGGGGTGCGAGCAACGCCACGGGCAGGGCGCCAGCGCGCGTCGCCAGCACTCGGGCAACTGGCCCCCAGGGCGGCGGGAGAGCAGTCGCGCCCGGCAGCACGGGTGCGACTGCGGGCGCGCGCACGAGCACTTCGAAAGTAGTGGTCAAGCCAGCGCCAGCGCCGCCATCGGGCGGGCCGGCCGGCAGGAAGCCGTCTGGAGCTGGGGGTGCTCATCCGGGGCGCAAAGTCACCGCGAACGCGCGCAGCGAAGCCCGGCCGCCGAGCAAACCGGCGAACACGCCCTCAAGCAAACGCGGCCCTGCGCCAGGCGCGGGGCGCCAGCCGCCCAAGTCTGCGCCGCCGTCCAAGCCGGCTGGGCGGCGTAGGCCGCGTCCTCGGAGTGGGCCGTGATCCATCGCACGTTTCGCTCGTTGGATGAGGACCCGAAGCTCGTCTGGTTCACCGTCAAGCAGTGGGTGGTGCTGATCGTGGGCAGCGGCCTGCTGCTCGGGGTGATCCACCTCGCCCATGTGCCGACGAAGCCCGCGATCACGCTCTGCGCGTTCTTGATCGGGCTGCCGGCTGCGCTGACGTGTGTGTCTGAGAGCGGCGGCCTGCAGCTCAGCGTGCTGCTGCGCTCGATGTGGCGCTGGCGCTGGAGCACTCACACGCTGCCGGCGAGCTCGCCGGGCGAGGCGTGCTGTGCACGGGGAGTGGTGATCCTCACCGAGCGCCAGGAGTCCGGCGAGCCTTCCGAGGAGAGCCCGCCGGAGCCGTTGGACGAGTTGCCTTGGGAGCGCTGGGGCTGATGCGCCGAGGGCGCCGTGCTTCTGACCTGCTGGGTGTGGCCGCGATCGAGCCTGACGGGCTGCTGATTCGTGAGGACGGCGCGTATGTGCGCTACTTGGAAGTCGGGACGGTCAACCCGCTCGCCGTCGAGCAGGCCGAGGGCGAGCAGCTATCGAGCGCGTTCGCGCAGATCGCCGCGCGGCTTCCCGATCGCCAGTCCCTGCAGCTGTATGTGCAGGGCACGACGCTCGATGTGGAGGCGTTGTTGGCGGAGGAGACCTACCGCTGCGAGCGCGCGGCCGGCGCTGCCGAGGACGCCGGCCAGCCCGATCGCGCGACGGCGATCCGCCGCCTGGGGATCGCTCAGGAGCAGTCGCTCCGCAAGACCGCGAGGGCGATCAGCCCGCTGCGGCTTCGCTACCTGGTGGTGTGCCCGTGGCAGCCATCGCGGCGGCCAGCGCTTGGCGCTCGGCGTGGTCGGGCGCTGCGCATCCGCGAGTCGGTGCATCTGCGGGCGATCCGTGACTCGCTGCGCCACGTCGAAGGGATACGCACGGACCTCGACGCGATGGGCCTATCGGCCCGATCGCTGTCGGGAGGCGAGGTGTTGGACCTGCTGCACAGTCGTTTTGACCCCGACGCGCAGGGTTCGGGTGCGCTGCCGGTGAGCTTCATGCAGAGCGAGGTCGTCGCGCCCGTGAGGGTCGGCGAAGACGAGGATGGGGCGGACGCTCGCACACAGGCCCTGAGCGAGGCGATCTGCACCGCGGAGATCGACCTGTCGGATCGCAGCCGCATACGGGTTGGCTCCACGCTCGAGCAGGTCTCCTATGCCTCGCTCGCGCCGGAGCAGACGTGGCTTGGCTGGCTGCTTCACATGATGCAGTCGCCCAGCCCGTTCGTGCTGAGCGTGCATATCGAGGCGACCGAGCGCTACCGCGAGCGGATGGCGCAGAAGCGCCGCTACAAGCGCCTCAACGGCGTCAACCGCGGGGTCGAGAGCAACGGCCGTCCGCTTGACCCCGACGCACGGGTGCGCGAGCAGGAGGCAGCCGAACTGGTCGATGAGCTCGCCACGAGCGTTGGCGCGGGCATCTACCGCGTGAGCATCTACCACGCGATCAGCGACCGCGACGGCGAGCGGCTGGCGGAGCTCTCTCAGGCCACGGCGCGGGAGGTGACGATGGCAAGCGACGCTCGGGTCAACCACGGCCTGTTCGCGCAGCAGCAGTTGTGGTGCTCGACGTTGCCGCTCGGCCGTGATGTGGCTGCCCGCAAGCGCAAGTACGTCAGCCGCAACGTCGGGGACACCTTCGCGTTGGTCGGGACGAGCGCCTCAAGCCCTGGCGGCATCCCGCTCGGCTACGCCCTGCCGGGCCGCACGCTGGAGCGGATCGACCCGTTCGACCCGGCCCACACCAACCATCTGATGCTGGTCGCTGGGATCACGGGGTCGGGCAAGACGATGGCGACGATCATCCTGTTGATCCGCGCGCTGGCGCAGGGCGCGACCGGGTTCATCATCGACAGGGCGGGGCACTTCGCGTTCCTGGCGTCGTTGATCCCCGGCGCGGCCTCGGTTGAGATCGGCGCCGACGCGCACGCGATCAACTCGTGGGATGTCGAGGACCCAGGCGATGTGTCGCCGGAGAAGATCGACTATCTGCTGGCGCTTCATGCGCAGCTGCTCGGCGAGCACCACGCCGAACGCGACAGCTACGGGCTCACCGACCTTGAGAGCAACCTGCTCGGCTTGGCGATCGCCGAGGTGTATGAGCGCTGCGCGCTGACCGGCGAGGAACCACGCGAGCTCCTGCTGCAAGAGGAGCTTGAGCGTCGCTACCAGCTCGAACGTGATGAGGGATCGGCGGGGGTCGCCGAGGCACTTCGCAACCTCTCGATGCGGATGAACAACTATGTGCTGGACGGCCCCTACGCCTACCTGACCGACAAGCCGACGACGATCCTCCCGGACGCGCCGCTGATCGTCTTTGACACGCAGAGCGTGCCGGAGGCGAAGGCCGCCGCGGTGCTGTTCGTGCTGTGCGAGCACGTCAAGCGCAGGATCGAGCGCACCCGCCGCGAGTACCTGGCAGGCGAAGGCCCCAAGCACGCCTGGGCGGGGCGCACGATCTTGGCGGTCGATGAGTGCTGGAAGCTGACCGAGCGACCCTCCACTGGACGCTGGTTTAACGAGTTCTGCCGGCGCAGCCGCCATTGGGCGACGTGGGTGATTGCGATCTCCCAGCAGATCACCGACTTCGACACCGAGTACGGCAAGGCGCTTTTGGCGAACGCGCGGATGCGCGTATCAGGGCGTCAGGAGGCGCGGGAGCTCGCGCGGATGCGCAATGCGCTGAGCAACACCGAGGAGCGCGAGGCGGCAATGGCGCAGCTGCGCACGGTTCCCGGCGAGTACGCGCTCGTGTATGTCGAGAACGGTACTCGCGGCGAGGCGATCGTCCAGGTGGTCGTTGCCGAGCTGGAGTATTGGATCGCCACGTCAAGCCCTGCGCGCGATGACCCGGTGCGTCGCCTGGCGCTGCGCCAGGCCGGCGATGAGACTTGGGAGGAGCGCTGGCAGGCGCTCTTGTTGTGCGCGGATGAGACGTGGCGCACGCAGGCGATGGCAGAGCTGGAGCTGGCCGCGTGATGCAGGCGCGTATTGCGATCGCGCTGCTGAAAAACCGGCAGGTGCAGACGGTGCTGCTGGTCTGCGTGCTGATGGTCGTGCTGCTGCCGGTGATCGTGGCCGCCGGCATAGCGGGCTTGTTCAGCCAGGAAGCCGAAAGCGCGTGCGGTGGCGCGAGCGTCGGCGCGGTCAACCAGCCGGCGGGCGGCGGCCCGCTCGCGCAGGGGCTCTACGCGGCTCCGCTGGAACTGGCGTCGGGCCGCTGGTATGAAATCGGGGCGACCGAGTACGGCGGGCCGAGCGACCCGACCTCGGGCGACTACGGCTCGATCCCTGACCCCGGCGAGTCCTATCTGCCCGCGCACCCGGACTCGTTCGCGGAGCTGTCGGTGCTCGACAGCAACCCGGCCAGCACGGGTGGCTTCACGTTCGCCGACGCGAACGCGCTGAGCAACCTTCCGTATCTGAGCGGGCTTCGTGTCGCCCATGATGGCCGCGAGCGGCTGCTGCTCAAGCGTGATGTGGGCTACGGCCAGGGGCCGGGCCAGTTCATCGCAAACGGCCAGCCCTACCGGCTCGACGTGTGGTGGCAGGCCGCACAGCCATTGGGGATCAGCAAGAGCGCGGTGAGGGTGCAACTCGCGCCGGGCACGGGCGCAGCGGCGACGCTCGGCGCGCTGCCGTCCTCCAGCGAAGCGAACGGTGCCGGTGAAGCAGGCGAAGCCTGTCCGGCGGTTGAAGGCGCGGGCAGCATCCCGCTACCGCTGACGCCGGGCACGCAGACGAAGATCCTGCGGCCGAGCGGGCTGGCGGCCGCCGGTGAAGAAGCCCCGGCCGCGGTCAAGCTCATGGTCGCGGCCGGCAACCGTTTGTTTCACGCGGCCTACCTCTACGGCGGTGCGCACGGCACGCCGCTCAGCCAACTGGAGCCGGCCTACGACTGCTCCTCGGCAGTGAGCTACGTCCTGCACGCCGGCGGGGTGTTCGGCGAATACGCCGAGGGCTCGAGCGAACTTGAGTCCTATGGCGAACCCGGCCCCGGCCGCTACGTCTCGATCTACGCCAACGCCGTCCATGCGTTCATGTACGTGGGCGGTCTGCGGTTCGACACCGTGGAAGCGCCGGAATACGACAGCGGCCCGAACTCCGGCAAGCCCGGCCCGAAGTGGCGCGTCTCGGCATCGGTTCCCAACTGGTCTACCTGGACCGTCCGGCATCCCCGCGGCCTATGACCAGCGCGCGGAGAAAAGCGGTGATCGCGGCGTGCCTGGTGGCGGTCGTGGTCGCGTTGGCCGGATGCAGCAACCCCGACGCGCCCGGCGCAGGACCGAAGACGACCCCGACGAGCTCGCCGCAGAACGCGGGCGAGCCACCGGCGCCAGCGCCTTCCTCCCCGACATCCCAGGCGCCGGTGGGCGTGCAGAGCACACCGACGGCGGCACTTGCCGCGTTCAGCCGTTCCTACTCGAACTGGACCTACCAAACGCTGACCGGCGATCAGCGCAGGCTCGCGGCAATGTCGGTCGGGGCAGCGCGGCTGGCCGAGCGCCAAGCGGCGGCATCAAGCCAGGCGGACACGACGATCACGCGCGGACGCATCTGGAACAGCGGGCAGATCATCAGCATCGCCAGCGACCTCTCCCAGCCCGGAGCGTGGGCGATCGTCACCCGCGAACAGACCGGCGGCTCGACGCAGTACGAAGGGTTGCCAGCCTCCTTCCACGTCACGCTGGCGCGGCTCGCCCGTGTGCCCGGTGGCTACGCGGTGAGCGAATGGCTGCCACAAAGCTGAGCCAGCGTCGACGCGCTCGTCGTCGGTGGTTGCCGGCGGGCTTGGGTGCCGCTTGGGTTCGCGCCTACGCCGCGGTGTGGCTCGGGGCGCTGGCTGCGGCGGCGCTCGTGACGCTCGTCGGGCACCCGCTCATCCTGCCCGCGCGTCGACTGCTCGGGGCCACGCTCAGCGCTCAGCACAACCCGCCGCCGCAGTTCGGCCACGTTCTCGTGCTGGGCGCCCACAACATCCCGGTCTTCTCCTGGCCGCTACTGCTGGGACCTTTCGGCGCGCACCACAGTCGCTTCCAGACACGTGTTGCAGACGGGTTGCTGGTGGCGTGCATCTTCGTCAACACGGCGCAGGTGGGCGTCGGACTAGCCGCCTACGGATGGGCGCTGCTGCCCTACCTCCCGCAGGTCCCTTTGGAGTGGGCTGCTGCGGCGCTCGGGGTGAGCGCATGGCTCGTGCAGCGCCGCCGCGCGCTAACCGTCAGGGAAGGGTTCGGTGTGTTCGGGCTGATCGTCGTGGTGCTGGTGGGCGCGGCGGCGCTGGAGACCGTTGCGGTGCCGCACCGATGAGTCCTCACGCCGCGCAATTGGGCATGTTTGGTCTGCCGAGATCGGTTGGTTCGCACCGAGGGCCGACGCTTGAACGAAATGTTGCAAGTAGAATGGTGCTCCCCAGAACTGTTCCGGTTTGCTGGGACTTTCTGGCTTGGTCAGGGCTGACCTTGGAGATGCCGGAATGGACGTAGGAGATGACAAGGCTGGGGCCGGAAGCCACCGTGACTCACCGGGGGAAGGAGTCGCGCTTGCGTCTCGATCCGGCCGGCAGCGCCCGTTTGGCTCACAGCGGGTATGGCAGCTTCTCGGCGAGTGGCAGCCGGTGGAGCTGCGGATCGCCCGCGGCTTCGCGGAGTGCCGAGGGCTGAACAAAGAGCAGCTCGAGGATCTCTACCAGGAGACGGCGCTCGCGCTCTACAGCCGACCCTACGCCGGCGAGGAGCACCTGCGCAACGCGCTGCGCGACGGGATCAAGCGGCGGGCGTTGCGGGCGCACCGCGATGAGCGGCGCCACAGTCAGATCCTCGCCCGGAACGCTCCCAGCTTGCGTCTCATGGCTGAGGCCCAGGAGGGCCAGAGCGCACCCGAACCGGCCGTGCTCGCACACGAGGATCGCCTGATCGCCACCGAGTTCTTGACGGAACTGAGCGAAGCCGAGCGCCGTGTCTTCGGCTGGCTGGTCGAGGGGCTTGCCTATCGGGCGATCGCCACTGCCGAGAACATGCCCGTGAACGAGGCTCGCAGTACCGCGCGGGCGTGCGCGCGCAAGCGGGAGCGCTTCCAGTTGCTCTACGACACTGGCCGGCTGTGCGGATACCGCGCGCAGACGATCCAGGCGTTGCAGAACGGGCAGAGCACGAGCGGGGAGCTGGCCGAGCGTGCCTTCGCCCATCTTGAGAGCTGCGCGCACTGTCGGCTGGAGCACAAGACGAACGCTAAGCGGCTGCGGCGCACCTTCCGCGACCAGGCCGCGGCGCTGCTGCCGCCTGTGGCCATCGGTCATCTTGGCTGGCTTTCGCGGCTCGGCGTGCGAGCAAGGCTTTTGGCGCACCGGCTTGGGATCGAGACGGCGCCGTTCGGGCAGGGCGGTGTGCGTGAACGCACCATCGCGGTGCTCGCGGGCGGCAGCGCCGGCGCGAAGATCGCCGTCGGTGTCGTGACGCTCGGCGTGCTGGCCGGTGGAGCGGTCGCCACGCACGTCCTCGAGCAGAGCCCGCAGGCACCCCACAGGCATTTGGCACACAGCGCGGCTGTGACTCCGCTGCCGGCGTCAGCGACTCCGGGACCCCTGAGCGCCTCGCCGTTTGCCTCCACGCTGCGCACAGGCGCTGGTCGCAACAGGCATATCACCAGCCGTTCGCGGCATCGGCGGACGGCCACACACCATCGGCCGGGCGCAACGCAGGGCCTGGCGCGATCGGGTGCTGCCGGGCAGCGCGAACCGGGCGGCTTTGCCTACCTCGGCGTCCCCACAACGGCCGCACCGGCTGCGCCAGCGGGCGTGGCGAGCAGCTCCGAAGGCCAGCACGGCGGCGGGCCGTTCAGTCCATGAGCACGGCCAAGGAATCTGTTGGCCGGTTCGGGACGGTTGGGGTCATAGACCCCTGAAGCCCGAGAAAACGGGCCTGAACACGGAATGAGCGCGATGAGAAACAAGCACAGAGAAAGGTTTGGCCGCCGCGCGCCGGCGCTCGCGCTGGCGTTGACGATCGCCGTGGTGGGC
Organism: uncultured Solirubrobacterales bacterium; assembly: GCA_963844765.1. Taxonomy (GTDB): domain Bacteria; phylum Actinomycetota; class Thermoleophilia; order Solirubrobacterales; family Solirubrobacteraceae; genus Palsa-744. The sequence continues at coordinate 29,797 of CAWJPN010000002.1, forward strand.
GGCTGGCTGGCGGCCGGCTGCGCCTATGCGGGGAGCTGGATGGAGGTCTCCTGCGTGAACCCGAGCCAGTCGGCGGCGCCGAGCGAAGGCTGGTCGAGCTTCGCGGGCGGCGGCGGCTATGGATCGAATGTCGGGACGGGCTGCGGGCCGGGCAGCCCGATGTACGCGATCCTCAGCACCGACGCCGCCGTAGGCGTCGGCTCCAACGAGACCCTCCAGTACACGCCGCCTGCGGGCTCGCGGCTGATCGGAGGGTCCGTCGACGTGAGCTTCTATGCCGACGGTGGTGGCTACAACGCCTCGGGCACGGCGGTCGCTTACACCCCCGCATACGCCTACAACGGCTCCAACGTCTTCTACCAGTGCGCTTCGGGGTTGCCGCCATGCGCGAACGGCAGCTACGACTTCTCGGGCGTGCTCGGGATTCCCGGCGGCCGTGGCGGCAACCTGTACCTCAGCGCCGGGTGCGGAGGCGCCGAAGGCTACGCCTGCAACTCGGGCGGCAGCGAAGGCGCGTGGTCGCTCGTGCGCCTGTGGTGGGCCAACCTGCTGCTCTCAAACGAAGCGACGCCGACCGGCAGCGGGGTCAGCGGCACGCTGTTGAACGCGAACGCCGAAGGCACCGCCGAACTGACCCTCGATGCGGCCGATCCTGGCGGTCCCGGTGTGTATCTCGTGGTCATCCAGATCGACGGCAAAACGCTCTACTCGGGCACGCCGAACAGCAATGGCGGAAAGTGCGTGCCGGTGGGCTCAAGCGGCGGCGCGCTGATGTTCGACTACAGCCAGCCGTGCCCGGCGAGCGAGTCGGCGGATCTCCCGATCAACACAGCGAGCTTGCCCAACGGTCAGCACACCTTGAAGGTGATCGTGCAGGACGCGGCGGGCAACTCGGCGGTCGTCTACGACGGCAGCATCTCGACCAAGCAGCCGGCCAGCAACTCGCTCGGGGCGCTGCCCGGCCCTGGCACGGGCGGCTCCCAGGCCGCCGTGGCTGGGGCGCCGAACGGCACGACGGCGAGCCGCACCGCGCGGATCACGCTCGGGCTCAAACGCAGGATCACCCGCACCTATGGGCGTCGGGCGCTGCACGTGACCGGGCGCCTGCTCGACGCGCGGGGCCATCCGATCGCCGGCGCGACGCTGGACGTGCTCCAGCAGATCGACGGCTCGCCGAGCGCGAGCGTGATCGGACACGTCCACACTCGCGCCAATGGCACGTTCGTCGCTCGTGTGCCAGGCGGGCCGACGAGGACGGTCCAGATCGCCTACCGCGCGTTCTCCACAGACGCTGGCTATGCCGCCGTGGGCACGATCACCGAGACGGTCGACGCCGGCGTGAAGCTCAGCGTGGCTCCCAGCCGGACTGGCTCGGAAGGCACGATCACGCTCAGCGGCAGAGTGCTCGGCCCGGTTCCCGCACAGGGCGTCGTCGTCGAGCTGCTCGTGCATTACCGCGGCCGGTGGGAGCCGTTCCGCGCTCCACGCACCGACTCGCGCGGTCGCTTCCAGGTCGTCTACCAGTTCCAGGGCGGCATCGGCCGCTTCCCGTTCAGGGCACTCGTGTTCGGCGGACAGGGCGGTTTCCCGTTCACCAGCGGCGAAAGCAAGGTGGTCGATGTCACCACGAACTGACACGACGCTCTCTGCCGCGGGGCGCAGCGCTTCCGGCTGCTCGCTCGCGGCGGTGGCGTGCATCCTGGTCCTGGCGCTGGCCGGCTCGGCTCACGCTGGAACATGGACGCTGCTCTCGTGCCGCCAGCCTGACGGCCAGCCCGCGCCGACAGAAGGCTGGAGCACCGCGGCCACGGGCGCAGTTGGGCCGGACAGCGGCGATACGAACTCTTGTGCTGAAGGCGGGGAGCTGAGCGCGGTCACGAGCGGCGAAGCGCCGCAGGGCGCCTATGAAGGACCCGAGTGGGTGTTCAGCGCACCGCCGGGGTCGACGATCGCCGGCGGCACGATCACCGCATCGCTGAGCTCGCCGCACGGGCAGGCGTGGCTTGGGACGCCGAGCGCGAGCTATGACTCTGCGGATGTGCTGGCCAACTGCCAGTACAACCTTCCCTGCGGCACGGGTGGCACGCTCACCGGCGCGTTCCCGATCACGCACGTCGGCGGCAGCAGCCTGTATGCGGTGGCGGTGTGCGTCGGCCCGTATGAAGGCGCCACCTCCTGCCCGGCGACGGGCGGGATCGACGCAGCTATCAACGTCAGCAGTGCAGCGATCGAGCTGGCCAACGACGCCACGCCCGCGGCGAGCGGCTTCGGCGGCACCCTGCTGAACGCGAACGCCCACGGCACACAGGAACTGACCTTCCAAGCCAGCGACCCCGGCGGCCCAGGCGTGCGGCTCGTGGTCGTCCAAATCGACGGCACAACGGTCTACTCGGGCACGCCGAACACCAACGAAGGGCGATGTGTGCCGCTCGGCTCAAGCGAAGGCGCGCTCGTGTTCGATCACAGCCAGCCATGCCGGGCGAGCGAGTCCGTCGACGTGCCGGTCAACACCGCCACGCTCGCCAACGGCGCACACACGCTGAAGGTCACGGTCGAGGATGCCGCTCAGAACGCGAGCGTCGTCTACGACGGGCAGATCACGACGCTACAGCCGGCCAATGGCTCGCTCGGCGCGCTGCCCGGCTCCGGCGCGGGCGCCAGCGCCGTAGTGCTCGCCGGAGAGCCCAACGGGGTCGCGGCGAGCGAGAGAGCGCATCTGGAGCTCGGTCAACGCGGCCGCCTTGTGCGCTCGTTTGCCGAGCGTGGATTGCGAGTGTCGGGCAGGCTGCTGGGCGCCCAGGGCGAGCCGATTGGTGGCGCTGTGCTCGACGTGCTACAGCAGATCAGCGGCGCGCGCAGCTGGACGGTGATCGGGCACGCCCGCACGAGCGCGAACGGCACGTTTGCGGCATCGGTGGCGGGCGGCCCCTCGCGGACGGTACAGATCGCCTACCGCGCGTTCTCGACGGATGCGGGCTATGCCGCTGTGGCGAGGATCACGGAGAACGTCGCAGCGGGCGTGGAGCTGCGTGTGAGCCCGCGGAGCACCGGATCGCAAGGCACGATCACGCTCACCGGCAGGGTGCTCGGCCCGGTGCCGCGCCAGGGCGTGAGTGTGAACCTGCTCGTCCACTATCGGGGACAGTGGGAGCCGTTTCGCACGCCGCGGACGGACACCGCGGGTCGTTTCACGGTCGTCTATCAGTTCGAGGGCGCGGTGGGGCGCTTCCCGTTCCGCGCCGAAGTGCCGCCGAGCCAGGCTGATTTCGCCTTTGGCCGCGGGTTGAGCAAGGCGGTGTACGTTGCCACCAACTAAGACACTTGCCAAGCAGCCCGCTGTCCTCGGATTCATCGCGGCGATCGTGTTGCTCACCGTGAGCCTGATGTTAACGCCAGCCGCGAGCGCGGGCACGTATCCGATGTATCAGTGCGCAGCGGGCGTGCCGTCCGTCTCTCCGGGCTGGAGCGTGTTTGGCAACGACACGCTGGCCGACACGGTGCTGTCTGACACCTGCTCGGCTGGCGGCAGTATCGGCGTCTACGTCTTCACCGAAGAACACGGCGGGATCGTGACCGAGAACGGGCACAGCGGCAGCCAGGTAGGTCTGCAGATCGACGTTCCCGGCAGCGTGCCCGCAGTCACGATCCACTCGATCAGCGCGGAGGTCATCGGATTCCCCGTCACCGGCGATGACGCCTTCCTCGGGTTCTCCTCGGCTGGGCAGTCGCTGCCCGGCGGCGCGGAGCTGCCCTACGGCGGCGGGAGTCCGTACACCGCGAGCGAAACCTGGACCCTTCCGCAGGGAGCGCGCGACTTCGAGGCATACGTCAACTGCTCCACCGACGACAGCTCGCCGTCCTGCGACTTCGCCGACGCGACTGACGTGCCGGCCCTCACCGATATCACGCTGAGCCTGGAAGACAACACACCGCCGAAGCTGGAGAGCGTGAGCGGCCCACTGGTCACGGCCGCCGCCTCTGGCGGATCGGTGATGGGCTCACAACCGATCACCTTCACTGGCAGCGACGCCGAAAGCGGCGTCCGCAGCGCAGCTTTGACGCTCAGCCCCCTTAGTGGCGGCACGCCTTACGTTCACACGTTCAACTTCTCAGGCGAATGTGCCTATGACTCCTGGAACGCTTGCCCGCTCGCACAGACCGTCAGCGGCTTCTCGGTCAACACCGACCCGCTTGCAAATGGCGCCTACGCGGCGAGCCTGACAATCACGGACGCCGCGGGCAACGTGACCAACGACGCACTCGGCTCGGTCACGGTGAACAACCCGAGCGCCGTGGCCAGCTCACTCGGAGCGCTGCCTGGCCCCGGCGCAGGATCACACGCGGGTTCGATCGGCATTGGCAGCCCAAACGGCGCCGGCGCCAGCGAGGATGCTCACCTTCAGCTTGGCGTGCGCGCGGCCATCTCTCGAAGCTACGGCAGGCGAGCCCTGCGCGTCTCAGGGCGGCTTCTGAACGCTCAGGGCTTGCCGATCGCGGGTGCGACGCTGGATGTCCTGCAGCAGGACCACGGCGCGGCCCTGGAACTAGTCGGCCATGCGCGCACGGGAGCGGATGGCACCTTCGTCGCCGCTGTGCCGGCGGGGCCGTCGCGCATGATCGAGATTGGCTACCGCGCGTTCTCGGCGGATAGCAGCTACGCCGCAAGCGCCAGGCTGCGCGAGTCGGTGCGCGCGGGCGTGCGACTCACGGTAAACCCGCGTAGGACCGGCTCGGAAGGCACGATCACGCTCAGCGGCAAGGTGCTCGGCCCGATCCCGCCGCAGGGGGTCGTGGTCGAGCTGCTTGTGCACTACCGCGGGCGTTGGGAGCCATTCCGCGACCCACGCACAGACGGACGAGGCCGGTTCCATGTCGTCTACCAGTTCCAGGGCGGCATCGGGCGCTTCCCATTCCGCGCGCTGGTGTTCGGCAGCCAAGGCGACTTCCCGTTTGCACTCGGCGAAAGCAGGACGGTCGATGTCACCACGAACTAGCCGACGTAAGCACGCGGGGCGTGCACCGCTCGTCATGGTGGCGTGCGCGCTGCTGCTCGGCCTCCTGGCACCGGCGACGGCGGGTGCGCTGCCCTCGGACGGTGGCGGGAACTACACGCAGGTGCTCTGCGCGAACCCTGCAACGGGAGAAGGTCTCGGACTGTCAGGGATGCCGGAAGGACTCAGCAATCCCGCGAGCATCGACCTGTGGCAGTCCACCTCTGCGGAAGCCAACTGTGGCGCCGGCGCGATGACCTCGACCCGAGGCGTGCCGATGAGGGTGGGGTTCAGCACGACCTACGCACAGGGCACGTGGTCTGCACTGCTCTACCAGGCACCCTCCGGCGCGACGATCAACGGCGGCACGATCTACCGAGCAGAGAAGGCCGAAGGGCCAAACAGCGGCTTCATGGGGATCATCCAGCAAGGCGGCGAATACAACGTCCTCTACTCGCTGCCACGCAACTGCTGCGACCAGGGAGATTGGTATGTCGGCAACGTCGCAGCGAGGGGCACTTTCGCGGTCCCGTTCTCGCAGGAAAACATCGTCAACCTGACGATCTCCCCGGAAGGAGACCATTGGGATGTCAACGCGACCTGTGACCCCAATGGGAACAACAACAGCAGCTGCACGCTGACGGCGGGCCAGTGGGAATACCGCATCTTCGGCGGCGAAATCAGCCTGCACGCGCCGCACGATCCGCAAGCAAGCAACATCTCCGGCCCGCTGGTGACAGAAACGCCGCTACGAGGTACGCCCTCTGTCACGTTCTCGGCCACCGATGAAGGGCCGGGGCTGGCATATGTGAAAGTGCTGGTGGATGGTGCTGTTGCGCAGTCACAGATCATCGACACCAACAACGGGCATTGCATCCCTGTCGCGGGACACGATGTCTATACATGGGCGTATCAGGTGCCTTGTAAAACGTCGCTTGGCGGACGCACCTACTCGCTGAACACCGCGGGGCTCTCCAACGGAGTGCACCACCTACAAGTCATCGTTGAAGATGCGGCGGGGAATGAGTCAGAAGTCCTCAACCGGACGGTGGCGATCGAAAACCCTGGCGTCGGCTCGCTCGGAGCGCTGCCCGGCCCAGGATCGGTGCTGCTCTCGGGAGCCCCGAATGGATCGAACGCGAGCGCAAAGGCGCAGCTGCGTCTAGGACTATCGAGCAGGATCTCGCGGCCTTTCGGGCGGCGAGCACTGCGAATCCCTGGCCGGCTGGTAAACGAGGCTGGCCAACCGATTGCCGGCGCGACGCTTGATGTGATCCAGCGGGTGACGGGAGCAGGCCACAGTGAGCTGGTCGCTCATGCGCGCACCGCCGCAAATGGCTCGTTTGTGGCGAGCGTTCCAGGCGGGCCTTCGCGGCTGATCGAGGTGGCTTACCGCGCGTCTACCGGCGAGGCTGGGTATGCCGCAGAGGCCAAGGTTCAGGAGTCTGTCCGCGCGGGCGTGCTGCTCGACGTGAGCCCGCACCTGACAGGGCCGGAAGGCATGATCACGCTCAGCGGCGAAGTCGAGGGGCCGGTCCCTCGACAGGGGGTCGTCGTTGATCTGCTGGTGCATTACCGTGGCCGCTGGGAGCCTTTCAGGACCCCACGAACGAACAGTCACGGGCGTTTCCACGTGCTCTACCAGTTCGAGGGCGGAGTCGGGCGCTTCCCGTTTAGGGCGCTCGCGTTCGCTGGCCAGTCAGGCTTTCCGTTCAGCAGCGGCGAAAGCGGGGTGGTAGATGTCACTACGGGCTGAGATGACCTTACGCGCCGCGGTCGATCGCGCTCGTCGATCGTTGCGCAGGTTCGCCCTGCTCTCGTTCGCCGCCGGCGCTCTGGCGTTGACGCTCGTCTCGGGCGCGAGCGCGGGAACGTATGTGATCGACAACTGCCCTTCGGCAGGGTCTGACGACGCCGGCTCGTGGACCGTGTTCGGCAGTCCTCAGAACGTGAAGGGAACATGCAGCGGCGGCCCCGGCGACTACATCGGACCCAGGGGCGGCAGCATGAGCCCTGGCAACACCGCAGGAGTACAGATCGGGGTGCCGGCAGGGAGCGGCATCACGATCATCGAAGCGAAGGTGTGGTGGCAGGTGGCTCATCAGATTGGCGGTGCCGACACGTTTGCGATCGCCGCCGACAACGACGGCGCAGTCGGTGAAAGCACGACCCCGATGACGGGTAGTGAACCCAGCACCTACGTGCTGCCGTCCACCACCACCGAGATCACGCTGGCGAACTACTGCTCCAACGACGACGCCGGCGCAGGCTGCACGTTCGGGTCTGGCGAGAACAACATCCTCGAGCTGTACGGGTCGCGGCTGACGCTGCAGGACACAACGCTGCCGAGCGGCACGGTGACGGGCGGCACACTGGCGAGCTCGGGGACGGTTTCGGGCACGTCCTCGATCAGCTATCAGGCGGCGGACACGAGCTCGGGTGTGCGGCTGGTGCAGCTGCGCGTCGACGGCGAACCCGTCGCCGTGAAGGACTACCTGGCGAGCTGCTCCTACACAAACTTCCAGGCGTGCCCGCCGAGCGTGTCGGACACCCTGAGCTGGAACACCGCGACGGTCGCCAACGGCGAGCATCGAGTCGAACTCGTGGTCGAGGATGCTGCGCAGAACACGAGCGTGATCTACAGCGGCGAGGTCACGGTCCAGAACTCCTCGAAGACATCACCGTTGGGCGCGCTTCCCGGCCCCGGCAGCAACGGCTTGCAGACGCTCGGGATCGGCAACGCGAACGGGATCAGGGCGAGCGAGAAGGCCGAACTGCGGCTCGGCTTGCCGGCCGCGGTCACTCGCAGCTACGCGCACCGCGCGATCGTGCTCTCCGGTCGACTGCTCGACGGGCAGGGCCAACCGATCGCGCACGCCAGCCTGGATGTGCTGGAACAGATCGACGGCGCGGCGGCACCGGCGGTGATCGGCCACGCCACAACGGGTGTCGATGGCACGTTCAGGGTGGGTGTAGGCGGTGGACCGTCGCGGCTGATCGACGTCGGCTATCGCGCGTTCTCCGGCGACGCTGGCTATACGGCTCTCGGGCGCGTCAGGGAGACGGTGGCCGCCGGGGTGCGCCTGCGCGTCAGTCCGACGCGCACGGGCTCGGAAGGAATAATCGTGCTTTCGGGGGACGTTGAGGGACCGATCCCGCGGCAGGGCACGATCGTGGACCTCCTCGTGCATTACCGTGGCCGCTGGGAGCCGTTCAGGACGCCTCGCACGAACGGGCGTGGGCGCTTTCGCGTGCTTTACCAGTTCGAGGGCGGCATCGGGCGCTTCCCGTTTCGCGCCGAGGTGCCTGGCGGTCAGGCGGGGTTTCCGTTCGGCAGCGGGGAGAGCCGGGTGGTGAATGTCAGCACTGGCTAGGCGTGGCCGCCGAGGATCTCGCCGGATGTGCATCGTGGCGATGCTCGTCCCGCTGGCGCTGCTGTGGCCGTCGACGGTGAGGGCCGAGACCGCGATCACGACGCAGGCCGTCGCCGATGACGGGGCCTTCCTTCCCTACGCTCAGGCACCGGCGCAGCCTGCGGGTCTTTGCCTTGTTGATACTGGCGTGAACCTGAACCCCGACACGGAAGGCGTCGTGGTGGAACGCACGGCGCTGGACGGTGGCTCGGGCGGGGATGTGTCGCCGACGCTGCATGGCACTGTGCTGGCGATGATGGCGGCAGCGCCGGCAAATGGGTGGGGCATGGTCGGCACGGCTCCGCACGCGGTCCAGATCGTCTCGGTACGCATCCTCGAGCCGGGGCAGACCACCTTCCCTTTCAGCGCCTACATGACCGGAATCGATGCCTGCCTACGTGTTCGCTCGCGCTACGACATCACGGTCATCAACCTCTCGCTCGGCTCATCGGAAGAACGATCACCGGAAACAACCGAACTCGTGAGCAACGCTGTGCAAAAGGCGATCGACTACGGCGTGGCCGTCGTCGCGGCCGCAGGCAATGACGATGGTGGCCCGGTTGAGTATCCGGCGGCTTACCCTGATGTGCTGTCGGTCGGTGCGACGGACACGCAAGGCGGCGGCTTCTGCTCGTTCTCCAACCGTGGCGAAGGGCTGCGCCTGCTCGCTCCGGGCTGCGACCTCGACGGGGCCGAACCGACGAGCGGAGCCTCGAACTACAACTACTGGCAGGGCACGAGCGAGGCATCTGCGATCGCGGCGGCGGCGTTGGCGGCGCTCGACGCCTATCAGCCGGGTCTGTCGCCGGAAGCGGGCGAGAAGGACCTGACCGAAGCCCACGATGGAGCGCTCGACATCGCACAGGCATTCCGCAACGCCGGCCTCGGAGCAGTGGTCTCCGCGGGCGAAGCAGCCGAGCCAGGCGCACAGCCAGGCCCGGCCGCAGAATCGTCTCCTCAGCAGGTGGCACCATTGACGGCGATGACGCTCACTCGACCGTTTGCACGCCCACGGGCGCACCTGAAGCGTGTCAAGCACCGACTCGTGCTCGCGCTGAGCGGCCGCCCCCATGAAGCCGAAGTCCAGGTCCGATACCTCGGCCACCGTCGGCGCTCGCGCCAGCTGCACATCCTGCGCACACTGCACGGCGCCTTCTCGAGCTTGACGCTGCCAACCTCCGGCGTGGCAGAGGTGTCGGTGCGCTACACCGACCCCTACGATGTCGAACGGGCAAGCCCGTGGATAACGCTTCGCATTTCCGCATCACCGAGCACGGCGAGCAAGGCACGGCGCGGACGATGAGAGCATGGAGCGCAACGATCGCCGCGATGCTCGCCGTGGTGGCTTGGGTGTCGCCGGCTCCCGCGCTCGCGGCGGGAAGCTATGAAGTCAGCGCGTGCAACTTTGCCCCGGAAGCCGCCAACAACTCGTGGACGTGGGCGACGAATGATCCGGCCAACCCGCCGCACTACGCCGAGCACGCCAACTGCCCGTACCGGCTGGGAGGCTCGGGAGGCAAGACAGATCAGGAGGGCGGGCTATCGACCACCGACGCGCTCGGTCTGTCGAGCGGCGCGACTCCTGGCACAAGCGCAGGCTGGACATTCACCGCCCCAGCCGGCACGACGATCGCTGGCCTCAGTTACGAACGCTACATCGGGCATCAGTTCGACGGTTTCAACGATTGGTCGCCGGCTCTAAGGGTCGACGGCAGCATCATGCCTGGCGAAACGTGTCTGGATACAGTCGAAGATGGTGAGACATGCTCGGTGGGTGGCCCGCCGAGCACTGGTGGAGAACCGGCGAGGATCACGGGCCTGTCGGCGCACGAACTCTGGCTCGGCATCGTCTGCCAGGCGCCATCAGGCGATGAATGTGTGACAGGCGCAACGCTTCATGGTGTTTGGGCGACGATGTACGGAGCCACGGTGACTCTCTCCGATCCGACGCCGCCGACGCTGAGCGCGCCATCGGGCGCGCTGTGGGGACCAGGCGAAGGGGGCTTTCACAAAGGCACCGAAAGCATCGCCGTCTCCGCGCAGGATGTCGGCGGCGGCGTAGCAAGCATCACTCTGTCGGTCGACGGGCATCCGACGGAGACTTACTCCGCGCCGTGCAACTTCACCTTTTCGCAGCCGTGCCCGTCCTCGACGGGCACACAGACCTTGAGCATGGCGACAAGCCAGCTCGGCGATGGCAAACACACCATCACGCTCGTCGCGACTGACGCAGCGGGGAATCAGTCGACCGTCGCCTCGGAGGAAATCACGGTGGACAACAGCGCGCCGCCCGCGCCCATCGGGCTCTCGGCGACGCCCGTTCAGAGCGGCAGCTCCACGTTCACGCTCACTTGGGGCGAGCCGCAGAGCCAGGTCGCCCCAATCACCGGCGCGCTCTACCAGGTGTGCCCGGCAAGCGGATCGGGGGCGTGCAGCACTCCTACGGCCGCGCCCGCGGCTGGGCCGGCGACCGTGACCGTGCCCGGCCCCGGTGACTGGAGCATCGCGGTGTGGCTGAGCAACGCGGCGGGCAATGCGAACCCTGCCAATGCCGCCCGCGCGAGCGTCGTCGTTCCGGCCCCAGGCTCGGGAGGTCCTGGGCCAGGGCACACCACGACGGGCACGCCAAAGATTCACATCACCGAGACGCTGCAGGGGCGCGAGCTGATCGTGCATGTGAGCGGACCTGCGAGTGGGAAGGTCCGCGTCGGCTTCACCGGCAGGCTGAAGGGCAAGCTCGTCGCCTCCGCAGCCAAGACTGTCGCCCTCAAGCGCGGGCGACTGACGGTGACGTTCACGCTCGGCCCGCGCACGGCGGCGCACGCACTGGTCCGTATCAGCGCGAGGCTCGACCACGAGACGGCAGTGACGAGCACACTTCGGCGCGATTATCGCCCTACTCGGTAGCCGCCAGCACGCGGGCGAATCACCCGACAGTCGGAGGCGGGCATCCCTGCCTAGCCTCCGACCATCCGGGTAGCGCGCTAGGCCGTCGCCTCGGCGAGCTCGCGCTCGTCGGCAGGCTCGGTGTCACCGGCAGGCTCCGCGTCGCCGCTTGCGGCCGCGCGCCGCTCGCGCTCAGTCCTGACGGCATTGACGACCTCCGAGCGCTTGAGGCTGTACTCGCCCCATGCGGTCTCAGCGTCAGTGAGCATCTGCTCCAGCTCCTCCTCGGAGAGCTCACTGATACGGGCTGAGACATCCTGCACCCGCAGGCGTGCCTGCTTGGCCTCAACTTCGCGCTCGACCTCGTGTTCGTCGCTGACGATCCTGCTGGCCAGCAGCTCGTCCAGCGCCGCGCATTGGCCCTCCTTGATGCGCTCGCGGACGATCGCGTTCAGGTCACGCGCTGCCTGCTTGGCCCACGGACCCTTGAAGTCGAGCGTGTAGTAGCTGCGGTTGGACTGCGCTACCGCGTCCTCATCGGCGAGCGCGGCGAGCACTGTCGCCGTTGACCCAGCGCTCGATGTCGTCGGGGTGGAAGCGCAGCGGCCCCTCCTCCCCACCGATCCTGATCGACGGGATACGACCTTGCTTTGCGGCGTCGTAGAGCCAGGTCCGCGAGACTCGCAGGCGCGTCGCTACTTCCGAGGGCTTGAGCAGGTCGATCCCAGACGGTCCATCGCCGTTCATGTGGGTTACTGACCCTCAAGACGCTCATGCGGCCAACGAGTTTGATGCCGGCTTGGCGGCCGTGCAAACCACGCTGGTTGTACGCTCGAGCCATGCGAAGGTGTCAATCGGGGCGGTGCTTGGCTGACTTGCCGTGGTCCATCGCGCAATGCCGGGCAACGCTGGGCCAGACATGAGCCGGGTGCGCGTCGCTCTCACGGGGAGCGCCGTAGGCGAGCTCGTGAGACTCGCGGGCGAGCTGTATGGGGAAGCGCAGCGATGTGCGGCCGCTGGGTGCTGGCGCGCAGCGTTGATCCTCGTTGGCAGCGCCCTGGAGGCCGGGATCATGACGACGGCCTGTTGCCGTGAGCCGGAGCTGCGCGAGCAGGGTCTGTGGCCTCGCGGCGAGCCGTCCAGGTGGTCGCTGGGGCAGGCCCTCAAGTTGGCGGTTAGCGCTGGATGGTTGCCCACCGGGGACGCAGGCGAGGGGTTGACCGGCAAGCTCGAGGGCGAGGTCGGCGACGCAATCGAGTTTCTCGCAGCTGTACGCAACATGGCGACCCATCCGGCAGCAGTTACGCGGCACGAGCTGACCCCGGACTTCGCTGACGTGAGTCACATGCGAGTGACCTATGAGGTGGTCGAGGGAGTGATGGCGGCGGTGTTCGAGCGGCTGAACGGGGTGGTTCGCACCGCGCCCGCCAACTCGGAATGTTGTCCGCTACGCGGCTAGTGAGGGAGCGGGGCGCTGAGCCCTTTGAGTCGCTGCGGCGTGTCAGCTGGCGGTCTTAGCTCTGCTGGCGAACATCCCCAGCATTTCTTTCTCGGTGACGCGGATCGGCAGATGTTTTTGGCGGGCGCCGGACTCCTCGGGCGGAGCGATGTCGATCAGCGTGAAGTAGACGCGGTAGCCCTCGGCCTGCACCGACTCCGGCAGCTCATAGCGCGGTCCTTCGCGCCTGAACACGACGCAGAACGCCTCGTGGATGGGGTAGGCGTCGCTCTGCAGGCGCCCAATGGTGTCGAGGATCTGGGCGAAGGCTTTGCGGATCGTCGAGCGGGCGCTGCCGGCGTACTGCTTGGCCTCGACGTAGAAGGCGGGGAGCACTGACGGGTCGAGCAGGTCGGGCTCTAGTCCGCCGACGAGGGGCTTCGTGAGTGGGTTCAGGCCCTGGTCGAACAGGAACCGAGCGAGCTCTCCGGTGAGCCTGTCCTCGATGCCGCCGCGACCTGTCGCGGTATCCGCGACTTCACGCAGTCGCGTGGCGTCGTGCCACTCGCAGCGCTGCTTGAAGCGCAGGATGAGCGCTCGGCGCGATCTCGTCACTCCGATGCGCCGATGCAGCTCGACGGAGAGTCGCGTCAAGCCTGCTCGCAGCTCGGCGACCTGCTTTTCGGCGAGATCGGCCTGCGCGTCGTTGTGCACGTCGGTGTGGACGGCGTTGAAGAACAGGCCGTTGACTGAGAACTGTCGTTGCAGGGCGGCATTCAGCTGATCTGTCCGCTTTTCTCCGACCTTACGGATCGTGGGCTCGGGGTTCAACGATGGTGGAACGCTGTCGAGGCGTAGCAGCGCGAGCCCGGCTGAGACCCGCATCGACAGCGCGAGCCAGCGCGTGGCGTGAGCCCAGACTTCGGAGAGGTTGTATAGGTCGACGACCCAGGCTTCGATCTCTCCGGCGTGTGGACGCGGGAGACGTTCGCGCTTGGCGCGCAGAATCTCGAGCAGCCGCTGCGAGCGAGCGCCTTCGGCCTTGTAATTGAGTGGCTCTGGCTCAGCTGCTGCGATCACGTCGAACTGCGCGAGCGAATCGATCCAGTCGCGATCGTCACCTTCCGACGGCGGTGCGGCATTACTGTCGTCCAGGTCTGGGCTGAGCTCGACGAGGCGGGCGCGCAGTTCGATCAGCTTGGGGACGAGCTCACTGTCCTCTTTCTCGATGACGCGCACGCGATCCAACGTTTCATCGCGAAGATCCTCGAGGTGAATCGCGATGCGCGGATCGGCCTCGAGGGCGCGAAGGAATGGTTCTACCGAGATCAGGAACTCGGGCATCGTTGGTTGATCGGCGAGCGCGTCAACCTGCCGGTCGAGCAGGGACAGCACGGGATCGAGCAGGTCCACGTGCACAGACTGACGCAAAGCGACGCCGTGCGGGGTGATTCGGCGATAGCGGGGGCGGGACCTGAACACCTATCAGCGACCGGAACCGCCCACCGCATCGAGGAAATCTGGACCCCTAGCCTAGGATCGCGCGGCGGCTCGGGCCGTGCGCCAGCAGCGTCCCTGCCCCGACCCTTAGTACCTCGGGCGGTCCTAACATGGCGGCTCGATGGCCGGACCGGACAACCGCCTACGCCTCATCGTCGGGAACGCTCCCGGCGCGCGCTCGGGACTCTGGCACATCTTCAGTGTGGGCGACGACATCTACGTCCAGCACGCCGGGATGCGCAAGGACACGAAGACGAGCCTCCACGCCTCCGGCGCCAACCACGTCAAGTGGACGCCGAACGGCGCTAGTCGGTGGGCGCCGAACAGTGACGGCTACATGATGAAGTGGGGCGAGCCCGAGGAGTTCGCGCCCGGCGGACGCAGGCTGCTCGGGATCGTGATTCCCACCGATCACCTCAGCGTGCCCGACGAGGAGCCCCCGCTCTCGCAGCGCGAAAAGATCAGGCTGCTGGCCCCGGCGGCGCCCGGCGAGGCGATCACGGTGTCCGTCGTGCTCACCGCGCCGGGCATGAGCCTCACCGCGCCCGAGGGTCAGGGGTCAGCGCTGCTCGCCCACTGGACCCTGCCGACGCGCGGTGAGGTGTGGATCGTGGCGACCGGAGGGCCGTGGGACGGGTTTAGGGATGCCGTCGTCGCCGCGCTCCCGCAGATGCTCGAACAGCTCGCAGCCGGGATCGGCCACACGCTCCAACCCGGCGACCGCAACGAGGGTCGCGCCGTCCTATGGACCGACCTCGACCGTGCCGGTGTCGCCCACATGATCGAAGTCGGCGTCGAATACGGCGCCCGCTGAGGGCCTCATTATTCGGTGCGCGTCACCACGCCGACGACCCACGACGAGGGCACTGGACCCCAGAAGCGGCTGTCGTCGGATTCGCCACGGTTGTCACCCATGAGATACCAGTGGTCCGCCGGAATCTTGATCGGCGTCGGGAAGTCGCACTCGGGGCTCGCGCCGCATTCGCGGGTGGATGAGTTTTGTTCCTCCGCGAACGCAGACGAGCCGGCGGTCTTGCGATAGACGTGCCCTTCCTTGACGTAGATTTCGTCGCCCGGTCCGGCAACGACGCGCTTGATGAACGTGGTGCCCGTGTCCTCCTGCGGGATCGGTTCCGAGCACGCCGCGCCGCCGAGCTTGATGACGTGCGGCGTGGGTCCGCACTCCTCCTGCTCGGCGCCTTCCGGCGGGTGGAAGATCACGACTGCGCCCACCTTGGGGGAGCCTGCCTTGACGATGACGCGCGCCCCAATGCCGTAGGTCGGCTCCATCGAGCCGGACGGCACTCGGTATACCCGCGTCGGCTGCTGCGTGGACGCCGGATTGTTGATCACGATTGTGGTGCTGCTGCCCTTGCTCCCACCGCAGCCGGCGAGGGCGACGATCAGCAGGGATAGCGCCATGATGCGGAACATCGGCGATGCAGCCTATCGTCAGCGTGCATGGTGCGTGTTCGCCGCATCGGGCACAAAGGCGCGAGGGCCTGACGCCCAGGGCAGGTTCTACGATCGAATCATGCCCCCGTCCGCGCAGCTCGACGGCAGGTTCGTCAACTGGATGAGCCGGCTCAATGCCGGGGAAGAGTCGCTGCCGAATTGCGAGGGTCAGCGCCACCACTATGTCCCGCAGTTCCTGTTGAGGCGCTTCCGTGGAGGCGGCAAGCTCTACGAGCTCGACAAGCAAACGGGCGAGGTCACGGAGACCACCGCGAAGAAGGCTGCGTGGGACAAGGACCTGTACAAGGTCGTCAGCAAGAGCGGCGAACACGACGGCATGATCGAGGGCTTCTTCTCACGCGCCGAGGGCTTTGCGAGCGAAGCGCTCGACGGGCTCGTGCGCGACTGCGAGAACCTGACCGAAGGCGACCGCAGCGACCTCGCATTCCTCGTCGCCATCCAAGAGCAGCGCGCGCCGGGCTTCCTCGACGAACTCAAGATCATGTTGAGACACGCTGCCCTCACCGACTCCGTGGTGCACCTCACCAACATCAGAGGGAAAAGGCGAAAGGAAGCGGTCGAAACGCGCGATGCGATCCTGGCAGGCCGGATCATGCTGGAGCCGCCAGACCAGGAGGCCCTTGTGCAAGCAATGCAACTCCTCGTTGCAACCTGGTTCACGATCAGCGTCCTGCCGTGGACGGTGCTCAAGGCCAAGCCACCCTACCGTTTCGTCTGCTCCGATCGGCCGCTCACGATGTACGACCTGACGCCACCCTATCCCTGGTCGGCGCCGGCGTGGGAATCGTCGCCGCTCGTGGAATCGACGCTGCCGGTGGGCCGCGACCTATGCGTGCGCATCGGCCCGAGCCAGCCCAAGCGGCTTGCCGTGAAGGAAACCACGAAGCAGGTGGACCGCATCAACCTCCGCACCTACGGCTGGGCGACACGCTATGTGTATGGGCCTTCGCCCGACGTCCTCGAACGACTCCATGAGCGCGCCGACGAAGCACCAAGGCCGATCAGGAAACGGCCGGTGATGCTGGAGGACGCCGATCGGGCGGACCCAGCAGTAGCCGAAAGGAACGCTGCCCGTGGCTGGCCGCGCTATATCCCCGACCCTAGCGGCAAATCGGATCGACTCATGTCCTACGAAGTTATTGACACCGACGACGACGCTCGCCGCTCGGTGTCGCCACGCTCGCGCTAGGACCGGGGCCGTGTCTGCTTACGATGCCGCGTTCGAGAGTGCTTGGTACAAGTGGGGACAGGCGATGGTTCACGCCCAAGCGCTGAGGGCTGACATCGATGCCGTCAACGAGGATGGAAGCGCTGATGCAGTACGCGCCTTTCGGGCTCATTACTACGCGAAACGTTAGGGGTTTGGTCTCGTCGTTGAGGACGTGTCCCCGATCCCTGTCCGGTGGCGGCTGCGGCTCGGCGACATCGCCAGCAACTACCGAGCATCGCTCGACCATCTCGCTTGGGCACTCGTCTGCCGGGGCCGAACGCCCCCTGGTTCGGGCAAGCTCACGGCCAAGCAGGAGAGCGCCGTCTAGACTGCTCCCATGCAATTGGTGGCTCTGGTTGTTGCCTGGGGTTGGGGTGGGGGTGGGGATGGTGTGGCGGATGGTGATGTTGTTGGTTTCGCCGCCTATGAGTATTTCGCGGACGAGGAGTCGCAGTATGCGTTGCTTTTCGGTGATGGTGAGGTTGTCGATGTTGTTGTTCAGGCGGGTGAGGAAGCTTTCGAGGGTCTCGGCGAGCTTGAGGTAGGTCTCGGCGTCGTGCAGTTCGGTGTCCAGTGCGTCGAGCTGGGCGCGCAGGGTGCTTTGGCGTTTGCGCAGTTCGGGGGTGCGTGTGCGCAGCTCTTTGAGGGTGATGAGTTGCTCTTGGTATGCCTCGATCAGGCGCGCGACGGCGGCCTCGGCGCGGGTGTGGTCTCGTTCGAGTGCGTCTCGGCGTTTGGTCGCGGGGTGCTCGGTGCGGAGTGTGGTCAGTCGGCGGTCAATCTCTGCCTGCACGAGCTTGGGGTTCTCGAGCAGGCGACGGACTTGCTCCCAGACGAGGTTGTCCAGTTCGTCGGCGCGGATGGGTTGGCTGGTGCAGACGCGTCCGCCGGTGTGGCGCCAGTTGTCTCGGCCGATGCAGCGGTAGTAGGGAATGTTGTTTTTGGTGGGGGAGGTGCGGTAGCAGGCGTAGCCGCACTCTCGGCAGACGAGGATCCCTTGCAGGAGTGTGATTTGTTTGGTGTTGCGTCGCGCGAAGCGCTTGTTTTCTTGAAGGCGCGCCTGCGCGAGCTCGAAGGTCTCTTCGCTGACGAGCGCGGGAACGGGGATGAGTGTCCACTCCGCGGCGGGCTGGTCTTGGCGTGTGATCCTGCGGCCGTGGCGTTCACCGCGCGCTCTGGTGGCGCGTCTGAGGGCGCCGTGATGGCCGCTGCTTTTTGTCTTGCCGAACGCGGCCTGGCCTTGATAGGCGGGGTTGCGCAGCATTCCCCAGATCGTCTTGGGGTCCCATACCTGTTTGCCGGTGCGGGTCGGCACATCGTTCTCGGACAGCCAGCGGACGATGTCCGCGATCGAGTCTGTGTGCTCGGTGTAACGCGCGAAAATATCGCGCACGACCGTGGCCTCGCGCTCGTTGATTTCCCAGTAGGCCTCAGCGATATCGCTCTTGCGGATGTAACGGTAACCGTAGGGTGCTCCCGAGAGAACGGATTGGGAGCCGCCCCGCGCGCGGTGCAGCTTCCCGCGACGGGTGCGCTCGGCTATTTGCGCTCTCTCATACTCGGCGATCATTCCCTGGAACTGGCGCAGCAACTCGTCCTCGGGGGTCCCCGTGCGCTCGGGCTCCTTAGCGAAACAGACCTCCACGCCGGCGCGCTGGAGCTCCTCCAACAGCAGCACCTGGTAGGCGTAACGGCGCGCCAGCCGGTCCGGGGAATGACACAGCAGCACCTCAAAAGAACCATCGCACGCACGGTCACGCAACCGTTCGAGCGCGGGACGGGTCAGCGTCGCACCGGAAACCCCATCGTCCTCGAAGACGAGCTCATCCGGGACGAGCAACCCGCGCTCGGCGGCGAGTTCACGCAACTCGGCGGTCTGGCTTTGAATCGTCTGCTCCTCGCGCTGGTGGGAGGAGGACACCCTTGCGTAGATCGCCGCCACTCGCCCCGTCCCGCTGATCTGTTTGGCCATCACGTTCCTCCTGTTTTCTCAGATCGCTGCCCGTTAGTCCCGCACGCTCGGATACCAGCAGCCCGTATGCCTGCGCCAGCCTGCTCGCGGCGAGCCTGTCAGCGACGAACTCGATCTCAACGCGCCGCGCCGCCACCCCGCTCGCTCCCCGCCAGCCCAAGCCGCAGCGCGTCGGCAACCGTCGCGCTCACACTGCGATCGCTCCCCGCAGCGAGGGCGCGCACCCGCTCGATCACCGAGCCCGGCAACCGGACCGTGAACACGACGGTGCGCTCCGGGACAACGACCCCACCCGGCGAGCGCTGCGCCGCCCGCACGTACCGCCGGGCCTGCCGATCGGAGACACCATGCTCTATCTGAATCGCACGCACAACAGCCGCCGGCGAGCGCTCGCTGAGCAACACCACCGCCCGATTCAGACGGAGAGCGTACTCGTCGGCATGAGCGCGACTGGCCACCAGTCGCATCAGTACTACACATCACGGCCGATTCCTTCCCCGCAACAACAAAATCGTGCACTCAAACTCAAAGCTCGCAATTGCATGGGAGGAGCCTTCTTTCCGATCTGCGATGAGCGAACCGTTTTCAATGCCGAAATCAGGGTGCCACCTACGGCCAAGAGCCGACTCAAGCTGCCTGGCGTCCGGCGAGCAGACGCAGCAAAGGTGCGTCGGCGCCAACCATACCTGCTCCCTCCTAAGCGCAGGCCGAAGCACGCGCTCGCGCTCCTTTCGACCATCAACAACGACGACAAGCACCGGGCGATCCAGCCAGTCTGGGCTCATGCCACCCGGATCGACATAGAGATCACTGACACGCAGGACTCCCTAATCCCCGGCGCTGAGTTCCGGCGACACCCAGCTCAGCCGCTAAAGACCGGCGCAGAGCTGGCGTTTGTCCCCGCCCGGAAAACCGGGCCGGACCCCCAAATCAACGTGAAGATGGATGTCATGGCTGAGCCGGGCATCGCCGATGCTATCTCCGCCGCAGAGTGGGTCAGCCGATGCGGAGTCGTGCTCTGGCAACTGCTGCGTGAGTTCTCGACGCAGCCGCCCGAGATCACCGAACTCGGCGCCACGCTCATCGAACTCTAATCCGCACCTCTGCACGCTCGCGGCACACTGTCGAAAGCGTCGAGGCCGGCGATTGGGCGGGGTGCGTAGACTCGCCCACACATGAGCGACAAGACGCTCACCCACGAGCAGGCACGCCTACGCCTCCATGACCATCTGGGCGAGAACGTGTACGCGGGGCTTCAGGTCCGTGGCGAGAGCGGGATGTCCGAGGTCTTTAGCCTGCACGGGACGCTCGGGCACCCACTCGGAGAGCGGCCAGCGACGCCAATCTCAGCCGAGACGCGCGACATCTTCGGTTCGGCCTACACGATCGGGGATCGGTCCCTTCTGCTGCCTGAGCTACCAGGGACGATCACAGAAACCGGCGACGGGATCGAGTTCCAACTCACCGATGGGCTCGTGCTGAGGATCGCGTGGGCTGCGAACCCGGAGGATGCGCGTGGGTACAGACACGATGACGCGCTTGTCAATCTCACGAGCTATATCGGTAGCGAGGTGTCTGTCTGGCTCACCATGACGGACGCGGAGGGGCGCTTTTGGACAGTCCTACCGCCTCTTATAGGTGTTCTCGGCAAGCAGACGCTTGGCACGGTCAAGCCCGGAGGCAGCCACGAGGCGGTCGTCAGCGTCAAAGGTACGCTCGACTATGCGTACACCGTGGACGGGAAGGTCTTGAACCTGCCGCCCTTCCCCGGCACGGTCAGCCGCCACGAGCAGGGCATCCAGTGGCTGTTCGCCAACGGGCTGACGCTACGCCTCAACCTCCCGGACGCCACCGCACAGCGAGGCATATAGTCCGAGGACCGATGGCTATATGGCTCAAGCTCGTTGGTGCCGTGGACGACCCGATGCCTGATCCCTGGCTGACGGGGCGATCAGACTTGCAGAACGAAGTTGGCTTCAATAAGCGGGCCACGGTCGATATCGGCGAGGAGCTTGTGCTGTACGCGATCCCCCAAGGCAAGATCATCGGGATCGCCAAGGTCAACTCGCATCCCGTCTGGAACGGCAACCACGCACGCTGGCCGTGGCGCAGCAAGGTCAGCTTGCAATTGGCTATCGCCGATTACGACCGCGCGCCGGAACTCACCGACATACGGGAGCCCGGTGGCCGCAATCTCTCGCAGTCAGTACAGCGGCAGTCGCACATCGAGTTGCGGTGGGGCGAGTTCGTCCGCGCCCGTGACGCACTGGAAGCGGCTTTCGATTCAGCGCAAGGCGATCTCGGCGCCGCGTCGCCGTAACGAGAATCCCCCAGCGGTCACCCGCCGAGGAACGGCAGCGAGGCTTTTTTCACGGCATCCGACGCCGCCGCCTCGATGATGAGAGCCCCTGCGATGCGCGGAAGCTCAAGAGGCTGCTCAAGATCACCTGCTAGCTCCCGCGGCAGGATCGCAACATTGTGCGTCCCCCCCATGATCGCGCTCAGGATCTCCTTGGAGATATCGGGGAGTGTCCACTGCCGTTCCCATTCCTCGCCGATGAGCAAGAACTTAACGGTGAGCTGAAAACCTTCGGCGCTGCCCTTGACCATCGCGCCCCACCCGCCGCGATAGTCGGGAGACGGCACCGCGCTCGCCTCAGCGATGATCGACGTAAGCTCATCGTCCTCCGAGTCCTCGACCACCAGGACAATGAGCGGTAGGTTGTCGGGACGCGGCACAAGCGTCGCCACGAGCGCTTCGTTCGTGCGCTCGTGGAAGCTGTCGCTGACACCGGCCATCTCCCACACGATAACTGCCCCACCACGGCCCTTTTGAGCGTGGCCGAGCCTGTCTCGTGGGGCAGCGGAATCCCCGCTTGCCTTGGCTAGTCAGCGCCTCACGCCGCCGTCAGGGAGGTCGAATGAGCTGAGTCACTGCTTGCCGCGCCGTTGCCCCTGGCGGCGTCTCCATCGCCGGGAGTCTGCGCCGCGTAGCATGACCCGGCGTGTCGGCAGCAGAGCAAGCGGTCAAGGAACTTGACGAGGCGCTTGCCGCTGCGCGGCAAGCGGAGTCCTGGCCTCAGCTCTCGCTCCCTGATGCGATCGAGGAGCTGTCGCGCTGGCTCGATGACGAGCGCCAGTGGGCACGAACCTCGCCGCACAACTGGACATCGCTCATGGACGATGCGATCGAAGGCATCGGCGCCTTTGGCCCCGAGGTGCGGCAAACGACCGAAGCTCATGGCCTCCGCGATCAGCTAAAGCAATGCCGGACGCTGCTGAAAGTAGACGAGACGCGCTCGGACCCGGCCCTGCGCCGGCGGCTGCGACAACTCGTAGACACGACTCGGGAGCAGTTTCAGCGCCCCGAGGTCTTGCTCGCAGCATGGGACGACCTTACGCATCGTGTCGGGGACTCCGATGCCGCTGAGCGATCGGCGCGTCAGCTGCTCGCGCTCGCGGCGTGGATAGGCCACGATCCGAAGGTTCTAAGCGAATCCCTGGGTGCCCGCCTCGGGGGTCGGCTGGCACAAGCGGCCGAGGAAGCCCTCCCCGCGCCGGCCGACCGGCTGACAGCGGCGCGAGACATGCTCTCTGAGCCACCCAGCCGTGCCCACATGATCGTCTGGCTGCGCTTCATCTTCGCCAGGGTGCGTCCGCGATGGATCGACATAGGGCCGGCCGTCCGCGTCTACGGAGGGGACTGGCTCCGCGGCGAACTGGACGCACCCGAGCCGCACAGCGAGCTTCCGCCCGAGGCCACTAGCGATGCCTTCTCGCTCCAGACGTTCTGCCAGCAACGCGATGACTTGCCCGACGAACGCGAGCGTCCCGTGGCCTACGTGCGGATTGATGTCGGGGAGGAATTGCTGTCACCAGCCGTTGGAGTCGCGCGCGACACCGCGCAGGCCCTCGCGTCGCTCGGCAGCCTGTACGGCGCAGAGCCGACGCTATGGCAGCTGGACGACAGCTACGTCTGTTACGCCGACGGCCACTTCGGCGGCGGATCAACAGGCCCGCCAGTCGTGGAGGGTGCGACGTTTCAAGAGCGGGTTGGGGTGCCGCAGGACCGCACTGCGGAGGGGCTAGAAGAACTGGCCGATCAACTCGGCGCCCACCTGCCAGTGCGAGACCCGGACATTCACGCGGCAGTGACCCTCTTGGGCTGGTTGCGAGAGGCGCGTACATCGCCCGCACCCCTGCGGCTCGTCCTATTCGACCGAGTGGTGGAGGCAGCTTGCGGCTGGGCCGGCATACAGTCCACGTCCCGTTTTGTGCGTGATTCCCTTATCCCCTGGTGGGCGTATAGCCGCATACGCAACGCGATCGAATCGGCCGGTTTCGCCCTCACCTGGCCCGGCAGCCGCGCCAGCGTCGCAGTCGGCTCCCAGGAGCACGCAGCCTGGCAAGAAATCCTGAAACACCCCCCGCTCGAGATCGGCCTGAACGAGCGCCGCTCGTTCAACCTCAAGGGCCTGCTAACCGAGACCCAATGGCTTATCGAACGCCTGCCGGCCGACAGCGAAGCGGCGCGACAAATCACCAGCCTGGCGCACCGAACCAGGAACGGGCAGGCGACCGCAGCCTGGTGGGACGAGCTCTGCAGAGAAGCGCTGCGGATGGAGGCAAGACGACTACGGACCCGCAACGCACTCGTCCACGGTGGCCCGCTGGCACCCGCCACAGTCGAGGCAGTCGCCGCCTTCGCCGAACACCTGGCAGGAGAAGCACTCGCCGCCTGCATCGAAGGACGGCTGCTCGGAAACGACCTGATCGACTACTTCCTTGATCGGGACCGCCGCATCGTGGACATCCGTGCCCGGCTCAAACAGGGCGCCAAGCCCTCCGAGGCTCTGTTCTGGCAGGAGTAGCGTCTAGCGTGGGAGCTGTAGCTGCGGACATCCCGCCCGCTCCTTGCGGCGGGGGCGTTCCGCACGATTGCTTAGTGGCTGAGCCCCACGACGAACTGCCCGCAATGCGAGGTTCTGCCGGTCACGGCGCTGCTTCATCGTCAGTCGGCTCGGACTCAGGGGCCGCCAGGCGCGGGTTCGTGCAGACGCTGCTCGCTGTAGGCGCCACCGGATGGCTCGCAACGGTGGTAGGCGCTCCGCCCCCCATTGCCGAGGCTGAGCGTGCCAGGCAAGCGTCAGCGGGCGGCGGCCTCGGCGATCAGTCGTTCCCAATCGTCTCGGAGTGGCTCGACGCCGAGCTCGACGATGGCGAGCGCGATGACTTGCTCGAGGCCGACCATGCCGGTGGGCAGATGAACCTTTCCGAGCCACTGATCACCGATCTGGACGGCGGCGCCGACGTGCATGTGCGGCTGGGTGATCGTGCTCTTGCCGCTCGGATGCCAGTGGTAGGAGACGAGCTCGCTGTCTTCGTATCCGATGGCGTAGAGGTAGCCGATGATCTCGACATACCAGCCTGCGGTGCTCTGGCGAACCTCGTACTGCTCGGTGACGAGGAGCGTGAGACGTGGCTCGGCGTGTAGCCGCGCGGCGTCGCCGCGGGCGAGCAGCAGGCGGTGCGGATGATCGGCCGCGTGGTAGCCGCTGACAGTGGTGTGGGCGCTGGTCAAGCAAGACAGCAGCCGCACTGTTCGGCCGCGATAGTGCTCGACGGCCTCGGCGGGATTGTTATTTGGAGGTGCCACTGAGCGGGAGCATCATTGCAACGCGCGTGACCTCGGGGCTGTCGTCTATATCGATCTCGCCCGAGTTCAGACGCCGCTCGAACTCCTCGCCGCTCATGCCCAGCAGAGCGCGGGCCTTCTCATCGACAAGCTGTGCCCATTCCTCGGGGCCCAGCTCGCGGATTTCGTTGTCGGTTCGAGTAGCCATTGCAAACGCTCCTTGAAGGATCGGCCGTGTGGGCCGGCTCCTTGATCTTGATTGTAGGCGAGGATGCGGGTGAGCTTCGACGGCGAGGTCTTGGGGGGCTCGGCGAGCTTGGACGCACGCCGAGCCCCCCACTTTCAGGCGGCAGCGACGAGCTGCAGGGCGCGGGTCTTCTCGGGTCCGTCGTCGAGCGCGCGGGCGAAGCGCTGGCCGACTCGAGCGCAGCGGACGCAGCCAGTCGCCGTACTCCACGATCGCGTTGACGGCTGCCCACTTCGAGCCGGGCGCGTTGCCCTGGGTGTCGCCGCGCATGAACAGCTCGGCGATGCGGTCCTTCGTCTGCTGGCGCGACTTGCGCGTGCGGTCGGTCACGGAATCGCTCATGCCGTTCGGGTAGAGCTTGTCGAGCACGGTACGGAGCTGGCGTTCGGTGCAGCGCTGGGAGGCGAGCTCGTCTCCGAAGCGCTTGAACTGCTCGTAGTAGTTGATGGAGAGATCGAGGACGCGGCGGGCCTCGTGGACGCGCTGCGTGACCGCTTCGGTGTGCCGGATCGAGAACTTCTGCACGGCGTTGGCGAGACCCCAGTTGAGGGTGTTCTGGCAGACCACGCGGATCGGTGTCGTGGCGGCGATCACGGCCGTCGAGCCGTCGTGGCTGTTCATCAGCAGGACGTATGGGCGCACGTCGTCGCCGCCAACCTCGACGTGATCGGGCAGCGTCGCCAGCACCCACACGCGGCGGCCGCCGTGCAGGCTGCCGGCTGTCTCGAAATGGATCGAGCTGCCGAGCAGCTGGTCGACAAACGCGAACGCCTCGTGGTTCTGCACGATCCGGTAGCGCTCGCCGACGATCCCGAGCGCCTCGCGGTTGTCTTGGCGCACGGTCGCGTAGTAGCCGGGGATCTCCTCGTGGCGCGGCGCTGGCCACACGCTCGACGCATCGCCGTGGTCGATCGCGATCGGCTCCTTCGCCACGCTCCAGCCGAGGCCGGATGCCTCGATCGCCTCGCCCACGGTCGCGGGCGGCTGGTCGAGCACTGCTCCGAGGCCGTGCCAGGGTGTGACGCGAACGGAGAACATCGAATCTGAGTCTGTGAGTCCTGCGGGCATGTCGTCTTCCTTTTGGATGGATGGCTCCGCCCGGTGCGGGGCCGGTCGCAGCCCCGGCCGCATCCCCATCAGGGGATGCAAGAATTGGCCGGGCAAGCCGGCTCCCGCATCTGGCGTGACCGATATCGCGCCCTGTCGGCAGCACCACTCGATAGGTTGGATTGCGATGCCCCAGAAGCTGGACAGGAAGGCCGTCGAAGCCGAGATCGCGGCGACACAGGATGAGTTTTTCGCGGCGCGACGGGATGAATACCTGGCGCTCGTACAGCTCCTGCAACGCGCCCAGACCAGAACTGACTACATGCGCTTGCAGATCGCGGTGCGGGATCGTTTCGCGGGAATGCAGCATGGGATGGCGGAGATCCGGCCACTCCTTGAACAGGACAAGGCCGAGCTTCGGCGATTGGCGCCAATGAAGCCCCAGTCACGAGACGCCGTTGCTGAGCTCAAGCGGAGAATCACGATCCGTGAGCAGGTCGCCCTGCGTAACAACGTCCTGCTTCACGTTCTTCGTTGCATCGCCGACGGGATGGTGTGGAGAGCGACCGGCTACGACCGCGCGTTGTTCTCGATCCTTGGCGACGGGCAGCGCGTCGGACGCTTTCCGGCCGAGGAGGGCGCGATCCATGAGCGGTCACGCGCTCAGCAGCTGTGGGACGAGGGCGCACTTCCGTTTTTCAACGATCTTACGAACTGCCTGCGGGAGGGCGACCTCACGGTGCTTCAGGGCGAGTTGCCAGCCGTCGAGATCGCGGTCGAGGAGGTCAAGGCGGATGGCCGGCCACGCCCCCGCTCGCGGCAGGCGCGGCGGCTTGACGAGAAGCTCGCTGCGCTCAAAGGCGCCCCGAATTGCGCTAGTGAGAAGGGGCGACAGCCGTCGATCAGCCGGCTGGACCTGCCGCTCAAGCATCATCTTGCGACCGCGGCGGTAGTTCTCGCTGCCGCTAGACGCGACGGTTACGCGCAGGCCCAGCCTCACCCGGCACTGACTGTCAGCGCGACGGACCTTCGCTGGGCTCAAGAGAATCAAGAGGTCGGCGGTGACTGGATGCTCCGTGCGGCAAGGGGGCTCGGTTGGAGCGTCGGTGACGGACGGCACTTCTGGGCCTCAGCGTTGGCGACACGACTACGTGAGCGCCGCCATCCATCCTCGGGCTATCACGCTCCCCTGGCGATGTTCCCCTTCTGCGCTGAGGACGTCATTGACCTGTTGATGGGGTTTTTCGACCTGGTCGTCGTGCTTCGCGTCGAGCGCCTGAAGCCGGACTTCGCCGCAAGAGGCATCGAGGTGGAGTTCGCATTTGGCCGCGATGCGGAGCGAACATTCCTGCGAGCAACACGTGGCACGGCGACGGTCACGGTCCCGGCACCCATGCGGGAGCAGTTGCTGCGCGAGCTGACAAGAATCGAGACGATCGTCGCGGTTGTCGACGCTCTGCTCAATGACATCGAGGCCGGCGCGCCGATCGGCCGCAGTCGCTCGGTCGTTTGTGACGAGCGGCGGTCGTGGCCTGAGCCGCCACGGTATCTAGCGGCCTAGCCAGCGCGAGACATTTGGCTGTCCGAGTGGGTTAGAGCTGCAAAAGCGCCGACGAGCACGATAAGTCGTTGTGCGTCGCCACCGACCCTCCCCCAGCTCAGGAAAGGTGCAGCAGCTTCATGATGAGGTCTGTCGCGGTGCCAATCGCCACGCCACTCCCGAGCTGGACGGTTCCACCACGCAAGCGTTCGATCCAGGCGTGCGTCTGCGGGCCTGGGAACGCACCGTCCTGCTGGTCGGATCTGACGGCCTCGACGAGGATCTCCTGCTCGTCCTTGTCGATCCCGAGCTCCTGCAAGGCGGCAACCAGCCGGTCTACGTCTAGGGGCACAGCGGAGACAGTCTGCGTAACGTCGCGACCGCCAACGGCCAGGGTTGTGTTGTCGCCGAAGAAGTTCTGGTGGAAAATCTGGGTGATCTGCGGCTCGGCGAGAGGTCTCTCGTTGGGTGCTGCCTCGCCGGCGGCGGGGTCGAGGCGCTCGATGTCCAAGGCGAACTGCAAGACCCGTTCTCGGATTCCTCCGAGCACGGAGCTGTACGCGGTGGCCGGGATGACCTGCCATGCCTCCATGAGAACCATGCCCTGATATATCTCGCGGCGCTGAAAGATGGCGACCACATCGGCCGGCCAGGGAATCTGGAAGGTGCTCTCTCCCGACGAGAGCAGCTGTTCGATCTGACCTACCCCCTGCCTGACCTCGGCAGAAAAGAGGCGTTCGCGTAGCTCGCCCTCGGGTACTGTGAATTGTGGAATGCCGGCGTTCTTCATGATTTGCCCGAAGCCGCCGTTGAATGTACCCAGGACGTTCGTATGGAACGGCTTCCGATATGGGGGGCGCTCTGTTTGTGGCGGGTAGCCGCGTAGCTCCTGTGTCGCCCATACACGGAGCTCGTCGTGTTGGAGCCGAGACGCAAGAACCAAGCACTGCCTGAGCAGCACTTCCGCAGATGCGTCCTTTCCGACGGCGTTGTCTTGGATTTCGCGCAGAAGGGTCATCGCGGATCGAGCCTATCGCTAGGCAAGCGGCTCACCAACGGACGTCGGCGAGCGGCTGGGCGATGCGGTCGAGCGTGAAGGGCAGTAGCGGACGTCTTGCGTAGAGCTGCTCTCTCTCCTCGTCGCCGTGCACGGTGGCAAGCTCGTCGAGGACGCGTTTCGCGAGGGCTCGTGCGAACTCGGGCTTGCTGACGCGGACAGGCCCTCCGAAAGCAGGATCTCGGGCGAGGCCGAGCAAGACCCCGGCGGTCCCCGGATCTTCGTGCGCTTTGTGTCGGCGATTCTCGAGCTCGTCCGCCAGCTGCTGCACGGTGATCCTGAGCGTTATCGTGGGCAATCCGTCCTGTGGGTGAGCCGCGAGCTCGGTCATGACCTCAATCAGCTCCTGTGCGGTGAAGTTGCTGTCCTCGAGATTGCGCTCGAAGCGCAGGATGTCCTCGGCCGGGAGATCGCCCGAGCGTTCGAGACCAGTGGCGTATTGCGCCATCTCTCCCTCGCGGTCGACGATCACGACCGTGCGATGGGCATAGGCGGTGAAGCCGCCCACCATCGTGCGTAGCCGAGTGGCTGAACCGCTGCCGCCAAGGTCCGTGAAGCCGACCTCCTCGGCGGCCGCCCTGCCAAGGATGCCTGACACGAGCGTCGTCACGAAGTCCTTCTCGCTCTTGCCCTCCCCCACGACGTGCACCGCATGCGGGTAGAGACCCACCGAGACCAGCTCGTCTTTTAGCTCCTCACGCGTGAGGTTCGGCACGGGCCCGTCGTCGTAGAGTGCGCCGCGGAAGCGTTGGCGCCCATCCAGTGGCCAGGCGTCCGTCCGCGGCGGCGGAGTGCCTGTCAGGTCGGCGAGAAATAGGCGCAGCACTTGTGCAGCCTGGTAGTGGTCGTGTGCACGGCGCGGGGCGCCTCGCCACTCTTTGTACGCCGAGCGTGGCTGCGCGCGGCGAACCCGCTCGAGCGAGTCGCGAGGCTCGCGGTCGATCCCTCGTTCCACCAGGAACCAGTATGCGCGAAGGATCTGATCCGGCTCGACCCCGAGTTGGGACGCCACGGCGATCGCATCGAAGGACTCGAGCTCGTCCTCCCAAGGTTCGACATCGACTTGCCGTTCCACGTCGCGCAACAGCGTGCTGCGCAAAGTCACTTCAGGCAGATAGCGGTTCTGCACTCGCACCAGGAGCTTCATCAGTGGCGTCCACGCTTCGTTCAGGGTCGCCCATGACTCGTGAAGCCTCGCAATCAGGCTCTGTAGTGGTTTGAGCCGAATCGTGAGGTCCTCGGTCGAAGATGCCAGGGCGCTTAGTGGAAGGGTCTCGTTGCAGCGTTCGAGCACGTCGTCGATGTAGAGCACCTGCCAGGGCGCGTAAAGCGCGGTGATCTGTGGATGACCCCACGCCTCCCACTCGTAGGCCGACCACGGCGCATAAGGCTGCTCCTCGCGGAAGGCCATGTTCGGCTCGTAGGGCGTGCGGTCGGTGACACCCGGTGGCTCCCCGCCGGCAACGAACGCGATGGGTTGAAAGGCGCCTACCTCATCGAACTCTTCGAGCCAGTCCTGGCGGATGCCGAGAGGCGGCAAGCGCTCCTTGACGATCGAAGCGAAGCCGGACTGGCTCTCGAGTCTGTTCTGCACGAACCCGCCTGTACGCCAGAGCTCACGCCAGCTCGAGGAAACCTCGAACGACGGGGGGAGCTGTGGCGGCAGAGCACGCACTCCAGAGGATTATCCCCCCAGCGAGCGACCGCTAGATCGGCCAGATTCGTCGCCCAGCGGACTTGAACTGCGAGACGCTGAGCTGCCCTCGCTCGTTCCGTGCCTTCGAGCCAGGGCGCTCGAGGGCCTCAGTGACGGCAGGACGATCGGCTTCATAGATCGCGGTAAGGGCGAACTTCTCATCGAGCAGAACCAGGAGCACCGCGTCCCACTCGTGCTTGAGGTTGATCGCACCGACTCGCTGAGAGCCACCGCTGACGGGCACGCAGCGGCCCTTGACCTGCAGAAGCTGGTCCCCGTTCGGTGTCTTGCGGATGGCGTCATATCCCTTCTGTCGAACGGGAGCCAACTTCAATCCCAAGATCCGCGCTGCTTCGTACTCGGCCACTTCGGCCGTAACGCCGAGCGGGCGCCCTGTCAGACGGTAATACTCGTGTGCGAGTATCTTCACCTCACCGATCAGCTTGCGCAGGCGCACGGCGTCTGAGCTACACGCCATGAACCTGGTGTCGATCGCCGGCTTGCATGGCGCGGTCGCTATGGCTGCTTCAAGGCATCGCCGGCGATCGCTACAGCTTGCTCGGTCGGTACAAGCCTCGCCGTGATCTGGACGCAGCACTCCGGGCAGAACTCTCTGCCGCCGGCCACGTGGGGCTCGTGGTCCCTCACGTGCACCCAGGCATCCAGGGGCGCGTCGGCCGTCACCGCGTACCACTGGCCACGAGGCTGCTCATCGAGCGCGAGCAGGTCAGCGGGTGATCGCGCCAGGTCGATCTGTCCTCTCCTGACACGTATGAGAAAGAGGCGATCGAGATGGTTGGCGGTGTCGTCCAGTCCAGAGAAGGTGCCCTGCTCGATGGCTTGAGTCAGCTCCTCCCAGCTGCCCTGCCAGGTCATCTTGCAGGGGAATCGGGTGGTCTGGAAGCCGGGCTGATGCGTGAAGCCGATGCCACCGCGACCGGGCGCGATCAGCCGATCGTCCTCGACCGCCAGGAACACGCCATAGTTGTATCCGCGCTCGCACTTGTCGGCTTCATGGATTTGCTCGAGACGCATTTCGCAGCCGCCGTCACCGTCTGGCGCCACCGCGGCGACCCTCGGCCGGCGGGCCACCGGCGCGGGAAAGAGGCGTCCGCCTGGCGTGTCGTGGCCCCATAGCTTGTTGATCGTCTCGGCGACGTCGCGGAGCGTGCGAGCGGAGTCCACGGGCATGTTGATCGTGTGCCCGACGGGATGGGCGGCGTGGTTTCGCCGTTCGGACAGCAGACCCTCAATGATCTTCGCTCTCGTACCAGCGAGCAGCTGCTCGCGTCGTGCCCAGGAGAGCAGAGCGTCTGCGCCCAGCGGCAGCCGGTGGGTCGTGCCATCGGCTCCGCGCAGCCGTGCGCGGCGTGCTTCGAGCACGTCCTCGAACGTCGTCGCAAGCAGCAGGTCCTCGGTCTCTGCGCGCACCAGCGGGATGCCGTCGCTGTAGAAGGCGAGGAACCGGACCCGGAGGGCGCCCTCCAGCACGAGCAGCGCATAGTCGCCGGCGGCCGTGAAGAACTCGTACTCCAGCACACCGTAGAGGTGCAGCTTGCGTGCGCGCTCGAAGTTATTGCGCACGTCTTCGGGCACATTGTCCGCCAGCACGGCGAGAGCGATCGTGGCGGCCTGGAACTCGGCGGCGTCCTCGGGCTCCAGGCGACCCCCGAGCCCGAAGCTGTTGAAGGCCAGCGTCGCCTCGTCGGGCATCTGGAGCTCACGGAGGGCCGAGTGCTGCGACTTCATTGCTTGTATTGAATCGGGTCGGCGCGTCGCCACGGTCGTAGAGCCTGCGGCCTCAGCTTCGCGCCGGTCGTTGTGGCAAGCTGGCGACTGACGATGCGCAGCCTCACCTCTCAGCGAGCTCGGCCGAGTGAACACGCTGTCGAACGAATGTTCGGTGCGGAACCTTGTGCGGCATTGGGACGCACCACGCCGGCTTGGGTCGACTTGGCACAACTTGGGCGTGGCACATCTTTGGCACAAGTCATTTCGTCCGATGTGTCCGATGCGTCCGCGATCCCGCACAAAACGGACGATCTGGACGCGGGCGGACCCATATTTCACGGGCGTATGAGGTTGAGGGCCTTGTGGGCTGTATGGTCCGTGGTGGTTCGACCAAGCTGGTCCTACACATAGCCTGCAAACATGCATGGGAGATTCCCAACGCCGTCCCCAAAGACCCTGCGCCCACCCCACACCCGCCTCGCCGTTAGCATCCTGCTCGGACTGGCAGCAACGGGGTTGTTGCCCGGCAATAGTGGGGCTGCCGCGCGAGGGGTGAGCAGTAGGGCCTCCGCGCGGTTGGTCGGCAGCGGGTCCGCCGCGCGAGAAATGAACAGCGCGGCAGGCAGGCAACGGATCGACGGCGCAACAGCGCGCGCATCGGGCGCCCGGTGCACCCCGCGCGGGCACGTCTATCTGCACACCTCGGAAGTCACCACCTGGTCGACGGCAGGGGCAAGGCAGCTGTATGCGTGCGTAAACGCAAGCGGAAGCGTGCACCGGCTGGCAAGCGCCGGCCCGAACTCCTCTTTCGAGGACTTCCTTGCGGCGGGCCATTTCGTCAGCTTCGTGCGCGTCGAAGGCGCCTTTTTTCACCTCGACGTCTTCGACGCGCAGAGCGGCCGGGCGATACTCGAGCGCGACCTGGGGTGCTCGGGCCCCGACGGGTGCGAAGGCGCAGGGGCCAGCTTCCAGCTCTCCTCGGAGGGCTGGGTCGCGCTGATCGGCCAGCCCCTGCGGGCCACCAACGGTCGTGGGGAGACGGTCGAAGTGGATACCGGGCCCAACATCGAGGCCAAACACCTTAAGTCGTGGGGAACCAATGGAGTCAGTGTCGAACAGGGCACTGGATCCACGCTGCAGTGGTCACCAGCCGATGACACTTCGGTGTACTCGTTGCCCCTTGGCTCCTCGCTGCAGGCCCTCTCAACGAGGGCCCTCCAGACAGGTGCCGTGCGCCCCATCTACCCGCTGCCGGCGACCTGCTCGCTGTTCACCCCCGCGGAAGTCCAGGCGGTGCTCGGCCCGGTGTCGCAGACAGCGCAGGGCGATGCCTGCACCTACACGACGACAGCCAAGCCCACCAGTACCCTCACGCTCACGCTGCACCCGGGTCTCACGCCGGCCCAGGTGAGCGCCGCCGAGACGCAGGCCTTCAGCGAAGCGTCGCGGGCCGCGCCCGGCGCCGACACGGAAGCGCCGGCCTACAACCCCCACCTGTGGAAGACCGCCTGGGGCACCGCGAGTGGCGGCACGAGCAAGACCACCGACGTGCGGATCTTCACCGGCCTCGAGCTCCACCGTCGAACTAGCCAGCGAGGACTCCAGCAACCACACCGACGTGCAGGTCGGACCGTCCCGGCTGTGGGAGTCTGACACCGCGACCGCGCACGCCGCCGACATCGCGTTCGATCGCCTCGCCGGCGTACCAATCTCCTACCGCTAGCCACCCCGAGGAGTCGGTCCCGAGGGACACAGGCGCAGCCGCTTCACACAATCCGGGCTAACCGACCGTCGCCTCGACCTTTGACCGGAACGCGGCCGGATCGATCGCCGGGTAGCGGTACAGCTCTGGCTCGATCGCCTCGAATAGTTCACCCAATCTCACCGGCTGCACCAGCCCACACTCGATCATCTTTCCCACATCATCGAGGTCCTGGCGAAAGCCGCGCTCGATCTTTGACAGTGCCTGAGAGTAGAAGTCAAAGTGATGGACGTCGATATTACCCTCCTGGAAGACCAGCGGGCTACGCTCTCGCCAGCCGGGCAACTCGGGGATGAAATCCGGTGGTGAGGCCAGCTCGATATTGACCCCGAGGCGCTCCTTCAACATGGGTAGCTCTCGAAGCAGATCATCAACGTCGGGCTCCAATCGCAGATCAACATCGACCGTCGAACCACGCCACCCTTCGAGCACGGCCGAAGCTCCACCCGTGAGGTAAATCCGCGTCCGCACGCCGGCCACACGCCCCAGACTGCGGGCCAGCTCTCGCAGGCGCGCCTCGTCAACCGGCGGACGCATGCTCAGCAGCCCGCGCAAAACTCACGACCCTTGCGACCAGCGCGTTGTAGCGACTGTGCGCACCCCGATCGGTCTCGGACAGCAGCTCATAGAGACGATGCGAGGGCCGCTCTCCCCCACCCGCGGGAACATCGAAGCCCAGGGTGCGCAGCCGCGGGGCCGCCATCGCGACCAACAGCGAAGCCACGCTCTCGCGGCCAGCGGCAAGATCGAGGAGTCCCTCGCTTACGAGCTCGTGTCCGGGAAGATCAGCAGGAACGCTCCGCACGAGCGAATCCTAGGCGATCCTCGAGCACGCGCTGTGTGCCCCAAGTGCTACAAGGGTATCCGAATGGCCCGTATCGCACTCACACTGGGCACCCTCATCTGTGCGCTGTCGCTGAGCGCCGGCGCCGCGGACAGCTCTGCGAGCGGCGCGGGCCCCTCGGCCGAACAGTCCCCGCCCCCGGTCAGCTCAAGCCCCCCAACCCCAAGCCCCCCAACCCCCTCCACCCCGCCCCCCATCGCCATAACGATCGACCCCTTCGACCCCGGCCTCCCGGTGCCCGAACGTTTCCTGGGGCTCTCCTTTGAGACGGCGGCGCTCGGCAAGATCGCCCAGTACGGGACCCGCGGCGACCTGGTGGGCCTGCTGCGCTCGCTGGGACCGGGCGTGCTGCGCTTCGGGGGGATCACCGCGGATGAGAACGTCGCCTGGAGCGACGCCGCCACACCACCGCCGCCGTGGGCCTCGAGCACGATCGGCCCCGCCCAGCTGCGCGCGCTCGGCGTGCTCGCCCGCCGCAGCGGCTGGCAGATCCTACTCACCGTCGGGCTGGCCCACTACGAACCGGCGGCCGCCGCGCGCGAGGTGGCTGCCGCCCACCGCGCGCTCGGGCCGTACCTCGCCGCAGTGGAGATCGGCAACGAGCCCGATGCGTACGGCAACCACGGCTTTCGCGAGCTCCCCTGGATCGCCCAGGGCTACGTGGAAGAGGTCAGCAGCTACCGCGAAGCGATCGAAGCCCTCACGCCCGGCGTGCCGATCGCCGGCCCCGACGTCTCGGGCTCGGGGGCCTTCGCCGAATGGGGCGAAGAGGAGGCGCTGGCGCAGACCCCGGCGCTATTGACCGGACACCACTATCCGCTCGGCTGCGCGCAGACGCCCCCACCTTCGATCGAAGCGCTGTTGAGCGCCACCACGCGCGGGCGCGGAGCGCACTCGCTGGAAAGCTACATGTCGGTGTCCCGCGCGCACGGCATCCCGCTGCGCATCGATGAGACCAACACCGTCTCCTGCGGGGGCGTGGCGGGGATCAGCAACACCTTCGCCTCGACGCTGTGGGCGAGCGGCTACATCACCCAGGCGATGGCGGCCGGCACGGCGGGCGTCAACCTCGAGGGCAACCCCGCGAACTGCAACGGGTACACGCCCCTGTGCGCCCCCACCCCGGCGGCCCTGGCAAGCGGGAGGCTGCGCGCGCAGCCCGAGTGGTACGCGCTGCTGCTCACGCGATCGCTCGTCGGCGACCGCCCGCTGCCCACGACGATCTCCGCCGCAGGCGAACCGAACCTCGTGGCGGCGGCCTTCTCAGAACCTGACCACACCCTGAAGGTGGTGCTCGCAAACGACGAACCGCAGGGCACCGGCCCGCTGGCGCTGCGGCTTGAGGTGGGCGCCGGCATGGGCGCCGCCGGCATCCTGGCGCTGACCGCGTCCTCGCCGAGCGCCACGGGCGGCGTGCTGCTCGGGGGCCACACGGTCGCGCCCGACGGCTCTTGGAAGGTGCCCGCGAGGACTCAAAGCGTCGCCACCCACGCGGGGATCCTGACGCTCCAGCTCCCGCCGAGCAGCGCCGAGCTGGTCACCGTGAGCCGGCGCCAGCCGCGCCGTGCCAGCGCCCACACTCGTTAGTCTCCCAGCGTGAGCCCGGAACGCGGCGGAGCTGGGAGGTGCGGGGGCCTGGTGCCGGCGTTCGCACCCATGCTGGCGCTCGCGCCAGTGCTCACCCTCGCACTGGCACTCACACTGGCGCTCACAACAGCCGCCCTGGGAGCCACGGCCGCAGCGGCGTCGGCTTCCTCGCCCTTCTCCTGGTCTAAGGCGCAGCCGCTGATCCACCAGCGCTCGCCGGTGGGGAGCAGCGAACTGAACGGCGTCGCGTGCCCCACGACCTCGCTGTGCGTGGCGATCGACAGCCAGGGCGACGTCCTTACCAGCACCTCCCCGACCGGCGGGGCGGCGGCGTGGAGCGTGGCGCACGTGGACAGCACGAAGAACGCGCTCAACGACGTGACGTGCGCCTCGGTGGCGCTGTGCCTGGCGGTCGGCAACGGCGGCGATGTCCTGAGCAGCACCAACCCCGCGGGGGGCGCCGGCGCGTGGCATGTGACGCAGCTCGCCACCGAACACAACATCGAGGCGGTGTCGTGCCCCTCCAGCGCGCAGTGCGTGGCGGTGGACGCCAACGGTGAAGTGCTCACCAGTACGGACCCCACCGGCGGGGCGGCGGCGTGGAGCGCCGCGCAGCTGACAACGAGCGTGCTCACGAGTGTGTCGTGTCCATCGACGTCGCTGTGCGTCGCGGTCGGCACGGCGGGCAAGGTGCTCAGCTCGACCAGCCCGACCGGAGGCACGGCGGCGTGGAGCGTGGCGAGCGTCAACCCGCAGCTCGGCCTGGACGGGCTGTCGTGCCCGTCGAGCAGCGAGTGCGTCGCGGCGGACGACAGGGGCGACGTCGTGAGTTCTAGCAACCCCACGGGCGGCGCGGCCGCGTGGACCATCACGCCGCTGCCGGCGCTCGGCCACCAGGAACTCTCCGCCCTCTCCTGCGCGTCGG
This sequence comes from uncultured Solirubrobacterales bacterium, assembly GCA_963844765.1. GTDB lineage: Bacteria > Actinomycetota > Thermoleophilia > Solirubrobacterales > Solirubrobacteraceae > Palsa-744. Next base: position 66,754 of record CAWJPN010000002.1, read on the forward strand.
TCTCGCTGTGCGTGGCCACCGGAGACGCGGGCGCGCTGGCGAGCACGACAGACCCCACAGGCGGCGCGGCGGCGTGGAGCGTGGCGGGCATCGCCTCCCCCAGCAGGCCCACGGCGCTCTCCTGCCCCGGCACATCGCTGTGTGTGGCGGTGAACGACACAGGCGACGCGCTCACCTCGACAAGCCCGCTGGGGGGAAGCGGGACATGGAGCACCGCGCGCATCTCCGGCGAGATCTCTTTCACCGGGGTGTCGTGCCCCTCGGCGAGGTTGTGCGTGGCGGTGGACAACGCCGGCGACGTGGTGAGCAGCAGCGACCCGAGCGCCCGCGCGCCGCGGTGGCAGACGGCGCGCCCAGCGGGCGAGTTTGAACTGCGCGGCGTGAGGTGCCCCTCGGCGGCGCTCTGTGTAGCCTGGGGCGCGCAGGGCATCCTCAGCAGCACCGACCCCGCCGGCGGAGCCGGCGCCTGGACGTCGACGCCGGTCGATGCGGGTCTCGGCGCGAGTGCGCCAGTCATCGTCGTCTCCTGTCCGTCGGCAGCGCTGTGCGTGGCGATCGACGGGGCGGGCCACGTGGTGGTCTCGACCGACCCAGCCGCCGGCGCCACCGCCCACTGGACCGTCACCGGCCCAGCGCCGTCGATCGATTCGCTGTCATGCCCGTCGGCCCAGCTATGCGTGGGGGTCAACGAAGCGGGGCAGGGAGTCTTCTCGACCCACCCCGCCGCGCCCCACGCAACGTGGAAGACCACGCAGATCGACCCCCCGACGATGGCCGAGGGCGTGCCGGAACTGGAAGTCGTCGCCTGCCCCTCGGTGAAGCTGTGCGTGGCAGCCGACCGCTTCGCCAACGTCATCACCTCGACCCACCCCACGGGCGGGCGACGGACGTGGAAGCTGATGAGCGGGATCGGAGGGGTGCTGCCGATCGACGCGGTGGCGTGCCCGTCGGAGTCGCTGTGCGTGCTCGCGGGTGTCGCCGGCATCGGAGGTGGACGCCGCGAGAACGAAAACGTGGCGGTCTCGCTCGACCCGGCGAGTCCGCACGCGTACTACTCGGGCAGCGCGATCGACGGCAGCCGCACGCTGGAGGGGGTCTCGTGCGCTTCGGACTACCTGTGCGTGGCCGTGGACAATCGAGGCGCGGTGGTCGTCGGCAGGCGGCGGAGCTAGACTCCGCTCCAGGTGAGACACCTGAGACGTTTAGGCGGTGCACTGGCGCTCGTAGCGGTTCTCCTCGTGCCGGCCGCGGCTGCGCACGCGGATGGGTTGAGCATCACCCCGGACCCAGCCCTGCAGGCGGTTGCACAGGCGCAGGCCGGCCTGATCAGCGCGCACCTGGGCGTCCCCCTGAAGCTGAAGCTGGCGGTGGGGTGGGCAAGCGACCCCTTCTTCAACAAAAACGCGCTGACCAGCGTCAAGGACGAGGTGAACGGCCCATTCGAGCGCGAGGGCTCGATCTGCCAGATCTCCGTGAACAAGGCCTGGCTTGACTCCCAGCCGCAGCCGACAGCCGAGCAGGAGGTGCTCGCGCACGAGGTGTTCCACTGCTTCGAGCACCAGATCGAGCCGGGCATGGTGACGGCCGAAAACGAGAGCAACGAGGACAAGTGGATCATCGAGGGGCTGGCGCGGTGGGTGGACCTGACGCTCTACCCGAGCACCCCCGTCACCGAAGCGCTCAAGGCGGTCACCGAATACAGCAGCTCAAGCGAGAAGGACCTGTTCACGCGCACCTACGACGCCGTCGGCTTCTGGGGGCACCTGCAGGACGTGACGGGGGCGCTGTGGTCGCGCATCCCGGCGATCCTGATCGCCGGCGTAGCCCTCAACGACGGCAGCGCGTTCCGCGCCGCGGTGCGGGGCGAAGAAACCAGCGTGTTGGACAGCTGGGGGTCGAGCGCCTTCAATCTCCCCGGCGCCCCCGCGCAGTGGCGCGCCGACAGCCCCCTGACCGGATCGTTCAGCTCCAGCTACCCCGAGGCGCCCGTGCAGACGGTGGACGCGCCGGCAGGGGTCGTCCTGGAGCCCTACAGCACCGCGCAGTACGAGGTCAAGCCCAACGCGCTGGAGCCGCTGATCGAGATCCACCTCGGCCCCGACGTGCACGGGCGCTTCGGCGTGCACAACAACTACGTGGACAGCGCCCTGAAGGGCAAGGTGTTCTGCTCGGGTGAAGGGTGCACCTCGCCGGCTGCTTCCTGCGAAGGGGGCTCGCCGGGCACGCTGCCGCCGCTGACGCCGCTGCCTGCCGAACCGATGTTGGGGCTCGCCACAGGGGAGTTCAAGGGCTCGGTGGAGATCAGCTACTTCGCGGCGCAGAACAGCGGCTTCTGCCCCCAGCCGCCGCCGGGTAAGACGGGAGGCTCCAGCGGGGCCAAGGCCTCCAGCGGCGGGGACCCGCACAACTTCGCCTTCGGGCTGAAGGCGTTCGACTTCCAGGCCGCGGGGGAGTTCACGCTCGTGAAGTCCACCACCGGCAAAGACCTCGAAGTCCAGGCGCGCCAGCAGCCGATCCCGCACTCCAAGACGGTCGCCTACGTCAGCGCCGTGGCGATGCGCGTAGGGAAGGCGACCGTCGAGGTGGACGTCACCAACGGGCTCAGCCTGAAGGTGTATGTCAACCACCACGCCACGCACGAGACGAGCGCCAAGTTGGCGGGCGGGGGCTCGCTGAAGATCAGCGAGGAACCGTTGCGCGGGGGCATTGAGATGAGCACCACCACCGTGCGCTGGGCAGACGGGTCGAGCGTGACGGCCAAGACCCTGCTGGGCATACGCATCGGCGCGGGCACCGGCGGGATCTACACGCCGTGGCTGTGGCTGTCGATCGAACTCGCGCACGACCGCCTCGGGCACATCAGCGGACTGCTGGGCAACGCCGGGGAGCCGCTGAGCGACGAGTTTCACGGACGCAACGGCACGCGCTACACCTACGAAGACATCGAATACGACGAAAAGGTCCTCTACGGCGAGTACGGCGCGAGCTGGCGGATCGCGCAGCACGAATCGCTGTTCACCTACCCGCCGCACAAGAGCACGAAGTCCTACACCATCACCGACTTCCCCCAGCAGCTGTTCAACCTCGGCACCGAGCCGCCGGCCAAGGCGCAGAGCGCCACCACGGCGTGCACCGAAGAAGGCATCACCAACCGCGCGGTGCTGCAGGACTGCCAGTACGACGTCGGCGTCACCGGCAACCGCACCTACGCCAAGGGCGACGCGCGGACCCAGGAAGTCACGGGACCGGGGCCGCCGCTGTACCCGCCCCCCGCGGGCTCGGGACCGACGTCGGGTCCGACCTCTTCGACGCCCACGCAGACAACGACGACGCCCACGCCCACCCCGACTCCCCCTCCACCGCCACCGCCACCACCCCCGAACCCCGGGATCGACCTGGGGGCGGGCGCCAACCAGCCGGCCATCGCCCACGACCCGGGCACGGGCGACACCTACGTCGCCTGGACGGCCGAGAGCGGGCACGCGATCGAGGTGTGCACGGTCCCTGCGGGCGGCGACGCATGCAACGGCGGCGCCGGACCCGACACGCTGTCCGATTCGACGGCGGGGGCGAGCGCGCAGTATGAAATCTCACCGCGCGTGGTGGTCGAGAGCGATGGCACGGTGGTCGTGCTCGACGAGCTGGAAGGCGTCAAAGCGGCTGCAGTGCCGGCGGGCTACCCGGCCGACGGCGTCGTCGCCTGGAGCTCGCCGGCGGGCGGCGGAGCCTGGAGTGTCGCCAACGGCGGCGTCCTGCTCGCCCCCAGCCAGAGCGCCGGCGACATGCCACAGAACGGCGCAACCACCCTCGGCGGCGAAGAAATTGCTATTTATGGCAACGACACGGGCGGCAACGGTTTCACGGACTTCAAGCTCACCGCCAGGGCTCCTGAAACCACCCCGATAGTCGACTCGAGCGGGAACTATGACGCCTACGAGCTGACGACCGGGAGCCAGCTCGCGGCGATCCCCGACCCTGGAGAACCCGCGGGCCACTACCTCGTGGTTGTCGTGGGCGCCGATGGAGAGGCGAGCTGCGCCTCTGAAGACGCGACCGGCTACAGCTACGCGACCGGTACGCCCGATGAGCTTCAGAAGCAGACGGCGTGGCATACGACGGGCTACTTCAAGCAGCTCGCCTGCGACGCATTCGCCCCGGTGCTGAGCGGCGGCAGCGCCGGCATTGGGCTACTCCAGGACGAAGGCCTCGGGCTCGGGGGCATCAGCGGCTCCGTCGGCGTGTATTACCGCCCCTTCAACACCACCAGCAAGACCTTCGAAGCTCCGGTTGAAATCTCCAACGAGACGCTTGTGAGCTATATCGGCGCCGAAGCGCTCAGCACGTCCCAGGACGCGGCGGGCGGCGTCTACGCGGCGTGGGCCGACAAGCGCGGTGTGATGCTCGCCTACAGCAACACGCACGGCACAAGCTGGCAGACACCCGAGGAAACTGGCATTAAGGGGACGGACGCGGTGATCGCAGGGACGGGGGCAGGCGGTGCCGCGATTGCCTACAGATACGGCGAAGAAACCCCCCAGGAGTACCTTGACCCATCGGCGTGAGCAAATTTCACTGCGCTTTAAGCACGCGAATTAGGCTCTCAGCGGCATGAGGAGAAGGGTGAAGAAGAGCAGGCGCACGGGTGGACACACACGCCTGCCAACGTTCCTCACATTCGCCCTCGTCGTGCTCGCGGGCAGCAGCACGCTCGTCGCGCTCGCCGGCTGCGGCGGCGGCTCCTCGGGAGCCTCCACGAACACCATCTCGCTGTCAACCCCCGGCTCGACCGCCGCGAACGCCAACGCGGTGGCGCTGATCTCCGGCACACCGATCACAAAGGCCAGCTACGAACACTGGCTGGCCGTCGAGAAGGCGATGGGGGTCTCAAGCAACGTGGACCACCGGACGCTGGGTTTTCTGATCACCTCCCAGTGGGTGCTCGCCGAGGCCGCCGCGCGGGGGATCTCCGTGTCGGATACGGAAGTCAAGCAGCGCCTGGCGCAGGTCGAGCGGCAGAGCTTCCCCAAGGCGGGGGCGCTGAAGAAGTACATGGCGTCCTCGGGTGAGACCGAAGCCGACCTGCAGGGGCGAGTGAAAGTGGAACTGCTGGAGGCGCGGATCGCGGAAAAGGTGACGGCCGGCAAGAGCGCGGCGCAGCACAAGGCCGTGCTGACGAGCTTCCAGAGCGCCTTCACGCACCACTGGAAGAGTTACACGACGTGCAAGACGGGGTATGTGATGGAAGATTGCGTGGAGTACAAGGGCAAGCCCGAAAACCTGCCAACGACAAACTCGTCGTCCAGCAGTTCCTCCACACGCGCATCGACCGGCTCTTCCGCACGCTCGGCTACTGCTGCGTCCAGCGCCGGCGGCGAGCTGCCGGCGCCGCCGGCCGGCGCGCTGGCGATCGGCAGTCCTGCATTTGGCCTCAACGAACAGATTCCGGCCGAGTACACCTGCGACGGGGCGAACACAAGCCCGCCGCTGCAGTGGCAGAACGTGCCTGCCAAGGCGGCGGCGCTGGTGCTGTTCGTTATCGACGAGAGCGAAACAGGCCCTGCCACGGGCATCCGCTGGGTGGTGGGCGACATCAACCCGAAGAGCCACGGCGTGGCAGCCGGCCAGACCCCCGAAGGCGGCATCGTCGGCGCGGACACCCAGGGGCACACGGGCTACGGGGGCATCTGCCCCCAGCACGGAGCGACCAGCACGATCGAGTTCGAGCTGTATGCGCTGAGCAAGCGGATCCCCCTCACCACCGGCTTCCAGCCAGCCGTAGCCGAGCAGGAGTACGGCGCGAGCAGGCTGGTGCTGGGCGAGGCGGCGACCACGTACGCGCTCTACCACCGGCCCTAGCGCGCAGTGGCGAAACTTGATTTTTAAGGCCTACGGGTGGGTGGGCCTTAATCTCTACGGCAGCGGGCCGCGTAGTGCGAAACCTGGATGGCGTGGGATGCTCAGGGTCTCCTGTGACCGTCCTCCAATGAGCAGCAATCCGTAAAGTGACCCAATGCAAGCTCGCTGGCCGTGGGCCGACAGCGGCAATGGGCCCCTCCCCCAACTGCTGGTGATGCTGACGGTGGTCACCGGCGTGGTCGACGCGGTCAGCTACGTCGCGCTGGGCCACGTGTTCGTCGCCAACATGACAGGGAACATCGTCTTCCTGGGGTTCGCCCTGGCGGGCGCCTCGGGTCTGTCTGCGCCAGCCTCGCTGGCGGCGCTGGGCGCGTTCCTGGCGGGTGCGGTGGCGGGTGGGCGGATCGGCGCGCGGACGGCCAAGCACCGCGGACGCCACCTGCGCACGGCGAGCGCGGTCGCGGTGGCGCCGCTGATCCTGGCGGGCACCGTGGCGGCGGTGCTGGGCCAGCCCGTGTCAAGCGGCGCGCGCTACGCGGTGATCGTGCCGCTAGCGCTGGCGATGGGGATTCAGAATGCGACGGCGCGGCGCCTGGCGGTGCCCGACCTGCCCACCACCGTGCTGACGCTGACGCTGACGGGCATCGCCGCGGACTCGCGCCTGGCGGGACAGGCTGGGGCGCCGCACCCTGGACGGCGGCTGATCTCCGTCAGCGCGATGTTCAGCGGCGCGCTGGTAGGCGCGCTGCTGGTCCTCAACGTGGACCTCGTGCTGCCGATCGGGCTGGCCACGCTGCTAATGGGAACCAGCGGCGTGGTGGCCCACCGACTCTCACGCCAGGACACCGGGTGGGCACGACCACCCCAGTAGGCGAGCCCGCGGACGCGATCCGCAGAGGACAGCTCGCAGCATTTCACTCCGTAGTTCTCCTCCCAGCGTGTCGGTTTTACTCGGCTGACAACGCCGCAATAGCGGCTTAGCCTCCATACATGACCAACGACAGCTCCCGTGTCGAGGAGCTTCGCGTAATCGTCGCCGGCGGCGGCGTAGCCGCCCTGGAGACCGTGCTGGCCCTGGCGCAGCTCGCGCCCGAGCGCACCGAGACGACCATGATCGCGCCGAAGGAGGAGTTCATCTACCGACCGATGACCGTCCGCGAGCCCTTCGCCTTCGCCCGCGCCAGCCGCTACGCCCTCAAGCAGATCGCCGAAGACGCCGGCGCGCAGTTGCTGGCCGACGAGGTGGCCTGGGTGGACCCCGAGCACCAGACCCTCCACACCAAGGCCGGGGAGGCGATCGAGTACGACGCGCTCGTGCTGGCGCTCGGCGCCCGCGCCAGCGTGCGCTACAAGCACGCGATGACGATCGACGACCGTCGCCTGGATGAGACCCTGCACGGTCTGATCCAGGACATCGAGGGCGACTACGTTCACAGCCTGGCGTTCGTCGCGCCCGGACGGATCGCCTGGCCGCTGCCGCTGTATGAGCTGGCGCTGCTGACGGCGGGGCGCGCCTATGACATGGGCATCGAACTGCACACCACGCTCGTCACCCCCGAGGACAGCCCCCTGGCGATCTTCGGTCCGACGGCCAGCGACGCCGTCGCGGAGCTCTTGGGCGCGGCGAACATCGACGTGTGCACCTCCGCCTACGCAGAGGTCCCGAGCGCCGCGGCGGTGGTGATCAACCCCGGCGAGCGCCACCTCGCGGTGGACCGGGTGGTCGCGCTGCCCGAGCTCTACGGTCCGTGCGTGCGCGGCATCCCGCTGGGCGAACACGGCTTCATCCGCGTCGACCCCCACGGGCGCGTGCACGACGCGGGCCACATCTACGCGGCCGGCGACGCGACCGACTTCCCGATCAAGCACGGCGGCCTGGGCTCCCAGCAGGCCGACGCCGTCGCCGAAGCGATCGCCGCCCTGGCGGGCGCAGCGCTGACACCCGAGCCGTTTCGCCCCGTGATCCGCGGCATGCTGCTCACAGGGGAGAAGCCGCGCTACCTCACCGCCCGCATCACCGGCGGCCAGGGGTTCAGCTCCGAAGTCACCGACACCCCCACGTGGTCGCCGCCGAGCAAGATCGCCTCGCGCTATCTGTCTCCCTACCTCCAGGAACTGGACACGAAGAACCGCATCCTCACGGGCGGGCAGGTCACGGTGAAGAGCGAAGACGGCGCGCAGCCGCAGATCCACGTTGCCGGGGCGGGGACGTAGGCAAGCACGCCCCGCGGGCCCGGCGCGCCTGCGCCTCTCCCTCTGGGGAGGGGCGCACCCGCCGTCGCGGACAGACACGAGGCGGGTGCGCCGGCACGAGAGGGACAAGCCGGTTCCCGCCTCTACTTGCGCGGACAGGCAATGTCGCCTTTGACCGTACTGGTGGTGCCGTCTTCAAAGCCGATCAGCCCCTCGTAGGGGAAGCCCCCGGAGGAGCATTTCTTGGGGACCACCACGCCCCTCACGTGAACCAGCCTGCGCTTGCCGTGGACGGTCTCGTAGTAGGCGATATTCGAGCCGCCAAGCGTGAAGTGCATGCTTTCCACAGCGGCGTAGGACGCGCCGGGGAGCGTGGGGATCGGCGGGACTTCCATCGTCAGGCCCCACCCGTAGGGCTTTGGCCCATACGCTTCCTTGCCCACCACGACGATCTGAAACGAGACCGGACTGACCCCGCTGACGTAGATCAGCATCACCATGTGCCCGTTTTCTGAGGGCCCCACGAAGAAGTCGAGCGTGAATGGCTCGCGGATGATTTCCTTGGCCAGTTCCAGCAGGCCGACGCCCGCACCGTAGCCCATCCGGGAGTCGGCCGGACAGACGCTGGGACCGACTTCTTCCAACTGCGCCGTGGTGCAGGTGCCCGCGCCACGGACATCGACTTCCAGGCCGGCGGGACCGTAGGCGGTGGCCATCCGGATCGGCGATGGCACGCCTCCGGTGCTCGAGGCGAACTTCGCCGTGGCCGACAGGTTCGTCGGCGCGCCCAGCTTGTCGGGGGTGAACTGTGCCTGGACCGTCAGCGTCTCCGCCGCCCATGCGACGGCGACGAGCGCCAGAAGGACACCACACGTCAGTACTGCGATAAGGACTCGCGCTCTTGGCAACATCGTGCTCCGCTCCTCGCTTTGAACCGTTCGAAACCGATACGAGAGAGCGTAACATATAGTCCTCTAGAGTTCTAGAACTCTATGAGAATGTTTTGGGCTAGGCGCGCCCCGGGAGAGACGCTTGGCGCCCGTCCCTACTGCACCTTGAGCGTCCCCTGCATCCCCGCCATGCGGTGCCCGGGCACCGAGCAGAAGAAGGTGTAAGTGCCGGCCTTAAGGTTCAGCGTCAGCGACTTGCTGCCGCCGCTGAAGGTCGGCGTGGCCCCCAGAACGCTGCCGCTGCCCGAGCCCGATTCGACCGTGACGTTGTGCTGCAGCGGGGCCATGTTGGTGAAGTCGATCGTGACCTTGCCCGGGTGGGCGGTCAGGGTGGTCGTGTTGTAGCTGAGTTCTCCGCTGGGGTTAGCTTCCAGCTTGACGACCTGCGCGGCCCCGCTCGGCGCCGTGGCGGCTGCCGTGGAGCTGGCCGAGGTGGACGCGGAGGCGGTCGAAGACGCGCTCGGAGCCGTGCTCGCCGTGGTGGAGCTGCTGGAGCTCGAAGTGCTGGAGCTGCCGCAGCCGGCGAGCCCGGCGACCAGCACTCCCGCTGCGAGGAGCCTGAGTGACGTGTTAGGGAATGCAAGCCTGCTCATCGCGAACCTCCACGGTCGTGTCGCATTGTCTGAACTCCCGCCGAGCATACTGCGGGGCGGCGTGAAGCGCCATGCAGGACAGACTCCGACCGGGGCCGAGATGTTCCCGCCGCGACCGAGATGTTCTCGCGCGGGAGCGGCCGATAGGCTGGACGTCCATGAGCAAGGGCAAGGTGCGCATCGAACACGACGGCCCCCTGACGGTGCTGACGCTGGACAGCCCGCCGCTGAACCTGTTCGAGCACGAGCTGATCGGCGAGCTGATCGAGGCGGTGGACGCGCTGGTGGCCACCCCCCCACGCGGCCTGCTGATCCGCGCCGAGGGCCGCGTGGTGAGTGGGGGCGTGGACGTGCACGAGTTCGACGGCCTCACGCGCGAGCGGGGAGCCGAGCTGTGGGAGCGCCTGCTGCGGCTGGTGCACCGCGTCGAGGAGCTACCGCTGCCGACGGTGTTCGCGGCCCACAGCCTGTGCCTGACGGCGGCGTTCGAGTTCTCGCTCGGCTGCGACCTGCTGCTCGCCGCGCAGTCCGCACGTTTCGGATTGGTGGAGACCGTGGTGGGACTGACCCCGGCGATGGGCGGCACCCAGCGCCTGACCGAGCGCGCCGGGCCGGCGCGCGCCCGTGAGCTTGTGATGACGGGCGAGCTGTATGACGCCGCCACGCTCGAGCGCTGGGGTGTCGTCAACCGCGTGCTGCCCGACGAGGGCTTCGACGCGGCCGCGCACGCCTTCGCGCTGAAGCTGGCCGAGGGTCCAACGCGCGCCCACGCGGCCACCAAGGAGATCGTTCGCGCCGTGCGCGAGGACGGTGGCGCACGCGCCGCGGACGCGCTCGTGCCGGACGTGGCGGGGGAGCTGTTCGCGACCGAGGATTTGAAGGGCGCGGTGCGGTCCTTTCTGGAGCAGGGCCCGGGGAAGGCGCGTTACGCGGGGCGCTGAGCGACGGCGTACCCATCGACGGCCTCAGCGCCTAGCGCACGGCGCACTGTACGCCGTGTGACAATTCACATCACCCACTCTATACTCGTTCTGTGGGACAACAGTCCGAGCCAGAGGACGATCTGCTGCGGCGCATGTTCGTGGAACGACGCCCTCCCCTTACGTGGGTAGGGATCTGCCTCAATGCAGTCGCATCGGTCGTCGGACTGGTTCTGCTGCTTATCCCTGTGGGCGCGCCGTGGGATGTTCTCGCGGTCTTGCTGTTCGCCGTTTGTGGATTCCAGGCGTTACGGGGCGTGCTACGGATGGCCTGGCTACGACTGGGCGGTACAGATCAACCAATTATGACGTATCTCAGGAAGTGGCTGTGAAAACTATGACACGTTGTCACGAGCGGAAAAGCCTCCGACATGCGTCAACCTCCTGACTAGCCTCGAAAGTCCTCGGTGGAGTTAATATGCCGGTTCCGCGCCAATGACCGCTTCACACAGACCCGCTAGGGGGCTGAGCTTGAAACACCCAGCAGCCGATAATGCTGCTTCACCCAAGGCTTCAGTGATTTCCTTATACTGTTCAGTCACTAGCCTTGCTCGTTCCGCAGCATCTTCCCAGGCAATTTTTTCCTTGATTAGCTGAAGTCGCTCAAGTCTTTCCAGCTGTTCGCAAAAATTGCTGAGACCTGTCGGATCGGCTTCGTTTAGAGGATTATCATTTGCATAGTAATAGGGGGCCTGCGTGGTGTTGGCGAGTGGGTCGCGGGTGATAAACTGGCCGATTGTGGGGCTGTAATAGCGTCCACGCATATAGACAAGTTTAGACTCGGAATCGGTGTACTGGCCATCGAACTGAAGAGGCGTTGTGGTGCTGCCGGTGTGGGTCGCCGTGCCCGTAGGGGTCGTAGTTGTAGCTGCCGACGTTCGCGCCGCTGGTGTTCGTCAGCAGACGGGTGTTGCCCAGCTGGTCGTGATGGATAAAAATCACGGTGGAGCCTGTGATCTGCTCCAGAGGGACGCTTCCCGGGCCGTAGATGTAGTCGTTTTTCCCGTCGGCGAGCAGCAGTGGCAGGGGCTCCGTGTGCGACCAAACGAAGTGTTCGGTGGTCGAGCCGACCTGGAGTGCCCCCGCTTTGACGGACACCGGAAGCTAGGTCGTCTGGCCTGGCAGGAAGGATGTCTGTATGGCGCCGAGAGGGATGGGTCGGGCGGGTTATCCGCCTGAGTTCAGGAAGGAGGCTGTTGAGCTGTATCGCAGCTCGGGGCAGTCGTTGACGGTGATCGCGCGGGAGCTTGGGATCGCGCTCGATACGTTGCGTGCGTGGGTCAAGCAGGCGGATGTTTGATGGGGTCCCGGTGAGGAGTCCAGGGGTTATGCGTGTTCTGGTTGGTTTTGGTTGTTCTCTGTCTCGATGGCTGCGTATTCGGTGGGTGTGAGTCCGTGTAGTGCTGAGTGTGGTCTGTAGGTGTTGTACTCGTTGCGCCAGTCCTCGATCAGGACCTTTGCCTCGGTGATCGAGCCGAACTCCTCGATGTTCAGCAGCTCGTCGCGAAGGCGGCCGTTGAAGGACTCAACGAACGGATTCTCCCACGGGCTGCCTGGCTCGATGTAGCTTGTGGCCATAAGCGCCATTCGACAATAATCCCGCAGCGCCCACGCGATGAACTCCGGGCCGTTGTCGGAGCGCAGGTAAGCCGGTGCGCCGCGCTCGCTGACCAGGCCCGCGACGAGTTCGACGACGTCATCGGCTGTGCACGATCTACCGACGCGGATCGCGAGCGCCTCGCGGGTGTACTCATCAACGATGTTGCATAGCTTGATCCTGCGCCGGTCGGCCGTCTCATCAAACTGGAAGTCGACAGCCCACACCTCGTTCGCTCTCGTGGCCCTCAGGCGCTGCCTCTGTCCACCGGGCAGCCGACGACGCTTCCTCGCTTTCTCGGGCCGCCTGAGGCCCTCCTGACGCCAAACACGGCGTGTCCGCTTGCGGTTGATCGTCCAGCCCTCTCTGAGCAGGATCTGATGCGCGGTCTTCCACCCCCAACGCGGATGCTCGCTGGCGATCTCCCGTAGCCGTCCAGCGAGCCGCTCATCCGCCGGTCTGGGTGTCGGCGGCGGTTTGCGTTGCGTGGAGCGATGCTGGCCGGCAACGCGACATGCACGACGCTGGGAAACCCCGAAACGCTGCTGCAGCCGACCGACAGCGCGGCGTCTGCGTTCCGGGGTCAAAAGTTTCCCTCCGCCAACTCCTTGAGCATGTCGATGTCCAGCGCTTGCTCAGCCACGAGCTTCTTCAACCGCTGGTTCTCCACCTCCAGTGTCTTTAGCCGCTTGGCCTCATCGGCCTTCATCCCGCCGTACTGCGCACGCCACCGATTGAACGTCGCCTCGGTGACCTCGAGATGGCGCAGCACCTCAGTCAGCTCCTGCCCTTCGTTCAAGAGCCGTTCGCCCTCGCGGATCTTCCGAACAGCCTGCTCCGGCGTATGCCTGTGTCGCTTCATGATCGTGTCCATCCTCTCATCCCATCAGCAGGACATGACGAACACACATACAGCCTGGATCACATCACAGGGACCCCGTCATGTTGATGTTGGTGTGCGTGAGGGTCTCACTACGGGTGAGCGTGAGGAGCTCCGCGAGTTGCGCCAGAAGGTCAGGCGCCTTGAGCAGGAGCGTGAGATCCTCAAGCGAGCCGCGGTCCTCTTCGCGGCGGAGACCGAGACCTGGTGAGTGTTTACCGGATGATCTCGGCGGAGAGGGCCAGCTTCCCGGTCTCCTTGATGTGCCAGGTTCTTGGCGTGTCCCGGTCGGGCTATTACGGGTGGGCGAATGGGGTGCCCAGCGACCGTGTGCTGAGCGACGCGTGGCTGACTGAGAAGATCAGGGAGATCCATGGGCGTACCCGCGGGGTCTACGGTGCGCGGCGGGTGCACGCCGAGTTGCGCCTCGGCGAGGGTATACGTGTTTCGCGTAAACGGGTGGAGCGCTTGATGCGCAACGCTGGGCTATCTGGCTTGGTTACGCGCCGTCGGCGGGGTACGACGATCCGGGTGCCGGGCGTCAGGGTTGCTGATGACTTGGTCAAACGGCAGTTCACGCCTGCTGCTCCGAATGTGTTGTGGGTCGCGGACATAACGTATCTCCCGACGTGGGAGGGCTGGCTCTACCTGGCTGCTGTGCAGGATGCGTTCTCGCGTCGGATCGTGGGTTGGTCGATGGCCGATCATATGCGGGCGGAGCTCGTCGTCGACGCGCTGCAGATGGGTGTCGCTCGACGTCGTCCAGAGGCAGGGCTTGTACATCATTCCGATCAGGGCTCGCAATATGTGAGTCTGACCTTCGGTCAGCAAGCTGGGGACGCTGGGATCGCAGTGTCGATGGGTTCCAAGGGCGACTGCTTTGATAATGCCGTCGCTGAGAGCTTTTTCGCTACGATCAAAAAGGAGCTAATCAATCGCCGAGCATGGAAGACTCGCCGTGAACTCAGCAGCGAGGTCTTTGAGTACATCGAGACGTTCTACAACCGCAGCAGACGCCACTCAACACTCAACTACCTCTCCCCCGAAGACTACGAGAACAACCACGACCAAGAACACGAGAGGGAGAACCAACCAACCTAATCAAGCGTGTCCGCAAAAGCGGGGGCACTCCATTATAGGTGTACTGGGTATGTCCACCGCCGACGTCGATCACTTCGCTGAGGTCCCCAGCTTCGTCGTATTTGTAGGACACTTTTCTGCCCGCGCTGTCCGTGAGGCTCGTGATGTGACCTTCACCGATGGACAGCGTAAACGTGCGTCCGGCGGGATCTGTGATGACTATTTCGCTCGCCGATGGATAGGTCAGCGTCGTGGTGTATCCGGTGAGATCCTTCTCGCTGATCAGCTTGCCTTCACTTGAAAAGGTGAATATCGTGCGCGCTCGCCTCGTGAAGGTCCATGTGCCGTCTTCGTTGTGTTTGAGTGTCGCCTGAGTCCATGAGTGACGTGGAGTATATTCACCCGATTTCTGTTTATCGAATATGACTTGGCTACCGTTTTCCTGCGTGACGGTGGCCGAGCCTACCAATTCTTCTACCGACAGAGACATTCCATAATTGAGGGCCCAGCCGTACCCCAGCAGCGATTTGACCCCATCCGCGCCGGAGCCGTAGGTGCGTTCGAAGTTGAGAGGTATGCCACGTCCGGGGATCGTCAGGTCAGTGTAGTGCTCGCTGAATTCGCCGGTCGCCGTATCGACGGGATCATCCGAGCTGCCCTGTCCGCATCCGCAGGGGCCTGAGGGGTTGTATCCGCCCACCTCTTCGGGGTAGGCAAACGGAGCGGGATTAGGAACCAGCGAGAGGGCACCCTCGGACCCGTTCTCGTTGGCGATCGCGGTGGCGCCCACGACTTCGAAGGCCTGCACCGGGGTCAGGCTTTCGACGTCCGTGCCGTTCCCAAGCTCGCCTTCGGTATTGCGACCCCACGACCATACCGTGCCATTGCCCTTCAGCACCTCGACGTTGAAGGGTGTATCTGACACTTCGGTGACGTTCGTAAGTTTCTGGATTTCGATCGGTTCCTTGACCTCGGTCGTGTTGCCGGTGCCGAGATTGTCGTGTTCGTTCTCGCCCCACCCCCACACCGTACCGTTATGCTTGACGACGAACATGCCGTTATCGTAGTCGTTGGCCGCCAGGGACTGCACTTCTGTAAGTTTTGCGACTTCCACCGGTTCGTCGCTCGATGTCGTTCCCCCGTTCCCCAGTTCGCCCTTGGTGCCGTCGCCCCACGCCCAGACCTTACCGCCGCAAGTCTTTGGGTTCGCCCCTCCCCAACGTCGCCAGATCGCCACCCCAATCCCACAATTCACCGGACGGTGTGATCGCCATGAAAACCCCACCCGCAGCACACGTCGCCGCCCACGAGCTTCGACATGGTCAGACCACCCAACGGGATGCTCGTCCACAACGGCGAAGAAAGCGGCTCGTCGGTTTCACGCGTATACCCCAGCTGAGTGCTGAAATTACTTCCCCAACCGACCACTGTCGGTGATTCCGCGCCTGAGGGCGTCAACGAGCCGGCGCGAAGCACAGCCCCAGACGCCTTCACAGCCGGCTTGCGGAGGCCCCGCCCGGTGATCGACGCGGGATAGGACGGCCCGGGGTGCCAGCCGCGGCGGTCCCAATGCCGACTCGGCGGTCGCACCATCTCCCGGGCAGCGGGTCGATGCCTCCCGCGTCCGCCCGCCTCGGCGGCGGTCGACGCCAGTCCAAACGCCAGAGCGAGCGCCAGCGACAGGCTGGACAGCCAGACGGCTTTTCGGCTCAAGGCACTTCCTTGAGACCCAGCTTGTTGGCGGACGACTTCAACCAGACGAGATAAGCGCGACACGGGCTCCCTCCTTGGGATAGCTAGCGATGGCCAGCGTCGGGCTGGCCTTTAGCAGCGGGCTGGCGACCGTAGCATCGGACTTGTTGCAAGCCAAATAGCCGGAACCCGCGAGATATGGCCCTGCCCCAGGAGCGCCACCGTGGGGGAGCCAGAATGGTCAGAAGGCTCGGCCCAGCATGGCTTGAGTACACGCCCGAGCGCCCCTGAGCGCAGTACTACATCGCCGGCCGGCGTGTTTCCGACCAGCCGCTACGTCGTACTGGAAGTCCCCGGCCCGGAAGCGGGCGGCAGCGCATCGACCCCGGCAGCCGCGGCCGCGCGGTTCTCCTCTTTGACCGCCAGCCAGAATCTCCTCGCGGTAGATCGGCAGCGCCTCGGGGGCGGCGATGCCCAGGCGGACGGTCTGGCCGGAGACCTCCATCACGGTGACGAGGATGTCGTCGCCGATCACGACGCGCTCGCCGGGACGCCGTGTGAGGATCAGCATGGAAGGGGATTATGCAGCACCGCGCAGCGGAGCCCCGCGGGGTACGGCTCGATGGCGTCTACCCGGCCGCCGCGGAACCCGTGGCGCCACCGAACAACGGAGCCTGCAGCTCGGCCCCGGGGGCCATGTTCAGCACCTGGTGACCCACGCCCTCGGCGACCACCAAGGGGGCGCGCAGGTTGACCACCACCTCGGCGGGGTCCGGCGCCGCGCGCACCGTCACGTACAGCTGCGCGGCAGAGGGGTCCTCGACGCCGATGCGCTCGCGCTCCTCCTCGTTCAGCTCCAGCGCGAAGGCGGGGAAGAAATGGCGCGGGTCCACCACGGGCAGCGCCAGCGCGGGGTCCTCGAGGGAGTGCAGCCACAGAAAGCCGCTGCCGGGGTTGCGGTCCAGCAGCGTGTAGCGCGAGCCGCCCAGGCCGATCAGCCCCAGCGGGAACTCGATCACCTCCTCGGCAGGCACCTGCACGGAGCCGAAGCGGGAACTGTCGATGGTGAGCGTCACGCGCTGGTTCTCTCGATCCTCGATTTGGGTGCTCTGGACTTGACTTGTGCTCACGGGGGTGCGCCTAGTGGAGGAATTCAAGCAG
Source organism: uncultured Solirubrobacterales bacterium (assembly GCA_963844765.1). Classification (GTDB taxonomy): domain Bacteria; phylum Actinomycetota; class Thermoleophilia; order Solirubrobacterales; family Solirubrobacteraceae; genus Palsa-744. Next base: position 83,736 of record CAWJPN010000002.1, read on the forward strand.
GGACATCTGCACGATGCTCGCGCCGGCGTGCAGCGCCGCGGTGTAGGCGGCCTGCTGGTTGGAGTATTCGATCGACACCTTCGCGATGTCCGCGTCCTCGGTGCCCGACAGCGCTTCGGTGGCGGTGTCCTGCAGGTCCTGCACGCGGGTCGCCGCCACCTGCAGCTGGTCGGTCACGGCGCCGACCCCCGCCTGCATCGAGTTGAGCGCGTCGAGGTTGGAGGAGAGGGTCTGCAGGTCCGCCCCCCCCAGCGCTTCCAGATCCGCGGGGGTGCCGCCGCGCAGGTCCTTGGAGATGGTGCGCAGCGTGTCCAGCAGCTTGCCATCGCCGGCCCCTTCGCCGCTGCCAAGGACGGTGGAGATGTCGGTGTTGACCTGCACCGAGGCCCCCGGCGCGATCGAGCGGTTGATCGCTTCGGCGTTGCCCTGGTATTCGTCTTCTGACCCCTGCTTGTAGGGCGCGGTGGCGGTGGCGGTGCCAGAGAAGATGTACTGGCCGGCGTACTGCGTGTTGGCGTCGTTCTTGATGGTGGCGGTGATCTGGTCGACCTCTTCGGCGATCGCTTCGCGGTCCACGGAGTTGTTGACCCCGTTGGCGGCCTGCACCACCAGCTCGCGCACGCGCTGGCTCAATTCGTTGACGCTCGACAGGGCGCTTGAGGCGGTCTGCGTCCAGGCCATACCATCCTTGGCGCTCGCGCCGTAGGAGGTCAGCCCATCGATCGTGCTCTGCAGTTCGATCGCCCGGCTGGCGCCGTAGGGGTTGTCCGAGGGTTCCTGGATCGTCTTGCCCGAGGCCAGTTCGCTCTCCGAGCGCTGCATCGCGCTCAGCGAGGCGTTGATGTCCGTGAGCATCGGCCCCGTGATCATCTCGGTGGTGACGCGCTCGCTCATCCCTACAGCCCCGCCTGGCCGGTGTGGTTGATCAGGGTGTCGAGCATTTCGTCCATCGCCGTCATCGTGCGAGCCGAGGCCTCATAGCCGCGCTGGAAGCTGATCAGGTTGGTCATTTCTTCGTCCAGCGACACCCCCGAGACGGCCTGGCGCTGGCTTTCGATCGCGCTGACCACAGCCTGGGAGGTGGTCTGGTCGTCCTGCGCGGTCTGCACGTCGCTGCCCACCTGCGCCACCAACCCGGCGTAGGAGCGGTCCGCGGTGCCGCCGCGCAGTGCGGCGATCGCCAGCGCCACGTTGTTGCCTCCCGCCGTGGCCGTCGAGGAGGTCTGCACTTCGGCGGGCTTCACCGCCACGGCGATGGTGGCGGCGGTGGCGCCGCTGAAGAACGGCGTGGAGGTGTGCAGCGCGTTGACCGAGCTGGACAGCTGGGCGGCCACTTCGTTGAGCCCCGTCTGGAAGGCCGCCAACTGGCCGGTGGGGCCGGAGATGTTGAGCAGCGCCCCCAGCTGGCCGCCGGCGGCAGCGCTCAGCGCCTGGGGCCAGTTGACGGTGGTGCCTTCCACCAGCGGCTTGGCGGCGTCGCCGAAGGCGACGGTGTCGGTGCCGTCGGTTTCCTGGGTGACGGTCACGTTGGCCAGCGAGGAGAGCTTGTCCAGCAGCTCGTCGCGGTTGTCCAGCAGGTCGTTGGGCTGCTGCCCGGCCTGCTCGGCGAGCTTGATCTGCTGGTTGAGTTCGGCGACCTGGTTGGCGTCGTCCTGCACTTCCCCGGTGGGGCCGGTTATGGCGGCGTACTGCTGGGTGGCCTGCGTGGAGATGGTGGAGAGCTGCGAGGAGAGCTGGTTCAGCGTCGTCGCCAGCTGCGAGCCGGTGCTCACCACCCCCTCGCGCGCGGCTTCGCTGGAGGGCGAGGTGGCCAGCGAGCTCCACGAGCTCCAGAACGCCGAGAGCTGGCTTGAGATGCCCGATTCCGAGGGCTCGTCAAACGCGCTCTGGGCCTGCTTGAGCTCTTCGGTTTCACTCGACGCCGCCCCCAGCTTGGCGTTCTGCGCGCGGTACTGGGCGTCCAGGTACATGTTGCGGATGCGCGTGAAGGTGTCCACGTTGACACCAGTCCCCATCTGCCCCCCCGCACCAGTGATCTGCGACATCGCCGCGATCGGCAACGGGTCGTTGGTCTGAAGCACCGCCGTCTGGCGGGAGTAGCCGGGGGTGTTGGCGTTGGTGATGTTGTGGCCCGTCGTGTCGATCGCCTCCTGGCTGGCGATCAACCCGCTGAGGGCCGTCTGGAGTCCTTGCAGTGTGGGAACCGACATATCAGGCTCGCAGGTCCAGGACGTGCATGGCGCCGCGCGCGCGCGGCCCGGCGGAGGAGGACCCGCGGGGGTCATAGCCGTGCGCCCCATCGAGCGCCAGCGAGGTCATCAGGTGGTCCAGAAAGGACAGCTCCAGGCGCATCAGTGCGCGGTTGCAGGTGTGCTCGCGCTGCAGCTCGTGCAGCAGCCCGCGCAGCTGCGCGGAGCGGTCGAGCGCCAGCTCGGCACCGGCTGGCTCCATCAGGGTGGCCAGCCGGGTGAGGGTGACGTTCTCCGGGGGCACCCCCAAGAGCGCACCGGAGTGGGCCAGCAGCCGTGAGCGCTCGGCCTCCAGCAGCTGGCGGCGGCTCATCTCGCCGTGCAGCATCCCCGCCAGGCGCACCACCGTGTGCACGTCGCGCGCGCGAATCGCCGCGCCCTGTTCGAGCACCGTCTCAAGCAGCCGCTGGGCGGAGGCGATCTGGGCGTCGAGGTGCGCCAGCACGTCGCGCGTGAGTGTGCGGTCGTCGTCGAGCAGCTCGGGCGCCGGTGGCGGAGAGGTGATCACGCCTGCACACCTCCGGTGGGAGCGACCTTGGCAGTGGCGCCCCCCGCGGTGGGATCGAGTGAGCCCATCAACTGCGTGGCCATCCCCAGCCCACCCTGACTCATCACACCTTCGGTGAGCGCCTGGGGCAACAGCGAAGCGAGTTGAGTATTGGCGGCGCCACCGCCCGCGCCTGACGCGGCCCCTGAGCCCCCTTCGGGGGCTCCTTCCATGCTTTCTTCGGAGCCTTCTTCGCCACCGCCGAGGCCCGTGCCCTGCGTGAGCGACTGCGAGAGCTGCTGCACAAGCATCTCTTCGAAGTCCAGCGCGCTGGCGTAGGCCTTCTGCACCGCCGGCGAGCCGTTGCGCACGGAGGCGGGCTCGAAGGCCTGGTTGACGGTGGGCAACCCGGTGGTGGGGGCGCTGGGCAGCGCGAGTGCGGGGAGTGACGGGTTCACGAGGGCGACACCAACTGGTTGGCGATTCCCAGCATCTGGTCCTGGGTCTGTATCGCGGTGGAGGCGAGCTGATAATTGCGCTGGGTGGACACCATCGTGGTCATCTCGGTGGCCATGTTCACGTTGGAGCCCTCCAGCTCGCCCTGGTGAATGGTGGCGCCACTGGCGGCCTGCACGGCTCCAGAGCCTGCCGTGGGAGTGAACGCGCCCGAGCCGTCAGCCAGGAGGTGGTCGGGTGAGGGCACGGTTACCAGCTTTATTTGCCCCAATGTGCGCGTGCCGGCATGCACAGTGCCGTCCGAGGCAATGCTAACTTCACTGGGGCTCACTCCCGAGGGCAGTTTGACGGGCGGTTCCAAGAACGCTCCAGCTGAGGTCACCACATTGCCCTGGGCGTCGGTGGTGAACGACCCGTCGCGCGTCAGCGCCGTGGTCCCGTTGGCCTGCTTTATCTGGAAAAACCCTTCGCCCTGAATCGCCAGGTCAAGTGGCTGCCCGGTCTGCTGCAGCGGCCCCTGGGTGGGGTCCCAGCCGACCGTCTGCGCGCGTGCGCCGGCTCCCGTGGTGGTGGAGGTGCCGGCCTGGTTGACCTGGTTGTAGAGCAGATCCTGAAACCCGACCCGCTCAGCGCGGTAGCCGGTGGTGGAGATGTTGGCCAGGTCGTTGCCGATGGAGTCCATTTGTTCCTGCTGGGCGGACATGCCGGCGGCTGCTGCGTAGAGACCTTCTAGCATCGCTGCTCCTTTAGGCCGAGCCGGTCAGAGAGCCGACCTGGGTGGAGGCCTCCTGCAGGGTCTGATCGATCGCTGTGATCGCCTGCTGGCCCGATTGGTAGGTGCGCATCGCGCCGATCATTTCGACCATCGCCTTGGCGGCGTCCACGCCGGAGAGCTCCAGCGCCCCCTGACGCACAGTGCCTGTGGCGTGCCCGGCGGCGGTGCCGGAAAAGAGATTTTCACCCTGCTTTACCGCGCTCGGGACTTCATATACCCCTAACGCGGAGGCCGGCACAGTGCCGGAGGCCGGGACGCTGATGGGGTGCCCCTGCTGGTCGAGCACCGGGTCCCCCGCGGCGTCCGTGAGCTGCCCCTTGGCGGAGGTGGTGAACTGACCGTCGCGCGTGTAGCGCACTCCCTGGGGAGTCTGCACGGCAAAGAACCCCCTGCCGACAATCCCGAAATCAAGCGGCTCCCCGGTTTCCTGCATGCCCGTGGGGGTCATATCGGTGACGCTCTTGCCGAGCGCCACTCCTTCGTCGATCGCGCCCACCGGCTGGCCTGTGGCGGAATTGGAAAGCAGCATTTCACCAAAACTGCTCTGCGTAGACTGATCGGACTTGTAGCCAGGCGTGGAAGCATTGGCGAGATCGTTGGCGATCTGGGTCTGGCGCGTTTCCTCGGCGACCATGCCCGAGGCGGCGATGTTGAGACCGAGGTCCATCTCATCCTCTGTGTTCGGCCGCGGCCATAATTTCTTTAGACGGCTGTGAACAGTGAGGCATCCGCAGCCAACTGCTCGCGTAGACGACGGCGCAGCTCGGTGTGGATCTGCGAGACGCGGCTCTCCGACACTCCCAGGCGCGCGCCAATCTCACGCAGCGTGCGGCCCTCCACATACAGCAGCACCGCCACCTGGCGCTCGCGCGCGGGCAACTGAGCGAAGGCCTGGCGGAAGCGTTCCTTGGCCTCGCTCCGCTCGGCGCTGAGCCCCGGATCGGCGTCCTCATCGGGGCTCTCCAGGGTGTCGATGCGCTCGATCGTGGTGGAGTCCTCCGAGCGCACCGTCTTGTTCAGCGAGGCCACGTCGGCCAGCGCGATCTCATCAAGGCGGCGGGCCAACTCGGCGGGGGCCATACCCGTGGCCAGGGCCAGCTCCGCGCGCGTGGGCTGGCGCTCGTGCTCTGAAAGAAAGCTCTCGCGCGCCCCGGCGATGGTGCGCTCGGCGCGGCGCAGCGAGCGCGGCGCCCAGTCGTGGCGGCGCAGCTCATCGAGCACCGCGCCGTGGATGCGCGTCCACGCGAACTGCTCCAAGGTGGCGCCCTTGGAGGGGTCATAGCGGTCGATCGAGCGGATCAACGCCTCAAGCCCGCAGGAGAGGAAATCCTCCACGTCGCACTGCGCCGGCACCTCGCGCACCTTGCGGTAGACGATGTAGCGGACCATCGGCGTGAAGATGAACACCAGCCGGTCGCGCAGCTTGACATCGCGGGTGCGCTGATAGCGCTGCCACAGCGCCAGCACTTCAGCGGCTGAGACCCGGGTGGCGCCCTGCTCCTTTGCTTGCATGTTCAACTCCGTCGAGGGAAGTGGCTAGGTCTCCACGGGGAGACAGTCGTCCACATCGGAAGGCCCGCTCCCAGGCTTGAGCCCCGGATCGGCGCTTTCAGAAGATCGGGTGCGCTCGGAGTGCGGGATGCCCGTGCGCGCAGCTACTGCGATCGCGCTCAGGTATCGCTCCGCGCGGCCGATCAACGGCGCATGGCTCCCCCCGATACCGATCTTTCCGAGGCTCCCGAGCTGCCCGCGCGCGCAGAGGCGTTGCTGCAGGCGGGCGACTTCGAAGGCTACTGCGAGCTGTACGCACGGGCCGCCGCGATCGAGGACCCCAACCGCAACTACCAAGCAACCACCAAGCTGATCGAGAAGGGCTTCGCCGCGGCCGCGCAGGCACGCGGCGCGCGGCTGGCGGGCACCTACGCGGCAGTTGCAACCGGCGCGATAGAGGCCCTGGAGCGCGAGCCGCGCGAGCCGCGGCTGCTCAACTACGCCGGAGTCGCGCTGTATGAGCTGTGGAGTCTGGACGCCGCCTGCGCGCTGTTCAAGGCCGCCCTGCGCCTGGACCCTGCCCTGGGCGAGGCGCAGCGCAACCTCACCGCGGTGGCGCGCCGGCGCCGCACGCTGGGCGGCTCACGGCGCTCGGAGCGCACCCTGACGCTGCACCCCGCGCTGGCGGACCTGAGCACACGGGCGCTCGGGCTGGCCGAGCGCGCCCAACCGGCAGAGGGGCTGCGCCTCAGCCTGTGCATGATCGTGCGCGACGAGCAGGAGATGCTGCCGCGCTGCCTGGCAGCCGTCGCCGAGGCGGTGGACGAGATGGTGGTTGTGGACACCGGCTCGATGGACGCCACCATCGAGATCGCCCGCTCCTTCGGCGCGCGCGTGCTGCAACGCGAGTGGACCGGTTCCTTCGGCGAGGCGCGCAACGTCGCCTTCGAGGCCGCCACGGGCGACTGGACGCTGGTCCTTGACGCGGATGAGCTGCTTGTGGCCGAGGACGTGGCGCTGCTGCGCTCGCTCACCGGGCGCACCTGGCGCGAGGCGTTCTATGTGGCGGAGACCAACTACACCGGCGACCTGGAGGCCGGCAGCGCCGTGACCCACAACACCCTGCGTATGTTCCGCAACCGCCCGCAGTACCGCTACTCGGGCCGCCTGCACGAGCAGATCGCCGACACGCTGCCCGCCTACCTGCCAGAGCGCGTGGAGTACACCAACGTGCGCATCGAGCACTACGGCTACCTGGGCGCGGTGCGCGACAGCCGCGAGAAGTCGCGGCGCAACATCGAGCTGCTGCGCCTGCAGCAGGCCGAGGGCGAGCCCACCGCGTTCCTGCACTACAACCTCGGCGCCGAGTACGCCGTCGCCGGTGTGCCAGAGAACGCGCGCGTGGAGTTTGAAAGGGCGTGGGAGCTGCTGGAGGCCGACCCCGAACGCGACACCCTGCAGTTCGCTCCAGCGCTGGCCAACCGCCTGGTGCGCTCGCTGCGGGCGTGCGGGCGCCACGAGGAGGCGATCGCCCGCGCGCAGGACGCGCTGGAGCGCTTCCCCGGCTTCACCGACCTGGTCCTCGAGCAGGCTGCCGCGCACGCGTCACTGGAGAAGCACGCGCGCGCGGCCGAGCTGTATGAGCAGTGCATGGCGATGGGCGACGCCCCCCGCCGCTATACCGCGACGGTGGGCTGCGGCAGCTACCTGCCGCGCATCGCGCTGGGCGAGCTGCGCCTCGCCCACGGTCAGGCCGTCGAGGCGGTGGAGCTGCTGGAGTACTGCGTGCGCGAGCACCCCGGGTTCATCGGCTCGGTGCTGCCCTACGCCTCCGCGCTGCTGGCCAGCGGCGTGGACGCCGAGCACGTCGTGGAGGAGGTGCAACGACGGATGCCCGACCCGCCGGCCGCGGCACGCTTTCTGCTGGGGACGGCGCTGTATGAGCGCGGCGCCACCCAGGCCGGCGAGGCGCAGTTCCGCGCCGTGCTCGAGCGCCAACCGCATTCGGGCCGGGCGCGCGTGGCGCTCGGCGAGACGCTGCTCGCCCAACGCCGCTACGCCGAGGCGGCGGCGGTGCTGTGCGAGATCCACACCGAGGACTCGCTCGCCGTGATGGCCTGCCGCAGCGAGGTCTTCGCGCGCATCGCCGGCGGCGACCACGTCGCGGCGGGCGCCGCGCTCGCGCGCGCACAGGGCGCCGGCATGCCCCCCGGGGAGCTGGCGCTGTTCACCGCGTGGTATGAGCTGGCCCACCACGGGCGCACCGCGGTCGAGGTGCCCGGCGAGGCGCTTGAGCTGCTGGGCACCGTCCTTGAGGCGCTGCTGCGGGTGCACGAGTTCGACGTCTTTGAGGTGGCGGTGGGGCTGCTGGAGCGCACCCCCCTCTCCGCGCGCGAGCGCCGCGAGGGCCTGGCCGAGCTGTACCTGCGCCGCGGCTTTCTGGCCTCCGCCGCACAGGAGTGGATGGCGGTCTGCCGCGCGCAGCCCGATGCGCGCGCGCTGTATGGGCTGGCGCGCGTGGCCGAGCGCCAGGGCATGCCCGCCGAGGCGCTGGACTTCGCCGCCGGCGCGCTGCGCCTGGAGCCCGAGCACGGGGCGGCGGCAGAACTGCTGGAGCGCGTGCGGGCAAGCGACGAGAGTGTCGAGCGGCGCGCGGCAGCCTAAAGCTTCATGGGGAGGCGGTCGATCACGATGGACAAGTCAAAGAGCGAGGCGCCCCACGGATGGGATCGCAACCAATGCGTTCAGGAGGAACACAGCATGAGCTCGCCCCCGCAGGAGGTGCTTGAGCAGATGGGTAAGGCGGCACGTGTCTATGACAGCCTGCATGCGCGAGGACGCGAACTGCACTTCGCCCACGAAGCGAGCGGTCGCCTCTCTATAGAGGTGCGCGATGCCCGAGGCAACGTGCTGCGGACGCTCTCCCCTTACGAGGCCCTGCAGGTGGCGGCCGGAAAGCCGCTGGAGTAGGAGTCGAGTCGGATGTCAACTCAATCGATCCCCTCATCGGGTGGCAGCCCCACAGGGCTAGTTACCCTCACCGGCCTCTCCTCCGGGTTGAACACGACCGAAATCATCAACGCCCTGATCGGCGTCGAGCGCCAGCCGGTGACGCAGCTGAGCAACGAGCAGACCAAGCTGCAGGCCGAGCAGACGCAGCTGCGCACCGCGCAGAGCAGCCTCCAGCAGCTGGCCTTCTCGGCGGCCGAACTGTCCTCGCCGACGCTGTTTGCAACCACCCAGACGGTCACCTCCAGCGACACCAACCAGATCACCGCTCTGAGCACCAGCGGCGCGGGTGTCGGTGGCTACCAGGTGAACGTCACGCAGCTGGCCAACTCCGCGCAGCGAACCTTCACGTTCACGAGCCCGGCGAGCGCCGACACGATCACTATCGACGGGCAGGAAATCGCCGTGCAGGCGGGCGCGAGCGCGCAGGAACTGGCCGACGCGATCAACTCCGACAGCAAGGCCACCGTGTATGCGGCCGCGGTGGAAGGCGGCAAGCTGGTGCTCTCCAGCCGCACCACCGGCGACACCGGCGAAGGCTTCATCGCGGTGACCGACCCGGGCGGGACGCTGACCGAAGTGGCCGGCACCGCCAAGCAGGGCAAGGACGCCGAATACACCGTCGACAGCGTGGCGGGCACCTCGACCACGAATACCGTGACCAACGCGATCGCCGGCGTCACGCTGAAGCTGGGCGCACTGACGACCACGAGCGGCCCGGTGACAATCGAGGTGGAAGCGCCCGAACCGAGCGTCAGCACGATCACGAGCCAGGTCGAATCGTTCGTGAAGCTCTACAACTCGACCATCGGGCAGATCCACAACCTGACCTCCACCAAGCCCCCCGAAAGCCCTCAGACCGTGAGCGAATTGGGGACGGGGGCGCTGTTCGGCGACAGCGAACTCGAGGAACTGACCAACAGCATGCGCCAGGCGATCTACACCCCCGTCGCGGGGCTGCCCGAAGGCATGTCGAGTCTCGCCGACATCGGCGTCTCGACGGGCGCCGCCTCGGGCAGCGCTACGCCGTCCCAGGCCTCCCTGGAAGGCGAACTGACGATCAACACGGCCGAACTGACCAAGGCGATCCAGACCAACCCCGCGGGCGTGGAAAAGATGCTGCAGGCGTGGGGCCAGAGCTTCCAGAAGACCGTCGGTGTGTCCGCCGAACCGGGCGGCACGCTGGAAACGCGCATCAACGGCGAAGGCAGCCGCATCACCGAACTCGGCGAACAGATCTCCACCATGAACGAAATGCTCGCCGTGCGCCAGAAGGCGCTGCAGGAAGAATATATAGCCATGGAAAAGATCGTTCAGGACAACAAGTCCCAGAGCGCGTGGCTGACGGGCCAGTTGGCGGCAATGGAAGCCAACTCGGTCGCCTCAGCGGGCTAACCCGGCAGCATCGGTCGCTCCAGCGGGCTAACCCGGCAGCTCAATTTCTCTGCCGCTCGGCCGATCACCAGAGCAGGATGGCGCCCCTCACGGCATCGCCGCAGGCATACCGGCAGAACGCAGTGCTCTCGGCGACGCCGGGGGAGCTGGTGGTGATGCTGTACGACGGCGCGCGCCGCTTTCTGCGCCAGGCCGCCGTCGCGATGGACCAGGGCGAAATCGAGCGCGCGCACAACACGCTGCGCCGCGCCGAACTGATCATCGGCCACCTCGACGGCACGCTGGAGGACCAGGGTCAGTTGACAGAGCGGCTGCACTCGATCTACCAGTTCTGCATGGCCCACCTCAACCGGGGACGCATGGGCCAGGACACGCGCATGCTGGAGGAGGTCAGCCGGCTCCTGGGCGAGCTGCGCGAAGCATGGGCCGCGGTGGCGAACAGACCCGAGGCTGCGACCGGAGCCGCGGTCGGGGCCGCAGTCGGAGCGGGTGGCCGTGCGCCGCTGGCTGCCGCTCCCGGTACCGGCGGAGCGCGCATCGCGGGCCGGCCAGGGGTGGGTGTCAGATGACCGCCGCCGACGCCGCGCTCGATCCCTACGAGGCGATCCTGGAGCTCTCCGAGCGCGAGCTTGAGCTGGCCGGGATGGGACGCATCGACGATATGCACGCCCTCGGTGAGGAGTGGCGGGCGCTCGTCGCCGAGTTGCCCGAGCGACCCCCGGAGGCAGCGCGACCGCTGCTGGAGCGCGCGGCCCTGGCTCACGAGCGCACCCACATCGAGCTACTGCGCCTACGTGAGGCGATGCTGTGCGACATGCGCACCACCGCCCGTGCCAGCCGCGCCGCACACGGATACGCCAGCCAGGAGCGCCGGCGCATGCGCCGGATCGACCGCAGCGTTTGAGCTCACTGCTAAAGGTTCACCACGGGCAACCGATGACGGGAGAGACCTGAGCTGTTTCAGGCACCGGCTTTCAAGGACGGAAGTCGGATCTGGCCCATGGAGGGCGGAGCAGCAGTCTTCCCATCTTGTCCCTCCTTGACCCCACACAGCTCACGCTCGAGGCCGGTATGCGCGGCGCGTGGATGCGCCAGACGCTGCTGACCAACAACATCGCCAACGCCGACACCCCCGGCTACAAGCGCGAGGACGTGAACTTCCAGGCGACGCTGCGCAGCGCGGTGGAAGGTGGGGAATCGGCGCTCGAACAGGTTCAGTTCCAGCCTGAAGTGCAGCCGGGCGCCGCCGGTCCTGAAGGCAACGGCGTGGACGTGGATCAGGAATCGGCTCAGATCGCCGAGAACGGGCTCGACTACCAGGCGATGAGCCAGGTGCTGGGCGCGCGCGACGAAATCATGCGCTCCGCGATGGGGGTCAATTGATGAGCCTCTTCGAAGCGATCGACATCGCCGGTAGCGGGCTCTCCGCCGAGCGCGTGCGGATGGACGTCACCTCCGAGAACCTTGCCAACGCGCAAACAACTCGTGGACCCAGCGGTCAGCCCTACCAGCGCCAGGACGTCGAGCTGCAGCAGGTCGGCACCGCCGGCTTCGGCGCCACGCTCGCCGGCGCGATGAGTGGCGCGAGCCCGGCCCAGACACCCGGGGGCGGCGTGGAGGTGGCGGGGATCGTCGCCGACGCCACCCCCGACCAGGAGATCTACAACCCCGGCAGCCCCGACGCCAACGCGCAGGGGTACGTGAAGATGCCCAACGTCAACACCGTCACCGAAATGGTCGACCTGATCTCCGAGTCGCGCTCCTATCAGTCCGATGTGACCGCGATGCAGACAGCCAAGTCGATGTTCAACTCCACCCTGGGGCTGTTGAAGTCATGATCCCCCCCATCGGCGCGCTCGGCGGCGTGGGACACATCGGCAGCCTTCTCCAGAGCGCCGGTACGAGCCCAAGCGGGAGCACTGCGCAGGCCGCGGGGCTCGGCCAGAGCGCGGGCGTCGGCGCAGGCGAAGGCCTCACTGCAAGCGAAGGCGTCAACCCGAGCGCGGGCGTCAACCCAAGCGAAGGGCTGGGTACAGGCGTGAGCGCAAGCGAAGGTGTCGGGCAGAGCGGCGCGGCCGGCCAGAGCGAACCAGCCCTCGGTGGCACCTCCGGCACTGGCCCCTCCGGCGGTTTCAGCAGCGCGCTCTCAGGCGCCATCTCTTCACTGGAGCAGTCCCAGCAGAGCGCCGACGCCGCGGCGCAGGGGTTGGCCACCGGGACGGTCAGCGACCCGGAGAGCGCGGTCGTCACCGTGCAGAACGCCCAGCTTGAGATGCAGCTCGCCTCGCAAATCCGCACCAAGGCCGCCGAAGCAGCCCAGTCCATCTTCCAGACACAGGTGTAAATAGATGCCCGTAGCCCAACTTGCCTCAAGACTCACACCGCGCGGATGGGCGGTCGCGGCCGGCTCCTTCGCCGCCGCCGTAATCGTCATCTACCTGTTCCTGCACATGGTCTCCCAGCCCTCCTACTCCACGCTGGCCAGCGGCCTGAACCCGGCGCAGACGGGCAAGATGACCAGCGCGCTGGACCAGCAGGGCATCGGCTACCAGCTGCAGAACAACGGCACCGCACTGGCGGTCCCCTCCAACGAGACCTCCCAGGCGCGCGTGGCGCTGGCCAGCGCCGGCGTGCTCGACTCAAGCCAGCCGGACCTCAAGCTGTTTGAAAAGCAGAACCTCAGCGAAAGCACCTTCCAGCAGCAGGTCAACTACCAGCGCGCCATGCAGGGCCAGCTGGAAGAGACGATCGACAACGTGCAGGGCGTCTCCGGCGCGCAGGTCGAGCTCGTCCTGCCCACGCCGCAGTCGCAGCTGTTCGCCTCCAGCCAAACCGCCGCCTCCGCCGCGGTGCTGCTGTCCGGCACCACTTCGCTTGAACCCACCTCGGTGCGGGGCATCGCCCAGCTGGTGGCCTCCTCGGTGCCCGGCCTGTCGGCGAGCAAGGTCACCATCACCAACGCCAGCGGCCAGCTGCTGTGGCCCGCCTCGGGCGGCGAAGGGGCGGGCGGCGCGGAAACCACCAAAGAGGCCACCGAGGCCCGCTATGACGCGAGCACCGCGGCCAACCTCAACGCGATGCTCGCGCAGACGCTCGGGCCGGGCAAGGCCCAGGTGCAGGTCGCCGCCAACCTGAACGTCAACCAGACCACCCAGGAAACGCTCACCTATGGCAAGGCCGGGGTGCCGCTGACGCAGAGCAAGGACCTTGAGACGCTGACCGGCTCCGGCTCGGGCACCGGCGCGACGGGCACCGCCAACATCCCCGCCTACACCCAGACTGGCAGCGGCGGCAAGTCCAACTACAAGCACGAAATCACCAACACCGCGCTCGGCGTCAACAAGACCGTCACCCACTCCACCGTGGCCCCCGGGGAAATCGAAAACGAGCACGTCTCGGTGCTGCTCGACAAGTCCGTCCCCGCCGCCTCGCTGCCGGCGATCCGCGAAGCCGTGACCAACGCCGCGGGCCTGCAGACCAAGCGCGGCGACACCCTGTCGGTCGGGCAGATGGCGTTCGCCAAGACCACCACCCCTACCGCCGGCGCCACGAGCGGGATCATGGGCGACGCCAAGTACGCGCTGATCGGCCTCGCCTCGCTGCTGTTCCTGTTCTTCACCACCCGCTCGCTGCGCAAGCACGAGCAGGCAGACATCGACAACGAGCCGGTGTGGCTGCGCGAACTGGAGCTGCCCGTGCGCCTCTCCGAGCTTGAGCGCGAAACCTCGGCCCCCGCCGCCGCCCCGCCGCCCACACCGGTGGCGGTCGGCGCCGTGGGCGCGGGCGGTGACGCCTCGGTACGCCAGCGCGTCGAGCAGCTGGCCGAGAGCAACCCCGACCGGGTCGCCCAGCAGTTGCGCACCTGGATGCAGGAGGACTAGATGATCGGGCTAGCGATCACGCCGGCTGACCAGGGCTCGAGCTGTCCGGGCCGCATCCGAGCCGGCGCGATCGTGAGGCAAGCCTGATGGCTATCGAGCTGCCCGCCGTCGAGGAGCCTCCTGCGCTCGGCCTGCCCCAACGCACTGCCGTGCGCCTCCCCGGGCGCCGCAAGGCGGCGGTGCTGATGGCCGCGCTTGGCTCAGAGCGCGCCGCGGGAGTGATGCAGCACATGCGCGAGGAGGACATCGAGGGGCTTTCGCTGGAGATGGCCAAGCTCAGCTCGGTCGAAGAAGAGACCGCCGAATCGATCTTCAACGAGCTGGCCGCCGTGACCGAGTCCGAGAGCGGCCTGGCCGACGTCTCCGGTGGCATCGACTTCGCGCGCGACGTCCTGGAGCGCGCGCTGGGAGCCGAGCGGGCGGAGGAACTGATCGGCCGGCTTTCCACCGTGATCGAGATGCGCCCCTTCGAGTTCCTGCGCCGCACCCCGCCCGAGCAGATCGTCGCCTTCCTGCGCACCGAGTCCCCCCAGACGATGGCGCTGGTGATCGCCAACCTGCACACCGTCCTGGCCGCCCAGGTGCTCGCCCAGGTGCCCGAGGAGCTGCAACCCGACGTGGCCCTGCGCATCGCCCGCATGGGTGAGACCTCCCCCCGGGTGATCCACCAGGTCGAGGAGATCATGCGCCAGAAGCTCTCCACGCTGGTCGAGCAGGAGTACTCCTCCGCCGGCGGCACCAAGGCGCTCGCGAACATCCTCAACCACGCCGACCGCTCCACCGAGCGCAACGTGCTCGACCACCTGGGCGCCACCGATCAAGCTCTAGCCGAGCAGGTCAGGCGGATGCTGTTCGTCTTCGAGGACATCGTCAAGCTCGAGGAGCGCGCCATTCAGCAGGTGCTGCGCGAGGCCAACCAGAAAGACCTCGTGCTGGCGCTGCGCGGCGCCCCAGACCCCGTCAAGGAAGTGGTGATGGCCAACATGTCAGAGCGCGGCGCGGCGATGCTGCAGGAGGAGATGGAGGTCCAGCAGCCCCAGCGCAAGCGCGACGTCGACGAGGCACAGAGCCGCATCGTCGCGGTGGTCCGCCGTCTGGAGGAGGCCGGCACGATCGTCCTCTCCGGCGAGGGCGACGAGGAGACCGAAGCGGTTGTCTGACACCGCCACCCTGCCCGTGGCGCCCGCTGCACCCTCCGGAGCGCCCGCCGCGGAGCGCGCGTCTGGCGGCTACCCCTTCGAGCAGTTGGAGCCCTCCCCCCCGCTGCCTCGCGACGCCCCCGAGCGAATAATCGCGCTGGCCACCGCCGAAGGCGAGCGCATCCGCGCAGAGGCCCGTTTAGCGGGCCACGCCGAGGGTCGCGCGCAGGGCCACCACGACGGACTTGCGGAGACCACCGCGGCTGCACAGGCAATGGGCGAGGCACTGCTCGAACTCCAGCAGTTACGGGACGAGACCGCCGAGGCGGTCGAGCGCGACGCGGTGGAACTGGCCCTTGCGCTGGCCGCGAAGATCATCGCCGGCGCGCTGGAGGCCGAGCCCGAGCGCGTCGTTGATGTTGTGCGCGGCGCGCTGCGCCGCATCGCCGACCGGCGTCAGGTCGTCGTGCTTGTAGATCCCGACGACCTCGACGTTGTAAGTGCCGCAGTCAATGACCTGCGAGCGCAGGTGGGCGGCATCGAGACGTGCGACGTGCAGGCCGACCGGCGCGTCGGGCGCGGCGGCGCAGTGGTGCGCACCGTCGAGGGCGAGATCGACGCGACGGTGAAGACCCAGCTGGAGCGCGCCCGCGAGCTGATGCTTGCCGAGGCGCCAGTCGAGGAGCACTCACAGTGACCCCGCTCGCAAGCGCCGCCGAGTCCCTGCGCTCGGCCGACCTGGCCCAACGTCATGGCTTCGTGAGCAACCTGATCGGCCTGATCGTGGAGGTCACCGGCTTGGAGGCCGAGGTCGGCGAGGTCTGCCTCATCGCTGCCGACCGAGGGGCTCCGCCCGTGTCGGCCGAGGTGGTGGGGTTTCGCGAGGGCCGCACCCTGCTGATGCCCTTGGGTGAGATGCACGGCATCGGCCCCGGCACCCGCGTGCTGGCCACCGCCGCGCCCTTTCGCATCGACGTCGGGCCGAGCCTGCTCGGCCGGGTGATCGACGGGCTGGGGGCGCCGCTTGACGAGCTGGACCCCCCGGCGGGCAGTGGCGCGCCCCGTTCCACCGTCGCCTCCCCTCCGGGCGCGATGAGCCGCCCCCGTATCGATGAGCGCGTCGGTCTGGGGGTGCGCGCGCTGGATTCGCTGGTGCCCTGCGGGCTCGGCCAGCGCCTGGGGATCTTCGCCGGATCGGGCGTCGGCAAGTCCTCGCTGCTGGGCATGATCGCCCGCTCCACCAGCGCCACCGTGAACGTCATCGCGCTGGTGGGCGAGCGCGGCCGTGAGGTGCGTGAGTTCATCGAGCGCGACCTTGGCTCCGCGCTGGAGCGCTCGGTGGTGGTGGTCGCCACCTCCGATCAGCCCGCGCTGGTGCGCATCAAGGCGGCGCTCACCGCCACCACCATCGCCGAGTACTTCCGCGACGAGGGCCACGACGTGATGCTGATGATGGACTCCGTCACGCGCTTCGCGATGGCCCAGCGTGAGATCGGCCTGGCGATCGGCGAGCCCCCGGCCACGCGCGGCTACACCCCGTCGGTGTTCGCGCTCCTGCCGCGCCTGCTCGAGCGCGCCGGCACCAGCCCGCGCGGCTCGATCACCGGCCTCTACACAGTGCTGGTCGACGGGGACGACATGAACGAGCCGATCGCCGACGCCGTCCGCTCGATCCTCGACGGCCACGTGGTGCTGACCCGCTCGCTGGCCCACTCCGGTCACTACCCCGCGATCGACGTGCTGCAAAGCGTCTCGCGCCTGATCGGCGAGATCGTTTCTGAAGACGTAGTTCGGGCCGGCCAACGCGTGCGCAGCGCGCTGGCGGCGCTGCGCGAGAAGGAAGACCTGATCGCGATCGGCGCCTACAGCTCCGGCTCGGACCCTGCGCTGGACGCGGCCCTCGCCCACCGTCCCCGCATCGACGCCTTTCTGCGTCAGGCCACCGGCGAGCGCTCAGAGCCGCTGGGCTCCGACGCGCAGCTGCTCGAGCTCGCCGAGTCGCTGGAGCGAACGCTGCAGAGCCACCACAGCGAGGTCATCGACGGCGAGGAGGTCCCGGCGCACGAGCCCCAGCCTGCGCCCGCAGCTACGACGGAGACCGGGCCCTCGGCGATCCCCGCGCTGCACCTCAGCGTCTGAGGTGCTGCCGGCGGGAGTGTGCGGCCAGGCCCACAGCCCGCAACCCGCACACGAGCGAAGTGTAGATGCCGGGCCGTCCTCGATCCCGGCTCTGCACATGCGCGTCTGATCGGCTCTGCTATGCGGTTTTGGCCCTGCTGTGCGTTTTACTCGGCGCTACGGCTACGGCGCGACGGGACGGTATTCGCGCGTCGTGGGGTTCTGCTCCAGCAGCCCCACCGCACGCAGTGTCTTGACGTAGCGATGGGTTGTGGAAGGCGACATGCCCAACTGGTGGGCGAGGTCGATGATCGCGCGCCACGGCCGCTCAGGGCCGTATGAGGACAGGATCGCCAGACCGCGCAGCAACGACTGCGAGAGCTGGGGATCGGTGAGCGCGTCCTCAAGCGCCTCCTGCGTGGCCCTTTGCAGCGACTTGGTCTTGCCGCGCTTGCTGCCGCCGTTGCCCGGCTTGTAGGCGTTGTCGAGCGCCGCCAGCAGCAGACTCGATACGGTTCCGTTCCGGCTCTGGCCGGCCAGGCGCATCACCTGCTCGACCTGCACGGGCGAGAGGGTGATCGAGATTTCGTCTTCCTTCTTGGCGTTCTTGCTGGTCTTCGTGGAGGTGGTCTTCGTTGGCATAGCGTCTCTCAGTCCTAATTATAGTTAGAGCACTTTGTATATCCGGCCCTCGTCTTGCGCCGCGTCGCCAGGACAGCGGCGATCCGTCGCGGATCGCGGGGATGGACGTGGTCGGAGCTGGATGGGTGGTCCGGTTGGTGATAGGAGTTTCGGTTCATTCGATCTTCGATATACAGAATAGTTTGATATCCGCCCTCATTCCGCTAGACACGAGGCGAATATTCTCTTTGCGAATAATTAGGTCAGTTGGATCACTCCTGGCGTTTTTTGTAAGAAGATTCTTAGGTTTGGCCACCTGGGCGACTCCCGAGGGCACCTAAAGGACAGCCCCCTGCGTCCGATTACCGGGCGGTGACCGGACCCTCATTCCGCTTCCGTCTGGAGCGCGTCCGTGCCCTGCGCGAGCGCCGCGAGGACCTTGCCCGCCAGGCAATGGCCCAAGCTCTCACCCAGCGCTCGGACAGCCGGGCCCACCTCGACACGGTGGACACCCATCTGGAGCAGGCGCGAGCCGAGCAGCGCCGTGCCACCGGGCCGGCCGCCACCGCCACCGCCGCGGAGCTGCAGGCGCGCCAGGCGTTCGTCGAGCACGTCGAGACCCAGCGCCTGGCCGGGCTGCGCGAGCTGGAGCGCAACGAAACCGTCGTCGCCGAGCGCGACCTCGAACTGGGTTGTGCCGCGCGCGAGCACGAGATGCTGGAGCGACTGAAGGAGCGCCAGCGCGCCGAGCACCGCCGCGAGTCCGAGCGCCGAGAGAGTGGGCTGCTCGATGAGATCGCCCTCGACCGCTTCCGCCGGAGCGCCGCATGAGCGCGCTTGCGATCGAACCCGCCGCCAGCGAAGGCGGGCCCGCCGACGCGCTCGGCGCCAGCCAGCGCGTGCAGCAGTTGCAGACGCTGCTCGCCCAGGTCTCCTCGGGCTCCACCGCCAGCTTCGCCGCCGCGCTGGAAGCCGCCTCCGCCGGCCCGAGCGCCGCAGGGGGCTCCCCGCCGTCCTCCAGCGAAGCAGGATCTGCCGCGGGCGCCACCGCCGGGGAAAGTTCCGAAGCACCCTCCGCCAGCGCCGCCGCCCTCGCCGCCGCGGGCCTCTCTTCGGCAGGCGCTGAAACGGGCACCTCGGGGTCCTACACCACCTCGGCCGCCTACTCCTCCCCGGCCGCCTACACCACACCGGGTGTCAGCACCACTGCTGGCCAGAGCGCCTACGCACCGGACGCCTCGGCTGCCCTGCCCGTGAGCGCCACCGCACCGGGCGCTGAAAGCTCGAGCTCCTCCTCGACCTATGACGCCGCCGTCACCCAGGCAGCCGAGCGCTACGGCATCGAACCGGCGCTGCTGCACGGCCTGATCCAGCAGGAGTCGGGCTTCGACCCCAACGCCCGCTCATCCTCCGGGGCGCTCGGGCTGACCCAGCTGATGCCCGGCACAGCGTCCTCACTGGGTGTTTCCGATCCGCTCGAACCGCTGCAGTCGATCGAAGGCGGCGCGCGCTACCTCAGCGAGATGCTGAGCCGCTTCGGCGGCAATACCGCCGACGCGCTCGCCGCCTACAACGCCGGCCCGGGGGCCGTCAGCCAGTACGGCGGAGTCCCTCCCTACGCCGAAACCCAGGCGTACGTAAGCAAGGTGCTCGGCTACGCCGCCGCCTACCGCCAGACGCTGTCCCCCGCCGCTCCCGTGGCCTCGCCACTTGCCGCTTCCACCGCCTCGTCCCCCGCCGCTCCCGCGGCCTCGCTCGCATGACCGCCCCCGCCCCCACATCCTTCGCCTCCGCTTCCATGGCCTCGCCGCCGCCGGGCGGCAAGGCTCCGCCGGGCGCTCCGCCCGGCGGGCCGCTCTTTGCGAGCGCGCTTGAGCACTCGGCCCGGACCGCACCTGCGGAAGGCCACCAGCAGAATCCCACGGGCGGGCGTCGTCCCACCAGCGTCCATACCGAGACAGTCGCGGCCGCCCACACCGCATCGGCGGCCGCCCACCAGGTTCCGGCTGCTGCGGTTGCCGGCTCGCCGAGCGCGCGCGGCACTGCATCGCCCAGCGAGAGCGCTGCGGGCGGGGACGAGTCCCCCGCGGGTCTCTCCACCACAGCAAGCGCCCCGTCTTCCGGGCATCCCGCTCCCGCCGGCGGGTCCTCCGGTGCATCGACGGGGCTTGCCTCGACCACCGCTATCTCTACGACCGCCACCAGCACCATGATCGGTGGCCCGCAGCCTACGAGCCTGCAGCTCACCACGGTGTCTGGCTCCCCGACGCATGCCACTGCCGACACCGCGGGCGATCCCACCACCGCAAGCCCCTCTGCCGCGCTTGCCGCCGCCGCCTCTGGCAGCGGCCCCACCGCGGGGGGTACGGTGGGTACAACGGGTACAGCGGGTGCGGGGAGTACGGCGGGTGCGGCAGGCACGGCGAGTACGACGGGCAGCGAGTCCTCTGGCGCCGCCCTCGACTCCGCGGGCACTGCGAGCACGCTCTCCGCTGTTCCGGCAGGAGCGCCGCCCGATGCTCCAGCTGGCGAGCTCCCCACGCCGAGCACTCCCGCAGGGGCGTCCTCCACGCCCGGCGCTCCGGCCAGCGGGCTCCCCACGCCGAGCGCTTCCGCAGGCGCGTCCTCCACGCCCGGCGCTTCGGCCGCTGCACCCTCCCGGTCGAGCGCTCCCGCGGGCGCCCCGTCCGTCCCGCCTGCCGCTGAGCTCGCTGCCGCAGCCCCTGCGTCATCTTCGGGCTCCGCTTCGGCGGCGCTCCGCGCTCACCTGCCCTCCGCCTCCGCACCCGCGGCCCCTCAAATCCAAACTCCTATCGATGAGGCTTCCCCCGCCGTCCTCGCACATGGGGGGCGCGGGGCTTCCGCCGGCTCGGGCGGGCCGGTATCGGCGGCGCCGGGGGTCTCCTCGGGCGCCTCGACTCCCGGCGCCGTGTCCCTGCTCGGCGCCTCTCCCGCGTCCGGCACGCCTTCGTCGGCGCCCGCCGGCGAGCCCTCCGCGACCGGCTACGGCGTCGATCTGCAGCAGACGATCGAGGCCGTCCACGCCACCATCTCCCTCGCATCCCGCCAGGGGCTCTCCCAGGCGCGCATCGCGCTGCAACCCGAGGAGCTTGGTGAAATTCGCATCCACCTCAGCCAGAGCGCTTCCGGTCTGGTGGCTCGCATCACCGCCTCCACCTCCGCCGCCGCGCAGGCGCTCACCGAAGGACGCGCCGAGCTGCGCTCCTCGCTCTCCTCGCTGGGCCTCACCTCGCTGCATCTCGATACCGGCGCCTTCGAGTCCGGCTCGCAGCGCGAGGGCCACGCCGCGCCGCACTCCGCCGCCTCCTCGCCCTCCGCGCGGCAGGCGCCGGATGTGGAGGACGAGAGCGATACCTCTTCCCTCGACCCTCTGTCCCACCCCATGCCGGGCGCGCAGCCCTCGCGCGGCGCGCTCGTCGACGTACTTGCCTGAGAAAAGGAGCCACCATGTCATCCCCCGCCACCGCCACTCCCGCTGCCACGACACCGGTCAGTCCCGCCACCACGACGGCCCCCACCGCCGCGGCGAAGGCCAAGTCAGAACCGCTCCCCACCAACCCCGAAGGGACGCTCGGCAAGGAAGGCTTCCTCAAGCTGATGGTCGCCCAGCTGCAGGCCCAGAACCCGCTGCAGCCCACCGAAGGCTCCGAATACATCTCCGAGCTGGCGCAGTTCACCCAGCTGGAGCAGGTCACCAACCTGGCGCAGACCACCTCCCAGGCCGACTCCGCCCAGCAGGTCGCCCAGGCGGTGGCGCTGATCGGCCACACCGTCTCCTACACGGACCCCACCACCGGCGCCGTCGCCCAGGGGACCGTCCAGAACGTGGAGATCACCTCCTCCGGCGCCACTCTCACCGTCGAAGGCCACACGGGCATCGAACCCTCCTCGATCACGGAGGTCTCGTGAGCCCCGTCTCCAATCCGGCGCTGCTCCCGCCCGGTGCGCTGCCCGCGGGGCCGGGCGCGCCCAGCCCCCAACCACCGAGAAGTCCCAGTGCGAGCGGACCGTCCTTCGCTGAAGTTCTGCAGAAGACAGGCGCCTCGCAGCCGCTGCACTTCTCGCGCCACGCGCTGGAGCGCGTGCAGCGCCGGGGCATCGCCCTGGACCCCACCACCTTGAACAGACTTCACGACGGAGTGGACCGCGCGGCAGGCAAGGGCTCGCGCGACTCCGTCGTACTCGTCGACGGCACCGCCTTCGTGGTGGCCGTGGGCAGCCGCACCGTCGTCACGGCGGTCGGCGCCGAACACATGCGTGAGCACGTGTTCACCAACATCGACTCCGCCGTGATCGCATGAGGCGCAGCCGGTGAGACCAACGCCACACAACCACGGCCGGACCTCATCGAGGAGGCCGCGAAAGGAAGTGCATCCAAGATGATGGGTGGAATGTATGCCGCAATCAGCGGCCTCGACGCAAACCAGACGATGCTCAACGAGACGGCCAACGACCTGGCCAACGTCAACACGGTGGGCTACAAGGCCTCGCGTGTGACCTTCTCCGATTCGCTCACGCAGGTGCTGCGTGGCGCCTCCGGCGCGACCGCCTCCAACGGCGGCACCAACCCGCTGCAGGTCGGCCTCGGCGTGCAGGTCGCCGCGACCGAATCGGAAATGTCCGAGGGTTCCTTCCAGTCCACCAACGACCCCCTCAATGTGGCCGTCGAGGGTCAGGGGTTCCTGCGCGTCGGCAGCGGCACGCCGCCCGCCGAACCCCCCTACACCGCGGCGGTGCCCAAGCAGGTGCAGTACACCCGCGCGGGCGACCTGACGACCAACACGAAGGGTTTCCTGACCACCCAGGCGGGCGACTACGTGATTGGCCGCAACGCTGTGGCGACGGTAACGGCGGCGGGCACCACCTACGCGCCGGGCGCCGAAGACAGCTACCTCGTCATCCCCCCCGGCTCGGCCAACGTGTCGATCGGGCAGGATGGCTCAGTCAGCTACGAGGACGAGAACCCCGCCTCCCCGACCTATCAGCAGCAGGTCACGGCGGGGTACATCTCGCTCGCGCAGTTCGCCAACCAGTCGGGGCTGGAACGCCTCGGCGGCTCGCTGTGGGGCCAGACCACCAACTCCGGTCCCCCCATCGTCGGCACCCCCGACACGGGCTCCTTCGGCGCCACCGTGGGCGGGGAGCTTGAGATGTCCAACGTCGACCTCGCGTCGGAGATGACCAACATGATCACCGCCGAGCGCGGCTACCAGGCCAACTCGCGCGTGATCACCACAGCCGACGAAATGCTGCAGACGGCGGTGACTATGGTCCAAGGCTGAGCGTAGGAGGGCGTCGGGGCCTGTACTAGGCTCTCAGCCCTCAGGACGAATCCGAGGAGCCAGCAAGGGGCGGCGCCACAATGGACGCCGCCCCGCCGGCAAACAAGAGGAGGAGCCAGTGATCACCCTCAATCGGCTCGGGCACAGCGACGAGCCCTTCCAACTGAATCCCGACCTGATCGTCACGATCGAGTCGACCCCCGACACCGTCATCACCCTGGCAACCACCGCCAAGGTGGTCGTCGCTGAGACCCCCGACGAAGTCGCCGACCTCGTGCGCACCTGGCGTGTAGAGGTGTTGTCCGAGGCGATGCGCAACCGCAGACCCGAACGCGACCCCTCGCCCGTCCGCTCGGTCCGCCCAGATTGAAGGATCGGCCCCTGCGGCCGATGAACGAGGGCGATGAAAGCCGCAACAGCCATCGGGATCGGGGTCGCCATGGGCGCCCTCATGTTGAGCGCCATGATGGATGGCACGAGTCCCGCTGTCTTCCTCAACATCCCGGCGCTGATCATCATCATCGGCGGCACGGGCGGGGTGACGCTGGCGAGCGTGGGGATGGTCTCGATGAAGCGCATCCCCTCGCTCTACAAAATGGTCTTCTCAAGCGAACCGCCGGACATGCGCGGGCGCCTGGACCAGTTGGTGGGACTCGCCGACCAGGCCCGCCGCGAGGGCCTTTTGGCACTCGATGCTCAGCTGGGCGAGGTGGAGGACATGTTCACCCGCAACGCCCTGCAACTGGTGGTCGACGGGACCGACCCGGAGATGGTGCACGCGATCCTCGAGGCCGAGGTCGACGGCATGGCCGCGCGCCACGCCGCCGCCGCCTCACCCTTTGAAAAGGCCGGTGGCTTCGCGCCCACGATGGGCATCATCGGCACCGTCATGGGGCTCGTGCACGTGCTGCAGAACCTCGCCGCGCCCTCCACCCTCGGGCCCTCCATCTCCTCCGCCTTCCTCGCCACGCTGATGGGCGTGGGCTCGGCCAACGTCATCTTCCTGCCCATCGCCAACCGCCTGAAGGCCATCTCCGCCGAAGAGACCGAGCTGCGCATGATGACCCTGGAGGGCATCCTCTCGATCCAGGCGGGCGACAACCCGCGGCTGGTGGCCGACAAGCTGATGTCCTACCTTCCCCCCGCCGAGCGCTCCTCCGAAGAGGATGGCGCGGGCGCCGGTGCGGCCCAGCGCGAGGCGGCGTAGGCGATGTCTCGCGCGCGTGCACAAGCAGAGGGAGCGCAGGCGATGTCCCGCGCAAGCTCACAGGCAGAGAGGGCGTAGGCGATGTCCCGCTCACGCAGCCGCAGAGGAGGCAGGCGCGGCGCCCACGGCGGCGGAGGCCACGAGGACGGCGAGCGCTGGCTGCTCACCTATGCCGACATGATCACGCTGCTGATGGCGCTGTTCATGGTGCTGTTCTCGATCTCCTCGGTCAACATCTCCAAGATCCAGGCGCTGCAGAAGTCGCTGCGCGCCGCCTTCTCCCCCGACAACATCCTGCCGGGCGGCAAGGACATCGCCCAGCAAGGGTCCACCGCCAGCGCGCACGCTCCCGCCGCGGCAAAGGAAGTGCAGTCGATCGTGCCGCTCACGCCCCGCGCGGCGGCCAACAATCTGGAAAGCAACGCCGGACCCCAGACCAGCGGCAGCGCATCGGCGGCCAGCGCCGGCGCCTCGGTCTCGCGCGCGACGCAGGAGCAGAGCGAATTCGAACACCTCAAGCACGTGCTCGACAGCTATGCGGCCAACCACGGCTTCTCCCAGGACGTCAACACCACCATTCAGCCGCGCGGGCTGGTGATCCGCGTGCTCACCGACCGCCTGCTGTTCCCCTCGGGCAGCGCCACGCTGATCCCGCAGGCCTATCCGCTGCTGGGCGAGATCGCCTCGCTGATCAACATCGACCGCAAGCACCCGGTGGCGGTCGAAGGCAACACCGACGACGTGCCGATCCACAGCGCGAGCTTCCCCAGCAACTGGGAGCTGTCCACCGCGCGCGCCTCGATGGTCGTGCGCTTCCTCATCGGCCAGGGCGTCTACGCCTCGCGCCTCAGCGCCTCCGGGTACGCCGAACAGCGCCCGATCGACGGCAACGCCACCCCCGCGGGCCGGGCGCGCAACAGGCGTGTGGAAATCGTGCTGCAACGGCTGTATGGCAGCTCCTCGCCACTGGAATCGGAAACCTCGACCGCCGCGGGCGCGACGGGCACGGAAGGACCGTAGAACGATGCTGAAGAACAAGAAGGTGCTCATCGTGCTGGTGGTGCTGTTGCTGGGAGCGTTCGAGGCCTACTCGATGACCAAGCCCAAGCTCATCGTCAAGGACAAGATCCAGGGCACCATCTACGTGCTGCCCAGCTCCTTTCTGCTGAACCTCTCCGACGGCCATTTCGCCAAGCTCACGCTGGGTCTGGTGCTCGCTCCCGGCCAGAGCTCGGGGGCGTCGGCGGCCGGCGGCAGCGCCTCGTCGAGCGAAGGCGCGGCCGGAACTTTGCCCGAGGAAGCAGTGATCCGCGACATCGTGACGAATCTGATGACCAACGAGAGCAGCTCGATGCTGTCGAGCGCCGGCGGCCGGGACGCCGTGAAGCACGAAATCCTGGACGCCATCAGAGCGCAGACGGACGTGAAGGTCGAACGCGTGCTGTTCCCCGATTTGACCGTGCAATAGGAGAGTCATGAGCGAGCCCCCCCACCCCACAGACCCGAGCCTGGAGGAGCAGTTCGACCAGGCTGTGCCCCACTCAAACGGCGCGACAAGCACCATCGAGACCGACCTGCACCGTCTCAGCGAGGTGCCGATGGAGCTGAGCGTCGAGATCGGGCGCACCCACATCACCGTCGGGGAGACCTTGCAGCTGCGCGCCGGCTCCGTGGTCACGCTGGACCGCCTCGCGGGCGAACCGGTCGATCTGCTGGTCAACGGCACCCCGATAGCACGCGGCGAAGTTGTGGTGGTGGACGAGCAGTTCGGCCTGCGCATCACGCAAATCGTGGACAGCGAGCCCGCAGGGGCCCCCGCGGCGCAGACAGAGGCAGCGCCCGAGCAGGCCGACGCCGCCAGCGACGAGACGCCGGGGACTTGACGTGAGCGAGACCGTCCGCACCATCGACTTCTCCCAGCCGACGAAGTTCACCGCGGATATACGCCGGCGCGTGGGGCGCCTCCTGGGGCCGTTCTGCGAGGCGGTGGCCAACCGCCTCTCCACGGAGCTGCGCGCGCCGGTCGAGCTGCGCGTCAGCGACTCCAGCCAGCTGACGTGGTCGGCGGCGCGCGCTGAGCTGCCCGCGCCGTCGGTCTCAGTAGCGTTGAACGTGCGCCCCATCGAGCGCCAGATGCTGCTGGAGATCGAGCTGCCGATGGTCCTGCAGGCGCTGGAATGTCTCTTGGGGGGCAGCGCCGCCCAGGCACCGCGCGAGCGGCGCCTCTCAGGAGATCGACTGGGGACTCACGCGCGGGCTGCTGGAGGCGATCGTCAGCCAGCTGGCCCTTGCCTGGCGCGACCTGGGTGGGCTGGAGCTGACCTTCGGGCAGATCGACCTGGAGGGCGACGCGGGAGTGTTTGTGCCGATCGGCGAGCCCACCTTCAGCCTCACCCTGGAGTGCCTTATCGACGCTCAGCCCTCGACCATGACGCTGCTGATCCCGTGGTCGGCGATCGAGCCGGTGGCGGGCGAGCTGTTGGGCGCCGAGGACCCCTCCTCCGAGGGCGACCCACACGAGCAGGAGGCCGTGCAGCGCGGGCTGGCGGGCGCCGAGGTGCAGCTGCGCGCCGAGGTCGGCTCGGTGCAGATCCCGATCGAGCAGATGGTCGCGCTTACCCCCGGCAGCCTGCTGACCCTCGAGGACCGCGCCGAGGACGGCGTGGCGCTGTTCGCCGAGGGCGTTCCCCTCGGGCGCGGACGCCCGGGCCTCAGCGGCGCGCGGCGCGCGGTCAAGCTGACATCGAGTGCAACGCCGACGGCGAGCCGACGGCTGCGTGCCTCGCTCAGCGCCAGCGCAGGGGGCACGGACGCAGCGCAGAGCAGTGAAGGCGCCGATGAAGGGAAGGAGAGAGGGGGTCGCGCCCAGGAGACCGCCTCGACCCTGGCAGGGATGGAGCGCATGGTGGGGGTGCCGGTACGGGTGTGGGCCGAGCTGGGACGCACGCACATGCCCCTGGGTCACGCCCTGGAACTGCCCCCGGGCACCGTGGTGGAGCTCGACCAAGGGGCGCAGGCGCCGATCGAGCTGTTTGCGGGTGGCCTCCCCTTCGCCCAGGGCAGCCTGCAGGTGAGCGCCGAGGGCGAGTGGGCCGTGCAAGTCCAGGCGCTGGTCTAAAGCCGCTCTCAGCAGCGTCGATAAAGCGGGCGACTCTCCTCGGAGTCGTCCCTCGATGATTAAGTCCTTCCCGCTTTCGCGTGCGGCCGTACGGGCCGTAACCCTCGTGCTTGGCGCGCTGGTGCTGTCCCCTGCCTGGGCCCTGCTGCTGGCTCCTGCCAGCGCAGGGGCGTTCACCCCAGCGCCCGCGGGCCACAAGCCCAGCGCGGAAAGCACGCCGCTGAACCTGGCGCCCTCGAAGGTCGGCACCGCCAGCACCTCGAGCGGGGCGGGCGGGCCTTCAATCATCCGCACGATCGTGGGGCTGTTGATCGTGATCGCGGTGATCTGGGGGCTCAGCTGGATCCTGCGCCAGGTCAAGTCCGGGCGCGAGAACCGCTCCGCCGGGGAGGGGCTGCGCAGCATCGCGACGCTGCCGCTGGGCTCAAACCGCTCGCTGCACCTGGTGCGCGCGGGCGCGGACTACCTGCTGGTGGGCAGCGCCGAGCACGGCGTGGCGCCGATCCACCGCTACACCGAACAGCAGGCGCGCGAAGCGGGGCTGGTCGATGAAGACCCGCCCTCCGAGGAGGGGCAGCCCCCGCAGCGCGGCTCAAGGCCCATCCAGATGCCAGGTGAGGGCGGCGGTGTGCTGGAGCGCCTGCGCGAATGGACGGTGCGCAGGTGAACAGCGTGAGCTCCTCCACCGCCGTGCAGATCCTGCTGCTGGTGGGCGGGCTGACGCTGGTGCCGGCGCTGCTGTTCACCGTCACGGGCTTCAGCCGCATCCTGATCGTGCTGGGCTTCATCCGCACCGCGGTGGGCACCACCAACGCGCCCCCCAACCAGGTGCTGGTGGGGATCGCTCTCTTCCTGACGGTCTTCGTGATGGCCCCCACCGTCAGCCAGATCAAGCGCGACGCGATCGAACCGCTCACTGCGCACAAGATCAGCACCGCCACGGCGGTCGCGCGCGCCGAGGAACCGCTGCGCGAGTTCATGTTTCGCCAGACCGACGTGCAGGACATCTCGCTGTTCATCAGCCTGGCGCACTCCAAGCCGCCCAAGACGCGCGCGGAAGTGCCCACCGAGGTGCTGATCCCCGCCTTCATCGTCTCCGAGCTCAAGGACGCGTTTCAGATCGGCTTTCTGATCTTCCTGCCCTTCTTGATCATCGATCTGATCGTCTCCTCGACGCTGATGAGCATGGGGATGATCATGCTGCCGCCGACCTTCATCTCGCTGCCCTTCAAGGTGCTGCTGTTCGTCTTGGTGGACGGCTGGGACCTCGTCATCAAAGCGCTCGTGCAGAGCTTCCACTAATGACCGAAACCCACTCAACCCACACTCCATAACCATGAACCAGGACACCGTCGTCAACCTCGCCTCACAGGCCATGAGCCTGTCCCTGAAAGTCGCCGGCCCGCTGCTCTTGGTGGGCCTCGTCGTGGGGCTCGTGGTGAGCGTCTTCCAGGCCGTCACCCAGATCCAGGAGCAGAGCCTCACCCTGATCCCCAAGATCGTTGGCGTGGCCCTGGTGATCGTCGTGCTTGGCCCCTGGATGTTGGGACAGCTGGTGGCCTATACCACCAACCTGTACACCGCGATCCCCACCATGGTGGGCTCGTGAACCAGGCTCACCCCTACCCTCGTGGCAGCGTGAGCCACGCCCCCACCACGACCCCGGTGGGCTCGTGAGTCAGCTGCTCGCCCAGCTTGCCGGCAACCAGCTGGCGGGGTTCATCCTTGTGCTTGCGCGCGTGACGCCGCTGTTCTTCATGGCGCCGCTGTTCTCCTCGAAGATGATCCCCACGCGCGTGCGCGGGATCGTGGCGGTCGCGCTTGCGATGGGACTGGCGCCGGTGGCGCTGCACGGCCAGCACATCCCCGGCGACGCCCTCAGCCTCGCCGGGCTGGTCATCGAGGGGCTTTTGGTGGGCTTCGGCTTCGCCTTCGGGCTGGGTGCGCTGATGGCCGCGGTGGAATCCGCGGGGTCGCTGGTAGACGCGCTGGCGGGCTTCTCCTTCGGCGCGCTGATCGACCCCATCAACGGCAACCAGGGCGGCGCGCTGTCGCAGTTCTACTCGGTGGTGGGCACGATGATCTTCATCGTGATCGGCGGCGACGCGTGGGTGCTGCGCGGGCTGGCGCGCACCTTTGAACTGGTCCCGCTCACCGACGCGCCACGGCTCTCCTCGCTTGTGGGGGGGGCCGAGCAGGTGTTTGTCACCATCTTCATGGCCACCCTGGAGATCGTCGCGCCGGTGGTGGTGGCGCTCTTGATCACCGACGTCGCCTTCGGCGTCGTCTCGCGGGTGGTCCCCCAGATCAGCGTGTTCGCCGTCGGCTTCCCCGTCAAGGTGGCCGTCGCGCTGCTTGTCGTAGGCGCCTCGCTGCCGTTCATGGCTGGATGGATGTCCGATGAAATCTCAACGAGCGTGGCGGCGGCCCTCGGCGCGCTGCACGTGGCATAGGACGAGGCGTAGACGATGGCCCAGCAGGACCGCACAGAGAAGGCCACGCCCAAGCAGCGCGAGCGCGCGCGCGAAAAGGGCCAGGTCGCGCGCTCAGCCGACGCCGGCGGCTCGCTGGTGCTGATCGGCGGCCTCTTCGGCCTCAGCCTGCTGGGTCCGCGGATCGTCGAAGCGGCGGCCGAATCCTTCCGCCAGATCCTCGCCGAGATCGCCCACCCCGCGCAGGCCACCTCCGCCGCTGGGCTCGCGCAACTGCTGCACGGGATGATCGAGACGATGGCCGTCACCGTCGGCCCGATCGCGGGGATCTGCATGGCCACGGGAGTCGCGGCGGGCGTGGCGCAGGTCGGCTTTCACCCCTCGCCCAAGGCGCTGACCCCCGACTTTCACCGGATCAACCCCATCTCCGGGATGCGCAACCTCGTGAGCCCCAACCTCGTCTTCGAGGCGCTGAAGGCCGTCGCCAAGGTGAGCGCCGTCGGTGCCGTGGCGGCACTTGCAGTGGTCCCCAACATCGGCGGGTTGGTCTCGCTCGTGGGCATCCCCCCCGGCGCGCTGGGCAAGGTGATGGGACAGCGCGCGATGAGCGTCGCCCAGCACGCCGCCTTCGCCTACCTGGCGATCGGCGTGGTGGACCTGGTGTGGCAGCGCCACCGCCACGCCAAGCAGCTGCGCATGACAAAGCAGGAGGTCAAGGACGAGCAGCGCCAGTACAGCGTCTCCGCGGAGGTGCGCTCCGCGCTGCGCCGACGCCAACTGCAGGCCGCCAGGGCGCGCATGATGGCCGCGGTCCCAGAGGCCGACGTGGTGCTCACCAACCCCACCCACTACGCGGTGGCGCTGCGCTACGACGGCACGCGCACCGCGCCGGAGGTGGTGGCCAAGGGCAAGGACCTGATCGCCGCGCAGATCCGCAAGGTGGCCGAAGAGAACGACGTGCCGGTGATCGCAGACCCGCCGCTGGCGCGCGCGCTGCACGGCTCCACCGAAATCGGCCAGATGATCCCCGAGGAACTGTATGCAGCTGTCGCGCAGGTGCTGGCCTTCGTATACCGCCTGGCGGCGCGTAGGAGGCGAGCGGTATGACCTTCGCGCGCCGCATGCTGCGCCACACCGACCTGCTGGCGGCGGTCGCGGTGGTGATGGTGGTGACGATGCTCGTCGTCCCGCTGCCCTCGCCGCTGCTGGACCTCTTGATCACGCTGAACATCTCCGCGGCGCTGACCATCGTGGTCGCCACCATGTACCTCAACAAGGCGCTGGACTTCGCCTCCTTCCCCTCGCTGCTGCTGCTGACGACGATGTTTCGCCTGGCGATCAACGTGTCGGTCACGCGCCTGATCCTCACCACCGGCGACGCCGGCACCGTCGTGAAATCCTTCGGGCAGTTCGTCGTCGGCGGCAACGTGGTGGTGGGACTGGTGATCTTCCTGATCCTGGTGGTGATCCAGTTCGTCGTCGTCACCAACGGCGCGGGGCGCGTGGCGGAGGTGGGCGCGCGCTTCACGCTCGACGCGATGCCCGGCAAGCAGATGGCGATCGACGCCGATCTGAACGCCGGTCTGATCACCGACGATGTGGCCCGCGCGCGGCGCTCGGAGATCGCCCGCGAAGCTGACTTCTACGGAGCGATGGACGGCGCCTCGAAGTTCGTCAAGGGCGACGCGATGGCGGCGGTCATCATCACCGCGATCAACCTCGTGGGCGGCATCGTCGTCGGCGTCGTCCAGCACGGGCTGCCCTTCACCGACGCCACCCACCAGTACTCGCTCTTGACGGTCGGCGACGGGCTCGCCGCGCAGATCCCCGCGCTCTTGATCTCCGTGGCGACTGGCATCATCGTGACCCGCTCGGCCTCCGATCGCGATCTGGGCTCGGACATCGCCGGGCAGATCCTCAGCCAGCGCAAGGCGCCGCTGGTGGCCGCCTCGGCGATCGGGCTGTTCGCGTTGATCCCCGGGCTGCCCAAGCTGCCCTTCCTGGCGATCGCCGCGCTGTTCGGGGCGATCGGCTGGAGCGTGCGCCACGGGATGCCGGGCGAGGAGCACTCCACCGACCTCGCGCTGGCGGGCGCCAAGACGCCCGCCGGGCTGCCCGCGCCGGGAGAAAGCGAGGGCGAGGTGCAGCGCACCCCGCTCGACGCGCTGGAGCTGGCGATCGGCTTCGGGCTCGTGCCACTTGTCGATGGATCCACCCACTCCGCGGGATCTGGGGGGACGCAATCGCTGTTGCGACGGGTCAGCATGATCCGTCGCCAGATCGCGGGCGAGCTGGGCATCGTGATCCCGGCGGTGCGCATCCACGACGAGCTGGGCATGGAGTCCCACGAGTACGTGCTGAAGGTGCGCGGCTCGGAGGTCACGCGCGGGCGCATCATGCCCGGGCACCTGCTGGCGATGGACCCCGGTGACGCCGCCGGCGCGCTACAGGGCATCCCCACCACCGAGCCCGCCTTCGGGCTGCCCGCCACGTGGGTGCACGAATCGGCGCGCGCGGAAGCCGAGTCGCTGGGCTACACCGTCGTGGACGCCGAGTCGGTGATCGTCACCCACCTCACCGAGACGATCCGCGACCACGCCGCCGAGCTGTTGACCCGCCAGGACGTCAAGGCGCTGTTGGAGCAGCTGAAGGAGACCAACGCCGCGGTCGTGGAGGAGGTTGTGCCCGAGCTGCTCTCGCTGGGCGAGATCCAGCGCGTGCTGCAGTCGCTGCTCAGCGAAGGCATCGCGATCCGCGACCTCGGCACCATCGTGGAGGCAATTGGCGACAAGGCGCGAATAACGCGGGATACGAGCCTGCTCTCGGAGTACGCCCGCCAGGCGTTGGGCCGCGCAATCACGGCGCCACACCTGGACGAGCAGCTGCGCTTGCAGGCGATCACCCTGGACCCTGCGATCGAGCAGGAGGTGGCCACCTCGATCACCCAGACCACAGACGGCGAGTACCTGGCGATGGACCCGCCCCGCGCGCACGCCATCGTCGGCGCACTGCGCGCCCAGGTCGAGCACGCGAGCGCCCGCGGCGGCACCCGCCCCGGACCCGTGCTGCTGTGCTCGGCGCGCGTGCGCCGCCACCTGCGCAGGTTGATCGCCCAGGCCCAGCCCCACCTCCCGGTGTGCTCCTACAACGAGATCGCACCGGGCGTCAACGTCGAGACGATTGGAGTCATCCACGCATGAGCGCCCTCAGCACCCTGCTGCACACGCCACGCCCCAGCGAGGAGCAGGTGCTGGGCCTGCCCGAGACGGGCACCGACGGCCAGACACGCCTCTACCGCGGGCGCTCGATCGACGAGCTGATCCCCCGCATCGAGGCCGAGCTGGGGGTCGATGCGATCGTCGTCCGCCGCAAGCGCGGGCTGGAGGGTGGGATCGGCGGTTTCTTCCAGCGCCCCTACGTGGAGATCGAGGCCAAGCCGGGCGGTCCTCGCATCGACGTCTATGACGATACAGAGCCGGCGCGGCCCCCCGCCAACCCCGCACGTCCCGCCGCGCTGCCCGCCGCGCTGCATGTGCCGTCAAGGCCAGAGGTCCGCGCGCCTCAGCAGCCGAGGGCGCTCGGAGAGCCGACCCCCGCGCCCGCCGCGCGCCGCCCGATGGGAGCCTACGTGACGGACACGCTCGCCTCGATCGCCGCCGCCGGTAGCCCCGATGAGCCAATCGTCGAAGACGCGCCGCGTCCGGCGGCCCCCGTGCAGGAGTTCCGCGAGCTGACCCCGGACACCTTCGGCGCAGCCCTGGCCGAAGCAGCGTCCCAGCCGATCCCGCTGGAGAGTGAGCTCGGGCAGCTCGACCGCGACATGGGCGAAGACGCGGGTGAGCTGCACGTGATGCGTCCGCAGGCGCACCCCGCCGCACGAGCCACGCAACCCACCACGCATCCGGTGGCGGCGCCGCGCTGGGAGCGGGCGCGCGCCGGCATCGAACGCAGCATGACGGGGCTCGGCGTGAGTGAGGACTTCACGCGGGAGACGATCGACTCGGCGGCCGCCCACGCGGTTCCCTTCGCACCGCGCATCGGCCTCGCCCGTGCGGTGCACGGGGCGCTCGTGGCGCGCATCCCCGTCAACCAGCTGCTACCCGCGCAGGGCGCCACCGTCGCCGTGGTGGGTCCGGGGGGCAGCGGCAAGACGAGCTGCTGTGCGGCCGTGCTGAGCGCCTATCGCCGAGCGGGCACGCTGCCCGCCAGCTGCGCGAGCATCCTGCTGGAACCTGAGCTCCAGCAGCCGGCGATGCTGCTGAGCCCGCACATCATGGAGCCCACCCGTCTCGGGGCCCCCCGCGCCCGCGAAGCGCTCGCACAGGCGCGGGGCGAGGGGCTGCTGCTGCTCGATCTGCCCGCGCTCTCGCCGGCCGACCGCGGCGCGATCCGGATGATGGCGAGCCTGCTGGAGGAGCTGCGCCCCGATCGCGTGGTGGTGGCGCTGCCCGCGACACTCGGCGCGACGGCCGCCGCGCAGCTGCTCCAGGCGCTGCGTCCGCTGCGCGCCAGCGCTCTGGCGATCACCCACGCCGATGAGACAGACCAGCTCGGCGTGGCCGTCGAGGCGGCGTGCAAATTCGGATTGGCGCCCGAATATCTGTTGGATCGCGGGCGCGTTCGTGGGGGGCTGACCCGCATCGACCCGACCCACTTGGCGGACCGCCTGTTGAAATGAGACTCCTACGACGCAACTCCGAGGACAAGGAGGCGCTGAAGCTGCCCAAGCGCTCGGCGACGGTGACGCTCGTCCGCGACTCGGGCGAGCGCATCCAGGCGCGAGTGGCCGAGCGCGATGAGGACTCGCTGCTGGTGGGGGTGATGTTCCGCACCGAGCGTCCGCTCGACCAGGGCAGCCTCGACGACGTGGTGTTGGAGTACGCGAGCGGTCGCGGCCGCGTGCGCCTGCGCGGCACCGTCACGCTGGAGGACCGCGACCTGCTGCGCTTCCGCGAGCTGTGTTCGGTCGAGGTGCTGCAGGAGCGCGAGTACGTGCGCGTGCGCGCCACACGGCCAGTGATGGTCTGCACCGGCGGCAGTCAGGGGACGGTGCAGAGCTATTCGGTTGACCTCAGCGGCGGCGGGATGCTGCTGGCCGGCCCCAACACGCTGAAGATCGGTGAGCGGGTGGACTTCCGCCTGACCACCACGCCGGGCGGCGCGCCGATCATGGGCAGCGGCACGGTGGTGCGCACCGACTCGCGCGGACACCGCGCGATCTGTTTCGACAACATCGGCGAGGGCGACCACCGCCGGCTGGTGCGCTTCATCTTCGAGTGCCAGCGGGCCGAGCGGCGCAGAGGACTCGAGCAGGAGGAAGGCCATGGCGGCTGACACCGACACCGCAGCGCCTCAGGCCGCTGAGTCAAAGGCCGCCGAGCCCAAGGCTAAGCAGGCCAAGGCGCCCAAACAGAAGGGCAAGGGCAAGGACTCCAAGAAGAAAGGCAAGGCCAACCCGGCCGCGACGGCGGGCTCGGGCCTCAGCATCGCCGCGCACCCGCGCGCCGCGCACCGCGTGGCGCAGGCCAAGGGCTGGGGCGGGCTGGTGGGGTTTGTGGTGGGGGGCTACCTGTCTCTGCCCACCGCCACCTTCGCCGGCGCGGCGCTGCACGCGCTGGCGGCCGGGGTCGCCTGCTACGTGATGGTGTGGGCCGGCGCCGTGTTCCTCTGGCGCCACCTGGTGGTGGCCGAGCTGCGCAGCCGCCAGCACGAGATGCTGCAGGCCGAGCTGGCAAGGCGCCGCTGAGCGGGGAGCCCGCGATGGACCCGATCCATCCCATTACCCCTCGACCGCCGGCGCTGGCGCCCATCGCTCCAGCCGCGAGCGATCGCGTCGCGCGCGACCGCCGCGAGCAGCGGCGCAGAGCGCAGGAACAGCGCGAGCGCGCGCGGCGCGCACAGGAGGCGCAGAGCGGTTCCGCCGGTCCTCCAGATGACGAAGGCCCACGCCACATCGATGTGCGGGTTTGACCCGCTCGCTCTGGCGCCTGCCCGGATGGCCAGCCGTCGGCGGGCACTCTCAAGTTCCCCGCCGCGCTGACGATAAACCGGCGTGTAGGAAGAGCTGACAGGGAGTCAGCTCGGGACTATCAACCAACCGTCATCAAGGAGATGAACGCATGTCCCTGACTGTCAACACCAACATCGAGGCGATGGATGCTCAGCGCAACCTGAACATGACAGAGGGCTCGATGGCCACATCGATGGAACGCCTGTCCTCAGGTCTGAGGATCAACACGGCCGCCGACGACGTCGCCGGCTACGCCATCAGCCAGACGCTGCAGGGCCAGATCAACGGTCTGGGCCAGGCGCAGCAGAACACGCAGGACGCTGTCTCGCTCTCGCAGACCGCGCAGGGTTCGCTCAACGAGGTGGAGCAGATGCTCCAGCGCGTGCGCGAGCTTGCCGTGCAGTACAAGAACGGCACCAACTCGGAAGCCAGCAAGGAAGCGATCGTGTCCGAGGTCGGGCAGCTGAGCTCCGAGATTGAACGAGTCGGGACGACCACTCAGTTCAACGGCATCAACCTGCTGAAGGAAGAAAACACCATTTCCTTCCAGGTCGGCGCCAACGACGGTGAAGTGATCACCGTCGGCACGATCAGCCTCGGCGCATCGGTCGGTGCGATCAGCCTCGAAAAGGCAACGGCGCTGGAAGAAATCAGCACCGCCATCAGCAAGGTCGCCTCGGCCGCCGGTAACTTCGGCGCCGTTCAGGACCGCCTGCAGTACACGCAGAACAACCTGGCCACCTACGACCAGAACCTGTCTGCGGCGCAGAGCTCCATCGTAGACGTCGACATGGCGTCTGAAATGACGAACTACACCAAGGATCAGATCCTGATGCAGGCCGGTACCGCGGTCCTGTCGCAGGCCAACCAGATCCCGCAGGCTGTCCTCAAGCTCCTGCAGTAGTTCACACTCACACTTCCTCAGCGGTGGCGTCTCTGGCGCCACCGCTGCAGCGAAGCCCGCCCGGGGGTGGGCAACCACCCCGGGGTGGGTAACAACGCTTCGCGCGGTCAGGGAAGGCCGGCAGAAGCTATATACCGCCGATTCATCGAGGGAACGGTGGTGGGAGAGGCGGCCCTCTGGGCCGCCTCTCCTCCTTAATCAGGTTCCCCCACCATGGCCTTTGACCTACTCTCCCCGTTAAGGTACCCCGCCTTACTACTTCCTTTTCGCCTTGCCCTTCTTGACCACATGCTTGGGGCAGCCGGTGACCGTGATCGTGGTGCTCTGTTTGATCGTGGCCCCATTCTGGCCGATGATCGCGGTGGGCATCTTCAGCGGCGCCTTGCAGAGGCTTCCGTTCGACGCCAGCGCCGAGTGTGGACCCTCCGGAAGCACGAGATTCGAACGTCGAGATCGGCGCGTCGGGCACCGTCTTGAACAAACTCGATGTGATGCCCTTCTTGATGTCGGTGTTGCCGTCGAGTACGAGCGTTACGCCTTCGCCCTGCAGCACCATCTCCAGATCGGGGAAGGCGGCGCCGCCGTGGGAGACCAGATAGGCGGGTCCGGCGAGGGGGTGCGTCAGTACCGGGGTGTGGGCTGTGGCGGTGCCCACCACCGAGGCAGCCGGACAATTGGCGGGGTTCGCTTCGAACACCACGAGCGTGCAGGCCTTCTGGAGGGTGGTCAGGCGCGAGGGCAACTGCAGGGGGAGGTCGACCTTGACCTTTGCGATGTTGGCCTGGCCGGGACCTGAGGTGAGCTTCACGTGCAGGTAGGCGCCCTCGGCCTTGCTCGTCTTCGCCTGGGTGAGCACCGTGAATTTCGGCGTGAAGGGCAGGCTCGCGCAGTTGGCGGCCTGGAAGCGGGTCGCGACGGCAGCGCTCGCGCCCTGGGCGCCGTTCAGCGTGCCTTCCTCGCTCGACGGCTCGCAGTTGGTGGGGTTGAAGATGAAGTCTTCGCGATCCACGATCACGTTGACCGTCCTCACGTCGAGCGGGATCCCGGTGTTGTGGACGAACTGGGGCAGCGATTCGCTCGAAATCGTGATCTGGGCGGTGTGCGGGTTGACGTTGATCGCCGCCCGGACGACGACGTCGCCGAGATTGAAGGGCCCGGCTTCCGCGGGTACCACGATCGACAGGCCGAAGGGAGCGCCATCGTAGGGGCCGGTGAGGAAGACCGGGTCCTGGGGCTTGCCCGCGAGGGGAAGCTGCAGGGGAGTCGGGCCCGCGCCGGAGGTGGCCGTGACGTGACCGATCTTGCTCGCTTCCGGGCAGTCGCCCTGCTGGGCCTGCGGTTCGCCGCACAACTGGACGTGGGAGAGCATCCCGAGCAGCCCTGGCGGGGTCGTGAGGGTGATCTTGGAGAGATTCTGGTCCTGGTCGGAGCGCGAGATCGTGGTCGTCAATGGGCTGTATGCGCCGGCCTGGTTGCTCGTGGTGCCCGCGACCATCGTGGGCGCGAAGCCGCCACCGCAGCTGGTGGAGATGTCGAAGGGGCTGTTGATGCTCACGGGTGTTTCGGTTGGTGAGCTCCACGGGGTCAGCTGGCTATTCGCTTCGTAGATACCGCAGGTCTGCGGAGTCATCAGCGCCGCGCGGGGACCGCCGAAGAAGTGCAGCTTGAGGTTGCTGAAGGGCTGCTGGGGCGCGTCGTCGACGACGGTTGTGAGCTGGCCCGTGAGCGGGTTGGCCTCGACGTGCGCCGCCAACTTGATCAGCACGCCGTCGCCTTCGGCGACGAGATACAGAGCCAGGAGGCTGTTGAACTTGTTCGCGTTGGGCTGTGCAAGGTAGACCGAGCCCGTCAGCGGGATTTCGAGGAGGGGCGTTTCGATCTCGACAGTCCCCACCTTCGAGCTGTTGGGGCACTGCACGACTTCGTCGGATTCCAGCGCGATCTCCCCGCCCGGCCTGCCCGTTTCCGGCGTGCTGGTACAGGCTCCGAGTCCATCGCCGGCTGAGGGCGAGACGGACACGCCCGCCGGCAGCGTGAGAACCGCGTTGCGCAGGTCGGCCTCCGCGAGTCCTGTGGGATTCTGGTTCTGCGGCAGGCTCAGTTCGAAGTTGAGCCCAGTTGGGGACGCCGCAGCGCCCGTTTCGGGCTGCGCGGAGACCTTCGGGCTGAAGTCGAGCAGTTCACAGCCGCCCAGGCCGACAGGGTCGCCCTCGCTGTCGTGGTCCACCGCTTCGGCCTCGACGCCTTCGGTTTCGAGCGACTGCAGCGGGTGCTGCCATGAGTCCGCGTAGAAGAAGGTGGTCAGCGGCGAGGAGGAGCAGCTGGTGGGCATCGTCAGGAAGGGCGTGGCGGGCTGTTCGACGGGGCAGGCGCCCATCGATGTGCCTTCGATGCCCAGGCATTCCCCGCGCTGCCCGTCGTGGCTGTGAGCGTAGGGCACGCCCCACAGCGTCGTCGTGACTCCGTAGACGCGCTTCACCTGACTGTCGTTCTCGGAATCGATGGTCACGCCATAGTCTTCGCCTGTGCGCACTTTTGCCGTCAGCACCACCGCGAGACCCAGGGGGTTGAAGCCGAACGCCGCAGGCACGCCGGGAGGGGGCACGAGGTTATACACGGGCAGATAGAGCGCGCTGGGAGGCTTCAATTCTTCATTGATGTTCAATTCAACTCGTGCAATCCCAACCTGTGTGCTCTCCGGACAATCCGCGCCTTCAAATGTATCGCCTGGCGGGCCGTTCTTGCGAGGCCTAGGTGTGTAGAACAGTGTGCTGCTGCACCTCGGTAAAGCCGTCGGGTTACCCACCAGGCCAGACGGCAGCTTGACCTGCAGATCCTTCAAGTCCCCGCTGGGAATCGAAATCCCGTCGGGCTGGACCTCCTGGTTCAACGCAAACGTGGTGTCGATCGCGAACGGATGCGACCCAGCCTGGATGTCAGCCGAACCACCTTCATTGACGATCGTGTTTTCGACGCGCTGAAATCCAAAGCCGGCGAACGCCTCGCCCGCCTCCACGCAGAGGAGCACGGCCGCCAGCATCACTATAAGCAGTGACGCCTTCACGGTTAACAAGCCCAATCGCATAATTAACTTACCGTCCGGTCGGCTTTGACGACTTCTTTGCTTTGGCCCTCGGGTCGAAGCGTTTGCGCGCCTGGGCTTCGCAAACGGCCCGCTTATGTCCCTTGTGCTTTGCCCGGCAGCTCTTCAACGCCTTCGCCAGCTCCTCAGCCCTTATCTGGACGGCCGTCCTCGGCTGCCCAGCGGTCGCGTCCGACACGACACTCGCGAGACCGCTGAACGTGGCGCTCGACGGCGCGCCCACCAATGGCGCGGCAGGCATGGCTGGAGGCCTGCATTCACCTTCACCGCCACACTTAACGGGCACCGCGGGAGCGGTGAAGCCGACAGCTTCACCCGGCACGTGCGGCGCCCTGGCGTCATACAGCTCCACGAGCCCATCTGTGTCCTGTGGCACGAGCGAGGTCGCGGTAATGAAGAACACATCGTCACCGTTCGCGCTCGCGTCGATAAACGAGGCATCGGAGTCACCCATGCCACCAGACAGCAGATATGGCCGCCCAGCCTCATACTCATAGACATCGCGCCCGTCGTTGGTGTCCTGTGGAACCAGCCCATCGTAACTTTCAAAGAAAACCCGGCTGCCATCTTCGGATATCACGCGCGACTGATAAATACCTTCCCCATTTCCAAGCACGGTCGCGCCCGGTATGCTGGAGGGTCCCGTCGGCCGCTCGCCGGTCGGATTGCACGACACGCAGCTCACGGAACCGCCATCTGCCGCATCGTAGAGAAAGACCTCCTCGCAATTCGCGGGTAGAGGTTCACCGTTCGCTGCAATCCCGCAGCTCGCGCCGGTTGCCACGGTGTTGTCAGAGCCAGTCAAGCTGCGATCCGACATGAACACTAGGTGCATCCCATCCGGGGTCACCCGAGTCGTGCGCAACGCCGAGTCAAAAGTCCAATCCTGCGCTTCGCCGGCTACAATTTCCTTCGAATCTCCGGTGCTGTCACTGGGCGAGAGCATAGCGATGAACGTAGTCGTCCATCCGTGCGTCGTCGGATCTTCATGCAATACATAGAGGTTGTCGGCACCTTCGGCGGCACCTTCGGCCAACACGCCCTGGGCGACGAAGTACACGTAGGCTCCGCCTGCTTTGCTTTCGCCCTCGCCGAGCACGCCCTGAACTTCGGCGCCGCTGGGGTCCACGTGGTCTGGCGTCAAGTCGAGGAGCTGGCCGCCTTCGGGGTTGCCGGGTTCCAGCTCGAACTCGTAGAGATCGCCGCCAATCTCCCCCACACCAGTGGCGTTAGTTGCGACGTCGGTGAGATGCCGGCGATCCGTGAAGAAGACCTTCGAGCCACCGCTGCTGGCTATCTGGAACGAGCCCCCGCCGGATCCCGGCCCGCCGCGAGCAAGATCGACCGGCACGGTCCTGGCCTGCGGGGTGCCGATGCCTTCGCGCACGAAGAGACTCTGGCTTTCTTCCGCTGGACTTGACCAGATCACACGCGAACCATCGCTCGAAATCGCTCGGGGATCCGGTAGGCCGTTACCAATTCTGGCTACCCCATCCTCCGGCATACCATCAGGGAGCACGCTGATAAGCTGAAACTGGCCTTCCGTCCACTCGTATAGTCTATTATTCGGTCCTTCGGTCGCGCCCTGAGCGAGAGCCGCGACGCTTCGGATCACGATGTGCTTGAGATCCGGTGTCGCGTCCACAAATCCCATCGTGAAGCTGCTTGATGGCACCGAAGGTTCACTGGTAAGCAGCGATTCGAACTTCCCGTCAGCGATGGTGCTGCGGTAGTAGGTCTCGTAGCCGGGGGGGTCACCAGATTCTGGCAGAGGTGGGTTTTCGACGCCATGCTCGACCCCCTGTCTGTCATAGGAAAAACCACCGAACAGCAATCCGCTTGACAGGTTGGA
Source organism: uncultured Solirubrobacterales bacterium (assembly GCA_963844765.1). Lineage (GTDB taxonomy): Bacteria > Actinomycetota > Thermoleophilia > Solirubrobacterales > Solirubrobacteraceae > Palsa-744. The sequence goes on from CAWJPN010000002.1 coordinate 125,286, forward strand.
CGAGAATGCCGTGTAGGGGACGCCGTGGCCGTTTTCATATGTCTGGGCGTTCATCGCGGGGTCGATGCTGCTCGTGCTCCAACCTTCCAGCTCGCGGTTCGCGACGTACTGGTTGCCTTCAGCGTTGCTCTGCGATCCGGGGAAAGCCGCGAATGAAAGGAACGTGACCGCGTTGCCTTCGGCCGAGGCCTGCGCTAGACCACCCCCCGAATCTCCACCGATCGCGAGAACGTTGCCGTTGTTTTTTTCGGGAGGAGACACCAGCTCCCAGGCCCGCCCGTCGGGCAGAGCGGACGGAGCGCCGGCCGCAAAGGTCGTGAACTCGTGGTCCAGCCCGTAACTCACTTCCCCGTTGCCGTTGCTGTTGACGGCGACCACGCGGTAGTGGTAGGTGGTGCCCGGCGTAAGACCACTCAGAAGCGCTTCGACCGCCCGTTCGCTTCCAGGGCCGCCATTCGAACCGATGTCGATGCCGGGCAGAGCCGGAGCGTCGCCTTCGGAATAGCTCGTGGTCGTCCCGTACTCGAAGTAGCAGTGCGTATCGAAGCCGTTTGCGCTGACCTGGGTTGTGAGCAGCGCCGAGGTCGGGGTGACATCGCGCACGTACTCGCTGCCTACCGACGGCGGCTGTGCCGGGGGCGCACCGAACACCTCGACATCGTCATGCCTGGCATCCGCCACATAGACGTCGTCCGTTGTGGAGTTGACCGCGATGCCGTAAGCTTCGCCAATCACTCCCGAGCCAAATTCGCCTTCCAGTGCCCCGCTCGGGCTGTACTCGACAACAGATGATTCATGCGCGACGTACACCTCGCCCGTATGCGAGTCGACCGCCACACCATAGGCCGGGCCGGCGTCGAACACGGTGGGTTCCTCTGTCGGTTCGACTTCGCCGAGCAGGTTCGCGGCGAACTTCAATACCTTTCCACCCCGATACTGCTGCACGTACAGGTCGCCCTGCGAGTCGAACGCCAAGCCGCTCGGACGTTCAAGCGCGATCCCGCTTCCCGTGATCTGACGGACATCCGCGCCGGTGTCGGTGAACTCGTCGACAACTTCGTTCCCATAGTCGGACACGTACAGGTTCCCGTGTGCGTCGACCGCGATCCCGACGGGTTCTATAAACGTCGGCGAACCGGCGTCAGCCACGCAACCGCCTCCATAGCCACCAATCTCGCATACGTATTCATAGGTGCCGCCTACGAGCTGGAACTTCTGGATGACGTTGTGCTCCACATCATCCACATAGAGGTCGCCATTGCTCGGACCTCCCGAGTTGTCGATCGCAACTCCAGCGGGTTCTTCGCCAAAATCAAAGGTGTGGCTAAGAGGTGTCGCTAGACCGCCCAGTGGCGCCCCTCCTTCAGGCCCGAACAGGTCGACCCGCTCGTTGGAGCCTCCGTCCGCGACCAATACATTCCCCGAGACGCCAGCACCGGACTGATCGACAGTCACTCCAGTCGGATGCGCAAAGCTCCCGATTCCAAACGTATTAAGCAGCACCGGAGTAGCAGCGTTCGCCGAACTGGCACCCAAAGCAAGCATGCACAGCACCGCAAACAGCAAGAGCAGTCCCCAAATGTCCGACAACAGTCGATCCTTCAAGATTACCCCTCCACACTGCGCTCAACACGCTCCAAACTCAACCGCCCGACATGCTCCAAACGGATGAGCAGGGATAAGCGTAGCCTCTCGCCGATCGCCGGGTTGCAGTGTTTCCGACTCAAAGCTCGACGCATCGGTCAGAAACATTTTGCCGAAACTGAGAGGAGCGATCAGAAACATTTTTGGGGAGCTCCGGAGGTGGTCGGAAACATTTTTGGAAGGCGACTATATGGACTTTCCCCAGACTCCCAGGGCGTTGCGCCCATAACCATTGGGGTTCAGCCGGTATCGCCTCTCATGGGCCTCACGGCTCGGCTACCCAACCCAGGCCTTCGATTTGACGCGCACAATGGTGACGTTAGCCTTGAAGAGGGCCCAAGAAGGGGTTCAAGGCGGGAGGCAGATGCTCCCGCAATCCATCCAACTAGACATAGGAGCAACCAGCAATGTTCAGACTCAAGGTCGGGCTAGTGCTCGCCGGACTGCTGGCCATAATGGCCGCCTCGGCAGCTCCAGCCTTCGCACTGTTTGAAGCCGAATCACAAGCAAAGCTATCGGGTCAAGTCAAAACGGCGGCAATCACAAAAGGTGGAGAATTTGTTTACACATCTGGCACCGGCGAGGTCGTCAAGTGTGAACCAAAAGGGGTTGGCATAGAGTGGAAACTAGCATCTGTCAAAAGTCCCGCCCAACAATACCAAATCAAATGGGGACCCTTCTGCACTCTCAAAGTCGGGGCGAACACCCTTCCTGCAGAAGTCTCTGAATCCGAACTACTGGTAGAATCTCCAGCGTCAGGCAGCGACACCTACAAAGAACTAGCGGGTACCGCCCTCAACAATACAGAATTAAAAATCGAAAAAGAACTATGCGTCATCAAAGTCCCTGCAGCAAGTAACAAAGGACTCAAAGGAACCACACAAACAAGCCCATCGTTGACGAGCTTTGAAGAATCAGTGCTAGTCGAAACGAAAGGGGTTACCGCGGAAGAGAAATCCAAAGGCGTCGGGTGTAGCCTCGCGTCCAAATCGACCACCGGCGAACTCACGGGAGTCGAATTCAACCTCAGCGGCCAAGGTCCACACCAAGGCCAAAGATAACCACAGCAACGGCTGGTTCTTGACATCGGCTAGGACCATCCTTCCGACATAGCCGACCAAGACTCAAGGTGGGGCGGATCCTAGGATCCGCCCCACTTTTTCTATCGACCAAGGCAAGCCACTCAATCAACGCTCGATGAGGACACTCGACGCCGACCCCACCCGACGCGGGAGCGACGCCGCCCACAGCAGCCAGCCGCGGGAAGTATCTGGCAACGCTCCATCGGGCGCCAACTTTCATCCCTAAACCTCGCCACAGCGCCCGCCGATCACGTGGGCGCAATGTCCCTCGACTCCGCGCTGCAACGCGTCGCCGCGATCGAACACGCCCTTGCCAGCACCACCGTCACGGCTCTGACGGGCGGCACACTGGCCCCTGGCAGCACCGCGTCCACGGGCGTCCTCACGACTCCGGGCGGCGCTGGGGCGTTGAGCACGGCAGCTCCTGGCACGACCTCTCTGCAGAGCGGGGGCTCCACGTTCGCGACCGCCCTCGCGCAGGCCAGTGGGGTTGCGGTGGGCTCGCCCTCCGGCGTCGCGGGCCTCTCGGCCACCGCCGGTCCCTCGACCCTCGCCGGTGCCTCGACGCTCACGGGCCCGTCGGCTCTCACTGGTCCCTCAGCCCTCGCCGGTCCTTCGGCCACCACCGGCCCCGGCGGGCAGATCGTGGCCGCCGCCGAAACCCAGATCGGCCAGACCGAGCAGCCGCCCGGCTCCAACGAATCGCCCGCCATCGCCGCCTACCGCAGCGCCACCGCGGGCGCCGCTCCGGGCGCGCCGTGGTGTGCCTACTTCGCCTCCTGGGCCGCGCGCCAGGCGGGCGAGCCGCTGGGCGCCCAGGGCGAAGGGTTGGGCTCGGTCTCACAGATCTGGTCGTGGGCTCAGCAAACTGGGCGCGCGATACCCAACGGGCCCGGTGTTGTACCCAAACCGGGGGACCTGATCGTCTTCGGCGACGAGCACGTCGGCATCGTCCGCGGCGTGCTCCCCTCCGGCCAGATCCAAACGATCGAGGGCAACTACGAAAACAAGGTCGCCCTCAACGAACGTCCCCCGGGGGAAGCCACCGGCTACGTGGAAATGAGCTAGCTCGCCGCTTCCTCCCGGACCGGGTACGGCAGATATCTCGCCCTACGCGGCCCCCTCTAATCCCTTTAAATGCCTTCCGCCACCCCACCCACATCCACTCCCGTCGAGCGACGCCGCGGCGGCGGACGCCGTCGGAGCGACCCCCTTCCCGTGGGCGTCATCGGCGCCGGAAACATGGGCTCCCACCACGTGCGCACCTACACCGCGCTGGGCGGGCTCTGCGAGCTGCGCGGGGTTTACGACCTCGACGCCGCGCGCTGCGGCGCGGTAGCCAAGCAGTTCGACACGCATCCCTTTACGAGCATTGAGGACATGCTGGGGGAGGTGCGCGCGGTGTCGATCTGCACCCCCTCCGCCCTGCACGTGGAGCACGCCCTGCTGGCGCTGCGCGCGGGGGTCGACGTGCTGATCGAGAAGCCAGTGGCCCTCACCGTGGAGCACGCGCAGGCGCTGCGCGAGACCGTCGCCCGCTGCCAACGGCGCCCCGTGGTGCAAGTCGGGCACATCGAGCACTTCAACCCCGCCGTGCGGGAGGTCGCCAAGCTGCTGGAGGGCGAGCGCATCGTCGCGCTGGAGCTGCAGCGCCTGAGTCCCTTCGACGGGCGCATCGTGGACGCCGACGTTGTGCAGGACCTGATGCTGCACGACGTCCACGTCTTGCTGGCGCTGGCCGGCGAGCGCCGGCTGGCGCACGTGCACGCCGCGGGCCGCCGCGTGCGCTCGCCGCAGCTGGACGACTACGCCGTGGCCACCCTCACCTTCGAGGACGGCCTGCTCGGCACGCTCGTCGCCAGCCGCGTCACCGAGGAGAAGATCCGCCGCCTCAGCGCCACCACCGAGCAATCCCATGTGACGGTGGACTACCTGCGCCGCACGGTCGAGCGCTGCCGCTCCACCTCGCTGGAGCTGGACGGCGGCGGCTCGCGCACCTACCGCCAGGAGAGCCTGCTGGAGCGCGTCTTCGTGCCGATCGAAGAGCCCCTGGTGGCCCAGCTGCGCTCCTTCCTCGGCGCCGTGCGCGAGCGCACCGCCCCCGAGGTCGGGTTGGACATGGGCATCCGCTGTCTCTCGGTGGTGCAGGCCATCCGCGACTCGATCGCGGGGACGAGGGTGGGAGCCCGCGGGCCGCTACCCCCCGTCGAAGGCCCGCCAGAACACGAGCTGCCCGCCGCTGACGCGGTCCACCCCGTAGAGCGACAGCGTGGTGTCGCCGCTGGGCTGGATCGAGTAGCTGCCCAGCACTGAGTTGCGGTTCCTGGTGGCGAAGAACTGGTCGATCACAGCCTGGCGGTTGTTGCCCTGCGCGCCCGCCCGGCGGATCGCTTCCAGCACAACGCTCATCGCCTCGTACCCATAGAGGGCGTCGGGCGTGGCCACTTCGTCGAAGTGCCGGCCGTAGTCCGCGTAGAGTCTCTGCGCAGAGGCGGGGTACATGCTCGTCGGCAGCAGCGGGGTGCTCAGGTAGGTGTTCTGCGCGGCGCCGCCCACCTGCTTGACGAACGCAGCGTTGACCATCGTGCTCGGACCCAACAGCAATAGGTTGGGGTCGGCGCCATACAGTTCCCGCCACAACGTCACCACCTGTGAGGAGGTGCCACCGCTGAAGAACACCGCCTGGGCGCCGCTCTGAACCACCTTGTGCACCTCGCCGGCGAATTCCGTGCTGTCGGTGGTATCCACATTGTCGTCGCCCGCCACCTCGATGCCAGCCTTTTCTGCGTCGCCGGCGACGATCTGCGCGAGCGGCACCTGGAAGGGGTCTTCGTCGTTGAGCACGTACACGCGCTTGATTTTCAGCGCCTCCATCAGCTGCACCTGGGCGCCCGCCTCCACCGGGTCGGCTGCCATCAGGCGCCCGAAGGTCCGCTTGCCGGTGGGGTAGAACCGTTCGGGCTCGTCCTGGCCCGCGTCAAGCGTTGAGGTCAGGCCCACATAGGGGCTGCCGGCAGGGCTCACCTGCAGGATGCCCGCCGCGTTGATCAGCGGCAGCGACACGGCGCTGGCCCCGGAGTTGTAGTCCCCCAGGTAGGCGATCGCGCTGTTGTCCTGCGCCGCGGTCTTGGCGTCGGCTGCGGTGATCCCCGGGTCCCACTGCCCGGTCTTCGGGTTGGCGTCGTCCATCGAGTAGTAGCTGACCCTGAACTGCCCCACGTGCCCCCCCGCCTCGGCTAGGGCCAGCTTCTCGCCGTTGACGATCTGCGTCGAGACCGCGGCCGAGGCCCCCTGCAGCGGCATGCTGGAATAGACCGTCAGCAGGTTGCTGACGTTGCCCAGGGAGCCCGAGGAGACGCCCACTCCACCGCAGCCCGCGGCGCCCGCCACAGCAGCGAGGGCAAGGGCGGCGAGGCACAGCAGACGCGCCCCATACCGGTACCAGCCCGCGCGCACAGGCGCTCTACGAGCGGCGGCCGGGGAGGTAGCCGGAGACGATCTTCAGGCACGCGCCGACGAGGATGATGGCCGCGGCGAGCATCGCTGCGTCAAAGCCCTTCGCGCCCAGCGCCCACAGCACGATCCAGACGACCAGGCCACTGGTGACGGTGAGAATCAGTCCCATTGGCGTGGCATCTTATAGGGCAAGGCCCTCGGCAAGCGCCGCCACAAGCGCACCCACCGCCGCGGCGGGGTCCTCCGCACTCCCGGCAGAGTCCTGGGCCTCCCCGGCGGCGCGCACCAGCCGGGTGCCCACGATCACGCCGTCGGCACCCGCATCGGCGGCCTGGCGCGCCTGCTCGGGCGTGGAGATCCCGAAGCCCAAGGCCACGGGCACTGTGGTGGCGGCCTTCGCGCCGGCGACGACATCCGCGAAGCGCTCGGAGAGCGCCGCGCGCTCGCCGGTGGTTCCCACCACCGAGACCGTGTAGAGAAAGCCGCGCGCCCGGGCTCCGATCTGCGCCAGGCGCTCGGGCGGGGTGGTGGGCGCCACCAATGGCACCAGCGCCAGCCCGCAACGATCGCAAGCGGCGAGCGCTTCCTCGGTCTCCTCCAGGGGCAGGTCGGGCACGATCAGCCCGCTCGCCCCCGTCTGCGCCAAACGCTCCACGAACGCCTCCACGCCGGGGGCCATGACCATGTTGGCGTAACACATCAAGACCACCGGCACGCTCGGCGCCAGCGCGCGCGCCACCTCCAGCACGCCCGCCACGTTGGCTCCCGCGGCCAGGGCGCGCGTCCCGGCCTCGTGGATGGTGGGGCCGTCGGCCAGCGGGTCTGAGTAGGGCATCCCCAGCTCGATCACGTCCGCTCCGCCCCGCACGCAGGCTTCGCCGATGCGCAGCGACTCCTCCAGGGTCGGGTAGCCGCCCATCATGTAGGGCATCAGGGCGGCGCGCTTGCCGTGCTCGGCGAACGCCCGGGCGATGCGCTCGGCGCCGCCGACTCGCTCCACGCCACTCATGAAAGCGCCAGCACCTCGGCGAGGTCCTTGTCCCCGCGGCCCGACAGACATACGAGGTCAAGCTCTCCCTCGCTCTGCGCGAGCACCCACGCCAGCGCGTGGGCGCTCTCCAGGGCGGGGATGATGCCCTCCAGGCGCGTCACCTCGCGGAAGGCCTGCAGCGCTTGCGCGTCTGTCACCGCGACGTAGCGCGCGCGCCCGGAGTCGCGCAGGAAGGCGTGCTGCGGGCCTGTGCCAGGGTAGTCCAGGCCGGCGGAGACGGAGTGGGCCTCGATGATCTGTCCCTCCTCGTCCTGCATGATCGCCGAGAGCGACCCATGCAGCACCCCGGCACGCCCGCCCACCGTCAGGGGCGCCCCGTGGCGCGCCGTCTCGATGCCCTCCCCCCCGGCCTCCACCCCGATCAGCTCCACCTGCGCATCCTCCAGGAAAGCCGTGAAGATGCCGATCGCGTTGGACCCGCCGCCGACGCAAGCGATGACGCGCTCCGGCAGGCGTCCCTCGCGCTCGAAGATCTGCGCGCGCGCCTCGTCGCCGATCACCCGCTGCAGGTCGCGCACCAGCGCCGGATAGGGCGCGGGACCAACGGCCGAGCCGATCACATAGTGGGTGCTCTGCACGCTGGTGACCCAGTCGCGGATCGCCGCCGAGGTGGCCTCCTTGAGCGTCTGCGCACCGGCGCTGACGGGCTCCACGGTGGCCCCCAGCAATTCCATCCGCTGCACGTTGGGGCGCTGGCGGCGGGTGTCCTCGGTGCCCATGTAGATCTTGCACTCCATCCCCAGGAGTGCGCACACGGTGGCCGTGGCGACGCCGTGCTGGCCCGCGCCGGTCTCGGCGATGATGCGCCGCTTGCCCATGCGCTGGGCCAAGAGCGCCTGGCCAAGCGCATTGTTGAGCTTGTGCGACCCGGTGTGGTTCAGATCCTCACGCTTGAGATACACCGTCCGGCCCACGCGCTCGGAGAGCCGCCGCGCGCGATACAGCGGCGTCGGCCGTCCGCCGTAGTCGCGCAGCAGCCCCTCCAGTTCGCTTCGGTAAGTCGGGTCCTTGCACGCAGCGCCCCACGCCTGCTCGAGTTCCGCCAGCGCGGGCATCAACGTCTCGGGGACGTACTGGCCGCCGTAGCGACCGAAGCGGTGCTCGATTGCGCTCACGCGGGCGAGACTACCGGGAGCGCCTGCACCTGCGCAAAGAACGCCTTCAGCTTCTTTGCATCCTTGTGTCCCGGCGCCGCCTCGGTGCCGCTGGCGCTATCCACGGCGAAAGGCCGCACTGTCGCAATCGCCTCAGCGACATTGGCGGGCCCAAGGCCACCGCTGAGGATCAGCGGCACCGAGGAGCGTCGCCCCGCCAAGAGGCCCCACTCGAAGGTCTCCCCCGTCCCGCCGCGCAGCCCGCGGTCGTGCCCGCCCGTCCCGGCCTTGGCGTGCGCATCGAGCAGGTGGTAGTCGGTGTGGAAGCGCTCCACGTCCCTGATGTCCCACTCGCCCGCTACCTGCACCGCCTTGATGACCTTCGCGCCGGTGCGCCGGGCGGCCTCCAAGCAGAACGCAGGTCCCTCATCGCCATGCAACTGCACCATGGTCAGCCCAAGTTCTTCGCTGGTCCGCTCGACCTGCTCGAGCGGAGCGTTGACGAACACCCCGCACAGCTCCACGCGGCGACGCAGCGCAGCCACGATCCGCTGCGCCTCCTCGATGGAGCAGCGTCGGGGGCTCGGCTCGTAGAAGACCATGCCGATGGCCCACGCGCCCAGCTCGACCGCCAGCTCGGCGTCCTCCAGCTGGGTGATGCCACAGATCTTCACGTGTGGGGCCATGGCCCTCACGTTAGAGCTATTCAGGCGTGTTCGGGTTCGGCACCGAATTGGGGCGTTCTGCGAGCTTGACCGAGATCGTCTTGCGTTCGTACTTGCCGTTGCCCTTGGCGCGTTCCAGTTCGATCGAGACGGTGTCGCCAGGCTTCTTGGAGGAGATCTCGCTGCCGAGTTCTTCGGAGTTGTTGACCGGCTTGCCATCGACGCCCACAATGATGTCGCCGCCCACCGCGACCTGGCCGCCGCCGACCTGGCCGCTGATGCTGCCGCCACGAATGCCCGCCTTGGCGGCCGGGGTGCCGGGCTGGATGCTCTGCACCAGCGCGCCACTCTTGACGGGCAGGTTCAGCGCCGCGAGCGAGTCGTCGATCGTCAGCGAGGTCAGACCGAGGTAGGCGCCGCGCACCGTGCCACCCTTCTCGAGCTCGGGCAGCTCGGCCTTGGCGGTGTTGATCGGGACGGCGAAGCCGATGCCCACGCTGCCGTCGCCGCTGCCGCCGGTCTCGATCTGCGAGTTGATGCCGATCACCAGCCCCGCGGCGTTGAGCAGCGGTCCTCCGGAGTTGCCGGGGTTGATCGGCGCGTCGGTCTGCAGCACGTTTGAGATGGTGAAGCCGTTGGGCGCGGTGATGTGGCGCTGCAGCGCGGAGATCACGCCGGTGGTGAGCGTGCGTTCCAGGTCGAACGGGTTGCCGATCGCCAGCACCGGGTCGCCGACCTGCACGGTGCTGGAGTCGCCGAGCGTCAGCGGGTGCAGCGTGAGGCCTTCGGTCGGGATGCGCAGCACCGCAAGGTCGTTGGAGGGGTCCTTGCCGACCACCTGCGCGTTGACGGTCTTGCCTTCTTCCAGGCTCACCGTCACCTTCACGGCGTTCTCGACCACGTGCCAGTTGGTCAGGATGGTGCCGTTCGAGCTGATCACGATGCCCGAGCCCGTGGCGGTGCCCTGCTGCTGCTGGGATTCGCCGCTGCCCCCGCCGAAGAGCCCGAAGGGCGATTCGGTCTGCTTGACGATCGTCGAGGTCACAAACGCCACTCCGGGCGCGTCGCGCACATAGATGTCGTGCGGCGTCAGGCCCTTGCTTTCCACCGAGGCGTTGGAGGGCGCCAGCGGTGTCGCCGCCGCCTCGACCGTGGTAACCGTCTTGGAGGAGCCCAGCCCGCCGGCGATGGCGATCACCGCGGCAACCACCGCGCCGCCCACCAGGGCCGAGATGAAGGGAATGGCGAATGTGCGGTTCATGGTGATTGAAAAATAGAGGGACCAGGCTCGCCAGGAGGGGAGTCGCCCTCTCAAAGAGCATGCCCGACCGCCCTGAAGGCGATCTAAAGGCTGTCATCGGAGCAACTAAAGGTCTTGCTCGCCCGCCAACGGACCCGCAAAGTTATACAGCTCGCGCAGAGCGTGCCGGGGATCCTCGGCACGCATCAGCGACTCCCCCACCAGGACCGCGTGCACGCCCTGCTCCTGCAGGCTGCGCAGCTGCTCGGCCGTGGCGATCCCCGACTCCGAGACCACCACGGTGCCCCCCGGCACATCCACCAGCAGCCGCGAGGTGCGCTCCACGTCCACGCTGAAGTCGCGCAGATCGCGGTTGTTGATCCCGACCAAGTCGGCGCCGACCTCCAGTGCCACGCCGAGCTCGGCGGCGTCGTGCACCTCAACGAGCACGTCCAGCCCCAGCCCCCGCGCCTGATCGTGCAGGGCGGCCAGCCTTGGTGGATCGAGCGCGGCGACGATCAGCAGCACCGCGTCCGCGTCCGCCGCGCGCGCCTCGTGCAACTGGTAGGGGTCGACGATGAAGTCCTTGCGCAACACCGGCAGCGTGCTTGCCGCGCGCGCCGCGCGCAGGTCCTCCAACGAGCCTTCGAAGTGCGGCCCCTCGGTGAGGATCGACAGGGCGGCCGCACCGCCACGCTCATAGGCGCCGACCATCTCGGCGATGTCGGGGTGCTCGCGCAGGCGGCCCGCGGAGGGCGAGCGGCGCTTGAACTCGGCGATCACCGCGATGGCGGGGCCGGTGAGCGCGTCGCGGAAGCGGCGGGTAGGCTGGGTGACTGCCGGAGCACCGCCTGCAGAGGTAGCCCCAGCGGGAGCACCGTCAACGGACGGGTCGCCAAGAAGACGCTCGACGGGCAGCTCACGCTTGCGCCGCTCGACGTCCGCGCGGGTGCTCTCCAGGATCGCCTCAAGAACGGTGGCGCTCACCGAGCTGTCCTTGAGGTGAGCTGCGCAGGACAGCACCCGCTCACGACGGGGCCTCCACCGGGGCGTGTCTCTGACTCGCCGCCACGTACCCTTCCAGCGCACGCGCGGCGGCACTCTCGGCGAGCGCTGCCCGGGCGGCCTCCACTCCCTCCCCGATCGAGTCGGCGCGCCCACCCACATAGATCGCCGCGCCGGCGTTGATCAGCGCCAGCTCAGCGCGAGAGCCACCCTCGCCTGCGAGGATCGCGCGCGTCACCTCCGCGTTCTGCTCGGGCGTGCCACCGTCGTAGTCGCGCGGGGCCAGCTCGATGCCAACGTCGGCGGGGACGAGCGTGAAGGCGCGCAGCCCCCCTTCGCCGACCTCGATCACGCGGGTGGCCGCGGAGGTGGAGATCTCATCCAGACCGTCCTCGCTCGACACGACGAGCGCACGATCCACCCCCAGCAGTGCGAGCGCCCCGGCGACGGTCTCCTGGAAAGCAGAGTCGGACACGCCGATCAGCTGCCGCCGCGCACCTGCCGGATTGGTGAGGGGGCCGAGCAGGTTGAAGACGGTGCGCACCGCCAGCTCGTGCCGCACGGGCACCACGAAGCGCGTGGCGGCGTGGTGGGCGGGGGCGAACATGAAGCCGAAGCCCGCCTCCTCGATGCAAGCCGCCACACCGGCGGGGTCGAGATCGATGCGCGCGCCCAGCGCCTCCAGTACGTCGGCCGAGCCGGAGGAGGAGGTGGCCGAGCGGTTGCCGTGCTTGGCCACCGCGCAGCCGGCGCCCGCCGCGATCAATGCTGCTGTGGTGGAGACGTTGAAGGTGCGCCTCCCCCCACCCGTGCCTGAGGTGTCGAGCAGGTCGGCCCGCTCGGTCGGCACCGCAGCGGCGAGCGAGCGCATCGTGCGCGCCAATCCGGCCAGCTCCTCGACGGTCTCTCCCTTCGTGCGCAGCGCGATCAAAAAGCCCGCGATCTGCGTTTCGGAGACCTGGCCGCCCATGATCTCGGCGAGCACCTCCGCCGCCTCGTCGGCGCTCAGGTCGCGACGGGAGGCGAGCGCATCGATCGCGCGGGTGAGGACTTCGTTGGGCATCAGGCTCTCACGCGAGGAAGTTGGCGAGCAGGGCCTTGCCCTCGTCGGTGAGCACCGACTCGGGGTGAAACTGCACGCCCTCCGCCGGCAGCTCGCGGTGGCGCAGCGCCATCAAGACGCCACCGCCCCGCGCGGAGGATTCAAGGCACGCGGGCAGGTTGGGGTCGACCACGAGCGAGTGGTAGCGCCCAACCGTCAGCGGCGTGGAGAGGCCCTCGAAGATCGTGCGCCCGTCGTGCTCGATCGTCGTGGCCTTCCCGTGGACCGGCGGGTGCAACGTCACGCGCCCGCCGAACGCCTGCGCCATCGCCTGGTGGCCGAGGCAGACCCCGAGCGTGGGCACCCCCGCTTCGGGCATCCGGCGCACGACCTCCAGGGAGATGCCGGCCTCGTCAGGCGTGCACGGGCCGGGCGAGACCACGCAGCGCTCATAGCCATTGGCCAGGAGCTCATCGACGGTCACACGGTCGTTGCGCACCGCCTCCACCTCCGCCCCCAGCTCGCCCAGGTACTGCACGAGGTTGTAGGTGAAGGAGTCGTAGTTGTCGATTACCAGGACTTTCATGCGCGGGCTTCCATCCAGTCGGCCCTCTGATGATGACGGACGCCGTCCAGGTGCCCGTAACCGGGCCTATCGGCACTCACGGCGCTCTCACCCCCAATCCTCCTGCTGGCAGGCCAGCTCGATCGCGCGCATCGCGGCGGTCGACTTCGCAACCGACTCCTCGTACTCGTACGCCGGCTTGGCGTCGGCCACGGTGCCGCCCCCTGCCTGCACGTGCGCGATGCCGTCTTTGACGACGACGGTGCGGATGTGGATCGCGGTGTCCAGGTCGCCGCTGTAAGAGAGATAGCCGATCGCGCCGCCGTACCCACCGCGCTTGACGGGCTCCAGCTCGTCGATGATCTGCATCGCACGCACCTTCGGCGCGCCTGAGAGCGTGCCGGCGGGGAGCACCGAGCGCAGCGCGTCCATCGCCCCCACGTCCGCGCGCAAGACGCCCGAGACCGAGGAGACGATGTGCATCACATGGCTGTATGACTCGACCTCCATCATCTCGTCCACCGTGACCGAGCCGTACTCGCACACCCGGCCCAGGTCGTTGCGGCCCAAGTCCACGAGCATCACGTGCTCGGCCCGCTCCTTCTCGTCCCTGAGCAACTCCGCGGCGATGCGGCGGTCCTCTTCGGGGGTGGCCCCGCGCGGGCGCGTGCCGGCGATCGGGCGCGTTGAGACGTGGCGACCGGTGACGGTCAGCAGCGGCTCCGGCGAGGCGCCCGCCACCTGGAAGTCACCGAAGTCCAGAAAGTACATGTAAGGGGAGGGGTTCACCGCCCGCAGGCCGCGGTAGATCGAGAAGGCCTCCACCGGCACCGGCGCGGACCAGCGCTGGGAGGGCACCACCTGGAAGGCGTCGCCGGCGAAGATGTACTGCACGATGCGCTCCACCATGCCTTCGAAGTGCTCGCGGGACATGTTGGACGCGAATTCGGGCGTATCGCGCGCGCGTGTGTCCGGCTCAGCCGCCGGTACGGGACCGGCGAGCGCACGCCGGATCTCGGCAATCGACTCGGCGGCGCTCGTGTGAGCCTGCTCGACGTTGGGTTGGGCCTCCAGGTCGGCGTTGACGAGGATCGTGACGGTGTGCTTGAGGTGGTCGAAGATCACCAGCGCGTCGGTGAGCATGAGCGCCATGTCGGGCAGCCCCAGGGGGTCTGGGTTGGGCTCCCCCAGCGGCTCCACCGTGCGCACCAGGTCGTAGCCGAAGAAGCCCACGGCGCCGCCGAGAAAGGGAATCGCGCTCGCTGGGCCGGACGCTGCATCCGGCGGCGCCTGACGGAAGCGAGCGACCTGCTCCGCCGCCAGCGCATACGGATCGCCCTCATCGCCCAGCGACCAGCGCAGCACCGAGCGGGGCTGGAAGCCGATGAACGAGTAGCGTCCCATGCGCTGGCCCTGCTCGGCGGACTCCAGCAGAAAGCAGGGCTGCCCCGGCGCCAGCTCGCGCAGCTTCAGGAAGGCCGACACGGGTGTCTCACAGTCGGCGATGAAGCTCTCGCAGACCGGAATCAGGTTGTGCGGCGGGCTAGAGGGTGGCGCAGCCGGCCGCAGGCCGGCGAGCTGGGCCCCTCGGCATTCCCGGTTATCGACTGCGCTCATCGAGCACCCGCTCGGCGTCGGCCAGCGTGCGCCCGCGGCTGTGCAGCAGCACGAGCAGGTGGTAGAGCACGTCGGCGGCCTCTTCGTCCACGCGCGCGTCGGACTCCTCGCGCGCGGCCCGTGCGACCTCCTCGGCCTCCTCCATCACCTTGGCGCCGATCAGCGGCGGATCGTCGAGCAGGGCGACTGTGTAGGACCCGGCGGGGCGCTCGGCGGCGCGCTGCGCCAGCGTGCGCTCCAGACCGGGCAGCACCTCGTGCGGCGCGTGCGGAGCGAACTCGCCGCGGTGAAAGCACGTGCGCTCGCCCGTGTGGCACGCCGGGCCGGCGGGCACCACGAGCGCCAGCAGCGTGTCGCCGTCGCAGTCCACGCGCAGCGCCTTGACCGCCTGGGTGTGCCCCGAGGTGGCGCCCTTGTGCCACAGCTCGCCGCGCGAGCGGCTCCACAGGTGCAGCTCACCGGTGGCGCGCGTACGCTCCAGTGCCTCGGCGTTCATGTAGGCCATCGTCAGCACCTCGCCGCTGTGCCAGTCCTGCACCACGCACGGCACCAGCCCGCGCTCGTCGTAGGCGGGTTGCACGTCGGACTGCTCACTGACAGATGCAGGCACCCGCGCAATTGTAGGTGCATCATGCTGCCGGTATGACATCGCTGTTTGAACGCAGGCTGATCGTGGTGACCGGCAAGGGAGGCGTGGGCAAGAGCACCATCGCCGGTGCCCTGGGCCTGCGCGCCGCACGCGAAGGCCGGCGCACGATCGTAGTGGAGGTCGGCGAGCGCCAGCGCCTGCCCGCGCTGCTGGGGCAGGAACAGGCGCACGAGGCCAACTCCGGACACGAGGTCGAGCTGGCGCCTGGGCTCTGGAGCATCTCAATCGACCCCGACCGAGTGCTCGCGGGCTGGCTGCGCGCGCTCGGGGGGCGCGTCTCGGCACGCGTGCTGATGTCGAGTTCGACCTTCCAGTACTTCGTCGCCGCCGCCCCCGGCGCCCGCGAGATCCTCAGCATGGTCAAGGTCTTTGAACTGACGGAGGAGCAGCACGGGGGGCGCGGGGGCGCCCGCTCGGGTTATGACCTGGTGATCCTCGACGCGCCCGCCACCGGCCACGCGCTGGCGATGCTGAGCTCCCCGCAGACGTTCGCCGCGCTCGCGCGCGTGGGACCGATCGCCAGCCAGTCGCGCAACGTGCGCGAGCTGCTGGAGGACCCCGCCCGCACGGGCTATCTGGCGGTGGCGCAGGGCACCGAAATGGCGGTCTCCGAGACGCTTCAGTTGCGCGAGGGCCTGCGCGAGCAGCTGGGCCGCGAGCTCGACGCGGTGGTGGTCAACGGGACGCTGCCGCGCCGCTTTGACGAGCACGAGCTGGCGCGCATCGCCGGCTTGGACTCCCGCCATGCGGCGGTGCGCTCGGCGACGCTCGCCGCCCGGGCAGTCCACGAGCGGGGCCGCGCTCAGCACAACCAGATCGCTCGCCTGCGCCGCCGGGGGCTGGCGGTGCTGAGCGTGCCGTTCGTGTTCCAGAGCGCACTGGACCGCGCGGCGATCGAGCGCATCGCCGAGCGCCTGGGGCGCGCGCTTCGCTGAACTACCCTGAGGCGCGCGCTCCGCCGAGCTACCGAGGCGCGCGCATCGCCGAGCGCCTGGGGCGCGGACTCCGCTGAGCTACCGCTGCGACCGTGCGCCCGCGCTCACCCGCTCGGCCGCAGCCTCCACCGCGGGACCGAGTCCCACCAGCAGCTGCTTGCGCGAGAACGCCTCGCAGGGCACCGTCACGGCGACCGCGGCCAGTGCCAGTCCCTGCTCGTCCAGCACCGGGGCGGCGATCGAGCGCAGGCCGGGCGCCTGCTCCTCGTCGTTCACCGCCAAGCCAGCCTTGCGCACGCGCTGCAGCTCGGTGCGCAGTGCGTCCTTGCTGGTGATGGTGTTGGGGCCCTGGCGGGAAAGCTCGAGGTCGGCGATCGCTCCCTCCCGCTGCGCGTCGGGCAGGTAGGCCAGCAGCACCTTGCCCATCGCCGTGCTGTGAGCCGGCTGCCGTGCCGCCAGCCCGAGGTCGAGGTCGGCGGCGTGCTGGCCCTGGCGCCACCCCCGCAGCCGTTCGACGTACCTGATCTGGCTGTTGTCGAGGATCGCCATCGAAACCGTGCGCCCCGTCTCGGCGCGCAGCCGCCGCAGCGGCTCGCGCGCGTGCCGGCGTAGCATCATCGAGTCCAGCAGCGCCAGCCCCAGGTCGGCCACGCGTGGCGCAAGGCGGTACTGGCGCGCGTGATCCTGTTCGAGATAGCCCAGCGCCACCAGCGTCGCGGCGTAGCGATGGGTGGTGGAGCGGGTCATGTTCAGTTGATCAGCGAGCCCCGCGATGCCCAGCTGGGGTTGCTCGGCGCTGAAGCAGTCGAGGATCGCCAGGCCCGCCACCAACGAGGAGGAAAAACGCGCCGTCTCCCCCAGCTCGAGCGTCGTACGCGAGGCAGGGGTGGTTGCGGTACTCGTGGCCTTCTGCTTGGCGCCGGCCATCCTGACTCCTAGCGCCTATCCCGGCAGAGACATATGGACCCGGCGGAGCGGACCCTCACAGGACGGTGCCCTGCTGGGCCAGCCATGCCAGCACGTCGATCGCGTTTCGCCGCGGGATCGGCACGGGGTAGAACACCCTGTCGATCACCCCTTCGTGGGCGATGAACGTCAAACGGGTGTACACGCGCTCGCCGCCTGCGGTGGGCGTGGTGGGCAGATCGATCGCCTCAGCCAACTCCATCGCGCCATCACTCAGCAGCGGGAACGCCAGGCGCTCGCGCCGGGCGAAGCGCTGTTGCGCCTCCGGCTCGCAGCCGCTGATGCCCGCAACCCTGAAGCGGCGCGCGGCAAAGCGCGGGGCTTGCTCGCGAAAGACCCGGCTTTGCACGGTGCACCCGCTCGCGAGCAGACCGTCGGGATCCTCCGGGACCTCGTGCAACGTCGCCGTTCCGGGGTGCACGTACACCACCACCGGCTCGGAGGTGAGCATCGCCAGGTCCATCTCGCCGCCCGTCGTCGAGGACAGATGCAGCGAGGGCAACGGCTGCCCCACCAGCGAATGCACCAGCTCGCCCTCGCTCAGCGCCCAGGTTGTCTCCTCCTCCTCCTCCAGATGTCGCGCGCTGGTCAGCATCAGCGCCCCTGTCTAATGCGGGCCGGGCATGTGCACCCGGCCCGCCGTGGAGCGCCTCGAAGCAACCGGACACCGGGCTTGCCATCCCTGGCAAGGCTATACGCACGGTGCCCCTCTCCTCCGTGCCCGCAAGCCGCAACCCGACTGGTGTGTTTGTCCCGCATTGCCTTACGCTCCATCATGCCCAACGACCCGGTCGCCCTCAATACACAGGTGAAAAATTCGTGTGGGGCGCCATGGCCCGCATATTCAGGGTCCATCCCGATAGACCTCAGGCCGACTGCTGACCATAGGCGATGCGCCACAGCCGCAACACCGGCACCAGCAGCCGGGGCAGCGGACCGCCGGCGCGGATCAGGTTTGTGGTCGTTGCGCGCATCTGCGGCGTGCGGGCGGAGTCCTTGGACAGGTACATCGCCATCATGCAGGCCACGATCACCGAGTGGCGGTGGGGGTTGCGCAGGGTTCGCGCGCCGCGGGTCGATTCTCTCAAGAGCTCCCTGACGCGCTGTGTCGCAATCTCCTGGCTGGGGTAGTGCGCAATGTAGCTATGGACTCCTCTCGCAAGGTCCTCGCTCAGATCACCGAGGCTGTCGAGCATCGTGCCCGCCAGAGATATCCATCGATAGGAGTCATAGATTTCTTTTCCATCCCGCTCGCTGACCCTAGGCTCAGCAGCAAGCGCCAGCAAGGCATGAACGCCAAGCCACGCACTCGCGGCGCCTGTCAACTCAAACCAGCTGAGCCCGCTCTCCCCGGGGAATTCCCTCGCAGCCCAGCGCTGGAGGGCCACATCGCGCCGCGCGGGGTCAAGCTCATGGTTGAAGCATTGAACCTGGGCAAGGGTCGCGACCCGGATCGCGAGCGAGCACACACGCCGGTAGGAAGGAAGCGAAGCAACGTTCTCCCTGCAGGTCCCAACAAGGGCGTGCAGATACCCGTTGTCCTGCCAGTGGTGGCTATAGCGGTCGCAGACAGACCGACCGACGTCGAGCGCGTCGACCATCGTAAGGTGCAACTGAGAGCCAATCGGGATCGCCAGCGCCGCGCAGCGCTCGTCAACGCTGTCGAGAAAATCGGCCATGAACTCGTAGGCCACCAGCAGACGCAACAGACGACGATTGCGCCGTCCGGCGAGAATCGAGAACAGCGCTGCGCCGTCGGCATTCGCCCTGGTGCTGGCGAACAGCTCAAGCGCATCCTCGCGTAGCGCTGCGTCTGGGATCGTCAACGCTCTTGCCTTCCATGCATGGACGTCGTGGGCGACACCAGGCAAGCCCCAAAACAGCTCATGCGCAACAGCGGCGAGGAGCGCCCAGAGCTCCCCGAAGAAACGTTTTCCCACTGCGCTTATGTGTGCAGAACACAAGATACTTCTGGAGGCTAATTAGTAGATCGGTCGGTCCCGATGACTCCCCTGGATTCGAGTCTTCGCCCGCACCACATGCAGCCCAATCGAGCAAAAAACGCGCGGTCCCAGGCCTGGAGATCGTCGCCGGTCAGGGTCCGCGATTCGCGGGCCTTAGAGCCTGTCTCAAAACAGACGGTGCGTTCGGGGCGTTCATGGACCAAGCTGGTCGTCGCGGGTCGTCGTAGCGCGTGCTGGTGGCACGTGCAAGACGTCACGTGGCGATCCAGCGCCGTGTACAGGGACGCATCCGGGCGTGCCGGATGTTTTGAGACAGGCTCTTAGTCTTGAAGACTGAGCGCGGGACGCACACGCACCGCGAGATAGCCGGGGAGAGCGATGATCAGCACGGCAACCCCAGTGACCAGCGCCAGGCTGCCGATCGCCACCAGCGCCCCAATCGAGAACACCACGGGGAACCCCGTGACGGCGGCGAGCGCGTGACTCAGCAGCAGCTGCCCGTATACCCCAAATACAGCACCGATCGAGCAGCCCGCCCCCAGCAAAAGCGCGCTCTCCAGCAACAGCGCGCGCCACAGGATGCCCCTGCTGAAACCATCGACCTTCATGTCGGCGAGCCGGGGGCGGCGCTGCCAGATCATGGCGCCCATCGCCGCTGCGGTCGCCAGCACAGCGGCGATCAGCACCAGCGTGGCGATCTGCGTCAGGCGCGAGAGTCCCTGACGACTCGTCGCACGCTGCCTCTGTTCTCGCTGGTAAGCGGTTTCGACCGTCAACCCCGACGCCGGCCCCAGCGCCTGCTGAACCTCGCGGCGCCCTGCTTCGCCACCAATGCCGGGGCCCAGCGCGATGTTGTACGCACTCGTCTCCGTGCTGCCCCACGCACGGGCATAGTCATCTGCATTCAGCATCACCACTCCCGGTGGCCAGCCCGCATTGGTGCTGAGCGCGGCGACGCGCAACGTCACCGGCTGGGGCGTGGGCAGCGAGAAGGACTGGCCGACGTGCAGATCGAGTTCGTCGGCGATCGCCTTTGAGATTACGGCCCAGCCACCCCGGCGAAATCTGGCTGTCGCGGTCACGCGATTGCCATCGAGGAGCTGGCTCGCCGGAATGGGATCGGGAGCGGCCCTCGGAGGAGCCACCACCCACACGCGGCGATCACCATAGTCCAGAAAGCCCGCTCGGTAGAGACGGACGGTCTGAACACTCGGCAGACGCCTGAGCGTGCCCGCGTTAGTCGGCTGAAACGGCGTTGTCGCGAGCAGATTCTGCGATCCGGCAGCAGTGACCCAGATGTCGGCGACCGCAGCCAGATCGTGGGAAGCACGGTCCAGCCCACGCTGCAGGTTCGCGTGCGCTCCCTGGATCGCCACGCTGCCGAACACTGCGATGGCCCCCGTCGCCGCGATCGCCAGCGAGCGCGGCCGATTGGCACGCGAGCGCAGCTCGATCACCGCAAGGTACGCCGCCACGCCCTTGACCTGACCCTGGACTCGATCGAACAGAAATACGACTCCGTAGAGCAACGCTGGCAGCAACAGCAACAGCGCAGCAACCAGGCTCACGATCCCGACGATTGCGTCCTGCGGGGTCTCAAACAAGATGGCCGTCGTAATCGCCAAACAGAGCAGCCCAGCGGCGATACTCAGATTCGCCCGGCTGCGCCGTCGCGGTTTTGACCTACCAGCCGCTAGCGACAGGTGCGAAAAGATATCTGCCCGCAGCGGAGCGAGCACGCCCACACACGCCGCCAGCAGCCCTCCGCCGGCAGCAATTGCGACGCTCTGCCAGGTCACGATCCGCTGCGTGCCGATGGAGAACGCGAACGATAGATAGCCGGGATTCGCGCGAAAGACAGCGAGTGAAATCAGATCGCCGAGCAACAACCCCAGTGCCGAGGCAACCACGCCAAGGATCAGCGCGTCGAGCAAGAGCACTTCGACGATCGCTCTGCGCGAGTATCCGTCCAGCCGCAGGTCTTCGACCAAGTGCCGGCGCTGGGGCACGGTGAGCAGGATCGCATTGAATGCGAAGAGGAAGCCCACCAGGGCGCTGATCGCAGAGAACAGCAGCGCTGATTGGTTGGTTGGTCCCGCGGCTTGGTTGAACAGCGTGGCGTCGAAGTCGGCAGGGTGCACGTTGAGATGACCGGCGGCCAGACGGGTCAGTCCTGCCTGCACTTCGCGATCGTGCCCGGGTGCAGGTTGGACGAAGATCCTGCTCACGCGTCCAGGCATGTCCGCCAACTGCTGGGCATAGGCGAGCGGAGCGAGCGCGACCGGGCTGTCGATGAGCCGGCCGATGTCGCTTTCCAGCAGCTCGGCTCCGAGGAAGCCCTGCACCACGCGCGCGCCGATCTGCAGGTTGACCGACTGCAACGAGAGCAGCCCAATCGACTGCGCGAGCGGCGCGGGCAGGGCAAACGCCTGCTGGTGGGCGAGCTGTTCGGCGGTGAAATGGCGCAGCAGCGGTCCGCCCAGACGCGCAAAGCGCGGGTCGGTGCCGATCAGGGTCACCGCCCGCTGGCCCGTGGGTCCGATCACATTCGCGTGGGCTTCGAGCACCGGCTCGGCGGCGCGCACGCCGGGCAGACTCTGCACCTTGCCCAGCATCCGCTGGTCGAAGCCTTCGGGACTGCGTGCGGCGAGCTGAAAGCGCATGTTGCCCACGATCCCCTGTGTGATCTGCTGCACCGAGCCGTCGAGGCTCGTGCTGGCGATCTGCGAGGCGAACAGCAGTGCTACACCGACAGCGATCCCGGCGACCGCGAACAACTCCTGTGCCAGCCTCGTGCGTAGACGCACGCGGTAGAGCAGGAGCACACTTGACGGTCTCATCGCCTCATGCTTGCTCGCGCCAGAATATCTGGTGAGAGCCTATATACGGAACTCTACCCACACCGGCCTCAGCGAGCATCTACCCCACATCGGCCCCGGCCAGCAGCGAGTCCGGTTCGTAATCCACCAGCCGCCCGTCGCGCAGCGTGTGCACGCGGTCGGCATACGCCGCCGCCTGGGGGTCGTGGGTGACGAGCACCACCGCCAGCTCGCGTTCGCGGCAGATGCCGGTCAACAGCTCCAGCACCTCGCGCCCGCGGCGGCTGTCGAGGCTGCCGGTGGGCTCGTCGGCGAGCACCAGCTTCGGGTCGGTGGAGAGCGCCCGCGCGATCATCACCCGCTGGCGCTCGCCCATCGACAGCTGCTCGGAGCGGTGGCGCAGGCGCTGATCGAGCCCCAGCCGGTCCATCAGGGGGGTCACGCGCGCGCGGGCCTCGCGGGCGCGCACGTCCATGCCCAACAGCTTCAGCGCGGCGTTGTCGACCGCGCTGACGCCCGGGATCAGGTTGAGCGTCTGGCGCACGAACCCCATTTCGCTCAACCGGTAGCGCGAAGCCTCCTGCTCGGAGAGCCCCGTTATCTCGCGCCCGTCGAGCTTCAGCGAGCCGCCGTCGGGGCGCAGCAGCGCCGCCATCAGCAACAGCAGCGTCGTCTTGCCCGAGCCGCTGGGGCCGTACAGCGCGATCAATTCGCCCCGCTTGACCGACAGCGAAACCCCGTCGACCGCGCGCACCGGCTCGGCCTCGCCGACCTTGTAGTGCTTGACGACCTCGCTTAGCTCAAGCACGCTGTGACCCATGCGGGCGAGGACATAACGGGGCGATCCGCGATCGGCGGGGCTGCCCAGATCGACCGGCAAACCCCCGACACGGGCCTCACGCCGACTGCTCGCGGCCGCGCAGCGGGATCACCTTGCCATCTTCCTCCTGCGGCGGTGGCTCGGGGCCCTCTGGCGGTGGTGTGGAGAGGCGTCCGCCGCTGAGCGAGGCGATGTGGTGGGCGTTCATCACCGCCGGCATGTCCGGCACGGTCATCAGCACCGCGATGCCTTCCTCCTCGGCCAGCGAGCGCAGCAGCTGGGTGACCTCTTCGCGCTCGAGCACGTCCAGGTTGGCCGTCGGGTCGTCCACCAGCAGCAGTTTCGGTGCGCGCACGATCCCGTGCGCGATCGCGATCAGCGAGCGCTCTCCGTCGGAGAGGCTGCCCCAGTGCTGGCCGGCGCACTCGGCCATCCCCACCCGCTCCAGCGCCTCCGCCGCGAGCACGTAGGCGCGGCGCCGGCCACTCTCGGCCAACCGCGGCAGGGCCACATAGTCAACGATGCGCAGGTCGCTCTTGGGTCCCGCACGCCTGACCCAGCCGATCTTCTCCAGCATCAGCCGCGTGTGTTCGGACTCGCGCAGACCCGCCAGGTCGACGCCCTCGAAGCGCACCACACCCTGGTCGGGCGCCTCCAGGCGGGCCGCGATCTTCAGCAGCGTCGTCTTGCCGACACCGCGCTTGCCCCACACCGCGATCAGCTGCCCTGCCCCCACCTCCAGCGAGACCTCCTTGAGCACCCGCAACCGGTGCTCGCCCCGCAGGTAGCTCTTGCCGACCGCTTCCAGCGCAAGCAGCGGAGTCACTTCATCTCACGCTACCCGCTGGCATCTCACGCTACCCGCCGGCGCCTGGTTGCGCCCTCGTCCTCGGCGCCCAGCGGCTTTCCCGCCCGGCGCCGGGTTGCGCCCTCGAAGTCGGCGCCCATGTGCTCCAGCGAGTCGCGCACGCCCTGCAGCCAGCTCAGGCGCGCCTCCCAGAAGGCCAGCTCGGCGTCCCTGACCAGCACCATCACCAGCCCCGACCAGCGGTGGGGCTCAGGCGGGCGCAGCTTTTCGAACGAGCGCTTGAGCTCCTGCACTCGGCCCAGGCAGACCAGCTCCTGCCCGTGCACCAGCTCGATCATGCGCGGCAGGTTGTGCGGCTGGCACAGCGCGATCTTCATGTGCAGCTCGTCGCGCAGCGGCGGCGCCGAGGAGGAGGCAAACAGCCACTGCTCGAAGTGGCGCACGCCCTCCTCGGTGGCCTCGTAGCCGGCGTCCTCGTCGGCGCGCACCAGTCCCTCTCGCTCCAGGCGGGTCAGCGCCGAATACACGTTGGAGTCCACGAACTCGGCTGACGACAGCCGCTGGCGCAGTTTGGCAGTCAACCGATGGGGCGGCCCGGGCTCCTCTATGACCAGTCCCAGTACAGCGATCTTCGCTGACATTTCCTAGAGCACTCCCTTGCAGACGATCGTTACCAGGTCCAGGGACCGTACACCATCTGCCGCCCCCTTGCATCTTAACCTGAACCGTTCAAAATAGCTGACATTTGGAACGGTAGGATGCATCCGGAGGTCAAGCCTACTAGATGATCCCCAAACGATCGAGCAGGCTCTCGTCCGCGCGCCACTCGCGCCGTACGCGCACCGCCAGGTCGAGGTGCACCTGGCAGCCCAGCTCGCGCTGGCACTCGCGCCGCGCGGCGGTTCCGATCGCCTTGATCATGCGCCCGTGCGCGCCCACCACGATGCTCTTCTGCGACTCGCTCTCCACCCAGATCAGCGCCCTGATACGCACCAGTCCCTCGCGCGGGCGCTCGACCTCCTCGACCAGCACCTCCACCGCATGGGGCAACTCCTGGAAGGTTCGCCTGATCACCGCCTCGCGGATCAGCTCCGCCAGCAGCAGCTCCTGCGGCTGGTCGGTGTTCTCGTCCGCGTCGAACATGAAGGGCCCTGTTGGCATCTGTTCTGCCAGGTGCTCGACGAGCGCCTGTACCCCCTCGCCCGTGCGCGCCGAGACAGGGAACACGTGCTCACCCACCGGCAGCTCGGCGGCTTCGCTGAGCGCTTGCAGCGTTCGCGCGCGGCTGAGTCGATCGACCTTGTTGACCGCCACTGTCACCGGCGTGTTCGCCTCGGCGAGTCTTTGCGCGATGTAGCGGTCGCCCGGCCCCACCCCCTGCTCGCCGTTGAGGATCAGCAGCGCCGCGTCCGCGCCCTCCAACTCCTGCGTCACCCTTTTTGCCATGCGCGCGGTCAGCGCATCGCGCGGGCGCTGCACGCCCGGCAGGTCCACCAGCACGAGCTGGCTCTCGCCGCTGGTGTGCACTCCGCGGATCGCCCTCCGCGTAGTCTGGGGGCGGTCGGAGACGATCGCCACTTTGTTTCCGACTACCGCGTTTACGAGCGTCGACTTGCCGACGTTGGGTCGGCCGGCGAGCGCGACGAACCCGCTGCGGGTCACAGCGACTCCCCAATTCGGCCGCCCGTCACAGCGACTCCCAGCGCAGGATCTCCGCCTGCAGCGCCAACATCTCGCCGTCATCAGTCTCGTGGTCCATCCCCACCAGGTGCAGCGTGCCGTGGACGATCGCCTCGCATAGGTCCGTCGTGTGTTCGGGGCAGATCACGACATCGCCCAGCTCGTGTGGAGCGCTCCCACTGGGCGCTATGCCGTCGACCGGGAAGGACAGCACGTCGGTCGGTTCGTCTTTTCCGCGGTACTCGGCATTCAGCCGGGTGATACGCGCCGCATCGACATACTCGATCGCCAGGTGGCCTTCCTGCACGCCGGCTGCCGCGGTCGCCACGATGCACAGCCGTTCCACCTTCGCGAGAGGCGGCGCGTCGGCGGTCGACTGCGCGCCAATCGCCTCTACCTCTATGCCGGCCACCAAGCGGCCCATCTGGACCCCCTTGTGGGGTCCCTCTGAAAATCTCCACCCTCGTCATCGCCAGGCCGCTGCTACGTGCCTACGCGCGTCGACGTTCGGCTGCGTGCTGGACGATCTTCGATCGGTCCGGCGCGTCGCGCTGCGCGTGCTCGTCGTACGCCTCCACAATCCGCTGCACGAGCTTGTGGCGCACCACGTCCTCGCCGCCGAACCGCACGAACTCGATGCCCTCGATGCTGTCCAGCACCTCGCCCACGACGACCAGTCCCGAGCGCTGCTCGCGTGGCAGGTCCACCTGGGTGACGTCGCCCGTCACCACCATTTTCGAGCCAAACCCCAGGCGCGTGAGGAACATCTTCATCTGCTCCGGCGTGGTGTTCTGCGCCTCGTCGAGGATCACGAAGCTGTCGTTCAGCGTGCGCCCCCGCATGAACGCCAGCGGCGCTATCTCGATCACCCCGCGCTCCAGGTGCTGGCTGACCTTCTCGGGGTCCAGCATGTCGTGCAGCGCGTCGAACAGCGGCCGCAGGTACGGGTCCACCTTGGCCATCAGGTCGCCCGGCAGGAACCCCAGGCGCTCGCCCGCCTCCACCGCGGGGCGCGTCAGGATGATGCGGTTCACTTCGTTGCGGCTCAGCGCCGCCGCCGCCATCGCCACCGCCAGGAACGTCTTGCCGGTCCCCGCCGGCCCCACGCCGAAGGTCACGGTCGCCTTGCGGATGCAGTCCACATACCGCTTCTGGTTGACGGTCTTCGGCGCCACCCTGAGGCTGCGGTGGCGCCAGACGACGTCCTCCAGCACCTTCGCGGGGCTCTCGTGCGCGTCCAGCGCCCCCGTCACCGCGCTGATGGTGCCCGGGCCGATCTCGTGCCCGCGCGAGATCAGGTCCGTCACCTCGCGCACCACCCGCTCGCCCGCGCGCGTCTCGTTCTCCGCGCCGTCCAGCGTCAGCAGGTTCCCGCGCAGGTACACATTGCAATTCAGGTGCCCCTCCAGCGCGCGCAGCACCGCATCCTGCGTGCCCGCCAGCTCGGCCGCGACATCGCCCGGCAGCTCGATCTGGGTCCTCATGCGGGGCTTGTCATCCCTTGAGCGCCGCCCGTGTGTCGCACGTCATCGCCCGTGTCTCCGCCCGTCGCGCGTCATCCATCGCTCACCCATTCAGCGCCGCCTTGACCATTCCCGACACCCGCTTGCCATCGGCGCGACCGTCCACCGCCGCCATCGCGGCCTTCATCGCCCCGCCCATGTCTCTGACCGTGCTCGCCCCGCTCTCGCGCACCGCCTGCTCGACGATCGCTTCCAGCTCGGGCTCTGAGAGCTCCGCGGGCAGGTACGTGGAGATCAGCTGCGCCTCTTTCTCCTCGCCGTCCGCCAGGTCGGTGCGCCCCGCCTCGCGGTACGCGCTCGCGGCCTCCACGCGGCGCTTGCGCTCGCGCCTTAGCACCGCCAGCTCGTCGCCTCCGTCTTCCTTGGCGGCCTTCTGCAGCTCGGACAGCACCAAGCGCAGCGCGCCCACGCGCTCCCTGTCCCCTGCGCGCATCGCCGTCTTCACGTCCGCGCTCACCTGGTCGGCTATCGCCATCTCACTGCTCAGGATACGCCGACTCGCCGGCGTCGCTGTGTTCAGGTGGTATCGCCCCCGGGGTCAAGCTGCTGCTTTGCCGCGGAGGACTGATGAGCGTGAGGGTCGGCAGCGCCGTTCGATAGCGCTCGGAGTCGCGGGTCAACAGGGCTCGCTCCGTTACCACCGCGTGAGCGCCGATGTAGAAATCGGGGAGCGGGGAGCGTCGCTCTCCGCCCCGGCCGCGGTACTCGAGGAAGCACTTGCCCGCCAGGAAGGCCGCCTCCCACGGCAGATCCTCGCGCTCGATCTGCTCGGGCAGCGCGTCCTCCAGCTCCTCGATCCGCTGGAAGTGAACGGATATCTCGGCGTAGACGATGGGGTTGATCAGCACCGGCCCCACGTCGAATGCCGCCGTCAGAGCCGCCTGCGACCAGGCCAGCCAGGCGCGATCCTCGGTGAACAGGTCGAGCAGCACATTGGAGTCGACGAGCGTGCCGCCCGGTGGAGTCTCAGCCATCTCCGCGGGTGAGCGCCATGATCTCGTCGGTGCTCATCGCGCCCGTCCCCCGTCCAACCATCCGCTTGACGATCTGCGCCCCTTCGCTTGTCTTCGCGCGCACGAGGCGTGCTCCCCGCTCGTCCAATTCGAAGTCGACATCGCTTCCCGGCCTGATTCCCAACCGCTTGCGCACCGCCAGCGGAATCGTCACCTGGCCCTTGCTCGTCACGCGCATGGGCACAGCCTACCATATGTAATACCGGAGAGCACTACCTGCAAAGTATTACTCGCGACGATCGTGCTCCAGCTGCTTCAGATGCGCCTGTTCCAAGTGCTCCTCGTCGAATGGCTCCGCGTGTTCAAGCGGTGTCCGGCTCCCCAAGCGCCCCGGATCCGAGGCGTCGCGCCCGAAGATCAGCGCCACGTTCCAGTCCACCAGCAGCCGCAGCTTGCGCCCGACCCCCGGCATCAAAAGCAGGTGGTAGGTGCGCGCGATGAACCACGCCGGCAGGCCGCGCCAGCGGATGCCCGCGGTGATCGCCACCGCCTGGTTGTGCCCCAACTCCGCCACGACCCCCAGGGTGCGCCAGCGAAAGGGGCGTTCGCGGCCGTTGCCGAGGCTCGCCGCCACGTTGCGCGCCACGCGCCGGCCCTGGCGCAGCGCGTGCTGGGCCGTCGGTGGGCACGGCCGCCCGCGGTGCGCGGGGTCGGGCACCGCCGCGCAGTCGCCGATCGCCCACACCTCGCCGTGGTGGCCCTCCACCCGCATCCTGCTGTCCACGGCCACGCGCCCGCCGGCGGTCAGGGGCAATCCCAGCGAGGCCACCGCCGGCGCGGGCTTGACGCCGGCCGTCCACACCACCGTGCGCGCGGGGATGCGCTGCCCGTCTGAGAGCGTGGCCGCGCGCGGGGTGACGCCGCTCAGCGTGGTCTGCGTGCACACCTCGATGCCGCGGCCCTCCAGCTCGCGCCGCGCGAAGCGCGAAAGCCCGCGCGAGACCTCGCCCATGATCCGCTGCTGGGCCTCCACCAGCACCCAGCGCATGCCCTGCGCGCTGCAGCGCGGGTACAGGTCGATCACGCGCGAGGCGAAGTCCTGCAACTCGGCCAGCCCCTCCACGCCCGCGTAGCCGGCGCCGACGAACACGAACCCCAGGTACTCCGCGCGCTGCGCGGGGTCCTCCAGCGACTCCGCGATGTCCAGGCAGCTCAGCACCTGGTTGCGCAGCGCGGTGGCGTCGGTCAGCGACTTCAGCCCGATCGCGTGCTCGGCCAGGCCGGGCACGGGCAGCGTGCGCGAAACGGACCCTAGCGCCACCACCAGACGGTCGTAGCCGAGCGTCAGGAGCTCGCCGTCGATCCTGCACACGGCGAGCGTCCGGGCCTCGGGGTCAGCGGCCGTGACCCGCCCGATCAGCAGGTCTGTGTGCCTCAGCTGCGAGCGCAGCGGCACCACCACGTGGCGCGGGTCGAGCGTCGCCCCCGCCGCCCCGGGCAGCAGCGGCGTGTAGAGCATGAAGTTGGCGTCGTTCACAAGCGTCACCCGCGCGCTGTGCGCGGGCAGCACGCGCTCCAGCGCACGGGCTGCGTAGAACCCGCCGAAACCACCTCCAGCTATCACCACGTGCCAGGACATTTTACCTGACGCTAGTCGCACAGAGCGGAAGAGACCAATGTCACAAGCGTGTTACAAGCTCTTCAACCAATAAGGTGCCCGCTGTGAGCGCCTCCCTCTATGCCGAAGCACTCGCCCCCTTCCAGGCGGAAACCGAGCGCCTGCGCCCGCCCGGCGCGCTGGTCTTCGACTGCCACACGCACCTGGGGCTGGACGAGGACGGGCGCTCGCTCTCGCTGGCCGGGCTGCTGGAGATGCTCGACCAGGCGGGTGCCAAGCGGGCGTGCGTGTTCCCGCTGCACGACCCCGAGCGCCGCCCGGGCTACCGCGTGCCCAACGACCGCGTGCTGGCGTGGGCCGGCGAAAGCGAGGGGCGCCTGCTGCCCTTCTGCCGTCTTGACCCTTCCGAAGACCCTGTCGCCGAGGGGGAGCGCTGCCTTGCGGCGGGCGCGCGCGGTATCAAGCTGCACCCGCGCGCGCAGGCCTTCTCCTTCGACGGCCCGGAGATGGACGGCATCTTCTCCTTGGCCGGCGAAGCGGGCGTGCCGATCCTGATCCACGCCGGGCGCGGCATGCCCCCCGTCGCCGACGGCCTCGCGAATCTCGCGCTGCGCCACCCCGAGGTTGTCCTGATCCTCGCGCACGGCGCGATCTGCGACCAGGGCATCCTCACCTCACGCCTGGCCGAGCATCCGGGGGTGCTGTATGACATCTCCTGCTTCTTCACGCTCGACGTGATCGAGCTGTTTGCGCGCGTGCCCGTCGAGCGGATCGTGTTTGCCACCGACCCGCCTTACGGGCGCACCGCGACGGGGCTGCACATGGCGCTGCGCGTCGCGCGCTACGCCGGCCTGGACGACGCCGCCACGCGCGGGATGCTGGGCGAGACGGTCGCCGGTCTGTTCGACGGCCGCGGCCTGCCCCCGGTGTCCCCGCCGCGCCGCGGCCCCACGATCACGCTCGCCGGCCGCCTCGCGCGCGTCTACGGCTACGGCAGCCTGGCCGGCCCGGCGCTGTTCGCGGGCGTACCCGAGCAGGCGGCGGCGATGGTCGACATGGCGGCCGCCGCGTGCCGCGACCCCGAGCCTGGTTCGGTCGGCGAGGCGCTGGAGACGATCGGCGCGGCCCTCACCGCGGCCCGCGCCCTGCTCGAAACGGAGGGCGGCGCGTCGGCCGCGATCGACCTGCTGTTCCGCTCGATGGCCGTGGCGGCGACCGAGGCCGCGGACGCCGCCTGACCCAGCCGGCCGACTACCTCTGATTGGCGCCGGCCAATGGCCTTCGTGGGCCCTCCCAGAATCGGGGGTCAGTCCGTGGTCAGCCACACCGCAGCCCACTCGCCGCCGTGGCGCCGCTCGCGCTCGGTGAGGCCGAGGCGCGCGCAGCAGGCAGCGGCGACTTCGTCGGCCTCCTCGCGCAAGAGCCCGCTGGCGATCAGGTGCGCGGGCGGGCGCTCCAAATGCCCCGTTGACTCCGCAAGGTCCAGCAGCAGCGGCCGGACGAGATTCGCGAGCACGATCGGCCCAGGCGTTGGCGCCGAACGGTCGCTCGCGGGCAGCGGCTCGCGACGCAGGTCGAAGCGGCGCACCTCGACGCCATCGCCGACGCCGTTGACAGCGGCGTTCTCGCGGGCGGCCTGCACGCTCTCGGCCTCGTGGTCGAGTCCCAGCACCGGCGCGAACCCGAGCTGGGCCGCTGCGATCGCGAGCACTCCCGATCCGCAGCCCACGTCCACCACGGCGCCGCGGCCGGGGTCGCACGAGGCCAGCTCCAACAGCAGCTCCAGGCACATGCGCGTTGTGTGATGGGCGCCGGTGCCAAACGCCTGGCCGGGGTCGATCACGATTTCCTCTGTGCCGGGCAACCCAGCGGGTGCCTCCCACGGCGGGCGCACGCGCAAAGACGGCACACCCGCGGGCGCCTCGACCACGATGGGCCGGTGAAAGCTCTTCCAGCGCTCACCCCAGTCATCTGGCAGCTCGGAAGTGGTGACATCGACGAGCGTCCCGCCCACGGCAGCACGCAGATCGGGCAACTCAGGCAGCTCCCCCGGCGCGCCGTATACGGCGTACTCGATCCACTCCCCCACCTCGGTCTCCTCGACCCCCGAGGGAGCAAGCTCCAGCAGCTCCGCCAGCGCGACCTCAGCGTCCTCGCGGCGGACGCGCAGCGCGAGGCGGATCACGCGGCCTGGCCTCTCAGCGCCCGACCGCGCCCGGGAAAGCCGCCCGACGCGCAGCCCTGCCGCCTCACGCGGCCCGGCTGTGCAAGGCGCGGCGCAGCTTGGCGAACATCGATTCCTCTGAGCGCAGGTTCTCCTCGGTGAGCGTGTCGTTGAAGCGCTCCAGCATCTCGCGCTGCTCGGCGGACAGCCGGCGCGGGATCACAACGTTGACCACAACGCGCAAGTCCCCGTGCCGCCCGCGGCGCAAAGCGGGCATGCCCCGGCCGCGCAGCACCACCACCTCGCCCGCCTGCGTGCCGGCGGGGATCTCCAGCGGCGCAGGGTCCCCGAGCGTGGGCACCTCGAGCGTCGCGCCGAGCGCCGCCAGCGGCGCAGGCACGTCCAGCAGCGTGATCAGGTCGTCGCCCTCGCGCACGAAGCGCTCGTCGGCGCGCACGCGCACGAGCACGTACAGATCCCCTGCGGGGGCGGGTGGGTGGGGTCCAAATCCTCCGGCGTGACCCTTGCCGGTGAGGCGGATGCGCTGGCCGTCGGAGATGCCGATCGGGATGTCCACCTCAAGCGTGCGCATGGCTGCCAAGCGCCCTCGCCCGCGGCACTCGGCGCACGGCTTCGAGGGCACGCGCCCGTCGCCGTGGCAGGTGTCGCACAGTACCTGGCGCATCATCTGCCCGAAGGGCGTGCGCGTCACCGCCTGCAGCTGTCCGGCGCCGCCGCAGCGCTGGCAGGTCTCGATCGGGGTGCCCGGCTCGGCGCCGTTGCCGTGGCAGTGCTCGCAGCGCTCCACCGCCTCGAATGAGATCTCGACCTTCGCGCCGTGGGCGGCCTGCAAAAGATCGACCTGCACCGCGACCGCGACGTCCTCGCCCGCCGCCGGCCCGCCGCCGCGCCCGCCGCCCCCGAACGGCGAGGAGCCGCCGAAGAAAGCGTCGAACAGATCCCCGATCGAGCCGAAGGCGTCGAAGTTGGGCGCGTAGCCGCCCGAGCGCAGCCCCTCGTGGCCGTAGCGGTCGTACGTCGCGCGGCGCTCGGGGTCGGACAGGATCTCATAGGCCTCCGCGGCCTCCTTGAACTTCTCCTCGGCCTGCGGGTCGTGCGCGTTGACGTCGGGGTGCAGCTCGCGGGCCTGCTGGCGGAAGGCCTTCTTGACCTGCTGCTCGCTGGCGTCGCGCTGGAGGACCAGCACCTCGTAGGGGTCTCGGGGCATAGAGGGGAGAGCCTATCCAGTCAGGTCCGCGCATCCCGCGGTCCCACCGCCGAACCGCAGTCCCCACCGCCCAAACCGAGGTCCCCACCCTGGGCGCACCGCACACGCTCGCAGACCTGAGCGCCTCGGGCCCTGCCCGCTCAGTTCTCGGCGTAGGCGTCTTCGACGAAGCGCGAGAGCTCAAAGGCGGCCTCGCGCACCGTGGGGATCGCCTGCGCGTAGTCCATCCGCACGGGGCCGATCACCGAGACGGTGCCGAGCTTGCGCTGCGCGACCCCGTAGCCGGCGGCGACCAGCGCGAGCGAGCGCATCGCGGGAAGCGGGTTCTCGTGCCCGATCCGCACATACACCCCCGGTTTGGAGAGCGCGGCGCGCAGCACGTCGAGCAGCGCCACGCGCCGCTCCAGCAGGTCCATCAGCTCGTTGACCTGAGCAAGATCGCCGGGGCGCTCTTCGGAGAACAGCCGCGCGGTGCCCTCCACGTAGAGCGTGTCCTCGGCCTCGGAGCCCAGCGCGGCGAGGCCCGGCGCGAGCCGGTCGAGGAACGCGCGCTCGGTCGCGGGCAGCGTCGGATCGGACAGCCGCTGGTGCAGCATGCGCGCCCCCAGCTGCAGCCCCACAAGGCGCTCGTTGAGGTACTCCGCCGCCCACGCCAAGAGCCCTGGGTCCGCCGCACCCTCGAGTGTCGCGAGCACCTTGGCTACGCCTCCCGTGGACGTGATGATGACGGCCATCACCACGTGCGGCTGCAGCGCCAGCACCTCGACGTGGCGGATCGTGGCCGTGGAGGGCGAGGGGGCGGAGACGACCGCCAGCAGGTTCGTCACGTGCGAGAGCGTCTCGGAGGTCACGCGCATCGCCTCCTCCACCTCGCGCTGGGTGACCGACAGCTCGAGGCGCGGCGCGGGGACGAGGCCCTGGCCGGTGCAGAGCATGCGATCGACGACGTGGCGGTGCCCCGCATCCGTGGGCACGCGGCCCGCGGAGGTGTGCGGGTGCGCGAGCAGGCCAAGCTCCTCGAGCTGCGCAAGCTCGTTGCGCACAGTCGAGGCCCCGCAATCGAGCTCGGGGTCGGCGGCGATCGCCTTTGAGGGAACGGGTTCTCCCGTCAGCAGGTAGCCGTCGATGACCTTGCAGAGAATGCGCTCCTGGCGGGCGGTCAACATGGCTTGATTGTAGGCCCCGAGCTGGATGGGACCGGGAAGGGGTCCCGCCCGGAGGGCGTCGGCGCGAGCCCGCCCAGCCGCGCCGTGCCCCCCGCCTCACACCGTGACGACGGCCTCGGCGTTGCGGATGATCTGCTTGCCGTCCTGCTCGGCGACCGTGTCGATCGTCGCCAGCCCATCGGAAACCTCGCGCACGGTGCCCGTGACGACGACCTCGCGCTCGGGCACGCCCATCCCGCGAAACTGCACCGAGAGCCGCTTGAGATGCCCGGGCCCGCCCGCCGCCTCGGTCTGCGCGCGCGCGACCTGCGCCATCGACCACAGCCCGTGCAGGATGCGACCCGGGAGTCCGACGGCGCGCGCGAACTCCTCGTCGATGTGGATCGGGTTGAAGTCGCCCGATGCCCCCGCGTAGCGGGCCGTGAGGTACTTGTCGGGCGTGACGCGAACCTCGGGGATCGACGCGCCCACAGACAGATCGGCCATCAGACACCTCGCACGATGTTGGTCCACGTCCCGCGCACGACCCGCTCGCCGCGCTGGTTGGTGGAGAGGGACTCGAAAACGTAATACCCGCGCCCATCCTTTTCGGAGATGTCCTTGACCGACGCGGTGGTCGTGATCTCATCGCCCGCGACGACGACGGGCCCCCACTCGAACTCCTGCCCCCCGTGCACCATCATCGCGAAGTTCAGCTCGATCTCGGGGTCGAAGATCGGCGGCCCGACCGAGGGCGCGGAGTAGACGACGGCGAACATCGGCGGCGCCACAACATCCGCGTAGCCCGCCGCGCGCGCGGCCTCGAGGTCCAGGCACAGCGGCGAGGTCTCGCCCACAGCGCGGGCGTACTCCCTGATCTTCTCGCGACCCACCGCATACAGCGTGGGCTCATAGGTCTTGCCGACGGCCTGCGTGTTCACTGGCACCGGGTGGGGCTCCTTTGCGCGTAGTGTCGGCGGCGCAGTCTACGTGTTCACGACGATGCGGGTCACGTTCCGATTTTTAGAGGGCTACGCCCCAAAGGGGCTCCGCCAAAGGGGTCGCGCCGTTCACCACAGACGCGCTGCTCCTATGCGAGCGCACCGTCGGGCAGGAGCCAGTGAGCTTCGAGCCCGCTGACGCCGGCGATCCGCTCGTAGTCGCGGTCGTAGTGAACGAGCGGGACTCCAGCCGCCTCCGCCGAGCACCCGATCAGCAGATCGACCGGAGGAACCCGCCGGTGGTCGCCCTCGGCGGCAAGCGAGAGCTGCAGTTGGCGCGCTCGGCTCCACAGCGCCCCAGGCACCGGGACCGCCTCGAACGTAGCGAGCCTGTCGGCGACCTCGCGGGCGCGCGTCTCATTGGGGGCCAAACGGACAAGCTCGAGGATCACGAGATCGCAGACGAGCACGCGGCCGGCGGCGACCTGGGCGTTGAACCAGGACGCGAGTTGGGGAAAGCGACGGTCCCGCGCCCACGTCCACACGCCCGTGTCGAACAGCGCAGGGCGTGTGAGCGAGGGGGGCTCGACCTCAGCGCTCGGGGGGTTCAGAGAAACGCTCCCTGCGGTTGGCCTCGACCTGCGCGGGGGTGCCGTCGATGTCGCGGGTCACGTCGAAGCCGGCAAGCGCGCGACGCCGCCCCACTTCGCGCAGGGCGGCGTTGACCGTCGCGCTGAGACCCGTTGTGCCCAGCTCCACCCGCGCCGCGTCGAGAGCATGCCTATCGATATCAACCGTGGTGCGCGACATCCGCATCAGCATAACGCATCAAGCGTGATGACATCAAAGAGTGGTGCTTAAACGCAAAAAACGCCCCCGGATCACAGCGGCGTGCGATCCGGGGGCAGGCCGAGGCCGACGGAGCCTCAGAAGACCAGGTCGTCCTCGCTGCCGCCAACACCGGCGCCGACCAGCTCGCGCGACTCGCCCGAGTCGTCGAGCGCGCCGTCGCCGTCGAGCGTGCCCTCGCCGCCGGAGCGGCCGCCACGCGACGCGCCACTGGGCGAGTCGAGGAACTGGACGGAGTCGGCCACCACGCAGACGGCCTGGCGCTTGTGGGACTCGGCGGTCTCCCACTCGCGCCACTCCAGGCGCCCGGCGACGGCCAGGCGGGCACCCTTGCGCAGGTAGCGCTCGACGTTCTCGCCCTGCCCGCCGAAGACGGAGACGTCGAAGTAGTTGGGGCGCTCCTGATAGCTGTCGCCGTCCTTGCGCAGGCCGTTGCAGGCCACGCGCAGGCTGCAGACACTGCTGCCAGAGGGCAGAGCGCGCAGCTCGGGGTCGCGGGTGAGACGGCCGATCAGGACGACGTGGTTGATGTCGGAGTAGGACATGGTGCTCCTTTTGGTTGGAGAGGACACCCCCACGCAGGAAGGTACGCGGCGCAGGGGAGACTTCAGTGGATCGACCAGCCAGGCGACGGCAGCCGACGCGCGCGGGGCACCAGCCGACGCGGACGGGCACCGAGACCGGTAGCGCCAATGCACGGGGCACCGAGACCGATGGCCGCCAAACGCGCGGGGCACCGAGACCTATGGCCGGCACCGCGCGGGGCACCGAGACCGATGGCCGCCAAACGCGCGGGGCACCCCCCGAGAGGACGCCCCACACATCGGGTCAATCCTCCAGCCTCGGAACGGCATCGAA
The DNA here is from genome assembly GCA_963844765.1 of uncultured Solirubrobacterales bacterium. GTDB lineage: Bacteria > Actinomycetota > Thermoleophilia > Solirubrobacterales > Solirubrobacteraceae > Palsa-744. The sequence goes on from CAWJPN010000002.1 coordinate 161,667, forward strand.
CCCGAGCACCACTACCTGCGCCTGCGCGCGGGCCCGCTCGACGGCGCGCTGCACCGCGGGGCGAACCTCGGGCGGGGCCAGATAGAGGACGCCGGCGACACACCGGGCACGCGCCCACGCGCGACAGAATCTCAAGCAAGCGCGCGGGGGCCTTGACCGTCAGCTCGACCTCGACGGCTACTGGCAGGCCCAGCTCGCTGTGCAGAGGCCACAGCACCAGGTCGGGCCGGTGCAGAGCCGGCTCGCCGCCCGGCGTCAGCCCAACACGCGCGCTGGCGAGCGCACCGACGCCGCGCTCCTGCAGGCGCAGCGGCCGCTCACCCAGAACCGAGCATTCCGGGTAGCAGCGCTCCAGCGCAGCGGCGACACGCGCGCAGACGGCGAGGTGACGCGCCGAGGCGGGGCTGACACGACACACGTCAAGGCCCGGCTGACAGCAGGCGCGCAGCCCGGCGGGGGTGACGGTGAACAGCACTGGGCCGACGCGGTGAACGGCCAGCAGACCGGCGCGGGAGGCCGCGTGCAGACGGCCGCGCGCGGAGGCCGGCGAAACGTCCAGACGCAGTGCCAGCGCCTCGACTGTGACGGCGCCGAGGGAGGCAACCCACTGCACAAGCGCCTCGCGCTCTGGCGAGGGGACAGGAATTGAACGGGGCATGAGGGACTCCTTTTTTATTTAAGAGGACCCCACAAGGGGGTCCGAGAGGGCCGCGTATGGTGAGACACGGGTCGGGGCCAAAGGCACAGACACCGAAGAGGCGCCCGCGAGCCACGCGTGAAGCCCGGGGCAACCTGCGGATGCGGCCCAGCGGGACTACCGCTGGGGTGAGAACATCCGCGCGATGCGCACCGTGGCGCCGGAGGCGGTGCCGGTGAGCGAGAACACAGCGGCGCAGCCGCGCGGCATGCGCAGCAGGAACTGCGGGTGAAACAGGTACTCGCGCACCCTCGTGCGGGTGCGGGGGCCCGAAGAGCTGACCGAGACGTGCCAGGCGCCGCGGGTGCCCGCCAGGCGCGCGACCAACTCAGCCGACTCGGGGACCACCTGGCGGTGGGCGACGAGCGTGGTGAGGTTGCCGAGGATCTGCTCCAGCAAACCCTCGTGCTCCCGCGAGCGGAGATCCGAGAGCTCCTGCGTGCCCAGAACCAGCGACATGCCGGCGGAGCGCGCGCGGCCGAACAGGCGCGCCACGTGGACGGCGCCCAACGCTGAGAACTCGTCCAGCACCACCAGCGCGGGAACGGGCGAGTCCTGCAGGCCGGCCGCGGCGCTGAGCAGGTCCTGCACCACTGCCGCCCCGAGCATTTCCGCAACCAGCGGCCGCTGATCGGCGCGCAGGCCGAAGTAGACGACAGCGCGCTCGCGCAGGGCAGCGGGGAGATCGAACACCACCGCGCCCGGCGTGCGCGGGTCAAGCCACGGGCCGATGTCCGACTCGGCCATGATCGCCAGGCGGTCGCGCACGCCGCTGAGGTCGGACACCTGGCGCGGGGAGAGCGAGCCCAGGTAGTCGTGCACCGCCTGAGACGCGGCTGGGTCGGGGATGCGACGCGCCAGCACCCCGAGCAGGTCGGGGTCGAGGACAGAGACCAGCTCGGCCAGGCTCACCACGCGCTCACATGCGCGCAGCGAGCGAACGGCGTGGCCGAGGTAGCGCTGGGCCTGGCGCAGGTAGTGGGGCTCGGTGAAACGCTCCCCGGCCAGCGCCCGGTCGGCGATCTCGGTGGGAGAGCCGTGGCCGAAGGGGTTGTAGACGGACGGACCAGCGGGGGTCCACTCGATGAACGGCCGCCCCGCGATGCGGGCGGCGCGCTCAAGCGCGGTGCGCATGAAGGAGTCCTCCTTGGGATCGACGACGACAACCGCCATCTCCCGCTGCACGGCAGCGGTGGCGAGGGCTGTTTGGGTGACGGTCTTGCCCGAGCCGGTGGAGCCGAGCACGAGCGTGTGCACACCGCCTCCGCTGTCGCACAGCGGGATCGAGACGGGGCGCGAACGGCGGTCCTCACCGACGACGAGCTCGCCGGGTGCGAGGCGGGAGGGGCGGCCGAACCAGCCAAGGCGCGAACGGCGCGACTCGCGGAGACCAGCCGAGCCCTTCGAACCAACCCGACCCTCCGTGTGGAAGCCCGAGCGCAGCCGATCAAGGCCCTCCGCCGCGGCCACGGAGACCGCCACACGCCGCAGACCAGCGCGCAGCGCATCCAGCGGCGTGAACCGCTCGCGCGCAATGTCCGTGAGGTCGGCGCCGGCCTCCAGGTCTTCGCGGTGCCAGCGCCGCCCGCGCAGCGTGGCGGTGAGCGCAGCGGTGGCCAGCGTCGGAGCCAATGGCCCAAGGGCGCCCCGCGCAACGACGACCAGCGCGAACGCACCGGCCGCCCAGCTCCAGTGCAGGTGGCGGTGGCGCATGAGGGGCGCCGCCACCAAGCCAAGAGCAAAGCCCTCGCCGACGTGCAGGGCTGCGTCGGAGAGCCACTGAAAGAGCTGGTCCAACGGCGCCAGCAGGTGAACGGGCGGTTCGGGGCCGAAGGACCCAGCCGCCATTTCGAGGTGGGCCTGGGACTCCGACCCAGCGGGGTGAGGATGAGACGAGGACGAGGGCACGAGGCCACTCCTTTCATCAAGAGCCGGCGCAGGCCGACCCGGTGGTTAACGAGCAACGGCGAGCCCGAGGGCTCGCCGCGAGGGAAGGCACGACAGAGGGCCCAAGGGGGCCCACCGCCGCAGGGAGAGCCCAAGGAGCCCACCCGCCGCAGGGAGAGCCCAAGGAGCCCACCCGCCGCAGGGAGAGCCCAAGGAGCCCACCCGCCGCAGGGAGAGCCCAAGGAGCCCACCCGCCGCAGGGAGAGCCCAAGGAGCCCACCCGCCGCAGGGAGAGCCCAAGGAGCCCACCCGCCGCAGGGAGAGCCCAAGGAGCCCACCCGCCGCAGGGAGAGCCCAAGGGCCGCCGAGAGGCACTGCACGGAGAGCCCAAGGGCCCACCAAAGAGGGACGCGCCGATGAGCGGCGCAGGGAAAGCTCAGGTCAGCCGGTAGCCAACGCCCCGAACGGAGACCACCCAGCAGTGGCCGTCGCAGGCGAGCGCGCGGCGCAGACGACTGGCGTGGGAGTCGAGCGTGCGGGTGGAGCAGGGAGTGGAGAACCCCCAGACGTCCCGCAGCAGCTCCTGCCGGCCAAACACACGAGTGGGCTCACGGGCGAGGTGCAGGAGCAGCAGGTATTCCAGCCGGCACAGTCGCACGGGACGACCCTGCACGGTGACCGCCTGAGAGTGGGTGTCGAGGCGCAGCGGACCAACCTCCAGACACGCCCGACCCGATCCACGGACGGCGCGGCGCAAGAGAGCGCGCAACCGCAGGCGCAACTCCAGGTAGACGACAGGAAGGACGAGGAAGTCGTCGGCGCCAGCCTCAAAGGCGCGCAGCAGATCGAGGGACGCGGGTGAGCCGAGAACGACGGCCGGCAGGTCACGCGCCCACAAGGCAGAGCCGTTGAAGACCGCGCCACCACTCTCCGTGACAGACCCGCCGAAAGCCCCACCTCGACCGTCAAAGGCAGACCCGGCGCAAGCCACACCGCGGATCTCGGCGAGCAGGTCCAGCGCACCGCGCGGTGAGTCCAGTCGGCCAAGGACAATGGCCTCGAGCTGGTGGGCGCGGGCAAGCACCCGAGCGTGCTCGGCGGTGAGCGCGAGACGCGCGCCGTAGCCATCGGCGCCGAGTTGGTCGACCAGCGAGCGACCCAGCACGGGGTCTCGCTCCACCACCAGGATCGAGGGAGGCGCCGGCATCACCCCAACTCGACCTCCCGCGGGGAGATGCCCAGACCGCGGCGCGCCACCAGCGCAAGCACCTCACTGTGGATCCACGGCGTGGGCCGACCGTCGCGGCCGCCCTCGGGCATCAGGCCCACCCGCCGCGCCAGCCAGCTGGTGTCGCCGCGGGCGGAGCCGCGCGCGCCGCGCTTGAAGCGCCCGCAGCGGACGGTGATTCTCGCTCATGCTCACACTCCCAGAGGCGACGGCCGCAACGACGGCTTCGCGTAACCCCCGGTTGAGGACGATGCGGGAGCCGTCCAACCGCTCCAGCTCGGCGCGCAGCGCGTAAGTGGAGACGCCCTCGCCGCGGTGGCGGAGGAGCGCACGAACGGTGAGCGTGCGCACAGGCTCGTAGCACTCCAGCGCGCCAACGACCTCACGCAAACCGACGGGCTCAGGCGCGCCGGAGCGATCCGCGGCAAGACGGTGCCAGCGCAGCTGGGGGATCGACATGCCGGTGTCGACCGGCCCCAGCCGGTAGGTGCACACGTGGCGGTCCCGCAGCGCCGCGACCACGGGCGCAACCGCAGTGCCCTCGAACCGCTCCTCAACAACCTGCTCCACCTCGACAACCCGCTCCACGCCGGCCACCCGCTCCACCTCGACCCGCTCCACCTCGACAACCCGCTCCACCTCGACAACCCGCTCCACGCCGGCCACCCGCTCCACCTCGACCCGCTCCACCTCGACAACCCGCTCCACGCCGGCCACCCGCTCCACGCCGGCCACCCGCTCCACCTCGACCCGCTCCACCTCGACAACCCGCTCCACGTCGGCCACCCGCTCCACGTCGGCCACCCGCTCCACCTCGACCACCGGCTCGACGTCGGCCACCTCGGCGCAGCGTTCGCCGAAGGGCGCCACCAGCAGGTCCTCGGCCGTCACGGGCCGGCACCAGCGGTGCGAGGGGTAGCGCAGGTAGTCGCGGCAGGCCAGCGCCGCGTTGGCGGAGGGCTCGTCGGCGCCGAGATGGGCCACCAGGCGCCAGTCGCCACGCGTGCCGAGGAGGCGATCGACCACCAGCACGCTGCCGGCGGCGCCCGGGAGGGTGAGCACTTCACGCAGCCGTCCCCCGGGGTCGGCGTAGCGACCGAGCACCGGCTGCTCGGCGGTGGCCGCTTGCCGTGAGCGGGCCTTGGCGCGAGCGCGACGGCGCTTGGCGGCCCCGGACTTGACGGTGGGCATCGTCCCGGGCTTGACGCCAGAGGAGTTGACGGCCACAGGCTTGACGGTCGGCGAGGCGGTGCGGGACTCCAGTCCAGGCAAGGGCGGGGCAGTGGTGGGGGACATGACGTCTCCTGACACGGGACAGACCCGAGGTCGTGGGTAGGTGGGTGGGGGCTTGTAGGGCCTCGGCCGCGCGGGCGTCAAGCGGGTGGGAGCGCGGCGAAGAGGCGTCAGCGACCCCTCCGAGACCCCTACGGGGTTCTCGGACCCGGCACAATGCGGCGAATCAGACCAGTCAAAGCTGTCCGGAATTTGGTCTTTGCGGTACGGCAGAGCTGAGGCTTCTGAGGCGCATCGAGAGGCGAGCCAGAGGTGCACGCACGGCCGAGACCACCGACACGACAGGCGAGGCTCAGCATGGGCGCATCAGGCGAGGCTCAGCATGGGCACAGCCAGCGGGGCCCGCTCAGGCGGGTGACGAGACTGCCTGGTGCCCGCCGTGTGGCGAGCTGTGAGAGCGCGGCGTACCGCGAATGGCTCAAGGAAGCGAAAAAGGGAAGGCCGTCAGCCTACCCCGCCGCGGGGAGACCGCACTCCGTCAAGCACCCAGCAGAACCCCAGTCGCCGCACCAGCACGCCGTTACCCGCGCAAGCCCCGTGCAGTTTGGCTCTGTAGAGCCGAAAGAGGAGGTGCAGTGGCGCAGTCGCCCGGCCTCCTTGCTCGCAGGCGACTGCACGATATGGCCTCACCGAGGGACGGCGGCTGCACTGTGCACAGGGGCCACTGCGCTTAGGGGAGGCCGTTTGCAGGAACGTTTTCCCGCCACGTTCTCGGCCGGGTCTCCTGCCACGCCCTCCGCCCTCCGCCCCACGCTCACCCGCCCTACGCCCTTCTTCCCCACGCCCTCCACCCCACGCCCCGGCACTCCACCCGGGCCCACACTCTCCACCCGAGCTCCCGTCATCCTCGACCGAGCCTTTCCAGCTCGAGACCTACCCACGCTCGGCCCCGAGAGCTACCTCAAGCCGAGGGCAGCCCGACGGCCAGCACCCGGGCGAGCGCGTCGATCGCAGGCGGTCGCAGCGGACCCTCCGCGCAGAGTCGCTTCACCAGCGGCCTGCGGTGGAGCAGCAGGTGGCCGCGTATCTGGAGCGTGCCGAACATCGGCAGGTTGGCCGTGGTGAAGCACAGCACTCCCTGTATCGGCGGCACTCCGGAGCGCCCGGCGGCGAGCAGCGCTTCGCGCACCGCCTCGACCTGCCGGTCGAGACCGTCGAGCAGCTTGGTGCGGTCGCGCCCGGCGATCAGCAGCCGCGGCGGGCCGAGCAGCGGAGCCTCAACCTTGACCCTCCCGCGACAACCCTTCGCATCAACAACGAAGACGCCGGCGGGCGCGATCGCCAGGTGGTCGATGTTGCCGTACCCGCCGGGCATGCGCCGGTCGTGCAAGGTGATCGTCGGCCAAGGGACGTCCCGCTCCAGCGCTGCCGCCACGGCCATCTCCCCCCGCTCGCCGGCGCGAAACGCCTTCTCGTGCCGAGGCGCGCCGCGCAGCGCAAGCAGCAGCGGACCGATCCGCGGATGGGCCTGGAGGGTGCGCGTCTCGCGCCGGTGCCTGCGCCGCAGGTACTCCCGCCCCACGCTCGCGCCGGGCCGGCCACGATCCAGCTGTCCCAGCTCACCGCTCCCCCGTGCTCCGCTCCCCGCCCAGACTTCCCCGCCTCCCCGCACTGCGCCCCCTGTCGGTTCCCCGAGCTCACCCGCGCGGCAGGTCGGGCACGTCACTTCTCGCGTCACCGTGTCCCACCAGGCGTCGGCGCCGACCGGCAGCGTGGACCCGCAGCCGACGCACACGTCGGCCCAACGCAGCTTCAGCTTCAGCTTTCGCGACGTCATGCCGCTCCTGGCAGGATGCTCGTAGCCCGCACCGCCGCCTCGCGCGCGTGGGGGTCGCCGTGGGCCGCGGCCACCCGCACCTCAGGCGGCAGACGGGGCACACCGTAGGCGTGCGGCACTCCCTCGTGGATGTCGCGCTCGGCGGCCCACACCACCCCGGCCCGTCCGGGGTACTCCCAGTCGGCGGGGTACTCGCCGGCGTAAGCGCGACACGCGGTGAGCACGCTGTCGGCGCGCCGCGCGCACTCCCGCGCGCGGGCGCGGTCTCGGCAGACGAACACCACGAGCGGCGTGGCCTGAGGGCGCGAGCCGTAGCGTTTCAAGGCACACGCTCCAGCCGGCCAGCAGATGGTCGTAGCGCTCCAGCTTGGCCGCCCCACGGCCGTGGGGCAGGCGGTCGTCGAGCTCCACGAGCACATCGACGCCGGCCGGGGGCGCCACCACCAGGGATCGTGCCTGCGGCTGCACCGGCAGCGATTGATCGAGCGCCGAGACGCCGCCTTCAAGCACTGAAGCGGGCACCTCGATGGTGGCATCGGGCCGCACCGTCTCAAACCGCGCCACCTCGCTGCGGTGGCCCGCGCCGTCGGTGCTGAGAAACTCGTGCGGCGTGCGCCCCCCGGGCAGTCGCAGCTCGCCCGGTCCCCACGCCGTGCGCCCCTCGGGGGTTGAGCGCAGCGGTGGCGTCAGCACCGAGCCGTCCGCCCCGCGCAACCGCAGCCCCCGCGCGGGAGCGCCGAGCGCGCGCTCCAAGGCCAGCGCCCAGCCGGTGACGTGCACGTCGTGGCGCGCCTGGCGCAGCCGCTGCTCCTCGTCGTGACCTGCCTGCCGCAGCCGCCGCTCCTCGTCGGCCGGCGAGTGGTAGTCCTTTTCAGGAGACCCGCCGAGGCGGTCGTGGGCGCGCAGCAGCTTCACTCCCGCCTCCGCGATCACGTAACACATGGGCGTCCCTCCTCCGTCGCGGCGGTGGAACTGCAGCCGCTGCACCCACCCAGCGTCGGAGAGCCGCTTCAGCCGCCGCTGGGTCGTCGTGTTCGCACGGGTGGGATTGAAGCGCCGGTGGATCTGGCTGGAGAGCACATGGCGCATATCGGCCACCAGCGCCAGGATCTCGATGTCCAGGCGGTCGGGCTCCACCGCGCGTGGCGCGCCAGGGGGCTTGGCCCACCGCACGCGGTGTGCCCCGTCGAGGTCCACCAGCTCGCTGTAGCTCTCCGCCGCGAGTGGAGGGAGCGATGGTGGCAGCGCACCCGCGGCCGAGGGCGCGTCTGGAGCGAGTGACGCGCTCGTCTCGTTGCTCTCCTCCGCCTCACCGTGCGTGGCCTGCCCGTCGGCTGCGGGCTGCCCGCTCGCCTCGGTGCCCACCGCTGCCCCGCTGTGCGCGGCTGGAGCGTCAGGCGCGCGCGGCGCGCACGCCTCGTTGCTCTCCCCCGCCTCACCGTGTGCCGCATACGCGGCCGTCACGCGCCCCGCCCCCGCTTCGGTGCTCTCCGCCGTCTCGCTGTGCGCGGCCCGGGCGTCAGGCACGCGCCCCGCCCCCACCTCGGTGCCCTCCCCCGTCTCGCCCTGCGCGACCCTTTTCTCTTCCTCTTTTCTCCCCTTCGCTTCCCTGTGACCTGCGACCCGCAGGCGTGCGCGCTGGCTCTCATCGCGTCGGTCCCAGTGGGGCTGGGTCAGGTCGGCCAGGTGCCTTGCGCCGCGCTCGGCCTGGCGGGCGGCGTGCAATGCCAGGCGCTCGCGGTCCACCCGCAGCGGGATGGTGCGCGCCACGAACGGCGGCTGGCGACCCTCCGGGGTGCTCCAGCTGACGATCGCGTGGTGCTTGGGCAGGCGCAGGCGGGCGTCGGGGTTGCCCAGCGCCGACAGACTCTCGCCCGGGCGCACCACATCTGAGAACTCCGCCATCGCCAGGCTCGCCGAGGCGCGCGCGTCGGCCACTGAGGCTGTGGCGAAATACACACGGTGGGCAAACAGGGCATCAAGCTGCTCGCGCACCTCGCGTTCCTGCCACTGCGCCTCCGTCTGCCAGCACGCCACCGTCTCCAACCCGGCCGAGCGCTTCAGCGCCAGCGTCTCCGCGAACCCCCGGTTGAGCACCAGCGGCGCCTCGTCCACCTTCAGCGCCACGCTCACCCGCTGCTCCGCCGCCACCAGGTCCTGCTGGCGGGCCAGCGCCGCGTCCAGCATGCCCACCAGCAGCTGCATCAGCACCGAGGTGTTGCCCGCGCCCATGCCGCCCATCGCGCCGCGCACCACCAACACCTCGCGCTGCGCGATCAGCCGGTCGAAGTCGACCGTCAGCGACTGGTTGAGCAGCACCCGCTTGATGGAGGGCGAATTGAGCAGCCGCGCGAGCTTGTTCACGGGCGCGTCCAGCTTGGCCGTCGTCATGCTGCGCGCGTCCGCCAGCTGCGCCGCCAGCTCCGCGGTGAAGAACTCCGAGATCTCCTTGAACTCGGGCAGCTCGCGCACGCGCGCGCCCACGCGGGCGCGATAGGCGTATCCCTCCTCCCCCACCGACAGCAGCCGCGCCGCGTCCCACAGGGTGGCGCCCCGGTCATACGCGAGCACCGCGATCAGCGCGTTGCGCAGGTAGCGGTCCGAGGAGGCCCTGATGTCGGCGTCGGTGAAGAGGTTCTTCAGTGCCCCCACCACGTAGTCGGCGATGGTGTCCGCCGGTGCCTTGACAGCCAGGGGGTTGAACCCGCACGTGGGGTGGGAGAAGTCGAGCAGCGTGCACGTCCGCTCCGGCGCCACCAGGCTCACCGCCGCCTCCGCCGCGTCGCCCTTGGGGTCGAGCACGATCACCGCGCAGTTCTCCCTGCGCAGGTCCTCCGCCACAGTGGCCACCAGATAGCTGGTCTTGCCCTGCTCCACCGCCCCCGGCACGGCGGTGTTCTGGCGACGCATCTGCGGGTGCAGGGTGACCGGCCCCGCCGCGTCCCGGAGCGTTCCCCCGCCCTCGGCGGGGCGCAGGATGGCAGGGGGCGCCGGCGCCAGCGCCACCGCCGCGCGGGCGAAGGGGACGGTCATGTAGCCCACCGAGGGCAGGTGCCACAGCGCCGCCGCCTCGGTGCTGGCCCACACCCCCTTGCGCCACGAGGGCCAGGGGTTGCCCTCGCCGCGCCCCACCCTTCGCCGGTAGAGGCCCCACAGCCCGTGCCGCACCGCCGTGCCTCGCTCCACGAGGTGGTTCTCCGCGCCGGCGGCGCGCATCTCAGAGGCGATCCGCTCGCAAGTCTCCCGCGTGTCCGCCACCACGCGTACGTCGGTGAAGTAGAGCGGCCGGTGCTGCACCTCCAGCCCGCCCTTCAGCTCGCTCTCGTCCACCAGCGAGCGGTCCCTGACGACCCGCTCCCCGTCGCGCCGCCGGCGCGCCAGGTGCGCCTCGTGGCGCTTGAAGAGGCGCTTAGCGTGCCGCTCGAAGCACGCCGGTGTCGGGGTCAGCGCGATCTGCACGAAGCCTGGCGCGCCGGCCGCCGCCATCGCGGTCATCAGCCGGTTCATCGCGGGCTCGCGCTCGTGCTCGAAGTGGTCCACTACCTTCACCCGCTTGATGAACTCGGCGTGCTTCTTCAGGCGCACCACCACCGGTGGGTTCCCGGCTTGGGTCGGTGAGGGGGTGAGGCGAATGTTCGGATAGGCGCTGCGCAGCGCCGCCTCCACCATTCTCTCCAGGCCCACAGGGCAGGCCACCTCCAGCCACACCCGCAGCGCGCCCGCCGGCGAGCTGTGCACCTCCAGCGCGATCGAGGGCTGTCCGGAGAAGAGCCGCCGCCACCAGCGGCGCAGCAGCCGCTTGTGCAACGACTCATACATCGTCACCACCGCCTCCGCGCTGGCCCGGTCGGTGCGGTAGGGCTCCACCCGCAGGCGCGTGTACCGGCGTCCGCGGCGGGCTCGCCAGCGCGCCGCTCCCACCACGAGTCCCAGCCCACCGGCCAGCGCCGCCCCCGCCGCAAGCACCGTCAGCAAGGCGTGGAGCCCTCCGGGGGGCTGAACGTGGACGTGTGCCCTACGTACAGTCGCCGGCCCCCGCAGCACCTTGCCAAGACCGCCTTCCAGCAGCCACAGCGCGATGCCCAGCGCCACCACCGTGGCCAGCACGCCCAGCAACCGCCAGAGGAAAAAGCGAACTATCACCCTTTCTCCTACTCCGACGACAGCGGGTGAACGGGACAGGCGCCGGCTAATATCGCCCTGCTCGCGCGCCGCCTTCCCTACGGCTCGACGCGCGCGGCGAGGATCGCGATGTCGTCGCGCAGCGTCACCGTGCCGCGCGAGACGGCAAGGTCCTCCAGGCGCCGGGCCAGTACGCGCGGCGGGCAGCCGGCCTGCTCGGCCAGATGGCGGCAGAGATCGTCCTGGGTGAGCCCCCCTCCCGGCGCTCCCGCGTCGGTCAACCCATCGGTGTAGAAGACCAGCGTCTCCCCCGGGCTCAGCACGACCTCGACCTCTTGCAGCTTCAGTGCCGGCAGCACCCCCAAGAGGGTGCCCTTGACATCCACGCAGCGGGCCTCCCCTCCGGCCTTGAGCCACACCGGCGAGGGGTGTCCGGCGCTTGCGATCCTCGCGCGAGCGGCGCCCCCTGCGAGATCGAGCCGGGCGAGGATCGCCGTGGCGAAGCGCCCGGAGAGATCGTGGCTGAGCATCACCTCGTTGACCGTCTCGAGCACCTCGGCGGGGCTTTCCTGCTGGAAGCCCAGCGCGCGGATGCTGTGCCTCACCATCGCCGTCACCGCCGCCGCCTCGGTGCCCTTGCCGCACACGTCGCTCACCATCAGCCAGCAGCCGGTGGGCGTCTGAAAGACGTCGTAGCAGTCTCCCCCGCCTCGCTCCCCTGGCCGACCGGGCGGTAGACGGAAGCCAGCTGCAGACCGGCCACGGCCGGCAGCGCGTCGGGCAGCAGGCTGCGCTGCAACGTGCGAGCCACCCGTGTGCGTTCGGCGTACATGTTGGCGTTGTCAAGCGCCATCGCCGCACGGCTGGCGAGATCCTGCATCAGCACCAGGTTGTCGGAAACGGCGCTACCGCCGTGGTCGGTGTGCAGGAACGACAGCGCCCCAAGCAGCCGCCCCCGCGCCGCCAGCCTGATGACGACCGCCGAGCGATACCCGGCCCCCTGCATGAAGCGCCGGTGCTCGGGGCTTTGCGCCACCTGCTCAAGCGCCTCGGGCGTCGTGAGGTCTCCCACCACCACCGGCTCGCGTGAGCGCAGCGCTTGGGCCACGGGGTGCGCGCCGCCGGGGTCCAGCGGCTCACGCGCGCGCAGCTCCTCCAGGCGCCGCGTCAGCCGCTCATCCGCTGAGGCCGCCACCGAATCGCCGAGCAGCCCATCCTCGCGGATCAGATCGATGACGCACAGGTCAGCCAGCTGAGGGATCGCCATGCGCGCGATCGTGCGCATCGTCTGTTGCGGGTCAAGCGAGGTGTCAAAGGCGGCGCCCGCAGCTGCCAGCAGGTCCTTGCCCTCGGTCACCCTGCGCTGTTCGGTGGCGTCGTGCACGAACCCCGCCCACAGCGCGGGCTCGCCGCTCACACGGGTGACGGTCAGCTCCACCGGGAACTCGCTCCCGTCAGCGCGCATCGCCGTCAGCTCCACGCGCCGGTCCACGATCGTCTCCGACCCGCCTTCCGCCAGGCGTTGCACCGCCCGGCGGTGGCGCTCGCGCAGCGAGGGCGGCACGACGAGAGCCGCCAGCTCCCTGCCCAGCATCTCCTCACGGCGGTAGCCGAAGGTGTGCTCCACAGCAGGGTTGAGATCCACCACCGCCCCCTGGGGGTCCATCACGATCACACAGTCGGGCGAGGACTCCAACACGGCCGAGAGCAGCGCGTCGTGCACCCGTCGCAGGTCGCTGCCCACCTGGACCTCGCGCTGCTCACTTTGCTGCTGCTGCCCTGTCCTTGCGAGCATCGGCCCTGCTCACGGTAGAACACTTACGACGCCGACCCGGCAAACTCCACCCGGCCGCCCCTGGTGCTGACCCCAGCAAACTCACCGCGGCCACCTGACGCCGACCGGCGGACTCACCGCGGCCGCCCGGCGAACCGCTCACCTTGGGCGGGTCGCCCGCTCCACCTGCGCGCCGCGCTCGGTGAGATGCCATGCGTTGGAGGACCCCTTTGTCTGGCCTCCTCCGGTGTTGACGATCAGCTCCAGGCGTTCCAGCCGAGCCAGCAGCTTTGAGATCTGGCCCTGGTCGGAAATACCCGAGCCCTCGGCGACCTCGCGGTTGCTGGCGCCCGGGTGCTCGCCAATGACGGTCAGCACACGCACGGTGCGGTAGGTGAGCCGCATGTCAAGACCCTCCAGCGGGTCTCTGTGCAGGCCCTGGGCTCCATGGGTCTGCCGGGGGAGCCTGGGGACTGGCTTGGTCAGTTCGTTGCTGGCCACCCGGGCGCCGAGGTAGGGCAGCACGATCATGCTCATCAACGGGCCCACCAGGTCGGTGAGCGGCCTCTTGCCACCCGCCAGCAGCCGGGTGTGCAAGACCGCAAACACCGCCCCCACGACGCCTTCAGCGGTGATTTCAGCGGGCTCTCGCGCGGCTCGTGAACGCTTCGCGGGGGTCGCTCTGCTCGCCCGTCCGACGCGACCGGCAGTGCGTCCCTGGTCAACCACTTCCCTGAGCTGTTCGAGTATTTCGGCGCGGCGCTCCAGGACCCTCGGGCCGGATCCCAGTGCCTCCACGATGCACAGCCTTGCCAGGCCGGGCTCGGCGTTGAGAAATCCCAGCAGAGCCACCAGTCCCGCGCGCATCCCCTCGCGCCAGGAGGACTCCGCCTCATAGGCTTCGATCGTGATTGCTTCCATGCGCCCTGTCGCTTCGTTGAAGGCCGCCAAAAAGCAGTCCTCGCGATCGATGAACACGTCGTAGAAGGTCTTGCGCGACACCTTCGCGCGGCCGATCACCTGGGCGACGGTCAGTCGTGCGTAGCCGACCTCCTCGACGGCTTCCACTGTCGCCATGAGCATCCGACTGCGCTGTATCTCCGTCACTTGCCCTCGCGGCAAGCCGTTGGGTCCCGGCCGCAACTGCGGGGGGCTCGATCGTGTTCTGTCCCTTGAAGCCCTTGAAGCCCTTGAAGCCCTGGAAGCCTTTGAAGCCATCTATCTCCGCCTACCAATCCTGTTCACAGTCGAATGCAGGGGGCACCAGTCCCCCTCGGAGTCGCGGCGCCTGCCGGATCCGCCGCCCGAGGCGTGGTGGCGTGATCCTTCCGTGCGCGGCCAGAAGAGGGTTGCGGGTTGACGGCGAAAAGTCGAGCCTCGTCTCCTACTTACCGACTCGCCCCTCCGACGGCGGGCGATCGGTGTGCCAATAGCAGCGCGGGAAGACGGTATCTACAAATGGCCATGACGGGGCTGTCCTCCACCTCGCCCAGCGTGTCTTTCACCTTTTCGCTCAGCGGTAGCCTCGCGTATCTTGGGACGCCGGCAAACCATCGGCGAGGCTCCTGCGGACACGGCGCGAGTGCCGCGCGAGGGCACGCCCACCACGCGCGGCGCGACGTTCCCCGGCGGCCCGGGGCACGGTCAGTGCGAGCGTCGCTCGATGCCGCCGCCGGTCTCCAGCTCTCTCCACCACACCCAATCCCCGGCTCCCTCCAGCAAACGTGCGGTCCCCGCTCTCACCGCCACGCGGGATATCCTTGGTGCATGCTCGGACGCTCAGCGACCATCCTCGCGCTGCTGGCCCTTGGCCTGGCGCCCGCCACGGCACTTGCCACACCCCAGGACGTCGCCTCCACGCACGCCTACATCGTTGCGAACTACGCGTTTGCCCAGGCGTCCGAGGCAAAGGCAGGGACTGCGCAGGCCGACGTCATCCGCCTCGACCGAAAGCTCGGCCGAGAATGCGCCAACGCCGGCAAGGGGTCACCGCAGAACGAAGAAGCACAGAAGGTCAGCTACGAGGTCGCCGGCGCCATCTGGTCGGTCACCTATGGAGCCGATGCAGGACCGATCGACACCTTCTTGCGGGCGGTGAAGCCACTGCGGTGGAGCAATCCTCGGCTTACCCGCATCGAGCAGGGCTACGCAAAGAGCCTGCGTGGACTGGGGGCTCTGCCGTTGCCCCACGTCTGCAACGACGTGCGCGCATGGAGCGCGAGCAGCTTTCAGACCATCCCCGCCCCCACGATCAGCTTCGATCGGCACGTGGAATCGCTTGAAGGCCACACCATCCCGCCGCGCCTGCTGGCCCCCTATGAGCAGCCCGCGGACCGGAGCATCCTCGCCCGCACGACCAGCCTTGAAACCAAGCTCGAACACGCCGAAACGGTCACTGGCTTCAACGACTGGGATTCGCTGCTTGAAACGCTCGGGCTCAACCAGTAGCGCCCCGCCCTGACCGCCGTGGGGCGCCCCCCCAGCCTGCAAAGGCGCCCCGCCCTGACCGCCGTGGCGGCACTCCCCAGCCTGCAAGAGATGATTCAGCCTCTCAGCACCATTCAGCCGGGGCAATAGACTCCAGCGAGGGTGTCAAAACGACGCCCATTACGGAAGGGGAGCAGATGCGAGGAGTGGGTAGTGCATTGTTCGTGGGGATCCTGCTTATGGTCGCGGGTGTCCTCAACATCGTCTATGGCATTGCCGCCGTCGGCAATGCGCATTTCTATGTCAACGACACGCAGTTCATCTTCTCCAGTCTCCATACGTGGGGATGGATAACCATCATCCTGGGCATCATCGAGTTGACAGCCGCCTTTTCGCTGTTCGGTGGCGGCGCCTACGGCCGTGTGGTGGGACTCGTAGCCGCCAGTCTGGGCGCGATCGGCGCACTGCTGGACATCGGCGGAGCCCACCCCTGGTGGTCGCTTGGGGTGTTTGCCATCTGCGTTGTCTGCATCCACGGCCTTGCCGTCCTGGGCGAGCCCACGGAGGCCTGAGGGTCGCGGGCCTGCCGGGTCGGCGGGCCTGAGCAGATCGCGGGGGTCACGGGCGCCACGCCCGTGACCCCCGCAGACTCCCGTGACCCCCGCAGAGACTCCCCGCAACTGGAGAGCGGTTCACCCAAATCGGATGACGGCCCGGCTGACGCCGCGCCTTGCGTCCACCGTCTGTGTGGGCAGACCGAAAGCTGGCCAGCCGTGGGAACCTCGATCGTTTAGGCTGCGCCCATGGAGCTGCACCCGCTCGCCGCGCAGTTCCCAGCGGTAGCTGGCGCGTATGAGCGCGGGCGGCCCGAGTACGCGCCCGCCGTGGTCGAGCGCCTCGCCACCGAGCTGCAGATCCCCCCTGGCGCCCGCGTGCTCGATCTGGCAGCCGGGACCGGGAAGCTCACCCGTGCGCTGCTGAGCGGTGGCCTGGATGTCGTGGCCGTCGAGCCACAGGCGGCGCTGCGCGACATCCTCGTGGACAGCGTCGGGGCCGAGCACGTGCGCGAGGGCCTCGCCGAGGCGATCCCGCTCCCCGACGGGTCGGTCGCAGCCGTGACGGTGGCCGACGCGTTTCACTGGTTCGATCCTCCCACCGCGCTGCAGGAGATGCGGCGCGTGTTAGTTCCTGGAGGCGGACTGGCCGTGCTGTCCACCGTCCCGGACTGGAGCGGCGCATCGTGGGCTCACGAGGTCGGCACGCTGACGGCCAGCCTGCGCCCCGCTCACCCCCACTACGACGGTCCCTCGTGGAAGGACGCCGTGAGCGCAGACGGCGGGTGGACCGCACCGCGCGAGATCCATCTGCGCACCACCCAGCCCGCGCACCCCGAGAGGATCGTCGACTACCTGGAGTCGGTGAGCTGGGTCGCCGCAATGCCCGAGGACCAGCGCGCCGCGATGCTCGATCAGGTTGGCGCAATCGTCAGCGCCGGTGAAACGCCGGCCGAGATGGCAGTCCAGGTGCTCATCGGCTTGACTTCACTCGCCTGAGCCCACCGCAAGTATGCTCGTCGGGTGGCCCGGATGTTGGGAGTGGGTGCTCGGACACGGCGTAGGACTACGATTGCGGGCGCGCATCTGCTTGTCGTGGGCGGTGCAGCGGTGCTCGGCGCGTGGCACGCCTCGCCGTCCTGGCCCGACGCTCCTGCCCCGCATTCCAGGCCCTACGTACCTGTCTCGCCTTCCAAGTCCGACGCCCCTGCCACGCCATCCCGGTCCAACGTCCCTGCCACGCCATCCCGGTCCGACGCCCCTGCCACGCCATCCAAGTCCAACGCCCCTACCACGCCATCCAGGCCCAATGTCCCTGCCACGCCTGACGCCGCGGTGAACGAGCCTGCCGCGCAGGCCGATGCGGCGTCGCTGCTGAGCGCTCTGCCGCTGCCGCCGGGAGCCACCCACTCGGCACTCGAGCCGGCCGGGGACGACTCGGTGCTGGCACATCCCGGGGAGGGTCCACCGGTGACTCCCAACGTCGTTGACGACAGTGCGTGGTGGCTTGTTCCGGGCGCACCGGCGACGGTGCTTGCCTACATCGCCGCGCACCGCCCAGCCGGGACCACGCTCGCACTTAAGGGGTTTGGCAGCACCGGAACCAACGGCGCCAGCTTCGAGTCCGAGGGGATCGAATGGCCCCCCATAAGGAATATCTTGACCATGCGATGGCTGGTCCTCGAGGCGGTTCAGTTGCCCGGCGGATCGACGGGCCTCCGTGCGGACGCGCAGGTGGTGTGGCTGACGCCGCGGCCAGTCTCAGAGCAGATTCCTCCTGGCTCCAGCCGCCTGCGGGTCAGCGTGCGCGACACGATTCCGGTCAACAGGCCCCGCCGGCGAGTGCTCACCGTTACCTCCCCGAGGGCACTGCGCCGCATTGTCGCGCTGCTTAACGCGCTGCCCGCCGCCCAGCCTGGCGTCAAGTCGTGCCCGGCTGACTTCGGGGTCATCGTGCGACTGGCGTTATACGCAAGACGCGGAGCGCGGCCGCTGGCGGTCGCACTGGTGGACCCCAGCGGCTGCGGCGGAGTGGAGCTGACGATCGGCGGCCGGCGCCAGCCGTCGCTCGAAGGGGAGGGGCTTCCCGGAGCAGGGCCGTCGACAAAAGTCTCGCTGACGGGGCTACTGGACTCGGTACTGGGCGTCAAGCTCAACACGGGGCCGTAGCAGCCCAGCGCCACGCAATGACGAGGGATCGATACTCCCACAGACTCCTTGCCCTCCGCAAACCGCGCCCCACCTGTACCGAGCCGTGAGCGTGGCTCGCGTCGAGGCCGCGAAACCTGGTCGCGAGCCTTAGCTGGGGCTCAGGACAACCAACGGAATCGGGCGTGCCGTCCCGGCCTGGTAGACGTCGTAGCGGCCGTGGTTTTTGTCGTTGACGAGTTGCCAGAGGCGACGGTAGTCCTCGTCGCCTGGCTCCAGGACATGCGCCGTCGCGGGGAGCCTCTCGCGTGCGACCTGAAGTTCGACCGCGGGCTTCGCGCGTAGGTTGAAGAGCCAGCCCGGCGAACTCGCGGAACCGCCGTTGGACGCGACGACGACGTAGTCCGCGCCGTCCATTGCATAGACGAGCGCGTTGCAACGCTGAGCTCCGCTGCGCCGGCCGATCGTTCGCAGCAGCAGCGTTGGCACGCCGATCATTCCCTGACCGATCCTCCCGTCACTGCGCTCATAGAGCAACTGGTGAAGCTTCAGCAGCGGACCCTGAAGCGCCGAGGTCAGGCTCATGATCCCAGTGTACAGGCGACGACAGCCAGCCACGGGCGACCCGCACACGCCCTCTTCATGCAGTCGCGGGACGCAGCGCCGCCGGAGGGCCGCGGGCCCAACCCCTCCGGCATCGGGCTGGTGGTGGGTTGTACATGAAGGCGCGCGCAGCGCGTCCAGTCACGGGGGGGGCGTAACTCGTCGTGCGGCGCATCGCGCGGCTTCCCGAGATCGTCAATGGGAGCGCGTGTCTGGGGCTGTACTCACAGGTTCTTTTCATACATCCGGTAGCGGCGCTTGATCTCTGCGCCCATGCCTTCCAGCGCACGGTTCATCGGCTCGTTCACCTCGAGGGTCCAACCCATCTCGCCGCCCTTCTGCGGCGTGCGTTGGGCCGCGTCGAAGTGCATCTGGTAGAGGCGTGCCGCCACGCCCGTGTGCCGGTAGGCGGGCGTCACGCCCAGCACGATCACGCGTATCGCATCGATCTTCTTGCGCTCGCGCAGCGCTTTGAGCCAGCCGAACGGCAAGAGCCGCCCGTTCAACTTGGCGAGCACCTGGTTGTAGTCGAGCAGCGTCAGCGCGCCTCCCACCACCTCGCCGGTGTCCTTGCGTTCGGCGAACATCGCCCAGTTTTCGTCGTGGGTGTCGCGCAAACTGGGGGTCTGTCCGGGGTCGTTAAGACACTTCGGTGTATGGCTATGAACTTCTTGGCGTGTGATCGTGAGCAGTCGTTTTTGATGCCGCCGGACCCGCGGGATTGGTTGCCGGAGGGTCATCTCGCGTGGTTCGTGCTGGCATCGGTGGAGGAGATGGATCTGGCGGCGTTCTATGGCTCTTATCGTCAGGATGGGTGGGGTCGCGCGGCGTTCGAGCCGTCGATGATGGTCTCGCTTTTGCTCTACGCGTATGCGAGGGGTGAGCGGTCCTCGCGGGGGATCGAGCGTCGCTGCGTGGAGGATGTTGCCTACCGTGTGATCGCGGCGCAGCAGACGCCCGATCACGCGACGATCGCACGGTTCCGTGTGCGCCACGAGACAGCGCTGGCTGAGTTGTTTAGCGAGGTGCTGGGACTCTGTCGGGAGTCGGGGCTGGTGAAGGTCGGGTTGATCGCGATCGACGGGACGAAGGTGCACGCGAACGCGTCGCATCACTCAAACCTCGATTACGAGCAGCTCGCCCGGGAGATCCTGAAGGAGGCCGGCGATCTCGATGCTGCCGAGGATGAGCTATATGGCGATGCGCGTGGCGATGAGCTGCCTGAGCATCTGCGGACCAGTGAAGGGCGGCGTTCTGCTCTGCGGGCTGCCAAGGAGAAGCTCGCGCGCGAACGTGCAGGCAAAGAAGACCCGAGGGCTGAGGCGGCTGACGCGGAATCGCAGGGTGTGGAGCTCGTGCTTGATCCCGAGGCGATCGTCGCGCGGGTGCAGGGACGCAAGGGGTGGGTGCGCGAGGCGCGCCACCAACTCGATGAGCACAGGCGCCTGGCGGCTCAGCCGATTCCACGCTCGCGACCCGAGCGGCTACTGCTAGCAGAGCAGCGACTTCAGGAGAACCTGCGCGTCGAGCGCGAGGCCAACGACGCTTATGAGCATCATCGCGCGACTGCTGTGACGAAGGACGGCCGGCGGTTCGGGGCACGCCCTAACCCATATGTGGCGCCCGAGGTGCCGCCGGGGAAGATCAACGTAACCGACCTCGATTCACGCAACGTCAAGACGCCGCGCAGCTACACCCAGGGTTACAACGTGCAGGCCGCCGTGAACGAGCACCAGATCTTCTTGGCGGCCGAGGTCACGCTCACCTCACCAGACTTCGGGCAGCTCGAGCCGATGGTCAAGGCCACCCGCCGCGAGCTGCAGCAAATCGGTGTGAGCGAGGCGCCCGGGTCGCGGTCGCGGACAGCGGTTACTGGCATGAAGATCAAATCGACAACGTCGTCAGCAACGGCACCCAGGTCCTGATCCCGCCCGATGCCGGCAAGCGTGACACGCCGCGCCGC
This sequence comes from uncultured Solirubrobacterales bacterium, assembly GCA_963844765.1. Classification (GTDB taxonomy): domain Bacteria; phylum Actinomycetota; class Thermoleophilia; order Solirubrobacterales; family Solirubrobacteraceae; genus Palsa-744. Next base: position 182,140 of record CAWJPN010000002.1, read on the forward strand.
GGCTGGGACGGCGGCCGCTACGCCTTCATGCGCGCCATGCTCGCCGGCGACCACGGCGGCGGGCTTTACCGAAAACGCAAGGCGATGGTCGAGCCCGTGTTCGCTCAAACCAAGCACAACCGGCGCATCAACCAGTTCCAGCGGCGAGGCAGATCCGCCGCACGCTCAGAATGGCGGCTAATCACCGCCACGCACAACCTACTCAAGCTCCACAAGCACCAGATAGCCGCCGCAGCGGCCTGAACGCCGCTCTGGCCCCAACCCCGTCGCCCCCACCAGCCAAAGCAACACGAGCACAGTCCAGGTGATCACCACCACCAACACGCGTCACCCCACCAGTCTCAACCGTCTGCGCGACACCCACCGTCCTTTGCGGGCGTCGCGAAGATGAGGCGCAGCGCGCGTTCCGCCTCGCCCCGTAGGTTCGCAGAGACTTTACCGGCGTCCGCAACCGTGACATTGAGCGGTTCATACATCCGAGGATGCATTGAGCGGCAGCGTCAGCAGCCGCACGAGGGCTCTCCTACGAAAGAAGGACAAGCAGCGTGAAGATAAGGATCGCAGCGATTAAGATCACCAGCGGAATCACGATCGCCGCAACAAACGCCCTGCGCCGCGATGAACCTGATCGACGTGTCGCTATATAAGAGGGCCTAACAAAAGGTAGGGTTCTGAGTCTGGGTGTCGAAGACCGGGGCTATGGCTAAACCTTTGCTGAGTGACGAGTTGTGGGCTCGAATCGAGCCGCTTTTGCCGGTCAGGGCGCCGCAGATCACTGGGCGCCCCAGGGTGCCCGACCGGGCAGCGTTGACGGGCATCATCTTCGTGTTGAAGACCGGGATTCCGTGGGAGCACCTACCGCAGGAGATGGACTGCGGGTCTGGGATGACGTGCTGGCGGCGCCTGCAGGAATGGAACGAAGCCGGCGTCTGGGAGCGCCTGCACCATGTGCTCCTGGACGAGTTGCAAGACGCCGGGCAGCTCGACTGGACCCGCGCGGTCATCGACAGCTCGCATGTGCGGGCCAAAGGGGGGGCGAGCACACCGGCCCATCCCCAGTGGATCGCTCGCGTCCTGGCAGCAAACACCACCTGATCCTCGACGGGAAGGGCATCCAGCTCGCGGTCATCCTGACCGCCGCCAACCGCAACGACATCACCCAGCTGCTGGCGCTCATCGACCGGGTGCCTCCGGTCGGCGTTCACGGCAAGTTCCGGCCCCGCTGGGTCTACGCCGATGGGGCTTATGACTCGGCCAAACATCGCGCCGAGCTGCGTGCCCGGGGGATCACCCCCAAGATCCCAAGACGCAAGGCCGCTCACGGATCTGGCCTGGGACGCCACCGCTGGGTGGTCGAGAGAACCGTTTCCTGGTTGCACGCCAACCGCTACCTCGCCCGCCGACACGCCCGCCGCGCCGACATCCACGAAGCCATGCCCACCCTCGCCTGCGCAACCATCTGCATGAACCACATCAACCACTTTTGTTAGGCCCTCTAAGAGATCACACCAACTGCAAGAGGAATGCCTACGATGATCAGGTCGCCTGCTACCCATGGCCCCGATGAGTTTCCCACCGAGGTATCGCCGACGCCGATGGCGATCGTCAGAAGCATCACCGGCAAACCGCAGAGAGCTGCCAACACCACGAGCCATAGGCTGCGTTTTCGATGGTCTCGGTTCACGTCAGCCGGAGCACGCAACCGTAGAGGTGGACATACCGTGCTCGTGCCCTCTCTGCCAATGTCGTGTGAGACGCTCATGATCAAGGAATTACTGACCCTTGAGGGCGAGAACGGAGCACGACACGATGTTGGAGATGGAGCACGATGGAGCCGACGACCCCGGAGTGGAGGGAGCCGTAGGCGACCGGAACGGAAGGGCCGTCGGGCGCGCCGCGCCCGGGGGGGTCTCCGACCCCGAGCTGGTCGAGCAGGCTCGGCGGCGGCGGTTCACGGCTGAGTACAAGCTGGCGGTCCTGCGGGAGGCCGACGGGTGTATGCAGCCGGGTCAGCTCGGGGCGCTGTTGCGCCGCGAGGGCTTGTATTCCTCGCATCTGGCGACGTGGCGTAAGCAGCGCGACGCCGGGTCGATCAAGGCGCTCTCTCGGCCGCGGGGGCGCAAGCCCGGTGATCCGCGTGATGCGCAGATCGCGGCGCTGGAGCGGCGTGCGCAGCGCGCGGAGGCCGAGCTTGCGAAGGCGCGCAAGGTGATCGAGGTGCAGGGAAACGTCTCTGCGCTCTTGGGGGAGTTGCTCGAGCCCAGGGGCGCGATCGAGCACGGGAGCACCGAGCGATGATCGAGCAGACCGTTCAGGAACTCACCCCGATCGTCGGGACCCGCCCAGCGTGCCGCGCATTGGGTGCGGCACCGGCGACGATCTACCGTCGGCGGCGTCCATCTGAGCCCAAGCGGGCGCGGGCGCGGGCCGTCCCCGCCAGGGCGCTATCAGAGGCCGAGCGCCAGGCCGTCCTCGCCGAGCTTCACTGCGAGCGGTTCGTCGACTGCTCGCCTGCGCAAGTCTGGGCGACGCTGCTGGACGAGGGCCGCTACCTCGCCTCCGAGCGCACGATGTACCGGCTGCTCGCCGCTCAAAATGGCGGGGTGAGGGAGCGACGCGACCAGCGCACGCACCCTGGCTACGCCAAGCCGGAGCTGCTCGCCGAGCACCCGAACGAACTCTGGTCTTGGGACATCACGAAGTTGAAGGGCCCCGTGAAGTGGACGTACTTCTACCTCTACGTGATCCTCGACGTGTTCAGCCGCTACGCCGTCGGCTGGACCGTCCAGCACCGCGAGGGCGCACAGCTCGCCAAGGCGCTGATCAGCCAAGCCTGCGAGCAGCAGAAGATCCCGCACGGGCAGCTGACCGTGCACGCCGACCGCGGCAGCTCGATGACCAGCAAGCCGGTCGCGTTCCTCCTCGCCGACCTCGGCGTGATCCGCTCGCACAACCGGCCCTACACCTCGACGGACAACCCCTACTCCGAGGCGCACTTCAAGACGCTGAAGTACCGGCCCCAGTTCCCCCGGCGCTTCGAGAACATCGAGGGCGCCCGCGCCTTCTGCCGCACGTTCATCAACTGGTACAACCACCAGCACCGCCACTCCGGGATCGGCCTGATGACCCCCGCCGCCGTCCACCACGGCCACGCCCAAGAACTCCACGACCAGCGCCAGCGCGTCCTCACCGCCGCCTACGCCGCGACGCCCGAGCGGTTCGTCCGCCGGCCACCACAGCCACCAGCACTACCGACCGCCGCCTGGATCAACAAGCCAACGACAGAGGAGGCCGCTCACTAAATTCGACGACCAAGTGACTCATTCGACTTGACAGGCTCCGGTGACACGCCGACTTTCGCGAACGGCAAGAGGGACCCAGATGCCGAGTCGAGCGAGGTCACTCTCACAGCATTCGGATTGGCGTTTCTACAGGCGTGCCGCGAGCCGCAAGACCAGGACTGAGGGCCGCCGAGTGCGCGCGTCAGGTGCTTCAAGGGGTCGGCGGTGCATCGGGGGAAGCGTTCGTCACATGCCCGGCGACCACGTTGCGATGATCGCTTGGTTAATGTTGAACATGTACTTTCCCATCTCCGAGCCCGTGTCGATGTCATCGATGGTGTAGCCGAGCGTCTTGCAGTGGTCGTAGGACCACTGCATGATCTGATAGCTCCGTCCGCTATCGACATGCTCAAGCTGTTCTCCGGCAAGACCTGTCTCGACGAGGATCACCTTCTGCCATCCGAGATGCAAATCCGCGGTCCGACCGTCGTAAGCACTCAGCCCGGCGGCGGCTACGGCCTCGCACCCGGCGGGGCTCACGGCTGTTCGGTTGGCGTTGACAGCGCGGAGGAACTCGCTGACGCGGTTGCGCTCATCGGAATCGGAGATGGCCTCGACACCGCTTTGAATCGCATCGCTGACGTCGGAGTCCAGTCGCAGGTCAACCATTGAGTTTCCAATCTAGTGTAGTGTCTCGGTTTTAGTTGGTGATTGTGTTGAGGGTGGCGCGTCCGCGTTGTACCTTTTCGAGGATTTGCTCGGCGGTGGCGGTCCAGATGAAGGGCTCGGGGTTCTCGTTGTTGACGGTGAGGTAGGTCTCGATCGCGGTGACGAGCTCCGGTACTGAGTAGAAGATTCCGCGACGGATGGCCTTGTCGGTGAGCTTGCCGAACCATCGCTCGATGAGATTCAGCCACGAGCTCGACGTCGGCGTGAAGTGCAAGTGGAAACGGGGGTGTTTGGAGAGCCATTTCTTTACGTTTTCGTGCTTGTGGGTGGAGTAGTTGTCGAGGATCAGGTGGACCTGTAGGCCCTTGGGGACTTCCCGGTCGATCGTGCGCAGGAACTTCAGGAACTCTGTGTGACGATGGCGCGGCAGGCATTCACCGATCACCGCACCGCTAAGAACGTCCAGCGCAGCGAACAGCGTCGTGGTGCCGTGACGCTTGTAGCCATGGGTCATCGTGCCGGCCCTGCCCTTCTTCATCGGCAGGCTCGCCTGCGTGCGGTCCAACGCCTGGATCTGGCTCTTTTCGTCCATGCTCAGCACGATCGCCTTCTCCGGCGGGTTCAGATACAACCCGACGACATCGACGAGCTTCTCCTCAAAACGCTTATCGTTTGACAACTTGAACGTCTTCACCCTGTGCGGCTGGAGATTGCGCGCAGACCAGATCCGCTGCACCGTGGCCGAGCTGACACCCTGCGCCTGCGCCATCGACCGGCAGCTCCAGTGCGTCTCCCCGGGTGGCTTCTCGTGCAGCGTGGCGTGCACGATCGCCTCCACCTTCTCCGCCGGGATCGACGGCCTACGACCTCGGCCCGAACGTACCGCGCCGAACTCCTTCAGCCCATCCTCAGAAAAACGCTCCCGCCATGCCTTGACAGTGCTCGGCGAAACCCCCAGCTTCGCGCCGATATACGTGTTGGGCTGACCATCACCAGCCAGCAGCAACGCCCGCGCCCGCAGCACATCGCGATGGGAGCTCACCCCAGACCTCGCAAGCGCTTCAAGAACCTCTCGGTGACTATCAGACAGTAGAAGTGCCGGTGTAGGTAAACGCATACCCCACCCTACCACAAACCACAACTAATTGCGAGACACTACACTAGGAGACGCCGGGGTATTCGATCTCGGCGATCAGCTTGGCGACGCGCCGTCAGATGCCGGCGCAGCCGCCCTGCCCCTCGTGCCACTCGTAAATCAGGCGCGAAACCTCCTGAGTGAATCGGCGGGGCGCCTGCAGTCTGATAGTTGCGGCGTCGATCTCGCCCAGGCCGTGGTGGATGGCTCGCGCGGCGAGCTGGGTGCGAAGGGTCGCCAGCGAGCCTGCCTCGCCGATGTCTACGAACTGGCCGGCGGCAGACGCCTCGCCCATGCGTCGCCCTTGCAGCCAACGAAGCGGCACGACGCCCGCGGAGGGGGCGTCCTCGTCTCCCTCGATCGCCTCCAAGCCGGCCACGACTGACAGGTCCGGGCGGAAGCGGGCGAGTGTCTCCACGAACGCGCCGACGCGCCGCGTGGAGGCGTAGAGGACGCGATAGCTGCCCAGCGGGTCGTCCCAGCGGTTGCCGAACGTCCCATCCAGGCCGGCATAGGCCCAATCCGGCCAAGACCAGGGGTCGGGCGCGCGAGCGAGGCGATACAGCGGCCCGTCCGGCTGGACGAAGGCGAAGCCGCTCATCCCCCGACGAGAAACGCCCGCTCGGCGGCGATGATCTCGGGGCCGACCTCGTCGATGTCGCCCTCGCGCAGCAGCCGCGCGGGAGACTTGTCCTCCAGCTGCGGGTTCAGGCCCTGAAACCAGGCGCGCGTCACCTCCGGGCCGTCCGCATCGGTGATCGCTTGCGCGATCTGCAGCGCCAAGCGCAGACGTCGCTGGGTCTGCTCGCTCGGGCCTCTGATGCCCTCCGCCCACTCGTTGACTGCCCGCGTCTCCTTGACGGCCCCGATGTAGGCGCACAGCCGCGCGCCGAGGATCGCGCGCAGCGACTCGACGACCTCGGGCAGGCTCGCGCGCACCGCGTGCGCATGTGCGGCGTAATCGGGACGAGCGGAAGGGCTCACAGCCATAGACCAGACCATACCACAGAGAATCACAAGTCAGAACACAGCAAGAATCACACTGCTGCAAGGTGGTCGGGCGAGCGCGCGAACGCCGCTGCCACCAGCTCGGCGTCGCGCGTTCGTGGCGCGTAGTCGGCGTAGCGCTGCGTGGTCTGGATGTCGCGGTGTCCCATCCACTCCTGCAGAGTGCGCATCGGCACGCCGGCCGCCGCCATCGCCGTCCCGAAGGTGTGGCGCAGGTCGTGGAAGCGGTGGCGCTCATCGAGCCCCGCGGCGCGCAACGCGTGGCGCATGCGGCGCAGTGCCGAGGACTTGTCCAGTGGGCCGCCGCTCTTGGGGCTCGGGAACACCAGCTCGCTCTCAGCCGGTTCGCCGCTGCTCTGGTAGTAGCGCTCAAGCTCGCCTGCGACCTGATCGGCCATCGGCACACTGCGCGAGGAGCGCTTTGACTTCGGGGTGCCGAACTCTCCGCAGACGTAGTTGCTGCGCACGCGGATCGCGCTCGCGGCCCAGTCCACGTCACGCCAGCGCAGCGCGATCAGCTCACCCGAGCGCAGGCCCGTCATCGCGGCCGTGCGATACAGCACACGATCCAGCGCTTCATACGGCCCCGTCTGCACGTTCGCGATGAGCGCGTCGAGCTGGTCCAGTTCGAGGTAGCGAAAGTCGTCGTTCTGTGGGACGGCCGGCAGCTCGATACCCTCACAGGGGTTCCACGTCGCCCAGCGTCGGCGCGGAGCCTTCGCGTAGTTGAACAAGGCGCTGAGCGTGCCGAGATGGTTGCGAATCGTCTTCGGCGCAATCTCCGTGCCCTCCATTGCCACCATCAGATCGATCACGTCCTCGTGCGTAATCGAGTCGATCGCCCGCTCCCCGAAGAACGGCTCGAGGTGCACGCGCAGTGTCGACTGCACCGCGAGCAGCGTTGAGCGCTTGCGTCCCGCCCGCTCCAGGTGGGGCACGTAGCGCCGCCCAAGCTCGGCCATTGTGAGCGCCTCTGCTGCCGATGCAACCGGCTTGACCTCACCGATCAGCCTGCGCAACTCGGCCTCCGCCGCGCGCCGCGACAGGCCCTCACGGGAGCCCTCGACGCGCTTGGGGCCGATCCTGCGCTTGACCTGGACGCCGTTGTGGCGCCACTTGCCGTACCAGTTCACGCGTCCAGCGCTGTCGGCGCGCTCGAACAGCGCGCCCGTCCCGTAGCTGCGTCTTGCTTTCTTTGGTTTCGTGGCCATCGCCAGCCTCCCTTCGCTCGTCGTCCTCAAGTCTCCCCCATGCACCGGCGTGGCCGCAGCAACCGACGCACGATCGATGAGCAGACGGACGTGATGCCGAGAGTCGCAGCCATGACCTGGGCGTCCTTGGCGAGTTCTACGCCGCCATCTTCCGGCTGCGCGGCCCCGTCGTCCGACGCTCGACCCAGGCGAGCAGCTCATCCCGGTGAAAGCGCGTGTAATGCCCCAACTTGACGTGTGGGACCCGCCCCGCGCGGGCCTGGGCGAGCATCCACGAGGCGGGTACGTTGAGCAGCTCCCCGGCCTGCTTGGCGTCGAGCAACGGCGGCGCGATTCGCTGGCCGACCAGCGCGGCCACCTCGGCGGCCAGCGCGTGAGGATCGATCGGCGCGGAGTCCTTCACAGCAGATCCCGGCTTGGCGAGCGGTGGCAGCGATCCCAGCGCTTTCCCATGACAACCAAAATAGCAAAAACAGCAAATCGCTCATGGCTGCTCTTGCGTCCCGGCAACCCGGCGAACCTCGGGGCAGCTCGCTGGTAAGCTCACCAAATCAGCAAAAGAAGCAAACCCAACTCTGCGCCAGACGACGAGGCCACCATTGCCGGATTCCGCGCTAGTCTTGCAGGCTGGGCCTCTGCCCTGCAGGAGCACCGCATGGCGCCGCCCGACGCCGGCTTCGCCGCCCGCCTGGCCGGCCTTGCCGCGGCTGCCGACGAGCAGGCCCGTGTCAACCGTGCGGCAGCAGCTGACTACGAATGGGTCCCTTACAGCACCGGCCGGCCTCCGTACGAGCTGTTGCCGGACACCGGGCGGCGCGGGCCCCAGAACCTCTGGCAGCGCTTCGACGCCGCCGTCGCACAACTGGGCACAGCGAGCGAAGGCGAGGACATGATCGAGGTCGCCGACGCCTACGAGGCGCTGGCGGCAGCCGCCGCGAGGCTCGCGCAGGCAATCGAACGCGAAGACCGCGCAGGCACGCCGCGGGCGCGTGCGCGTCGCTCAGCCTGAGTCCGCACCTGCCCGAGCTGTACCGGGCTCCACGCGTGGAGCCCGCAGCTACGAGCGCCTGCGCGGCAGACCGGCGCTCACCTCATCCCAGACGGAGTGCGGACGCCTCGCACGGCGACGCGGCAACATCGCGCCCTCGGGAGCCCATACGTCTGCCTGGTCTGCCGGCGAGATGCTGTCCACCTGCCTGCCTGCGAACGCGGCGAAATCCTCGCTGCGTATACGAAAGACGTGCCCATACTTCTCGGCCGGGAGCACACCCTTCCTGATCCAGTTACGGATCGTCTGAGGGGTCACACTGAGCGCCTCTGCGACCTGCTCGGAAGTAAGGAAAGCCTCGCCAGTCATCCCGAAGTCAACCAGTCTACGACCAGAACGTCGCCGCACCGACGCCTACGGCCATGACCGCGACCATGCCGAGCAGCGCCTGGATCACCTCCGTACGACCGACACGGCGACGCAGCCGCTCGGGGTCCTCGACGCAGAAGATCGCGACCTCGCCAGCGGAGACGACAAGGAAGGGCCCACGCGAGCGTTCTGAACGGCGTGCCGGTGATGAAGAGCACGACGCAAGCCCCCCAAAGCGCGGTCGTGGCGATCCTTGCCAACCCGAGTCGAGACATCCGGCGCAGTGTCGCATATGCAACACCTCCAGCCCAACGGCCCGTGCCGCATCTCGTCCTTTGCAGCTGTGTCGCCACCGGCGGTGGCGACGCTCGCATCCACGCGAATGCATAAGCGCGATGGGCGACGCCGAGTCGCTGCTCTTCGTTAGGCCAACCGTCGTAACTATCCTGTTGGTGGCGTGTTTGATTGGCGATGGCACGATCACGTTTGCCGAGTCGGAGAGGCGGGGCTGTCGACGATTCGCGGTACGGCCAGCTTCCAATGACCTGTGGTCGCGCTGGTGCGCGTGATTGGACTCGTCTGCTCAGCGTTTGTGTGCTGATCGTCTTGGCCGGTGCGGTATCCGTGCTCGTGCTTGGGTCAGGGCTTGTGGCTGCGGCCGATGGGGCCTCGCTCCCGCCTGGCTTCTCGACGGCCATCACCCTGCCACCGAACGCGGCCACAGAATTGCCTCCGGCACCGCGTTCGTCGCCCACATTCGGGCGCCTGTCGGCGGTCGCCTGTTCTCCTGTCGACTCGTGTGTCGCCGTGGGGGACTACCCGGACACTTCAGGGGGGCAAGATCTGATGGCGGTGACTGAGTCCGGCGGCGTTTGGGGGCCAGCCACACAGATCACGCTCCCTCCGAGCGCACGTTCCTACGACGACGATCTCGAATCGGTTGCGTGCCCGACGACGGGCTCATGTGTTGCGATCGGCCGTTATAGCGACAGCTCGGGCGGCCACTCCATGGTGGTGGAAGAGTCTGGTAGAGCCTGGGGCCAGGTCATCGCGATCCCAGGAATAGAGCTCCATTCGGTGGCCTGTAGTGCGCCGCGTTGGTGTGTGGCGCTCGGCAGCGGCTCGGACCCACTCATGGTCGTGGCAGAGTCCGCCGGGGTGTGGGGCAAGCCTGAAGCGCTGTCCTTGCCGGCGAACGCCGCCCCTAATTACATCGTCGAAGTCAGCATGACATGCCAGGTGATGGGGCGGTGCTTCATCGCCGGCGACTACACCGACACCTCGCATCACGATCAAATGATGGGCTTGAGCGAGCTGGACGGAAAATGGGATCCAGCGCGCGAGATCACGCCGCCGGCGGGCGTTGAAGGGGAAGCTCACCTTTACTCAGTTGCGTGCCCGGCGTCAGGGTCATGCGTTGCAGTCGGCATCGGCTCTCGCCTGTCGATCGAGGCGAGTGAGTCCAACGGCGAATGGGCGGCCCAGGCGAGTTCGATCATTCCGCCGCCCAATATGCTGCTCACTGACCTCTTTCAAGTCGCATGCCCAGGAGCCGGGCCGTGCATTGGGGTGGGTTATGACGAGCCCGGATTGCATGGCACGAATCCGATTGCGGTGAGCGGTTCAGCCGGCATCTGGGGTCCGGCAAGTGAGATTGTCCTACCGCCGCACGCGAGCACCAACCCGTCGGGAATGCTGCGATGGGTGGCATGTTCGGCTACTGAATCGTGCCTGGCTATTGGCCTCTACGAAGACAGCTCGGGACAGACACAGGCAATAGCGATGAGCGAGTCTAATGGCGTGTGGAACCAGGCGAGCGAGATTACGGCTCCGCCCAGCGCCTCGAACAGCCAAACGGATTATGAGGCCAACCTCAATCTGCTGGCCTGCCCTGGGCTGGGACCGTGTGCTGCTCTCGGCACGTACTCCAGCAAGTCCGGGACTCACCTCATGGCAGCCGGAGCAACAGCCACTCCGTACGGGAGTGTGTCGGCGGTCGGCTCAATCACGGCGACCCCACCGATCGTTACAAACCTCACCCAGTCCCATCGCCGCTGGCGCCAGGGCAATAGACTGGCCCGGACCAGCAGGAAAAGTAGACTGCCGCTCGGCACCGTCTTCGCTTTTACGCTCAACGAACCAGCGAAGGTAAGCTTCACGTTCATCCAGTCGTCCATCGGACGCCATGTCAAAGGCAAATGCGTGGCGCAATCTAGGAAGAACCACCGTGAGCGCCCATGCAAGCGTGCTGTTACCCGCGGCACACTGTCCTTTACCGGGCATGCCGGCCCTAACAAGCTCTCCTTTCAGGGGCGCACCTCACGTCGGCAGAAGCTCAAACCTGGCAGGTATACGTTGATGCTGACTGCGGCTGGCACCAACGGGCAGTCCGCTCTCAAAACGCTTAGCTTCACAATCGTGAAGTAGGCTCGGCGACGGCAAGCTGGCGCGACGCTCGCGGGAGTGTCCTGTCTATTTCCCCCTCCCGCGATTGGGCATCTCCGCTGGCGCTCACGACGTGCCTGGTTTGGACGAGAAGCAACGCTTTGCGTCGGCCGGTTGATGCCGCCGGGAGAGAGCCCACCCATGGGCTTTCGAGCTAACCCTCCTCGTCCGGAGCGGCCTGGGCGCAAACTCGACACAACGCTGGGAGCCGACGGATAGGCGAGGCCCGGTGACGGGCTTGCGGGATTTCCCGTCAGAGCCCAAAGTCGTGAGCAGGGTCTCGCTCGGTGGCCCGCGTGCGGTCTTGGTGGCGGTCGGTGGGGGTTTGGGCTTCGAGGGTTCGCTGTTCGCGGGTGAGCTTGGTGAGGGCTTGTTTGAGGGCGTTGCGTTCGGCTCGGGCCTCGGCTGGGTTGGCTCCGAGGTCGCGTTCGTGGCGGGTGCGGTCGGTGAGGGTTGTTGTCAGCTCGCGGTCGATGGCCTGGAGGGCTGTTTGGAGGTGGGCGCGTTCGACTGCGTTGGGGTCCTGTTCGCGGCCCCAGCGGCGCGTCGGCTCGGGGAGGGTGGCGAGGCGTTCTGTGAGCTGTTCGCGCTTTGACTCCAGTGTGTTCGCGCGGGCCTCGATGTCGTCGATGCGTCGCAGCTCGCGCGCCGGCAGCGCTGCCTGTTGTGCCTTCAGTTGTTCGATCTGCTCGCGCAGCTCCGCCAGCCGCGCCGCGCCTGGCTGGGGCTCGGGTTGGTTGGGCTCGGCGCGCGCGGCGGCTTGCTCCTGCGGCGGCTCCTTGGTGGGCGAGCGGGGGCGGATGAGGCGGGGGTCGTCCGGACGGCCGGCGCTCTCGGTTTGTGCGGGCAGTTGCTCGACTGCGAGGTCTTCGTCGTCGCGTTCGGTCATTCGTTGTTCGGTGCGCGCGAGGAGTTCGGTGCGGGTCGCTTTTTCGGTCTGGTCTGGTGGGGCGAACTCGCTGCGCTCGTGTCCGAGGTTTTCCTCATACACGAGCAGTCGTGTCTCGCCGCGCGCGCGGGAGAGCGCGGTGTAGCTCCAGCCCGCGCTCAGATCGCGCGGGCTGGCGACGACGATCGCCGTTTGTACGGTTCCGCCCTGCATCCCGTGGCCGGTCAGGGAGTAGGCGTGCTCGACGTGCTCCTGCACGTAGGCGGCGGGCAGCTCGCGCACCACGCCGCCGTCGGTGTCGATCACCACACGACCCGCGTCGAGGCGGCGGACGGTGCCGCGCATCCCGTTGTCCACGTCCACCGTCCGGTCGTTGCGGCGGCAGATCACGCGGTCTCCGACCGCGAGGTGGAGGCCTCCGTAGTCGCGCTCCTCGCCCAGGGCGCCCTGTTCTTTGCGCAGCTCGCGTGCCGCGTGGTTGAGCTCGTCGCGTAGGTCGTTGTCGCGGGCGATCATCACCGCCTGCGCCGGGCCCACCTGCGCTGCGGCGTTTGTCCACTCGGTGAGTGCCTGTTCGCGTGCGCCCTGGGGTTCCTCGAAGGTTTCGATCCGTCCCGCGCGGTCGGCCCACTGCAGGTAGGGGGCTGGTTGGCGGTCGTGCAGCGCTGCGAGCGCGCGGCGCTCTGCGGGGTCGCGCTGGCGCATCACCTCTGTCAGGCGCACCGCGCCGAGGCGGCGGCCGACGGCGCCGAGCCAGCCGCCGGCCTGCACCGAGGCCAACTGGCCGGGGTCGCCGATCGCCACGACCTTCGCGCCCGCCCGCTCCGCCGCTTGCAGCAGTTTTGCGCCGGTGCGTGTTGCCGCCATTCCTGCCTCGTCGAGCACCACGACACATCCGTGGGGCAGGGGTTGGTCGAACTGCTCCAGTTCGGTGAGCAGCCGGTCGAGGGTGCGCGCGGGGATCCCCGCCTCCTCGGTCAGCTCGCGCGCCGCTCGGCCCGTCGGCGCGACACCGATTACGTGAGTACCGGCCGCCTCGTACACCTCGCGCAGCACGCCCGCGGTGTAGGTCTTGCCGGTCCCCGCCAGCGCTTCGATCACGCTCACCCCGTCACCGCTGCCCGCTACGGCGCGTACGGCCTTTGCCTGCTCCGTGGTTAGCTCGCGGTCGGCGGCAGCTATCGATCGCTCGGTGAGTCGTTCTCCTACGACGCAGCATTGCTCGCTTGCGCGACCCATCGCGGCGGCGATTAGCCGCCTCTCAATATCTGTCAGCTCCGCGGTCGTCATCTCCCCGCGCGTCGTCGCGAGCACATCGTTGCGGGCGGTGAAGCGGCTCGCCATGACGCGGACCTCACCGAGGAGCGCTCCTGCCTGCGCGGCGGCCGCGCACTCCCGCAGCACCGCGCGCATGTCGAAGGTGTTGCTGCGCTCTGTCAACCCGGTGGGGCCGGCGAGGTGTTCGCCGAGGGTCTGCTCGTCCACCGTTGGGCGGCTGTCGGTGGGGTCGCTCGCGCGTTCGTGGCCGGTCTGCAGCAGCTGTGTCACCTCGTCTGTGCCGAGGCCCTGCTCGGCCGCGCACGCCTGCACCTCCTCGCGCCACGTGTGCGTCTCCACGCCGTACCGCTTTCGCTCGCGCGTCGCGAGCGCCGCGTGCTCCGCCGCGCTCTTGCTGTCCAGACTGATCCCGCCCTCCGCTGCCGCGCGCCGCATCTCCTCGCGGCGCTTACTGAAGAACTCCGTCACGCCGCGCGCGACGCCTGCCAGCTCGCCCGCGCCGTTGGTGACCGGCCCCCACTCCAGCCCGATGCGCTCGCTCACGAGCGCGCGCAGATGCGCCTGGTAGAGATACCCGGCTGTCTTCGCCTCCCGGTAGAGCTGGCTGCTGTGCAACGCCGTGAAGCGCCCGTCAGAGCCCTGGGCGAGGTTCGCCGCGACGACGTGCGTGTGCAACTGGGGGTCGAGCGCCCGGCTCATCCGGTGGCGGTAGGCCGCTGCGATCAACCCGCCGGCGCGCTCGACGTGCTCGCCCGCCTTGCCGCGACGCACACTCACCGCCGTGTCCTGCAGATACTCCACCGCCGCCTTGACCGCCTCTTCATGGCAGGCCACGAGCTGACCCGACACGTGCTCCGGGGCGACCGCGAACAGGACGCTTACCGACTTCGGCGCACTGAACGTCAGATCGAACGCCGCGACCTTCGGGTCCTGCTCGCTGCTGCGCAACCGGGTGGTTGGGTCGCGCGGGTCGTTGCCCGCGATCAGGGCGTTGAACTGCTCGGCGCTCACCTGGCCGGTGAGACCGAGGGTCCTCGCGCCCGCGCCCGTCCACTCGCCCGGCGCCTCGCCGCGGCCCGAGTAGTAGTCGTCCTCGCCACGGGCGACCTGGCGCTCGTAGTACCGGTGCTGCCCCTGGGCGATCTTGCCAATCGAAAGCATCCTTGCTCTCTGCCCAAATTAGCAAACTTAGCCAAATTGCCAAAGGCCACTGCACCCCTGGGTGCAACTGTGTGCCGCGCAGCGGAGCGCCAGCGACGCGGAGCGGCAGGGGGCCTGCTGCGCTGGGGTTCTATGAGGCCGTTGGGTGGTACCTGGGCGGTGGGGAGTTGGGGGCGGACGGCGCGGCGGCGGCGCCATCGGCAGAGCCGCTGAGCCTCCGAGGCGGGCGCGGCCGAGCGCAGCGAGGACGCGTCGAGGCTCAGGGGCGGTGGGAACCGGAGGGCGAGGAAGCTGGTGAAGACTTGAGTCAGACGGAGGGGTCCGGAACGGGCTCCTCGCCGTCCTCGGGGCCGGGCGCCAGCAGGTAGACCGCGCTCGCGAGACCGAACACGGACCCGGCCTCCCAGAGCATGCTCTCCAGGCCACTCGCCACGACGTCTGCCTTGCTGATATCGATACCGTCCAGGTGGTTCAGCTCTTCCACGATCGTAAGGACGTGCAAGCCCACGAGCCCGAGCGCGGCGCCCAGTAGGCCGCACACCACGAAGAACGCCAGGCCGCCCACCGGCCCAGGGGCTAGGTCGGGGAGCCAGCGAGCACCAGCTGCGACGCCCGCGCCAGCGCAGGCGATGAAGACCACGGCAAGGATCACCATGCGCACATCCTTCCCGGCGCATCGGACGACTGTCAGCAGCCAGCAGCAGCCGCCGCGCAAACATGCCAGCTCTCCCTGGAGATGAGGCGAAGCGACGCGGAGCGCAGCGACGCCGGAGGGCCGAAGGCCTGACCCCTGCTGCACTTGGGCTGGGGGTGGGTGTGCAAGAAGGCGCGCGCAACGCGCCGGTCACGGGGGGCGTAACTCGTCGTTTGGAGACCGCCGACTCCCGGAGTTCGTCCGGAGGAGCACCCTCAGCCGACCACCGCGCTGCTTCCCCTTCCCCCCGCGGAGGCGGCAGTCCCGCTTGGCGAGCAGGGCGTCTCACAGGCACCCTATGGCTTCGTGTTCCAGCCGATTCAGAAGGCCGACGGCAGCCTCGCCGGAGATGTGGGTGCGCTGGCAGCCACGGGCGTTGCGACTCGCAGGCACTCGGTCGGGGTATGCTCTAGATGTGAAGGCATCGTTGAACCGGCTTCCGGTGCTCGGATACATGGCGGTCATGGCTACGGCTCCAACGCTTGGTTTCTTGGCGGCGTGGGTCCATAACGGTTTTCCGTCTGCGCCAGTCGCGGTTGAACTAGTTCTCTACAGCAGCGTGCCCTTCGCACTCGTGATGACGCTCGCACGGGAAGTTCACCGCCGCCGGGACCTCGAAGGCAAGAATCACCCCAAGGTAGCTAGGTAGCCTCGCCCTCAGTCGGCGAGGGCCACCGCGCCGTGTCCACGCGCGGCGCCTCGCAGCGGTGACCGGTCCCCGTTTGGTCGTCCAGGCTGCTCCTCCGCGCGGAAGCAGAAGCGTGGTCCGGCGCCACCTTGGCTGCTCGTTTGGACGACAAGCGATGCCCTCCAGTCACGCGAGAACCTCCAAGGCCCAGCCGTGGTTTGGACCCGAAATTGGTACTCTATTGGTACTCTGAAGCCTGTACTTAAGCCCAAAATCCTACGATTTGCAGGCATTTCGTAAGTACCGCCAACGGGATTCGAACCCGTGTTACCGCCGTGAGAGGGCGGCGTCCTAGTCCCCTAGACGATGGCGGCGTGGTTCTTGAGCGACCTTGTCGAGGCTATCAAAGGGCTGTGATCGCCGCGGCTTCTCGCAGCGGGGGAGCCGGCGTGTCCTCGGTGCGATATCTTCGCTCCTCCCACCACGCGGATGTGGCGGAATTGGTAGACGCGCACGGTTCAGGTCCGTGTCGGAGCAATCCGGTGGAGGTTCGAGTCCTCTCATCCGCATCGTAAAAGTGCTGCAAATTGGCGGTTTTTGGGAGATTGTGCGGTGTTTGTGATCGCAGACGCTCCGGCCGTGACAACAGTCGTGGCAAATGTGTCTCCTCTTGCGTCCGGCTGATGCCATGTAGCGGATGTGGTGCGCGGCGGGGATTCGGTGCGAGACAAGGTTGGGCTGGTTGGTGATGTTCGGTTACGGTGTGCGCTGGGACCGCGAGTGCGGCGTTTCGGGCTTGCTGCGTTCGGGTGTAGCCGGTTCTACCCAGCGTCGGTGCCAGCCCTCAACGCGGCCCTTTCGAGCACATGAACCTAACTTGGATCGTTCACCCGCGAGTTGCCTGCATCGGCGCATGACCAGACGATGGGTGGGTCTCGTCGTCGCTGCCACCGTGTGCCTTGGCGTGCCGTCGAGCGCGCCTGCATCATCGGCGGCGGACACCGCGGCCACCCGGGCGTATCTGCAGGCCGGATATGCGTGGTATCAGGCCGTGGCGGCCAGCCTCCCGGCGTCCATGGCGGCGACGGAAGCCTTCGCGGACAAGATCGGCGGTGAATGCACGGGTGTCCTGGCGGGGGCGCCGCCGGAATCGCGATCGCCGTCGAGCGCGAAGGGCATCGGGGAATTCAAGCGCGAGACAGAACAGCTGAGCGACCTCGAAGGAGAGCTGAGCTTCACGCTGGAGTCGCCGGGATTGCAGCCCGATCATCAGGCGGCGCTCGCGCTGGTGAGCACGGTGATGTCGCTGAACTGGAGCAGTGCCACGCCGACACAGCGGGTGCACCTGAACATCAGCGAATTCGAGGAGCAGCGGGAACAGCTCGAACGGAACCCACCAGCTGCGTGCGCGGATATCAAGGCGTGGGTGTCCAGCGGCTACAAGACGCTCTCGGCCAGCACGAAGGAATTCGTGCACCAGCGGGAAGCCCCGGTCACGCCCGGAACCCCCCGGCAGTCGATCGCTCAGCTGCTCGCCCCCTACGAGGGCACCGAAGAGAAGGCGATCCTCAAGCAGACAGTCGAGCTGCGGAGGCAGATAGCCGACGCGGAGAAGCCGCTGCGGGTCGTCTACGAACGGCTCCAGCGCGCGGTGAGACTGACACCCAGTCGGGGGCCGTCCGGCGGAGAACATCCTGCAGACTCGGTGGTGATCGGCAAGGGCAGGACGGCGTCAGGTGGGAAGTACGTCGTAACCCTTGAGCCGGCCGAACCGTCGGGTGGTGCGAGGAGATTGGGATGCAAGCTGCCGATCACGATCGAGGGCCCCGGCGGCGGCATCAACGAATGCCTGGACAGGTCCAGCCCGCCGTCCCCGCCGAGCGTCAACTGCCAGGAAGGGCTGCTGGTGGTCCAAACGCAGACGCTGCCGAGCGCGCTCCGCGTCCGTCTGCGCCTGAGCGACGGCCGCCAGATCACCTCGCCCGTGACGATCGTCCACCAAGGCCACGGAGGGCCCGCCGACGGCGTGTACTACCAGGTCGTGCGCGGCCCCTTGCCGATCCCCGTCTCGCTCACCGAGCTCGACGGGCACGGCCGCGCGCTGCGGACCTTCAAGCTATCCCGCGTTCCACACTGCACCAAGCCGACGCTCAAGTTCCTGCCCGGGGGCCTGCGCAAGATCGTCCACAGCCGGGTTCCCGGCGGGCCGGCGTTCTCGATCATCGGCCAGCACTACAGCTTCCTCGGGCACGACTACTTCGCACTGAGCATCGAAACCAAACTGGGCGGTGGCGGTGAAAGCCCCCGCGGGAAGAACCCGCGTGTGTTC
Organism: uncultured Solirubrobacterales bacterium; assembly: GCA_963844765.1. GTDB lineage: Bacteria > Actinomycetota > Thermoleophilia > Solirubrobacterales > Solirubrobacteraceae > Palsa-744. The sequence continues at coordinate 200,225 of CAWJPN010000002.1, forward strand.
GCGTGGCATCTGTGGACGGGCTGCCAGCCACACCCTTACACGATCCTCTTCGGGCTACTCAAAGCCCACGGCGACACCGTGTACGCACGCACATCGGGGACGCTCAGCAGGCTGCGGCGCGTCGCGATCCCCAAGAGCCTGCATGCCGGCGGCGTACTCGTCTACAAGGTCTCGCCCACAGTCCCCGGCGAACTGCTCGTTCGCGGCCCGGGCGGCAAGACGATCCTCACCGAAAAGCTCGGTCAGCTCGCGGCCGAAGCCACCGAAACATGCCACGGTGAAGAAGAAGGCAAAACGACGCCGGGGTAATGACATGCGTGGTGCTTCACGAGGAACGGACCACGCCGGGTGAGTCATCCGCACCACGGCTTGCGCCTCCATCCTAGGGAGGCACGCGGCTCTCGCCTCCACGACGCAAGCGTGCGCGTGCCGAACCTCAGCCGGTGCGCTCGAAGGTCGTCCAGAGCAGGAGCGGAAATAGCGCCTGCAGACCAGCTCGCTTCCATAGCGAAGCAGGAGTGCAACCTCCGGTTTCCTTGCCATGCGGAGGTGGAGATTCGTGTCTGCGAACTCGCTGGGGCCGGAGACGAGGACTCCGGGATGAGTCTCATGCGCTCAGCATTCAAGCCCAATCCGCCGAGACCGCTTACAGATTCGTCTCTGCCAGTTGCGGAGCGCCAAGCGACCATGGAACTGTTCTCGGGCGCATACGGAGTATTCCGCAATCCGAGCGGCCGTCGTGAAGTCGAGTACGTGGACCCAGCGAACGTGTCGCGCATCGTGCTTCTGGCTGATTTGCTCCTACACCTGCTGGATCGAGTCGAGGACAAGCGAGGACACGCCACCCACGGAAAGGGCGCACCGTTGATCAACTAGCAGCGTCAACAGCGGGTCTATGTGGTGTGCCCATGCTTCAGTGCCAATCGCGCGAAGCAGTTGTCGGGCGTCTCCGCCACAACGCCCATCCGCGACTTGACGTCTGGAACGCCCGCCCGCACCAGGACCGAAGCCGATAAGCAAAGACGGACGCCTACGCCGGCCAGGCGTTCAGCAGCGTGTGGTCACGACGAACGACCTCTGCGACCAAGATGTCCCGCGCTTTGCTCGCATGTGTGACCGCTTTCTGAAGCCCTTCAAACCACCCGTCGTACTCGGCGTACGTCATGGTCGCGTACTCGGGCCAGTCCCCGACGTGGGGCGCCGTCCAGTCGTACTCCTGCTGACGGGGTCCCCTTGAAGTGAGCCAGGCTGGATGCGTGGTCGTGTTTCCCGTGATGGGATGGAAGGATGGACACGATCATGAAGCGACACAGGCATACGCCGGAGCAGGCGGTGAGGAAGATCAGGGAGGGCGAGCGGCTGTTGAACGAGGGCCGCGAGTTCGTGGAGGTGCTACGCCAGCTGGAAGTCAGCGAGGCGACGTGGAATCGTTGGCGTGCGCAGTACGGTGGGATGAAGGCTGATGAAGCCAAACGCTTGAAGCACTTGGAGGGTGAGAACCAGCGGTTGAAGAAGCTGGTCGCGGAGCAGGCGCTGGATATCGACATGCTCAAGGAGCTGGCGGAGGGAAACTTTTGACCCCGGGGCGTCGGCGTAGGGCCGTCGGCACCTTGCAGGAGCGCTTCGGGGTTTCAGAGCGCAGGGCGTGTCGTGTCGCGGGCCAGCACCGCTCCACGCAACGCAAACAGCCGCGGCCGCCACGCAGTGAGGATGAGCGTTTGGCGGGTCGCCTGCGGGAGATCGCGGGGGATCACCCGAGGTGGGGTTGGAAGACCGCGCACACGATCCTGCTGCGGGAGGGCTGGAGCATCAACCGTAAGCGGACCCGTCGGATCTGGCGCCAGGAGGGCCTGCGGCGGCCCGTGAAGACCCGTAAGCGCCGTCGCCTCGGGACGGGGCAGGCAGCGCGTCTGAGAGCGACCGGGCCAAACGAGGTGTGGGCTTTTGACTTCCAGTTTGATGAGACCTCCGACTGCCGCAGGATCAAGCTCTGCAACATCGTCGATGAGTACACCCGCGAGGCGCTGGCGATCAGAGTCGCGCGCAACTGCACCGCCGAGGACGTCATCGCCATCCTCGAGAGGCTCGTCGCCGATCGTGGCGCCCCGAAATACCTCAGAGCTGACAACGGGCCGGAGATGATCGCCTGGACGCTGCGCGACTACTGCCGCCTCGCCGGCACCGAAACGGCGTACATCGAGCCAGGGTCACCGTGGGAGAACCCATTCGTGGAGTCATTCAACGGCCGGCTCCGTGACGAGCTGCTGAACATCGAGGAGTTCGCCTGCCTCACTGAGGCAAAGGTCATCATCGAGGACTGGCGCATCCAGTACAACACCTACAGGCCACACTCAGCCCTCGGCGGGCTCACACCCACCGAGTACGCAGGAAGAGAAACCAACCACAACCAACCAGACCACGCATAGACCCTGGGCCACCTACAGGGACCCCCTCACTGCCACCCGTACGGCTTCTGTGCTCCTACGCCTTCGCCGAAGACGTAGTCGACCCTGCGCATTGCTTCCGAGAGTTGGAGGATAGCCTCCTCGAACTTCACGTCATCGAGTCCTTTGAAGATGTCGATCATCGACGGTCGCGTCCAACGAGCCTCCACCTCGATGGCTGTGGACCGGGCCTCAATGCGAGCGTCGGTAAGCCAGATCGGCCGTCCGCGACCTCCAGTGATGTTGAACATGAAGCTCTCCCAGTCCTCTGTCTTTAGTCTGAAGCCAGCACCAACAAAGTCGCGGACTCGGTCGTAGTCGGCGTCAGCTGAAGATCTTGCGCCTGTCAGTCGCCGCAGCGGGTCGACAAACTCCTCCCAGTGACGCTTTATCTTGCTGAGGGCACCAACATCGAAAGTCCCCGGGTCCTTATCCACGAACCGATGGTGCTTGTAACAGAGAAGCATCAAGTTCTCCGGCGCATCCACGTCTCCGCCCAGCGGGGGAGTTCCGGCGCGAGGGCCACTTCCGCCGATCGGCACTACATGGGCGGTTTGCCCGATGAAGACCAGTTGTTCGCCTGGTGCCTTTTGCATCAGACGCTCGACGCAGTTCTCCTCGCCCCACTCGTACTCGCACACACCCGCCGAGGCAGCCCACAGCCAGCGTTGCGTGTCCTCGCTGATCTTCTTACGCCGATCCTCGCTTTGGTTTTCCTCGCTCATGTCATCGAGAGTCTAAGACGCGATGGGCTGTGCCCGCTATCGGCGCCAGGCGGACATCCGGCGACAGGCCTTCGCGCTCGCTACCGCCGCCTTTGAGTTTTTGAAGCGAGCGCTTCGGCGGACACCGGTCAACCTCCTGCTCTGGACGAGGGTCAGGATCCGGGAAGCTCGACGTTCTCGAATGTGAGGACTTCGGCGAGCTTGTCGAAGTGGTTGTCGCGATGGAGCACCGCGATGCCGCCGTGTTCAGCGGCGGCTGCGGCGATCAGGACGTCGGTCAGTGGCACGCGGTGGTATCCATCGCTGCGTTCGGCCAACTCGCCGATCGCGCTCATCGCGGCGTCCGTGACGGCGCGATCACTGCGCAGGATTCGCAACGCGTCGAGTTCTGTCTCAAGCGCGATGTACTCGGAGGTGCTGCGAGCCGAGTAGAGGATCTCCATCCGCACGATCGGGGTCGTCCATAGTCGCTCGTCGGCTACCGCTGCCTTGATCAATCCGGCGAACTCATTGGGGAGCGAGGAAAACCGCCACCACGCTGAAGTGTCGGCAATGAACGGCGCGTCGCCGAGCAGCAGTTCGACAGCGTCCACCGCAGTCGCTTAGGACTCGTTGCTTGTCAACTGCTCGATGTTCTTGAGCGTGTCTCGATCGAGCCCATTCGGGCTGAACATGCGCTCGGCGAGTCGCCGCAAGCGCTCGGCGCGCTCTTCGTCGCTCAGCGCTGGCTTCTCGGCTGTCGGGGTTGTGCTCACAACAGAATGCTTCATGACCTCAAGGGTAGCGCCTGAGCACGACAGGAACCGATCGGCGAACGCAGGTTGGGTCCGGTGGCCGGGTAGAGCAGGAAGAACCGTTGCTGTTCGATTCGAGGAGGATCCCATGACCGTTTCTACTGTTCTCGATTCCGCTGGGCGGCGTCGCTCACCGGCGACCCTGCCCGGGTTCCACGCCGGCCGGGCACCCCGCAACAAGGGGATGCGCTATCCGGCCGACCCGCCGACCGTCGAGGAGATCATCGCCGTGATGCGCCACGCCGGTGATAGTCGTCATGGGTGGCGGCTGTGTGCTTTGGTCGTTGTGCTCTGGCGTGGTGGGCTGCGCATTCAGGAGGCGCTTGCGCTCGCCGAGCCCGACCTTGACCCGCAGCGGGGGTCGCTGCTCGTGCGCAACGGCAAGGGCGGCCGCCGCCGGGAGATCGGGATGGACGCCTGGGGCTGGGAGCAGCTACACCCCTGGCTCGCCGCCCGTCGTGATCTGCCCGTCGGACCCCTGTTCTGCGTCATCGACGGTCCGACATGCGGAGGACCCTGGTCGAGTGCCGCTGTACGCGTCGAGCTTCGCCGGCTCGCCACTCAGGCAGGGGTACGACGCCGGTTCGCGCCACATCAGCTGCGCCACGCCCACGCCCTTGAGCTCGCGAGGGAGGGCGTCCCGCTGAACATCATCCAACGCCAGCTCGGCCATGCAAACCTAGGAACGACATCGATCTACCTCCAAGGAATCGACACCGAGGAGATCATCGCGGCCGTCCACACACGACGCGCACCTGTGATGTCCGCCACCGCCGGCCTACGCCTCTGAGCGCCTGAGCACATCAAACAGCGGGGGGGCGGCGAGCGGTCGCGTCTCATGAGCCGGGGGATTTGATGTTGCGGGCGTAGCCTCCGCTTTGACCCTGACAAAGTCGAAGATGGAGGTACGCCCGCATGGAGAAGGTAGCCCCGAGCGAGAGGTTTCGCCAAGAGCTGGATGAGGTGCTGGCTGGTGTCGGCGAGGAGCAGGACCCGATTGAGACGGTCGGGCGGCTGGGAGCGCGGCTGATCCTGCAGCAGGTGCTCGAGGACGAGGTGACTGAGTTCCTCGGCCGTCGGTGGTATGAGCGCGCTGGCGAGACGGTCAGCCACCGCAATGGCCACGAACCCAGGACGGTGAAGACGACGAGCGGCTCGGTGGCGTTGGAGCGTCCGCGGGTGCGCAACGCGAGCAAGCTGGGGTTCGAGAGCAGGGTGCTCGGCAAGGGAGTCACGCGAACGCACGCGCTGGAGTCCCTCGTGATCAGCTCGTTCTTGCGGGGGCTGTCTACCCGTGATGTGGAGGCCGCGCTCCAGGAGGTCTTCGAGGAGCCGATTGCGTCGAAGGCGACGGTTTCTCGGATCTGTGAGGACACCCGGGAGCGATACCGCCAGTGGTGCCGGCGGCGCTTGGAGCAGCACGACATTGTCTACTGCTTCTTGGATGCGATCTATCTGAAGCTGCACCCCGACGACACGCCGGCGGAGGGCGTCCTGGTGTGCTGGGGCGTGACGCTTGAGGGCCGCAAGGTCCTCCTCGGATTGGCTCTGGGGAGCCGTGAGAGCTACGAGGCGTGGCTCGCGTTCGCCCGGGACATGATCACCCGCGGCCTCAGGGCACCAGCGCTCGTGATCGCCGACGGGGCACCCGGGATCTGGAAGGCAACGCGGGAGCTCTGGCCCGGGGCACTGGAGCAGCGCTGCACCGTCCACGCGCTCAGGAACGTCACCGGCAAGCTCCCCGAGCGCCACCATCAGGAGGTCAAGGCACGCTGGTGGAAAGCATTCGACGAGGCGCGCTCCCCGGCCGAGGCCAGCCGCGAGCTGCAGGGCATCATCGCCGACTACAAGACGGCGTACCCCTCGGCGATGGCCGTCATCGAAACGGACCTGCCAGCGCTCGTCACCCACCTGCGGTTCCCGTCCGCTCACCGCAAGCGGATCCGCACAACGAATCTCCTCGAGCGAACGTTCGTGGAGGTCCGCCGGCGCACCAAGGTCATCGGCCGGTTCCCCGGCGAGACTTCCGCGCTATCCCTGATCTGGGCCGTGCTGGAGCTCTCCTCCCGCGGCTGGCGCGGCGTGAAGATGAACCCCAAGACCATCGCCGAGATCGAGCACCTACGACGCCAACTACGCGACACCAACGCCGCTCCACCAGCCACGACGAACACCGAGGAGGTGATCGCCGCATAACATCCCCCTCAAGCGGAGCTACCCCCAAACGAATTCACCCGGGGAATGAGACGCGACCGGCGAGCGCCCCCGCTCATCAGCAGTCGCAGCTCGTCCGACCCGGCAGCGTTAGCGATGTCCGTCGGGTGCTTGCATCCACACGAGAGCGTTAGCGCAGCTCTTGTGCCACCCACGCGTGTTCTACCGCCTGTGTTGGGTCTTCGGAGTCAGACGCTGCGACCAGAATCACAGAATGCAGAAGAGACGACGCTGCAACGGCAATCCTGAGCGATGCGACGATCACGGTTAGCGAGACGATTCGCCGCGCGCTAGGCGTTTATCGAATCGGGCGGGGGCTGTAGTCGGGTCGATCCACTCCTAACGGCGACCTAGCGAAATCCGTATCGGCGGAGCTTTCCGGCGAGTTGAACAGGTTCCTAGCCGGCCGTCGGGCGACTACGCCCGTCGTTTTGTCCGTGGCAATGACCTAGTGATGTACATGGAAGATGTGCGGCAGCACGCTGCGCCCCACCACCAGGGCCGCATAAAGCAGGAGCGCGATCGCAGCGACCGAGGCGACCATGGCCGCGACGTACAGGTAGGGGTGCTCGTACGGCTGCTCCAGACCCCACCGCCTGCGTTCGGGATCGTCCAGCACCAGCGCGGGCGTCAGTCCAAGTTCTTCTGGGTCTTGGAACAGCATGAACTTTCCATGCAGTGCGTCCATGAGGTGCGCCAGCTCGCCGCGAGACAGTTCCAGATGCCGGTCGCTGATAGCGTCCCCCTTTCCCTCCGAGGCGAGATAGTTCCGCCCGATCGCCGTCACCTCCGCCATGACGGCGTCGCCGAGCACCTGCACGGATACCTCCTTCTCCTCCCCCAGCGCCAGCTTGAGGGTCGCGGCGAGGTGATAGCGCACTTCGCTCGCGGGCCCAGTGACGGCAACCGCGGAAGCCTCGATCTGTGCCGCGGTCGCAAGTGCTCTGTGGACCTCCTCGCGAGCGACATCGCCGGCCAGGGCCCCTCTCTGCCAATGTCGTGTGAGACGCTCATGATCAAGGAATTACTGACCCTTGAGGGCGAGAACGGAGCACGACACGATGTTGGAGATGGAGCACGATGGAGCCGACGACCCCGGAGTGGAGGGAGCCGTAGGCGACCGGAACGGAAGGGCCGTCGGGCGCGCCGCGCCCGGGGGGGTCTCCGACCCCGAGCTGGTCGAGCAGGCTCGGCGGCGGCGGTTCACGGCTGAGTACAAGCTGGCGGTCCTGCGGGAGGCCGACGGGTGTATGCAGCCGGGTCAGCTCGGGGCGCTGTTGCGCCGCGAGGGCTTGTATTCCTCGCATCTGGCGACGTGGCGTAAGCAGCGCGACGCCGGGTCGATCAAGGCGCTCTCTCGGCCGCGGGGGCGCAAGCCCGGTGATCCGCGTGATGCGCAGATCGCGGCGCTGGAGCGGCGTGCGCAGCGCGCGGAGGCCGAGCTTGCGAAGGCGCGCAAGGTGATCGAGGTGCAGGGAAACGTCTCTGCGCTCTTGGGGGAGTTGCTCGAGCCCAGGGGCGCGATCGAGCACGGGAGCACCGAGCGATGATCGAGCAGACCGTTCAGGAACTCACCCCGATCGTCGGGACCCGCCCAGCGTGCCGCGCATTGGGTGCGGCACCGGCGACGATCTACCGTCGGCGGCGTCCATCTGAGCCCAAGCGGGCGCGGGCGCGGGCCGTCCCCGCCAGGGCGCTATCAGAGGCCGAGCGCCAGGCCGTCCTCGCCGAGCTTCACTGCGAGCGGTTCGTCGACTGCTCGCCTGCGCAAGTCTGGGCGACGCTGCTGGACGAGGGCCGCTACCTCGCCTCCGAGCGCACGATGTACCGGCTGCTCGCCGCTCAAAATGGCGGGGTGAGGGAGCGACGCGACCAGCGCACGCACCCTGGCTACGCCAAGCCGGAGCTGCTCGCCGAGCACCCGAACGAACTCTGGTCTTGGGACATCACGAAGTTGAAGGGCCCCGTGAAGTGGACGTACTTCTACCTCTACGTGATCCTCGACGTGTTCAGCCGCTACGCCGTCGGCTGGACCGTCCAGCACCGCGAGGGCGCACAGCTCGCCAAGGCGCTGATCAGCCAAGCCTGCGAGCAGCAGAAGATCCCGCACGGGCAGCTGACCGTGCACGCCGACCGCGGCAGCTCGATGACCAGCAAGCCGGTCGCGTTCCTCCTCGCCGACCTCGGCGTGATCCGCTCGCACAACCGGCCCTACACCTCGACGGACAACCCCTACTCCGAGGCGCACTTCAAGACGCTGAAGTACCGGCCCCAGTTCCCCCGGCGCTTCGAGAACATCGAGGGCGCCCGCGCCTTCTGCCGCACGTTCATCAACTGGTACAACCACCAGCACCGCCACTCCGGGATCGGCCTGATGACCCCCGCCGCCGTCCACCACGGCCACGCCCAAGAACTCCACGACCAGCGCCAGCGCGTCCTCACCGCCGCCTACGCCGCGACGCCCGAGCGGTTCGTCCGCCGGCCACCACAGCCACCAGCACTACCGACCGCCGCCTGGATCAACAAGCCAACGACAGAGGAGGCCGCTCACTAAATTCGACGACCAAGTGACTCATTCGACTTGACAGGCTCCGGGCGCGCGAGGCCACCTCGAGTGCGTGATCGAGGTCTGGGCGGCTTGCCTGCGAGACGACGGGCGTCGCGGTGCTCGCGCCGCGGACGCGATATCGCCGGCCAAGCGCTCGCGCAAGCGAGAGCGCGGCCGACCGTTGCTGGTCTACGCCCAGGCGGCAGAGGTATCGCGTAAGCGGTACGGGCAGCAGCTCCGCCAAGTCACCGTCGCGTACAGAGCTGATGAGTACGTCCGCCTCGAAGTCCCGCCACCGTGAGCGCCCCGGCGCCTTCAGCCGAAGCCGCGGTACGTCTCGATCGGCCAACAGCAGGCCGACCGCGAGCGGGACCACGATGAGCAGACGCAGGTGTGAGAACGGGCTCGGTCCGACGTTGTGCCCGATGTCCGCGAGGGTTCCCCCGACGAGGGCGGGACTGTAGGCGGCCGACACTCCCGTGTATGCGAGCAGCGGGACGGTCAGCGCGGCTGCGCCAAGCTGCCAGCTTACGCCCCGGCGGCTCGCGGCGGTGGGGAGCCGAAGCACGACGACCGTTGCGAGGGCAAAGACGAGCCCAATTGCGACGCCGGCGAGCGCGAGTCGACCGCCTGAGTGGAAGGCCGCGGGGGCGAGAAACGGAACGAAGGCCAGGGCCGAGAGGGCAACTGCCCCGGTGAGGTGGCGATCGCTGAGCAGCGTGCGATCGCGCCGGGCCCAGCGGAACAGGCCAAGGACCACGATCGAGACGCTGGCAAGAGCCGCAACGGCTGCGGGATCGGGCATCGGCCAGTGCGAGAACGCGTTGCGCAGCGGATGGGCCAGCGTTGCCGGCGCCAGCAGCACCGCCGCGATCAGCATCCACACGATGGCCGGGGCCACCAGCACCACGTACGCGTACTCGGCGGTGTGACTCCAAGGGCCCTTGATCTCGAACTTCCATCTCATCAGCAGGACGTAGCCGCAGATGATGATCGCCGCTGCGTAGGGGAACAGGCCGGCGGTCATCAAGACCGCGGCGTTCGAGCTCATGAGGGCCGCGATCGACCCGAGTCCGTGACCGCCGAACAGCGTCGCCGGAGCGACGCTGTTCACCGCGGCGGGCCAGGCGAGCGCGGCGCATGTCACGAGCGCAAGCGCGAGGACGCCGATCGCGACTCCCAGGCGCTTGCGCGGCGCGCCGCCCGCAAACCACATGACTGGGACGCCCATCGCGAATGCCGTAGCGAGCAGCGCAAAGGCCCACACGGCGCTCTGGGGCTCGGCTTGAAAGGTGAAGAGCGCGCACATGACCAACAGAATGAGGGCGAGCACGAATCCGATCTGCCCGAGCAGATAGGCGAGGGCGAGCGCGGCCCCGGCGGCGCCCTCGGAGGGCTGTAGGATCCCCGGGGCACGCTCGGTGAAGAGCCCGGCGGCGAGAACGACGACCCCAGCCGTGACCCACGCAGTGGCGCCTGTGTGGCGGAGTACCGACCAGATGGGGAGGTCTCCACCGAGACTCGCCGGCAGGGCGCTCGCGGTTCCCAGCAGCAGCCAGGCCGCCCAAAGGGTGAAAGCCGCAAGGTAATATCCTTGCGCCGCCGAGGGGGACTTGAGAAGCGACGCCGCGCGAATCCAGAAGTAAACCCAGCCAACCGAGCTCGCCACTTGTACCGGTGCGACCAGCGCAAGTCCCACAACGCTCAGCATGAGCAGTGGATCGCTGTGGCCCACGAAGTGCCACGCCACATTCGTCGTACTCACCGGTTCCTCGCCAGCGAGGGCCTGCAGCGAGAGGGCGGGCAGCACCACAGCGCCGCAGACGAGCGCCGGCTGTATCCGCGCTCTGCGACGCGACCAGGGCGAAGCCAGCAGCAGCAGCGCCGACAGCAGCCCCAGCGTCGAAAGCAGCACCGCCGTGCGGTTTGCGTGCGGCGTGAGGGTCCCGATGTCGAACACGCCGCTGGCGTCGTTGAGAGAGAGGCCGGCGTATGCCGCGAGCAGGATCGCCAGAAAGCCGCACGTCAAGGCGCCACTGATACCGAGCAGGTGGTCGCGGCTGGCGTCTACGAGAAGCACGCCTCCCACCAGCAGGCCGGTAAGCGCGAGCACCCCCAGGGCATCCTTCAGCTGGTTTGCGGGGACTGTGCTCGCCAGCACGACGCCGATCGCCGAGGCTCCCACGACGAACAGCGCGGCAAGCTCGAGGGGACCGACCAGGTCTCTGATCTCCGCGAGTCGCTGACGCAGGCTCAGTGTTCTGAGCCATCCTGGATCCAACAGAGGCGATGTTTGTGGGCTTCCAACTCTCATTCGGTGAGTTCGGTTGGCCTGTCTTGGGGCTCCTTGATCTCGCACGGCGGTGGATTGCAACGTATTCCAGGATGGCAAGATTTGGGTTCACGGAATCGTACGGCTCACGGGTGACGTCATCCTCGCCGCTTCGCCTGGACGCCGTGTTCGGGCGTGGCGGTGAGGTGCGGGCGTCGCCCTAGTCTCCTATGCAGCGTTAACGAGTCGGCATGGGCTCGGTTGCTCGCTACGTGGGCACGATCGACACGACGACGCTGGTGTAAGAGTTCCGACGCTGCCGGTTCCGTGGACGAGCGAGCGCCCGAGCGGCGCCGCGCTCACGCTCGGAATGGACGAGGGGCGAGCGGATGGGGGTCTGGGTCGCCCTGGTTCGGGCGGGAGCGCTTTGGGGGCTCCCGCCCTGTGGAAGTCGGAGCCTTAGAGGCGCAGGCCGGCGGTGGCGGACATCATCGGGGCGCGTCTTGTGTGGACGGCGGCGATGATCTCCTCGGTGTCGATGCCCTGAAGGTAGACCGATGTCGTTCCGAGGTTCGCGTGGCCGAGTTGGCGTTGGATGATGTTCAGCGGTACTCCCTCCCGGGCGAGTTCGACCGCATGAGCATGACGTAGCTGGTGTGGCGCGAACCGGCGTCGTACCCCTGCTTGGCTGGCGAGCCGGCGAAGCTCGACGCGCACGGCGGCGCTCGACCAAGGGCGCCCGCGGGTCGGACCGTCAATGACGCAGAACAGTGGCCCGACAGGCAGGTCGCGACGGGAGGTCAGCCAGGGGCGTAGTTGTTCCCATCCCCAGGCGTCCATCCCAATCTCGCGGCGGCGGCCACCCTTGCCGTGACGCACGAGCAACGACCCGCGGCGAGGGTCAAGGTCGGGCTCGGCGAGCGCGAGGGCCTCCTGGATGCGTAGCCCGCCACGCCAGAGCACAACGATCAACGCACGCAGCCGCCAGCCGTGACGGTTATCGTCGGCCTGGCGCATCACGGCGATGATCTCCTCGACGGTCGGCGGGTCGGCCGGGTAGTGCATTCCCTTGTTGTGGGGCGGACGGCCTGCGTGAAAGCCGGGCAAGGTCGCGGGTGAGCGACGCCGCCCAGCGGAATCAAGAACAGCAGAGATAGTCATGGGATCCTCCTCGGGATCGAACAGCGGATAGTTCTCGCTGCTCTACCAGCCCGCCGGGCAACTCCCAACATGCCTCGCCAATCCAGTTCTCGTCGTGCTCAGGCGCTACCCTGGGATCGTGAAACATTCGGTTCTGAGCACCACCCCGACCGCCGAGATCCCCGCGCTGAACGATGCAGAGCGCGCCGAGCGCTTGCAGCGGCTCGCTGAGCGCATGTTCAGCCCGGATGGGCTGGATCGGGATACGCTTGAGCACATCGAGCAGCTGACGGGCGACGAGTCGTAAGCGACCTACGGTGGACGCTGTCGAGCTGCTGGGGAGCGATGCGCCGTTCATCGCCGACACTTCAGCGTGGTGGCGGTTCTCCTCGCTCCCTGGTGAGTTCGCCGAATTGATCAGGGCAGCGGTAGCCGACGAGCGGCTATGGACTACCCTGATCGTGCGGATGGAGATCCTGTACTCCGCTCGCAGCACCTCCGAGTACATCGCGCTGGAGACAGAACTCGATGCGTTGCGAATCCTGCGCAACGATCGCGCCGTTGCCGACGCCGCGATGAGCGCGATTGGCGAGCTGGCCGAACATGGCGACGGGTATCACCGCGTGCCGCTGACCGATGCGCTGATCGCCGCAGCAGCCGCTGAACACGGCGGCGTTGCGGTGCTCCACCGCGACACGCACTTCGACAAGCTCGCCGAAGTCCTAGCATTCGAGAACGTCGAGCTTCCAGGGTCCTAACCCGCTCCACACCGCCGAGAGCGCGCACTTGAACATCATTCCCCCGCGAGACTATTCAGCGTCGTCCCGAGCGGGCGTGAGCGCGGCCGTCGCTGGGATGCTCGCTTGGCTCGCGACCCGGTAGCGCGACGTGGTGGGGTGGTGTCTGTGGGCGCGGGTCGCGAGCAGCGGTGCGGGGCGCTCTGCTGTGGCTACTTTTTCTTCTTGAGCGTGATGGTCACGGACTGGGTGTGCGAGGTGGGACTGCCGCCGAGCGAGGATTGGAATGTCAGGGTCGCCGTGACGGGCAGCCCCGCTTGTGTTTGAGCGCGTCGTGGAGTGCCTTGAGCGCGGATGCTGTCGGCTTGACGGTGAAGCTGAAGCTCCCCGCAGCCGCGACGGCGCGGCTGCCCTTCGCGAAGATGACCAGTGCCGGGCGGCACTTGCCGGCGAGCCTGACCTGGCCTTTGCTGCATTTCTTGGTGCTAGCCGCGAACGCACCGAACTTCCCGTTCTGGAAGGTGATCAGCCACGCTCAACCCCCAGGATCGACTCCAAACAGTCCGCAGCAGCGCAAAACGGTATCAGAGCTCCAGCTCGCCGTTACCTGCACCCTAGCCTAGAGCTTGATCTCCACTGAGCGTGACACGGTCTTGATGCTCGTTTTCAGGCTCACCGAGAGCTTGATCTTTTTGCGTCCCGCACGCTCGGCCTTGCCCGCCTTTGTCAACGCAACCGTCATCACGCGAGCACCCGCAGCAACCGTCCTGGTCGTCTTTTTGAGACCAGGTCCCGTGATCGTCACCGTCCCCGCCCGAGATGTCTTGATGGTGACCACCAGACTGCTCGTAGTCACCTTTGACTTCTCGATCTCGACCGACGCGTTAGCTTCTGCTGCAGTTGCTGTCGTGTAAGTCAGCGCGTCATCGCCGATGAGGGCGGCGCAGAATGTCGCCGACGAGCAAGACACCGGGAGCCATTGGAAGTCTGCGTTAACGCCGGCAATCTTGGTGAGAGCGGTCCACGACGTACCGTTGTAAGTCAGTGCGGTGCCGTTGCTGTCTACGGCAGCGCAGAATGTCGCTGATGGGCAAGACACCGAGAAGGGTTTGCTGAAGCCTGCGTTGTCGGGGATCTTGGTGCCAGCGATCTTGGTGGGGAGGGTCCACGACGTACCGTTGTAAGTCAGTGCGTTGCCGTTCTCGTCGGCGGCGGCGCAGAATGTCGCCGAGGGGCAAGACACCGAGTCGAGGCCGGGAACTCCGCCGCCGCCGTCGATGTTGGTGAGGGCGGACCACGACGTACCGTTGTAAGTCAATGCGCCGTCGCCGCCGACGGCAGCGCAGAACGTCGCTGATGGGCAAGACACCGAGTCGAGCTCCTGGACGCCGTCGATCTCGGTTGGGGCGGTCCACGACGTACCGTTGTAAGTGAACGCGTCGGCGTTGTTATAGCCGCCGACGGCAGCGCAGAACGTCGCCGACGAGGCAAGAGACCGAGGAGAGGAACACGCCGATTTTGGTCTCGGAGGGGTCCCCGCCGATGTTGGTGGGGGCGGTCCACGACGTACCGTTGTAAGTCAGTGCGCTGCTGCCGCCGATGGCCGCGCAGAACGTCACCGACGAGCAAGACACCTGGTCACTGCTGACGCCACCGTCACCGCTGACGCCGAAGAAGGGAGAGACGGTCCACGACGTACCGTTGTAAGTCAGTGCCTCGCCGGCGTCACTGAGGGCGACGCAGAACGTCGCCGATGTGCAAGACACCGACGAGAGATCGAGAATCTGAGCTGCCGACGATTTTGGTGGGGGCCGACCAGACACCGACTGCCAGAGCCGTTGACGGTCCCAGGCACGCGCCCGCGACCACGAGCGACGCAAGAAGCACCACGATCAGTCGGACCGCACCTGCTCGTGAGAAGCCGTCCAACAGTCTCATAGGGTTCCCCTTCTAGCGGTTGTAAACGCCCGGAGACTGGCTTCGAGCCGGTCAGGGCCGAGATGCATGTTCCGGAGCGTATCAGCGGCCACGATCAGGAGGAGTGCTGTCATCGGACGGTTTCTTAGCTGCGGCTTCTTCTTTTTGGCGTGTTTCTTGGCTGTGGTTTAGCTGGGCGCAATCTCACGGACCGCACCGTGGTTGAAGCGTTTTGAACGTTCAGGGATGTATTGGTTCGCGACCCAGACGTGGGCTCCATCCGAAGACACGGCAAGGGGCAGCAGGCCGGCGGGAATCGTGCGGATGACGGTGCCGCTCGACGCCTCGAATCTCACTGAGAGTACCTTCTGTAGAATTACGTGTTCGACCTCCTGAGTTGTAGTTCGTGACCCAGACGTGGGTTCCATCCGAAGACACGCCATTGGGGAGGCTGCCGACGGTGCCGACGGGGATCGTACGGATGACAGTGCCGCTCGACGCCTCGATCTCACTGACCGTATTGCCCACCTTGTTCGCGACCCAGACGTCGGTTCCATCCGAAGATATGTCCCCTGGGTCGTCGCCGACGAGGATCGTGCGGATGACAGTGCCGCTCGACGCTTCGATCTCACTAACCGAACCTTGCCCACCTATACCTATGCCTACGGACGAGTTCGTGACCCAGACGTCGGTTCCATCCGAAGACACGCCATCGGGGTAGCTGCCGACTTTGATCGTGTTGATGACAGTGCCGCTCGACGCATCGATCTCACTGACCGTACCGCTTACTGCACTGTCGGGATTGTCTGCCCCGATCGTGACCCAGACGTGAGTTCCGTCCGAAGACACGCCAACGGCGCCGTGGCCGACGCCGGCAACGTGGATTGTGCGGATGACGGTGCCGCTCGACGCTTGGATATCACTGACGCCGGCGCTGCTCAAGACCCAGACGTGGGTTCCATCCGAAGACACGCCAGTGGCTAAGCCGCCGACGTGGATTGTGCGGATGACGGTGCCATTCGACGCTTCGATCTCACTGACGCCGGCGCTGCTCAAGACCCAGACGTGGGTTCCATCCGAGGACACGGCATCGGCGCCGTAGCCGACGCGGATTGTGCGGATGACTCCTGCGGCGGCCGCCGAGGACACGCCGATGCAGCATGCCGCCACGGCTACCGTCGCGAGCAGTACCCCGGTCAGTCGGACTGCACCTGCTCGTGAGAAGCGGACCAGCAGTCTCATAGGGATCCCCTTCTAGCTGTCGTAAACATCCCCGGAGTGGCTTCGAGCCGGTCGGGCCGAAAAGCGTGTCTCGGAGCGTATCAAGAGCCACGATCGGGAGTAGTGCTCTCATAGGCCCTCGTATCCGCCAGTACGTAGCTCAGGAGACTACGATGTTCTCCCCGGTCGGGCTTCTGCGGGGCATTCGGCCGCCCGTCATAGGCGAAGGCCGCCAAGCGAGAGGCTGCTCTTGATCCGTGACTTTACTTTTCAATGACGGGCGTGGCCCTGCTAAGAACTTTTGCGCTGCTAGGCCGCTCTTCTCCTTGTCTTGGCCTTTGATTTGTGTTTATGGGCAGTCGCTGTCGTGTAAGTCAGCGCGATCTCGCCCCGTCCGCCGAAGCCAGCGGCTCCGCAGAAAGTCGCCGATGGGCAAGACACCGCGTCGAAGCCTCCGACACCGCCGACTTTAGTGGGGGAGGACCACGACGTACCATTGTAAGTCAGTGCGTTGCCCTTCCGGTCGACGGCGACGCAGAACGTCGCCGAGGAGCAAGACACCGAGAAGGTGCCCCCGACACCCCCGTTGCCGCCGTCGATGTTGGTGGGGGTGCTCCACGACGTACCGTTGTAAGTCAGCGCGTTGCCGTTGACGTCAACGGCAACGCAGAACGTCGCCGATGGGCAGGACAACGAGTCGATGTTTTGGCGGCCGAGGCTGGCGACGTCATCATCGATGGGGGTGGGCGCGGACCACGACGTACCGTTGTAAGTCAGTGCTCCGGCGACGCCTTTCCCGAGGGTGCCGCCGAAGGCGATGGCGGCGCAGAACGTCGCCGAGGAGCAAGACACCGAGCTGATACCCCCGTTGCCGTCGATGATCTGGGTGGGCGCGGACCACGACGTACCGTTGTAAGTCAGTGCGTCGGGGCCATCGTAGGTGTCACCGCCGACGCCGAGGCAGAACGTCACAGATGGGCAAGACACCGAGCTGAAGAAGCCCACGCCGAGGTCGGTGGCGGACCACGACGTACCGTTGTAAGTCAGTGCGTTGGTGCCGCTCCCGTTGTAGTCGCCGCCAGCCTCGGCGACGCAGAACTTCGCAGATGGGCAGGACACCGAGTTGATGATGTAGGCGGCGTCGCCGATCTTGGTGGGGGCGGACCACGACGTGCCGTTGTAAGTTGTTGCGTCGTTGTCGCCGAAAGCGGCGCAGAACGTCGCCGAGGAGCAAGACACCGAGTAGAGGCCCCCGCCGCTCTTGATGGCGGTGGGAGCCGACCAGACACCGGCTGCCAGAGCCGTTGACTGGCCGAAGACGACGAGCGCGAGCAGTAAGGTAACCAGTCCTAATACGCAGCGCATGTTGCCGTGCACCTTGTTGGAGGGGCTCACCGGCGCACCCCTGCTCTATTAACGCGGTAACCGCCGACTGTTCGGGTCATGCCTTTGCGACGGCTGATGAGAAACTTAGACACCTTTGCACCAGCTTCGCCTGCGTTTGCGCGTCCAGCGGTCAAAGGACCCGTCCCCTGTTGTAGATATCCCGAGGCTGGCTGCAAGCCGGCCGGGGTTGAAAAGCGTGCCGTGGACCGTATCGAATGCCACGCCCGGGAGGAGCGCCCTCGTGTCCGCCAGCACGTCGCTCAAGGGGACCACGATGTTCTCTCCGGTCGGGCTTCTGTGGCGCAGTCGGCCGCCCGTCATAGGCGAAGGCCGCCAAGCGGGAGTGCTGCTTTCGACCGGAGAGCGGAAGCTGTCGCCATCAAGCCGGACGCGGCTGGTCTGGACGAGTTCCAGCAGCCAGCCAGAATACGCGACCCAATCCTCCTCTCGGGCGGGAGCAGGCG
Source organism: uncultured Solirubrobacterales bacterium (assembly GCA_963844765.1). Lineage (GTDB taxonomy): Bacteria > Actinomycetota > Thermoleophilia > Solirubrobacterales > Solirubrobacteraceae > Palsa-744. The sequence continues at coordinate 218,087 of CAWJPN010000002.1, forward strand.
CCACAGCTCCGGCGCCTCTTGCTCGAAGTCTTGGCAAGCCCGTCGGCGTACACCGACGCGGCGCCTCCTGAGCGTCAGAGTGCGCTACAGCATCTCGCGGATGCCCTGGAAGCGCTCCAGTACGTCGGCGAATGGCGGGGGCGGCCGGAAGAACAGTCGACGGCACTCGTCTTCATAGCCTGGCTCGATACGGGCTCGCAGCTCCTCGGACGGGAACAGTGCGTCGCTGGAGGCGAAGCGCAGATCTTTGGGAGGCCGGTGGCTGTTGGCGAAGTAGGCTCGGCTCTTCTCGTCGTAGTCGCGGCGGATCGACTCGTACTCAGGCGAGGCGAGCATATCGAGCACCTCAGGGCGCTCGGCGAGCACGTACAGGTCCGCGTAGTGGCGCACGTCACGGCCGAGTGGTTTGCCCTCCTGCTTGAGACGCTCGACCTTGCCGTGTATCGCGAAGAGCTTCTCGACGAACGTGCGCCTGAAGTGCAGCAGCGTCATCGAGAACGGCTCCAGCCCCATGACGTCGAGCTGGTCGATGGCGCCGCCGGCAGTGAGCGTGTCGCCGACGATCGATGAGATACGCCTCGCCTCGGTTGGCTGCCTGCCGCTCTGCACGCCTGGCTCGAGGCGCACGGTGGGCGGAAACCCCTGAGTCGAGGGATATCGCGAACGGTAGCGGAACGTATCCATCCGTCCCCGTCCGCCGACCGTCCGGGAATTGGCCTTCACGAACTCCAATCCACCCATCGCCTCTACGTCCTGCTTGAGTCGCCTGAGTGTGCGATCGATCGCACGTCCGCGCAGCGCGGGCTCGACCGCGGGATCGACGAACAGGTCGATATCCTCCGAGAAGCGATCCAGCAGACCCCATCCCTTGCTGAGGCTCGTGCCGCCTTTGAAGACCGCGCGGTCCGGCAATGTCGTGGCGATGACGCGCAGGATCCCTGTGATCCAGTAGTCCTTCTCGACAAACACCTCGGGGAGATCGTTTTCCGCGGCGGCTGCCGTCAGGAAGGAGGTGAAGTCCTCGTGTTCATGCAGCTTCATCGTGCCTGCCACCGCCGCGCGTTTGGCAGGACACCGAGCATGCCGAAGTCGAACCTGCTCAACGGGTTCAAGCTGGCCCGCAGCGGCTTGAGGGAGTCGGCCGGCATATCTGCCTGTTCACCGAGCGCGCCGAGCATGGCTCGTACCCGCGGTGGCTCGCTCTGCGCGGCATCAGCCAGGCGCTTGAAGCGTTCGGGGTCGGAGATCTCCGTGACCAGGCGCTCCACTGTCATTTTGGGGGACAGGTCGCTGAAGCGTGCCCTATCGCGTAGCAACTCAAGCAATGCGCCGTCCTCGCTATTTAGCTGTAGGCGCGAGAGAGGCCGCCGGGTGTGCACCACCGCATCGCCCAGTCCGCCGGGTGCTCCCACGGCTGGCGTTGCGAATTCCCCGCGCGCCGGGTTCTGCGTGGTCAAGCCGAGCCCGTTCGCCGCCATCAGGCCGGACGCGTGCAGCGGCGGTCGCAAGGTGTAGGCAGCCGCAGCGCTCGCACTGGGCATGCTGGGACCCAGAACGGTCGCCTTCGGTCGGTAGTAGAGCCCCTTGCGCACCCGCCGCAAGACACCCTCGGCCGTTAACCGCGAGAGGGCGTGCGCTACTGCGGCGGCCGAAAGTCCGCCGAAGTCGGAGTGCGACCAAAAGCGCTCGTCTTCAGCAAGCACGCGCTCGCGCACGCGGGTCGCAGCGCTGTCCCTGCTCCGGCCGCGCCCCTGCCGGTTCTCGATTGTCCTGGGCATAGACCATTAGACTAACACCTTTTGGCAAGTTTTCCTGCGAAAAAACTTGCCAGTAAATCTCGGACTGCCCACAGCGGCAACTTTCCCTGGCTCACTCGTGGCAACAGTTTGGCAACAGTCATATCGTCCGATGTATCCGATGCGTCCGATGCGTCCGCGAACCCGCATAAAACGGACGATTTGGACGCCCACGGACACATATGACGCCGGTGTGCCCGGTTCAGGTCCGTGTCCAGGCAACTGGGTGGAGGTTCGAGTCCTCTCATCCGCATCGGCTGTAAATGTAGATGATAGCAGGGTATTCGCGACTATGGGCCTCGAATACTTGAGTCGTCGTGAGACGCGTTTGGTGTGCATAATGTTCTCAGATGAGAACTGTGCACGTTATTGAGGCTCCGCGATCGAATGTCGGCCGAGCACGGCGGCGGCAAACGCCCGCGAGCCCTTCGGCCTGCACGTGCTGCGCCTCTGGTGCTCTAGCGTTATGTGCGGCTCCTGTAGGGTCGCGGTGAGTGTCCAGTCCGACCGTGGGGGCTGGGTCGTGCGCTGGCGCGATGCGTCGGGCCGCCAGCGCGGACGACGGTTCGCGAGCGAGGCCGACGGACGGTCGTTTGACTCGCAGACGCATAGCGTCGCAGTGGAGGAGCGGCGCGTAGACGAGGCGCCGCAGGGTCGGGGGGTCTACCGGTATCTCACGCAACACGGAGCCCGCTGGTATTTCAAGACGCGCGGGCAGGATGGCTCACAGATCACGCGCCGCGGGTTCCTCAACGAGAAAGCCGCCATCGACGCCAAGCGGCACATCGTCGAACAGGTCGCGCGCGGCGAGGCCAGCTACACCCAAGAGACCTTCGCCGAATACTGGGAAAGATGGCTGCGACGCCGCCGGCACCACCTGGCGCCAGCATCCATCGCGGCATACACCGTCGACGCGCGCACGCGCCTGCTGCCCGCACTGGGCAAGACCCGCCTCACAGCGATCGAAACCCGACACGTCCGTGGCCTTTTCGAGGAGCTCGCCGAGCGTGTACAGGCAGGCGAGCTCGCGGGCAAGACCGTCAACAACACACTCACGACGCTCACAGTCTGCCTCAACAACGCCGTCAAGGACGGGCTGATCGCAACGAACCCAGCAATCGGAGTGCCGCGATTCCCGCGGACGCACACCGAGCGCGACTACCTACGCCTACACGAGATACCCGTCTATCTCGACTTGAGGGGGTCCCTGTAGGTGGCCCAGGGTCTATGCGTGGTCTGGTTGGTTGTGGTTGGTTTCTCTTCCTGCGTACTCGGTGGGTGTGAGCCCGCCGAGGGCTGAGTGTGGCCTGTAGGTGTTGTACTGGATGCGCCAGTCCTCGATGATGACCTTTGCCTCAGTGAGGCAGGCGAACTCCTCGATGTTCAGCAGCTCGTCACGGAGCCGGCCGTTGAATGACTCCACGAATGGGTTCTCCCACGGTGACCCTGGCTCGATGTACGCCGTTTCGGTGCCGGCGAGGCGGCAGTAGTCGCGCAGCGTCCAGGCGATCATCTCCGGCCCGTTGTCAGCTCTGAGGTATTTCGGGGCGCCACGATCGGCGACGAGCCTCTCGAGGATGGCGATGACGTCCTCGGCGGTGCAGTTGCGCGCGACTCTGATCGCCAGCGCCTCGCGGGTGTACTCATCGACGATGTTGCAGAGCTTGATCCTGCGGCAGTCGGAGGTCTCATCAAACTGGAAGTCAAAAGCCCACACCTCGTTTGGCCCGGTCGCTCTCAGACGCGCTGCCTGCCCCGTCCCGAGGCGACGGCGCTTACGGGTCTTCACGGGCCGCCGCAGGCCCTCCTGGCGCCAGATCCGACGGGTCCGCTTACGGTTGATGCTCCAGCCCTCCCGCAGCAGGATCGTGTGCGCGGTCTTCCAACCCCACCTCGGGTGATCCCCCGCGATCTCCCGCAGGCGACCCGCCAAACGCTCATCCTCACTGCGTGGCGGCCGCGGCTGTTTGCGTTGCGTGGAGCGGTGCTGGCCCGCGACACGACACGCCCTGCGCTCTGAAACCCCGAAGCGCTCCTGCAAGGTGCCGACGGCCCTACGCCGACGCCCCGGGGTCAAAAGTTTCCCTCCGCCAGCTCCTTGAGCATGTCGATATCCAGCGCCTGCTCCGCGACCAGCTTCTTCAACCGCTGGTTCTCACCCTCCAAGTGCTTCAAGCGTTTGGCTTCATCAGCCTTCATCCCACCGTACTGCGCACGCCAACGATTCCACGTCGCCTCGCTGACTTCCAGCTGGCGTAGCACCTCCACGAACTCGCGGCCCTCGTTCAACAGCCGCTCGCCCTCCCTGATCTTCCTCACCGCCTGCTCCGGCGTATGCCTGTGTCGCTTCATGATCGTGTCCATCCTTCCATCCCATCACGGGAAACACGACCACGCATCCAGCCTGGCTCACTTCAAGGGGACCCCGTCAGACTCCTGCAGCACCGAGTACGAGCCACTCGCCGCGCTATTGATCGGAACCGGAGCCCGAATCAGCGAGGCGCTCGCCATCCGCCCGAGCGACCTCGAGCTCGATACCACCGGCGGATGGGTCACCATCGCCCGCGCCCTCAAACAGGACGGCACAATCGGCTCCACCAAGTCCCGATGCCCCAGATCAATCGAGATCGGCCCCGAACTCGCACACCGCCTGGAGAACCACCTCGCAGAGCACCAGCACGCATATCCGGAAGTGGACGATGCTGGTTCCTTGTTCATCGCGCCACGCCCAACCCGCCGACAACAGACCGCTCGCTCGACGAGCACCCGAGAACTTCTCCCACCCGACCGCCGGACTGTCGGAGGATGGCACGCCCATGCCCTTCAGGACGCGGCGCTCCGCCACATGCCACTTCACTCACTCCGGCACACTGCCGCAGCCGCGTGGCTGGCCGCCAGCAACTCGCTGCTCTACGTGCAGCAACAACTCGGACACCGCGACCTCTCCACCACCAGCCACTACTACGGCCACCTCGAGCGACACCACAACCCAACACGCGGCGCACACGCAACCGAGCAAGCAATCACACGAGCAGCGCCTAACTGACAATCACCCTGGCCGTGCGAACCGAACGTCTGGTCACCATCCTTTGCGCAAGCCTGGTGCCGTGGCGCTCGCTCCCGCCCAAGGAGCATGAGCGAGCCGAGAGCCGGCACGGACGACCCCTCGTCGTCCAACGCGAGCGCGAACACGGCTCGTGTGTTCGCGCCTGCTCTCCCAGTTAACCGACAGCCTGGAGCAGTCTCACCGGGTCGCGGTCCAGTCTCAGCGCAACGTACGTTAGTCTGAGTCTATGGCCGAGGATCGCTGCGATTTGCTGTGTCTGGACCTGCCGCGTGCGGAGGCGATCCGCCAGCGCCTGGATCTCGATGTGGCGGCAACGGCGGCGGCTCGTGCGAAGGCACTCGCCGATCCCACGCGGATGCTCGTCGCGCTCGCGCTGCGCGACGGCGAGGAGCTGTGTGTCTGTGACCTGGCCTGGATCACCGCCCGCGCCGAGAACCTCGTTGGCCACCACCTGCGCGCGCTGCGCATCGCTGGCCTCGCCAGCTCGCGCCGAGAGCACAAGATCGTCTTCTACACGCTGACCGACGCCGGCCGCCAGTTGCTCGAGGCGTGCCTTGAGCTTGCTGAGGTGACGACATGAGCACCCCGTCGCTTGAGCTGCCCACGGTCGCCGAGGCGGCGGACGCCTCGCGGCGACAGGGCCGGCTCGAGCTGGCCGAGCGCGACCGCCTGATCCGTCGCGCGAAGGCGCTGGCCTGGCTCAGCCTGGCCTACATGACCGCCGAGGGCGCAATCGGGATCACCGCTGCGATCCTCGCCAGTTCTGTGGCGCTACTCGGCTTCGGCCTTGACTCCGTGATCGAGGGCCTCGCATCGATCGTCGTCATCTGGCGCTTCACCGGTACCCGCCGACTCTCCGAGCTGGCCGAGCTACGCGCCGAGCGGCTCGTCGCGATCACATTCTTCCTGCTTGCCCCCTACATCATTCAGGACGCCATCCGCACGCTCATGAATGGCGAGCATCCCGCGAGCAGCTGGCTCGGGATCGGCCTGTCGATCTCAAGCATCATCGTCATGCCGCTTCTTGGCAAAGCTAAGCAAGGGATCGGCCAGCGCCTTGGCTCAGGGGCGACCGCCGGGGAGGGCACGCAGAACATGCTCTGCGCCTACCTGGCTGCTGGGGTCCTCGCCGGCCTGGTGCTCAACGCCGCCTTCGGCCTGTGGTGGGCCGATCCCGTCGTGGCGCTCGGCATCGGTGCGCTCGCGCTCTACGAGGGCCGACAGACCTGGCTCGGCGAGGGCTGCTGCGCCAACTCGCCGCTTCCCGGCGAGCCTCCAGACGCTTGTGATGACAACTACTGCCGTTGAACGCAAGCGAGCGCGCGGAAGGCCAAGCTCGACATGACTCCTTTGGACGAGGTCCGAGCGCGTCGGATGTGGGTAGGCTCACGCCTGCACGCGCAGAGCAATGCGAAAGCGTCTGCGCTGGTGCAAGTCAGCATTCGTCGTCGTGTGTTGCAGCCGCGTGAGACCGCCTGGCTCGGCGCCTTCATCCCCGCGGAAAGCAAAAGCGGACGCCTGCCGGTCCGGCGGGTGCGGCGAGCGCGTGGAGACGGGATGCTCGCGTGGTGACCAGCGTTCGCGAACTGCTGACACAGGGGCTCCTGCCTGACCCTGGGTGAGGTGTTGACGTGGTCACGTTGTGCGGCTTGCCGCGGCCGCGCATCCGGTGATAGACCCGGTGCAGCCGGTGCTGGGCACGGTTAGCGATCTGCAGGACGTGCTCGGGCTGGCCTTGCTGGCGGTTTTGGAGGGTCACCCCGATCCGGGGTGGGCGTCCGTAGTGCCAGGCCGACTCGACCAAGAGCCGTCGCGCGAAGCCCGATCCCGTCTTCGTGATCGACCCCTGGTGGGATGCCTCCCCGGACTGGTGAAGGGACGGGATCAGCCCGAGCCACGCGCTCAGCGCGTTCGCTCGCTGAAAGCGCTGCCAGTCGCCGCCGAGCTCCAGGTGAAGCGCGAACGCGGTCAGCGTGTCAACACCGCGGAAGCACCGGAGCCTCGCGACGGTCGGCCACCACTGCTCGTCTTCTGCCAAGCGCGAGAGTCGCTCAGCGATCGCCGCCTTGCGCGCTGTCAGGCCATCGACGGACGCGATCAGATCAGCGAACACCAGCTCTGAGGCCGTCTCCTGGAACTGTTGACGGCAAAGCCAGCGCCGGTGAGCCACAGTCCAAGTCGAGGACTCGGGATAGACCCGGCCGTGACGCAACAACATCTTCGAGACGCGGTGACGAGCCGTCATCAGATCCCGCCGGCACGCATCGTGGGCACGCATCAGCTCGCGGGCGGCCTCCACCTCGACAGGCGGAACAACAACACTCGTCAACGAGCCGGCCAGCAGCAACCGCGCGAGCAGCTCCGCGTCCTTGCGGTCAGTCTTCACCCGGTCTGAGGGGCCCCGGGGTGTCTTGCCCGGCGCGATCACCTCCACGCTCACCCCGGCCGCGCTCGCGGCGCGATATAGCCCAAACCCGGTCGGCCCGGCCTCATAGCAAGCACGCACCGGGCCGGGCAAACCCGCAAGCCACGCGACAGGCTCCTCGATGCCCGGCCCGAACCGGGCACGCACAAGCTCACCCGTCGAGACGTCAATCGCCGCAGCATGCGTCGAGCGGGCATGGACATCCAAACCCGCATACGTCACCATTCCGGTCATGGCCGGACCTCCTCATTTGAATTGGGGTCAGCCGGAGCCAATCTCCGGCCAGACAAACCCCCGCGAGGAGTGTCCGGCCTACCTCCGACGGTCAACCCAAATGGGGCGACCTACAACATAGGGCCTAGCCGTTGGGCTGGGACGGGGCACCGACCGCGCAGAGCGCGAAGTCATCGTCGATCGCATCCCGAAGCGGATCGGAGGCGTCCATCGTCTCTGGGCCACGTAGCGCACCCTCCAAAGAACGGGACCCGAGCATCCCCTTACGCATCACGAGCGCCTGGTAGAGAGGTGTGAGGCCGCCCTGAGATACAAGCGCAGTATGCATCGAGTGCGACGAAGTTCGCTGGAGCGCAATCCGCGGGTTGGCGAGGTTACCCAGCGCCTCCCCGGCCCGGGCCTCGCAGCGCACCGAGGCATCCTGACCGGAGGAGATCAGGACGGTGCTACTAGCGGCATTCACCACGCTTACGACGACGGCTCGATGCTTCTCCCACCCAGAGCGGGCGTCGATCTTGAGGATTGCGCGCTTGAGCTCCTTGAGTTTCCCAACTCGATGCTCCACTGCCCCGTGCAGATGCAGCACGATTGCCTTCTCCCGTGAGAAGGACACCTCGAACTCCGCGCGCTCACCGGTCACAAGGCCCGCGCCAGCGGACCAGCCGAAGCTGACGGCGCCGGCGCTGTTGTATTCGAGCTCCGATTCGTTGTCATCGCTGTCCTCGGAAAACGAGAAGCCGTCCTGGCCGATGTCTCCGTCTATGTGCACCTGGATCCCGTCGAAGCGCCCGGTCTGACCGAGCCGCACGGTTCGGCTCGGCAACCATGTCACCAGGTATCCCCACTGCGAAGCGATCTCCCGCATGTAGCTCTCGCTCAGCGACGCCACGGCTTTTCCTCAACCGCCGCGACGACGAAGCTCGCGGACCGTCTTCACTGCCACCCCTGCCAGCCGCGCGATCTCTGAGTCATCGAGCGTGAGATGCTGGTCCGCGAACGTAACAAGGGCAGCCCTGCTAGCGCGCGATCCGCGATTGCGGCTGCCAAGGGCACCGGGAAGGAACGCCTTCGCAACCGCGAGCTCCATCGGGATCTCCTCAAGTACGGCGTCACGCACCGCGCTACGGCATAGCCTTCCGAGGTCGCTGCCGCTCGCGCCTGGCCGCGCTGCTGCAGCGGCGGCAAGCAGCCGCTCGTCCAAACACCACCCCATGCGCGAGAGGTGATCATCGATCAGCCGTCGTCCCGTCGCCAAGTCGGGCAGCGCCAGCTCCACATGGATGTCGAATCGACGCTCGATCGCGCGGTCCAGCGCCCCGAAATGATTGGTCGCCGCTACGATCATCCCCTCGTCCGGCCAGTTCTCGAGCTCCATCAACAGGGAGTTCACGAGCCGCTTGGGCTCGGCTATGTCGAGGTTGTCGTCGCGACGGCGGGCGTAGGCGTCGAACTCGTCAAGGAATAACACCGACGGCGAGCTGCGGGCGTAGTCCAGGGCGCTTGCGAGGTTGCGCGCGGACTGGCCGAGCAGGCTCGACATAACTGCCGATGCCTGGAGCCGCAACAGGGGCAGTCCCACAGCCGTGGCGAGCCACTCGGCGGTCATGGTCTTGCCGACCCCCGGTGGGCCCGACAGCAGCACTGTGCTGGTCGGCGCCACACCCGCCAGGTGCAGCCGATCGGCCTCCTGACGCTCAAGAACGAGTCGCTGCAGGATGTGATGGGTCTGCTCATCAAGGACCGGCGCGATCCCCCGCGGCTCCGCGACCACCTTGAGCAGGCCACCCGCCGTCTCGCCCGGTGCGGCGAGGTTCCCCGGCTGCGAGAGCGGCTGCGGGGTGGGAGCGCGCAGCGGCTGCACAACCGGCTCGATGGAGGCAAGCAGCTCGCCGAGATACTCGCGCCCAGCAGGGGCAAGGGGCCCCTTGTCGCCGTCGCGCAGCAAGTTGCGCGTGCGCTGGCGAAGCGAGCGAACATTCCCCTGTAGCGCCAAACGCACGATATCCAGGGTCACCGCTTCAAGCGGAGTCGTGTCCAAAGGCTTGCGGGTCGACGATGGCTCAGGTCGCATGGTCACAGATACCTATGCTTGCGTCAGTTGCGGACGGTGTGCTCACGACCCGGAGAATCGCAGTTTCGGAGCCTTCCGCGCTCCCTCGGCCGTCTCGACAGCTTGGGCGGGGCCACCAACCAATGACGACACTCGCCAATGGGCCGCCTTTGTCTTCTCTCGGCGACGGGTTCTGCTTGCGTCCTGACCGCCCGGCGCAAGACGCAATCACTCCTGCTTCGTCAGCCGAGCGAGCACGCCAGGTACGCCCCTTGCGCTCCCCTCCGGACGAACTCGGAGCGTATCGTCTAGCGCTCGCAGGACGCCTGCTTCCGCATTGCGGAGCAGGAGCACGGGTTCGAGAGGCCAGTCCGCAGCCGATCCTCGTCCAAGGCGGGCGTCCGATGGGCAACAGCCGAGGTGTCGCTTCTTGCGCAAAGCGAAACAACGAGTGTGGCGTGTTTCGGCGAGGGCGTAGCCGCCGAAGAACGTCGCCGCGACACTCCCGTGAACGGAGCCCTTTCGGACCAGCGGGTCTACTACGCGCAGCTCGACCAAGGAGCCGGGCGGCTTAGAATGTGCCGAGTTGCCAACTTCCGTTATTAGCATCGGCAGGGCTGAAGTCAGATGTCGAGTCGCCAGCACGGACATATGACGATTGTCCGAGCACATCCCAGTGTGCCTCTACGGTCCCGCTCTGGGTGTTTCGAAGCTTGACGAAGCCGAGCTGGGGGGGTGTTCCGGCAATCCCAAAGAGCTTCCAGATGCCGTTGCTCGCGTCTGCCGGGCTGAAGTCGGAGGTGTAATCCCCCGCTCGCTTGTAGCTACCGCCGTTCAGGACGTCCCAGTGCACCTCCACGGTTCCGCTGCCTGTGTTGGCCGTCTTGATGAAACCAAGCTCCGGCGCGCCGTTCGCCGACCCGAACAGCTGCCACGTCCCGTTGCTCACGTCCGCCGGGCTGAAGTCGGAGGTGTAATCCCCCGCTCGCTTGTAGCTACCGCCGTTCAGGACGTCCCAGTGCACCTCCACGGTTCCGCTGCCTGTGTTGGCCGTCTTGATGAAACCAAGCTCCGGCGCGCCGTTCGCCGACCCGAACAGCTGCCACGTCCCGTTGCTCACGTCCGCCGGGCTGAAGTCGGAGGTGTAATCCCCCGCTCGCTTGTAGCTACCGCCGTTCAGGACGTCCCAGTGCACCTCCACGGTTCCGCTGCCTGTGTTGGCCGTCTTGATGAAACCAAGCTCCGGCGCGCCGTTCGCCGACCCGAACAGCTGCCACGTCCCGTTGCTCACGTCCGCCGGGCTGAAGTCGGAGGTGTAATCGCCCCCCCTCTGCTGATACTTCGACGCCGCCGTCGCCCAGTGCACCTCCACGGTTCCGCTGCCTGTGTTGGCCGTCTTGATGAAGTCGAAATCCGTAAGCCCTGTAGCTGGTCCGATCATCGGGCCACCAGAGCTTCCCGGTCCCGGTTGGGGTTCGCTTGGAGGAGACCCAACGCTCCCCATTTGCCATATGTGCACGCTCAGCCCGTGCGCGGCCGCAGATGCGTAGGGGTTCCATTCGTGCTTCGTGACCGTTTCATGCCAGTTCCAGTTCGAGTCGACAACAACGAAGTCATTCGATCCAGGCGTATGCGACACCACGACTGCTGTGTGCATCCCTTCGTAGTAGTAGCGGCCGTCCGGACCGTTGAGCTGGATGATATCTCCCTCCACGGCCTGGTCTCGTCCGACTTCCGCGCCACCCTCGACACGATAGTTCGCTAGGTAGTCGCCACCGAGATGTTGGGTGCCGTTCGAGGCGATAGCCACCCATATGTTGACTGCTTCCTTGCACTGGCCACCATGTTGCCCAAGCCTGGAAAGCCCGACTTCTGCAATCCTGGCGTTCGGATAACCACCGCCGAGCTGCGGTGCTGCCACGTGCACTACCTTGTTGCCCCTCGGCAAGCACACGTGGCGAGCGCGGACGGGCCGGCGTGGATGACGCGGATTTGCGTTTGGCGGGATGTGTCGTTCGGGCGTACACATAGAAGAGTGCCCATGGCGCTGCTGATCCCGGCTTGCCGAGACAGCGTCGCTGTCCAAGCTCGCCGAGGCTACAAGCATCGCGCAGCACGCTACACCCACCGACCAGAGCCTCATCATACCCTTCCTAGCGCCTTCCAAGGATCATCGCCCGCACCCTACCAGAACAAGATCAATCAAGTGAACTCGCCAGCTTCGAATGGATCTGGCATAGTAGGCGACTACGCAGAGCTATCGGACCGGGTCGCCTCGCCCGACACGCTCGCGCGCCTCGACATCGAGGGCACCACCATCGAGGCCGCGACTTCATCTCGCTGATGGAAGGCAAACACCCCAGGTCAGGACTATGGCTGCGACAGGCCGGCCCCAACGGCGCCCTACAGTTCGGGCGTGCACTTCTTTCCCGGTTACCCCCACTACGGACACCACGCGGGCTTTGACTGGACCGCGCTCGCCGCGATCGGGACGCTCGCCCTGGCGATCGTCACCGGCTGGCTGGCATTCTCGACCCGCAAGCTCGCCAGAGCTGATATGTCGTGTGGTTTGTCAAGTGGGCGTGTTTGATTGCGTCCGCTGGGCGGGCGTTTGGGGGGTGGTCGGGAGAGCGGGGCGCCGGGCTCGGTGTCGGCGTTGCCAGTCTGATGATGCGGGGGTTGGGTACCCCAGGGCCCGGTTTCGTGCTGCCAGCTTGCGCTGTCTAGGAACGGGCGTGGCACTCCTTTCGGGGTGCTGCCCATAGCTCTATCGCGCGTGCCGGCCGCTGATGGCCCGGCGCCCCGCTCTCCCGGCCGGGAGAGCTGTCCGCGGGGGTTAGTCGGCGGTCGCTGCCGCCCAGAGGAAGCACGCGAGCTCGCGTGCGCACGCGACGACGGTCACGTTGTGCGGCTTGCCGCGGCCGCGCATCCGGTGATAGACCCGGTGCAGCCGGTGCTGGGCACGGTTAGCGATCTGCAGGACGTGCTCGGGCTGGCCTTGCTGGCGGTTTTGGAGGGTCACCCCGATCCGGGGTGGGCGTCCGTAGTGCCAGGCCGACTCGACCAAGAGCCGTCGCGCGAAGCCCGATCCCGTCTTCGTGATCGACCCCTGGTGGGATGCCTCCCCGGACTGGTGAAGGGACGGGATCAGCCCGAGCCACGCGCTCAGCGCGTTCGCTCGCTGAAAGCGCTGCCAGTCGCCGCCGAGCTCCAGGTGAAGCGCGAACGCGGTCAGCGTGTCAACACCGCGGAAGCACCGGAGCCTCGCGACGGTCGGCCACCACTGCTCGTCTTCTGCCAAGCGCGAGAGTCGCTCAGCGATCGCCGCCTTGCGCGCTGTCAGGCCATCGACGGACGCGATCAGATCAGCGAACACCAGCTCTGAGGCCGTCTCCTGGAACTGTTGACGGCAAAGCCAGCGCCGGTGAGCCACAGTCCAAGTCGAGGACTCGGGATAGACCCGGCCGTGACGCAACAACATCTTCGAGACGCGGTGACGAGCCGTCATCAGATCCCGCCGGCACGCATCGTGGGCACGCATCAGCTCGCGGGCGGCCTCCACCTCGACAGGCGGAACAACAACACTCGTCAACGAGCCGGCCAGCAGCAACCGCGCGAGCAGCTCCGCGTCCTTGCGGTCAGTCTTCACCCGGTCTGAGGGGCCCCGGGGTGTCTTGCCCGGCGCGATCACCTCCACGCTCACCCCGGCCGCGCTCGCGGCGCGATATAGCCCAAACCCGGTCGGCCCGGCCTCATAGCAAGCACGCACCGGGCCGGGCAAACCCGCAAGCCACGCGACAGGCTCCTCGATGCCCGGCCCGAACCGGGCACGCACAAGCTCACCCGTCGAGACGTCAATCGCCGCAGCATGCGTCGAGCGGGCATGGACATCCAAACCCGCATACGTCACCATTCCGGTCATGGCCGGACCTCCTCATTTGAATTGGGGTCAGCCGGAGCCAATCTCCGGCCAGACAAACCCCCGCGAGGAGTGTCCGGCCTACCTCCGACGGTCAACCCAAATGGGGCGACCTACAACATAGGGCCTAGCACCGCCGATCAGCGCGCACAGTGGCGGCCTATCCTGACGGTCGACCCTGAGGGTCACGTTGATTACGACGACGCCACTGGCGAGCTGTCCTTCGAGCTGCGCAACGTCGGCCGCGGCCCAGCGTTTGGTGTCCGTGCGGAGCTACGGAGCGGAACTGAGCCTATCGGGGCGTCGACACCGGGGCTCGGTGCAACTGCGCTCGCACCCGGCGAGTCGTTTCGACTGCACGCACGCATGACCGATCCCAGCAAGTACAAACGCGGGCACGTAGTGAACATCGAGGTCACTTACTACGACGTGACCGAGTTCTGGCACAAGTCACATCTCTCAATGATCGGCCGCCGGCCGCCCGACAGGCTTGGCGACACGTCGGCTCCGCTCGAGCTTGAAATCGCGAAGGTGTTCTTTGAGCAGACGAACAAGCGATTGCTTCCCGTCACCGGCTCGCCACGCGCCCACGAGGAGGCGCGTCTAGCGAACGAGCCACCGGCCAAGCGCCTGCTTCGGCGGATTCGATCACACGGCGATAGCTGACCTCGCCTCACTGTATGGGTCGAAAATACCTGAGTGCTCGCCGCGAGCTACGCCGCGAAGATCGGCGAGAGATCGATCTGCCAGCGATAAGTCTGCTCCAGGTTCCCCGGGAGGTCCGCCCAATACCAGCGCCACAGTCAGCCACGCGCAGGGTTTCTATCCGACCGGTCGGCGGCAGACCGTTAGCGGGAGCGGCCCGCGAGCACGAACGCTTGGCGGACCTCGGCGGCGAGCCGCTCGACGAGTTCGGGGGTGCCGAGTTCCTCCCGCCTTGCGGTGAGCGGCGAGTCGGGCGCGATGATGACTGGCGGCGAGCCGAACATGTTGCCCATGCTGAGCGAGCTGCCGGTGAATTCCGAGTCGCTGTAGACCTTCATCGACGCGTCGGGAACAGCGACGGTGGCTGCTAGCTCGCGGATGTCATCGCGACGGTCGATATTTCCCCAGGCGTCGTACGCGAAGGTGCAGCTCTGCTCGATGACGCGGCGAACACTTGGAGCCTCGATCACGGAGGAGCCGAAGACGCCCGTGCCGGACACCGCGCCCTCGGCGAGAATCGTCCCATCCTTCGCGACTAGGAAGTGCAACTGCTCGAAGCCCCGGGTGTTGGCGGCCTCGAACTCGACGCCGTCGACGGTCAGGCGGTGCGTCATGGCCATGTCGTGACCTATGAGGCCGCTCGTTCGGATGCTCATGCCGAGGTCGTCGGTGAGTCCGGCCTCACCGAGCATGACGGCGTCGATCAGCACCCGGCCCGCCACGGGTGCGAAGACGACGCGCACCTTGGAGCCGCTGTGACTCTGCCCAGCACGGCCGGATCCCACGGCGAGGGTGCGGGCACGCTCGAGGGCCGCCGTCTGATGCTCGCTGCTCGCGCCGCGCTGGCGCCAGGCGTTCAGCGCGCTGACGACCGCGAAGCCGACATCGGCCGCGCTAGTGAACTCCGGGGCGAAGCGCCCGTCGCTCCAGGTACCCCGGACCCTCGCAACGAACGCGTCCTGCTCAGGTGAGCGCTCGACGATCTGGACGAGCGCGATCACAGGATGCTTCTGGCTACGGCCTCGTTGAACTCGTCCTCCGTCGCGCTGACACCGCGCTCGGTGCGCTCGCCATACTCCGCGCCGAGCAGGAGCACGACGACGTCGCAGCGACCAAGTTCGTCGAGCAGGGCACGGCGGGAGTCCTCGCCGCTCGCCGGGGCGGTCTCGAACATCACGGGCCGCATCTGCAGCGAATCGCCATCCGAGGCCCCGCGTGCTTCCCGCTCGCCCGACGGGCCGCGGAGCACTCGCTCCGGTCGACCGACAAAGACATAGAACCAGGACTCTGGAAGATAGCCTGGGTTCGTCAACCCAACGAACAACGATCCCGTTATCGCAGTGATTCGAGCGGATGGTGTCTGCGGATGTAGTCGCCAAAGAGCGGCGCAGTGAAATCGACGTAGCCGCGCCGAGGGCTGTATATGAGGCCCTTGACATCGATCAGGTTCTGACGAACCAGGGCGGTGCCACGCTGGTCGACTCCGAGCATCCCGGAAACCTCGGCTGTGTGCTGCGGGCCGTCGCCAAGCTCGGCGATTGCCGCCAGATAGCGACGCTCGGCGGCCGTCGCGCGGTTGAAGCGAGCACGGTGAAAACCGCCGTCGAGCTGTTCGCGGGCGATCGTGTCTGCGACACGCGCATCCCGGTTGGTGATCGGGGAGCGCTCGGCGATCAGCCAGGCATAGCGTCCGTAGGTCTGCAGGAAGAACGGATAGCGGTCGGCTCGCGAGAGGATGAACTCGAGGGCCGACTGCTCGTAGTCCACGCCCTCCCGACTCGCAGGCAGCGCAAGCGCGGACCGAGCGGCCTCGGGAGTGAGGCGATCAATCTCTATGTACTGGAACAGGCGCTCGGCGTATGAGCTCGCCTCGGCGAGCCTACCAGGCAACTGGGGCAGCCCAGCACAGACAAGCGCCACAGGGAGCTGGCGCTGCGCGATGCGGTGGAACGCCGCAAGCAGCGCCTGCAGGTCGTCCTTCTCGGCGAACTGCATCTCGTCGAAGAAGAACACCACGCCGCAGGCGGCCTCCCGCGCGGTCTCCCCCAGCTCAACCAGGACATCCTGAAGATCCACGTCAAGCTGTCCACTGTCACCGCGGCCGGGCGTTGGGTCGACCTCGATCTTGAACGTGACCCCGGTCGGCATGGCGGTCACCGAGAAGCTGCTTATGACGGAGAGAGACTGACGAAGCCGCTTGCGGATCCCCTCGCGGCGCCCAAGCGAATGCGCAGCCTGCGTCGCGACCTGAGCGAGCACCGGACGCAACGGCCCACGGCCGCGCAACTCCATGTATCCCGAGCCCCAGCCGGCGTCCTCGGCCTCGATCGCGAAGCGGTTGAGCAGCACCGTCTTGCCGACACCTCTCAGGCCCCACAGCGCAAGGTTCTGCTCGGGTCGCCCGGCCGCCAGGCGCTTGAGCAGCGCGCCAAAGCTCGCCTGCTCGCCCTCGCGTCCGGCAAGCTCCGGCGGCTGCGTCCCCGCACCCGGAGCATAAGGGTTCAGAACCTCGTCCACGAGCCAGCGCGTATATCGCCTTATATGGTTGTATTTGGTCTCTGCATAAAACCAAATACCAAGCTGGCCCGTGGCAACAGTTTGGCAACAGTCATATCGTCCGATGTGTCCGATGCGTACGCAGAACCCCTCAAACCGGACGATCTGGACGCCCGCGGACGCATCTTGCGCGCTTGTTCGCGGTTCAGGTCCGTGTCTGGGTGACCAGGTGGAGGTTCGAGTCCTCTCATCCGCATCGCGCAAAAGCCCTGCAAATGAGCTGTTTATAGGTTCCGCCTCCTAACGATTAGGTTCGCCTGAAAGTGGGGCGGTATCGCGAACCACTTCCTCCTCCGAATACCGCCCAACCCAGCCGCTACGTCGCGGCGGTGCCGTTGCGCGTGGCCAGGTGCTCAAGCTGCTCGGCGATTGTGATGGCGCCATCGCGGCGGGCGAGCGCGGTCGCCATCGCGCGCGCGCCGTGTTTGAGCGCGGGGTCTTGGAGTGCTGTTGCGATCATCCGGCGCAGCTTTCGTGACGAGGTGTTCTTGCGAGCCCGGACCCCGGCGCCCGCGAGAGCGACGCGGGCGCCATTGTCGGGCTGGTCGCGCCCACCGGGGATGCAGAGCAGCGGCACACCGTCCGCGAGCGCCGCGTTGATCGTCTGCCAGCCCGCGTGCGTGACGACCAGCGCAGCGTGTGGCAGCACCAGGCGATGCGGCAGGAAGGGCACGGCATGGGTGTTGGCTGGGATACGCAGCTGCGCGGTGTCGAGCGCCGGCCCGGTCGTCAGCAGCGCGCGGACCGGCAGCGGGGTGAGCGCGTCAAGGACGCGCTGCACCGCCTCGCGCTGATCGGTGAAGCTCGTGCTGAAGCCGACGAGCACCAGCGGGTCACGGTTCGTCTCAGGCCACGGCGAGCGCCACTCCCCTGCGAACGGCTCGAACGCCGGGCCGACATAGCTCACGTTCGTAGGGAGCGCACCTCGGCTCGAGAAGTCCAGCTCCGGTGCGCTCATCACGTAGATCGCCTCGACACCGAGGAGCTGCGCATACCAGTCCCCCAACGGCCGTAGACCCTGCTCTGCCCGTGCCTGGTTGAGCACCGGCAGGCCAGGAGCGAAAAGCCGCCGGGCAGCGCCGTTGAGGAGCCAGTCGCGCATCACACCAAGCCGGCCTGTCATTGGCCGCAAGCCGCTCCCGAGTGGTGGAGCGCCGTCGACCGGCACCGGGAAGGGACAATGGACGAGCGCCACCGCCGGCACGCCAGCAGCCTCAGCCGCCACGGCAGCGCCGGGCAGCATCCAGTCGAACACCACGATGTCCGCTGGCCGGCTCTTCAGCAGCTCGGCGCACTCACGGCTGGTGTCGAGCAGCAGACCGACCAGCAGGTTGTCGCGCACCCGCAGCGCCGCGCCGATCCTCGTGCGGGCCTCCCAGTCACGCAGCGCATCGTTCTCGCGCTGGGACATGTCCATTTCGGGCAGCGCCCGCCGGAACTCCACGAACTGCGCCCCCGTGCCCTCGATTCGCCCCCGTGCGGCGCGGTGCGCGAGCACCTGGACGTCGTGCCCGCGCTGAACGAGCTGGCGCGTCAGCGCGAGCTGTGGCGGCGCGTTGCCGCTGAACGCCAGCAGGGTCTGAAAGACACGCACCTGGCCATTGTGACCTGACCGAAGCCTCCAGCGTCGCGCGGCGACCGGACATCGCTCCGAACTTCTGTTCACGAGCCCAGAAGACAAGATGTGGACCCAGCCATTGCACTACCGCTACTGGTCGCTGCTCGCCGGTTTGGGAAGCGGCCCGGCTGGCTACCACGACGTTTCAGATTCGCTCGTAGCCCTCACCAAGCGGATCAACCCACTCGACGCCTAGAGCGCGTACAGTCGTGATGCTATGTCGTAGGGGTATACGTACATCGTAATGTTCCCGATCTGGTGTGCGGCTATTGGCTGCCCAAGATCAGGGGTCGGGTTTGATGGGTCCGCCGGGTACGTTGGGTCGACGAGCAGGAAGGTGTGGATTCGGGGGCGTGGCGTGTACCACGCCGTGTCAATGGCCAGTTCAAACCCGCAGAGACGCTGGTTGCCGCAGTTACCCACGGGGAACACCTTGACGCGAAAATGGGTCGCCCACGTGATCGGACTGGCGTCCCAGTATCCGGCATACCCGATGCTCATGTGTTCAGCTTTGGCGATGTTGGCGACAGCCGCTGCGACCGGGTCGGTAGGTGAGGCTGGCGGCTGGATTCGTTCCTGGGCAAGTGCGAGACAGCCGGCGAAGGCATACAGCGTTGCGCAGGCCGTTACGGTCACACGCAGCAGTAAATTGCGGAGCCCAAGCATCGGCACGAGCGCAGCCGCCGCGTAAATCACGCCAACCAGATAGCGGCTTGATGTGATGTCTTCGGGGCCGGCGCTGAACACGAAGGCGAGGGAAAGCAGCACTGCCGATGAAGCCCAGAAAAGACACCAGGCTGACCGTGCGGCTTCACCCGCGGTGTGCGGACTTCTGCGCCGCTCCTCGATGGCGCGTGCGAGCTCCCTGTGCGCGATGCGAGGAACGAGGAAGATCGAGGTGAGTGTTATCGCTGCACACGCAAATGCGATCAGCGCCGTGAAGCCAACGCTCATGCCAAAGAAGTCGCCATTGCCGAGCACAGCCAGCGATTGCCACCAGAGCTTGAAGTTCGTGCCGATGGCTTCCGTTCCAGCCAGCATCGAAATCCTTGGGTCATGGGCGTTGATCACGTCGTCATGACGCATGATCCCATGAGCTACCAAGCCGGCCACCAATGCGACGATCACGCTCGCAACGGCGAACCACGCGGCCCGCGCGGTGCGCCGGCCCGGATAGAGAGCCCACGTGCAGACAACTGCGAGCAGGAGCGGCACAGCGCCAGAAATCGTCAGGAGCACATCCGACTGCGCATTAACTCCCAGGAGCACACCGACCACCACCGCAAACGCGGCGAGCAAGCCATTCGACGAGACGACTCCCAGCTCGAGCACCGCAAGGAACGCGCCGATCAATGCGAGCGTGAACCACGTCGGCGCATGATCGTCGGCCACCATCAGAATCGTCAGCAGACTCGGCCCAGCGCAAACCATCACCGCCAGCGCGGCCGCTCCCGCCCAGCGCCCCGCAACTCGCCAGACACCCCAACTCACACATGCAACCGAGCAGAGCGCCATCGCATATGGCGCCAGCTCCCACAGCTGCCTGTGCGCAGGGAGCCATAGCGTCCAGCGCTCAAACAACACGGTCGAGAACCAGCTCGAATGCCCGAGTATCACCAAATGATGCCCGGTACCGTCATAGAGTTCGCCCAACACCGGCCCAGCTGCGTTGTCGGCACTGAGATACACGTCTGCCAACAGCTGACTGAACTGCGTGGCCAGCATCGCGAGATATGCCGCCGCAAGCACCAGCGGTGCCGCCCAGCCATACCTCTTCAACACCTTTCCAGCGTCACTGATCTTTCGTGGCCGGGCCGTCACCGCCGTGATCGCGCTCGTCAGCATGGTCGCGCAGCATAACTATCCGAAATCCGGCGTGCCGGGTCGACGCGACCAGCGCACTGCTGCACGCCCGTCTGAGCAAGGACGACCACCGCCCGATGTGGCTGCGCGCATCGCTATTGCCCGCTTGGAGTGGACCCGGTTTCGCGGCGTCATCGGGGGAGTGGCTGCACTCGCGAACCTCCTTGAAGCGAGCCCGAGTCGTGCTCGTCCAACCCGATGCGGTCGTGCAGGCGTCGCAACGGCATTGGCGCCCACCAGTTCCACTTGCCCATGAGCGCCATCAGGGAGGGCACCAGCAGCGCTCTGACGATGCTCGCGTCGACCGCTACCGCGAGCGCGGCGCCAAGGCCGAGCTGCTTGGTGAAGAACAGGTCGGAGCTCGTCAGCGCGCCGATCGCCACGCAGAAGAGCAGCGCGGCTGCGGTGACGATCCGCCCGGTGCGCTCGATGCCGAGCGCGATCGCCTCGCGGTCCGGCAGGCCGTGGTCGTGGGCCTCCTTGATGCGGGCGATCACGAACACCTCGTAGTCGGTGGCCAACGCGAAGGCGAGCACGATCATCAGCACGAGGCTCGACTCTTCGAGTCCCCCGATCGGCGTGAACCCGAGGGGGCCCGAAAGGTGACCGTCCTGGAAGATCAGCACCTGCAATCCGACGGCGGCGCTCACGCTCAGCATGTTCATCACCAGCGCCTTGATCGGGATCGTCACCGAGCCCGTCATCAGGAACAGGAAGCCAGCGGTCAGCGACAGCAGGATCAACAGCGCGAGCGGGATGTTCGAGGCGATCGCGGCCTTCTGATCGACGAAGAACGCGCTCGCGCCGCCGACCAGCGCCCGGTATGGTCGTGCCACCGTGCGCAGCCTAGCGAGCAGCTGCTGCTGGACGTTTGAGTACGGGGAGCCGTGGGGCAGCAGCGTGATCTCCCATGTACCGTGGCCAAGGTAGGCTGGAGCCGAGCCGCTCGCCAGCCGACCTGCGCTACCAACTGCGGTGGCGGCGAGGCGCTGCGCCGAGGAGCGCGGTCCCTTCAGCACGATTTCGGTTGCTTCTCCGGCGTTGGCGGGAAAGCTCTCGGCGAGCGTGGCTTCGACCTGTCGGCTTTCCGCGCTCGCGGGCAGCAGGTTCGCTCCAGGGGAGACGAACTGCAGGCCCAGTGCGGGGATCGCCGCGGCGAGCAGGACGACCGCGCTGATCAACGCGATGGGAGCAGGCCGGCGCACCACGCCGTGCGCCAGCCTCCACCAGCCGCCGCCTTCGGCTGCCGTGGCCGTGCGCGCCGCACGCCGCTTCAGCCATGCCGGTGAGAGCGCGTTGATGTGTGGTCCGAGCACGATCAGCACGGCGGGCAGCACGAGCAGCGACACCGCGCCACCGCACAGCACAACGACCGCGCCGCCGATCCCCATCGAGGAGAGAAAGCCGATCGGGAACACGAGCAGGCTCATCATCGCCGCCGCGACGGTCAGGCAACTGAACAGCACCGTGCGACCGACCGTCCGCAGTGTGCGCTCGATCGCCTCGTGAGCGCTGGCGCCGCCCGCCAGCTCCTCGCGGTAGCGGTAGAGCACAAACAGGCTGTAGTCGATGCCCAGACCGAGGCCCATGCCGCTGACGAGATTCAGCGCGAAGACCGAGATCGGCGTGAACTGATCCACCAGGCGCAACACCAGGAAGGTGAGCACGATCGCAAAGCCGCCGACCAACAGTGGCAGGAGCGCCGCAACAAGGCCCCGGAAGAACCAGAACGACAGCAGCAGCAGAATCGGGAAGGCAAACAGCTCGGCGCGCGCGAGGTCGCTGGTCGTGCGTTCGTTGAGTTCCTGGTTGATGAGAGCCTCCCCACCGAAGCTCACGCTCATCCCCGCCATATCCCCACCCGTCCGTGGCTCGGAGAGAGCCGCATGCACGCGCGCGATGGCCGTTGTCGCGTCGGTTGTGGTCACAAACGCCGCGAGCACGACCGTTTCGTGGTCATCGCGCGAGAGCAGCGCCTGAGAACGGGTCGCGGAGTAGTCGACGCCGCGCTGAAAGCCGTGCTGAGCCGAGAGCAGCGCCGCGAGCACCGCGTCGGCGCGCTGAGCTGCCGAGTCGGTCTTTATGTCGCGCCGGCCTCGCAGCAGCGCGGCCACGTTGTAGTACGCGTTCTGCCCAGTCGCGGCGGCGATGGCTGCGTTCGTGCGTTCGTACTGCGAGGCTGGGTCCTGGAAGTCCTGGCTTGAGCTGCCGAGCGTCCCGGCCACCGGCACGCCCACCACTGCCGCGATGACAAACAGCACACCTGCTGCCATCAGCACGCGCCGCGGGCGGTTTGTGGCGAGCATCGTGAGCCGCCCGGTCAGCATGGGGGCAGTATCGGCCTGCGGAGACACGCGTGCAATCGGGAATGTCCCTCACTTTCGTCCCCTTTGGAGCACGTTCGCCAGGCGGGGCACCGGGCGTTCCCGGATCGATTTTAGGCCTACTCCTCGATCAGCCGCCGGCGCGCCGCCCAACGGCTCAGCTCGTGGCGGCTGGAGAGCTGAAGCTTGCGCAGCACGGCGGAGACGTGCGCCTCGACGGTCTTCGCCGAGATGCCGAGCTGGGCGGCGATCTCCTTGTACATGTACCCGCGCGCGATGTGCTGAAGCACCTCGCGCTCGCGCGGGGTCAGTAGATCCAGCTCCGGATCCACCTGCGCGGCCGGGATCTCACCGGCGAAGGCGTCGAGCACGAAGCCGGCCAGGCGAGGAGAGAAAACGGCATCACCGTCGCGTACGCGGCACACGGCGTCGGTCAGCTCGGGGCCGGAGATCGTCTTGGTCACGTAGCCGCGCGCGCCGGCGCGAATCAGCGCGATCACGTCTTCGGCCGCGTCGCTGACCGACAGTGCGAGAAAGCTGACGGACGGCCGGCTTTCGGCGACACGCCTGATCACCTCCACCCCACCGCCCCCCGGCATGTGGACGTCGAGCAGGACTACGTCGGGCTCCAGTGCCTCGATCGCCCGCACGGCGCCCTCCACGTCGCTGCTGTCAGCTACGACCTCGACCTGTGGGCCGAGACTCGCGCGCACACCTGCGCGAAAAAGGTCGTGATCGTCAATAATCACGACCCGGGGCGTCGATCCGCCGCTCACGGCCGGTCTCCACGATCGGCGTTGATCTCGACCTCTGTGCCGCCGCCCGGCAGAGAGCGCACCGTCGCCCTGCCGCCGGCGCGCCGCATCCGGCCAACGATCGACTCCCGCACACCACGTCTGGCCTGGGGCACGGTCGTGGGGTCGAAGCCGGCGCCGCGATCACGCACGAAGACCTGGATGCGCTCCTCAGAGAGCTCGGCGTAGACGGACACCGGCGCCTCGCCGGCGAACTTCACGGCGTTGAGCATCGCCTCGCGTGCGGCCGCGAGCACAGCGCCACCGCGCTCCTCAAGTGGACAGTCGCCGACGGCCACGACCTCGACCGCGCCGCCCGCCGTCGCCTCCACCTCAGCGGCCGCCGCCTCCAAGGCCACACAGAGCGTGTCGCCGCCTTCGCGCGCGTCCCCATCGGCCAGCCAGCCGCGCAGCTCGCGCTCCTGCCGGCGAGCAAGCGCCGCGACCTGCTGGGGATCCTCCACGCTTCGCTGGATCAGCGCCAGTGTCTGCAGCACCGAGTCGTGCAGGTGCGCCCCCACGTCGGCGCGCTCCTGGGAGCGGATGCGCTCGGTCCGCTCGGTCGCGAGACTGCGCGCGAGGCGGCGCCAGGAGGGAGCGAAGATCAGAGCCACGGCGATTAGCACCGCCAGGCCCGCGAGCACCGTTTCGCCCGCCGGCCGCGTCGCTCCGCTGGCCCACAGGTAGGCAAGTCCACCGGCGAGCACCAGCGCGACGCCGAGACCGCCGCGGCTCACTTCGGGCCGCCCCAGCGCACGCACCCGTACTGAGGAGGGCTCGCGCGGCGGCGGCGACTCAGCCGGGCGATGGGCGGCCCAGCCAGAACGCCGCCGAGGCGTGACACTGGGCGCCCGCCAGATCAGCAGCGCCCCCGCAGCGGCTACGGCGGCAGGCCAGACGATCGCGTCTCCCGGCCACGGCCCCACCGCGCGTACGAACAGCAGGCCGCTGATGACCAAGAGGCCAGCACCGATCGCGATTCTGAAACCGCCGCACGGTGTGTTCGCGGAATGGGACATCGCCGCTCATGTTCTCAGCCACGGCCGCGGCGGGCGAGACCGCTGGCGAGCAGGATCGCCCCCAAGGCCCCGACGAGGACCGGCGCCGTGTAGGCGAAACCAAGGTTTATGGCGCCGTTGGCGTCGAGCACGAGCAGCACGCCCAGCGCGAGCACGACGATGCCCGTCATCAGGACCGTGAGATTCGGTGCACGCCTCATCAGCTCGCTCCCGCTGTCGGACGGCAGGCTTCGTTGGTGCCGTAGACGCCGGGGTGAGTGTGGCTGGCGAACGGGCCACCCCAGCCGCCCCACCCACTCCAGGCGCGTTCGACAGGGCGGTCGGCCACGAACAGGGCGCCGAGCCCGACGTTCCCATCCAGCACCAGGCGCGGTGTGTGCGGCGGTGGGATAGGGCTTTCGACCCACTTGACATCGAGGCCGCTTGACCAACTTTCAAGCGCACCCACGTAGCCGCCGCCGATGCGAGCACTGGTTGCGACGCAGACGCCGTGGGGCACCAGCACGACCACCTCACCCACGCCCAGCCGGACGTGCAGCTGGGTGTTGCCCGGCGGAAAAGCGACTCCCCGCAAGTCGATTTCAAGCCGACCGGCGCCGAGCTGGTAGCTGTCGCGCACTTCGCTCAGGGCGTGCGGACGATAGATGCGGTCGCCCACCCCGCCGTGCAGGTCGGCCTGGGCGGCAACCATCACCGCCACCGCGACCGCGAATGCCACGGCCGGCAGCACGAGCCGGCGAGCGCCGCCGGTGAACGCACTGAGCACGAGCGCCGCACCGATCCCGACCACCGCCCAGGCGGCGAGCTGCGCGTCGATACCGGCAAGCCACGCGCCCGCCACAGCCAGCAGGATCACCCAGACGACGAAGGCTGTCCCGAGCGCAAAGCAGCCCAAGAGCCGTCGATCGGCGCTCGCGCGCCCGAGTTCCTCGGTGGGCCTGCGCAAGCGCAGCCAAACCAGCAGGGCGATGCCCCCGACCAGCGCGAGGGACACGAGGTCCACGCCGAACCCCCACGTGCCGCCGTGTCTCGCATGAGCGGCCGCGTGGAGCGCTATCGCTGCCGCGACGATCACCGCAGCGATACCGAGACCGCTGCGCCAGGAGGAGCGCCAAAGGTGGATCGGCGCCCGGCTCGCCCCCTCTTCGGGTACCAGCACCAGGATCACCAGATACAGGCCGATCCCCACGCCGGAGAAGATCGCAAGCCCCACGAAGACGATGCGAAACAGGATGGGGTCAACGTCGAAGTGAGCCCCCAGGCCGCTGCAGACGCCGCCAATCAGGCGCCCCCGTCGCGAGCGGACAAGGCGCGGGCGCCGGCTGCGCTCGCTCTCAGAGCTGGACATCTGTCACCCGCTGGAACATGGGGACAGTCTCGACCCACAGCGCTGGCCGCGCAATTGGGAATGTCCCTTACTCATCCCCGGCGCGCCCCTTGGCGGCAACCGGAGACGCGACCATCCATCTCAGGGGCGCTGAGCCGTCCGGTCCTTTGTCCTCTCGCCTCATCCCTCGTAGATCCGCGGCCATGCACGAAACTCGGTCGATCGAGCCAGCGGGGACGACCCGCTGGCAGGAATCCGTGGCGGCTGCGATCAAATCGAAGTCCGACTACGCTCACAACGCATGAGCGCCGAGGAGCAGAGCCGCCACGGGCGCATGATCCTCCGACCACTCGCCGAGGGCGACGAGGCGGAACTGCTGCGCATCCACCGCACCCCCGAGGTCGTGCGCTGGTGGGGTCCGCCGGCCGAGGGCTTTCCCTGGGACGAGCCCGCCTCGACGAGCATGACGATCGTCCTCGATGGTGCCATCGCGGGCTTGATCCAGTTCTCCGAAGAGCCCGAGGCCCGCTACCGTCACGCCGCGATCGACCTGTTCCTCGATCCCGCCCTGCACGGCCGCGGCTTCGGCACCGAAGCGCTCAGGCGCATGGTGGTGCACCTGATCGAGGAGCGCGGCCACCACCGCCTCACGATCGACCCGTCGGTCGGCAACGCCGCGGCCATCCGCTCCTATGAAAAGGTCGGCTTCCGGGCGGTGGGCGTGATGCGGCGCTATGAGCGCGACCCCGCTAGTGGAGGCTGGCGCGACGGGCTGTTGATGGACCTGCTCGCCGACGAGTTCATGGGCGAGGCGCTTGAAGGCAGCCGGGAGTCCCAAGGAGGCCGGAAGCCAGGAGGTAGTCGAGAGATGGGAAGGCGGGGAGCCGCAGGGCAACCACGGGGCGAGAGGCAGCGGTAGGCCTGGAGACAGTCGGGAGTCCGGAGGCAGCCGGGAGCCAGGAACCGGTCGATAGCATCGAGCCGTGGCTCGTCACGGCCAAGCTGTGCGCTCTCCCCGTGGCCGCTGTGCGGTGCTGCTCGCGCTCCCGCTCCTCGTCCTGCTCTGTCTGGCGCTGCCAGACCCCGCACCAGCCCTCGCGCCCGGGCGAACGTTCACATCATCGAGCCCTCCTCGCCACGTCGCCTGGCTCGCCTCGCGCGGCCCCCTTCCCTCCTCCTTTCTTCTTTCGAGCTCCACTCCCCTTTCGAGTCCTTCTCCCCTCCCGAGTACTGCTCCCCTCTCATATCTGCGACTCGCCGAAGCGGGCGTGATGCGCGCCGAGCGGGTGTGGCGCGACCGGCGCCTGGGCTGGTATGACGAACGCCTGGACGACCACGACCGCTACCCTCTGGCCACGATTTGGGGCGTGGTGCCCCTGTTCGAAGCGCTTAACGCAATCGATATCGCTGCGCCCTCCCCGGCCCACCGCGCCGCTGTCGTGGCTTTCGCCAACGGCGCTGAGCGCTACTACGACACCGGCTTGGGTCCCACACCGGGCTATGCGCCCTACCCAGGCGATCGCGGCAGGGCAGAGACCTGGTTCGACGACAACGGCTGGTGGGGCATCGCCTTCATGGACGCCTATCGCGCCACCGGCAGCATCCGCTATCTGCACGACGCGCAACGAGCCTTCGCGTTTATCGCCGCGCAAGGATGGGACGCCGCGGGAGGCGGGCTCTGGTGGAACACCGCACATACCTACAAGGCTGGCGAGGCGCTGGCCGCGGGTACGCTGCTCGGAGCGCTGCTCTATCAGGTCACGCACAAGCCCTCCTATCTCAGCCAGGTGGACAAGTTCCTGACCTGGGCAGACGCTCACTTCCAGACCGAACTCGGGCTCTATTCGCGCACCGATTCAGACCCCACGCCCACGCCCTACGTGGAGGGACCACTGGTCGAGGCCCACCAGCTTCTCTGCCAGGACGGGCAGCAGACGGCGTGCGCGCGGGCCCGGCAGCTCGCCAACGCCTGTTGGCAGCGCTTTGAAGCCCGGCTCAACATGGGGCCGCAGTTCGACACCATCTACCTGCACTGGATGCTCGTCTACGCAGCCCAGACGGGCGATGGCCGTTGGCCTGTGCTGGCCATGCAGATGGCAGCCGACGCCCGGGCCAACGCCCTCGACGCCCAGCAGGATCTCTATCTGCGCGCCTGGGACGGAACCTCGATCACCGCGCACGAAGCGCAACCGAACATGCTGCAAACCGACGCCGCCACGCTCGAGCTGTTCGCCTGGCTTTCAGCGGCCGGCGCGTCGGCGTGACGGTCCGAGCGCCCGCTCGACCCGATCCAGCCGTCAGATCTGCAACCCAACGGCCATAAAGAGCGTCGTGACCAGCACCAGCCCACAGAGCAGCGTGGCGACCACCAGCAGTCGGCGTGCGATGACGCGGTACTCGTCGCTGAGCTCGATCGTGCCTTCCGCGCTCGACGCCAGGTCACGCTCGGCGAGGGCCGCGGCACGCTCGGCGGTGGGGATCATGACGTACGCCACGACCACCGCCAACACGACCACCGCCCCCAACCCCCACTGCACGAAGAACTTACCCCAATGCCGCGCCAGGCCCGTGGCGTCGACCCCGGTGAGCACCACCACCAGCAACCCGGGGAGGATCAGCAGACGCTCGATGGTGTACTCGATGCGGTGCATCGCGGGCAGACTGCGCGGATCGTGACGCACCGTCACGGCGAACACCAGCGGATAGACAAACGCCACTCCGAAGGTGGCGATTACGGACATCGTGTGGATCGACTTGACGACGTAGTAGGTGTTGAGGGTGGCCAGCACGGTCGCGCGGGGTCCACTATCTCGGATATTCGGTGGACATGAAGAGCACGGTGACCAGCACGAGCAGGCTCAGCAGGGAGCTGACCACGGCCATCCGGCGGGCGATCGCGCGGTACTCCCCGCTCAGGCGGACGATGTCCACGGCGCTTGCCCTGAGATCGCGCTCTGAGATCGTCATGGCACGTCGCGCGGAGGGGATCATCACGGCTCCCACCGCCGCGGCGCTCAACGCGATGACCCCGAGCCCCCACTGGACAACGAACTCGCCCCAGTGCTGGAGCCAACTCGTCATGTAGACCCCGCTGAGGATCACCACCAGCAGGCCGGGGCCGACCAGCCGGCGCTCGATGGTGTACTCGATCCGATGCAGGATGGGCAGGCTGCGCGGCTCCCGTCGGCTCGCCACGGCGAAGACGATCGGGCGGGCGAACATCGCTCCGAACGTCACGACGATGGTGGCGACGTGGATCGCCAGCACAACGTGAAACTCCATGACGGTGTCTGCGATCATGGGGCGCAGCATAGTTCTCGCCTTCAGCCAAGTCGAGCATTTGAATTTCATGTATCTGACCTACCCCACGGAGGGGAGCGCGATGCCCCCTCGATCGCGTTGAGCCGCCTGCCCGGCGCCAGCAGCGCCACCTTCGCGGCGCTGGCCATTCCCAACTACCGGCTCTACGTGCGCGGTCAGGCGATCTCCCTTGTCGGGACCTGGATGCAGATGACCGCGCAGGCGTGGCTGGTGCTGACGCTCACCCACTCGGCGACGAAGCTGGGGCTCGTGGTCGCTCTGCAGACGGTGCCGGTGCTGCTGCTCGGTCCCTACGGCGGCGTGGTTGCCGACCGCGTGGACAAGCGTCGCCTGATGGTGGCCCTGCAGATCGCGATGGGCGTGCAGGCGCTGGTGCTCGGGTTGCTGACCGTGAGCGGCGCAGTGCAGCTGTGGCAGATCGCTGTGCTGGCGGTGGCGCTGGGGCTCAACAACGCCTTCGAGAACCCCGCCAGGCAGTCCTTCATGCTGGAGATGGTCGGCGAGGAGAACCTGCGCAACGCGGTGAGCCTCAATTCGGTGCTTGTCAACGTCGCACGCACCATCGGCCCGGCGGTGGCGGGCGTGCTGATCGCCACCGTAGGCGAGGGCATGTGTTTCCTACTGAACGCCGTCAGCTTCATCCCCGTGGTGGCCTCGCTGCTGGCACTGGACCGCTCCGCGCTGTGCCCCAGCCCACCCGCGGGCCGCGCGCCCGGGCAGCTGCGCGAAGGGCTGCGCTACATCGCGCGCACACCGGAACTGGCCGTGCCGCTGGCGATGATGGCGCTGGTGGGCTGCCTGGCCTACGAGTTCCAGGTGTCGCTTCCCGTGATGGCCAGGCAGGGCCTGCACACAGGCGCCGCGGGCTACGGCTTCATGACCGCCGCGATGGGGATCGGGGCAGTGGCCGGCGGGCTGGTGGTGGCCACGCGTGGACGCACCGGCATGCCCACGCTGGTGCTGGCCGCCACGGCCTTCGGTGTGGTGCTGGGGCTCGCCGCGCTGGCACCCACGCTCCCCTTCGAGCTGGTGGCGCTGGCGCTCACCGGGTGGGCCAGCATCTCCTTCATGGCCACCGGCAACTCCACGCTGCAGCTCACGTCCGAGCCGACGATGCGCGGCCGGGTGATGTCGCTGTGGTTCGTCGCCTTTCAGGGCTCCACGCCGATCGGCGGGCCGATCATCGGCTGGGTGATGGTGCAGGCCGGCGCCCGTGCGGGCCTCGGCGTGGGCGCCGTCACGTGCCTGCTGGCTGCGCTCCTGGGGGTGTCGGTGCTGCGTCGAAGAACTCTGCAAGCAGCTCGTTCACCCGCGCGGGAGCATCGTGCTGAACCCAGTGGGTAGCCTCGGGGATGCGCTCCATGCGCACGTTGGGCACCCACTCCGGCAACGGCTCGGCCAGCTCGGCCCCAAGGTGGCGGTCGCGCTCACCCCAGATCACCATCGTGGGGGTCTCGATCTTGCGCAACCCCGCCAGCGCCGCCTTGGGCGAGCGGCGCAGGGCGGCCCGGTAGTAGTTGATCATCCCGGTCAGCGCCCCCGGTCGCGACCACGCCTCGACGTAGCGTTCGAGGTCGGTGTCGCTGAAGGCCTCGCGTGAGTCGGCCCGCAGCGAGCGCTTGGCGAAGGAGAAGTCGTCGCGTTCGATCAAGCGCTCCGGTAGCCAGGGGATCTGGAAGAAGAACATGTACCAGCTCTTGCGCAGCTGGCGGGTCGTGCGAAAGCCGGCGAGCATCCGCTCGGGGTGGGGAACGTTGAGGATCGCCAGCTTCTCCACGACCTCAGGGTGGCGCATCGCCAGGGTGTAGGCGACCGCGGCGCCCCAATCGTGTCCCGCGACGTAGGCCCGCTCCACACCGAAGTGGCGGATCAGCCCGGCGACGTCGCGCGCCAGGTGTTCGGCGTCATACGCGCGCCACCCCAGCGGCTTGTCCGAGAGGTTGTAGCCGCGCAGATCCGGCGCCACCACGTGAAAGCCCGCTGCGGCCAGCGCCGGGATCTGATTGCGCCAGGAGTACCAAAACTCCGGAAAGCCGTGGAGCAGCACCAACAGCGGACCCTCGCCGGCCTCGACGTAGTGCAGACGGATCCCGGCGCCCACCTGCGCCTCGCCGTGTGTAAGGGAGGCCTCGCCGTGCGCAAGGGACCCCTCGCCGGACACTGGGGCCTGGTTGGCGATCACCTCCGGTGGGCTTCCCTCGCTGGCCATCGAGTCATCGTAGAGGTTTCACGGCCCAAACCTCTCCCCCAACGATCGCAGACCCCACCGGCCCAAACCTCTCCCCCAACGATCGCAGACCCCACCGGCCCAAACCTCTCCCCCAACGATCGCAGACCCCACCGGCCCAAACCTCTCCCCCAACGATCGCAGACCCCACCGGCCCAAACCTCTCCCCCAACGATCGCAGACCCCACCGGCCCAAACCTCTCCCCCAACGATCGCAGACCTCACCGGCCAATTCTCCCGTCCGGAGCAGGTGGGACCTTTTGCACATCGCTCTCCCCTCACCCCACCCCACGACATGAGCGTCCTGCTCTTTGCAGTCGGGCTGCTGCTCGGCGCAGTCGGCGCGACCCTGCTCGCGCGCCCCAACCGCAAGCGCATGCGCGATGAACTGAAGTCGATCTCCGTGGACGTGCTCCAGCAGACCGGCGAGTCGCTGGCGCAGCGCCTCGCCGATCAACGCCGCGCCGAAGAGGAGCGCGCCGCAGGTGAGATGGCCCGCCGGGAGGAGCGCGCCAGCGGCGAGATGGCTCGCCGCGCCGAGGAGCTGAAGGGCGTGATGGGTCCCGTGCAGGAGAAGCTGGGCCGCATGGAGAACGAGATCGGCCGCCTGGAGCGCGAGCGCAAGGAGGCCCAGGGTCAGCTCTCGGAGATGATCCGCCAGCTGCACGAGGGCGTGGGTGGCCTGCGCCAGGAGACCGGCAACCTCGTCTCAGCGCTCAAGCGTCCCTCCACGCGGGGCTCGTGGGGAGAGATCCAGCTGCGCAACGTGATCGAGATGGCCGGCATGGTGGACCGCTGCGACTTTGTCGAGCAGAGCACCATCCACACCGAGGACGGGCGCCTGCGACCCGACGTGCTGGTACGCCTGCCGGGGGGCAAGGTCGTGGTGGTGGACTCCAAGGTGCCTCTGGACGCCTACCTGGCCCATCTGGAGGCCACCAGCGAGCAGGAGCGTGAGCTGCACATCGCCCGCCACGCCAAGCAGACGCGCGAGCACATCACCAAGCTGGCCTCCAAGGGCTACCAGAACCAGTTCGACTCAACACCCGAGCTGGTGGTGATGTTTGTGCCCTCCGACGGCATCTACCAGGCCGCGCTGGCCGAGGACCCTGCGCTGATCGAATACGGGATCCAGCAGCAGGTGCTGATGGCCACCCCGACGACGCTGATCGGGCTGCTGCGGGCGATCCACTACGGTTGGCGCCAAGAGTTGATCGCGCAGTCCGCACGCGAGATCGCGCAGTCCGCACGCGAGCTGCACCGGCGCTTGGGCCGCTTCGCCGAGCCGCTGGCCAAAGTCGGCCGTCAACTGGATTCGGCAGTCGGCGCCTACAACCAGGCGGTGGGGTCCTTCGACACGCGTGTCGTCCCCCAGCTGCGCCGTATCGAGGAGGCCGGCGCGGCCTCCGAGCGCGAGGTCGCTGCACCCCCCGCGATCGACACCACCGCGCGCCCACTCACCGCACAGCTCCAGGGTGAGCCGTGGATCGAGCGCGAGCTGCCATCTCGCGCGGGGCGCGGCGCTGGCCACCAGCTCCCAACGTCATAAGGATCGTGGCGAGCGCCACGGGCACCGTCGCCGGGAGCTCCTGTACGGCGAAGAACAGCAGGTCGAAGCCCACCGCCAGCGCTGCCACGAGCGCGGCGCCGAGCAGCTGGCGCGAGCGGTCCTGCGCAGCGGCGAGCAGCCCGCCGAGGAGTCCCGCCACGAACAGGTCCCCATAGCCCATCACGGCCGAGCCGAACGTCTCGGACTGAAGCCGCGGCAGGCCCACCGCGGGGTGGGCGGCGTTGAGCACGTCGTTGGGGTGCTGCAAAAGTTCTGAGACCACCAGCGCCGTGTCGGCCACCGCCATCAGCACGATCCCCACGACCAGCCACCGCGCGGGCGTGACGGCCGCGAGCAGCACCCCGAGGGTCACGCAGCTGAGCGCCGAGAGCGCCACCGCCGCCGCCTCCCCCGCCAACCCTTCGCGATCGGCCCAGGCGAGCGCGAACAGCGGGACAACCAGGATGGCTGTCGCCAAATGGCCGCGTGGTTGCCTCCACACCGCCCAGCCAAGTGCCAGCGCCGCCAGGATCGGCACCGCGATAAGGGCGAGGTAGGTGAGCGTATCGGCGGAGGGGTGCTCCGCCTGGCGCGCGATGAGCACGAAGGCCACCACTGAAGCCGGGGGGATCACCGCCCACAACGGGCTGCGCAGCCGCTTCAGCGCCGCCACCGCGTGCTGAGAGGGAGCGGCCACGACAGCGCCCTGCACGAGCGACAGGGCGGCAATGGAGATCCAGAAAGGAAGCATCGGCGGTGAGATCAAAAATAGACGTCGCTGCAGGCGGCCAACGCCAAACCCGCAGCCCGCGAGGGACCTGAACGCAGGATGCCCGGCAAACAGGAGCTATCCAGGGCAGCCGCGCGGTGCGATAGAAGACAGACATGGTTGCGCCCTCGACACGGGAGCCCCCCTCGGGGATGGACAGAGAGACGACAAGGACGGCCGGGGACAAGAGGCGCACGCACCTCTACCAGCTGGTGGCGCTGCTGGTCAGCGTGCTCGCCGTCGGCGCGGTGGCGATCGCAGTGCTCACCAGCGGCAGCACCTCCCAGCTGGCACCCGGCAAGCCTGTGCCGGGAGCCGCCCAGACGAGGGCGCTGTTCGCGGGGATCCCTCAGCACGGCGTGGAACTGGGCAAGGAGACGGCGCCGGTGACGCTGGTGGAGTTCGGCGACCTGCAGTGTCCCGCGTGCGCGGCCTACGCTGAAAACACGCTGCCCACGATCGTCAGCCGCTACGTGCGGGACGGTCGCGTGCGGTTGGTGTTTCGCGGCCTTGACTCGATCGGCAGCGACTCGCTGCGCGCCGCGCGCATGGCAGGAGCGCTGGGCGAGCAGAACCATCTGTGGGAATTCATCGACCTGATGTACAAAAACCAGGGGGCAGAGAACACCTCCTACGTCACCGACCGCTACCTCGAGGCCCTGGCCAGCGCCATCCCCGGCGCCGATGTGGACCAGGCGCTGCGCGAACGCAACTCCGCGGCCGTGCAGGCCGAGATCGACCAGGCTCATAGCGAAGCCCAACAGCTGCACCTGCAGAGTACGCCCTCGTTCCTGCTCGGACGCACCGGTCAGCCCGGGCGAGTGTTATCCCCTACGGACCTCTCCAGCACATCCCTGACCGGCCCCCTTGACCAGGCGCTGGCGCGCGTAGAAGGTCCCAGGCGATGAGGCACAAGCAGGCTTCCCGCCGCCGCGCCAGCGCCACGCTGACGAACCTCGGAGGACCCAGTCAATGAGGCAGAAGCAGATTCGCCGACGCCGCGCCGGCGCTGCACTGACGCTGCTGGGTGCAGCGGTGCTGCTCATCGCAGTGGCACTCAGCCCGGGGGGTTCGAGCCACCGGGCCGCTCACGCCGACCCGCTGCCTGCCGGCACCGCGAAGGCCCGACTGACCCCGGCGCAGAGAACCGCGCTGATCGACAACGAGGAGGAACAGGCAATCGACTCAGTCCTCGCCTACACCCCGGCGGTGGTGCAGGGAGGCACCAAAGGCAACGAGGTGGCGCTGACGTTTGACGACGGCCCCGGCCCCTACACCCCCCAGTTGGTGGACACGCTCAACGCGCTGCACGTGCAGGCGACCTTCTTCGCAATCGGAGAGGAGGAGCGCTACTTCTCCATGGGCACCCTGATGGAGCTGCACTCCGGCGACGCGGTGGAGGACCACACCGAGACGCACCCGATGATGGCCGAGCTCTCCGCGCACGACCAGCACGAAGAGCTGCAGGAACAGATCTTCCAGATTCAGCTGCTCGGAGGGCCCACACCGCGACTGTTCCGCCCTCCCTATGGCTCCTTCGACGCGACCACCTTCCACCAACTCCGGCGCCTGCACCTGCTGATGGTTCTGTGGAGCACCGACACCAGCGACTACACCCTGCCAGGGGTGCAGGCGATCGTGCAGCGCGCCCTCGCGGGCGCCCATCCGGGAGCGATCATCTTGATGCACGACGCGGGCGGCAACCGCGCGGAGACGATCGCGGCGATGCCCGCGATCGTGCGTGGGCTGCGTGCACGGGGACTGCGCCCGGTGACAGTGCCCCGCTTGCTGCTGGACGACCCTCCGCCCCGGGGCCAGCCGATACCCACAAACCTCAGCGGGGGGTAGCCCTCAGTGCCCCAGCTGCACCGTCTTGACGATCAACAGCAACACTGCGACCAGCAGGTAGCCCCGCAGCAAAAGCATCGCCGCCTTGCGCCCGGGCGACCACACGGGTCGCTCCAGCAGTGCCAGGGGCGGCATCGTCCACGTGTGGCGGCGCTCGCGGGGGGCCTCCGGGGTCTGCGCCACCGAGGCGCCGGTGCCGCCGCGGACCACGTAGAGCCCCATCACGGCAAGCGCGCAGACCATGCCAAGTGAGAGGTAGACGAACAGCTGCGCCACGTCGACGTGGGGGAACATCGTGGAGGCCATCAAGATCAGCGAGAGCTCCACCAGGATCGCAACGATCACGCTGGCAATCGCATTGAGCCAGGTGGGATTGACCCAGGGCCCAAGCACCTCGCGGTCATTGCAGAGGAGCAGCAGAAAGACGGTGGCGCTGGGCAGCAGCACCCCGGCCAGGGCCTGCACCGAGGTGGTGATCAGTCCCAGTGGGGCGTTCGGGATCAGCACGATCCCGGCAGCCGCGAGCACCATGCCCGTGAAGCTCGCATAGAAGACCTTGGCGTCGCGTGGCCCGCGGTGCAACGAGTGCTTGGCGCCGAAGACGTCCCCGAAGGCGTATGAGGTCGACAGCGTCACCGCCGCGGCACCGATCAGCGAGGCGTTGAGCAACACGATCGCAAAGAAGGCGCCCGCGGTGGAACCCAGGGTTCGGTCCAGGTCGCTGGCCACCGTGCCGGCGTCGACGAAATGCCCGGCGTAGGGGGTGCCACCGAAGGCGAAGGCGGTCAACGCGATCAGCGCGCCCGCGCCCAGGACCACGACGAAGGCGCCGGTGACGGTGTCCACGCGCTCGTAGTTGATCCAGCGCGGCGTGATGCGCTTGTCAACGATGTTGGACTGCTGAAAGAACAGCTGCCAGGGGGCCACCGTGGTGCCAACGATCGCGATGATCAGCAGCACTGAGGTAGAGCTGGCGCCGCCCTGGATCCCCGGCGTGAAGGCGTGATGGAGGATGTTGGTGATCTTGGGGTGCGAAAAGATGACCAGCGGCACCACCAGCACGTTGGCCACGATGAACACGTACATGAAGCGCTCCCAGCTGCGAAAGCTGCCCGTTGAGGTGATCCCCACCAGGACCACCGCGGCGAGCGGAACCGCGACGTACTTGCTGAGTCCGAAGTAACCCAGCGCGAGGCTCACACCGATGAACTCGGTGACGATCGTGAGGAAGTTGAGAATGAACAGGTCCCCCACCGAGAACCAGCCCCAGAAGCGCCCGAAGCGCTCGTTGATCAGGCGCGCATGGCCGACCCCGGTGACCGCGCCCAGACGAATCACCATCTCCTGGTTGACGATCAATACGGGGATCAGGAGGATCAATGTCCACAGCAGCGAGGTGCCGTAGTTCTGCCCGGCCTGCGCGTAGGTGGAGACACCGCCGGCGTCGTTGTCGCCGACCATCACGATCAGGCCCGGTCCCATGATCGCCAGCAACGCCATCGCCCGCGAGCGCCAGCCGTGGCGCTCGCCCGAGTCGTGCATCTTGATCGTCCCCAGCGCGCCGCGGATGTCACCGATGTGCGCCTCATCGAGGACGGGCGGCACGGACTCGTGTACCGGCTCCTGGTCCAGCGTCGTGGGGTTCTCGGCCATCGGGGTCAACCTCCTTTCCTTGATCGGGCGTGCGGGTGGCGCACGCGCCCGAGGAGGCAGTCCCAGAGACGCTAGGCGAAGAGGGACGAGCCTGGCGAGCGCGTGGCCGGCTGGGTACTTCGCGGGGGTTCTCGATCCATTCCAGCCTCCTTCCGCGCTTACTGTGAGGGCTCGTTAAAGCCCGCAGAGCCTAGCACCGACGGTCAGTCGCTGACGAGCCCGAAGCGCCGCCGCCACCCCGGCGGGAGCGTCAGCTCGAGCACGTCATCGACGGTGATGACGCCCACCACGCGTTGCTCCTCGTCCACCACCGCCAGCATCGTGAGGTTGTAGTCGGTCATCGTGCGCGCCACCTCGGGAAGCTCCGCGTCGGTGTGGACCGACACTGGCTCGTGCTCGGCGATCTCCGCAAGCGAGGCGTGAGAGGCAGTGGCGCGGATCAGCAGGACCACCGCGACCGAGCCGCAGAGCTTGCCCTGAGAGTCGTGCAGGTAGACGGTGGTGAGCGTATCCGGCGCGGTCTCGCTGGCGCGCACGGCCTGGATCGCGTCGGCCACCGAGCTCTCCTCGGGGAGGCCGATGAAGTCGGGGCTCATCATCCCTCCGGCGCTGGAGGGGTTGTAGCCGAGCAGCACTTCGATCTGCTGCTGCTGGGTGGGCGGGAGCAGCGCAAGGATGTGGGCGCGACGCTCCTGGTCGATCTCCTCGATCAGGTCGGCGGCGTCGTCGGGGGCCATGCGTGCGATCACCGCCGCCACCTGCGCGTCGGGGCGCTCGCGGATGAACTCCAGTTGGTGGTGCTCGTCAAGCTCCTCGAAGACGTCGGCCTCCAGCTCGCGGTCCTGCCCGATCGCCTCGATCAGCTCCTCGCCCTCCTCGTGGGAGGCGGCCTCCACCAGGTCGGCTATCTCCGCGGGGTGCAGGTTGGCGAGCTTGCGGTGGGAGAAGCGCAGGCGCGCCGTGGGCACGTGCCCGACGAAGGGCTCCATGTCCGCCCAGTCCAGGAACGGCCGGTCGCCTACGAAGCGCTTCAGCGGGCGCGGCAGCGCTCGGCGTAGCTGCGCCTGGGGACTGGGGTCCACGCCCACCACCCGCCACCAGCCCTCGATGCAGGCCAGCTCGATCTCGTGCGCGGTGACCAGCCGGGGCGGATCGGCCTCAACGTTGACGAGCTTGCGCGAGAGCACGTCCTGGCGCAGCAACACCTCCCCCACGCGGCGCTCGAAGCGGCCCAGGCTGAGCTTCTGGCCCGAGAGCCGCACCGCGCCGGCCTCAAGCGTCGCGACCTTGTCGATCGGCACGAACAGGTCGCGCCCACCGATGCGGGCCTTCAGCCCAGTCACGGGCGGGTAGCCACCGTCGGCCAGGCGCACGATCAGATCCTCGACGCGCCCGAGTCTCTCCCCGGTGCGGTCGAGCAGCGGACTGCGCAGGACCGCAGATAAATGCACGACTGGCTGGGGCAATGCACCCCTAACGTTAGAGCACCGGCCGGGGGACACGCGGCTGACCTTTATCGCTCCTTAGCCTGCCTTTAGCAGGTCTTACGCGGAGCGCGTTATATCCCACTCACATATGTCCGAGCGTGCGGGAGCTCCCTGGCTCCTCTACATATTGGGAGCCCTATGCGTGGGCGCCGCGGTGGCCGCTTTCCTGGTGGTGGGACCGCCGGCACAGTCCGCGGAAACGCGGAGCCGGATCGTCAAGGTCCAGCAGGGGGTTGTCCAGTCCACGGTCTCGGGCAGCGGAGCGCTTGCACCCGCGACGAGGGTCGGCGTCAATTTCGCGACAAGCGGGACGCTCACGCAGCTTTTCGTGAACGTTGGCGAGCACGTAATCAGCGGCGAGCTGCTGGCCGAAATCGACCCGAGCAGCGCCGAATCGAGCCTGCGCTCGGCGGAAATGAGCTTGGCGAATGAGGAAGCCTCCTATCAGGCGGCGGTCGAAGGACTCACGCCCGTGGAGGTACGCGAGAACGAGATCAGCGCGGCGCAGTCACGAGCGTCGGTGAGGTCCGCGCAGCAGTCGCTGAAGGAGGCAGAAGCAACGGCGAGATCGGACGCAGCCGCCGCTCGCGCGTCGGTGGCGCAGTCCGAAGTCAGCCTGAAGGAGACCGAACAGTCGGTCAAGCTCGAAGCGAGCACTCAGCAGGATGCCGTCAACGAGGCGATCAGCCAGCGCGGCTCCGATGAAAAGGCGCTCACCGAAGCCCAGGCCCAGCTTGAAGAAGACAGGTCCGTGCTTGCCGCCGAAAGGGTCAAGGCCGCCGGCGAACCCAAACCCTCCAGCGGCCAGTCCGGTCAGTCCGGTGTCAGCTCCGCCGAATCCAAGGTCGTCTCCGCCGAATCCGCGGTCAAGTCCGACCAGGCCAAGGTGACGCAGGACAGCAACTCGATCCTCAGCGCGCAGAACAATCAGTCCGCCTCGGCGCTCAAGGGCCAGGCGTCGATCGTGAGCGCCCGCAACACCGTCGCCAACGACAAGCAGAGCCAGGCCGCCACCAGGCTCCGGGATGACCAGTC
Source organism: uncultured Solirubrobacterales bacterium (assembly GCA_963844765.1). Classification (GTDB taxonomy): domain Bacteria; phylum Actinomycetota; class Thermoleophilia; order Solirubrobacterales; family Solirubrobacteraceae; genus Palsa-744. The sequence continues at coordinate 257,673 of CAWJPN010000002.1, forward strand.
GATCGCGCAGGCAAGGACCAGCCTCGCCAGCGCCCAGCAGTCGCTGCAGGCCACGCTCGCGGCCAACGAAGCCAAGGCGGCGCCTCCGACCCGCGCGACTGTCGTGAGCGCCGAAAACGGCGTCAAGAGCGCGCAGCTGACGGTCGAAAACGCGCGCAAGGCGCTGGCGGAGACGAAGCTCTTCGCGCCAGCCGACGGCGTCGTCGCGTCGATCAAGAACTCAGTCGGCGAAGCCGTCTCGGGCACCGGGTCGAGCACTGGCTCGTCATCCAACGAAGCGAGCACCAGCGACGCTGCAAGCAGCAGCGCTGCCCGCGGCAGCGGCACCGGCGCCGGCGCCGGCGCAAGCAGTGGCACCGGCGCAAGCGGCGGCAGCAGCAGCGCAAATGCCAGCAGCACCGGCGCGGCCGGCAGCGGCAGCGGCGCGGCCAGCAGCGGGAACCGCAGCAGCAGCACCGGCGCGGCCGGCAGCGGGACCGGCGCCGGCAGCACCAGCGGATCCAGCACCAGCGGGACCGGCGCAGCCGGCAGCGGGAGCGGTAGTGGAACCGGCGCCGGCAGCACCAGCGGGACCGGCGCAGCCGGCAGCGGGAGCGGTAGCGGGACCGGCGCAGCCGGCAGCGGGAGCGGTAGTGGAACCGGCGCCGGCAGCACCAGCGGGACCGGCGCAGCCGGCAGCGGGAGCGGTAGCGGGACCGGCGCCGGCAGCACCAGCGGATCCAGCACCAGCGGCATCGGCGCAGCCGGCAGCGGGACGGGCACCGGCAACACCAGCGGAGACAGCGCCACCGGCGGCGCCACGACCACCGGCGACAGTGACGGTGGCAGTTTTCACGACATCGCCGCGACGAGCTTTCACGACATCGCCGCCACGGGCGCGGGTGCCGGCAGCAGCGGGACCGGCTCCAGCGGCGCCGGCAGCAGCGCCAGCGGCGCCGGTACGAGCAGCGAAAGCAGTAGCAGCACCAGCAGCAGTTCGTTCATCGAACTGACCGACCTATCGGGATACCAGCTGGTGGTGCCGCTGAGCGAGTCCGAAATCGTCCACGTGCACCCAGGGCAGCTCGCCACCGTGACCGTCGAAGCGCTCGAAGGCCGCAAGTTCGCGGCTCACGTCCTGAGCGTGGCGGTTCTCTCGACGAGCAACAGCGGGGTGGTGAGCTATGACGTCACCTTCCAGCTCGATCAGGTGGCATCCAGCTTCAAGCCCGGCATGAGCGCCACCGCTGAAGTGGTCGTCAATCAGGAAGAAGGCGTGAACGTGCCGACGAGCGCGATCACCGGGGGCTCCGTGACGGTGGTGCAGAACGGCAAGCAGGTGCGCCGGCGCGTCGTCACGGGACTGGCGGGCAACAGCACGACGATCATCCTCAGCGGCCTGAAAGCGGGAGAAGAAATCGCGCTGCCGGTGGCCAGTACCAGCAGCGCCACCAGCCTCACCTCCAGGCTCGCCGGCCGCCTGGGCGGCGGTCTGGGCGGCGGTTTAGGCGGCGGTGGTCTCGGCGGCGGCGGAGGCGGGGGCGCCTTCTTCAGAGGCGGCGGATGATGCAACCGCCGCAACGACGCGCAAGCCACCGCCGGCGGCGGCCGCCGGTCATACAGGTGCACGACGTCACGAAGACCTTCGCCCTGGGTCAGGTCAAGGTGCACGCGCTGCGCAACATCTCGCTGCGTATCGAGCGCGGCGACTTCGTGGCGATCATGGGCAGCTCGGGCAGCGGCAAGAGCACGCTGATGAACATCCTCGGCTGCCTCGACATCGCCACCAGCGGCCGCTATGAGATCGATGGCACCGACGTCAGTCTGATGGACGAGGACGATCTCTCCGATCTGCGCAACCGCAAGATCGGGTTCGTCTTCCAGAGCTTCAACCTCGTGGCCCGCACCAGCGCGATCGCCAACGTCGAACTGCCGCTCTCCTACGCCGGCGTGAGCCACTCAGAGCGCCGCCGGCGCGCCGCGGACGCGCTCGGCGCGATGGGCATGGCCAACCGGCTGCACCACCAGCCATCCGAGCTCTCCGGCGGCCAGCAGCAGCGGGTCGCGGTCGCCCGCGCGATCGTTACCAACCCCTCGCTGATCCTCGCCGACGAGCCGACCGGGAACCTCGACTCGCACTCCACCGAGGATGTCCTTGCGATCTTCGCGCGCCTCAACGAAGAGGGCCGGACCGTCGTGCTGATCACCCACGAGCCCGACGTCGCCGACCAGGCCAAGCGAACGATCCGCTTGAGCGACGGCGAGATCGTCGAAGATGAGCGCTCGGCCGGCGTGCACGATCCTCCGCCCATCCTGCACAGCCAGAAGTCCGCCCACCACGGCGCGGGGTCCGCCCTCCACGGCGTGGGACCCGCCCACCACGGCGTGGATCAGAGCGTCACCGAGGCACGATCATGATCGGCGTTGATCAGAGCGTCATCGAGGCACGACCATGATCGGTGCGGAGACACTGCGCATCGCGTGGGGCGGGATCACCACGAACAAGCTCCGCTCCGGGCTGACGATCCTCGGGATGACGATCGGCGTGGCCTCGGTGATCATCCTGATCGCGGTCGGCAACGGCTCCTCGAGGGCGGTGCAGTCGAGCATCGACAGTCTCGGCACGAACGTGCTGGTCGTGATGGGCAGCGGCGGGTTCCGCGGCGGCGCGCGCGCGAGCGCCGCCACCAGCGTCTCGCTGACCAGGGCGGACGCCGAAGCGCTGCAGAACAAGAGCCTCGCGCCAGACGTCAAGAGCGCTGCTCCGGTCGTGAACGCCACCGACGTGAAGCTGGTCTACGGCAGCACGAGCTTTGAACCGTCCTCGTTCGTCGGCACCACCCCCTCCTACATCACCGCCCACAGCTACAGGGTCGCCGAAGGCGCCTCCTTCACGAGCGAAGACGTCAGCACGCATCGGCGCGTCGCGGTGATCGGCCAGACGGTCGAGGAAGAACTGTTCGCCGGGCAGAGCGCGGTCGGGCAGAACATCAAGGTCAACGGCTCGAACTTCGAGGTCATCGGGGTGCTCGCCCCCAAGGGCTCCAACGGCACCACCAACGAGGACGACGTCGTGATGGCCCCGATCACCACCGTCCAGGACTCCCTCAGCGGCCCCGGGCCGATCGACTCGATCACCGTCGAGGCGACCTCCTCCTCGACGCTTAACGACGCCGAATCGGAGATCTCCCAGATCATCGAGGAACGCCACAAGGTCAAGGACACTTCCGAACCGGGCTTCTCGGTCCTCAACCAGGGGTCGCTGCTGGAAGCCTCGAGCTCGACCAGCGGCGTCTTCACCACGCTGCTCGGCGAGGTCGCCGCGATCTCGCTGCTCGTCGGCGGGATCGGCGTGATGAACATCATGCTCGTGTCCGTCACCGAGCGCACCCGCGAGATCGGAATCCGCAAGGCGATCGGCGCCCGCCGCAGCGACATCCTCACCCAGTTCCTCACCGAGGCGCTGCTCGTCTCGCTGATCGGAGGCCTCACGGGCGTGCTCGCCGGCGTGCTCGGCAGCCAGTTCAAGATCGCCGGGGTGCAGCCCGAGATCGCCGCCTACTCCCTCCCCCTCGCCTTCGGCGCCGCGGGCCTCTCGGGTCTGTTCTTCGGCACCTACCCCGCGGCGCGCGCCGCCGCCCTGCGACCGATCGAAGCGCTGCGCTATGAGTGAGATACCCCTCTCCAACAAGGAGCCCGCCATGCCCGACGAGCAGTCCCCCGCCATACCCGACGAGCGGTCCATCAGCCACGGCGCCGTCGCCGGGGACACAACCACCCCGGCGCCGCAGCCGGCCTACGAGCCGATCACCGAGGAGGACGACTACAAGCCGCTCGCGGAGGAGGACGACGACTGGCTGGAGGAGCCCGAGCAGCTGCCCCCGCGGCCGCGCCGGCACCTGCTCGGGGCGGGCGTGAATCCAATTCCCGTCGCACTGATCGGCGTGCTGCTGATCGCCGGCGGCTTCATCGGCGGCGTGCTCGTTGAGAAAGGACAGACTTCCGGCGGCGGCTCGGGAGCCACCGGCCTGGCCTCCAGGTTCGCGGCCCTGCGGGGCTCTGGCGCCGGCGGGTCCACCCCGACCGGCAGCGGCGCGAGTACGACCGGCAGCGGCGCGAGCGGCGGCGGGGCAGGCGGCGGCCTCGCGGGGCGCTTGGGCGGCCTCGGGGGCGCTGGCGCGAGCAGCGCCACCATCGGCGAAGTGTCATTCATCGCCGGCGACACCCTGTACGTGACCAGCGCCGAAGGCAACACCGTCAAGGTCACCACATCCCCCGCGTCCTCGATCACCAAGACCGTCAAGGCCGATGTACACAGCATCCACCCCGGCGAAACCGTCGTCGTCCGTGGCGCCAAGGGTTCAAGTGGCGCCGTCAGCGCCGAATCTGTCAGCGTCAGCGCCGCTGGCGCGGCGGGCGGCGGCGGCCTCTCCTCGCTCTTCGGCGGCGGCTCGGGCAGCAATTCGAGCAGCGGCGCGGGTGGCGCCAAGGGCGGAACCGGCAGCAGTACGCCGAGTCTCTTTGGCGGATAAATCCAATAAAAAAAGGAACTACATGTCTCACATCCATACGCACAGACGTAAGTCGCTCCTCGCCGGTTTACTGGTGATGGCCCTGGCCTGTCTCGGCCTGGCGGCGTGCGGCTCTTCCAGCAACTCCTCCTCGACGTCCACGACCAACGCAGCCGCCACCTCCTCCACCAGCACGGGAACGGGGACGGGACCAGGACCGGGACGATCGGGAAGGTTCACGGCGATGCGCGAATGTCTGGCAAAGGAAGGCATCACGCTTCCCGCTCGCACCCCCGGTCAGCCCCGCACGCCCGGCGCGGGCGGGTTCCTCGGCGGCGGTGGCGCCGGCGGACCGCAGCTGCCCAAGGGCGTCACCCGCGCGCAGTTTGAAGCCGCGATCAAGAAGTGCGGCGGCGGGCGCGGCTTCGGTGGCGGGCGGGCGCGCTTCAACAGCCCCGCCTACCGTGCGGCGTTGACCGCCTTCGCTGCGTGCATGCGCCAGAACGGTGTCGCCCTGCCGGCGCCCAACACATCGGGCACGGGCCCGGTGTTCGACACCAAGGGCATCGACACCACGAGCGCCCAGTTCACCACGGCCAGGACCAAGTGCCAGAGCAAGTTGACCGGCGCATTCGCGCACCCCGGCGCAGCGGGCGCGGGGGCTGGCGCAGGCGGTGGCGGCGCGTAGCACTCGCGCGCTCCGAAAAAGGCATTCGCACTGGGTGGCGGCACACGATGTCGCCGCCCAGTTCTATTCTTCGGCGCCGCCTTCAGAGCCGCTGCCAAACGGCAGCGCCCCCGCGCCCAGTTCGCGGTTGCCCGCGTCGGCCTGCGGGTCGCGGATCGCCTCCGAGCTGGGCTTGGCCGAGAGGGTCGGCTCCGCCAGCGAGCCGATGCGCGCGATCAGCGCGCTCCACTGCGCGGGGCTCAGTTCGGGGCTCACCGCCTGCGGTGAGGGAGCCGGCCGGCCTGCCGCTCCGGCGGAGTGGGCCACAGTGGCGCTCGCCGCCGGGTTAAGCGCCACGGGTTCGCCCACCGGGCGGAAGGCGATGCGGATGTTGCTCCAGTGCGCAGCCTGCGCCAGCGTGTTGGGGGCGTCGGGGTATTTCATCAGGCTGACGATCTGGTGGGGCACGAAGCGGCCCTGGAGCGTCAGCAAGGTGCGGATCGTGAGGTCGGTGATCGACCCCGGCCCCTGGTGGCGGGCGATGGAGATGCCGTTGACCGCCGTGATCTCCACCGCGTCGCCCACCGAGCGTGCGCTGAGACTGGCCGCAGCGGCGACCCTGGCGTCCGTGGTGAGGCCGCCCGCAGCAGCGAGCGGGGTGGTGGCGCAGCGCAGCGTGCCCACGGTCGGCTGCAGCCCGCTGCGCGAAAGGAACTCCAGCACCGCCAGCACGCGCCCGTCGATGGCCCCCGCGGCGACGTCCTGGCGCCCGCACGCGCCGAGGTCGATGCCCGGGTCTGAGAGCACCGTGCGCTCCAGTTCGCTCTGGGACATCAGAAACACCTGCGCGACCGTCGCGTCCATCAGATCGAGCGTGCCCTTGGCGCCCTTGGGGTGCAGCGCCACGTTGAGCTGGCGCCAGTTGTCGAGGATCGGCCCGGGGTCGACGGTTGTGCTGTCGCCGGCGGGGCGGATCGCGAAGCGCAGGCGCGCTGTCTGCGCCGCCGCTCCGCCGAGGTTGCCCACGGCCTGGGAGCCGAGCGGCACGCTCAGACGGGTGTCGCTCTGGCCCGGGAGGTTCTTGAGGTGGCCGAGCACGGTGCCCTGTGAGACCACCGAGCCGACCCGCAGCGGGAGCCACGGTCCGTGTCCGCTCTTGGCGCCGTTCTGGGCCGCGGCCCGCGCCGCGGCCACGCGCGCCACGGGGTTGCCGGGGTGCGCGTAGAGGCGCACCCTGCCCATCCCCGCCGGCGCCACACCGGCGCCGGTCGCGGCGGGCTGTTCTTCGGCTTCCGGTTCGCTCGCCCGCGTGTGGGGAAGCTTGACGTGCAGCGTCAGCGGTGGCTGGCTGCCGGCGCTGGCGGGCAGTGTGGGCTTGGGAGTGTGGGCTGCGGTCTTCTTGGCTACCGCCGCCGCGAGGGGCAGAGGAACGGCGCCGACACCACCGCGGCCACTGTCCAGCGCCCCGGCGGCGCGCTTGGGATGGGCGGAGTCGCTGAGCACGTGGTAGCGGGGCGCGATCGAGCCCAGCCCCGCATAGGTGAAGATGTCGCCGTAGATGTCCTGCAGGGCAAGGTAGTTGCCCAGCCGGTGAGAGCGGCCCAGCTTGACAATGCGCCCGTCCTCGACCGCCGTGACGGCCTCGCCGGGGGTGCCGAGCAGGTCCACGAAGCGCAGTTCTTCCTCAGGCTTCCTGCCCTTGCCGGCGGCCACTGCCGCCGAGCCCTGGGCGGACGCGGAGCTCGCCGGAAGATTCAATCCGGAGGCGGCCGCCGCGGGAGTCGGAGCGTCTGTCGAGCCCGGCGTCGATGCGCCGGTGGTGCCAGGCGTCGATGCGCCGGTGGTGCCAGGCGTCGATGCGCCGGTGGTGCCAGGCGTCGATGCGCCGGTGGTGCCAGGCGTCGATGCGCCGGTGGTGCCAGGCGTCGATGCGCCGGTGGTGCCAGGCGTCGATGCGCCGGTGGTGCCAGGCGTCGATGCGCCTGCGACGCCAGCGGCCGGAGCACCCACGGCCACCGCACCCGCCGTCGCGCTGGAGGGGGATAGCGCCGCCAGCGTCGCCGCGGCAGGGTCCTGGGCGATGCGCGCCCCCGCGACCGGCATGCTCCCCTCGGTGAGACCGGTGAGGGTGGCGATCACCGACTGCGGGTAGGCGGCGATCAGCTTGGCGCGCAGCAGCACCGATTCGACGTACGCTTCGGAGTGGTTGTAGGCGAGGATCGCGGTGTGCAGGTTGGTCGAGGCCCCCGCCGCGTGCAGGTAGCGGGCGGCGGCGAAGATCGCGTCCACCGGGTTGTAGGGGTCGGCGTAGCCTGCCCCCAGTGCGTCAACCCCGTACTGCAGCCACGTCTCTGGCATGAACTGCATCCACCCCACCGCACCGGCGGTGGACACCGAGAGGTCGTTGCCGTAGTCGGTCTCCACCTCGTTGATCGCCGCCAGGATCTGCCACGGCACGCCGTACTGGATGCCCGCGGCCTGGTAGATGGGCAGCAGGAAGAGGGGCACCCGGTAAAATTCGAGCGCCTGCGCTGAGACCGCGGACTGCCCGAGCACGGAGGCCAGCGTGCCCGCCTGGGCGGCCACCACCTGGGGCGGCAGCGCAACGTTGTTGGGGGTTCCCGGGGGCACCGTTGCGGGCGAGCCGCTCGACGGCGTCGCGCCGCTGGAGCCCTTGGAGCCCTGGGCTTCGGTGCCGCCGGGGCCGCTCTGGCCCTGGGCCGAGGCGCCGTTCTTCAGGGCGCCGGCCCGTGAGCCCCTGCGCGTGGGACGGACGGGCTGCGTGCGCTGCACCACCACCGTTGGAGCGCCGGTGGGCGCCGACGGCGCGGAGCCCGATGCAGCGGGGGCCGATGCAGCGGGGGCCGCCGGCGTGGGGCTTGGCGTGGGCCCCGGGGGAGTGGTCGAGGTGCTTGACGGCGCCGGCGGCGCAGTCGTCGTGGCAGTGGAGGTGGTGGTGGTCGTTTCGCTCGCCCCGCCCTGCGTGGGAGCGCTCGGCGCCGGGGTCGAGGCGCTGGAGGAGGTCACGGTGTCTTCCGCCGGTCCGCCCGCGCCAGTGGAGGGTCCGGGGGAGGTGTGCGGCGAGGCCAGCGCGCCGCCCGCCAGCGGCCCGCCGAGGCCCGCCGCGGTCAAGCCTCCCCCAGCCAGCGCCGACAGCATCGCGCGCCGCATCCAGCGGCGCGGGCTATTCATCGGCGGCCTCTCCGGGCCGTGCTCGTCGTGGCTTTCCATGGTTGTGGTCGCGCGAACGGGTAGATGGGCACTTGATCATGGACCTGATCGCGGGCCAGCCCCCTTCTCCCAGTCATATCGGCAGCCAAGCAAGAATCGCTAAAGGGTTCGTAATCCCAGCGTAAACGGGTCCCCTGGACGGGCGCTGCGAAGCCATCGCGGCGGCCAGAAGACCTGGACTCTAAACACCTCTTAGGCGGAACCCGCCGATTCCCTGCGCTCCGCATCCGCGCAGGATCTCTTGCAGCCGCGCCGCGGCTCACACGCTCCCTGTGTGGCGGCCTACCCAGGACGACATCCGAGAGGGTGCTGACGAACCGTCAGGCCGGCACCCCGACGGGCGCGCTCGCGCGCTCGCCGGGCCGCGAGTCCCCGGGCGGCGTGTGGCGGCGTACCACGACACGCCCCCCGTGCGCGGGGTTGAGCGTGATCGAGCGCCGCACCACGCGCTCGGAGCGCGGCTCGGCGGGCGCCAGCACCACATCGGTGAGCACCGTCTGCAGCACCCGCTTCATCTCCAGCTGGGCGAAGCTCGCGCCCAGGCAGCGGCGCACGCCGCCGCCGAAGGGGATCCACGTGTAGGTGCCCGCCGGCTGCTCCAGAAAACGCTCAGGGAGGAAGGCGCGCGGGTTGGGGTAGACGTCCTCGCGGCGGTGTATCAGGTAGATGCAGGGAGCCACCGCCACGCCGGCGGGGATGGTGTGGCCGCCGAACTCCATCGGCTCGCTCAGCTTGCGCAGCACGATCGGCAGGACGGGCCGCAGGCGCAGCGTCTCCTTGACGACAGCGTCCAGGTATTCCTCGCTCTCCTCCCTCGCTGCCTCCTCGCGCAGGCGCTCCAGCTTCTCGGGGTGGCGCAGCAGTCGCTCGAAGGCCCACGAGAGCGAGGTCGCGGTGGTCTCGTGCCCGGCCACCAGCAGCGTCATCAGCTCATCGCGCAAATCCTCATCGCTCATCGCCCCACCGTCCTCGTAGCGAGCCTGCACGAGCATCGAGAGGATGTCCTCGCGCTCGGCCAGGTCGGGCTCGGTGCGCCGGCGGCGGACCTCCGCGAGGATCGCCTCATCGACCGGGTCCATCACCCCGCGGAAGCTGCGGTTGCGTTCGATCCGCGCCGGCCCGAGCGCCGCCAGAGCGGCCAACCGGCGGGGGCTGGTGACCCAGTCGATCATCCCGCGCAACAGTCCCCGCATGTGCTCCAGCCGAGCGGCCTCGGTGATGCCGAAGACGGCGCGCACGATCACCTCCAGCGTGATTTCCTGCATGCGCGGCATCAGCGCGAAGGGCTCGCCCACCGGCCAGCGCGCGATGTTCTCGCGCGCCAAGTCGCGCATCAGCTGGTCATAGCGCTGCATCCGCTCGCCGTGGAAGGGCGGCAACATCAGCTTGCGGTGGGCCATGTGCGAGGGCTCGTCCAGCAGCAGCACCGACCGCGGCCCCACCACCGGCTCGAGCACCGCGTTGGCTTCGCCCGCGCGCAGCACCTCGGGGGGACCCGTGAACACGCGCTTGACGTCCTCGGGGTCGCACAGGAACACCCACGTGTTCTCGTTGCGGATGCGGATGGTGAAAACATCGCCGTAGCGCTCACGGCAGCGCTCCATGAAGGGCAGCGGACGGGCGCCCCAGCCGAGCGTCTGCAGGGCGGTGGGCATGCGCGGTCCGGGCGGCAGCTTGGGGCGTGCGGCGCTCACGTGCAAAGAGTAGCTGATTTCGGACTCCCCTGGCCAGCCAGCCAGGAGGCGCGGGACAGGGCCGCGGCGCGGGGTGCAAGCCGTGGGCAGGCGCGGAGGCGGGCTGGGACCCGGGACCGGGCTGGACACAGACCTCGCGGAGCGCCCCCACCGCTCCGTTCGGGTCGCGCGGGGGTTATGGGGTTTGCCACGATACGCACAGAGCAGGTAGAGTTCGCGCTGGGAGTTAGTCCGAGACCGAGATTGTTCTGAGGAAAGGGATGGAGAGGGTCATGTTCAGGTTCAGGTTCTTCACCGCAGCGCTGGTCGGGTGCATGTGTCTTGGGGGGGCCGCCACCGCACAGGCAGCGGAGACCATCTCGAACTTCCACGTCGCCTTCACGCCCAACAAGCTGGGCTCGCCCACGAACGCCTCCGGCGGCGCCTCGATCGCCTCCACCCTCCCCGGCGAACTGCCCGAACCAGTCACCGGGTTCACCGTCAAGGGACCGGCCGGGTTGGGGATCAACACCGTCGGCACCAAGACCTGCACCGCGGCGGCCCTCGAAGCGGTCGGTCCGAGCGCCTGTCCGAAGGAATCCAAGGCCGGCTTCGGCGGCGGCATGGGCGCCTTGAAGCTGGGCAGCCAGATCATCGAAGAGCCCTACACGCTCGACTTCTTCCTCGGCAACAACACGCCCGGGCACCTCGGAGATCCTGCTCTACGTGGAAGCCACCTCCCCCGTCTCGATCCAGCTGGTGTTCACGGCCGACGTGGTCAACGAGTCCCCGCCCTATGGGCTGGGCTTCCACTTCAACATCCCCCTCATCCCGACGCTTCCGGGCGCCTCGGATGCCTCCGTGCTCAACACCCACGTCACCATCGGAGCCTCCAACGCGGCCTACTTCGAGAAGGTCCACGGCAAGCGCAAGCTGGTGCACATCAAGGGGCTGATCGTCCCCAAGACGTGCCCCCACGGAGGGTTCCCGTTCGAGACGGAAGTCAACTTCGCGGATGGCACCACCGACACCGTCAAGACCACCTCGCCCTGCCCGGCCAAGACGCACAAGAAGTAGCGGCGCGGTGCGCAAGCTGCTCGCGGCCTGTGTTGCGCTGACCCTCGGCGGAGTGCTCCTGGTGAGTGCTCCGGCGGGGGCGGGGGCGAGCACTACGGCCAACCTCACCCCCTCGTTCTCGCCCGACCGACTGGGCGCCCCCGCGGCGCTGACGCTGGCGATCCGTTACCGCAACTCCCAGGGCGGCGTGCCGGCGCCAGTAACCCACACGCTGGTGGACCTGCCCGCCGGCGTCTCCTTCAACCTGGGCGGTGTGAGCGTCTGCTCGCGGGCGCGGCTCGGGCGCGGCACCTGCCCGGCCTCCTCGAAGGTGGGGTCTGGCGGCACCCTCTCGGAGGCCCACCTGGGCACGCTGTCGCTCACCGAGAACGCCACCCTCACCGCGTACCGCGGACCCAACCAGGGGGTGCGTCCCACGATGGAGATCGTCAGCCAGGGGCTCACCCCGCTGATCGAGCGGGTGGTGATGACGGCCGTGGTGGAGGCCGACGCGCCGCCCTACGGGCCGGCGCTGGCACTGTCGATCCCGCCCATCCCCACGCTGCCCACCGAACCCAACGCCTCGATCGTGCACTTCTCGCTGACCGTCGGCGCCGGGCGGGGCGGGCTGGTGCGCGTTCCCCACACCTGCTCCAGCGGCGGCTTTCCCTTCGCAGCCTCCTTCACGTTCGCCGACGCCTCCACCGCGCAGACCACGGCGACGGCCCGCTGCCCCTAGCCATGCCCGCTCCTTCTCGCTAATCTTGCGGCATGGAAGCGATTCTTTCGATCATCCAGGTCATCATTGCCGTCGTGCTGATCTTCCTGGTCTTGATGCACTCGGGCAAGGACGCCGGGCTCTCGGGCGCCTTCGGCGTGGGCAGCGGCACGGGTCCCCTGGGGGGAGGGTCGCTTGTGGAGCGCAACCTCAACCGCTGGACGGTTGTGTTCGCGATCCTGTTTGTCGGAAACACGATTCTGCTGCTGAAGAAGCCCTGGGCGTAGGCCAGCGCTGGCCTGGCAGCACCAGTCCCGAGTCAGCGGCGCCGGCCCCAGTCGACAGCGTCAGCCCTCGCGCCCAGCGGCGCCCGTCTCCGCGTAGCGGCGCCAGCCCCAGGCCCCGCACCAACCGACCCTCGCGGACCCCGGTAGGGGTCCTCTCAAAATAAGACGCCCCGGCAAAGCGCCGGCTAACGGCCCTCGCCGGCCCCGACGGGCTCGCGTTCGACGGGCTCGTGTTCCTCCGCCTCCGCGGGCGCCTGCTCCAGCTCGTCCAGCTCCTCCAGGCGGTCGAGGATGATGAGCGCTTCGCTGCGCAGGGCGCCGTCGGTGGTGTGGTAGTCGTCCTCGGAGAGCTTGCCGGTGGCGTAGTCGAGCTCCAGCTCGCGCAGCTCGCGGTACTTGGCCTCGCGCTCGGCCTCCAGCTCGGAGCCCAGGCGCGTGCGCGAGCGCACGGTGGCGTGGCGACGGCCCAGCGCGCGAGAGGCCAGGCCCGCCGGCCACAGCGCCAGCAGCCCGCCGCTGAAGACGATCAGCCCGCCGATCCAGATCCACATCACCAGCGGCGAGACCTCGAAGCGAAACGCCGCCGGGGGCGGGTTCTCCAGGTAGGCGCGGGCCAACACGGCGATCGCGATGAGCCCCTCGTCGGGGCGCACGAGCGGGATCTTTTCGTTGCCGATGGTGACGATCCGCTGCAGCTGCGGCGTGGAGATGTCGGGGGCGATCGCGCTCCACACGTCGCGCGTCACGCCCGCGTCCATCGCCACGTGGCTGACGGCGGTGCCGCCGATGAAGTGGCCCACCGAGCCCTGCGCCGGTTCGCCGGAGTCATAGAAGCCCTCATTTGGTTCCAGCCACGCCACGTGGCGGCCCCTCTTGGTGACGTCGAGCAGGGCGCCCAAGGTCATGGTGGCGCCCGTCTGGTCGGGGTCATACTTGGGCGTCACCGAGGCCGTGGGGCGCACGTAGCGGATGTTGTACGCCCCCACGCGGGTGGACTGGCCCGGAGAGAGAGACAACTCGGAGACGTGCTGGAAGGAGGAGGAGGCGGCGACGCCCACGAACAGGGTGGCCATCCCGAGGTGCACGACGTAGCCGCCATACCGCCTGCGGTTGCGCTTGACGAGCCCCACCGCGGCCAGCGGGACCGAGGCGCCGGTGGAGGCCCGGCGCGCGCGCACCCCGCGGAACAGCTCCTGCCCGAGCGAGCCCCCGACGAAGGCCGCGCAGCAGAACATCGCCAGCGCCAGCGGCTTCTGCGTGACACCGGCCGCCACCAGCACCACCAGCGCTATGAGGCCCGTCAGCAAGGGCACGACGAAGTTGCGCCGCGCGTTGGCCACGGTGGCGCGCCGCCAGGCGATCACCGGCCCGATGCCCGAGAGCAGCACCAGCACCAGCGCCAAGGGGACGGTGTAGCGATCGAACCACGGCGGCCCCACCGAGGCGGCGGTGCCGGTGAGGGCTTCGGAGATCAGCGGGAAGTACGTGCCCCAGAAGATCACGAAACACAGCCCCACCAATACGAGGTTGTTGGCCAGGAAGACCGACTCGCGCGAGAACAGCGAGTCCAGGCGGTGCTCGGAGCGCAGCATCGCGCGGCGCGAGACCACCAGGTAGATCGAGGCGCCCACCATCACCGCGATCAACACCACGAAGGGCACCCCCAAGGTGGCCCCGCCGAAGGCGTGGATCGAGTTCAGGACACCCGAGCGCACCAGGAAGGTGCCCATGATCGACAGCGTCCCCGTGGCCAGCACCAGTGAGAGGTTCCACACCTTCAGCATCCCGCGGCGCTCCTGGATCATCAGCGAGTGCAGAAAGGCGGTCGCCGTCAGCCACGGCATCAGCGAGGCGTTCTCCACCGCGTCCCACCCCCAGTAGCCGCCCCAGTTGAGCTCCGAGTAGGACCAGCGCGCCCCGAGCAGGATGCCCATCCCCAGGAACAGCCACGCGGCCAGCGCGAAGCGGCGCACGGTGCGCAGCCAGTCGGCATCCACCCGCCTGGCCAGCAGCGCGCCGATGGCGAAGGCGAAGGGGATGGTGCACAAGGTGTACCCCGAGTACAGCATCGGCGGGTGAATCATCATCGTGGGGTGGCGCAGCAGCGGGTCCAGCCCCACGCCGTCGGCGGGCGCCGGGGAGGTGGTGGCGAAGGGGTTGGCGTAGAACACCATCAGCGCCACGAAGAACCCGCCCAGCCCCAGCATCACGGCGCCGGCGTAGGCGCACACCTCGCGCAGGCGGTTGCGCGTCAGAAACAGCGCCAGCGAGGACCAAAGCGAGAGCAGCCAGGCCCACAGCAGCAGCGAGCCTTCCTGCGAGGACCACACGGCGGCGGCCTTGTAGTAGGTGGGCGTCGAGAGCGACGACGTGTCGGCGACGGTGTTGAAGGAGAAGTCGTTGCGCAGGAACGCCACCTCCAGCACCACGAAGGCCACGGTGAGGACGCCCGCCAGCATGTACACCGAGCGCCGCCCGGCGCGCATCCAGCGTGGCTGGGCGGTGCGCGCGCCGTGGACCGAGGCCCAGATGCCGTACATGCAGACCGCCAGCGCCAGCGGCAGACACGCGCGTCCCAGGCCGGCCATCAGTCCTCCGCCCCCGTCCTCCAGCACACCGGCGTGCAGTGCGTCTGCAGTCGTGTCCGACGCAGGCGCAGCCGTGTCCGACGCGCCACCAGCCCCGCCCCGCAGGGCAGCCACGCGCGGCGAACGTCAGCCCGAGCGCCCACTCAGTAGCTCTGGTTCTCGCTGGAGGGAGCCACGGTGTACTTCGACGGGCACTTGGTGATCAGCGAGTCGCGTTCGCCGACATAGGTGGAGCCCTCCTTCTGCACGGTGACGACGACCTCGCGCCCTTCGCGGAAGGGGTCGGGGACCGAGCCGGTGTAGACCACGGGCACCATCGCGACGCCCTTGCCCCCCGTGCGGTCCTCGACGCTGAAGTCCAACGTGGAGCCCAGGTGCTGGACGGAGTGCGCCACCACGGTGCCGGTCAGCACGTAAGACTGGCCCGGGTGCCCCTCGCGCAGCAGCTGGCTCGGCGTCAGCGCCGGCGAGGCCGCGCTGAAGGAGGTGTAGATCAGCGCGCCGGCCAGCACCACAGCGGCGCTCAGAGCCACCACCAGACGCGCCGTTCGCTTACGAGCGGGGTTCATCGCCCCTAAGTATCTCAAACGCCCGCCGAGGGATACGCCAGTCCGTGGCGAAACATTGGCCGGCTAGCCGAGTTATGAAGAGAGAGGGCCGCGTGATGAGCACCAGACTCCACCTACCGAACACACCTCGCCATCCGAACCGCACGCGCGGGGCCGCGGCATGAGTACCAGACTGCACCTGCCGCACACACCTCGCCATCCGGGCCGAGCGCGTGGGGCCGCGCGGCCCCCAGCCCCGGCGCCGCTGGACCCCGACGCACCATTCGAGGCCGAGGCGCCGCTCCAGCCCGAGGCGCAGCTCAAGCCCGACGTGCCGCTTCAGCCCGAACCGCTCAAGCCCGACGTGGATGCGTGCAAGGTGCGCGAAGCGGGCGGCCCGCTCGACGAGGCGGCCTATGTATGCGAGTGCGGGTTCGCGTTTGCCGCGGCGGTCTCGACGTCTGTCGAGTGTCCGCACTGCGGTTCGCCACAGGCCTGGTAGAGTGCGCCTTCCGCTGAGAGCAAGACGGTCTTCTCTACCCTGCGCGCCCCGACCGGGAGCACCGGCCTCGGCATGCGTCCAGCAATCACGGCCACCTCGATCGCGTCCATGAGATCCTCGAGCGGGATCGAGTGACTCCGTCGCGCCACTCGATCCCGCTTCGACAGGTCTAGCCCGCTGCTTACGAGATAGCGTATATCGGGACCTCGCTGGTGACGTCCCCGCCTTCCCAGATCTGAATATAGAGAGTCCTGATGCTGGAGGTCGCCATTTTGAATTCGACTGTCATTGGACATGACGTGTTCGGGTTCAGCGGTCGCGCTTCACAGATTGCTATAGTTTCCCCGAACACGCTGAACCAGGGCGAGTTGCCTGCTTCCTTCAGCTTGTTTCCGGGTGCGCCGAAGGTGCCGGTATTAGTCACCGACACCGTTCGTGTTTCGCGAACGACTGTCATCCTATTGGATGTAGCGATACTAACTTGGAATGTCGGAACTGCGACGCCGGGGGCTATGTTCAGCGCCTCGATTGAGCCGGTCAATTCTGCGGCCGTAGTTGATTTGATGCCTGCGGTTTCGCATCCCGCACCCGAGGCGTTCACGGTCACACTTTTCAGGGCGATGTTCACCGCAAGGTTTTCGTCCTTTTCACCGCTGTCGATCAGCGTGAGGTTGTTCAATTTTTCATTGGCTTTGGGTTCGAGCTTGACTTCGCACGACTGTTTCGCGATTTCTCCTTTCAGTATGCATGCGCTCGCGATCTTGTCCGCAACTTCCCGTTCGCTCCCGCCCCCTCCCTCCCATCCTCGACGGCGCGCGCCAGGTAGGCGTCGAGCATGGTCGCGGCCTCGTCCTCGTTGCCGGGCATCAGGTGGCCGTAGCGGTCGAGGGTGAAGGCGATGGTGGCGTGCCCCAGGTAGGTCGAGAGCGCCTTTGCGTTGACGCCCGCGGCGATCATCAGCGAGGCGTACGTGTGCCGGAACTCGTGCAGCGTGAACCTCTGGAGCTGGGCCTTCGCCCATGCCTTGTCCGCGTGTTCCTTCATCACGTTGTCCGCGAACGGCTTCTCGGCGGTGACGCCGAAGACGAGGCCGTCCTGCCAGGCGAGTCCGCGCAGGTGCTCCTCCAGGTAGTCGCGCAGGATGGCGGCGATCGGCACCTTGCGATGCTTGCGGTTCTTGGTGGGGATCTGCCCCTTGACCGCATCCCAGCCCCAGCGGACGTGGATCAGCCCGCCCGCCATGTCCACGTCCTCGATGCGCAGCGCCAACAGCTCCCCCCTGCGCAAGCCCGCGTACATCGCGGTCGCCCACAGCGCCCGGTCGGCCTCCGGCAGCGCCGCCAGGAGCTTCGCGCCTTCCTGTGGCGGGGCGATCCGGTCTCGGCGGCCGCGTACCGCCGGCATCTCCAGGCCAGACAGCGGATTGACCGCTACTTCGCCGCGCTTGAGCGCACGCCGGTAGATCGCGCGCAGCGGCAGCATCGTCGTGCCGATCGTGCTCGCGTTCAGCCCGTCGGCCACAAGCCTGTCCACGAAGTCCTGGAAATCGATCTGCTCAGGCTCGGTCAGTCGCTTAGAGCCGAACTCCGGGTAGATCCGCAGCCGCAGCGCAGTCTCATAAGCCCGCACGGTCGCCGGCTTGTACGGGTCGCCTGAATGGGGCCGGATGAGACCCTCGCGAGCGCCCCGCACCAGCGCCTCGCCGGCGTCGCGGATCGTGAGGGACGTCGGCGCCCGCAGCAGCTTCTTGCGGACCGCTGTGGTGGCGTCGTTGCGCCAAGCGACGGCCGCCGCGTGCGTGGGGAACGTCTTGCGGATCTTCTTGCCGTCGCGCTTGCTGTAGACGAACGCCTCATACGGGCAGCCGCATCCGCTCTTGCGCCCGCAGGCTCGGCCATGTCGCTGACGAACTCCAGCAGCCATCACGCATCACCTCCCATATCGTCGAAGGACCCGGAGCGCGGCTCTTGGCGAGGAAGACACCCCGCCCGTGCGGGTAGGGTGCTCTGCTGCGCCGGGAGTTCGAGCTCTCGGTGCCACGGTCGGGGGCGGCGCCACCGCTGCGCCCCGGCCATATGTCTGTTGCACAAAGACCATAGCGCGGCGTGGGGACGCCTCAGGCCGCACCCGGCAGCGTCGTCTCGGCGTGCTCGTCGAGCCAGCGTTCGAGCTCGCGCACCGGGATCAGCTTCCTTCTGCCGATGCGCACGATCCTCACCTCGGGTTCTATGTGCTCGCGCCAGGTGTCCCAACTCACGCCCAGCGACGCGCAAGCCTGCATGACGCTCAGTGCGAGCGCCGGCGTTCTCGGCGCGCGGCCGTCTCGGGCCGGACCGCCAGCGTCGGGATCTTGATCCGGGACCAAGCTGACAGGCATAAAGCCCAAAATAGCAAAAACAGCAAAACCGCCAAATAGGCCCGGGCGACCTCGCTCCTCGCCCGGTGGCCGCTGGTAAGCTCGCCAAATGAGCAAAAGAAGCAAATCCAGCGGCAACGAGGACGAGTCAATCCTTGCCGAGCTCCGCGCAAGCCTCGCAGGCTGGACCTCAGCCCTACAGGCCCACCGCATGGCGCCGCCCGATCCACACTTCAGCGCCCGCCTGACTCGGCTTGCCACAGCCGCCAGCGAGCAGGCCAGGGCCTATCGTGCAGCAGCCACAGACTACGAGTGGGTCCCCTACGCTGCCGGCAAGCCACCCTATGAGCTGCTGCCGGACACTGGGCGACGTGGACCGCAGAACCTCTGGCAGCGCTTCGATGCCGCCGTCGCGCAGCTGGGCGCGACGAGCGAAGGCGAGGACATGATCGAGGTCGCCGACGCCTACGAGGCGCTGTCAGCAGCCGCCGCCAGGCTTGCGCAGGCGATCGAACGCGAAGACCGCGCAGGCAGCCCGCGGGCGCGTGCGCGTCGCTCAGCCTGAGTCCACGTCTGCCCGAGCTGCACCGGACCCCACGCGCGGAGCCTGCGACTACGAGCGCCTGCTCGGCAGACCGGCGCTCGCCTCATCCCAGACGGAGTGCGGGTGCCTCACACGGCGACGCGGCAACATGGCGCTCTCAGGAGCCCAAACGTCTGCCTGGGCTGCTGGCGAGATGTCATCTGCCTGCCTGCCTGCGAACGCGGCGAAATCCTCGCTGCGTATACGAAAGACGTGCCCATACTTCTCGGCCGGGAGCACACCCTTCCTGATCCAGTTGCGGATCGTCTGAGGCGTGACGCTCAGCGCCTCTGCGACCTGCTCGGAAGTAAGGAAAGCCTCGACTGTCATCCCGAAGTCAACCAGTCTACGACCAGAACGAGGCCACAGCGATACCTACAACCATGACAGCCGCGATGCCGAGCAGCGCCTGGAGCACCTCTGCCCGACCGACACGGCGACGCAGCCGCTCGGGGTCCTCGACGCAGGAGATCGCGACCTCGCCAGCGGAAACGACAAGGAAGGGCCACGCGAGCGTTCTGAAGGACATGCCGGTGATGAAGAACACGACGCAAGCCGCCCAAAGCGCGATCGTGGCGATCCTTGCCAACCCGAGTCGAGACATCCGGCGCAGTGTGACATATGCAACGCCTCCAGTCCAAACGGCGCGTGCCGCATCTCGTCCTGAGCGCAAGCGACCGCCGAGCGAGCCTGGAGTGGAGGCGAAGGTAAGCCCGTAGGGCCAGCGCCGAAGGCGATCGTTGACCCGACGCGCGGCGCCAAGGTACAGTTTTTGCCTGTGACGGATGACCCTGTGTTTCGACCGCAGAAGATTTCGTTTGACGACGATGATTTCCGGCGGCTTGATCTTCTACGGCCCGATCTGCGCGTAGCCGTGGCGCCAGTGATCATCCGTGACCGGCGCGGCGTTTGCGGCCTCGGTTCGGCGTTCTGCGTCGCAGCGCTTTCCTCCCGAAAGGCGCTGTATGTGACGGCGCAGCATGTTGTCGATGAGTTTGTATCTCCGATCCAGCATGACGACTATGCGAAGATCCAGACGCGCGAAGGACGTGAACCGTTCTTGTTGCTTCCTCGCGGCTTGGTCGATCCGGCGGACGTTCGAGCACTGCAGGGCGTACGGATCGAGCAGGTCTGGCTGGCGCAGAACCACAACGATCTCGCCATGTTGACGGTAGATCTCTCCGGCTTCAACTATCCGCCAACGGCCGCCGTCATGTTTCATCTCGCACTCGCACCTCCTTCGGTAGGGGACGCATGCTGCGCCTTGGGATACGCAGATATGGTCGTCGGCCATCCATCATCCGAGGATGCCAATACGTCGCAGTGGCAGGGACCGCTCCACGCATCGCAGGCCGTCATCGAGGAGGTTCATCCGAGTGGCCGGGATAGGGCCATGCTGTCGTTTCCGTGCTTCCGCACGAGTGCGTTCTACGCCCCGGGCATGAGCGGAGGTCCCATAGCACGCCCCGACGGTCGCATTGTTGGAGTCGTGAGCACTAGCTACGAACGCGGCATACAGACCGCTTACGGTGCACTCATCGGAGCGATCATCGGCGCACGAATGAGGCTACCTGATGATGACGGACAGCCGGTCGATCTTGACTTTCCTTCGCTACAAGCGCTCGGCGTTGTGAGCACGGACGAGATCGCGACCACGCTAGACCGAACCGACGACGGAGCCTCGCTGGAATGGCCGTCGGAGATGTGACATGGACCGCTCGGCAGACTAACTCCGGCCCGTTGGAGCCTGCTTGCTGGCGGCGGTTGCGCAAGCGGCCCGGTAATGGAGGTCCTGGCTGTCCTGTTCGCGCGTCACCATGTACAGCATGGGCTACCTCGTGGCGACCGACTGGGCCAAAATCACCGCCGAAGCCACCGTCGCGCTTGCGGTTGTCACCGCGGTCCTTGCGGTCGCCGCCATTGTCGCCGCCGTGTTTACGTGGCGAGGGCTTCGTACCGCGGCAGACGACCTCAGAGCGACGCAGGAGGCGACGACTGTTGCGCAGGAGATGGCGCAGCGCCAGATCGAGGCATCATACCGGCCGCTGCTGATCGACGTCCCGCCGTACGGGCCTATCGACCCGAACGACCCCCTGGTCCCGGCAGACTCACCACGCATTCGCCTCGACTTCCCAGGCGGTCACACGGACGTCGCGGATCCACGCCAGATCTACGTGCACCTCAGCGGGCCGCGGGCGAACATCGCGATCCCGTTGCGCAACGTCGGCCAAGGACTCGCGGTCGTCGACCCCGCACTCGTCAGCGTCTTCGGACAACGAATCGGTGAGATGGAACCCCCCGTTGTCCAGCGGAAGCGCGTCCCACCAAGCGAAATCACGCGCATCTTATGCACGCCGCGCTTGGTCTCGGCCGGGCTGGAGGTCGCGACGTATCCTTGGATGCTCCAGGTTAGAGTCCCGTATTCAGACTTCATCGGAGGTCAGGGTGCGGTCGTGGTGGTCTACCTTGAACAGCAATTCCGAGACGCCGAGTGGCTGCTCAAGGACGTCGAGCAAATTCCCCCCGATGAGGCCATTCCGCTTCGGCCTCGCGGAGTGCCCGGGACCCCCCCGTTCGCCCAGGAGGACGAGTGAGCTGATATGCCTGGCAGACTGCTGGAGTTCGTCCAATGGGCAAGCGGAGCGGCGCGACGATGAGACGCTTGCCTCCCACCCGTAAGCGCTAGCATCCCGCCGTCAAAGGACAGCGCGCTCGCTCACACCTTAGCTCGCTCCGCGACCCGCTTGCGGTAGTTTCTATGCGTGGCGTGCACACTCGGTAAGAGGTTGGTCCTCGCGGCTCAGATCGCGGAGCGTTGTAGGTGAGTGACCACCTGCTTTGCTGGGATCGTGCTTGGCTGCGGTCTGCCTGCATGAGCGGCCTGGTCGTGTTGATTGCAGCGCTTGGCCTCATCCTCACTGCCTGCGGTTCCTCCGCAGGGACGGCGACAGCGAGCGTAATGCGCCTGTCTCCGTCCTGCATACCGCCCGAATTCAGCAAGCGGGCGCTGCTTGGACCCCGGCGGCCGCTCCCCAAGGCGCTCTCGACTCCACTGGACGCTGCGATCTTGTCCAGCTTCACCATCTTTCGCAGGCCCCCGCTACCGACCGATGAGCCTCCGGGGCTGAACCTGGCGGCTGGCGGACTGGGCCATGAGCTCTACAAGGCCTACAAGCTCTCGAGCTACTACCCCGCCTACGTCCGCCAGCTAACGAGGCTCCCCGACGGTAGACGCTATTTCGTGATCCCGGCGTACGGACGGCCCGAAGCAGTCGTCCCGGCCCACTGTCTGGCGGGCGGGGTGCGTGAGCGGCGCGCACTGGTCGAAGAGCAGCATCGGCGCCTGGTCGAGCCGGTCAACTGCATCATCGAGGTAGGAGGCAGTGAAAACGCGCCTCCCCAGGGATGTGAACCGTTCGCTGCGATCGGCGAGGCTGGCCGGGTCTTCCAGCCAGCCCTGTACAAGGAACCGATCGTCGAACTCGTGCCCGATGGTGTCGCCTCGGTGCGGATCGCCTACCGCGAAACGCCCGCGATCGTCGTCGCTGTCAGCGAAAACGCTTTCCTGTTTACACCACCGCCGCCGACGCCTCGTGTCGAGGCTGAGCTGAAACGGATGGAGCCCGTGATAGTGACGACGCACCCCACCACGGCCCAGCGTCCCACGGCCCAACGTCGCCGTATCACGTTGCAGTGGGACAAGACTGTGCATGAAACCGAGCCCACGCGGATCGAATGGCTCGACAGCGCCGGCCACCTGGTCCGCGCCCTCAGCCCTCCTACCGCCGAAAGCAACTCTGCTACCTCCGTTGGCTACCTCGACGCTCCCGTCGAAGGCAGCTTCACCCTTCAACGCTCTAGGTCATCACCCCGTGACCGTCAGAGTGCTTCGGAGCACCGCACCATGGCTAGTCCTGTTCACGGGCATCGCTAGCGCTTTTTGCTGGCAGAGCGACGAGTCAACGATGACCGTCGTTACTCCTGAGTTGAACGAGAAGCAGCGCTTTGCGGCGGCCGGTTGAGCGCCGGCGGCATGCCGCCGGGAGAGAGCTTATCCATGGGCTGTCGAGCTAACCCTCCTCGTCCCGGAGCGGCCTAGCGCAAACTCGACACAACGCTGGGAGCCGACGGATGGGCAAGGCCGGAAGACGGACTTGCTGGATTTCAGTGGTAGGCCGTCAGAGCCCGAGGTCGAGGGCGGTGTCGCGCTCGGTGGCTCGCTGGTGATCTTGGTGGCGGTCGGTGGGGGTTTGGGCTTCGAGGGTTCGCTGCTCGCGGGTCAGCTTGGCCAGGGCGTGTTTGAGGGCGTCGCGTTCGGTTCGGGCGTCGGCTGGGTTGGCGCCGAGGTCGCGTTCGAGGTGGGCTCGGTCGGTGAGGGTTGTTCTCAGCTCGCGCTCGGTGGCCTGCAGGGCTGTTTGGAGGTGGGCGCGTTCGACTGCGTTGGGGTCCTGTTCGCGGCGCCAGCGGCGTGTCGGCTCGGGGAGGGTGGCGAGGCGTTCGGCGAGCTGTTCGCGCTTTGACTGCAGTGTGTTCGCGCGGGCGTCGAGGTCGTCGATGCGTCGCAGCTCGCGCGCCGGTAGCGCTGCCTGTTGTGCCTTCAGTTGTTCGATCTGCTTGCGCAGCTCCGCCAGTCGCGTCTGATTCGGAGAAGGTTCGGGTTGGTTGGGCACGGCGCGTGTGGCGGCGTGCTCCTGCGGGGGCTCGTTGGTGGGCGTGCGGGGGCGGGTGAGGCGGGGGTCGTCTGGGCGTCCCGCGCTCTCGGCTGGTGCGGGGAGTTGCTCGATCGCGAGGTCTTCGTCATCGCGTTCGGTCATTCGCTGTTCGGTGCGCGCGAGGAGCTCCTCGCGCGTCGCCTTCTCGGTCTCGTCGGGTGGGGCGAACTCGCTGCGCTCGTGCGTCGTGTTCTCCTCGTGGACCAAGAGTCGTGTCTCGCCGCGTGCGCGGGAGAGGGCGGTGTAGCTCCAGCCCGCGCTCAGGTCGCGGGGGCTGGCGACCACGATCGCCGTTTGTACCGTGCCGCCCTGCATCCCGTGGCCCGTCAAGGAGTACGCGTGCTCGACGTGCTCCTGCACATAGGCCGCGGGCAGTTTGCGCACCAGGCCGCCATCGGTGTGGATCGTCACCGTGTTGGCGTCGAGGTGGCGCACGGTTCCGCGCATCCCGTTGTCCACATCCACGCCGCGGTCGTTGCGGCGGCAGATGAGCCGGTCGCCAACCGCGAGCTGGACGCCTCCGTATTGGCGCTCCTCGCCGAGGGCGCCCTGTTCTTTGCGCAGCTCGCGGGCAGCGTGGTTGAGCTCGTCGCGCAGCTCGTTGTCGCGGGCGATCATCACCGCCTGCGCCGGCCCGACGCGCGCCGCGGCATTTGTCCACTCGGCAAGTGCCTGTTCGCGTGCGGCCTGGGGGTTCTCGAACGTCTCGATCCGCCCCGCCTGGTCGGCCCACTGCAGGTATGGGGCGGGTTGGCGGTCGTGCAGCGCCGCGAGCGCGCGGCGCTCGGCCGGGTCGCGCTGGCGCATCACCTCGGTGAGACGCACCGCACCGAGGCGGCGGCCCACCGCTCCGAGCCAGCCACCGGCCTGCACCGAGGCCAACTGGCCGGGGTCGCCGATCGCCACGACCTTCGCGCCCGCCCGCTCCGCCGCGTGCAGCAGTTTTGCGCTGGCGCGCGTTGCGGCCATCCCCGCCTCATCAAGGATCACCACACACCCTGGGGGGAGTGTCTGGTCGAACTTCTCCAGTTCGGTGAGCAGCCGGTCGAGTGTGCGCGCGGGGATCCCCGCCTCCTCGGTCAGCTCGCGTGCCGCGCGGCCCGTCGGCGCGACACCCATCACCTGTGTGCCGACGGCTTCGTATACCTCGCGCAGTACGCCCGCCGTATAGGTCTTGCCCGTCCCCGCCAACGCTTCGACCACGCTCACCCCATCGCCGCTGCCCACCACCGCACGCACAGCGTTGGCCTGCTCGGTTGTCAGCTCGCGGTCGGCGGCAGCTATCGAACGCTCGGTGAGTCGTTCTCCCACGACGCAGCAGTGCTCGCTCGCGCGACCCATCGCGGCGGCGATCAGCCGCCTCTCAATATCTGTCAACTCAGCCGTCGTCATCTCACCGCGCGTCGTCACCAGCACGTCCGTCCGGGCCGTGAAGCGGCCCGCCATGCCGCGCACCTCGCCGAGGAGCGCTCCCGCCCGCGCGGCGGCCGCGAACTCCTGCAGCACCGCGCGCATGTCAAAGGTGTTGCTGCGCTCCGTCAGCCCGCTGGGGCCGGCGAGGTGCTCGCCGAGGGTCTGCTCGTCCACCGCCGGGCGACTGCTGGTGGGGTCGCTCGCGCGTTCGTGGCCCGCCTGCAGGAGCTGTGTGACCTCGTCGGTGCCGAGGCCCTGCTCGGCCGCGCAGGCCTGCACCTCCTCGCGCCACGTGTGCGTCTCCACGCCGTACTGCTTTCGCTCGCGCGTGGCGAGCGCCGCGCTCTCCGCCGCGCTCTTGCTATCCAAGCCAATCCCGCCCGCCGCGGCCGCGCGCAGCATCTCCTCGCGACGCTTACTGAAGAACTCGATCACCCCACGCGTCACGCTCGTCAGCTCCGCGGCGCCGTTGGTTACCGGCCCCCACTCCAGCCCCATGCGCTCGCTCACCAGCGCGCGCAGATGCGCCTGGTAGAGGTACCCCGCCGTCTTCGCCTCGCGGTAGAGCTGGCTGCTGTGCAGCGCCGTGAAGCGACCGTCGGGGCCCTGCGCGAGGTTCGCCGCGACGACGTGGGTGTGCAGCTGCGGGTCGAGCGCGCGGCTCATGCGGTGGCGGTACGCGGCCGCGATCAGCCCCCCGGCGCGCTCGACGTGCTCGCCCGCCCTGCCGCGCCGCACACTCACCGCCGTGTCCTGCAGGTACCCGAGCGCGGCCTTGACCGCCTCTTCGTGGCAGGCCACGAGCTGGCCCGAGACGTCTGTGGGAGCTATCGCGAACAGGACGCTCACCGACTTCGGCGCGCTGAACGTCAAATCGAACGCCGCCACCTTCGGATCCTGCTCGCTGCTGCGCAGACGGACGGTTGGGTCGCGCGGATCATGGCCCGCGATGAGAGCGTTGAACTGCTCGGCGCTCACGCGGCCCGTGAGGCCGAGCGCCCTTGCGCCCGCCCCCGTCCACTCCCCCGGCGCCTCACCACGGCCGGAGTAGTAGTCATCCTCGCCGTGCGCGACCTGGCGCTCGTAGTACCTGTGCTGCCCCTGGGCGATCTTGCCGATTGAAAGCATCCTTGCTCTTTGCCCAAATTAGCAAACTTAGCCAAATTAGCAAAGCCATCTGCACCCCTGGTGCAACTGTGTGCCGCGAAGCGGAGCGCAGCGACGCGGAGCGGCAGGAGAGCCTGCTGCGAGCCGGCACGAAACGGGGCCGCTGGACGTCGGACCGGGGCCGCCAGGTTCGGGCAGCGGGCGAACTGCTGCGGGGAGGAGATCGAGAATCCCGATGAATGTCTGTCCGGCTGCGATGGCAACATTGCCGGTCGATACCATGAGTTCCGTGGCGACGAAACAGACCAACGGAAGGCCCGAGCGTCTCAGCCCCGAGAGGCTTGCTGAACTGAAGCGCCCCGCGACGGCCAAGACCCTCGAGGAGAAGCGCACAGCTCTCAAGCGCGCTACGGAGGGACTGCGGGTCAAGGTTCGCGTCACGCCGGACATGTACGGTCGCCGGTAGGACCATGACTCCTGCAGGTGGACGCCGGTCCGCCACGGGAGGCGTCTTCGCGATCGAGGAATCCGAGCTTCTCCTGCCCGACCCGATCGCGCTCGACACCAGCTTCGTAGTCGAGGCGCTGATTGCCACGCAGCCTCTCCACGTCGTATGCCGCGCCTTCCTCGCGCGGATCGTCGAAAGCGGCGTGTCCGTCACAACGAGCGACCTTCTCCCCGTCGAGCTGGCCGAGGCGGTGTTCGCAATCGCACTCAAGGAACGCTGGGGGAGCCGCTGGCGCGGACATCGAACCGACGGACGCGCCCGCCGTCGCGCCGGACGCCTCCTGAACGACACCATCTCCCGCTGGGAGACGCTGCTCGTGTCCATCGACCACTTCCCCGTACCACTCAGCGACACCGCGAGCGCCGCGAGGAACCTCATGACCAGCTACGGACTCGCCTCCTACGACGCGATCCACGCAGCGAGCGCCATCGCCGCCGACGCCTACGCGATCGTGACCATCGACACCGGGTTCGCGCTACTCCCCCCGTCGCTGCTCACGGTCTACACCGACCGCTCACGACTCGCATCCTGCCGCAGCAAGCGTCCGCGCTCAAGGCGCTGACAGGCCCTCCTCAAGCTGGGCTCACGCCACCGACGCGGAGCGCAGCGACGCCGGAGGGCCGCAGGCCCGACCCCTCCAGGCATTGGGCTGGGGGTGGGTTGTGCAAGAAGGCGCGCGCAGCGCGCCGGTCACGGGGGGCGTAACTCGTCGTTGGTGGGCTTATTCCGCAGTGATGCCCCCGGGCCGGATCTCCATGACCGTACTTCTGATGGCGCTAGCCTGCGACTCGATCGCCAGGCCGAGCTCCGCAGCCACAAGTTCAACGGTCGACGCGAAGGTGCCGATCGCGAGGGCTTTCGCCGGCAGTAGATCCTGCGCCGAAAGACGCTCGTCGTAGGAGAATCTCCCGTCGTTGTGCTCAGCCCAGGTCCCAGCGAGGAAAACACGAGGACTGCCATGCACATCCCAACTGAGCGACCGGTAGGCAAAGGTATACGCGACATCAGCGGCCCCTTCGTTGATGACTTTGAGCTGGGCTGGTACGGAAGGGAGAACCGATCCTCGCTTGACGGGCAGGCCGGCCTCGCCGCCGCGCACACGGGCTTTATCAACTCTGCGCTTCCGGGACTCAATCTCTGCGTCAGCGAGCGGATCTTCCGGCACCTGGCTGCTGAGATGCGGAGACCCGAGGATCTCCTCCGCCATCGTGAGGGTATTCCGCTCGCCCTCGGCCTGCCAGAGCTCGGTATGTAGATCGGGGTCCTTGCGCAGAAAGCGGACAAGGATGTTGATCTCGACCATTGGTCGCAGCAGCGCACGCGCAGCGACCGGAACGACACCCGCCTGCAGTTCGAGGAATGCCTGAAAGAGGGTGCGGGAGCGGTGCCCGAGGGAAAGCAGGGCGAGCGGATAGGTTTGCGCCTCGACAGGCTCGTCAAAGACCGCCGCTAGCTCAAGCAGCTGATTGCCCGCATGATCGAGGATCGCTTCGGGCTTCACCTTGGTAGGTCCGTGTTTGTCCTCCGACACTCTCGCGCAGGATATGTCTGGCGAATCTGGGGAGGCAGTACGCCGCAGTCAGCGCAGGGGGTACTCGCGCCGCGCCACGTCTTATATGCGACTGGCGCGAGAACTGGCGCGCACCCCATCCGCAAGCTCGCTTACGAGGCTCTGGGGCGACCGCAAATCGCCGCCCCCGAAACCCCGAAAACCCACTCCCAGAGCTACTTTATGTGCATCCCCGAGATCGCGCGGGAGATCACCAGCTGCTGAATCTCCGCCGTCCCCTCGAAGATGTCGTAGATCTTGGCGTCACGGTGCCAGCGCTCGACGGGGAACTCGCGCGTGTAGCCGTTGCCGCCGAGGATCTGGATGGCGCGCTCGGTGACCCACACGGCGACCTCGCCGGACTTGAGCTTGGACATCGAGCCCTCGGCGTTCTCGAAGGGCACCTGGTTGCGGCCCATCCAGGAGGCGCGCCACACCAGCAGGCGGGCGGCGTCGATCTCCATCTTCATGCGCGCCAGCGTGAAGGCGATCGCCTGGTTCTCGATGATCTTGCGGCCGAACTGCTCACGCTCCTTGGCGTACTCCAGGGAGTACTCATACGCGGCGCGGGCGATGCCCAGGGCCTGGGAGCCGACCGTGGGGCGCGAGGCCTCGAAGGTCTGCATCGCGGCCTGGGACTTGGCGCGCTTGCCCTCGCGCACGCGGGCCAGGCGCTCGTCCAGCTTCTCCTTGCCGCCCAGCACGTACCCGGCGGGGATGCGGCAGTCATCGAGGAAAACGTCGGCGGTGTGCGAGGCGCGCAGGCCGTGCTTGGAGACCTTCGTGCCCTGGGAGATGCCTTTGGCTTCGCTCATCGGCACGACGAACGCGGCGTGCCCGCGCGAGCCCAACTCGGGGTCGACGGTGGCGATCACCACGTGCACGTCGGAGATGCCGCCGTTGGTGGCCCAGGCCTTCTGGCCGTTGATGACCCACTCGCCCGCGGCCTCGTCGAACTTGGCGCGGGTGCGCACGCCGGAGACGTCCGAGCCGGCGTTGGGCTCTGAGGCGCAGAAGGCGGCGACCTTGATGTCGTCCTCTGTGCCGAAGCAGCGGGGGATCCATTCGCCGATCTGCTCGCCCGAGCCCTGGCCGAAGATGGCCGCCACAGCCAGCGCGGTGCCCATGATCGCCATGCCGATGCCGGCGTCGCCCCAGAAGAGCTCTTCGTTGACGATCGGCAACGTCAGGCCGGTGGGGTCGGCGAAGAACTGCGCCAGTCCTTCAAAGCCGTAGAGGCCGATCTTGGCGGCCTCCTGGATCACCGGCCAGGGGGTCTGCTCCTTCTCGTCCCACTCGTGCGCTACGGGGCGCATGACGTCGGCGGCAAAACCGTGGACCCAGTCGCGGATGTCCTTCTGGTCCTGGGAGAGGGCCATCGAGAAGGCGCTGTCCTTGCTGGCCGAGGCGGCGATCGCCTCGACGGCGGCCTCGGCGGCCTCAGTGGTGACGTCGGTGGTGGACATCGGGGCGGGGGCTCCTTGCTTTCAGGTGGGTTCGGACGGTGCGGTGGTGATGAGACTGGAGGGCTGGGTGCTGGATGAGGCCAGTGTGAGTGGATCGGCTTGGACGAAGCGAACGACTATGGAACTTACGTTAGACGGCTTGGACTACCGACTGGGTTGCACGTGGGCACTGCGGAGGCCGCAAGAGCAGGGGCCTGGGGAGCGCCTGCGCGACTTCGCTCAGTCTAACCCAAATGTAAACGGCTGTCAAATGCACGATTGAACTTCGTTTACATGACGTCTATAGTGGCTGGCAGATGGCAGCCAGCCCACGCTCGCTCCCGCCCCCCTCTGGCCTCTCGCCGCGCTGCCATTCGTCGCGAGCGAGAGCGCGAAATACTGGCGGCCACGCGACTGCTGTTCGACGAACGGGGGATGCAGGACGCGCCGATTGAGGACATCGCTCGCGCGGTGGGCATCAACAAGGCGCTGATCTACCGCTGCTTCTCCTCCAAGGAGGAGCTGTTCGTATTGACGCTGACCGGCTACCTGCGCGACCTGGCCGAGCGCCTGGACGAAGTGCCGGCGGGGCTCGATCCGGTGGAACTGCTGGAGGAGGGGTGGCGCCACTACACGGGCTTCTGCCTGGAGCACCCCGCCTTCCTGGACTGCGCGCTCTCGCTCATGCGCGGACCTGCGGAGGAGCTGCAGGAGACCGTCTCAGACGGCGTCTGGATCCGCCTGGCCCAGGGCATGGCGGGGTGCCTGAGCCGGCTCTCCCACATCCTGCGACAGGGCGCCGAGCAGGGGGTGTTCACGGTCGAAGACCCTGACTTCACAGCCAACTACCTCTACACGCAGACGCTGGGCGCGATGCACCTGGCGCGCGCCCGCACCGGCGTGCGGGCCGGCCCGGGGGGCGTGCCGGCGCTCTTTGCGATCGACCCCAGCCGGGTGCAAGAGGCCTGCATCGCCGATGTCTTGGCCTCGGTGGGCGCCCCCGTGAGCGCCGGGCGTTCCAGCCGCCCACTGCCTGCCTGAGGCTCCCGCCGGCCGACGCGCCTCCACTCGGCCCAGGAGCCAACACCGGCCTCTGCACACCCACCAACCCACGCCCGCAGTCCACACCCCCAACGCCCGCCCACCTCTCGCCCGCCTCCTCAGCCGGGGCGCCCCCGCACAATTAGGGCAATCCCGACACGGTTTGTGCTAATTTGCGCTGCTTATTCTCATGCAAGCTATGCAGAAGGTGACCATGCAAAAGCGCTCAATCGCCGTCGTCGCAGCTCTAACCGCCCTGGCTGTGACCAGCCTCACCGCCTGTGGCAGCTCCAGCTCGAGCAAGCACCTGACCCTGGTGGCCTACTCGACCCCGCAGGGGGCCTATGAAAAACTGATCCCCGCCTTCAAGGGCACCTCCGAAGGCAGCGGGGTGAGCTTCAGCGAATCCTACGGGCCCTCCGGCGAACAGAGTCGCGCCGTGGCCAACGGGCTGCACGCCGACGTCGTGAACTTCTCGCTCGCGCCGGACGTCGAACGGCTTGTCAAGGCCGGGTTGGTCTCCCCCAGTTGGAACCAGAATGCCACGCACGGCTTCGTGACGCAGTCGGTGGCGGTGATCATCGTGCGCAAGGGCAACCCCAAGCACATCACCTCCTGGTCTGACCTCGTCAAGCCCGGAGTGCAGGTGCTGACGCCCAACCCCTTCACCTCGGGGAGCGCGCGCTGGAACATCCTGGCCGCCTACGGGGCGCAGTTGCAGGAAGGCAAGACCCCGGAACAGGCGCTGGCGTACCTGACCGAACTCTTCCACCATGTGGTCAGCCAGGACAGCTCGGCGCGCAACGCCCTGCAGACGTTCCTCGCCGGGCGCGGGGACGCGCTGATCGACTACGAGGACGAGGCCATCTCCGACGAGAAGAAGGGTTCGCCGATCGAATACGTTGTGCCCGCAGCGACGATCCTGATCCAGAACCCGATCGCGGTGCTGAGCAAGGGCAACACGGCGGAGGGGCAGAAGTTCGTCAACTACCTGCTCTCCCCCGCCGGCCAGGCGATCTGGGTGTCCAAGGGCTATCGCCCGGTGATCTCCGGTGTGCCGGGGGCCGAAAAGTTCCCGACCCCCACGCACCTGTTCACGATCACAACGCTCGGCGGCTGGAAGGCCGTGGACAAGCAGTTCTTCGAACCGGAAACGGGCGAGGTGACAAAGATCGAGCAGTCGCTGGGAGTCTCCACTGCCAAGTAGCGACCCCTCGGCCCTGGCGCTGGAGCGCCAGGCGGGCCGCCGGCGGATGCCCCCTTTCCGCCGGCGGCCCTTCGCTTCCGATGGCTCGCGCAACCCCGGCCAGGGCCGGCTCGGGGCGAACCTCGGCGGACGCTCGGCCACGGCGCTGGGGCGCGGGCTGATGGGCATCTACCTGTCGGTGCTCGTGCTGCTGCCGATCGCCGCGCTGCTCGCCCAGGCCAGCCACGGCGGCGCGAGCGCCTTCTGGCGCGAGGTCTCCGCTCCCGAGGCGGTGGCCGCGATCAAACTCTCGCTGGGAGCCTCGGCGGTGGTGGTGTGCATCAACGCCATCTTCGGAACGCTGATCGCGTGGGTGATGGTGCGTGACGAATTCCCGGGCAAGCGCGTGGTGAACGCGATGATCGACCTGCCCTTCGCGCTGCCCACGGTGGTCGCGGGCGTGGTGCTGCTGGCCCTCTACGGCAAGGGCGGCCCGGCGGGCGTGGACATCACCTTCACGCGCGCCGCCGTGGTGCTGGCGCTGCTGTTCGTGACGCTGCCCTTCGTGGCCCGCTCGGTGCAGCCGGTGCTGCTGGAGCTCGACGGCACGATGGAGGAGGCCGCGGCCTCGCTGGGAGCCGGCCGGCTGATGGTGTTCCGGCGCATCGTGCTGCCCGCGCTCGCACCGGCGATCGTCTCCGGTATGGCGCTCAGCTTCGCCCGGGCGGTGGGCGAGTTCGGCTCGATCGTGCTGATCTCCGGCAACCTGCCCTTCAAAACCGAGGTAGGGGCGGTGTACATCTTCAACCAGGTCGAGAACGAAAACCTGCCCGCGGCGGCCGCGGTGTCGGTGGTCCTGCTGGTGGCCGCGCTGCTGGTGCTGGCCGTGCTGAGCGGTGTTTCGCGGCGGTGGTCAGGGCATGTCCGCTAGCGCCGGCGCGCCGGGCGCCGGGCGCCTCTCCCCCACCCCGACGGCGGGCGCCTCTCCCCTCCGACGGAGCGCACCGGGCGAACGGGCGCGCAGGCTCGGCCTGCGCACGGTGGCCCTGGGATACCTGGCGCTGCTGTTGGGGGCGCCGGTGGCGATGATCTTCTATCGCACCTTCGAACACGGGCTGGCCCAGGTGTGGGAAGCGCTGAGCGCACCCAACGCCGTGCACGCGCTGTGGCTGTCGATCGAGCTGGTGGTGATCGTGGTGCCGCTCAACACCGCCTTCGGCATCGCGATCGCGATCCTGCTGGAGCGCCACCGTTTTCGCGGCAGGGCGCTGCTCAGCCTGTTGATCGACCTGCCCTTCGCGATCTCCCCAGTGGTGGTGGGGCTGTCGCTGGTGCTGGTCTACGGCCAGGCAGGATGGTTTGGCGACTGGCTGGCCGAACACGGCATCCAGGTGATCTTCTCGGTGCCGGGGATGGTGATGGCCTGCGCCTTCGTCTCGCTGCCCTTCGTGGCGCGCGAGACGATCCCGGTGCTGCGCGAGGTGGGCACCGACGCCGAGCAGGCGGCGGCCACGTTGGGAGCCAACGGATGGCAGACGTTCTGGCGCGTCACCCTGCCGGCGATTCGCTGGGGCGTGGTGTACGGGGTGGTGCTCACCACCGCCCGTGTGCTGGGGGAGTTCGGCGCCGTGAGCATCGTCTCCGGACGGCTGGAGGGCGAAACGCAGACGCTGCCGCTGTACGTGCAGGACCGCTTCGAGAACTTCGACACCACCGGCGCCTACACGGCCTCGGTGGAGCTGGCTCTGCTGGCGTTGGCTACGTTGGTGGCGATGAACCTGCTTACGCGCCGCACTCGTTCGCGGATTCCCGTCTGATGGCGCTCGACTCCGCCACATGCCACCCCGCGAAGAGACCAGGCAAAACCTGGCCGGTCACGGGCGGCTGGAAGCCGCCCATCTCCATCAAAACGCGGGGCCTCCAGGCCCCGCGGAGCTGACCTCCTGATCTGATGGCTATCGAGGCCACCCACATAACCAAGCGCTTCGGCGACTTCCTGGCGCTCGACGACGTGAGCGTGCGCGTCGACGACGGAGCGCTCACCGCGCTGCTGGGACCCAGCGGCAGCGGCAAGTCGACGCTGCTGCGGATCATCGCCGGGCTGGAGACCCCCGACGCCGGCCGCGTGCGGATCGGCGAGGAGGAGGTCACGGCGACCCCCGCGCGCGGCCGCGGAGTGGGGTTCGTGTTCCAGCACTACGCGCCGTTCAAGCACATGACGGTGCACGACAACGTCGCCTTCGGGCTGACGGTGCGCAAGCGACCCAAGGAGGAGGTGCGCGCGCGTGTGCAGGAACTGCTGAAGCTGGTGCGCCTCGACGGCCTGGCCAAGCGCTACCCCTCCCAGCTCTCCGGCGGCCAGCAGCAGCGCATGGCGCTGGCCCGGGCGCTGGCGCCCCAGCCGAAGGTGCTGCTCTTGGACGAGCCCTTCGGCGCGCTGGACGCGCAGGTGCGGGCGGAGCTGCGCGAGTGGCTGCGGCGCCTGCACGAGGAGATCCACGTGACCACCATCTTCGTCACCCACGACCAGGAGGAGGCGATGGAAGTGGCCGAGCAGATCGTGGTGATGAACGCCGGGCGCATCGAACAGGCAGGCGCGCCGCGCGAGCTGTATGAGAGCCCGCGCAACGAGTTCGTGATGTCCTTCGTGGGGCCGGTCAACCGCCTGGGCGACTCCTTCGTGCGCCCGCACGACATCCAGATCATGCCCCATCCGGACGAGACGACCACGGAGGCGCTGATCCGCCGCGTGGTGCACCTCGGGTTCGAGGTGCGCGTCGAGCTGACCCTGCACGACGGGCGCGACATCTGGGCCCAGGTGACGCGCGAGAACGCGCAGGAGCTCGAGTTGGAGGAGGGACAGATCCTCGCCGTGCGGCTCCCCGACCCGCGGGTGTTCGCGGTCTAGTCGGCCCCCCGCCGCGTTTCCCAGGCGTCCTCCTCGCGCGTGAGCGCGATGACGTCCTTGGGCAGCTTGCCCGCCGCCACGTCGGCGACCGTGACGCGCTCGAGCACCTTGCGCAGGTTGGCGCGCAGCGCGATCCACACCTGCTGCAGCGACTCGGCCGAGCCGCCGTACTCGATCTCCTCGGGACGCTGGCCGCGCACACCCACCAGCGGACCCTCCACCGCCCTGATGACCTGCGCCAGCGTCACCTCAGCGGGCGGGCGGGCGAGCCAGTAGCCGCCCTCGGGGCCGCGCTGGCTGCGCACGATCCCAGAGCTGCGCAGCTGCGTGAGGATGTTCTCCAGGAAGGACAGGGGGATGCCCTGCGCACGGGCCACTTCGTCGACCTTGCGGGGCGCATCCTGGCTTCCCGCCGCGAGCTCGATGGTGGCTCGAACGGCGTAGTCGGCCTTGGCGGTCACGCGCATTGCCGGTGATTCTCCCGTAAATCGCGGCGGAGGGGAGCTACCCGCCCGCCGCGAGCGCCTCGACGGACACCGCGAACGCCGCGCGGCAGCGCTCGCCCGGCGCGAGCAGGCGCAGTCCGGAGCCGCTGCGCAGCGCGTTGGCGGGAGCGCTCATCGGCTCAAAGCAGATGAAGGGGCCTCCCGGCGGGGAGAACACCTGCGCGTAGCTATAACCCTCCAGAAATTCGAGTGAGATCCGCCGCTCGCCGCCGGCGAGGACGAAGCAGGCTGACTGAGAGACCTCGTCGAACCCGTCGTCGAACACGCTCTGGGCAAGCTCGAAGCTCCGGGCCGGGAAACTCTGCCCGGGCCCAGTGGGGATCTGCTGGGCATCGAGCTGCAGGCCGCGCATCGAGGGCAGCTCGATGCGCCAGCGCTCGCGCGGGACGCCCGGCAGCGACAGATAGGGATGAAAGCCGAAGGCCACCGGCACCACATCGGCGCCGCACGCGTGCACCTCCATCTCCACCTCCAGACGACCGGCGGCGAGGCGCGCGTGGAAGGCGAGGTCGTGGCGGAACGGGAACACCTCGAACAGCTCGGGCTGCGCATCGCTCCAGCTCAGGTGCGCACTGAGCGTCTGAGCGTTGCGAGCGGGAGCGCCCTCGACACGCCGCCCAGAAGCACCCTCGACGTCCTGACCCGGAGCATCCTCGAGCGCCCACGCCAAGCGCCCGCCGATCACGCCATGGATCGGCAGGCCGTGGGGGTCGAGCGCGATGTGCAGCGGGTCGTGCGGAACGTCCACGGTTCGCCCGGCGACGGTGTAGTCGAAGCCGGCGAGGCGGTTGGCCCAGGGGTAGAGCAGCGGGATGCCCATCGTCTTGCCGTGCTCGGCGTAGGCGTCCACGCCAGCGTTCTGGGCCAGCAGCTCCTCGCCGCGGTGGCGCAGCGAGCAGCAGAGCATGTTGGCGCCGGGGACGAACGTGGCCTCCAGCGACCCCTCGGCATCGCGCAAGCGCACGGTTGCGAGTCCAGCGCCGGTCATGGCGCAGAGGCGGAGGTCTTCGCGACGGGTCGAGGGAGCGAGAAGTCCATGAAGCGCGGAGAGCAGACTACCGGCCATACTGAGCAGGTGAATCTGTGGATGCCGCAGCGGGCTGGGTACGAAGCGGTCGGGGAGCTGCCCGAGGAGGTGCAGCTGAGCGTCGTGCCACACGACGGCGAGCTGCCCCGCGCGATGCTCGAAGCGGAGTTCCTGGTGCCGCTCTCGGGCGACCAGCGCCTGCGCGAGCTGCTGCCACGAATGGAGGCGCTGCGCGTGATCCAGACGCTCTCGGCGGGCGTCGACTGGCTGCCCCCCACCCCTCCCGGCGTGACGCTGTGCGACGCCAGCGGAACCCGCGACACGGCGGTCGCGGAATGGGTGCTGGCGACGATCCTCGCCTCAACGAAGACCCTGGGAGAGCTGCGCGACCGCCAGCGCGAACACCGCTGGGACTGGTGCCAGTCCGGCGAGCTGGCGGGCAGCACCGTACTGATCCTGGGGTACGGCTCGATCGGCCGGGCCGTGGAGAGGCGCCTCGAACCCTTCGAAGTCGAGCTGATCCGCGTCGCCCGCCACGCCCGCGCCGGCGTGCACCCCGAGGAGGAGTTGAGGGGGCTGTTGCCGCGCGCTGACGTCGTCGTGGTGCTGCTGCCGCTCACGGCCGCGACACGCGGACTGCTGGACGCCGAGATGCTGGGGTGCCTGCGCCCGGGCGCGTTGCTCGTCAACGCCGCGCGCGGGCCGATCCTCGATACCGCGGCGCTGACGGGCCTGCTGCAAGCGGGGCGGGTGCGGGCGGCGCTCGATGTGACAGACCCCGAGCCACTGCCCGCGGGGGACCCGCTGTGGGACGCGCCGGGGCTGCTGCTCACCCCCCACTTCGCGGGTGACACCGTGGCCGCGGACCGGCGCGCATTCGCGCTGATCGGCGAGCAGGTGCGCCGCTACGCGCGGGGCGAACCGCTGGCGAACGTCGTTACGCAGGGCTACTGATCGCGTGGGCGGGAGGCCGGGCGATGCGGGCGCATCGCGTGGGCGCGAGGCGGGGCGATGCGGCGCGTTACTGCACACGCCCACGAGCCAGGTCGGCGTGGTCCCATCGAACGTCTCGTCGGCCCCACAGCTCCCCTCATCGGCCCCTCATCGTCGCCTCATCGGCCCCTCATCGTCGCCTCATCGGCCCTACAGCTCCCCTCATCGGCTCCACAGCGTCCGACCCGTCAACTGGCGCTCGTAGGGTCCGTGACCGGTGAGGCACACGGCGCCGCAGCGAGCGGCGAGGTCCAGCGCGGCGGGCACGGCGAGACCCGTGCCCAAACCGTAGGTGAGGCCCGCCGCAAAGGAGTCGCCGCAGCCGTAGGAGTCCACCGGCGGGCCGGGCGGCGAGGCGGCAGCCCACGTCCCCTGCCCGACCGAGCGCTCCCGATAGGTGCCGCCGCGAGCGCCCTCTGTGAGCACGAGCAGCTGGGCGTCGTCCTGCGCGCGGGTGGCCTCGCGGCGCTCGATCGCGTCGTCCTCGCTCAGCACCAGCGCGTCCAGGGCAACGCCGTGCCCAAGGGCGTGGAGGGCGCGCGGGCTGGCCACCAGCACGCGCGCGGCGCGCGCGGCGCGCAGGGCACCCACGTCACCGGCGGTGAAGTAGACGGCGTCCATCTGCGCCAACTCACTCCACGGCACCTCGCCGTCGTCCCCGACGGGCTCCAGGCGCTCGCCGAAAGTGGTGATGGTGCGCTCCCCCGCGTCGTCCACCAGCGTCACCGCGCTGCGCGTGGGAGCGGCGCGGGGGGCCGCCCACACGTGCACGCCCAGCTCACGCAGGCGCGCCACCGAGCGGCGACCCAGCTCGTCCTCGCCCAGCGCGGTGACGAGCACCGCCTCGCCGGCCAGGCGGGCCAGTTGCACAGCCGCCACCGCCCCACCACCGGCGGGCTCCTCAAAGGGGTCGCGCGCGTGGATGACCTCCCCGGCCGCCGGCACGTGGGGTACGCGCGCGAACTGGACCCACTCGACGTGGCCCACCACCGCTACTCTCGGCCGGCTGGCGCTCATGGGGCGCAAGTCTCACACAGCGAGGTGTCCGCTACATCATTGCTGCAGATTGCTCGCTACGCGTCGCCGCCAGGGACGCAATACCGCTCTGATCCTTGCATAACGGTCTCAGGCGAGAGACCAACGCGTCTCATCGAGCGCCGCCCGCAACCGCCATCGAGCGCAGAAATCGGGGAAATTTGTGCCCTCAATTGCTCCCAGAGCCAAGTTCTGTTTAGTAGACTTCCGAAAACCGCCTATTTGCAGGCACTTCAGGGGTGAGCGACGGGACTCGAACCCGCGACCGCCGGGACCACAACCCGGAGCTCTACCAACTGAGCTACGCCCACCAAGCGAGCACCGAGTCTAGCGGCGCTCGCCGATGAGCCGTTTCGCGGCTGCCGTGCTCGACCCGCCCCGCTCAGGCTTTGCATAGCCCGCTCAGGCGCTGCACAGGCCCGCTCAGGCTCTGCATATCCAGACGTTATCCGACGCCAGTCCGCTCCAACTGTCGATGGAGCGCAGCGCCGCCTGGGGCTCGCCTCCCTCCAGCCGGCGCTCGGCCTGGTCCGCACCGTCTTGCAAAACGAGCGCCACCAGCTGCGCTCGCAGCAGCGAGGCAACGGCACGCTCAGCCAGCTCCAGACACTCCCCGGGCGTGCGCTCCGGATGGCGCGTTCCAGCGAGTTCCCACGCGCTGCGCACCGGCACCCGCTCGCCCCCAAGCTGGGCCAGCAGCTCAAGACCAAGCGAATCGGCCAGCAGGCCCATCTCGAGGGTCCCTCCAGCTGGAGTGCCCAGACCTCCGGCCCCAGCCCCCTCCCCAGCGCCCTGACCACCAACCGTGGAAAGAGCCCGGGCATCGCCGCCGCCCATCCTCTCGCGAGCCGCCGCCAGCAGATGCTCGGTGACGTCTCGACCCTCACGCTGGGCGGTACGCCAACCACGGCCCATCGAGAGCTCATCGACGGGTATGTGCGGACCTTCGAGCACCGTGAGCTTGGCTTGGTGGGGGTTCCACTTGCGCTCTCCCATCTCGATCCACCCCTCGCGCGCCCACGGCTCCACCACCGTGGCACTGAGCTGCTGGGCAGTGAGGTTGAAGTGGCAGGCGCTGTGCGGGAACTGACGCAGCTCGATGTGGTAGGCCAGGATGGGGTCAGGTGCCTGTCCCGGACGGGCAGAGGCGTCGTTCATGGCCACCGCTCAGTTATGGCCACAGCCGCTCCGTTCTCCAGACGCCCTCGTGCAGCCGATAGCGCAGCCTGACGTGACGACGCTCTGGATGGGCCTGCCAGAACTCGACCTCGTCCGCGGCAAGCCCGTAGACGGTCCACTCCTCGGCCACCATCTGGGGATGACGCGCAATCTGCTGAGTGGCCTCCTCGAGCGCCACTTCGATGTCGGCCTGCTCGCCCAGCACCTCGCTCTGAACGCCGGCAAGCGCCTCCGCGCGCGCACCGGGCGAGCGCGCCAGGAAGTCGGCGGCGCTGCGCTCGACGCCGGCCGCGAGCACCCGTCCACGAATGCGCACCTGACGTCCCTGCTCGGACCAGTAGAAGCTGATGGCGCCCCAACCGTTGCCCTCCAGTTCGCGACCCTTGCGGCTGCGCCGGCTGGTCGCGAACTCCCAGCGCCCGTCGCTGAGGCCCTTCAGGATCAGCACGCGCGAACTCGGGCGCCCCTCCGCGTCCACCGTGGAGAGCGTCATCGCATGGGGCTCGCGCACCCCAGCCTCGATCGCTTCCTCCAGCCACGCCAGGAAGAACTCGGCCGGATGAGAGGGCACCTCGGAGGGATCGAAATGCGCCAGCTCGCCCTCGAAAACGCGCAGCTCGCGCAGTCGGGCCTGGAATTCCATAGGCTGCTCGCCGACGGTCACTGTACGAGCTTGCCATATTGCAGGTATGACTGACTTCTTTGCCCACCGCTTCCGCGAGCGCTCCCATGTCCTCGTTTGAGGCTCTGCCTGCCAATCTCCCCCTTCCCGGGGGAGAGATGGGGGCGAGCGTCACCCTGCAGCCGCTGCTGTGTGCTGAGATGAGTGGTCCCCGCGGCTGGTTTCGTCGCACCGAGGGACCCACCGCGGCGCTGAAGGCGCTCGGTATCGGGGTGCCGGCCGAGCAGCGGGTCGATGTCCCAATCGTGGCATTCCTCGTCGAGCACCCTGCGGCAGGACCGATCCTGATCGACACTGGCTTTCACGCCTCTGTCGCGACCGGCTCCAAGCAGGAGCGCAACCGCAACCTCGGCCCGATTGGCCACCTGGTCGGAGGGAGCATCCGGATGGATCCCCAGCAGACGGCCGCCGCGCAGCTGAAGGCGCGCGGAGTCGAGCCCGCCGATGTGCGCCTGATCGTGATGACCCATCTGCACTTCGATCACGCCAGCGCGCTGTCGGACTTTCCCGACGCCACCGTCCTGGTCTCTGGACCCGAGTGGCACGCCGCGCGTCGACGGGGAGCGTCGCTGCGCGGCTACAGCAGTGCGCAGCTCGACCCTCAGCAGACCTACAGGACCGTCGACTTCAGCGCCTCCTCCATCTCCCCCACGGGCTCCTTCGCCAAGACGCTCGACGTGTTCGGCGACGGATCGCTCGTGCTGGCCTTCACCCCTGGCCACAGCGACGGGCACATGTCGATCATCCTGCGTTTGAGCTCGCGCGAGGCGCTGATCGCGGGTGATGCCATCTACACGATGGCGACCCTCAGAGAGGGTGAGCGGCCGTGGCGCTCAGAGGACCCGGCTGCCTTTGAGCGCAGCCTCAGCGAGCTCCAGGCATACGACCGCGGGCACCCCGATGCGCTGATCATCCCCGGTCACGACATGGAGCGCTGGCGAGAACTGGAGGAGCGCTACTCCTGACCCGCGGGGCCGTGGGGTCGAGCCTGAACGCGGGACCGTGTCACCGAACCCCTGACCGCGAGAATCGCTGAGCCAGAGCCCAACGCGGGACCCTGGAGCCAAGCCTGACCGCGGGGCAGCACCCGACCGCGCGAACGTGGAGCCGAGCCCAAACGCGGGACCCAGGGTCGAACCTACCGCGTGTGGGAACGGCGGTTTGATCTGGCCCCACTGCCGCGCCGCGCCGGGGCCAGTGCAAACCGCCGCGCCCAGCGTGCTGTGGGCCAAACCTGAACGAGGGACCGCGAGGCCGAACCTGACCACGAAACCTTGGGGGCCGAACCAGAACGAGGGACCGCGAGATGAACGAGGGGCCGCGAGACCGAAGAGACCGCGACTCGCAGCCTTACCCCGCCTGCTCGGCGAGCCACGCGAGCACGTCGGCGGCATTCTCCTGCGGTGGGAAGACCGGGTAGAAGACCTTCTCGATGCGCCGCTTCCGGGCGATGAAGGTCAGGCGCTTGTAGAGCCTCATTCCGGCAGCCTCGAAGGTCGGAAGAGCGAGCGTCTCGGCCAACTGGAGCCGCTCGTCGCTCAGCAACGGGTAAGGGATGTGCTCGCGCTGAGCGAACTCCAGCTGCTCTGGTGCGGGCTGCGCGCTGACGCCGAGAACCGTGGCGCCATGCTTGGCGAGGTCGTCGGCGTGGTCGCGAAAGGCGCAACTCTGAGGCGTGCAGCCGCGCGCGCCCGGAATCTCGTCCCACCCCTCGGGCAGCGGCTCGCCGGGCCTGCCGGTGCGCGGATAGGCATAGACCACCACCAGCCCTTCCGCGACGCCCGCAAGATCGAGCAGCCCGCCGGCCGTCGAGGACAGCGCGAGGGCGGGCACAAAGCCGCCCACCAGATGACCACCACCGCCATCGTCGAGCGGCACCGGGAGGTCCGATGAGAGTCGATGCACCTCGGTCACCATCGCGATTATCGCGCCCCGGCGGCAGTGGAGGGTGAACTCTCCAACAGTCCTCACCACGCGAAGCCCGAGCCTCGTTTCAGCAGACAACAAGTTTCCAGCTTAAAAGATGGCTGTCTGAGGGCTGTCGATTTTCTCGCGACCAGCCGCAAGAGTGGTGGTGAGATGAGCACCCAGGAGGCATACAGGGCCGAGCTGACCCAGCTGCTGGAAGGGTTCGCGACCAACGTTCGCCGTCTTCGCAACGGCTCCCAGGAAGCGCTGTCATCCGCGGCGAACCTGCATCGAACGGAGGTCGGGATGATCGAGCAGGCCAGGCGAGAGCCACGTCTGAGCACCCTCCTGATCCTCGCCGACGCCCTGGACGTCAGCCTGAATGACCTCGTCCGGGGTCTGCCGGTACCACAGGAGAGGAAGCCCGCCCCGGGCGCCAAGCTCGGTTCCGTGGGCGCTGGATAGGCTACGGAGCCTACGCTGCGATCGCAGTCCTACTCTTCGAGCGTCACACGCAGTCCTGCTCTTCGAGCGCGTTACACGCAGCCCTACCCTTCGAGTCACACGAGGTGAGAGCGCGCAGATGCCGGCCAACGCGTCAGCAGTCACACCATAGTCTGCGTCGGCGA
Organism: uncultured Solirubrobacterales bacterium; assembly: GCA_963844765.1. Classification (GTDB taxonomy): domain Bacteria; phylum Actinomycetota; class Thermoleophilia; order Solirubrobacterales; family Solirubrobacteraceae; genus Palsa-744. The sequence goes on from CAWJPN010000002.1 coordinate 300,200, forward strand.
GGCCAAGACCGGGGACGCCACCACCTCCGGCGGGGTAGGCGTGTACGGCTCTGGCGCACGCCGAGGAGAATGGGCGGGGGCGCGATGCAGAGTGACCCGCGCCCCGAGCGCGGGGCTGATCGTGATGCCTCGCCGGCGCGCCACCTCGGGGCGGGCGCTCGCGGGGCGCACCTCGCAGCGCTCGAGCACGGCGCGCAGCACCAGCTTCATCTCGAGCAGTGCGAAGCTCGCACCGATGCAGCGCCGCCGCCCACCGCCGAAAGGGATCCACATGTACGTGCCCGGCGAGCGCCCGAGGAAACGCTCCGGGCGGAAGGCGTAAGGCTCCGGATAGAGCTCGGGGTCGTGATGCAGCAGATGCGCGCTGGCCGTCACGATCACGCCGGGTGGATAGCGAAAGCCGCCGATCTCGACCGGCTGCACGACCAGACGCGGCTCGGTGGCAGGCAGCACCGGGCGGCGGCGCATGATCTCGTTGATGGTCGCCGTGAGGTACTGCTCGTCGGAGTCCTCCGCGCCACACTCCTCGGCCAGGCGCCGCTGCACCATGGGGGCGCGCGCGAGCTCCGCAAACGCCCACGCCAACTGCGAGGCGGTCGTCTCGTGGCCCGCGATCAGCGCCGTCATCAGCTCGTCGCGCAACTCCGCCGGGCTCATCGGCGACCCGTCCTCGTGCTCGGCCGACAGCAGCATTGTGAGTACATCGGCGCCGTCCACTGGTTCACGCCGGCGCTGATCGATCAGCGCGTAGATCAGCTCGTCCGCTCGTGCGACCGCCCGTTCGAGGCGACCCACCGGCCCGCGGCCGGCCATCCACCGCGGGGCAGGCACGAAGGAGACCGGGTGGTTGGTGAACTCAAGGAGCTCCGTCAACAGCTCGCGCAACGCATCCAGACGAGCGCCGTGCTCCAGGCCGAACACCGCACGCAGGACGACCTCGAGCGTCAGGCGCTGCAGGCGCGGGTGCAACTCGATCGCCTCACCCCGCGGCCAGGAGTCAACCTCGCGCTCGGCCAGCTCGGCCATCAACCCCGCCAGGCTCTGCATGCGCTCGCCATGGAAGGCCGGCAGCATCAGCTTGCGCTGCTCCAGGTGCGGCCCCTCGTCGAGCAGGATCACCGAATTGGGACCCACGAACGGCTCGAGCAGGCTGGCGCCCTCGCCCGGGTGCAGCACATCGGGCGCCGCCATGAACATCTCCTTTATGTCCTCGGGGTCAGACAGCACCACAAACGGTCGCTGCCCGAGCAGACGGACCGTGAAGCGCTTGCCATAGCGCGCACGACTGCGATCCATCGAAGCTGTCGGCCGAGCCCACGCACCAATCGTCTGCAGCAGAGGAGGCATCGACGGGCCGGGGGGAAGGTCGTCTCTCACGGCGGCTACTCCTAACACGCGGGAATTGGATGCGAGCGACCACTCTACCGCGGTGGATCGCCTGCGCACACTCGACTACCAACCAATCAGCCAACCCTGAGCTGTCCACGGTCTCCCGAGACATCAGTCCGGGATCTCCTGAGACATCAGTGATCTGACCCGACTTTCACCGCCTCCAACACGGAGAACTCGGACGGCACGAACCCAGCTCCCCCACGTCCACTACGGCATCCGCCAAGGCGACCCGATCGCCTTCACCCACCAACACCGCCCACCCCGAGCACCCCTCGTCGAGAACGGCACCCGCGGCGAAATCATCCGCCTCCACCCCGACGGCAGCGCGACCATCACCCTCGACGGCTCAGACCGCTACCTCACCCTCGCCCCCAAAGACCTCAAATCGATCCGCCTCGCCTACGCCCAACACGTCTACCGCCAGCAAGGCGCAACCGTCGAGCGCGGCATCGTCCTCACCGGCAGATGGCAAACCACCAAAGAGACCGCCTACGTCGAGGCAACCCGCGCACGCCAACGCACCGACTGGCACATCGCCCACCAAGACCTCAACCCCAACGCCCCAAAGCCCGACCCCATCACACGCCTCGCCCAACGCATGACCCGCAGCCGAGCCCACACCCCAACCACCCACCACGAACCATCCAACCACACCTGGGAGGACGCCCACGACCCGCCCTACCCCCACGATCCCTTCTCACCCACCCCCCTGGCCCACACTGACACCAGAACGTGACGACCTGGATCGGGGCCGCTGAGCGAACGCTGGAGCTACTATGCGGCTTTGGAGACGCTGGCCGGCTTGTGCGGCTCGATGACCCACTCTTCGCCGTTGGGATAGACGAGCACCACCGCGCGCCCTTCGCGCCCATTTTCCGCGAGGATCTTGCTGAGGCCAGGCAAATCCGCGCCGACAAACGCCGCGCCGTTCGGATACCGGGCCGGCCGTTCCGCAATTGCGTCCTCGATCGCAGCATCAAGACTGCGTGAGGCAAGAAGGCTGCCTGGAGTTCGGGTCTTGTTGGTTACCGTCGCCATGCTTCGATCATCTCGTTATAGCCGCCGCGCACCGCCTCAAGGGCGCTCCTCATGGCCTCACCCGCCGAGCCCTGACGAAACGTCTCGGCAGCCTGTTTGACGCCATCTCGATTTCACGGGGACCCCTTCAGATTGTATCGGTGCATGTCATGATTGCCGTGAGTGTTGTCGTAGACGCGCACAGCGACCCACGCTCCGTCCTCGCGGACAAGCAGCACGATTGCGTAGTCGATCACTCCCGATCGGTCCGTGATGAAGCGCACGTCGATTGCGGCCTCCACACCGAGCCGATCGCGGTAACTCGTCTCACCCACCGCGGGCCTCCCCGCTCGTCGAGGGCTCCTTCGCAGAAGCTGCCGCAACCACTCCGCCGCTCCCCCCATCGACCGCTCCGAACGCTGCGGACAACCTCCGCGCCGCATCAGCCCGCGGCCTGTAGTGCATGTAAATCTGCGTGGTGGAGAAGTCGGAGTGCCCCATCCACTCCTGAAGCTCGCGCGGGTCAACCGTGCGGATGGCAACGCTGCCGAACGTGTGCCGCAAGTCATGGAAGCGCAACGGCCGCAGCCCCGCCGCGTCGCGCGCCCGTTTGAAGCGCCGGCGCAGCGCCGACCCGTCGAGGTACTCTCCGGCCTGCCCGACGAAGACTAGGTCGTCCGGCCCGGTCCACCGCTCCCGGTTGCCGAGCCGCGCCAGGGCCTCAGCGACCTCCTGAACGAGCGGGACCGCCCGGCCCAACCCCGACTTCGGCGTGCCGAGCTTCCCGACCGTGTAGCTCGCCGTGACGCGCACCGTCTGCGCCAAGAAGTCCACGTCGCGCCAGCGCAGCGCAAGCAGCTCCCCCATGCGCAGCCCGGTCATGGCTGCCGTCAAGAACAGCGCCCCGTCCTGCTCATCATGCGCGGCCCGCACAAGCGCGTGGACCTCCTCGGGCGAGTAGAACTCGATATCGGTGCGCTGCGGCGTGGTCACGCGCTCGATGTCCGCGACGGGGTTCTGCGGCAGCTTCCAGACCTTGCGCGCACGCTTGAAGATGCCGTTGAGCAGCACGACGAACTTCTGCAGGCTGCGCTGCGAAAGCTCGCCCTCGCGCAGCTGCCCCGCGAGCCAGCGTTCGATCGTCTCCGAGTCGATCCGCTCAAGCGGCAACTCGCCAAACGCAGGCAGCAGATGTGCGCGCACCACCGAGCGGTAGTCCGCCAGCGTGGAAGCCTTGCGCCCACGCTCCTGTTCGACGTAACGCAGCCACTCGGCAGCGGCGTCGGCGAACGTGGCCCCCGTACGCACCATCCCCGGCAGCGTCCCCCGGTTCGCCTGGTCGAGCACCTCGCGCAGCCAAGCCTCGGCGGTGCGCTTCGTAAACGACCCCCCCGCCGGCCGCCCCCGCTGCGTCCAGGCCGGCCCGAGCGCCTTCTGCACCTGGCGCCCATCGGGCAACCGGTACTTGGCATACCAACGCGGGCCGCGCTTGCCATCGACCCTGAAAACGTGTCCGCTGATTGGTTTGACGCTGCCGTTCATGGCCCCTTCAACCGAGGTTGAGTCCGAAACAACCCTCTGATTCAGGCCATGAGCCTAGCAGACCTTCGGGACAGATTTGGGACAAAATCGCCATCCCGGCGCAACCTTCCAAAACCAAACCCGCCCATTTGCAGCCTATTCGTAGTGCCCCCGGCAGGATTCGAACCTGCGACCCTCGGATTAGAAGTCCGACGCTCTATCCAACTGAGCTACGGGGGCGCGATACCTCCCACAGTGTGGCCATGATCGCCGCCGTTCGCGCCCTGGCCACCCCACCTGGGCCATCCACACCAGCCCACCCAACCCTCCACGAAACCGGGTGCGGCCGTCCACGAACCAGGGTCCGGTCCTTCACGAAGCCGGCGCGACTGCTGCCACACAGACCACCCAGGCCCCCCCAGCCTCTCGTATCTCTGACTCCAGCGCACCCCAAAACCCCACCCAGACAGGCGAAATGACCGTATCATGCAGTCCGCGCACCCGCCCCAGCGCCCACCTTAGGAAATCTTGAAACGAAAGCTGTAAAAGTAGCCCCATGAGCTCTACCCCAGACACCGACCCGGCGGACCTCACACGCAAGGAGCGCCGCGAGCAGGCGCGCACCGAACGCAAGGCGATGGAGGCCGCGCACCAGGCCAATGCGCGCCGGCGGCGCCTGCTGCAGCTGGGTGGGGTGGCCGGAGCCGTGGTGGTGGTGATCGTCGTGATCCTGCTCGCCAGCGGCGGCGGGACCAAGAAGGCGGTCGTCCCGACCGGTACCGCGGCCAACAAGCAGGCGGCGGCGGTGGTCTCGCTGATTCACGGCATCCCCCAGTCGGGCAACACCCTGGGCAACCCCAACGCGCCGGTGACGATCCAGTACTTCGGCGACCTGGAGTGCCCCATCTGCAGAGACTTCACGCTCGGCGCCCTCCCTGCGGTGATCGCCAAGTACGTGCGCACCGGGAAGGTCAAGATCGAATACCACTCGCTTGAGACCGCCACGCGCGAACCGGAAACGTTCCGCAACCAGCAGGTCGCGGCCTATGCGGCGGGCAAACAGAACAAGGCGTGGTACTACATCGAGCTCTTCTACCACGAGCAGGGTCAGGAGGACAGCGGCTATGCCACCGAAAGCTACCTCCAGGGTCTCGCCCAGCAGGTACCGGGGCTGAACCTGGCGAGCTGGAGCACCGCGCGCAACGAACCGGGCCTCGCCGCGGAGGTCAGCGGCGACGCCCAGACCGCCAACCTGGAGGGCTTCACCGGCACGCCCTCCTTCCTGATCGGCAAGACCGGCGGCACCCTCAGCAAGCTTGAAAACCCCCCTCTGACCGAACCGGCGGGGTTCGAAGCGGCCATCAACAAGCTGCTCGCATAAGAAGGTGCGGCGGTGGGGCAGCTCAACGGCACACACCCCCTGGGTTCGCACATCGATCGCACGAGCCCGCGCGTGAAGGCCTATCCATGAGCGACCGGACCACGCGGATCACGATGATCGTGATTGCCGCGCTCGGGCTGGGGGTGGCGAGCTACCTTACGTACACCCACTACACCAACACCGTCGTGCTGTGCTCGATCAGCCACGGGTGCGAGACCGTGCAGCACTCCGTCTATGCCGAACTGGCGGGGATCCCGGTGGCGCTCATCGGGCTGGTGGGCTACATCCTGATCCTCGGCTCCCTGCTGGCGCCCTCCAGCGAAAGGACGCGACTGGCGACCGTGAGCTTCACCATGGTGGGCTTCGGCTTCTCGGCCTACCTGACCTACCGCGAGCTGTTCTCGATCCACGCGATCTGCCAGTGGTGCGTGAGCAGCGCCTTCTTCATGACCTTGCTCGTCTGCATGGCCGTGTGGCGCTTCCTGCGCGGCGAGGAGCCCACCGCGGGGGCGCCCGCCGCGGCGATAACGGCCGAACCCAAACCCGCTGCGCCGCTTGGTACCACAGGCCCATAACGCCCCACGGTCTCGATGAGCGGCCCCACGTGCGGCGCGATTGGGCAATGAGCGACCTGGGGGGCAACACGCAGGCAATGAGCCGCCTCGCGCGCGGCGCAGTGAGGCGATGAGCAACCTCACGGGCAACGCGGTCGAGTCCTACAAGCGCGCGGCCGCCCAGGCCGCCGCCGAGCTGGTGGGCGATGGCGCGCGGGTGGGTCTCGGGACGGGATCCACCGTCGCCTACCTGCTGCCGGCGCTGGCCGCACGCGGACTGCGCGGGGTGCGCTGTGTCGCCACCTCGCCGGCCACCGAAGAGGCGGCGCGCGCATTGGGGCTTTCCGTCCAGACGCTGGACGAGGCGGGTGAGCTTGACATCGCGATCGACGGCGCCGACCAGGTCGATGAGCAAGGATGGCTGGTCAAGGGCGGCGGAGCGGCGCACACGCGCGAGAAGATCGTCGCCGCGGCCGCCCGGCGCTTCGTGGTGATCGTCTCCGCCGAGAAGGTGGTTGGCGCGGTGAGCCCCCCGGTGCCGCTTGAGATCCTGCGCTTCGGGGCCTCGGACACGCTGCGCGCGCTGCACCCAGCCCGGCTGCGCGATGCTCCGCCAAGCCCCGACGGCAACCCGATCGCCGACTACTACGGCCCCGTCGAGGACCCCGTGGCCCTCTCTGCCTGGCTGTCGGGCACTCCCGGCGTAGTCGAGCACGGGCTGTTCGCGCCGGAGCTCGTGAGCGAGGTGATCGTAGCCGGCCCCGAGGGCGTCGAGCACAGGTGGGGGGCCAAGCCCCCGGTCGCATAGCCAAGCCCCTGCCCGCATAGGAGGCGTTCACACGCCGGCGCTGCTCTGCAGCGGGCGTCGCTCACACCGCGGCAACGCCCTGCAGCGGGCGCCACTCACACCGCGGCAGTGCCCTGCAGCGGGCGCAACTCCTCGGTGTAGTCCATTTGATGACGCTGCAAAACCCCGTCCTCGCCCACCACGTAGGCGCCCATGCGCAGCAGCGGCGGCGAGTAGGCGTGCAGCGTCATCGCCGGGTCGCTGCCCGGCGTGGCGCACGCGGTGGATGTCCGCCGGGGAGAAATGAAAGCTCTCCCCCGCCGCGAAGACCCGGTTGCGCGGGGGACCGTCGAGCCGCAGACGCTCCTCGCGCACGCGCCCCCCAACCACGGCGACGGCCCCCACGGAGGCGTCGTGGTCGTGAAAGCCCGTGTCGTGGTCGTCCATCCAGCAGATCAGCCAGGCCGTGAGGTGAGGGTCGCTGAGCAGCTCCACGTAAACACGCTGGTGGGAGTCGTGCTTGACCAGGTCGATCCACTCCTCCGGGCGCGCCGCCAGCGCCTCCACGAAGGCCTGCAGCTCGGGGCCGTTCAAATCGCGTCCCTCAGGTCGCGGGACGCGTGAGAGGCCCACGGACTCAGACCCCGCAATCCCTGTAAAGCCCACGGCCTCAGACGCCGCGACATCCGTAAAGTCCACGGCCCCAGACCCCGCGACGCGCGAGAGGCCCACGGCCCCCCGCTGGGGAAGTGTGACGGGAATCGCTTTCATCGCGACGTGGCCCCGCTGAAGGAGGCCTCCAACAACGCGCGCCCTACGTTCTCGGCGAGGATGTCGTGAGCGAACTCGCACGCGACGCTCCACTGGGCAGGGTCAACCAGGGGACGGTCAGAGCCGTAGAGGAGCTGGCGGCGGCCCACGACCTCCTCCATGCTGCCAACCGCTCGGGGGCCGTAGGAAGAGGTGTCGTAGAAGACCAGCGGGTCGGGCGGCTGGGGTGTGGGGCCACCCCGCGCGGCCAGGCGCTCGGCGTGCAGCGGGGCCAGGCCGGCGAGCATCGAGAAGACCACGCGCAACCGCGGGTGCGAGCGACGTCCAACGCTGCGGAAGGAGAGCCATGCCGCCTGCATCTCGGCCACGTAGCGGGTCAGGGCGGGCCACCACAAGGGGTCGCTGAGCGACACCTCGCCCGCGGCTCCGCGCGCGCCGGGGCCGAGGCCGGGGCCGGGGTGTACGAACAGCGGCGCCCCGCTGCTTTCCAGGCACCGCAGAGCGGGGGCCAGGCGGTTCCAGCCGTCGACTCCAGCCAGCACGCCGGCGGGCAGCGTGAGGCCGACGCAGCCGCGCTCGAGGACGTCCTCGACGTCCTCTGCCCGAGGGTCCTCCAGCGCGATGGCACCCCACGCCCCGAAGGGCTCACCGAGCGCCAGCGCACCGTCGAGGTAGGCCTCGATCAGACCCAGCGCCTGGTTGCGGGGCAGTGCTTCAACCCCCAGCGGACTGGAGGGGCACAGCAGAGCCCGGTCGAGACCGTCGAGCTCCACCAGCGCCGCGCGGCGCTCGAAGGATTCGGCTTCCGGGTCGATCACGTAGGGGCGCTCGCCCGCCAGAAACAGGACCGTCAGGCCGTGGTCGTGGCGCACGAAGGGCAACTCCTCGCGCCGCTCCAGCGCGCGCACCAGCGGCGCGGTCCAGATGTGCTGGTGGATGTCGGTTTTCATGGGTCTGGTATCGGACACTTTGCATAAACTCTTGATTGTCGATCAGTTTTATGCAGAATAGCACGTCTGCCGGTCCCGCGTCGGCGCACCCCCAGGGAGGGCCAGCCTGGGGTGAGCACGTCTTCGACCGCCCCAGCGCATCCAGCGCAGGCCCCCCGGTGAGCACACCACGCCCGCGCGCCACCACGCGGAACGCCTATATCGAGACCATCCCCAGCGCGTCCAGGTGGAGGGCGCAGCGCGAAGCCCACACCAACTCGTCTGCGAGGTGGACCACGCCCTCCTGGCGAAGGCGCTCCAGCGCGTTGCTGAGCACCAGCGGGGCGATATCGTAGATCTCGCGCTCCAACTCCGCGCGCGACCACCGTGCAGCGTGGTCGTCGCGCAGAACCTGCAGAACGATCGCCCGCTCGGCTATTGCGTCACCCTCGAGGCCGAAGCCATTACGCTCATCTGGCATGGGAAGAACCGCCCTTTCCGTGCAAGGCCCCGGCGCGGCACCACCCGCGTCGGGGCCGTCCAATTACAAAACCCAGCCCACAAGACCACACCCACCGGACAGAACAACCCCAAACAGGCCGATTCAGCCCGCAAACGGCAAAAGTTGGCGCGAAAACGGTCTTCAGCCCTCTCCTCCAGCCCCAACCGAGGGCGGCGCACCTCAAAAAACCGAGAGCAGCGCACCTCAAACGCACCTCAAAAGTCACAGTCCTCGTCAAGCTGCATGCGAAAGGACTCCGAGGGCTGTACGGTGGCGCCGACGGCGTGCACCCGGTCGCTGAGCCAGTGGTCGGAGGTCACCACGCGGACCGTCCCCGGGTGGGGGTCGGCGCGCAGCAGGCGCACGATCTCATCGTCGGCCGAGTCCCGCCGCGGGCGCGGGGCGTGCGCGACCTCGATCACCGTGGAGGAGATCGGCGGGCGCGGGGGCTGCTCAAAGACGACCGTGACCTCCTCGCCGGTCGCCGCGGCCCAACGCTCCAGCAGCCCGACCAGACGCACCATCGCCGCATGACGGTCCTCCCACCATCCGTCGGGGCGCGTCCCGATCACGTTCATGCCGTCCACCAGCCAGCGCACGGGATCAGGGTACGTGCTCGCCAGTTCGAAGGAGTCGCCACCTGCCCGGCGGCAGAGAAGACGGGAAGCGGCCAACCAGGGCACGTGGACGAGGGGAGGGCGGCCTACCGGCCGCCAGCGGGCCGCGAAGTGGCGAGCAGGGGGGAGGGCCCCAAGCCCAAAACGACCTATCGGCCCACGGTCCGCCCCGCCCAACGGCAACCTCCAAGACCACTCGACCCAACCACGCGCAGCCCTCAGGGCCGCTCCACCCCAACCCCGGCCATCTGCAAAGCCAGCCGAACAGCCTCCATCCGCAGCCCCCGAGTCCGCCAGACCCACCAACCCGCAACCCACCAACCCCCACAACCCACCAACCCCCACAACCCACAACGCCTCAACCCACCAACCCCCACAACCCACCAACCCCCACAACCCACAACGCCTCAACCCACCAACCCCCACAACCCACCAACCCCCACAACCCACAACGCCTCAACCCACCAACCCCCACAACCCACCAACCCCCACAACCCACAACGCCTCAACCCACCAACCCCCACAACCCACCAACCCCCACAACCCACAACGCCTCAACCCACCAACCCCCACAACCCACCAACCCCCACAACCCACAACGCCTCAACCCACCAACGCCTCAACCCCACAACGCCTCAACCCACCAACGCCTCGACCCACCCCGCAGTCGCCGGGGCCACCCTACGCGCAGCGCCCCCAACCTACGCGGGCGGGGCCTGCGCGAAGACCAGCGCGCCCTCGCCGGCCAGCTTGCGCAGGAACGCCTCGGTGGCGGCGACGTCGAGAGGGCGGGCGAAGAGGAAGCCCTGGCCGCTGTCGCAGTCCTCGTCGCGGAGCAGGGAGAGCTCGTGCTGCTGCTCGATGCCCTCGGCGAAGGTCTCGATCGAGAGCGCCTTGCCGAGCTGCACGAGGCTGTGGATCAGCGTCTCGCCCTCCTCGTTGTTGCGCAGGCCCGAGATGAACGAGCGGTCGATCTTCAGCGCGTCGACGGGGAAGCGCTGGAGGTGTGCGAGCGAGGAGTAGCCGGTGCCGAAGTCGTCGATCGCGATGCGCACGCCGAGCCGCTTGACGGCGGCGAGCCGCAGGGCGGTGTCCTCGATGTTGCGCATCAGCGTCGTCTCGGTGATCTCGATCGTCAGCGCCCCCGGGTCAAGCGCGCTGCAGGAGAGGGCGTCTTCGATGTCGGCCATCAGTTGGTCGGTGTCGAGCTGGCGCCCAGAGACGTTGACGGCCATCCCGATCGGGTACCCGGCCGCCCGCCAGGCGGCGCCCTGGGCGCAGGCCTCGCGCAGCACCCACCTGCCGATGTCCACGATCAGCCCTGTTTCCTCCAGCAACGGGATGAAGTCGTTGGGCTGGACGATGCCGCGCACAGGGTGCTTCCAGCGGATCAGCGCCTCCACCCCGTTGGGGCGCATGTCGCTGAGGTCGAAGGTGGGCTGGTAGGCGAGGAAGAACTCTTCGTTGCCCAGCGCGTCGCGCAGGTCCATCTCCAGTTCCATGCGGTTCTGCACCGTGTCCTGCATCCCGGTCTCGAACACGACGTAGCGGTTCTTGCCGTCCCACTTGGCGCGGTACATCGCGATGTCCGCCGCGCGCAGCAGGTCCTCGGCCGTGGTGCGCTCGCCCACCGCGATGCCGATGCTCGCCGTGACCGTCAGGCGGGTCTCCTCCTCGCCGCCGAGGCGGAAGGGGTGCTTGAGCGCGTCGAGCAGGCGCTCGGCGATCAGCTCGGGGCCCGTCGCCAGCGAGTGTTCCTCGGAGATCACGACGAACTCGTCCCCACCGAGGCGCCCCAGCGCGTCGGCCTCGCGCACGACACCGCCGAGCCGCGCGGCGACGGCCCGCAGCAGTTCGTCGCCGACGCCGTGCCCGAGCGTGTCGTTGATGCTCTTGAAGTTGTCGAGGTCGACGAACAGCGCCGCCACCGGCGTCTGGTTGCGCCGCGAGCGCGCCAGCATCTGCGCCACGCGGTCGAGGATCAACGTCCGGTTGGGGAGCCCCGTCAGGCCGTCGTGGGTGGCCATGAACGCCAGCTCCTCCTCGCGGCGCCGAAGCTCTTCGTCGGCCCGCTGGCGCTCGATCTCAAAGCACTCGCACATCCGCACGAGGCTGAACTCGAGGCTCAGCTGCAGGATGTTCAGCGCCTCGGCGAGCACCGCGCCCGACACCTCGAGCTGGGCGGCGCTCTCGCGCAAGACCACGGCCATCGAGTCCCGCCAGTACAGGCAGCGCCGCGTGACCTCGTTCAGCGAGGCCGCGCGGTGCGCGGCCAACTCGCCGAAGATCAGCCACGTTTCCTTACCCGCCTCGCGCGCCACCTCAAGACCCTCACCGCTGATCCAGCGCGCCACGGCGATCGTGGAGCTGCGGCTGATCCGCTCGAAGCTGTCCTGCACGAGGGCGTCGACGTCGTGCACCGAGCCGGCGGAGCGCGCGAGCGTCAGCTCGAGCACGTCCCCGGCGCGCGCCTTGAGCACCTCGCCGAGGCGACACAGGTCCTCTCCGCCCTGCTCCGCCGGCACTGCGGGCGGCAGCGGGACTCGGATCTCCATCTGGGGCCGTATCGGAAGCTCGCACTGACATCGATCACCGAATCGGCTGACGACGAGCATTCCATTAGTTAGCCATCGCCTTGCGGACACGCGTCTGTATGACCAGGGGAAAGCGGGCGCCGCACGGAGGACGATGACGAAGCCGGGGCGGGGCGGGGCGGGGCGGACCGCGACGAGGCAGTGGAGGCGAGGTGCGCGGACCACAGAGCACGTCGCGCAGAACCAGCGGGGGACCGAGGAATCGAACCTCGAGCAAGGGTTTTGGAGACCCCCATGTTACCGTTACACCAGTCCCCCGGGGCCTTGGATTGTATGTGTTCGCGGGCCTCCGCCCCGGGTCCGGCGCCCCCCGCTGCGGACAGCCCAGCACCTCAGCGCCCAGCGCGCTTTGCGATTGCCCCGCAGACCCAGCGCACAACGCTTTCTGAGCAGCGCGTCCAAGCGCCCCTCCCACCGCTCGCCCATGCGCCTGAAGGGCGTCCACAGGACTAAAGCAGCGCTGCCCCCGTGCCGAAGCCCAACGGGATGACGAGCGTCTGGCACTTGTGATGATCCGTACATTCCTTGGCAGGCTCCTGCGTACCCCCCCGAGCGAGCGGTCGATGGGTCCGCGCGCGAAGGGGCCCTCCACGAGGAGCGCAGGGGTCTCCGCGCGGCAGGCGCGGGAGACGCTCTCGCCAAGGCGCGTGGCCCTGCCTGCGATGGATGCGCAGGCAGGGTTCGCGCTGATCGAGGTGCTGATCAGCGCCGTGATGCTGGCGCTGATCGTGGTCGCCACGTTCAACGGCTTTGACATCGCCGACCACGCCAGCGCCGATCAGCGGGCGCGCGCGCAGGCCGACGTGATCGCCCAGCAGGATGAGGACCACCTGCGCAGCAAGCAGATCGACCAGATCTCCACCCTCAACGAAACGCACCCCCCCATCAAGATGGACGGGACCGAATACACGCTCGTCTCCACCGGCGAATTCATCGCCGACACCACCGGCGCGACGACCTGCGACTCCACGACCGCACAGGCCAGCTACGTGCGGACCACCTCCACCGTCACATGGCCGGGGGCCGGCACGCGCGATCCGGTGGTCGAGACGGGCCTGATCGCGCCTCCTGCAGGCGGCACGCTGCTCGTGGAAATCACCGACACCAAGGGCGAACCGGTCTCCGGCATGACCGTCGAGGCGATCGGCCCGTCGCCCTCGACGAGCATGGTGACCAGCACCACCGGCACCAAGGGCTGTGTGATCTTCTCCGGTCTTGAAGAAGGCGAATACAAGGCCACCGCATTCCAGGCCGGCTATCTCGACACCAAGAGCTACACCAGCGAACCGCCCGTCTCCGAACAGAGCGTGACGATCTCCGCCGGCACGACCGAAAAGAAGCCCTTCGAATTCGATCAGACTGGCGCCATCGCCCTCAGCTTCACACCTTCCACCGTCGGCGAGGCGGCCGAAGGCGACACGTTCGTGGCCCAGAACACCAGCCTCCCGACACCCTCCTTTCGGGCGTTCGGCACGCCCGGCACCTACGCGACGACCGTCACCTCGTCCAAGACGCTGTTTCCTTTTGAAGGCTCCTACACGGTGTACCCCGGCACCTGCGAAGCCGACGATCCCTCCAATTTTGGCGCCTCCCCTGTCCCCGTCCCCGTAAGGTCCAATGAAACCGCTGCATACACCGCCGTCCTGCCGGCGATCAACATGCAAGTGTTTGGCGGGACGACGTCCGCCAGCGAAAAGGTGACCGAATTCTCCGGCACCTTCAAGGACGAAGGCACGGGCTGCGAAGGCAAGCTGCACCCGTTCTCCACCACCACCGCGACGAACGGAGAACTGCACAAGGGCATGTCGTTCGGCAAATTCACGCTGTGCGTCGCCTCCACCAAGAAGGTCGGCAGTCCAGCCGAATACAGGAAGCTGGCCAGCACGGCGGTTGAAAACAAGAGCGCCAGCGGCACCTCCACGTATGCGATCTACCTCGGCTCCGGGGAACACCGCTCGACCTTGGCGTACCCCTGTCCATGACCCCTCTGCCACCCCCATTCTCACACGGCGAGCAGGGCTTCACGCTGATCGAGATGCTGGTCACGCTGATGACCGGGATCGTGATCATCCTCGCCGCCTTCTCGATCCTCGACGTGTCGCTCACACAGTCCTCGCGCATCTCCGAACGCGTCGAAGTCGACCAGCGCGCACGTCTGGCGATGGAAAAGATCCTGCTGGAGCTGCACTCCAGCTGCGTCGCCGACAACATCAACCCCGTACAGGCCGAAAGCAAGGGGACGGAAGCCAGATTCATCAGCGAACCCGGCTCGGCGGCCGCCTTCACAAGCGTGACCGAACACAGGATCGCACTGGAAAACGGGAAGCTGATCGACAGCTCCTACCCGAGCACCTCTGGCGAAGGCGAAAAGTGGAAATTCTCGACAACTCCCTCGCATAGCCAAGTCCTGCTGACCAACGTCAGCGAGACCGGCTCAACGCCGATCTTCCAGTACTTCCGCTACGTGAACGGGAATCTGTCCACAACCCCCCAGATCACACCCACGGAATCGCTGACCAGCGAACACGCCGAAGAAACCGCCGAGATCACAGTGACCTTCACCGCAGCCCCCACGACCAACGAGGAAAGCGGCGGACGCAGCGTCGAACTCACCGACACCGCCGTTCTGCGCTTCGACCCCGCCTCGGCGACCGGCAGCAACGAACCATGCCAATGAGAGCCATCGGGAGATACACGACCATGCGCACCCACCTGCACAGATTGAGCAACGAGAGCGGCTTCACGCTGATCGTCGTGCTGGGCGTGATGGTCGTCGCCTCACTGCTGATGGCCGGCGCGTTCGTGGCCGCCAACGGCGACATCCACCTGACCCAGACCGACACCAACGGCAAGAAGGCCTACTACGCCGCCCAGGCGGGGATCAGCCAGTACGTCTTCCACCTCAACGAGGACGTCAACTACTGGACCTACTGCACCGAAGGCAACGCCGCCGCCAACCACGCGCTGAACCAGTACCCTTCGACCGAACACAGGCTGCCGGTGCCGGGCGCGAGCGAAGAGGAATACGCGATCACGCTTATACCCGCCACCACCAACCATGAAACAGAACCGAAGTGCAACAAGGCCAAGCCGGTGGAATCGATGATCGAGAACGGCTCCGCCAACAGCGGCACCTTCCGCATCGCCTCGACTGGCTACTCGGGCAACCAGAAGCGCACGATCGTCGCGACCTTCGGCCACGAAGGCTTCCTCGACTTCATCTACTACACCGAGTACGAAACGCTCGACCCGGTTACCTACACCCCAGTCGAACCGAAGTGCGAAGCCTTCTACCACGAACGCCCGGAACCGCCCTGCGCGCGCATCGACTTCGTCACCGCCGACCACATCAACGGTCCGATGCACACGCAGGACAACGCCTCGATCTGCGGCACGCCGACCTTCGGTCGCAAGCCCTCGGACAGGATCGAATTCCTGCGCGGCTATCGCGAAAGCTGTGGCGGTGCACCGATCTTCAAGGGCACCGACGTTACGACGGGCATCAGGAGCATCACCCCGCCGCCCAGCGACGCGACGCTGCGCAAGGTCGTCGAATCGGCCTACCACTACGAAGGCAAGACGGCGATCGTCCTCTCGGGCACCACGATGCAGGTCACCCACTACACCGAAAACACGACGACCCATGCGATCACCACGAGCACGGAATCAAATGTGCCCTTTCCCGCCAACGGGCTGATCTACGTTTCCAACAACACCGGCACCAAGCCGAGTTGCGGCGTAACGTACACGCCGTACAACCCCACCTACACCAAGGACGTCAACTGCGGCAACGTCTACGTGGAAGGCAACTACACCGGCCAGCTGACGATCGCCTCCGAAAACGACGTCATCATCGACGGCAACATCACCACGCCGGTCAACGGCGAAGGCGTGCCGACGACCAACGCGGTGCTGGGGCTGATCGCGGACAACTTCGTGCGCATCTACCACCCGTTGAACGGCCACCGCACCGTCGAAAACTGCGAAACCTCCACGAACGCCGACCCCGCGCTGAAGAACATCACCATCTACGCCGCGATCCTCGCCGTCAACCACTCGTTCATCGTGGACAACTTCGACTGCGGCGAACCGATGGAAAAGCTGACCGTCTACGGCGCGATCGCGCAGATTTTCCGCGGCACCGTCGGCACGCACGACGGCGCCGGCAACGTCGCCAGCGGCTACGCCAAGAACTACAACTACGACGACCGCCTGCGCGTGGAGTCCCCGCCGTACTTCCTCAACCCGGTGCAGGCCGCCTGGCTGATCCAGCGCGAGACGCTGGCGGAAAAGCCGTAAGGGCGGCCGCCGGCGTGGGGCTGGGGTGTTCGAGGGTCGGACGAACGATCGAGGCTCGGGGTTCAGCAGGAGTCACGTCGAACAGCAGACAATTGTCTGCATAAAGTTGTAGATTCGCCATGTGGCCAGAGCATCGGAGCAGCCTGCGCGCCACCCCTCTCCAGAACCGCGCGGACATCGCCCCCACCCCGACCTCCTGGCAGCGGTGGTCCTGCACGCGCTGCTGAGCGCCTCTCCTGCCGCCGTGACCCTCGAGCAGGCAGCCACCGACTGCGAGCGCGACCCCGCCTCCCGGTCCGACCGCGACGCGATCGAGCGGGCCCTGCGAGGCCTTATCGCCGACGGCCTCGTCCAGCGCCGGGGCTCGCGCTTCGGGGCGACGCGCGCCGCTTTGCGGGCCGACGCCCTCCGCTTTTAGGTGGGTGGGCCGCGCTTTCCACGCCGCCCAGCAGCACCGCGGGCGGTATCTCCATTGCGCGTGCGAGCTTCAGCAGGGTACGCAGGTTGGGGTCGCGCCGGCCGTGCTCGAACACGCTGATCGCGGCGCGGTCCACGACCGCCTTCAGCGCCAGCGCTTCCTGGGAGAGGCCGACGCGCTCGCGTCCCCACCTCAGATTGGTGCCGAAGCGGGCGGCGGGGCCGATCGAGGCGTCCGCCTCGTGCCGCGGACCCCTGACCCGGGAGCCGTCCTCGCTGACGCCCTTCAGCAGCGCCGCGGGCGTCACGCCCACCGCGTGCGCCACGCGAACCACGGTGGGCAGGTCGGGCGAGCGCTCGGCCCGCTCCAGGAAGCTGATCGCCGCGCGGTCGATCCCCAGCTGATCCTGGGACATGCCCGCGCGTTCGCGCGCGTCGCGTATGTTCTGCCCGAAGCGCAGCAGCTGCTCGTCTATCTCCCGGTCGCCCGTGTTCCGCATGCGCGCGCTGGATATTTCAGGCTGGCTGTGAACGCAACAACGGTGCAAACGCAAGACGGCGCGAGGCCCAAGCCGGGTTCTGCGCCAGAGCGGGGATGGATCGGCGCCAAGGACCGTGAAGTGCGGCGGGTGGGAGTCGAACCCACACGCCCTTGCGGACAAGGCCTTTTGAGGGCCCCGCGTCTACCATTCCGCCACCGCCGCACGTGCGACCCAATATACGTCAGGCGCGCTGCTCGACCTCGACGTTCCAGCCCTGCTGGAAGCCGCGCATCGCGAAGACCACCAGCAGGATCTGCAGTGGGACCAGCAGCAGCGTCAAGAGCCCCAGCAACCCGGCGTTCAGCGCCGGCTGCGTGAAGCCCACGCCGTTGCGGTTGAACCACTCGGGGCCGCCCGACAGCGCGAAGATGATCAGCAGCACCGCCAGCCCCGAGGCGACGGGCAGCACGCCGCGGTTCCAGCGCCCGGCGAAGTAGGCCAGCAGCAGGTACATCGCCACAAAGAACAGCTGGATCCCGATCGAGGAGCTGGCCAGCACTTCGGCGCCGCCGAAGGTGATCACGAGCACCACGAGGGCGCTGACGAGCAGCAGCAGGATCACAGCCACGCGCGTGCTCTGCACCACCGCCTTGTCGCGGTTGGGGTGGGTTATCACGACGCCCGCAGGGGGCTGCTGGGAGACGGACGCACTGGACATTGTTCTAGACCATACAATCTCTGGCGGCCCCCGTGTGCGATCGTGCGCCCGGCGGCTCGCGCGCGGGCGTGGTGGAATGGTAGACACGCTGGCCTTAGGAGCCAGTGGGCGCAAGCTCGTGTGGGTTCAAATCCCGCCGCCCGCACCATAACCGGGATGGCGGTTCGAGTACGCTCCCGCCGCCCGCACCAATATCGCTGCTCGAATCCGGACCCTGGTTCGAAATACCCTCCGCTCGCCGCATCGAAGGACCAACAGGCGAGGTGTTTGCGGAAGCCGCTCAGGTACGCATACCGCGCGGGAGCGGCGGAATCACGGTGACGGCGCTCGCTTTCAGCGGTGCGCAGCCAGAGGGTGGCCAGAGACCAGCGAATACGCACGCGACCAGCGATCCCGCGCAGGCGGCACTCGGAGTTGTCAGCCCCGCCCATCCCTCCCGCCAGAGCTGCTGGCCGGCGCGCTGGAACGCCCGCCACGTGCGCCTGTCGGGTAACGGAGCCGGTAGACCAATCCGGCGCAGTCGCTCGATGTCGCTGAGATCCGCCAGCCGCAGATCCAGGCGCCATTCGTGATGGTCGTAAGGGACATGGTCCTGCGGAGACAGCCCCCACTCCGCGAGAGAGCGATACCACTCCGCCGTGGCCGTCTCAAGCGTGTCGGCGAGGTAGCCCGGGCACGACCTCGCCGCGCTGCCAGCGACCGTCGGCAGGACTACCGGCCCGCCCGAGGAGATCGGCACCATGCGGCACATGCCTGACCCACGTGCCACCGACGGCACATCCGTCGACCGGCAGGGGCACAGTCAGGAGACGCCTGGGTACTCGAATCTCGGCGATCAGCTTCGCCACGCGCCGATAGTCCCCACGAGCGATCAGCTCGATCGGCTTCTCATCCTCCAGCGCGAGCACCGGTCGCTGCAACCACAATGCGATCGACTCCCCCCGCAGCACACGCGCCAGGCGCCTGACCATCTCCGCAAGCTCGATGAGCCGCTGAGCACGCACACCGGTCGGCTCGCTGCGACCAGCAAGCCACCCCCGCACGGTGCTGGGCTTCGCACCGGTCGCCGCCGCGATCACCCGATCCGACAGACCTGGGAGATCGTGGACGCGCTGCGCCTCTTCAAGCAACGGACTCATGGCCGAAGCATACCACGCAATCGTGATTACATCGCTATTCCATCACCACCAGCAGTTGGTCGCACAGCGCCGGCGGGGCGACAAGGATGCCCCACGGCAGCACGCCCCGCGCGGGCAGCTCCACCACGCGCAGGCCCGCGGCTTCGCACAGCAGCGTGCCCGCGGCGATGTCCCACGGCTTGACCGAGCGCTCGAAGTAGGCGTCGCAGAGCCCCGCCGCGGTCCACGCCAGGTCGAGCGCGGCGGAGCCGAAGCGGCGGATGTCGCGCACGCGGGGGATCACGCGCGCGAGCACCTGCGCCTGGGCGGCGCGCACCTGCGCGTCGTAGGCGAAGCCGGTCGCCACCATCGCCGTGGCCAGGTCCTCGCGCAGGGGCTGGCGCAGCGCGCGCGTGCCGCGTCGGTCACTCAGCGTCGGCGTCTCGCCGCGGACGCCCGCGAACAGCTCGTCGCGGCAGGGGTCGTAGATCGCGCCCGCCAGCGACCCGGCGTCGTCCTGCACCGCGACGCTGACGCACCACTGCGGCAGGCCGAACAGAAAGTTGACGGTGCCGTCGAGCGGGTCCACCACCCAGCGCAGGCCGCTGGAGCTCGCCACGTCCTCGCCCTCCTCGCCGAGAAACCCGTCCGCGGGGCGCAGCTCGGCCAGCAGTTCGCGGATCGCGCGCTCGGAGGCCAGGTCCGCCTCGCTGACCGGGTCCGTCGGCGTGCTCTTGCTGGACACCTCGCGCTCGGGGCCCGCCTGAAAGCGCTCCAGCAGCAGCCCCCCCGCCATCCGCGCGGCGCGCACGGCGACGTCCAGCAGCTCGCCCTCGCTCACGCGAACGCGGCGGGACGGTCCTGCGTCCAGGGGCGCTCCGCTTCGATCTGCGCGCCCAGCGACAGCAGCGTGACCTCGTCGTGGGGGCGTCCCACCAGCTGCACCGCCAGGGGCAGCCCGTCCTCGGTGAAGCCCGCGGGCACCGAGGCGGCCGGCTGGCCCGTGGCGTTCCACGTGCCGAGGAAGGGGATCAGGCGCGTGCCGCCGTTGATCGTCCACAGCGCGCCGCGCCCCTCGTACTCGCCGATGCGCAGCGCCGGGCGGGCGGTGGCGGGGCAGAGCAGCACGTCGTGGTCCTCCCACACGCGCCCCACGCGCGCCACGAGCGCCGCTTCGGAGGCCAGCGCGCGGGCCAGGCCGGCCTCGCCCACCAGGCGCCCCATGCGCACGATCTGGCGCGTGCGGCGCTCCATCCGCTCGACGTTGCCCAGGTCCATCGCGGCGTCGTGGGCGCCGCGCAGGTAGCGCGCCACCATGTGCGGGCCCAGCCACGGCGGGTAGTCGGGGTCGCGCTGCACCACCTCGTGCCCGAGCGAGCGCAGCAGCTCGGCGGTCTGCTCCACCGCCCTGAGCACGCGCGCGTCGACGGGCTGGGGCAGGATCGGCTTGGTCGAGACGGCGATGCGCAGGCGACCGGGCGTGCGCGCAGCGGCCTGCGAGAAGGTCCCCTCCGCGGGCGGGGTCTGCGCGGTGGCGTCGAGGAACAGCGCCGCGTCGCGCACGCTGCGCGCGATCGGCCCGTACACCGCCAACCCGTGCCAGCCGTACACCTGCTCGGTGTGCGGCTCAAGCGAGATGCGGTGGCGCTGGGGCTTGATCCCGAACAGCCCGCAGAAGCTCGCGGGGATGCGGATCGAGCCGAGGCCGTCGGAGCCGAGCGCGCCGCCGACGAGCCCCGCGGTGACCGCGGCGCCCGAGCCGCCGCTGGAGCCGCCGGGCGTGTGCTGCAGGTTCCAGGGGTTGCGCGTCGCGCCGAAGGTGGGCGTCTCGGTGAACGGCCACAGCGTCATCTCCGGCACGTTGGTCTTGCCGACGATCACCGCGCCCGCCTCGCGCAGGCGCCGCACGACCTCCTGGTCGGCGGGCATCGGCCGGTCGCCCGCGCCCGTGCCGAAGCGCGTTACCTCACCGGCGATGTCGGCGTCTTCCTTGATCGCGATCGGCACCCCCAGCAGCGGGCGCTGGGTGGGCGGGGCACCGGCTCGGCGCCGCGCGTCGGCCTGGTCTGCTTCCAGCAGCGCGCGTTCGGCGAACACCACGCGGAAGGCGTTCAGCTGGGAGTCGTAGCGCTCGATGCGGCGCAGGTAGCACTCGACCAGCTCGCGCGAGGAGACCTCACCGGCGGCGATCAGCTCGGCCTGGCGCGCGATGCCGGCGAAGGCGAGATCCACGGAGTCCATGCGCGGCAATCTAGTGCAGCAGCCCCCTCGATGCGAACCCCGCACCCCGGCCTGCGCCCTCCCGCTTCGTCCTCGCCGGCGCCCCGAGCGCCGGCGTCTCATCAGACCGGCGTGACGGCGGCTCCTCAGACCGGCGTGACCGCGCTGTGCCTGGCGGGCCACTCCCGCCGCTTGCTGACCGCGTGCGCGAAGCGGCGGATCAGCTCGCCGCGCAGCGCCGCGGGCTCGACCACGGCGTCGATGACCATCTCCGAGGCGAGGTGCAGGATGTCGATGTCCTGTGCGTACTCCCGCCGCAGCTCCTCGGTCTTCGCGGCGCGCTCGGCCTCGTCGGCGATGGCCTGCAACTGGTTGTAGAAGACCGCGTTGATCGCCGCCTGCGGCCCCATCACCGCGATCGAGGCGCTGGGCAGCGCCAGGCAGCAGTCGGGCTCGAAGGCGGGCCCCGCCATCGCATACAGCCCCGCGCCGTAGGCCTTGCGCACGATGACGGAGATCTTCGGCACGGTGGCCTGCGAAACGGCGCTGATCATCTTCGCGCCGTGGCGGATGATCCCCTGGCGCTCCACCTGCGTGCCGATCATGAAGCCGGGCACGTCCGCCAGGAACAGCAGCGGGATGTTGAAGGCGTTGCACGTCCAGATGAAGCGCGCGGCCTTGTCCGCGGAGTCGCCGAACAGCACTCCGCCCTTGTGCTTGGGCTGGTTGGCGACGACTCCCACCGCGCGGCCGTCCAGCCGCGCGTAGCCGACGACCAGCTCCCTGGCCCAGCGCGGGTGGATCTCCAAGAACGAGTCCCCGTCCACCAGGCCGGCGATCAGGCCCTTGATGTCGAACGGCTTGTTCTCGTCCTCAGGGATCAGCGCGCCGATGTCGGGCGGACCGGCGGCGTCTGGGGACGCAGCCTCTCCCTCGCCGCGCGAGGGCGCCGGCGCTGAGGGCGCCGCGAGCGGCGGTGCGCCCTCCCAGTTGGCGGGGAAGTACGACAGGTACCGCCTGGCCAGCGCGATGCCCTCCTCGTCGCTCTTGACCAGCTGGTGCCCGCAGCCGGACACGCCCGTGTGCATCCGCGCGCCGCCCATCTCCTCCAGCGTGACCTGCTCGCCGATCACCATCTCCGCCATGCGCGGCGAGCCGAGGTACATCGAGGCGTTGCCCTCGCGCATGATGACCACGTCGCAGAAGGCGGGGATGTAGGCGCCGCCGGCGGCGCTCGGCCCGAACAGCACGCACACCTGTGGCACTACGCCGGACATCTTCACCTCGTTGTGGAAGATCCGCCCCGCGCCGCGCCGCCCCGGGAACATCTGCACCTGCTCGGTGATGCGCGCGCCCGCGCTGTCCACGAGGTAGACCATCGGCACGCGCAGCTCCATCGCGCGCTCCTGGATGCGCAGGATCTTCTCGACCGTCTTGGGCCCCCACGAGCCGGCCTTGACGGTCGGGTCGTTGGCCATCAAGGCTACGGGGCGGCCTTCGAGCGTGCCGACGCCCGTCACCACACCGTCGGCGCCGAGCCCCCCCTCCTGCCAGTTGGCCAACAGTGCCTCCTCGGCGAAGCTGTCCGCGTCCAGCAGCAGGGCCACGCGCTCGCGCACGGGGAGCTTGCCCTGCTCGCGCGCCTTCTCGCGGTGGCGCTCGGGCCCGCCGGCGAGCGCCCGCTCGTTGGCGGCGTCAAGCCCTGTCATGCCCTTACCGACCCTCTCGGCCCCCCCTGTGGGGGCCTATTAAGAACGGACCCCCACCAACTCCTCAAATCCCCGGATTGGCAACCGGGTCGCCGCCCGAGTAGTCGTAGAAGCCCATCCCCGACTTGCGTCCCGCCCACCCCGCGGAGAGCATCTTGCGCAGCGTCGGGGGCTGGGCGAAGCGGCGCTCGCGGAACTCCTCGAACAGCACGTCGCAGATCGAGCCGAGCGTGTCCAGCCCGACGAAGTCCGAGAGCGCCAGCGGGCCCATCGGGTGCCCAGCGCCGGCCTTCATCGCCTCGTCGATCTCGCTGACTGAGCCGACGCCCTCTTCGTAGGCGCGGATCGCGTCGAGCATGTACGGCACGAGCAGACGGTTGACGATGAACCCCGCGCGGTCGCGCGTGGGGATCGCAAGCTTGCCCTCGCTGCGCGCGAAGGCGAGCGCCGTATCGAACGCCTCGTCCGAGGTAGTCACACAGCGCACCACCTCCACCAGCTTCATGACCTGCGCGGGGTTGAAGTAGTGCAGCCCCACGAACTGCCCCGGGCGCCCCGTGGCCGCCGCCTGGTCGATCACCGCGAGCGATGAGGTGTTCGTCGCGAACACCGCCTCGGGCTTGACGATCTGATCCAGCTCCTTCCACATCTCGAGCTTCAGCGCCAGGTTCTCGGTGATCGCCTCCAGCACCAGATCGCAGCCCGCGAGGTCGCCGTAGTCGACGGTCCCGTGGATGCGCGCCCGCACGCTGTCGGCCTCCTCCTGCGTGGACTTGCCCTTCTCCACGCTGCGCGCCAGCTGCTTCTCGATCTTGCCCACGCCCTTGGCCAGCGTCTGCTCGTCGACCTCGCGCAGCACCACCTCGTAGCCGGCCTGCGCGGCGACCTGCGCGATGCCGTGGCCCATCAGTCCCGCGCCCAACACTCCGACCTGCTTGATGTCCGTCATGAAACCTCCGCTTTGCCCGCCTGTTGGAAAGATTGAAAGAAGAGGGGCCCTGCCAGCCGGCCTCTAGATGGCAGCCTATTGGGTAGCCTCCACAGGGTGAGCGACGAGGACTTCGACCTCTCCGCCGCCGGCCTGCGCGCCGACGGCACCGACCTGCGCATCTCCGTGGAGGTGCTGGCCTCCAAGCTCGAGTCCTCGCTGCCAGGGCGCACCCGCGTGGAGCGCCACGGCGGCGGGCTGTTGGGGCGGGGTGAGAAGCGCGTGCGTCAGCTGAAGGTGGACCTCAGCGGCGCCACCTACCAGCTCACCCTCGACGGCGAGCGCGTCGAAGGCTTTCGCGAGCGGCGCGTCGGCGGCATCTCGATCAAGCGCGAGCCGCTGGCCCCCGACGAATGGGTCGCCGCGCTCACCGAGGAGCTGCGCGAGGAAGCGCAGCGCAGCGCGCAGGCGCGCACCGCGCTCGAAGGGCTGGTGGGCTGAGCCGGTGTTCACCTCGGACCTCTCGATCGCCGACTTCGCGCTCTGCGACCAGCTGGAGCTGGTGCCGCTCGCACAGGTGATGGGCAGCTCGATCTACCAGGTCGGCTACCAGGAATCGACGTGGCCGATGATGATGGGCGGGACCGTGCTGACCGAGTTGGACACGCTCTCGCAGGCGTGGAACGAGGTGCGCGAACACGCCCTCGGGCGCCTCGCGCGCGAGGCCGAGCAGGCCGGAGCGGACGCCGTGGTCGGTGTGGAGCTGCGCACCGGCGCGCACGACTTCGCCGAAGGCGCGATCGAGTACGTGGTGATGGGCACCGCCGTGCGCCGCGGGGGCGCGGGGGCAAGCGCAGAGGCAGGAGCCAAGGCCGGTACCGGTAGCAGTCACAGGCACCGCGGCCGCGGCGGAAACGGCCAGCCCGTCCTCACCGAGCTGTCGGTCGCCGACTACGCCAAGCTCGTGCGCTCGGGCTTCGAGCCGCTGGGCGTCGTCGCCTGGAGCTCTGTGTTCTTCGTCGCCTACGGCTTCAACCCGATGCTCGAACGCGGCGGGCTCGCGCAGGGCGGCATGTCGCTCGGAGGAGGCTACATGCAGAACTTCGAGCTGACCGCCTTCACGCAGGCGCTCTACAGCGCGCGCGAGCAGGTGATGGCGAACATGGGCCGCCAGGCCGCGGCGCTGGGCGCCTCGGGCGTCGTCGGCGTGCGCATCGCCCACACCATGCAGCCCCAGTCGGTCGGCGGCGGGATGGCCAGGGGACAGGAGCGCAGCGGGCTGTCCGTGACCTTCCACGCGATCGGCACCGCGATCCGCGAGACCGAGCAGACCACCATCTGGCCGCCTGAGCCGGCCATCGACCTGACCACCTAGAGGAGCCCCGATGAGCGACGACGTGAGCGAGACAGAGAGCAGCTATGACCCCACCTCCCTGGAGGGCGTGCCCGAGGCGGGACGCGCGCGCCTGGAGCAGAACAAGCAGGGGCTCTTCACATCAGATCTTTCGGTCAACGAGTTCCTGCTGATCAAGCAGGCCGGCTTCGAGCCGCTGGGGCTCGTGGTGGGCAGCTCGATCTACCACATCGGCATCCAGATGTCCGGCTGGAAGAAGAGCCAGGAGATGACCGTCCTCTCCGAAGCGATGTACGGCGCGCGCCAGCTGGCGATGACGCGCATGGAGGAGGAGGCCGACCAGCTGGGCGCCGACGGCGTGGTGGGCGTGCGCCTGGACATCGGCCGCTACGAGTGGGGCCAGGACATGGCCGAGTTCATTGCGATCGGTACCGCCGTCAAGCACCGCGACGGCGTGATGCACCGGGCGCCCAACGGGCGCCCCTTCACCAGCGATCTCTCAGGACAGGACTTCTGGACGCTCCTGCGCACCGGCCACCGCCCGGTGGGGATGGTGATGGGCAGCTGCGTCTACCACGTCGCCCACCGCGGCATGCTGCAGTCGATGGCCCAGACCGGTCGCAACGTGGAGCTCTCCAACTTCACCCAGGCCCTGTACGACGCGCGCGAGCTGGCGATGGAGCGGATGCAGAGCGAGGCGCAGACGATCGGAGCGGAGGGCATCGTCGGCGTGGACCTGCAGGAGAAGAGCCACGGCTGGGGCAGCCACACGATCGAGTTCTTCGCCGTGGGCACCGCGATCGTGCCGCGCGAGGGGCACGAGCAGGATTCGATCGACCCGCCCACGCCTGTGTTGGACCTGAGCTGAAAAGGAGACACCATGAGCCTCGTCACCACCGAAGACCGCGGCCCCGTCCGCCACATCGTCCTCAACCGCCCGGAGAAGCGCAACGCGATGAACCAGGCGCTGCTCACCGAGCTGGCCGGCGCCCTGCGCGCGGCGGGCGACGAGGACGCGGTGCACTGCGTCGTCCTGCGCGGCGAGGGCCCCGTGTTCTCCGCCGGCGTGGACCTCGCCGAGCTGGCCTCCTTCGCCGGCGAGCCGAGCGTCCTGCGGCCCTTCCGCAACGTGTTCCTGGAGTGCGCGAACCTCTGCGAAGAGATGCCTAAGCCTGTGGTCTGTCAGATCCACCACACGTGCGTGGGCGGGGCGCTGGAGGTGGCGCTCGGCTGTGATCTGCGCGTTGCCGCCGAGGGCTCTCGCTTCGGGCTGCCGGAGGTGCGCTTCGGGATCATCCCCGACGTGGGCGGCTCCACGCGCCTGCCCGCCGTCGTCGGGTTGGGCCGCGCCAAGGAGCTGATCATGACCGGCGCCATGATCGACGCCACCGAGGCGCACCGGATTGGGCTTGTCAACCGCGTGGTGGCAGGCGAGGAGCTGGAGGCGACCACCCAGGCACTGGTGGACGAACTGCTGGCCAACTCGCACGTGGCGGTCGGGCGCGCGAAGCGGGTGATGGACGCCTCCGCGCGCCCGGCGCTGGCGCAGACGCTGGAGATGGAGGTCTCGGTGCAGGAGTACTGCGTCGCGGCTATGCGGGAGGCAGCTCGGGAGGCACAGGCCACACAGGAAGCCGAGGGGGCGCTGGACTTCAGCGAGAAGCGCCAGCCTCAGTTCAGCGGTAGCTGAGAAGCCCGTTGAGTGGTATGTCCGATCCGGCGGCGAACATATGTTCGATAGACCTTGGCAGGATATGAGCCTTCAAACCCGAACGACGAATTGCCTTGGCTGACAACAGCGCTATCGAGTGGACCAACGCGACGTGGAACCCGGTTACGGGCTGCGACAAGGTGTCGCCAGGTTGCGCACACTGCTACGCGGAGACGTTCGCAGAGCGCTGGCGCGGAATCCCTGGACACCCATACAAGCAGGGCTTTGATCTGCGCCTATGGCCGGACCGCCTTGACCAGCCGCTCCGCTGGAAGCGCCCAAGAACGATCTTCGTGAACTCTATGAGCGATCTGTTCCACGAGCGCATCCCCGAGCGGTTCATCAGACAGATATTCGATGTCATGGGCGAGGCAACCCAGCACACCTTTCAGATTCTCACAAAGCGGCATGAGCGGCTCGCGGAGATTGCCCCAACGTTATCGTGGCACTCTAATATCTGGATGGGCGTCACCATCGAGAATAGGAGGTTCGTGCACCGAGCCGACAGCCTACGAGAAGTGGACGCTGCCGTGCGATTCATTTCGGCAGAGCCGCTTTTGGGCCCTCTTGAAGGACTGAACCTTGCGGGGATCGATTGGCTGATTGCTGGCGGTGAGTCAGGTCACCGCCACCGGCGCTGCGATCCGGTTTGGGTGCGCGCCTTACGTGATCACTGCACCGAAGAGGGTGTAGCTTTCTTCTTCAAGCAGTGGGGCGGGCGCACCTCGAAGGCGGGCGGACGACTGCTCGACGAACAGACCTACAACGCCATGCCCACACCAGCTGCCCGTACCCAAATATGGGAGCCAGCCCTAGCCATTTAGGCGACGCTTACGCGGGGCATTCTTCATCTCGAAGAGCGTGGTCTGTCCAAGCTCCTCCTGGATACGCAGCCGCACGTGATTGAAGGCCCAGTCCATGATCTTCTCACCGGCATCGTTGTCGGTCGCAAAGATGAGGAAGTACATTGGTTGGCCATTGGCCTTCTTGATCTGGCGATCGAGAACCGTCCTATAGCCGAGACCCTTCAAGCCTTTTCCGTATAGTCGAACGTATTCGCCGCGAGCGTCCTCCGGCGTAATCTTGCCAGCCTCGCGTCTTGCATGGATCTCTTTTTCCAGCCTCATGCCCGAACATGCGTGCGATCAGCTTTGGGTGCTCGGGCGCAAGCCGCACAAGGCCCATGTCGGTCGGGAACAAGATCAGCTGCTCGATCTTGTAGCGATGATGGTTGCGCTTATGGTCGGCGACCGCGGCAACTGTCGGCCACTCCAGCTCCGATCCCTCGGGATCCAAAAACGCGAATGCCGGCGCCTGTCGCGGCACAAGTGCGAGCATGTCACCGATAACCTCGTTGGCATCACCGTTGAAGAGAGTCACGCGGCTGTCGTAGTTCGCGACGCGATGGCTCAGGGCTTTGAACGCCTGAGGATGTTTCTCGGCAAGAATTATCCTGGTCGCTGGAGGTGGCTGCGCCTCAAGTGCGATGAGCGCTGAGCCGTTGATCTCAGCGCCTCGGGTGATGGACCAGCTGATACCGGTTCCCGCAAACAAATCGAGTCCATACCAGCCGCCTGCGGTCGCACACGCCTGGGCAAAGCCGCCCCGACGCGATGGGCCCCCGCCCAAGTAGCCATCCAGGATCATCAGTTTCTCCTCGGTCCAGGATGGGGCGTCTCGCGCCACGTACCCATCACCCGCTGTGTGAAATGTCGCCTGTGCCATGCAGCGGACGACTGTAAAGGATGCTTCGGAGGTTTCGCACGACTTTGCTCGTCTGGACTGGCAGTCCAGCTGTCCCAACCTTATGGCGTGCCCCAATCAACTGGCCCGGCCACCAGCGTGTGGCTGCCGAGCGGCCGGCCAAGGATCTCCTGGGCGCGCCAGGCACAGGCGATCAGCGCCGGCAGGTCGATGCCTGTGTCGATGTGCATCTCGTGCAGCATCGAAACAAGGTCCTCGGTGGCGATGTTGCCCGTGGCCCCCGCCGGCACGGGGCAGCCCCCCAGCTCGCCAAAACTCGACTCGAAGCTCGTGACCCCGGCCTGCAACGCCGCCAGCGCGTTGGCGAGACCGGCGCCGCGCGTGTTGTGGAAGTGCGCTGTGAGTTCCACCTCATCCCCCAGCGAATCGAACGCTATCTCGAAGAAGTCGCCCACCTGCAGCGGGTTGGCCATGCCGGTGGTGTCGCCGAAGCCGATCTCCTGGGCTCCGAAGCCGCGCAGACGCGCCGCGATCTCGAGCACGCGCCGCAGTGGCACGTGGCCCTCGTAGGGGCAGCCGAAGGCGGTCGAGACGATGCCCTCGCAGCGTAGGCCGGCCTCGCGCGCGCGGCCCAGCACGACCTGCAGGCCGGCCAGCGACTCCGCGATGGAGCGGTTGACGTTCTTGCGGTTGTGTGTCTCCGACGCGGAGAGGAACACGTTGATCTCATCGATGCGCGCGCGGTGCTCCAGCGCGGCGTCCAGTCCCCGCTCGTTGGGCACCAGCACGCTCACTGAGACGTCCGCGGGGATGCTGACCCCCTCGAGCACCTGCGCGGCGTCGGCGAGCTGGGGGATCACGTCGGAGCGCACGAAGCTCGTGACCTCCAGCCGCTGCAGTCCGGTCCGCGCGAGTGCGTCGACCAGCTCGATCTTGCGCTCGGTGGGGATGACCTCGGGCTCGTTCTGGAACCCGTCGCGCGGCCCGACCTCCCTGATGCGCACCGTCTGCGGCAGGCTGCTCACGACATCGACAGGCCGCCGCTCACGTTGAGCGTCTGGCCGGTGACGTAGGAGGCGTCCTCGCTCGCGAGGAAGGCGATCGCCGCGGCGACCTCCTCGGGCTGCCCGGAGCGCCCGAGCTGCGTGGCGTCGATCATGCCCTGCTTCAGGCGCTCCCCCACCTCGCCGTAGACGACGGGCGCGGCGTTCAGCAGCGGCGTCTCGATCGGCCCCGGCGCGACGGCGTTGACACGCACGCGGTAGCGCGCGGCCTCACGCGCAATCGCCTTGGTGAAGCCGATTACTCCCGCCTTGGCGGCCGAGTAGACAGCCGAGCCCTGTGACCCTACGCGCCCGGCCTCCGAGGCGACGTTGACGATCGCGCCGCTGCGACGCTCCTGCATGCCCGGCAGCACGGCGTGGGTCACGGCGAGCGTGCCGCGCAGGTTGACGCCCAGTACGAAGTCCCATAGGCCCGGGTCGGTCTTGACGAAGAAGGAGAAGAGGTCGGTCCCGGCGTTGTTGACCAGCACGTCCACAGGCCCCAGCGCCTCACCGACGGCCTCCACGGCAGCGGCCACCGAGGCGACGTCGGTCACATCGAGGAGGCAGGCGAACCCGTCGAGTTCGCCCGCCACGGCGCGACCCCCCTCCTCGTTCAGGTCCCCCACGGCCACGCGCGCGCCCTCGGCCGCCAGGCGTCGCGCCGTCGCCGCACCGATTCCCGACGCGCCGCCGGTGATGAGCGCGATCTTTCCCTCCAGCCGCATGTGGGCAGCCTAGCCGTCCGCGCGAGCCGGCGGCGGACGGGCGCTCGTATACTCGGCCGCCGTGGCCTCCCCCGTCTGCATCGTCGGCGCCTCGGGCGCCCTGGGCTTCGGGCTGGCCGTGCGCTTCGGCCGCGCCGGCGTGCCCGTGGTGATCGGCTCACGCGAGGCGCAGCGGGCCGAGCAGACAGCGGAGCGTGCCCGCGAGGTGGTCCCCGACGGCGAGTTCTCCGGCTACGCCAACGCCGACGCGGTGGCGCAGACTGAGCAGGCGATCCTCAGCGTGCCCTTCCGCAGCCAATCCGAGACGCTCACCAACCTGAAGGGCGCTTGGAGCGAGGGGCAGCTGCTGATCGACGCGACCGTACCGCTGGCCGCGGCCGTGAGCGGGAAGGCGACCCGCATGCTGGGCGTATGGCAGGGCTCCGCCGCCCAGCAGGCCCAGGAGATGGCGGGCGAGGGGGTGCGCGTCGTCTCCGCGCTGCACACGGTCAGCGCGGCCTCGCTCAGCGACCTCTCGCACGAGCTGGCCGAGGACGTGCTGGTGTGCGGCGACGCGCGCGCCGACAAGCGCGAGGCGGCCGCGCTGCTGCAACAGATCGCGGGGCTGCGCTGCGTGGACTGCGGGCGTCTGGAGATGGCGCGCGTCACTGAGTCGCTGACGGCGATGCTGATCGCTGTGAACTCCCGCTATAAGGCCCATGCGGGCATCCATCTGACGGGGCTGCCGGAGAAGTTGTGGGAGTAGGCGACACCCCCGAGGTAGTCGTCCTCGCCGGCGGCACCGGCGGCGCGAAGCTCGCGCGGGGCATGCTCGACGTCGTCTCCCCCGAGCGCCTGGCGGTCGTGGCCAACACGGGCGATGACATCGAGATCTACGGCGCCCACGTCTCCCCCGACCCCGACCTTGTGTCCTTCTGGCTGGCCGATCAGATCGACGCGCGCGGGTGGGGGCTGCGCGGGGACTCCTTCCAGGTGATGGACGGCCTGCGCGGGCTCGGCCGGGACGTGTGGTTCAACCTCGGCGACCTCGACCTGGCGTGGTGCCTGGAGCGCGCGCGGATGCTCTCGGAGGGCATCGCCCCCACCGCGGCGCTGGCGCGCCTGAACGAGGCGCTGGGGGTGCGCGCGCGGGTGCTGCCGATGAGCGACCACCAGGTGCGCACGTGGGTGCGGAGCTCGGGCGGCTGGTGCTCCTTCCAGGAGTTCATGATCCGCGAGCAGGCCGCCGGGATGATCGAGGGCCTGGAGTTCCGCGGCGCCGAGCGGGCCACCCCCAGCCCCGAGGTGCTGGCCGCGATCGCCGGTGCGCGCGCGATCGTGATCGGCCCCTCCAACCCGCTGGCCTCGATCGCCCCGATCCTCGCGGTCCCCGGCGTGCGCGAGGCGCTGTCCGCCGCCGACGCGCCGGTCGTGGCGGTCAGCCCGATCGTGGGCGGCGAGGTGCTGAAGGGTCCCACGGCCGCGTTCATGGCCTTCGCCGCGCTGGAGTGCAACGCGAAGGGCGTGGCGGACTTCTACGGCGAGCTGCTCGACGGGCTCGTCAGCGACGAGCCCTCGCCCGAGGGCGGCCCCCCGTCGCTGCGCATCGACACGCGCATGGCCGACGCCCCCGCGCGGGCGCGCGTCGCGCAGCAGGTGCTGGAGTTCGCGGACTCGCTGCGGTAGGCGGCTACCCCCGCGGCAACGGCCGCCGACTCCCCGGCTGGGAGCCGGCGCCCAGCGCCCTCCTCGGTAGGCTGCTGTCAGTGCGCACCGTCGCGGTCCTGCCCGTTAAGCGCTTCTCCCACGCCAAGCAGCGCCTCGGCGCGAGCGTGGCCGATCCGCTGCGCCGCGACCTGGCCCGGGCGATGGTGGGCGACGTGCTGAGCGCCCTGGGCAGGTGCCGCTCGCTGGCCCTGGTGGTGGTCGTCACCGACGAGCAGTCGGTGGCCGACACCGCGCTTGCTCAGGGTGCGATCGTCGTGGGGGACTCGGCCGAGGCAGGCCAGAGCGCCGCGGTGGCCCTCGGCCTGGCCCGGGCGCTCGCCGAGGGCGCCGAGCGGGCGCTGTGCATCCCCGGCGACTGTCCCGCCCTGGACCCCGGCGAGCTGGATGCGCTGCTCGGCGCTGCGGCCGCGGACGAGGTCGTGATCGTCCCCGACCGCCACGGTACGGGCACCAACGGGCTGCTGCTCTCGCCGCCGGACGCGATCGCCCCCAGCTTCGGACCCGGCAGCTGCGCGCGCCACCTCCAGCTCGCGCGCGAGGCCGGGGTGGCCTGCCGCCTGGAGCGGCCGGGCTCGCTGCTGCTGGACATCGACACGGGCGCGGACCTCGCGGCGCTGCGCGAGCGCCTGGCGGGCGAGCACACACGTGCGCCCCGCACGCGCGCGGTGCTGGGACTCGCCGCAGGTCCCCAGCCGGCGCTCGCGGCCCGTTGAGCGCTCTGCACGCCCGCGGCCTGAGGGGCCTGCCCGAGGTGCGCGCCGGAGATGACCTGGCGGCGCTGATCGTCGCCGCGCTGGAGGACGGTCTGCGCGAGGGGCAGGTGGTCGTCGTCGCGCACAAGGTGCTCTCCAAGGCCGAGGGCGCGGTGGTGGCGCTCGCCGACATCACGCCCACCCCGCGCGCCCGCGAGCTGGCCGCCGAGCAGGGCAAGGACCCCCGCGCGGTGCAGGTCGTGCTCGACCAGTCCGCCGAGGTGCTGCGCGCGGCCAACGGCGTGCTGATCTGCCGCACCCACCACGGCTTCGTGTGCGCCAACGCGGGCGTCGACGCCTCCAACGCAGCCGACGACGGCGAGGAGACGCTGATCGTGCTCCCCCGCGACCCCGACGCCTCCGCGCGCGCGCTGCGCGCGCGACTGCGCGAGCTGACCGGTGCCGCGCCCGCGGTGCTCGTCACTGACAGCTTCGGCCGCGCGTGGCGCCACGGCCAGTGCGACGTGGCGATCGGCTGCGCTGGGCTGGCCCCGCTGGAGGACTGGCGCGGGCGCGAGGACAGCGTGGGCCGCGAGCTGCACGCCACCTGGCTGGCGGTGGCCGACGCCGCCGCGGGCGCCGCCGACCTGGCGCGCGCGAAGGATTCGCGTGAGCCCGTCGTGCTGATCGACGGTCTGGAGCGGTTTGTGACCGAGACCGACGGCCCCGGCGCTAGCTCGCTGCTGCGTCCTGTGCGGGAGGACCTGTTCCGCTGAGCCCCGTCTCGCTGAGCCCAGTCTCGCTGGGGCGCCCTGCCCCGCTGAGGCGCGCGCGCAGGAAGTCCAGCAGCAGCCGCTCCACCGTCTCCGGCGCGTCGGCGAACGGCCAGTGCCCGCTGGCGGGCAGCACGTGCACCTCCGCGGAGGGGAAGGCCTCGCGCTGGCGCGGCGCATAGGAGGAGGGCACGTAGGCGTCGTGTTCGCCCCAGATGACGAGCGCCGGGATGTCGCGCGGGGCCAGCAGCGCGGCGAGCTCGCTGGCGCCCTCACCGGGCTCGGGCGTGGCGCGGTAGAGCGCGAGCACCGCCCGGCGGGTGCGCCTGTCGTAGTGGTCGTACATGCCGTCCAGGAACTCGCGCGGCAGCCCGCGCGGCTCGCCGCGGTTGACGAGCCAGCGAAAGGCCGGCCGCGTGGCGCTGGCCTGGAAGAGCTCGCCCAGCAGCGGGGTGCGCCACAGGCGCGCGAGCGCGTGCCAGCGGTAGCCGGGCATCAGCCCGATGTCGATCAGCGTGATGCTGGCCACGCTGTCCAGGTGGGCGCCCATCCAGGCCAGGCCGATCGGTCCGCCGAAGTCGTGCAGCACGAGGTGCACGCGCTCGATGCCCAGCGCCTGGATGAGCTCCCCCACGAACGCGGCGTAGCCCTCGACGGTGTGCTGGAAGCCTGGTGGCGCCACCGTGTCGCCGAAGTCGGGCAGGTCGAAGGAGACGGCCCGCAGCGGCAACTCGCCGGCCGCCGCGACGAAGCGCTCCCAGTCCTCGGCGGAGCCGGGGTTGCCGTGCGCGAACACCAGCGCCTCGCGCGCGTCGGGCGGCCCGGCCGCGATGACGCGCGTGCGCGCGCCGCCGACATCCAGGCGGGTGTGCTCGACGGCGCTCATCGTGCGCCTACCAAGGCATGCCGCGCGTTGACCGCCAGCGCGCGCGGGAGCCCGGAGACGACAAGGCGCTCGAGCCCGATGTTGCGCGTGCCAAACGCTTCGAAGGTGCCGGCCATCCGCGCGTCGCGGCTGGCCGAGGAGAGCAGCAGCCGCTCCATCGGATTGAAGGGTCTGCCCGTGGCGTAGTCGCCGCACATGCGCGCGTGTCCGCGCAGCCCGCGGGCGAAGCGGCGGCGGTAGGCGTCGAGCCCGCGCTGCAGCGGCTCCCCCGTGCGCAGCGGCCACGCGACGCTGTCGGCGAGCCATTCGGCCGACTGCAGCGCCCAGCCGCAGCCGACGCCGAACAGCGGGTCGGTGGCGAGCGCCGCGTCGCCCACCAGCGCCAGCCCTGGGGCTGTGGGGCCGCGCAGCGTGTTGGGCATGTCCAGCTTGCCGAAGATCGGCCCCACCTGGCGCGAGTCGCGGATCGGGGGAGCGTCGGGGAGGTCGGCGATGAACGCCGCCAGCGCGGCGTCACGGTCGCGGCGGAACTCCGGCAGGCGTTCCTTGGTGAGCATCACCCCGTACATGAACAGCCCGCTGTCGGTCGGGAAGACCGCGCCCCACTGGGGGTCGGCCATCCACGCCGAGCCGTTGGGCGCCCCGGCCGGGGGCGGCCCTTCGTAGTAGGCGGCGTAGCTGAAGCGGCGATGGGGACTGACGCGGCAGCGCACTCCGGCCAGGCGCGCGACGTGCGAGTCGCGCCCGTCGGCGCCGACCACCAGACGCGCCCGCAGGCGCGTGGAGTGGCCCTGCGGGTCGCCGACGCGCACGCCCGCGACCTGGCCGTTCTCGTGCAGCAGCTCCTGCGCGCTGGCGCCCAGCAGCAGCTCGACGCCCGCGGTCTCGGCGGCCGCCGCGCGGATCAGCGGGTCGAGCAGCTCGCGGCGCAGGTTGACGCTGCTGGGGAGGGCTCCCTCGTTCGGCTCGATCCACCCCCAGCGGGTCCAGATACGCACGCGCGAGCGCAGGCCCCCCGCAGCTTCGATCGCTCCGAGCAGGCCCAGCCGCTGCAGCGTGCTCACCGCCGAGGACTGGATGTAGTGCCCGCACACCCGCTTGTAGGCGGCCGGGTCGGGCCGCTTCTCGATCAGCGTCACGCGCGCGCCGGCCCGAGCCAGCAGGATCGCCGCGGTGCAGCCGGCGAGGCTGGCTCCGACGATCGCCACGTCACAGTCCCTGTGCTCGCTCATGCGAGAGTCACCGGGCGAATCCTAGCGCCATTGGAAAGCCCGCCATCGCCGCAGGATCCCTACGCGCGCTCCGCCTCCACCGCGCCCGCGCCCCCGCCGCGACGCTCGGCCAGCGCGTGGCGGGCGTGGACGTACACCGCCCGCGGGATCGCGGTGGCGAACGTGCGCGCCGGCCCGACGTTGCGCGAGCCGAACGCTTCGAAGGCGCGGGCCAGGCGCTCGTCGTTCATCGTGGCGGCGGAGAACAGCAGCCGCTCGCCGGGGTTGAGCTTGCGCCCGCTGGAGTAGTCGGTGATCGTCAGCGTGTGTCCGCGCAGGCCGCGGGTGTGGCGGCGGCGGTAGCGCTCCAGACCCTGCTCCATCGACTCGGCCCCCAGCAGCGCGGGGGCGACGCTGTCGGCGAGCCACTCCGCGGACTGGAAGGCGAAGCCGCAGCCGATGCCCCACAGCGGGTCCAGCGCGCCCGCGGCGTCGCCGGCGAGCGCGAGGCCCGGGGCGGTGGGGGTGTGGGTGACGGTCGTCATGTCGACCTTGCCCGTGACCTCGCCGACGAGGCGCGAGGCGAGGATCGGGGGGGCCTCCGGCGCGGAGGAGACCATCGCCTTCAGCGCCGCCTCGGGGTCGGCGCGGAACTCGGGCAGGTGCTCCTTGAGGGGCATCACGGCGTAGAAGATCAGGTCGCTGTCGGTGGGGAAGGCGGCGACCATGTTGGGGTCCAGCAGCCACAGCGCCGGGTGGGGGTAGGTCGCCGGCCTCGGCCCTTCGAAGTAGCCGCCGTAGGCGATGCGCCCGTGCGCCTTGCTCCTGGTCTTGACCTGCGCGAGCTTGGCCACGCGCGAGTCGCGCCCGTCGGCCCCGACCACCAGGCGCGCGCGCAGGGTCAGCGTCTCACCACCGGTGTCGCTCGCCTGCACGCCGCACACCGCGCCGCCCTCGCGCACAAGCTCGGTGACGGTGCGCCCGAGCATCAGCTCCACCCCCGGCGTCTCGCCCGCCATCTGGCGGACCAGCGGGTCCAGGCGCTCGCGGCGCAGGTTGACCCCGGCGGGGACAGAGCTGTGGATGGGCGGCTCGATCCAGCCCCAGCGCGTCCACAGGCGCGGGCGCCCGCGCAGCGCGCCGGCGTCCATCATCCGCTCCAGCAGGCCCAGCCGTTCCAGCGTGGGTATGGCGGAGGACTGGATGTAGTGGGTGCAGATCCGCTTGAAGGCGCTCGCGTCGGGGCGCTGCTCGAGCAGCGCGACCCGTGCGCCCGCGCGGGCGAGGAGCATCGCGGTGGTGCAGCCGGCGAGGGAGGCGCCCACCACCGCCACGTCGTAGTCTGCCTGCGCTGAATCGGCCATCTGGCTCAGCTCCTTTGACTCGCACGCGCAGATCGGGACCCGCCCGCCCCGCGCACACTCTATAGTTCGAGGCGAACTATACAGAACGAACTATGAAATGCAAGCGAGCCCCGCGAAAAGCAAACCGCTCCCCCACGAGAACCCCGTGAACAGCAAACAGATCCGTCTCACCACAACCTCCTATGCCGTGATGAGCCTGCTGAAGATGCTCGGCGAGGCCACGCCCTACGAGCTCAAGCAGGCGCTGGAACGCTCGGTCGAAAACTTCTGGCCGGTGCCGCACACCACCTTCTACGACGAGCCCGCGCGCCTGGCGGGAGCCGGGTACCTCTCCCAACGCCAGGAGAACGGCGGGCGCCGACGCAAGCGCTACGCGCTGACCGACTCCGGCCGCGAGGCGCTGAGCGCCTGGGCCAACACGCCCGGCGCGGGGCCACCGCAGTACCGCGACGAGGGCATGCTGAAGGTCTTCGCGGGCGCCGACCCGCAGTCGGTGTACGCCGGGCGCGGCGACTGGCACCGCGCCAAGCTGGCCGAGCTGGAGGGCTACCTGGAGAACCTGCGCGCCGTACCGGAGAAGCTGCGCGAGGAGGAGTGGCGCGGCGCCGAAACGACCCTGATCGCGGGCATCGACTACCAGCACCAGATGATCGACACGATCGAACGGCTGATCGAGCGCCCGTCGTAGAGCCCGACGGTTGAGCGCGACGGCTGCCGTTTATCAGGAGGGCTCCGCTCCGCTCCGCCTACGATTCGCGCGGTGCGCGACTGAATCCTCACCCCACGCGCCGACGCGCTACTTCTTCTTCCTCTTCTTGTGCGTGTGCGCCTTGGCCTTCTTCTTCGCCTTGGGGCAGCCGGTGACCTGGATCTTGACGTTCTGCTTGACCTGCGCGCCGTTCTGGCCGGTGATCGTGAACGGCATCGCCAGGGATTGGCCGCAGAGGCTGCCCTTGGCCTTGGCGGGGACGACGGCCGCGAGGCCTGAGTGGGGGCCCTCGGGGAGCGTCAACAGGAAGCTGCTGATCGGGACGTCGGGGACGCTCGCGAACGTCGAGCTGGTGACGCCCTTCTTGATGTCGATGCTCCCAACGAGGTCGACGGTGACGCCTTCGCCCTGCAGGATCGCGACGACATCGGGGAACGCCGCGCCACCGTGGGAAACCAGATATACCGGGCCCGTCACGGGAGTGGAGAGGACCGGGGTCGTAGCGATCGCGGTGCCGATGTTCGAGCCGGTGGGGCAGCTCGCCGGGTTGCTGTTGAACGCCGCTTCGGTGCACGCCTGCTGGATCGTCGTCAACCGCGCCGGGAGCTGCTTGGGGAGCAGCACCGAGACACTGTGGACATTCGCGTCGCCCGCCGTGAACGCGCCCCTGACGGTCAGGCTCGCGCCGTTGTGCTTGCTGGTCTTGGCCTGCGTGGAGACCGAGAACCGCGGCGCGAACCCCAGCGCCTGACAGTTAGCGACCTGGAACGGGACGCTCACCGCAGAGGACGCGCCTTCGCTGCTAAGGATCGTGCCGGTGATCCGCATCGGGTCGCAGCTGGTTGGGTTGAACGTGAACCCTGGCCGGGTGATGTTGACGTTGACGTGCTTGATCTGCAGGGGGATGCCATCGATGATCGACGGGATCGCAAACCCCTGCCCCGGGGTGTTCGTCGTGACCGTCAACGCCGCCGTGGTGGGGTCCACCGCGACACGTGCCCTGACGACGACCGGACGGCCTTCCTGCAGCGTGAACGGCCCCGCCTGTGCGGTGTTCACGATCGACAGGCCAAACGGCGCACCCTCATACGGCCCCGTGATGTACACCTTGCCTCCCGTAATCGTGAACGGGTCACCACCCAAGCCGACGCTGACCGCTGTTTCGCCGATCAGACTCCCCGCGGGACACGTCCCTTGGTTTGCCTGTGCTTCGCCGCACAGCGAGACGCCCTTGAGGATCCCTGAGACACCTGGCGGGAAGTGCAGTGTGAGCTGCTGCACATCCTGCTGGCCGTCTTCGCGCGAGAGCGTCGTTGAGAGGTCGCTGAAGGCGCCCGCGTTGATGTTCGTGGTGCCCGCCACCAGCGACGGCGCGAACGGCAACGGATCCGCACACCCACTGCCACCGGGACCTGAGGTGATCTGAAAACCCGCCTGGGGGTGCGCGACCAGCGCCGCGTCGACGGGTTCCCCTGCCGTCCATGGCGTGAACGACGATTCCGTCGTATACGTTCCGCAGAGGGCGGGGGTCGCCAGCGGCGCCCTATCCGACCCGAAGAATTCCATTCGCAGTTCGCTGAACGGCAACTGCGGCAAGTCTTCGAAGGCGGCCGTCAGCTGGCCCGTGACCGGGTCTGGCGTGATCCTTCCCGCGAGTTTCACGAGGATCCCCCGCACCGGTTCTTCAACGACCACGTACACCGCCAGCAACGACGAAAACGGGTTTTCCGGGAATCCCACGAAGTTCTGTGGCGCCGCGAGGTACACCGCGCCCGTCAATTCGCCTTCAAGCGCCGGCGAGCGGCCGTGCACCACCGCGATTTTCGAGACAGCCGGACACGACGGCTCCCCAGCGCTGTGCAGGCCGATCTGTTCAAGCGAGCACGCCCCCAGGCCGTCCGCCGCGGACGGGCTGACCTGCACGCCTGCCGGGAGCGCCACGACCGCGTCCTTCAGGTTCGCCTCGCTCAACCCCACCGGGTTATCCGCCCCCTCCTGCGGGACGCGCACAGCGACGTTCAACCCCGTCGGGGTGCTCCCAGCCGAACCTTCCGGTTCCACCCCTATCCGCGGACTGAAATCCAGGTGTTCACAACCCGACATCTCGGGCAGCGTCGCTGTCTTTGAGATCACGTGTTCACCCGTCAGGAAGTTCCCCGGTTCACCCCACCCATCGACGCCAAGCCCAACTTCGAATGGTTCCCCACACGACGTCGGCATCGTCAACAACGGCACCACCGGGATGCCCGCCGGACAACTGGCCGGCGAAATCGGGTTTGCTACCCCACGCCTTTCTTCTTCTTCCCTGACCGACTCTTCTTCATTATGCGGCGGTTGGGCCCCCCTTTCTTCTTCATACCTGTCGGAGCTGGCTTCTGCGAGGCAGTGCCCGCGCAGAGGATCGTGGCTCGGGTCGGCCGGCACGCCCCACACGGTCACCGTCACGCTCATGGCCACCACGGTCTGCGCGATGTTCGGCACGGTCACCGTGAGACCGTAGTCCCCACCCGTCCGCACCGTCGTATCCAACAGGATAGGATGCAGTTTTAAAATCCACAAGCCGAGCTCCGCCGGGATCCCACCCGGCGGCTGCACATTATACAAGGGAGAGGTAACGGTAAACGCATCTTGGACAAGCCTGTGCAACTTTGGACTCACATAGCTTTCGCCGTTGCCAAGCTCGAGCGTCGCCTCGCCCACCGCCGTATCATTCGGACAGTCCCCTCCGTCAGCCTGGGTGAAATCGTGGTACGAGCAGGCCGGCACCGCGTCCGTGCTACCCGCAATCCCCGCCGGCAATTGCACCTGAACATCCTTGAGGCTGTCCGTCGTGATGAACTGCCCGTACCTGTATTCCCCTTCGTTCATCACAAACCGAGTCTTCAACACATACGGGTGCGAACCGGCCTGCACATCCGGCGAACCATCCCGGTTGACAGCCGCCACTTCGAAACTCTGCACACCAAAACCACCACCCGCGGGCAACCCTGACGCGGCCGACGCGAACACCAACGAAACCGCCATAAGCACACCGCACACAAGGCGCCTCATGAGCCCGCCCTCCGCGTCGCAGCAGCCCGCGTAGCCTTCCGCGCTCTCTTTCCTCGCCGTACGCACTTACGCTGCCTGTTCTTTACGAAACCCTTCCGGCAGCTCTTTGGCTTCGCCTTCGACCTGACGACGGGCGCCGCCACCACGGGTGGTGGGGCGGGGTCGCCGGGCCCCGAGAACGTCGCGCTCGCAAGCGTACCGAACACACCGGGCTGCCGGGAGACCGGCGCTCTGCACGATTCCGCGTTCACGCACACCACCGCGCCACCCGCCGCAGCCGGGAAACCCCCATCGACCCTCACGTCGTACACATCTTCCAGGGAATCGGTATCCCCCGGGACCAACTGGTCGCCCGTCGCGATGAACACGTCACTCCCGCTCGCGCTCGCATCCATGAAACGCGATTCAGAACCACCCGCGACATTCGAGACCGGGAACACACATCCACCGTTTTCCACGCTGAAGCCTGGGGATTCCTGGGTGCAGGACCCCACCCCGGGTCGCTCCCACTCATACACATCCAGCAGCCCGTTGCTGTCATACGGCACGAGCGGATCGGGACTCTCGAAGAACACCCGCCCACCACCTTCAGAAATATTACGCGGAAGATAGAACCCGGAGAGCCCGGTCAATACCCCTTCGCTGTTGAAATCGGCACGACCCACAGGCCGCGACCCGCCGGGATCACACGACACACATGCGAGCTTCCCCGTCACCGCATCGTACACGTACACCTCACTGCACCTTTCGTTTTCGCACTCCCCCGGCCCGGCCGCCCGGTTGTCGTACTTCGTGAGTTCACCAACCGATCCGAACGCCAGCACCGTCCCATCCGGCGCCACCCGCACCAAATGCCGCCCAGGACCAAAATCAAAATTGTTCCCGGCGCTTTCCTCGCCCAGCCAATCCCCTTCATCGCCGTTCCCATTGGAGAAGAATTCTTCGTTGCCGCGGGGGTTGGGGGTGAGCGTCGCGATGAACGTCACCCCGCCCGCATGCGAGAGATAGAGGTTCGGCTGCCCCGCAACCGGTTCCGCTCCCTCGCTGTTCTGTTCGCCGGTCAGCTTGCCATCGGCGACGAAATACACATAGGACCCGTCTTCGCTCGCCGTGACCAACCCCAGCACCCCGGCGCCATCCGGATCGGATTCGTCGACGCTGAGAATCGCTCAAGCGCTTACCTTCGGGCTTTTCGAAATCGTATTCGTACAGGTTCGCCGCACTATCTTCCGGACCGGTCCTTGCGTCGTTCGTCAACTCCACCCTGCTCGTGAAGAACACCCGCGACCCATCCGCGCTCGCATCGCGATACCACGCCGCCCCATCCCCCAAACCCTTCCCCGCGTTCGGGTCGGGAACCGTCCGCTCAGAAGCCGACACCTCAACCGTACATGCCCCACCAACCACCGAACAACCTTCCACCGTGCTCATCGGATTCTCCCGCACATACACCTGCCCTTCCCCGGAATTGGGGTTTCCCCCGCCCGTGAAGACGACCCGCGACCCATCCGCAGACACCGCCCCCCACGGATTCCCGGTCTCATCTGGGTACGCGACGTTAGCGGACGCTCCAACGTCGTCACCATATTCGAACTTGGGGCCCTTGGGGGGCGGCACATCGACCAAGCGCAGATCACCACCCGCCCACTCATACACATGCACCATTCGTGGCGACGCTCCACAACACAGATCCGCGCCGAACTCAAAGACGACATGGCTGAGATCGCTCGACGCACCCTCCGCCTCAGGCGATTCAGCACCATCCTTAGGGGCGATCTCCCCAAATGGTTTATATTCCGCTTCGGGTGTCACGGTCGTCACCGGTTCGTATGAGCCGGCCGCGGTGTTCGCAACATAAAGATTGACATACCCAACAGGCTCGCCGCTCACCAACGGCGTAAACGCACTTTCCACGACCCCGCGCGACAGATCCGAATTGAACAGCAATTCCCCAAACGGAGCAGCAAAAGCAGACGATGCCCTATAGGTGGTAAAGGGCGGGGTGATGTTCTGCGTCGTCCACCCCCCCGC
Source organism: uncultured Solirubrobacterales bacterium (assembly GCA_963844765.1). Lineage (GTDB taxonomy): Bacteria > Actinomycetota > Thermoleophilia > Solirubrobacterales > Solirubrobacteraceae > Palsa-744. Next base: position 343,120 of record CAWJPN010000002.1, read on the forward strand.
TTCACGCCGAGCGAGATAACGATCTTCAAGCGACGGCGCAGACTTCGGTTCCGCGAACCCCCCACGAGAAAGATAAGCAAGCGCTTCACCACCCACAGCAGCACGACTACCAATATATGATACCCCGCTGCCGTCCTTCGCCACCGGCGAGACCATCTCATACGCCCGGCAATCCGCCAGCCCCGACGCGAAAAGCTGTTCACCGCGAAGCTGTTCGTTCGGACACGACACTTCCGACCCAGCAGCAAACGCGGGAGCAGCGCACGCAAGGACGACCAGGACCAACGCCACACAGACACCGACACGACACACAGCCGGCCGCGACCGCAAGACCGACCGGCCCATGGAGAGGAACGGGCCGCCCAACAGGCGGGGCTGCGAATCAGGGTTGCTCAGATCAGGTGTCATCGTCTCTCGTCCTCCCCGACTCGATTGGCCGGCAGTCATACTCGATGTGGTCTGGTGGTATGCGATGTCCATGGTGTGTTTGTCCATCCGGGGCTCCCCGGGGCCAGGCGACCCCGGGGAGACAGACTGGTTTGCCTACGGCGCCGTGACCGCCCAGGTGCCGTTACCTTGGGCGGTGCCACCTTCAAATGTTTCTACGAAGACGACGAGGAATGCCCCGTTGACGCCGGCCCCGACTGTTCCTTCTAGACCTGAGTCCTTGATGGACTCACCGGGTATCGTCGGTTCATTAGCAGCGGTGTAAACGCAGAGGTTGCCCGGTTCGGCTTCCGGCTTTTCCGCCGTACCATTGCCGCAGCCTTCAACCGACGTCCCAGTTTCGCCCTTCGCTAAGAAGTGCACGTGTTCTTCACCGATCACAGGGCTACCGGGCGTCCCCGCCGCCAACGGGATCGGGAAAGAGATAGGAATCCTTTGATTCCCAGTGCCCGCGCTTTCGTGTGCGACGAACGCCCACGACCCCGTCTCCGTCGCCTTCGACGGCAGCGTCGCCGTGAAACCCGTCGTCCCGGGAGGACCCTGCTTGCCTGCTTCACCCGGCGCACCCGGAGCACCCGCTTCGCCCTTCGCACCCGGTCCACCCGCCGGCCCCGCAGGACCCTGCGCACCCTGCGCCCCAGCCGGCCCCACCGGGCCAGTGGCACCACTGGCGCCGTTCGCGCCGTTGGCGCCCTTCAGCGACTTCAACACGCTCGGCTTGATCTGCTTCGTGGAGGTGATCAGAAAATGCGACGCGGCGAGCGCCCCACCCGACATCGCGAAGAACAACGCAAACGTCGCCACCACGTTCGCATAAGACAACCGCCTGCGTAACACTGAGAGCATCCTCATCCTCCTCCTAGCTTCCCGGACCAAGCGTCCGCTGATTGACACTGCCATTGACATTCATGCCCCGCTCCCGCTCCTGGCTGTGAACACGAATCGTCTGCGTCACCCGCCGCCCCAACGACGTCAAACTCCACGCGTTCGGCTCACCCTTGGCGTGCCCAACACCCGTGTTCACCGCAAGCCCCAAACGCTCCAAACGCGTTAGGAGCTTGGAGATCTGACCCTGGTCAGAAGCGCCCGCGCGCTCACCGACACCACGATTGGAAATCCCCGGGTACTCGGCAATCGTTTCCAACACCCGCATCGTGCGGTAGGTGAGGCGCATCGGGATATCCGCCAGGACATCCGCATCGCTCTCCCCCGCCGACGGGGTCTTCCGCGCAGCGGGCTTCACCAGCGCGGGCGCGGGCCGCGCCTGCTCACGACGGACCGCCGCGGGACCCATGTACGGCAGCACGATCATGCCCATCAAATCCCCCATCAAACCCGTCAACGGCGCGCTGTCCCTGCGCAACAGCCGCGCATACACCAACGCGAAGGCGGCGCCGACGAGGCCCTCCGCTGTCAGGGGAGGACAGTCCTCTCCGCGGGCGCCTTCTACACGGCCCTCGTCGATCGTGCGCGCGAGGCCGATGAGAACTTCTTCACGGCGCTCGAGCACCGTCTGCGAGCCCCGCATCGCCTGCACCACACAGAACCGCGAAAGCACCGGCTCGCGGTCGAAGAACGACAGGATCGCCCACAAACCGCCCCTGATCCGCTCACGCCACGCCAGACCATCCAGCTCCGCCGCGGCGATCTCCGCGCGGATGCTGTCCACCACACCCTCCAATGCCGCGATCAAACACTCGTCGCGGTTGCGAAACAGTTCATAGAACGTACGCCGCGAGATACGCGCCCGGCGCGTGATGTGCGCAACCGTCGCCCGCGTATAACCAAGTTCCTCGACCGTCCGCGCCGCAGCCGCCAACAGCCGCGAGCGCTGGATCTCCGCGACCTGCGAATGCGCGACGCCCTCACCGCCGGCCGGCGAACCCCCAGCCGTCTCGGGGACGAGCGCCCCGTCCGCCACCCTCGCGCGTGTACGGGTGCGAGCCGCCATCAGACGGCCCTCCCACACAGGGCACGGCCCAAAGGCCGACCGGAACTACTCCCTAGAGAGCTTGACTCCGGCCAAGAGAGAGAGAGAGAGAGAGAGATGCTTCAGAGACGCTGAAGCATCTGGTTACGGCCCCCACCGGGGTCACAACCATCCCTACCACGTCTGTCGAAAACGAACTCACGCGAAACACGTCTCCCTCATCACTCGGCCCAGCACCTCTCCCAAGAACATCCCCTGCAAGCTTGCAATCGATCCAGAGGACCCATCCCAAACCAAACCTATTTCTGCCGGCGACCCAACCCGGATCGCCATGACCAGCTCATCATACACACAACTCGGGCTTAAAAGCAACCCCTAAGAAGAAACAGGCTGTAGCACGCTCGCCAAACACCGCCGCCAGGGTCCGTGACAAGGAGCGCGGTGGCGGTCACGCGGCCACCGGGTGGCCTCAGAGGCGTCCGCCGTGAACCGGGCCGCCAGGATCGAGCAGGTGAAGATTGAGCTCCCGCGCCCGCTCAGGCGTGACCAGCGCATTGGTCTGCTCCAGCAGCTGTAGCACCCGGTCGTGTCCACTCCAACTCATGCTCGCGGCCCAGCGCTGGGCGCGATCGAGCATGCGCCACAGCGGCGTGGGGTGCTCGTTCTGGCTGAGCGCGCGCAGGGCGGACATGTACTCGTCGCGGTATGACATCGGCACCATCACGCGGCAGAGCCCGGCGGCGCTCAGCTCGGCGTTCAGCAGCACGCGCGCGACGCGGCCGTTGCCATCGGCGAAGGGGTGGACCTCGGCGACGAGGAACATCGCGTAGATCGCCCTGGGCAGCCCCGGCGCCAGCGTGCGGTAGGCCGCGAAGCCCTCGCGCAGCGTCCCCCGCACGAGCTCCGGGCGTACGAAGAAGGTCATGCCCGCGCGGTTGCCCTGCTGCTTGTAGGCGCCGGGGCCAACCTCGGGGCGCCCCCCCATGATGCGCCGGTGCACCTCGCGCAGGTAGTTCTCCAGGGCGTCGGCATCTGTTGGCGGCGAAGCGCGCAGCGCGGGGTCGACGATCGCCTCGAACGTCCCCCGGATGTCGTGCGCGTCGGCCGGACGCTGTGCCGGGACACGGCCTTCAAGGACGATTTCCTCGGCCTCCCCCACCTCAAACTCCGTCCCCTCGATCCAGTTGGAGAAGTAGGCCTCGAAGAACGCGAACAGGCGCTCGGGGTCAAGCGTCGCTGGGCGCTCCGCGAAGTCCCGACTCGCAAGCTCCGCCCGCAGCGCCTCGAAGCGCCGCAACCGGTTGGGGTCGTAGGCCAGACCAGCGCCGCGCGCTCTCCCCGCAGGCGTGCGCAGCCTGACATCCTGCGTACCCAGCAGCGCTCCAATCAAGCGGTCGAGCTCGACCAGCTCCCACTCGGCGCCAAGCGCACCGGCGATTACCGCCGCCCGGTCGCGCAGCTCATTCAGCGCCTCTGCGCCCCGGGCGCGGGCGATGCCGTCCAAACGCTCCTCCAGCTCCTCGCGGCGCAGCGTGCGGGCGACGCCCGTGCGGGCGCGGGAGGGGCGGATGTTCTCCAGCGCCATCCGGGCGGCGCCGGCCATCCACAGGCTCGCGAACTGCATGTCCCCCTCGACGGGGCCGGGGCCACGGCGCGGGCGCAGCGTCAGCCCCGGCAGCCTCACCGGCCGGGGGTTCGCGGTGCCGGGTCCGCTGTCCAGGAACAACGACCCATCGGCAGCCGGCCCCGAGAGCGCGGCGCTGCGATCGACGATTACCGCGCCGGGGAAATACAGCGCGGCCACGTCGTACCAGCGCCGGCGCAGCAGCTGCTCGGCGGGCTCCTCGAGGTTGGTCGAGTACAGACCGCGCGCGAGGCGGCGAATCTCACCGCGCGCCGCCGCGCGGCTGGCCCACCTGAAGTCCCGCGGGATGAAGACCTCAGGCAGGTTCTCAGACTTAGCGACAGCCATGGAGCCCTCAGGGTGGAATAAGCTGCGTTTAGCACCGCAGATTGGTGGAATAAAACGCAGTTAGCATACACGCCGCAGCTCGTCAGCATCGGATGATCGACATCATCGAACGGCAGGTCGAGCGCCGGGGGTAGGTCCGTAGCTTTGTCAGCCCCCTCCCACACAGGGCACGGCCCAAAGACCGACCGGAACTAGCCCCTAGAGAACAGACCCACCCAGGGGATCAACCCAAACCAAACCTATTGCTGCCGGCGACCCAACCCGGATCGCCATGACCAGCTCATCATACACACAACTCGGGCTTAAAGCAACCCCCAACAAGAAACAGGCTGTAGCGCGCTCGCCAAACAACCCGCCCAGGGCCCGCCACCACGCGCCCAGCGGGGCCGTCACCCGCGCAGCCAGTCCTCGCAGCCGAGCCCCGGCACACGTTCGAAGTGGCGGGTGTTGCCGGTGATCAGCACAGCCCGGTGTACGAGCGCGGTGGCGGCGATGCGCAGATCGGGGTCGGGGAGCCGCCTGCCATCCCGCTCCAGCTCGTGGCGGATGCTCCCGTAGCAGGTTGCCGCGTCGCGGTCGAACGGGAGCACGCGAGCGCCGGACAGCAGCCGTAGCGCCCGCTCGTAGAGCTCGGGGCGATCGGCGTGGCAGGCGCCGTAGGCCAGCTCGCCGATCGTGATGGCCGTCGTGGCCTGCTCGGACGCGTCGATCTGGGCAAGTCGCTCCACGAGCCGGGCGGAGGGCCGCGGGCGCATCAGGTCGCTTACGACGTCGGTATCGAGCACGATCACGGCACGGGTCCCGTCATAGTCGCGGCGCGGGCCGCGAGCGCTGCGCGCCGCGCGCGCGGACAACCTCGGCGAGCGACTCGGCGTACTCCGGAGCGTCGTCGAACGCGCCGACGAGCGCCAGGAAACCGGGGCGTTCGTCCGCCGCGGAGGACTCCGGCAGGTCGCTGAGGGGAACCAGCGCCGCCATCGGTGTGCCGTTGCGCTCCACCACGTAGCGCTCGCCCTGATAGCGGACGGTGCCGAGGACGTCGGCGAAGCGCCGCTTGGCGTCGGCGACGCTGATGTGGGTCAACGCGTGCTCTGACATGATGCCATCATAACACACTGCCACGGGGTCGCTTGGGGCTGCGCCCTCGGCGCGTGGTTCTCTCAGCCTTCTTCCCTCAGCTCTTCTTCCTTTTCCTCCTTGGCTTCTTGGTCTTGGCCTTTGCCTTGGGGCAGCCGGTGACCTGGATCTTGACGTTCTGCTTGATCTGCGCGCCGTTCTGGCCGGTGATCGTGAACGGCATCGTGAGCTTCTGACCACAGAGGCTGCCCTTCGCCTTCGCCGGGACGACCGCCGCGAGGCCGGAGTGGGGGCCCTCGGGGAGCGTCAACACGAAGCTACTGATCGGGACGTCGGGGACCGTCGCGAAATCACTGCTGGTGACGCCCTTCTTGATATCGATACTCCCCGTGAGCTCCACGGTGACGCCTTCGCCCTGCAGGATCGCGACGACGTCCGGGAACGCCGCGCCACCATGAGACACCAGATACACCGGGCCCGTCACCGGGGCGGAGAGCACCGGCGTCGTCGCGGTCGCCGTACCGATATCAGAGCCCGCGGGGCACCCCGCCGGGTTGCTGTCGAACGCCGCTTCCGGACACGCCTGCTGGATCGTCGTCAACCGCGCCGGGAGCTGCTTCGGGAGCAACACCCCAACCGAATGGACGTTTGCGTTGCCCGCCGTGAACGCACCCTTCACGGTCAGGCTCGCCCCGCTGTGCTTGCTGGTGTTGGCCTGTGTGGAGACCGAGAACCGCGGCCTGAACCCCAATGCCTGGCAGTTGGCGACCTGGAACGGGACACTCACCGCGGAGGACGCCCCTTCGGCGCTGAGGATCGTGCCCGTGATCCGCATCGCGTTACAGCTCGTCGGGTTGAATGCGAACCCCGGCCGGTTGACGTTCACGTTGACGTGCTTGATCTGCAGGGGGATGCCCTCCAGGATCGAGGGGATCGCATACCCCTGCGCTGGGGTGTTCGTCGTCACCGTCAACGCCGCCGTATTGGGGTCCACCGCGATCCGCGCCCTCACGACGACGGGACGGCCTTCCTGGAGCGTGAACGGCCCCGCCGTCGCGGTGTTCACGATCGACAGGCCAAACGGCGCACCCTCATACGGGCCCGTGATGTACACCTTGCCGACGGTGATCGTGAACGGGTCGCTGCCCAGGCCGACGCTGACCGTCGTTTCGCCGATCAAGCTCCCCGCGGGACACGTCCCCTGGTTTGCCTGTGCTTCGCCGCACAGCGGTACGCCCTTGAGGATCCCCGAGACACCTGGCGGGAAGTGCAGTGTGAGCTGCTGCACATCCTGCTGTCCGTCTTCGCGCGATAGCGTCGTTGAGAGGTCGCTGAACGCTCCCGCGTTGATGTCCGTCGTGCCCGCCAGCAGCGACGGCGCGAACGGCAACGGGTCAGAGCACCCACTGCCACCGGGACCCGAGGTGATCTGAAAGCTCCCCTGGGGGTGCGCGACCAGCGACGCATCGACCGGTTCGCCCGCCGTCCACGGTGTGAACGACGATTCCGTCGTATAGGTTCCGCAGAGGGCGGGGGTCGCCAGCGGCGCCCTGTCAGACCCGAAGAATTCCAGGCGCAGTTCGCTGAACGGCAACTGCGGCACGTCTTCAAACGCGGCCGTCAGCTGGCCCGTGACCGGGTCCGCCGTGATTCTTCCCGCGAGTTTCACGAGGATCCCCCGCACCGGTTCTTCAACGACCATATACACCGCCAGCAACGACGAGAACGGGTTTTCCGGGAACCCTGTGAAGTTCTGTGGCGCCGCGAGGTACACTGCGCCCGTCAGTTCGCCTTCAAGCGCGGGCGTCCGGCCGTGTACCACCGCGATTTTCGACGCAGCCGGACACGACGGCTCCCCGGCGCTGTGCAGGCCGATCTGTTCAAGCGAGCACGCCCCCAGGCCGTCCGCCGCGGACGGGCTGACCTGCACGCCTGCCGGGAGCGCCACGACCGCGTCCCGCGTGTTCGCCTCGCTCAACCCCACCGGGTTATCCGCTCCTTCCTGCGGGACGCGCACATCGACGTTCAACCCCGTCGGGGTGCTCCCCGCCGAACCTTCCGGTTCCACCCCGATCCGCGGGCTGAAATCCAGGTGTTCGCAGCCCGACATCTCGGGCAGCGTCGCGGTCTTTGAGATCACGTGTTCACCCGTCAGGAAGTTCCCCGGTTCACCCCACCCGTCGACGCCGAGCCCGACTTCGAGTGGTTCCCCACACGACGTCGGCATCGTCAACAACGGCACCACCGGAATGCCCGCCGGACACACACCAAGCGATTCTTCTTCATTATGCGGTGTGCCTCCTTCTGCCTGCAACCGATTGCTTTCGTCCTCGGCGAGGCATTTCCCGCGCAGAGGATCGTGGCTCGGGTCCGCCGGGCACACCCCACAACGTCAACTTCACACTGGCCACCACAACAGCCTCAGCGATATCTGGAGAGGTCACCGTGGCTCCATAATCCCCACCCGTGCGGATCGACGCATCCAACAAAACCGGGTGAGCCCCCTCGACCATCACCCCAAGCTCCAGCGGGACACCGCCCGGCGGTTCCACGTTATACACAGGATTAGTGTAGAACTGCTCTTCGTCGACCAGCCTGTGCAACGTCTTGCTCACGTAACCATAAGATTCGCCGAGGCCCGTCGTCGCCTCGCCCACCGCCGTGTCATCCGGACACGTCTTGTCCAGGAAGTCGTGGTAAGAACACGCCGGCACCGCATCCGGGTTCCCCAAAAGACCAGGCGGCAACACGACCTGAACATCCTTCAAACCCCCACCCACCGCAAGAAACTTGCCGCCCTTCTCTTCTCCTTCGTTCAGCACGAAGCTCGTCGTCAACGCGTAGGGATGCGAACCCGCCTGCACATCCAGCGAACCCGGTTCGTGATTGGCCTGCTGTTCGACCGTCGGCCTTTCGGTCGCCGACATCGCGAAGCTCTGCAACCCAAACCCAGCACTCACGGCCAGCGCCGCCGGAGCGAACACCAACCCCGCCACGACCACGACCGCACCACACCAGAGCCGCCTCATGAGCCCGCCCCCCTCCGCCTCGCGCCTGCTCGCATCGCCTTCCGCGCTCTTCCACGCCTCACGCATTTATGCTCCCTGTTCCTCACAAAACCCCTCCGGCAGCTCTTTGGCTTCACCTTCACCTTGACAACGGGCGCTACCGCCGTTGGCGGTGGGGCGGGGTTCCCGGGACCGGAGAACGTCGCGCTCGCAGGGACCCCGAACACGCCCGGCTGAGGCGCGACCGGCGGCCGACACGAATCCTCGTTCACACAAACTGCCGAGGCGTCCGCCGCCATCGGGAAACCCCCACCGACCCTCACGTCGTACACGTCTTCACGGGAATCGGTATCCCCAGGGACCAGCTGGTCCCCTGTCGCGATGAACGCATCGTCCCCGCTCGCACTCGCATCCATGAAATACGATTCAGAATCACCCGCGACATCAGAGATCGGGAACACGCAGCCACCGGTGCTTTCGCTGAAGCTCGGCGATGCAGGCGTGCATGACCCCATCCCCGGCCGCTCCCACTCATACACATCCAGCAGTCCATTACTATCGTACGGCACCAACGCGTCCGGGCTCTGAAAGAACAGACGCCCCCCGTCTTCGGAGAGATTACGCGGAAGATAGTAAGGCAAAGAGTGGGTCGTACGCACATCTTCGGTGTTGCTGCCCAGCTCCGCGAGACCGATCGGACGCGCACCCGACGGATTGCACGACACGCACGCGAGCTTTCCCGTCGTTGCGTCATACAGGTACACCTCGCGGCATCTTTCGTTTGCACACTCTCCCGGCGCGGAAGCTTCATTGTTGTATTTCGTGAGTGGGCGCACCGATTCAAACGCCAGCTGGGTTCCGTTCGGGGTCACCCGCACCGTATGCTGCCCGGGACCAAAATCGACGTCCACATTTTCCAGACCAACCCAATTTTCTTCATCTCCATTTTCGCCATTCTCCCGGCTATCTTCAGTCTCGTGGTACTGTTCACCGACGCTGGGCGCGAGCGTCGCGATGAACGTCACCCTGCCCGCATGAGAGAGATAGAGGTTGGGTGTCCCGGCGACCGGTTCTTTCCCCCCGGCATTCTTTTCGCTCGTCAGCTTACCCTGGGCGACGAGATACACATAGGAGCCATCTTCGCTGGCCGTGACCAAACCCAGCACCGCAGCCCCGCTGGAATCGGAGCTGTCGACCGTGAGATCACTCAGGCGTTCGCCTTCCGGTTTTTCGAAATCGTATTCGTACAGGTTCGCCGCATTATCTTCTGGGCCCGTGTTCGCATCGTTCGTCAGCTCCACGTTGCTGGTGAAGAACACGCGCGAACCATCTGCGCTCGCGTCGCGATACCACGCCGCCGACGCCTTACTCGCGTTCGGATCCGGGGTGGTGCGCTGCGACGCCGACACCTCGACCGTACACGCATCCCCCGACACCGAGCAATCTTCCACCGCGCTCATCGGGTTCTCCCGGACATACACCTGACCCGCAAGCCCGAACGATTGTACCGCACCCGTGAATACAACCCGCGACCCATCGGTCGAGACCGCGTGCCACGGATTCCCGTGCGTGGAGGGCTGACCGAAGTTGGCCGGCGAACCGACGTCATCTGTGCCTTCGAACGTTACCCCCTTTGGCGGGACGTCGACCAGGCTCAGCTTGCCCGCCGCCCACTCGTACACATGCCCAAGTTTAGGCGACGCTCCACAACACAGCCCGGCAATCTGCTGGAACACAACATGACTAAGATCGGTCGACGCCCCCTCGGCCTGCGGGGCTTGATCGTAGGCATTCTCGCTGAAAGGCTTATATTCCGCTTCGGGTGTCACCGTCGTCACCGGTTCGTATGAGCCGCTCGCGGTATCGGCCACATAGAGATCTACATACCCCGCGGACTGGCTGCTCACCAACGGAACATTCCAGCTTTCCAGAATGCCACTCGAGAGGTCAGGCGTGAACAGCAATTCTCCAAAAGCCGCCTCATAAAGCGGATTCCCCCTATAATCGGTATACGGCGGTGAGATGTTTTGAGTCGACCAGCCGCCCGCCTCGCGCCGAGCGAGATACCGATCTTCCAACAGGGCGGACTTCGGATCCGCAAACGAGCCCGTGGATAGATACGTGACCGCTTCACCGGACACCGCGGCACGGCTATCGATATAGGTGACACCGTTGTCATCCTTTTCCAACGGCGAGACCATCTCATACGCACGGCAATCCGGGAGAGCCGACGCGAAGGGTTGTTCGGTGCGCAGCTGAGCATTGGGACACGACGCTTCCGATCCGGTGGCGAGCGCGGAGGCAGGGACAAGCGCAAGGATGACCAGGATCAACACCACACAGACGCCCGCGCGTCGCCCCGCTGGCCGCGATCGCGCAACCGATCGGCCATTGGAGAGGAGCGGGCCGCCCCGCCACCGAGGCCGCAGATCTGGGTTGCTCAGATTAGGTCTCATTGTTTCTCGTCCTCCCCGACTCGATTGGCCGGCTGCATTGCTTGACATGGTCTGGTGGGTGTGCGGTATCTATGAGTGGGATGCCTGTCGTGGCTCCCTGGGCCAGGCCGACCCGGGGGAGACATGACTGTTGCCTACGGCGCCGTTACCGCCCAAGTGCCCACGCCGAATTCTCCCGCTTGTCCTGATTTAACGAAGACGCGCAGTATTGCGCCAGTAGCGCCGGCGCCTTGTTCCCTCAGATTCACTCCCGCAGGAGTGATAAATGTATTTTCTGGGGCGATTTGCAATTCCTCAGCTCCGCTGTAGACACAGAGGTTGCCCGGTTCGGCTTCCGGCTTATTCACCGAGCCATCTCCACAACCTCCATCCGGTGTCGCGGTTTCACCCCGTGCAATAAAGTGAACCCCGGCTTCTTCAATGATCGGATTTCCGGTCACGGATTCTTCACTATGCAGCGGGATCGGAAACGAGAGAGGAACAGCCACAAACTGTCCTTCGTTTTCGTGTGTTGTCTCGAAACTCCACGTGCCCGTCTCTGTCTTCCCCGACGGCAGCGTGTCGGTGAAGCCAGTCGTCCCGTTTTCGCCCTTTGGACCAGGCTTGCCTTCGGGACCGGGAGCGCCAGCTTCGCCCTTCGGCCCCGGTCCGCCAGCCGGCCCCGCGGGACCCTGCGCACCCTGCGCCCCAGCCGGCCCCACGGGACCAGCAGCACCATTGGCCCCATTGGCGCCGTTGGCGCCCTTCAGCGACTTCAGCACACTCGGCTTGATCTGCTTCGTGGAGGTGATCAGAAAATGCGACGCAGCGAGCGCCCCACCCGACATCGCGAAGAACAACGCAAACGTCGCCACCACATTCGCATACGACAACCGCCTACCTAACACTGAAAACATCCTCATCTCCTCCTAGCTCCCGGACCAAGCGTCCGCTCATTAACACTCCCATTGACATTCAAGCCCTGCTCCCGATCCCGGCTGTGCACACGGATCGTCTGCGTCACCCTTCTCCCCAACACCGTCAAACTCCACGCGTTCGGCTCACCCTTGGCGTGCCCAACACCCGTGTTCACCGCAAGCCCCAAACGCTCAAGACGCGTCAGGAGCTTCGATATCTGGCCCTGGTCTGAGGCGCCCGCGCGCTCACCGACACCACGATTGGAAATCCCCGGGTGCTCAGCGATCGTTTCCAGGACCCGCATCGTGCGGTAGGTGAGACGCATCGGGATATCCGCCAGGACATCCGCATCGCTCTCCCCCGCCGGCGTAGCCTTCTTAGCCGCGGGCTTCACCGCCGCGGGCGCGGGACGCGCTTGCTCACGACGCACCGCCACGGGACCCATATAGGGAAGCACAATCATCCCCATCAAATCGCCCATAAGACCGGTCAACGGCTCGCTGTCCCTGCGCAGCAGCCGCGCATACACCAACGCAAAGGCGGCACCGACAAGACCCTCCGCCGTCAGCGGAGGACAGTCCTCCCCACGCGCACCCTCAACGCGTCCCTCGTCGATAACGCGCGCGAGGCCGTTCAGGACCTCTTCGCGGCGCTCCAACACAGCCTGCGAACCACGCAACGCCTGCACCACACAAAACCTGGCCAACACCGGCTCACGGTCAAAGAACGACAGGATCGCCCACAAACCACCACGAATCCGCTCACGCCACGCCAACCCCTCCAGCTCCGCCGCGACAATCTCCACACGAGCGCTCTCCACGACACCCTCAAGCGCCGCGATCAAACACTCCTCGCGGTTGGGAAACAGCTCATAGAACGTGCGCCGCGAAATCCGCGCACGACGCGTGATATGCGCCACCGTCGCCCGCGTATAACCCAGTTCCTCAACCGTCCGCGCCGCCGCCGCCAACAGCCTGGAGCGCTGAATCTCCGCGACCTGCGAATGCGCTACGCCCTCCCCACCGGCCGGCGCACCACCCACCATCTCGGGCTCGACCACCCTGGGCGCAACACGCGTGCGGGAACGGGTGCCAGCCGCCATCAGACGGCCCTCCCACACAGGGCACGGCCCGCAGGCCGACCGGAACTAGCCCCTAGAGAACAGAGCCCCGGCCAAGAGAGAGAGAGAGAGAGAGAGAGATGCTTCAGCGATGCTGGAGCATCTAGTTACGGCCCCACCAGAGGTCACAACCATTCTCGACACGTCTGTCCCAAACGAACTCACGCGAACCATGTCTCCCTCATCACTCGGTCCAGCACCTCTCCCAAACAACCCTCTGCAAGCTCGCAATCGATCCAGAGGACCCATCCCAAACCAAACCTATTTCTGCCGGCGACCCAACCCGGATCGCCATGACCAGCTCATCATACACACAACTCGGGCTTAAAAGCAACCCCCAACAAGAAACGGGCTGTAGCGCGCTCGCCAAACACCACCAGCCACGGATTACCATCACGCGTCCGCTGGCAACGACGCGGCCCGCTGACGGCCGGTAGGCCGTCCCTCCCAACAACCCCCCAGCGTCAGTTCAGGCTGCGACGGGGACCGTGCCCGCGCGCTTGAGCGGGTGCTGGCGCCTGATCTCGTACAGCGTGCTGCGCTCCGCCGCGGGGCGCCCGGCTTCGTGCGCGGCGGCCACCAGCTGCTCGGGGTCCAGGCGCGTGCCGTGGTAGGACCCCGCGAGGCGCGAGATCGACTCCTCCATCAGCGTGCCGCCGAGGTCGTTGACGCCCCAGCGCAGCGACTCGGTGGCGGCCTCCAGGCCCATCTTCACCCACGAGGCCTGCAGGCTGCGGACGCTGCGGCCCAGCGCGAGGCGGAAGACGGCGGTGTGCTTGAGGTTCTCCTCGCGCCCGATCTCCTCCACGCCGTGCGTGCGGCCCAGCAGCGTCTGGAAGGGGATGAAGGACAGCGGCACGAACTCGGTGATGCCGCCCGTGCGCTCCTGCAGGGTGCGGATCACGCGCATGTGCTCGGCCAGCTCCCACGGCTCCTCGATGTGGCCGAACATCACCGTCGCGGTCGAGCGCAGGCCCGCGCGGTGCGAGGCTTCGATGATCTCCACCCAGCGCGCCACCGGCAGCTTGTTGGGCGAGATGCGTTCGCGCACGCCGTCGTGCAGCACCTCCGCGGCGGTGCCCGGTGTGGAGCCCAGCCCGGCGTCGGCCAGGCGCGCGAACACCTCCGCCGGGGGGAGCGCGGAGATGTCGCACATGTGCGCGATCTCCATCGGCGAGTAGGCGTGCAGGTGCAGCTCCGTGCCCGCCTCGCGCGCGGTCGCCTTGGCCAGTCGCAGCCAGCCCAGGTAGTCCTCCAGCGACCAGTCGGGGTGGATGCCCGACTGGATGCACAGCTCGCTCGCGCTGTAGTCGATCGCCTCCCGCACGCGGCGCACGAACTCCGCCTCGTCGTGCTCGTAGGCGTCGGGCGAGCGCTTGCCCTGGCCGAAGCCGCAGAACGCGCAGCCGACGGTGCAGACGTTGGAGATGTTGATGTTGCGGTTGACTACGTACGTGACGGTCTCGCCCGCGAGCTCGGCGCGCAGCTCGTCCGCGGCCTGGCGCATGTCCTCGATCGCCTCGGGGCGGGTCTCCGCGAACAGCGCCGTCAGCTCCTGCGGGGACAGCCACTCGCCCTCGCGCGCCTTGGCGATCGCCGCCGGGACCAGCTCGGGGCGGATCGCGAAGGGCGAGTCCCCGCGCCGACCGGCAGGACCCCCGCTCACCCCCCCGGAGCCGCGGCGCGGGATGAACGACCAGTACTTCAGCTTCACGGTGTCGAGCACGCCCTGGGCCACCCACTCGGGGCCGATGTACTGCGGGTAGACGCACAGGCGCTCGGTCAGCGCGTACCCGTCGGCCTTCAGGCGCTTGCGCACCTGGTGGGGCGAGGGGAAGGGGTGCTCGGGGGAGATGTGGTCGCCGTTGGCCGAGAGCCCACCCAGGTCCGTGGCGCCGGCGGCCACGAGCTCGGGCCACCAGTCCGCGAGGTTGGGGGGCACCTGGATGCCCACATCGGGCATCAGCCGGCGCGTCTGCGCGATCAGCCCGCGCATGTCCTCGATCGACACCGGCCCCGCGCCCTCGGTGGCCCAGCGCGGCAGCGGCAGCGGCTCGCTACCCCCGTCTCCCTCTCCCTCCCACCGCTCGCGCGCGGCGGCCTCGGCGATCTGCGCCGGCTCCTGCCCGTAGTAGCGCGGGTGGGGCACGTAGTTCTGCAGGATCACCTCCTGGATGTGGCCGTACTCGGCGTGCACCGCGGCCAGCGCCTCCAGCGAGGCGACGCGCTCCTGCGCGGTCTCGCCGATACCGACGAGGATGCCCGAGGTGAAGGGGATGCGCAGCTCCCCCGCCGCGCGGATCGTCTCCAGGCGCCGCGCCGGGTGCTTTGTCGGCGAGCCGGCGTGCACCGTCTGCATCAGCCGCTCGGAGACCGACTCCAGCATCAGCCCCTGCGAGGCGGTCACCTCGCGCAGGCGCGCCAGGTCCTCGCGCGAGAGCACCCCCAGGTTGGTGTGCGGCAACAGACCCCGCTCCAGCGCCCGCTCGCACGTCCAGACGACGTAGGCGGTGAAGTCCTCGTGCCCGTACTCCGCCAGGCGCGCGGCCACCTCGCGGTTGACCTCCGGGCGCTCGCCCGTCAGCACCAGCAGCTCCTTGACCCCGCGCCGCGCGGCGCCGTCGATGATCTTGAGCACCTCTTCGGGCGCGTACAGATGCGCCCGGTGCGTGGCGAACGAGCAGTACTTGCAGTGGCACTGACACGTGCGCGAGAGCGAGAGCGTCAGGTTGCGCGAGTAGGTGACCCTCCGCATACCCAGGAGTCTATGACCCTCCTGCAGATCCGTCCGACCGGCCTCGTAGCTTGCGCCCATGCCCAAAGACAACGCACGCCTCGCGGTAGCCGAGTTCATCGGCACGTTCACGCTGATCTTCGTCGGCGCCGGCTCGATTATCGCCTCCGAAGGCCTCGAATCCTCCTCTTTGATCGGCGTCGCGATCGCCCACGGCCTGGCGATCGGCGTGATGGTCGCCGTCTACGCGCGGGTGTCGGGCGCGCACTTCAACCCGGCGGTGACCTTCGGCTTCCTGCTGACGCGCCGCATCAAGCCCGCCCTGGCGGGCGTCTACTGGGTGGCCCAGCTCGCGGGGGCTGCCGCCGCGGCGCTGCTGCTGCGCGAACTGCTGCCCAGCGGGCCGGTCGAAGCGGTACACCTCGGTGTGCCCGCGCTCGGCCACGGCGTGAACGCCGGCGCGGGCGTGGTGCTCGAGGGCATCCTCACGTTCTTCCTCGTGACCGTGGTGTTCGGCACGGCGGTGGACCCCAAGGGCGCGTTCAAGTCGATCGCGGCGCTGATGATCGGCCTGACGATCACGATCGACATCCTGATCGGCGGCCCCTTCACGGGCGCGGCGGTGAACCCCGCGCGCGCCTTCGGCCCGCAGCTGGTCGGCAACGACTGGTCCAACGGCTGGGTCTGGTACGTCGGCCCGCTCGTGGGCGGCGCGCTGGCGGCCGTGCTGTACGAGTGGCTGTACCTGCCCGGGCGCGCGGAGGAGGAGCCGCCGCCCGTAGCGGAGGGCATCGCCGAGTAACTGCCCTATCCTGGGCGGCCATGGGCAGCTCCCCCCGCGTCTTCCTGGCCCGCCACGGCCAGACCGCCTACAACCGCGAGGGCCGCTTCCAGGGCCAGCTGCCGGTCCCGCTCGACGCGACCGGGCGCGAGCAGGCCGCCGAGCTCGCCGAGCGCGCCGCCCAGCGCGGCTTCGCGGCCCTGTGGTGCAGCCCCCTGCGCCGCGCGCGCGAAACGGCCGACGTGGTGGCCGAGCGCATCGCGCTGACCCCGCGCGAGGACGCGCGCCTGATGGAGACCGACGCGGGCGACTGGACCGACCGCCTGTTCAGCGACGTCCAGGCCGAGACGCCCGAGGAGTTCCAGAAGTTCATCGACGGCGACCCCCACTTCGCGTTCCCCGGCGGCGAGAGCTTCACCCAGCAGGGCGTGCGCGTCGCCGCGGCGATCTACGACATCCGCCGCGCCGAGGCCCCCGCGCTCGTGGTCTGCCACGGCGGCGTGATCCGCCTCGCGCTGTCGCTGCACCTCGAACACGGAGCCACGCTCGCCGACCGGGTCCCCAACGGCGCGCTGATCCCGCTCGACCCGCGCGAGGCGCGCAAGATCGAGCACGGCGGGGAGTCGGTCGCGACTATTCCAGGATGAAGGGCTCCGCTCCGCTCCGCCAGAGGGCCGCGTAGCTCACGAATCGGGCGAGGCGAGCAGCCGACGGACCAGCTCCGTCCCCTCGCGCGCCATGCGCGAGCGGGGAACCACCTGGTCGAAGCCGGCGTCCAGGGCGCGCCGGCGGGCCTCGGGGTCGACATGGGCGTAGAACCCGAGCGTGCGTACTCCGGCCAGAGCGCCGGCACCGGTCAGCTCGCGTACGAGCGCCGGCCCGTCGACAGCCGGGCTCGTCAGATCGAGCACCAGCACCGCCGCCCCCGGAAGTCGCTGCCGCGCCCGCTCGGCGCTCCCCACGAGCTCGACCTCAAGACCGCCGGCCCGGAGCGCCCCCTGCACCTGCGAGCCGAACAGCAGGTCCGGGACGAGCGCCACCACGCGCGTCATCACCCCAGCCCCCCACCGGCTACTGCGCGCGCAGGCGCAGGAACTCTTCGCGCGCGGACTGGGGGCGGCCCCACATCTGGACTACCTCCGTGCGCCCCTCGCGCAGCTCGCGCACGACCAGCTCGCCCTCGATGCCGGCGTCGTCCAGGAGTCCCAGCGCGCAGTGCACCGTGGGCGCCGCGGCGGCGTGGCCGAAGCGGTGGGCGACGAGCAGCCGCCAGTGCCAGTCGTGGTGGGAGTAGGGCTGCGCGTTGCAGGTCGCCAGGTACACGGCGGCGTCGACGTAGCGCGACTCGTCGGAGATGCGCAGATCGAGCTCCAGGTCGGTCCAGTCGTCGGGCAGCGAGTCGACGGTCTGCTGGAAGGTGTCGGCCAGGCCCATGGTGGAAAGCGTAGCGAGCGGAGCGGGATGATCGAAAAGGGAGGGGCCCGGCTCGCCGGCCTTCGGCCGACTGCGCCACCCTCCTATCCTCGAATCAGTGGCCTTAACCGACATGAGCCTGCCCGCCCACACGAGTCACCTGGTCGAGGAGTACCGCGTGCTCGTGGAAGGCTGTGGCCTGGTCGATCGCTCCGAGCGCGGCAAGCTCGCCCTCAGCGGCCCCGACGCGAAGAGCTTCCTCGCCGGGCAGGTGACCAACGACGTCGAGGCGCTTCAGGCAGGGGACGGCTGTTATGCGGCCTTTCTGACCCACAAGGGCAAGATGCTCGGCGACATGCGCGTCCTGGCCGTCGGCGCAGACCCCGGCGGCACACCGAGTGAACTGCTGCTCGACACCGAGCGCGTGGCGCTGCAGGCGCTGTTCGACATGATCCGCCGCTTCAAGATCGGCTACGAGGTGGAGCTGCACAAGCGGACCCTGGAGTTCGCCCTGTGCTCGCTCGTCGGCCCCGCGAGCCGACAAGTCGCGACGCGCGCGGCCGGTCACGGGGCGCCGTCGTCGAACGAGGTGCCTTCATCGCTTGACGAGCTCCCCGAACGCGAGCACGCCCACATACCGGCCACCATCACCAGCCGGGGGGTGCGCCTGATCGCCACCGACGAGGGCGGCGTGGACGTGCTCTGCGACACCGCGGACCGCGAGGCCGTGGGCGAAGCGCTGGTGACGGCCGGCGCGCAGCCCGTCAGCGAGGCCGCCGCGGAGATCGTGCGCGTGGAGCGCGGGCGTCCACGCTACGGCGTGGACCTGGACGACACCACGATCCCCCAGGAGGCCGGCCTCAACGAGCGCGCCGTCAGCTTCACCAAGGGCTGCTACGTCGGCCAGGAGACGGTCGCGCGCCTGTATTACAGAGGCAAGCCAAACCGCCACCTGCGCGGCCTGCGCCTCTCCGCGCCCACCGCGCCCGGCGAGGAGCTGCGCCTGGGGGAGCGCTCAGTCGGACACATTGGCAACTCCGTCGTCTCCCCTGCCCTCGGCCCGATCGGTCTGGCACTCGTGCGTAGGGAGGCGGAGCCAGGGGCCAAAGTGATGGTCGGCGGGCACAGCGAAGCCGAAGTCGTCGAGCTTCCATTCGCGTCCTGAGCAGGCTCGCCTACTCAAACGAAGGGCCTTCGCACAACCGTGGTGAGACGAGAGCGCGGGGTCGTCCACAGGTTGGCAGCGCCCACCCGATGCTCTAGCTTCTCCGCCATGCATCCGAAGCGAGAGGCGAACCGCGATGCCAAGCGTCCCAAACTCCCGCACAAAGAAATGGACAAGTTGGTCCGCCTCTGCTGGGAGCAGGGCTGGTGGTGCGAGCGTGCTGGAAACAAACACATCAAATGCTGGCCACCCGGTGACGCCGGCATGGTGCCGATTCCCTCGACGCCAAGCGGTTCGCGCACGTATCACAACAAGTTGTCCGCCCTCAAGCGCCGTGGCCTGAAAGTCTAGGTATCCTCATGGGGACCATGCCAATGGAAGCTACGGCCGGTCAGATGATCGAGATGGAGGCAATCCTCGGCTTGGCGCCCGTCCATCCGGCCGGACGCGAAGAACTCGAAGACACAACGATGGAGGTCGAGCGTGTGCTGGACCAGTACGCGGTCGCGATCACGGACGGTGCATCGGCGAGCGCGAACTTCGAGAAGGGTTGCATTGAGGTGGATCTCGTGCTTACGGGCGCCACGATGGGTGAGCTTTACCAGAAGGTGGCTCTGGTCGTTACCCAGCTTGACCGCTATTGCGGTATGAACATCGCGCCACTCGAGCCGGGTGCCGTGCACCTACCGCCTATCGCGGTCCAGGGGTCCCAGATGCGTCGGGTAGAGCCCGATCCCGGGCCTCTCGTTCCGGCATAGCCCCGCCCTCCTGCTCGCCGACCGCTGACCAGCCAGCATTGTGACCGACGTCACACGCGCAATGATTGCGCAGTCGGCTATACTTGCGTGCATGCAAGCAACTCCTACCCCGACGCAAGCAACGCGCGAGGCCCTGATCAGCGACATGTTCGCCCTCGCGACCTTCCTGATGCGGAACTCGAACGTGGGTGCTTTCAACGCGATCGTGGAACTCGATCTGTCGTTCACGCAGATAAAGGCGCTGTGCAGGATGGACGTCGACGGAAGCGAGCCCTCGGTGAAGGGGCTGGCGGAGGCGATGAAGGTGTCGCTGCCAGCGATGAGCCGCGCCGTGGACGGGCTGCACGAGCGCGGGTTCGTGGACCGCTACGAGGACCCCACCGACCGGCGCATGAAGCGCATCTGCCTGACCGACGCCGGGCGCACGGTGACGAGCACCCTGAACGAGGCGCGCCTGATCGGGCTGCAGGAGTTCCTCACCTCGCTGAACGAGGAGGAAGCGCAGGCCCTCAGCCACGCGCTGGAGCTGATCCTCGCCGACCGCCCCGAGCTGGCCGCGCTGCGGCCGAGCCCCACCGAGATATCGCAGTTGCCGTCCCCCCAGAAAGGAGCCGCTCCATGAGCGCAAGAATCGCAGCCATCCGGATGAACGAGGAGAACCGCCGCTGGTGGGCGCTGGGAGCGATGTGCTTCGCGCTGTTCATGATCATGCTCGACAACACCGTCGTGAACGTCGCGCTGCCCTCGATCCAGCGCAGCCTGAACGCGACGACCACGACGCTGGAGTGGACCGTCAACGCCTACACGCTGACCTTCGCGGTGCTGCTGGTCACGGGCGGGCGCCTGGGCGACATCTTCGGGCGCCGGCGCATCTTCATGACGGGCGTCGCCATCTTCGGGACCGCCAGCCTCGCGATCGGCTTCTCGCCGAGCGACACCTGGCTCGTGGTGTGGCGGGCGATCCAGGGCAGCGGCTCGGCGCTGATGATGCCGATGACGCTGTCGATCATCACCAACGCCTTCCCGCCGCAGGAGCGCGGCAAGGCGATCGGCACGTGGGCGGGGGTCAGCGCGATGGCGCTGGCGATCGGGCCTGTCGTGGGTGGCTTCCTCGTGGAAACCGTCAGCTGGCAGTCGATCTTCTTCCTCAACGTCCCCATCGCGGTCGGAGCCGTCATCGTCGCGACGTTCGCGGTGCGCGAGTCGCGCGACGAAACGGTCGAGCGCATAGTGGACATCCCCGGCGTGCTGACCCTCACCGTCGGCCTGGCGGCGCTCGTGCTGGCGCTGGTGGAGGGAAACAGCTGGCACTGGGGCTCCCCGCGCGAGCTGGCGCTGTTCGCGCTCTCCGCCGTGAGCCTCTTCACGTTCGTGCAGATCGAGCTGCGCCGGCGCGTGCCGATGGTCGACTTCGCGTTCTTCCGCGCGCGCTCCTTCGTCGGCGCGAACATCGTGGCGTTCATCGTCAGCTTCGCGATGCTCGCGATGTTCTTCTTCCTCGCGCTCTACATGCAGAACATCCGCGGCTACTCGCCGCTTGAAGCAGGTGTCCGCTTCCTGCCCTCCACGGCGCTGGTGATCGTGATGGGACCGCTCGCGGGCCGGCTCGCCGACCGCGTCGGGCCGCGACCGCTGATGACCCTCGGCCTGGTGCTCGTATCCGGCGCGCTGTTCTGGATGTCGCACCTGACCGTCTCCAGCAGCTACGCATCGACGCTGCTGCCGGGATTCATGCTGATGGGCATCGGCATCGGCCTGGTGATGTCGCCGATGAGCACCGCCGCGATGAACTCCGTGGAGCAGACCAAGGCGGGCGGGGCCGCAGGCATCCTCTCGCAGAACCGCATGGTCGGCGGCACCTTCGGGGTGGCGGTCACGGGCGCGCTGGTGAGCAGCCTCGGCGGCTCGAAGATCGCTGAACTGTTGCCCAGGGTGCCCGCCGGGGCACGCGCACGCTTGACCGAAAGCCTCGGCTCGGGCGGCGTGCTGCACGACGTGCCCCCGCGAGTGCTCGCCGCGACCCATGAGGCGTATGTGTATGCGCTGCAGTACGGGCTGCGCGTCGGCGCCGCCGTGGCGCTGCTCGGCGCGGTGCTGGCATGGGTGCTGGTGGCCTCGCGCGTGCAGGCGATGGTGCCAGGCGGGGCTCATGCCGAGCCCAGGCACGCCGACTCGCCGGAGGCTGCCGGCGCCGAAGCCGTGCACGCCTGAGCCTCTGTAGGATGCGGGTCCGTCCAGTCCCCGACAAAACGCGAGGTTCAACGACACCGTGGCAATCGACCTGAAACAAATCTCCGAGGTTGAGACCGAGCCCGGAGAGCTGCCCAAGACGATGGCCGCCTGGGTCATCCGCGAGGAGCGCTTCGGCGAACCGAAGGACGCCTTCCAGGTCGAGGAGATCGAGGTGCCCGAGCCGGGCGCCTTCGAGGTGATCGTGCGCGTGATGTCGGCCGGCGTGAACTACAACAACGTGTGGGCCGCGCTGGGCAAGCCCGTGTCGGTGATGAAGTACGGCGACCACCCCCAGTACGGCCACCACATCGGCGGCTCCGACGCCTCGGGCGTGGTGTGGAAGGTCGGCGCCGGCGTGACCCGCTGGAAGCCGGGCGACGAGGTCGTGGTGCACTGCAACCAGGCCTCCTACGAGGACCCCGAGGTGCACGGCCTGGACCCGATGGCCGCGCCCTCGCAGAAGATCTGGGGCTATGAGACGACATGGGGCTCCTTCGCGCAGTTCACGAAGGTGCAGGCCCAGCAGCTCTTGCCCAAGCCTCATGCGCTGAGTTGGGAGGAGGCGGCCTCTTACGGTCTCGTGTACTTCACCGCCTACCGCATGCTGATCACCCGCTGCAAGCTGCAGGCCGGCGCCAATGTCCTGATCTGGGGCGCCGCTGGTGGATTGGGAGTGTTCGCCACGCAGATCTGCGCGGCCGCCGGCGCGCACTGCGTCGGCGTGGTCTCCTCCGCGGAGAAGGGCGAGCTGGTCAAGCGCCTGGGCGCGGTGGACTACATCGACCGCGCGGAGTTCGCGGGGATGATGCGCAAGGGTGGAGAGAGCGAGGAGGAGGAGGCAGCGCGATTCAAGGTGTCTCGCGCGTTTGCCAAGCGTGTCAAGGAGATCCTTGGCGACGCGCCCGACATCGTCTTCGAGCACGTCGGCAAGGCGACCTTCCCCACCTCGGTGTTCACCGTCAAGACCTTCGGCAAGGTCGTCATCTGCGCGGGTACCACCGGCTTGGACCTCGACTTCAACGTCGCCTACCTGTGGATGCGCCAGAAGGAGATCCTGGGCTCGCACTTCGCCAACGCGTACGAGTGCACGAAGGCCAATGAGCTGATCGAGAGCGGCCAGATCCGCCCCGTGCTGTGGCGCACGCTGGGCTTTGAGGGAGTCGCCGAAGCTCACCAGCTGATGCTCGAAAACAAGCACTTGGGCAAGATCTCGATCCTCGTCGGCGCCACCGAGGAGGGTCAGGGCAAGACAGCGGACGGCCCCGGCGCGATCCATGCGGAGGTGGGGGCCTGATGGCCGGTTACTACGGCCACGGCACGGTGATCGTCCCGTGGTACGCCACGGGCTTTCGCAAGGACGGCTTCGAGGACGTTCTGAACGAGATGGCCGCAGTGGCGCTGCGCTACGGCGCGGACTCTTACGCGGTGTATCGCATGCGCGACGACCGCTACCGCTACCAGCAGCTCGCCAGCTTCTCAGACCACCTGGACTGGGAGCGCTACTGGGCGGGGCCGGAGATGGTGGACTTCCGCACGCGTTACTCCAGCTGGTACCAGGTACCGGTTCTCTACGGCTGGTGGGACCTCACCGCCTCGGGCGCCATCGTCGAGGGTGGCGTGCCGATCCCGGCGACGGGCGGCAATGGGCACGGCAACGGCTCCGGTAACGGCGTCCACGGCGTTTAGCACTGCTCCAGCGGCGCCATCGTCAGACCGGCGCCCTTCAGCTGCTCCCAGAAGTGCTCGGCCGGCTCCTGGTGGCCGGTGTAGACGATCGCCTGGCCCGTTTTGTGGATCTGGGCGGCGATCTGATGCCCCCGCTCCAGCGTCACGCCCGGGATGAACCGCGCCAGCGTGCGGGCGACGTGATCGAAGGTGTTGTGGTCGTCGTTGCGCACGATCACCCGCCAGGCGCCACCGTGGCCGGTGCCCGGTCCGCCCGTGCGCGGCAGCTCGATCGTCTGGCTCATAAGCGCCAGGATAACCACCGGCCAGGGGTTCACGCCTGGCGTTGACCCATACAATTGAACTATGAGCAACGAGCACTCCCCGCGTCTGCCCGAGCGCGACCAGCCGTGGATGATGCGCACCTATGCAGGGCACTCCACCGCCAAGGCGTCCAACGAGCTCTACCGAGGCAACCTCGCCAAGGGCCAGACCGGGCTGTCGGTCGCCTTTGACCTGCCCACCCAGACGGGCTATGACCCCGACGACGAGCTGGCGCGCGGCGAGGTCGGCAAGGTCGGCGTGCCCGTCTCACACCGCGGCGACATGGCGACCCTGATGCAGGGCATCCCGCTCGATGCGATGAACACCTCGATGACGATCAACGCCACCGCGGCGTGGCTCTTGGCGCTGTACATCGTCACCGCCGAGGAGCAGGGCGTCGCCCAAGAGTCCCTGCAGGGGACCACCCAGAACGACATCGTCAAGGAGTTCCTGGCGCGCGGCACCTACGCCTTCCCGCCCGCACCCTCGATGCGCCTGATCGCGGACATGATCGCCTACACCGTCGAGCACGTGCCCAAGTGGAACCCGATCAACATCTGCTCCTACCACCTGCAGGAGGCCGGCGCCACGCCGGTGCAGGAGATCGCCTACGCGATGAGCAACGCCATCGCGGTGCTCGATGGCGTGCGCGCGCGAATCGGAGACGACGCGCGGTTGATGGGAGAAGTGTTCGGGCGCATCTCCTTCTTCGTCAACGCCGGCGTGCGCTTCATCGAGGAGCACGCCAAGCTGCGCGCGATGGCCATCCTGTGGGAAGAGCTCGGCCGCGAGCGCTACGGCGTGCAGGACGAACGCCAGCTGCGCTTCCGCTACGGCGTGCAGGTCAACTCGCTCGGTCTCACCGAGGCCCAGCCGGAGAACAACGTGCAGCGCATCGTGCTGGAGACCCTTGCCGTCACCCTGGGTCGCGACGCCCGCGCGCGGGCGATCCAGCTGCCCGCCTGGAACGAGGCGCTGGGGCTGCCGCGCCCGTGGGATCAGCAGTGGTCGCTGCGCATCCAGCAGGTGATGGCCTATGAAACCGACATCCTCGAGTACCCCGACATCTTCGAGGGCTCGCGCGTGATGGAGGCCCTCGTGGAGGAGCTGCTGGAGGGCGCCCGCGCGGAGATCGCCGTCGTCGCCGAGCACGGCGGCGCCGTGGAGGCCGTCCCCTACATGAAGGGGGCGCTGGTGGACTCCCACCGCGAGCGTCTGCGCCGCATCGAGTCCGGCGAGCAGGTGGTGGTCGGCCAGAACCGCTTCACCGAGACCGAGCCCTCTCCACTCACCGCGGGAGGATCAGGACCCACCAACCCAGGGATCCTCGTCGTGGACCCCGCCGTCGAGGCCGAGCAGATCCAGGCGGTCCGCCGCTGGCGCGCCGAGCGCGACCAGTCCGCCGTGGACGAGGCGCTGGCCGAGCTGGCGCGCGTCGCGCGCTCGCAGGACGGGCACGAGAACCTGATGGTGCCCACGATCGCCGCCGCCCGCGCGGGCGCCACCACGGGCGAGTGGGCGCGCACGCTGCGCGAGGTGTTCGGCTCCTACCGCGCCCCCACCGGCGTCGGCGAGGCCGCCGCCGCCCCGCCCGACGCCGACATCAGCGAGTTGCGCGAGGAGGTCGCCCACCTGCAGGAGCGCCTGGGCCGGCGCCCCAAGATCCTCGTCGGCAAGCCGGGCCTGGACGGGCACTCAAACGGCGCCGAGCAGATCGCGGTGCGCGCGCGCGACTCGGGCATGGACGTGGTGTACGAGGGCATCCGCCTGACCCCCTCCCAGATCGCGGCCTCCGCGCTGCAGGAGGGCGTCCACGTGATCGGCCTCTCGATCCTCTCGGGCTCGCACCGCGAGCTGATCCCCGCCGTGCTGGAGGCCCTGCGCGAGGCCGGCGTGCAGGCGCCTGTGGTCGTCGGGGGCATCATCCCCGAGCAGGACGTCGCGCCGCTGAAGGCCGCCGGCGTCGCGGCCGTCTACACGCCCAAGGACTTCGACATCACCCGCATCATGCACGACATCGTGGCGCTGGTCGACGCACATAGCCCGGTGGGCACACCTGCGTAGACCACCGGTCCACGTTTCGTCTACACTGCGTCTATGGCAGTCGCCGCGAAGACCTACAGCTTCCGCGCACCCGGCGAGCTAAGCGAGCGCCTGCGCCAAGCACGCGTCGGCTTCGATGCGGTCACCCACGACGCCGAGCTGTCGGCGCACCTGGGCAACGAGTTCGAGCTCGCGCTGCTACGCCGTCTGCGTAAGCTCGACGAGCACGTGCCCGACGGCGTGTTCGTGCGCGCGATCGTCGAGGCGTTCGTCGGCGCCGCCGAGCGCGTGCGCTGGGAACAGGAGCACATGGAGGAATTCGCCGCATTCGATCGTGACGACACCGAGGGCGAGGCCTGGCGTCGCGGCGCTCTGCTCCTGGCAGCGCGCCGCATAGTCACCGAAGGCGATTGACATGTACCGCCGCGGCGCGGTCTGGACGGCCGAGATCCCGGATATCGGTCGCAAGCCCGCCGTCGTCGTTTCGACGCGACTCGTAACACTCAAGCTGAGCCCAATCGTCGCGCGCATCACGGGCGTCAACCGCGAGCGCGCGCTGGCGACGGTCGTGGCGCTCCCGGCGGGCGAGCTGGAAGCGCTGTCGCAGGACAGCTTCATACTCGGCCACGACCTTTTCACGCTGCCAACGGGAGCGCTTGTCGAGCATCTCGGGTGGCTGCAGTCGGAGCGCATGCTCGAAGTCGACGATGCGGTGCTGAGGGCGCTCGGCATCGACGCGCAATGAACGGCGCCGCGCTCGGAGCCCGCCTGCGCGAACGCGACCTGAGCGCCGCGCCCGCCACGCTCAACCTGCTGGAGAGCACCACCGCCGCCGACCGCGCGCAGGCCGCGGCGCTGCTGAGCGAGGTCTCCCCCGCCGCGCTGGGGCACGAGGCGCCCGGGCACATCGTGGGCGTCACCGGCCCGCCCGGCGCCGGCAAGTCGACGCTGCTCTCGGCGCTGCTGCACGCTTGGCGTGGACAGGAGAAGAGCGTGGCGATGCTGGCCGTCGACCCCTCCTCGCGGCGCTCGGGCGGCTCGCTGCTGGGCGACCGCGCGCGCATCGACTTCGACCCGACCGACCGCGGCGTGTTCATCCGCTCGACCGCCGCCGGCGAGCGCCTGGGAGGCCTCGCCTGGGGCACCCGTGCAGCCGCGCAGGCGCTGGCGGCGGCTTTCGACGTGGTCGTGATCGAGACCGTCGGCGTGGGCCAGGCCGAGACCGACATCGCCGATGTGGCGGACACTGTCGCGGTGATCGTCCAGCCCGGCTCGGGCGATGTCTTGCAGTTCCTGAAGTCGGGCATCATGGAGATACCCGACGTGCTGGTCATCACCAAGGCCGACCTCGGCCGGGTGGCCACAAGCGCCAGGCGCGACCTGAGCGCCGCACTGCGCTCCCTGGGCTCGCGCGCCACGCCCGTCGTTGCGGTCTCCTCGCTGCCCCCGCCCCACGGCGTCGAGGAGCTGGCGGCGGCGCTGGAGGCCCACCGCGCCGGCCTCGACCTGCCTGAGCGACGGCTGCACGCGCGGCGGGCCGGAGCGCTGGGCGAGCTCGTCAACCAGCACGGCGAACGGGGTCTGCGCGCGCTCGGCGGGCGCACCGCCGCGCAGCGCTGGCTCGCCGCGCAGGACCCCGCGCTGGACGAAGTGGCGCTCGCGCGCCTCCTGGAAGGGAAGATTGCGGAGTGAGCCGGCGCAGCGCAGGAGTCGATGGCAGGCGGGACACCGGGCTCGATCGCGAGCGCGAGGGCGAGGTCACCGCCAAGAGGGACGGCGGAGCGACTGGCGAACGGGACGGCGGAGTCGCCGGCGCACGAGCCGGGGGAGGCACTGGCGCACGAGCCGGCGGAGGCACTGGCGCACGGAACGACGGAGTCGCCGGCGAGCGCCCCGCCCGGCGAGCTGGATCGATCGCCGTCGACCTGCTCATCATGCTCGGCTCCTTCGTTCTGGCCAGCGCTCTGGCTGGGGTGCTCGGCGCGACCAACCTGGGCACCGCGCTCGCCTTCGGGCAGATCGGCTTCGCCATCAGCCTGGTGTACGTGCTGCTCAGGCGTTGAGCAGCAGTGAAGCCCTACCCACGAGGGAGACAGGACTCCGCCGTGGGTAGGGTGAGAACCGCAGTCTTCATTGTACACGTTTTGACTATACCCATAGGAGTTTTTGTTTGTTCTTCAGGCTGCTTGATTTCTATTTCGCATTCACCTGCTTTGGTTTCGGCTTCGGTTTCTTTGACTCCTTTGATTTTAGTGTGACATTTGCCCCAATTAGCAACTTTGACCAGGAGGTCAGGTCCTTTATTTTGCGCTTTTCCTCCACTTGTCACGGTCCAGTTCGCTTTGCTTGCACCTTCTTCAAACGCCTGGCATGTGATGGTCGCCGTGCCAGCTTCCAGTCTCGCTTCCTCGATTTCCCCTTTGCCTTGATTGGATCCTTTGTTCTGAGATTCAAATTCAGCGAACGCCGGCGCCGCGAAGGCGGTGAAGGCTCCAATCGCCATGGCAAGCCCAATCAAGATCTTTACTTTGATCATCTGCCTGTCCTCTCTTGTCGTTGTTTTCGAGATGGAAGGCAGCCGCGGGCTGCGCTCTTGGGCTCCTTCCGCATCCACGAGCCTGGCGTCTGACCTTCGATTGACGCCAAGCTTCGGACTTCTAGAATTAGACCACAATCGTCATATGCAATCAAGCTGCCCGTCCGCCGCATTCCCGCGACCCGCGAGGGCGCCTCCACAACCCAGCCCGCCGCCGCCACAACGCGATCACCTCCTCCCTTCCACAACGCGAGCACCCCCCTCCTCTCCACAACGCGAGCACCCCCTCCCCTCGCCCCACAACGCGGGCAGCCCCTCCCCTCCCATATCCTTCCCCTTCGATGGCCACCGGCTGCTTCATCTCCACCGGCCGCTCGCTTCCCGCGGCGGTCGAGCGCGTCAGGCTCGCCGAGTCCCTTGGCTATGAGACGGTCTATGTCACGCACATCGCCGGGCGCGAGTCGCTGACGGTGTTGACCGCCTACGCGCTGGCCACCAGCCGCATCCGTGTGGGCACGGGCGTGGTGCCGATCTACACGCGCACGCCCGCCACGATGGCCCAGACGGCGGCCACGATCGACGAGCTCTCCGACGGGCGCCTGACGCTCGGGCTGGGCGTTTCCCACCGTGTGGTCGTGGAGAGCTGGCACGGGCAGTCGATCGAGCGCCCCGTCGCGGAGATGCGCGAGTACGCCTCGCTGGTGCGCGCCATCCTGCGCGGCGAGGACCCGCCGCAGGGCGAGAAGTGGCAGACCGCGTTTCACCTGGCCGGCCTGGACCCCCGGCCCCAGCTGCCGCTCTACATCGCCGCCCTCTCCCCCGCGATGCTGCGCCTCGCCGGCGAAGTCGCAGACGGGGTGCTGCTGTGGCTGTGCTCTCCGCAGTACATCCAGGCTGTCGTCGTGCCCGAGGTCACCGCCGGGCGCGAGCGCGTCGGCAAGACCCTGGAGGGCTTTGACATCGTCCCCGCCGTTCCCGCCGCCCTCACCGAGGATCGGGCCGGCGCCTACGGCGCGATGCGCCGCGACCTGCTCCCCTACTTCGGCCTGCCCTTCTACCGCGCCATGCTCGAGCGCTCAGGCTTCGACGCCGACATCCAGGCCTTCGACGCCGCCGGCGGGGACTTCGCCGCGATGCAGGCCGCTGTCTCAGACGATTTCCTCGACCAGCTGACCGCGGTGGGAGACGAGTCGGCTGTGCAGGAAGGCGTCGAGCGCTACCGCGCCGCCGGCTCCACCTCGCCCTGCGTCGGCCCGATCCCCGCCACGGACTTCGAGGCCACGCTGCGCATGGCCATCGCGTAGGCAAGCATCGCGGACCGCCCTTGACCTACGCCGATCCGATGTAGTCTGCTAGACTACACGACACTACATGAATCGGACAACGTACCAGAAGCCATTTTCGATACGGATGAGCGAGCAGACGATGGCTCGGCTCGACCTTGGCGCTCACCGTCGCGGGGAGGCAAAGGCGCGGATTGCCGAGCGGCTGATCGATGAGGGTCTGCGCATGGAGGACCATCCGGGCATCGTCTTTCGTGACGGCCCCGCCGGGCGCCGCGCAGCGCTGGCCGTCGGACCGGACGTGTGGGAGATCATCGAGACCCTCAGAGGAACGGGCCTGGCTGACGAGCAGGCGATTGCGGCAACGGCCGACTGGGGCAGCCTGTCCCGCGCCCAGGTCCGCGCGGCGGTTCGCTACTACGCCGACTTCCGCGCGGAGGTGGACGAGAGGATCGCACTCAACCACCGGGAAGCCGAGCGTGAGCGCGGCACATGGGAGCGGGCGCGGGAAGCGCTCGCTTGAGGCTGCTGCTCGACGAGATGTATCCGCAGGCCATCGCGGAGCAGCTGCGTCGGGGCAACCACGACGTGGACGCGGTAACCGAGCGAGGAGAACTGCGCACACTCCCCGACCAGGAGATATTTGCGACGGCGCAACAGGAGCAGCGCGCCGTGGTCACCGAGAACGTCGCCGACTTCGCCCGGATCGCGGATGAACACGATCGTCGCGGCCATCCACACTACGGACTGATCCTGGTCGATCCCGGCAAATACCAGCGCGGCGATCCGCGCACAATCGGGCGCATGGTCACCGCGCTTGGCAAACTGCTTGGCGAGCATCGTCAGGATTTGGCGACCAGCCTGCGCCACTGGATCTGAAGCCCGCGCGCAACCTGCGTGTAACAATTTTCCGCCAGCGTAGTCTGATGGGTAGAAGATGCTGATCCTGATCCTCTTCGCCGTGCTGGCCGGCGCCGGCACCGCGCTCTCTCCCTGCGTACTGCCGGTCCTGCCGGCGATGCTCTCCGCCGCGGGCGCTGGTGGGCGCAGGCGCCCGCTGGGCGTGGTGCTCGGCCTGAGCGTCACCTTCACCGTCACGATCGTCGGCATCGCCAAGGTCGTCGGCGGGGTGGGCCTCGGCTCAGACCCGCTGCGCGCGCTGGCGGTGCTCGTGCTGCTGTTCTCCGGCCTGGCGCTGATGGTGCCCGCCGTGGGGGACCGCCTGGAGGCGCGCATGTCGCGCCTGGCGGCGCTGGGGCCGCGCAAGACCGGCGACGGCTTCGCCTCGGGCCTGTTGGTGGGCGCCGCGCTGGGCTTCGTCTACACCCCCTGCGCCGGCCCCATCCTGGCCGCCGTCATCTCTGTCAGCGCCGCCACCGGGCGCACCGTCGTGATCGCCGTCGCCTACTCCGCCGGCTCGGCGCTGGTGCTGCTGGCCCTGGCGCTGGGCGGGCGCCGGGTGTTCGACCGCGTGCGCGCCGCCGGCCGCGGTCCGGCGTTGCAGCGCGCGCTCGGCGCGGTGATGGTGCTGACGGCGCTGTTGATCGTGACCAACCAGGACGTGCGCTTCGACCAGTACATCGCCCAGCACATCCCCAACGTCAACCTGACGGCCTCGCTGGAGAACACCCACGCCGTGCAGAGCCGCCTACCCGAGATCTCCGGGCACCAGGCCAAGTTCCTCGCCAGCGACACCGCGCCGATGCCCCGGACGCTGGCGCACAACGCCTCCCAGGCCACCCTGCTGGCCGCCGCCCAGCAGCTCCCCGCGCTCGGCCCCGCCCCCGAATTCACCGACACCGAGGACTGGTTCAACACGCCGGGCGACCGTCCGCTGAGCATGACGGGCCTGCGCGGCCACGTGGTGCTGGTCGACTTCTGGACCTACACCTGCATCAACTGCATCCGCACCCTCCCCTACCTGGAGGCCTGGAACGCCACCTACGGCCCCCAGGGCCTTGAGATCGTCGGTGTGCACACGCCTGAGTTCGCCTTCGAGCACGAGGCCTCCAACGTCGCCGAAGCGATCTCCCGCTTCGGCATCCACTACCCGGTGGTGCAGGACAACGAATACGGCACCTGGAACGCCTACGGCAACCAGTCCTGGCCCGCCGACTACCTGATCGACGCCACCGGCCAGGTGCGCTACGTGGCGATCGGCGAGGGCGAATACGACAAGACGGAGTCCGCGATCCGCGCGCTGCTGGCCGAAGCCGGCGCCTCCGTCGGCGGCATGAGCCATCCGGTCGGCGTGATCAAACCAAGCGAAGAAGCGACCCCCGAGACCTACCTCGGCACCGCTCGCGCGCAGGGCTGGGTCAACGGACCGAAGTCCGGGCTGCACAACTACGGGTCCCCCCCGACGGGCGAACTGGGTCTGAACGAATTCGCCTACAGCGGCAGCTGGAACATCGCCGGCCAGCCCGCCCTCGCCGTCTCCGGCGCCGGCATCGACGCTGAGGTGCAGGCCAAGAACGTCTACCTGGTGCTCTCCTCGGCCGGTCGGCATCCACGGCAGATGCGCGTGCTGCTGGACGGGCGCCCGATCCCCGCCTCACTGGCCGGCGCAGACGTGCACAACGGCGTGGTCACCGTCACCAACGAACGCCTCTACTCGCTGGTGTCGCTGCCGCACAACGAACGCCACCACCTGTCGCTGCGCCTGGCGGCGGGCATCTCCGGCTACTCGTTCACCTTCGGCTAGAGGGGGGCCCACCGGCTCTCCGCTCACTTTTGAGCGCACCTCGGGGGCATCCCCACCGGCTTGCGAGCGCTCTCCCCCGGCCACGCATCCCCCATCGGGCCCGACTTTCCTGCCGAGCCCGCATACAATGAACCCCATGGAGGGCTCCGCACCCCAAGTGATCGCGCACAGCTGGCTGCGCTGCTACCGCTGCTGGTCGCAGGACCTCGAGGTGCAGGTGCACTACGAGGGGATCCACAAGATCGACCCCGCCACCGGCGAGCGCTCGGAAGTGGTGGACGAGCTGCAGGAGGCCGTCGTGCAGTGCCTCGACTGCATGCACGACCAGCCCCACTTGGGCTTCTCCAACGGCCGCGTGGAGCCGATCGAGGACCGCTGGGAACGGATGATCGCCGGCACCCCGTGGGTCGCCTCGTGCACCGTTGCGGTGGACGCCGATGACGTCGAGAGCTGTTCGGGGCCCGACGCGGGAGACGCCCTCTCTTACGCCGCCTTCGGCGACCACGGCGTGCGCGAGTTCTTCACCCACGTACGCTTCCACAAGCACGAAGACGACTCCCGCATTATCGTGCATCTCCTTGTAGAGCTGTATGCGCGCTCGCTGGAAGAGGCCACCGAAGTGCTGGAGATGGCCGCCCGCGGCGATTTGACGATCACCTCACTGGCCGAGGAGTCCCGCCCTCCGGCGGCCGCGGCCGAAGCGCACGGCCACGAATAGCCTCTCAGGCGAGGCGCTTCTCTAGGGCGTCCAGCTGCGCGTGCAGCTCCGGCGGCAGGCGGTCGAACTTCGCGAAGTGCGCGCGGATCTGCGGCAGCATCGCGCGCCATTCGCCGCTGTCCACGCGCAGCAGCTCGGCCATGTCCTCGGCGGAGACGTCCACGCCGCGCGTGTCCAGGCCCTCCGGGCCGACGGGCGGCATCAGCCCGATGGGAGTCTCTTCGGCGGCGCCGTGGCCGGCGCAGCGCGCGAAGACCCACGCCAGCACGCGCGAGTTCTCGCCGAACCCGGGCCATAGGAAACGCCCCGCGGTGTCCTTGCGGAACCAGTTGACGTAGAAGATCTTCGGCAGCTTCCGCGGGTGGGCGGGATCCGATCTGCCCATCGCCAGCCAGTGGGCGAAGTAGTCGGCCATGTTGTAGCCGCAGAAGGGCAGCATCGCAAAGGGGTCGAAGCGCAACTCGCCGACCGTCCCCGCCGCCGCCGCGGTCTTCTCGGAGCTCATGATCGAGCCGAGGAACACGCCGTGCTCCCAGTCCAGCGCCTCGGTGACCAACGGCACCACGGTGGAGCGCCGCCCGCCGAACAGCATCGCGTCGATCGGCACACCCTGCGGGCTCTCCCACTCGCGCGCGATCGCCGGGTCCTGGGAGGCGGGCGCGGTGAAGCGCGCGTTGGGGTGCGCCGCGGGCGTCTCTGACTGCGGCGTCCAGTCGTTGCCGTGCCAGTCGATCAGGTGGGCGGGCGGCTCCTTCGTCAGGCCCTCCCACCACACGTCGCCGTCGTCGGTGAGCCCGCAGTTGGTGAACACCGAGTTGCGCTCGACGGTGCGAATCGCGTTGGGGTTGGTCTCCATGCCCGTCCCGGGCGCCACGCCGAAGAAGCCGGCCTCGGGGTTGATCGCATACAGGCGGCCGTCCTCGCCGAACTTCATCCAGGCGATGTCGTCGCCGATCGTCTCCACCGTCCAGCCCTCGAGTGTGGGGATCAGCATCGCCAGGTTGGTCTTGCCGCACGCCGAGGGGAACGCGCCGGTGATGTACTTGACCTGGCCCTCGGGGGAGGTCAGCTTGAGGATCAGCATGTGCTCGGCCATCCAGCCCTCGTCGCGGGCCATCACCGAGGCGATGCGCAGCGCCAGGCACTTCTTGCCCAGCAGCGCGTTGCCGCCGTAGCCCGAGCCGTAGGAGGTGATCTCGCGCGTCTCGGGGAAGTGCACGATGTACTTGTTCTCGGCGTTGCACGGCCACGGCACGTCCTGCACGTCGTCGTCAAGTGGCATCCCCACGGAGTGCAGGCAGGGCACGAACTCGCCGTCCTCGCCCAGCGCCTCCAGGGCAGCCGCACCCATGCGCGTCATGATCCGCATGCTCACCGCCACGTAGGCCGAGTCGGTCAGCTGCACGCCGATCTGGCTCTTGTCCGAGCCGAGCGGCCCCATCGAGAAGGGCACCACGTACATCGTGCGGCCGTGCATCGAGCCCTGGAACAGCTCACCCAGGAACTGCTTCATCTCGACCGGGTCGCGCCAGTTGTTGGTCGGGCCCGCCTCGGCCTCGGTGGCCGAGCAGATGAAGGTGCGGTCCTCCACGCGCGCCACATCCCCGGGGTCTGAGAGCGCCAGGTAGGAATTCGGGCGCTTGGCCTCGGAGAGCTTGCGGAAGGTCCCGGCCTCCACCAGCGACCGACAAAGGCGCTCATACTCGTCGGCCGACCCGTCGCACCAGTGGATGTCCTGCGGTTCGGTTAGGGCAGCCACCTCCTCGACCCAGTTCAGCAGGCGCTCGTGGTTGGTTTGGGGGGTGGTTGTGGCGGTGGTCTCCATGACTGTGAATGGGCTCCTCGGGTCTCGCTTGGGGTGGCGCTGGCAAGGCGCGCGGGCTCTTCCATGGCCCGCAGGATGCACGACGCAAGGCCCGCGTCGCGCGAAAGACGATCCAGAGAGGGTACCGGACCGACCGCCGCGGGGGCAGCCGCGCCAGCGTGAGCCCCACGCGGGCCGAGGAGCGCTATGCCCCCGCAGGGGTCTTGCGGGGCACCAACACCAGGCGCTTGAACTCGGCCACCAGCACGCCATCCTGGTTGAGCACGCGCGTGTGGACCCTGACGGTGCCCCGGTCGGGCTTGGACTGCGACTCCCGCTTCTCCAGTACCTCGGACTCGCAGAAGAGCGTGTCGCCGTGGAACACCGGGGCCGGGTGCTTGAGCTCTTCGGTGGCCAGGTTGGCGATCGCCTTGCCCGACACGTCGCTGACGGACATGCCCAGCGCGAGCGAGTAGACGAGCGGCCCGACGACGACATTGCGCCCCTGCTGGGAGCGGGCGGCGTAGACGTCGTTGATGTGCAGCGGGTGGTGGTTCATCGTGATCAGGCAGAACAGGTGGTCGTCGGCCTCGGTCACGGTCTTGGCGGGCCAGTGCTTGTAGACGGCGCCGACCTCGAACTCCTCCAGGTAGCGGCCGTAAGGGTGGGCGCCGCTCGCCTCGCGTGCGGCCTGGTCGGTCTCGACGGTGGTGGTCTCGGTACTCAATGCACTCTCCTGGTCTGAGTCTTGGACCCTGAACTCTATTGGGCCTTCCGTGTGGCCCGCTGCGAGCGCGGCCAGGCGATACGGTTCAAGGTGGCCATCCAGGCCAGCCCGCGACCGCCCCACCCAGGAGAGAACCGACTTGCGCAACCCACGAGCCTTCTTCAAGCCCCTCGCCATCGGCGCGCCTGAGCCCGCCCGCGAGATCCCCTTCAAGCCATCCCGGATGATCCACTTCCTCGACTTCTCCAACGAGAAGATGGTGGCCAAGGTGCCCGACATCGCCCCCACGGTGGACATCCTGCTGGGCAACCTCGAGGATGCGGTGCCGGTGGACCGTAAGCTCGCCGCGCGCGCCGGGCTGATCAAGGTGGGCCGCGAGATGGACCTCGGCGACACCGCGCTGTGGACGCGCGTGAACGAGCTGGCCTCGCCGTGGATGCTCGACGACATCACCGAACTGGTGAGCGAGAATCGGCGACCGCCTGGAGGTCATCATGATCCCCAAGGTCGAGGGCGCCGAGGACATCCACTACGTGGACCGCCTGCTCGCTCAGCTCGAGGCCAAGGCGGGGCTGGAACGCCCGATCCTGCTGCACGCGATCCTCGAGACCTCGCTCGGCGTGGCCAACCTGGAGGAGATCGCGGCCGCCAGCCCCCGCATCCAGGGCATGAGCTTCGGCCCCGCCGACCTGGCGGCCTCGCGGCGCATGAAGACCACGCGCGTGGGCGGCGGGCACCCCGGCTACCGCACGATCGCCGACCCCGACCCGGAGAACCCCGAGGCGCCCCGCCCCAGCTACCAGCAGGACCCCTGGCACTACTCGATCGCGCGCATGGTGGACGCCTGCACGGCGGTGGGCGCGCTGCCCTTCTACGGCCCCTACGGCGACATCCGCGACACCGAGGGGTGCGAAACGCAGTTCCGCGCCTCCTTCCTGCTGGGCTGCGTCGGCGCGTGGTCGCTGCACCCCGCGCAGATCGCGATCGCCAAGAAGGTCTACTCGCCCGACCCCGCGGAGGTGGCCTTCGCCAAGAAGGTGATCGAGGCGATCCCCGACGGGCGCGGCGTGCACATGATCGACGGCAAGATGCAGGACGACGCCACCTGGAAGCAGTGCCAGGTGATGGTCACCCTCGCGGAAATGCTCGCGCGCAAGGACCCGGAGCTGGCGCAGGCCTACGGGTTCGAGCCGGCCGGGGTGTAAAGCGGAGCGGACGGGTAGACAGCGCTCCGACCCGGCCGGGGTAGAGCCGAGCAGCCAGGTGGACAGCGCCCCGACCCGGCCAGGGTAGAGCCGAGCAGCCAGGTGGACAGCGCCCCGACCCGGCCAGGGCGCAGAGCAGAGCAGCCAGGTAGACAGCGCCCCGACCCGTCCGTCCCTGTTGATGAGATACGGGCATCGCGACCATCGCCGTCCCCCACCTGCCTGGGCTCGCTCCGAGCCCGGTCGTTCGTCCTTTCCTGCGCTGGGCGGGCGGTAAGACGCGGCTGCTGCCCCGATTGCAGC
Source organism: uncultured Solirubrobacterales bacterium (assembly GCA_963844765.1). Taxonomy (GTDB): domain Bacteria; phylum Actinomycetota; class Thermoleophilia; order Solirubrobacterales; family Solirubrobacteraceae; genus Palsa-744. Next base: position 380,422 of record CAWJPN010000002.1, read on the forward strand.
CGCACTTCCCCGCTGCGTTCAACGGCTACTTCGAGCCATTCCTGGGGGGGGGAGCCGTGTTCTTCAACACAGGCCACCGAGCCACCGGGCCGATCGTGCTCGCCGATCTGAACGACGAGCTGGTCAACACCTGGCAGCTGGTGCGCGACCAGCCACTGGAGCTGCTCGACGCGCTCGGCTCATACGAGGGCAAGGACACCGAGGCGCAGTACTACGAGGTGCGCAACGGCGAGCAGCCCGACACTCCCCTGGAGCGCGCGGCGCGCTTTCTCTATCTCAACCAGACCGCGTGGAATGGCCTCTGGCGCGTGAACCGGTGGGGACGCTTCAACGTGCCCTGGGGCGCGCGGCCGTTTCGCGGCGTCGACGTGGACGAGCTGCTTGACACCAGCGCCGTGCTCGCGAACGCTGACATTCGCGCGTGCGACTTCCGTGAAGTCCTTGCCGAGCCCGGAGAGGGTGACTTCGTCTACCTGGACCCGCCGTACCTGCCGGTCAGCGACACGAGCAAGTTCGCCGGCTACACCGAAAGGCGCTTCCGCAAGGCCGACCTCGCCGAGCTGGCCGGCCTGTGTGAGGAGCTTACGCGGCGAGGCGCACACTGGGTGCTCTCAAACCGCGATACGCCGCTCGTGCGCGAGCTGTTCGCAAACGCCGAGATCGTTCCTCTGACCACGCGCCGCTCGGTGGCGGCGCAGAACCGTCGCGACGTCGAGCCCGCCGACAGCCCCGAGGTCATCGTCGTAGGGAGGGCGTGATGGCGCCCCAGCCGGTGGAGGCCGTGTTCTTCTTTCGCTACGACACGCAGGTGTTCCAGGCGTGCTACGCGCGCATCTCCGAAAGCACGCGCTACACCAAAAACTACATCCAGGTGTCCGGTCCGGCGACGGCGGTCCTCGACGCCGTGTTCCATCCCTCCTATGCGTACGAGAACTTTGTTGCCGGCCTGTTTCCGGACGGTGGCGGCGGCTCCAAGCTCATCGCGAAGCCCGGGCCGCTCGTTTCGCTCGCACACTGGGTCGCTGGCTCGCCGCGGCGGGCGCTGCTGGCGATCGACGAGTTCAACCGGGGGCCAGCCGCGGCGATCTTCGGCGACACCCTTGCACTGCTCGACGCCGCCAAGCGCAGCGATCCGCCGGCTCAGTCCGGAGCTCATATCGAGCGTCCGCACGCGGGGATCGAGATGCAGGTCGCGGCCGAGTATGCGGATGTCCATGGCAGGCAACAGGTCCCCACTGAGCTGACGCTGCCGGCGAATCTGCAGATTGTGGCCGCGCTGAACAGCGCGGACCGCTCGGTGGCGCCGATCGACGCGGCGCTGCGCCGTCGCTTTGCGGTTCTGCGCGTGGGCCCGGATCTCGAGCTGCTGGCCAGGCACTTCGGCGTGCCGCTACCGGCCGATAACAGCGCGCGCGGTTTCGGCAGTAGTCCAAACCAATGGAAGGACGACAAGGTCAAGGATCTCGCCCTGCGCCTGCTGTGGGCTATCAACGAGCGGATCGCGTGTGTCCTCGGCGAAGACTTCCTGCTCGGCCACGCCCTGCTGTGGCCTGTGGGCGACGCGCCTGCAGGCAGTGTGAGGGCAGCGCTCTGCCGGGCCTTCGACCAACGCATTGCCTCCACTCTGCGGCTTGCGTTTGCCGACCAGGACGACCTGCTCGCCGCGGTTCTGCGCGCTGGGCGACCCGCGTCCGGGCAGGTCCAGGGCGCCAATTCACAGGGCAGTATCGCGAGCTGGCGGGAGCCGCCGAAAGCGGTTGGCGACCTCGGCGAGGCGCACCTGGAACTGCGCGCAAGCGTCGAAATGCGATGGAGCGAGGCCGGCCGAGCACTGCGGGCGATCCTCGAGAACCCCTAGCAGATGCCAACCCTCGCACAAGAAGAGGGCGTTCCGTTCCAGGTCGCGGACGACTTGCGTGCTCCGCTGCGCCTGGCCTGCGGCCGTGTGCAGCAACGGCTCAGGCCTCGCCTCAGGATGCTCGAGGAGACGCAGGAGGGCTTCACGATCCGGGGTGTGTTCGGCACGATCGGCGTGCGTCCCGGGGTGAGGCTCGACCTCTCGCCGAAGGTGCCCGCGGGGGAGAATTGGATCGCCGCCATCCTCGATCTGCTGCTTGCCCCCGATCGCATAGATGTCGCGGGCGACCGGCGCTCAGGGCTGACGCGGCAGCGCAGCCTCCTCGACGTGCTCGCGGATGTCTACGCCGAACGGCTGAGCCGTGCGTTGCGCCGCGACGGGCCGATCCTCGCGATGGAGCGCCGCACGGCCACCCTGCCGATGCTCAGAGGCAAGTTGCGCACCACCGTGTGGGCCGCGCGCGAGCGTTGGCAGCCCAACCGCTTTCCCGTCGCCTTCCAGGAGTTGCGCGCCGGCAACGACTTCAGCCGCACGCTTGCGCGCGTCGCCCTGCTGCTCGCGCGGGGAACGGGCGTGCCCTCCACACGGGGGGCCCTGTTGGACAGCGCCCGGGCGCTGGGGCACGGCCCTCACGCAGCGGAGCACATCCGCGCCAACGCGCCTGCGCGACACCTTCCGCAGCAGTGGGCCGCGTACCAGCCGTCGTGGGACATCGCGCTGTCGATCCTCACGCGCCGGTCCCTGCTCGGAGCGGTCGGCGCTCGCCACGGAGTGTCGATCGCCGTCGAGGGTTGGCCACTGCTGGAGCGGCTGCTCGAGCGCTCGCTCGAGACAGCCGTCCAGATCGGCGCCGGGGGCCCTCGCACGCTCTCGATGAGCGCGAAGCAGCCCGTCAAACTCCTGCGTGCCAGATCCGACGGCGATGGGATCGACCAGGCCGCGAAGCCGGACGCCAGCCTGCTGGTGCGCGGGCGCCATGTCGCGACACTCGATGCGAAATACACGCAGCTGCACCCCGGGAAGTGCCCCAAGCCCGAGCACACCTATCAGGTGTTGAGCGCAGCGGCGGCCTGCGGGAGCCCACTTGCCGTCCTGGTCTACCCCGAAGAGTTCGAGCCCCGCTGGTGGAACGTGGAGGGGGTCGGCGACACGCCGAAGCACCTCGCAGCCATAGGCCTGGGACTGTTCGGTTACCGCCGCGGCGATGGCGACCGCGTGCGCGCCAAGCGCCTGCTGGCGCTGCTCGACGGCCCAGCTGCCCCAGCTATGGACGTCGCGCCCGCGGCGGAAAGCGTGGCGGCACGATGAGATGGACCGACCTGCTGGAGCGCGCGCGTCCGCTGGCGCCGCACGGGCGCGATCCGCAGCGGCTCGCAAACCTCGTGCTGGCAGCCCAGATCGCCGCCCTGCAGGGACGTACGAGCTTCCGGCAGCGACGCTTCCGGGATCGACCCGACGGGCTGTGGCTGGCCGACGCCGTGCAGCGGCTCGCGCTGCAGCCGCTGCACCTCGCAGAGGGCAGTGTCAGGCAGTGGGATGCGCTCGCCACCTCAGCGCGGCCGCTCGCCGCGGCGCTGCACCTGGCCTCGGGCCGGGCTGGGGGCATGGATGGATGGATCGAGGCATTCCAGGGGGTCGACGCGGCACGTAAGAGCCGCGGCGCCTACGCCACCCCCCGATCGCTCGCCGCGCCGATGGCGCAATTGCTGCTGCGCGGCGGGCCGGCCCCACAGCGTGCAGTGGATCCCTCAGCCGGCGCCGGCAGCCTGCTGATCGCCGTGCTCGATCAATTGCGCCGCGCCACCAGCAATCCGGGCGAGCTGCGCCAACACACCTACAGGCTGCACGGGGTCGAGCTGGATGCCGTCGCGCGCGAGCTGTGCTGCCTTTTGATCTGGCTTGCCTCTTATGGCAGCGGCGCACGGCTCGGTGCGATCGCCAGGCGCGTGCAGGTGGGCAACGCGATCACAGCGGACTGGTGGAAGCAGGACCCGTATGACGCCCTGATCATGAACCCGCCGTGGGACTCCCTGCGCGACACCGCAGGCCAGAGCGCACAGGACCCGCAGAGCGACACCGGGGGCAAGGCCGCACAGGGCGCAGGTGCACAGGGCGCAAGCGCACGGGACGCAGGTGCACAGGGCGCAAGCGCACGGGACGCAGGTGCACAGGGCGCAAGCGCACGGGACGCAGGTGCACAGGGCGCAAGCGCACGGGGCGCAAGCGCAAGGGACGCCGCACAGGACACGGGAGAGCTCCAACGCGAGGCCACCGTGGCGCGGCTGACGCGGGAGGCAGCCGGGGCCCGCGACCTGCCGCCTCTGTTCACGGCGCAGGGCCGAGGCGACCGCAACCTCTATAAGGCGTTCGCCGAGTTGGCCCCTCACCTGCTGCAGGCAGGCGGACGGCTCGTGGCGCTGCTGCCGGGCGCTTGGAGCAGCGATCTGGGCACGCGTCGCCTACGCACGCGCTATCTGCAGCAGCTCAACATCGAGCAGTGGACCAGCTTCGAGAACCTGCGTGGCTGGTTTCCGATCGACTCGCGCTACAAGTTCGGGATCGTCGTGGCAACCCGCGATGCCGGTGGCACGCAGGCGCTCAGGACACGCGGGTTCGCCGCCGCCGCAGAGGACTTGGAGCGCAAGCACGTGGTCGTTCAGACCAGCGCCCTGCGGCAGATCGGCGGAGCAGCGGCGATCATCCCAGACCTCACCTGCAAGGCGGATTGGACGCTGCTGCAGCGGGCCCGGCGCCACGGAACCCCGCTGTTCGACCCGAAAGGCGCCCTAGGCCGAGTCTCATACAGGCGCGAGGTGGACCTCACCGAGGATCGCAAGCGAGGGCTCTTCCAGCGCTTTGAGCACCTGCAGGCCACTCCCTGCGGCGCGGGCCGCTGGCGCACGCCCGAGGGCCGCGAGATGGTTCCGTTGCTGGAGGGGCGCATGGTGGGCGCCTATGACTTTCATCAAAAGACGTGGGTTGCCGGAGCGGGACGCACCGCTGCATGGACGTATGCCAATGGGCACCGCCTGCAGGACTGCCGGCCGCAGTTCCTGATCGAGCCCGATGAAGACGAGCGATTACACCGCATCGCCGTCTGCGATGTCACCTCCGCAACCAACACGCGGACGGTGCTCGCCACCTGGGTCCCCCCGCGCTGGCGCTGCGGCAACACGGCGCCGGTGCTGGCGTTCGAGAGCGAGCGCCAGTCGCTCGCCGCCCTCGCGGTGCTCAACTCGATGGTGTTCGACTGGTTTGCCCGCCGGCTGATCGCCGGGCTGCACCTCAACCGGTTCTACTTGGAGGCGCTGAGCTGGCCGGCTCTGAACGAGGCCCGGGTGGATGAGCTGGCCACCGCCGGCTCTGCGCTCGTGCGCCTGTCGCCTCGCTTTCGCGACTTCCGTCGATCGGCGATCAAGACGGCGCCGGCGCGGCTCGACTATCTGGACGCGCATGTGCTCATCGAGCGGACCGTAGCCGTGGGCTATCACCTGTCCGCATCCGATCTGAGCAGGATCTTCGCGGCGAGCACCGCGGATCGTAGAGGCTTCTGGCGTCACTTCGGCAGCGATCCCCACGCGCGGCCAATCGCCCAAGCGACGCTTGAAGGGACACGACGTTCGCGGCGGCCTGCTCGTCCAGCGGCCGGCGTCCCCCTCCCGGCGCACTCCGTGTAGGCTTCCGCGCCGCGTATGAGATTCTTCGAGTTCGAGGCGCGCGAGGTGGTCAGGCGCGCCGGCATCCCCGTCACCGACTACGGCTTCACGACCGACCCGGCGGAGGCGCGCGAGATCGCGCAGCGGATCGGTGGCCCCACCGTCATCAAGAGTCAGGTGCTGAGCGGCGGGCGCATGAAGGCGGGGGGCGTCAAGTTCGCCGACACGCCAGAGGAAGCGGAAGCCTACGCGCGCGACATCCTGGCGCTTGAGATCAACGGGCACATGCCGCGCGGCGTTCTGGTGGACCCCAGGGCGGAGGTCGAGCAGGAGTACTACGCGGGCGTGGTGTGGGACGGCATCGCCAAGCAGCCCGTGATGATCTTCTCGCCCGTGGGGGGCATCGACATCGAGCAGGTCGCCGAGGAGCAGCCCGAGAAGGTGGGGCGCAGGCACTTCTCGAACATCCTGCCCTTCGGCGATTACGAGGCCAAGGAGGCGATCGCCTCCACCGGCGTGACCGGCTCGGCGCTGAACAAGCTGACGCCGATCGTGACGCGCCTGGCGAAGCTGTTCGTGGCGAACGACATGACGCTGGCGGAGATCAACCCGCTGGGGCGTTTGAAGGACGGCTCGTTCGTCGCGCTCGACGCGCACATGGACATCGAGAACGAGGCGCGCGGGCGCCACAAGAAGCTGCTGGCCGAATTGGGCGTGGGCGAGGAGGAGACGCGCCAGGCGCGCGAGGCCACTCCCTTCGAGCTGGCGGGCGAGCAGGTGGACTCCCAGGACCACCGCGGCGTGGCGGGCAACGTGACCGAGTTCGACGGCAACCTGGGGCTGGTGATCGGCGCGGGGGGCGGCTCGCTGACGCTGTTCGACGCGGTCAGGGCGCACGGCGGCAAGCCCGCGAACTACTGCGAGATCGGCGGCAACCCCTCCGTCTCCAAGGCGTGCGGGCTGGCCAAGCTGGTGCTGCAGAAGCCCGGCGTGGACAAGATCGCGGTGATGATGTCGATCGTGTCGAACACGCGCGTGGACATCGTCGCGCGCGGGGTCATCAAGGCGTGCCTGGATCTGGGGTACGACCCGGCGGAGAAGATCGCGATCTTCCGCATCCCCGGCGCGTGGGAGGAGGAGGGCTTCAAGATCCTCGAGAAGTACGGCGTGGACTATGCCGATCGCAGCGTGTCCCTCAACGAGGCGGCGCGCAGGGCAGTGGAGAAGATCCCTGCATGACACCCCTAGCCCCCATGGCAACCCTCACCTCCATGGCAACCCTTGCCCTCACACCAATCCCACATGTCCCCCAGGCTGGAGCGTCTGTCCGGCATCCGGAGGCCACACGATGAGCATCCTGATCGACGCCGAGACCACCTTCATCGTCCAGGGCATCACCGGCCGCGAGGCCGTGAACCTGACGCGTGAGTGCCTGGACTACGGCGCGGGCGCGAAGGTCGTCGGCGGCGTGACGCCCGGACGCCTGGGCCGCGAGGTGCACGGCGTGCCGGTGTTCGACACCGTGGCCCAGGCGGTGGAGCACCACGGCGCACCCATCTACGGCTCGGTCGTAACCGTCCCCCCCGCCTTCACCAAGGACGCGGTGTGCGAGGCCGTCGAGAACGGTGTGAAGCTGGTGGTGATCGTGACCGAGCGTATCCCCCGCCGCGACGTGGCGGAGATGGTCGAGCTGGCGACGCTCCGTGGCGCGCGCATCATCGGGCCGAACTGCCTGGGCATCATCGTGCCCGACACGATCAAGATGGGCGGGATCGGGGGCCCGGCGCGCAACGCGGCGCAGGCCTACACGCCCGGCCCGATCGGCGTGATATCGCGCTCGGGGGGCATGACGACCGAGATGTCCTCCACCCTCTCAGCGGCAGGACTCGGTCAGTCCACCGCCGTGTCGATCGGCGGCGACGCGATCATCGGTTCGAGCTACGCCGAGCTGATGCCCCTCTTCGAGGCCGACGAGCAGACGCAGGGCATCGTCATCTACACCGAGCCGGGCGGGCGCATGGAGGCCGAGCTGGCCCGCTGGGTGACAGAGAACAACAGCCGCCTGCCGATCGTCGCGTTCATGGCCGGCCGCTTCATGGACGAGATGCCGGGCATGAGCTTCGGCCACGCGGGGACCATCGTGGAAGGCAAGGAGGACACCGCGAGCGAGAAGATCGCGCGCCTGGCCCAGGCCGGGATCGCCGTGGCCGAGCGGATCGAGGACATCCCCGGGATGATCGGCGAGAAGATCGCCCAGGGCAGTGCGGCCCCGGCGGGAGGTGCACGATGAAGCGCGAGGGGACGTTCATCGCCGTCGAGGTGGACGACGCGACGGCCTCGGACCCGGCGCTCGCGGCGAAGCTGACCGAGGCGTGCCCGGTGGACATCTTCGCCCAGCAGGACGGCGGAGCGCTGGAGATCGTGGAGAAGAACCTCGACGAGTGCGTGCTGTGCCGTCTCTGCCTGGACGCGGTGGGCGGCGCGGTGAAGGTGATCAAGCTCTACGACGACGGCGCCATACTCGTTTGATGAGAAACACGATGGGCCCAGCTCGCCGGCCTGCGGCCGGCTGCGCCACCCTCGTGGCTTCCACTATCGTTACGGCCGAGCGACCGTGAACGAAAACTTCTCTCTGTTTGTGATGTGCTTCTTCCTGCTGGCCTCGCTGGCGTTCCTGGCGCAGCAGATCAGCGCGTATCACTGAGCGTGCGGCTTGGCCCGCCGTGTGCGCTCGCGCTCCTGCTGGCGGTCAACGACGTTGGCGATCAGTTTGAGGAACTGCTCGGGGCCGGTGGCTTTGGCCTGTCCGTAGGTGAAGGCCTCCACCCAGTCGGGGACGTGGGCTTCCTTGGCCATCACGTTGAAGAACTCGCGGCGCATTTCCACGCGCAGTTTGCCGTCGGCGGCAGGGCCTTTGGTGACCTTGGGGCCGGGGACCTCCAGCCGGAAGTGCTGCACGTCGCCGCGGCCGCGCAGTTCGATGTTGACGACCAGCTTCAGCGGCTCAAGCGCAGGGACCTCCTTCAGGAACCGGCGCACGGCAAGCTCGATCAGCGCTTTGGCGTCTTCTGACATCGCTCCTCCTCGTCCCTCCTCGCCCGCCCGTCCCTCGACCGGACATCGATGGACGGAGCGATCCTACGGCATCCTCGCCCGCAAGGCTGAGACTCCGCGTGGGTCGACGCGCGCAGAGCGGACAGACCTCGTGGGGAGGCGTCAGATCTTATGGCGCTGAAGCAGCTTGCGCCCGATCACCATGCGCTGGATCTCCGAGGTACCCTCGCCGATCAACAGCAGCGGGGCGTCGCGGTAGATGCGCTCGATCTCGTACTCCTTGGAGTAGCCGTAGCCGCCGTGGATGCGCAGGCATTCGGTGGCGCAGAAGTGGGCGGCCTCGGAGGCGAACAGCTTGGCCATGCCGGCCTCCAGGTCGGAGCGCTGCCCGGCGTCCTTCATCTGTGCGGCGCGACGCGTGAGCATGCGCGCGGCGTCGACCTGGGTGGCCATGTCGGCGAGCTTGAACTGGATCGCCTGGTGCTCGCAGATCGGCTTGCCGAACGTCTTACGCTCCTGCGAGTAGCGCAGCGCCAGCTCCAGCGAGCGCTGCGCCAGCCCCACACCGCGAGCGGCTACATTGGCGCGACCGACCTCCAGCGCGTCCATCATCTGCGCGAAGCCGGCGTTCAGCCCCTCGGCTTCGCCGCCGAGGATGTTCTCCGCCGGACAGCGGTAGCCGTCGAAGACGAGCTCGGTGGACTCCACGCCCTTGTAGCCCATCTTCTTGATCTTGGGCGGCACCACGAGGCCGGCGAAGGCGCCGGTGTTCTCGCTCACGCCGGGGGCCTTCTCGGCGATGAAGCACGTGAACCCCTTGTGGCGGGGCTGCGCCTCGGGGTCGGTCTTGACGAGCACGAACACCAGGTCGGACATGAGCCCGTTGGTGACCCACATCTTCTGCCCGTTGATCTCCCACGCGCCGTCCTCCAACCGCTTCCCCGAGGTCTTGATCGCCTGCACGTCGGAGCCCAGCTCGGGCTCAGAGAGCGAGAAGGCAGCGCGAATCTCGCCGCTGGCCATGCGCGGCAGATAGCGCTGGCGCTGCTCCTCAGAGCCGTACTTCATCAGCAGGTAGGTGCCGATGAAGTGCGTGTTGATGACGCCCGAAATCGAGATCCAGCCCCGCGAAAGCTCCTCTACGACCATGCAGTAGGTGCTCAGATCCAACCCCAGCCCGCCGTACTCCTCAGGGACCGTGATGCCGAACAGGCCAAGCTCCTTCATCTGCTCGACGATCGGCTCGGGGTACTCGTCCGCGGCGTCGTAGTGCTCGGCCTGGGGGATGATCTGCTCGTCGACGAACTGACGCACCATCTCGGTGATCGCCTTCTGCTCGTCGGTCTGCTCGAAAGAGGAAGTGGCTACGGCCATGGCTCAGGGCGCTCCAGAGGTTGAAGATTTTTTTTAAGAATAGAGAGGGCCGCGCAGTGGGGGGCCGCCGCGCGCCAGCTGCCGATGGGCTCGCGGGGCGAGTTCACGCGCACCGACAGCTGCGGGACTGCCGCCCGTGAGGAACGACGCGAGCCACGTGGTGGACCGCCTGGCCCAACTCAGGCGGCAATGACAGACTGCCTCCGGTGAGGAACTTCTCGAGCGAGGTGGTCGACCGCCTGCCCCCCACCGGCACGGCGATGGTGGAGCTGGCCCGCGACGGCAGCCGCCGCACCTGGAGCTTCGCCGAGGTGCAGGAGCAGAGCGCACGCCTGGCGGGCACGCTGGTGGGGATGGGCGTCGGCAAGGGCGACGTGGTGATGACCGTGGTCGGCAACCGCCCCGAGTGGGTGCTGAGCATGGTCGCGTGTTTCCGTATCGGCGCGGTGGTGCTGCCCTGCACCGAGCAGCTGCGCGCCAAGGATCTGCGCCTGCGCCTGCAGGCAGCCAGGCCGACGGTGGTGGTGGCCGACGAGCGCAACAGCTCTGAGCTGAGCGCAGCCGCGCCCGCATGCCCGGTTATAGGCGTGCCCGACGAGAGCCTCTACACAGCCAACCCGGCGCCCCCCGTGGACCTGGACCCCAACGACCCCTGTCTGATCTCCTTCACCAGCGGCACAGCGGGCGAGCCCAAGGGCGTGGTGCACGGCCAGCGATATCTGGGGGGCCAGGAAACGCAGGCCGAGCACTGGCTGGACGCTCGCCCCGGCGATGTGGTGTGGTGCACGGCGGCGAGCGGGTGGTCGAAGAGCGCGCGCAACGTGTTCATCGCTCCCTGGCTGCGCGGAGCAACGGCGGTGCTGCACGACGCGCGCTTCGACCCGCACGAGCGCTTGGAGATCTTGGCACGCGAGCGGGTGAACGTGCTGTGCATGGCGCCAACGGAGTACCGCGTGATCGCCAAGCGAGCGGGAGCACGGCTGGAGTCACTGGGGACCGGGGGCGTCCGAGCCGCTGGAGCTGACCGGCCTCCAACCCGGTCGGGCAACTCCCTGCGCGGGCTGGTGGCGGCGGGCGAGGCGCTGAACCCCGAGGTGCTGCGCGTGTGGGAGGACGCCACCGGGCTCGCAATCCGCGACGGGTACGGCCAGACCGAGACGGGCCAGCTGACGGGCGCGCCGCTGGAGGAGCCGATCAGGCCAGGCTCGATGGGTAGGGCGCTGCCGGGGATGAAGCTGGCGATCGAGGAAGGAGAGTTGGTGGTGGAGCCCCCGAGCGTGCCCACCTTCTTTCTGGGGTACCTGGGCGAGGGCGCCACGCACAACGAGGACGGAACATGGACCGTGGCCGACCGCCGCGAGCAGGGCCGCTGGCACACCGGCGACCGCGTGCGCGAAGACGAGGACGGGTTCCTGCACTTTGAGGGCCGGGGCGACGACGTGATCGTCAGTGCCGGGTATCGCATCGGCCCTTTCGAGGTGGAGTCCGCGCTGGTGGCTCACCCCGCGGTGGCCGAGGCCGCGGCCGTGGCCACACCGGACGAGGAGCGCGGCGCGGTGGTCAAGGCTGTCGTCGTCCTGCGCGACGGCCACACGCCCTCACCAAAGCTGGCGGCGGAGCTGCAGGAGCACGTCAAGCGCGAGACCGCCCCCTACAAGTATCCGCGCGTGGTGGAGTTCGCCGCGGAGCTGCCCAAGACGGCCAGCGGCAAGGTCAAGCGGGCGCAGCTGCGAGGACGATAGCGTCGATCTCGACCAGCGCCCCCTTGGGCAACTGGGCGACGCCCACCGTGACCCGCGCGGGAGGGTCGGCCGTGAAGAACGTGCCATACACGTCGTTGACCTCGCCGAAGGCCGTCAGGTCGGTCATGTAGATCGTGAGACGCAGCGCCCGCTGCAGCGAGGTGCCCGCCGCCGCACAGACGGCCTCCAGGTTCACCAGACAGCGCCGCGCCTGCTCCCCTGCGCTTCCCCCAACCAGCTCGCCGGTGGCGGGGTCGAGCGGGATCTGACCGGAGCAGAACAGCAGCTCCCCGGCGCGCACCGCGTGGCTGTAGGGGCCGATCGCGGTGGGGGCACCGGGAGCGCTGACGATCTGACGCGAGGCACTCATCGGCGAGAGCTTAGCCCGCAAGACCGCCGTCATCACTTGACGCACCGTGCTGGGCGATCGAATAGATTCCGACTGATGCGATCAACCATGGGGAAGCTCGTCGTGGCCGTCGTGGCGGCCCTCGCCCTCATGGGCGTGCTCGCCCTGCCCGCGGGCGCCCAGATCGCCTTCGCGCCGTGCGCCGACAGCAACAACTTCGCCTGCGGGCACCTGACGGTGCCGCTTGACCCCAGCGGCGCCACGCCGGGCACCGTCACCCTCGCGCTGCGCCGCCACCGCGCGCCGGTGGGCGAAGCGCGCACGGCGATCGTGGCGCTCGCCGGGGGGCCGGGACAGCCGGCGATCCCCTTCGCCGAAGAATTCGCGGAACTGCTGGGGCCGATTGCCTCCACGCGCGACCTCATCGTGCTCGACCAGCGCGGCATCGGGCTCTCCCAGCCGCTCTCCTGCCACGCCTTCGAACACCCCGGCAGCTACGGCACCGAGGGGGCGCTGATCGCGGCGTGCGCCTCCCAGCTGGGGGCCAACCGCGCCTTCTACACGACCGCCGACACGGTGGCCGACCTCGAGGCGATCCGCGTCGCGGGGGGGTATGAAAAGCTCGTGCTGTACGGCACCTCCTATGGCACCAAGGTCGCCGAGGAGTACGCCCAGGACCACCCCACCCACGTCGAAGCGCTGGTGCTGGACTCCGTGGTGCCGCCTACCGGACCGGACCCGCTGGACCGCTCAACCTTCGCGGCGGTGCCGCGCGTGCTGCGCCAGATCTGCGCCCGGCACGCCTGCGCCCACGTCACGCCCGAACCGGTGGCCGACCTGGCGAAGGTGCTGCGCCGCATGCGCCGCGGCTCGCTGCACGGGAGCGTGGTCGACGGGCACGGCAGCGCGCACCGGGTGGCGATCTCCTCTGACGACCTGCTGGGGATGCTGGTGCAGGGCGACTTCTCCTCGCTGCTGCGCGCCGAATTCGTCACCGCGATGCGCTCGGCGGCGAGGAGCGACACGGCGCCGCTGGCGCGGCTGCTGGTGCGCGTGGGCAGCGGCGAAGAAGACGAACGCGAAGACTTCGACAACCCCCTCTACTACGCCACCGTCTGCGAAGAGGAGGACTTCCCCTGGAACCGCGCGGCGAGCCCCAAGGCGCGTATCGCCCAGGCGCGGGCCGCCGCGCAGGCGCTGGGAGCCAATGCCTTCGCGCCGTTCGCCACGGCCAACGCGCTCGACTTCAGCGACATCCCCGGATGCGCCTACTGGCCGTACTCCACGCCCGCGCCGGTGCTGAACACGGCGCCGCTGCCCAACGTGCCCACGCTGATTCTCTCCGGCGCCGACGACCTGCGCACCCCGACCGCGAACGCCCGCGAAGTGGCGGCGCAGATCCCCGACGCGCACGTGCTGGTGGTCCCCTACACCGGTCACTCCGTGCTGGGCACGGAGCCCACCCCGTGCGCCCACGAAGCGCTTGAGGCGCTGTTCGCCGGACACCCCGTCAAGCCGTGCGCCCCAGCGCCCCCGCCGCCGGCTCTGCGACCGCCGCCGCTGCCCCCCACGCGCCTCTCCGAAGTGTCCCCCACGCAGGGCAACCGCGGGTTGCCAGGACGCACGCTGCAGGGCGTGGCGCTCACGCTGGCCGACTTCGCACGGCAGTTTCTGCTGCAGGCCAATCAGGCGCTCAGCGGCGGCGAAGCTTCGCTGAAGGGGTTGAGCAGCGGCGGCCTGCGCGCCGGCTGGGTGGCCTACGCCAGGAGCACCTTCACCTTCCACGGCTACAGCTACGTGCCGGGCCTGACAATCTCCGGCACGCTGCAAGCCGGCAAGATCGATCTGCGCGTCGGCGGCGCGGCCGCCGCGCACGGCACCCTGCGCCTGGGACCGCGCGAAGCTCTGGTGGGGAGGCTCGGCGGTCGCTCGGTGCACCTGTTGCCCAGCCACAGCGCTACGGTCGCTATTGTCGGTGACGATGCGCAGGCGAGCTCCCCTCTCGGTCCTCGCGGCTCTGCTGCCCGCGCTGCTCTTCACCTGCTGTCCGGCGTACTCGGCGGCTTCCTCCAGCCTTAGCTACACCCCATGCTCCGATAACCAGGGCTTCGGCTGCACCACCGTGACGGTCCCCTTGGACCGCAGCGGTGGGGCGCCCGGCACCGTCGCGCTGAAGGTCGAGCGTCTGCAGAGCGGTGCGGTGCCCAGCAACGAAGCAGTCATCGTCCTGGCGGGCGGTCCGGGGCAGGCGGCGTTGCCGCTGGCGGGCTTCATGTCAAAGGCGCTCGGACCGGCCCTCACCAACCGCGACCTGGTGGTCTTCGACCAGCGCGGCACCGGCTCATCGGGGCCGCTCAGCTGCCCCGCGCTGAGCAGCGCGGCAGGCGCCGCCGGCATCGACTCGGTGGCCAAGCTGTTCGAACGGTGCGCCCTGCAGCTGGGCCCCGCGCGCGCGGGGTACACGACGGCGGAATCGGTCGCCGACATCGAGTCGGTCCGCGAAGCGATGGGCTACGCCAAGCTCGTCCTCTACGGCGTCTCCTACGGCACGAAGGTGGCGGAGGAGTACGCCGCGCGCTACCCCCAGTACGTCTCCGAGCTGGTGCTCGACTCGGTCGTGCCCCCCAGCGGCCCCGAACCCTTCCAGGTGGCCACCTTCCAGGCGATGCGCCCGGTGCTCGCCGAGCTGTGCTCGCAAGGCGCCTGCAACGGCATCACCGCGACGCCGCTGGCGGACATCGCGCGGCTGGTCGCGCGCCTGAACGCGCGCCCGCTGGCGGGCGCGGTGTATGACGGAGCGGGGCACCGCCACACCATCAGGACCAACGCCAGCGACCTCCTGGCGATCCTCCAGGCGGGCGATTTGAACCCTGCGCTGCGCGCGCTGCTGCCAGCCGCGGTGCGCTCGGCGCTGGACGGCGACGCGAGTCCGCTGCTGCGCCTGGAGCTGCTGGCGCAGGGGTTGATCCCGACGGTGCCCGGCGCGCCGCCCCCCGAAAGCGCGGAGGGCATCGACAGCGCCGTGAACACCACCACGATCTGCGAAGAGTCGCTGTTCCCATGGGGGCGCGGCGACCCGCTGGCGGCCCGCCCCGGCGAGGCCAACGCCGCGCTGGATGCGCTGCCGAGCGCGGACTTCTACCCCTTCGACGGGGCCATCGCCCTGGAAGACGGCACCATCCCCGGCTGCCTGGACTGGCCCGACGCGGCCCCGCCGCCGCCCGCGGTGAGCAGCCTGCCCGACGTGCCCACGCTGATCCTCTCCGGCGCCCAGGACCTGCGCACCCCCACCTCCGACGCCAGGCAGGTGGCGGCGATGATCCCCGACGCCCAGCTGCTCGTCGTCCCCTACACCGGCCACTCGGTGCTGGGCACCGACTTCAGCGGCTGCGCGGAGGACGGCGTGAAGGCGTTCTTCGCAGGCCAGCCCGTGCAGCCCTGCCCGCCGGCCCCCAACATCTTCGCCCCCACCCCGATCACGCCCACCCACCTCTCCTCGGTGCACCCCACGCCCGGCCTGGCGGGGATCCCGGGGCGCACCCTGACGGCGGTGCTGGACACCAT
Source organism: uncultured Solirubrobacterales bacterium (assembly GCA_963844765.1). GTDB lineage: Bacteria > Actinomycetota > Thermoleophilia > Solirubrobacterales > Solirubrobacteraceae > Palsa-744. The sequence continues at coordinate 396,019 of CAWJPN010000002.1, forward strand.
CGTGGACCTCAACCGCCAGGTGATCGGCGCCACCCTGCAGGCCAACCAGACGCTCCCCAGCGGCTCGAGCTTCGGCGGGCTGCGCGGCGGCTACGCGCGCCTGGGCAACTCCTCGGTCAGCCTGCACCGCTTCTCCTTCGTGCCGGGCGTGGAAGTAAGCGGCACGTTCCCAGTGAAGGAAGGCAAGTTGCAAACCTCCACCGTGCGCGTGGAGGGCTCCGCGGCCGCGCAGGGCACCGTCACGGTAGGGACGAGCAAGCGCGTGACGGGCGAGTTGGGCGGGCGGCGCTTTGACGTGGACCTCGCCAAGGTAAAGCTCTCGCGCGCGGGCGCGCCTGAACACGAATGGCCCTCGGCGCCGATGATCTTTCCGCTGCCGGGGTTGGCGCGGGTGCTCTGAGCGCCGGCGAGTGTGTCCGAGAACGGGTACACTAGCGCTATGGCGAGTCGATACCCCCGCATCCAGGTTCCCCGGGATCCAGATCTCAACCGTGCGATCACACGCGCGCGCGGCGTCTTCGGACCCGGTACGCCATCCTCCCAGGTCGTCCACGCACTTGCCGTTCGAGGCGCCGCGACACTCGAGCAGGATCGTCAGGCGGAGGGTCGCGCGCGCGATTTCCTACTCAGCGCCGCCGATGGAAGCTCCGGACTCGACCTCGAGCGCCTGCACAGCGTCCGAGATCGCGCGTGGCGCTGAGCTGGCGCGACGGCCCGTGGGTAGCCGATACCTCCGCTTGGGCGCGGGCATCAGACCCTGCGGTCGCTCCGAACTGGAGGGCCGCGGCGCTGGCGGGAGACATTGTGGGCTGCCCCGTCGTCACACTGGAGTTGCTCTATGACGCACCCAGTCGGGAACGCGTCGAGGCTGCAGCCTCAGCGCTCGCCGGCTTGCGCCAAGCGCCGATCACCCGTTCGGCGACCGACGCGGCGATCTGGGCCATCCGTGAGCTCGCGGCCCGTGGTTCAGCCGGTGCTCACCGCGTACGCATACCTGACGCGCTGATCGCCGCCGCGGCCGCTGAGCGCGGCTTCGGGGTACTGCACTACGACCAGCACTTCGATCGCCTCGCCTCGGTGTTGAGCTTCGCCAGCCAATGGGTTGCGGCCGAGGGCAGCATCTCTTAGATCGGGACCCCCGCTACGCTGGCAAGGGTGCCCAACGCTCTGGCCCAGGAGACCTCGCCGTACCTGCGCCAGCACGCTGAGAACCCCGTGGATTGGCTGCCGTGGGGCCCCGCGGCGCTGGCCCAGGCACGTGAGCGCGATGTGCCGCTGCTGGTGTCGATCGGCTACTCCTCCTGTCACTGGTGCCACGTGATGGAGCACGAGTCCTTCGAGGACCCTGCCACGGCGGCGGTGATGAACGAGGAGTTCGTGTGCGTGAAGGTGGACCGCGAGGAGCGCCCCGACGTGGACGCGCTCTACATGGAGGCCGTCCAGGGGATGACCGGACACGGAGGGTGGCCGCTGAACGTGTTCCTCACGCCTGAGCAGGTGCCCTTCTACGGCGGCACGTACTTCCCGCCGGAGCCCCGTCCGGGGATGCCCGCCTGGACGCAGGTGCTGCAGGCCATCGCCGAGACGTGGCGCCAGCAGGCGGATGAGATCCGCGCCGGGGGCGAGCGCTTGCGGGCGCAGCTGGGCGGGGGCGCGCTGTTGAGCCCGTCCTCAGAGCCCTTCGCGGCAAGTTCGCTCGACAGCGCCGTGGCGAACCTGCGGGGGTCCTTCGACTCGCTGCACGGGGGGTTCGGCGGCGCCCCGAAGTTCCCGCAGGCCTCGGTGTTGGAGTTTCTGCTGGCGCGCGGGGAGCGCGAGATGGCTCTCTTCACCTTGCGCGCGATGGCCTCCGGTGGCATTCACGACCAGGTCGGCGGCGGCTTTCACCGCTACGCCGTCGACGCCACCTGGACGGTGCCCCACTTCGAGAAGATGCTCTACGACAACGCCCTGCTGGCTCGTGCTTACCTGCATGGGTACAGGGTGAGCAAGGAAGATGCCGCCCGACCCGGCTCGCAGGCCCCCGGCCACCCTCTCGGCGACAGCGACGGCGGGTACTTCGCGGACGTCTGCCGCGACACGCTCGACTGGGTCCTGCGCGAGATGGTCGGCCCCGAGGGTGGCTTCTACTCCGCGCTGGACGCCGACTCCGAGGGGGTCGAGGGGCGCTACTACGTGTGGACCGTGAGCGAGCTGAAGGACGTGCTCGGCGAGGACGCCCCCGCCGCCATCGCCTGGTTGGGAGCCACCGAGGAGGGCAACTTCGTGGATCCTCACCACCCTCAGCCGGGGTGCAACGTGCTGGAGGACCGCGGTCCCCGGCCCGCGCAGGACGTGCGCGAGCGCATCCGTGCGCGCCTGCTGATAGCGCGCGAGCAGCGAGTGCGCCCGGGGCTTGACGACAAGCGCCTGTTGTCCTGGAACGCGCTGGCCCTTGCCGCGCTGGCCGACGCCGGGTCGGTGCTGGACGAGCCGCGCTATCTGGCCGCGGCCGAGCGCTGCGCCGCGTTCATCCTGCGCGAGCTGCGCGACGGCGAGGGTCGTCTGCTGCGCACCTACTCCGAGGGCCGCCCCCGGCTGGGCGCCTACCTGGAGGACCACGCCTTTCTGCTGGAGGCGCTGCTGACGCTCTTTGAAGCCACCTGCGAGGAGCATTGGCTGGGTGAGGCCCGCGCGCTGGCCGCGCAGATCCTGACCCGCTTCGCCGACCCCGAGCGCGGGGGGTTCTTCTCCACCGCCTCCGACGCCGAGGCCCTGATCGTCAGGCGCAAGGACCTGGAGGACTCCCCCATCCCCTCCGGCTCCTCCTCCGCGGCGCTGGGCCTGCTGCGCCTGGCGCGCCTCACTGGCGAGCAGTCCTATGAAGAGGCCGCTGTAGGCGTCCTGCGGCTGGTGCATGGGATCGCGCCCCGCCACCCCACGGCCTTCGGCCACGTCCTGCAGGCGATGCAGCTGTATCTCTTCCCCGCGCCGGGCCCCGCCTGTGCGGTGCCGCCGGCCCGAGGCCGCGCGCCGGGCGCCGCCGCCGATCCGGGTCCGCCGCCCACGGCGCCGCGTGCAAGCAGTGACCCCGGCTCACCACGTTGAGCACGGCCTGCCCTACGCGGCCCTCTGCCGGAGCCCGTCAGGGCGGAGGCCTTAACTTTTTCTACAACACCGCCAGATAGCGGTCCAGCTCCCACTGCGTGACCTGCACGCGGTAGTCGTCCCACTCCTGGCGCTTGATCTCCACGTAGCGGTTGAACGTGTGCTCGCCCAGCGTGCGCAGCACCAGCTCGGACTCCGCCGTCAGCGCGATCGCCTCGCCGAGGGTCTCGGGCAGCTGCTCGACGCCCAGGCGCCGGCGCTCCTCGCCCGAGAGGTGGTAGAGGTTCTGCTCCATCGGCTCGGGCAGCTCGTACCCCTTCTCGATGCCCTCCAGCCCAGCCTGCAGCAGCGCCGCGAAGGTGAGGTAGGGGTTGCACGCGGGGTCGGGACACCGCAGCTCCATCCGCGTAGCCTTCTCGCGCCCGGGGTGGTACAGCGGCACGCGCACCAGCGCCGAGCGGTTGCGCCGCGACCAAGCCACGTACACCGGCGCCTCGAAGCCCGGCACCAGGCGCTTGTAGCTGTTGACCCACTGCGCGAAGATCGAGCTGATCTCGCGCGCGTGCTTGAGCTGGCCGGCGATGAACGCCTTGCCCACGTCGGAGAGAAAGTACTGGTCATCTGGATCGTAGAACGCGTTCTGGCCGTCCTTGAAGAGCGACTGGTGGGTGTGCATCCCCGAGCCGTTCTCGCCGAACAGCGGCTTGGGCATGAAGGTCGCGTGCCACCCGTACTTCATCGCGTACTCCTTGACGGTGATGCGATACGTCATGCAGTCGTCGGCCATCTTCATCGCGTCCGCGTACCGCATGTCGATCTCGTGCTGGCTGGGCCCCACCTCGTGGTGGGTGTACTCCACGTGGATCCCCAACTGCTCCAGCGCCAGCACCGTCTCGCGGCGCACGTCCGAGCCGGCGTCCAGGGTCGTCAGGTCGAAGTACCCCCCCTGTCCAGCACCTCGGTGGACTTGTGGTCGCGGAACAGAAAGTACTCCAACTCCGGCCCCACGTTGAAGGTGTCGAAGCCCATGCCCTGCGCCCGCTGCACGGCGCGGCGCAGCACGTGGCGCGGGTCGCCCTCGTACGGCGTGCGCTCTGGCGTGATCACGTCGCAGAACATCCTGCCCACGCCCTGCTCCTCCGGGCGCCACGGCAGCACGGCGAAGGTGGTGGGGTCGGGCATCGCGATCATGTCTGACTCCTCGATCGCGTTGAACCCGGTGATCGAGCTGCCGTCGAAGCCCATCCCCGCCTCAAACGCATCGTCCAGTTCCTGGGAGTTGATCGAGAACGACTTCAGGCGGCCCAACATGTCGGTGAACCAGAAACGGATAAAGCGGATGTCTCGCTCCTGCACGAGCGCCTTCACGTCCTCGGCTGTCTTGGGCATGTCGGCCATCTGGGGCTGAGCCTAATCGATGGCCTCCGCCGTCGGTATCGACGGTTGGCCAAAGCGCCAGGGCTCAGCCGTGGGTGCTGAGGATCGCGACTAGCACCAGCACGCAGCCCATCGCGAAAGCCCACGCGGCGATCCGGTCCGGGTTTCCCCCCACGCGTTCGGTGGGCCGGCGCGGTGGACGGCGCCTACCGTGCGGGGCCGCCTGGACCGCCGCCAGCCGGCGGCGCTCGACGCGCTCGCGCATGCGCGCCCCCTCGACCTCATCCCACCACTCGCGTGCCTCGGCTCGCAGCGCCATCGGTTTGACGATGCTAACGGCGCCCCCGGCGGCAAATTCCCGCTATCGCGCTATTTGCGTGGAGTGGGTGCGCTGCAGGGCCCGCCGCTCGGTATGGGCCCCCTGGCGACGCTCAACGCCGCGGACTGGGAGCGGACTGCAGTCGCGGCGCTCTCAATGCCCGGCGACGGCCGCCACGAAGTCCGCCACCGCTTCGGCTTCGTGGCCCTGGAAGAGCTGCGCGGGCATCTGCCCCAGCCCGCGCGCGCGACCTTCGGCGATCGCGTTCAGCACCAGCGCCCTGCGCCCCGCCACGGTCGGGATCGAGCTCCCGAGGCGGATGTCGAGGTTGGGTCCCGTGCGTCCCACCGAGTTGGTCGCCGCCAGCGTGTGGCACAGCGAGCAGGAGTGGGAGAACAGTTCGCGGCCCTGCTGCTGCTCGGCGTTCAGGCGCAGCCCCCCCACGGCCACGCTCGCCTTGTGGGCGCCGTTGAAGGCCAGCACCAGCGCCGGCACCACCAGCCCGAAGGCGAACAGCGCCACCACCACCGCCCACACGGCGCGGCGGGCGAGCTTGGATTCCGCGGGCGGCCGGCCCTCCGCCTGCTCGTGCGTCCCGCGCGGCCCTCCGCGCATCGCCACGAAGAACACGGTGAGCCCCAAGAGGACCCAAAATGCGATGAAGGCGTAAACCATTGGGGCGAGAAGATACCTGAGCGGCGCGCGGAAGGTCCTGCCTCCCTGCCCCCCCCCGCGATCATGTGAGCCCTCTCACGAAACTCTTGAGGCTGCCTTGATCTTGAGCGCTAGCCTTGGAGGTGAGCCTTTCGAGCAAAGCGAGCCCTCACGTGAACATCCTCCGCCGCCTCCCCCTCTCGCGCCTGCTGTTGCTGTGCGGCCTGGTGGTCGCGCTGGGCATCGGCGTCACCGCGCTGGCGGTCGGTCTCTCGACGGGACCCGTCCCCCCGCCCAAGCCCCTCGCCGAAGCCGTCCACGACGCGCTTGCAGGCGGGCGCGCGCAGCCGATCCAGGGTGTGAGCGCGCAGATCCAGTTCACCAACCGTCTGCTCGAAGGCGCCAATCTGGCCAGCGGCGGCAGTGGCGGCGGTGCCGGCGGTGGTGGTGGTGGCGGTGGTGGTGGTCTCGCCTCCAGCCCCCTGGTCACCGGCGCCTCCGGGCGCCTGTGGATCTCCTCCGACGGCCGCGCGCGCCTGGAGCTGCAGTCCGAGCAGGGCGACAGCCAGGTCCTCTACGACGGGCACACGGTCTCGCTGTACGACGCGGCCTCCAACACCGAGTACCGCTACACCCCCCCGCAGGGGTCGGGTGACATGGAAGCAGGCAGCGGCGGCGGGTCGGCCGGGAGCAACGGCGAACCCTCAGGGAGTGGGGCGGCTCCGAGCAACGCCGGCGGCCACGGGGTCCCCACGGCGCAGGAAATCCAGGAAGCGCTCGCCCACGCCACCGCGCACGGCGCCACCATCTCCGCCGCGACGCCCACCGACGTGGCCGGGCAGCCGGCCTACACGGTGCGCATCTCCCCCACCCGCAACGGCGGCCTGGTGGGCGGCGCCGAGCTGTCCTGGGACGCCACCAACGGCGTGCCGCTGCGCGCGGCGATCTACTCCAGCACGAGCTCCGCGCCGGTGGTCGAACTGGCGGCCACCTCAATCTCCTACGGCCCCGTGGAAAGCTCGGTGTTCGAACTCTCCCCGCCGTCGAACACGAAGGTGGAGGAAGTCGTTCCCCCGACCCCGCACGAACCCTCCCCGGGCACCCCGGGCCAGCCCGAACAGGGCGGCTCCGGCGAGCACACCCCCCCGACGGTGACCACGCACGGCGAAGGCCTGGCGGGCATCGCGGTGATCGAAAGCCCCGCCAAGGGCGGTGCCAAGGAAGGCGAACCCCTGGAAGCGCTGCCGCAGGTCAAGATCAACGGCACCACGGCCGCCGAGCTGGCGACGCCCCTGGGCACGCTGCTTACGTTCGAGCGCAGCGGCATCCGCTACCTGCTGGCCGGCTCGGTGACGCCCGCCTCCATCGAGGCGTTCGCGCGAGGCATGTAGCGTGAGCGACGCCAAGGGCGCCCCGGTGGCCCTGGAGGATGGCGAGGCCCGATCCGCGCCGCCCTCCTTGGACGAGGCGCCGCCGGTCCGAGCGCGAGGCCTGGTCAAGCGCTACGACGAGGTGCTGGCGGTCGACCACATCGACCTGAACGTACGCGCGGGCGACGTCTATGGGTTCCTTGGCCCCAACGGCGCGGGCAAGACCACCACGCTGCGCATGGCGCTCGGCCTGATCACCCCCACCGAGGGCACGGTCGAGCTGTTCGGGCGCGACCCCCTGCGCCGCGGCGCGGCGGCGCTTGAGGGCGTCGCGGGGTTCGTGGAGGCGCCGCGCTTCTACCCCTACCTGACGGGCCGCAAGAACCTCGAACTGCTGGCGGCGCTCGACGGCGACGGGGCGCGAGCGCGTATCGATGAGGTGCTGGACGTGGTCGAGCTGGCCCCGCGCGCCAAGCACAAGGTGGGCGGCTACTCGCACGGCATGCGCCAGCGGCTGGGCATCGCCGCCGCGCTGCTGCGCCGCCCCCGCCTGTTGATCCTCGACGAGCCCGCGACGGGCCTGGACCCGGCAGGCATGCGCGACATGCGCGAGCTGATCCGCCGGCTGGCCGGCGAAGAGATCACCGTGCTGCTCTCCTCCCATCAGCTGCCCGAGGTCCAGGAACTGTGCGACCGCGTGGCGATCGTCAACCGCGGGCGCGTCGTCTACGAGGGCGCCCTCGCCGACCTGCGCCGCCGCGGTGGGGCGGGCTATCGGCTGCGCACCAGCGACAACTCGCGTGCGCTCGCGCTGGCGGGCGCTCAGCGGGGCATCCACGAGGCGGCGGTCGTGGACGGGTACGTGCGCCTGCAAGCCGACGAGCGCGACGTCGGCGCGCTGTCGCTGGCGCTCGGCCGCGAGGGTGTCGCGATCCTCGCGCTCACGCCGGAGCTGGCGACGCTCGAGGACCTGTTCTTCTCGCTGACCGAAGGCTCAGCCACCCCCGCTGCTCCCGAGGGCGTCCCGCCCACCCGGGAGTCGGCGTCCCTATCCACGGCGGCGGGCGCATGACGTTCACCGCCTACCGCTGGGAGCTGCGCAAGCTGCGCGCCCAGAAGCGCACCTACCTTGGCTTCGGCTTGGTGGTGCTGCTGCCGCTGTTCTTCGTCGTCTTCCAGAACATCCACCAGCGCCACGACCACGGCGGGGGCGTCTTCGGACCCCAGATCACCCAGTCGGGGCTGGCCACACCTGTGCTGATGCTGCTGTTCCTCTCGGCCTTCATGCTGCCGCTGGTGGCCTCGCTGGTCGCCGGCGACATCGTCGCCGCCGAGGACGGCAACGGCACGCTGAAGACGATCCTCACGCGCTCAGCCGACCGCGGCCAGATCTTCGCCGCGAAGGCGCTGGCGGCGATGACCTACGCCACGCTCGCCGTGCTCCTGGCGGCGCTCGTGGCGACGGTCGCGGGCGTCGTCTCGTGGGGCTTTCATTCGATCGTCACCTACTCCGGGACCGTCGTGTCGGCATCGGAAGGCCTGCTGCTGGTGTTCGCCGCCAACGCCGTCTACCTGATCCCGCTGTTCGCCGTGGTGGCAATCGGCGTGCTGCTGTCCACCTCCACGCGCAACAGCGCCGCCTCGGTGGTCGGCGCGGTGGGCCTCGTGCTGGTGCTCTACATCCTCGCCCAGATCCCCGGCCTGGAAGGCATCAAGCCCTACCTGCTCACCGAACAGTTCCAGAGCTGGCAGGGCCTGATGCGCACCCCCACCGACTGGACGCCGATCTGGCACTCGCTGTGGGTCTGCGCGCTGTATGCGCTGCCCGCGCTGTTCGCCGCCTACCTGGTGTTCCTGCGCCGCGACGTCGCCGGCGGCTGAGGGCCTTCGCTGGGCGATCTTCGATCGGTCGGCGTTCTCGGTCGCCGCGCTGGATAAGAGAGGCGGCCCCTCAGGCGTGCTTGTAAGCGCCGTAGGCGACGCCGCTCGCGAGGGTGTCGCCGGACAGCTGTCGCTGCACGGTGGAGGGTTCGAAGCCGGGGGCGAGATTGAGCTTGCTGCGCAGCGCATACACCAGCACGACGATGGTCTCCGGCTGGCTGCCCGCCGGGCAGGGGCCTACCCAGCCGATGTGACCATCGCTGCTGCGCCCCACGACCGCCCCGGCGGGGAGCTGACCGGAGCCAAAGCCGCCCGCACTCGGGTCGATCCCGCCGACCGCCCAGCGGATCGGGCCCTTGGACTCGCCGTTGAGGCTGAGCGCCAGCAGGAACATCTGCGCGGCGCCGGCCGGCACGTGGCTCCACCGCAGCGGCGGCGAGAGGTTGGCGCCGTGGCAGGTGTACTGCACGGGCACGGCGCCCCCCTTCGGGAAGGCGGCGCTGGCGAGCGCGAGCCTGGCGACAGCGTGCTTGGGGGTCTTGGCGGCGGCGCTGGCGGTGCTCGCCGAGCTCGTCTGCGCAGACGTCGAGGCGGGGGTGGAGGTGCTCTGGGAGCTGGCGCTCGTCGTATCTGAGGCAGCCGAGGAAGAGGCCGCAGAGGATGTGCTGGACGTGCTCGAAGAGCTATTGGGCGTGGTACTCGATGCAGCCGTGGTGGTTGTGGTGGTGGTGAGAGCAGCAGACTGGGTCGAGGTGGAGCCGCCGCAGCCCGCCAGTGCGCCCACCACAGCGAGGATCGCCAGGCTCGGAAAGATTCTGCTGAGCGGCATCGATCGGGCAGCTTACCCGAGACCCTCGGCCGATACGACCAGTGTGTCTGTTTCCGGCCCCCGCTCGGCCGGAGGGCGCGCAGCACACGCGGCCGGGAGGCGCCTCAGAGGACGTTCTCGGCGGGCAGCTCGACCGCGCCGAGCTGCACCTCGCCCGCCATGCGGCGCACCTCCCGCGGATCGATCAACCCGGCGCCCAGGCGCCCGGTGGACTCCGCGCCGCAGGCCACGCCGAAGCGCAGGCACTCCTCCGGAGAGGAGCCGCTGTAGCGGGCGGCCACGTAGCCGGCCAGGAAGGCGTCGCCGGAGCCGCGCGTGGCGATCGGCTCGCGCGGCTCCACGCGCGCGCGGCGCAGGCAGGGCTGACCGTCGATCAGCACCTGCGCGAAGCAGCCGTCGGGCAGCGTCATGATCGCCTCGCGCGCGCCGAGCGCGACGATCTCGCGCACCGCCAGCGAGCGCTCGGTGTCGTCGTTGAACTCGTGGCCCACCAGCTCCTCGGCCTCCAGCAGGTTGGGGGAAACAACGTCGGGTTCCGCGCGCACCGATTGGTGCAGCGGGTCCCCGTCGGTATCGATCACGGTGGTGACGCCGGTGCGCTGCAGCTCGCGGATCAAGGTGGCGTAGATGTCGGCGTCCACGCCGCGCGGGATCGAGCCGGCGAACACGACGATCGCCGCGCCGCGGGCGAGGTAGAGGAGCTTGTCGCGGAACAGTTCGACCTCGTGCTCGGAGACCGCGGGCCCGCGCTCGTTGACCTCCGTCTGCTGGCCGTTGGTGGGGTCCAGCACCGAGGTGTTGGTGCGCGACTCCTCGCGGATGCGCACGAAGTCATTGAGGATCGATTCCTCGGTCAACTGCTCGACGATGCGCGTGCCGGTCGCGCCTCCCGCCATCCCGGTCGCGATCACGGGCTGGCCGAGGGCCTTCAGGGCACGCGCGATGTTGACGCCCTTGCCGCCCGCCATGGTGCGCTGCTCAACGGTACGGTGGCGCCGTCCGAGGCGGAAGTTCGGCACCGACAGCGACTTGTCAATCGCCGCGTTGAGCGTGACCGTGATGATCATCTCGCGTTCAACATCCGTTCCCCGACCCGGACGCCGGCCGGCGCCAGTGGGCCACGCCAGAGGGTAGCGCAGCGGCGCGGGTGCGCAGCGGGCGCTTCCGGGTGTACCCGCTCAGGTCGTCGGCTAACCCCCGGCGAGCCTTACGCCAGGCCCCAGGCCAGCGCGCGCAGGCGCTCGGCCTCTGCGCGTCGGCACGCGCAGACCGCCAGCCTCACGCCAGCTCCCAGGCCAACGCGCGCAAGCGCTCGGCCTCGGCACGGGCGCACGCCGCGGGATCGCCCCCCGCGGCCGCGTGGGCGCCGGCGATCGAGCGCGAGGCGCTGACCAGGCCCCCAGCGCGGCCGGGGCGAAAGGCGGGGGCAAGATCCTCCACGCGCCCGCCCTGGGCGCCCACGCCGGGGAGCAGGAAGGGTGCGCGGGGCATCAATTCGCGCGCGCGCGCCAGATGCGCGGGTACGGTGGCCCCGATCACGGCACCCACGTCGCTGAAGCCTGCCTCCCCCACCCCCGGCGCGCCCAGTCGGTCCACCAGTGAAGCAAGGCGCTCCCACACAGCGCCGCCGCCGGCCAGCTCCAGATCCTCGACGTCGGCGGCGCCGGGGTTGGAGGTGCGCACCAGCGCCAGCACCCCCGCGCCGGCGGCGCGGGCCGCCACGACGAAGGGCTCGATCGCGTCGGCGCCCATCAGCGGGTTGACGGTGCACATGTCGGCGCCCAGCCCGGGGACGGCACCAAAAGGCGTGGACAGTCCCCCGAGGAGCGAATCGGCATAGGCGCGAGCAGTCACGTCGATGTCGCCGCGCTTGGCGTCGGCGATCACCAGCAGACCGCGCTCGCGCGCGTGGTCGATCACCGCACCAAGCGCAATCCGCCCGGGCGCGCCCAGCACCTCAAAGCGCGCGAGCTGGGGCTTGACCGCCACGCAGGCGGGGCCGGCGGCATCGATCAGCGCCCGGCAGTGGGCGAGCACCGCGCTCGCTGCCCGCCCGGCAGGGGTGGAGGGGTCAAAAGCCTCCGCACCGCCATCCCCCGACTCGCCCTCTCCCGACTCGCCGACCCCCGGCCATAGCGCAGCCGGGTCCGGATCCAGGCCGAGCACCACCTGCGACTGGCGCTCGGCGACCCTGGCGGCGAGGACATCGCCGAACGTGGCTCAGCGCTCCTTGACGGCGTTCTTCAAGCCGCTGCCCGCGGTGAAGCGGGGGACACGCGAGGCGGCAATCTGGATGCGTTCGCCGGTGCGCGGGTTGACCCCCTGGCGCGCGCCGCGCTCGCCCACGTGGAACTTGCCGAACCCTGACAGGGTGATCTCGCTACCCCGGCGCAGGGTGGCCTCGACGGTCGCCAGGACCGCATCTACCGCCCGCGTGGCGTCATGCTTGGTCAGCTCAGCGCGGTCTGCCACCTGATCGATCAGCTCGGACTTCGTCACGTCGTCCTCCTCGTTCCGTTCGGTTCGGTTGGCTCGTGAGAGCCGTCGATGCGACGCTAACACCGTCCACGGACGGTGGCGCTGGAGGCGGCGTGAGAAGGGGGCGCGCGAAGGCACGTACGAAGCCACGTAGAGAAGCGCGCGCGAAGCCACCAGAGAAGCGGCGCGCGAAGCCACGCGAGAAGCGGCGCAGCAGGACGGCGACGCTAGCGCCAGAATACGACGGGATGCCACTTGCGCGCATAGCCTGGCTGACGACGGTGCTGGTGGCGCTGGTCACGGCGGTGCTGCTGCTGCTGGAGGGATACACGGGGTATGCCGCGCTGTCGGTGGCCGTGGGCGCGTCGGCCTCGATCAACCTATTCTGAGCCCGCGTCGGCGGGCAGGGAGACCAAAACCCGGCTAACCCACTACGGGTATAACTGGGTTATACTACGCAGGATGAAGACCGCGATTTCGCTTCCGGACGACACCTTTCGTCGCGTGGACCGCGCCGCAAAGCGGCTGGGCGTGTCGCGCAGCGAGTTCTTCGTGCGCGCAGCGGAGAGCTGGCTGGGCGCCTTGGAGGACGATGGCACCACCGAGGCGATCAACCGTGCGATCGCCGGACTACCAGCCGATCACGGGTTCACCGACGCGGCTGCCGCGGCCCTGGCCGGCGACGACCGTCACTGATGGTTCGGGGCGAGTTGTGGTGGGCCGATATCGGCTTACCCAGAGGCCCTGCTCCTGCGCTGCGCCGCCCTGTACTGATCATAAGCGCCGACTATTATAATCGCTCCAATCTACGCACCGTCACCGTAGCGGTACTCACGAGCAACGCCAAGCTGGCCGCACTGCCAGGCAACGTCACTGTGACATCCGATCTGGCCGACCTAGAAGCGGATTCGGTCGTCAACGTCACACAGATCGCCACGATCGACCGAGGCGCCCTCGAAGAGGCCATTGGCGCGTTGCCGGACTGGCTGATGACCCAAGTCGACGCCGGTCTCGGGCGTGCGCTCGCACTTGCCGACAGATAGGTCATCAAAAAAATGCGACTCGCCCGATCGAGCGTGGTCGTGACCGTTCGAAATGCGCGAACGGAGAGGCCCCGCAGCGATTAGAGTGCATGACGTCATCCCTCACCCATCAAACAGGAGACAGACCAAAGTGAAGAAGACAAAGATGCGAGCGACGCTCGCCACCACCGCCGCTCTGGCCGCGACAGCCAGCCTCGCCGCCGCAGGCGTGGCGCAGGCATCGACGCTCCCCACCGTGTCGATTGCGATCAGCCCGACCTCAGCCACGGTGAGCGGGACGCTCCAGTCGGGTGCAGTCAACGTCCTCACCAGCGACACAGGAGTCAAGGAAGCGGCTGTGATCGTGTTCCTGCTGAAGCCCGGTGTGAGCGTGGCGGAAGCCGAAGCGTTCACCAAGGAAAAGAAGGGGAGAGATCCAAACAACACGGGCAAGCTCGGCTCGATCGTGTTCGACACCGAAGCAAGTACGGGTCAGACCAGCGAAGCGCAGACAGACCTGCAGCCCGGGCAGTACATCGTGCTCGTCGCCGCAGGGGAAGGCCAGGCACAGGTGCGCACGAGCTTCACGGTGAGCGCCGCCAAGTCCCCGGCGACGCTGCCCGCCCCACAGGCGACGGTCCGCTCGATCGAGTTCGGCTTCCGCGGGCCGAGCACCCTGCACGATGGCGAGGTGGTGCGCTTTGAAAACGAAGGCTTCCTCGTGCACATGGACATCGCGATTCAGGTCAAGAGCGAGAAGACGGCCAAGCAGCTCGTCAAGCTGCTGCTGGCGGGCAACGAAAAGCAGGCGCAGAAGCTGGCGATCGGCGCGGTGACGTTCGCGGGGCCACTCTCCAGCGGCGCATTCCAGCAGGAGACGGTCACGGCCAAGCCGGGGGTCTACGTGCAGGCGTGTTTCATGGACACCCAGGACGGACGCAGCCACACCCAGCTGGGCATGGAGCGCATCATCAAGATCGCCAAGTAGCGAGTCGGTTCACGAAGAGACGCCCCATCGAGGGTCGGGGGCTGGCTCGTCCGCGAGTCAGCCCCTGTCGTTGGCCGTGGGCGCGTCGGCTTCGATCAATCTGTTTTAGGCCGATGGCTGGCCTTGCGGGCGCGGGCCTTCGGGCAGCCGCCGACGGCGATCTTCGTGCTCTGCTTCAGCACCGCCCCATTCTGACCGGTGATCGTCGTCGGCATCACGAGCTTGACGCCACACAGGCTGCCCTCGGCCTTCGTGGAGAGGTTCGACCCGAGGACGGAGTGCGGGCCCTCGGGGAGCTTCAGCTCGAAGGTGGAGACCGGCGCGTCGGGCACCGAGTCGAACGTGCTCGTCGTGATGCTCTTCTTGATGCTGGTGTTGCCGACCAGGTCCAGGCGGATACCCTCGCCCTCGAGGATCACCACGAGGTCCGGGAACGCCGCGCCACCGTGGGAGACCAGGTAGGCGGGGCCCACCAGCGGTTCGCCCAGGATCGGGGTCACGGCCTTCGCGGCGCCCACGTCTGAGGCGGCCGGGCACATCGCGGGGTTCTGCGCGAACGTCGCTTCCGGGCATGCCTTCTGCAACGTCGTCAGACGCGCTGGCAACTGCTTCGGCAGCGACACCACAACCTTGCCGATATTGGCCTGGCCGGCGCCCGAGGTGACCTTCACGTCCAGCGACGCCCCCTCCCTCTTGCTCGTCTTGGCCTGCGTGGACACCACGAAGGTCGGCTTGAACGGCAGGCTCTTGCAGCCTTCCACCGCGAACGGCGAGCTCACGTCCGCCGAAGCGCCCTGCTCCGCTTCGATCGTCGCGGCGACCTGCTTGGCCGTGCAGCTGGTCGGGTTGAAGATGAACCCTGGCCGTTCCACGGCCACGTTCAGCGCCTGGATCCGCAGCGGCACGCCGTCCAGGAACTGCGGCAGCGGGTCGCTGGTGACCGTGATCGCGCTGGTTCCCGGGTCCACGTCGATCCTCGCGCGGACCACCACATCGCCGAGGTTGAACGGGCCCGCGACCGCCGGCACGACGATCGAGAGCCCAAACGGGGCGCCCGGATGATTGGGTCCCTCCGGGAGGGTGGGTCCTGTCAGATACACCCTGCCCTTGACGCCCAGCGGTTGAGGCCCCGGGCCCACCTCGACCGAGGTCGTGCCGATCTGGCTGGCTTCCCCGCACAGGCCCTGCTGCGCCTGTGGTTCGCCGCACAGCGACACCTTCGAGAGCATCCCGAGCAGCCCCGCGGGCATCCTCACCTGCAACCTCGCCAGATCCTGCTGACGATCGCCACGCGTCACCGTGAGCGTGAATGGGCTGAAGTGGCCCGCCACCACGTTCGTCACACCCGCGTTGAAACCCGGGGCAAAGGGCAGCACCGCCGGACAAGCCCCACCCTTGCCGTCCCAGTCCACCGAGAACGGTGGCGAGGAGGGCGTCGCATCCGGCGTGATCGGAGAGCTCCACGGGGTCAGATCGCCGCTGACGCTAGCCGCACCGCACTGCCTCGGGTTGGACAGCGGCGCGCCTCCTCCCCCTTCGATGTTCAGCGCCACTTCGCTCACCGGCAGCTGCGGGTTTTCCGTGAACCTCGCCGTCAGCTGCCCCGTCGCCGGATTCGCCGACACGCTCCCCGCGAGCTTCACGACCACCCCGCTGCCTTCAGCTTCCAGATACAGGCCGAACAGCCGCCCGTTGGTGGCGTCTGCGGCCGTGCACACCGGCTGGCCCTGGCCGCCGCACTGGGGCTGCGCCACGTATAGGTGACCCTCCAGAGGGTTTTCCAGCACCGGGGTGGCGATCTTCACGGTCCCGATCTGCGAGGACTGGGGGCAGTGACCTGCCACCAGGTGCGACATGCCGTCCTGCCCTATCGCTTCGCCTTCACCGACTTCGGTGGGGATGCGCTGCTTGCCTTCCGGCAGGTTCGTGGGCATATCGATGCCATGCGGACCGGTCGCTTCACAGCCCGTCAGGCCATCGGCCCCACCGGGGGCTATCGTCAGGCCCTTGGGGAGCGTCATCGTCACGTTCTTCAGCTGCGGCGTGGCGAGCACGGGGAACTGCTCGGGGTTCTGCGGCAGCTTGATCTTGATTTCATATCCCGTGGGCTCTTCGGCCTGTGTCACTTCGGGGTGCATTTCTACCGTCGGCTCGAACTGCAGCAGGTCACACCCGGTGATCGCGGGGTATGCCACGGCTTCTTCGGATACCCAGTGGGCCGGAGCGGTCCACGAGTCGGCCTGCACTTGCGATGTCAAAGGACCGGCGCTGCAGTTGCTGGGGTTCGTGAGGAATGCCTGGGAGGAGCTTGGGTTGCCGTAGAGCGTCAGCGCCACGCCCTCGACGTGGAGCGTCGTGGGCAAACCTGGAGTGCCGACGCGCAGCGCGTATCCGGATGGTGTGTGCACCACGCTTGCATACAGCGGTATCGGAATGCCCCCTACCGTGAAACCGAACTGCGCCGGATAACCGTGCTCCGGGATCATGTTGTAAACGGCCGACACCGCCGTCCCACTAACGGTGCCTGTGACACCATTCTCCTCGAACAATATTATCGTGCCCACGCTGCTGGCCGGCGGGCAATGGGTCTTGCTGGTCCCGTTGCTGTACAACTGCAGCTCCGTGCACCGCGCGGCGGCGGTCGGGTCGCCGAGGAAGCCGAGCGGCAGGTAGACAACCAGGTTCTTGGGAGGCTCAACACTTGCGGGAACCAGCTGTCCGCCGGGCTCGGTCGTAACGGCCGTATTGAAGTTCACCGTACTTGTCACGCCATAGGCGTGATCGCCCGCCTGTCTGTCCAGTTGCCCGCTAGCGTCGTGCGCCGCAAAGCCGAACGCGGAGATCCCAAACGCGGCCGGCGCCCCCCCCACGGTGTTCGGCAGCGTCAGCGGCTCGCTCGTGGTGACCGGCGGTGCGCCACCACCTGTGACCCTCACAACATTGGTGACCACACCCCCCGCGGGGACTCCTTCCACTTCCACTTCCAGATCGACCACCAGCGTCCCGCCCGGCTTCACTGTACCTTCATATGTACAGGTCGTGCTCGGCGGCGGGCATTCGAACCCATTGCTTTCCAAGTTCTGCAGGCTCAACTTGACCGGCCTGAGAACCCCGGCAGGCACGACGGTGTCGGTGATGGTCACCGGGGCACTGGCATTGGTTTCCTCGCTCCCGACGTTCGTGAGCGTCACTATGTAGCGGTCGCAGAGCGAGTGACCCGCGGCGGTGCACAGCGCATTGTCTTCGGCGGAGAAGTTGGTCGGCTGCGCGACCGAGGAGATCTCCCAGCCGGGGCCGGTCGACGCGGCCAGCGCCCCTGCGGAGAACACCGCGCCGGCCACCAGCGCCATGGCCGCGGCGCCCACGGCGAGCGCAATTGTGAAGCATGACCGCATCGCCTACCTCCTTCCTGCCTTCGCCCTCTTGGCCTTGCGCAGCTTGTGCCTGCTTGCGGTGCGCTTGTGCTTTTTGGTCTTCTTCCCAGCAGTCTTGTGCTTTGGAGCGGAACGGGAGCCGACCGGCGTGCTGGCCGTTTCGGCTGACACAGATGTACTCGCGGGCGCAAGCAGCGAAAGTGGTTCGCTAGCTGGGGCCCGGCATGCGCCGGGAGAGCACGGCGCCGGTTCTGACGGCAGCACGAACCCACCGTCGATGCGCGCGTCATATATATCCACCTCTGTGTCGGTGTCCTGCGACACGAGGCGGTCCGCAGTCGTGAAAAACACGTCGCTCCCAGACTCGTCGGTCCCGATCAGCATGGTCGTGGTGTGTCCGCTTTCAGTCAGGACATCGTGGCCGTCCGAAATCAGGGCGACCTGCCCGTCGTGATACTCATATACATTGGCGACACCGCCCAGAGCCTGCGGCGTGAGTGCATCCGAGCTGGAAAAGAAGACGCGAGAGCCATCTTCAGACACCGCCAAGCCAGTGAAGCGTGTGGTGGGATCGTCCGTCTCTTCGTTCTGAATGGGGATGGTGGCGGGGTATACGCTCGAGTTGCCGTCTTCGTCATAACCTTCCTGTCCGCGCGACACCCGCACAAGCGTTTCGGTCTCGGCGTCGTACTCGAACACCTGGCCAGCCTCTTGCCGTTCTTCCTGGTCGGGGGTCAGATCACCGGTGCTCTGAAACACCAGAAAGCGCCCTTCGGGCGTTGTCTGGACCGGGCGCGCATCTTCCAAGCTCCAGTCTCTTTCATCGCCGGGCGACGATAGCGTCGCTACCGATAGCGTTGCTACGAACAACGTGCGCTCCACGGGGCTACCGCAGGTGGTTTCGCCGCCGGGACATTCAGTTGAGAACACATACAGGTTCGGAGCGTGCGGTGATGGTGCGTCGCCTTCCCCGTTCTTGCCCGTTAGAACGCCCCTGGCGACAAAGTACACGTGTGAGCCGTTCTCGGAGATGCGTGCCACGCCCAGCACTTCAGCGCCCGACCCCGGTGTCGAGTCGCCTTCACCGCCACGCGAGACCTGGACCAGCCTGACGACGCTCGCGTGTTCGCCCTCCCCTGCGATTTCGGCCTCGTAGAGATCCATCCCCGAGCCTTCGCCTTTTTCATCGTCGTTGACCAGTGACTGCTGGGTCATGAAGAACACCTTCGACCCGTCCAGCGACGCACCGGCAAAAATACCGGGCTTTCGATCGCCGGGCGTGTTCTCGGCCGTTGAGCACGCTCCCGTGCATTCCCGGCCCGGCAGGGGCAGGGCGGGCTCTGAGATCGCAACCGTCTTTTTTTGGTCGACTCGCGCATACAGTTCGTTCACCGGAGGCGAGCCGCCACATTCGGCGGCGGTGAAGAAGACCGTCTCCCCGCTCGCCGAGAGCGCGTTGTATGCCTCACCTTCGGGAATGCTGCCCAGCTGCGTGCCGCAGTTGCTGATCAGCTTCCCCGCCCCGACATTCGCCGGCACCCCGACATTGCTCACGCCCACAAGGCGCGGTTCGGAATTGCCAGTGCCGGCGTATTCATAGAGCGAATGCCGACGTTCGCTGAAGGTCGTGTCACCAGGCCAAAGCTGATCTTCTTCCAACCCCACATTCGGCGACCGAACGATGAACAACGCATGAGAAAGTTCTTCGGATGCACCCATAAAATCGAGCGCTCTTTGCGCCACGCCGAGCGGCGCCCCCGGTCCCACGTACGCAGGTTCCACGTATGGCAAAGAGCCAGCGGAAGGGTCGAGATAGACATCCGCCACGGACCGCCCGGGCACGGTGGCAAACCACAGACTGCTCCCAAAATCCGAACTCATACTCAGCACACCGATGTCAGGGTGTTTGGAGAATGGCGCATCCACCGGCACCGCCTCCCAGCTGGCTTCGGTACGCACAAGACGATAAGCATGCCCAAATAGACCAGTGCCTTCAGGCTCCGTGCCTTCGGGCGTCAAGAAACTCCCAGAAGATTCGACAAGCACCTGTGAGCCATCATCAGACACCGCGAGTGCGGCGGGAGCGGGAACGGAAAAACCCTCCTTATACGGAGGGGTGACCATCTCGTAAGCCCTGCACTCAGGAAGGTACACCCTGAACCCCGGCAACGACCTATTAGGGCATCCGGGAGAAGACCCCATGGCGACCCCTGTGACACTAAGCACACTGGCAACCAACACCAGTAAACCCAGCACCGCCGTGGTGCGCTCCGCGAATCCCCGCCTGACCATCGACTCCTCAACTCCCTTCCAAATACACCTCCAACAACTTACCACCCAAATAATCCCCTGTCCTGGGAAGGACAATAGACAAGCTTGCTGTCCGCCGCAACGCACGTCTCTCACTCCAGGTAGCGTGGCACTCGTGGGCACTTTCGAGTTCGAGCCTAACCCGATAACGGATCGCGCTAGACCGGAAAACATAAATACAAAGGGCGGGACACCGCATGCATGTGCCACGGCCTCCCGCCCCATGTCACTATGCCGCTAGACCCTTCTAGCTTCCAAAAACTCCATACGGTTCGTTGGTTGCCAGACGCGCGCCATAGACGCCGCTAAATGTGGATTCGAATAGAATAGCCACTAGCTCAATTGGTACTTTTTTCCCTTCGTGTTCGACTTCTTTGATGGCTGTTTTGGGATACACAACCATGCCTTCTTGTCCTTCCTGTTCTGGCGGTATGAGTTCACCAGCGACCTCGCCGGTTACTTCGCGTTCGCCTTCGATGAGGATGCCGCAGCCGCTACCAATGAAGTCGAGTTTTACAAATAAATCTCCTACCGTCGGTTCAAAGACAGCTACGTATTTTTTTTGTTTTGCTTCTTTAGAGGTTGCCAGATAGGTTTTTAGTTGATTGGTCGTAATTGGTTCAGCGACTTTGCATTCTTTTTCTGGTTTGAGCACCTTGCAACTCGTGTAGGTCACACGGCCTTTGCCTTGACCTTGAACAGGGCTATTTGAAATTGTCGCGCCTTCTGAGACGCTGCCCTTGCATTCGACTTCCGCTGAAACGCTCGGCGTTGTAAGAACCGCGCCACCTTTCAGTTGGAGTTTGATTTGGCTGACTTTGCCTTGCGGGAGCTTGGATCCATTCACGTGCCAGAACGGACCGGCCGCCGACGCTGTCGACGCCGCGAGCCCACTGGTCACGAGGAGAACCAGAGCGCCAAACAAGGCGACTCTCATTTTGAACATATTGCTACCTACTCTTCCTCCGGCCGTGGCCGGGATCATCGTTGGATTGGATGCTTCTGTCTGGGGTGGCACCCTGGGCGTGCCCCAAGACTGTAGGCTCGCCCTCCGATGCCTATGTCGTGCTCCCTCGCCGCCGCCGATCGGTCCGGTTGGCAAGGAGCCCGATCCAGTATGGCGGCCCGCACGGCCAAGT
Organism: uncultured Solirubrobacterales bacterium; assembly: GCA_963844765.1. Lineage (GTDB taxonomy): Bacteria > Actinomycetota > Thermoleophilia > Solirubrobacterales > Solirubrobacteraceae > Palsa-744. Next base: position 416,847 of record CAWJPN010000002.1, read on the forward strand.
CAAGCTCGAGATGGGTATATACGCTGGCTGATTAGAACTTCAGGTCGTGTGCCAGATTTACAGTGGTGCCCGGTAGTTAGAAATGCCAAACGTCGGAGACATTCCACCGGATTGGTCAAGGTAGAAACTACTGATACCGCCCCCCGGCCAGCCACCCCACTAGCGCCCGCGCGGCGCGCCCCCGGTGGCTGATGGCGTCCTTCTGTTCGTCGCTCAGCTCGGCCATCGTCATACCCTCCGGTCCATCGAGAGGCAGGAAGGCTGGGTCATAGCCGAACCCGCGCTCGCCGCGAGGCTCGCTGGCCAGGCGGCCTGCGCAGCGAGCCTCGAAAAGCTGCTCGACCCCACGCGCTGGGTCCACGAGCGCGATGACACACACGTACTCCAGCCCACTCCCCGCCGGAGCCTCGCGCAGGAGCTTGTACAGGTTCTCCTCGTCTGAGGCGTGCTCGCCGGCGTAGCGCGCGGAGCGCACCCCCGGAGCGCCGCCCAGCGCGGCGGCCTCGATGCCGGAGTCATCGGCGATCGTGGTGGCGCCGGTCGCCTGCGCGGCCGCACGCGTCTTGCCCAGCGCGTTCTCCGCAAACGTCAGGCCGTCCTCGGGTGGAAGCTCTACCTCGTCGGGCAGCGTGCGCAGGTCGTAGCTGTCCCCAAGCAGCCGCGCGAACTCCCGGCGCTTGTGCTCGTTGTGGGTGGCGAGCAGGAGCTGCACCCGCGTCACGCGCTCGCAGCCGCACCGGCGGCCGCGGCGCCAGCCACCGCCGCGTCCTGCAAGACACGCAGCTCGGCGATGCCCGCGGCGGCGAGCGCCAGCAGCTCATCCAGGTGCGCGCGCGAAAGCGGGGTGCGCTCCGCGGTGGCCTGCACCTCGACCAGCCCACCCTCGCCGGTCATCACCACGTTGGCGTCGACCTCGGCGTTGGAGTCCTCGGAGTAGTCGAGGTCGAGCAGCGCGTGGCCGTCCTTCATCCCACAGGAGACCGCCGCCACCGAGCCCGTCAGCGGCGAGCGCTCGAGCTTCCCCTTGGCCTGCAACTGTGCGCACGCGAGCGCCAGCGCCACATAGGCGCCGGTGATCGAGGCGCAGCGGGTGCCGCCGTCGGCCTGGAGCACGTCGCAGTCGAGGTAGATGGTGCGCTCGCCCAGCGCCTTGAAGTCCACAACGCCGCGCAGCGAGCGCCCGATCAGGCGCTGGATCTCCACCGAGCGCCCGTCCAGGCGCCCCTTGGTGATGTCGCGCTGCTTGCGATCGCCCGTGGAAGCGGGCAGCATCGAGTACTCCGCCGTGACCCAGCCCCGACCCTTGCCCACCATCCAGCGGGGGACGGACTCCTGCGCTGAGGCGGTGCAGATCACGCGCGTCTCACCGACGGAGATGAGCGCCGAGCCGGTGGCGGTGCGCACGAAGCCGGCTTCGATGGTGGTGGAGCGCAGCCCGTCGGGGGCGCGGCCGTAGCTGCGCTTCACGCCATCGCCTCCACAGAGGCCAGCTCGACGCGCTCAACCGTGCCCAGGGGCATCTGCAAAAAGCGGGTGCCCAGCTCCTGGAAGGACTCGGCGTCGTCGGTGCACAGGAAGCGGTAGTCGCCCTCGCCGGCGCGGGGGTTGCGCAACTCGCGCGTGGAGAGCGCGTGCTCTACCTGGCGTGCCAGCGCGGCGCCGGAGGAGACGAGCGTCACCGCGGGGCCGAGCATGCGCTGGAGCATCAGGCCGATCAGCGAGTAGTGGGTGCAGCCGAGGATCACCGCGTCCACGTCGGCTTCGCGCAGCGGCGCGCACGCAGCGCGCGCGGTGGCCACGGCGCGCTCGTCGAACTGCTCCCCCGCCTGGATGATCGCCGCGAGGCCGGGGCAGGGGACGGCGTGGAGCGTCACGTAGGGGTCGATCGCGTGCACCGCCTCCTCGTAGGCGCGACTGGCCACCGTCGTCGGCGTGGCCAGCAGCCCGATCCGCCCGGTGCGCGTGGCGGCGACCGCCTGCAGGGCCTCGGGGCGCACGACGCCGAGCACGTCCACGCCGAGGGTGGTCTCCATCATGCGCCGGCGCAGGGCGGGCAGCGCGGCGGAGGTGGCGGCGTTGCAGGCCACCACCAGCAGCTTGGCGCGGCGGCGCAGCAGCTCCTCGGCCATCTCGGCGGAGAAGCGCGCGAGTTCGTCAGGTGTGCGTTCGCCATAGGGAAAGCGGGCGGTGTCCCCCAGGTAGAGGAAGTCCTCTTGCGGCAGCGCCACCAGCAGCTCGTGCAGGACCGTCAGCCCGCCCACGCCGGAGTCGAACACGCCGATCGGCCGCGTGCGGGGATCGTAGGGTGCGCTCGCCATGCGGTCCATCATTCCAGAGCGATACGGTCAGCGGGTGGCCGCACCGCCTATCGCAACGCACGGGGCCGCGCGGCCCCTGGCAACACACGAGGCCGTACCGTCGCCTTCAACTCAGAGGACTACACCGCGCATCGCAACGCCCGAGCTGCGGGCGCTGGTGGTGTCCAACATGCTCCCCGACGCCGCCCACCCCGAGCGCGGGCGCTTCGTGCGCGATCAGGTGCAGGCGCTGCGCCGCCTGGAGGGACTGGAGGTGGAGCTGTATGAGTTCCCACCCGGCGCCGCAGCGCTGGTGGCGGCGACCCGCGCGCTCAGCCGCCGCCGGGGCGCGCGGAGGGTGGATGTGGTCCACGCCCACTTCGGGCTCTCCGCGTGGCCGGCGCTGGCAGTCAGGGCACGCGTGCGCGCGCTGACCGTGCACGGCACCGACGTGAGCCACCCGCGCACCCGACAGGCCACGCGCTGTGTGCTGCCCCTGATGGACATCGTGGCCGCCGCCTCGGCGCCACTCGCGGCCGAGTTGCCAGGGCGCGCGGCGCGCCAGCGCGCGATGGTGCTGCCGTGTGGCGTGGACATGGAGCGCTTTCGTCCGCTGCCCCGCGCGCAGGCCCGCGCCGAGCTGGGCCTGGACCCGGCGGGGCCCTACCTGCTGTTCCCGGCCGACCCCGCGCGGGCTGGCAAGCGCTTCGATCGAGCGCGGGCGCTTGCCGGGGAGACCAACCTCCCCGCAGAGGCCTCGCGAGCCGCGGACCCCGCGCGGGCGGGCAAGCGCTTCGACCGAGCACACGCGCTCGCTGAAGCGACGCTGCTCACCCTCGGCGGCGTCAACCCGGAGCGGGTGCCGCTGTGGGTCAACGCCGCCAACGCGGTCGTGGTGCCCTCCGAGCAGGAGGGATTTGGCCTGGCGGTGCTCGAGGCACTGGCCTGCGATGTGCCCGTGCTGGCCACCCCGGTGGGTGTGCACCCGCAGGCCCTGGAGGGCGTGGCTGGAGCGCTGTGCGCGCCCTTCGACATCCTCAGCTGGCGCGCGGCGCTGATGCCACACCTGGCAGTGTCCGACCCGCGCGTGCAGGGCCGCTCCCACGCCGAGCGCTTCTCGGCCGAGCGGATGGCACAGCGCGTCGCCGCGGCTTGGCGAGCATTGCCGTTGTGAAGGTGGATAGCATGATTCGATGGTGGACGAGAGCAAAGCTGCTCAGAGCGAGCCCGCCACGGGTCCAGTGGGAGCGGGTCGGCAAACGCAGGAGGAGAGCCCGGTGGCGGGCGTGGACGCCTCGACGGCGCCCACAGACCCAGGCTTCCTGGAGCGAGGGGGGCTGCGGCGGAGGCTGCGCTTTCTGCGCAAGACCCGCGAGCTGGCCTACCGCGACCTGGGCGGCCTCGTCTTCGAGATGCACCGGCTGGGTCAGCAGCGCGAGGACCTGCTCGCGAGCAAGATGGCCACGCTGGGGCGCATCGACACCGAGCTGCGCTCGATCGAGGAGACCCTGCGTCAACGCCGCGGCGTGACGGTGCTGCGCGAGGCCGGCGTCACCGCGTGCCCTCGCTGCGCGGCGATCCACGGCAGCGAGGACCGCTTCTGTCCCGCCTGCGGGTTCTCGATGGGGAGCTACGCAGAGCGACCGATCGGCGCGGCCCCAGCGGCGCCCCCACCCCCAGCGGCGCCCCCACCCACGGCCGCGGCCCCACCAACATCCCCTGCCGTCCCCACACCTCGCTCCACCCCCCCGACGCCGGCGCCTGCGCCACGCCCTCCGAGCGCCCCGCCGACACCTGCGGCTCCCGTGCAGCAAGCCAAACCGGTTCAGACGGCCACACAACGGGCCGTGCGCGAAGAGGACCAACCGACGCAGGTGATCGAGCCGCCCACGCAAATCGTCCACCCCTCCTCGGGCGAGTCCCCGGCTGAGAAGTCCGGCCAGGCGTGAGCGTCGCGGCCGCAGCTCCGGGAGCCGCCCAGGCCGGCGCTCCTCCGCAGGCCAAGGAAGAGTGCCCACTGTGCGGCTCACCGCTGCGCCCCGAGCAGGACTGGTGCCTGCGGTGCGGCGCCGCGGCACGGACCCGCCTGGCCTCCACGCCCAACTGGCGAACCCCCCTGATCGCGCTCGCGGCGAGCATCGTGTTGGCGCTGGGGGTGCTCGCCGCCGCGCTGGTGAAGCTCGCCGGGGGACCGGGGACGCTGCCACCCACGACCGTCACGCGGGTGGTGACAGTGCCGGCGACCACGACTCCGACGACGACGCCGGGCGCGACGCCGGGAAGCACCACCCCGGGAGCCACAACCCCGGGCTCCACCACCCCAGGGGCCACCCCCGGCGGGACCACGACCCCCGGCGCCACGACACCCGGAAGCTTGGGCGGAGTCCTCCCTCCGGGGACGAAGACTCCAGGAACGACAACACCCGGCACGCTCACCCCCAAGAGCGATACCCCTGGGACGCTGACCCCCGGCGCGAGCACCCCCAAGAACACGACCCCCCGGCCCACCACCACCGTGACGACCACGACCGGCGGAACGACGCGCACCGGCACCATCCCCTCCATCCTGCTGCCGCATATCAAGAAGTGAGCGCAGCGCAAACCGAGGTCGACGTGGTCGTGGTGGGAGCGGGCGCGGCGGGACTGTATGCGGCGCTGTGTACGGCGCGAGGGGGAGCACGGGTGGCTCTCGTCTCAGCCGCGCCGCTGGCCCAGACCGCCAGCTACTGGGCCCAGGGCGGGCTGGCAGCGGCACTGGCTGCGGAGGACAGCACGGAGCTGCACCTGAGCGACACCGAGCGCGCGGGGCGCGGCGCGGTCAGGCACTCGGCGGCGGAGGTCCTGGTGCGGGAGGCGCCCGAGCGCGTGCACGACCTGCAGGCCCTGGGCGTGCGCTTCGACGCCGACCGCTTCGGGCGCCTGGCGCTGGGGCTGGAGGGAGGGCACTCGGTACGGCGCGTGGTGCACGCGGGGGGCAGCGCCACGGGCAGGCGCCTGCTGCGCCAGCTGGCGGCGCTGGTGGTCGCCGAGGAGCGCATCGCGGTGCTGGAGAACGCGCGGGCGCGGGCGCTGTGGATGGACGACGCCCGCTGCCGCGGCGTGCTCTGCGAGGACGGCCGGGTGATAGAAGCCCGCGCGGTGGTGCTGTCCACTGGAGGGGCGGCGGCAATGTGGGCGCGCACCACCAACCCCCCGGGCTCCCAGGGCACCGGGCTGTTGCTCGCCCACTCCGTGGGGGCGCAGTTGGCGGACCTGGAGTTCATGCAGTTCCACCCCACGGCGGTGACGGGCGTGCCCGGACGCGAGGGGTTTCTCGTCACCGAGGCGATCCGCGGCGAGGGTGCCACCTTGCACGACGCCAGCGGCGAGCGCTTCGTGGACGAGTTGGCTCCGCGCGACGAGGTGGCGCGGGCGATCCAGACCCGCCTGAACGAGACGGGCGAGCGGGCGGTGGGGCTGGACATGCGCAGCGTCGACCCGGCGTTGTTCCCCAACGTGGTGAGGGCGCTGCGCGAGGCCGGGTTGGACCCCACGCGCGAGCGGGTGCCGGTGGCGCCGGCGGCGCACTACATGATGGGCGGCATAAGCACCGACCTGGAGGGGCGCTCCACCGTGGCGGGGCTGTATGCAGTGGGAGAGGCGGCGTGCACCGGTCTGCACGGCGCCAACAGGTTGGCCTCGAACTCGCTCAGCGAGTGCTTCGTGTTCGCTCGCCGGGCGGCCCAGAGCGCAATGCAAGAGCCCACTCCGGCACCGCTCCCCGCAAGCGCGACAGAAGCACTCAGGACGCTGCCGGCGCCGCCGCAGGCGGATGCGGGGACACGCGCGGCACTGTGGCGCGAGGCGGGCGTGGAGCGCAGCAGGGAGGGTCTGGAAAGGCTCGCCCAGGACCCCCACCCGCTGGCGCGGATGATCGCGGCGTGCGCGCTGGAGCGCACCGAGAGCCGCGGGGCGCACCGGCGCACCGACCATCCCGAGCGCGACCCTGCCCGCGACCACCAGCACGTGGTGGTCAGCCCGAACGAGGAGATGCGCTGGCAGACGTGGGAATAGGCGAATTAACCCACGCTTAACCATTCCTTGCCCTCAGCTTCATGGGGGCCTTAGAAACGGGGCCATCATTGGAAGAACAAGGGAAAAGTCTTGAGATAACGGTCCTTTTATGCGCTGGGCGTGTTGTGGGGGAGGAAGGTCTCAGAGACACTTGAAGTCACTGGGGTCGGCGCAGAACACACCCACAAACGACCGGTCGGGAACCGAAGGAGGGCAAGGGCGCCGTGTATCAGTTCAGTCGAGCCATCTACCGGGAGCTGGCGCCCTACATCAGCCCTCCCAGGCCTGGAAGCACGGCGGGGGCCAGCGGGGCCAGCGCCAACCACGAACAGGTGCTGCACGCCTGCGAGGCGGCCGTCCAGCGCCTGGCGACCGACCGCTATTACTTCGCGCGCCCTGAACGCACCCTCTTCTGCGACATCAGAGGGTATTTCCCGATGAACGCCCAGGAGCGCGTCTACCAGGTGGTGGCGCGGTACATGGGCCTGGCGCAGCAGTACCTGGCGGAGAACCCACTGGCGGCCTACGCCGAGGTCAACGGCAAGCCGCTGGAGTGTCGCGCCACTACGCGCAAGGGGGCCGCGTGTCAGCGGGTGCCGCTGCCGCATAACGGGTACTGCCCCTCCCACCAGCACCTGGCAGATACCGAGGATCGCGAGCGGCTGGCAGCGTAGTCTCCCCCAGGTGCTCCTGGGGGTTGATGTGGGCGGGACCTTCACCGACGCGGTGCTGGTCGTGGAGGGCGAAGAGCCCCACGGCGCCCGCGTGCAGGGCGCCGCCGCGCAGAGCGCCGCTATGCAGGGCACCAGGGAGCACGACGGCATCGCGCACGGCGCCACAACGCGCCCCGCGCGGGTGTACACCGCAAAGGTGCCCAGCACCCCGGAGCAGTCCGACGGCGTGATGCAGGCAACCGAGGCCGTGCTGGCCGCAGCCGGAGCGCAGCCCGCGGAGGTCAAACGGATGGCGCACGGCATGACCGTGGCCACCAACGCCCTGCTGGAGGGCAAGGTGGCGCGCACGGCGCTGGTGGCCACCGAGGGCTTCACCGACGTCATCGAGTGCGCACGCCAGGCGCGGGCGCACCTGTACCGGCTGTGCGAGGCCGGGCCAAGGCCACTGGCACCGCCCGAGATGCGCTTCGGAGCGCCGGAGCGGATGGGCCCAGAGGGCCCCGAGCGCCCCCTGGAGGAGGCAGCGGCACGGGCACTCATCGAGCGCGTGGCAGAGACCGCGCCGCAGGCGGTGGCGGTGGTGGGGCTGCACTCCTACGCCCACCCCGAGCACGAGTTGATGCTGGGGAGGATGCTCAAAGAGCGCATGCCCAGCACGCACGTGTCGCTCTCGCACGAGCTGGTGGGGACCATCCGCGAGTACGAGCGGGCGGCGACCACAGAGGTGGATGCGGCGGTGGGGCCGCTCTTGGGGAGGTACCTGCGCAACCTCTCGCGCAGGGCCCGAAAAGGGGGGCTGCCCAAGCTCGACGTGATGCAGTCCTCGGGCGGGACCATCGACATCGAGCGGGCGGCCAGGCACGCGGCACTGACGGTGCTCTCAGGACCGGCGGGGGGCGTCGGGGGAGCGCTGATGCTGGCGCGAGCCGCGGGCGAGCGGGACGTGCTGTGCGTGGACATGGGCGGCACCTCATGCGACTGCTGCGCGATAACCGACGGACAGGTGGTGGAGACGGCGGCGCGCAGCGTGGCGGGCAGACCATTGGCACTGCCGGCGCTGGACATCCTCACGGTGGGCGCGGGCGGCGGGTCGGTCGCATGGCGCGACACGGGCGGGGCGCTGCGCGTGGGGCCACGCTCGGCGGGCGCACAGCCCGGACCCGCGAGCTACGGACACGGTGGAGTGCAGCCAACGGTGACCGACGCGAACGTGGTGCTGGGGCGCCTGCCCCACGAGACCCCGCTGGCCGGCGGCGTACAGCTCGACGGCGCAGCGGCAGAACGGGCGGTGGCAGGACTGGCGGGCGAACTGAACCTGAGCACAACCGCGTGCGCGGAGGGCATCGTGGCGGTGGCCGAGGCCGAGATGGGCAGAGCACTGCGCAGGATGACAGTCGAGCGAGGCCTCGACCCGCGGCGCTTCACACTGATGGCATTCGGCGGCGCCGGCCCGCTGCACGCAGCGGCGCTGGCACACGAGATGGGCATCGAAAGCGTGTGGGCGCCTCGCGCGGCGGGCGTGCTGTGCGCACTGGGACTGGCGGGGGCACCGGCCCGGCGCGACGCGGCCCGCACGGTGATGCTGGCCGGCAAGGCGCTGAGCGGCGACCAGGTGGGAAGCGAGCGCGATCAGCTGATCCGCCGTGTGCGCGCGGAACTGGGCGAGAAAGATAATGATAGGGGGGGCCGGTATGTGGGGGACGAGCTGCCACGCCGACCACGGGGGTCAGCAGAGGAGAGGACGCCCGAGGGGACGGTGCTCAGCATGGCCCGTGGGGAGGCGCGGGTGAGGGTGCTGTATGAGATGCGCTACGCGGGACAGTCCTTCGAGCTGAGCGTGGGGCAGAGCGGCGAGGAGTGCGAGCGACCGATCGACGTAGCGAGACTGTGCGAGAGCTTCGCGAGGACCCACGAGGAGCGGTACGGATACCGCGACGAGAGTGCGGCAGTGGAGCTGGTGACCATACGAGTGTCGGCATGGGGCCAGACACCCACCGTCGAGCTGGGGAGCGTGGGGAGCGCCCCAAGCGGCGAACCAACACGCGAACAGCGCAGCGTCGTGGTAAACGGAAGCGAGGTGCAGGCGGAGTACTGGCGCGGTGAGCTGCCAGCGGGCGCCAAGCTGGAGGGCCCAGCGGTGTGCGCAGGGGGCGAGGCGACCTTGTTCGTACCGCCAGGGTGGGCGGGCGAAGTGGACGCCCAGGGCACGGTGAGGCTCAGGTGCTAGACCCAATCGAACTGCAGATCGTCACCGGCGCGCTGCGCGCAGCCTGCGAGGAGATGGGCGCAGTACTGATCCGCAGCGCGCACAGCGCGAACATCAAGGAGCGCCGCGACGCCTCCACCGCGCTGTTCGACGCCGACGGGGAGATGACGATGCAGGCCGAGCACATACCCGTGCACCTGGGGGCGATGCCGGCGGCGGTGCAGGCGGTGCTGGACGAGGACCACTCGCAGGGACGCGCGTGGATGCTGAACGACCCATTCACGGGCGGGACGCACCTGCCAGACATCACCGTCATCACTCCCGTACTGGAGGAGGGGCGCCTGCTGGGGTACGCCGCCAGCCGCGCGCACCACGCCGACGTGGGCGGCAAGACACCCGGGTCGATGCCGGCCGACAGTCGCACACTCGCTGAAGAGGGCGTGGTCATCTCGCCCCAGCCCGTGAGCGAGGGGGGCATCGAGAAGGTGGTGGCCCAGATGCGCCAGCCGGCCGAGCGCCGCGCGGACCTGCGCGCGCAGGTAGCGGCCAACCGCATCGGGGCCAGGCGCCTGCTGGAGCTGGCCGAGCGCGTGGGGCCAGAGCGCCTGCGGGAGGCGACGGACGCAGTGATGGCATACACCGAGCGGCGCACCAGGGCCTGCATCGCAGCGATGCCCGACGGAGACCGATACGCCGAGGACGTGTTGGAGGCAGTGGAGGGCGACCTGATACTGCGTCTGCACGCGAAGGTCGAAGGCGAGCGGCTGGTGCTCGACTTCTCCGGCAGCGCAGACCAGCACGCGGGAAACCTCAACTGCCCTTTGGCGGTAACGCGCTCGGCGTGCTACTTCGCGGTGCGGGTGCTGACCGACCCCGACGTGCCGCCAACCGCGGGTGCGTACCGGCCAATCGAGGTCCGAGCCCCGCAGGGCTCGCTGCTGAACGCCGGGCCACGCGCTGACGGCACGGCGCCGGCGGTGGCGGGGGGCAACGTAGAGACCTCTTCGCGCGTGGCCGACATGGTCCTGAGCGCCTTCGGCAGGGCACAGGGCCAGGGCACGATGAACAACCTGACGCTCGGCAATGAGCAGTTCAGCTTCTACGAGACCATCGGCGGCGGCCAGGGAGGGTGCCCGGACGCGGCGGGCCCCAGCGGGGTGCACGTGGCGATGAGCAACACCCTGAACACGCCGGTGGAGGCGCTGGAGCGCGAATTCCCGCTGCGCGTGAGCGAGTACTCGATCCGCCGAGGGTCGGGCGGCACGGGAGAGCACCGCGGCGGCGAGGGTGTGGTGCGTGAGGTGGAAGCGCTGCGCGAGATGCAGTACGCGCTCATCACCGAGCGCCGCCGCCATGCTCCACGGGGAGCGCAGGGCGGCGGGGAGGGCGCGAAGGGGCGAAATCTGCTGAGCAGACCCACCGCGCGGGGGACACCCAGCGAGCTGCCGGGCAAGACCGGCGGCACGCTGGCGCAGGGAGAGCGGCTGCGCATCGAAACGCCCGGTGGAGGAGGATGGGGACGTGAGTGACAGGATCGGATTCCTGGGCCTGGGCATCATGGGCTCGCGCATGGCCGCCAACGTCAAGCGCGCGGGGTACGAGCTGACCGTCTGGACGCACACCCCCGGCAAGGCCGAGCGGTGGGCGGCGAAGCACGACGCCCGCGCCGCGGCCACCCCCGCGGAGGTCGCAAGGGCGAGTGACACGGTGGTGAGCATGGTGGTCGACGGAGCGCAGGTCGCAGACGTGCTGCTGGGCGAGAACGGAGTCGTGCAGGCCGCCCGCGAGGGACTGATGTGCGTCGACATGTCAACCATCGCCCCAGCCGACACGCGCCGCATCGGCGCAGAGCTGGAAGAGCGGGGAGTGGCGATGGTGGACGCCCCGGTGACGGGCTCCTCGCCACGCGCGGAGGAGGGCTCGCTGACAATCATGGTGGGAGCCACGCCCGAGGAGTTCGCCCGCATCGAGCCGCTGCTGGCAAGCATGGGCAAGCTGATCGTGCACGTCGGCGAGCGGGGGCAGGGAGCGATGCTGAAGCTGATCAACAACTCGCTGGGCGCGGCCAACGCGGCGGCGCTGGCGGAGGCGCTGCTGGTGGCGGACGCCACCGGCGTGGACCTCGACGCGCTCCAGCAGGTGGTGGCGGCCGGTTCGGGCGCCTCGGCCCAGTTGGCGCTGAAGGCGGGGCCGATGCGAGGGCACGACTACACGACGCTGTTCAAGACGGCGCACATGCTCAAGGACGTGCGCCTGTGCCTGGAGGAAGCGCAGGGGGCGGGCGTGCCGTTCCCGGCCGCGGCCCACGCGCGCGACCTGCTCGTGGCGGCCGAGGGAAGGGGCCACGGGGAGGAGGACTACGCCGCCATGATCGAGGCCGCAGAGGGGCTGGCGGGGCGGCGGTTGTAGCCCGGTCAGAAACGCCGCGAGCCGCAAACGGGCCAAAAAAACCCTCGATTTGCAGGGGATTTGGTGTTTGCGCTGAGATTTCGTATCTTTAACGTCAGCCCGCTGGCCAGTCCCCTGGCGACCGGTGGGCCTCCAGTTGTTTGTAATCCCCCTGCTTTCCTGATCCAGCTATGCCAATTGCTCTTAAGGAATGGGCGGTCACCGTCCGCGCCCTCGCCGAAGGCGAGCAGCTGCTGACCCTGCGCAAGGGTGGGATTCGCGAGACCGAAAAGCACTTCCAGCTCGAGCACGAGCGGTTCTTCCTCTACCCCACCTTCGACCACCAGCGCAACGACCTGGTGCGCGAATCCCATCAACCAGAGCTGCGCCGCGCGCTCGAGGAGGGCGTGTGGAGCGACGGCGAGCCCTCGCTGCACGAGCTGGCCGCAGGCGCCGTGCAGCAACCCGACCGGGTGCGCATCCGTGCGTGGGCGGAAGTGGCGGGGCACTTCACCATCTCAGACCCGCGCTGCGTGGACGCGCTGTCGCCCTTCTACGTGTGGACGACCGACTACGCTGAGAAGCGCTTGGCGTGGAAGCGCCGGCACCCGCTGCACGTGCTGCTGCTGCGCACCTACCGCATCCCCCGCCCCGTGACGGTGAAGGTCAAGGAGGAATACGCCGGGTGCCGCTCCTGGGTGGAGCTCTCGCGCGAACTGCCTTTCGAGGGCACCCCGGTGCTATCCGACGGCGAGTTCGAACGGGCGACCGAGGAAATCGAAGCGATCACGCACGACGCCACGGGCCAGCCAGCGCTCGTTTAGGCCTCGCGCGCTCACCCTCGCCGTCCGGCTCAGGTTCGGGCCGGCGCCCGTCCAGCACTCGTCGCGCCCACTCCTCGTTTTCTTCGGCGACAAGGATTTCGCGCGGCCCAGCGGCGAGGAAGTCGGGCACGTCGAAGCCGGCGGCGCGGCGCGCCATACAGGGGATGCCCTCGTCGCGCAGGAAGCTCTGCAGCAGCTCGGCCTCCGGCAGCTGCTGCGCGTAGGCGACCTTGACGAGTTTCATGGCGCGGGAGCCTCCTGGACGACCTCGAGCGCGACCTCGCTGACCTGGCCGCCGTCGATCAGGTAGGAGCGCACCTCGGGCTCCCCGCCGGCAAGCCCGACGATGACCCACTCCACACCGGGCCAGTGGGCCGCGAAGTTGATGTCGGTCTGCGAGGGATACGGAGCCGAGCGCACATGCGAATGGTAGATCGCACCAAGGTCGCGGTCCACTCCCTCGATGGCCTGCACCAGGTGCAGCAGTTCCTTGCCGTCGATCTCGAACTTCAGCGGGCTTGCGTGGATGTTGATTGCGCGATGGATACGCACCGCCCGGCGGGGCGGGGTGGGCGGATCCAGGTCCACTGCGACTACACCGCAGACCTCGTTGGCGGGGTCCTCCAGCGCGTGCGCGACCAGATCGTCCAGCATGGCGCGAGGGACGATCACGGCTCAGTACCTGTCGCGGCGGGGACCCGGAGACAGACAGAGAGCACCGAGCGCCCAGCGGGGCCCAACGGTGTCAAGCTCGCCGCCGCTCAGACGCATGCCCTACCACCACACGGTGGAGTCGAGGTTCTCGATCTCCTCCAGCGGGCGCGTGTAGATGCCGCTGGAGAGGTACTTCCAGCCGTCGTCGGCGACGATGAAAACGACGTTGCCCTCCTCCAGCTCGCCGGCGATGCGCACCGCCACGCGGGCGATCGCGCCGGAGGAGACGCCGGCGAAGACGCACTCCTCGTCCAGCAGCTTGCGCGTCCACAGGATCGCGTCGGAGTTGGTGACGAAGATCTTGCGGTCCAGCAGCGCAAGGTCGATGATCGGCGGGATGAAGCCGTCGTCCAGCGAGCGCAACCCCTGCACCGGCTCGCCCTGCATGGGCTCGGCGGCGACGATCTTGCAAGCGTCGCCAAATGTCTCCTTCAGGCGCCGGCCGTTGCCCATCAGCGTGCCCCCGGTGCCCAGGCCGGCGACGAACGCCGAGACCTCGTCAAGCTCCTCCAGGATCTCCAGCGCCGTGCCGTTGTAGTGGGCTTCGGGGTTGGCGAGGTTGCCGTACTGGTAGGGCATGTAGTAGGAGGAGTCGGCCTGCGCCATCTCCAGCGCCAGCTCAACGGCGCCGTTGGAGCCCTTGGAGCCCTCGGAGTAGACGATCTCCGCGCCCCACATCTGCAGCAGCTGGGTGCGCTCGGGGGTGACGTTCTCAGGCATCACCACCTTCAGCGGGTAGCCCCGGCGGCGGCAGATCATCCCCAGCGAGATGCCCGTGTTGCCCGAGGTGGGCTCGAGGATCGTCTGGCCGGGAGCGATCGCGCCCTTGTCCTCGGCGTCTTCGATCAGCGCCCGCGCCACGCGGTCCTTGACCGAGCCGGTGGGGTTGCGCGACTCGAGCTTGGCCCAGATGCGCACGCCCGGCTTGGGCGAGAGCCGTGGCAGCTCCACCAGCGGGGTGTTGCCGATCGACTGCACGACGTCGCCGTAGCGACCCCCGCACGGCTTGTTCCCCAAGCGCTCCACGGCCATTACTTCACGAAATATAGCGCGGTCAAGGGTAGCGTCTCAGTTTGCCGCCGTCCTGCGTGCTGTAGTAGCGCTCAGTGGCCGTCTTGGGCAGGAAGGTTGGCGGGCTGGAGGGCCAAAAGCGGCCCGACTTCCGGCGACGGCCTCAGCCATGTGTCCGCTATCCTGAGTGGTGGCCACAAAGCTGTGCGGGCTTGACGAGTAGCGCCACAGCGACTAGGTTCTCCACGCACCCTCGGCGAATAGATCCGCATTTCAGCGGGCATTCAGGGGCCCAAGGTCTGATTACGTATGCCGACTTCTGACACAGACAAGCTGGTCGACGCCGTCGACGAGATCGTGAAGCACGGACACGACAATCTGCCCGAAGGACCATCATCGCCCTTGGGTGGCGAGGCTCGCCCGAACCTGCTTACAACTCGAACAGAGCCGGAGATCAGACGGCTCGCAAAGCTCGGGAAAGCCCTTGTCGACAAGCGAATCTCAGCCCGAACCAAGCACGCGGGCTAACGGCTCGCCCGATACGGGTCACGCGGTCTTGACGAGCGGCGATGGTGCTCGCGAGCCTCACTCGGAGCTGTATCCGGATGCCCTTCAGAAGCTCTCGATCATCTTCGGCGAGCACCTCGCCGATGTGCTCGTAAGGCATCGCCGCGTCGAGACGCTCACGGGCGAGAAGAACGTCATCGGGCGGCAGAACCTCGTTGAGGCCCTGGCCCATCTCGGCATTCTGTTCGCCCGCGCGCCGGAGCTGGATCGCGATAAGCAGCTTGAACAGGTGGCATTTCTCGGCGATCACCTCCGGCGCGTCATGATGGAGTCGTTCGAGGTTGAGGTCTACGTCACGATTGCTGATGCGTGGGATGAGGGATCCTCGAAGAGCATCGGGCGACGCTATGAAGCGCTCGCGGCACCACTCATCCGGCGAAAGAAGCTCTTGGGTCACATCACGCCCGACGAAGTGCAGGATCGCTTCGATGCCCTGAGCGACGACATAGTTCAAGCGCGCAGAGCAAAGATCGCCGACGGCGACTGGACGGCATGGACCAGTGCGGCAGACGATCTTGAGTCAGCGGCAAAGAAGATGAAAGTGCTCAAGCGCGAGATGGGCGCCGCAGTCGATGCCGCCACGTCACGCAGGTATCACCGGCGACTCATGCTTGTCGGCGTCGCCCTCAGCGGCGCGCTCGGAGTAGGGCTCACGCTTGCCGCTCAAGCGATCGCGTCGTAGATGTCGGGGTAGCCTTGGAGGGATGCCTGACCGCTCGCGCAAGCGGCAAGAGCGAGGCAAATCATCCTGGCTCGCCAGCCAGTAATATGAGCGGAGCGCCATGAAGGAAGGCTTCGATTTCGACTGGCTGGTCATCGGCAGCGGCTTCGGCGGCAGCGTCTCCGCCCTGCGCCTCTCCGAGAAGGGCCACCGCGTGGGCGTGCTGGAGTGCGGCCGGCGCTTCGCCGACCACGAGTTCCCCAAGACCACCGGGGACTTCCGCCGCTACATCTGGCGCCCCAAGCTGGGGATGAAGGGCATTTTCCGCCTGACCACCTTCCGCGACGTGTCGGTCGTCTCCGGCTGCGGTGTGGGCGGCGGCAGCCTGGGCTACGCCAACACGCTGTACGTGCCGCCCAAGGCGTTCTTCGAGGACCGCCAGTGGGCCGGCATGGAGGACTGGCAGAGCGCGCTGGCCCCCCACTACGCGGAGGCCCAGCGGATGCTGGGCGTGGTGCAGAACCCCCACGACGACCCCGCCGACCAGCTGCTGCGCGAGCTGGGCGAGGAGCTGGGCGTGGCCGACACCTACCAGAAGACACCCGTGGGGGTCTTCTTCGGCGAGCCCGGCGAGGCGGGCAGGACGGTGCCCGACCCCTACTTCGGCGGCGAGGGGCCCGAGCGCACCGGCTGTCAGCTGTGCGGACGCTGCATGGTGGGCTGCCCCCACGGGGCCAAGAACACGCTGGTCAAGAACTACCTCTACCTCGCCGAGCGCCGCGGCGCGCAGGTGCTGCCCGAACGCACCGTCGTGGACGTCCGCCCGATCGGCAAGGGAGACGGCAGCGAGGGGTATGAAATCGAAAGCGTGCGCTCCGGCTCGTGGGTGCGCCGCCAGCGCCGCGTGCACCGCGCGCGCGGGGTGGTCGTGGCGGCGGGTCCGCTGGGCACCAACACGCTGCTGCAGCGCTGCCGCCTGGGCGGCTCGCTGCCGGCCATCAGCCACCGCCTGGGCGAGTTGGTGCGCACCAACAGCGAGGCGATCCTCACCGTCACCGTCCCCGAGGACTACCCCGACGACCTGACGCGCCGCGTCGCGATCACCTCCAGCATCTACCCCGACCCGCACACCCACATCGAGACCGTCAGCTACGGCAACGACGGCGACTCGATGCGCCGCCTCTACACCCTGATGGTGGGCGACGGCACGCGCCTGACGCGCCCGCTGAAGCTGCTGGGCCAGTTCCTCCTGCACCCCAAGCGGCTGGCGCAGGTGCTGTTCGCCAAGCACTGGTCGCGGCGCACGATCATCCTGCTGGTGATGCAGACGCTCGACAACGCAATCGCTCTGCGCCCGCGCCGCGGCCCCTTCGGAACCTTGTGGCTGAGCACCGAACAGGACCCCGAGCGGCCCAACCCGACGTTCATCCCCGTCGCCAACCAGGCCGCGGAGTGGCTGGCCAAGCGCACCGGAGGCATCGCCCAGAGTTCGATGATGGAGGCTCTTTTCAACATCCCCACGACCGCCCACATCCTCGGCGGCGCGGTGATCGCCCCAGACCGCGAAAGCGGCGTGGTGGACGCCCACCAGCGCGTCTTCGGCTACAAGAACCTGCTCGTCTGCGACGGCTCGGCGATCCCCGCCAACGTCGGTGTCAACCCCAGCCTCACGATCACCGCACTGGCCGAGCACGCGATGAGCCACATCCCCGCGGTCGGCGAGACGCCCGCCGAGTCGGTCCGCGTAGCGGCGTAGGCCCCTTGGATCGCAACGGCGTCGGCGGAGCGGCGCAGCCATCATGATACCCAGATGGTGATCGAACCAATCACCATCTGGTGATGATCTATATCACTATATAGTGCCTGTGTAATCACCTTATGGTGATAAGATAGTCACCTGTGCTCAGCCCCTTCACATACGAGGAGCCTGTCGGTCCGGACGATCTGATCGACCGCGAGGTCGAGAGCACCACCTTCCTCGAGCGAGGGCTCGACTCGCGCAACAGCCGGCTCGAGGGTCCGCGCCGCTACGGCAAGACCTCACTGCTGCGCGCGGTGCTCACCCGCTGCGAGCAGCAGGGGCTGGTGCCAGTGTCGGTCAACTTCCTGGGTGTGCTCACCATCGAGGATGTCGCTGAGCGGATCGAGCGCGCATACGCTCACCAGCTGGAGGGGACCTTCAGGCGCTGGTACACAGGCGTACTCCGCACCCTGAAGCCAACGTTCAGCGGCGCCCCGGCCGGAGTCGGCGCGAGCATCTCCCCACAAGCCCACACTCCCGCCCTGCTCGATCGCCTGGCACTGCCGCTGCGCCTGCACGAACGCTATGACAAGCAATGCGTGGTGGCCTACGACGAGTTCCAGGACGTGGTCAGGATCCCCGGCGTCGCCGCGACGTTCCGCTCGGAACTCGAGCAGCACGGTACGGCGGCCGCCTACATCTTTGCCGGCTCCCATCCCGGTTTGATGCGCGACACCTTCGCCGACCGCCGCTACGCCTTCTTCTCTCAGGCGGCCGCCATACCGCTCCGCGAGCTGCCGGCCGACGCGCTGGAGCAGTTCATCTCAAACCGCTTCGCGTCAGGCGAGCGGGACCCCGGCGACGGCCTGGGGCCGCTGCTCGACCTGGCGCGCGGACATCCCCAGCGCGCGATGCAGCTCGCCCACCATCTCTATATGCAGACCTCCCGCGGCGGGCGGGCAGACACTGAAAGCTGGGGTGCCACCCTGCACGCCACCTTCATCGAGGCGGGCGAGGAGATCTACACCGCCTGGCAGAGCTTCTCCGCCATCCAGCAGCGAGTCGTTAGCGTCATCGCCAGCGGCACAGTCAAGCTCAACAGCGCCGAGGCCATGCGCCGCTTCGGCCTCGCCAAGAGCGGAACCAACACCGGCAAGGCCGTCGCCAAGCTGGAGCGCGACGGCTACATCCTCCCCTCCGAGGCCACCACAACTGGCTGGCGTCTCACCGATCCTCTGCTCGACCTGTGGGTGCGCAACGGGCGCTGTTGGCCGCAGTAGGAGCTCAAGGCCGAGTACCTGACCCGTTACAGGCTCCGCCCCCGCCCCACCGATTCGGGTGCGCTGAGGAGACCTGCGCTCGACAGCCGCAGGCGCGCGGCGCCGCGCAGCGCCACCAGCGCGTTGAGCACCCCGTGGCGGTCGGCGCTCAGCCGAGCCACGGTCCGCCAGCGGCCCCCGCGCCCGTGGCGCTGAAACTGCTGCAACCGAACAGGCTGGCCGGGGCGGTCCAGCAGCGCCCACACCCGCACGCGTCCGCGATCCACGCGCAGCGGGTCGAAGGGAAAGGCGAACGCCCGCAGGAACGGCTTGGGGCGAGCGAGCGCGAGGGCGCCGCCCGGACCGTCGCTGTAGAGGCCCGCCGGCCGCGAGACGGTGAGGATGGAGCCGCTCGGGGTCTCCAGCGGCACCCCGCCGTAGGGGTCCATCAGAAACTGCCAGTCCACGAGGCTCACGCCCGCCACCCACAGACGGTGCAGGGCGCGCGAGAGCCAGGCGGCCTGCAGAGCTCCGGGCACGCCGAGCGGCGATTGCGGAGCGCTCTCCCAGTTGAGCTCTGTCACCCACACGGGCTTGGGGCCAGCGGGCAGCGCGGTGCCCAGGCGCTCGGCGCGGTGCAGCAGCCCCGTGACCTTGGCCGTGTCGGAGATCGAGACGTCCAGCGCGGAGGCCGCCGGGGTGTCGGGGTCCCAAACGGACAGCGGATGGAAGTCCAGGACGTCGAAGCGCGGCGGCTGGGCACAGCCGCCCGCGCCTTCCAGGCAGAGCAGCCCGCGCAGGAACGGCACCGGCGACATCACCCCCTCCCCCGCCGGTTCGCCCTCAGGGGCCACACCGGCGGCGATCACCGTGTCCGTCGGCTGCACCGACTTAACGCCCGCATAGAACCCGTTCAGCAGCTGCCGGTAGAGCAGCGGCGAGAAGGCGCTCCAGTGCCCGTGCTCCACCACCCACTGGGGCTCCAGATAGCGAGAGAGGTTGGGCTCGTTCCACGCTTGCAGCAGCCGCACCCTGCCCAGCACTCCGCCGGGCGCGAGGGGGTCGGGGAAGGAGCCGCCATAGCGGCTGGCCAGCGCCGCCGCGAACGCCTGCAGCGCAGCGGGGCTCGGCGCCCAACTGCCCGGGTAGGCGTAGGGCCAACGGTCCGCGGCTTCCGCGAAGGCGGGCGCGTGGGAGACCACCAGCAGCGGTTCCAGGCCCGCGCCCAGGGCGCTCTCCACAGCCGCGTCGATGCGCCCGAAGTGGTAGGCCGGGCTCGCCGGGTCGCTGGCCTGAAAACCAGCGGGCGGCGAGGCCTCCACCACCTCGCGCCAGTCCACCGGGATGCGCACCACGCGCGCCCCCGCGGCAGCGATCATTGCCACCGTTCGGCCCCGGACTTCGGCGTGTTCGCTGAGCATCAGCGCACCTTCGGAGACCCCCCGCACCAGCCCCCCGCGCGGGAAGGGGCCATGGAGCAGAGCGCGGTTCTGTTCCTGCTCGTAGGAGCGCGAGGTGTGCGCCGGCGGCGCGCCCGGCGGGGGCTCAAAGCCATAGGGACGGGGCGGCCCGTCGGCGCCGCTGCGCGAGGGCAGCGGCAGGACCGCCGGGGGTAGCAGCCAGGCGACGGTCGAGAGCAGTGCCAGCGCATGCCGGGGCCGAAGCCCTCCCAAGCCCCCCAGCAGCGCCTGCGCGCGCCGGGGCCGAAGCCCTCCCAAGCCCCCCGACAGCGCCAGCGCGCGCCGGGGCCGAAGCCCTCCCAAGCCCCCCGACAGCGCCAGCGCGCGCCGGGGCCGAAGCCTTACAGCCGGCGCGTGTCGAAGGCTGGGCATCTTCAATAGCCGGCGCAGCCGTGCAGTGACGCCTAGCGGTGCAGCGAAACCGTGCGGCGTTCAAGGGTCAGCGTCTGGCCCGAGCTGGCGTGCAGCGTCGTGATCAGCACCGCCTTGACGCGCGTGGCGTGCTTGAGCTTGCGCCGGCCCAGGGAGGTGGCGTGCAGCGTCACAGACACCGTACCGGCGCTCTTGGCCGTGGCCGAGCCGCGCGCCAGCAGCACCGCTGGGGGCTCCTTGCGCGTGTGGCTCTTGCGGTGCGCGCTCGCGGCGAAGGCCGGCAGCGTGCCCCCCTGCTGGTAAAGGTCCTCAACCACGGTGCCGGGCTGGTTGATCGTCACCTCGCTCAGCCAGCCGGAGACCAGCAGCTTGTGGATCGTGACCGCCACGAGCCTGGCGATCGCGCCGCGCAGGGCCGGGGGTGGCGGCGGCGGCGGAGGTGGCGGGGGCGGCGGTGGGCAGCCGCCCACGGGACGGTCGTTCTCGCTGGAGTAGGTGAAGGTCGCGTTGCCCGCCAGCGGCGTCTGCAGGGACTCGACCGCCCACACCGTCTCCCCCAAGCCCAGTGGGGCGAGGAAGCTGCCGGAGAAGGCGCTCCCGGAGAGCCCCGTGACCTGCGCTGAGCCCTGGTTGGTCCTGTGCACATTGCCGTAATGGTCAGGCGGCGTGAAGCTGTAGTAGCCCCCTTCGACGGTCTGTCCGGAGGAGCGCTGGCCGGAGAAGTTGATGGACCCCGCACACACCGTCGGGTCGAGCGAGGGCAGGCCGTCGTAGACCACCGAGCCGATCGGGTGGCCGGCCGGAGATTCGAGGTTGACCACGTCGCCCACCTCCGGGACCTGCGAGAGCCAGACGCCTTCGTTGCCGCTTCCCTGCGCCACCGTCACCCCGCCACGCACGATCGACACGACCACCTGCGCCTTGGAGTTGTTGACCCAGCCGCTGGTGTGCAGGATCGAGTCTTCGGGCATCGTGCTCTCCCCCTCGACGATCGAGAGCGAGTATTCGGTGCCTTCGTGTCCCGAGTTGGCCCCAGCCTGCGCGGCGGGCACGAGCAGCGTGCCGAGCGTGAGCAGCAGCGTCAGGCACGCGCCGCGTACTGGCGTGGGGATCGGTGAGCGTCCAGCTCTCGGGAGCATGGCCCCGTCATCGTTCGCTCAGACGAAAGGTTTAGCGCTGGGCGAGAACTTGGACGCTATGGGGAGGCAGTCGGTCGTTATGCGATGCAACGGCCGCTACGCCGGTGCGGCGCCACCGGCCATCGCCGGGAGAATCACCAAAGTGTCGCTGTCGCCCACCGCGGTATCCAGACCCTGCAGCACGCGCACGTCCTCGTCGTTGAGATACACGTTGACGTAGCGATTGAGCTCGCCCTCGCCGGAGAACAGCTGACTCTCGGTCGCGGGGTGGCTGGCGGCCAGGTCGCGCAGGATCGCGCCGACGTTCTCGCCGGAGGCGCTCACCTCACGCTCGCCGCCAACGGACGCGCGCAGCACCGGGGGGATCTTGATCGTCGCCATAGGCGGCACTCTACCGTCTCGCCTGCCTGAACCTCTAGCTGAACGTTCTTAGGAACTACCTCTAGCCGGCGGCGGCGCAGAACGCCTCGTAGTCGGGGAACACGCCCATCTCCGCGTCGGAGATCGCATCGGGGGGGCGCGAGCAGATCGGGCAGTCGGGGTCGCGGCGGACCTTCACCTCGCTGAGCGTGGCGGCCAGCGCGTCGTAGAGCAGCAGCCGCCCGATCGCCGGGTCGCCGATGCCGAGGATCAGCTTGACGACCTCCGTGGCCTGCAGCAGGCCCATCGTGCCGGGCAGCACTCCCAGCACGCCGTTGGCGCCGCAGGAGGGCGCCAGCTCGGCCGGCGGGGGCTCGGGGAACAGGCAGCGGTAGCACGGCCCCTCATAGGGCTTGAAGACCGAGAGCTGTCCGTCGAAGCCGAGGATCGAGGCGGAGACGACGGGGATCTGCAGGCGCACGGTGGCGTCGTTGAGCAGGTAGCGCGTGGGGAAGTTGTCGACGCCGTCGACCACCACGTCCCAGCCGGCGATCGTGTCCATGATGTTCTCGGCGTTCAGGCGGAAGGGGTACTTGACGACCTCCACGTCGGGGTTGAGCGCGTGGATCGTCTCCTCGGCGCTGTCAACCTTCGGGATGCCGATACGCGGTGTGGAGTGGATCACCTGGCGCTGCAGGTTCGAGAGGTCCACCTCGTCGTCGTCGACGAGCCCCAGCGTGCCCACCCCGGCGGCGGCCAGGTACAGCGCCGTGGGCGAGCCCAGCCCGCCGGCGCCGAGCAGCAGCACCTTGGCGTCGAGCAGCTTCAGCTGCCCCTCGACCCCGACCTCGGGCATCAGCAGGTGGCGCGAGTAGCGCTCGCGCTGTTCGGAGGAGAGTGCGAGCGGCACCTCCACCTCGTACCCGCGGTCCTTCCACAGCGTGATCCCGCCGGTCATCGAGGACACGTCGGTGTAGCCGAGATCGTCGATCAGCGTGCGCGCCGCCCAGGCGGAGCGGTTGCCGGACTGGCAGTAGAGCACGACCTGCGCGTCGCGGTGGGGCACCGCGGCCTCGATGCGGCTCTCCAGGTAGCTCTTGGGTACGTGCTTGGCGCCGGGGATGTGCCCGGCGGCGAACTCCTCAACCTCGCGCACGTCGATCAGCACCGGGCCGCCTGTACTCGTCGCCCCGCCGGAGCCGTTGGCAGAGGCCGCCGGAGCGGAGCCATTGGATGACCCCACCAGCGCGGGCACGCGATTGGCGGCAGCCAGCTGCTCGTGCACGACACCCGGATCGACCTCCTCGATCTGGCTCTTGACCTGGCGCAGCAGCTCCGCGGACGACGGACTCATCGGGAAACCCCCAAATAGCAGTCTGGTTTCATGGTGACTTCATAAAGTATAGCGCGCGACTCGCCGCCGACGCCCGCTACCGGGTGATGAGGTCGAAGAGCCTCCAGCGGCGTTCGCCGTCACGTCCCCGGCGTCGCTGAGACGCTCTCTCCGCACGCTGCCTCTCGATGCACTCCGCCACCGCGTCTCGTATCACTGCGGAGACGGAGGTGTCGCGCGCCACCGCAAGCGCTCTGACCGCCTGGTCCTGCTCGTCTGGGATTCGCACACTCACCGTTGCCATTGCCGCTCCTCTCTCGTCCGTTTGATCTCATAGTCTTGCTGCTGCGGACAACTGTCTTCACAAACATATCAAACGCGACAGATCTGCATCGGCATCGAACCCGTCAGCTTTGTGCAAAGGACATTCAGACCCATGACCAGCCTCAAAACATCGTCACCCTCATGACGGCCTCAGACCAGACACTCGCGTCGGTCATCAAGCGCATGCGTATCGAGCACGGAATGACCCAGGAAGCGCTGGCCTTCAAAGCCGGGGTCAAGATCGCCACGCTCTCGCGCGTCGAACGGGGGGCGACCAATCCCGCGTGGCCCACGCTCGTGAAGATCGCCCACGCCCTCGACATCACCCCCGTCGAACTCGTTGCGGCGGTGGAGGCGGCTCGCAACATACCCTGAGGGCGCCGATGCGCCCGCCCCTCCGGCTCACCATCCTCGCCCTCGCCACCCTGCTCGTGCTTGCGCTCGGACTGGCAGTCATCCTCGGCAGCACAGGCGACCACGCCACGCGCGGCCCATCCTCATCTCCTTCCTCAACTGCCGAAGGCTCCGCGGCGGCCTCTGGTTTCGACGGGGCGCCGCTGCCTCCCACTCCCGCGCGCGGCTTCACGCTGACCGACCAGTACGGGCACCGTGTGAGCCTGAGCGAGTACCGCGGGCAGGTGGTGATCCTGACCTTTCTCGCCACCTCCCAGGCGGGCGCGAGCGCGTTGATCGCGCAGCAGATCCGCGGCGCGCTGGACGATCTGAGCCGGCCGGCGCCCGCGCTTGCGGTGAGCGCCGCCCCTAGCGCCGACTCGCCCGCGCGCGTGCGGAGCTTTCTGGAAAGCACAGGGCTGGGCGGGCGCATGGAGTACCTGACCGGCACCCCTGCCGTCCTGCGGCCGGTGTGGAGCGCCTATCGCGTGATCCCCTACCCGGCCAGCCGGGCGGCCTTCGAACGCTTCGCCTCGGTGCTGCTGATCGACCCCGCGGGAGACGAGCGGGTGGAGTTCGGCGTCGAACAGCTCTCGCCCGAGGGGCTGGCGCACGACGTGGAAAAGCTGCGCGGCGGCTGAGCGCACGCCCTGCTATACCCTACCTCCGTGGTAGGTATTCAGACAGCGGCGCGACCCACCCCACCGCCGACGGCCGGCAACGACGCGGAGCGGGCGCCCCGATGATGTTCTCGACCAAGGCCGAGTACGGCGTGCGCGTGATGGTCGCGCTGGCGCGCCGCGCGGGCGCCGCGCAGGAAGGCCTCGACCCCGTGGTGCCGCTGGCGGAGATCGCCGAGCACGACGGGTTGCCGCTGGCCTACCTGGAGCACCTGGTGGCGCGGTTGCGCAAGGCGGGGCTCGTGGACAGCCGCCGCGGCAGCCGCGGTGGGTATCTGCTGGCGCGGCCGGCCGCGGAGATCACGATGGCCGAGGTGGTCGAGGCGCTGGAGGGCTCGATCGCGCCGATCGAGTGCATCTCGCTGGGCGCGGACGGCAGCGTGAAGTGCTCGCGCGAGTCGGACCCCGGCCACGTGTGCCCGACGAAGCTCTTGTGGACGCGCGTGCGCGGGTCGATCGTCAGCACGCTGCGCGAAACCACCCTCGCCGACCTGGTGGCGAGCGCCGCGCCGATCGCCCTCACCCCCCTGGACCGAGAAACCCTCACAACTGGAGCCTGAGAAACCAATGGCAGACCTGGAGATCAAGAACCTGCACGTGCGTACCGAGGACCGCGAGATCCTGCGGGGCGTGGACCTCACCATCGACCGCGGCGAGGTGCACGCGCTGATGGGGCCCAACGGGTCTGGCAAGTCGACCTTGGCCAACACGCTGCTCGGGCACCCCTCCTACGAGGTGACCGAGGGGAGCATCGTCTTCAAGGGCGAGGACATCACCGCGGCCGAACCGCACGAGCGGGCGAAGGCGGGGCTGTTCCTGGCCTTCCAGTACCCCGTCTCGATCCCGGGGGTGTCGGTGGCCAACTTCCTGCGCATGGCGATCAACGCCAAGCGCATCGGCGCGGGCGAGCAGCCGATCGACGTGCGGGAGTTCCGCACCGAGTTGCAGCACGCGATCGAGCTGCTGGACGTGGACCGCGCGTTCACCTCGCGCCATTTGAACGACGGCTTCAGCGGCGGCGAGAAGAAGCGCGCGGAGATCCTGCAGATGGCGATGCTGGCACCCGACGTGGCGATCCTCGACGAGACCGACTCTGGCCTCGACATCGACGCGCTGCGCACCGTCGCGGAGGGCGTGCAGCGGCTGCACGAGGAGCAGGGGTTGGGGGCGCTGATCATCACCCACTACCAGCGCATCCTGCACTACATCAAGCCCCAGTTCGTGCACATCCTGATGGACGGCCGCATCGTGCTGGAGGGCGGCGTGGAGTTGGTGGAGCGACTGGAGCGCGAGGGGTACGACCAGATCCGCCAGGAGTTCGCGGCCGGTGTCTGAGCACGGGAGCGCCGACGCAGTGCCGGTAGCCGAGGTGGCGACCAAGCCCGGGCGCCACCGCGAGGCGAGCCTCTACCACGCGTTGGCGGGAGCCGGCGCGGGCGGCGAGGGCAGGTCGCTGGCGGACCTGCGCGAGGCAGCACTCGCGGCGTACGAGTCGCTGGAGATGCCCGTGTGGCGTCGCTCGGGGTTCTGGACGACCACCCTGCAGGACCTCGACATCGAGGCGCTTGAGGTGCGCCACCACCCCACCGGCGCCGAGCAGGTGCCACAGATCGTCACCGACACCGTCCCCGAGCGCCCCCGCGCGGGGCGCCTCGTGCAGCGCGACGGCTCGGTCGTGCACGTCGAGCTCGACCCCGCACTGGCCGCGAAGGGCGTGGTGCTGTGTGCGCTGGAGGACGCCGCGCACCAGCACCCGGAGGTCTTCGCGCAGTGGTACTCCCGGCGCCTGACCTACGACCGCAACAAGCTCGAGGCGGCCAACGCCGCGCTGTGGAGCGGCGGCGCGTTCCTGCACGTCCCCGCGGGCGTCGTCGTGGAGGACCCGTTCGAGATCGTGTACGCAATCGACGGCTCGGGAAGCGCGCAGTACGCGCGCACGCTGATCGTGGGCGAGCGCGCGAGCGAGTTTCGCGTGCACGAATACGGCCTCGCCCCCGACTTCGATGGACAGGCGCTCCACGCGGGAGCGAGCGAGGTGTACCTCAACGACGGCGCGCGCTGCCGCGTGGCCCACGTCGAGGACTGGGGCGCCGGCGAGGTGTACGACGCGACGACGCGCTTCGTGGGAGTCGGGCGCGACGCGTACTGCCACTGGCTGCCGGCGCTCCTCGGCGGCCACCTCAAGCGCCAGCACCTGGAGGTGGCGGTGAGCGAGGCGGGCGGCGACATGGCGTTCCGCGGCATCTTCTTCACCGAGGCCAAGGAGCACCTCGACGTATTCGCGGTGGACCTGCACGAGACGGGGCCGAGCGGCGGCGACGTGCACTGGCGCGGCGCGGCGGCGGGCGCGAGCCGCGCGAGCTTCGAGGGGCTGATTCAGATCAACCCCGGCGCGCAGCAGACGCACACGTACCTCCAGTTTCACTCGATGATGCTGTCCCCCAAGGCGCGTATCGACGCGATTCCCTCGGTGCTGGTGAGCGCCGACGACGTGTCGGCCTCGCACGGCGGCACCGTGGGCGAGCTGGACGAGGCGGCGATCTTCTACATGCAGAGCCGCGGCCTGGACCGCCCCGCGGCGGTGCGCGTGATCGTGGAGGGCTTCTTCGAGCCGCTGATCGCCGAGCTGCAGGACCCGCAGCTGGAAGAGGTGGTGCGCGCCAAGGTGGCGGCCAAGCTCGCGGGCGCGCGCGAGGACATCGAGGCGTATGCGACCAGTCGGTGAAAACAACAAAAAAGATTTTTAAGAGGATGGGTGGGTGGGCACTTAATCTGTTGGGTCCGCGCGGGCCGCGAAGTGCACGAATTAAGGTGAACGTGAGATGACTGAGACAGTCACCTCCCCTGCCGCCCTGGATGTAAGAGCGGACTTCCCGATCCTCGGGCGAGAGTTCGACGGACGCCCGTTGATCTATCTCGACTCCGCCGCGACCTCACAGAAGCCCCGGGTGGTGATCGACGCCGTGAGCGACTACCTGGGAGCACACAACGCGAACGTGCACCGCGGCGTGTACGCCCTCGCGCGCGAGTCCGACGCGGCGTACGAGGGCGCACGCGAGCGGATTGCCCACTTCACGGGCGGCGAGCCGAAGACGACCATCTTCACCAAGAACGTGACAGAGGCGATCAACCTCGTCGCCTACGCCTGGGGCCGCGCGAACGTGCACGCGGGCGAGACGGTGCTCATCACCACCATGGAGCACCACGCGAACATCGTCCCCTGGCAGGTGCTGTGCCGCGCGAAGGGCGCAAAGCTGCGCTACCTGGAGGTGGACGAGCAGGGAAGGCTCGACCCCGCGCAGCTCGACGCAGAGCTCGAACGGGGAGACGTGCGCATGGTGGCGTTCACCCACGTCTCAAACGTGCTCGGCACCATCAACCCCGTCGCGGCGATGACCGCGCGCATCCGCGAAGCGGGCGCCGTCTCGCTCGTGGACGGCGCGCAGGCCGTGCCCCACATGCACGTGGACGTGACCGAGCTCGACGCCGACTTCTACGCCTGGACGGGCCACAAGGCGCTCGGCCCCACCGGCATCGGGGTCCTGCACGGCCGCCGCAGCCTCTTGGAGGAGATGGAGCCCTTCCTCACCGGCGGCGACATGATCGCCTCGGTCGACTTCGACGGCGCCACCTGGAACGAGCTGCCCTTCAAGTTCGAGGCAGGAACGCCCCCCGTCGCCGAGGCCGTGGGGCTGGGCACGGCCGCCGACTACCTCTCGACCCTCGGCATGGCGCGCGTAAGGGCACACGAGCGCGAGCTGACCGCGTACATGCTCACCCGACTCGCCGAGGTCCCGGGCCTGCGCGTCGTCGGCCCCCCCATCGCCGAGGAGCGCGGCGGGCTGGCCTCATTCACGATCGAGGGCATGCACCCGCACGACATCGCCGAGCTGGCCGACCGCGGCGGGGTGTGCATCCGCGCGGGCCACCACTGCGCGCAGCCGCTGATGCGGCGCATGGGCGTGAGCGCGACAGCGCGCGCGAGCGTGGGCATCTACAGCACCCACGCGGACATCGACGCGCTGGTCTCCGCGCTGGTCGCGGGGCGCGAGGTGTTCGGGCTGTGAAGCGCGCCGTCCGCCCCAGGCCTGCTTATCCGACACGGCCCCTGTGATGGACGACCTCTACCGCGACTACATCCTCGACCACTACAAGCATCCGCGCAACTTCGGCGAGCTGCAGCCCCACGACATGGAAGCCCTGGAGCACAACCCGCTGTGCGGCGATGAGCTGGGGGTGCACATCCGCGTCAAGGAAGGCAAGATCGAGGAGCTGCGCTTCCACGGCCACGGCTGCGCGATCAGCCAGGCCGCAGCGTCGATCGCCAGCGAGGAGCTGCAGGGCATGGAGCTCACCGAAGTCGGCGAACTGGGCGCCGACTGGATGATCGACCTACTGGGCATCCCCGTCTCGGCCACCCGCCGCAAGTGCGCGCTGCTGAACCTGAAGGTAGTCAAGGGCGCGGTGACAGGCGACGCCGCCTGGCCGGTTTGAAGGGACCGGCGGCCTCTGCTCCGGGCTGGGGGGCGGCTGACCGACACTGGTGCATCAAGACATCAAGACTGGTATGCTCTGATGCATGCGTACTACCCTGACGCTTGACGACGATGTGGCGATCGCGCTGGAGCGTCGCCGCCACGAGCACGGGCATTCCTTCAAGCAGGAGGTCAACGAGCTGCTGCGTATCGGCCTGCTGAGTGCGGACGAGGAGCGTCCCGTCGCCCTGGGCCTCCAGGTCGAGCCGTGGGATGGCGGCGAGTGCTTTATGAACCTCGACAACGTCGCCGAGGTTCTGGCCGCCGTGGAAGGCGACGACTACCGCTGATCCTGCTCGACGTCAACCTGCTGGTCTATGCCTCGATGAAGGGCACGCCCCAGCACGTGGCGTCGCGCAAATGGCTGGAGGGCAGCTTCGCCGACCAGAGCAGGGTAGGGCTGCCGTGGCACTCGCTGCTCGCCTTCGTGCGCCTCACTACCAACGTGCGCATCTTCCCACGACCGATGCCGACACGAGAGGCATGGCGGCATGTCGAGGACTGGCTATCCCAGCCTACGGCGTGGGTCCCACTTCCGACAGAGCGCCATCGGACGCTGCTGGCAAAGCTGCTGAGCGACGACGTTTCCGGCGACCTCGTTCCCGACGCCCACCTCGCCGCACTCGCCATCGAGCACGGCCTGACCGTATGCAGCACCGACACCGACTTCGCTCGCTTCCCCGCCGTACGCTGGGAAAACCCCCTCGCCGTCTCGAAGTAGACCATCGATATCGCCGCAGGCGACACATGCCTGCTCCGAGGAGCTGCGCTTCCACGGTCACAGCTGCGTCATCTCGCAGGCCGCGGCGTCGATCGCCGAGGAGCTGCTAAACGCTCGCCTCTGAAGCGATGGCCTGCTCGACCTGGGTGCCTTTGGTGGTGAGTGTCCAGGCGTTGGGCTCGCCCTTCGCCGGGCCGTCGCCGTCGTTGGCGACGAGCCCGAGGTGCTCCAGCCGCGCGAGGAGCTTCGATATCTGCCCCTGGTCGGTGACGCCCGCGGCGTCGGCGATGTGGCGGTTGCTCGCGCCGGGCTCCGCGGCGACCGCCACCAACACCCGCACGGTGCGGTAGGTGAGGCGCATATCCAGGTCGCGCAGCGGGTCGCCGCTCGGCTCCTTCACCGCTCGCGGGGTTGGGGTGGGCCGCTCCAGCTCCCTGCGCGCGGCGGCGGTGCCGAGGTAGGGCATCACGATCATGCTCATGAACGGGTTCACCAACGCGAGCAGCGACCTGTCCCCCGCCCGCGGGGAGAC
Organism: uncultured Solirubrobacterales bacterium; assembly: GCA_963844765.1. GTDB lineage: Bacteria > Actinomycetota > Thermoleophilia > Solirubrobacterales > Solirubrobacteraceae > Palsa-744. The sequence continues at coordinate 447,091 of CAWJPN010000002.1, forward strand.
CGCCCCCGCCCTCCGCACGTCCGCCCCATGCCCCACGCGACGCTCCAGCATCCGCGCGTGCAGCACGTTGAACACCGCGCCGACGACGCCGTCCGCCGCGAGCGGCGGGGGCTCCTGGCCCGCCCTGACCTCCTCACGGCCCTCGTCCACGACGGCGATCAGCGCGTCGAGCAGCTCCTTGCGGCGCTCAAGCGCACGCGGGCCCGCGCCCAAGGCGTCGATCACGAGCAGCGCGCCGAGGCCCGGCTGCTCGTCAAAGAAGCCAAGCAGCGCGGCGAGGCCGGCCCGCACCCGCTCGCGCCATGCACCACCCGACTCGTAAGCCGGGACGACCGCCTCGCGAGCTCGGCCCAGCGCGTAGTCGAACGCTGCGAGGAAACAGTCCTCGCGATCCTCGAAGTGTTCATAGAACGTGCGCCTGGAAATCCCCGCGCGCTCCACGATGTGCGCGACCGACGCCCTGGGCGCACCTCGCTCCCCCGCGACTTCGACCATCGCGCCCAACATCCGCGTGCGCTGGATCGCCGACACACGACCCTGCCCAGCCTCCCCCGCACCCGGCTTCGCGCGCGCCCCCCGGGCAGGACGCTCCGAGTCGCTGGAGCCCGAACGCGAGCCGGCGGAGCCGGGGCGCTGGCGCGCCCCACCCCGATCGTTGCGAGTGCCCACCGCCGCTACCGCCATCACTTCCCCTTGACCTTCGCGCGCTTCCCACGCTTGACCCTCTTCTTCGCCTTCGGCTTGGTCTTCGGGCAGCCGGTGACAGCGATCTTCACGTTCTGCCTGACCTGCGCGCCGTTCTGCCCCGTGATCGTGAACGGCATCGCCAGGCTCTGGCCGCAGAGGCTGCCCTTCGCCTTCGCCGGGACAACCGCCGCCAACCCCGAGTGCGGACCCTCCGGCAACGTCAACTGGAACGCGCTGATCGGCGCGTCGGGAACACTCGCGAACGTGCTGCTCGTGACACCCTTCTTGATGTCGATGCTCCCAACGAGCTGGACGGTGACGCCTTCGCCCTGCAGGATCGCCACGACGTTCGGGAACGCCGCGCCGCCGTGGGAGACCAGGTACGCCGGGCCCATCACGGGGTTCGCGAGGATCGGCGTCGTCGCCGTCGCCACGCCGATGTCCGAGCCCGTCGGACACGACGCCGGGTTCGCGTCGAACGTCGCTTCCGGACACGCCTGCTGAATCGTCGTCAACCGCGCCGGCAACTGCTTGGGCAACGTCACCGCGACGCTGTGGACGTTCGCGTCCCCCGCGGGGAACACACCCTTCACGACCAGGCTCGCACCGCTCTTCTTACTCGTACTCGCCTGCGTACTGACACTGAACACCGGGTGAAACGGCAGTGAGCTGCACCCAGTGGCCGCGAACGGGCTCGACACGCTCGCCGACGCGCCCTGTGCTGCCGTGATCGTGCCCGCCAGCTGCAGCTGGCTGCAGTTCGTCGGGTTGAAGATGAACCCTTCCCTATTGATGTTGACGTTCACCGTCTGGATCCGCAGCGGGATACCGTCGATCAGCTGCGGCAACGGGTCGCTCGTGACCGTGATCTGCGCCGTGTTCGGGTCGACGTGGATCGCGGCGCGAACCACGACATCACCGAGGTTGAACGGCCCGGCCTGCGCGGGGACCACGATCGACAGGCCGAACGGCTGGCCCTTGTACGGGCCCGTGAGATACACCCGGCCCTGCGTCCAGAACGGCTGCGATCCGGAGCCCGCCGCGACCGTCGTCGTCCCGACCTGGCTCCCCGCGCCACAAGTGCCCTGCGCGGCCTGGGGTTCCCCACACAACGGGATACCAGCCAGCTTCCCCAACAGACCCGGCGGCATCGTCAGCGAGAGCCCCGAGAGGTCCTGTTCGCGGTCATGGCGCGAGAACGTCAGCGTGAACGCGCTGAACGCACCACCCACCGGGGAGACCGTCCCAGCCGTGAAACCCGGGCTGAACGGCATACCCGCGGGACACGCCCCACCGTTGCCGTCCCAGTCCACGTTGAACGAGCTGGTGCCCGTCGCATCCGGCGTCACCGGGCTGCTCCACGGCGTCAGATCGCTCGCTGTCGTCGCCGCCCCGCACGACTGGGGGTTCGCCAGCGGCGCCCGTGGCCCGGACTTCAGGTGCAGCTTGAATTCGCTGATGGGCTGCTGGATCACGTTTTCAAAGCGCGCCGTGACCCTCCCCGTCGCCGGGTCCACCGAGGCGATACCGGGGAGCTTCACGGTGAACCCCGGGCCCTGCACTTCCACGTACAACCCGAACAATTCGCCGTTGCTCGCGCTCGCCGCGGTACACGCCGGCTGGCCTTCGCCACCACACTTCGGGGACGCAAGATACACGTGACCCTCCAACGGGTTCGGTAGATCCGGCGAGATCGCTTCCACCGTCCCGATCTGCGATGCAAGCGGACACGCACCGCCGCTCGTGGAATCCAACGCGATCTGCGCTTCATCACAACCCTGCAGACCATCCGCCGCCGACGGCGAGAGCGCCACACCTTCAGGCAGCGTCACCGACACATCCTTCACATCCGGGGTCGCCAGTTCACTGAACGCAGTGGTCTGCGGGACCTTCACGACCGTCGTATACCCCGAGGGCTCATCAGCCTGCGTCGTGCCGCCTTCACCGACGCTCGGCGCGAACGACAGCGACGGTGTGAACGACAGTAGATCGCACCCCGTCAACGACGGGTACACCGTGGTTTCCCCCGACACGACATGCCCTGGGTCTTCCCACGATTCCGCCTGGATACGACTCGTCAACCCATCCGCCGAGCAGTCCGCCGGGTCCGTCAAGAACGCCGGTTCCGCCGCTTCGCCATCGATCCCACCCGGGTCACCGAAGAACGACAGCGAGACATGCGTCGTCTCCACTGCCTCCGGGATACCGGGGCTACCCACACGCAGAACATACCCAGAGCCCGTGTGCGCCACACTCGCATACAGGTATACTTCGACACCGACGACTTTGAAAGCGAACTCCGCCGGATAACCACCCTCCGGCACCATACTGTAAATACCCGACACATTACCTACTTCCGAGGACGCCTCCCACTCACCTCTGGCGGAGGAGGCTCCGTTGAACGCGACCGTACCCACACGGCTCCCCGGCGGACAAGCGTTCGCCGTCAGCTCCAGCTGGGTGCATCGTTGCGATGTCGCCAGCGGATCGCCAGTGAACCCCACAGGCAATTCCACCGCGATATTCTTCACATTTTCAACCGGCGTATATGGACGGCCCCCATTGCCAATACCATTGGGGGTTGAGTTCGGGACGCTCGCGACCAGGGGGAACCCGATGTTCGCCGTCAGCTCCCACGGGTGCGCGCCGGCACCGAACACCGGCGAACCGTCCACCGCAGTGGGTTCGACACTGAATTCGTCCACAGCGAACGGCGGGCGCTGCGTACTGACCGGGGTTTCCTCACTCGTCGACGCGACACCCACCGCCCCACCGCCCGTCACCGACACTTCATTGCGCAACGGGCCCGCCACGCCCACCGGGGTATTCACCCTTATATCCAGAGACGCCGCATCGTCATAATTACCTCCCGTATAACCACCCGCCGGCACCGATTCCAAAGACACGCACGTCACAACCGTCCGGCCATCCGCGTTGACGCTCGACGAGCATTCCCATAACCCTTCGGTCTCGTGGACCTGTATCAACGTGAGGCCCGCCGGCAGAGTGTCCGTCAACACGATCGGACCACTCGACGGCGCATCACCCAGATTCCTCACCTCCACCTGGTACTTATCGCACGACTTCTGCGGTTCTTCGCAGCCCACGGCGTCACCCGCCGAGAAGCTGCTCGGCTCAGCGATCGCGTGCACCGCGAACGCGACCGTCCCCGCCGCCAACGCCGGGGAAGCACCAAACGACACGACACCCAACACCAGCACGAGCACGAGCAGCACACACGCCGAACACCGCTTCGCAACGAAACCCACAGCGATCACCCCCGGCCCTTCACATCGACAATAGACCCCTTACCCTTCACCGGCCGCCCCTTCTTGTGCTTGACGGCGCGATGCTTCTCCTTCGCCCTGGGCTTCCTCGTCTTCGGCTTCGGCTTGGGCTTGGGTATCGCCACAGGCGCCGGGGCCGCCACCGGCGGGAGATTCCCACCCGCCGTAGCGCCCACGCTCCCCGCCACACCAAACGACGGAGCCACCGACGGGGCGCCCTGGCAACCTTCGCCTTCGCACTCCGCCGGCGCCGCGGGCGCGGGGAACCCACCGCCGGCCCGCGCATCGTACAAATCGATGTTCGTATCGACGTCCTGCGCCAACAACGGGCTGGCCGAGCTGAAGAACACATCCCCGCCGGACAGGTCCACTCCCCCGTCGATTTCCGTGTTCCTACTGCTCGTGCCCGCGGAGATCAGATACACATCCCCATTCGCGATCGAACCGACGCTGCGATACTCGTACACACTCTTCGTGCCCGCCGCAGCCGCCTCTTCAGCACCAGGCGCCAGCGCACCAACACTCATGAACACCACCCGCGAGACCACCTGGCTACCCTCACCGACAGCCGACACAGCCAAATCGGTCGTCGCGGCCGTCGGATGAAACCCTTCCAAGCCTGCATAGGCCTGGCCGATGAATTCCGAGCCGTACGCGTCCGCGTTTGCCGACCCGCCCGCATAACCAGCCTGGCCCACAGAGACACGCACCAGCCTTTCCGCCAGCGCATCGTACTCAAAGACCTGCGGTTCGCTGCTCGTATCCCCCGCCGTCAAATCCGCGCTGCTCACAAACACCAGAAAGCGACCATCCGGCGTCGCCTGCACCAGCCGATCATCCGTCGCGCTCCAGTCGCCTCCATCCGCTTCGGAAAGCGTCGCGACGAACGCCACATGCCCCGCGGGATACGTCGCGTCACGCTCAAACACATACAAGTTCTCGCCACCCGCGACCGGTTCGCCGCCTTCAGCGTTCTTCACACCCCCAGGCGTCAGCACGCCCTTCGCGACGAAATACACGTGCGACCCATCCTCGGAGACCCTCGCCACACCCTGCACTTCGGGTTCTTCAGAGCCCATCGAGACCCGCACGATCTTCCCACCATACTTATTATCGAAATCAAACTCGTACAGGTTCAGGCCCCTATCCCCCGCGAACAGTTCAACGCCCTTCCGCATTCACACCAACCATCGCAGGCCGCGTATTACCCCTACCGACATACTCATACAAATCCCCAAACGGACTCCCCTCAGGAGTCGTATCCCCAGGCCACAACGGAGGATTTCCAATACCATTTTGGCTCATCTGGAACAGAACATGCGAAAGATCAGCCGAGGCACCCACATACTGCATCTCGGAGGTAAACGGGCCGGGAAGCGCATACGCATCGGACGGGGGGCCACCCGCCAGCGACGGCGGGACCATCGGCCCGACCTCCACCTGCGAACCATCGGGTTCACGCACATACAGATCTACCGCATACACCGACTCCGACGACGCACGCACCCTGAACAGCACCCTGCTCAGATCGCTGCTCGCCGCCAGGTATTCGCTGTAAGGAAACAACGACGCCGGCGGAGACGCCGAAGACGCCACCCACCCCGACGGCGAACGCGCAAACACATAGGTGCTGGCAGCCACACCACTACCGCTTTCATCGTCCGCAAACACACCATACGAGCTGAGAATCATACGCGACCCATCGCTCGACATCGCGGACACCCCTTCGATTGCCTGCCCATCCTTGAACGGCGGCGAGACCATCTCATACGCACGGCAATCCGGCAAAAAGCTCTCAAACCCCGGCAGCGCTTCGTTCGCACAGAACGCTTCCGTCGCGTCCCCCGCCGCCCCCGCCCCAGCCGGCGCCCCCAGCACCAACACAACCAACAACCCCGCCAACACCAGCACGACCCGACGTACAGGCGACAGTGACATCAACATCCCCTCCCAGAGCAATCGAGAACACGACCACCCAGGAGAACCGGGCAGCACAAAACCGCCCCGGGCACACGACCCGAGACGGCAACAACCAGACGCGCCGTTAACGCGCGAGAGTGACCAACCCGGCCCACGTGGCCAGAGCGAGCCGCCGGCCAACGGCGGCGAAACGGCCTAGAAGCTAGAAGCCCCGGCCAAGAGAGAGAGAGAGAGAGAGAGATGCTTCAGAGACGCTGAAGCATCTGGTTACGGCCCCCACCGGGACAGCAACGACTCCCGACACGCCTGCCCAAAACGAACTCACGCGAACAACAACTCCCTCATGAAAAACGCAATCACGTCCCTCTCCCAAAGAAACCCTGCCAAACGAATGAGAAGCCGGCCGCAGGGGCCAGACCCAACCCGATCCTATGTTTGGACGCCCTGTCTCAGAACGCCATTAGAAGACCACTGTAGACCGCCAGGAAACAATTGTCAAGTCCTAATCGTCAAGCCGCGGACGGGCCACCCGCCGCAAGGGCGGCTCACGGGCGCCGCGTCAGGGCCGCAGCAGCTCGATGCGGCAGCGCACGCCCTCGACCTTCGGCCAGTCGCCGTCGGCGCAGACGACGACCTGCACATCCTCGTGCAGGTCGGCAGTGGCGAGGATCAGCGCGTCGGGCATCCGCAGCGAGCGGCGCGCTCCTCGCAGTGCCCCGGCGCGCGCGGCCACCGCCCGGTCCACCGGCAGCAGCTCGCGGACCAGGTTGTCGAAGAAGCCCTCCACCGCCTCCGCCGGGTGATGCCCGAGCGCGACGCCCGTCATGACCTCGGCGTAGCTCACGGCCGAGGCCACGAAGGCGCTGTCGGCCCCGGCCACTCTCAGCCCCGCGACGGCCGCCTCGTGCAGGGCGTCGTCCCGGTCGAGAAAGGCGACGATCGCCGTCGTGTCGAGCAGGATCAGTCCCACTCGTCACGCACAGCCCGCAGCGTCCGGCCCAGCTCGCCCCCCGTGCTGAGCGCGCCCGCGTAGCGGTCGATCAGATCGTCGAAGCGCGTCAGCAGGATGCGCCCCGAACCCTGCACCTGCACCTGCACCACATCTCCCTCGTGCAGCCCCGCCTCGCGAAACGCGCCCACAGGGATCGTCACCTGATGCTTGCTGGAGATCCGCGACCTGCCGGCAACACGCCCCGAGCCGCGCGGCACGCGCCTCTCCTTTACTTTTCTGGCCATAGGTAAAGCATAACGTAATGCCAGACTCGGTGGTCGCGCATCGGGACGCCGCCCCGTGCGTGACTGCTCGAACGGCCAGCGGGCCGGAGGGCGTCAGACGCTGCTGGCCTCAGCGGCGATGGCCTGCTCGACCTGGGCGCCTTTGGCGGTGAGTGTCCAGGCGTTGGGCTCGCCCTTGGCGGGGCCCTCGCCCTCGTTGGCGACCAACCCAAGGTGCTCCAGCCGCGCCAGCAGCTTCGAGATCTGGCCCTGGTCGGAGACCCCCGCGGCCTCCGCGATGCGGCGGTTGCTGGCCCCGGAGTGCTCGGCTATCGCCACAAGCACCCTCACCGTGCGGTAGGTGAGACGCATGTCCAGGTCGCGCAGCGGATCGCCGCTCGGCTCACGCGCCGCGCGCGGCGCGGGCACCGGGCGCTCCAGCTCCCTGCGCGCGGCGGCAGTGCCGAGGTAGGGCATCACGATCATGCTCATGAACGGGTTCACGAGCACCAGCAACGGTCCGCCCTGAGCCGCCAGAGAGACCCCCGCGGTCCTCTGCGCGCCACTCCCAGACCCCACGCGGCGCTCCAGCATCCGCGCGTGCAGCACGTTGAACACCGCGCCGACGACACCATCCGCCGCGAGCGGCGGCGGCTCCTGCCCCGCCCTGCCCTCGCCACGGCCCCCGTCCACGACCGCGATCAGCGCGTCCAGCAATTCCGTGCGCCGCTCTAAAGCGCGGGGCCCCGCGCCGAGCGCGTCGATCACCAACAGCGCACCCAGCCCCGGCTGCTCATCAAAGAACGCCAACAGTGCCGAGAGTCCCGCCCGTACCCGCTCGCGCCACGTGCTTCCAGCGGTGTATGCGGGGAGCACTGCCTCCTGCGCCCGCGCGAGCGCGTGGTCGAACGCCGCGAGGAAGCAGTCCTCACGATCCTCGAAGTGTTCGTAGAACGTCCTGCGCGAGATGCCGGCGCGCTCCACGATGTGCGCGACCGACGCCCTGGGCGCACCACGCTCCCCCGCGACCTCGACCATCGCACCCAACATCCGCGTACGCTGGATCGCCGACACCCTGCCCTGCCCAGCCTCCCCCGCAGCCGGTTTCGCCCGCGGCACACGGCCAGGGGCAGGACGCTCAGAGCCGCTGGAGCCCGAACGCGAGCTGGCGGAGCCAGGGCGCTGACGCGCCCCACCCCGGTCGTTACGAGTACTCATCGCCGCTACCGCCATCACTTCCCCTTGGCCTTCGCGCGTTTCCCGCGCTTGACCCTCTTCTTCGCCTTCGGCTTGGCCTTGGGGCAGCCGGTGACCGTGATCTTCACGTTCTGCTTGACCTGCGCCCCGTTCTGCCCCGTGATCGTGAACGGCATCGCCAGGCTCTGCCCGCAGAGACTGCCCTTCGCCTTCGCCGGCACTACCGCCGCCAGGCCGGAGTGCGGCCCCTCGGGCAACGTCAACGTGAACGCGCTGATCGGCGCGTCGGGGACACTCGCGAACGTGCTGCTCGTAACACCATGCTTGATATCGATACTGCCCGTCAGGTCCACCGTGACGCCTTCGCCCTGCAGGATCGCCACGACGTTCGGGAACGCCGCACCACCATGAGAGACCAGGTACGCCGGCCCCATCACCGGGCTCGCGAGGATCGGCGTCATAGCGGTCGCCGTCCCGATGTCCGAGCCCGCCGGACACGACGCCGGGTTCGCGTTGAACGTCGCTTCCGGACACGCCTGCTGAATCGTCGTCAACCTCGCCGGCAACTGCTTCGGGAGCGTCACCGCGACGCTGTGGACATTCGCGTTCCCCGCGGGGAACACACCCTTCACGGTCAGGCTCGCCCCGCTCTTCTTACTCGTACTCGCCTGCGTACTGACACTGAACACCGGGTGAAACGGCAAACCCGCACACCCGGTGGCCGCGAACGGACTCGACACGCTCGCCGACGCGCCCTGCGCCCCGGTGATCGTGCCCGCCAACTGCAACTGGCTGCAGTTCGTCGGGTTGAAAATGAACCCTTCACGGTCGATATTGACGTTCACCGTCTGGATCCGCAGCGCGACACCATCCACAATCTCCGGCAACGGGTCGCTCGTGACCGTGATCTGCGCCGTATTCGGATCGACATGGATCGCAGCACGAACCACTACATCACCGAGGTTGAACGGCCCGGCCTGCGCGGGCACCACGATCGACAGGCCAAACGGCGCCCCCTTATACGGGCCCGTTAGATACACACGGCCCTGCGTCCAGAACGGGTGCGACCCCGACCCCGCCGCGACCGTCGTCGTCCCGACCTGGCTCCCTACGGGACATGCGCCCTGCGCGGCCTGCGGTTCCCCGCACAACGGGATACCGGCCAGACGCCCCAAAAGACCCGGGGGCATCGTCAGCGAGAGCCCCGACAGATCCTGTTCACGATCATGCCTTGAGAACGTCAACGTGAACGCGCTGAACGCACCACCCACCGGAGACACAGTGCCCCCGCTGAAACCCGGGCTGAACGGCATACTCGCGGGACACGCCCCGCCGTTACCATCCCAATCCACATTGAACGAACTGGACCCAGTTGCGTCCGGTGTCACCGGGCTGCTCCACGGCGTCAGGTCACTCGCGGTGCTCGCCGCCCCGCACGTCTGGGGGTTCGCCAGGGGCGCCCGTGGCCCGGACTTCAGGTGCAGCTTGAATTCGCTGATGGGCTGCTGGATCAGGTTTTCAAAGCCTGCCGTGACCCTGCCCGTCGCGGGGTCCACCGACACCGTGCCGGGGAACTTCACGGTGAACCCCGGACCCTGCACTTCCACATAGAGCCCAAACAGTTCGCCGTTGCTCGCGCTCGCCGCGGTACACGCCGGCTGGCCTTCGCCCCCACACTTCGGCTGCGCCAAATACACGCGCCCCTGCAGCGTTTCGGGCAGGATCGGCGTCACCGCTTCCACCGTCCCGATCTGCGACCCCAACGGACACCCACCCGGACTCGTCGAACCCAACGCGAACTGCGCTTCACCACAACCCTGAAGACCATCCGCCGCCGACGGCGAGAGCGCCACACCTTCCGGCAACATCACCGACACATTCTTCACAGCCGGAGTCGCCAATTCACTGAACGCGCTGGTCTGCGGGACCTTCAGCACCGTCGTGTAACCCGAGGGCTCATCCGCCTGCGTCGTGCCGCCTTCACCCACGCTCGGCGCGAACGACAACGACGGCGCGAACGACAACAGATCGCACCCCGTCAGCGACGGGTACACCGTGGTTTCGCCCGACACGACGCGCCCTGGGTCTTCCCACGATTCCGCCTGGATACGACTCGTCAACCCACCCGCCGAGCAGTCCGCCGGGTCCGTCAAGAACGCCGGTTCCGCCGCTTCGCCATCCATCCCACCCGGGTCACCGAAGAACGACAGCGAGACATGCGTCACCTCCACTGCCTCCGGGAGACCGGGGCTACTCACACGCAGAACATACCCAGACCCCGTGTGCACCACACTCGCATACAGGTATATCGGGACACCAACGGCTTTGAAAGCTAACTCCGCCGGATAACCACCCTCCGGCACCATACTGTAAATATCCGAAATATTACTCAGGCTTTCCGCCGACACATCCCATTCACCTTTGCTGGAGAAGCCTCCGTTGAACGCGACCGTACCCACACGACTCCCCGGCGGACAAGCGTTCGCCGATGGGCCTTCGCCGTGCACACCCGGCCCTGATTCCACCGCCAGCTCCAGCTGGGTGCAGCGCTGCGATGTCGCCAGCGGATCACCGGTGAACCCCACAGGCAATTCCACCGCGATATCCTTCACGTTTTCAACCGGCGTAAACGGATGGCCCCCAGCGCCAACATAAATGCCTGAGTCCGGTACGCCCACGACCACCGGGAACCCAATGTTCGCCGTCAGCTCCCACGGATGCGCGCCGGCGCCGAACACCGGCGAACCGTCCACCGCGGTGGGTTCGACACTGAATTCGCTCACAGCGAACGGCGGGCGCTGCGAACTGACCAGAGTTTCCTCACTCGTCGACGCGACACCCACCGCCCCACCACCCGTCACCGACACTTCATTGCGCAACGGGCCCACCACACCCACCGGGACATTAACCCTTATATCCAGAGACCCCGCATCGTTGTAAAGATCTCCCGTATAACCACCCGCCGCCACCGATTCCAAAGACACGCACGTCACGACCGTCCGGCCATCCGCGCTGACGCTCGACGAGCATTCCCATAACCCTTCGGTCTCGTGGACTTGCCTCAACGTGATGCCAGCTGGCAGAGTGTCCGTCAACACGATCGGACCACTCGACGGCGCATCACCCAGATTCCTCACCTCCACCTGGTACTTATCGCACGACTTCTGCGGTTCTTCGCAGCCCACGGCGTCACCCGCCGAGAAGCTGCTCGGCTCGGCGATCGCGTGCACCGCGAACGCGACCGTCCCCGACGCCGACGCCGGGGAAGCACCAAACGACACAACACCCAACACCAGCACGAGCAGCACACACGCCGAACACCGCTTCGCAACGAAACCCACAGCGATCACCCCCGGCCCTTCGCATCGACAATAGACCCCTTACCCTTCACCGGCCGCCCCTTCTTGTGCTTGACGGCGCGATGCTTCTCCTTCGCCCTGGGCTTCCTCGTCTTCGGCTTCGGCTTGGGCTTGGGTATCGCCACAGGCGCCGGGGCCGCCACCGGCGGGAGATTCCCACCCGCCGTAGCGCCCACGCTCCCCGGCACACCAAACGACGGAGCCACCGACGGGGCGCCCTGGCAACCTTCGCCTTCGCACTCCGCCGGCGCCGCGGGCGCGGAGAACCCACCACCAGACCGCGCATCGTACAAATCGATGTTCGTATCGACGTCCTGCGCCAACAACGGGCCGGCCGTACTGAAGAACACATCCCCGCCGGACAGGTCCACTCCCCCGTCGATTTCCGTGTTCCTACTGCTCGTGCCCGCGGAGATCAGATACACATTCCCATTCGCGATCGAACCGACGCTGCGATACTCGTACACACTCTTCGTGCCCGCCGCAGCCGCTTCTTCAGCACCAGGCGCCAACGCACCAACACTCATGAACACCACCCGCGAGACCACCTGGCTGCCTTCGCCGACAGCCGACACAGCTAAATCAGTCGTCGCGTCTGTTGGATGAAACCCTTCGAGGCCTGTATAGGCCTGGCCGATGAATTCCGAGGCGTGCGCGTCCGCGTTTGCCGACCCGCCCGCATAACCAGCCTGGCCCACTGAGACACGCACCAGCCTTTCCGCCAGCGCATCGTACTCAAAGACCTGCGGTTCGCTGCTCGTATCCCCCGCCGTCAAATCCGCGCTGCTCACAAACACCAGAAACCGGCCATCCGGCGTCGCCTGCACCAGCCGATCATCCGTCGCGCTCCAGTCACCTCCGTCTGCTTCGGAGAGCGTCGCGACGAACGCCACATGCCCCGCGGGATACGTCGCGTCACGCTCGAACACATACAGGTTCTCGCCACCCGCGACCGGTTCGCCGCCTTCAGCGTTCTTCACACCCCCAGGCGTCAGCACACCCTTCGCGACGAAATACACGTGCGACCCATCCTCGGAGACCCTCGCCACACCCTGCACTTCGGGTTCTTCAGAGCCCATCGAGACCCGCACGATCTTCCCACCATACTTATTATCGAAATCAAACTCATACAGGTTCAGGCCCCTATCCCCCGCGAACAGTTCCTGTCCGGTGAGGAAGAACACCTTCGACCCATCCTCAGAAGCACCCTGGAATACAGCCGGCGCCTTCACCGCCGTATCACACGCTTCGCACTGCGCCGGCGTGGGCTCCGATACCGGGACCGATTCAGCGCCACCGAGCCGCGCCCACAATTCATTGACCACCGGCCCCGAGCAACCTTCTTCCCCCGCATAGGACGTGAAGAACACCGTGCCCCCATCCGCAGACACCGCGTTATACACATCCCCACCCCCACCCGCGCCAGACCCGAGGACCGTCCCACAGTCACTGATCAAACGCCCTTCCGCATTCACACCAACCATCGCAGGCCGCGTATTACCCCTACCGACATACTCATACAAATCCCCAAACAGACTTTCCTCACGAGTCGTATCCCCAGGCCACAACGGAGGATTTCCAATACCACTTCGGCTCATCCTGAACAGAACATGCGAAAGATCAGCCGAGGCACCCACATACTGCATCTGGCTGAAAAACGGGCTCGCTAGCGCATACGCACCGGCCGGAGGGCCACCCGTCAGCGACGGCGAGAGCATCGGCCCGACCTCCACCTGCGAACCATCGGGTTCACGCACATACAGATCCTCCGCATACACCGACTCAGACGACGCACGCACCGCGAACAGCACCCTGCTCAGATCGCTGCTCGCCGCCAGGTATTCGCTGCGAGGAAACGACGACGACGGCGGAGACGCCGAGGACGCCACCCACCCCGACGGCGAACGCGCAAACACATAGAAGCTAGTCTCCTGGCCATCGCTTTCATCGTCCGCAAACACACCATACGAGCTGATGAGCACACGCGACCCATCGCTCGACATCGCGATCACCCCTTCGATTCGCTGCCCATCCTTGAACGGCGGCGAGACCATCTCATACGCCCGACAATCCGGCATGAAGCTCTCAAACCCTGGCAGCGCTTCGTTCGCACAGAACGCTTCCGTCGCATCCCCCGCCGCCCCCGCCCCCGCCGGCACCCCCAACACCAGCACAACCAGCAACCCGGCCAACACCAGCACAAAGCGACGCAGCATCAACATCCCCTCCCAGAGCAATCGAGAACACGACCACCCAGGAGAACCGGGCAGCACAAAACCGCCCCGGGCACACAACCCGAGACGGCAGAAACCAAACGCGCCGTTAACGCGCGAGAGTGACCAACCCGGCCCCCGTGGCCGAAACGAGCCACCGGCCAACGGCGGCGAAATGGCCTAGAAGCTAGAAGCCCCGGCCAAGAGAGAGAGAGAGAGAGAGAGAGATGCTTCAGAGACGCTGAAGCATCTAGTTACGGCCCCCACAGGGACAGCAACGACTCCCGACACGCCAATCCAAAACGAACTCACGCGAACAACAACTCCCTCATAAAAAACGCAATCACGTCCCTCTCCCAAAGAAACCCTGCCAACGAATCAAAAGCCGGCCGCAGAGGCCAGACCCAACCCGATCCTATGTTTGGACGCCCTGTCTCAGAACGCCATTAGAAGACCACTGTAGACCGCCGGGAAACAATTGTCAAGTCCCAATCGTCAAGCGGGTTGGCGACCGCCCCGACTACGCCAGCCGCAGCGCGGTGTGCCGCGCGATCGCCTCGAAGTCGGCGTCGCATTGCAGCAGCTCCACGCCGTTGCGGATCGCGACGGTCGCGATCAGGCAGTCGGTGAGCTTGCGCACGGTCTCTCCCCCGCGCCGGCAGGCCCGATGGATCTCCGCCGCCTGCTCGTAGTCGGCCGGGCCGTCGACCGTCAGGAAGCTGCAGCCGTAGAGCATCTGCCTGAGTTCGTCGCGCTCAGTGTCATCGCGGGCTCCGGCCAGCACCTCCATCACGACCACGTCAGTGGTCGCCAGCTCGGTGTCCGTCGTCATGAGCGCGGTGTCCAGCTGCCGATCGATCGGACTGCCTGTTCCCCGTAGGAACTCGATCCAGGCGGAGGAGTCCGCCAGCAGCGCCACTCCGGGCCTACCCCTGAGGCGTTTCGCGCAGGGGCGGAAACTCGGCAATCGTGTCGGGCGCGCGCAGCTCCGCGAGATCGCCTCCCCAACCACGCCCCTGCATCGCGCGGATTTCCTCACGGCTCATCGGGTTGCCCACCAGACGCCGCAACGCATAGTCCACCGCCTCGCGCTTGCTCTTCAAGCGGTAGATCTGCATCGCGCGCTCGACCAACTCGTCGTCGATGTCGATGTTCGTCCTGCTCACGTACACCAGCATACACCATGTGGGTGCTCGGGGTGTGAGCGTAGGCGCTCCGGGCCGCGTGTCGCACGGGCGCAACCTTGTCTCCGCCGCAGGCGGCGCGTCCCTTCGGCCCCCCACCACGCGGCCCGCTCGGACCCCCTTGTGGGGTCCTTATCCGTAAAAACGGCCGTCCAAACCGGGCCACGCCCCCGGTATCGATACAATTCCTAGTGCCGCACACGGGATTCCTACGAGCCGCACGAGGCAAGGAGCGTCATGGCCACGACAGACCGCACCAGGATCACGAAGCCCAGCCCGATCGTCGAGGACGAGCAGGGGCAGTTGCGCGCGCGGCAGGGCATCTCGCGCGAGGTGATCGGCGAGCTGTCGAAGATCAAGGGCGAGCCCGCCTGGATGGCCGAGAAGCGCGTCCGCGCGCTTGAGATCTTCGAGCGCAAGCCCGTCCCCACGTGGGGGCCCGACCTCAGCGGGCTGAACCTGGACGATCTGGTGCTGTACTCGCCGCCCACCGCCGGGCGCTATGACTCCTGGGACGACGTCCCTGCGGAGATGAAGCAGACCTATGAGGACCTGGGCATCCCGCAGGCTGAGCGCGAGCACCTCGCCGGCGTCGTGGGGGTCTGGCGCCAGGAGCCCGTCTACGAGGGCCTGAAGGAGATCTACGCCAAGCAGGGCATCCTCTTCTGCTCGATGGACACCGCGGTGACGGAGTACCCCGAGCTGGTGCAGAAGTACTTCATGAACAAGTGCGTCCCGCCGCAGGACAACAAGTTCTCCGCCCTGCACGGCGCCGTGTGGTCCGGTGGGGCCTTCTGCTACATCCCCGCCGGCGTGAAGTGCGACCTGCCCTTGCAGTCCTACTTCCGCATGGAGGGCGCCGGCGAGGGCACCTTCGAGCACACCCTGATCGTCGCCGAGGAGGGCTCGGAGGTCAACTACATCGAGGGCTGCACCGCGCAGACCTACTCGGTCAACTCGATGCACTCAGCCGTCGTCGAGATCTTCGTGCACGAGGGCGCCAAGGCGCGCTACACGACCGTGCAGAACTGGTCCAAGGACGTCTACAACCTCAACACCAAGCGCGCCGTCGTGGACGCCCACGGCACGGTGGAGTGGGTGGGCGGATCGATGGGCGCCAAGTACGTGATGCTCTACCCCGGCTCGTTCCTGATGGGCGAAGGCGCTCGCGCCGACCATTTGAACGTGGGCGTGGCGGGCAAGGGCGTGCACAAGGACACCGGCGCCAAGGTCGTGCACCTGGCCCCCAACACCACCTCCAACATCCTCGCCAAGTCGATCTCCAAGGACGGCGGCATCATGGGCTACCGCGGCCTCGTGCGCATGGGCCACAACTCCGCCGGCTCCAAGGCGCGCGTGCAGTGCGACGGGTTGATGATGGACGGCGAATCCCGCTCGGACACCTGGCCTGACATCCAGATCCAGAACCCCCACGTGACAGTCGCCCACGAGGCCACCGTCGGTCGCATCAGCGACGACCAGCTCTTCTACATGGGCTCGCGCGGCTTCACCGAGGACGAGGCCGCCGCGATGATCGTCAACGGCTTCATCGAGCCCGTCACGAAGGAGCTGCCGATGGAGTACGCGGTGGAGCTGAACCGGCTCATTCAGTTGGAGATGGTTGGCAGCATCGGGTAGTTGAGGTGTCCTTGGGACAAGGCGCTCAGTAAGGGATTCAGTCATGCGCGCACCGGTCGATACGATCGCAGCACCGCCGTTCCTGACGCACCTGAAGTGGATCAACGTGCCCAGGGTGCGTATGGACAAGCTGCTCGGGCGTCCCGTGCTGATCGAGTTCTGGGACTTCTGCCGTTCGCACTCGCTGCGCACGCTCCCCTACATGAAGGCCTGGCACGAGCGCTACGCGCCCGCTGGACTGCAGGTGATCGGCATCCACTCCCCCGGCTTCGAGCGCTCCCGCGAGCGCGGCGCGGTCGAAGCGGCCGTCGCGCGCCTCGGCATCACCTACCCCGTGCTGCTCGACCCCGACCTGGAGATGTGGCAGGAGTACGAGAACCGGGGGTGGCCCGCTCGCTACCTGTTCGATGGGCGCGGCATGCTGTTCGACTACCACTACGGCGAGGGCGCCTACGTGGAAACGGAGCTCGCGATCCAGGAGCTGCTGGGCGTGCGGCGCGAGCCGCTGCGCCCGCACGAAGTCGCCGGCGTGTCTCTGCAGCCGGACACCTACCGAGCCCTGGTCGGAGCGAGCTCCGCGTGCTCGCGGCTCTCCAGCAGCCGCCGCAGGATCGGCGGGCCTTCATCATCCACCACCACGCACCCCCCCGGCCAGTAGGGGCTCTCCCCTGGGGTGGCGGTGAGGAAGTAGCCGTCGTACGTCCAGCACCCCGCGTTGAGCAGCCGCGCTCCCCCGGGCGCCAGCCACTCGTGCGGGGCATCGCCCGGCAGCGGCCCCGCGCGGTGGGTGTGCCCGAAGATCACGGTCGTGTGCGCAGCGCCCGCGCGCGGACCGTCCAAACCCACGGTCGCGTGCGCAGCGCCCGCGCGCGGACCGTCGAGACCAAGGCGCGTGGCGACCTCACCCATCGCACGCAGCCCCGCGCGGCGCAATTCGGGGCTTGAGATGTCGGGGCGCAGCGGGCCGAGCCCGGCGCGGTTCAGAGCGCCCACCGCCAGCGGGAAGGCCCCGGCGAGCGCGCGCGCGCGCACCGTGGGAGCCGCGCGCCCGTCGCCCCCCAGCGCGCGCCACGCGCGCACGGTGGAGGCCCCGTTGAGCGCGCCGGAGGTGCGCGCCTGGCGGGCCACCGCGTCGACCCACGCGAACACCGGCCCCGTGACCGCCTCGTAGTCCTCGGGCGTGGCGAAGGAGGCCGGCGGACGGCGCAGGATGCGCGCCATCGCGCCGATGCCCAGGCGCTCCATCGTGGGGATCGTCAGGTGGCAGTCCAGGTAGTGCCCGTGCGTGGCGTACACGTCGGGGCGCAGCCAGATGCCCGGGTACGCGCCCGTGACGCGCGCCGGCGCGGCCCACTGCGCGAGCGTCGCCAGCATCGGCGAGGACTCCTCGGCGCTGAAGCGCTGCTCCACCGCGAGCGGCTGCGCATCGGGGAGTTCGCCGCGCCGCGCGAGCCACGGCTCCACCAGCGCGTGGTCGTGGTTGCCGGCCAGCACCACCACCTCGCGCTCGGCGAAGGCCAGGCCGAGGTCTTCGAAGAAAGGCCGCGCGCCGGCGAGCGCGTCGCGGCGCGGACCGTGGCGCAACTCCAGCACGTCGCCGAGCAGCACCAGGCGATCGATCCCCTCCAGCGCCTCCAGCAGGATCGCGCGCACCTCCGGGCGGCGCAGCACGTCCACCTGCGTGGCGGCGCCGAGGTGCAGGTCGGAGACGACTAGGGTGCGCAGACTTCCCTGACCGGCTTGGGGAGCATGAAGCGGACGTCCTCGCGCGTCACGCTCACCTCGGCGATGTCCTGCTCGCGCAGTCCGCGCGCGCGGAAGAGGTCCAGCAGATCGTCCACCAGCTCATCGGGCGCGGAGGCCCCCGAGGAGACGCCCACCACGCGCTTGCCGGCGAGCCACTCCTCGCGCACCTCCTCGCGGTTGTCGATCAGGTGCGCCTCGGTGCCGCAGTCGCGTGCCACCTCCACCAGGCGCAGCGAGTTCGACGAGTTGCGCGAGCCGATCACCAGCACCAGCTCGCAGGCGCCCGCCAGCTCCTTCACAGCGGTCTGGCGGTTGGTCGTGGCGTAACAGATGTCGTCGGTGCGCGGCGCCACGATCGCGGGGAAGCGCTCGCGCAGGCGCCCCACGATCGCGCTCGTTTCATCCACCGAGAGGGTCGTCTGCGTGACATATGCGACGCGCTCGGGGTCCTCCACCCGCAGCGCGTCCACGTCCTGCTCGCTCTGCACCAGCACGATGCTCTGCGGGGCCTCCCCCATCGTGCCTTCGACCTCCTCGTGGCCCTCGTGGCCGACGAGCACGATCGTGTAGCCCTGTTCGGCGAAGCGCTGGGCCTCGCGGTGCACCTTCGTCACCAGCGGGCACGTGGCGTCGATCGTGCGCAACCCCAGCGCCTGCGCATTGGCGCGCACCGAGGGGGCCACGCCGTGCGCGGAGAACACGGTGACGGCCCCCGCGGGAACGTCGGTCTCCTCCTCGACGAAGATCACGCCGCGCTCGCGCAGCGTCTGCACGACGTGTTTGTTGTGCACGATCTCCTTACGCACGTACACGGGCGGACCGTGCAGCTCCAGCGCGCGTTCCACGGTCTGCACGGCACGGTCCACGCCCGCGCAGTACCCGCGCGGCGCGGCCAGCAGCAGCTTCTCGACGGTGTTGGGCGCAGTGGCTGTGTGGGGCACCAGGGTCATTGTAGGCGCGATCGCCGCGCGCATCGCTCGCAGAGCCCGTGGGAGAGGCCGACGTCCTTGTAGGCTCTAGCGAGATGCCGCCGCGTCATTTGGATCGTCTCACCGCCGTGGACGCGTCCTTCCTGCACCAGGAGGGGATTCACTCGCACATGCATGTGGGCGGGTTGACGATCCTGGAAGGGCCTGCGCCTACCATCGATGAGTTTCAGGAACAGATCCGCTGGCGTTTGCACCTGGTGCCGCGCTACCGGCACAAGCTGGCGCACACGGCGCTGGACTCCGGGCGCCCGGTGTGGATCGACGACCCGAGCTTCAACCTGGAGTACCACGTGCGCAACACCGCGCTGCCCGCGCCCGGCGGCTGGGAGCAGCTGCAGGCGCTGACCGCGCGGATCTTCTCCCAGCAGCTGGACCGCTCCAAGCCGCTGTGGGAGATGTGGCTGATCGAGGGCCTTGAGGATGACCGTTTCGCGCTGATCTCAAAGACCCACCACTCGCTGATCGACGGGATCGCCGGGATCGACCTGGCGACGGTGCTGTTCGACCTCTCGCCCGACCCGCCTCCCCTTCAGCACTCCGGGCGCCCGTGGCAGCCCCACCGCGAACCGGGGGGGCTGGAGCTGGTGGCCGCCGGGCTGCGCGGCGCGGTGAGCGCCGGGGTCGAGCTGGTGGGCGGGGCGCTTGAGGCGCTGGCCCATCCCGATCGGGCGCTGGCCACCGCGCGCGAGGCCGCCGAGGGCGTCGGTGAGATCGTGTGGGCGGGGCTCAACCCGGCGCCCCCCACGCCGCTGAACGTGAACATCGGCCCGCACCGGCGCTTCGTCGGCGTGGGCAGCTCGCTGGATGACTTCAAGACGGTCAAGAACGCCTTCGGCTGCACCGTCAACGACGTCGTCCTGGCGGTCGTGGCGGGCGCCCTGCGCAGCTTCCTGATCGCCCGCGGCGTGCGCACCGAGGGGGTCGAGCTGCGCGCGCTGGTGCCCGTGTCGGTGCGCGCGGAGAGCGAGCACCACGAGGCGGGCAACCGCATCGTGGTGATGCGCGGACCGCTGCCCATCTACATCTCAGACCCGCGCCAGCGCCTGCGCTTCGTCAAGGAGGCGATGGACGGGCTGAAGGACTCCAAGCAGGCGCTCGGCGCGGAGGTGATCGCCGGCGCGCAGAACTTCGCGCCGCCGACGATCCTCGCGCAGGCCTCCAGGCTGAACTTCTCCACGCGGCTGTTCAACCTGATCGTCACCAACGTCCCCGGCCCGCAGTTCCCGCTGTACGTGCTGGGGCGCAGGATGCTGGAGGCCTACCCGGTGGCCTTCCTGCCCGAACACCACGCGCTGGCGGTGGCGATCATGTCCTACAACGGGCAGATGAACTTCGGGCTCTTGGGCGACTTCGACGCGCTGCACGACATCGACTCGATCGGCGCGAGTATCGCCGCCGAGCTGGCCGGGCTCGTAGCCTTGGCTGGTGGCTCAACACCTGCGCCTCCGCCACCGCCGCGCCCGCGTCGAGGATCCCCCAGCCCTCCTCGGGGTTCCAGCCGCTCTTCGGGGAGCGCCGCGCCGTCGCCTCCAGCAACTGGATGATCTGGGCGGCGCTCAGCGTGGGCGCAAGCTGGCGGATCAGCGCGGCCACCGCCGTGACTTGCGGGGCGGCCATCGAGGTGCCCGCCAGGTAGGCATAACGGTCGTCGCCGTCCAGCGTGGCGCGACAGTAGGTGCAGGGCGGCATCGGCGGATCGACCGTGCCCTGCTCGATCAGGGTGGGGTTGGCGGGGAAGGTGCTGAAGATGCCGGGCGGCCCGCCTTCGGCGGCGATGGAGTGAAACGCGCCGTAGGCGGCGATCGATATCTCGCTGCCGTAGCCCGAGAACAGCGAACGGTGCGTGGAGTAGTCGGCGGAGGCCACCGTCAGGCCGATCCCAGCGCCCATTTGCGCACCCGTACCGGGCGGTTGCAGCACGTTGCCCGGGCTGCCTTGTTCGGTGACAGGTTCATCCGCCGCGGCCGCCACCAGGACGACATTATGGCGGTAGGCGTACTGCAGCGCTTCGCGCAGCTGCGGCGAGGCGGGCGCGGAGCCTTCGGTGCCGAAGCTCATGTTGATCGCCTGCGCGCCGTGGTTGGTGGCGTCGAGGATCGCCGCGATCACACTGCCTTCGGTGAGGTCGCTTTTCTCGATCAGCAGCTTGCAGTCATACCCGGCCCCCGCGATGCCGATGCCGTTGTCAGCCGCTGCGCAGGCCAGCCCCGCCACGTGCGTGCCGTGCCCGTTGTGGTCGACGGTGGCCGAGCCTTCGTCCGGTTCGCCGTCGAGGTCCTTGGCGTATTCGATCTGGCCCGCCAGATCCGGTTGGGCGCCATCCACGCCGGAGTCGATCACCGCCACCTTGGCGCCCACGCCGTGCGTGACGCTCCACGCCTGTGGCAACCCCTCGCGCAGCGCCCACCACTCGATCGGCGTCCCAGACGGAGTGTTGGGCGCCGTCTCGGGTGCGCTCAGCGCAGGGTCGTTGGGCAGTTCGAAGGGTGTGGCGCGCAGCGAGGAGTGGCGCCGGGCGAGGATCGCGGCGGGTTCGGCCAGAGCGCCCGAGGTGGCCCAGCTCGGCGCGTCGCGATACACGAAGCGCCGCTCGACCGCCACAGCCTTGACCCCCGGCTGCGCGCGCAACCGCCGCTCCAGCTCGGCCAGGCTGACCCCGGCCGCAGGGCGCACGGTGAGCATCCCCAGCTGCGGCACCTGCGGCCCGTCCAGCAGCGCCCCCGAACGTGCCGTCACGGCCTCGACTGCCGCGGCGTGGGCCGAGCCGCGGGCAGGGGTTCGCGGCGACAGTGACACCAGCAGGCGCCCTGTGGGTGGGGACTCGGCAAGCGCCTCACCCCCGCCGCCCAGCAAAAGCAGTAGCAGCGTTGTCAGTAGCCAAGCGCGAACTTGGCGTCCTCGCTCATCTTCTCCGGCGACCAGGGGGGTGTGAAGACCATCTCCGACGCGACCGTCTGCACCCCGTCGAGTTCGCCCACGAACTCTTCGATCTGCTCAGTGACCTGCGGTCCGATCGGACAGCCGGGCGTGGTGAGGGTGAACGTGACGCCCACGTGTCCCCCCTCGACCTCGACCCCGTAGATGAGCCCGAGTTCGACGAAATCCAGGCCGAGCTCGGGGTCGATCACGTTGGACAGTGCATCCATGACGTCCTCAACGGTGGGCATTGCTCGCCAAGTCTACTGCCCTACGCGAGCGGACGACTCCTTCAGTTATCGCAGCCCAGACGGTCCCACATGTAGAGCCCTATGCACTCGTTGGCGAGCTCGACGGCGCGCTCGCGGGAGAGGTGGGGCAGGACCGTGTCGAGCGCCTGATCCTCAGCAACGCCCGCTTGGAAGGCTTCCTCGCCGCGAAAGCCCGCGGCGATCTTCAGCGCCTCGCGGCGGTTCTCGCCGAGGCTGGGAAAGACTCCTACCAGGAAAGCCGTGTTGGGGATCGGCTGGCCGACCTCCAGCGAGGCGTGCCAGGCCGCCAGCAGGTGCAGGTCGTCCTCGTCCAGACCGGCAATCGCTTTGGCGTAGTGCAGCGAGAGCTCCTGGTCGGGGATGTCATCGACCCACGCCCGCACGACCTCGCCCACCAGCTGGCGACGGGCCTCGCGGCCGAGCGACTCGGCGATGACTCGAATGGCGTCTTTGGGATCGATGAAGCAGAGCGGCATCGCGGCTCCCTGGGGGGCGAAGATGGACAGGGGAACTGTAGGCGGCAGCGTGGACGGCACTTTTCGGCGCTTCACAGCCATTCGGGGCACGCCAGCACATCGGCGATCCGGCCAAGACGAGTCCCCCGCCACATCTCGATAGACGAGGGGCTCCCGCCCTCGTCGCGGCCGCACGACCGTCGCGCCACAAGATCGCCGCCAAGATCGCTGTCGCGGAACTCCACGACGGACCGAAGAGTCTCGCTCTCCGTCCGTCGGCGGATCATGTAGCAGGTCTCAGGGGGGTCGGAAACAGATTGGGCAGGGGTCAGAGGGGCGTCCTGCTGGCCAGCTGGGCACGGTAGAAACGGCCATCCAGCGGCAGATCGCCCTTGTTTTACGGGCAAAGAGGCCTCGGCCGGCCGCTGGAGCGGTAGCCAAACTCCCTCCATTTCTCGGGGTCGTCCTTGGGCTCGACTTGATTTCGACGCCGGCCAGCCGGATTATTCAGAGGAGTCCGCCAACCAAAGGACTCGCTGAGGACCCGCCCGTGCAGCCACCGCCAGGTAGCGTGACGGCACTGTCGCGTCTCTCGGAACTCATCACAATCAAACACAACGACAAGGAGCATCAACCGCATGAGTAAGATCAAGGCGCTGTTCGGGGTCACCGTGATGGTGGCCCTGCTCGCCATGTCAGCATCATCCGCATCCGCCTTTTTCGCGTCCAGCAGTGTTAAATTGGAAGGAAAAGGCAAAGCCGGCACAACAGAATTCACCGACGAAGGGGCTACCGTCACTTGTACAAGTGCCGAAGGCCAGTGGAAACTCCTAAATGCGACACAGTCAAAAACCATCAACATCCACGTCAATGCTTCTACTGCTGCAAAACCAGGATGGAAAGGATGTACAACATCCATCGGCTCAAAAGCAGAAGTCGGTGAATGTGAACTCCAGGTAAGTCAACAAGCAAAACTCGAACATAAAGGACTTGGAGCAGTCATCAAAGGCTGTGAAGTCAACGCAGCCGGTTGCATAATCAAAGTGCCCGGGGGGCAAGAACCCGGTGGAAAAGAAAATGAAGGCCTCAAAGAAATACTTGGAGAAAATATCGGGCAAAATCTTCTATCTAAAGTCAAAGTTGAAGGTATCACATCTGAAGATAACAATGCTCTTGCTTGTACACTAGGCGGAATCACAAACTCGAAAAATAAAACAGGCAAAGAGAAAGGCGAAGTAACAGGAGAAGGCGTAAAAGAAGTATAGAAATTCACAGCCCTTTATAGAGTCGACTAATAAGTGTTGGGTTGGTCCGTTTAGAGACCAACCCACACTTTCATGTGCTCATCTGCCAGCGTCTCAGACCGGGTTGGGTGTCCGGCGGATGCGCCGCAGACAGGCACAGTAGATTTTCGCCATCGCGGCTGACACCACACATGCCATGGAGGGCTGAACCCGCCACTTGCTTTCACCGCGGGTAAGTGGACCCGTGGGCCTTGCGAGGCTTCGGGGGGCAGCCGGTGATCGTGATTTTGGTGTTCTGCTTGATCGTCGCGCCGTCCTGCCCGGTGATCGCGGTCGGCGCCACGAGGCTCTGGCCGCAGAGGTCACCCCTCGCCGCCGCCTGCAGGTTCGTGGTGAACACCGAGTGCGGCCCCGCGGGGAGCATCAGTTCGAACGTGCTGACGGGCGCGTCGGGGACTGATCTGAAGGTGCTCGAGGTGATGCCGTGCTTGACGTCCGTCAGGCCGTCCAGTTCGAGTGTGACTCCCTCGCCCTGCAGCACGATCACGAGATTGGGGAACCCCGCGGCGCCGTGGGAGACCAGGTAGGCGGGTCCTGTGAGCGGGCTGCTGAGCACCGGGGTGTGAGCCGTCGCCGTCCCGACGAGCGACGCGGCCGGGCAGGACGCCGGGTTCGCTTCGAACACGCCGGCCAGGCACGCCTTCTGCAGCGTTGTCAACCTCGAGGGGAGCTGCTTGGGGAGATCGACCTTGACCTGCGCGATGTTCGCCTGGCCCGCACCCGAGGTGACCTTCACGCGCAGGCTCGCGCCGCCGGCTCGGCTCGTCTTCGCCTGCGTGGAGACCGTGAAGGCGGGCTTGAACGCCAGCGCCTCACAGCCCGCCGCCTGGAAGCGGCTGGAAAGCGCCGCGCTCGAGCCCAGCGTGGAGAGGGCGGTGGCGGTGACCGCTAGCGGGTTGCAGCTGGTCGGGTTGAAGACGAAGTCGGGGCGATCCACGGTCACCGTCACGCTCTTGACCTGCGTGGGGATACCCTGCAGGATCTGCGGCAGCGGCTGGCTCCTGACGATCACCTGCGCAGTGTGCGGATCGACGTCGATGGCCGCCCTGACGATCACGGTCCCGAGGTTGAACGGCCCCGCTTCGGCGTGCTCCACGATGCTCAGGCCGAAGGGCGCCCCCGAATGATCAGATCCCTCCGGGAGGGGACCGGTCAGGTACACGGGGTCTTCCGGGCGGCCCGCCTGCGGCAGGACGACGGGGTCCGGCCCGGCGCCCGCGCTGACCGTCACGTGCCCGATCTGGCTTGAGGCCGGACATTCGCCTCTAGCGGCCTGCGGTTCCCTACACAGCGGGACCTTCGAGAGCATCCCCAGCAGCCCGGGCGGCGTCTTCACCGTGACTTCGTTGAGGTCCTGGTCCTGGTCGGAGCGCGAGAACGTCGCCGTGAACGGGCTGAAGCCGCCAGCCTGGATGCTCGTCGTGCCCGCCGTGAAAGACGGGTCGAACTGGCTGGCGCAGCCGGAGTTGACCGGAAAGGAGCTGGAGACGCCCGCCGGCACCGGCGAGCTCCACGGTGTGAGCTGCCCGGTCGCGGTGTATACGCCGCAGCTCTGGGGGGTCACGAGCGCCGCGCGCGAGCCGCCGAAGAGCTTGAGCTTCAGCTCGCTGAAGGGCACCTGGGGGAAGGCGAGCTGCTGAGCGGGCAGTTCTTCGAAGCGTGTCGTCAGCTGACCTGTGGAGGGGTCCGCCTCGACCTCCCCGGCGAGCTTCAAGCGCACACCGTAGCCTTCGGCGACCAAATACAATCCCAGCAACCCCCCGAACGGGTTGCTGTTCTGCTGCGCGAGGTACACCCAGCCTTCCAGGGGGCGTTCCAGCAGCGGGCTTTCGATCTTCACCGCCCCCACCTTCGAGGCATTCGGGCACTGCGCCGGCGCGGTGGAGTGCAGCGCGATCTGCGCTTCTGTGCAGGCTTCCAGACCGTTGGCCGCCGACGGCGACGCCGACAACCCAGCCGGCAGCGTCATCGCCACCCTGCGCACATCAGCCTCAGCAAGGCCTTCAGGGGTTTCGTTCTGCGGCAGACTTATCGCGACTTCGAGGCCGGCGGGGGAGTCAGTTGCGGTCGTGTCGGGCTGGACCGTGAGCGAGGGGCTGAATTCGAGGCGGCCGCAACCCTCGATACCGATCGGGTGGCCCGACTCATCGCGGCTCAGGGCTTCGTCTGACATAAACCGTTCCGGTTCCTGCCACGAGTCGGCGCTGATCGTCGTCATCAGCGGACCGGCGCACGATGTTGGCAGCGTCAACAGCGGCTTGGGCGCCAGGTTAGCGGGACATTTTTCCCCAGTCGAGTCCCCCGTTTCCTGATTCAGACATGGTCCGCGTACTTCGTCGTGTCTTGGATCGGCCGGCACTCCCCAGAAAGTCACAGCGCTCCCGAAGAAAGCTACGGCCTGGCTTGTGTCGCTGCTTTCCACCCGCAGGCCATAGTCGTCGCTCGTGCGCAGCGAAGGAATCAGCACGACCGGGACACCCTCGAAGACAAAACCGAACTCCGCTGGCGCACTGGGAGGAGGAGTCAAATTGTAGACAGGGACATACAAACCAGATGCGGATCCAAAAAAGATCTCTGCGATTCCCACCACACTCCCGTTTCCGCAGCTCGGTATGGGTGTTACGCTGTTTGCCAATACTCTTACCTTCGCAAACAGTTCCTGACTGCACTGCGGAACAGCAGTGGCGCTGCCGACCAAGCCTGGCGGCAGATCGACGCTGACATCCTTGACGTCTCCACTGGGAACCACTTCTCCGAACGAGCTCAAAGCCGTCTTCAAATGGAAGCTGGTCGTCAACTGGAAGGGATGCGATCCAGCCTGCGCGTCAGGACTGCCATCCCCATTGGTCGTTGCGACTTCAAAGTTCTGAAAGCCAAGTTCAGCCATCGCTGGGCCAGGAAGGACCATCAACACACCTATGCATAGCGGGAAAAGCAGGAGCCTGTTGAACATGTCTACAGCCTCCCCTTGGTCGAGCGCTTGGCCTTCTTGACCCCACGCTTCGCTTTGCGCTTACGCCTCTTTGGCTTACCCTTCTTACGCTTGGGCTTGGGCTTCACAGCCGGCTTGGACCCAGATGGCGGGAGGTTACCCAAGCCGACGTACGCAGCACTGACGGGCACCCCCAGCGCAGGCGCCTGCAAGAGAGGCAGCTTGCAAGTCTCACCTTCACACGCGGGTGCGGGAGTCGGCGGACCGGGAAAACCCCCACCTTCGCGCGCATCGTAGAGATCCAGGAGCTGATCGGTATCCTGTGGGACAAGCTCGGCGTCGGCGAGGAAGAAGACGTCGCTCCCGTCGGCGCTGGCATCCACGAATGACGATTCGCCGCTGCTTGTGCCACTGGAGATCAGAGCCACACAGCCACCCACTATCCGACAGTTGCCCCGCCCATCTTCCTCCCACTCATACACATCCTGCTTACCATTGGTGTCCTGTGGGACGAGCGCGTCGCTGCTGTCGAAGAATACACGAGCACGTCCTTCCACGTCAGACAACACACGAGACTGATAGATAGCCCGGCTGATTTCAAACTGTGTTCCCCCGGGAATATTCGAGGCGCCCCTTGGCGGTTCTCCACTGGGATCGCACGACGCACAGCTGAGCACATTTCTACCCGCGTTGTAGTCGTAGACCTCCTCCTCACGCTGGCCGGTTTCAGGGTTCCTGTTGTCATAGCCAGTCAAGTCACCGTTCGACATGAACACCAGGTTCACTCCATCCGCAGCGACTCTCGAAGTGCGATTGGCGATCAATGGAGCCCAGTCATCGGCTATTTCTGTATTTTCCGGCACATCCTTGGGCACTTCGCTGTTGTCATCCTCGGAGAGGGTTGCTATGAACGTGATTTCGGCTGGCGTGCCCCTGTGCCAGACGTAGAGGTTACACGTCTGAGGGCCGCCTTCGACTATAGATGGGGCACAGTCTCCAGCAGATGCGCCCGGCGCGAGGACGCCGTTGGCGACAAAGTAGACATAGGAGCCATCTTCGCTGGCACCCACAACGCGCTGCACATCGGCGCCCGCGGGATCTTCGACCGTGAGAATCGCTGAGGTGGCCGCTTTCGAGGTCGTATTCATACAGATCCCTCAAACCGTTTTCAGGCTCAGCAGTGGAGTTGTCGGTCAACCTGAGCTTGTCGGTGAAGAACACTCTCGATCCATCGCTGCTGGCGGTCTGAAACAGACCATCACCGCTTTCAAGGCCTTCACGCGACGCATCGACCTGGACGGTGCTGGCGCCGTTTACGCGGGCATAGAGATTGCCTTCATCGGTGAAGAAGATCACCGACCCGTCGTCCGATATCGGATGCAGACCGCCGCCAGAGTCACTGTTATGGTCTTCACCAAGGACCGCGCCCGGTGTTCCCTGTTCCTCGCCCGGCAGTATGTTGACAAGTTGCAACTGGCCATCGGACCACTCATACAGATTGCTGCCGCCAGCGACCGCGTTGTGAGTGAGCACTGCGTGTGTAGAGAACACACTATGGCTCAGGTCGGGAGTCGCGCCCTGGAATTCAAGTTCAAAGACCGAGGGCGGTTCACTTGGCGTGCTTCTCAGCACAGCCTGAAAGCCTTCTGTGCCGAGTGCATGCACATAGAAATTCTGATAGCCTTCCGGCACACCTTTTTCGTTGCTCAGGGACGAATTCTTGATCGGCTTTCCAAGTCCGTTCAGCAGCAGCCCATTTGAGAGATTGGCCGAGAACGCCTTGTAGGGCCCTCCCCTGCCCACGGTTCCGTAGGATTCAGAGCGAATCGGAGACATGATGTCCACTGTCGACCAGCCGCTCGCGCCGCGCGTGGCGAGATACTGAGCTGCCAGCGGCGCGCCAGCGGGTTCCGCAAACGAGCCATTCGACGCGTAGACTATCGATTCGCCATCCGGCGCGGCTTGGAGCAGGCCGCCCGCAGAGGTCCCCGGGAAACCGTCGATGCCGGTAATGAGCGCGTTGTTCTTTTCAGGTGGAGAGACCATCTCCCAGACGCGCCCGTCGGGCAGCGGCGGAGCAGCCGCCGATGCCTGGCCCATGCCAAGCAGGACGAAGCCCGCCAACGTGCACACGAGGAGCGCCCCTGCCAACACTGGCCAGCCCGTCGGGACCAGCCGGCGGACACTGCTCGCGCCCGCGCAAGTAACGCCATCCATCACCACACCCCCTGCCCTTCTCCAACCGCGATTCCCCTCTCTCGGCCTATGGCCTTACACCCTTAGAATCGCGATAGCATGCGGGCCATCCTAGCACACAGATGAATACGAACGTTGAGAGCACAGACGTTCCACCCAGCGCGACGCCGGCCAATGCAAAAGGCAATCGGCGTGCTGTCTGTGCCTGATTCTCACCTGCGGCTAGTTGTCGACATTACTCCCCTACCGTGGGAGTTCCAGCGCGGCGCTGGCGTGCTCCAACACGTGACTGTCGCTGGTGTCGGCGGCGACCCCGAGCGTGGCCCGCTCGTCGGCGCTCCAATTGGCGAGCGCGAGAATCCAGCGCCTCGATCGGCGCCGAGGCTGCCTCCGCCAGCGCGAGGGCGCGACGCTCGAGGACCAGCGGGTCGCCGATGCCGAAAAGCCGCTTGGCGGCGAGTGTCGTGGGGTCGCTGGTGGCTTCCATGCGCCCACCGCCAAGGTGCAGGGAGTCGGGCTCCAGCTCATACAGCCCAAGGCGCCCAAGGGTGAGGAGCAGGTCATAGCGCCCCATGCGCCCCAGCCCGGGCAGCGCCAGGCGCTCGAACAGCCGCTCGAAGCGCCGCGACTCGCTCCAGTTGTGATCGCCGGAGAAAGCGCGTACCTGCGAGCCGGCCCGCTCTGCCCACTGCAGGTAGGCCTGCAGCGTGCGCGTGCCGCGGGAGTAGTCGTGGGAGGTGCGGGGACCGAGCGGAATGGCGTCGAGGTTGGGCAGCTCGCCGACCCGCCAGCCGGCCCGCCCACCATCACCGTCGATATCGCCATCGGCGTCGCCATCGCTGCCGTCGTCAACGCCGGCGCCCAGCGCCCGCCGAATGCCGAGGAAGGGATCGTCGCCCTGCAGTGGGGAGAGGTAGGCGATCAGGAAGCACATCCAGGTCGCGTGCTCCCAGCTCTCCTGCTGGCGAACCTCAGCGTAGAGGTCGGGCGGTGAGGCGCTGAGCAGGTTCAGACGCCCGCTGGCGAACGCCAGCTCCTCGGCCAGGCGCAGAGCGTCGCCGGAGTTGCGCAGGCCCGGCACCAGCTCGCAGCTGTAGCCGTCGTCCTGCCCGCGCAGGGAACCGTCGGTGTAGACGCGCACGCCCTTGCCCGAGCCCGTCCGCTTGCTGGCGCGTGTCCCGCCGGAGCCAGATCCCGCGGCGGCGCGCTGCGAACCCGCGCTTGAGGAGCGCTTGGCCGGCTCCAGGCCGGGCACCGTCTCGCGGCAGATCGGACAACGCTCGATGAAGCGGCTATGGCGGCAGAAGCGGGGCATGCAGGGAACTTAGCGATCGACGTGCGTGCAACTCGTGCTGGGCCTGCGATTCGCGCCGCTCGCGCTCAGATCCAGGGCGAGCGGCGCGCAATGCGTACTTGGCCTGCTCGCACTCATACCCGAGGCGCGCACGAGCCGGCTGGTGCAACTCATACCCCAACCCGAGCGGCCTCCGCGCGGGCGGGCAGCGGCGGCTGAAGACCCCGCGCCCGCGCCCGCTGGGCGCCCGCCCGACGCTCCTTCTCCAGGGCGAAGAGGTAGTCGTCGTAGTCCACCTGGATGGTGTGGCGCTTGGAGGCGATGTAGCGCTTGCGCATCGCGGCCTGGTCGGCCCGGATGTCCTCGCGCAGGGCCGCCGGGTCGGGCAGGGCGTACTCGCCCAGCAGGTGGTCGCCGACCCACGTGCTCTGCGCCTCGGCGAGCGGCATGATCGCCCCCAGGGGCTGCAGCAGGCCGATGAAGAAGACGTTGGAGATCTCGGGGTGAAAGACCCGCCGGAACAGCTCGATGTGGTTCTCGGGCGCGGAGATGAAGTCCTCGGCGAAGAAGGGGAAGGCGATCTTGTAGCCCGTGCAGTACACGACGACGTCGGCGTGGACGGCGCTCCCATCGGCGAAACGG
Organism: uncultured Solirubrobacterales bacterium; assembly: GCA_963844765.1. Classification (GTDB taxonomy): domain Bacteria; phylum Actinomycetota; class Thermoleophilia; order Solirubrobacterales; family Solirubrobacteraceae; genus Palsa-744. Next base: position 478,537 of record CAWJPN010000002.1, read on the forward strand.
ACCTCCTCGCCCTCCAGCGATGCGATGTTGGGCTTGGGTGCGATCGTGCCGTGGGCGATGCGGTCGAGGATGCGCCCGGAGACCGTGGGGTGGGCCTCGCCGAACTTGTGGTTGGGGCGGGGCAGCCCGTAGCGCTCGGGGTCGCCGGTGAAGGCCTTGATCGTCTGGTGGATCATGCGCTGGCGGATCTTGAAGGGGATGCGCGGGTTGTTGGGCAGCGTGTCCACCGGCCGGCCGAAGACGTACTTGGGGATGATCCACGCACCCTGGCGAGCGGCCAGGTAGGTGTTGCGGGCTACGTAGGAGGACTCCACGGCGATGTCCATCGCGGAGTTGCCCATCCCCAGCACCACCACGTCCCTGTCCGCGAACAGCGAGTTGTCCACGTAGGAGTGGGCGTGCAGCTGCTCGCCCGCGAAGGAGTCCGAGCCGGGGAACGCCGGTTCGGGCCAGCGCTGGCTCCAGTGGTGGCCGTTGGCCACCACCAGCGCGTCGTAGTGGCGGGTCTCCCCCGTGTCCAGCGCGATCTCCCAGACCCCGTCCTCGCGGCGACGGGCGCTCTGCACCCCCGTTTCGAAGGCGATCAGCTCGCGCAGGCCGAAGTGGTCGACGTAGTCATCGAAGTAGCGCGCGATGTGGGTGTGGTGGGGGAAGTCGGGGATCGAGGAGGGCATCGGGTAGTCGGCGTACTGCATGCGCTCGCGCGAAACGTTGATGAACAGGTCGCGGTAGGCGGCCGACATGCCGTTCTTGTTGCCGAACACCCAGTTGCCCCCCACGCGGTCGGACTTCTCAAAGCAGTCGAAGGCGATGTTGCGATCGCGCAGCGCCTTGGCAGCCGCTATTCCGGAGGAGCCGGCGCCGATGACGCAGACCCTGGGAAGCGAGGCTTTGTTGGCGCGGCCGTTCTGTGCAACTTCGCTCATCGTCCTCCAGCGTAGAGAAAGATCGCGCGGGGCGTCAAGGTCGAGCCTGGCGCGTCAGACGACATGCAGCGCAAGCGCGCGGCCGGTGGCTGAGGCAATGCGTCGCAGGTCCTCGGGATCGCTCGTGACGACCAGGTCCCCGCGAGCGAGTGCGGTAACCACCACCACTGCGTCGACGAGGTCGTGCTCACCACTCGCCCCCAGTGCTTCTCCGGCAGACCGCGCGTCGGACTCGGCGAGCGGCTCAATGCGACATCCGCGCAGCAATCTGGAGAGCCGCGCCTGTCCTCCGCCACGCCAGACCTGGCCGAGCACGGCGGTCGAGACCGTCGGACGTACATCTCGCTCAAGCGTACGGCGGTGCAATGCCCACACCGAAGACGAGTCGCGCTCAGCGGCAATCAGTGCCCCCGCGTCGTAGGTGACGCCACTCACCGAGCGTGGCCAACCCGCGCGGCGTCAAGCACTGCGTCAGCAGCAGCAAGGTCCTGCGCAGGCAAAGGGCCGTGGTCGGCTTCCCATTCAACTACGGCAGCCAAACCATCCTCGATCACCAGCGCATTTCGCGACGCCTCATTCAGCCAAGCCGAAAGGCTGATCCCCCGGCGCTCAGCAGACTGCTTGGCGGCGCGCGCTACGGGCTCCTCCAGAGCCACAGATAGCTTTTGAGCTGCCATGCGCTTGATGGTAGCACCCTATTCCTACCGGCGTGGAGGTGTGTGGTTTCAGCACATAGGCGACATCTGTCAGGACATAGAGACACCCGCGAGGGGTCTTCCTATTCGCACGCCTCGGCGGCGATGGGCCGGCCGTTCTGAAGAGGCGACATCTGTCAGGACATAGAGACACCCGCGAGGGGTCTTCCTATGGAGATGGGCGTGGTACCGGTCGGGGCGCATGTGTTGGAGGGACGTTCGCGCCCACATGTCTTCGTGAACCGTCCGCCGTCCTTGTGAGCGTCAGCTGCAGGTGAGCTTCGCTCTGCGCCCGCGCCGGGTCGAACCGGAGAGCGTGCACGTCACCAGGGTGCTGGCCGGGGCGGAGGACTGACCAGCGGTGTTGGTGACCTTGAGGGTGACCGTGTCCTTGCCTTCGGCCGAGTAGGTGTCCGAGAACGTCGAGGCGCTTCCGGTGACGCCGTTGCCGCCATTCCACGCGTAGGCGTCGATCGTGCCCTGCGCGTCGGTCGAGGTCGAGACGAAGTCACAACTCGCCTTCGCGCAGCTCGTGCTGAAGCGAGCGACGGGCGGCGTGCTCGGCCCGGCGGCAATCGCCTGGTTGGAGAACGGCCCGACCCCGGCCGCGTTGAGCGCCTGGATCTCGTAGTAGTAGGTCGAGCTGGCGCTGGCGGAGGCGTCGGTGTACGTGTAGGTGGTGGCCGCGGAGGCGGTGATCGTCGCCACGTCGGTGCTCTCTTCGCCGGAGGCGGTGCCGCGCCAGACGTTGTACTCGCTGGGGGCCGCGCCGCTGGGAGCGCTCCAGCTGAGCTTGACGCCGCCGGAGCCGCGCGTCGCGGTGAGGCCGGTGGGGGCGCCGGGGGTGTAGGACCAGCTGCCGAGGCCGGTGGCCAGGTCATAGCCGGTGAGCGTCGGGTGGCCGTTGCTGCCCAGGATGACATCGCGCAGGGGGATCTTCGCGGGGCGCGCGTACACGTAGGTGGCGTTGATCTCGGCGCCGGACACCGCGGAGTCCGCCGCCAGCATGACCGTCGAGGCGCTGGTGCCCCCGACCGTCCACCAGCCGGACTGGCGTTCGTAGGTGACGCTGTCGTACACCGACACGCCGGAGTTGGGGTCAGCGTCGAGGGAGACGTCGGGCGTGGCGCGCTTGCCGGCACAGCTCACGCTCCCGGTCGACTGGGCAGCGGGGGCGGTCTCGTAGAGGCTGCAGCCGCCGCCGCCTTCACTCCAGGCCGATTCCTGGGCGAGCGTGCCGGCTGAGGTGAGCGCCAGGCTCGTGCCGCCAACCGAGGTGACGTCGGGCGAGGCGGAGGGCCACAGCATTTCCGCGGCTTCATCGCCGGCGGCTGCGAAGTAGCTGACGCCCGGCTGCGTGAAGGCGGAGTCGTACAGCGTCTCTTCCGGGAACTCCGAGGCGCCCCAACTGTTGGAGACGTACTTGGCGTGCGCGGCGGCGTAGCGCTCGGCGGCGAGCAGTTCTTCGAGGTCGTCGTTCTTGGCCTCGACGAGCAGGATGTTGGCGCCCGGGGCGATCGCGTGCGCCCACTCGATGTCGAGGCTGATCTCCAGGTCCCAGCCGGATTCTGTGGCCGGCAGGCTGCTGGTGCCGGTCTGGTTGACCTGGGTGAAGTCAAAGCAGGCGGGCGGCGTGGCGCTGCCCGTGCACTCGGCCGGCAGTCCGTACTGCGCGCTGAACTTGCTCAGGTCGCTCGCGGCGTCCGGGTCGTTGTAGGCGTCCACGAGCGCGATCGTCTGACCGGCGCCCGCGGCAGAGGAGGTGGCGTAGCCGTAGACGCTCTTGATCGTGCTCGGCGCGAGGCCGGTGGGCGCGGCGACGGTGACGCCGGAGCGCGCCGCGGGCGCCACGGGCGTGGCACCGCCGGGCTGCAGGATGTGGATCAGGCAACTGCCGGCGCCAACCTGCGCTCGTCCGCAGACGGCTCGCTGGGAGCCGCCGAAAGGCAGGCGGGCGCCGCGGGGCGCGTAGGGAGCCGACGAGTAGGGGCCCCTGACGCGCGCGTCGCGCGCCGGGCCAGCCGCGGCCGCTGTCGATACGGACAGCAGGGCGAGCGCGAGCGATGCGAGGGCGCACACCGACAGCCGGACTGAGTTGGGAATGCTCATTGGATGCCTCCTGTTGTCCCGATCAAAGGCTATGCACAACCGATCCGTGCGCTGTTACGAACAGCGCCGACCGGCGTATAGTAAGGCACAGTCGCGCTATTCGGGAGCCGTGTCTGCCTCGCCCGCGTCAAGACCGAGTCCAGCGCCACAGCTCAGACGGCCTGAGACTGTCCTCGCCCCACTTGACCCTCGACCATTCCAGCCGTACGCCCTATCGGTAGGCCCTTACGCTGCGGCGATGCCCGGCCCGACGTGCAGCGGCGGCCCCTCGGGCCCGTCGTCGGCATCGGCGTGACCCGCCACGCCCTGATCTTCTGGCCCCGAGGACCCTGCTGTGCCGTCCAGGCAGCGCTGCGCCAGATAGCGGTCGACCATCCGCGCGCACTGACGACCCTCGTTGATGGCCCACACGATCAGCGACTGCCCGCGGCGGGCGTCGCCGGCGGCGAAGACTCCCTCCACCGAGGTGGTGTAGGGAGAGACGGCCTTGACGTTGCCGCGCGGGTCCTTCGCCACGCCGAGCTGGTCGAGCAGCGCCTGCTCGGGGTGCAGGAAGCCCATCGCCAGCAGCACCAGATCGGCGGGCAGCTCACGCTCGGTGCCCGCCAGCGCCCCGAAGGGCGGCTCGGGGGCGGCCTGGGCGATGTGCAGGGCGGCTACCCGACCCTCGCCGTCGTCGCCGAAGCGGGTGGTGGTGAGCGAGTAGTCCTGCTCGCCCACGCCGGCGTTCTCGGCCTCCTCCATCGCGTAGGAAAGGCGGTACTTCTGCGGCCACAACGGCCAGGGGGTGCGGTCGTCGGGGCGGTGGTCAGGCGGCTCTGGCAACAGCTCCAGCTGCACGATCGAGCGGGCGCCCTCGCGCAGCGCGTTGCCGACACAGTCCGCGCCGGTGTCGCCACCGCCGATCACCACGACGTTCTTGTCTTTGGCCGTAATCTCGCCGGCCAGCTCAGGCTGAGGCGCGGTGGGCTCGGGGCCAAACTCCCGGGCGGCCCAGCGGTTGCGCTGGTAGAGGTAGTCCATCGCGAAGTGCACACCCGCAAGCTCGCGCCCGGGGACGGGCAGGTCGCGCGGCACGCGCGAGCCGGTGGCGAGCACGACGGCATCGAAGCGCTCGCGCAGTTCCGGCACGCTCACGTCAGAGCCGACATCAACCCCGCAGCAGAGCTCCACGCCCTCGGCCAGCAGCTGCTCCACGCGGCGCTGCACCACCGTCTTCTCGATCTTGAAGTCGGGTACCCCGAAGCGCACCAGCCCACCGGCGGCCTCGTCGCGCTCATACAGCGTCACGCGGTGCCCGGCGCGTCGCAGCTGCTGGGCGGCGGCCATGCCGGCAGGGCCGGAGCCCACGACGGCCACGGCCTGCCCGGTCTCCTTGCGCGGCGGCTCGGGGACGATCCAGCCCTCGGCGAAGGCGCGGTCGACGATGGCGTGCTCGATCTGCTTGATGGTCACCGCGTCGCCCTCGCGGATCTCCAGCACACATGCCGCTTCGCACGGCGCGGGGCAGAGGCGTCCGGTGAAGTCGGGGAAGTTGTTGGTGGCATGCAGTTGTGCGATCGCCTCCCGCCAGCGATCGTGGTAGACAAGGTCGTTCCAGTCGGGGATCAGGTTGCCCAGCGGGCAGCCGTTGTGGCAGAAGGGCACGCCGCAGTCCATGCAGCGCCCGCCCTGCGCGCGCAGCTCCTCAGGCGGCGCGGGGGTGACGAACTCGCGGTAGTCGTGCGCGCGCTCTGCGGGGTCGCGGTAGCGCGAGCCGTGGCGCTCGATCTGCAGGAAGCCGCCGAGCTTGCCCATCAGGCCGGCACTCCCTCGGCCTGCTCCTCTTCCTCTTCAGCCAGCTCACGCAGGACGCGCTTGTAGTCGTGGGGCATGACCTTCACGAACGCCCCAGCAGCGAGCAGACGATCCCATTCGCCGAGCACGCGCCGGGCAACCGGCGAATCGGTGCGGGCCTCGTGCTCTGCCACGAGCGCGCGCAGTTCGGCGGCGTCGGCGGCGGAGAGCTCCTCGAAGCCGACCATGCCCATGTTGCAGCGCCCCGCGAGCGAGCCGTCCTTGCCTCCGGCGAAGGAGCCGTCCTCATCGAGCACGTAGGCCACACCGCCGCTCATACCGGCCGCGAAGTTGCGGCCCGTCGGCCCGAGCACGACGACGCGCCCGCCCGTCATGTACTCGCAACCGTGGTCGCCGACACCCTCCACGACGGCCCAGGCGCCGGAATTGCGCACCGCGAAGCGCTCGCCCGCCAGACCGCGGAAGAAGGCTCTGCCCGAGGTCGCCCCGTAGAGCAGGGTGTTGCCGACGATCACGTTCTCCTCGGCCCGCCACTCAGGGGCCATGCCCGGACGAGGACGCACGGCGAGCACGCCGCCGGAGAGACCCTTGCCGGTGTAGTCGTTGGCATCGCCGTGCAGCGTGAAGGTGACCCCCGGCGCCAGCCAGCCGCCGAAGCTCTGTCCGGCGGAGCCTTCGAAGTCGACCACGATCGAATCCTCGGGCAGACCCTTGGCGCCGTGCGCGCGGGCGATGTGGTTGGAGAGGATGCCGCCCACGCAGCGGTTGACGTTGCGGATCGGCAGCTGGATGCGAACCTGCCGGCCGGCGATCCGCGGGGCGCGTCCATCGAGGGACTCCCCCACCGGGCCCTCCGCGGAGTGAGCGGCGGCTCCGTCGGACCCAGCCGCGCCCGCGCCGCGCCCGGCAATCACCGCCCCCGCGCGCTCCACCAGCTGCCAGTCGAGCGCGTCCTCGAGCACCGGCGGGGGCGGTTCGATGCGCCGGCGCGGCGCGCCGTCCTCCAGGCCGATGTGGCGCAGGATGTGAGAGAGATCGACGCCGCGCGCCTTCCAGTGCTCGATCGCGGGCTGGGCTTCGAGCAGGTCCACGCGGCCGATCGCCTCGTCCAGCGAGCGCAGACCGAGCGAGGCCAGGATCTCGCGCACTTCTTCGGCGACGAAGAAGAAGAAGTTGACGACGTGCTCGGGGGTGCCCTTGAAGCGCTTGCGCAGCTCGGGGTCCTGGGTGGCGATGCCCACGGGACAGGTGTTGAGGTGGCAGGCGCGCATCATGATGCAGCCGGTGGCGATCAGCGGTCCGGTGGAGAAGCCCATCTCATCCGCGCCCAACAGCGCGGCGATGACCACGTCGCGGCCGGTCTTCAGCTGACCGTCGGTCTGCACGACGATGCGCGAGCGCAACTCATTGAGCAGCAGCGTCTGCTGGGTCTCGGCGAGGCCAATCTCCCAGGGCACGCCGGCGGCCTGGATCGAGGAGAGCGGCGAGGCGCCGGTGCCGCCATCGTGGCCGGCGATCAGCACGCGGTCGGCGTTGGCCTTGGAGACGCCCGCGGCGACCGTGCCGACGCCGACCTCGGCGACGAGCTTGACGGAGACCTGGGCGGCGGGGTTGGAGCAGCGCAGGTCATAGATCAGCTGCTTGAGGTCCTCGATCGAGTAGATGTCGTGGTGGGGGGGCGGGGAGATCAGCCCCACGCCGGGAGTGGTGTGGCGGATCGAGCCGATGTACTTGTCGACCTTGTGCCCGGGCAGCTGCCCGCCCTCGCCCGGCTTGGCGCCCTGGGCCATCTTGATCTGCAGCTCATCCGCGTTGACGAGGTAGTGGATCGTCACGCCGAAGCGCCCGGAGGCGACCTGCTTGATCGCCGAGCGGCGGCGGTCGCCGTTGGGGTCGGGGGTGAAGCGCGTCGGGTCCTCCCCGCCCTCGCCCGTGTTGGAGCGCCCGCCGAGGCGGTTCATCGCGATCGCCAGCGTCTCGTGGGCCTCGCGCGAGATCGAGCCGAGGCTCATCGCGCCGGTGCAGAAGCGGCGCACGATCGCCGAAGCCGGCTCGACCTCCTCCAGGGGAATCGACTCCTGCCCACCCCCGTCGGCAGTCCCAATCTTCAGCAGCCCCCGCAGCGTGGCCTTGCGCGCGGCGTCCTCGTTGACCAGGCGGGCGTACTCGCGGTACTTGGCGAAGGCCGGGCTCTCGCGCACCGTCGTATGTGCGCGGCCATCGCCCTGCAGGGCAGCCGCCACATCGCCGTTGGCCGCTCGCACGGCGTGCTGCACCAGTGCGATCGTCTCGGGGTTCCACATGTGGTGCTCTCCGTCGCGCCGCCAGGCGTAGACGCCGCCGACGGGCAGCAGCTCCTCCCCCACACCCTCGCCGCCGCCGACGGGGGCCGGATAGGCGCGGGCGTGGCGCTCCAGGGCCTCGCGCGCGAGCACTTCGAGACCAACGCCGCCGATGCGCGAGGCGGTGCCGGTGAAGTGCCGGTCGATCACCTCGCGGTCCAGGCCGACGGCCTCGAAGATCTGCGCGCCGCGGTAGGACTGGATCGTGGAGATGCCCATCTTGGAGATCGTCTTCAAGAGCCCCTTGTCGATCGCCTTGACGAGGTTCTGGGCGGCCTCCTCGCTGCTGAGCGGCACCTGCGACCCGTTGGCGGGGCGGGCGATGAGGCCCTTGTAGACGAGCTCGTCCAGCGTCTCCAGCAGCAGGTAGGGGTTGACGGCGCTCACGCCGTAGCCGACGAGCGTCGCGAAGTGGTGCACCTCGCGCGGCTCGCCGGACTCCAGGATGATGCCGGCGCGCAGGCGGATGCCCTCGCGCACGAGGTGGTGATGCACCGAGGAGACCGCCAGCAGCGAGGGGATGGGAGCCTGCTGGCGGTTCAGGCGCCGGTCGGAGAGCACGATGATGTTGACCCCGGCGGCAACGGCCTCGTGGGCCTGCGTGCAGATGCGCTCCAGCGCGCGCGCCATGCCCGCGGGACCCTCGGCGACGGGCCAGACGATGTCCAGCGTGCGCGCGGCGAACAGGTCGTGGGAGACGTGGCGCAGGGTCTCCAGCTCGCGGTTGAGCAGGATCGGCTGGTTGAGGATCAGCTTGTGCGCGTGGTGAGGGGTCTCGTCGAAGAGGTTGCGCTCGGTACCAAGGCTCGTGGCGAGGCTCATCACGATTTCCTCGCGGATCGGGTCGATCGGCGGGTTGGTGACCTGCGCGAAGAGCTGCTTGAAGTAGGAGAACAACGGCGGGGCCTGGTCGGAGAGGACCGCCAGGGACTGGTCGTTGCCCATCGAGCCGACCGGCTCGGCACCGTCGCGGGCCATCGGCGTGAGCAGCACGCGCAGATCCTCCTGGGAGTAGCCGAAGGCGCGCTGGCGCAGGTGCAGCGGCTGGTCGGAGATGGTGACCTGCTCCGAGGGAGGGAGGTCGTCGAAGTGCACGGAGTTGCGCACGAACCACTCGCCGTAGGGACGCTGCGTGGAGACGGCGCGCTTGACCTCGCCGTCCTCGACGATGCGCCCCTGCGCCAGGTCCACAAGGAAGAGCTTGCCCGGCTGCAAGCGCCCCAGACGGCGGACCTGCTCGGCCGGAATGTCCAAAAGGCCGGCCTCGGAGCCCAGCACGACGTGGCCGTCGGTGGTCTCCACCCAGCGCCCGGGGCGCAGGCCGTTGCGGTCGAGCGTGGCCCCCACCACGCGCCCGTCGGTGAAGGCCACGGCGGCGGGACCGTCCCAAGGCTCCATCAGGCAGGCGTGGAAGGCGTAGAAGCCCTTCAGGTCCTCGGGCAGGTCCTCGCGATTGCGGAAGGCCTCGGGGATCATCATCATCACCGCGTGCGGCAGCGAGCGACCGGCGAGGATCAGCAACTCGAGCACGTTGTCGAAGGTCGCCGAGTCGGAGTTGCCCAGGCCGACGACGGGCAGGATCTTGGCCAGGTCCTCGCCGAAGAGCTCGCTGGCGAGCTCGGACTCGCGGGCGCGCATCCAGTTGACGTTGCCCATCACGGTGTTGATCTCGCCGTTGTGGCAGGTCACCCGGTAGGGGTGGGCCAGCTCCCAGGAGGGGAAGGTGTTGGTGGAGAAGCGCGAGTGCACGAGCGCCAGCGCGCTCTTGCACCGCTCGTCCTGGAGGTCAGGGTAGAAGGGGGCGAGCTGGTTGCTGATCAGCATGCCCTTGTAGTTGACGGTGCGCGATGAGCTGGAGGTGACATACAGGCCGGGCTCGGCGGTGAGGTCGCAGATGCGCCGGATCACATAGAGCTTGCGCTCGAAGGCGTCCTGGTCAAGGTCATCCTGCGCGCCCACGAACAGCTGGCGGATCGCCGGCCGGCAGGCCCCCGCGGTGCGCCCGCAGTGCTCTGGATGAACGGGAACATCGCGCCAACCGAGCACCCGCTGACCCTCGGCCAGGACGGTCCGCTCCAGCGTCTGCTCCAGGCGCTCGCGGGCAGCAGAGTCAACGGGAAGGAAACACATCAGCACCCCGTAGCGCCCCAGCGGGGGCAGCTCGAAGGGGACGAGAGCGCGCAGCAGCTCGTCGGGCATCTGCATCAGGATCCCGGCGCCGTCGCCGGTGGTGGGATCGGCGCCCGAGGCCCCCCGGTGCTCGAGGTTCTCGAGCGCGCGGATGGCCTTCGTGATGACCTCGTGGGTGGGGAGAGCGTCCAGACGCGCGACCATGCCCACGCCGCACGCGTCGTGCTCGAAGCGGGGGTCGTAGAGTCCGACGGCCTTGGAGGGCTGCATGGTGTGCGAAGTCATGGAAATGCTCCCGGGGAGTGGCGCCTGCAGTACGGGTGGGGTGGACCCGTAGAGGCCACTGTGGGCGCCTGAGGCGGAGCCTGAAAGCGTAGCATCGCGAGGGGGACGGAATCCGCCGGCGGGCGAATGCGACGCGCGTCGGCGAGCGAACGCAGCGCACGCCGAGAGACGAACGCTGCACGCTTCGAAGGGCGAACGCAGCGCACGCCGAGAGACGAACCGCAGCGCACGCCGAGAGACGAACCGCAGCGCACGCCGAGAGACGAACCGCAGCGCACGCCGAGAGACGAACCGCAGCGCACGCCGAGAGACGAACCGCAGCGCACGCCGAGAGACGAACCGCAGCGCACGCCGAGAGACGAACCGCAGCACGCTTCGAAGGGCGAACCGCAGCCCACGTCGAGAGACGAACGCAGCACGCGTCGAGGGGCAAACGCAGCCCACGTCGAGAGACGAACGCAGCACGCTTCCGCGAGGCGCCGCCGACCGCTCCTTCAGGGCGCCCCGCCTATTCGTTCAACCGGAGAGCCGCTTATGATTCAGCATGGCAGGATGGCCTCCAGACCCCGGACGTGGGCGAGCCGGATAGAACAGGAATCTTGGATGTGTGAAAAGCGTCCCCGCAGGGGACGATCATCGGTGATGAGAGCCGAAACCCGGCCCACGGAGGAGGCAATGACGCCCGCCCGCACACGGACGGGACCGTCACGCCCAACCCAAGAGCCAGCCCCGGACCGGCGGGAGCAGCGATGACTCCCAGCCCACAGACGGACGGGACCATCACGTCCAACACCAACGCCGATGTCGAGCTGGCGATGCCGGCCCGAGCGGAGAACGTCGCGATCGTGCGCCATGCGATCGGAGCGCTGGGAGAGGCGATCGAGATCGACGCGCAGACACTTTCGGACATCCGATTGGCGGTCACCGAGGCGTGCACCAACGTGGTGGTCCACGCCTACCCCGATGGCACCGACGGCCCGCTGGAGGTGCTTGCCACGCTGGGCGGCGAGGAGCTGACGGTGGTGGTGCGCGACGAGGGGAAGGGCATCGCCGCGCGCACCGACAGCCCGGGGCTGGGACTCGGCCTGCCGCTGATCGCCTCGTTGGCCGAACGGGTGGAGTTGGGACACGACGAGCAGGCACGCACCGAGGTGCGGATGACGTTCTCGCTGAGCGACTCCGCGAAGCGCGCGTGATGGGACCGGCGAGTAGCTCGACCTCGCTGCGCCTGGCCAACGGCCCCCTGGCGGCGCCTGTGCTGTGCCGGGTGGTTTCGATGGTGATGGCGCGGGCCGACTGCCCGATGAACCGTCTGGAGGACGCGATGCTGGTGTGCGACGCGATCTCCGCCCACGCACCGGCATACGCGGCCGACGGACACGTGGCCTTCACGCTCTGCAGCGAGGCGCGCCGTGTGGAGCTGCGCGTGGCGGAGCTCTCCGCGGACGGCGCGCGGGGGCTGCTGCGGGACGCGGGCATCCCCGGCGTGGGAAACGTGCTGGAGCGAGTGACTGACGAGGTGCGCGTCGAGCCCTCGGCCGGGGGCGGCCCAGAGGAGCTGGTGCTGGCGATCAGCTTTTAGGAGCCGTCTTGGGCCTGGCGCCCGCGGCCGACGTGGCCTTGGACTTGCCGCCGGCAGCAGCGGCCTTGGGTGTGGCGCCAGCAGCAGCGGCCTTGGACTTCGCACCCGCGGCAGCGGCCTTGGGCCTGGCGCCCGCCGCGTCGCCAGCAACTGCGGCCTTGGCGCCGCCCACAGACTTCTTCTTGGCCGAACCCTTCTTGGCCGCGCCGTTCTTCTTGGCCGCACTCGCGGGGGAGGCTCCCTGACGGGCGCGGACCTCCTCCAGGGAGGCCTCCAGGGCGCCCATCAGGTCGGGCGTGGCGGTGGGCTCGCGGCGGTCGTGGGGCTCGACCACCACCTCCTCGCCGGCGGCCTTGCGGTCGATCAGGTCCATCAGCGCCTCGCGGTAGTTGTCGTGGTACTTGGTGATGTCGAAGGGCTCGGCGATCGACTCCACCAGGCGCAGTGCGACGGAGAGCTCGCGCTCGCCGAGGGGCACGTTCTCAGCTTCTTCCAGCTCGCGCAGGATCTGCGTGGACTGGATTTCGTCGCCGAAGTTCATGGTGGTCATCAGCAGCGCGTCGCCGCGGGGACGGATCGCCACCAGGCGCTCGCGCGAGCGCAGCACGATGCGCGCGATGGCGACCTTGCCGGTCTCGCGCATCGACTCCAGCAGCAGGCGGTAGGAGTGGGCGCCGCCTTTGTTGGGCACCACGTAGTAGGGCTGGTCGAAGTAGATGGGGTCGATTTCCTCGTACTCCACGAAGTCCTCGATGTCGATGGTGCGCGTGAAGGCGGGCTCCAGCGCAGCGAGCTCCTCGGGCTCGATCACGACGTGGCGTTCGGGGGCGATTTCAAAGCCCTTGACAATCTCCGAGAAGGGGACCTCCTCTTCGTCCACGGGACAGACGCGCTTCATGTAGATCCGCGCGTGGTCGGTGGCGTGGAGCTGGTGGAAGTTGACGCTGCGGTGCACCACGGCGCTGTAGAGCCTCACGGGGACGCTCACCAGGCCGAAGGTCATCGTGCCCATCCACATCGATCGTGGCATCAGGACAGTGTTACCGCAATCTCGCCGTTGTCAACCCACGAAGGGAGACTTGTGGCGGCAGCATACGCCCCACGACCTGCGGAGTGGCAGCGACCGGGCCGCCCCCCCAAACCAGGCCCGCCCGGGCGTGGACGCCTCAAGAGGCCGGCCCCGAGGCATCTTTGAACCCTGGCGCAGGCGGGCGCGAGACGCTCAGGGCCGAGGCGTTTCGTCGAGCCCCGCACGCAGCTGGGCGAGAGCCTGGCGGATGAGGCGGGAGACCTGCATCTGGGAGACGCCGATGCGCTCGCCAATCTCAGCCTGCATCAGGTCCTCGGAGAAACGCAGACGCAAGACCGTGCGCTCGCGCTCTGAGATGCGGGCCAGCAGCGGCTCCAGCGTGGCGCGCTGCTCGGCCGTGAGAAAGCCACGCTCCTCGTCGGCGAGACCGTCGGCGACAGTCTCGCCCGGGTCCTCCCCCTGCGCGGAGCGGGGAGCGTCGAGTGAGCCCGCGCGGTAGGCGGCGGCCGCTTCCAGCGCCTCCAGGACCTGCTCCTGCGAGGCGCCTACGGCCTGCGCGAGCTCCCCCACCGAGGGCGAGCGGCGCTGGCCGGCGGAGAGCCGCGTAACGGCGCGATCCACGCGCAGGGCCAGTTCCTGCAGGTCGCGCGGCACGCGCACCGACCAGGTGCGGTCGCGAAAGTGGCGCTTGAGCTCGCCCAGGATGGTGGGGACGGCGTAGCTGGAGAAGGCCACCTCACGACCACGGTCAAAGCGGTCCACCGCCTTGAGGAGACCCAGCGAGGCGACCTGCACCAGATCCTCCAGGGGCTCGTCGGCGCGCTGGTAGCGGCGGGCCAGCTGGCGGGCGAGCGGGAGGTAGCGTTCCACCAGCTGCTCGCGGGCGTGCACGTCGGCGTGCTCGCGCAGGCGCGCGAAGAGCTCGGCGTCGGAGAGCTCGCTCACGGAGACGCCGACACGGGAGGCTGGAGGCTGAGGGTCTTGACGGGGGGCTGAGGGTCGAGGGTCATGGCGGGGGGCCATGAGCACAGTGTGGCGCGCCCGGGGCAGGTGAGGCACAGGGCTCGGTGTGGGGTGGGGCTGACGGCGAAGCCGGCGTGACGCACACGCGCGGCGCGGGCCAGCAGCTCAGCCTCCAGGGCCGGCGCCTCGGCGGCGGTGAAGGTGGCAGTGACCGACTCCTGCGGGCGGGCGAGAAACCAGTGGACCACCTCCACGCTCCGGGCGCCGGCGCGCAGGGCGGCGAGCGCGTAGATCAGACGCTGGGCGCCGTAGAGGCGGAGCACCAGCGCCTCCAGATCCTCCTCGCGGGAGACCCGGTCGCTCTTGTAGTCGACCACCAAGGTGCAGGCAGGAGAGACAAGCAGCGCGTCGAGCACGCCCGTGACCAGCGGCAGGGACGGGGAGAGCGAAAACGCGAAAGGGTGCTCGCGGCGCACGGCACCGTCGCGCAGACGCACAGCCAGCGCGGTGGCGCAGGCGGCGGCGAGCAGCGCGGCGAGCTCACGGCACTCGCCCGCAGAGACCGTGAGGCCAAGCTCCCGCGCAACCCGCCCTATCTCCTCTGAGGAGGGCGCGGAGGCGGAGAAGTCCAACAACTGCAGGAGCCGATGCACGAGGACGCCCCGGGAGCGCGCGCCCAACCCTCCCCCACCGTGCTCAGCGCCAACGTGCTCTTCGGGAAGGCAGAGGACGCGTTCGAGGTAGTACCTGTAACCACAACGCTCCTGCTCGGAGAGCGCGGTGTAGTTCAGTGCGAAGGGCGCGGGGGGACAGATTTTTAATGAGAGGGGTCGCGCAGGGGGAGCCGGCGGCTCCGGGCAGGGAGAGAGCGATGGAGAGCTGACTGGAGACGCCGGGGGCGTGGCGGGGGTGTGGAACACACAGCGCACCGCCACGTGAGGGGCGCCGCTCACCGCCAGCACCTGGACGGGGGACTCAGGCGCAGCGGCACGGGCGGGCAGGTCGCTGACCAGCGCCGGCGCCAGCCACGCGATCGGAGCAGGCTGCGCGCGCGAACCGGGCCGGGGGGAGGGCCAGCGCTCGAAGTCCACAGCGCCGCTGAGCAGCAGCAGATCGCGGGCGCGGGTCATGGCCACGTAGAGGATGCGGTCCTCCTCCTCGGCTTCGGCCTGACGGCGCTCTCCGAGCAGCGCGGAGTAGTCGAGCGAGGGCACAGCCTCAGAGCCGTCCAGGCGCGCCAGGCGCAGGCCGACGCGCGGCCCGTCCACCAGCAGGGAGGGCGCGGTGGTGGGCGGGACACGCCCCAGGTCGGCGAGGCAGACGACGGGGAACTCGAGCCCCTTGGCGGCGTGGATGCTCAGCAGGCGCACCGCCTCCGGTTCAAGCTCCCCGGCGGGGGCCTCGGGCTCAGCGCCCTCCATCTCCTCCTGCTGGTGGGCGATGTGTGCGAGGAAGCCGCGCAGGTCACGGCCCTCCTGGGCTTCGAAGCGCAGCGCCAGGCGCTGGAGCTTGTGGATGTTGGCCAAGCGGCGCTCGCCCCAGGGGAGCGAGAGCACGTGCTGCTCGTAGCCGGAGGCGGAGAGGGCGCGGTGCAGCAACTCCGAGAGCGGGCGCGAGGAGGCGCAGGCGCGCTCGGCGGCAAAGCGCACGGCGAAGGACGCAAGACGCTCGCGGTCGGCCGGGGCGAAGCGCTCAGGCCCAGACGAGGACGGGCGTGGGCGGTCGAGCGCGAGCACGCCGGCCGAGGCCAGGCGCTCACGCTCGGCTGGAGCCAGGCCCTCGCGCAGCGAGGGAGCGAAGCCCCGAATGGCTTCCCACACACTGACGCCGGCGCCCTGCGCGGCCTGCGCGAGCAGCGCGAGGGCGTCGCTTGAGAGACCCACCAGCGGGGAGGCCAGCGTGGAGTACAGCGCCACCTCGTCCAGCGGGTTGGCCAGGGCGCGCAGGTAGGCCAGCAGGTCGCCCACCTGCTGGTGGCCCCAGAAGGAGCCCACGGCGGCGAGGGTACGCAGCCCACACTCCTCCAGCGCGCGCTGGTAGAGGGGGAGGTCGCCCACGGAGCGCAGCAGCACGGCGACCTCGCCGGGTCGCGCGCGGCCGGCGTCGATCAGCTCGGCGATGCGCGAGGCCAGCAGACGCGCTTCGGCGTGACGCCAGCGCGGCGCGGAGGGCTCACCGGGCGGCGCGCTGGCCGGCGAGTCTCCATTCCAGGCACGCCGGTCGGTCAGCAGCAACTCCAGGGGAGCCTCCGGTCCTGCCCTTCGCGCAGGGGCAAGCGGCGCGGCAACCTGGCCGCCTATGGCGGCCCTCCCCTCCTCCTCCTCGCGTCCGGCCACCAATGGCGTGTAGGAGGCTCCCAAGCGCGTGGCGAACACGGTGTTGACGGCCGCCAGCAGCGGCGGGCGGCTGCGGAAGTTGCACGTCAGCGCGAGGCTCGCGCCGCGCTCGGCCAGCAGCGCACGGCGGGCGCGAAAGAGACCCACCTCGGCGTGGCGAAAGCCGTAGATGGACTGCAGCTCGTCGCCGACCGTGAACAGGTTCTCGCGCTCCAGGGCGTTCAGGACGGCCAGCTGGCGGGGGGAGGTGTCCTGGAACTCGTCCACCGCCAGCAGCTCCAGGCGCTCAGACCACGACGCGCGCACCTCGGGGTGCTCCTCCAACAGCAGCCGCGCACGCAGCTCCAGGTCATCGAAGTCGAGCGCCGAGCGCGCGCGCTTGAGGGCGGCGTAGCGTTCGGAGAAGCCGCGCAGCAGAGCGTCCAGCAGCGCGCAGGCACGGGCGCCCTCCACATCGACGGCGTCGGACAGGTTCGTCTCCGACACCGCCGGCAGCATGGGCTGGTGGTGACCCTGGCTGCGCAGCTGCGCGTAGACCCCCAGCACCATCGCGCGCACCCGATCGGCGCCGTAGGCGGCCAGCAGGTCCACCTCAGGAGAGCCGGGGCTCGCTACGAAGGAGCCCAGGCTGGCGCTGAAGGCCTGCACGCGCAGGCGTCCTGCGTGGGGCTCATCGAGCACCGTGAACTCGGGGTCCAGCCCGGCGAGCAAAGGGTGGGTGCGCAGCAGCCGCGCGCAGAAGCCGTGGAAGGTGCCGATGAAGGCCGCCTCCGTATCACGCGCGGCCTCGCGCGCGCCCAGCGCCGCAAAGCGCGCGCGGATGCGCTCCTTCAGCTCGCCGGCGGCGCGCTCGGTGAAGGTGATCGCCAGGATGCGGCTGGGAGCGAGCCCGTCCTCCAGGACGGCGCGCACGAAGCGCTCCACCAGCACCGAGGTTTTGCCCGTGCCGGCGCCGGCGGCCAGCAGCAGTGAGCCCTGGCGGCACTCTACGGCGCACTCCTGCTCTTCGGTCAACCCGCGCGCGGCGGGCGCAACCGTACTCACCGTGCGCACCGGCAGATACTTGGATACATGCAGCCGCCGTCGCCAAAGCCGCAGGTGTCGGGTCGCGCCTCCAGCGCCCCGGCGTCGGCCTGGCCGGCGGCCTCGCGCGCCACCTCAAGCAGCTCGCTGAGGATCGCCTGCACCTCCTCGGGGGGGCGGGTGTCGCCGCGAACGCACTCCAGCTCCACGCCGGCGTCCTCGGCGAACACCCCACGGGCGCGCAGGTCGCGCCCGGCGAGGGGTTGGTAGAAGCCTCCCACCACAGACAGCCCCAGCAGCGCCTCGACGGCGCGCGTGTAGAGCGCCACCTGGATGCTGCGCTCCCCCAACCAGCGATCGGCGGGGGGCGCGAAGGAGCCCTTGTAGTCATAGACAACGGCCTCCCCCTCGGCAGAGACGTCGACGCGGTCGATGCGCCCGCGCAAGCGCAGGCCACCGCCCAGGTCAAGCGGCGGCAGCGAGGGCGAGTCCTCTCCGAACCCGAAGCCCAGCTCCAGGTGCAGCGGCTCAAGCGGCGAGTCCTGCGCGGCGGCGTACTCCAGGTAGCGCTCAAGGTCGGCCTCCAGGCGCCGGCGCACGCCGGGCACCCGCTCGGGGGCCACCGACAGCGGGAACTCCGGGGCGTGGCGGCGAAGCGCTTCGTGCAGCAGCGCCCGCGCGGGCTCAAGGCGCGCTGGCGAGAGACGGGCCGAGCCAAACTCCTGCCGCAACCCCTCAAGCGTGGAGCGCAGCGCCGCGTGCGCCAACCCGCCGCGGGCCAGAGGCTCTGGGGCAGGCTCGAGGTCGCGGGCGCGCAGCAGGCGCTCGACAAACCAGCGCACGGGGCAGTCCGCCCACAGCTTCAGCGAGGAGGCAGACCACAGACGGTCCTGGCGCAGGGCGCCCAGCAGCTGGGCGTCGGTCAGCGGGCGCAGCGGGGACGCCGCGTGACGGGGTCCGGCAAGCGCCAGCTCCCGCTCGCCCCAGGCGGGCAGGGGAGAGCCAGGGCCGGGCCAGCCGGCGGCACCGGCGGGACGACGCGCGCGCCCCTCGCGCAGGCCCGCAGGGAAGAGATCGCAGACGTCGTCCAGGAACAGCGAGGGCACCGCAGAGTCGCCCTCCTCGGTGGCCGTGTGCCAGCTGAGCACCAACAGCTCCTCCGGGCGCGAGACGGCGGCGTAGAACAGATAGCGCTCCGCGTCGAGGGGCAGCTCGGGAGCGCCGAGGCGCAGGCCCGAAGAGCCGGCCAACGCCCAGCGCTCCTCCTCGGAGAGCACGGGAAGGGGCCGGGCGGGAGCGGGAAACAGACCCTCCTGCAAGCCGCAGAGGAAGAGGGCGCGCACGCGGCGCGCACGCAGCGCCAGCGGGTCGAGCACGGCGACCACGTCCTCCTCTCCAGCTCCCGGGGCCTCGCCAACAGGCAGTTCGAGGTTCCTCAGCTGCGCCACCAGCTCCCCAGGGGTGAGCGCCAGCGAGGGCGCCGCGCGCGCCAACTCGGCCCACTCCCCCAGCGCCCTGGTGGCCCCCAGCAGCGCGCGGGCCTCACCCACCTGCTCATCCACCAGCACAGCAGCGGCGCGGCGGCGGGGGGCGCAGAACAGCCAGCGCAGCTCCCGCAGGGTGCGCTGGATCAGGGCCAGCGGACCGCGCTCGGCGGCAGCGTGGAGGTGGTCAAGCGTCTGGAGCGGCCACTGCTCGGCTTCCCACAGCGCGCGGGCGTCGGCGGCGCTCCTCACACCGGCCCGCCGCGCGGTGGCCTCCAGCCGGTCGGCCAGCTCGGGGCGCTCGAGCAGCCCGGGGGCACGCAGCCACGCCAGCAGGTCCTCCAGGCGGCCCTCCTCCCCGCCCAGGGAGGCGGCGAGCAGCCCGCACAGCGCCCTACCGAGTGCGGTGTGCGAGAACGGCAGGCGCACAGGCAGGGCTAAGGGGATCGCAAACGCCTCCCACACCTCCCCCAACAGCTCGGCGACCGCGGAGGGCGAACGGTGCGCCACAGCCACTTCCCCCGGCGCCACGCCGGCGTCGAGCAGCGCCCGAATCTCGCCCGCCACCAGTTCCAGCTCGGCGCGGGGGGAGCCGCCCTCCAGCATACGTACGGCTCCAGCCTGCACAGGCCGAGCCGCAGGGTCCGCGCGCGCTCCAGCGGTGCCCGCATCTTCGGCACGCACCGCCGCCCCGGCGGGACCCACGGGGGCGCCTGCCGGGCCGGGCTCGAACGCCACCGAGCCGGGCTCAAACGCCACCAAGCCGGGCTCGAACAACCCCCGCTCCAGGTGGTGCAAAGCCGCCCGTGACCCCTCCGCGTAGTACTCCGCCCGAGCCTCAAGCGCGCGGTGCTCTGAAGCCCAGGGGAGCATTGTCTGAAACGCGCCAGCGCGGCCCGCGAAGGCGACCCGCCCGGGCTCGTAGGCGAGCGGTACCGTCACCGGCGCCTCAACGACACGCCCCAGAGTCTCGACAGTGTCGAGCTGCAGGCGGGTGAGGTCGTCGAACCCATACAACATCACAGGCGTGCGTCCCCACAGGGCGGGCGAGCGCCGCAGGGTGTCCAGCGCGCGCACTGCACGCTGATCGGGGTCGCAGCGTCCAAGCTCGCCCAGCAGCTCGTGGTAGCCCTCGAACAGGGCGCTCAGTTCCTCTGCGCGCACATGCTGTGCGCCCGAGGCGGCCCACGTCTCAAGCGCGCCCCGCAAACGCCGGGGCGTGACGCGCGCGACCTCCAGTTCGCTCACCAACGCCGCCAGCGCGCGCACGAACCCCGGGCGGGTGGCCAGCTCGGGAGGCGAGCACGTGCGTGCGGCCACGGCTGCCAGCACCCGTTCGCGCTGCAGGGGAGAGAGCGGGCGCTCGCTCACGCCGGCCCGGCGCACCACCTCCGCCAGGAGCCCCTGGAAGCGCTCCACGCGCACACCCCATACCAGGCCGGCCTCGGCCAGCTCGCGCCGGTAGCGCTCCACGTCGGCGTGGGTGGGTACCACCAGCAGCGGTTCCTCTCCGTCTCCGCGCGCGCCGCGCGCGGCGCGCGCGCGCACGGCGTCCAGCACCGCACGGGCCTTGCCCGCATTGGCGGGTCCGGTGATCAGCGTAAGGGCCATGGAGTCCATACTGGCGCACCGACCCGACGGGCCGCCTCGCCCCGCAGGATGGCCAGCAAGAATGGAAAAGCTTCAGTTTCTGGAAACATCGCCGATTGCAGGGGAGTGTGGCCTGGCCACCTCAGCCAGCAGGCATCTGCAACAGAGCAATCAGCAATAGAGCAAGGGGCACACCCCGATAGAGGGTGCCCCTCAAACCCCAGTCAGCGATGAAGGCAAGCAAGTGACACCAACCACGGGGCGCCACCTGGAACTTTGCCAGGGTCTGGTGGCAGCTCTCCAGCGCGAGGAGCTTGTACTGCACTACCAGCCCGTGCTCGACCTGCGCAGCGGCGACGTGGCGGCGGTCGAGGCGCTGATCCGCTGGCAGCACCCCCAACACGGACTGCTGCCACCGCTGGACTTCATCCCCACCGCGGAGAGCACAGGCCAGATCGTCGAGGTCGGTGAGTGGGCGCTGCAACAGGCCTGCCAGCAGGCCGGCGTATGGCGCGAGGCTGGCCTGCAGGTGCGCATGGCCGTCAACCTCTCCGCGCGCCAGTTCAGCGCGCCCGACCTGGTGGGCTGCGTGGCGCGCACGCTGCGCGACACCGGCGTGCCCCCGGAAATGCTCGAGCTGGAGCTGACCGAGAGCATGTTCGCCGACCCCGTGACCAGCACGGCCATCCTGCTGCACATGCGCCAGCTGGGGGTGAGGGTGGCGATCGACGACTTCGGCACCGGCTACTCCTCGCTGGGGTACCTGCTGCGTTTCCCGCTGAGCACACTCAAGATCGACCGCTCCTTCATCGAGCAGGCCAGCCACGACCACCACGCCGCCAGCGTGGTGGGCTTCATGATCGCGATGGCCCACGAGCTCGACCTCCACGTGGTCGCCGAGGGGGTGGAAACCGAGGCGCAGGAGCGCCTGCTGGTGGCCCACGGCTGCGACCTCTCCCAGGGCTTTCTGCACAGCCCGCCCCTAACTGCCATCGAGTGCGAGCGGTGGATGCGCCAGCGCGTCTCGCGCCCGCTCACCCCGATCCCGGGCGGCGCCGAAGCGGCGGACCCCCCGCACGGCGCACGCCAGTTGCGCCACCGCAGCGACCGCTCCCACCGCCGGCGCGCGGCCGCGGCGGGAGTCTAGGCCGCGCTGCCGGCCGCCAACGGCTCGGCCTCAGCCGCTTTGACGGTCTCCTGGTCGGGCGGCTTGGCGCCCTCCTTGGCCCACGCCTCGTTGAATTCCACGCGCCACTTGCCGTCCTCGCTCTGGCTCAGCGCCAGGTGCGCGCGGAAGCTGCGTCCGGAGCGCCCGCGAAAGCCCGTCACCGGACGCGCGGTGTAGCCGGTCTTGATCAGCTCCTTGCCGATGCTCACCGACAGCTGCTTGCCCGCCTTGCCCTTCCAGATCACAAAGCCGCACCCAGGGTCCTCGCGCGCCCAGCAGGAGAAGCCCTTGCGGTTCTCCATGATGGGGTGCCCGCACACCGGGCACGGCCCCAGCGAGGCGCGGGGTATTTTGATGTCCTTGAGCTTCACGTCCAGCTCGTTGACCGTTTCGCGCGCGAACCCAGCGATGTCCTGCATGAAGCGCTCGCGCGAGTCCTCCCCCTGCTCGATCTTGCCCAGACGGTGCTCCCAGCTGCCGGTCAGGTCGGGAGAGGTGAGCGGGTGCCCGTCGAGCAGGCGCACCACGTTGAGTCCCTTCTCGGTGGCCACCAGCGCACGGCCGTCGCGCTCGATGTAGCCCACGGTGATCAGCCGCTCGATGATCGAGGCGCGCGTGGCAGGGGTGCCGATGCCCGAGTCCTTCATCGCCTCGCGCAACTCGTCGTCGTCGACGAGCTTGCCCGCGGTCTCCATCGCGCCCAGCAGCGAGGCGTCGGAGTAGCGCCGCGGGGGCTTGGTTTCCTTGCGGGCGCTCTCGATCTTGCGCGTCTTCACATCCTCGCCCTCGACCAGCCGCGGCAGCTGCTGATCGGTCGCCTCGTCATCGTCGGAGTCGGCCTTGGCCTCCGCCGGGACCTCGCCGTAGACGCCGCGCCAGCCGGGCACCACCAGGAGCTTGCCGCGGGTGCGGAAGATGTAGCCGGCGTCCTGCTTGGCGCTCGCCTTCTTCTCGGCGGGCACCACGGTGGTCTCCACGCGCGTGTTCTCGAACACCGCCTCGGGGTGGAAGATCGCCAGGAAGCGCCGTACCGCCATGTCGTAGACGCGCTTGTCGTCGTCCCCCATCCGATCCACCGCGTGCTCGGCGCGGGTCGGGATGATCGCGTGGTGGTCGGTCACCTTGCTGTCGTTCACCACCCGCTCCAGCGGCAGCTTTTCCAGCGCCGCGACGTAGGCGGCGGCCTGGGCGTACTCCTTGCGGGCGCCCACCTGCTCGGCGGTGGGCTGGATCTCGGGGATCATGTCCGTCGTCAGGTAGCGCGAGTTGGTGCGCGGGTAGGTGAGCGCCTTGTGCTCCTCGTACAACCGCTGCGCCGCCGCCAGCGTGCGCCGCGCGGAGAACCCGTAGCGGGTGTTGGCGTCGCGCTGCAGCGAGGTCAGGTCATACAGCATCGGCGCCTTCTCGCGCTGCTCCTTCTTCTCGAGCTTGGTGATCGTGCCCTGGCGCCCGCGACAGGCCGCGACGATCGCCAAGGCCTCGGCCTCGGTGGCGATGCGCGGCTTGGCCCCGGCGTGGAAGCGTCCGATGTAGGTGCGCCCGGAGTAGGACTCCCCATCCTCCACCTCCCCGACGTCTGCCTCGCTGGCCTGCACTCCGTCCATCGGATCGGCCGCGAACGTCGCATCGACCAGCCAGTAGGGCTCGGGCACGAAGGCCCGGATCTCCTCCTCGCGGCGCGTGAGGATCGCCAGCGTGGGCGTCTGCACACGCCCGAGCGACACAGCCCCGTCGAAGGAGGTGCGCAGGCGGATGGTGGCGGCGCGGGTGGCGTTCATGCCCACGATCCAGTCCGCCTCCGAGCGCGAGCGCGCGGCCTGCTCCAGGAGCGCCACCTCCGAGGCGGGGCGCAGCGAGGCGAACGCCTCCTTCATCGCCGCGGTGGTCATCGAGTTCAGCCACAGCCGCTGCACGGGCTTGGACGCCTTGGCCTTCTCATACAGGTAGGCGAAGATCAGCTCCCCCTCGCGCCCGGCGTCGCAGGCGTTGACGACCTCCCCCACGTCCTCGCGGCGCAGCTGCCCGGAGACGACCGTCATCTGCTTGCGCGAGCGCTCGTCGCGCACCACCAGCTTGAAGCGCTCGGGCACGATCGGCAGGTCGGGCATCCGCCAGCGCTTGTAGCGGGGGTCGTATTCGTCGGGCTCGGCCAGCTGCACCAGGTGGCCGACCGCCCAGGTGATGACGTGGTCGGGAGCCTCCAACCAACCCTCGTGCTTGGCGAACGGGCCGGGCAGCACGCGCGCCAAGTCGCGCCCCACGGAGGGCTTCTCGGCGATCACCAGGGTCTTGGCCATTGCGCTCAGCGTAGCGGTTAGGTGCCCTGCGGGTAAAGAGCCCGTGCCTCCTACCTTCGCCACCCGCACCGCGCCGCCGCCTCGAGCTCCCGCCTCAGCCCGCGGCGCAGGGGCCGGTACTCACAGGCGCCCCGGCCCCTTCCACCACGCGAACCACGGTGGCGTTGGCCACGCCATAGCCGCCGTGCGGCCCGCCGCCGGTGGTGCCGGCGAACACCGTCGTCAGCACCTGTCCCGAGGAGTCCACCAGCGGCCCCCCGGAGTTGCCCGGCCGCACCAGCCCGCGCAGCGGCGTCAAGAGGCGCGAGACAGGTCCTTCGCCGTAGGCGTTTTGGGTGATCACCGTTTGCGTCTGCCCGATGCGCCCGGGCTGGGCGTCGAAGGGGCCGTTCTCGGGATACCCCAGGATCGCCCCCGCCTCGCCCGCCGGCGGGTTGCTCTGAATGCTCAGCGCCGGCAGCGACAGTTCGCTCACGCGCAGCACCGCCAAGTCGTCGGTGGGGTCGAACGCCACGGCCTGCGCGGGCAGGCCGGGCAGCTGTCCGCCCACCTCCACGGTGGTGTCCTGCTCGCCCGCGACCACGTGCGCGTTGGTCAGCACCTCCCCGGGGCGCACCACCCACCCGGAGCCCTCGATCGCCAGCCCGCAGGCGGTGCCCAGCACTCGCACCACGCTCCTGGAGGCCGCCCGCACGCCCGGGGTGCGGGCCACAGCGGGCAGCGGCGCCGCCACGTCCGGCGATGGCCCCGCGATCGAGGGCAGTGGGTCCAGGCGCGCCAGCGCGCCCAGGATCGGCCCCGAGGGCGGCAGCAGGCGGTTGAGGTCGCGCAGGATCGCCGAGCGCTGGATGTCTTCGCGCACCACCGCCTCCACCGGCGCCTGCCCTGCCACGGCCGCGACGATCCACACGATGGCGAGGCCGATCGCCGCGCTCAGCAGCGCCCCCAGCGCGCCATCCAGCAGCCCCAGCCCCGGGACGTGCAGCGTCCGTCGCAGCCTCCACCCCACCCCCTCCATCCCAGTGGCGAGGATGCCGCCGGCCAGCAGCGCGCCGATCAGCCCGAAGGCGGGCACGTAGGGCGAGGCGGAACCCCGCGGCAGCAATAGAGGAGCCAGGCGGGTGCCGAGGAAAGCACCCAGGGCAAACCCTCCGACCGACAGCACCCCCACGATGAAGCCCCGCCGGAAGCCAAAGAAGGCCATCAGGCCCACGAAGGCAACGATGAACCAGTCCAGTCGCGTCATCGACCATGTTCTACCGTTCCGCTGAGGTGGCACGCGCGGCTGAGCATGCACGGCGTGATCGCCGCAGGCTGCGAACGCGACGCATGCGCGCGATCGCGGGCCTCGCGGCGGTCGCGTTTCTGACAGGTGTCATCGTGGGCGCGGCCCACTCCTCCTCATCTTCCGCGCCTGGCCTCGCGGCACGCTTCACGGCGGCGTGGGCGAGCGGGGACTACGCCGCGATGTACGCGGACATCGATCGCTCCGCGCGGCGCGAGTTGTCGCTGAGCGACTTCGCCGACGCCTACATGCAGGCCTCGGTCACCGCCACCGCCACGCGCCTGCAGGTCGCGGGCGGACCGCGCGGTGTAGCGGCGAGCCACGCCCCCCTGCTGCCCGGCGAAACGCTCGAGGCGGTGCCGGTGCGTGTGCAGACCCGGCTGTTCGGCACGCTCCCCGCCCTCTTCACGCTGCCCGTCCGCGGCAGCGGCGCGGGCGCCCGCGTCGTGTGGTCGCGCGCGCTGCTGTTCCCCGGGCTGCGCCCCGGCGAGCAGCTGACCCGGCGTACCGTCCTGCCTCCCCGCGCGGCGCTCTTGGCACGCGACGGCTCGGTTCTGGCCAGCGGCCCGGCGGTGGACGGCCAGCGCGACTCGCCGCTCGGCGCGGCGGGGGGAGCGGTGGTGGGCGAAACCGGTGCGCTCCCCTCCACCGAGCGCCAGGCGCTGGAAAGCCAGGGGGTACCCGCGGGCGCGCTGGTCGGCGTCTCCGGCCTGGAGCTGGCCTTCGACAGCCGCCTGCGCGGCGCCCCGGGGGGTGTGCTGCTGGCCGGCGAACGGGTACTCGCCCGCGCCATCCCGAGGGCGGGCGCCCCCGTGCGCACGTCCGTCTCCCCCGCCGTGCAGTCCGCCGCGGTGGAAGCGCTCGGCGCGCAGTACGGCGGGGTCGTGGCGATGGAACCTGCCAGCGGAGCGATCCTGGCGGTGGCGGGCATCGGCATCGACGACCTGCAGCCCCCCGGGTCGACGTTCAAGATGATCACCCTCACCGCCACCCTGCAGTCCAAGGTGGCCACCCCCAGAACCGTCTTCCCCTATGCGACCTACGCCACGCTCGACGGGGTCAAGTTGAGCAACGCCAACGGCGAGGACTGCGGTGGCTCGCTGGCGCTGGCCTTCGCGGTGTCGTGCAACTCGGTCTTCGCCCCGCTCGGCGTCAAGGTGGGCGCGCCGCGGCTGGTGGCCACCGCTGAAAGCTACGGCTTCAACCACCCTCCGGGGGTACCGGGCGCGGTGGAATCCACCCTCCCCCCGCCGCGCAGATCCAGGGCGAACTGGACGTCGGCTCGACCGCGATCGGCCAAGGAGAGGTGCAGGCCAGCGCCCTGGAGATGGCCACCGTGGCCGCCACCATCGCCGACGGCGGGCGCCGCCCGCAGCCCACCTTCACGCCCGCGTCCGTCGGGACGCCTGCCACGCCGGGGGTGCGTGTGAGCAGCGCCGCGGTGGCCCACACCGTGCGGCGCCTGATGGAGGGCGTGGTGCGCGAAGGCACGGGCACCGCCGCGGCGATCCCCGGCGTCACGGTCGCGGGCAAGACCGGCACCGCTGAATTAGGCCCGCCGGGGGGCGCCGCAGGGTCCCAGTCGTGTAAGAGCGCCGCGGAATCCGGTTCTGGCGCCGCGGAATCGGGTTCTGATACAGATACCGGCTCGGGCGAAGCGGGCTCAGAATGCCAGAGTGCCGCTAGCGAAGCGCAGAGCACCGACGCATGGTTCGCCGCCTTCGCCCCCGCCCTACACCCGCGCATCGTCGTGGGCGTGCTGCTTGTGCGCGACGGCGCCGGCGGCGCCACCGCCGCGCCGGTCGCGCGGCAGGTGCTGGAGGCGGGACTTCAGGCCAGCCGCTGATCAAACGTCCAGGACGGCCGTGGCCACCTTGGAGGGGTCCAGCGGATCGACGATCTTCAGCGTCAACGGGCGGTTGTCGAGCGAGACGACGTTGATCTTGTAGAGCAACAACACTCCCTGGGTCGGCCCGGAGGCGGCCACCGAGTCCAGCACCGGCACCCGGCTCTTGGGCGGCACCAGCCCCGTACGGTAGGCGAACGGGTTGATCGAGTTGGGCACGATGGGCGTGTAGACGTTTTCCTGGGTGTCGGTGATGGTCATGCTCGCCGCGGTGGCCGACAGGTGGGGAGCTTCGGTGTTGTTGTAGACCTGCATGAATACTCCGAACCACTCCTGCCCCGGCAGGAGGCGGCTCTGCGCCGGTGTGAGACCGGTCAGATAGGAGGAGTCCTCCTCGTCGTAGGGGTTCAGCTGACGTGAGATCTGCACCTCGTACACCAGCGGCCCCACGTTCAGATAGGGAGCGTTGGCGCCCGATTCTCCGGCGTAGGTGCCGTGGGTGATGGGCGTGTGCGATTCCCCGCAGGCGCCCAGCGCCAGCGCGGCGAGGACGCTCAGCGCGGCAAGGATGTATCTCGGTGGGGAGGTGCGGCTGGACATGCGACGCGGCAGTCTATCCGGCGGCCACCGTGACGCGCCCGCCGGCCTTGCTGGCCTCGGGACCGTTCTCAAGGATCGAGCGTAGACGGCGCATCGCGCGCGCGTTCTTACGCTTGGTCCAGCGGCGCGCACCAAGGCTCTCCATGATGCGGTCCGACAGTGTCGCCGGCTGGGTCTCCAGCGTGAAGCGCACGCGCGTACCGCTACCGGCGCCCTGCGCCAGCTCATACACGCCCAGCGTGCGGATGCGGTTGGTCTTGCCCGTGCGCCCCACCTCCACGATGCGGTGCGGGCGCTCCACCTCGACAAATGTCACGTCGGCCCAACTGAAGCGGTTGCGGGGCGCCTTCACGCGAAAGCGCGCGCCCGCCCCAAGGCCGACGGAGTCGATGCGGGTCAGGTGCCAGTCGACCAGGTAGTGGTCGGTGAACTGCGGGTGGTTGGCGAGGTCCTGTAGATAGTCGAACACCTGCTCGCGCGGTGCGTCTATGAGGATCGACACGGTTACCGGGCCCATGGGCCGGGAGTCTATAAACGAGAGCGGAGGCTACGCGGCGCGCGCGGCCAGCCGCACGGTGTGGCCGTGCTCGGAGTGGCGCATCAGCTCGCTGGCAGCGGGGTGCTCGCTGCGCAGCGGGCGGCACAGCTCGCAGACGATCCCCTTGCTGCGCTCATACAGGTGCACACGCTCGCCGACCAGAGGCGTGCGCCCACAGTCATTGCAGCGGTGGCGGTCAGCCACCAGGGCACCCACGCTACGGCGCAGCAGCAGGCGCTCCAACTGATCGATGTGGACGATCGCCGAGGGCATGGATGCGGGTTTCGCCGCGCGCCACCCGCCTCCTGCTGCCGGCCATTATCCGTTTGGGACAGCCTGGCCACGGGTAATTTTACGAAACCTCTATAGGGCACTTACCGGTCTCTTAGGAGCGAGGAGCAAGCTTTGACGACTGCGGTTGACACCCTCGTTATGATTGCTACGAGGTTACGTCGCCAGAACGATCCCAGTACGGTGACGCACCGAAAGGGAGGTGCATTGATGGAGTCGATGACATCGGGCACAATGGCCGGCACAGGATCGTTTCGCTGTCAGCGCTGCGGGTACGTACTGACGCTCGCCGCCTGCGACATGCTCACCGACTGCCCTGGCTGCGGCGGGCGCAGCTTCGTGCGGGCCTCCCTTTTCAGCACCGCGCGGATGTCCCACGGGGACGCGGGCGAAGCCGGCCTCCCAGCCGCCGAGGGCGACCGCGAGGCGTGGCTGGAAAGCGCGCGCGAGCGGATCGAGGAGCCCGGCGAGTACATCGTCTACGAGGAAAACGGCGAGCCCACGGTGGTGGCGTTGACCCGCGAGTGGACCCGCGTGGGACGCAGCCTGGCGGCTGACGTGCGCTTTGACGACCCCACCGTCTCGCGCCGCCACGCCCTGATCGTGCGCCAGCCCGACGGGGTGCGCGTGCTCGATGACCGCAGCCTCAACGGGGTGTTCGTCAACGGCGAGCGGATCGAGTGGCGGGCCTTGAAAGACGGCGACGAGATCGTCGTCGGGCGCTACCGCCTGAGCTTTTTGAGCGTGGCCGCCGAGCAGTCCGGGCAAGCCCCCAACCCGATTCATCTGCACTCCGTCGGATAGCCGCAGCCCGGTCGGATCGCCGCAGGTCTCCCCCCTCCCCCTTCGCCGTGGCCGCAGCGGGTCGAAGGCTCACATTTAAATCTCAATCTCATGGTGTATTGTAATGGCCATGGCAAAGCGGCTTGTGATATCCAGCGGAGGCCAGGTGTCCGTCCCCGCGGCGGTGCGCAAGCGATGGCGTACCAGAACCGTCCTTGCCGAAGATCGCGGCGACCACGTTGTGCTGCGCCCGCTTCCAGACGATCCAGTGGCGGCCGCTGCAGGAGCCTTCGCGATGCAGATCGGCGCGCTCGGCTCCGAGGAGGCCAAGCGCTTGGATCGCGAAGAGGAACTGGATGCCCAAGAGCGCGACCGCCACTGACGCGACCGAGTCCCCGGCGAGCGCTCTGATCGACGCCTCGGCGCTCATCGCGCTGCTTGGGGCTGAGCCCGCGGCCGGTGAGGTGCAGGAGATGCTGAAGGACGGCGCAGCGATGACCACCCTCAATCTCGCTGAGGCAGTAGACCGACTCAAGCGGCGCTATGCCCTTGAGATCGAGCGGACAAGACCGGTGATCGAGGGTCTGCTGGCAAAGAGCCTGACGCTGCTCCCGCTCGGACCCGCTCAAGCCTGGCGCGCGGGTGAAATTCGCGCTGCTCACTACCACCGCTCCCGCTGCCCGATCTCGCTTGCCGATGCGGTTCTCGTGGCGAGCGCTCCAGCGGGCGGGCGCATCGCAAGCTCTGACGGCCCCTTGCTGACCGTCGCGGCGAGCGAGGGTATCGCCACCGTCGCTCTGCCCGACTCGCAGGGGCGTCGAGCAAGCCTGCGATAGGTGCCGCTATCGTGCCCTTTCCACCGCGACCGCGCACAAGAGAAGGGCCAGCATGTCCACCTCCACCATGCACACCATCGCGGTGCTCTCCCAGAAGGGGGGCACGGGCAAGACAACCACCGTGCGCACCCTCGCCGACGCGCTGCGCCGCGCGCGGGTGCGCACGCTGGCCGTTGACCTGGACCCCCAGGGCAACCTCTCGGACTACTTCGACGTCCCCCCCGACGCCCACCCCACGATCGCCGATGTGCTCTCGGGCCGGGCCTCGGTAGCGGAGGCGATCTACGCAGACGTGGTGCCCGCCAACCTGACCCTCGCCGAGGCCGAGCTGATGCTGGGCGGCAAGATGGGCCGCGAGCTGACCCTGCGCCGCGCGCTCGCCACGGCGCCGGAGGAGTACGAGGCGATCCTGATCGACTGCCCTCCCTCCCTGGGCCTCTTGACCGTCAACGCGCTGGTGGCCGCCGACTACGCGCTGGTGACGGCGGAGGCGCAGTACTTCGCCCTGCAGGGCGTCGAGCAGGCGATGGAGGTGATCGAGCTGGCCCGCGACAGCCTCAACCCCGAGCTGTCGCTATTGGGCATCGTGCTGAACCTGGCCGACATGCGCACAGTGCACTCGCGCGAGGCGCTGGCCTCGCTGCGCGAGAGCTTCGGGGATAAGGTCACCCACAGCGTGGTGCGCAGCTCGATTGCCTACGCCGAGTCGGCTGAGCGGGCGGTCTCAATTCTGGATCACCGGCCGGATCTGGGGGCCGACTACCTGGCGCTGGCGGACGAGCTGCTGGAGCGCTTGCCGGGGATGGAGGACGCGCGGGGGCGCCTGGCGCAGCTGCACTGAGAAGTCGAGAAGGAGCCCGCCGAAGCGGGCTCCAGACTTCAACAGAAGCAGTTCTCTTGCACTATGAATGTAGCCCGCCAAGACAGAAGACCGGCGCTACATCTCCTCCACATAGGCTCCCTGCACCTCAAACGGAGCGCGCACGACACTCGCCCAACCCTCGGCCTCGCGCTGCAATGCCGCGCAGACCGAGCCAGTCTGCTCATAGAAGCACCAGACCAGCACCGTGGGACCGGCCCCCGAGACGGTGGCGCCCAGCGCACCCAGCTCGCGCGCGCGCCCGGCCAGCTCCAGCGAGCGCGGGAAGAGGGGGCCGCGAAAGGGCTGGTGCAGGCGGTCCTCCAGTCCACGGGCAACTAAATCCCAGTCCCCGCGCGCCAACCCCAAGACCAGCAGCGAGGCGTGGGCCACGTTGAAGACGGCGTCCCCCAACGGCACCTGCGCGGGCAGCACGGCGCGCGCGCGCTTGGTGGAGACGGCCTCGCGGGGCACCACCGCCAGCGCCTCAAGGCCCGTGGGGGGGTCAAAGCGCACAGCGCCGCCCTCAGCGCACACGACAAAGCCGCCCAGCAGCGCGGCGGCGGCGTTGTCGGGGTGGCCCTCCAGCTCACTCGCCAACTCCAGCAGGGGTGCGTCGAGCTCGAACAGGTGGTCGGCGGCCATCAGCCCCGCGACGACGGCCGCGGCGGAGGAGCCAAGACCGCCGGAGAGCGGGATGGCGGAGCGGATGCGGAAGGTGAAGCCCTCGGCGGGGTGCAGGCGCTCGAAGGCCTGCACGCACAGGTTCTCCCGGCCGCGCGCCACGGCCAAGTCCGTCTCGACCGCGAAGGCCCCGGTCTCCTCCACCTCCAACTCCAGGTGCAACCCCAGCGCGGCGGCGAGACAGTCGAAGCCAGGGCCGAGGTTGGCCGAGGAGGCGGGCACGCGCACGAGGCGCCTGCGAATCACGCGGCCCGCTCGCCCGCAGGCGCCGCGCAGGCCACCCGCACCGAGGATGCGGCGCACACCGAGCCGCCCGTCCCGCGCAGCGACCCCACACGCCGCAGCCCTCTAAGCGTCACCCAGGACCGCCTCTTCCAGCGCCCCCGTCTCCGGGAGGCAATGGATGGTGACGCCGTCGTTGTGTGCCATCGCCGTCTCGGGGTCCTTCAGGCCGCGCCCGGTGAGCACGCAGACAATGCGCTCGGCGTCACCGGCGCCGTACTTGAGCAGGCCGGCAACCGAGGCGGCGGAGGCGGGCTCGCAGAACATGCCTTCGCGCGAGGCGATCAGCCGGTAGGCGGCTAGGATCTCGCTGTCGCTGACAGCGCGGATGGCCCCGCGCGAGTCGAGCACGGCGCTCATCGCGTCCTCCCAGCGCACGGGGTTGCCGATGCGGATCGCCGAGGCGACCGTTTCGGGGTGCTCGACTGGGTGACCGAGGACCAGCGGCGCGGCGCCCTCGGCCTGCAGGCCGTAGAGCCGCGGGGAGGCGCCCATCTCGCTGAAGCCGCGCCAGTAGGAGGTGATGTTGCCGGCGTTGCCAACGGGGATGAAGAGGGCGTCCAAGGCGCCTTCCATGTCCTCCAAGAGCTCGAAGGCGGCGGTCTTCTGGCCTTCGATGCGAAACTCGTTGACGGAGTTGACGAGCGTGATGGGGTGGGTCTCGGTCATCTCGCGCACCAGCTCCAGAGCGCGGTCGAAGTTGCCGTCCAGCTGCACCACGCGGGCGCCGTGCATCAACGTCTGGGCCATCTTGCCGGCGGCGATGCGCCCGTCGGGGACGATCACCGCACAGGTGATGCCGGCGCGTGCGGCGTAGGCGGCGGCGGAGGCGGCGGTGTTGCCGGTGGAGGCGCAGATCACGGCCTTGGAGCCGTCACGCACGGCGGCGGAGACGGCGCAGGTCATGCCCCGGTCCTTGAAGGAGCCGGTGGGGTTGGCGCCCTCCAGCTTCAGGCGCACTTCGGCGCCTGCCAGTTCCGAGAGGACGGGCGCGCGCAGCAGCGGCGTGGAGCCCTCCTGGAGGGTCACCAGCGGGTCGCCGGGCGCGAAGGGCAGCCGCTCGCGGTAGCGCTCGATCAGGGGGATGTGGCACTTAGAAATAAAGATGAACTGCCCCTCGCCTTGCACGACGGATCTGAGCCCGCCTACAGATCGCTCTGCCTCTCGTCGTACATCGCCTTGATGGACTCATGTGAACTCCTCTTCGATCACCCTAATGGCGCGCGGGGCGGAGCGCAGGAAGTCGAAGGCGCCGATTTGCTCGATGGCTGCGCGCAGCTGCGAGGAGGGGAGCGGGTGCACGACCATCACCAGCCGCGCGTTCTCGCCCAGGCCGCGCTGCACCACCGACTTCACAGAGGCGCCGTGCTCGCCCAGGACCTGCGCGACGGCGGCCAGGACGCCGGGGCGGTCGGCGACCTCCATGTGGAGGTAGAAGGAGCTCGACACGTCGCTGACCAGCGCCAGGGGTTCCAGCGGGGCGGGCGGGGAGGCGGGGCGGCGCAGGACGGACACCACGTCGCCGAGCACGGCTGAGGCGGTCTGCACACCGCCGGCCCCGGGCCCGGACATGGTGATCTCGGTGATGGCCTCGGATTCCACCGTGACGGCGTTGAACGGGCCGCCCACTGAGGCCAGAGGGTGGCCGGCGTAGAGAAAGGCCGGATGCACGCGCACCGAGAGACCTCCGGAGCGCCGCTCGGCGGTGCCCACAAGCTTCAGGCCGAGGCCCAGCTCGCGGGCGTAGGCCAGGTCGTCGGCCTGGAGGTGCTCGATGCCCTCGTAGGGGACATCCTCCAGGCGCACGGGGGTGGCGAAGGCGAGGCGCGCCAAGATGGCCATCTTGGCGGCGGCGTCGCGGCCGGAAACGTCGTCGGAGGGGTCGGCCTCGGCGTAACCCTGAAGCTGAGCCTCAGCTAGAGCCTCGGCGTAGGTGGAACCGTGCTCCATCTCGGAGAGGATGAAGTTGGTGGTGCCGTTGACGATGCCGTGGATGCGCTCCACGTGGGCGCCGGCAAGGGACTCGGAGAGCACGCGCACCACCGGCACGACGCCCGCGACGGCGGCCTCGAAGCGCAGCGCGACGCCGTACTCGGAGGCGGTGGCGAACAGCTCCTCGCCGTGCTGGGAGAGCAGCTGCTTGTTGGCGGTGACGACGTGGCGCCCGGCGCGCATCGCAGCCAGCACGAAGGAGCGCGCCGGTTCGATACCGCCCAACAGCTCCACAACCAGCTCAGAGCCCTCGAGGATGTCCTCGAAGCGCCCGGAGGAGCGCGTGAGCGCGCCCGCCAGCACGGGGGTGCGACCCGTCAGGCGACCGATCTGCTCGGAGCGCTCGGCCAGAAGTGTGGCGAAGGCGGAGCCCACGGTACCCCGCCCGAGCAGGCCGACGGGGAAAGGATTTTTTGAGAAGGACCCCACAAGGGGGTCCGGAGAGGGCCGCGTGGTGGGGTGGCCGGCGGAGGGCGCCGAAGACGAGCGCTCAGCGGACATCGCGCGCCATCAGGTCGTCGAAGGACTCTCGGCGCACGACCAAACGCGCGCGGCCACCCTCGCAGAAGACGACGGGGGGCCGGGGGACGCCGTTGTAGTTGCTGGCCATCGCGTAGCCGTAGGCGCCCGTGGCGGGCGTGACCACCACGTCGCCCGGCGCGGGGGCGTCCAGCAGGGCCGAGCGCACGAGGACGTCGCCGGACTCGCAGTGCTTGCCCGCCAGCACGCACTCCACCTCGCCACCTGGGCGGTCTACCACGTGGGCTTCGTAGAGTGCGCCGTAGAGCATGGGGCGCAGGTTGTCAGACATGCCCCCATCGACAGCCACCCAGAGGGAGACGTTGCGCTTGACCGACTCCACCGTGTAGAGGGTGACGCCGGCGCGCGCGGTGAGCGAGCGACCGGGCTCGACGAGCAGGCGCTCGTGGGGGCCGAGGTGGGTGCGCGCGGCGTCCACAACCGCGGCCACGTAGTCCTCGATCGCCGGAGGGTGCTGCTCAGCGGTGTAGGCAACGCCCAGCCCACCACCCAGGTCCCACACGGGAAAGCGGCCGAGCGTGGCCAGCTGCGCAGCGGCGCGCTCAAAGGGGGCGAGGTCGAGCAACTGCGAGCCGACGTGGGCGTGGATGCCAAGCAGGTCGAGACCCGGCGCGGCGCGCACCCGCGCGATGGCCTCCCGCGCAGCGTCCAAGCCGAAGCCGAACTTCGAGTCGGCCTGGCCGGTGGAGATCGCGTCGTGGGTGTCACCGCGCACGTCAGGCGTGGCGCGGATCAGAACAGGCTGTGGCGCTCCACCCCGCTCGCCCTCGCCCAGCAGACGCTCCAGGCGGGTGAGCTCATCGAAGTTGTCCACCACCACCAGCCCGACACGGTGCTGCAGGGCCAGGCGCAGCTCGGCTTCGGACTTGGCGTTGCCATGGAAGACCAGGCGCTCGGGCGCAAAGCCAGCGGCAAGCGCGAGGTGAAGCTCGCCACCGGAGGCGACGTCGCACCACAGGCCTTCGCGCGCAAAGAGCTCCAGCACGGCGGTGCAGGCGCAGGCCTTCGAGGCGTAGACGACAGCCACCTCCACGTCTCCCGCGGCGCGGCCGGCAGACAGGAAAGCGCGGGCGCGGGTACGCAGGTCAGCTTCGGCGACCACATAGGCGGGGGTGCCGAACTCGCAAGCCAACTCAAGCGCGTCGCAGCCACCCACCTCCAGAACACCGCGCTCGGAGAGGCGGGAGTCGAGCGGAAAGACGTGTGAAAGGCTCGTCTGGGTGGCCATGCACCCAATTATCACGTTACGGCAAGCCCCTCGTCGGCGCGAGCCATCGACCAGAGCCAGACAGCGCCGATGACGAACAGCGCGACGCTCTCCACCTGCGCGGCGGTGAGGCCGACAAGCACCTCGTGGTTGCGACGGATGAACTCCACCAGGAAGCGCTCCAGACCGCTCAGGATGAGGTACAGCGCGAAGATCACGCCGGGGCGCACGCGGTCGCGCAACTGCCACAGCAGGTAGGCGACGAGACCCATCGCCAGCGTCTCGTAGATGGGCGTGGGCTGAACCGTGATCCCCGGCGGCGTGGGCACGGTGCCGTGCGGATAGCCCATCGCCCAGGGCAGGTGTGAGCGGATGCCATAGTCCCCGTCGCCGGAGACCTGGCAGCCGATACGCCCCAGCGCGTAGCCGAGGGCCAGGCCGGTGGCGCACATGTCGAAGATGCGCAGGTCAAAGGCGCGGCGCCAGCGCATCCATAGAAGGACTCCCAGGGCACCGCCGATCGCGCCGCCGTACCACACGAGGCCCGAGCCCGAGAAGGTGGCGTGCAGCAGTTCGTGCTTGACCGAGGAGTAGTTCTGGATCAGGAAGTAACCGCGCGCGCCGATCACACCGCCTGCCAGCGCGGCGAAGATCAGCTCATACGCCCAGTCAATGGGCCGGTGCAGCTCGCGCAGGCGCCGCGCCAGCAGCAGCCCGCAGGAGAGGAAGGCGAGGGCGAAGGCGACCCCGAAGGTGTGGATGGGGATGCCGAGGAGTTCGAAGGTGGGCTTCACGGCTCCGCACTTTAGGGGGTGCATCTCCAGGGCGCGCACCCAGCCGCAATGCCCGGCCCACATCGCCCCCAAGCCCGCCACGCCCGCCACCAACCCTCCGACCCCCCACCACCCCCAAGCCCGCCACGCCCGCCACCAACCCTCCGACCCCCCACCACCCCAAGCCCGCCACGCCCGCCACCAACCCTCCGACCCCACCTCGACTCATTTAGGGAAGCCCAAACTTTTCCTGCGACAATTGACCCATGGCGACGCACACCGCAAACAAGCGCTCGAGCTTCGGCCGCGACACCGGTCTGCAGGCGCGGATGCTGCTGACGATGTTCCTGCTGGGGCTCATCTATGTGGTGTTCATCGGAGTGTTGATCGCCGTCGGTGCGGGCGCCGGGGTGATCGTGGTGGTGGCGGTGGCGCTGCTGGTGGTGCAGCTCTTCACCTCCGACAAGATCGCGATGGCAACCATGGGCGTCAGGGAGGTCACCCCCGCCCAGGCGCCAGAGCTGCACGGGATCATCGAGCGCCTGTGCGTGCAGGCCGACCTGCCCAAGCCCAGGGTGTGCACGATGGACACCCCGATGCCCAACGCCTTCGCGATGGGACGCACGCAGAAGTCGGCCACCGTGTGCGCCACCAGGGGCATCCTCGAACTGCTCTCCCCGGCGGAGCTGGAAGGCGTGATGGCGCACGAGCTGACGCACGTGATCAACCGCGATGTGATGGTGATGACGCTGGCGAGCTTCTTCGCCACCTTGGCCTCGATGATCGCCCAGTTCACCCTGTTCTTCGGTGGAGGGTTCGGCGGCGGGTACGGGCGCAGCCGCGACGAGGAGGAGGGGATCTTCTTCGTGCTGCTGGTCTCGGTGCTGGTGTACGCGATCTCCTTCCTGCTGCTGCGGGCGCTCTCGCGCTACCGCGAGTTCGCCGCCGACCGCGGCTCAGCGGTGCTGACGGGCCGCCCCAGCGCGCTGGCCTCGGCGCTGTTGAAGATCAGCGGGACGATGGAACGCGTGCCCAGCCAGGACCTGCGCAAGGCGGAGGGGATGAGCGCCTTCTTCATCCTCCCCGCGCGCACGAAGAAGTCGCTGATGAACATCTTCGCCGACCACCCGCCGCTGGAGCAGCGATTGGCGGCGCTTGAGCGGCTGGAGAGCCAGCTGCAGGGCAGCGCCTGACCGGTGAGCCTGCGCGACGCTCTCCTCGGCCGCCGCCAGGTCAAGGGCCCGGCGCCCGACCGCCTCTTCGCGATCACAACCGCCTACATCACCCTCCAGAGCGAGCACAACATCGAACCGGCGGGCGACGCGGCGATCGTCTTCCAGGCGCTGGCGACGAGCGAGTTCGAAGCCACCATGCGCGACATGGAAGAAGTGGTGAAGGCCACGGGCGGCGAGACGGGCACCCAGGTGAAAACCCAGGACGACAGCTACGGCTACCGCTGGATGGTGCTCAAGGACGCCGCCGTGGAAGACCTCGCGGTGGGCATCAACGCCGTCTCAAGCTCGATCGAGACGGCCGGCCACGGCGAGCGGCTGCTGTGCGCAGTGTTCGCCTTCAAGGACGCCCACAAGCAGCCCATCTACTTCATCTACAACTACAAGCGCGGCTACTGGTACCCCTTCGTGCCCGGGCGGGCGGGATCCGGATCAACGAACGAGCGACAGACCGAGCGCGAGCTGCAGCTCAAGGCGCAGATGGCGGGCGAGCTGCCGATGGAGCCCGAACTTGAGCGGTGGTTCCCGCTGTGGGGGATCCCGATTTGAGTCAACCCGGCCAGCCAGACACGCGGTAGACCGCGATTCAAACGCGCAATCCGCCCCAACTCGCAATCCAGCCCAACCGGCAAGCGGGCTCTCACCGTCAGTCCGGGATCAGCCCTTCGCCGTGAAACTCCACCGCGGCCTCCTCCAGGGAAAGGTCCGGCGGCGGCAGGATCAGATCTGAGCCCAGCAGCTCGTCGTCCCCCACAGGCTCCCCCGAGGAGCGCACGAAGGCGAGCAGCGCGTCGTAGGCGGCGCGATACCCCGCCTCGTCCCCGGCCTCCACCGCGGCGAGGACCGCGTTGTCGAGGTCGTGGAGCTGGCCGTTGGTCTGGTCGAGCCGGTACTGACCCTCCCCCGAGACCCGGACGATCATGCCGACTGTCCCTCGGCGGGGGGCGCCGGCGCCTCCTCTGCAACGGGCGGGTCAGCCACGGGCGCGTCAGCCGCGCCCGGGGCCTCGGCTGTCCCTGAGCCGCCGGGGGCGCCCGCGGGCAGCTCGCCCGGCGCGGCGGCGCCGGAGCCGAGTTCGGCCTTCATCTTCGCCAGGTCGTCATCGACGGCCGAGGACGAGGACAGCTCCTTGAGCTGCTTGTCGATGTCGTCTTCGCCCGGCCCCAGCGCGGTGACGTCGTCGAAGGCGCCGGCCGATTCGAGCTCCTGCACCGCGTCGGCGCGGGCCTTCATGTTTTCGGTCTTGTCGACGGCGCGCTGCATGGCGAGGCCGACGTCGGCCATCTCCTCGCCCACACCGGTGGCGGCCTCGGAGATGCGGACCTGGGCTTCGGCGGCGGAGTACTGGGCCTTGATGACCTCCTTCTTGGTGCGGAAGGCTTCGATCTTGGTGCGCAGCTTCTGCTCGGAGTCGGTCAGCTTCTGCTGCTGGGCTTCCAGTTCTGTGACCTGGGTGTCGAGCGACTGCAGCTCGGTCTGGGCGACGTTCTTGCGCTCCAGCGCCATCCGCGCCAGGTCCTCCTTGCCGGCGGCGAGGGCCTGGCGGGCCTGGGTGTCGAGCTTCACCAGCTGCTGCTGCAGCGTGGACTCCTGCATCTGCAGGCGCTTCTTGGCGGTGACTACGTCGGCGATGCCCTTCTTGACGTTCTGCAGCTGCTCCAGCTGCTTCTCGTAGCTGTAGTCAAGCGTCTCGGCAGGGTCTTCGGCCCGGTCCAAGAGCTTGGACACCTTTGCCTTCACGACTGTGGACATGCGCCCGGTTAAACCGGCCATCCTGATCCTCCTGATGATTAATGAAGAGGGGCCCGGCTTGTCGGCCTACGGCCGACTGCGCCACCCTCTATAGCTGCAAAGTGGAAGATCAAGCCTAGCCGACCTACAGCCCGACCGGGTGGCGCACTTTGAAGCCGGCGTTGGCCGGGCGCAGCGGGCGCCAGCGAGGACCTTGCTGGTTGGAAGGATCGTCGGCCGAAGAGGTGTCCAGGCGCAGCCCCGCGACCGTCATGTAGGCGTGGCCTGGGTTGGTGAAGATGGTGACCCACTGGCCGATGCCGCCACCACCCCAACCTTCGAATTCCGAGGAGTCCATCGGCGTGGAGAGCAGGCTGGCGCCGTGCAGGGCGAAGGAGACGGTGCCCGAGCAGTCATAGCCGGGGGAGATGAAGGAGCCGTGACCGCCACCGTAGATGTAGGGCAGCCCGACGATCTGGTTGCCCGCCCAGACGATCTCCTGCACGGCCGCGGGCGCAGACAGGGGGGCTGCGGCGAGCCCGCCCACGACGCGCGCGGTGGAGCCGGGAACAAGTAGCTCGGGCTTGGTGGCGGCGGGCACGCCGACGGGGCTGCCGCCCGTGGACCCACCCTCCTGACCGGCCGGGACCGGCGCCACGTAGGGGACAACCTGGCCCGTGGCGGTCTTTTCATAGACGGGCCCGTTGTAGACGATGCTCGCCGTGCGGGCTGTGACGGGCGCGAGGTGCACCGGCTTGCCTGTCGGCGCGCCTGTGGTGGAGGAAGCTGTCGGAGAGGCGCCCCCAACTGCCGCGGGAGAGCTCGCGGGAGCAGTGGTGGCGGAAGAAAGGGAAGTGACCGACGTGCCGCCGGTCGCACTCGCCAGGGCGGCGGCCGCCGAGGAAAGGAGCGCCAGTAAGGCCAAACCAAGTAGCACTGCGCTGCGTGCAAGCACCCGCAAGACGAACCTCTTTCGTAGGCCTGCGGGGTTAGCTGACGGGCTGGCGCTGAAAGAGCCTGCGCCTCCCACGGTTCAACCGTAGGATTCGCCCCAACATCTCGGGTCCCCCGTTCCTTGGCTTCTAACCAAGGATTCGGCATTTCGCGGCGCAGCCTAGCAGAGCGCAAGGACGCTTGCACGACTTGCAGAGCTTTGCCCAGAAAGTTCCCGCAAATGCCGGATAAAAGACGCGAATCTGCACTCTTTTGCAGATTGCGCCCGATAGGGCCTCTTTTGGCCTTAATCTGCATTCTTTTGCAGATTCGCCTTGACAACGGACCAAACAGGCCCTAATCTGCAAAGTAATGCAGATCACAGCCCAGACCTTCCCGACCAAACCCACATCCTTCGAGCAGCAGATCGGACGCCGAATCCGCGACGCGCGCCGAGCGCAGGGACTCACGCAGGAGGAGTTGGCGATGGCGGCCAACGTGGCCACGCGCGCGCTTCATTACATCGAGCACGGTCGCGTACGCCCACGGCTGGACACGGTGCAGCGCATCCTGTCCGTGCTGGGCATGACACTCGAGGTTGTCTCAAGGTCAGCCGCAGGGATCGCCGAGGACCATGACCGGAGCGCAACGGACGAGCAACGGCCTCCGGAGCCGAGCCAACGTCCAGGATCAAGCGAACAAAGTCCGGGGTCCAACGAATGAGTGCACGAGGTGTGGGCCAGCTTCTTGACGTGTGCCTCGCGGGCGAGCCGATGGGAACGCTGAAACGCCGCGCGCCCGACCGCTACCGCTTCCAATTTGTGCCGCCGGTGGTGGAGCGCTACGGCGGGGGAGCGCTCGTCCTGTCGGTGTCGCTGCCCGTCCGCGCCGAGCCGTTCACACCGAGCGAGACGAAGCCGTTTTTCGAGGGATTGCTTCCCGAGGGCGCAGTCAGAGAGACGATCGCCAGGAACCTCAGGCTGAGCGTGGACAACGGTTTCGGCCTGCTGCAGGCGTTGGGAGCAGAGTGCGCAGGCGCAGTGACCCTGACCAGCCATGCGGAGCGCCCCGCCGGCCCGTCAGCCCCGGCAGAGGGTGACCCGACAGGAGATGGCGAGGTGTGCTGGTTGGACGAGGAGGAGTTGGGAGCACTCGTCCGCGAACTTCCCGAACATCCTCTGGGAGTCTCAGACGGCGAGCGGGTGCGCCTCAGTCTGGGGGGTGTGCAGGAGAAGCTGCTGCTGACACGTACCCCTTCGGGCCGCTTCGGGCAGCCCCTGCAAGGCGGACCAAGTACGCACATCCTCAAGCCCGGTCAGGAACGCTACCCCGGCTTGGTGGCCAATGAGGCGTTCTGCCTGCGTGTGGTGGGCTGCGCGGGACTACCTGTAGCGAAGGCCGAGATCGTCGAGATAGCACAGCAACCGTGCCTGCTTGTTGAGCGCTTTGACCGCACCTACGATGAGCGAGCCCGCATAGCGCGCCTTCACCAGGAGGATGCCTGCCAGGCGCTGAGCCGGCTCCCAAGCGCCAAGTACGAGGTCGAGGGAGGCCCCTCGTTGGCAGACGTGTTTGGTCTGCTGCGCAGCCTTGGAGGCACAGACACAGCAAGGGACATCAACAATCTGCTGCTGGCAGCAGTGCTCAATTGGCTGCTGGGCAACAGCGACGCCCACGGCAAGAATTTCGGCTTCCTGTACGACGGCCGCGGAGGGATCAGACTGGCTCCCGTTTACGACGTCGTATCGACCAACGTGTATGACCTCAAGTCGGAGATGGCGATGCTGATCGGGGGTGTCGAGGACCCCGCGCGGATCGATAGTGAGAGCTGGCGGGCGATGGGCGTTGAATGCGGTCTCGGCGGACAGGTCCCGCACCTGGTGGAGAGCCTTGTGAAGAAAGCGGTGGTGTGCGCCCATGCGACTCGCGACTTGGCCATCGCCGAGGGCTGGCACGAGCCCGTGATAGACGAGAATCGTGGCGCTCGCCGAGCGCCGGGCCGCCCAGCTCCTCTGAGAACGCGCTCTGACCCCTCTGGTGTGCCCGTTAGTGTGCTGCACCATGCGCACCCCCATCACGAGGGCGTCCCTGGTTCAGCCCGCAAGCATGGCTGGTAGGGCCAGCGTTCGCACAGGCGCCGGGCTCCGCACGCTCGCCACCCTTCGCCTTGTGGTGGCCGCGATGGCGCTGGCCGCAACCCTCGCCGGCTGCGGCAAATCGCTCCCCGCCTCCTCCTCCAGCCAGAGTGGCGGGCAGGTGCTTGCCCCCGTGACCCCCGAAGGCGCAGGGGGGCTCTCGACCAGGAACACCACGCGGCTGGGAGGCGTCACGGTGGCCACGGACGCCGCCGCG
This sequence comes from uncultured Solirubrobacterales bacterium, assembly GCA_963844765.1. Lineage (GTDB taxonomy): Bacteria > Actinomycetota > Thermoleophilia > Solirubrobacterales > Solirubrobacteraceae > Palsa-744. The sequence continues at coordinate 521,058 of CAWJPN010000002.1, forward strand.
GTGGCGCTGGCGGTGAACCCCGGGCTGACCGCGGCCACCCGTCCCCAGGCGGTGGTGGTGGTCGACGAACACGACTGGCCCGCGGCGCTCGCGGCCTCCGCGCTGGCCGGCGCGCCGCTGGGGGCGCCGCTGCTCTACAGCGAAGGCGGGAGCCTGCCCGAAGTGAGCGCCCAGGCGCTGAAAACGATGCGCCCCATTGGCGCCGCGGCGCTCGGCGGGGCGCAGGTGCTCGCGCTGGGGGCCTCCCCCGCGGCGGCGGCCTCCGTGGCCGGCTACCGCACACGCGCGCTGAGCAACGCCAACCCCTACGCGCTGGCCGTGCAGGTGCTGGGGCTGCTGAGCGCCGCCCAGGGCGCCGCGCCGCGCCAGGTGATCGTGGTGGCGGCCGATGGGCCCCCCGCGCTGGCGATGCCCGCGGCGGGACTGGCGGCCGAGAGCGGGGCGCCGATCCTGTTGGTGAGCAGTGCGGGTGTCCCCGCCGCGACGGCGGCGGCGCTGCGCGCTCTGCACCACCCCGCGATCTACGTGGTGGGCTCGACCGCCGCGGTCTCCAGCGCGACCGCAGCCACGCTGGGGCGCTGGGGCAGCGTCAAGCGCATCGTCAGCCCCGTGGGAAGGATCGGCCCCGAGGACCCGGTGGGCAACGCCGTCGCCGTGGCCCTCTTCGAAGAAGGCGGCTTTGGCTGGGGCGCCGCCGAACCGGGGCACGGCCTGGTGTTCGCCAACACCTCACGCCCGCTGGACGCCCCCGCCGCAGCGCCTCTCTCAGCCAGCGGCGACTACGCGCCGCTGCTGCTGCTGAGGAGCCCCTACGGGGTGCCCCACGTGCTGGCCGAATACCTGACCGACATCCGGCCCGCCTATTCCAGCGCGCCGGCCTACCGCGCGACGCACGGTGCGTACAATCACGGCTGGCTGATCGGCGATGAGAACGCCATCTCGGCAACGACGCAGGCCGAACTGGACACCATGCTTGAGATCGCACCGCAGACCACGACCGCCGCCGAAGCACCTCCAACCGCCTCGACGCCTCCAACCAGCTCCACCACAGTGACCGAAACCACATCTCCCACCTCGGCGACGACCACCGGCAAGAAGAAGTGACCGGGCGGAAGACCCCAGCCAAGTGAGCCAAGCCGAGGACCCCGTCCGTCTGCGCAGCGAGCACGAGGTGACGGTGGAGGACGTGCGCCAGCTGATGGGCGCCTCCACCCCCCACTTCGCGCTGCAGCTGCGCGAACGCATCGCCCGGCTGATCGCCCCGCTTCCACCCGGGCACCCCGCGCGCATCGAAGGCGAGCGCGAGATCGCCCGCCTGGAGCGCCTGGGCTTCGATGGCGAGACGCGCGGCCAGGGCGCCAACGAGGGCGAGCCACCGCTGCCGTCGCTGAGCGGCCTCCCCACGTAGTCCCGACCCGTCTCGTGCAGTCCCGACCCCTCCCCGTCTCGCCCACACGTAGTCCCAACCCGTCCCTCGCCGCCAACCTCACCAACGGCCCGGGGCGCCCCCTCACCTGCCGCCCATCGCCCGCGCGCGGCGGGCCTCCAGGAAGCGGGCGCGCAGCAGCTTGAAGAGCGCGACGAACAGCGCCGCGTCCAGCGGCAGCAGCGCGAGCGTCAGGAGTCCTGGCACTGTGCCGAACTTGGAGTAGCCAAGCACCACCGCCGTGTGGAACACCAGCACAGGCAGCAGCGCCAGGATGATGCAGTGCGAGCGAAAGCCGCTGAAGTGCTCGCGCGCGGTGACCTCGAAGGTGCCCAGCCCCACCGCCACCAGCCCGGCCGCCAGCGGCGCGGTGCCGTGCGAGCCGCCGCGCTGCAGGCCGACGACGACGCCGACAGCCCCCACCAGGATCAGCAGCTCCGAGAGCGGCAGCGGGTGCCACGGCGGGCGGGGACGCGCGCCGGCGGTGGGGGTGTTGGCGACGGCCACGGGCGGACGCCGAGGCGTCTTGGGCGCCGGGGTCTGCACCGCCGCACCGGGGTGGGGGCGCCGCTTGCGCGAACGGCGACTCTTGCTGGCGCTGGCCACTTGCCGTCGATGCTAGCGCCTATGCTGAACTCGATGTCCATGTCCTCCCCGCCCTCAACGTCCTCCCCGCTCACCCTGCCCTCACCGGCAGGCATTCCGGGCAGCGCGCTGGCCGGGCCCTTCCCCGTGGGCGAGTACGCGGAGGCGCTGCGCGCCAAGCTGCGCTCGCTCACGCGGGTGCAGCTGGTGGGCGAGGTGGTCAACCTGCGGCCGGCCCGCGCGCGCGTGTACTTCGAGCTGCGCGACTCCGCCGGCGCGGTGCCCTGCGCCGTGTGGCAGCGCGACTGGGAGACGATGGTGGCGCGCGCGGGCGAGGTGACGGAGGGCGTGCAGGTGGTGGTGGCCGGCGGCTGCGACTACTACCCCGGCAGCGCCACCTCCTCGCCCGGCTTCTCCTTTCACGTCACCGACCTGCGCGTGGCCGGCGTGGGCGATCTGCTGGCGCGCATCGACCGCCTGCGCAAGACCCTCGACGCCGAGGGGCTGCTGGAGCGCCAGCAGCGCCTCCCCCGTCCCCCCCTGCCGCGCACCATCGGGGTGGTGACGGGCGAGAGCGGCAAGGCCCGCGCGGACATCCTCGCGGCGCTCGCCCGCCGCGGCTGGGCGGGCAGGGTGGTGTGGGGCTTCGCGCCCGTGCAGGACCGCCACGCCGCCCCCGCCATCACGCGCGCCCTGCAGGACCTCGCGGCCGTGGGTGGCGCCGAGACGATCGTCGTGGCCCGTGGCGGGGGCTCGCTGGCTGACCTGTGGTGTTTTTGCGACGAGACCCTGTGCCGCACGGTGGCGCTGCTGGGGGTGCCGGTGGTGGCCTCGGTGGGCCACCACACCGACCGCACCCTGCTGGACGACGTGGCAGCGGTCAGCTGCTCCACCCCCACCCACGCCGCCGAGGAGGCCGTGGGGGTGCACTGCCGCGAGGCCCGCCTGGCGCTCGCCAGCTTGGCCCAGCGGCTGACGGGCCACGGCCGTCATGCCGTGCTCACACGCGCCCGCGCACTGGCCACGCTCTCGCGCGCTCCGGCCGAGCAGCTGCGCCGTCAGCGCACCCGGCTGCACCAGCATCTTCGCGAGACCCGTGCCGGCGCGCGGCGACGGGTGCAGGAGGAGCGGGGTGTGAGCGCCAGGCGGGCGCTGGTACTCGAACGCAAGACCAAGGCAGTGGCGCGCGACTGCCGCGAGCGCGGCCCGCGCGAACTGGAGCGCTTGCGACTGGCGTTGACGGGCCACGACCCTCAGCGCACTCTGGAGCGTGGGTACGCACTGGTGCAGAGCTGCGAGGGCGAGCCGCTGGCGACAGCGGAGCAGGCCCAGCGCGCGGGCAGGATGCGGGTGCGCTTCGCCGACGATACGGTTGCGGCGAGGATCGAGCAGGGATGAGCGACGCTCCGACACAGACCTACGAGGCCGCCGCAGCGCGCGTGGAGGAGATCATCCGCCGCCTGGACTCCGGCGAGGCGAGCCTCAACGAGACGCTTGAGTTGGTCAAGGAGGGCAAGGCGCTGATCGAGTACTGCGCCGCTGAGCTGGAGGCCGTCGGCGGGGCGCTGGAGGAGCTGCGCCTGGACGAGCTGGTGAGCCGCCTGGAAGGCGAGGCGACTCCATGAGCGCCTGGGAGGCGCTGGCCGAGCTGCCGCCACACCACCTGCGAGGCGAGGCCGGCCCATGAGCACATGGGAAGCGCTGGCCGAGCTGCCCCTGCGCATCGAGCACTGCACGCTGGAGGGCCTGGAGGCGAAGGTGTCGAGCGAGTTCGAACGCCTCTCCACCGTCATCCACCTGCACGGCGGCGGCGAGGAGGGGAAGGGCGAGGACGTCACCTACGACGCACCGGACCACGAAGTCCTGCAGGCCGCCGGCCCCCCCGACGGATTGACGGGCAGCTGGACCATCGCCACCTTCTGCGCGCACCTGGCAGAGCTCGACCTCTTCCCCCGCACGCCCCAGCGCGAGGTGTCGCGGCGCTACCGCGTGTGGGCGTACGAGTCGGCGGCGCTCGACCTGGCGCTGCGCCAGGCTCACACCACCCTGTACGAGGCGCTGGACCGCACGCCCCAGCCGGTGCGCTTCGTCGTGTCGCTGCGCCTCGGCGAGCCCCCCACGATCGAGCCGCTGCGCCAGCGCCTGGAGCTGTACCCGGGGCTGCGCTTCAAGCTGGACCCCACCACCTCGTGGACGCCCGAGCTGATCGCCGAGCTGGTGGACACCAAAGCGGTGGAGTCGGTGGACTTCAAGGCCTACTACGTCGGCTCGATCGTCGACCAGCCGGCCGACCCGGTGCTGTACCGGCGCGTGGTCGAGAGCTTCCCCGAGGCGTGGATCGAGGACCCCGCGCTGACGCCGGAGACCGACGCCATCCTGGCCGACCACCGCCAGCGCTTCTCCTGGGACGCGCCGATCCACTCCGTGGCGGACATCCAGGCGCTGCCCTACCCGCCGCGGATGGTCAACATCAAGCCCTCCCGCCTGGGCGGGCTGCCCAACCTATGCGAGGCCTTCGACTACTGCGCCAGTGAGGGCATCGGCAACTACGGGGGCGGCCAGTTCGAGCTGGGGGTGGGCCGCGGACAGATCCAGTACCTGGCGTCGCTGTTCCACGCCGACGCCCCCAACGACGTGGCGCCGACGGGCTTCAACCTGCCCCGCCCGGCCCCGGGACTGCCCTCCAGCCCGCTTGCGCCGGCACCGTCGGCCACCGGGTTTCGCTGGGACTGACGCAACTTCTCTGGCGCAGGTTGGTTGGGGAGCGCATAGCCTTTATGGTCGGCGGCTGCCGCTCCTCCCCAGCTATGGCCCGCACAGGTACGCCACAACGCTCCCGGTTCCTGGTTGCAGCGACGCTCCTGACGCTGGCCTTGACCCCTGCCGTGAGCACGGCAGCCACCGCCAACCCCGGCGGCACCGGGGCGCCGTCGGGCTCGACCACCTCGGGTGGGGGGGCGCAGACCGGCACGTCGGGGGCCAAGACCGGCACGACCGGCTCCAAGACGGGCTCCACCGCCACCTCGCACACCACCCCCCACACCAGGCGCGTGGTGAGCATCGCCGGCGTGCGTTGCGAGCCGGCCGCGCAATGCAGCACCAACCCGCACGAGGTGTCGCTGCACGGGTACCTGGTGTTGAGCGGACGCGGGCTGGATACGGGGCTCGTCGTCGCCTTCCCCCACTCCCGCAACGCGACCATCGCCTCAAACTCGCCGCTGACGCGCATCTACGAGTCGCCGTATGGGCCGGCCGTGAAGGTGCCGATCCGCGCGCACTCCGGGCGCATCCAGGTGCTGATCGGCGGCGGGCGGCGCTCCAACCCCTCGACCCCCATCCTGGTGGTGCCCTACGCGCTGCACCCTCCCAAGCCCAAGGCCCCCCCGCCCCCGCCAGCGCCGGCCAACACGGCAGCCAGCGGCACCGCGTTCGAAGGCCAGGGCATGTGGATTTGGTACGTGGAAAAGTCTGACGGGGGCAACCTGCCGGCGCTGATCGCGCAGGCCCACGCCGCCGGGGTCACCACCCTGTTCGTCAAGAGCTCCGACGGCTCAAGCAACTACTGGAGCCAGTTTTCGCCCGAACTGGTGGCGACCCTGCACGCCAACGGGCTGAAGGTGTGCGCGTGGCAGTTCGTCTACGGCACCGCCCCGGTGGGCGAGGCGGAACTGGGCGCGCGCGCGGTGGCCACCGGCGCGGACTGCCTGGTGATCGACGCCGAGGGCGAATACGAAGGCCGGTACGGGTCGGCGCAGAAGTACATCGAAACGCTGCGCGCGCACGTCGGGCCCGCCTACCCCGTGGGACTGGCGAGCTTCCCCTACGTGAACTACCACGAGAGCTTCCCCTACTCCGTCTTTCTGGGCCCCAACGGGGCGCAGTTCAACGCGCCGCAAATGTACTGGAAGGACATCGGCACCTCGGTGGCCTCGGCGTATGCGAACACGTTCGAACAGAACCTCATCTACCAGCGCCCGATCGCGCCCCTGGGCCAGACGTACGAGAACCCCTCAAACGCCGAACTGGTGGCGTTCCGTTCGCTCGCCGCCGCCTACGGGGCGAAGGGCGTGAGCTGGTGGGACTGGCAGGAAACCACCACCAGCGGCTGGAGCGCGCTGGCGGAACCGCTCAACGCGACCCTCACCGTGCCCTCGCCCGAGGGGACCTCGCCGCTCCTGCACGAGGGCGACAGAGGAGACCAGGTGCTGTGGATGCAGGAGCACCTGGCCGCCGTCGTGCCCACCCAGGCCACCAGCGGCACCTTCGACGCGACCACGGCCGCCAACCTGGAGAGCTTTCAGACCGCGCACGGCATCCCCGCCAGCGGCGAGACCGACCCCAACACGTGGGCCGCGCTGCTGGCCCTGACCCCGGTCGCGGTGGACTGGACTGAAAGCGGCCCCCAGGGGTAGGAAAAGACCTTTAAGAGGGACCGCAGAGCGGTCCCGCGAGGGCCGCGTTGTGGCCCAGCTGACGCTGGAGGCGGTTTCAGCTCGCTGCGACTGCAGGAATCGGGTCCCGTGCAAACCCTCTCCGCAGGTGCCAGCCGCAGGTGCAGCTCCCAGGTAGACGACGGATTGGGCGAGTCCCCGTGCAAAACCTCTCCGGAGAGGGGAGCCGCAGGCGCAGCTCCCAGGTAGACGATGGACTGGGCGTACACCACCCTCTCCGCAGGTGCTCAGAGGTGCTCAGGCGGCGAGCAGCCGTGCGAAATACGGCGTGAGGTGTCTCTGCAGCACGGCGACGACGCCCCCCTCCAGCGTCGCCGCGCGTGTCTGGCCTCCGAACGAAACCTCGAAGTCTTCGAGGGTCGGGGGAAACGCTGTGGCACGTATACCGATCCGCAGTGGATCGGCGATCAGTGGGTAGGCATCAACCTGCCCGGAGGGGCCGCCGAAGTGATAGCCGCTGATGACGACAAGGTTCGGGTTCAAGAACGACACGTAGGCGCCGATGACTTCGCCGATCTCCGTGGCGGCGGTACGTAGGAGTGCCCGCTCCAGCTCGTCTCTCTCGATGGCGCGCACGATCAGCGCGTCGAAGGAGATCTCGATACCGGTCTCGCGGGCAAGCTTGGCGGTGAGCGCCTTCCCGCTTGCCCTGGAGTCCAGGCAGTGGTGGCCGCAGCGCGCGCAGGGCGCTCCATCTTTGGGGTGCCGGTACAGCGGCGTGTGACCGATCTCAGTCGCGATCCCCCTCGCGCCCACCACGAGCTGCTTGTCGATCACAGCTGCCCCGCCGATACCTCTCCCCCAGCGCACGAGCAACATCGCGTCCTGACAAACATTGACTTTGCGACTGTGCTGGGTCGTCGCAGCAAGAGCATCGAGGTTCGTGTTGTTCTCGATAATGAAAGGAACCCGTGACCATCGCGTCCCAAGCCGACGCTTCAACTCGTGTGCAGGCCGCAGCCCGATCCAGGCGTCCATGCCGCTCTTCGGCGTCACTTGGCCGCGGATCTGGTCCAGCGGGGCAGCGACCGATAGGCAGACGCCAACGAGCTGCTCTGGAATCCGGTCGCGCAGCTGACGCTCAGGTGGGGCAGACGGCTGACGCTCGAGCAGGTCGGGCAACTGACGCTCGAGCAGCTGGTTGACCTGCTCGGTCGCGAGGTTCAGCAGCTCGAGTGGCGTGGCATCGGTGGCCATGTCCGTGATGACCGGCTCGACGAGCAGGCCGCGCGGCCCACCTATCCCGACCGCGACATGCCTTGCGCCGAGGTCGACACATATCGCAGGCGCGGCCGTGTTGAGGAGGCGCGGGAGCATCGAGCGTCCCTCCGCTGTGTGCTCGGCCATCGTCGGCGCGACGAGCTCGATCAGCCTGTCTTCACTGAGTCGCGTGAGCACAAGCGCGACGGTGCTGCGGGACAGGCCTGTCTCGGCGGCGAGCTCGTGCTGCGTGATCGGCGAGCGGCGGGCGATCGCGTGCAACACCGAGAGCATGCTTTGCCTGCGCGGTGCACGACGCGGGGGGCCCACGTCTGCTCCTGCCATCAGGAGCACTCCTGAGCACGACCTGAGGATGCGGGCGGCAGCGCAGGACGGGGGAGCCGGTGGATCGATCGTGCTCGTGCATCACTCACGCCACGTCCGTCTGGACATAGCAGCCGTCCGGCCATGATCGTCATGTCGTCATATTTGCGGCTGCCCATGAGCGTGGTACCCCATTCCCCGCTTGTTCACGAGATGTTAGCCGCCAAAGCCGGCGAGCACGGTGCCCAAATTACAACATGTTCACATCTACAACCGACGGTTGAGGTGTCGTGTATGCGACATAGCTGATGCTCTACTTGCATGCTGGCCGGCCAGCATGCCCTGCTTTTGGGAAACGGAGGCACAGGGCTTGAGTGCGGGATCAAAAAATCGGAACAAGACGCGCCTGACGCCGCGTGGTATCGCCGCTTGGGTGCGGGGAGACCTTCCTCGGGCTCGTGTTGCCAGCGCCTCGCACTCCCGCGCTGGGGGTGCCACGGGAGGCTGTGGAGGGATGAGGCTGCGCCGACCAGGGGAGCGCTGGAGGCCAGTCTGGACTGCGATCGCGGCTCTGTTCTTCGCGACTCTTGCGGCTGGCCTGCTCACCCCGAGCGTGGGCGTGTTCGGGTGGATGATCGTCGGCGTGTCCGCCTTGATCGCATTGCTGATCTGGGCCCAGATCGCGCGCTGGGAGACCGAAGGCGCCTTCGATGGGACGCTCCGCCTGCGCCTGATCCTCGCGGGGTGTGCGGAGGCGTCCGCAACCACAGCCCTCTTCGCGGTCGGGATCTTGTTGCGCACCCCTGACGCGCTCGTATTCAGCGCCGGCGGATTGTTTGCGTTTATCGCAGTCTTGGATATCGCGCTGGGGTTGGTGATCGATGCACCAGACGCGCAGGCGGAGGACCACGGCGAAGCCGAGCAGACACACCAGAGCGCCCCCTCAGCCCAGCCAGGCGCAGAGGCCGCCACGCCAGGCAAGCCAGACGCAGAGCCCACCCCCTCAGCCCAGCCAGGCGCAGAGGCCGCCACGCCAGGCAAGCCAGACGCAGAGACCGCCACACCGGGCCAGCCAGATGCAGAGCCCACCCCCTCAGCCCAGCCAGGCGCAGAGGCCGCCACGCCAGGCAAGCCAGACGCAGAGCCCACCCCCTCAGCCCAGCGAAGCGCAGAGGCCGCCACGCCAGGCAAGCCAACCCAGGAGGCGCGACTGACACCACCGAGAAGAAGGCCGCCGCAACCGCTGGCCGCCGCTTGGGCGCTCCTCACGGCGCTGGGACAGAAACTCTCGCAGTGGATCGGCCCCATCGCGGTTCTCGCCTTGATCGGCTGCTTTGTGGCGGTCGCGCTCGTACACATCACGAAGCCTTCGAAGTCGAGCCCCTCCCTCACCATCCTGGACTCCGCATCGTCGGGAGAGGCGTCCGGTGGGACGGGTGGGCACTCTGTCGGCGGGGCCACACACGGTGGCGTTACAAGCACAAAGGCGAGCGCACCCACACCGCACCCACAGCCACAGCCACAGGGACCGTGGAACGGCCCGTGTGGACGCCCGGCGAATGGCAAGGTCTCACCTGAAGCGGTCACGCGGATGGTGAGGCTCTTCAGCGTCGAATCGCACTTAGAACCAGATGTTGAGGGCTGTATCGGCTTGATGACACCCCACCCCTATGCGGGGGATGAGTACGTGACCACGACGGGGATCGAAACGCCGACCGGCGCAACGCTCAGCTTCGCTGAGTACTCCGAAAAGTACGGCGGCGTGATCGTGCGCAAGGCAGCGCAGGCAAAACTCGAAGCCCTGACCGAACAAGTAGGGCCCGTCGGCGGCGTCGGGCGTTACCCGTTCTATGCAGTGCTCGAAGGCAGCTACTACCTGCTGCGCAGCCCGCGGGGTATGTACGTGCTGCTCAGGGCCAACCCCAACGAAGCCTACGAAGAGCTACCGCCAGGCCTGACCAAGGCCTGGTACCTCCTGATGCTCACGCTCGAAACGTGGCTCTGGCTGTCGCACCCGCTCCCCGGCCCTCACGGCGAGCTTCTTTACAAGATGTGGTCGCCGCACAACACCGAACGCCCCGAAGTCGAAATCGCATTTGACCCGAAGACCGGGATCGTCCACTGCGGCGCGACCGTCTATAGGCCTAACCCAAAGTTTGAACCATCGCTCACCGAGCTCGTCGAACTCGGCGAGAAAGCGTGAGCGCCGGCTCGCGGAGGCCTCTCGTCAGCGTCCGCTTAGCCGGATCCTCTCCAGGGTGAGCGGGGTTTCAAGACCCCGGTGCACTCAGGCCCCAACCTTCGGCGCACCTACCTCCAGACGTCTCCCAGGCCCCCCCACCCTCGGGGCGCACCCACCTCCAGACGAAACCGCGGGGTGCGTCCTGCACGCCACCCCGCGGCCCGCTGGCCAGCCTTTGGCTGGCCCTTAAAACGTCAAACCCGCTGGATCAATGTGCCGGTGCCCAGTCCGCCGCCGCAGCACATGGTCACAAAGCCCACTTCCTTGTCCGAGCGCTCCAGCTCGTGCAGCAGCGTCGTGATCAGCCGCGCGCCGGTCGAGCCGAGCGGGTGGCCGAGCGCCATCGCGCCGCCGTTGACGTTGACGCGGTCCATGTCGGGGTTGTGCTCGCGCCGCCATGCGGCGACGACGGGGGCGAAGGCCTCGTTGATCTCGATCAGGTCGATGTCGTCGATCTTCATCCCGTTGCGGGCGAGGATCTTGGTGGTGGCGGGGATCGGGCCCTCCAGCATCTTCACCGGATCGCAGCCCACCGTCGTCTGGTCGACGATCCGCGCGCGGGCCTTCAGCCCCAGCGCCTTGGCCTTCTCCGCGGACATCAGCAGCACCGCGGCGGCGCCGTCTGAGATCTGCGAGGCGTTGCCCGCCGTCACCTTGCCGTCGGGCTTGAACGCGGGCTTCAGCTGCGAGAGCTTCTCCAGGTTGGTGTCCGGACGGATGCCCTGGTCGGTCACGTAGGTGTCGCCGTTGACCTGGAAGGGCACCACCTCGCGCTCGAAGCGGCCCTCCTCCGTGGCCTGGTGGGCCAGACGGTGCGAGCGCACCGCCAGCTCATCGAGCTCCGAGCGGGGGATCTCCCACTCGTCCGCGATCATCTCCGCGCCCAGCCCCTGGCCGACGATGTTGTGCTTGGCCATCAGCGCCGGCGTGAACGCGAAGCCGAAGTCCTCCTGCGTCTTCATCCCGGCGGCGAAGGGGAAGTGGCCCATGTGCTCCACGCCCGAGCCGATCATCGCGTCGTGCACGCCGGCGGCGATCAGCGCGGCGGCGAAGTTGACGGCCTGCTGCGCGCTTCCGCACTGGCGGTCCACGGTGGTGCCGGGCGTCTCGATCGGCAACCCTTCCTGCAGCCAGGCGTTGCGGGCGATGTTGAAGCCCTGCTCGCCGAACTGCTGCACGCAGCCGGCGATCACGTCCTCCACTTCGCCGGCGGGGATGCCCGCGCGGGCGATCACCTCGGTGTAGACCTTGCCCAGCAGGTCGTTGGGGTGGGTGTCCTTGTAGTAGCCCTTCTCCTTGTGTCCGCGGCCGATGGGAGTACGCACCGCCTCGACGATCACGACCTCGCGGCCCTCTGGCTGCCTCATGGAAGTCCTCCGTTTGGATTTGGAGTGGACCCGCGCGCCCTCTGCTCGCGGCCTCGCACTCTCTATGGCTGGGGGTCGGCGGCGGAGCTGGCCCGGCGCCTGCGCTTCGTATTCTACCGCGTTTCAGCCTATAGATTGACTGGTCAGTCAATGCGGCGAAGCGTCTGCGGGTGCATCTTTGACACCATCCCCGGCCGCGTGACCGAGCACCTAGCCATCGTCGGCAGCGGCGCCATCGCCTGCGGTCTGGCCGCCACCGCCGCCCACCACGGACCGGTGCTGCTGCTGGCCCGCTCCGAGTCCTCGGCCGAGCGCGCCCGCGCCACCGTGGAGAAGACGCTCGCCCGCATGGGCGCCGAGATCGACCCCCTGCACGTGCAGATCGTCACCGACGCCGCCACGCTGGCCGAGGCCACCTTCGTGGTGGAGGCCGTGGTGGAGGACCACTCCGTCAAGGCCCTCGTGCTGGCTGAGCTGGATGGAATCGTCGGCCCGGGGGCGCTGCTGGCGAGCACCACCTCCTCGCTCTCAGTCGAGCGCCTGGCCGAGGCCTCGGGGCGCCCCGCCCACTTCGTGGGGCTGCACGTGTTCAACCCCGTCACCCGCATGCAGCTGGTCGAGCTGGTGTACCCGAGCGCCGCCGACGAGGACACGCGCCGCCGGGCGCTTGAGCTGTGCCACACCCTGGAGAAGACCCCCGTGGAGGTCCCCGACGTCCCTGGGTTCGTGGTCAACCGCCTGCTCTTCCCCTTTCTGTTCAGCGCCGTGCGGCTGATGGAAGAGACGGGGATGGACGCGGCCGACGTGGACACCTGCATGCGCCTGGGGGCCGGCCACCCGATGGGGCCGCTGGCGCTGCTCGACCTCGTGGGGCTGGACGTGTCCGAGGCGATCGGCCAGACCCTGGGCGAGGAGGTGCCCCCCCGCGTGCAGCAGCTGATCGCCGAGGGCGCGCTCGGGCGCAAGGCCGGGCGCGGCTTTCACAGCTACTGAGACACTTTTACCTAGACCAAGAAGATCTTTTAGGTGGGCTTCATCAAAGTGGCGATACTGCTTCGTGCGACCCAGGTCGCATGCACAACCGCCTCCTCCCAGTGCACACGTTCCGGTCCGCAGCCCCCCTGCGGGCCGGACGTGTTTAAGGCTCCTCCCCAGGCTCACTCTCCCGCGAGGGCACGGGCCGGCGCTCGCGGATGCGCACCGCCTCGATGCGGTTGTGGCGCACCGACTCCACCCTGATCGAGAAGCCATCGGCGGTGATGGTGTCCCCCCGCCGCGGCAGGCGCCCCAGCTCGGCGAACACGAAGCCGCCCACGGAGTTGTAGGCGTCGCTGTCGACGGGCAACTGCACCCCGTGGTCGGCCAGGTCGGCGACCGCGACGTGCCCGCGCACCAACCACTCGCCCCCCGGCAGCTTGCGGATCTCCCCCGCCATGGGGTCGGTCTCGTCGACAATCTCCCCCACCACCTCCTCGATGATGTCCTCGATGGTAACGATCCCCACCACGCGCCCGTACTCGTCCACCACGACCGCCATCGAGGTGCGCTGGCGCTGCAGGTCGGCCAGCAGGTCGTCCAAGGGCTTGGTCTCGGGCACGATCGGCGCGTCGTGCACGATCGGCACCACCGAGGCGCGCGGCCCCTCCTCCATCAGGCGCTGGGCCAGCGTGCTGGCGTGCACCAGCCCGCGCACGCGGTCGCGGTTTTCTTCCTCGGTCACCACCAGCCGCGTGTGGCCGCTTGAGATGCACAGCTTCAGCGCCGTCTCCACGTCCTGGGAGAGATCCACCGTGATCACCGCCGGGATCGGGGTCATCACCTGGCGGGCCTCCTGCTCGTGCAGGTGAAACACGCCGCTCAACATCCCCGCCTCACCGGGGTCCAGGTGCCCGCCCGCGGAGGACTCGGCGATCAACCGCTTCAGCTCCTCCTGGGAGCCGCCGGCCTGTTGGCTCTTCATATCGACCCCCACCCCGCGCAGGATCCAGCCCGAGACGGCGGTCAGCCCGAGGATCAAGGGACGAAAGGCGGTGCTGAACGCCTGCAACGGCCGCGCCACGCGGCGCGCCACCGTCTCGGCGTGGTCGATGGCGTAGAACTTAGGCACCATCTCCCCTGCGATCAGCTGCACGGTGGTGACGATCGCGAAGGCCACCACGGCGGCGATGACGACCGCCACGCCGTGGGGCAGGGTGGTGCCCAGCGCTTCCTTGAAGAGGTTGGCCAGCACGGTGGCGCCCAGCGCGCCGATGCCGATCGATGTCATGGTGACGCCGATCTGCACGGCCGAGATGTACTCGTTGATGTTCTCCAGCTGGCTCAGCGCCAGCGCCGCCCCGCGCGCGCCTTCCTCGCGCAGCACTTCCAGCCGCGCCCTGCCAGAGCGCACGAGCGCGTACTCGGCGATCACGAAGAACGCGTTGACCGCGACCAACACGGCCGTGAAGGCGAGCTTCAGGCCGCTCACGCGGTGCTACTTCGAGGGGGGTCGTCGTTCATCGGTGGCGACGTCCTAAAGGTAGCAGGGGCTGCGGTCGGCTTTCGCGGGCGGCCGGCTTGCGGGCGCTCCCACCCGAAGGGGCCGTCCGGGCCTGAGCCGAAGGATGGCGAGCGGGGCACGCCACCCCCCGTCTCTCCCGCACCCTCAGGACAACCGGTCAATCTGTCAGGACAGCCGGTCGATCTCTGCGGCCAGCGCGAAGTCGGCCTCGGTGAGGCCCCCCTGCGAGTGGGTGCTCAGCTCCAGGCGCACGTGGTTCCAGCCGTGCACGAGGATGTCCGGATGGTGGTTGGCCCGCTCCGCCACCTCGGCCACCTGGTTGACGAAGGCGAGCGCCGCGGCGAAGTCGGCGAGCTTGTACTCGCGCACCAGCGCCTCCCCTTCGCGCGCCCACTCGCTGCCCGCGAGGCGCTTTTCGACATCCTGTTGGCTCAGCAGTGACATTGGCCTGAACGAGGTTATCGGGCTACTGGCTCGGAGCGGAGGGGGACGTTTCGCCGCCTTCGGGCAGCCGGCCGATTTCGCTGGACTTGGCCACGGCGATCCCCCCCGCGAACGCCCCGACGCCGATCGCCACGCACCCAGCGAGCGCGAGCGCCTGCTGGCGGTAGCGGTCGCCGAACTGCAGCAGCACCATCACCACCCCCCCGCCGATCAGGCCCCCCACGTGGCCGCCCCAGGAGATGCCGCTGACGGTGAAGCTGAACACGAGATTGATCAGGATCAAAAAGCCGATGCCGCTCTGCATCACGGGAATCTGGCGGGCGCGCATCTCCACCGCAGCGGCACCCATCAGGCCGAACACCGCCCCGGAGGCCCCGACGGTGAGTGCGTGCGGCGTGACGATCAACGCCCCGAGCGACCCAGTCAGCAGTGAGACGAAGTAGATCAACGCGAACTTGAAGTGGCCGAGCACCGGCTCGAGCATCTGACCGAGCACATACAGCAGGTACATGTTGAATGCGATGTGCAGGAAGTTCGCGTGCAGGAACCCTCCGGTGACGATCCGCCACCACTGCCCGTAGGCGACGCCCAGATATTCGATGCCCTGCCCATTCGGTGTGCGTTCCAGGCCACTGCCCAGCAGCGCGAACTTGGTGGAGAGCGTGCCGCCCCCCGACCCGCTGACGCTGAAGCTGCTGCCCCCCTCGGCCAGGAACACAATCACGTTGAGCGCGATCAGCGCGACCGTGACCTGCGGGGTGCGCGTCATGTCGCGCATCCGCACCACCTTGGTGCGCTGGCTGGCACACTCCGGGCAGCGCATACCGACAGGCGTGGTCGTCATGCAGTCGGGACAGATCGGCCGCCCACACGACGAGCACGAGACGCCGGTCTCGCGCGAGGGATGGCGATAGCAGGTGGCCATGCGGGCAAGAGCCTATCTCGGCCCGAGGCGAGGTCCAACGGGAGCCACGTCGTCGGCCCCCGCGACCATCCAGCAAATCCCGAACCCCGAAGCCCGAACCCACCCGACAGCAGGCGCCGGCGATCGGCTGGCCCTACGTCGTCGGCGCGATGATGATCGGCGTGCGCGTCGGCTTGAGGCTGCCGCCCAGGGGCTCGTCGGTGACCAGCACCTTGCTCACACCGTTTTCGTATCCGGAGACCCCGACCGAGCCGTCTCCCTGGTGGGTGACCGAGAACAGCACGTCGGTGGGCTCGGGCGCCTGCGTGCCCCGCTCCAGCCACACCTCATAGATGCGCCCGGGCGGAGGAGCGGGCAGACCTTCCACCACCAACTCCACGTGCGAACCCACTTTGCGCAGCTCCGCGGTGGCGCGGTGGCCGGGCGCGAGCACGGTCGCCTGGACCACCTGTGTGCGTGTGGCGCTGGAGCTGCCGTTGATCGCCAACGCCCCGATCAAGAGACCCGCCACGAGCGCGGTCGCGGCCCCCAGGGCAGGCGCCAGGCGCCAGCGCCACCAGGGTGTCGCGGGCGGGCGATCGGCCTCGTGGCCAGCCGCCCGCAGCAATTCCGCCTCGGCGTGCACGGTGGCCATGACCCTCGCGCGCAGGCCCGCCGGGGCGAGTTTGGGGGCCACACCGATCGCCAGCGAGCCAGCCAGAGCTTGCAGGTGGGCTACCTCCACGCGGCAGAGGGCGCACTCCTCCAGGTGCTCGCGGAAGGGGTCCACCTCCTGTGCGTCCAGGGCGGCGAGCACATAGGCCGCGGCGTCGGGAGCGCGCTCGCAATGCGTTTCGTGCCCAGACCCGGGCTCGTAGCGATTCACGAGACCACCTGCCCGGGTCGAAGTTGTGAGCGCATCTTCTTCAGGCCTAGACGCATACGGCCTTTGATTGTTCCGACTGGAGTGTCCAGCATCGAGGCTATCTCCGAGTGCGTGAAGCCACCGTAGTAGGCCAACTCGATCACGCGACTCTGGTCGGGCGGCAGCTCCTCCAGTGCGGCGCGGATCTCGCGCGCTTCGTCGCGGCGGCCGACCTCCACGTCGGTGCGCTCGGGCGCCTCCACGCGCTCCTCGATGCCCTCGTCGCTGATCCTGCCACGGTCCTGGATCACCCCACGCCGCAGCGCGTCGATGGCCCTGTTGTGCACGATTCCCAACACCCACGTGCGCAGGCTGCCGCGCGTGTGGTCATAGCGAGAGCCGCTGCGCCACAGCGACAGGAAGGCCTCTTGCACGACGTCTTCGGCGACTCCCTGTTTGCCGCACATGCGAAAGGCCAGCGAGAAGGCCGCGTCGCAGTGACGCTCGTAGACCACCGCGAAGGCGGCCGAATCGTTCTCGCGCACCAGCTGCATCAGATCCTCGTCGGCGAGCCGCCGCAGGGTGGCCGACATGGCGTCGGCGGAGCGCTTGTAACGAACCATCTCAGACATCAATACGCAACCCCACGGGCCGCGGATCAGGGTCGCCGCGACCGCTGGACGGAATTGAAGCACCTATGGCGGCCTGATGAACCGACCTATCGAATCATTCAGCGGACGCGCCGCCGCGCGCGCAGCACCACTAGGGCTACTCCCGCCGTGCCACCTACGACCAGCGCCGCTGCCGGGCGCACCCAGTTGCGGGGGTCGCGCATCGCCGAGAGCTCCCACGCCTCCAGCTCCTCGGCGGCCAGCTCGGTCAGGCTCGTCAGGGCGCCCTCCATGCGCTGCACCAGATCCTCGGGAGGGTCCACGGGCGCCAGCGCCTCGCGCAGCAGCCCCTCGAAGTTCGACGCCATCTCACTCATCCTCGGACACCAGTCCTTCCAGCTGCTTGATGGCCCGGTGCAGCAGCACCTTGGTCGCGCCGTCCGAGCGCCCCAGCGCCCGCGCGATCTCGCGGTTGTCCATGTCCAGCGCAAAGCGCATGATCAGCGCCTCGCGACGGTCGTCGGGAAGTTCCTGCACGCCGCCAAGGATGCGCGTCAGCTCCTCGCGCTCCTCCACCAGATCCTCTGTGGTGTGCAGCCCCGCCAATGGCGTCGAGTCGTCGATCGGCGCCTCC
This sequence comes from uncultured Solirubrobacterales bacterium, assembly GCA_963844765.1. Taxonomy (GTDB): domain Bacteria; phylum Actinomycetota; class Thermoleophilia; order Solirubrobacterales; family Solirubrobacteraceae; genus Palsa-744. The sequence goes on from CAWJPN010000002.1 coordinate 538,611, forward strand.
GGCCGGCGCGAGCGATCGCGGTAGAGGTTGGCTGCCAGGTTGTGGGCGATCCTGATCAGCCACGGCCGCAGCGGCCGTCCCTGGGACTCGCGCTGGGCCCGCTCGAAATGGCGGTAGGCCTGCAGAAAGGTCTGCTCGGTGAGGTCCTCCGCATCGTGGTGGTTGCCCACCCGGTAGTAGGCGTAGCTGTAGACGTCGCGCAGATGCGCGCGGTAGAGCTCGGAGAACTCCGCGTCGAGTTGGACCTTCTTGGAGAACTCCGCCTCGGGTGGGGCCTTCCTGGATGGCGGGACGACCGGCTCGGACACTCATCGCACCCTATCCCCCAGCACCGCTTGGCCTCAGGCCGCCCGGGCCGCGTGCGCGTGCTCGCGCGCAGATTCACCCTCGCCCGGCGCGTGTCCGCGCGGAGCCCTCCGCTCCGGCGCGTGGCGGCGGGCGGCGCTCGCGCCGCCGAGCCATTCCCACTGCAGGTTGACGCAGGCCCAGATGCGCTCGGTGACGCCCAGCGCCTGCTCCGGGGTGGGGTGCTCCACCAACGGGAACATCAGCGGCGCACCGCAGCGGACGCGCACCCTGCGCGGGCGCACCCGCCACCCGCGCCGCACATCTTCGGTGCCGATCACCGCCACCGGCACCACCCGGGCGCCGGTCTCCAACACGAGGCGCCCTACCCCACGGCGCGGCTCTCCGAGCGGACCCTGCCGCCGACGGGTGCCCTCCGGGAAGATCACCACACAGTCCCCCCGCGCCAGGATCGCCCGAGCGGTGGCCATCGCCGCCTCGTCGCCCGCGCCGCGATCGACGGGAAAGGCGCCCAGGCTGTTCAACAGCCAGGCCTGCCAGCGGCGCTCGAACAGCTCGCGCTTGGCCATGTAGTACACGGGGCGCCGCGTCAACGCCCCGATCGCAAACGGATCAAGGAAGCTGCGGTGGTTGGCGGCCAACAGCAGCGGACCGCTGCGCGGCAGGTGCTCGGAGCCGATGCGCTGCAGGCGGAAGTAGACCAGAAAGAAGGGCAGCAGGACTGCTCTGACGAGCAGGTACAGCACGGGGTTGACGCCGCGGGTCTCCGTACGCGCACGGAACTCCTCAAGGTCGCTGTGGCGGTCGCTGCCCACATCCTGGATACCCGCAGGCGGACACACCGTTACAGTGACCCGGTGCCCATCGATCGCGCCAGGACCATCCGCGGAGCCCTCGCCGGCGCGGTGGCCGCCGGTGTGTGGGCCGCGCAGATGCCCCTCGACAAGCGCGTGTTCGGCTCGGACTTCGACGACGTGGAGCTATTGGGCAAGGCCCTCACCCGTGGACGCGCGTGGCCACTGGTGGGCTGGGCGCTGCACCTGCAGAACGGGGCGTTGTTCGGCGCCGCCTACGCCAACGTGGCGCCGCGCGCGCCACTGCCCTCCTGGGCGCGCGGCCCGCTCGCCGCGATGGCCGAGAACCTGGGCACGTGGCCGCTCACCGCGCTGACCGACCGCGTGCACCCCGCGCGCCGAGAATTGCCCGCGGTGTTCGCCAACCCCCGCGCGCTGGCCCAGTCGAGCTGGCGCCACCTGCTCTTCGGTGTGGTGCTGGGCGAGCTGGAGCGCCGCCTGAACGCCTCAGAGCCGATCGAGGCACCCGATTACGCGCGCTTTGCGTCCTCCAATGGGCACGGCCGTCTGGAGCACTTCGTTCCCACGGGGTGAGGGGGCGGGAGCGGCGCCCGCGCTCCCCGACCGAGAGCCGGCGGCCGGACCCGAACCGAGCGACCCCCGCTTTACAAGAGCGACCAGGCGCGCTGATCGCACTGCGAGAGTGCTCCCTTCGGGCGAGAGCAGCGTCTCGACCATCGAGACCGCGCTGCCGCCGCGGACGGCGAGGGAGCGTCCGCGTCAGCGTTCGGCCGGCACCCGCGACCTGCGTCGGTCTGGGCCCTTACTCCGGGAGCAGCGTGAGATGTGGGCAGTGCTTTGGTCGCACTACGGAGAAGTGACGCCGATCGAGCGTAGCGAGGGTGCTCTGCTCCAGGCGCTCGCAGATGGCGAGGATGGTGGCGTCGACGAGGCCGAGGTCGAGGTCGGCGTATTTGCTCTCGAACTCTGCCGCGCGGGTGAGGTCAGTGTCGGTGGGGTGCGCGAGGCGATAGGCGCCGCGTGTGATGTCGGCGACGAAGTCGCTCCATACCCGGGGTCCGCTGAGCTTGATGAGCCAGTAGTCGACCTCAACGAGGACGGGGCTGGGGATGAGGAGGTCGTCGGTCGTAGCGAGCAGCTCCGCGCAGCGCTCATGGTCGGGGTCCTGTGCGTTGAGCGCGGCGACGATCGGCCCGGTGTCGAGGATGAGCGTCACGCCGCGCGGAAGGGACGCGCCTGCGGCCTCTCGTCCTCGGCGGCGCTGGCGATGCTCACATCTGAGCGAAACGTCGCCAGGCGCGGGCGCCTGTCGTGACGGAGCTCCTCGGCGCGCTCCGCAACGACCTCGCCGAGCATCCTGCCAAGTGAGAGTCCGCGGCTGCGCGCCTCGTGCGCGATCGTCGCGAGATCCTCTTCGTGGGCGACAACGGTTGTTCTGCGAACGGCCATGAATCAGATGATACATCAGATGCAAGATCCATCGAAGATGATCGCAAGTCCGTGGGAAGAGCGTGGGAAGCAGACCGTCAGCGGGCCGTCGATCTTGGCCACAACCCAGTGCTCGCAGGGACTTTCCAGAGCCGGCGGCCGGACTCGAACCGAGCGACCCCCGCTTTACAAGAGCGGTGCTCTACCAAACTGAGCTACGCCGGCGTAGCCCCGGGATCCTAGCGGCCCCGGGGAGCAGAGCGACCGTCGGTTTGCGAGGCCGCGAACAGCGGCACAGGCGCCATCCATGCCGATTCGGGGCGTGACGCCCAGGCCAAGCCGCGGCGTGAGAATCCTCTCACTCGAAGGATCCCTCTGACGCATCGGCAGATCGGGGTACATACAGTTTGAGCATGGAGTTCGCCCGACGCAAACGAGCCCGCGTGGCCCTGGTGGTGGGCGTGCTCGCGCTTGCCGGAGTCGGCGGGGCGCTCGCGGCCGATGGGAGCACGAGCGGCGGAGCGGCGCATCCCGGAGCGTTGCATCCCGAAGGGCCACATCCCGGAGCGGCGCCCGGAGGGCCGCAACCCGAAGCGTTGCATCCGACGCCGCATGCCGCGACGCATATCCCCACCGCAAGTGGAGCGCCGGCCGGCTGCAGCTCCGCGGAGGACGTGTTCGCGAACACGCTCGGCGAAGTCGGGGAACGGATCTACGTGGGCGAGGACACAAGGCATGGAGGGGTCGACGTGGCGATCGCCAGCGTCACCAGCTCTACGGCCCTGGCCCGCGCGGTCGCCGCCGAGGACCCGGTGGCGGTGCGCGCGGCGGTGACGAAGATCGTCTTCAACCACCTCCATATCGTGCGTCTGCGCGTGATCGCAGACGGGCGTGTGCTGGCGGACGTCGGCGGGCCGTTCGTGCTGGCTCCGCTCAGCGGCGACATCCGCTTCAGGGGTCGGACCGTCGGACGCTACGTGCTCTCCGTGCAGGACAATCTCGGCTACCGGCTGCTGGCGGGACGCCTTGTCGGCCTGGAGGTCGTGATGCGCTCCGGCGCAAGACAGGTCATGAGCAGCCTCACCCCCGCGCCCGAATCGATCCCGGCGCATGGCACGCTGACGTTCGGCGGGGTCACCTACGTGACCCGCACGCTCGACGCCACCGCGTTCCCCAGCGGCCCCTTGCAGATCCATCTGCTCATCCCCCCGCCCACTGAGCCGCTCGGCTCCCGCACGTGCGCGCAGATCGAAGTGGCAGCGCTGGGCGAGGTGGGCGAACTGATCTCCCGCCAGTTCGTCCTCTCACCCACCAGCTCCAAGTCGTATGTGGAGGTCGCGGAATACCTCACCCACGCCCACATCTATGTGCAGAAGGGATCGCGGCTGCTGGCCGGCGACGCCGGCGCTCCCGCCAGCCTGCCCACCAGCGGCAGGATGAAGCTCCACGGGCGCACCTACGCGGTGTACTCGTTCGCTCCGCAGGCTACAGCGGGACTTCCCATCCCCACAGTGGGGCTCCCCATCTCCACGGTGGGGCTCCCCATCCGGGTCTTCATGCTGGTACCCCGAACGTAGTGCGGCTATCCTTCGGTCCATGTGTGCGGGTTGCGCGATGGCGGCGGTTTCGATGGCCACGGGTTTGCGGACCTGGCTTCAGACCCACCACTTCGGCTGGCTCACTCCGCGCCGGATGCGGATGCTTACGCTGAGCGCCATGGGCGCCGCGGCGATCGTCTCGACCATCGGCTTCAGCGGATCGACCCCGGCGACTGCCAGTCAGCACGCCCATCCGTCGGGAGCCGCGGCCCACGCCATCACCGCTTCGCGCTGAATCGACGCCGTTGAGAGCGTGCGCTCGGGAAGGCAGAGCTGATGGACAGCGAGGCATGAGTGGACGACGAGGCGCGAATGAATAGCGAGACTCGACTGGACGACGAGGCGCGGCGCGGCCGTCGCGAGGCCAGCCGGCGGGCGATTCGCCGCCGGCGGCGAGCCGCCGCCCTGCTCGCCTTGGCGGTCCTGTGCGTCGGCGCCGTTCTGCTGGTCTCATTGCTGCCCGGCTCCACACCCTCAAAGCTGAGCGACGCCACGCGCGCCGCCCCCAACCGGACCGATCTGCGACGGCCGAGCACGGGACCATCGCAGGGAACGGTCAACGCGAACCTTCCCACCGGGCGCCCCGGAACGGACCCGGTCCCGATCCTGATGTACCACGTGATCGCGGCTCCCCCACCGGGGGCGCCGTTCCCCGGCCTCTACGTCGAACCCGGCGAGTTCGCCGCCCAGATGCAGGCGCTGAAGAGCGCCGGCTGGCACGCCGTGACGCTCGACCAGGTCGCGGCGTACTGGAGCAAGGGCGTGTCGCTGGGAGCAGGCAAGCCGATCGTGGTGAGCTTCGACAACGGTTACCAGTCCCAGTACTCCCAGGCGCTGCCGGTCCTGCGGGCGCTCGGGTGGGTGGGCGACGAGAACCTGCAGCTCACCGGCCTGCCGCCCTCGCAGGGCGGGCTCAGCCAGCAGCAGATCCACGGTCTCGTGGCGGCCGGCTGGGAGCTTGACACCCAGGGCTTCAGCCACGCCGACCTGATCACCCTCGACGCCCAGTCGCTGCACTACCAGGTGGCCGTGGCACGGCGCGTGGTGCAGCAGCGCTACGGCGCGCCCGTCAACTGGTTCTGCTACCCCTCCGGCCACTACGACGCGACCGTCATCGCAGCGGTCAAGGCCGCCGGCTACAGCGGCTCCACCACCGTCGTCCCCGGTTGGGCGCACCCCGAGGAAGACCCCTATCGCCTGCATCGTTTGCGCGTGCTCGGGGGCACCCCCCCGCAGCAGCTGTTGGCGGAGATCGCGGGCATCCGCGGCGAACCGCCGGCTCCTCCTTCATACAGCGGCTGAGACGCCAGATGGCGAGGGCCGGGCACTGCGAACCAACGCCCGGCCCAAGGCCACCCATCTGCACCTCAAGCACGCAACCGAGACACGGCCACCTCTGCAAGACGGCCGGCTCTCCCCAGGGTGGAGAACCGGCCGACTCCGCCTGCCTCTGCCGTTGCGTGGGTCGATCATGCCAATGTTCCCATCATCGCGAAAAGTCCCGTTGCGCCTATTCGCATGGCGGATAGGTCGGTCTCAGGTCGGCCTATCCTGTCGGCCTACCCCGTCAGGCGCGCGAGCGCCCCGCGGATTCGCAGGACGAGCGTCGCGAGCACGGCGAAGTCGCCGGTCAAGGCGTCCATGATGCGCTGCGTGACAAGACGGACATCTCTCATGGATGCCTGTGGAGTGACGTGGTAAAAGCTCGCCATCGCGGTGAGGATCATCGTGTGGGGAGCCGGGTCTGACAGTGCCCTGGCGTGACCGAGGGACTGCACTGCCAGCGCCTGCATGCGCGTGGCGACTTCGGCGGGCGAGGCGTAGTAGTCGATCAGGCTGCGCTGACCGTCAACGGAGTCCTCGCGCCTATCGATGAGACTGTCCAGCAGCGAACTCAGCGAGGCGATCCAGGGGTAATAGGCGCCTTCGACGGCTACGGCGTCGGGCACGCGGGAAGCCGGTTTTGCGGCCGTGGCGATCAGCGCGAAGACGGGCAGCGGAGAGCCCGCAGCGGCGCCCGTCTCCCACCAGCGCAGACCGGTGCTCTGGCACGTCTCGGCGCTCGCCCAACGGGCGAAGGCCTCGTATGAGCCCTGCGCGTCGCCGTGGTTGAGGCTCTGGTAGGTGACGATCCGGGCCGTGATACGGCAGATGGACTCCGTGATCGCATCGTAGGAGGGGAGGGCTTCCAGGGCGGTGCGGCAGGTGTCCACGAGATCGCGCAGGTAGCCGGTGTCCTCGTAGCGATTCTGCTGGGCGTAGTAGTCGGGGTGGGCAACCTCCGATTTCAGCGCAGTCAACAGCGCCTGGTTGAGCTGACGGCCGTTTGCAATCGGGTCAGCTCCGGGCTGCTCGCTGAGTTCGTCGATGTAGTCGAAGGCCACCTGATAGGCGGTGATCGCACGGATGACAACCGCACGGCTAGCGGGCGGGACGAACGTGGCGAACGCCAAGGCGCCCTCTAGGCTCTCGCGCTTGGAACCCTGCGCAGTGAAGGCCAGTTGACGAAGCGCGGGATCGCGTATCTCGCCGGCGCGCAACCGCCAGTGGCGACGCTCCCAGTGGGCACGCGGAAAGACACCCAACCAGTAGCGTCGGGTGGCGCTTGCAAACGCGAGCGCCACCCCCAGGTGACTCCCTACCCTAGCCCTCATACAGATAGCTTTGCGCAACAGGCGCCGAGATCCGTCACTCCTGTAGACGTCTGTTCGACGGGCCCTGCACCGCTGACCAGCCAGGCAGCGCCACCACTGCCAAAGCGATGCCTGCGACGATCGCAAATGTCAGAAACACCTGCGGCCAGCCGGCCTTGAACGGGGCGGGAAAGCTGGTTGAAAGTCGCAACCAGCGATCCGCCAGAGCATGACCGTAGACGCCCAGGACAGCTCCATCGAGGCAGCCGATCAACAGGACGATCGCGCTCTCCAGGATCAGTGAGCGCCACAGCTGCCAGTGATCGAACCCCTGGGTCTTCATCGAGTCCAACCGGGCGCGGCGCTGCCAGATGACCGCGCTGAGGGACGCTGCGATTGCCAGCGCACCGGCGATCAGTAGCAGCATCGATATCTGACGCAGACTTTGCAGGCCCTGACGGGCGCTGGCCTCCGTTTCGGCCGTGCGTTCACCGCTGGTGCGCACCGACAGCCCCGAGTGAGACCCAAGTGCGACCTGGATCGCACGCCTGGCCGACGCCGGACTGACGCCCGCCTTGAGATTCACCTCAAAGGCGGCTGCATCTGTCGTCTTCCAGTAGCGACGGTAGTCGTTGGTGTTGATGGTTATCGCACCTGGTGGCCATCCCGAGTTGGTCATGATCGCCGCGACTCCGAAACGAACTGGGCCGGAGGGCGTGGGCAGCACGACCGGACCGCCGACCTTCAGAGCACGTTCGTCGGCAAAGCCTGTGGAGACCGCCGCCCAACCGCCGTGGCGAATCAGCTGGGTGGCAGCGCCGTAGTTACCGTGCACGACCTGGCTGGCTTCGATCAGCGCTGAATCTTCAGGAGGTCTGGCGCGCAGCCACAGCCTGCGATCGCCCACGTCCAGCACACCTCCCTGGTAGACGCGCACCGACGCGACGCCGGGAACCGCCGCGATCGATGTTGCCGTGCGACCGGCCGCCATACCGCTCATGTTGAACACGTCATTGCCATTGACGACCCAGACATCAGCCGTGTCGAAGTACTGCACGATCGCATCGTTGATCCCGCCCAGCAGATCGTCGCGGGAGCCACCGATTGCGACGCTCCCGTAGACCGCCAGCGCCGCCACGGCAGCAAGGGCGACCGAGCGCGTGGCGCTCGCGCGTAGCTCGACGCTGGCCAGCGCAAGCATGCTGCCCTTGATTCGCTCGCCGATCGGCGTAAGCAGCGAGATGACCGCCTCAAAGGCGCACGGGATCAAGCAGACGCCCGCCAGCGCCAGGAGCGCGCCGCCGAGGGCGGTCAGGTGCGGCGCCGCCAACGCCCCGATGGTGACCGCGAGCACCAGGGCGCATCCGGCGCTGCCAAGAACCAGCATGGTGCGTCGAGGGATGTTCTGACCCGCCTCCCCCGTTTCGTGCAGCACCGCATCCGGGGCCCTTGAGGTACGCAGATCGAGCAGCGGCGGCAACGAGGCAAGCAGCGCCGCGACCACTCCACACGCCACCGGAATCAGGAGCGTGCTCGCCGTGACGATCCGCTGCGAGCTGATCGGGAAGGCGAACGTCAGATAGTTGGGGATATGACCAAACAGTGTGTGTAAGAGCACCTCACCGAAGGCGATACCGAGCAGCGAGGCGAGCACCCCGAGCGTCAGCGCCTGGAAGCCGAGCACGAGGACGACCTGGTTGGGGGCGAAGCCCTGGGTGCGCAATTCAGCGATGAAGCGGCGGCGATCGGGGATCGTGAGCAACGTCGCGTTGAGCGCGAGCAGAAAGCCGATCATCGCGCTGATCACAGCAAACAGCGTGGTGGACTGGGCGTTGGGCTGGGCCGCCTGGCTGAGTAGGCGCAGCTCGTTATCGGCCGGCAGCACGTCGATGCGTTCCTGAGCTAGAGCGCGCAGCTCCCCTTCCACCAGCCGATCAGAGCCGGGCTGGGGCTTGACCAGCACGCTCGTGACCCGCCCCCGCCGGCCGGCGAGCATCTGCGCAACCGGCAGCAAGGCGACCACCACCGGGCTACTGGCGACGGCGCCGACCGTCTGGCTGACCAACACCGCATGAACCTTCAGCGAGTGGACTTCTCCATTGGCCACCAGCGTCACAGGCTGGGTGATCCGCGCGCCGACCGTGTTCGCCACCCCCGAGGGGAGCCCTAAACCACCCGCGATTAACTGAGCACCGCTGCCCAGGTTCTGCGTCGCGACGCTGCCCAGCGCAACGAGATGCGGGGTCACTCCGATCAGTTGGACCGGCTCGCGACCGGAGGGACCGATGACTGTGGCGTTCTCGCGCAGTATCGGTACCGCCACCTGCACGCCCGGTAGCCGGCCGGCCACTTCGGCGAGATTCTGGTCAAACCCCTCGGCCGAGCGGGCGGCGAGCTGAAGCCGCGCGGAGCCGACGAGCTGGTGGACGAGCCGACCGGCCGAACCGGTGATGCTGGTGTTGGCGAGCAGCACGCCGAACACCAGCGCCACGCCGACGACGATGCCGGCTGCGGCAAGCAACTCCTGCGCGAGGCGCTGACGCATTCGCCAGCGGTAGAGGGTCAGGAGCGAGCCCATACGGAGCCCGAGGATCGAAGGCGCCCGTATCACGACGCGGTGGCGGCAAGCTCGGCGTCAAGCCCCTCGCTCAGGCGCCCGTCACGCAGGGTGTGCACCCGGTCGACGAACGCCGTGGCCTGCGGATCGTGGGTGACGAGGACACCCGGGATACCGCGCTCATGGCAGACGTCTCGCAGCAGCGCAAGGATCTCCCGGCTGCGCGCGGAATCCAGATTGCCGGTCGGCTCGTCGGTCAACAGCAGCCGCGGCTCGTTGACCAGCGCCCGCGCGATCGCGACCCGCTGTCGCTCCCCCATCGACAGCCGCTCGGGCGTGTGCGTTTCGCGCTCTGCGAGGCCCACGCGCGCGAGCCAGGGTCGCGCTTCGCGCCTGGCCTGCGCCATGCTGAAACCGTCCGCGATGAGCTTGAGCGCCGCGTTGTCGATCGCCGGCGCGCCGGGGATCAGGTGAAAGGACTGAAAGACGAACCCGACCTCACGGCGGCGGTAGATCGCGCTCTCCCCCGCTGACAGACTCGCGACGTCGCGCCCGCCGAACATCACCTTTCCCGCGTCGGGAGTCATCAGCCCGGCCGCCAGCAGCAGCAGCGTGGTCTTCCCCGATCCCGAAGGCCCGTACAGCGCGACGAACTCGCCGGGGGAGACCGTCAGCGAGACACCGTCCACAGCACGCACCACCTCCACGCCAGTGGTGTAGTGCTTGACGAGATCCACCAGCTCCAGCATGCTCATCGCCCTGGTCCGAGCCCGCTCATCGCCCTCTCGCCCCCAGCAGACTCATCGCCCTGACGTCCACGCTCCCCAGCCCGCTCATCTCCCTGACGCCCCCAGCCCGCTCATCGCCCTGACGCCCCAGCCCGCCGGGCCTATGGCCTGGCTCGGCCGGCGTACCTGCCGGGGAAGGACACGACCACTCCCTCGGAGTCCATCGAGCGCAGTTCGCCGTCGGCGATCGACATGATCCGGCCAGCGCCCTCCAGAGCCTCAAGGCCCTCCGAGGCGATCACGACAGCCAACTGCTCGCAGGCCAGCGAACGCAGCAACGCATAGAGCTCCTGGCATTCGATCGGACTGGGGGATGCGGCGGGCTCGTCCACGAGCAGCAGGCGCGGTTCGCGAACCAGCCCACGGGCCAGTGCGACCCGGATCCGCTCGCCGGCCGAAAGGCGGGCCGTCCCCACTTCTACGCAGGCGCCGGCGCCAACGCTTTCAAGGGCGCGCCGCGCCAGCGGCCTTGCCTCACGCAGGCTCACCCGATCGCCCAGCAGAGCCATCGCGACGCTGTCGATACAGGGCTGATTGAGCTGCCCACGCCAGTCGCCGCAGACGTGGGCGATGCCGTGTGTGCGCAGCAACCGCGCCCGCTCGTTCGCACTCATCTGCGTCAGGACATGGCCGTCGAAGCAGACTGCCCCCGCATCAGGCGCCTCGATGCCGGCCGCCACGCGCAGCAGCGTCGTCTTGCCCGAGCGCCGCGGACCCCACACGCCGACGAAGTCGCCGCTGGCGATCTCCATGCTGACGCGGTCGAGGACCGTCAGCTCGCGCCGGCCATCCCCGTAGCGCCTGGTCACCTGGGTGAGCGAGAGAAGCGTCATCGCACCGCGCGACACTACGCCGACGCTGCGACCTCGGCGATCAGCCGGCGGGCCAGCACGATCCACTCCAGCTCGGCCCGCAGATGCAGGCGCGCCTGGGCGCGAGAGAGGTGCATCGCGACGCCCGCAAACGATCTGACCGGCGGCGCGTCCTGGGAGGATTCCTTGAACAGCCTGAAGCATTCGCGCTCATAGATGTCCAGCGCCACGAGCAGGCGGGGAGCGTCCGGAGCGCGGGCTACGGCAATCTTGGCCTGAAACTCGGCGCGCACGGGCGCCATCCGCGTATTCGCGCTCATCCATTCGGTCAGCGCAGCCTCCGCCCGCTCTGTGGGGGAGTAGATGCGCCGGTTGCCCGTCGGTCCGTCGCTGGGGACCCGCCGCGAGGAGACGAGCCCTGCCTTCTCAAGCTGCTCGAGCATGCGGTACAGGTCTTTGGCCGTTATCTGCCACGCCGGACCCAGCCGTCGATCGAGACGATTGGCCAGGTCATAGCCGTGACCCGGGTGCTGCAGCACCAAGCCCAGCAGCGCCCCCTTCAAGGGCGAGCTGCCTCGCATCCAATCCCTATTGCTGACGCTGGCGGCTTCCACGTTCCACGGCTCCTCCGGTTCCCGTTCGCTGGCCCGAACAATACCTCAGATCAGCACGAAGTGTGGTTTACGCCACTCCCGGCTATTGCGCGAATGGTTTCGAGAGGCTGGACTCTCCGCTCTTTGCGCCAAAAAACTGGGGCACCCCCTGCGCGCGACGCCTAGCCTTCCAGCAATCCGATCTCGCCCGCCCGCGCGACGGCCTGCGAGCGCGAGGAGGCGTCGAGCTTGCGGTACACGGCGTGGGCCTGGGTCTTGACGGTGTTGGTCGAGACGTGCAGGCGCAGGCCGATCTCGCGGAACGACAGATGGGTGGGCAGGAAACGCAGGATCCGCAACTCCGCCATCGTCAGAGCCGCGGAACCGGAGAGCGCAAAGGTGGCAGCGGTGTCGACCTGCTCCCAGATCCCGTCCAACCACGCGCGCAGGACGACAGCCTCGGGCACGCGGCGGGCCCGCTGAGAGGCCTCGGCGAGCAGCGTACGCGCCTGCCTGACGTCAGCCAGCGCCAGCATCGCCCGCGCCAGGGCGATGCGGGTCTGGGCCTCGTACCACGGAGTAAAATCCTCGAGCAAGGCCATCAGGCGTGTGGCGCGGCGCAGGTCGCGTTGAGCCTCCTCGACGTTGCCCGCACGTGAGTGCACCGCGGCCGAGACCGCAAAGGTCAGCGCCGAGGTCGGGTAGCTGTCGAGCCCATGGCGCTCGGTCTGCGCGACGGCCCGCTCGATCAGCGCCACGCCCCCGTCCAGGTCGTCCTCCTCGACGAGCAACGTGGCCAGCTGGGCAAGGCACAGCGCCTCGATGAGAGGCGCCTCGACGGCGCTGCGGTGGATGCCCTCCTGCAGATGCTCCCGCGCCTGCGCGCGGTTTCCGAGCAGGTGCTCCGCAACACCACACAGCAGGCAGCAGAGCGAGCGCCAGGGACTGTCCTGGTGCTCAAGCTGCATACGCGCGGGCAGCGTCCTGGCCCATCGCGAGGACTCCCTGTCGGGCCACCGCGGCTTCGATCAGCGCGACGCCGGCGGGCAGCGAGGCGACGGAGCTGGACCTCGCGGAGGGGCCGGGATAGCTCGCTGCGGCGGTGCGCAAGCGATGGGCACGGTCGGCTACGGGGTTAGCAGAGCCGGCACTGACAGGGTGAACTGGTCGATTGGCGATCCGCCCCAACGCGCTCGCGGCCGCCAGCCCCCAGTGCTCGGCCAGGCGTATATCGCCACCGGCCAGATGGCTGTGAGCAGCCGCCAACGCAAGCGCGGGATGGGCGGCAAGCTCGATGGAGGCGAAGGCACCCAGCCAGCGCTGCACCGAGGAGTTCTCACCGTGGGTGATGTAGCGGGGCAGGTTCTCCCACAGAAGGTCCCCGGCGCGGTTGGCGTCACCCCCCGCAACCGCGTGATCAATGGCACTGTCCAGCTCGCCCTGGGCGGCATGCCAGTCGCTAGCGCGCCGGTGCAGCTCGATCTCCAGCGCGGAGTCGCCGCGGCGCAGCTCACTCAGCAGCGTGTCGCGCAAAAGCCGGTGACAGCGGTAGCGCTGGCCACTGCGATCCAGCGGCACAAGCAGGAGATTGGTGGCGCGCGCAAGACGCTCCAGCAGACGCGCCGATCCCAAGCGCCCAACGACAGCGTCGCAGAGCGGCCCGTGCAGCTCCTGGAGGATCGCGGTGCGCGTGAGGAGGTCGATCTCCTCGGCGGAGAGATCGGACAGGAACTCCTCCCACATGTAGTCGGCGACGACGCGGTCGCTGCCGCTGAAACGCGCCAGGGCGGCGCCCACCTGAGACTCCTCGCGCAGCGACAGTGCCGCCATGTAGAGGCCTGCGGGCCAGCCCTCGGTGCGGTCCATCAGCATCTCCAGCTCCACGGCGCTGAGGTGCAGACCGGCCACGTCCAACAGCTCGGCGGCTTCGGCGAAAGTCATGGCAAGGTCCTCGGCGTGCAGCTCCAGGAGCGCGCGGTGGGCACGCAGCCGACCCAGGTGCAGAGGGGACGCGGTGCGCGAGGCCAGCGCCAGCTGCGAGCCCGGAGGCAGGTGCTCGGCGAGGCTCCCGACGGTTCGCAGCGCCGAGCGAGCACTTAGCGTATGGGCGTCGTCCAGGACGATCAGAGTCGGGCGGGCGCGCAGGGCCAGGCCAGAGACCAGGCGTGGCAGCACCGTGCCCGCGAGGTCCGGGTCGAGGCCATGCAGAGTGTCGAGCAGATCGGGGAGAAAGGGCTCGATGTCGTCCAGCCCGCGAACGATCTCCTCGAGCAGGCAAAGGGGATCGTTGTGGCGATCTTCGGCCATCACCCACACGCCGTCGCGGGGGTCCTCGCTCAGCCACTCCCAAAGCAGACTGGTCTTCCCGTAGCCGGCCGGTGCCACCACCGCTAGCAGCGGCACATCGGGTTCCTGCTGCAGCCGGGCGATGAGCCGGCCGCGTGAGAGGAGCCCGTCGCATGACGGCGGGCGCCCGCGCTTCACGTCGAGCACCATCGCCCACACCATAGATCACCCCTGTTGCGGGCAATCGGGGAGGAACCGCAAGGTGAGGTCCGTGGAAACTACGGACTCCACCCTGCGGCAGGCGCGCTCAAGCGTTCCTGCCTCCTGGCGCCCCGCGGCACCTCACGCGGTCTGACCCTGGCGCCCCCCATAGGCGACGAGCCCGTAGATGATCAGGATGTCGATTGCGAACATTGCCAGCGAGCCAAACGGATACGCCGGGATGAACACCAGCTGGATGATCGCGTTGACCGAAGCCGTGAGGATGCCCACCCAGCGGCCCCACTCGACGCGAGCGAAGATCGCAAGCGACGCGCAGAGCTGGACGATGCCGGTGATCAGCAGCACCCAACCCCATGTGTTGAGATCGCTGAGGATGTATGTGACTTCGTGGGCGAAAAAGCGCGAGTTGGAGATCGCGGCGATGCCGTAGATGATGTTGAGGACACCGACGATCGCGATCATCACGCCCGCGAACGCGACCCATCCTCCACCCGGTTCTTCTTCTTCATAGCGCGACGCTCCCGTGCGGGCGGAGCCGCTGGGGGGTGCAGCGGTTTCGTATGCATCATCCATGATTGGCAGCCTCCTTATGTGTGCGGGAACCGCGCGTCCAGCGTGGTTCGATGGCTGGCGTGCTCCTCCTCAGACGCCCGTGCAAGTCCCAAATGTAGGAGCGACCTCGTCCGGCCGCATCGTCCAAAACGGGTGATTTGACCTGCGCTCAGAGCAATCACCCGCATCGGATGATGTGAACGTGGAAACGACCTCCTAGCATCCTTGGCAGTGCAGGACAGCGGTTTTGCAAAGAACCGGGTCCGGCTTCAAGCGAGAGGACAAAGGAGGCAGGCGTGTCGGATCTCCATTGCCATCGGATACGAGGATGAAACGACGGCCGCGGCGGCATCCGAGGAAGTCAGGCGCTTGGCGCAGGATCTGATCATCCAGCCCGACGCCATGGCGGTGATCGTGTGCGACAAGGAGGGCGAGTACCACGTGCACACCAACCACCATCTGGTGGGTGGTGGCGCGACGTGGGGGATGTTCTGGGGACTGCTGTTCGGCCTGCTGTTCTTCGTGCCGGTCTTCGGAATGGCCGTCGGCGCCGGGTTCGGGGCGCTGTTCGGAAAGATCGAGAAGACGGGGATCGACAAGGAGTTCCAGCAGCAGGTGCGCGACATGCTCCGGCCGGGCACCTCGGCGCTGTTCCTGATCGTCGAGAAGGTGACACCCGACAAGGCGGTCACGGCACTCAGCAAGTTCGGCGGGACCGTCTTGAAGTCCTCGCTCTCCAACGACGCCCAGCACGAACTCCAGGAGGCCCTGCATGGGGCGCCGGCCGCAGCGTAACCGCGACGTAACAACGCCCGAACGCCGGCCTGTGTAAGGTGTGAGGACAATGGGCGAGCGTACGCAGTACACACCCGGGACCTTCTGCTGGAGCGACCTGACGACGACCGACCAGGACGCGGCAAAGGCGTTCTACAGCGGGCTGTTCGGCTGGGAGGCGGAGGACCTGCCCGTCGATGAGAACACGTCCTACTCGATGATGCGCCTCGACGGCAAGAGCGTGGCGGCGATCGCGCCCCAGCCCCCCCAGCAGCGCGAGGCGGGGGTGCCGTCGGTGTGGAACTCCTACGTCTCGGTGGAGAACGCCGACGCGGCGGTCGAGCGGGCCAAGGAGCTCGGCGGTACGGTGCACGCGCCGGCCTTCGACGTGATGGAGGCAGGGCGGATGGGCGTGATCCAGGATCCCCAGGGCGCCTATTTCATGGTCTGGCAGCCGCGCGGAAACATCGGCGCCGCACTGGTGAACGCCCCCGGAGCGCTCGTCTGGAACGAGCTGTCCTCTCCAGACCTGGACGCTTCGAGCAGCTTCTACAGCGGCCTGTTCGGCTGGGAGATCGCGCCCTTCGAGGACAGCCCCACGCCCTACCTGGCGATCAAGAACGGCGGCGCCAACAACGGCGGCATGCGCGAGCTGAGTCCCCCGGGGACCCCGCCGCACTGGCTGGCGTACTTCGGCGTGCAGGACATCGACGCGGCGCTGGCCAAGGTGCAGGAGCTGGGCGGCACGAAGCTCGCCGGGCCGATCGACATCACCATGGCCAAGATCGCGGTCGTGCAGGACCCCCAGGGCGCGGTGCTGGCGCTCTACGCGGGCGTGCTCGAGCCGTAGGCTGCCCACACTCCCGCCCAGCGTAGACCCACACTCCCGCCCAGCCAGGCGCGAGCCCAGCGCCTGGTGCCACGTGCTCGAGGCACAGGCCCAAGCCCGCTCGGCCCGAAGGCCCAAACCACCTACCCAGATGGGCTGGTGGAGCCCAGCAGGTTGTGAACGGTCGTGCCGAGAACGTTGGTGACTTCATGCACCACGGTGCCGAGGGCTCCTTCGGCACCCGCACCTCCAGAGGAGCCAGAACCACCGCCCGCTCCTGAGCCACCGGAACCACCGCCCGACCCCGATCCACCGGAGCCACCGCCGGAGCCAGAACCACCGCCCGAGCCCGAGCCACCGGAACCACCGCCGCCCTCGGATCCGGACCCCCCACCGCCATTCGGGGGCGCCGGAGAGCCACCGCCCGCTGAGCCGCCACCGGAGCCGCCTGTCGATCCACCGCCCGAGCCACCGGAGCCACCGCCAGAGCCACTGCCCGAGCCCGAGCCTTCGGCGCCGCTCTTTGAGCCACCGCCTCCCGAACCGGAGCCACCGCCGCTGCCGGGAGCACCAGAGGCGCCACCGCCGGAGCCACCCGCCGAGCCGCCGGACACCCCGGTTGAGGCATTCTGGCCGGAGCCCTGGGCTCCTCCGCCAGCAGAGCTGGGAGCGGTGAGCGTGTGGCTGGCGCTTTGCGGGATCCCAGCGCGTGCTCCCCCAGGGAAGCGCGGAGCGACGCTCCATCCATCGGGCGTCCACCCCCGAGCGCCTGGCGCCCTGGCCGAGGGCTTTCGGTGCGAGGACACTCCAGCAGAGCGGGAGCGCACGAGAGCGGATGCACCGGAAGAGGAGCCCGAGATGCCTCCCAAAGAGACGCCCAGCGCGGAATCCCCACCGGCCTGAGGACCAATCGACGCTGTCTCGCCGCGCACCCCCGAGGCTCTTCTGCCGGAGGTGTGAGGGACCGCCCCAGTGTGGGTGTGCACGATGGCCGCACCGGTGAGCAGGGCTCCCGCGGTGAGCGCCGCAATACCTCCCTTGACCAGCAGGCCACTCAGCCCGACACCCCCGCCGCCGGCGGCCAGTTCGCCGATCCGCTCCGTGCCCGCTCCCTGACCGCCCATCGTCCAGGTGAGCAGCGGGGAGGGAGTGAGCGCGGTGACGGTCGCGCGCAGGGCAGCGCGAGCGCGGTAGAGGAGACCCCTGACCGCGCCATCGCTCAAGCCAAGTGCGCTTGCCACCTCCTCATGGCTGTGCCCAGCGACAGCTGTTCGGAAGATGACCTCGCGCTGCATCTGCGGCAGCGCGGCGATACTCCCAAGGGTCTCGCGCAGAGCCAGACGGCGACCGAGATCCGGCTCCCCCATCGCAGCAGCGTGTCCGCAGGCGGCGCCGGCCACGCTCTCAGGCTCGGCAACGAGCTGGGCGCCATTGCGGGCGGCGTCGCGCAGGACGTTGACAGCAGCGTTGTGAGCGATACGAAAGAGCCATGCACGCAGATCGCGTACCTCGGCTCCCCGCCGCAGCGCCGTCCAGGCCTGCAGCAGCGACTGCTGCACGACGTCCTCGGCGCGCGTGTCCGACAGCGGCAGGCAACGGCAGTAGCGCAGCAGCGATGGTCGGTAGCGCAGGACAAGCGCCTCGAAGGCGCGGTCGTGCCCCGCGCGCGCCAGTGACGCCAGCCGCTCGTCGGACTGGGTGGCCAACAGACGTGTGGATGCCTTGGGGCTCATGGCTCGGCACGCGCCGCGGCATTTCACAGGCTCGGAATCGATCTGGGCCGAAGCGCTTTCTGTCATTAGACACGATACGCACCTCCTGACAGCTGAGGGTGGACGAAAAGGCAGTCGGCTCACCCTCCAAGCAACACCCAAGTCGATCGGGGGGCGACCCCCAGGGCGGGGCGCCCCCCGATCTCCTGCCTGCGCCACCTGGGCGGTGAGCGCGACAGCCCACGGGAGAGGACGATCTGTGGGGATCGTGTCCACGTCCCGCGAGCGGGGCTGCGCCGTACCGGCGTCGGAGCTGCTGGCGCTCGGCTTGGCCTACGCAGATCACCGCCTCTCCGGGGACGCAGTCTGTTGGCGCGGCGCTGCTTTTGGTACGGCGCTATGTACAACGTGATGTTTGCACAACGTATGTTCGTACTGGAGGGCCTCTCTGTTGTACGCCTCTCTGTGTTGAACGACGCCCTTAAGACACCGCTCGCGGAGGAACCTCACGCAGCAGCGTGAGAACTTCGCGCTGCCCGCGCTCCGACCAACCGCATCGATCGCGGAACAGCTGGGTTAGAGGGACTGGTCGGAAGGTTCACCGGCCTGCTTCGCCGACCAGCTAACCACCTCACGGGAGAGGCGTAAACATGCGTTCACGAAAGTCGACGGCGGCCATCGTGGCCGCATCCGCCCTGCTCATCGCTCCGGCCGCGGCATCCGCTCGCAAGCACCCCAGCCCCAGTGGCCGTTGCCGCGTCAGCATGGAAGTCGCCCCGCGGCAGATCACAGCCGGAGACCCGGTGGTGATCTTCGGCCGGCTGGTGTGCACACGCCCGGCCCAGGAGGCCGACCAGACGGTGCAGCTCTACCACCACGTGTACGGCTCGTTCGGGTTCACCTACGTCCAGCGCACGACGACCGACGCGCACGGCTTCTACGAGTTCGGACGCGCCGACGGAGTGGTCGAAACCAACCGCGCCTGGTATGTCCTCTCCCACCGCGCCCGCAGCGCGAGCAAGCGCATCAGGGTGGGCGCCCAGGTGTCCTTCGCCGGCCCGCCGGAAGGCACCCAGCTGCTGACCGGGACGGCCAACAAGGTGACCTTCACGGGCACCGTCAACCCGGCGGACGTCGGCGCACGCGTGATCCTGGAGCGCCAGAACGCCGCCACGGGCAACGAATGGCGACGGATCGACAGCGCGCGGGTGCTGCCTGGGGGCAGTTACTCCATCGTGCACACCTTCATCGTCCCCGGCGACGCCAACATCCGCACCTTGGTGCGCAGCCAGGGCCGCAACGTGCCCAGCCCCTCCAACGTGCTGGAGTACGAGATCTCGCAGGCCCAGAACCCGGCGCTGACGATCATGGCCTCGACCGACCCGATCCTCTTCGGGCAGTCGGTGACGATCACTGGGACGCTCGCCGCGGGGCCGGGCCAGCCTGTGACGCTGATGGCACGCACGCGTGGGCAGGCGTTCACGCCGATCGCGCTGGTGAGGACCGAAGCGAACGGCAGCTACAGCTTCCCTGCGCAGTCGCCTGCGAACAGCACCTTCTACCGGGTGCTCACCAACAACCAGGTGGTGTGCGCCAGCGCCACGCCCCACGTCAGGGCGCCCTGCGTCCCACCGGCTGGCGCGGTGGTGAAGTCGGCGGTGCTGTTCGAGGGGATCCGCGACGTGCTCACTGCACAGGTCTCGCCCACCACGGTGCAGGCCGGCGGCCAGCTGACCTTCACGGGCACCGTGGCGCCAAGCGACCCCGGGCACGTGGTCTACCTGGAGCGCAGGAACGCCTCGGGCGAAGGCTTCCATGTGGTGCAGGTGGCGACGCTCAACCAGGCCTCGAGCTTCTCGATCGTGCACACCGTGTACGACGTGGGAGCGAAGGTCTTCCGGATCTACGTCCCAGGCGGCCCGGCAAACCAGGGAGCAGCCAGCCAGCCGTTCAACGTACAGGTGACGCCCGCCCCGGCCACGGCGCTGCTGCCCGAAGCGCCCGGCAACACCTCGCAGCCCTCCGAAGGCTCGGAAGGCTCCGGGGAAAGCAGGGAAGGAGCGGAAGGGCTGTAGCTCAGAGCGCCACAGCCCGAGCTTGCAGGTGGGCGCCGACCTTGCGCTTGACGCGCTGCAGCGCGTTGTCGACCGTCTTGGTGTCGCACGCCAGGCGCTCGCCCACCTGCTCGTAGGAGCAACCGTCGAGGTAGAGCGTCAGCACGCGGCTCTCGAGCTCTGAGAGAGCGGTTGAAAGGCAACCCACCAGCGAGCGCAGCTCCTCGGAGGAGATCACCTGGTTGACGGGGTCGTGCACGGTCGAGCCAGGGAGGATCTGGTCGAGCGTGGGGACGTCCTCGCCCGCCGCGGCAGGCGTCGAGGAGAACGAGACGTACTGGTTCAGCGGGGTGTGCTTGTTGCGCGTGGCGGTCTTCACGGCGGTGATGATCTGGCGCGTGATGCAGAGCTCGGCGAAGTTGCGAAAGCTCGACTCACGGTCAGAGCGGAAGTCGCGGATCGCCTTGTAGAGGCCTACAAGGCCCTCTTGGATGAGATCTTCGGAGTCTCCGCCCACCAGGAAGTAGGAGGAGGCCTTCAAGCGAACGAACCCGTGGTAGCGACGTACCAGGCGGTCGTAGGCGGTGCGGTCGCCCTGCTTGGCCAAAGCGATCAGAAATCCATCATCGACCTTGACCTCAGAGTGAGGGTTACTGAAGGTACGTGCCACGAGCGGTCCTTTCCCGGGCTGCAGGCGCAGCCCAATGCTCAGTGGCGCACTCCTCCCCTGGCGCCAACTTCTTATGTGAAGCATCCCCTCAGGTCGGTAAACCTTAGGTTCAGCGTTATGTGAGTGGGCAATCTCGCACAGTTATGGAGCCTTGTCAAGACCTCGTGCCCGATTCTGCAAGATCTCGTACAACAGCGCCGCCGCCGCGGCGCTCACGCCCAGGGACTCGACCCTCCCCAGCAGGGGCAGCGATATGAGCGCGTCGCAGGCGCTCGCCACGCGTGGGCGCAGGCCGTGGCCCTCGCTGCCGAGCACAAGCACCACCCCGCCGCTGTAGTCGGGCTGCTCGTAGGTCATGCTCGCCCCCTCGGCGCTGGCTCCGTAGCACCAGCAGCTCGCCGTGCGGGCGTGGGCGAGGAAGTCGGCGATGTTGCGCACCCGCGCGATGCGCAGGTGCTCGACAGCGCCTGCCGAGGCCTTGCAGACTGCGGGCGTGACCTCGGCGGCGCGTCGTTCGGGGATCACCACCCCACTCGCACCCGTGCACTCGGCGGTGCGGCAGATCGAGCCGAGGTTCTGCGGGTCCTGGACCTGGTCGAGGGCGAGGATCAGCGGGGCCTTGCCCAGCAGCAACTCCTCCGCAGAGACGTAGGGGTAGGAGCCCACCTCCGCACAGAGACCCTGGTGGGCAGCCGAACCACAGCGGCGCTCGATCTCCTCCGCGGAGGCCATGCGAACCTCGACGCCTGGCGAGCCACGGCTCGCGCGCGGCGCCGTGCGTCGCCCACACCTCCCCCACCACGTGGGCGCGGCGACCGCGCAGCGCCTCCTTGACCGGATTGCGGCCGTAGAGGATCAAAGCGGCAGCAACTCGAAGCCGCCCGCCCCGTCGCGAATCTCCCAACCGAGCGCAGCTATCTCATCGCGCAGCCGGTCGGCGGCGGCGAAATCGCGTCCCGCCCGAGCCTGCTCGCGCGCACTGGCCAACTCGCGCACCTGCTCAGGCGCCTGCGCGGCCGGCGCCAGCAGACGCTCCAGACCGAGGACGCCGAGCATTTCGCGCAGGTGCGAGTCGCCGGCGGGCTCGCCGTCGCTCAGAGCGCTCGCCTGACGCAGCCACTCGTTGAGCGACGCCAGCGCCTCGGCGGTGTTGAAATCGCGGGCCAGCGCCGCGAAGAAGCGCTCGCGCAGCTCCTCCAGGGCGCCCGGCGAGGGACCCGCGACCAGCCTACGGCCGACCTCTCGGATGCGGTTGACGTTGGCGCGCGCCTGCTCCAGCGCGGCCGCGGAGAAGGCCAACGGCTGGCGGTAGTGGCCGCCCACCAGATACATCACGACCGCCTCCGCGCCATAGCGCTCCACGACCTCGTGCAGCGGTGCGATGTTGCCCACTGACTTGGCCATCTTCTCGCCGGTGGACTGGATCATGCCGTTGTGCACCCACATCGCTGCCAACTCCGCGCCGCGCGCCGCGCGTGTCTGGGCGGCCTCGTTCTCATGGTGGGGGAACACCAGGTCAGAACCACCGCCGTGGATGTCAAAGCCCACGCCGAGCAGGGACTCGGCCATCGCCGAGCACTCGATGTGCCAGCCCGGGCGGCCCGGACCCCAGGGGGAATCCCAGAAGGTGTCCTCATCGGCCTTGTGAGCCTTCCACAGCGCGAAGTCGAGCGGATCGCGCTTGCGATCGGAGCCCTCCACACCCTCGCCCTGATCCATGTCGTCCACCTGGCGGTGGGAAAGCGAGCCGTACTCGCCGTCCGAGCGCACGCGAAAGAACACGTCCCCACCGCTCTCATAGGCGTGCTCGGAGTCGATCAGTGTCTGGATGTAGTCGACGATCGGCCCCATCGTCTGCGAAGCCAGCGGCTCGTCGTCGGGACGGCCGAGGCCCAGCACGCCGGTGTCGGCGAAGTAGGCCTCGGTCATCTCGCGGGCCAACTGCTCACTCGGCAGACCCGCCTTCTGGGCGGCCACGTAGATCTTGTCGTTGACGTCGGTGACGTTGATGACGAGCGTCACCCCGTAGCCCTCGTGCTCAAGGAAGCGCTTCATCAAGCTGAAGATCACAAACGGGCGGGCGTTGCCGATGTGGATGCGGCTGTAGACGGTGGGCCCGCAGGCGTAGATACCCACACGTCCGGGGTCGCGCGGCTGCAGCGCAAGCAACTCGCCCGCGCGGGTGTCGTGCAGAAGGATGGCGCGCATCGCCGCGCAACCCTAGCTCAGCGGCTGCGCAGCCCGGCGACCGCCATCGCCACAACGCCCTCGCCACGCCCGACGAAGCCCATACGCTCGCCGGTGGTGGCCTTGACGTTGACCCGCCCCGGCGCGAGACCGAGCGTGGTGGCCAGACGCTCGCGGATCGCCTGGCGGTGGGGCGCTAGGCGGGGCGCCTCCATCAGCACCGTGCAGTCCACGTTCTCGACCTCAAGGCCCGCCGCGAGGACCATCGTGACGACCTCGTCCAGCAATGCGAGCGAATCGGCGTCGCGGAAGCGCTCGTCGGTGTCGGGGAAGTGCTCGCCGATGTCTCCGAGACCGGCGCCACCGAGCAGGGCGTCGATCACCGCGTGGGTCAGCACGTCGGCGTCGGAGTGGCCCTCAAGGCCCCGCTCACCGGGGAGCTCGACTCCTCCGAGGACGAGCCTGCGACCCTCGAGGAAGCGATGACAGTCATAGCCGAACCCGACAGGGCTCATCGCACACCCGCACCAAGCGGCTCCAAGCGGCGCGCGCGGCGCTCGAACACACACAGCTCGCCTACGCCCAGACCCTCCAGCAGCTCAAGCGCGGCGTCGTAATCGGCGCCGATGTCCTCGGGGCGGTGGGCATCGCTTGAGAGCGCCACCGGAGCACCGGCTTCCAGGCACATCTCAAGGAACGCGGGCGCCGGGTAGAGCTCCTGTGCACGCTTGCGCAGCCCTGCGGTTGAGACCTCCACGGCGATACCCGACTCGGCGATGCCGTCGAGCGCAAGCTCGTAGTAGCGACGCAGGTCGCCCTCGGGTCGCGGACGCTCCGGGTGGGCGGGGTGGGTGGGACTCAATACCTTCACCAGGTCGGGGTGCGCGAGGATGTCGAACAGGCCGCTGCGCGCAGCCTCCCCCAGCGTCTGGAAGTAGCGCCGCCAGACCTCCTCGGGCGAGTGCGCCCCGCTCCACACGGTGTAGTCCTCCATGTCCACAGAGGCGTCGCGCAGGAAGTGCACCGAGCCCACCACGTAGTCGAAGTCGCGGGCGCCCAGCAGGTTGGCGGTGCGGTCCTCCGCGCCGGGCACGAAGTCGGCCTCGATGCCCAGGCGCAGGTCGGTGTCCTCGCGCACGAAACGGCAGTAGTCGTCCAGGTCGTCCACGGCGTAGGCGCGCCAGAAGGGGTGCTGCCAGACATCCAGCGCCTGCCGGAAGCGATAGATGTGCTCGGAGACGCCCAGCTCGGCGATCCCCCGCTCGGACGCGGCCTCGCGGTAGCGCTCGGCGTTGGCGGCGGTGAAGTGCGCGGCGGCGGTGGCCTCGGCGTCGTCGAGGCGCAGATGTACGTGGTAGTCGGTGAGCATGCAGGGCGCGATTCAAGCAGACCGTGAGGCCACCAGCGACTGCGCAAGCGCCAGATCGAGCGACGTCGTGACCTTCAGGTTCTCTGGTGAGGCGGACACGACCACCACTCGCCCTCCCACACGCTCGACCAGCCAGGCGTCGTCGGTGGCTCGGGCAAGCACCTCCACAGGTACGTCCAGGGCGCGCTCCAGTGCAGCGCGACGAAACACCTGAGGCGTCTGTACGGCCCATAGGCTGGAACGCTCAAGAGTCTCACTCACCACGCCCTCGCCGTCGGCCCGCTTGACCGTGTCGGTAACTGGCGCAGCGGCGATCGCGCCGTCCACACCCTCCTCCAGAGCGGCGGCGAGCACAGCCTCGACCAGCTCGACGGTGAGCAGCGGGCGAGCGGCATCGTGGACGAGCACGGGATCTCCCGCTCCCAGCCGCGGCGAGCGCCAGGCGTACCGACTCCGAACGCACGGACCCGCCGATGACGCCCGTGGTGCCCGCGGGCGCCTGCACACCCTCCGGCAGCGCTATAACGACGCGCTCGATCGCGGGAACGCCCAGCAGCACCTCGACGCTCCACTGGAGCAGCGGACGTCCGCCCAGCTCGACGAGCGCCTTGGGAGCACCGGCGCCCAGCCGCTCGCCGCTTCCGGCAGCAACGATCAGAGCTACAGCCACGACCGAACCCGAGTCCCGGAGAAACCACCGCGCACGCAGCAGACCACGGCGAGAACTGCTGCGTGCGCGAAGGCCCCGCTACTTGGCCACAGCCATCTGGCTGGCGGCCGAGTCGGCCAAGAGCTCGTCCAGGTAGGACTCGGCCTCCTCCTCGTCCTTGTCGAGCGCGTACATCAGCTCGGAGGCGAGGATCTTCTTGGCGCGCGTGAACATCTGCTTCTCGCCGGTGGAGAGGCCCTTCTCGCTCTCGCGCAAAGACAGGTTGCGCACGACCTCGGCGAGCTCGTAGATGTCGCCCGTCTTGATCTTGTCGCGGTTGTGCTTGAAGCGGCGGTTCCAGTTCTTGGGCATCTCGGAGACCTCGCCTTCGAGCACGTCCAGAACCTTCTTGACGGTCTCCTCGTCGATCACGCGGCGCAGTCCGGCCAGCGCGGCGTTCTCGGTGGGGACCTTGACCGTCATGTCGTTGTGGAGGATCTTGATCGTCAGGTACTCGCGACACTCGCCAAGCACCTCCATGTCCTCCTTGCAGAGCACCTTGCCCGCGCCATGGTGGGGGTAGACGACGTGGTCGCCCAGCTCGAACTCTATGTACTCGACCTCGCGCGTTACCGCAAGCTCCTCGATCAGCTCATCTTCAATTGCCTGGGGAATGGTGTCCTCCTTGGTTGGGGCCCGCCAGGGGGCGGCCGTCATGTCTGCAGGTAGCGGTCCACGAGGTTTACCTCCTGTAACCGGCGAAGGCCCTCGCGGATGTCCTTCGCACGAATCTCTCCCACTCCCTCCACCGCCTCCAACTCTGCGTCGGTGGCGGCCAGCAGCTCGTCCAGACCGCCGAACTCCTTGACGATTTCGCTGACCACCAAGCGCGGCAGGCGGGGAATGCGCCCCATGATGCGGTAGCCGCGTGGTGAGACGGAATAGTCAAGCGTGTTGAGCTTGCGGTCATAGCCCAGCATCTCTGCCAGGCAGCCGAAGTCGAGCAGGTCCTGGTGGGCCAGGCGCCCGACTTGGTCAAGCGCGGAGGCGAAGGCCTCGTCGGAGTAGTCGGAGAGGTAGTCGTGCACCAGCGCGGCCTTCTCGGCGGCGGCGCCGACCATCGTCTCCTCCAGCTGCATCTCGATCAGACGGCCCTCGGAGCCGAGCTCGACGATGTAGCGCTCGATCTCCACAGCCATGCGCGTGACGAGCTCCGAGCGCTGCAGCACCGTGAGCACGTCGTGCAGGGTGGCGCCGCCCTCGAACTCCAGCGCCGTCAGGCGCGTGGAGACCTGGTCCAGGCGGGTGCGGTACTTGTCGAGCGTCGCCAGCGCCTGGTTGGCCTTGGCGAGCACCACGGGGATGTCCTCGAGGATGTACTTGGCGCCGTCCACGTACAGCGAGACGACCTCGCGGCGCTGGGAGACGGCGATCACCAGCGCGTCGGTCTGCTTGGAGACGCGCTCGGCGGTGCGGTGGCGGGTGCCCGTCTCGTGGGAGAGGATCGTGGGGTCGGGCATCAGCTGGACGTTGGCCGAGGCGATCTTGGTGGCGTTGGCGTTGAGGATGATGGCGCCGTCCATCTTGGCCACCTGGTAGAGGAAGGCCGGGGTGTAGTCGATGTCCAGCTTGATCCCGCCGGAGTTCAGGAAGGACAGCTCCTCGGGGTCGCCGATCACGATCAGCCCCCCGGTGCGGGCGTGCAGGATGCTCTCGATCCCCTCGCGCAGGGCGGTGCCCGGCGCGACCATCTCCAGTGCCTTCATCAAACCGGGCTCTGGCCTAGCTTCAGCGTCGAAATCTTCCCCGGATCGTGGTGGCACAGGTACTCATTCTAGGGCATTTAGCCTTGATTTAGCGCCTGAACATGCGGCAAAGCGTCCAGATTCTGAATATCAGAAGCTATTAGGCCGCTGCGCGCGGGCGATCGCGGTGGACCGCCGGCAGGACCTCGGCCAGCGCCTCGCGCAGCGTGCCGGCCTCGCGCGCGCCGGCGCCGCTGCCGGGGGGCGCCACGACGTCGCTCAGGCCGTGCTTGGATGCCTCAGCGAGGCGCCGCTCGGGGTGGCCAACCCAGCGCAGCTCTCCGGTAAGGCCGAGCTCGCCGAAGCAGGCCCGCGGAGTGCCCCGCAAAGACACGCCACGACTGGCCGAGGCAACAGCCAGCGCAACGGCCAGATCGACGCCGGGCTCGTCCACACGAACACCACCGACTACATTCACGAACACGTCCGCCCCGCCGGTACCAATGCGTCCGTGGCGCCCGAGGATCGCCAGCACGAGCGCGAGGCGGTTGCGGTCAAGGCCCGAGACCACTCGCCGCGGTTGCTCCAACTCCGACGGCGCAACCAGCGCCTGGACCTCCACGAGCAGCGGACGCGAGCCCTCCATCGCCGCCAGCACCACAGAGCCGGGCGCGCGGGTGGCCTCGGCGACGAAGCGCGCGGAGGCGTCCAGCACCTCGACCAGGCCGCCCTGGCGCATCTCAAACAGGCCGGCCTCGTTGGTGGAGCCGAAGCGGTTCTTCAGCGCGCGCAGCTCGCGGTAGGGGCGCTCGCGCTCGCCCTCGAACTGCAGCACGCAGTCCACCAGGTGCTCCAGCACGCGCGGCCCGGCCAGCGCGCCCTCCTTGGTGACGTGGCCCACCAGGACCACCGCCACGCCCTGGGACTTGGCCAGGGTCATCAGCTGCCCGGCGACTTCGCGCACCTGACCCACCGAGCCCGGCGCTCCTGTCAACTCCCCCGCGTGGAGGGTCTGCACGGAGTCGATCACGCACACCGCCGGGCGCTCGGCGGCGACCGTCTGCAGCACCGTGTCGAGGTCGGTCTCGGCGAGGATCGACACGCCCAGAGCGGGGCGGGTGGGGCCCAAATCAAGGCGCTCGGCCCGCAGGCGCACCTGCTCGGCGGACTCCTCCGCGCTTACATACAGTGCTTTATGCCCAGCCTGAGCTATGTGGCCGAGAGCCATGTTGGTGAGCGTGGACTTGCCGATCCCGGGCGAGCCACCGAGCAGCACCAGCGAACCGGGGACCAGACCGCCCCCGAGCACTCGGTCGAGCTCGCCGATGCCGGTCGAGAGGCGCGCCACCGGAGCTGCTCCCACATCTGCCAACAGCCGCGGCGTGGCGGCCGTACCGCGGGTCTTCTGGCGCGGCTGAGCACGAGCTTCCTCAACGAGCGAGTTCCAGGCCTGGCAACCAGGACACTGACCGTGCCACTTGGCTACCTCCAGGCCGCACTCAGAGCAGTTGTATACCGAGGCCCGGGGCACCCCACCACCATAAGGATCGCCCCCGACGGCTCAATGAGTCCAGGTGAACCCCCGCCCCCGACGGTTCAGTCGGTCAAGTCAGCCCCAACGACAGGACTGCGGCGCTCATAAAGCAGAACGTCGCGCCAGCGCCCATCCTGCATCTGCCCAACACGCCGGCGGACCCCCACCAGCCGAAAGCCGCAGCGCTCGTGCAAAGCCACCGAAGCGGCGTTCTCCGGAAAGATGCCAGCCTCAAGCGTCCAAAGCCCCAAACGCTCGGACTCCGCAACCAGCTGAGCGAGCAAGGTGGCGCCAACACCGCGCCCGGCGCACGCCGGGTCTACGTAGATCGAGACGGCGCCGATACCGCGGTAGACAGCGCGGCGGGAAACGGGGCTGAGGGCAGCCCAGCCGATGACGGCCTGCGAACCGTCGCGAGCCACCAGACACGGGGCGGGCAACCTGGCCGCAAACCACTCCTCCCACGAGGGGACGGAGTGCTCGAAGGTGGCGTTGCCCCCGGCGATGCCGGCGGCGTAGATGCGCGCAACCGCCGGCCAGTCCGCGGCCGCCATCGGCTCCACCGCGACGGACTGCTCAGGCGCGACGCTCAGCTGGGCCTACTCGTCGCTCGCTGACGCGTGACCCTCAGAGCCCTCGCCGGAGAGGTCGGGCAGCTCGGGGTCGGGCAGCTCCGGCAGGTCCTCGTCGCCGCCGTGCAGCTCACCGTCGTGCAAGTCGCCATCGGCAAGCTCGCCCTCGGCAAGCTCGCCGGAGGCCCCTTCGGCCCCTACGGCGACGGGGGTCTTCTGCTTCTTGGGCTTGACCACCGTCAGGCGTACCTCGCCCTCCTCGCCCTCGGGAGCCGGCGCCACCACAACCGTGGCGCCGGGGATGACCTTCTCGCGCAGCACGAAGTCGGCCAGCGGGTCCTCGATGTAGCGCTGGATGGCGCGGCGCAGCGGGCGGGCGCCCATCGCCGGGTCCCAGCCCTTCTCGACCAGCATGTCCTTGGCGGGGTCGGTGAGCTCCAGCTGCAGCTCGCGTTCGGCCATCGACTCGCGGATGCGCAGCAGCAGGAGCTCCACGATCTGCTTTATCTCGTCCTTCTGGAGCTTGTGGAAGACGATCACGTCGTCGATGCGGTTGAGGAACTCGGGGCGGAAGACCTTCTTGAGCTCACCCATGATGCGGTTCTTCATGTCGTCGTAGGTGATGCCGGTCTCATCGTCTGAGACGGCGAAGCCCAGAGGGGTGTTGCGCGCGATCTCCGCGGCGCCGATGTTGGAGGTCATGATCACGATCGCGTGGCGGAAGTCCACCGTGCGGCCCTGGGCGTCGGTCAGGCGGCCGTCCTCCAAGATCTGCAACAGGATGTTGAAGACATCGGGGTGGGCCTTCTCGATCTCGTCCAGCAGCAAGACGCAATACGGTTTGCGGCGCACGGCCTCGGTCAGCTGGCCACCCTCGTCGTAGCCGATGTAGCCGGGCGGGGAGCCCACCAGGCGCGAGACGGCGTGCTTCTCCATGTACTCGGACATGTCGATGCGGACCATCGTGTCGGCGTCGCCGAACAGGAACTCCGCCAGCGTGCGGGCGAGCTCGGTCTTCCCCACGCCGGAGGGGCCGAGGAAGATAAAGGAGCCGGTGGGGCGCTTGGGGTCCTTCAGGCCCGCGCGCGAGCGGCGAATCGCCTTGGAGATGACCTCCACCGCGGGGTGCTGGCCGATTACGCGCTTGTGCAGTTCCTCCTCCATGCGCATCAGCTTCTGCGTCTCGGCCTCGGTGAGCTTGAAGACGGGGATGCCGGTCCACATCGAGACGATGTCGGCGATCTCCTCTTCGCCGATCGAGGGGCGCTCGCCGGACTCGCCGGCCTCCCACTCCTCCTCCAGCTCGCGCTTGCGGTGGGTGAGCTTGCGCTCCTGGTCGCGCAGCGCGGCGGCCTTCTCGAACTCCTGCGCCTCGATCGCCGCCTCCTTCTCGCGGCGGGTGGTCTCGATTTCCTCCTCGAGCTCGCGGTTGGCGGGCGGGGAGGTCATCGACTTGATGCGCATGCGCGAGGCGGCCTCGTCGATCAGGTCGATCGCCTTGTCGGGCAGGAAGCGGTCTGAGATGTAGCGGTCGGCGAGTTCGCCGGCGGCGCGCAGCGCCTCGTCGGTGATCTGCACCTTGTGGTGCTGCTCGTAGCGGTCGCGCAGGCCCTTGAGGATTTCCACGGACTGGTCGATCGTGGGCTCCTCCACGCGGATCTGCTGGAAGCGGCGCTCCAGCGCGGAGTCGCGCTCCAGGTACTTGCGGTACTCGTCCAGGGTGGTGGCGCCGATCGTCTGCAGCTCGCCGCGCGCGAGCGCGGGCTTCAGGATGGAGGCGGCGTCGATCGCGCCCTCGGCGGCGCCGGCGCCCACCAGGTTGTGGAGCTCGTCGATGAACAGGATGATGTCCCCGCGCTGGGTGATCTCCTTCATCACCTTCTTCAGGCGCTCCTCGAACTCGCCGCGATACTTGGAGCCGGCGACGAGGGCGGCCAGGTCGAGGGTGTAGATCTGCTTGTTCTTCAAGAGCTCGGGGACGTCGGCGTTGGTGATGCGCTGGGCCAGGCCCTCGACCACGGCGGTCTTGCCCACGCCGGGCTCGCCGATCAGCACCGGGTTGTTCTTCGTGCGGCGGGAGAGGATCTGCATGATCCGCTCGATCTCGGTCTCACGGCCGACGACGGGGTCCAGTTTGCCTTCGGCTGCCAGCCGCGTCAGGTTGCGACCGAACTGGTCGAGCAGCTTCGAGGACTTCTTGCCTTCGGCCTGCCCGCCCGAGCCCGAGCCCGAGGCGGACTGGCCCTGGCCCTGGCGGCGCCCGCCGGGACCGGAGAGCATGCGGATGACCTCGTTGCGGATCTTTTCGGAGTCGGCGTCGAAGTCGAGCAGGATGCGCGCGGCGACGCCCTCGTTCTCGCGCACGAGGCCGAGCAGGATGTGCTCGGTGCCGATGTAGTTGTGGCCGAGCGAAAGGGCCTCGCGCAGCGCCAGCTCCAGGACCTTCTTGGCGCGGGGGGTGAAGGGGATCTGCCCGGAGGTGACCTCCTCGCCGGAGCCGACGATGCGCACGACCTGCGCGCGCACGCGCTCGACGGTGATGTCCAGGGACTCCAGGACCCGCGCGGCAAGGCCCTCCTCCTCGCGCAGCAGGCCCAGCAGGATGTGCTCGGTGCCGATGTAGTTGTGCTTGAGCGTGCGCGCCTCTTCCTGCGCGAGGACCACCACCTGACGGGCCCTTTCTGTGAATCGCTCAAACATGTGCTGAGTCCTCTTTCCGAGGGTGGACGGGTTCTCGGGGACTGGGAACTACCCGGTAGAACCATCTTCGTCGGAAAGCCCTCAGAAGATGAGCCCGGGTCGAAATCGACGCCGAGGAACAGTCTACCAAGGGGCCCCCGGGCTACGTGCGCATCGCCGGGAACAGCACCACCTCGCGGATGGTGCGCCTGCCGGTGAGGAGCATCACAAGCCGGTCGATCCCCAGGCCGACGCCGCCGGTGGGCGGCATGCCGTGCTCCAGGGCCTCCAGGAAGAGCTCATCCCAGGGCTGGGTCTCCTCGTCCCCCAACTCGGCGAGGCGGCGCTGGGCTTCGAAGCGCTGGCGCTGCACGTCGGGGTCGTTGAGCTCGGAGAAGGCGTTGGCAAGCTCCATGCCGCCCGCGAAGGCCTCCCAGCGCTCGGCCAGTCCTGGCTTGGAACGGTGGGCGCGCGCGAATGGAGAGAGCTCCACGGGGTAGTCGACCACGAAGGTGGGCTGCAGCAGGGAGGGCTCGACGAACTTGGAGAGCAGCTCGTCGGCCAGCTGGGGCCAGGTGGCGCCCTCAGTGTCGATCGTGAGGCCGGAGGCGGTAACCTGCGGCGAGGCGGCGATCGCAGCGGCCAGCGAAGCGGCGTCGTGGTGGGCCATCACGTCCACGCCCGAGGCATCGCGAATCGACTCCACGAACCCCACCTGCCGCCAGGGGGCGGAGAAGTCCAGCTCGCCGGAGTAGCCGACGGCGGCGGCGACCGAGCGCACAAGCTCCTCGGTACGGGTGGCCTCGTCGAGGTAGTCGGCGTAGGCCTCGTACCACTCGACCATCGTGAACTCGGGGTTGTGCTTGGCGGAGATGCCCTCGTTGCGGAAGTCCTTGCCAAGCTCGTAGACGCGCTCCAGGCCGCCGACGATGCAGCGCTTGAGGAACAGCTCGGTGGCGATGCGCAGGTAGAGGGTGCGGTCCAAAGCGTTGTGGTGGGTGGTGAAGGGGCGCGCCAGGGCGCCCCCGTAGAGCGGTTGCAGGACGGGGGTCTCGACCTCGATGAAGCCACGCTCGTCCAGGTGGGCGCGCACGGCGGAGACGATGCGCGCGCGCGTGACGAACAGCCGCCGGGCCTCCTCGCTGGACATCAGATCCAGCTCGCGCTGGCGGTAGCGTGTTTCCACGTCGGCCAGCCCGTAGTGCTTGGAGGGCGGGGGACGCAGCGACTTGGCGAGCACGTCGAAGGACAGAAGGCGCAGCGAGAGCTCGCCCTTGTGGCTGCGCATCGCCGCGCCGGAGACACCCAGCAGGTCGCCCAGGTCAAGCTGGAGCAGGCGCGCGAAGGCCTCCTCGCCGAGCACGTCAAGACGCGCGTGCAGCTGGATCCGCCCCGAGCGGTCGACCAAGTCCAGGAACGCGGCCCGCCCCTGCCCACGCCGCGCCGCAAGACGCCCGGCGACGCGGTGAACGGAGTCGGTTTCCTCGCCGGGAGCCAAATGCTCAAAGCGCGCGCGGACCTCCGCGATCGGCTCTGTGTCGGGGAAGGAGTAGGGGAAGACGCTCTCCCCCGGCGCCAACAGGAGGTGGGCTTTGGCGCGACGCACGGCCATCAGCTCGGCCAGCCCGCGCTCCTCCGATCCGTTGGCGGACTCGGGGGAGGACACGTGTGAGGGATGCGCTTCAGTCTTTGACATAGCCACCAAGAAAGATGTTAGGGGCCCAACAGAGGAGCCCAGAAGGAACGGGAGAAAGGCGGGCGACGCGCAGGGGCAAAACGCCCCCGCGCGGCTATTTCAGCCCGACGTCGATCTTGGTGATCTTGAGCTTGCGCGCGGGGCCGCGGGGGACCTTCACGGCCACCGTGTCGTTGCGGCGATGACCGAGCAGAGCACGCCCGACGGGGGACTCGTTGGAGAGCAGGGCCTCTTCGGGCGAGGCCTCGGCGGAGCCTACGATCGTGTACTTGACGGACTTGCCGGTCTTTTCGTCCTTGACGTGCACCACCGAGCCGATCTGGACCACGTCGGTTGATAAATCCTTGGTCTCGATGACGGTGGCCATGCGCAGGCGCTCCTGCAGCTGGGCGATGCGCGACTCGAGCATGGCCTGTTCGTTCTTGGCGTCGTCGTACTCGGAGTTCTCGGAAATGTCTCCGAACTCGCGGGCCTCCTTGATGCGCTCGGCGACCTCGCGGCGGCGCGCGGTGGAAAGCAGCTCCAGCTCGTCGCGAAGCTTCTCCAGGCCTTGGGGGGTGAGGATGACGTCCTTCGGCATGTGACCCTTAAGTTGAACTGGAATATAGAGGGACCCGGCTGAGGGGCCTCCGGCCAGAGCCCCCTCGGGAACCCCCGGCAAAACAGAACAAAACCCCGCCTCAGCGGGGGGAGCCGGCCCCAACGGGGGCGGCGAGCGCAGCAGTATAGCGAGGGGCACAAGGCCCCCCGGCGAACGCCCCAAAGGCAGCGCCAGACTCAGAGGAGGAGGCGCCAGGGAGACCCGAAAGTCCCAGCAGAGCCCGCGCACACGCCAGCGAGGGAGCGATCTGCAAAGCCTCTTGCAGACTCTTTGAGCGCTCACGCGAGAGACCCAACCGCGCGAGGTACCAGGGATAGAACTTGCGCAGGTAGCGCGTGGCACGCGCCTCGCCCAGGTGCTCGACGGCACACGCGAGCAGCCAGTCGAGCTCGGCCAGGACCTCCTCACTGGAGGGGTCAGCCTGACGAGTGCCGAGCAGCTGCTCGAACAGCCAGGGGTTGCCGAGCGAGCCGCGGGCCAGCATCACCGCGGTGACACCCGTCTGCTCGAAGGCCGTACGCACAGCCTCAGCCGAGCGCAGCCCGCCGGTGAGGATGACCGGGACTGGCAGCGACGCGGAAAGGCGCGCCGCCAGGGGGTAGTCGGGAACACCCTTGTGGTGCACGGAGGCGGAGCGGGGGTGAAAGGCGATGGCGGCGACCCCGGCCTCGGCGACAAGGCGGTGGGCGAGCTCAAACCCCGAGGTGTCGCCAGGGCGCAGGCCGGAGCGCAGCTTGACCGTAACCGGCAGCCCGCCGGAGCCCTCGACCGCAGCCCGCGCCACCGCAACCGCCAGCGCGGGGTCGGAAAGAAGCGCAGCGCCGGCGCCCGTGCGACAGACCTTGGGCACGGGACAGCCCATGTTGAGATCGATCGCGTCGGCGCCCGCGCCCGCCACAAGGCCAGCGGCGGAGCGCATCACCGCAGGGTCCTGCCCAAAGAGCTGGATCGACACCGGCCCGCCAAGGTGCTCAGAGGGATGAATACGCAGCATCTCCTCGCAGGTGCGGACGTTGCGGAAATGCAGCGCGTGCGAGGAGACCATCTCCGAGAAGGCCATGCCGGCGCCATAGCGCTTGGCCTGCAGACGCACAAACCAGTTGCCGATGCCCGCCAGCGGCGCGAGCAGAACACGGTTGGGCACGCGCAACGGACCGAGAGCCCACGGTGAGGCAAGGTCTGAAGCGCGCGAGGACACAGAAGCAAAATACCGAGGAGAGCCGGCCTACCGGCCGGCAGAGGGCCGCGCAGCTCAGGAATCGAGGCCGGAGAGAAGCCGCGGGCCGGTGAAGCCAAAGGGCCGCAGGCCGCGAATTGACGCGCACAGCCGTTGCTCCTACGCATGAAAGTCAAGGGAGCTTCGCTTTTTGCGAGGATGGGGGGCAGTGATGTGGGTGCATCCTCAGCCTGCTGCGGGTGATCCGTGGGGTGTAGTTGCCTACACGACGTTGCGTACAGGGAGGCGCTCCAGCGCGTCGGCCATGACGGTGGCGCCGTCGCTGCGGGCGAGGGCGTCGGCCATCGCGCGGGCACCCTGTTTGATCGACCGGTCTTCCAGGGCGCTGGCGATCACGCTGCGCAGCTTGCTGGGGGAGCTCTTCTTGCTGACCCTCACGCCGGCGTTCACGAACAGAACGCGGGCGGCGTTATCGGGCTGGTCGCGCGCATCGGGGATGCAGACGAGCGGAACACCATCGGCGAGCGCCGCGTTGACCGTCTGCCATCCCGCATGGGTGACCATGAGCGACGCGTGCGGGAGCACGGTTCGATGTGGCACGAAAGCCACGGTGCGCGCGTTGGCGGGGATGTGGAGATGGCTGGCGTCGAGTGCGGGGCCCGTTGTCAGCAACGCCCGGACCGGCAGCCCGCCGACGGCGTCAAGCGCTCGCTGGGCGAGCGCGCCCTGGTCCATGTAGCTGGTGCTGAAGCTGAGCAGCACGAGTGGATCGGTGTTCTCCTCGGGCCACGGCGACTCCCAGTCCTTCTGGAACGGCTCGAACGCGGGGCCCACGTAGTGGACGTTCGTGGGGAGCTGGGCTTTGCTCGAGAAGTCGAGCTCTGGCGCGGTCATCACGTAGACGGCCCGCGCACCGAGGACCTGGTCGCCCCAGTCCTTCAGCGGCGCGAGCCCATACTCGGCGCGGACACCGTTTAGCACAGGCAGTCCGGGCGCCCAGAAGCGGCGGGTGATGCGGTCGAACAGGCGATCGCGCACGGCACCGAACGGACCCGCCATCGGCGACAGGCCACTGAACAGCGGGGGTGCACCGCGAGCCGGTAGTGGATAGGGGCAGTGAACGAGCGCGGCGGCTGGCACACCCGCGAGCTCAGCGGCGATCGCGGCAGCCGGTATGAGCCAGTCGAACACGACCACGTCGGCGCTCCAGCCCTCGAGCGTCTCGATCGCGTCGCGTGTCCCGTCGGGCATCGGCGCGATCACGCCGTCGCGCAGTCGCTTGGCGGCGCCAAGCTGCGTGCGCGCCTCCCAGTCACGTACAGAGTCGGTCTCCGGGCGCGTGATGTCGAGGTCGGGCATCGCCCGCCGGAACTCGACGAACTCCGCCCCAGTGCTCTCGATCCGCTCGCGCGCGGCGCGGTGGGCGAGGACCCGCACCTCGTGACCGCGGTCGACGAGCTCACGTGTGAGCGCGAGCTGCGGTGGGGCGTTGCCGCTGAACGCGATGAGCGTCTGGAAGACTCTCATATACTTCATTTTAGTATGACCAAGATGAAAAAGTCAAGCGCCCCGCGCAAGGAACGCACCTATCGGATGACCGCCCGCGCCGATGCAGCCGCCGCGACCGGCGAGCGGCTGCTCGCCGCGGCGTGGAAGCACTTCGGCACTCGACCGTATGAGGAGGTTCGCCTGCGCGAGATCGCCGCCGACGCGCTCGTCACCGAACAGACGCTCCTCGTGCGCTTTCACTCCAAGGACGAGTTGCTCATCGCGGCGTACAGATGGTGGGCGATGAGCGAGAAATCACGCCGCGACGCGGCTCCCGCGGGCCGCTTCCCCGAGGCCGTCGCCAACGTGTTCGACCACTACGAGGCGCACGGAACGGCGATTCTGCGCATGCTCTCCCAGGAGGACCGCATCCCCGCGGTCCGCTACCTCACCGACAGGGGCAGGGACTACCACCGCGATTGGGCGAGCAGGGTCTTCCAGCCGCTGCTCGCCGGCCTGCGGCGCGCATCCAGAGAGCGCCGGCTCACGGCCGTCGTCATCGCCACGGACGTGCTCGTGTGGAAGCTCCTGCGACTCGACATGCAGCTCAGCCGCCCCCAGGCCGAAGAGACTGTGGTTGAGATGATCGAGTCCTACTCGAGGCGATCGAGTTGAGAGAGCCCACCGAGGCGGGCCACGAGGCGCCGGTGGGCGTGGGTGCTCTTGTGAGTGTCTGCCCCGATCACGATCATCCAGCACGTCCTTTCAATCGAATGGTTCTCGGAGCACGTCCTTCAATCGAATGGTTCTCGGAGCACGTCCTTCAATCGAATGGTTCTCGGAGCACGTCCTTCAATCGAATGGTTCTCGGTTGGTTGGACCTCTGGCGGACAGGCCTTGCTTCGGGCATATCGCCACGCTCCTATCAGGTCACGCCATAGGCCCCAGGGATGGCGACGGACGACACAACGGGCGGCACATCGGCATACAGACGTGGCGTAAGCTGCCTACACGGCTTACAGGGTTCGCACAAAGGAGACGAGACCCAATGGCCCCCAATGAATCCCCACCAAGCGAGAAGGTCCCCATGAGCTTCAAGCTCGTCCACCGTGACGATTGCGAGACGAACGGCAACTGGCAGCTCGTTCGCCGCACGCTCGAGCTGCGGGCATTCGGCGTCAACGTTGTCGAGATCCCTCCAGGCGAGCAGATTCCCGAGCACAGTGAGACCGACCGCGACCAGGAGGAGGTGTTCTACGTGCTCGGTGGCAGCCCGACGCTCGTCATCGACGGCGAGGAGCATCCGGCGCGGGCTGGAACGTTCGCCCGACTGGACCCCGCGCACGCGCGCACCATACGCAACGGTGGCAGGGAGTCCGCGAGCGTGCTCATCGTCTCAGCGCCCCGATCGAGCGGGTATGAGCCCATGGAGTGGGCATGAACAGCGCAACCGAGCAGCTGCACGAGACGATCGCTGCCTACAACGACGCCTGGAACGCTCACGACGTGGAGCGGATCGCATCGATGCACGCGCCAGACATGGTGTTCGAGAACCACACCGCCGGCGAGCGAGCCGAGGGCGAGGAGGCGCTGAGTCACATCGCTGGAATCTTCCAAGCATGGCCCGACATCGAGTTCCAGACACGCAGACTCTACGTGCGCGAGGATCTGGTGGTGCAGGAGTGGACCGCCAGGGCGACCCACGTCAAGCCGCTCAGCCGCGGTGAGATCGTGGCGGAGCCCTCGGGCAAGCGCATCGAGTGGAACGGCATGGACGTGATCCCCTTCAAGGAGGGCAAGGTCGCGCGCAAGGACGTGTACTCGGACTCAGTGTCGATCCTCCGCCAGGTTGGGCTGTTGTAGCCCCGGGGGACCGGGTAGATCCACGCCTTGCCGATCTTCGATTCGGCGTACAGGTGGGCATGGGCGGAGCGTCGAGCTCAGGAGGGTTTTTGCTGCTCGAGGGTGCCAGGGAGGGCAACCCATACGCTCGTGAAGTTAAGCGCCTGTGCGAGGCGATCGTAATGGTGGTCGTAGTGCAGAACGTCAACGCCGGCGTCCTGCGCGGCGGCCGCGATCAAGGCGTCCGCGAGGGGAACCCGGTGTGCTCCAGGTCCGTCTGAGGCGAGGTCGCGCAGCGCTCCGATTGCGGCCCGCT
The DNA here is from genome assembly GCA_963844765.1 of uncultured Solirubrobacterales bacterium. GTDB lineage: Bacteria > Actinomycetota > Thermoleophilia > Solirubrobacterales > Solirubrobacteraceae > Palsa-744. The sequence goes on from CAWJPN010000002.1 coordinate 577,095, forward strand.
GCGCCGAGGTGGCTACAGGCACGTCACGTAGAAGGGCCTGCTCGGCCTCGACGCTCGCGAGGTCCTGCGCGTCGCGTGCGGAGTACAGCAACTCGAGTGTCACGATCGAGCAGGTCGCGATCTGCCTTCCACGCAGCGCGTCAGCCCAGAGATCGCGTGTGAGCGGGTGTGAGGCGCGAGCCCAGGCAGAGGTGTCGGCGATCAGCACCCGGCCCCCGAAGGGACGCTCGTCCCCCATGGCTACCCACCCCAGGCAAGCTCGTCAATGCGCTGTGCGATGTCGACATCGAACCCGGGGTCGGCAGAGGTGGAGTGCTCCACCAGGCGCTCGATGGCCTCTTCGTCATGCTGGCGCTCGGCGAGCATCGCCTCGGCGCCGCGGATCGCAAGGTCGTGCACGAGAGACGCAGCCGGCTGCTCAGCCCCGACGAAGGGCGCCACACGGTCAAGCGCCTCTGCCAGCGCAAGATCCTTCGTCACAGGTATGCGAGCAAATCGTGTCGGCACAACGCCATGGTAGCACCGCGGTGCAACACCAAGTCTCCAGCCAACCTCAATTCATCCCATGAATAAGCCGCAGGCCCGTGAGCGTCAAGAGGTCATCGACCTCAGAGATCTCCTCGGTAAAGGGAACCACCAGGCGCCCCAGCCCACCCGTGGCAATAACCGAAAGCCGTTCCCCCAGCTCGTCATAGAGCCGCCGCAGGATCGCATCGACCGCCCCGGCATAGCCGAACACCACACCCGAGCGGATGGCGTCGATCGTGTTCTTGCCCACCACCGAGCGGGGCGGCGCCAGCTCGACCTTGGGCAGGCGCGCGCCGCGCTCGGTGAGAGCGTCGAGCGATATCTCGATGCCCGTCATCAGCGCGCCGCCGATGTACTCGCCCTCGCGCGAGAGGACATCGAAGGTGGTGGCGGTGCCGAAGTCCACGCACACCGCGGAGCCGCCAAAGCGGGCGCGCATGGCGACGGCGTTGACGAGCCGGTCGGCGCCGATCTCGCGGGGGTTGTCGTAGCGGATGGCCATGCCGGTGCGCAGGCCGGGCCCCACCACAAGCATCTCGTGGCGCAGGTAGCGCAGGGCCATGGCGGTCCATTCGGGCTCCAGCGCGGGGACGGTGGAGGAAAGGATCGAGCAGGACAGGTCCTCGAAGCCCAGCCCGCGCAGCTCCAGCAGGTTGCGCAGCGCGGCGCCGAGCTGGTCGGCGGTGGAGTCGCGGACAGTGGCAAAGCGCCAGTGCTCCACCAGCTCCTCGCCGCGGAAAGTGCCGAAGTGGGTCTGGGTGTTTCCGACGTCTACGACAAGGAGCATGGAAGGAGCCGGAGCCTACCGGTATGCTCAGTCGATGGCGGGCAACGGAACTGCGGGCAAGAAGCTCAAGCTGTACGTGCTGACCGGCTCGCACCCCTGCGCCGCGGTGGAAGCGGCGCTGCAGATGAAGGCGATCCCCTACAGCCGCGTGGACCTGCTGCCAATGACGCAGATGCTGGCGGGGCCGCTGCTGTACGGCGGTGTGACGGTGCCGGGGGTGCGCATGGACGGCGAGAAGATAGTGGGCTCGCGCACCATCATGCGCCGCCTGGACGAGATGGCGAGCGAGCCACCGCTGCTGCCCGCCGACGCCGAGCAGCGGGCGCGGGTGCTGGAGGCCGAGCGCTGGGGCGATGAGGAGTTTCAGAGCGTGCCGCGGCGCGTCCTCGACGCAGCGTTCCTGCGCAACTCAGCTTGCATGGAGAGTTATGTACCCGATGACACCAAACTGCCGCTGCCCAGGGCGGCGATACGCCCCTCGCTGCCCCTGATGGCGCGCCTGCTGGCGCTGCGCAACAAGGCCAAGGACGAGAACGTGCTCAGCGACCTCGCCGCGATGCCCGGCCAGCTGGAGAAGATCGACGGCTGGATCGCCGAGGGTCTGCTGGGTTCAGAGCAGCCCAACGCGGCGGACCTGCAGATCGGCTCAACACTGCGCCTGCTGCACACCATCGCCGACGTACGCCCCCTGCTGGAGAGCCACCCCGCGATGGGGCTGACCCGCTACTTCCCACCGATGGTGGGCGAAGTGCCGGCGGGCACGCTGCCGGCGGAGTTGCTGGCGTAGGCGGGCAGCACAGAACCGTAGGCGCGGTCCTCCTCAGCGATGGCCGAGGTCGAGCGGCGGACCGGCCCAGCGCACACCCTCGCCCAGGGGCAGCGCCAGCAGCGCGTCGGCCAGGCGCCGGCCGTCGGGCGCAGCCAGGTTCAGATCAAGCTCCAGCGCCGGGATGAGCACGAAGCGACGGGAGAGCACCTGCGGGTGGGGCAGGACCATGCGCTCGTGGCGCAGCTCGACACCGCCCAGCAGCAGCACGTCGATGTCGATCGCGCGGGGGCCGTGGCGCACGTACGCGGAGCCTTCCGCATCTCGCCCCAGCTCGCGCTCCAGGCGCTTGAGGGCGTCGAGCAGCGCAAGCGGCTCCAGGGTGCACTCCACACGCAGGCAGGCATTGAGAAAGCTGGGCTGCTCGAGCACCTCGCCCACAGGGTCGGTGTCGTACACCGAGGAACTGGCCAGCACGCGCACGCCCGCAGCGGGCAGCGCGTCGACAGCTGCCTGCAGGTGGGCGCGGCGGGCGCCCACGTTGGAGCCCAATCCGAGCAGGCCGATACGGGAGGGCATCAGGGGGACCATACTGGCCGACTGGCCAGTATGATGTGGGAACCCGGCGGCAGCGACCAGGAGGTCTCCAGATGGCATCGACGACAAGCAGCGACATCAAGGACGTGCTCCTGACCGAGCGTGAGGTGTGGGAGAAGGGCGTGCCGCACGAGGTATTCGCGCGCATGCGCAGTGAATGCCCTGTGCACTGGACCTCGCAGATCACCGAATTCCCCGAGGAGGCCGGGTTCTGGTCGGTGACCACCGGCGAGGACGTGCTCACGGTGAGCCGCGACTTCAAGACCTACTCCTCGGAACTGGGCGGCGTCACAGCGGCCAACATCGGCTTTCCGATCGAGCTCTCGCGAGCGATGTTCATCGGCATGGACCCGCCCAAGCACGACCGCGTGAAGGCGCTGTTCCAGGCAGGGTTCACGCCCAAGCGGATCGCCGCGCACGAGGACGCCATCCGCGCGATTACGGTGGGCGTGCTCGATCGCCTGGAGGGCAGGGAGACGTGCGACCTGGTGACCGACGTGGCGCAGCCTGTGGTGGCGCGCGTGATCGGCTCCTTCATGGGCATCCCGCCCGAGGACGACGAGATGTGGGCCAGGCTGATGAACACCACGCTGGGCGCGAGCGATCCCGACCTGAACCCGCACGAGGACATCCAGGAAGGGATCGAGAAGAGCATCGCGGAGATCTTCGCGCACTGCCAGCAGCTGATCGCCGAGCGCCGCGAGAGCCCCACGGACGACCTCACGAGCGTGCTGGTGCACGCCGAGGTGGACGGTGAGAAGCTCGAGGAGCACGAGATCGTGATGGGCTTCTTTCTGCTGATGGCAGCGGGCAACGACTCCACCAAGGCCACCTACTGCAGCGGTATGCGGGCGCTGATGGAAAACCCCGACCAGCGCGAGCTGCTGCTCGATGACCCCGCGCTGATCCCCGGCGCAGTGGAGGAGTCGCTGCGCATGTTCCCAGCCTTCGCCCACTTCCGCCGCACCGCCACCTGCGACACCGAGCTGAACGGCGCGCAGATCAAGCAGGGCGAGAAGGTGGTGATGTGGTACGTCTCCTCCAACCGCGACGAGACGCGCCACGTGGACCCCAACCGCTTCGACGTGCGCCGCGAAGAGGAGCACCAGGCGTTCGGCGCGGGCGGCCGCCACTTCTGCCTGGGCACCGCCCTGGCGCGCCTGGAGCTGAACATCCTCTTCGAGGAGACCCTGAAGCGCTTCCCGGCGATGTCTATCGACGGCGAGCCATTGCGCGCCGAATCGGTCTTCCTCAACCAGCTGAAGACACTGCCGGTGCGCCTGCGGCCGTAGTGGAGTCGGTGGTTCCACAAAGGAGGAGGCGGGCCAACAGTTGTCGAGTCACGCCGTGCCAGGGGTGAGCGCTGTTGCATGATCGCCAATACTCCGTCAGACTCGGGGTGTTAGATTAAGGGTGCGTCTGTGCAAGCGAAAATCATCTCCTCATGACTGAGCCGCGCGCGGGACGACCAGCCTCGCGCAAAGAGCAGCCCGTCCCGCGCGAAGAGCGACCCGCCGACGCCGCTTTGGTGGAGTTTGCTGTTCTAAATGACCTTCGCGGAGATGCCCCGCAGGCGCTCCTGCTCCTCGGGGAGCTTCGCTGGCTGACCAAGTACGACGACGACACGTTGTGCGAACGCCTCGGCTGCCACCCTGGAGCATGGATGGGAGTAGGCGGTACACCGGCCAGGGATAAAAAGGCGCTGGATCATAGCCTTGAATTCCTGCGTCTCGTTAGAGACGTCGCAAGGCGAGTAGACCTGACCGTGCACCGCAGGGAAGTTCTCAACGGAGCATTTGAGCTTTGCGCCGATGCCGCTGGTCCGGTCGCGGAGCGCGTGCCGCGTGTGCGAGCGGCACTCGAACGCAAGGTCAGCGGCGATTTAAAACCGATGGAACTGCTGAGCCTCGGAGAGATAGGCCGGGCCTGGCGCCTTGCCGCACTCAACCTGGAGTCCGGGCGGGCACACGACCGTGCCGCGGCGGCGATGCGCCTCGCGGCTCCGGTAGCCGCCCACACCGCACACCTGAGCCCTCGACGTTTGACGCTGCTGGCCGACGAGCGCAACGCCGATGACCTACTCGGGGCCAACGTGGCGCGATGCATGCGAGAGCATCTGCTCGAACTCGGCTGCGAGAAGTGCAAGAGGCTGGCCGAAGACCTTGGCCTCAAACAGCTGCTTCGCTCAGGCGAGACATACAGGCCCGACGAGGGCATCAAATCGGTCGCGATCTGATGCCCTGAGCCAAATCGGCTTTCGCGCGACGCATCTCTCCCCAGCATGCTCTGCATACACTTCGGTCCTGGTCGCCTCGGTCTAGGCTTGATAGTCGAGCAACTAGACGAGGCCGGCTTCTCGGTATGCCTCATCGGGTCTCCCGGCTGCGTCGACGACCTCTCGCAATTCGGCGTGGCATTCACCGATCCAAATCGCGGCCTCGAATATCGAGACGTCCACTGGCATTCGATCGCCGCGGCCGTCGAAGACCTTCCACCGGAAGTGCTCGACATAGTCAGCTCGACAGAGCCGGTTCTGATCACCGCGGCGCTGGGCGAGAAGATCGCCGACCGGTCCGATTTCATCGTTGAGCTGGTGAGCCGCCGAGAGACTGGGGCCGAGACGGTGCTGCTGGCGTGTGAGAACGATCCGCATCCCGCTTACAAGCAGGTGGCGAATCGATGCGGCTCGGCGCTGAGCGTGCATCCGTGCGTCGTGGATCGCATCTGCGCATGGCCGACGACCGTCTCGATCGACGAGCAGGGTCGCAAGCGTCTCATCAGCCACCCCACCGACCACCTCGGCCGCCGGGTCGTCAGCGCCCACCCGGTCGGCGCATGGGTCATCTCCACTCGCGGATCTCAAGCAGCCACGCTGGAACTCCTGGCAGCTCTGGCAGCGGCGTCAACGGTGCAGCTCACGCCTGAGGAGATCACCGGACACAAGGCACAGAAGCTGTGGTCGGTCAATGGGATCCACATAGTCCTCGCGCTGATCGCGCGCCGCGAGGAAATCGACCTGCTGCCCCTCGAGCGCACTCACGAAACGACTTTTTGCGAACTGGCCGAACCACTCATGCGGCAAATCGCCGCGGGGGTCGCGTGGCATTGGCCGGACACTCCGCCCAACAACACTTACGTGCCGGAACACATGAAGGCGTTCACCGAGAGCCCCGACTCGACGGCTCGCATCCTTGAGCGGTTTCTGGTTCGCGACAACCTGCAGCCCTTCATGGAACGCCTCGATAGACGACTGGGCGATGCCGCACGCGCGGCGCATGCGGCGGGCCAGGATTGTGAGCCGTTCTACGAGGCGATGGCGCTCGTGGTGTCCGTCCTCTCGGACTACACGCTGTACTACCCGCACGATGGGCGAGCGCTCGATCAAGAGATTGACAAAGCTGCGCTCTGCCTCTTCAGCAAGGTTATCGAGGGATGGCTCGACGAACAGCGCGCCGCAGACCTCATGGCGGCCCTGCGCAGATCGTTGCGTGGCCACCACGCGCTCGCAAAGCCCCTGCGGCGTTCTTGAAGACGCTGCGAAGAAGCCCCGCGGTGGACGTAACCGCGTCGGTAATCACGTGTAGACACCTGTAGGAGCGTCTGGAGACAGAGAGATGGAGGGAGAGCCCGCAACGGTGGTGGAGGATCTTGGCAGCCGTCGCCTGGCCAAGTGCCTTGAGGCGCTGCAAAAGTTGCGCGAAGCCCAGGCTCGCCTCGATACCCCATACCAACTTAAGGCATCACTAGAGCTATTGAAATACATTGGGGTCCCCAGCGACAGTGGCCAGGCGAGCGCTCTCGCGGATGCGCTCAATTTCGCAGTCGATGCGCTGTGCAACGTCAACCGCACTGGAGACGCACGCAGACTCGCGGACGAAATCGCACAACTCGTCTACGACCTGGAGCCCAATCGCTGGCGCCTCGCCCGTGGACCCAAGACCCTCCCTGCCTACCGCGTGGCCTCCATCCGCGCCCGTGCAATTGAGCTCGACGGCGACCCCGACGATGCTATGCGGCGCTGTCTCGCATTGCGGATCACGCTTGCGAAGGCCACCGAGCTCGGAGACCGTCGCGTGGACCTGGTGAGCATTCTGCGCAACGCGCTGTCCAGCGCCAAGAGGGAGGGAAGCCAGACCGCGCGGCGCTTTGCCGATCAGGCGCGCAACTACGGCGATCGGATTGCGCTGGAACTCGAGACGACGCGCAGTGCGGAGGTCGCCGCGAGCTACTGGCATCGCGCGGCAATAGAGAGGCGGAGCCGTGGCGGCGCGGGGGCCAATGAGGAAGCAATCAAAATGTTCGAACGTTCGCTTAGTCTTCGCCCCAGCACGCCGCGCGACCTCAAGTCGCGCGGAATGGCGATCGGCGATCTGCATGTCCTGCGCGGTGATCGTCAAACGGGCGCCCTCATCCTTACGCAGACCCTCAAAGGCTTCATCCCCGCTCTGCCTCGGCACTACGACTCGGCCTTTCAGCAGCTCGCCATGCGGGATCTGCTGGTGGCGGCCTGAGAGTCGTTTGCGAGCTGGCCATCGCTGGCAGCGCCGCGGCCCAAGCCGAGCGCTCCACAACAGGACATTGCGCAGTCTCACGTCTCGACCCGCCTTTCACGCGCGTAATGGGTTCACACCGCGGCGTGATCGGCAGACAGGGCTAATGCAACTGCGCGGCCCTCTCCTTCTCATCCCTCCAAGACGCTGACGGGGGTGGCTTCCCGTGATCCCCCGCGGGGGCCGTCGTCATGCTCTCCCTCGCCCGGCCCCTCGTGCATGCCGATGCGCGCATGCAGCCTGCGCAGTGGCGCGGGCGCCCACCAAGCGCGCTCGCCGAGGCGGCCCATCAGCGCGGGCACCAGCAGCGCGCGCACTACGGTGGCGTCGATCGCGACCGCCAGCGCGGCGCCCACACCGAGCTGCTTGACGAAGAAGATGTGCGAGGTGGCGAAGGCGCCGATGGCCACGCAGAAGAGCAGCGCGGCGGCGGTGATCAGGCGCCCGGTGCGCTCCAGGCCGCGGACGATCGCCTCGCGCGCTGGTAGACCGCCGTCGTGGGCCTCCTTGATGCGCCCGAAGAGGAACACGCCGTAGTCAGTTGAGAGCGCGAAGGCGATCACGAACAGCAGCACCAGGTTGGCCTCCTCCAGGCCGCCGATCGGCGTGAAGCCGAGCAGCGAGGAGCCGTGGCCGTCCTGGAAGATCAGCACCAGGAGGCCCGCGCCGACGCTCACCGTGAGCAGGTTCATCGCCAGTGCCATCAGCGGCAGCAGCACGCTGCCCGTCATAAGGAAGAGGAAGCCGCACGTGACGAGCGCAAGGATCGCCAGCACCAGCGGCACGTGCGAGGCGATCGAGGCCTTCTGGTCGATGAAGCCAGCGGTGGGGCCGCCCACGAGGCCGCCCTGTGGGTTCACGAGCGCGCGCAGGCGCTTGACGAGCGCCTGGTTGGCCTGCGACACACCGGAGCCCTGGGGCAGCAGGTCGATTTCCCACAGACCCCGACCAAGGTAGTGTGGCGGCGCGACGAGCGCCTGCGCAGCGGCGATCTGCTGCGCACGGGCCGCCACCGCCTGCACACCGGCCTGCCCGGCTGCGCCGCCTGCACCGGCTGCACTGGCAGAGCCACCTGCACTGGCCCCGGCCGAGCCACCAGAACCGGGCGCACCGCCCGCCCCACCAGCTGCGCTCGAACCCTCCGTGCCCGCGCCCGGCAGCGCGATGGTGATCGTCTGCGAGCCGTCCACGGCGAAGTCCTTTGTCAGCACGTCGGCGACCTGGCGGGTTTCTGAGGAGGCGGGCAGCACCCGCGCGTCGGCGGGGGTCAGCGCCAGGCGCAGGGCGGGCGAGGCCACCGCCAGCAGCACGACGGTGCTCAGCAGCGCCACTGTCCCCGGGCGGCGCATGACGGCGCGCGCCCACCGCGCCCACCCTCCCTCATCGCCGGCCGTGGCGGCGCGCGCGGTGCCACGCTGCATCCATTTGGGCGAGAGCGCGTTGATGCGCGGCCCGAGGGCGACGAGCACCGCCGGCAGCACCAGCAGCGAGACGGTGCCGGCCATCAGCGCGACGATCATCCCGCCGAAGCCCATCGAGACGAGGAAGCGCTGGGGAAACACGAGCATCGACGCCAGCGCGCCCGCGACGGTGAGGCAGCCGTAGAGCACTGTGCGCCCGGCGGTTTGCAGCGTGCGCTGGATCGCCGCGCGCGGCTCCTTGCCCGAGGCAAGCTCCTCGCGGTAGCGGGAGAGCACGAACAGGCTGTAGTCGATGCCCAGGCCCAGGCCCACGCCCGTGACGAGGTTGACGGCGAAGATCGAAAGGCCCGTGAACTGGTTGACCACGCGCAGCCCGACGAAGGCGAGCACGATCGCGAAGCCGCCCACCAGCAGCGGCATCATGGCAGCGATCAGCCCGCGGAAGACCCACAGCGAAAGCAGCAGCAGGATCGGGAAGGCCAGGAGCTCGGCGTGCTCCAGGTCCGAGGAGGTGCGGCTGTTGATTTCCGAGAACGCCACGTCGCCGCCGCCGAAGCGCACGCCTGCGGGTGCCAGCCGCGGGCGCAGGTGGGAGGCCGCCGCCGCGGAGTCTTCCTGCGTGGCGAAGGCCGCCAGCACGACCGTCTCATGACCGCTACGCGAGACCAACTGCGGCAGGTGGCTGGAGGGGTAGTCGAACGCGCGCTGAAAGCCCTTCTGCGTGGCGAGCTGCTGGGCCACAGCCGTGACCAGGCGCTGCGCCTGGGGGCTGCTCTGCACGGAGCCCGTCGTGGCGACGAGCGCCACCAGACCGTAGTTGGGCGACTGGCCGGTCGCTCGCTGGATCGCGGCTTCGGTCTGCAGCGTCTGGTCGTGCGGGTCCTGAAAGTCGTGCGAGTGGCCCTTGAGGATCGTCGTGACAGGAGCACCGATGCCGGCGGCCAGCAGGAAGACGACGCCGGCGACGAGGAGCACGCGGTGAGGGTGTCCTGCTGCCAGTGCTGTCAGACGGCCCATGGCCCGCAGCTTAGTGATTACTAACTAATATGTCAAGATGGCGGGAAAGACTTTTCGCCGCTCCCCCAACTACTGCTCGGCCTCGCGCCATACCTCGACTGAGACCTCGTCCACCGTCAGCGGGATGGGGGGCTCGGGCTTGGCGGCCTTCACCCACACCCCTTCCAGCTCGTAGTCTGCGAGCAGGCGATCGGCGACGGTGGAGCACAACCGCTCGAGCGTCTTGTGGGAGCGCTGCTGGGCGATCAGCGCCACCAACTGGCAGACCTCGCCGTAGTCCACCGTGTCCTCGAGCTGGTCGGTGACGGTGGCGTCGGCCTCGCCCAGGTCCAGGCGCAGGTCGAACACCAGGCGCTGGCCCACCTCGCGCTCGGCGGGGCTGACACCGTGGTGGGTATACAGCGAGAGGCCGGTGATCTCGATCGTGACCGACTCGAGCACCTCCCCGTCCTCCCCGTCGTCCTCCTCGTCCTCGCCCTCCCCGTCGTCCTCCCCGTCCTCGTCCTCCCGTTCGGGCTCGGGGGCCTCGGGCTCCAGCCCCTCGGCGTCCTCGACGTCCTCGTCGCTCAGGCCTTCGCCGCCGAGGCCCTCGCCGCTCAGGTCCTCGTCGTCTGCGTCGGCGCCCATCGCCCGCCCAACGTAGCAGCCGCCACCGCGAGCGCTGCACGCACCGGGGCGACGTCGTGCACCCGCAATACGGTGGCGCCCCGCTCGTAGGCCAGAACGCTCGTGGCCAGCGTGCCGGGGAGCCGCTGTGCGACATCGACGGGCTCCTCCCGACCCTGCGCGTCGGCGATCAGCCGCCCGAGAAAACTCTTGCGCGAGGTGCCCACCACCAGCGGGCGACCCAGTGTGGTCAGCTCCTGCAGGCGGCGCAACAGCTCGAGGTTGTGCGCCAGCGTCTTGCCGAAGCCGATGCCGGGGTCCAGCCATACGCGCTCCTCGGCCACTCCCGCGCGCACAGCGAACGCCAGGCGCTCCTCCAGGAAGGCCCTCACGTCGTCCACCACGTCCTTGTATTGAGGCCCGCCCTCCCGCTGCATCGTGCGGGGCTCGCCCTGCATGTGCATCAGACAGCACTCCGCCCCACTCTCGGCCACCACCACGGCCATCTCGGAGTCGCCGCGCAGCGCGCTCACGTCGTTGACCACGCTCGCCCCCGCCGCCAGCGCTGCGCGCGCGACTGCGGCCTTGGAGGTGTCGATCGAGATCTGCGTATCGGCGACAGCGTCAGCCAGCCCCTCCACCACGGGTACCACCCGGCGCAGCTCCTCGGCCTCCCCCACCGGCTCGGCTCCCGGCCGCGTGGACTCCCCGCCAACGTCGAGCACGTCGGCGCCCTGCGCCACCAGCTCGCGCCCGCGCGCCACGGCGGCCTCGGCGTCAAGGAACAGCCCTCCGTCGGAGAACGAGTCGGGCGTCACGTTGACGACACCCATCAGACGAAAGGGCGCCCTACCCAAGGTGCCTCCCACCAGGGCTCTTCCCACCGGAGACTCTAGGAGTCGGCGGCGCCGCCGGCCAACCCCGGACGCGGCAGCGGCCGCGGCGCCTCACGCCCAGCCCGATCGGCGGGTGCGGTCGGCGCGGGTGGCAGCTCCGGCGTGGAGTCCTCGTCGGGTCCAAAGACCTCCTCCTCGCTCTTGCCGGCGAGCAGGCCAAGGAACTCCTCCTTCTCGATCGTCTCGCGCTTGAGCAGCAGTTCGGAGATGCGCGTGAGACTTTCGCGGTGCTCGATGAGGGTGTCCGTGGCACGTTTGTGGGCGCTCTCGATGATGCGGCGGACCTCGTCATCGATCTCACGCGCGATCTCATCGGAGTAGTCGGGCTCTGTGGAGAACTCGCGGCCCAGGAAGGGCTGGCCGTGGTCGTGGCCGAAGACGCGCGGGCCGAGCTTGGCGGACATGCCGAAGCGCATCACCATCTGCTTGGCCGTCGCCGTCACCTTCTCCAGGTCGTTGGAGGCGCCAGTGGTGATCTCGCCGAAGACAATCTCCTCGGCCGCGCGACCTCCAAGGGTCATCGCCATCGTGTCGTTGAGCTCGGCGCGCGTGGTCAGGAAACGGTCCTCCTGGGGCATCGAGATCGTGTATCCCAACGCCTGCCCACGTGAGATGACCGAGATCTTGTGCACGGGATCGGAATGCTCCAGATAGTGGCCCACGATCGCGTGGCCCATCTCGTGGTAGGCGGTGATCCTGCGCTCCTTTTCGCTCATCACGCGGGTCTTCTTCTCGGGGCCGGCGATCACGCGCATGATCCCCTCCTCAAGCTCATCCTGGCCAATCTCGCGCTTGCCCGTGCGGGCGGAGAGCAGCGCCGCCTCGTTGATCAGGTTCGACAGGTCCGCGCCGGTGAACCCGGGCGTCTGGCCCGCGAGCGAGTCGATGTCGATGATTTTCGCCAGCGGCTTGCCGCGCGTGTGCACCTCGAGGATCTTCGCGCGCCCCTTGCGGTCAGGGCGGTCCACGGCGATCTGGCGGTCAAAGCGGCCGGGCCGCAGCAGCGCCGGGTCGAGGATGTCGGGCCGGTTGGTGGCCGCGATCATGATGATGTTGTCCTTCGCCTCGAACCCGTCCATCTCGACCAGCAGCTGGTTGAGCGTCTGCTCGCGCTCGTCGTGGCCGCCGCCCAGCCCGGCGCCGCGGTGGCGCCCGACGGCGTCGATCTCGTCCATGAAGATGATGCACGGCGAGTTCTGCTTGGCCTGCTCGAAGAGGTCGCGCACGCGCGAGGCGCCAACGCCGACGAACATCTCCACGAAGTCCGACCCGGAGATCGAGAAGAACGGCACGCCCGCCTCGCCCGCCACGGCGCGCGCCAGGAGCGTCTTGCCGGTGCCGGGCGGCCCGTAGAGCAGCACGCCGGTGGGAATGCGCGCACCGAGGGCCTGGAAGCGCTTGGGGTTCTCCAGGAACTCCTTGATCTCGTGCAGCTCCTCCACGGCCTCGTCCACGCCGGCCACGTCGCGGAAGGTGATCTTGGGCGAGTCCGCGGAGAGCCGCTTGGCGCGCGACTTGCCGAAGGACATCACCTTCGAGCCCCCGCCCTGGACCTGGTTCATGAGGAAGATCCAGAAGCCCAGGAACAGCACGAAGGGAATGATGTAGGTGATGATCGAGAGCAGCACGCTGCTCTTGTCGGTTTCGACGTTGAAGCGCACCCCGGACTTTTCGAGCTGTGCGATCAGCTGCGAGGCGGCCTGGTCGGGGTAGCCGAATTCGTAGGTTTCGCTGGGGTTGTGGAGCTTGACTTCGACAGCGTTGCCCTTCTGCTTGATGACGACCTTTTCCACGCGCCCGCTCGGCAGGTCCTTGGAGACGAACGTCTGGTAGGTGTGTTCCGGTCCTCCGCTGGAGCTGGAGGGGATCAGCTTCGTCGCCGCGAACGCGACCAGCACAACGATGAGGATCGGGAACGCGGCGCTCTTGAAGAAACGGCTCATAGCTTGATCCTGGGAGTTCTGAGGGCGCTTGGAAGGGTGGCCACCAGGGGCTTAGCGTACCACGGGAGTGCGGATTTTCCGGGCGTGGTCCTACCGCTCCAACGCCGCCACGAAGGGAAGGTTGCGGTGGCGCTCGGCGTAATCCAGGCCATAGCCCACGACGAAGCGATCGGCAATCTCAAAGCCCACGTAGCGCGTCGGGAGGTCCACCTTGCGCCGCTCGGGCTTGGTCAACAGCGCACACACCTCAAGCGAGGCAGGGTCGCGCGAACCGAGGTTGCGCAGCAGGTACTGAAGCGTCAGGCCGCTGTCGACGATGTCCTCGACGATCAGCACGTCGCGGTCCTCGATCACGACGTCGAGATCCTTGAGGATGCGCACCACCCCCGAGGAGTCGGTGGCCGAGCCGTAGGAGGCCACCGCCATGAAGTCCAGCTCCACGGGGATGTCGATACAGCGCATCAGGTCGGAGAGGAAGAACACCGCTCCCTTGAGCACCCCCACCAGCAGCAGCGAACGACCGGCGTAGTCGCGCGAGATCTGCTCCCCCAACTGCACCACGCGGCGTTGCAGGGTCTCGGCGTCGACCAGCACCTCCCCCACCTCGGGCTCTGCGTGCGGTGAGCCGTTGGCTGCAACCGGTAGGACGCGCTCGGGCATGGCCATGATGGAGTCTAGTCCTCGCCCTTGGGTGAGGGGAAATGCGGGGCGATCCCGACCATCCGCAGGCGCCCATTCTGGACGACCGCGCTGACCAGGCCGCCGATATGCAGTTCGGCGCGTCCCTTGCGGCGCGCCAGCGCAAGGATCTCCGCCACGCGATCCCCCGCCTGGGGCACGTAGGCACCGGGGCCCGCGGCCTGCTCGGCCAAGCGGATCGTCAGCAGGCGGGCAAGCGCGGAGGGCAGCCCGGCCAGACGCTCGATGGCGATCGACGACTCCCCCGCCAGCTCAGCGTCGACGAGCTCATCGAGCAACAGGGTCTCCTCGCGCAGCAACTCGGCCGTGCGCAGCACGTTGGCCTCGGCCGCCGGGTGCACCTCTCGCAGCGCCGGCACCAGCCTCGCACGCACGCGCCCGCGCGCGTATGTGTCGCTCTCGTTGGTGGCGTCATCGCACCACCGAAGGCCCCGCTCCACACAGTGGGCAGCGGTCTGCTCGCGGGTCACGCCCAGCAGCGGCCTGACCACACGCCCCTCTCGCGCGGCCATCCCCAGCAGCGCCCTGCGTCCAGGCGAGGCCGCCAGGCGGTAGAGGATCGTCTCCACCTGGTCGCTCGCGGTGTGGCCCACAGCCACCAGCCCCTCGTGCTGCTCGGCCGAGGCCAGGGCCGCCTCGTAGCGAACCTCGCGCGCCCACGCCTGGAGATTGCCGCCGCGCTCGGGGCGGTGCGCGTGGACGACCTCCAGCTGGACCCCCAGCCGCCGGCACACCTCGCTGCAATGGCGCTCGTCGCCGTCGGCCTCCTCGCGCAGGTGGTAGTTGACGTGCAGCGCCCGCACCCTCTCAGTTCCACACAGGGTCACTGCCACGTCGAGCAGGCAAACGGAGTCGCGCCCCCCCGAGAGCATCGTCAGGAGCGGGCGACCGTCGGGGTCGGCAGAGTCGGGGAGCAGGGCGGTGGCGCGCACGAACCCGGTGACATCCATTTAGCCCTCCGCAGCAGACGCCAGGAACAACTCGGTGGGCTCGGAGAAGCCCTTCAGCACGACCTCGCCGATCAGCTCGAAGCGCAGACGTTCTGGGCCAGCGGCCATGTTGGCCATGCTTACAACGGGGTGGGTGACCAGCACCTCGCCGCCCGCGGCGCGCGCGACCACGCGCGCGGCGCGGTTGACCTCGCGGCCGTAGTAGTCGCCATCGCGGTAGAGCGCCGCGCCCTGGTGGATGCCGATGCGCGGCGGCGGCGAGCCCTCGGGCAGCGTCGCGTGCAGGCCCACCGCCCATTCGGTCAGCGCCACGGGGTCGGCGCCGACGATCATCGCCTCGTCGCCGAGCGTCTTGATCACGCGCGCGTCGATCGGCAGCGTCTGCTCGATGGTCTCCACGAAGCGCTCGACCGCGCCGACGGCCTCCTGCTCGCCCTGCTCCTCGGTGAGGCGGGTGTAGCCCGCGAGGTCGGCGAAGGCGACGGTGACCCGCAGGCGCCCCTCCTCGGCGGTGTCCTCATCGAGGTCCGCTTCGATGTGGCCGATCACGTCCTGCTCCACGAAGTAGGCCAGCAGCCGCGCGTGCAGGTAGTTGATGAAGGGCACCGCGAAGGGCAGCATCTCGCGCGTCAGGGCCTCCATCTCCTCGGCCACCTCCACGCCCGAGACCCCGGCGCGCATCAGCGGCTCGTGCGCGTAGAGGTGAAAGAGCCGCACCTCGGCGTCGGCGATCTGCGCCATCGCCTGGCCATAGACGCGCGCGATCTGCAGCAGCGCCGGCAGGGGAAAACCGGCAGCGAGTATGTCGGCGCCGTAGCGCAGAACCTGCAGATCCTCGTCGGAGATCGACTCCACCGAGAGCACGCTCAACCCCATCGCGGCGACGATCCGCTCGATCTGCTCGGGCTTCAGCCCCGTCGCACGGGCCGCCTCGGCGAGCGTGTGGCGACCCTCGGAGGTGGGCAGCAGTTCATCGATGTAGCCGAACACCAGACGCCCACTCTGGCTGGCCTCGCGGATCCGCTCGACGGTGTGCCCGCGCTCGCGCAGGCGAGCCACGATCCGCACGTGGGAGGCGGCGGCGGGGGTCCACTCGCCTTCGTACTGGGGGACCAGCCCCTCCTTCACCCAACGGCGAACCGTCCCAGGGGAGACCCCAGCGCGCACGGCGACCTGGGCGAGCGTGAGGGCGTTGTTCGGCGACGCGGCCATTGGCGGAGAGTCTGACTGAAAGAAAGACTAGGGTCGTGGGCGGTGCCAGACAGCGAGACGATCCACCTGCATCCGACGGCCGAGCTGGCCGAGCGCGTCCTGCTGCCCGGCGACCCGGGCCGCGCGCTGGCGCTGGCACAGCTGCTGATGGAGAAGCCGCTGATGTTCAACCACCACCGCGGCCTCTGGGGTTACACCGGACGTGCCGCGGACGGCGAGCTGCTGACGATCCAGAGCACGGGCATGGGCGGTCCCAGCGCAGCGATCGTGCTGCACGAGCTGGTTGCACTGGGTGCGCGGCGGGCGATCAGGGTGGGCACCTGCGGCGCGCTGAACGGCCGGCTGGAGCTCGGCCAGCTGCTGGTGGCGAGCGAGGCGATCGCCACCGACGGGACCAGCCGCGCACTGGGGGCCGGCGAGCGCGTGGCGGCCGATCCGCGCCTGACCGAAGCACTGGACCAGGCCGGCACATCCGACAGCCCCTCCCGGGCAGGTGGGGATCCTCAAACTGTGGTCAGCACCGACCTCTTCTACGAGCCCGACCCGCAGCGCGAGCGCGACTGGCGGGCGGCGGGCGCCGCGGCTGTCGAGATGGAGGCGGCCACCCTGTTCGCCGTGGGCGAGCGCCTTGGAGTACCCGTGGGATGTGTGCTGGTGGTCTCCGATCTACTGGGAGAGCCAGGACGGCGTCGGATCAAGGAGGCGGAGTTGGTGGAGGCCGCTGAGGCGATGGGCCGCCAGGCGCTGCGGGCGCTCAGCGGCTAACCCTGCGCGCACTCGTTGCCTTAGAGCCTGTCTCAAAACATCCGGCACGCCCGGATGCGTCCCTGTACACGGCGCTGGATCGCCACGTGACGTCTTGCACGTGCCACCAGCACGCGCCACGACGACCCGCGACGACCAGCTTGGTCCATGAACGCCCCGAACGCACCGTCTGTTTTGAGACAGGCTCTAAGCTACGGGCGCTCGGCGGCTGAGGTCTTCCTAGCCGCGGGCTTTCGCACGGCCGGCTTCTTCGCTGCGGGCTTCTTCGCGGCGGGCTTTCTCGCCGCCGGCTTTCCAGCCACCGGCTTCTTCGCCGCCGCGCCGACCTTCCGCGAGAGCTCACCGATCTGCTCCTCGATCCGCTCCAGACGCGCTTCGACCTTCGGCGCCGTGAGCGACCGATTCAAGCGGTCCACGCCGTCCTCGATGCCCTCCAGGCGCTGGGAGAGCGAGCGCAGCCGCCGCGTGAGGCGTTCGATGTCGGCGGCCGAGGGCAGGTTGAGCGCCCCCATCGCCAGCTCCTGCGCCTGCGCCGCCTTCTCGCGCGCATCGAACGCGCGGCCGATGGCGCCCGTCAGCAGGGGGTTGTCCAGCAGCTCGCCGAGCGCCTTCCCCAGGCGGTCCTCGGTGCCGGTGGAAAGACGCTCGCGCAGGCCCTTTGTGGCACTGGCATCTGACATCGCTGGCGCTCCTCTGTCGCTGACGGGAGCTGAAGGATACGGTGCCGGGGTGGCCGAGCGACTGTTTCTCTTCCTGCAGCTCGAGTTTCCCTGGGAGCTGGGCCCTCCCGACGGGCGCTACCTGCTGCGCGGCGGACCCGAGCGCGAACCCGAGCACGTGGTGGTGCTGAGCACCGTGGGCGCCGCACGCCGAGCGGAGGGCATGCTGCGCGGACGCCGCCGCACGCGCCCCCACCCCGTTGCGCCCGAGCCCGAGCCGGCCCAGGTGGCGGTGACCCGCGCGACGGTGATCGACCCCGAGGCCGTGGCGAGCGAAGCGCAGGCCCAGGCATGGCTTCGCCAGCTCGACCCCGAGCGCGAGACGCGTGCCGCGGCGGACGTGCTGGCGGGCGTGCTGCACGCCTACCGCATCGCCACTGCCGACCCCTACGTGCACGAGCCTTCCCCAGCTCGTGCACTGGCCATCAGAGCCGGCTGGGGCGAGGGTGAGCAGGTCGCCGACGGCCACTGGCGCCACGCGCTGGAGCTGCCATGGAAGGAACCCCGCGCCCGCCGGCGCGTCGCCGCGCTGCGTCCGCAGGAGCGCCTGACGATGCTGTTGAGCGCCCGCGAAGCGCCGCTGCTGTGCGAGGAGCTGGCCCTACGCGCGCGTCGCGACCTCGACCAGGGACGCCTGGCACATGCCACGGTGGAGTTGCGCAGCGCCTACGCCGCCGCCCTCACGGAGCTGGATCGTCCGGACCTGGCTGGGCGTGTGGCCGAGCTGCGCGAGCTGAGCAGGGGGATCGCTCCGTCGGCGACGCCCCACGAACGGACCGTCGGTAGCGCACCGGAGGATCGTTCCCTCGCAGTGGAGGATCGATCCCTCTCCGACACTCCCGAGGAGCAGACCGTCCGCCACGCTCTGGAGCGCCTGGAGGCGGCGCTGCGGGCGCGTACCGCGGCGGGTTTTCCGAACGAACCGCCGGCAGCCTCGCGGTAGGAGCCTCACCATCGCAGGTAGCCGGCTCGCGGCCGAGCGTCGTAGAGTGCGAGGCACGATGGACCCCACCACCACCGCAGTCGGCACTTGGAGCGGCGGGCGCTTCATGCACTTCGGCGAGCCTCTGGACGATGAGCGCCTGCGGACGCTGCTGCGCCCCGGCGAAGGGATCGACACGGTCATCACCGCCGACGCCTACGGCGCCGGGGAGGCCGACAGCCTGCTAGGCGAGGCGCTGGAGGGGGTTCCGCGCGAGGACTACTGTCTGGTGGGGGCCATCGGGCACGACTTCTACGAGGGCCAGCGCGAGGGAGCCAAGGGCTTTCCCCGTTTCACCGACCCCCGCCTGCGCGGTCCCGAGCGGTATGCGGATTACATCCGAATGGCCACCGAGCGCAGCCTGGAGCGACTGGGCATGGAGCGCTTCGACGTGCTGCTGCTGCACAACCCCGACTCCCGCGGCTACCGCAGCCCCGCGGTGTGGGAGGGCATGACGGCCGTGCGCGAGGCCGGTCTGACGCGGCGGCTGGGCGTGGCTCCCGGCCCCGCCAACGGCTTCACGCTCGACCTGATCGACTGCCTGGAGCGCTTCGGCGAGCTGATCGACTGGGCGATGGTGATCCTCGGCCCGCTGGAGCCCTGGCCCGGCGAGCTGGTCCTTGATGCTGCACAGACCCACCGTGTGAGCCTGATCACGCGCGTAGTGGACTACGGGGGCATGTTCCACGACGACGTCCTCCCCGGCCACGAGTTCGCCCCCTATGACCATCGCAAGTTTCGCCCCGAGGGCTGGGTGCAGGCCGGGCGTGAGAAGCTTGAGCGCATGCGTCCCTATGCCGAACGTCACGGCCTGAGCATGTTGCAGCTCGCCTGCCAGTGGAACCTCGCCCACGAGGCGGTGCGCTGCGTAGCTCCCACGCTGATCCAGGAGAGTGGTCCCAACGCGCGCCCAGTGGAGGCCAAGCGCGCGGAGCTGGCCGCGCTCCCCGCCCAACCGCTACTGAGCGACGCCGAGGTGGCGGAGTTGCGCGCGATCGGCGACAACACCGGCTGCATGGCGCTGAAGGGCGCGAGCGCGCAGCACAAGGGCACTCCCCTCCCCGACCGCTGGGCGCTGAACGACGAACTTGCAGACGTGGCGGCGCGCTGGGAGATCGTTCCCGAGCGCGACCTGTCACAACGGCTGCTCGACGCGCCCGATATGCCGGTGCCTGAGCCTCAGGAGCTGCGCGAAGAGCTGGGGGCGTTACGCGGGCGCCGCGCATAATCGTCCTCGATAGCTGCCGCCAAACGGGCGCGACTACTCGCGGCACGAACGGGCGCAACTACCTCGCGGCTGGCATCCCCGCGCGCGTATGACCCCGGTCGATCGCCAGCGAGAACTCCTCCTCCCAGCGCCCCGCGAAGCGCTCAATCGTCTGCGAGCGCGCCCACTTGAGCGCCTGGCGTGAGAGTCGCCGGCGCTTGAAGCCGCTGCGGATGAGCCCGTCGAGCGCGTCGAACCACTCCGCGTCGCCCACCAGCCTGCCGCCTTCTCCGCTGCCCCTCTCGCGGTAGGCGCCCACCGGCGAGGCCAGCCAGGCGGCGCCCACCGCGCCGTACTCCTTGAGCTTGACGTCCGAGCGAGCGTGGTTGAAGGGAGTGTTGGCGAGCGGGGCGATGCCGATGTCGATGTCCGCCATCGCCTCCAGCAGATCCCCGAAGGGCACCTTCGGGCGGAACTCGTAGCGCTCGCTTGCCAGCGGCAGGCGCAGGCCGATGGTGACCACGCGCAGCTCGGAGTGTCTGTCCAGCAGCCTCTGCAGCGCATCCACGATGCCCAGCAGCGGCAGGTCGCGCTCATGCTCGGCGCCCGCCATCCAACCGACGACAACGCCAGGGTGGGCGGTTTTCGTGCCGAACCCTGCCAGCTCGCCGTCGAGGTGGTTCTCGATCACGGCGGTGTGGTTGGCGCCTGCCGCGCGGTACTTCTCCGCGAGTACCTTGCTGGGCGTCGTGGTCAGGTCGGCGACCCGGGTGAGCCGCAGGATTTCGGTGAACCGTTTGGCGTTGGCGACCCGCACCCTCCCACCCGCCTCCAGCCTGCCCGTCGCGCTCTTCGCCATGTCAGCGGCGCCGAAGTCGTCGTCGTTATCGAAGCTAACCGCCACGCCGCGCTGCATTAGCTGCTTCAGGTCGTGCGAGCGATCCAGCCGGCGGAAGCAGTGCACGAGGTCGCAGCCCGCCAGCGCCCCCAGCGGCAGATCGCGTTCCAGGTCGGCCGGCCACAGCACCTCGTGCCCCCGCCGCTCCAGCGCGCGCAGCGGGAAGATCGCGCGGTAGTTGGAGTTGGGAGCCCGCGGCTCGACGATGAAGCCCAAGCGCATTTGTAGCCATCCTAAGGTTGCTGCGCGGGCGGAGCAAGCCCACCGCTGGATATCCATATACGCGCGTTCTCAGTTCTTTCTTTTTGTTCCTGTCTCGGTGCCTGAAGCTTGATCCTCAATGGACCCGAGTTTAGTATCGGCCAGGAAGTCCGCTTTATTGACAAAACCCACCATAGAAAGGAGCGATGAGCGCCATGAAAAGAAGGACCACGCTCATCGGAGCGATTGTCATCGCCAGCCTCTTGGCCGCTGCCTCGCCGGCAGTTGCCGAGTACCGCACCAGAACCGGGACCCCCAACGACCTGTTGATATCCAGAACGCAAGAGAGGATTCCCGGAGGCCTCTTCTCGCCACGCATCATCACGTGCACGAACGTGCGCACCCAAGGGACTATCCAGAAATCGGACACTGACCAAGGAGCTGTCCTCGTCGGTGGACACCTACTCAACAAAATCGATGAGTCGGATACCTGCACGATGATCGGGTGGTTCAGCACCTCTTCTACCGCCACCTCCCTGCACACCGAACTGCAATTCGGGCAAAACGGCTTCCTGGACAGAGGCATGAACGAGAAAGTGGTGGCGCCGGTGCAGATCAAAGTCACCGGGAAAGGCGGCGGCATCTGCACTGTAACCATCCCAGTCACGGCGGAAAACGAACATGTGGGCTCGTTTGAAATGGAAAATGTGGGCAAAGAAGTCCATCTCAAGGGCGAAGCGACTGGACTGGTCGGCGAAGGTGAAGAAAGTGCTCTGTGCAAAGAAAATGAAGTCAACGGCCAACTCAAAGACGTGCAAATGAAACAAGAAGCCGAATACGAAGAACTGGACGCAGTAACCTCTCCCGAGGCAGGTCCATACTGGCGTCATCGAGAAGGCGCATCCGGCGGCGGCTCATACATCGAAGCGCGCGCGCCTGAAACCGTCGAAGGCTCGGGCGGCGAACAGAAACTGACCGGAGAAATATCATCCATACCAGTGGAAATCTCCGCCAAAGAAGTATCGGCAAAAGGCATTGTCTACAACAACAACGACGAGGGGCAATTGAAATTGACTCTCACCTATCACGAACCCAAACTGGTCAAACCAGCCATGAAAGAATGCACCGTGAAACTGGGAGAAGCCAACGTGGTTACCGTGGCAGGCCACCTCGCGTGGAAATGGGACGGCACCAAAAAACAGCTAGAAGAAGAAACACAAGCGGCGCAAACCCCCTATATCGTGCTCGACCCAGCAGGTACAGAAATCAAAGAAGGTGCAGCGGAACTGCCCAAAGGTCAGTTTACGACCATCACCTTCTCGAGCTGTGGCTTGCTGGCCGGGAAATTCAAAATGGAAGGCTCCGCGACCGACGAACCTAAACCGCTACACATCGAAGAATGGAGCAAAGCACCTTCTCTCATCGGCCTCTCCAGCAAAGAGCAGGAGCACTTCTCAAACGGTGAAAAGTTCATCGGCGCCGAACCAGAGCTGAGCATCGGCGAAAAGACCGCCAGCCTGTTGGGCACCACAGAACTGAAAGCGACCAAACAGGAAGTGGCGATCTTCGAAAGCTAGGAAGGACAAGAGGCATGTGGGCGGGTCGGCACCCGCCCACATCAGTCGGGCCCACCTCTCACGACCTCCCCCGGCTCCGGCAACCCCATCGGCCCCCCACTACGCGGCCTCCGCCGGCGGCCGGATGGCCGCCTACTCCCCTCCCTACCTCCCCGACCAGCGCGCCGCGCGCTTGCCCAGGAACGCCGCGATGCCCTCCTTGGCGTCCGCGCTGGCGAACGCCGTCGCGAAGCCCCGCTTCTCGGCCTCGATGCCCGCGTCCAGCTCGCCCGCGCCCGAGACGCGCTTGATCTGCTCCATCGCCAGCGGCGCCTGGCCGGCTAGCTTGCGTGCCCACGCCAGGGCGGTGTCGAGCAGTTCGTGGTCGTCCACCACGCGGTTGACCAACCCATACTCATACGCCTCGTCCGCCAGCACAGGGTCGCCCACGAGGTTCATCTCCAGCGCCTTGTTGGTGCCCACCAGACGCGGCAGCCGCTGCGTGCCGCCGAAGCCGGGGATGATCCCCAGCTTGATCTCCGGCTGGCCGAACAGCGCCGAGCGCGCCGCCAGGCGCACGTCACAGGCCATCGCCAGCTCGCAGCCGCCGCCGAAGGCGAGGCCGTTGACCGCGGCGATGGTGGCGATGCCCGACTGCTCCATATCGCGCAGCAGCGCGTGGGCGGCGTGGATCATCTGCTGGGCGGGTGGGCCCGGATCATCATCCATCGCGGTGAAGGCCTTGATGTCCGCGCCCGCGCTGAAGAGGAAGGGGTTGGAGGAGGCGATGACAAGGGCGCGGATCGGCACGTCCGTCCCCGCGCCGCCGGCCGCCGCAGCCCCCGAAGCCGTAGCCGCCGTGCCCGCGGCCGCCGAGGCCTTGACGTGCTCCCACACCTTGCCCAGATCCTCGATCACAGACGGCGCGATCGAGTTCATCTGGCCGTTCGCCAGCCACGCGATTGCCACGCCGTCTGAGCGCGTCTCCAGCTTTACCACCTGGGTGGGTGGGGCCGAATCATCGGCGTCGGGCTGCGGGTAGGCGTAGAAGCCCTGGCCGTTCTTCTGGCCGAGGCGCCCCTGGGCGACCAGGCGCCGCAGGATCGCCGGCGGGGTGAAGCGCTCGCCGTGGCGCTCCTGCGCGTTCTCCAGGCGCTCCAAGATGGTGTCGAGCCCTTCCACGTCGGCCTTCATGAAGGGCGGCATCAGCCCGCGGCGGGGGTCCAGGCCGGCGCCCGCCATCAGCCCGAAGTCGATGTCGCGGTGGCTGGCGACGCCCTCCTCAAGCACCAGGCAGGCCTCCACGAAGGTCTTCAGCACCAACATCTCCACCAGCTCCTCGATGTTGGGGGCCGCGTCGCCCGGCAGCTGGGGCTCGCCCGCGGCGCTGTAGAAGCCCTCGCCGCCAGTCTTCGCGCCGAGCTTGCCTTCGGCCACCAGCTTTTGCATGCCCTTGGGCACGTAGAAGCGCTCCTCGCCGTAGCTCTCTGCCAGGTGTTCGGCCACGTGCAGCACGGTGTCGAGCCCCAGCAGGTTCACCAGGAAGTAGGGCCCCATCGGGATCACGCCGGCGGCGCCGACGCCCTCGTCGATGGCCTTGATCGAGAGGCCCCGCTGCTCCTGCTCGCGCCAGATCTCAGACGTGCCCGAGTTGAGGATGCGGTTGACCACGAACCCGGGCACCTCCGCGCAGACGATCGGCTGCTTGCGGATCGCCTGCGCCATCGTGACGGCCGCGGTGACGGTCTCACCGGAGGTTTCCTCGCCCTCGACAACCTCGATCAGCGGCATCAGGGAGGCGGGGTAGAAGTAGTGGAACCCGACCACCTTGTCCGGCCGCAGGGTGGCTTCGCCGATCTCGGTGATCGACAGCGACGAGGTGTTCGAGGCCAGGATCGCGTGGCCTGGCGTGGCGGCGTCGAGCTCGGCGAACACGCTCTGCTTGATCTGCATCTTCTCGGGCACCGCCTCGATCACGAAGTCCACGTCGCCGAAGGCCTCGTAGGTGGTCGTCCCGTGGATGCGCCCCATCACCTCATCGATCTGCGCCTGCGCCTGCTCGGGCGTGAGCTTGCCCTTCTCGGCGAGCTTGTTCGCCTGCCCGCTGGTGACGTTGCGCGCCTCATCCAGCCCGGCCTGCACCAGCTCGGAGCTGATGTCCTTCAACACCACGGGGATCCCCGCGGCAGCGATCGTCTGGGCGATCTGGCCGCCCATCGTCCCGGCGCCGACGACGGCGGCTTTGAATACGAACATGCTCTTGGTCTCCTCTGGCTGGCTTGGCTGGGGGCCAGGAGCCTAGTCCACCGAGCGCGCGGTTGCAGCTCCGCCCGCCCAGCCAAATCGGAAACAAAATCGCCCGCCGCGGACCCCACGGCGGCCCGCTCGCGACACGCCCCTTGACCGGCCAACGGCGCGGCGCTACACGAAGAGTGTCCAACCACGCACCGACAAAGGAGACAATGCAATGACAACAAGAAAAAGCCTGCTTGCCCTCGGCTTGGTCGCCCTGCTGGCAGCCGCGCTGCTGGTGCCCGCGGCAGCCTGGGGCAGCGAAACGGAAGACCCGTTCTGGAAGGTCGCGGGCAGCCGCCTGGAAGCGGGCAGCCAGAGCGCGTCGATCGAGAATCCCAGCGGCGTCAAAACCATCCTGCACGGCAAGATCGGCGCCACCGAAGTGGCGATCCGCTGTGAAAGCGGCGCGCTCGGCGAAGGCGCCCTGGAAGGATCGCAGGTCAAACAGCCCGGCAAGGCCTCCGGGGTTCTCGAACTCTCGGAATGCAAGCTGTTTGCCAAGGAAGGCGAAACGTTCAAGGAACAGACAAAATGCAAAGTTCCCACGATCAAGTCCGGCAAGCTGGCCGGGGCCATGCGGCTGGAAGGCACCCGGGCCGCCGCAGGCACGGCTGCCGTGGTCGTGTTCGAACCCAAAGAACTGACGGAAGGCAAGCAGCTGGTCGCGAAAGTGGTGGTGGAAGGCTGCAGCAGCTTCAAAGGCCCCTACCCGCTGGAAGGCAGCTTCGCCCTGCGCCTGCTACCGCAGAACGAAGAATTCACGTTCATCCAATGGGTCCTGCCCGAAGCGGCGATCGCCACCGTCTGGCTGCCGCCCGCCCAAGAAGCAAGCGTCGGCCTGAAATTGGAAGGCGCCACGGCGAGCCTGCAGGGCGAAATGAAGACCGAACTCGCATCGAAGGAAAAGTTCGGTGGCGGCACCGCGCCCACGGTGGCCATCGAAGCCCCCTTCTGGGGCGTCAACGATCAGCGACTTGAAGCGGGAGAAGAACGGGAACTGGAAGACGCTCCGGCGGGGCCGACCAAACTGTCCTGGAAAATCGTCAAGACAGGGCAAACCAAAGGCACCGAAGTGGAAACCAGGTGTAACAGCGCA
Organism: uncultured Solirubrobacterales bacterium; assembly: GCA_963844765.1. Lineage (GTDB taxonomy): Bacteria > Actinomycetota > Thermoleophilia > Solirubrobacterales > Solirubrobacteraceae > Palsa-744. Next base: position 602,786 of record CAWJPN010000002.1, read on the forward strand.
CAGTTCAAAGAACCGAAGCTGATCGGTTCGCTCACACAACACGACGGGAGGTTCTTCCTCACGTCGATCGAATTCAGCGAATGCAAGCTGTTGGCCAAGGAAGGCGGCGTCTACGTCGAACAGCCGGCGTGCGAAGTCGCCCCGCCCAACACCAACCCGCTCAGCGGCAGGCTGTGGCTGAAGGGAACCTCGGCGGAACGGGGGATGATCCCGCTCGTCGTGCTCGAACCGCAGACCCTGACCGAAGGAAAGCCCGTGCTCGCCGAAGAGTCGGTCAAAAGCAAGGCCGGCGAAAAATGCGCCTACACGGTTGAAAAATACGCGATCGAAGGAGCCCTGCCGTTCCGGCTGCAACCGGAAAGCGTCGAAGCCCAAGTGGTCAACCTCAGCGTGCCGGAATCATCGACGGCCGTGTGGCAATCGGCCGAGCAACAGATGGAAAAGCAAACCATCGTGTATCACGGTGGAGAACTGCTCAACATCAAAATCGGGAACATCCCGGTCAAACTGAAAGCCGGCGGACCGTTCGGCGGTGGATCGGCTGGAGTCGGCGAAATCGGCTTCGAATCGAACACCGGCAGGGTCTCCGGCCCAATTAAGACCTTCCCCGCAACGGCCACCTTCAAATCCAGCGAAGGCTACTTCGTCGAATGCAAATCGACCGGCGGCGAAGCGCCCGCAGGCGAATGGGTCATCCAAGTGAAAACGGCCAATAAAGAAGGACGTCAAGAAGCGACCACGCGAGGGCCCCACGAGTGGCTGCAAATCAAAAAATGGGGCAAGTGCACGGCGACGCTTGAATTCGCCGCCAAAGTGAAATGCAACGTGCAAGTCGCGCGGATCGGCACCGGCAGCATCTACCCGCTCGGCACCACTGGCACCACCGGCTGCGAACTGGCGGTCGGGCCCGAAGGTAAAATCTGCACGGTGAAAGTACCCGTTGAAGGCAACAAAGAACGACCCACGATCACGCTGAAAAACCTGGGCATCAACGAAGTCGAAATCGGCGGCGAAGCCAAAGGTCTCATCTTCGAACCCGAAAACACCGGAGTCTGTAAAGAACTGGGGATCAAAATCGGTGGTACAGGCGCCCTGACGCTCAGCAAACCACTCATCACGGAAGGACAAAAACTGGTATAGCCCACCGGCAGCACCAGGAAAAGCGAGGGGCGGATCGAAAAAGATCCGCCCCCGTGCTGCACTCAAGGCCTACTCCCGAGGGGGACGCGCGGGCCCGATGGGATAGCCCTCAGGCCACCGCGGCCGCCGGCTCCTCCACGCGCCGCGGCAGCAGCGTCTCCCGCGCGATCACCAGCCGCTGGATCTGCGAGGTGCCCTCGTACAGCTGCATGATCTTCGCGTCGCGGAACAGCTTCTCCACGGGGTACTCCTTGATGAAGCCGTACCCCCCGTACACCTGCACCGCTTCGGTGGCGGTCTTCATCGCCGTGTCCGCCGCAAAGCGCTTGGCGTGCGAGGACACCAGCGTGTTGCGTTCGCCGTTGTCGAGCATCACCGCCGACTTCCACGTCAACAGGCGCGCCGCTTCGATTTCGGTCGCCATGTCGGCGATGATGAACTGGATCGCCTGGTGCATCGCGATCGGCACCCCGAACTGCACGCGTTCCTTGGAGTACTCGGTGGCGAACTCGAACGCCGCGCGCGCGATCCCCGTGGCCATCGCCGCGACGCCCGGCCGCGTGCGGTCCAGGGTCATCATCGCCAGCTTGAAGCCCTTGTTCTCCTCGCCCAGCAGGTTCTCGGCGGGGACCTCGACGTCGTTGAAGGAGATCGTCGCGGTGTTCGAGGCGCGCTGCCCGAGCTTGTCCTCCTTCTTGTCGACCACCACCCCCCAGTCGCGCTCCACCACAAAGGCGGAGATGCCGCGGTGCCCGGCGTCCTTGTCGGTCTTGGCGTAGACGGTGTAGTAGTCGGCGTACCCGCCGTTGGTGATGAAGCACTTGGAGCCGTTGATGACGTACTTATCGCCCTTCTTCACAGCGCTCGTGCGCATCCCCGAGACGTCCGAGCCGGCGTCGGGCTCGGTCAGGCAGAAGGAGGCCAGCTTGGGTTCCTCGGTGAGCATCCCCAGGTACTTCTTCTTGGTCTCCTCACTGCCGCCCAGGGTGATCGGGGCGGTCGCCAGGCCGTTGCACCCCAGCGAGGTCTGGATGCCCGAGCAGCCCCACGAGAGCTCCTCCTCGATCAGGCACCCCTCGAAGTAGCCGATCCCGGGGCCGCCGTACTCCTCGGGGATGTGGGTGTTCATCAGCCCCACCTCCCACGCCTTCTGGATGATCTCCTGCGGCCAGGCGCCGTCCTTGTCGTACTCCCAGGCGACGGGACGGATCTCCTTCTCGGCGAAGTCATGCGCCAACTCGCGCAGGTTCTTCTGCTCGTCTGTGAGCGTGAAATCGACCATTTCTTCTCGTATCTCCTTGGGGACGACGCCACCCGGACGGGCGGCGCGAAAGATAGATTGACCAGTCAGTCAACCGGCCACGGTCCAGGGTACCGGCCGCCGGGCTGCAACGCAACCTGCGCCTCCCGCGGTCGGCCCGCGTAGCATCGGGGCGTGCGCTTCAGACTCCTCGTCGCGGCCGTGCTGCTGGCCGTGCTGGCGACCGTCGGCGCGCTGCCCGCCGACGCGGCGCGCAAGAAGACGCCCCCGCGGCGTCCCGCCACCATCACCGTGACCGCGGCGCTGCAGAGCCTGCAGCGCGCAAACCAGCTGACCGCCACCGAATACAACCGCTACGCCTCCGCCTACGCCGCCGCCGAGCACTCGCTGGGCAAGCTCAGCGGCACCCGCCACAGCGAACTGGGAGGCGTGCTGGCCAACGTGCAGGCGATCGCCGCCGCGCACGGCTTCATCCCCTCGCGCCTGCCGGCGCTGTTCCTGACCTTGGAAGCCAACCGCACGTGGTGGACTACCGAGCCGCTGATCGCCCCGCGCGAGCGCATCACCGTCCCAGGCCCCGGAAGCCACCTGGTGTGGGAGTACTACGCCGGCCAGGGCATCGAGATCCAGTGGCTGGGGACCTTCGGCAAGGCCAACGGCTACTACCTCTCTGGCCACGAAAACACGCAGCTGAAGGAACTGCTGGCCGAAGTCATCCCGCTGGCCACACACCGCGCGGGGGGGATCGCCTGGGAGTACATGTTCCAGTTCGACGGCGGCCTGCCGCCGTGGACGAGCGGGCTCTCCCAGGGCACGGCGCTGCAGGTGCTCGCGCGCGCGTGGCAGCGCTTTCACGAACAGGTCTATCTGACGGCCGCGCAGCAGTCGCTGGGCATCTTCCAGACCGCGCCCCCCGAAGGCGTGCGCGTCACAACGCCGGCGGGGGCGGAGTACGCCGAGTACACCTACTCCCCCAACCTGCACATCCTCAACGGCTTCATCCAGTCGCTGGTGGGGCTCTACGAATACACCTCGATCACGCACGACCCGCTCGGGGCGCAGCTGTTCGAAGCCGGCGACGCGGAGGCGCGCGCGGAGACCCCCCACTACAACACCGGCGCCTGGTCGCTGTACGACCAGTACGAAGAATCGGACCTCTCCTACCACGAACTGCTGGCGGAATTCCTGCTGCACCTGTGCGAGCACACGCGCGGCGGACCGCCGATCCCCGTGACCCCGGCGCCGACGAGCACCGCGACGACGACCACAACGACAACGACAACCGCGACCCCCGCGGCGAGCTCCGGCGGCGGCACGAGCGCCACGACGGCGAGCGTCACCCCGACGCCGAAGCCGACGCCGATCGCCGGGGACGAAATCTATTGCACCACGGCCGAAGAATTCACTGAAGACGTGCACGCTCCGCCGACGATCGAACTGCTCACCAAGACCGTGCAGGGCGGCACGCGCGCGGGCGTGCAGTTCGCCCTCTCGAAGGTGGGGACGCTGTCGATGACGGTCAGCCTGGGCGGCCACACGGTGTGGAGCAACAGCGCGACCGTCGAGGGCGGCAAACCGCGCCTGCTGTGGGTGACGCCGAAGAAGGCCGGCACCTACACCGTCACGGCCGGCGCCACCGACCTGGCGGGCAACCACGGCAGCATCACCGGCGCCATCGTCGTCAAAGGCTGAGGGGCCAGTCCGCCGTCAAAGGCTGACGACGAGCTTGCCGCGGGTGTGGCCCTCGGCGAACTCCACGAACGCGGCCACGGCCTCGGCGAAGGGGTACACGCGCGAGACCTCCACGCGCAGATCCCCCCGCGCAGCGCGAGCGGCCAGATCGTCAAGGTCGCCCTCCAGCAGCGTGAGGCTCACGTAGGAGACCTCCACACCGCGGTCCAGATCCTCGGGCCCGCCCAGCGGGGAGGCGAGGCGCCCACCGGGGCGCAGCGCGCGTGCCGAGGCACGCACGGCCTCGCCGGAGGAAACGAGATCCACCATGGCGTCGACGCCCTCCGGGTAAAGCGCGAGCACCTGCTCCACCAAGTCCCCGGAGGTGTAGTCGAGTGCGTGGGCGGCGCCGAGGCCGAGCACGTACTCCGTCTCGGCGGGGGAGGCGGTGGCGAGCACCTCCGCGCCCGCGGCGGCGGCGAGCTGCACGGCGAACATGCCGATGCCGCCGGTGGCGCCGAGCACCAGCAGGCGACTTCCCGCGGGCGCTGCGGAGGGCGCGGCGGGATCGAGATCGAGCACGCGCAGAAGCGTCTTGGCGGTGACCCCGGCCAGGGGCAGCGCGGCGGCGTGCTCGGCGTCGAGGCCGTCGGGGCGCAGCGCGAGATACGGGCCGGCGTCGATGACGGCGTATTCGGCGAGCGTTCCGGGAGTGCGGCCGAAGAAGCCGAACACCTCCTCGCCGACGGCGAGCTCCTCGACGCCCTCGCCCAGCGCGGCGACGAACCCCGCGCCGTCCCTGCCGGGGATGTGGGGGAACTCGGCGATGGAGCTCTCCCCAAACGCACCCGTGAGCTGCTTCAGATCGAAGGGGTTGATCGAGGCGGCGCGCATCCGCACCAACACCTGGCCGGGGCCGGGCTGGGGCTGAGGCGCCTCGCCGAGCACGAGCTGCGAGGGCGGGCCGTAGCTGTTGGCGAGAAGCGCCCGCACGCTGGCCACTCTACCGCGACCCCGCGCCGGAGCCAACGTACAATCGAGGAGTGAACCGAACAACCCGCGCCTGGGGCGCCCTGGAGCCAGAGCAGCGCCTGGCGGCGGTTGCCGCGGCGGCGCTGTTCGTGAGCATGTTCCTGCCCTGGTACCAGCAAAACGCGGTCCTCACGGCGAGCCACGCGCAGCCACTGGTGAGCCGCAACCTCAACGCCTGGGCGGTCTTCTCGTTCGTCGAGGCGGCGGTGCTGCTCGTCGCCGCGGCGGTGCTCGCGCTCTTGATCGCGCGCGCAGAGGAACGCGAGTTTCACCTCCCCGGCAGCGACGGCGCGATCGTGATGATCGCGGGCGCCTGGACCGCCCTGCTGCTCGTGCTGCGGCTGTTCGACAAGCCCGGCATCAAGGGCCACGGCGTGGCCGCGAACGTGGGCATCCAGTGGGGCATCTTCTTTGCGCTGGTCGCCGCGGGAGCGCTGATCTACGCGGGCTCGCGGATGCGCGCGGCGGACCGCCCCGAACCACCCTTCGTGCGCCCTCGGGGCAAGCCGCTGGACTACGAGCAGACGACCGAGCGGCGTTAGCGCTGACCCGCGGGTGGCGGTACGCCGAGCTGGCGACAGATCGCTCGTGCGGTACCGGGCTCGAGCGAACCACGCCTAGACACCAACGCCTACAAGGCACTCGGCGAAGACAACCCACAGCTCGCCGAGGATGCGCTGGGGCTGGAGGTCATCGAGGTCCCCTCCACACCACCGGTTCCGTAGAGCCTCACCCAAGCGGCCGGCGCCAGCGCAGCCCTTCAAAGCGCGCGAAGCCGCTGTCGGCCGTAACCCACTCGCTGCCCGACTCGATCGCCAGCGCCGCCAGGTAGGCGTCGGGCACCCGGTTGCCAGTTGCTCCGGTCGCGCGGCAGAGGCCGGTGAAGATCCCCCAGTGGCGCGGGCCGGGCGCCACCTCGACGCAGTTGGGGCGGGCGCGCAACGCCTCGATGAAATCGACCGCCGCGTCGATCGGGGTCGGTCTGGCGAATATACCCGGATGGGTGACGATCCTCAAAAACCCGCTCGCCACGAGCGTGGACAGCCCGAGCGGGGTGGCCACGTTGGCATGCTCCTCCAGCCAGCCACCGATGCGCTCGTTCTCGGGTGTGCCCCCGCGGTGGGCGTAGACCAGTACGTTGACGTCTGGGAGAATCAGCGCAGGCCGTCCATCAGGTCGCGCAGCGCCGCCGAGTCGTTCAGATCGACCCCGGGGAGCGTCGTGGCGTCGCCAAACGACCTGATCTTCAGACGCTCGTCCGACCGCGCCGGGCGCAGCGCGAGCGTCTGGCGCAGCGAGTCTTCAATCAGCGACGTGAGCGTAGTGTGGCTCTCCGCGGCGCGCGCCTTGGCGGCCGCGAGCAGGTCGCCGTCGAGTCGTACCGTCGTGCGCATACATCGAGCATACCACGCTTCAGACATAAATATGTCACCGGCTTGGCGCCTTCTGGCCACGCTCATGCCTGCTCCAGCGAGCGCCCAGGTGCGCGGGATTTGGTTTAAGGGAGAGGACCGGTCTGTGCAACTCCTACGGCCACCAGCCAGCCCTCACCTTGAGAGTTCCGCTGCCAAGCGGATTTTCGATCACGGCCCCCAGTCCAGGATTTACCAATGCTCCGCCAATGCACTGATCTGGCGGCTGAGACTTGACTCCCACCGCCATCGGCTTGCAGTAGCCGGCAATGCTTGCTTCCTGATACTGCTTCAACACGGCTTCTTGGTTTGGCTGAGCCCTCTTCCCTTCTTCGATTTCCTGCAGTTCGACAGCGTTCTCCTTATCGCACACGCTCGTCGATTCCGCATTGTTCGAGTCGCCTGAGTAGCTGGCCTGCCAGTAATAGGTGCCGGCCGGGCTGGCAGGAAAAACGTTTCCGACTATCGGCCCAGTAAACGCTCATACGCCTGCTCGATGGCCCGCTTTGCCGCGGTGTGGCGGGCCTCAGACTTCGCGACCTCGTACTTGGTTGCCCACTGTGCGGGGTCGGCTAGCTCGTCTTCGAGCGCGCACAGCGCCGCTTCGGCCTCTTCCACAGCGCGCTCGGCCTTCTGCTGCTCGCGCAGGCGGTTCTTGGAGGGCTCGTCGGGTTTGGGCTTTGGCCTTGGCTTGGCCTTCGCGATCTTCGCGCTGCCCGCCTTCCCCGGTGCCCCGGGGCGGCCGGCGTTTGGGGCGCCAACTGCGTGCGAGCCGTTTACGGGGGCGGTGCCTGTCGAGGAGGAGGAGGAGGAGGAGGTTGAACTAGCTCCGTTACCCGCCGTCGATCCCTCCCCCAGCTCGCCCGCCTCCCTGCGCTCTTCGCGCACGCGCACGTACTCGGGCCAGCCGCCCAGGTAGCTGTGCAGCGTCCGTTGCTCGACCGCGACGGTGCGCGTGCCCACGGCGTCCAGCAGCGCGCGGTCGTGGGAGACGAGCAGCAGCGAGCCTTCGAACGCGCGCAGCGCGTCCTCCAGCGCCTCGCGGCTCTCGATGTCGAGGTGGTTTGTTGGCTCGTCGAGGATCAGCACGTTCGCGCCGGAGTTGACCAGCACGGCGAGAGAGAGCCGGCGCCGCTCGCCGCCGGACAGCCCTTCCAGCGGCTTCTCCGCGTCCTCGCCGGAGAAGAGAAAGCTGCCCAGCAGCGCGCGGGCCTTATTCGGCGTCAGGCCGGTGGCGCGGCCCGCGGCTTCCAGCACGCTCTGGCCCGGGTGCCCACCGGCGCCCAGCTCGTCCGCGTGCTGGGACAGGTACCCGACTTTCACGTTGTGCCCGGTGCTGAGTTTGCCGCCCGCCAGCGGCCTGCGCCCGGCGAGCGTCTCGATCAGCGTGGTCTTGCCCGTGCCGTTCGGCCCCACCAGCGCGACGTGCTCACCCCGTTCCAGCCACAGCTCGGCGTGCTCCAGAAGCGTGATCGGCGCGGCCGCTGTCTTGCGCTTCGCGGCCCCCTTCCCTCCTCCTTTCTTATCTCCAGCCTGCTCGCCGCCCACCTGGATCGTCCCATCGGTCAGCTCGAAGATCACCCGTCCCGAGCGCTCGGGGGGACGGAACGCGAACTCCAGCCCGCGGCCGTCCTTGGGATCGCGCTCGATGCGCTCGATCTTCGCGAGCTTCTTCACGCGCGACTGCGCCTGGCGCGCCTTGGTTGCCTTGGCGCGGAAGCGCTCGATGAAGCGCTCCATGCGCTCGATCTCCGCCTTCTGCTTGTCGATTGCCTTGCCCAGCGCCATCTCGCGCGCGGCCTGCTCGGCGCGCCAGCGGTGCCAGCTGCCCGCGAAGAAGCGACTGCGGCCGGCCTCCAACTCCAGCACCGCCGTGCCGACGGCCTCCAGGAACCAGCGGTCGTGGGCCACGAGCACGATCGCCGCGTCCAGCCCGGTGAGCGTCTGCTCCAGCCACTCCAGCGACTCGATGTCGAGGTGGTTGGTGGGCTCGTCCAGCAGCAGCACGTCAGCGCGGGTGGCCAGCGCGCGGGCGAGCGAGGCGCGCGTCAACTGGCCGCCGGAGAACGTTTTCAGGCCGCGGTCGAGGTCCGCCTCGGTGAAGCCCAGCCCGCGCGTCATCACGGTTGCGCGGTCGCGCCACAGATAGCCGCCGTACGTCTCCAGGCGCGCCTGCGCGCGGCTGTAGCGCTCCAGCGTCGCCTCCTCGCTTGAGCCCTCGGTCATCTGCTGCTCCAGGGCGGCCAGCTCGGCCTCGATCCGCAGCTCCTCCGCGCAGCCGCTCAGCACGTAGTCGCGCAGCTTCGCGTCGCGCTCGCGCGGGGGGCGCTGGTCGTGCAGGGCGATGCGCGCGCCCTTCGCGAGGCTCAGCTCGCCCCGGTCGATGCCCGTCTCGCCCGCCAACATCCGCAGCAGGGTGGTCTTGCCCGCGCCGTTGCGCCCGGCGATCGTCATCCGTTCGCGGCGCTCGAGCTTGAACGACACCCCGCGCAAGAGCGGTTTGCCGGCTATGTCCTTGTGCAGGTCTGAGGCGATCACGACGGCCATTGGGGCCATCGTAGGGGTGTGGACCCGCAGGGAGGGCTCGGCCCTCGTCTCCGCGCGGCGCGACCCCTGGCGCAGCCCCCTTGTGGGGCGGAGCTCTTCCCCCTTCACCTTCGCTAGCATCCGCCCCATGCGCCGCCTCTTGGCCAGCCTCGCCACGTCCTCCGTGCTGCTCCTGCTGCTCGCGCCCGCCGCGTTTGCCTACAACGATGGGCGTGGGTTCTCTGGGGCGACGACTGACAAGACCATCACCGACGCCGCCTTCATCCTGATCATCTTCTTCCCCGCCTTCATCCTCGTGATGAGCCTGATCCAGTGGCGCCTGGACAAGCGCAAGTACGCGCGCAAGGCCGCCGCCAAGGCGCACACCAGCGACGCCAGCTGGCGCGGCGGCTGGTAGGCCCCCGGCGCCTCGCGTCTGGTTTCGCGGATGTTCCAGTCGGGTTCGCCGCGGATGAGTTTCGAATCGGATTCGCCGTGAGCGCCCCCGAGGCGGTCCGCTACGAGCGCGTCGGCGCGGCCGCCGTGCTGAGCATCGACCGCCCCGCGCGGCGCAACGCCGTCGACGGCCCCACCGCGGTGGCGCTGCACGAGGGGTTCCTGCGTTTCGAGGCCGACGAGGCGGCGCGCGTCTTGGTGCTCACGGGCGCCGGCGGCGTCGCCTTCTGCGCCGGCGCGGACCTGAAGGCCACCGAGACGTTCGCCGGGCGCCTGATGGCGCCGGAGGGGCCGATGGGCTTCACGCGGCTGACGCCCTCCAAGCCGACCATCGCGGCGATCTCCGGCTTCGCGCTCGCGGGCGGGCTGGAGCTCGCGCTGTGGTGCGACCTGCGCATCGCCACCTCCGACTCGCGGTTGGGCTTCCCCGAGCGGCGCTGGGGGGTGCCGCTGATCGACGGCGGCACGCAGCGAGCCGCGCGCGTGGTGGGGCTTGGCCGCGCGCTCGACCTGATCCTCACCGGGCGCATCATCGACGCCTCCGAGGCCCTGGGGATGGGGCTCGTGACCGAGGTCGTGCCCGAGGGTCGGCACCTGGAGCGCGCGCTGGAGCTGGCCGAGGGCTTGGCGCGGTTTCCGCAGCGCACAATGCTCGCCGACCGCCGCTCCGCGATCGAGGGGCTGGGGATGACACTCGCCGAGGGGCTTGCACTGGAGGCCGCCGCGGGGCCCGAGGTCTTTGCAGAAGGCGCAGTTGGGGCCGCGCGCTTTGCTGCCGGCGAGGGGCGCGGGGGGGCCGGCGCGGGCGCCTGATTCACGGGGGCCGAAGCACGTAGAATAAGATTTATCAGTCTGGGCAGACGTACCTGACTCTGCTGTCGTTGCCTTCCACCGTGCCTGCCGCGTTGGTGGCTACGAGCCGGAAGTGCGTTTCCGGGGCTCCGCCTTCTGGACACTCCCCTTCGGAGGCGATCTGAGCAGTGACAGGGACATTGGTCGTCCCCGATCCGGCCGATTCTGGAGTTGTCGTGTGGCCGTAAACGGTCGTCGGACCATACTTGAAGTAATAGGTCGTGGCGCCGCCGTTCGGGTTGACTTCGCCCTTCAGGGTGACTTGGCGGCCACCTATCGAGCTAAATTCTCCTCCGGTGATCACTGTGGGAGGAGGCGTTGGGCACTTGTGGCTGGTGTACGCCAGGACGCAGTACGCGGGTCTCGGTTCGCCCTTTTCGTTCAGTAGTCCGCTGTCGAAGACTTCTTCTTCTTCGGGGTGAAGGTGTTCCGCGCTGGGTTCTGGTGAGTGGTACATGTAGTAGTTGACCAGTTCGATGCGAGTCGAGGTGCTTGCGAGGCGCAGGAAATCTTCCGCCGACACGCGCTGCAATTCGGAGTTTCCCTTGAGTCGTGTTGTGTTGATGCTGTTATCCAGCTCTACGCCCTGCTCACTCAGCCATATACGGGGCTTGCCCAAGCCTGTGCTGGTGAGCTTTGCATACCCCTTAGCACCGCTATTGACGTAGCTAGCCTTGAGCGCTTCTTCTGGCTTTTCGGGCGCTGGGACTGCTACGAGATCCTGGTAGTCGTGCAGCCCCCAGACACGCGGCCTGAAATGATGCTCCACCATGAAGCGCTTGTAGCGTTCCATGTACCCCTTGTTATATACCGAGAATTCGCCTGCGACCATCGTGCAGCCACCGCAGTGATGCGTGACGACGGAGTGGGCCACCTTCCAAAGTTCGGCGGCCTTCATCGAATGCAGCGGTGTTGGCCCCAGATCGGGCTCATTCCATGCCCCCCACAGCTTGACGGGCGACAGGCCAGCAGTGGCGTTGCCGCTCATGTAGCGGGTGATCATGGCTCGGACTGCCTTGCGGTAGCGGGTGAGCGATGGTGCGTGACACGCCTTCCCTTCAATGCAGTTTCTCGACCAGAGCGTCACATACGCTCGGATGGGTTCGCCTGCGGAGTTCTTCATTTCTCCAGTCGGTGATCGCAGGCTGAACGCTCTGCCCTTCGATGCTCGCCGACAACGAGGGAGCGAGCACCGCAGGGTCGGTCTGCTGCGCGGTTTCCTGCGCCTGCGCGACGGTCGCTTCGCCTTCCGGTGTCGTGCCTTCAGCACCAGCCGACGCGATGCCGACCAGTAGAACAACACCCATTATCAGTGCCCCAACCGCTGCTCGAACTGCCCTCCGCCCCGCTACCCTCATGCCTCCGCCTTTCGTCCCGACGACAGAACGCGGCGGAGCATACCTCATCAAAGCTCCACAAAGCGGACTCGTTAGCCTGACACGGCAAAACCCTAGTTCAAAGGAGCCGAAGCAGGATTCCCAGCCTGCATCCAGTAGAGCGTGCTACCCACGAGAGCCAGCGAAGAGGGATCGATTTCGGAGCTGGCTGCGAGCACTCGACTCCCATTGCCATCCACGGCATGGACTTCATATTCGGCTGGATGGCTGGGTGTGGACTCACGATCTTCCACGATCCACGCCACTGCGCCGTTGCTCTTGACGACGATAGCCATGACCGAGCCAACGCGAGACGGACCCAGGACATCCGAAGGCAATCGACGGAGTATCTGGCCAGTGCGTAGATCACGGACGATCACAAGCGGTCGCGCGCTTTTGCGTTCCGGTTCCGCCGGTTCGCTGCCCAGACCTTCATAGGCAACGATTGAGCCGTCCAGCACCACGTTCGTTATGCCGCCACAAATGCCGCCGGCAGCAGCACCCCCACATCGTCGTACTTCACCCAGTTCGTAGGTATGCCGCGAGCCATAGACGCAGCCATAGATCGCAGGCAGAGGAAAGGAGTTCAGGGCCTTGAAGACCTGCGCCTGCGTATCGGCAGCAACCAACTGACTATGGACCGTGGAGCAGTTCGGGGGCGTCGAGTGTCGGGCAAGCTTGGCGCTCGCTGGCACGGCTGGTATCAGGAGCGCCAGCATCACGACGCCAGATAGGGCGGTTCGTCGCATCGCTAGTAGAGACTATCGGCGGGGTTGGAAGTTGCGCTCAGGCAGGATTCCAACTGTAGACATTCGTATGACCCGGGAAAGCCCTCCATGCAGAACTGCGGCACCTGGCCGTGGTGGAGTGCCCCCGCTTTTGCGGACACGCTTGATTAGGTGGTTATGGCGTGAATGTGGCCACGTTCGAGGATTGGATCGTGAGCAAACTGAGGGAGACCTATGGCGATTCAGTGCACCCCGCGGACGGGATCGCGTCGTGGTGACGTCGAGGACGCGCCGGCGGGATGAGAGTGCTCTATCCTCGCCCAATGGCCTACTTCATCACCGGCGCGACGGGCTTCATCGGCCGCAACCTAACTGAGCGGCTGCTCGCCCGTGAGGGCGACATCCACATCCTCGTGCGCGAGGGCTCGGAGGCTCGCCTGGAGCGGCTGATCAAACGCTGGGAGCACATGCACGGCCCGACGGTGCGCGAGCGCGTGCACCCGGTCGTCGGAGACCTCACGCTGCCGCTGCTGGGTGTGTCCAAGGAGCAGATCGAGCTGCTGCGCGAGAGCATCGAGCACTTCTTCCACATCGCCGCGATCTACGACATGACCGCCTCGCAGGAGCGCAACCACGCGGTTAACGTCGCCGGCACCGCGGAGGCCGTCGGCCTGGCACGGGCGCTTACGGCTGGCTGCCTGCACCACGTATCTTCGATCGCCGTCGCCGGTGACTACCGCGGGGTCTTTGGCGAGGAGATGTTCGACGAGGGCCAGCGGCTGCCCTCGCCCTACCACCTGACGAAGTTCGAGTCCGAGCGGATCGTGCGCGAGCAGACGGGCGTCCCCTGGCGCGTGTACCGCCCGGCGGTCGTGGTGGGCGACTCGCGCACCGGGGAGATGGACAAGGTCGATGGGCCGTACTACTTCTTCAAGGCGATCCAGCGCATGCACCGCTGGCTACCGCAGTGGCTGCCGCTGGTGGGCCTCGACCTCGGCCGCACGAACATCGTGCCGGTGGACTTCGTCGCCGACGCGCTGGAGCACATCGCGCACCTGGCGGGGCTCGACGGGCAGGCCTTTCACCTCACCGCCCCGCGCTCGCAGCGCGTGAGCGAGGTGATGAACGAGTTCGCGCGCGCCGCCCACGCGCCGCACGTGGCGGTCAGCCTTGACCGGCGCCTGACAGGCGGGCCGCTGGGCCTCGGCGCGCTCTCGCGCCTGACGGGGCTGCCCGGCTTGCGCGATGCGCGCCGCACGCTGCTCGCCGACTTCGGCATCCCCGAAGAGGTCTTGGAGCACATCGACCTGCGCCCCCGCTTCGACACGCGCGAGACCGAGGCCGCGCTCACGGGCAGCGGCATCGAGGTCCCGCCGCTCGACCGCTACGCCGGGCGGCTGTGGGACTACTGGGAGCACCACCTCGACCCCGACCGCCTGAAGCACCGCTCGCTCAGCGCCGCGCTGAACGGGCGCACGGTGGTGATCACCGGCGCCTCCTCGGGGATCGGGCGCACGACCGCGCTGAAGGTCGCCGCGGCCGGTGGCATCCCGCTGCTGGTGGCGCGCTCGGTGGACAAGCTGGAAGAGGTCAAGCAGGAGATCGAGGCCGAGGGCGGCAGCGCCTACGTGTACGGCGCCGACCTGTCAGACCTCGACTCGATCGACTCACTCGTGGCCAGCATCCTCGCCGACCACGCGGCGGTCGACATGCTCGTCAACAACGCGGGGCGCTCGATCCGCCGCTCGGTGGCGCTCAGCTACGAGCGCTTCCACGACTACGAGCGCACGATCCAGCTCAACTACCTGGGGGCGGTGAAGCTGATCATGGGGCTGCTGCCCTCGATGCGCGCCAGGGGGTTCGGGCACATCGTCAACATCTCCTCGATCGGCGTGCAGACCAGCCCGCCGCGCTTCTCCGCGTATGTGGCCTCCAAGGCCGCGCTCGACGCCTTCACGCGCGTGGCCTCCAGCGAGGTGCTGGGCGACGGGGTCACCTTCACCACGATCCACATGCCGCTGGTGCGCACGCCGATGATCGCCCCCACGAAGATGTACGACTCCTTCCCCGCGGCCACGCCCGAGGAGGCGGCCGACATGGTGTGCGAGGCGCTGCGCTCCAAGCCGAAGGTGATCAACACGCGCCTGGGCACCTTCGGCGAGGTGCTCTACGCGCTGTCCCCCGGCACGGTGGACCGCATCCTGCACACCGCCTACCGCGTGTTCCCCGACAGCGCCGCCGCGCGCGGCGAGAAGGACCTCGAGGAGCGCGCCTCGCCCGAGCAGATCGCGATGGCCACGCTGATGCGCGGGGTGCACTGGTAGGAGGCCGCGGCTGGGGCGCCCACGCGGGTCCCGACTGCCGGCCCGTGGCGGGTGGGTGGGTTCTTAATTCCAGGGCGATGCTGGCATGATGAGCCGGTGAGCGAGAGCCCGGCAATCGAGGTGCGCGACCTGCGCAAGCGCTACGGCGAGTTCCAGGCGGTGCGCGGCATCGACGTGCAGGTGCAGCGCGGTGAGGTGTTCGGGCTGCTGGGGCCCAACGGCGCCGGCAAGACCACCACCGTGGAGATCCTCGAGGGCTACCGCGAGCGCAGCGCAGGAGAGGTGTCGGTGCTCGGCCACGACCCCGCCGTGCGCAGCCGCGAGCTGCGCCAGCGCATCGGCATCGTGCTGCAGTCGGGCGGCATCTACAGCCACGTCACCCCGCGCGAGGCGCTGCGCCACTGGGCGAGCTTCTACCCGCACCCGCGCGACGTCGAGGAGGTGCTGGGACTCGTGGGGTTGCAGGAGAAGGCGCAGGTGCGCAGCCGCAAGCTCTCCGGCGGGCAGCTGCGGCGCCTGGACTTCGCGCTGGCGCTCGTCGGCGACCCCGAGCTGATCTTCCTCGACGAGCCCACCACCGGCTTCGATCCGGAGGCCCGCAGGGCGGCGTGGGAGACGATCCGCTCGCTGCGCGCGCTGGGCAAGACGATCCTGCTGACGACTCACTACCTGGACGAGGCCCAGGCGCTGGCCGACCGCGTGGCGATCCTCAAGGACGGTCGCGTACTGGCAATCGGCCCGCCACGCGAGTTGGGCGTGGGCGCCTCGCACTACAGAGTCGCCTACCGCGGCGCGCAGGGCGAGCTGGTGGAGCGCCAGACCGATGACCCCACGCGCCTCTTGCACGAGCTGACCGCGGAGGCGCTGGAGCGGGGGGAGCGTCTGGAGGAGCTGAGCGTGGGGCGGCCTTCGTTGGAGGATGTTTATCTGGAGTTGACGGCCGATGCCTGACGCGTTGGCCCTCTCCTGGCGCCAGTACCGCCTGGAGCGGCGCATGTTCTGGCGCAACCCGAGCGCCGCGTTCTTCAACTTCGCACTGCCGCTGCTGTTCCTCGCGGGCGCGGGGGCGGCGCTCAGCGGCAACCAGCACCAGTTGGACCGGCTGGTGCCGATGATCGCGGGCATGAGCGTGATGTCGACGACCTTCACCGCGCTGGCCTACAACATCGTGTTCCTGCGCGAGCGCGGGGTGCTCAAGCGCATCCACGGCACACCGCTGCCGACGATCTCCTACTTCGGCGGCGTGGCGGCCAACGCGGTGACCAACACGGCGCTGCAGATCGCGATCGTCGTGCTCGCGGGGCGCGTCTTCTTCGGGATCGGCTGGCCGCAGCAGTGGGGGACGCTGGTCGTGTTCGTGCTCGTCGGCGTCGTCTGCTTCGCCTCGCTCGGCGTGGCCTTCGCGCACGCGATCCCCAACTTCGAGTCCACGGCGGCGTACGTCAACGCCGTGTTCCTGCCGGTCGTGGCGATCTCCTTCTACGCGTTCGACTCCACGAGCGTGCCCGGCTTCGTGCGCACGATCGCCGCTGCGCTGCCCCTGAAGCCGCTGATCGACGGACTCTCCGGCGCGATGGTCACGGGCGCGAACCTCAGCGCCAATCTCGACGCGCTCGCCGTGATCGCCCTGTGGGGGGCCTTCGGGCTGGTGTTCGCCGTGCGCGGGTTCTCGTGGGAGCGGCGCGGATGAGGAGACCCCCAACCGGCGAGCGGGTCCGTTCTAGCTAAGTACATGCTATTGTCTTGCTCGTGGTCCGAGTCGGAATGCATGAAGCCAAGAGTCAGCTGTCGCGGCTTGTCGACCTTGCCGAGAACGGTGAGGAGATCGTGATTCAGCGCTCCGGCCGCCCGGCCGCCCGACTGGTCGCGGTGCAGCGCCGCCGCCCCATCGCGGAGGCATTCGGGGCGCTGCGTGGCCAGATCGAGCTGGCGGACGATTTCGACGAGCTTCCCGCGGACTTCACCGAGCACTTCCGCTGACCCTGCTGCTCGACACACACGCTGTGCTATGGCTGTTCGCGGGCGACAAGCGCGTCGAAGGAGTTCGCGCCGCGATCGAGGACGCGCGCACGCCTGTGCTGATAAGCGCAGTATGCGTCTGGGAGGCAGCCATCAAGAGCGCGCTCGGCAAGCTGCGAGCCCCTGAGGATCTGCCCGAACGCCTCGAGGAGTTTGCCTTCGAGCGCCTGCCGGTCACCGATGTTCATGCGTGGGCAGTGCGAGCACTCCCACCTATCCACAATGACCCTTTCGATCGGCTGCTCGCGGCGCAGGCCATTTGTGAACGCGCCACCATCGTATCTATCGACACAGTCTTTGACGCGTACCCGGTCACGCGGATCTGGTAGCCGGGCAAGAGGATGGACGCGCTAACTGAGGAGGAAGGGCAGATCCCCTGCCTCGTGGCGCCCGGATCATTAGAGTCCTCCCGCGATGAACGCCGAGAGCATCTTCCTCGATGAGGGCGAGGGACGTTACGTGCCGACAGAGCAGGCCCGTGGCCCGTGGGACCCGCGCGCGCTGCACGGCGGGGCGCCCGCCGCGCTGATCGCCGCCGCGTTCGAGCGGATCGAGCCCGGCGCGGAGCTGCCGCTGGCGCGGCTGTCTTTCTCCTTCCTGCGGCCGATCCCGCTGGCGCCGCTGCAGCTGAGCACGCGCGTGACCCGTGCGGGGCGGCGCGTGCAGGAGCTGGAGGCGGAGCTGCACGCCGATGGGGTGCTCGTCTGCCAGGCCCGCGCGCTGCGCCTGCAGCCAACCCCCGAGGAGCTGCCCGAGCTGGCGCAGGCGCAGGTCGCCGGGCACAGCCCGCCGCCGCTGCCCGGGCCGCAGCAGGGCCGCCCCATCCACTTCGCCCTCGACGACTCCGATCACAAGAGCTTCGCCGCCAGCGCGATGGAGATGCGTTTCCTCAGCGGACAACCGCTGACAGGCGAGCTGCCCGAGGTGGACACGACCAAGGCGCACGCCCCGGTCGGGCACGCCCAGGTGTGGATGCGCCTGCGCCACCCTCTGCTTCCAGGCGACGCGCTCACCCCGCTGGCCCGCGTGGCGGGCACGGCAGACTTCGGCAACGGCGTCAGCGCGGTGCTGCCCTTCGAGGACTACCTGTTCATCAACGCGGACCTCAGCATCACCCTCAACCGCCGGCCGGTCGGCGAGTGGGTCGCCCTGGACGCGCGCACGCTGCTGCACCCCGGCGGGATCGGCTGGGCCGAGAGCGCCCTGCACGACGAGCGGGGTTCGCTTGGGTTGGCGACGCAGGCACTGGTTGTGCAACGGCGCTAGGCTGCACAACCATGAAGCTCCGCAAGCTCGGCTCCAGCGGCATCGAGGTGTCCGAGATTGGCCTCGGCTCGTGGCTGACGTACTCCGGGGGCGTGGCGCGCGAGCAGGCGCAGGCGTGCGTGCGGGCGGCGTTCGAGGCGGGGATCAACTTCATCGACACCGCCAACGTGTACGGCGCCGGCGCGGCGGAGTCGCTGCTGGGCGAGGTGCTGGCGGAGTACGACCGCTCCTCCTACGTGCTGGCCACGAAGGTGTTCTTCCCGATGTCCGAGACCGACAGGGGGCTCTCGGCGGCGCAGATCCACAAGCAGATCGACGCCTCGCTGGAGCGCCTGCGCACCGACTACGTGGACCTCTATCAGTGCCACCGCTACGACGAGCAGACGCCCCTGGAGGAGACGATGGGTGCGCTCAGCGAAGTGGTCGCCGCGGGCAAGGCGCGCCACATCGGCTTCAGCGAGTGGCCGGCGGAGAAGATCCGCGAGTCGCTGGCGCTGCCGGAGGTGGCGCGCTGGGTCTCGAGCCAGCCGCAGTACTCGATGCTGTGGCGCACGCCGGAGGCCGAGGTGATCCCGCTGTGCGAAGCAGAGCAGATATCCCAGATCGTGTGGTCGCCGCTGGGCCAGGGCGTGCTGACGGGCAAGTACCGCCCGGGCGAGCAGCCGCCGAGCGACTCGCGCGCGGCGAGCGAGAGCATGAACGTCTTCATCGGCCAGCTGATGGACGACCGCGTGCTGGAGGCCGTGCAGCGGCTCGTGCCGGTCGCGCAGGGCGCCGGGCTGTCGATGGCGCAGCTGGCGCTCGCCTGGGTGCTGCGCCAGCCCAACGTGGCCTCGGCGATCGTCGGGGCCAGCCGCCCCGAGCAGGTGCACGCCAACGCCTCAGCGTCGGGCATAACGCTCGACGCCCAGACGCTCGCCGCGGTGGACGAGGCGCTGGGCGGCGTTTTCGTGCGCTGAGCGGCGCTCAGGGCCTTCAGGAGGCGCGCACCGCGGATACGTCGAGCAGGATCTTGACCTTGTCGCTGACCACGACGTTGCCCGAACCCAGCGCGGCGTTGAACTTCATCTCGAAGTCCGAGCGGTTGATCTGCCCGCGGGCTGAGACTCCCACCCGGTCGTTGCCCTGCGGATCGGTCTCGGTGCCCTCCAGCGTGGCCTCGAACTTCACGGGACGGGTGACCCCGTGGATCGTCAACTCGCCCTCGATCTCGAACTCCTCATCGCCGGCGGGCCGGATCGCGGTGGACTGGAAGGCGATCTCGGGGTACGTCGCGACCTCGAAGAAGTCGGCGGAGCGCAGGTGCTCGTCGCGCGCGGGCTCGCGCGTGTCGACGCTGTCGACCTGCACGGTCCCGTAGGCGCGGGCGCCCTCGGGCCCCACCTCGAGGGTGCCCTCGAAGTCCTTGAACTGGCCCTTGACGGTGGCGATGCCCAGGTGCTTGACCTGAAACTCGACGCCCGAATGGACGCGGTCGACCTTCCAGGCGCCGGCGGGCAGGAAGGTCTCGGTGGGCTCTACGGCTGTGTCGGGGGACATCGGTGATCCTTTCGGAGAGTGTTGAAGCAGAAACGGACAACCTTCGATAGTTGCCGACGCAACCATAACAGATGATTGCACGCGCAAATACCTGGGACAAGGCATAGCCTTCAAAGAACAAGGTGCAGCCGCAGGGCCTCGTCCAGCTGGTCCATCAACCTCGCGGGCACCGACCCAAGGCGCGCGCCGATGCGCTGGATGTCCACGGAGCGGACCTGCTCAGCCTGGGCCTTGCAGTCGTGCTTAAGCCCGATGGCATCGGCTTCGAGCAGGACCTGGAAGGGATGGACCCGCTCCGTGTTGGACGTGACGGGCACGATCGTGAGCACCCCCCGCCCGAGCCGGGCGGCCGTAAGATTGGCCCCGTCGTTGCTGACGATGACCGCTGGCCGCCGCTTGTTGGCCTCGGTGCCCACAACAGGATCGAGAGCGACGATGCGGATCTCGCCGCGGCGCATGCTTCAGGACAGGCCGTCGGCCGCCGCCGACTCCCATGCCCGGGCCTCGCCGGTAGCGGCCCACGTCTCCCAGGCATCCTCGTAGCAACCCTCCAACTCGGTCGCTCGCAGCGTGCGAACGGCCTTGTGGAGCACGGCGGAGCGCGACTTGTGCCCCTGCTCGCGCGCGTAGGCGTCCAGGTACGCCACATCTCCGTCAGGCAGGCTCACACTGAGCTTCACACCTTTATGCTACCACGGGTACGACATAGCATCGGCTAGAGCGGTGAGCGGATTTGGAGAGAGAGGCTCCACCAGCATCCGACGGTAGCCATCCGCGCCGGATAGCGCGAGACCGGACGCCCTATAGCCCAGTCAAGATCTGCCGGCAAGCCAACTGCGCCCTGTTGCGCCGCCAGCACTGCGGCGTAGCAGTCTCCGCACTACCCCAAACCCCACCAATTCCATAGCGCCGACTCCCACCGCCTCCTCGATAGCGCTACTTCTTCTTCCCCTTCCCGCCGTGCGCCCTCCGGGTGCGCGCCTTCGCCTTCTTCTTCGCCTTGGGCTTGGCGCACCCGGTGACCTGGATCTTGACGTTCTGGTTCAGGACCGCGCCGTTCTGCCCGGTGATCGTGAACGGCATCGTCAGCTTCTGGCCGCAGAGGCTGCCTTTCGCCTTCGCGGGGACCACAGCCGCGAGGCCGGAGTGGGGGCCCTCGGGGAGGCTCAGCGTGAACGCGCCGATCGGCGCGTCGGGGACGCTCGCGAACGTCGAGCTGGTGACGCCCTTCTTGATGTCGATGCTGCCCGTGAGGTCCACCGTGACGCCTTCGCCCTGCAGGACCGCGACGACGTTGGGGAACGCCGCGCCACCGTGGGAGACCAGATACGTCGGTCCCATCACGGGGTTGGCGAGGATCGGCGTGCTCGCGATCGCCGTGCCGATGTCAGAGCCCGCGGGGCACGACGCCGGGTTCGCGTTGAACACGGCTTCGGGGCAGGCCTGCTGGATCGTCGTCAGGCGCGCCGGGAGCTGCTTGGGGAGCACCACCGCGACCGAGTGGACGTTCGCGTTGCCCGCGGTGAACACGCCCTTCACGGTCAGGCTCGCGCCTTCGTGCTTACTCGTCTTCGCCTGCGTGCTGACGCTGAACACCGGGTGGAACGCCAGCGCCTTGCAGCCGCTCGCGGTGAACGGGCTCGATACGCCCGCAGTGGCTCCCTGCGCCGCCGTGATGCTCGCCGTGATCTGCTGCTGGTTGCAGTTCGTGGGGTTGAACATGAACCCTTCGCGGTTGACGGTCACGTTCACCGTCTGCACGCGCAGCGGGACACCGTCGATGATCTGCGGCAGGGGGTCGCTCGTGACCGTCAACGCCGTCGTGTTGGGGTCCACGTGGATCGCCGCGCGGACGACGACGTTGCCGAGGTTGAACGGGCCGGCCTTCGCCGGGACCACCACCGACAGGCCGAACGGCTGGCCCTTGTACGGGCCCGTGAGATAGACCGGGCCGGACACCCACAACGGATCAGGGCCCGGGCCGGCCGCTACAGTCGCGCTACCGATCTGGCTCCCGGGGCCGCATGTGCCCTGTGCGGCCTGCGGTTCCCCGCAGAGCGCGACACTCGCCAGCCGTCCCAACAACCCGGGTGGGGTCGTGAGCGTCAGCTCAGAGAGGTCCTGTTCGCGATCGTGCCGGGAGAAGGACAGCGTGAAGGGGCTGAACGCACCCGCCACCGGGCTCACAGTGCCCGCCGTGAACCCCGGGCTGAACGGCATCCCCGCGGGACACGCGCCGCCCTGGCCGTCCCAGTCCACGTTGAACGAGCTGGAGCTGGTCACGGTCGGGGTACCGGGGGCGCTCCACGGTTCCATGCTGCTCACAGTGCTCGCCGTACCGCACGTCTGGGGGTTCGCCAGCGACGCCCGCGGACCGCCCGTGAAGTGCAGCGCGAAGCTGCTGAACGGGATCTGCGGGTTTTCCCTGAACGTCGCGGTCAACTGGCCCGTACTCGGGTCTGCCGCAACTGAGCCCTGGAGTTTGATCACGACGCCGGCCTTGGGGTCCTGCGCTTCCACGTAGAGCCCATACAGTTCGCCGTTGGTCGCGCTCGCCGTCGTACACGCCGGCTGGCCTTCGCCACCACAGGCGGGCTTGGCGAGATACACGTGGCCAGTTACCGGCGCCGCGCCACCCGGCCCATCCGGCAGCAAAGGGGTGTGGATCGCCACCGTCCCGATCGTCGAGGCCCCGGGGCAGTGCCCAGGGGTCATCTGCGCCGTGCCGTCGGGGCCGATCGCTTCGCCTTCACCAGCCACGTTCGGCGCGCCGGCCTCGGGGATGTCGAACCCGTTGGGGCCCGTGGCTTCGCAGCCTTCGAGGCCGCTGCCCGCCGCCGGGTCGATCCCCACGCCCGCGGGGAGCGTCACCGACACGTTCTTCAACTCCGGGGTCGCGGTTTCTTCGAACAGCGAGGTCTGCGGAACCCTCAATTCCACGTTGTACCCCGAGGGCTCATCCGCCTGCGTCGTGCCTTCTCCACCCCCACTCGGCGCGAGCGACAGCGAGGGGTTGAACCGCAGCAAACCACATTCCCCGATCTGGGGGTACACCGTCGTTTCACTCAACATCCACCGTTCCGGGTTCTCCCACGAATCCACAAACACACGGCTCGTCAGCGGCCCCGCGGAGCAGTCCACCGGGTTCGTCAAAAACGCCGCACCAGAACCCGTCCCGTTCAACGCGCCCGGCTCACCAAAGAACGTGAATGTAGCGTGAGTGAGCCTGCTGATGGTGGACAGGCCCGTGTTCGCTATCCGCAGACGGTACCCGGATGGACCGTGCACCACATCCGCATACAGCAAGAACGGGATCCCGGCGAGCGTCAGACCGAACTCCGCCGGGTACCTACCCTCTGGCGCCATGTTATAGATCCCGCCAAATTCAGGACCGTAACCCGTGAAAAACAACGCGCCGCCGCTGAGTGCGCTGATGGCGAGCGACCCGACGAGGCTCCCCGCGGGACACGCATGGTGTTCCAGCTTAGGGATCGTGCACTGCGGGAGGCCCTGGACATCCCCGACGAACCCCAGCGGCAATTCCACCACAGCATCCTTGAGGTTTTCGACAGAACGAAAGTTGGCTACTCCCCCCGCTGGGTCTGGGATCGTCGGCAGCCCGAGGCTCGTCACGAACGTCCACGGGTGAGCGCCCGCCCGCACCGCCGTCCCGCCACCAGGCGTATCCGCTTCCATGTCGAATTCACTAAGTTCGAAACTGGGGGGCTGGGTCGTGATGGGCGTCACCTCGCTCGTCGACACCGACGCGCCGCCGCCACCCGAGACAGTCGCTTCGTTACGCAACGACCCCGACACACCTGCGGCCGGCGCAGACACTTCGATCTGCAGACCAGGTGCATCCACACCCGCCGGAACCACACCCCCTGGGACATATTCATCAGTGAGTTCATTAAGATACTCAAGCGTACACGTCACCACCGACTGACCCGCGCCTTCCGAGCAACCCCACTGTCCTTCCTGCCCCTCGCCACCAAGCCCACCAATCCGCGTTATCGGGGCTTCCGGTGTTCCCAGCGTCGTGATGCCCGCCGGCAGCCTATCCGTGATCGTCAGCGGCCCGCTGGACGGAACATCACCGACATTCTCCACCAACACCTGGTAACGATCACACAGACTTGCATTGCCAAAGTAGTAGTGCCCTTCGCACTGCACCGTGTCACCCGAGGAGAACTGCGACGGCTCGGGCACACCACGCACAGACCACGCCACCGACCCAGCCGCCAACGCCGACGACACCCCCAGCGACACCAGCACCGCCACCACCGCTGCCGGCAACAGCGTCCTCCTGGCAATGAAACCCATGACGATCACCGTCCACCCTTCCCACCAGCATTAGACATGGTCCCAAACCGCTTGCGCGCCCGTGCTTCGCACACCACCCGCTCCTTCTTCTTGCGCTCCCGCCTGCACACCCGTAACGCGCCCGCGAGCTTCTGCGCACGCGTCGAAGGCCTCGCCTTCGGATTGCCACCCGCTGTACTCGGTGGCGGGGACGGCAGATTCCCCCCACCAGCCTCAGACACGCTCCCCGGCCCCGCAAACGAAGGAGACCCCGGCGGCGGGCCCTGGCACGCCTCGCCTTCACACGCCCCCGGTGCCATCGCCGCCGGGAACCCACCATCCACCCGCGCGTCATACACATCCCTCTGGGTATCGACATCCCCAGCCACCAACGGATCATTCGTCTGGAAGAACACATCGCCACCCGACGCGCCCATACCCACCGGGGCCGCTTCCAGCGTATTGTGGCCATCGGAGACCAGATACACACCCCCATCGGCGATCGACCCCACACTGCGATACACATACACGCTGTTCGTGCCCGCAGTCGCGGCTTCAACGGCGTCCGGCGTCAACGCGCCCACACTGCTGAAAAGCACCACGGAACCATCGGCCGACACCGCCAACCTGGGAGTGCTCGCCGGACGAGTGAATACTTCTCCTGTCTGAGCGTAACCTTGGAAGGCGATGTACGCGCCGTTCGTGTCCGCGCTCGCCGTCCCCGCGGGGTAGCCCGACGCGCCGATCGAGACCCGCACGAGCCTTTCCGTCTGCGTGTCGTACTCGAACACCTGCGGCTGGCTGCTCGTGCCTCCCGGCGTGAGATCCGCCACGCTCTCGAACACCACGAACCGGCCATCCGGCGTCGCCTGCACCGGCCGCGCATCTTTTGCGCTCCAGTCCTGTGCGTCGGCTCCCGCGAGCGTCCCGACGAACGCCAGGCGCCCGGCGGGGAACGCCGCGTCACGCTCGAACACATACAGGTTATCCCCACCCGCGATCGGTACGGTTCCTTCGGCGTTCTTGCCGGTCAATACACCCGTTGCGACGAAATACACGTGCGACCCGTCATCGGAGACCCGCGCGACACCCAGCACACCGGCTTCCACGCCGGGGGCCGCGGGATCCGCCGAGACACGCACGACCTTCTCGCCCTTCGGGTTATCGAAATCGTACTCGTACAGATTCGTTCCCACAGCCCCAGAGAACAATTCCTGGCCGGTGAGGAAGAACACCTTCGAACCATCTTCGGAGGCGCCCTGGAATTCAGCTGAGCCCTTCACTGCCGTGTTACACGCTTCGCACTGGCCGGAAGCGGGCTCGGAGATCGGCACCGTTTCAACGCCACCCTGCCGCGCGTACAATTCATTGGCTGGCGGGCCTTCCGTCGCGCCCCCACAGTAGCCGGCAGCCAACGCCGTGAAGAACACCGTTTCCCCACTCGCCGACACTGCATTATATAAATCCCCTTCGCTACCCCCCAAACGAGTTTCGCAGCCGCTGATGAGACGCCCCGCCGGAAGCGTCTTGCCGTTCGCGACGGTACCGCCATCGCTCACCCCAACCAGCACAGGCTGTGAATTCCCCGTCCCAACATACTCATATAACGAAGAGCTACCTTCTGTCGTATCGCCAGGCCAATAGCCGCCTTCTCCTCGATTAGCAACGAACAGCACACGCGACAGGTCGCTCGACGCCCCAACAACATTCCTGTTCTGAACGCCAGGTTGTTGGGGATACGAGCCCCCGGGTGGGCCGTCCGCCACCGGCGGCGGTAGCGCCGGCCCAACGCTCACGAACGAACCATCGGCTTCACGCACGTACAGATCCGATGCGTAGGCCGACTGCGACGGACTGCGCATCACCCACAGCGTCCTGTCAAAACGATCGCCCACAGCGTCGAGCTTCGGGGCGGAAAACAACGCAGCCGGCGGATCCAACGCCGACGTCACCCACCCCGACCCCGAACGCACCAATTCATAGTAGGAACCATATTCGCTGCTGCCGCCCGCCCCCGCATAACCCGAAAACGAGGTCTCCAGCACACGCGACCCATCCCCCGACACGGCGGGCACGTCAATCAAATCCCCATCCTTGAAAGGCGGCGTTACCATCTCATACGCCCGGCAATCCGGCAGATATTCCCGAAACCCTTCCAGCGCTTCATTCGGACACGCCGCTTCGTTCGCATCCCCAGCAGCCCACGCCGAGGAGACCATGAGCCCCCCGGCCACGGCGAGCACAAGCGCGAGCAGCAACCCGGGCAGCAGCCCACGACAAACAATGGTCCTCATAGCGACTCCTCCTCGGTGTGACATCACGCGGCTTCCTTGTGGTCGTGGGTGTGGATGCGAATCGTCTGCGCGACCTCCCGCCCAGTGGGCGTGAGCGTCCACGCGTTGGGCTCGCCCTTGGCGTGCCCCGCGCCGCGGTTGGCGGCGAGCCCCAGGCGCTCAAGGCGCGAGAGCAGCTTCGAAATCTGGCCCTGGTCGGCGATGTCCGCGCGCAGCCCAACCCCGCGGTTTGAGATCCCGGGCTCGTCGGCGATCGCTTCCAGGACGCGCATCGTGCGATAGGTCAGGCGCATCGGGAGCCCCGCGAGGACGTCCACCTCGCCCTTGCCCGCCGACGGCGTCTCGCGCGCGGGGGCCTTGGCGGGCGCGGGGGCAGGGCGGCCCTGCTCGCGGCGCACAGCCGCGGGACCCATGTACGGCAGCACGATCATGCCCATCAAATCCCCCAGCAGCCCGGTCAACGGCTCGCTGTCCCTACGCAACAACCGCGCATACACCAGCGCGAACCCCGCGCCGATGAGACCCTCCGCCGTCAGCGGCGGCAGATCCTCCCCACGCGCACCCTCGCCGCGGCCCTCGTCGATCACCCCGGCCAGGTCGCCCAGGACCTCTTCACGGCGCTCCAACACCGCTTGGGAACCGCGCATCGCCTGCACCACACAGAACCTGGCGGCCACCGGCTCGCGATCGAAGAACGAAAGGACCACCCACAACCCGCCCCGGATCCGCTCGCGCCACGCAAGGCCCTCAAGCCCCGCGGCGGCGAGCTCCCCGCGGATGCCCTCAACGACACCCTCAAGCGCCGCCAACAGGCACTCCTCACGGTTGGCGAACAGTTCATAGAACGTGCGGCGCGAGACCTTCGCACGACGCGTGATATGCGCCACCGTCGCACGCGTATAACCCAGTTCCTCGACCGCCCGCGCGGCCGCCGCCATCAACCGCGAACGCTGAATCTCCACAACCCGCGGATGCGCCACCCCCTCCCCGCCGGCCGGCGGACCCCCAGACACACCCCCGGCGACGGTGGCACGCGAACGAGTGCGGGCCGCCATCAGACGGCCCTCCCACACAGGGCACGGCCCGCAGGCCGACCGGAATCAGCCCTTAGAGAGCTGGACCCCGGCCAAGAGAGAGAGAGAGAGAGAGAGATGCTTCAGAGACGCTGAAGCATCTGGTTACGGCCCCCACTGGGGTCACAACCGTCCCTAACACGTCTGTCGCAAACAAGCTCACGCGAACCGTATCTCCCTCATCGCTCGGCCCAGCACCTCTCCCAAACACAACCCTCTGCAAGCTTGCAATCGATCCAGAGGACCCATCCCAAACCAAACCTATTTCCGCCGGCGACCCAAACCGGATCGCCAAGACCAGCTCATCATACACACAACTCGGGCTTAAAAGCAACCCCTAAGGAAAACAAGCCGTACTGACGATGCCATGGCACCCCGCGCTGGGCGCGCCTTCGCCACCTCAAGCCAGCAACTGAAAGCGAACGCCCAGCGCGCGGTAGGTGCGTGCCGCGCGGGCGTCGCGGGAGACGAGCTCGAGGTCGTGATCGAGCGCCGTCAGCGCGATCAGCCCGTCGTAGGCCGAGCCTCCGCTCACGCCCGCCGCGGCCATCCGCTGGGGAGCTTCGGCGTAGGCGTCGCCGTCGAGCGTCACGTGTGCCGCCGGCAGCCTCGCCCGCAGCAGCGCAGCAGCCGTGGTCGCGTCAGCTCGGTGTGGGGGCGGCAGCCGGGTGAGGACGCTGTATGCCTCGAGCGCCGCGTGGGCGATCGTGACCGTGCACGCGCTCAGCGCCTCCGCCGCGGCGTGGTGCGCAGCGTGATCGGCGAGCAGCGCGGCCAGCGCGATGCTCGTATCGGGGGCCGCGCTCACCGACGCTCGCGCACAGCCTCGAGCACTCCGCGCAGCTTTGCGTCGGTGATCGGCGTGCCGGTCGGCGCGAAGCACGGTCCGTGGGCGCCCTCGACCACCGCGGACGGCTCGCTGGGCACCGACAGCTCGAGGTGCCCGTCAACCACCTCGAGCTCGAGCGGCGTAGCGGGCGATATCCCCAGCTGGTCACGCAGCGGCTTCGGCACCACCACCCGCCCCGCGCTATCGATCGACACGTGCATGGCACGATCATACCATGACGATGGCACCAGCATGGGGCGGCTCTGCGGCCGATAACTCCCAGGGCCGGCCCCCTTTACCTCCTCTTCTTGCGCCTGTGCTTGGGCTTCTTCTTTGTCTTGGCCTTCGGCTTTGCTTTCGGACACCCGGTGACGGCGATCCTCACGTTCTGCTCGAGGACCGCGCCGTTCTGGCCGGTGATCGTGAACGGCATCGTCAAGGACTGGCCGCAGAGGCTGCCCTTCGCCTTCGCGGGTACCACCGCTGCGAGGCCGGAGTGAGGGCCCTCGGGGAGCGTCAGCGTGAACGCGCCGATCGGGACGTCGGGGACGCTCGCGAACGTCGAGCTGGTGACGCCCTTCTTGATGTCGATGCTGCCCGTGAGATCCACCGTTACGCCTTCACCCTGCAGGACCGCGACGACGTTGGGGAACGCCGCGCCGCCGTGGGAGACCAGGTACGTCGGCCCCATCACGGGGTTGGCGAGGATCGGCGTGCTGGCGGTCGCCGTGCCGATGTCAGAGCCCACGGGGCACGACGCCGGGTTCGCCGCGAACTGGGCTTCCGGGCATGCCTGCTGGATCGTCGTGAGCCTTGCGGGGAGCTGCTTGGGGAGCACCACTCCGACGCTGTGGACGTTCGCGTTACCCGCGGTGAACGCGCCCTTCACGGTCAGGCTCGCGCCTTCGTGCTTGCTCGTCTTCGCCTGCGTGCTGACGCTGAACACCGGGTGGAACGCCAGCGCCTTGCAACCGCTCGCGGTGAACGGGCTCGATACGCCCGCAGTGGCTCCCTGCGCCGCCGTGATGCTCGCCGCGATCTGCTGCTGGTTGCAGTTCGTGGGGTTGAACATGAACCCTTCGCGGTTGACGGTCACGTTCACCGTCTGCACCCGCAGCGGGACACCGTCGATGATCTGCGGCAGGGGGTCGCTCGTGACCGTCAACGCCGTCGTGTTGGGATCCACGTGGATCGCCGCCCTGACGACTACGTTGCCGAGGTTGAACGGGCCCGCCTTCGCCGGGACCACCACGGACAGCCCGAACGGCTGGCCCTTGTACGGGCCTGTGAGATAGACCGGGCCGGACACCCACAACGGGTCCGGGCCCGGGCCCGCCGCTACCGTCGCGCTACCGATCTGGCTCCCCGAGGGGCACGTGCCCTGCGCGGCCTGCGGTTCCCCGCAGAGCGCGACACTCGCCAGCCGTCCCAACAACCCGGGTGGGGTCGTGAGCGTCAGCTCAGAGAGGTCCTGTTCGCGATCGTGCCGGGAGAAGGACAGCGTGAAGGGGCTGAACGCACCCGCCACCGGGCTCACAGTGCCCGCCGTGAACCCCGGGCTGAACGGCATCCCCGCGGGACACGCGCCGCCCTGGCCGTCCCAGTCCACGTTGAACGAGCTGGAGGAGACGGCGGTCGGGGTGCCGGGGGCGCTCCACGGTTCCATGCTGCTCACAGTGCTCGCCGTACCGCACGTCTGGGGGTTCGCCAGCGACGCCCGCGGACCGCCCGTGAAGTGCAGCGCGAAGCTGCTGAACGGGATCTGCGGGTTTTCCCTGAACGTCGCCGTCAACTGCCCCGTACTCGGGTCCGCCGCAACTGAGCCCTGGAGTTTGACCACGACGCCGGCCTTGGGGTCCTGCGCTTCCACGTAGAGCCCATACAGTTCGCCGTTGGTCGCGCTCGCCGTCGTACACGCCGGCTGGCCTTCGCCACCACAGGCGGGCTTGGCGAGATACACGTGGCCAGTTACCGGCGCCGCGCCACCCGGACCATCCGCCAACAACGGCGTATGGATCGCGACCGTCCCGATCGTCGAGGCCCCCGGGCAATGCCCCGGCGTCATGTGCGCCAGACCGTCCGCGCCGATCGCTTCGCCTTCACCCGCCACATCAGGCACACCCGCCTCAGGGATATCAAACCCGTCCGGGCCCGTCGCTTCGCAGCCTTCAAGGCCGCTCCCCGCCGCCGGGTCGATCCCCACGCCCGCGGGGAGCGCGACCGACACGTTCTTCAACTCCGGCGTCGCCGCTTCTTCGAACAATGAGGTCTGCGGAACCTTCAATTCCACGTCGTACCCCGAGGGCTCATCCGCCTGGGTGGTGCCTTCCCCGCCCGTGCTCGGTGCGAGCGACAGCGAGGGGTTGAACTGCAGCAGGTTGCATTCCCCGATCTGAGGGTATGCCGTCGTTTCCTTGGGGACCCATCGTTCCGGTGTCTCCCACGACTCCACCCACGCCCTACTCGACACCGGGCCCCCGGAGCAATCCGCCGGGTTCGACAAGAACGCCTTATTGGAGCCCGTTTCCTTCAACGCGCCCGGCTCACCGAAGAACGTGAATATCGCGTGAGTGAGCCTGCTGATGGTGGCCAGGTCCGTGCTCGCTATCCGCAGACGGTACCCCGACGGGCCATGCACCACATCCGCATAAAACAGCAACGGGACCCCGGCGAGCGTGAATCCGAACTCCACGGGGTAGCCACCCTCCGGCGCCATGTTATAGATCCCACCGAATTCAGGACCATAGCCGGTGAAGAACAGTTGGCCTTCGGTGAACCCGCTGATCGCGAGCTGCCCGACCTCGCTGCCCGCGGGACACACATGGTTTTCCAGCTCGGGGATCGTGCACTGCGCCAGACCCTGGACATCGCCGACGAACCCCAACGGCAATTCCACCACAGCATCCTTGACGTTTTCAACAGAACGATAAGAGGCTGGCGCTCCTGGTGGGTTGGGGATCGTCGGCAGCGCGAGGCTCGTCGTGAACGTCCACGGGTGATCGCCAGCGCCCGCCGCCGCCATGCCATTAGGCGTATCTGCTTCCATATCGAATTCGCTGAGTTCAAACTTGGGGGGTTCGCTGGTGATCGGTGTCACCTCGCTAGTCGACACCGACGCGCCACCACCACCCGAGACCGTCACTTCGTTACGCAACGACCCCGACACACCCACAGCCGGCGCGGACACTTGGATCTGCAGATCGGGCGCATCCACATCCGCCGGGATCGACCCAACCAGTTCTCCTTCTTCATTTTCAAGCGTACACGTCACCACCGACTGACCCGCACCTTCCGAACAACTCCATCGCGCAAATTCTCCATCGCCACCACCGAGCGAACCAATCCGCTTTAACGGGGTTTCTGGTGTTTCCAGCGTCGTGATGCCCGCCGGCAGCCTATCCGTGATCGTCAGATCACCACTGGACGGGACATCACCAACGTTCTCCACCAACACCTGGTAACGATCACACAGATCAGCACCGTTGTAATAGTAGTTTCCTTCGCACTGCACCGTGTCACCCGAGGAGAACTGCGACGGCTCAGGCACACCACGCACAGACCATGCCACCGTCCCACTCGCCAACGCCGAAGAAGCCCCCAACGCCACCATCAGCACCGCCGCCACCGCTGCCGGCAGCAACACCCGTCTCGCAATGAAACCCATGATCACCGCCCACCCTTCCCACCAACACTAGACATGGTCCCAAACCGCTTGCGCGCCCGTGCTTCGCACACCACCCGCTCCTGCCTCTTGCGCTCCCGCCTGCACACCCGCAACGCACCCGCGAGCTTCTGCGCACGCGTCAACGCCCTCGCCTTCGGACTACCACCCCCACCCGTACTCGCCGGCGGAGACGGAAGATTCCCACCACCAGCCCCAGACACACTCCCCGGACCCGCGAACGACGGAGACCCCGGCAGCACGCCCTGGCACGCCGCCCCTTCACACACCCCCGGCGTCACCGCCGCCGGGAACCCGCCATCCATCCGCGCGTCATACACATCCTTCTGGGTATCGACATCCCCCGCCACCAACGGATCGTACGTCTGGAAGAACACATCGTCACCCGACGCACCCATACCCACCGGCAATGCCCCGATACCGCCGCCGCTGCGGACCGTCGTGTCGTGGCCATCGGAGACCAGGTACACGCCCCCATCGGCGATCCCCCCCACACTGCGATACTCATACACGCTGTTCGCGCCCGCCGCCGCCGCTTCCACGGCACCCGGTGTCAAAGCGCCGACACTGCTGAAGAGCACCAACGAACCATCAGCCGACACCGCCAGTTCCCTACCGTCTGTAGCTCGCCTGAATGGTTCTGCCAACTGACCAAAGTTTTGAGAGGAGATCGACGCGCCGTTTGTGTCAGCGCTCACGATCCCCGCGGAGTAGCCCGCCGCGCCGACCGAGACCCGCACGAGCCTTTCCGTCTGCGCATCGTACTCGAACACCTGCGGCTGGCTGCTCGTGTCCCCCGCCGTCAGATCAGCCGCGCTGTCGAACACCAGGAACCGGCCATCCGGCGTCGCCTGCACCGGCCGTTCATCCGCGTAGCTCCAATCCTGCGCGTCTGCTTCGGAGAGCGTCCCGACGAACGCCAGACGCCCAGCGGGGAACGCCGCGTCACGCTCGAACACATACAGGTTATCCCCACCCAACACCGGTTCGGCGCCTTCAGCGTTCCTGCCCGCCAACACACCCGTCGCGACGAAATACACGTGCGACCCGTCATCAGAGACACGCGCGACACCCAGCACACCCGCTTCCACACCAGGGTTCGTGGGATCCAGCGAGACACGCACAATCTTCTCACCCAGCGGGTTATCGAAATCGTACTCGTACAGGTTTATCCCCCCGGCTTCCGGCAGCAATTCCTGTTCAGTCAGGAAGAACACCTTCGAACCGTCTTCTGAGGCACCCTGGAACTCGGCCGGCGCCTTCGCTTCCGTGCTGCACTTTTCGCACTGGTTTGGCGTGGGCTCGGAGATCGGCACCGTCTGAACCCCACCAACCCGCGCATACAATTCATCGACAGACGGGCCCACGCCGCCCGTACAGCTATTAGCTTCTGTGGTTCCCTGTGCCGTGAAGAACACTGTTTCCCCACTCCCCGACACCGCGTTATAAGTATCTCCATCATTTGAGCCGCTCCGTGTTGCACTGCCCAGGTTCGTCCCACAGTCGCTGATGAGATGCCCCGCCGGAAGCTCCTGACCGTTTACGACGGTACTGCCATCGCTCACCCCGACCAGCGCCGGCTGCGTATTCCCCGTCCCAACATACTCATACAACGAAAATTCTAAACCTTCATCCGTCGTATCGCCAGGCCACCGCTCAAAAGATCCGTATCTAAAAGATCCGTATATATAGAACAAAACATGCGACAGGTCGCCCGACACCCCAACAACCTTATTGAATCCAACAGGAATAATTGGATATGAGCCTACCGGCGGGCCATCCGCGGCCGACGGCGGGACCACAGGCCCGACACTCACAAACGAACCATCGGCTTCACGCACATACAGACCATCAGCGAAGTACGACTGCGACGGACTGCGCATCGCCCACAACGTCCTATCGAGACCATCGCCCACAGCGACAAGATACGGGGACGGATTGTCAAAAGACAACGAAGGCGACGGATCCAACGCCGATGTCACCCACCCCGACCCCGAACGAGTCAGCTCATAGAAAGAGCCACGTTCGCTGTTGCTACCGGCCCCCCCATAGCCCTCAAGCGATTCCACCAGCACCCGCGACCCATCCCCCGACACCGCATCCACGCCAGCGAAATCGCCATTCTTGAACGCAGGCGTCACCAACTCATACGCGCGGCAATCCGCCAGGTATTCCCGAAACCCTTCCAGCGCTTCATTCGGACACGCCGCTTCACTAGCGTCCCCCGCCCCCCAAGCCGAGGAGACCATGAGCCCCCCGGCCACGGCAAACACCAGCGCGAGCATCAACACGGGCAGCAGCCCACGACAAACAGCGGTCCTCATAGCGACTCCTCCTCGGTGTGACATCACGCGGCTTCCTTGTGGTCGTGGGTGTGAATGCGAATCGTCTGCGCGACCTCCCGCCCCGTGGGCGTGAGCGTCCACGCGTTCGGCTCGCCCTTGGCGTGCCCCTCCCCCGTGTTGCTTATGAGCCCCAGGCGCTCAAGGCGCGAGAGCAGCTTCGAAATCTGGCCCTGGTCGGCGATGTCCGCGCGCAGCCCCACCCCGCGGTTTGAGATCCCCGGCTCGTCCGCGATCGCTTCCAGGACGCGCATCGTGCGGTACGTCAGGCGCATCGGGAGCCCCGCGAGGACGTCCACCTCGCCCTTGCCCGCCGACGGCGTCTCGCGCGCGGGGGCCTTGGCGGGCGCGGGGGCAGGGCGGCCCTGCTCGCGGCGCACAGCCGCGGGACCCATGTACGGCAGCACGATCATGCCCATCAAATCCCCCAGCAGCCCGGTCAACGGCTCGCTGTCCCTACGCAACAACCGCGCATACACCAGCGCGAACCCCGCGCCGATGAGACCCTCCGCCGTCAGCGGCGGCAGATCCTCCCCACGCGCACCCTCGCCGCGGCCCTCATCGATCACCCCGGCCAGGTCGCCCAGGACCTCTTCACGGCGCTCCAACACCGCTTGGGAACCGCGCATCGCCTGCACCACACAGAACCTGGCGGCCACCGGCTCGCGATCGAAGAACGAAAGGACCACCCACAACCCGCCCCGGATCCGCTCGCGCCACGCAAGGCCCTCAAGCCCTGCGGCGGCGAGCTCCCCGCGGATGCCCTCAACGACACCCTCAAGCGCCGCCAACAGGCACTCCTCACGGTTGGCGAACAGTTCATAGAACGTGCGGCGCGAGACCTTCGCACGACGCGTGATATGCGCCACCGTCGCACGCGTATAACCCAGTTCCTCGACCGCCCGCGCGGCCGCCGCCATCAACCGCGAACGCTGAATCTCCACAACCCGCGGATGCGCCACCCCCTCCCCGCCGGCCGGCGGACCCCCAGACACACCCCCGGCGACGGTGGCACGCGAACGAGTGCGGGCCGCCATCAGACGGCCCTCCCGCACAGGGCACGGCCCAAAGGCCGACCGGAATCAGCCCTTAGAGAGCTGGACCCCGGCCAAGAGAGAGAGAGAGAGAGAGAGATGCTTCAGAGACGCTGAAGCATCTGGTTACGGCCCCCACTGGGGTCACAACCGTCCCTAACACGTCTGTCGCAAACAAGCTCACGCGAACCGTATCTCCCTCATCACTCGGCCCAGCACCTCTCCCAAACACAACCCTCTGCAAGCTTGCAATCGATCCAGAGGACCCATCCCAAACCAAACCTATTTCTGCCGGCGACCCAAGTCGGATCACCGAGGCAAGCTCATCATACACACAACTCGGGCTAAAAAGCAACCCCTAAGGAAAACAGGCTGTACTGCTCAGTCCATACCCAGCGGCCCCTCAGCGGACCCGCTGAGGAACTGGCGCACGAACTGGTTCTCCGAGGAGAACATCTTCTGCGCGTCGCCGCTCTCCACGATGCGACCCTTCCACAGCAGCGCGATGTACTCGCCGATGCGCCGCGCGGAGGCGATGTCGTGGGTCACCACGATGTAGGTGCCGCCCAGCGCAGAGTGCATCTCCTGGATCAGCTCGCACAACAGCGCGGTGCGCACCGGGTCAAGCCCAGAGTCGGGCTCGTCGAAGATCACGATGTCGGGCTCCATCACGAGCGCGCGCGCGAACCCTGCCCGCTTGCGCATCCCGCCGGAGAGCTGGGAGGGCGCGTCGTTGATCGCCTCGGAGAGACCCACGTCGCTGAGGCGCTGCTTGACGACCTCGGCGATCCGCGCCTCGGACATGTCGGTGTGCTGGCGCAGCGGGAAGGCGACGTTGTCGAAGACGTTCATCGAGCCAAACAGCGCGCCGTCCTGGAAGAGCACGCCGATCCGCCGGCGCAGCTCCAGCAGGTCGGGCATCGCCAGGTTGGGGACAGACTGGCCCTGCACGATGATGTTGCCCGAGTCGGGGAACATCAGTCCGATGATGTGCTTGATGAGCACGCTCTTGCCCGTCCCCGAGGGGCCGAGCACGACCGTGATGGTGTCGTCGGGGATCGTGACGTTGAGCCCGTTGAGCACCGGCAGCCCGCCCAGGCGCTTGTGCACGTCGACGCAGCGCACCGACCACTGCCCATCGGGGATCCCGTCCGCGGAGTCCTCGTGGGAGTGGTACTCGAACTCGCTGGCCTGATCGAGCAGCGCCTGGGATTCGGAACCCACCCCCCCTCCGGGGTTCAGCCCCTCATCGCTCTCAAGCGCATCGCTCATGCCGCCTCCCTCCACAGGCACATCTTACACGGCGCCCAGGAGGGCGCCCACACCCAGGGCCCAATCCTCAGCTCTTGACAAATCAGCAACCAAAAGTCTACAATTTGGCCAGCCAGGAGGAGGAAGGGATGTCGTCCAGCAGAGACCCCGGCCACGGCCGGGAGCCATCCACCGCCGCCGTCACCGTTGCGACGGATCCGGGACCCGGCAGCAGCGCCGACCCCCGTGCCCGCATCCTCGACGCGCTGATCGCGACGGTGGCCTACCGCGGCTATGACCGCACCACCGTGGAGCGCGTGCTGCAGACCGCCGACGTCCCGGGAGCGGTCTTCGACGAGCACTTCCAGGACAAAGAGGACTGCTTCGTGCAGGCCCTCGACGCGCTGGTCACCCGCCTGCAGGCCAGCGTCCAGGAACAGTTTCAACGGGACGGCCCCTGGCCCGAGCGGGTCAGGCAGGGCCTGAAGGCCCTGCTGGCGGCGCTCGCGAGCGACCCGGAGGCCGCGCGCGTGGGGATGGTCGAGTGCCTCAGCGCAGGCCGCTACGCGGGCGAACGCTACCGCGAGATCCTGGGCGCCTTCGTGCCGCTGCTGGAGGAAGGCCGCCGCCACGCCGCCTACCCCGAGCACCTGCCGCCGCAGACCTCCGAGGCCGTGGTGGGCGGGATCGCCTCGATCCTGCACCGGCGCGTGCTGGAGGAACGCACCCCCGAACTGCTCTCGCTGCTGGAGGACCTGACGTACTTCGCGCTGGTCCCCTACATGGGCCACCACCGGGCGATCGTCGCCGCGCGCGGCCAGCGCACCTCATCGCCGCGCTGACCCTCCCGCCCAGCCGAGCGCGGGGCACCCGGGTCGGCACCCCTACTTCGCGGCTTCGGTGACCTGCGGGAACTGGGTGGTGCGCCCGTTGATCGTGAACGGCGGCTGCTGGCGACACGCGGGCGCGGGCACCGCGCCGGGTGAGCCCTTGGCGTGGATGTAGCCCAGCGTCACCAGCAGTTCGATCAGGCTCTGGGGCACCTGCGCGTTACTCGGTCCGCTGATCGTCGGCACCGCGTTGGCACAGGTGCCGGCGTTGAACACGGGCATCCCGCCGCTGGCGATGCCGCTGGACGCGCCCGAGGCGCGGTAGGGGCTCGCGCGGTTGGAGCCCTGCCGCTGCCCGTACAGCGCCAGCGTGTCGGGGTTGATCGTGTTCAGCGCCCGCAGGTAGTGCAGGCGCGGCCCCGCAGCTCCGCCTTCCTGGTTGATCCCCTGGGTGGCGGCGGTGAAGTTGGCGAAGAACGCCTGCAGCTCGGGCACGTAGCGCGAGACTTCTTCCAGGAAGGGGTTGAAGTTGCGGGTGAACGGGATCGCGCCTTCCAGCAGCGGCACCGTCAGGTCGAGCTGCTTCTTGACGTCCCCCGCGCTCGCCTGCGCGGCCCTGGTCAGCGGCCCGAGGTCGGTGAGGAGATTGTTGAGGGTGGGCGAGAGCTGCTTGGCCGAGAGCACCAGCGGCGTCAGTTCCCGCTCCGCGGGACGCAGCTGTTCGTACAGCGGGTTGACGTCGGCGGCGAAGGCGTCGATGCTGCGGAACGCGGCGGTGGAGCGCTTCTCCAGGGTGGGCAGTTCGCGGAAGGCCTGCGCGAACGCCTGGCTGGACTGGGCGAGCGCGCTGAAGGTCCGTTCGCCGCCCACGATCAGCCCGCGCAGCTGGTGGTCGCGTTCGGAGAGCGCGTCGAACACCACCCCGGTGTTCTTGACGATGTCCGTCAGGGCGCCCTCCTGGGAGGCCAGCACGCTCGTCACTTCGTTGGCGTGGCCCACGAACGGACTCAGCTCGGCGAAGGTGGCGTTGAGGTCTTCCCCGCGCCCTTCGAAGCTCTCGGCCAGCGTCTGCTGCCACAGCTGGAAGTCGCGCCTGGTCTTGGGGGTCAGCGCGGCGAGGATGTCGTCGAAGGTCACGACGGGTTCCACGTGGCTGGGGGCCAGTTCCCCCCCCTCGGGCAGCAGCGGCCCGGCGCGGGGGCCGGGGATGATTTCCACGTAGGTCTCCCCCAGCAGCGTCTTCTGGCGCAGGATCACGCGCGTGTTGCGGTACAGCGGCGCGTACTGGTGGTCGAGTTCGATCGTCACGTGGTTGCGCCCGGTGGTGCTGGAGGCGAGGCTGACGACGTGCCCCACGGGCACGCCGCTGATGCGCGCGTCGGCGTCTTCGGCCAGCAGCAGCGTGCGCGGGAAGTCGACGCTGAAGCGGTACCCCTGCGGCTTCAGCGGCACCGAACCGCCGAAGGACTCCCACAGGAACAGCAGCAGCCCGAAGCAGCTGAGGGCGAACAGCACGATCACGATGATGTTGGCCAGTGTCGGCGCGCGCTTCTGCATCAGCCCGCTCCCCCCGACCGGGAAGGCGACCGGGAAAGGACGGAAGCCCGCTCACCCAAGCTCGTCAGCGTCCCGCCACCTTCGCCGCCCCCTTCGATTCCAAAGGTGGATCCGAGACCCTTGCCGAACACCCTGCCCGCCAGTTCGCTGGCGCTGCTCACGCCGCCGCCGGTCTGCGCGGGGCACTCGCCGGTCACGCCCGCCGCACCGGGCGCCGCCGCAGGCGGATGGATCAGGCCGAACACGGCCTTGGCGGTCGGGTTGACTTCCCCGGCGCCCGGCAGCGCGAACAGCTGCTTGCAGGCGAAGTAGATCAGCCCGTTGCCGATCGGGCCGTTGGCGTCGGCGTTGGCGAAGAGGCTGTTGAGGTTGTGGTTGAACCAGTTCAGGTAGAACAGGAAGCCGGCCTGGTTGGAGCCGGGGTTATACGCCAGCTCGTTGAAGAATTCGTTGACCACCGTGAACGTCGAGACGATCTTGGGGAAGGCTTCGGAGACTTCCTGCAGGTCGGGCTGGATTTCGCTCACCACCGGCTCGATTTCACGGGCGAAGGGACGCACTTCGCGCTTGAGGATCGGGGTGGTCTTGCGCAGCGCCGGCTGCACTTCTTCCTGGGCGGGGCCGAGCGCCACGGCGAAGGGGTGCAGCGCCGTGAGCGTCGGCGCGGCCACGCGGGCGGTCCCGGCCAGCTTGCCGAGGCCTTCGTTGGTTTCGCGCAGCGCCCCGGGCAGCTCGTGCAGGGTGCTCTGCACCGCATGGTCCTGCTGCGCGAAGACGCCGAGCGTCGCGTTGGCGGAGTCCACCAGCTCCGCCAGCGCCTTGTTCTTGGAGCCCAGCGCTTCCACCAGCAGCCTGAAGTTGTGCAGCGAGCGCGCGATGTAGACGTGGCGCGTGGCCAGTTCCCGCGAGATCTCCGCGATGTCGCGGGCGAAGGGGTCAAAGCGCTTGAACGCCGCCGAGAGGTTGCGCGAGTTGCCGTTCAGACCTTCCGCCGCGCCGGCCAGCAGCAGCTGCAGGTAGTCGCGCGTTTCGGTGTCGAAGGAGGACAGAAACTCGTCGAGGTTGACGTTGGGGCTGGTCTGGGAGAGCGGGATCGTTTCGCCGCTGTGCAGTCGTCCGGCGGCGGGCGTGCCCGGGTTCACCTCGACCGTGATGTCCTGCAGCTGGGTCTTGGGCCGCAGCAGCATCGTGGCGTCGCGGTAGATGTAGCGCGCGTAGGAGGGCTTCACGTCCATCGCCACGATCGCCCTGCCTTCGTGCAGTTCGACGCTCGCGATTTCCCCGATCTTGGCCCCGGCGATCGTGACCGACTGGCCCTGGCCGGGGGTCACCGCCTGCGCGGTCGAGAATTCGCCCTTCAGCGTGAAGTGTTCGTGGCCCAGCACCGGGACCCACGTGGGCAGCGTCAGGCGCTCGTGGTCGAGGATGTAGCCGGCGCTGAGCGCGGCGATCAGGATCATGCTCACCACCGCGAGGAAGGCGGTGCGGTAGCGCTTGATCTGGTCGCGCACCCCCAGCCCCCCTTCGTGGCCGAGATCCGCGCGGCGCCCACCGTTCTGGGCGCCGTTGCGCGCAGCCGGCGCCGGCTCGCCCTGAGCGCCGAGCAGGTCGGCCACGCCCGGCTCGCCGTCGGGCCCGGTGGCGTGCGGCTCGCCTGCGCCACCCGCTCGGGCGGAAGGCCTCGCGCGCTCCTCGATGGAGTCCCCCGCAGCCGACATCTCGAGCTCCTCCCCGGAGTCACCGACGTTCGGCATCTCGCCCTCGCCCGCGTGCTCGTCGGGGGTCATCCCACGCTCCCGTCGGCCGGTCCGTGGGACAGCGGCCCGTTGACGTTGGGCAGCGCCTGCGTGTAGCAGGGCACCAGCGGCTTGTACGGCGGCTCGGTGGCGGGCACGCTCGGGCTGGTGCCCAGCGGGGTCAGCGCGGTGGTGGCCGCGAACTGGTTGCCCTTGACGGTTGTGTTGGGCAGCGTGCTGGGAGGAGTGGTGATGACCTGGTTGCCGCCGGTGACCAGCAGCCGGAAGAAGCTGCCGTTGCCGTCGAAGCTCTGCCCGGCGGCGTTGAAGCCCACCAGCGCGCTGAAGAATTCCTGTTCGTTGCTCACGCCCGAGGTGTTGGCGCCATCCTGGAGCTTTACCCCAAACGCCGGGTGCAGCACCTTGGTGACGCACTGGCCGATCAGACTGGCCTGCTTGGTGAAGCCCGGCTGGGCGGCGAGCAGACCGGCGAGCACCGGCACCCCGGCGCGCAGGCCCTTGGCGACACCGCCAAGCTCAG
This sequence comes from uncultured Solirubrobacterales bacterium, assembly GCA_963844765.1. GTDB lineage: Bacteria > Actinomycetota > Thermoleophilia > Solirubrobacterales > Solirubrobacteraceae > Palsa-744. The sequence goes on from CAWJPN010000002.1 coordinate 643,859, forward strand.
ACGGCCCCAGCAGACCGCGGAACTGTTCGATCCAGGGCAGCGTCGCCTGGACCGTCGCGGGCCCCTGTTCCACTCCCGGGATCAGCGCCAGCGAGAACGAGCGCAGCGGCGGGAAGGCGCCGTCGAGCGCCTGCAGCGAAGCGTCCACGGTGTGCAGCGTGCCCGGCAGCTCCGCCACGGCGGCGGTCACGCTCGAGGACTGCGCGGCGACCGAGCCGAGGGCGGTGTCGAAGTTGCCGATCAGTTCGCCCAGCTGCTGTTCGTGCACGTTGAGCGCCGCCGTGGTGCGTTCCAGGCCCCGGACCAGCAGGGAGATGTCGTGCTGGGTGATCCCGCCCAGCGCCTGCTGCACGATCGCGCCGCCGCGCGCCGCCGCGGGGCCCTGCTGCCATGCCTTGGCGATCGCCTGCGCGCCGTTCAGCCCGCGCACTTCGGGGTCCTGTTCGGCGTTCTCGGCGGCGGTGGGCTCGCGCGTCAGCGCGTTCCCGTATTCGATCAGCAGCGTCTGCAGGTTGGCGCGCGTGTCGCTGTTCAGCGCGGTCAGCAGCTGGTCGACCTGCACCGGGTCCGAGGTCTGCGTGACGGGGATGGTGAAGCCTTCGGAGACCGTCGGGGCGCTGGGAGTGCCGGGCTGCAATTCGACGAAGTCGTTGCCTTCCAGGAAGATCCGCGGTCGGATCTTGACCGTCGCGTCGCTGTGGATCGGCAGGCCCTGCTTCTCGATTTCCATGCTCACCAGGCCGGTCTGGCCCTCGCGCTGGACCGCCGTCACCTTGCCGACGGTGACCCCCGCGATACGCACCGGGGAGGAGGGGCGCATGTTCAGCGCCGAGGAGAACTGCGCCTTCAGGCGGAAGGAGTGGGTGAACGGGATGTGCTTGGTGAAGCCGAAGTACACCACCACCGCGACCAGCACCAGCACCACGATGCCGAAGCGCAGGGGGTTGGCGCGGCGCTGCAGCTCGGCCACCGGAGTCCGGTCGCGGCTGTGCAGAGAGAAGCGGCTCATCGCTGACCCCCCGATCCGAGGCGGCACAGGCGCAGACGCAGACGCAGGCGGCTCATCCCTTCTTCCCCAAGCCGAGGTCCTTCAGCGTGGCACTCGGGTATTCCTGCCCGAGCACGTTCTGGCTGCGGGTGGTGCTTTCGTGGGTCGAGCCGGTGTTGCCCGGGACGTTGCCCACCACCGTCTGGCCGATCAGGAACTTCTCGTTGCCCGCTTCGCACTCCTTGGGCTGACCCGGTCCGCCCACGTTGGGATAGGGGTTGGCGTGCAGGTAGTTGTTGGGCACCAGCTTGCTGGCGCCCACCGCCTGGGAGCCGCCGTTGGCGGGCGCGGAGGAGGGCGCGCCCTCGGCGTTGGGGCCCAGCGGCGAGAACACCGCCTGGAAGCGTGCCAGGTTGCCGATGCCGGTGCCCTGCGAGAACGAGCTGGCGGTGTTGCGGAAGAACAGCGTGACGTAGTTGCAGCTGACCTGCGCCGGGGCCAGCCCGGCCGCCACCGGAGCACCCGCCCGGAGGGTCTGCGTGAAGTCTTCCAGGCCGAGCGTCACCACGGGGTTGGCGATGAATTCCTGCAGCGCCGTGGCAGCGTCGGCGAGCTGGCTGTTGAGCGGGATCGCGGTGCGCAGGTTGACGGCGCCGACGACGAAGGCGTGACCGAGCGGCGGCGCGGCGCTGACCAGCGCGGCGGCGCTGGGGCGCAGCAGGCGGAAGAACTCGGCGGTGTTCTCGACGAACGGCGCCTCGTATGCCAGCGAGTGGATCGCCTGACGCAGCGCCGGGGGTCCGCCCACGATCGCTTCTTCAAGCGAGGGCGCCACGCTGGCGAAGGCGCTGAAGAAGGTATCGCCAACGACCCAGCCGTTGGCCTGCTCCTGCGCCACCGGCGCGGTCTCCACGGCGGTCTGGTCGAGCGCTGTGAACAGCCCGCGCAGGTCGGTCTGGGACGAGGCGAGGTTGTGCAGCGAGGGGATCGCGGTGGCCAGCAGCGGACGCAGCGTGGCGATCGTTTCGTTGAGGCCCACCCCGCGCCCGGCGAAGGCGTCGCCGAAGGTGTTCGAGTTTTCCTGCGCGGCCGTCCTGGTCTTCTGGTCGAACATCTTGAAGAGCTCTTCGATCTGCACCGGTTCGCGCGTCTGGGCGACGGGGATCGTGGCCCCCGGCGCGAGCGTCCTGGCGGAGCTGCCCTTTTCCAGCTGCAGGAACTTCAGGCCAAGCGCGGAGACCGACTGGACGATCGCGTGGGTGTCGGCCGGCAACGGTTCCACGCTCTTCTGCAGCTTGAGGTAGGCGATCGCGACGACCTTGCCCGTGGCCTCGTCCTGGCGGGCCACGACCTTTTCCACGGTCCCCACCAGCACGCCGCCGATGCGCACGTAGTTGGTCTTTTCCAGGCCCGCCGCTTCGTTCAGTTCGACCTTGATGTCATAGGTGGGTGTGAACGGCAGCCCGTTGAGCGCGTTGTAGGAGAGGAACACGGCCACAGCGGCGATCAGCGTCGTGAGCGCGCCGATCAGAAGCGGGCTGGCGGCCAGTGAGCCGCGGCGACGGCGCATCAGGGCGCCCCAATCGGTAGCGGCCCGGCGGCCGGTGAGTGGCGGCGCATCACGGCGACCCCAATCGGCAACGGGCTGGCAGCCGGTGAGTGGCGGCGACGGCTCATCACGGCACCTCCGCCGGGTTGCATTCCAGCTGCCCCTTGTCCACGAACGGCGAGGACCCGTCGGCTGCGGGCTGGGTGGCGGCCCCCGGGCAGCGGCTCAGCTGGCCGCGGCGCAGGTTCTGCAGGCCCTGGGCGAGGTTTTCGGAGGGCACCAGCGAACCTTCGGGGCCGAGCGTGAAAGTGGGCACGGTGGCCGAGGCGCGGATGTAGTGGCCGTTGGCGTCGTAGTAGGCGGTGCTCTGGCCGATGGTGCGCGCGAACCCGGTGAGCTCGGGGGTGTAGGGGCGGAAGTGGGAGAAGAACGTCGTGCCTTCTTCGAGCCCCTTGATCACGCTGGGGACGTCGGCGGCGAGCGTCTGCGCCAGCGCAGGGTAGGACTGGAAGATTTCGGTGAGATCGTTGTTGGCGCCCGGCTGGCTGACGGCGAGGCTGAGGTTGCGCAGCACCGGCGTGGCTTCCACGAACAGCGGGCGCAGCCGCGCGAGCAGCGTGGAGAGCATCTTGGTGTTGGGCTTTGTGACGTTCACCAGCTTGGTCAGATCGGCCAGCGTGGGGGGCAGTTCGCCGAGCGTCTGGTTGGCCTGGTGCAGGGTCACGGGCAGCTGCTGCACGCCCTGCTGGAGGTCGCTCTGCCTGGCGGCGAGGGCGCCGAAGGCGATGTCGCCGTGTTCGACCAGATCGGTCAACTGTTCGCGCCGCGCGGCGATCGTGGTGACGGCCTTGGCGCTCTGCACGAGGAATTCTACGAAGGTGTGCTGGTCGAGCGTGAGCTCTTCGAAGAAGTGGTTGGCGGAGGCCAGCGCCGGCGCGAAGTATTCGGCCGTCACGTTGACGTCGTGGGTGACGCCGGCATAGGATTCGGCCCCGCCCTGGAAGACCTCCTGCAGGCCCTTCAACGTGCGCGGGTTGAGCGTGTTGAAGATCTGGTCGATGTCGGTCGTCCCCTTCACGGCTTCGCCGCGCAGCGTCGCCCCTTCGGGCAGCTTCGGGTTGCTGTTGGCGCCGGGCGAGAGCGCGATGTAGCGGCTGGCGACGCTGGACAGCGAGGGAACCCTGATCTGCGCGGTGGTCCCTTCGTGCAGCGGGGCCAGCGGGGAGTTGACGTGGATCGTCACCAGCGCCCTGTAGTTGTGGGTGAGGGCGATTTCGTTGACCGTGCCCACCGGCACCCCCCCCACCTGCACCTGGTTGCCCCTGATCAGCTGGTCGGCGTTTTCGAATTCGAGGTGGTACGTGGCCCCCCCGCTGCCGCCGAAGACCATCAGCGCGATGATCGCCAGGACCAGCACCAGCGCGCTCCCGCCGACGATGCGCGCGGTGCGGTTGCGCGGCGGCCCTCCAACCGTCGGCGGCGGCTCACCGGGACGCCCCGGGCCTGGCGGAGGCGGCGGGCTCAGCGGGGGCTTGGGGGGGCTAGTTGTCGACACCGCTGCCTTCGCTGGGTGGGACTATGGGAGTGCTCGAGGGGTGGTCGGGGATCGCCGCCGCGGAGGGCTTGGCTGCCACCACCGGGTCGGGGATCTGCCCGAGCCGCGCCGTCAGCTGCAGCCACTGGGCGGGCGTGAGCGCGGGGCTTTCCGCGGCCGCCGCCAGCGCCGTGGCGGAGCAGGAGGCGGCGAGCGGCTTTGGAGCGGTGAGGGGCCTCGCGGCGGTGAAGGGCCTCGCGGCCCTCAGGGCCTTGGCAGCGGTCAGGGGCGGCGCGGCCGTCAGAGCCTCCGAGCCGGCGCAGGACGTGGGCTTGGCCGCCGGCGTGGCAGCCGGGAAGCGGTGCTTGCCGGTGACCCTGAAGAGCAGACTGCCCTGCAGCTGCACCCATCCGTCGAGGAACGGCTTGGGGTCGATCTGGGGAGCGCCCACGCCGGCGGGGCGGATCTGGAAGAGCATGTGCGCCTGGCCTTCGCCGCTTGGCGCCGCGGGGGCGGGGGCGAGGGCCGTAGCGTTGGCGGGAACTGCGGAGGCGGGCGGAAGGACGGCCGTGACTTCGCCCGCCGCCGCGCCGAGGTGGCCGATGACGGTGCCGGCGATTACATGCGCGCCCACGCTCAGCGGATGCAGATAGACCTCTTCGGAGCCCGCCCTGAAGACCAGCGGGGGGGCCGGCGCGCGGCCCGCGCGCCTGACCAGCCGCCGCGCGGGCGCGGGCGCCGCGTGGAGCGTCGGGAGGTCTTCCAGTTCAACCGCCGCCCCCAGCGCAAGCTCTGAGCTGACGGCCGCAGCCGAGAGCGGCGAGTGCGGCTGGACGCCCGCGCTGGCGGGGAGGATTGACGAGGTAGCTGCCCCTCGCGTTGCAGACCCCTGCCCGGCCTGTCCGATGGCCCCCTGCCCGGCCTGGCTGGCGCGGGCAGCGGCCGCGCGGCGCGGCTTGAGCACCGGGTACAGCGCCGCCACGGACCCCAGCTCGCCGTAGGTGTAGACGTTGCCGTAGGCGTCGCGCAGCTTCACATACCGCCCCAGCGTGGGCGAGGAGCCGATCGCCGCGATCGTGCCATCCTGCACGGCGATCACCGGAGCTCCGGGAGAGGAGTAGACGGTGGTCCCCACCAGCGTGCGCGGAGACCCCCCGGGGACCGTGGCCGGCACCGTGGGGAAGCCGTCTGAGAAGTGCGCGGGAGCGTGCACGGGAAAGCGCGCCTCGGTCAGCGAGGTGAGCACTTCCAGCAGCTGCGGCGGCGTGGCGCCCAGCAGCTGGGCGCGCAGCAGCACCGAGGCGACGTAGCTCTGGGAGTGGTTGTAGGCGAAGATCGCGGCGTCGATGTGGCGCGCGCCGCCGGCGGCCTTCAGGTAGCGGGCGGCGGCGAAGATCGCATCCGCGGGGTTGTAGGGGTCGGCGTAGCCATCGCCGTTGGCGTCCACCCCGTACATCGCCCAAGAGGAGGGCAGGAACTGCATCCAGCCCTCCGCACCAGCGCTCGAGAGGCTGAGGTCGCGCCCGTAGTCGGTCTCCACTTCGTTGATCGCCGCCAGCACCTGCCAGGGGATCCCGTAGGCCCGCCCGGCCGCCTGGTAGATCGGCAGCAGGAAAGGCGGGATCGAGAAGTTGGCGATGAAGAAGGACGGCACGCCCGACACCGCGGAGCCCAGCGCGCCGGGCGGCGGCGGCGTCAGCGCGCCGGGCGGGGGAGCGCTCACATTTGAGGGCGACGTCCCTTTCCCGCCGGGGCCCTTCCCGCCGGTCCTCTTGGGCGCGGGGGACACCCCGGCCTTGGCGTGGCGGTGCGGCGTCGCGCCAGCGGCCTGCGGAGTCTGCGTGTGCACCTGGGGAGCGACCACCGGCTCGGGGGCGCTCTGCGTCTGCGTGGAGGTGGTGGTGATTTCAGGTGCGCTCCCGACGGTGGGCGTCGTGGCGGAGCTCGAGCCCGAGGTGGAGGAAGGAGAGGATGAGAGGGGGCCGGTGGTCGCGGAGCCGGTGGTGGTCTGCGCGGCCGGCGCGCCGCTTGTGGTGGCGCCCTGAGCGGCGAGGGCGACTGTGGCGGGGGCAACCAGCGCAAGCGCTCCCACACCGCCCAGCAAGAGCAGCGGTGAACGCCGCCAAGCTCCACGCCCCAACCGCGCCCAGGGCGTGAAGGTGCGCAACGACCGCAGCCGCGGCGTGCGCGGGAGTCGGGGGTGTGGGTGAGGAGTGGGCACGGGTCAGTTTCCAAGCAGGTAGTTGAGCAGCAGCCCGCTCGCTGAGGAGCCTTCGCTTGAGGGCGTGTAGTAGGTGGTGCCGCCGCTGGACCCCCCCACGGGCTGCGCGGTGGGCGTGGCTTCTGAGAGGGATCCAAACCCGCTCAGCCCGCCCGCGGAGACGGTGCCGGGGAAGCGCGCGATGGCCTGCGCGGGGGTGGCGCCCTCGAGCACCGCCAGGGTGCGCTGCATCACCAGTTCGGTCGTCGCCGAGGACCCGGGGACCGAGCTGGCGGAGGCCGTGGTGGCGCCGGAGGAGAACCGCGAGTTGCAGCCCGGGGTGGGCGCGATGGCGTAGGTCTGGCAGGTGTTGACCACCAGCTCTCCGCGCAGGAAGTGACCGAGCGCGTCGTACCCGTTGGTCACGCCCGCGCCGGTGAAGATGGAGTCCATGATGCGCTCCAGCCCGCCCGTATCGCGCACGCTGGAGGTCAGTTCGCTGGCGTTCTCGGCGAACGGCTTGGCCGCCGCGCCCAGCGTCTGGAAACGCTTGAAGAAGGGCTGCGCGGCGACCAGCGCAGGGCCGGTGATCTTGGCGCTCTTGCCGAGGCTTTCGAAGAACTTGGCCGGTGCTGGTGGAGAACGGGCCGATGTTCTGGAAGGTCTCGTTGATGCCCGGCGCGGCCTTGCCGAGGTCGGCGAACGTGGGGGTGGCCTGATCGGCGAATTCGCCCAGGCGCTTCATCGCGGGGCCGAGTTCGCGCAGGAACGCCGGGAACAGCGCGAGGTTCTGGGCCAGCGCGCCGCGGTGGCGCGCGGAGGCGCTCGCCACCGTGTTGCTCTTCACGATGAAGTCGGCCACCTGGCTGCGCACCTTGGCCCAGGGTTCGAGCACGCGGTCGCCTTCTTCGGCCAGGTTGGCCAGCACCTTGTTCTCGGAGGCCAGGATGCCAAGCACGGCGTTGAATTCGCGCAGCGCCGGGTTGGCGTTGCGGATGACCGCGTCCAGATCGCTGCCGCGGCCCGCCAGGCCGGCGCCGAGTTCGTTGAGGATGATCGTCAGCCGTTCGCGCTCGGGGCGGCGGCTGATGTCGCCCACGAGGTCGACGTCGACGGGGCTGGAGGTGTGTTCGAGGGACATGTAGTGCTGCCCCGCCCCTTCCCGGCCGGGTGGGATGGTGGGCAGCGGCGGCGGCAGCGGCGTGCCGACGGGCCGTTCCTGGGTGGGAATGCAGTCGACGTTCTTCTCGCCGATCAGCGACTGGATCTTGATCGAGCAGGTGGCGTCGGCGCGGAAGTCCTGGAAGCCGGGGTTTTCGATGTTCAGCGTGACCGCCGCCCGGGCCTGCGGCGTGGGCACCACTTCGCCCACGATGCCCGCCTTGACGCCGTCGATCAGCACGTTCTCGCCGGGGATCAGGTTGCCGGCGTCGTAGAAGATGGCGCGCACGGTGTAGCCCCCGCCCGAACCCCCCGCGGAGGTAGAAAGCAGGATCGCTGCCGCCAGAGCGGCTGTGCACAGCCCCCCGGCTACCCCTACGGTCCCCCTTCTCCACCAGACGGTCTGCGTCCTCAACCCCGGATCCTTCCTCCATGTCAATAGCGAAGGGGGCACAGGCCCTTTTGGGCCGGCCCCCCCGCCTATGATCCTACTAGTTATCTAGAAGACTACTTCTTTGGGCATGGAGCCTTGTAGGTGACGGTGACAACCGCGCCGCCGAGGAACTTCAGTTCGGACTTCACAGGGAAGCCGCCCTTGGGGCACTTGCTCGGCAGGCTGCCGTAGGAGATGGTCTTCTTGCCCTGCTTGTACGCCGCGCCGACCTTGATGTTGATCGAGGTCGTCGAGACGTCCGGCGCCCCGGGCAGCGCTTCGACCAGCGGCACTTCGGTGGTCAGCTCCGGGCCGTATGGCGCGGCGGCTGCCACGAAGCGACCCTTGGCGACGATCTGCGCCGAGATCGGCGAGGAGCCGTTGACGTAGAAGTTCAACCCCCCCCCCGAGGCGAAGAAGGCCTGCAGCGTCGCGTTCTCGGTGACGGGAGTGCCGCCGATCTCATTCGCCACACCGGCCACGCCGACGGGGCTGGCCTGCGACTTCTTCGGGCACCCTTCGGGGCCCGCGTTTCCTTCAAGCGTGGACAGGGAACACGTTGTGAAGCCCTGCGGGTGCAGCTTGGTGCCCGCGGGCGTGTAGAAGTTGACGCCGATCAGCGGCGCCGGGAAGCCTCCGGGGTATTCGCTGCCGGTGATGGTGTATTCGGCCTGGACCGCCGTGCCGGCGCCCAGGATGTTGCCGGTGCCGGGGAAGCCCGCGAGCGGGACGGCCTTGACCTTGAACGTAACCGTGGGCGCCGCCGCAGCGGACGCCGTCAGGCCAAGGACGGCTATGCCGAGCACGGCCAGACAGGTGGATGCTCTGCGCATCAGTTTTTCTCTCCTCTATTGATGGACAGGTCCGCCTCGATCCGGGTAGCTCCGGAACCCTCCTCGGTCCGGCGACATCGAGATCCCCTGGCTCGACGAGACTGGGGAACGTGGCGATCTGTGCACAACCTTATCTGTCGGAGCCGACGCCTTCAAGTGCGAACGGGCGGGCCCGGCGTCCGACGGGCGCAGGCGGGGCGGGTGTATACCACTGGATCGAACTCTTTGGCGGGCCAGTGGGAGAGTAAAGCTCAAGCTGAGCTTAAGGTTCTTCCGGGGCACGTGGATTCAGCTTAGGTTTCGCGGCTCGTCGGTGGCTGATCACGGCCCTGGGCTTCGCCGCCCGTGGGAGGACGGTCGCTGCCCTAGGTTTCGCAGCTCGTCGGTGGACCGATCGGACCCAAAGCCGATCGGACCCAAAGCTTCGCCGCCCGTGGGAGGACGGTCGCTGCCCTATGTTTCGCGGCTCGTCGGTAGACGGACCGGACCCAGGACTTCGCCGCCCGTGGGGATGCGCTGCGCGCGCCAGCACTGCCGCTGCCCGTGGCAGTGCTCGATCGCCTTCAGCGCCCGCCGCAGCCTGCGCAGGTGCGCCGGCGAGAGGTCGACGGCGATGTTGTTCAGCTCGAAGGGGTCGGTGCGCAGGTCGTAGTACTCCAGTTCCCCCGTGTCGTATTCCACGAACAGGCTGGTGGGAGTGCGCAGCGCCTCGTAGCTGGGAGGGTTGCCCGCGCCGCGCGTGGGCAGGTCCGGGTCGCCCGCGTCGAGCACCGGCCCGTGGTGCTCGATCAGCACCTCCCGCCGCCACGCCACGGCCGGCTGCCCGTGCAGCAGCCCCGCGAGGCTGTGCCCGTCGACGGCCACCCCCACCGGCGCTCCCCCCAGGCGCTCGAAGGTGGGGCACAGATCGATGTTCTCCGCCAGCGCGCTCACCGTGCGCCCCGCGGGCACACCCGGGCCGACGATGATCAGGGGCACGCGGATGTCGGTGTCGAAAGCCGTCTGCTTGCCGGGCATCAATCGGTGCTGGCCCATGTGCAGGCCGTTGTCGGAACTGAACACCAGGTATGTGTTCCGGGCCAGCCCCCTGGCTCTGAGGGTGGCCTCGATTTCGCCGATCATGCGGTCCACGGCCTGCACCGCCTGCGCGCGCTTGCGGAACTGCTCGTCGATCTGTTCGATTTCTTCAGGCCCCAGCGCCGTGAAGTGGCTCAGCCAGGCCGGGGCGTCGGTGTTGGCGGCGTCGAAGGCCGGGTCGCGCGGCGCCGTCAACCCGGGGAAGTCGTTTTCGTCGCGCGGCGCCGGCACGAACGGCGAGTGGGGCGCGAAGGTCGCGATCTCCAGCATGAACGGCCGGCCCAGGGCGGCCGAGTGGTCGATGAACGCGACGCCCTTCTGCGCCAGCACTTCGGTGAGGTAGTCCTTCGGTTCGGAGCCATAGGCGACCGGCGTGCCGTCGTGGTTGAGCGTGTAGCCGAGCTCGGGGTACCCGTCCCCGGCGACGTCCCACTCGTTCCAGCCGGCGGGCACGAAGGAGGCCGGCACGCCCTCTCCCCCGGTGGGCTGGTAGCCGTTGAGGTACTTGCCCATCATCCCCGTGCGGTACCCCACCCCCTGCAGCGCGGTGGCGAAGGTTTCCAGTTCCTCGCCCCGTTCGTGGAACACCTGAAAGCCCCCGTAGGGCGGGCTGTTGGAGGTCACGTGGGTGTTGTGCGGGAAGCGCCCCGTGAAGATCGACGCGCGCGAGGGGCAGCACAGCGAGTCGGTCACGAAGTAGTTGGAGAAGTTCTCTCCCGCACGCTCCATCGCCAGCACGTGGGGCATGTAGGGGACCAGGTTCCAGGACAGGTCGTCGGTGAGAATGAAGATGATGTTGGGGCGCTTGGCGCTCGCGGTGGAGGAGGGCGCGGTGGACGTTCCGTCGGCGCCCCCGCCCGGCGAGCCACCCGCCGGTGTGGTGAGCGGGGTCGTGGTGCCCAGCGCCGCGGAGTGGGCCACGAGCCCGCCTCCCCCACAACCACCCAACGCCAGCCCACCGAGTACGGCCCAGGTGGTGGCAAGTACCCGCCAACTCCTGTTACATGAAGCTCGCACCAGCCGCAGGTTACGGCGTGGCCGTTCGGCTCGCGCCACGCGGCCCACCCCGGACCCCCTTGTGGGGTCCTCATCCAAACGCCCGCGCCCGCCCCATCCACACCGAGTCCCAGACACGAGAGGAGAGACATGGACTTCAAGCCCAGCGCGCGCTGTGAGGAGTTCCGCCTGCGCCTGCAGACGTTCATGGACGAGCACGTCTATCCAGCCGAGGCTGTCTACGAGCGCCAGTTACGCGAGTCGGGCGACCCCCACCACCAGCCCGCCGTGATGGAGGAGCTGAAGGTACGCGCACGCGCGGCAGGGCTGTGGAACATGTTCCTGCCGGACGCCGACGCCGGCGCCGGGCTGTCGGTCAGCGACTACGCGCCGCTGGCAGAGCTGCTTGGGCACAGCCACATCGCCTCGGAGGCCTGCAACTGCTCGGCTCCCGACACCGGCAACATGGAGGTGCTCGCATCTTTTCGCCACCCCCGAGCAGCGCGAGCGCTGGCTTGTACCTCTACTTGAGGGTGAGATTCGCTCCTCTTTTGCGATGACAGAGCCAGATGTGGCCTCCTCGGACGCCACCAACATCGCGCTGCGGATTGAGCGCGTCGGCAGTGAGTACGTGCTCAACGGGCGCAAGTGGTGGACCTCCGGGGCGCTTCACCCCCACTGCCGGGTGCTGATCGTGATGGGCAAGACCTCGTTTGAGGGGCCGCGCCACAAGCAGCAGAGCATGGTCCTGGTGCCACTCGACACCCCCGGCGTGCAGATCCTGCGCGCGCTGCCCGTGTTCGGCTACCAGGACCAGGAGGGCCACGCCGAAATCGCCTTCGAGGACGTGCGCGTGCCGGTTGAGAACCTGATCGCCGGCGAGGGCGACGGTTTCATGATCGCCCAGGCCCGCCTCGGCCCCGGGCGCATCCACCACTGCATGCGCTCCCTCGGCGCCGCCGAGCGCGCGCTGGAGGCGATGTGCCGGCGCGCCGTCGCGCGCGTCACCTTCGGCGAGCCCGTCGCTGCCCGCGCCAACATCCAGGACTGGATCGCCGAGTCGCGCATCGAGATCGAGATGGCCCGCCTGCTGACGCTGAAGGCCGCCTGGCTGATGGACACGGTCGGCAACCGCCACGCCCGCACCGAGATCGCGGCGATCAAGGTAGCCGCGCCCTCCATCGCCCTGAAGGTGATCGACCGCGCGATCCAGGTCCACGGCGGCGGCGGCGTCTCCGACGACTTCACGCTCGCCTGGGCCTACGCGCACCTGCGCACCCTGCGTCTGGCCGACGGGCCAGACGAGGTACACAAGCTGTCGATCGCGCGGCGCGAGCTGGCGCCCTACATGCCTGCAGCCGAGCGGTAGCCGGTCAGTCCTTTGTCTTGCACTGCTTGATCGCCGCTTCCTTGATCGAGCCCGAGGGCAGAGGCGAGGCGTTGACGATTTCGATGCACAGTTCGCGCGCCGCTTCGCGTGCGGCGGTGAGGTTGCCGTCGCTGGCCTTGTTGCAGATGTTTTCGATCTTCGCCTTCGTGCTCGAAGAGAGATCCGTCGCCGACTGGACGCCGTGCTTGCACGCCGCCACAGCCTGTTGTATGGCCGCGCTGTCCACTCCGGCTGGGGTCGTGCTCCCGCCGGCCACCGTGCTTGCCGCGACTGTGGTGCTCTGGGTGGTTGTTGACGTGGAGCTTGTGCTTGTGCTGCTGCTTCCGCAGCCCGCTGCCAGCACTCCTCCCGCGAGTGCCACGGCCATCCATGTGCTCAGCCTTGAAACCATGCTTCTTCCTCCTCCGCTGGTTGGAGAGGGCGTTCGCCCTCGGTCTCACGACCGTCTGGGCAATCGCCCGACGGCCCAACGCTACTCCTGTGCATGGACGTCCAGCACGACGGTGTCGTCCACCAAATCAAGGCCCTCAGGCCGGTGGGTGATGAAAAGCACCGACTTGCCCTCCGCGGCGGCGAAGACGTCGCGCATCAGCTCGTTTGCCGTCTGTGGGTCGAGGTGCGCGGTCGGCTCGTCCAGCACGAGCACCGGCGCGTCGGCGAGCAGCGCGCGCGCCAGCGTTATGCGCTGGCGCTGGCCGCCTGATAGGGCTCTGCCCTCCTCGCCCACAAGCGTGTCCCAGCCGTCGGGGAGTGCTTTGACCCACTGCCAGATCCGGGCCCGCTTCAGGGCGCATTCGATCTCTGCGTCGCTGGCCTGCGGGCGTGCCAGGCGCACGTTCTCGCGGATGCTCGCGGAGAAGAGGTGCGCGTCCTGGCCGGCCACGGCGATGGCGCCCCGCACATCCTCCTGGCGATAGTCCCTGAGGTCGCGGCCCCCCAGTGTCACGCGGCCCCGCTCGGGGTCCAGGAAGCGCAGCAGCAGGTTCACGACGGTCGTCTTTCCCGCGCCGCTCTCGCCCACGAGCGCCAGTCGCCGGCCGGCCGGGAGGTGCAGATCGAACCCCCGCAGCACGGGCGGGGTGCCGAGCGCATCCGACGCCTCGGGCCCTGGCGCAGCGGACCCGACGGGCGCATCCCACGCTTCGGGCCTGGGCGCATCGGGCACATCGAGCCCGTGCGCATCGGACCCGTCGGACGGGTAGCGCGCCCATACCCCCTCCAGCGCCACGTCGAACGTGGTCGGCGCCGGCGCCGGGTGGGCGGGGTCGCGCACCGCCGGCTCGCGGTCCATCAGCGCCAGCACGCGGCGCCCGGCGCCAAGCGTCGCCGACAGCTCGCGCGCGGCGCCCGGCAACGGCTGCACACCTTCGAAGGCCGCCAGCGCCAGCAGGGCGAGCATCGCGATCAGCACGCTGTTGAGCGTCCCTGTGGAGTGCGCCGCTACGGCCACCGCAATCACCCCCGCGACGGTCGCCCAGGTGACGAGCGTGCCCAGCCCGTCGCCCACGCCCCCCGCCAGGGCGTCGCGCGCAGCCACGCTCACCAGCGCCCCGTCGGCTACGCGCAGGCGCCCCAGGTACTCCTCCTCGCGGCCATAGACCACCAGCTCGGGGGCGCTGCTCGAGAGCTCCAGCACCTCAGCCGCGAGGTTCCCGCGCACCGCCGCCTGCCTGCGGGTAGCCCGGCGCCCGAGCATGGCCGCGAGGGCGGGTACAGCGAGCCCGCCGAACAGCAGCCCGGCGGCGAGTACCGCTCCCGCCGCGGGTAGGAAGGCGGCGGCGACGCCGACTGAGACCGCACCCGCCGCCAGCGCTGTGAGCGGCGGCATCACGCCGCGCAGGTGCAGGTTCTGCAGCGCGTCCACATCGGCCACGGTGCGGGACAGCAGCTCGCCCTGGCGATACCCGGCGAGCTGCGCCGGCGCCAGCGGCTCGATGCGTTCGTACACCCTCACCCGGATGCGCCCCAGCGCGCGTAGCGCCACATCGTGCGAAGACAGCCGCTCGAAGTAGCGCGCCAGCGGCCTGGTGATACCGAAGAAGCGCACGCCCACAATCGCCACCCCGAGCGAGAGGATCGCCGGGCGCTCCGCCGCGCGGGATATCAGATACCCGGCGGTCGCCATCAGGCCCACGCCGCACAGCACTGTGGCCGCGCCCAGCGCGACCGCGAGCGCCACGCGCGGGCGCGATGCCCCGGCCAGTTTGAGCAGGCGGCGCAGCGTCCCGGTCATGTCATCGCCGCCTCGCTCGCCACCGCGACCCTGCCGCGCCGCAGCACGACGACCCGGTCGGCCAGCCGCGCGAGCTCGGGGCGATGGGCGATCAGCAGCACAGTGCGCTTGGCGCACAGCCGCTCCACGGCCGTGGCCACCACGTCGGCGCTATCCGGGTCCAGATCGGCCGTCGGCTCGTCGAGGATCACCAGTGGTGCGTCGCGCAGGAACGCGCGCGCGAGCGCGATTCGCCGGCGCTCGCCCGCTGAGAGCGGGCGGCCGCCGTCGCCGACTAGAGTGTCGTATCCGTGTGGCAGACCCTGCACGAAGGTGTCGGCTCCCGCCAGCTTCGCGGCCTCGCGGATGCGCACGAGCGAGGCCGTCGGGTCCGCGAGACAGATGTTCTCCGCGACCGTGCCGCGCAACAGCGTCGGCTGCTGGGGCACCCACGCCAGCTCTCGCCGCCACGCCTTCATGGAGCACGTTGAGAGACCCACCTCCCCCACGCCGATGCTGCCTGCCGAGGGCGCGGCGAGCCCCAGCAGGAGGGCCGCCACCGTGCTCTTGCCCGCGCCGCTCTCCCCGACCAGCGCCACCGTCTCCCCCGGGGCGAGCTCCAGGTCGAAGTCTTCGAGCACCAACCCTGGGCGGGCGGGGTAGGAGAACGAGACCCCCTCCATCCACACCGCGTCCGTGGCAGGGCTCGGCGGCGGTCGTTCAGTGGGAGCGGCGTGCGCGCCCGATGGTCCCGCGGCGCGAATGGCTGGCGCGCCGCCCGACGAGGCTGCCAGGTCGCTCAGCGCACCGTCGGGCGTCTCCGCGGGGGCATCGAGCAGTTCCAGTATCCGCTCCGCCACGGCCATCCCGTCGGCCCCGGCGTGGTACTGCGCGCCCAGGCGGCGCAGCGGCTGGTAGAGCTCGGGCGCGAGCACCAGCACCGTCAGCCCGGCCTGCAGGCCGATGCCGCCGTAAACCAGACGCAGTCCCACCGCGACGGCCACGAGCGCCACGCCAAGCGTGGCGGCCAGCTCCAGCACCGAGCCCGAGAGGAAGCTCAGGCGCAGCGTCGCCATCGTGGCGCTGCGGTGGCGCTCGCTGACCTGCGCGATCTTCTCCGCCTGGGCGTGGCCACGGTTGAAGGCGCGCAGCGTGGGCAGCCCGCGCACCACGTCGAGGAAGTGGGTGGAGAGCAGGCGCAGCGCCAGCCAGCGCTCGCGCGTGCGTGCCGCGGTGTAGCGGCCGATCAGCCACATGAACACCGGCACCAGCGGCAGCGTGGCGACCATGATCAGCGCGGACACGTAGTCGATCGGCGCCACCCACGCGAGCACCGCCACGGGCACCAGGCACGCGAGCACCGCCTGCGGCAGGTAGCGCGCGTAGTAGGTCTCCAGCGCGTCGATGCCCTGCACGGCGGCGGCCGCGAGCTCTCCTCCCTCGACGCCGTCGAGCGCGGCGGGCTGGGCGCGCAGGCGCCGCTCCAGCAGCGCCAGGCGCAGTTCGGAGAGCACCTGGGCGGCGCCGCGGCGCCCGGCCACCTCAAAGCCCCAGGCGAGGACTCCTCGCGCGGCGGACACGAGCACGAGTGCCAGCACATCGGTTGAGACCGCCGCCAACGAGGCGCCGTAGAAGGCGCGCGCCACCACCCGCGCCAGCAGCGTCGCCTGCGCCAGGATCAGCAGCGCGCTGGCGAGCCCGATCGCCACGTCCGCGCCCAGCAGGGCTCGCACCGAGCGCGCGCGGGCCAGGAGACGCGGGTCCAGGGGGCGCACTGGGCGCCTCAGGCGCCCGGCGGCTGCGGGCGCGGCGGCTGCGAACCCGGGGGCTGTGACCCCGGCGGCTGTGAGCCCGGCGGCTGCGGACCTGTCGGCTGCGGTTGCAGCGGGCGCGTGGTCTTCGCCGCGAGCGCCTGCACCGGGTTGCGCGCCGCCTGCTCGCCGCCGACGCGGGCGCGGAAGACGTAATACGTCCACGCCTGGTAGAGCAGCACGATGGGCATGAAGATCAGCGCCGTCACCGTCATCGTCACCAGCGCGTAGTGCGAGGAGGCGGCGTTGGACACCGTCAGGCTGTGCGCGAAGTCGGTCGAGGAGACGAGCACGCGCGGGTAGAGCCCCGTGAAGATGGTCGCCACCACCATGACGGTGGCCGAGGCGGTCATCGCGAACGCCGCCCCGCTGCGATGCAGGTGCAGCATCACCACGGCGAGCACCAGCGCCACGCCCCCGAGGGCCGCCGGCAGCACCGGTGGGAAGACGCTCCTGTCGTTGTTTTCCACCGCCACCACCACGGTCCACGCGAGCAGCGCCACGCCGGCGAGCGCCACGGGCGCGGCCAGCTTGCGCGCCGCGCCGGCGGAGCGCTCGCAGAACTCCCCCACGGTGCGCAGCGTCAGGAAGGTGGCGCCGTGGAAGGCGAACAGCAGCACCACGACCAGTCCGGTGAACACGGTGTAGGGGCGGAAGAGATCCCAGAAGGTGCCGGTGAAGTTGTGCGCGGAGTCCAGCGGCACCCCGTGCACGAGGTTGGCCAGCGCCACGCCCCACACCAGCGCCGCGCCGATGCTCCCCACGGTGTTGGCCCAGCGCCAGGTGGCGCGCCAGCGCGGGCTCTCGCTCTTGGTCCTCCACTCGAAGGAGACCACCCTGACGATCAGGCAAACGAGCACCAGCACCAGCGCCAGGTAGAAGCCCGAGAACATCGTGGCGTACCACGCCGGGAACGCCGCGAAGGTCGCCGCCCCGGCGACCACCAGCCATACCTCGTTGCCGTCCCACGCCGAGCCGATCGCGTCGAACATGACCTGGCGGTCCTCCTCGTCGTGCGCCAGAAAGGGCAGCAGCGCGCCGACGCCGAAGTCAAAGCCCTCCAGCAGAAAGTACCCGGCCCAGAGGAAGGCGATCAGGCAGAACCAGAAGGTCTGCAGGCTCATCAGTATCCGATCGCCGGCGCCGGCGCGGCAGGTTCTGGCCCGGGTTGGGTGGGGGACCCGGACCCCGCGGGGCGCACCTCGGGCGGGTCAAGTCGCGCGTAGCGACGCATCAGGACAAAGTCGGTGACCCCCAGCGTGATGTACAGCGCCACGAACACCGCGAGGCTGACGCCGATCATCGTGCTGCTGACGCTCGGTGAGTTGGCCTGCGCGGTCTTCAGAAGTCCCTGCACGATCCACGGCTGGCGCCCCACCTCTGTAAGCACCCACCCAGCCGTCATCGCGATGAAGGGAAAGGCGATCGCCACGATCGCGGTCCACTGAAACCAGCGGGTCGATTCCAGGCGGCCCCTGCGGTAGAGCCAGGCCCCCAGCGCGGCGATTCCGAACATCAGCGCGCCGAGGTAGGCCATCACCCGCATCGACCAGTAGATCGCGCGCACCGGCGGGATGTAGTTGCCGGGGCCGTGTTCGCGCACCTCCTGCTGCTGGAGCTGGTTCAGGCCCGTCACCTGGCTGTGCAACGACCCCGTCGAGAGCAGCGAGAGCAGGTCGGGCACGGTTATCGAGAAGCTCGGCGTGGGGTTCTGCTGGCTGAAGCCGCCGATCTGAAAGAGCGAGAAGGAGGCCGGCTCTTCGCTGTTCCACAACGCCTCCGCGGCGGCGATCTTCATCGGCTGGTCGGTGGTGGTGGTGATTCCGAAGTTGCTGCCGACGAGCAGGTTGACGAACGTCACCGGCACCGCCACCACCAGCGCCAGCGCCGCGGCCTTGCGGAAGATCTCAACGTTGCGGGCGCGCAGGAAGTGCCAACTACAGACCCCCAGCACGACCAGCGTCCCGGCGGTGAGGCCGGCGAGGATCGTGTGCAGGAAGGCGTGCAGGGCGAAGTTGTTGCTCAGCAGCGCCCCCACGTCGGTCAGCTGCGCCTTGCCATCCACGAGCTTGTAGCCGACGGGGTGCTGCATCCAGGAGTTGGCCACGAGGATGAAGTACGCCGACAGCCAGGTACCCAGCGCGGCGAGCCAGATGGTGGCCAGGTGCACGCGCGGGGAAAGGTGCTCCCAGCCAAAGATCCACAGCCCCAAAAAGACGGCCTCCAGAAAGAACGCCGCCAACCCCTCGATCGCCAGCGGCGCGCCGAACACGCCGCCCACGAACTGCGAG
The DNA here is from genome assembly GCA_963844765.1 of uncultured Solirubrobacterales bacterium. Classification (GTDB taxonomy): domain Bacteria; phylum Actinomycetota; class Thermoleophilia; order Solirubrobacterales; family Solirubrobacteraceae; genus Palsa-744. Next base: position 662,334 of record CAWJPN010000002.1, read on the forward strand.
TACACCGACCAGTTCATGCCGAACTGGAACTCCTGCACAAGCCCGGTGGCGACGCCAATCGCGAAGTTGATCAACAGCAGCGTGCCGAAGAAGCGCGTGAGCCGCAGCCACTGCTCGTTGCCGGTGCGCCGCCACAGCGTCTGCATGGTCGCCACCAGCGGCGCCAGCCCGAGCGTCAGCGGGACGAACAGGAAGTGGTAGATCGAGGTCGTCGCGAACTGCGCGCGTGCCAGGTCCACGGTCGTGGAGGCAAGCAGCGGCGTCATGGCCGTGCCCGCTCGATGCTCTCCAGCTCGCCCCCGATCAGCGCGCTCTGGCGCTCGCCGAAGCGCGCGCCGATCCACTTGACGAGCACCTCGATGCGCCCCCCCGGAGCGCTGCCGAGGTAGTACAGGTGCACGCCCAGGTAGGTGAAGAAGGCCAGGCGCCCCGACAGCTCAAGGCCCCTGATCGCACACACCGCCTTGCCCCGGCCGACGACCGCGAGCGCGCCCTTGTCGAAGTAGTGAAACGGCGTGGAGGCGCCGGGCTGGCCGGCGGCGAGCCCCTTGGCCACGTGGCGTGCCTGCTGGATCGCCACCGTCGCGAGGCCGGGCAATGGGCGGCCCTCCGGCCCCTCCAGGCAGGCGACGTCGCCGATCACCGAGACCTCGGGGCGCCCGGGCACCGTCAGGTCAGGGTTCACTTCGATGCGCCCCGCGCGGTCGGTGCTCGCGCCCGTCGCCCGCGCAACCGTCTCGGTGAGCGCGACGCTGTGCACGCCGGCTGCCCAGATGACCGTCTTTGCGTCGATGCGCTCGCTCACCCCGTCCACCTCGAAGGTGACGCCGTCGGCGTCGATCGCGGTGGCGCGCGCGCTCTCGCGCACGGTGACGCCGACCTCCTTCAACTGATCTGCCACGTGCCCCGAAAGCTTCTCGCTGAACGCGGAGACCACGCGCTCGCCCGCGTCGAGCAGGATCACGCGCGCGCTGCGCGCGTCGATCCGCCGGAAATCGCGCTTCATGGTGCTGGCGGTGATCGCCAGCTGTCCGGCGATCTCCACGCCCGTGGGCCCACCGCCGACGACGACGAACGTCAACCACTGCGCCCGCGTGGCGTCATCCACGCAGCGCTCCGCCTCCTCGAAGGCCCCGTAGAAGCGGCTGCGCATGTCGATCGCATCGTCGAGCGTCTTCAGCCCGCACGTCACCTCCTCCCACTCGTCGTGGCCGAAGTAGGAGGTCTGCGCGCCGCAGGCCACGACGAGGCTGTCGTAGTCCACGCGCTCGCCGCGCTCGAGCACGACCTGGCGACGCTCGGCGTCGACGTCGGTCACCTCGGCCATCAGCACCGCGGTGTTGGCGGCGCGCCTGACCCGCCAGCGGATCGGCGAGGCGCAGTCGCTGGAGGAGAGCGCCCCCGCCGCGGCCTGGTAGAGCAGCGGCTGAAACAGGTGATGGTTCCTGCGGTCGATCAGCGTCACGTCCACGTTCGCGTGGCGCAGCTTGCGCGCCGCGGCGAGCCCGCCGAAGCCCGCGCCGACGATCACCACCCGCCGGCGCTGCGTGCCACTGCCCTCAACCGCCACGGGCGCCCTCCCGCGGCGTCGGGCGGCGCTCGACCGTGCACGCCCCGACAGCAGCCCGCTTACGCTCAACCGCCACGCGGGACCCCAAGACGCTCCAGCAGGTGGTCGCCGACGCGCAGCCCGTTGGCCATCGCGGTCAGCGCCGGGTTGACCGCGCCGATGCAGGGAAAGCAACTCGTATCGACCACATAGAGATTGTCGAGCTCGTGCGCCTTGCAGTCGCTGTCCAGCACCGAGGAGGCCGGGTCCAGGCCAAATCGGCAGGTGCCCGCCTGGTGCGCCACCCCCGCGACCGGGATGGGATTCTTCAGGTAGGCGTGACGGTGGATCAGGTGGTCGGGGTGCATGCCGATGTGACCGAGCAGCCCCTTGAGCTTGCCATAGAGCCGTTCGCGCGCCTCTCCGTTGGTGGGGCTGTAACAGACCTTCACCCGCCCGTCGGCGGCCAGCGTAATGCGGTTCTCCGCGCGCGGCAGATCCTCGGTGGAGAGCCAGAAGTCAACCGCGTGGCGCGCGATGTCCGCCAGCGTGTGGGTCGGCGCCAGGCGCGTCTCCACGGGCTTCTCCCCGCGGTACATCGGCTCCTGTGACTTGCCGACCATCTGGATGTTGCCCAGCGGGAAATCGAAGTCCTCGCCGCCGCTGAAGTAGAAATCGTTGAGCCCGAGCGTCTTCTGAAAGATCGTTGGGTTCTCGTCCTTGGAAAGAGCCAGCACGGCGACGCTGTTGTGAAACATGTAATTGCGCCCCACCTGGTCCGAGCCGTTGGCGAGCCCGTTGGGATGGCGGTCGTTCGCGGAGGCGAGCAGCAGCTTGGCGGAGTTGGCCGCGCCGCAGGAGACCACCACGAGGTCGGCAGCAAACACCTCGCGCACACCATCCCGCTCAACGACCACCTCGCTGACAGCCGTGCCGGCGTCGTTGGTGTGCAACGCAACGGCGCACGCGTTGCGCAGCAGTGTGACGTTCTCGTGCTCGAGCGCCGGGCGCACCGCCAGCACCTCGGCGTCGGACTTGGCGTGCACCACGCAGGGGAAACCATCACAGTCCTGGCAGCGCACGCACGCGCTGTAGGCCATGTTGTCCTCGCGCAGCATCACCCCGCACGGGGCGTGGAAGGGATGGTGGCCAACAGCGGCAAGATCGTCTGAGAGCTGCTGGATACGCGGCTCGTGCGAGACGGCCGGGTAAGGATAAGGAGTAGAGGTTGCCGGTTCCGTGGGGTCCTCACCGCGCGCGCCATGGACACGGTAAAGGTGCTCGGCCTGTGAGTAATAGGGCTCCATCTGCTCGTAGCTCACGGGCCACGCGGGCGAAAGACCGTCGCAATGGTGAAGCTCGCCGAAATCCTCGGCGCGCAGGCGGTAGAGCGCCGCGCCGTACAGCTTGGTGGCGCCCCCGACGAAATAGTGAACCTGCGGCTGGAAGGGCTTGTCATCCCTGTCATACCAGGAGTCCTCGGAGATGTAGCGGCCCTTGACGAATACGTCCTCGGCGAGCCAGTTCTGCGGCTCGCGCGGCAGCCAGTCGCCGCGCTCGAGCAAGAGGATGCGCTTGCCCGAGGCGGCCAGGCGGTGGGTGAGTGTGCCGCCGCCGGCGCCGCTGCCGATCACGATCACGTCGTAGTGGTCGCTCATCCGTGCAGCTCTTCGATCCGCTCGGCGAGGATGATGCGCGCGGCCGCCTCGATCAGCGCGAGATGGGAGAACGCCTGGGGGAAGTTCCCCAGGTGCCGGCCGGTGCTGGTGTCGAACTCCTCGGCGTAGAGCCCCAGCGGCGAGGCGACGCGCAAGAGCCGTTCCATCAGGTCGCGTGCGCGCTGCTCTTCGCCGACGACCGCCAGCGCCGAGACGAGCCAGAAGGAGCAGATCAAAAACGAGCCCTCCTTGCCGGAGAGGCCATCGTCGGTCTCATCGGTGCGGTAGCGCAGCACGAAGCCATCTTCGGTGAGGTCGTCGGCGATGGCGAGGACGCTTGCGTGCAGGCGCTCGTCGGTGCCGGGCAGAAACCCGAACAGTCCCGCCAGCAGCGTCGAGGCGTCGAGCGCGTCGGTGTCGTAGTGCTGGCGCAGCACGCCGTCCTTGGTGACGCCGTGGGTGAGGATGTCCTCCTTGATCTCCTCCGCGGTCTGCCCCCAGGCGGCCTGCAGCTTGGCGTCGCCGCCCATCGCCGCGAGCTTGGCGGCGCGGTCCATCGCCACCCAGCACATCAGCTTGGAGGAGACGTAGTGCTGGGGGGCGCCGCGCGCCTCCCAGATGCCCTGGTCGGGCTGGCGCCACACCGCGGTCGCGCACTTGGCCTGGGCCTGCACGATCGGCCACAGCCGCCGCGGCAGACGTTCTGAGCGTCGAGTGTGCAAGAGGATCGAGTCGAGCGCCGCGCCGAAGACATCGTTCTGGCGCTGGTCGAAGGCGCCGTTACCTACACGCACAGGACTCGCGCCCGCGTAGCCGGAGAGGTCGTCGCGCGTGGTCTCGGTGAGGTCACGCCGCCCGTCGATCCCGTACATGATCTGCAGCGCGCCGTCCTTGTTGGGCTCCAGGTCGGCGATGAACTGCATGAACTCCTCCGCCTCCCAGTCGAGGTTGAGGTAGTGCAGCGCCTGCAGCGTGAACGTCGAGTCGCGCAGCCAGGTGTAGCGGTAGTCCCAGTTGCGCTCACCCCCCGGCGTCTCGGGCAGCGAGGTGGTAAGCGCCGCTACCGTGGCGCCGGTGGGCATGTAGGTGAGCCCCTTGATCGCCAGCGCCGAGCGCTGGATCGGTTCGCGCCAGCGGTGGTCGGGCAGGCGCGCGCGAGACAGCCAGCCGCGCCAGTAGCGCGCGGTCGCCGCCAGCGCCTCGTTGGCCGCGTCGATGTCCTGCGGGGCGGCGAACTCCTCCGCCCATGAGAGCGCGCAGTAGATCTGATCGCCCTGCTTGAGCGTGTGCCGCGCTCTGACCCAGTCGCCCTCGACACCGACGGCCATGTCCGTCTGCAGGCGAATGGCGGTGTCAGCTCCGCTCGCGTCGGCCTGGTGACCGTCCTCGGCGACCTTCCACTGCGCGGGGACGCGCCCGTAGTCGAAGACGGGTTCGCACGTCAGCTCCATCTCTACGTCCCCGTCGAGGCACATCGCCACCCGCACCAGCAGGTGGTCGGCGTCTTCGTCGGTGGGCGGACGCGTGTGGGGAGTGACGAGGTCCACGCCCCGCCGGGGACCGATGGTCAGCGAGTCGCGCACGATCACCCATCCGGTGGGCGTCGTCCAGGTGGTGAGCAGCGTGTTCGTCCCGGGCTCGTACACGCGCGCGGTGGGCACGTTGATGCCGAACGGCGCGAAACGAAAGGCGCCGGCCTGGCGGTCGAGCAGCGTGCCGAACACGCTGGGGGAATCAAAGCGCGGCACGCACAGCCAGTCGACCGTCCCGTCGAGTGCGATCAGCGCGCCGGTGTGGCAGTTGGAGAGGAACGCGTAGTCGGCGATCGGCGGGAAGGGCGAGGGGGCGGCCGCGCTCTGGGGGGCTGGGGCCTCCTTCGTGGCCTTTGCCTTGGGCTTTGCCTTGGCCGGGCTCATCACGCGATCCACGGCCCGTGCCATGCGCCGTACCCGTTAACCAGCGCATCGCCGGCCGCCGGGCCCCACGTCCCCGGCGCATAGGGGTGTACGGGTGGGGGCGCGTTGAGAAGCGGTTCGAAGATGCGCCACGTCTCTTCGATCGAGTCCTGCCGGGTGAAGCGCGTGCTGTCGCCGCGCATCGCGTCGAGCAGCAGCACCTCGTACGGGGTCGGGGCCTCGCCGCCCTCCTGCGCAAACTCCATGTCGAGCGTGATCTCCGTCGGGCCCTTGGCGTCCGCGCGGTGGGCGTCGAGGATCAACTGCGTGCCGGTCGAGGGGTCGAGCTTGATCACCAACTGGTCGGGCACCGGCCGGCGGTGTCCGCGCTCCATGAAGCCCAAGCGCGGCGGGTGGCGGAACACGGCGCGCAGCTCGGTCTGCGTGACGGGCAGCTTCTTCCCCGTGCGAATGAACCACGGCACGCCGGCCCAGCGCCAGTTGTCGATGTCCAGGCGCATCGCGGCGTAGGTTTCCGTGGTGGAGTCCTTCCCGACGCCGTCGATGTCCAGGTAACCGTCGTACTGTCCGCGCACGTAGCGCGCCGGGTCGGCCGCCTCGATCGAGCGGAAGACCGCGAACTTGGCGTCCTTGAGCGTCTTGGCGTCGTTGCCGGCGGGGGCCTCCATCGCGGCGGCCGCGACGACCTGCATGAGGTGGTTGACGACCACGTCGCGCACGGCCCCCACGGGGTCGTAGAAATGGCCGCGATCCTCAACCCCGAAGTCCTCGGCCATCGTGATCTGCACGCAGGCGATGTGGCTGCGGTTCCAGATCGGCTCGATCATCGTGTTGGCGAAGCGCAGGTACAGGAACTCATCGGTGCCCATCTTGCCCAGGAAGTGGTCGATCCGATACAGCTGGGACTCATCGAGGTACTGGTGGATATCCGCCGCGAGGGCGTGCGCTGAGGCAAGGTCGTGGCCGAAGGGCTTCTCCACCACAACGCGCCCGTGCTCGGTCAGGCCGGCGGCAGCCAACCCCCTGATGACCATTCCAAACAACGAGGGCGGAATCTCCAAGTAGAAGACGGGGCTGTGCGTGTCCTTGAGTGCGCTCGCCACACGCGCATAGGTGCCTTCGTCGCCGAAATCGCCCGACAGGTAGGAGAGCCGCGCGGCGAAGCGCGCGAAGACCGCCTCGTCGATGCTCTCCCCACAGCCTTCGATCGAGGTGCGCGCACGCTTGCGCAGGTCATCCACCGTCCAGTCATCGCCCGCCACGCCCACGATCGGGCAGTCCAGAAGACCACGGGCCTCCAGCCGATAGAGCGAGTGGAAGGTCATCACCTTCGCCAGATCGCCGGTGATGCCGAAGATAACCAGCACGTCGGCAGGTGCAGCGCTCGCCGCATCGTCGGGTGTGGCGGTCTGGGGCCGAATCGGTGCAACTGGGCTCATGAAGGCCTTTCGTTGGAGGGGCGTCTTGCCGGGAGCGCCTGAGCGACGGTCTTCGAGTCTGCTGATGCTCTCACTCCTAAGCCTATTCCTACATCACCCTCATGGGGTGATGGCTGACCCTTGGCAGACCCCCAGAGGGCGTCTGGCATCACCCCGTGGTCTGATCACCCCGTGGTCTGGTCCCCTGTTCATGGACCAGATCACCGCATGGAGCGATAGGGGCCATCTAGGGCAGACTGCCAGAGGACGCCTGGGCAGCGCGTCGCCAGCCCCTGTCGGAAACAAAGTCAGATAGCCCGGATCGGGCCGATCAGGCTCCCCCTCCGCTCCCTCACTGTCCATTCAACTGCACGCCGGATCCCCGCGGCGCGAGCGCCCGGGCCCGGGCTTGCATCCGCGGCCCAGAAGCGGACAATCCGATATGTCCGGCTTTGAGCCGCAGTGAGATTTCAGCGGCAGCGAGCCGCGGCATTCGACAGGGCAAGCCCACCGACCGGTTGACTTGCTTGTAAATACGAAACAAGGAAGGTCAAGAATGACATTGAAAGCTAGAACGATCGTGCTCGCTTTGGGTTTGGTGACCCTACTGGCAGGTGGCGCGCTTGCCGTTACGTCGGCGCTCGCGTCCGAAGAAATCGAATCGCCCTATTGGAAAGTCGGAGGCAAACGGCTACAATTGAAAGAAAGCGAACAAGCCAAAGTCAAAAATGCGCAGATAAAAGAAGGAAAAGGAGGAAAAGAAGTAATCATCTCGGGTAGTCTACTCGGAAAAGGGAGCGCGACAGACGAAGTTCGCTGCAGGTCGGCAAACTCTCTAAAAGCTGAAGTTAAAGGCTCTGAACCCTTTCATGACGCCGGAGCTACACTGTCCCTCTCGCTGGAAGGCTGCACACTCTGGATCTCCCAGGGGGAAGAAAAACTATGCGCGGTCACTACGGCGTTTAACGAACCAGCCATAGGCCGCTATTGGTATGCAGGGCCAGAAAAAGAAAGGGGCACGACAGTCGCTCTGGTGTTTACGGCCAACGACGTAGCAACGATCACCCTCACTGGTAAAGCCTGCAAATTGGCCGGCAAATACTCCCTGGAAGGCGATGTTGGAGCACTTGTCAGCCCAACGAATACAGAAGTAAAAATGATTGATTTGATCTTTCCCGCATCGCGCATCGAAGCCGTCTGGCAACCACAAGCACCGGGAGCGGGAGAGACACTGGAACTCAAACTCAACGGCAGTCCAGCTACCGTAATCGGTGAATTGGAACTCACACTGTCAAGCGGCGTAAAATTCGAAGCGTCGACTAAACCCTAAAAAATCTAGTAGAGAAACCTTGAAGCATGTGCTGCGTGCGTTGGGCCGCGAGAGTTGCAGACCCAGCGCACACAGCAGCCGGCCGTCGCCGCTTTGGGACAGCTGAGTACCGACAGACGCCGCAATTGCTCCTGGATGAGCCAACTGTCCCGACACCGCCCTGACCGCGGGCCATCCTTGGCCACGAGTCGATTTAGGCTCGTAGCATCGCGAAAGTCAAGCACCTGCCGGTGGGTCGCTGGCAGCGGTCGGAGAAGAATTGCGAGTGCAGCTGAAAGGTGTCGAGTCCCGCCACCTCGATGCTCTCGCGCGATACGCCCGCGCTCGTAAGGTCGGCTGCGGCGGCAGCCCACAGGTCAAGCAGGTATCTGCCCTCCAGCCGGGGCTGCTTGTCCTCACGCGGGCGGACGAGGTTGGCTCCGCCGGCTCCGGGGAACTCGGCTCGGACACGCTCGGCAACCTCGGGGCCGACCTCGCAGCTGGCGGGGCCGATCGACGGTCCGATCCCGGCCACGAGCGTGGCGGGATCACTCGCGAACTCCTTGCGCATGGCCTCGACGGCGTGGCGCACGACGTGGTGAACGGCGCCACCCCAGCCGGCGTGCACGACACCGAGCGCGGGAGTCAGGGGGTCGAAAAGGACCACCGGGACACAGTCGGCGTGCATGACCGTGAGCACCACTCCGGCTTCGCGTGTGATCAGCGCATCGGTGTCCGGCAGAGCGTCCTCGAACCGCAGCGTGCCGCGGCCCCGATCCGCGGCGGTGATCACCTGCACCTCTCCCCCATGGACCTGCTGCGCGAACACGAACGCGGAGAGCTCCACCCCAAGCGCGGCGGCGAGGCGGCGTCGATTCTCGAGGACGGTGGCCGGGTCATCGCCGACGTGCAGGCCAAGGTTGAGCTCGTCGTAGGGCGGGTTGCTCACGCCACCGTCGCGGGTGGTGCACCCCGCGAGCACTGAGGTCTCATGCCGCCTCAGCAAGTCGAATTCGTGCGGGGCGATTCTCTGTCTTCCCACAATGGTCCGCATCACGACCTAGAGAGGGAACTTCTCCTTCAGCGAAGCAATCGCGTAGTCGGCGCCTGCCTCACGCAGCTGCTCGACGCTGAAGTGGTGGCTGCCGACGCCGACGCAGGCGACCTCGGCGGCGTGTGCGCCCTCGACATCGTGCGGCGTGTCACCCACCGCGAGCGTCTGCCCTGGTGAAAGCGGCTCGCCATAGACGAGACTGGCCCGGGTGAGAGCGGTGCGAACGATCTCGCCGCGGTCCACCGCGTCAGAGCCGTAGCCTCCGAAGGAGAAGAAGCGGTTGAGTCCGGCCCGGTGGAGCTTGACGTGCGCCGCGGCCTCAACATTGCCCGTCACGAGCCCAAGCAGATATCCCTCTCTGAGCAGCCGCGGAAGCAGATCTTCAACGCCGGGTAGCACCCGGTAGTCATCGGACTCCGCCACGGTCCGGTGCAGGTAGTACAGCCGGCGCTCGAGCAGTCGCGCGAACTCGTGGCGATCTGGATCGCGGTGAAGCACCGCCTGGAAGGTCTTGCGCCCGACGTCGGGGTCGGTCATGCCGGTGTCGGTGAACTCGCCGATGTCCGCCGGGATGCCATAGAGCTCATCGAAGGCCAGCCGCCATGAGGCCGCGCCCGCGCCGCCCGTGATGATGAGCGTCCCGTCGATATCGAACAGGACAGCGATACGGTCGGCGGCCATCTGACACCCAAGGTTACCGTCGTCGGCCCAGCCCGCTCACACGACCGTTGCCGACTGACCCCAGCTCACGCGACATCGAATCTGTACTCCTCCCACTCCCCGCATCGACGGAACCCAACGGACGCATAGATCCTGTTGGAGGTCGGATTGGCGAGATTGGTAAAGAGCATGCACTGGCGCGCGCCCTGAGCGAGCGCATGGCGGCAGGCCGCCGCGACGGCGCTGCTCGCATAGCCGCGGCGCCTGTGCTCGGGCGGGGTGTAGACAGGTCCGATGCGGACGGTCCCGGCGATGGCCGGAGACAGCACAAGGGTGCTGACCGGCCCGCCATCCTCCCAGACGTGCTGAGCGCCGATGGCCAGGCGCGCCTCTACGGAGTGCCCGGCTTCCTCGGCGACACCGGTGCCGGCCTCCAGCACGAAGGCGCGCTCCCAGGCAGTCAGGAGCTCACGCTCCTCGCCTGTGGCGAGGCGAAGGCGCCCCGCGGCCGGTCGCGGAGGATCGTTGACCTCGCTCAGCAGGTGCATCGCCTCGCGCATGCTGCACCGCGAGGTCCCTCCCGTGTGGGTGCTCCAGGCGCCAGCAATCGCGCGAGCGGTCTCCGGCTGCGCGGTGACGCCGGACACCGAGGGGTCCTCCGACAACCAGCGCTCGACCAGCAGCTCCGCGGTGGGTGCGTCGAAGTCGCAGGCGAGCAGTGGCCACGGAGGTGTACGCATTGCCACGGCGCGCACCTGCCCGCGCTCGTCAAGGCAGCAGGCAAACAGCGAGCGGCGCCCCTCAAAGCGCCCACGGCGCGCGTGCCCGAGCACCGTCGCGAGCACGTTGCGCTCGACCTGCTCGGCGAGGAAATCCTCGACACGAACGGCAAACTTCTCGACGTTCCTTGTGAGCACGACCCGCACCGAGCAGATGATGGCGCAACGGCCCCGGCGTCAGCCTTGCGCAACGGGCCCGGCGTCAGCCCAGCGCAATGGGCCCGGCGTCAGCCCGGCACACAGGCCCAGCGTCAGCCCGGCACAACAGGCCCAACGCCAGCCGGTCCTCAGACGCCAAACCAACGTGCGCGCCGACTGGAGCCGAAGTGCTCCTTCTCGGCGACCAGGGCGGCGGACGGGGCGTTGAAGGTCCCTGTGCGCGAAGGACCCGACAGGAAGTCGATGTCCACGCTCCCAACTCGTCCTCGGCCGAACTCGATGTAGCACGTCCCGCGCCCGAGGTGAGGGCCCGGAGGCTCACCGCCTCGCAGTCTGGCGATCAGCGTCTGCGCCACGACGCGCGCGGCTCCCTCGGCGAACACGCCGGCCTTCGGCACACCTGCCGTGGCGACGTCGCCGACCGCGTAGACGCCGGGAAAGCGCGTCTGGAGCGTGGCCGAGTCCACGGGCACGTAGCCGTCCTCGGTCATGCCACTGGCGAGAACCACGTCGGGCGCGCGGTGACAGGGCACGCCGAGAAAGAGGTCGAACGGCAACTCGGCGCCGTCGTCGAGCAGGGCGACGCTGCGCCCCGGATCGAGCGCGCTGACACGACGGCCGGCGATCAGCGCGATGTCGCGCTCGGCGAACTCCCTCACCAGCGCAGCGGATGTCTCCGGGGAGGGCGGCACGGGGGTGCCCAACGGGATCACGAACGAGATGCGACACGCATCGCGCACCCCTCGCGCGGTGAGCTCGTCGTGCAGGAGCAGCGCGCACTCGCTCGGCGCCGGAGGGCACTTGAAGGGGGCGCCGCAGACACCGATGACCGCGTGCCCCCGCGAAAACGTGGGGATGATCCCGGCCAGTCGCTCGGCACCGGCGACGGAGTAGAACTCGTTTCCCCCCTCGGCAAGCCCGGGAGTGGCGTCCATGTCGTAGTCGGCGCCGAGCGCGATGACGAGGACGTCGGCCTCGTGGACACCGGCGTCCGTGGTGACACGGCGGGCCTCCGGGTCGATCGCCGTGATCGTCTCTCGCAGGACGCGCAGGCCGGGCTTGGCGATGTCGCGATAGGCCAGGCGGACGGCGTCCGCCGTGGTGCGCCCGAACAGCACGTCGAGCTTCGAGAAGCCGAACACGAACCCGTCGTTCTTGTCGATTAGCGTCACGTCGATCTCCTCGCCAAGCGCCTCGGAGAGCGTCGTGCAGAGCTCCAGCCCACCAAATCCGGCACCCAGCACTACAACACGCTCGTTCATGCGCCTCCCTTGGTTGGCTCAGGCAGCGATCGTGCCGGCGGCGTCATGCGGCCTCGGCAGCGACCTCCCGCGCACGATACGCACCTCACGGTCTGGGTGCGCCCAGATCTCGTGAGAACCGGTTTGACACACCACGCGCCAGCCATCGGCCGCCATTCTTCCCGACGGCGCGGACCCGTCAGGATCAGCGCGGGCGCCTCAGTGCTGGAGCCGATCCTCGCGGTAGGCTTGCCGGCAAGTCGTGTCGCTAGCGCCCGCAGCGCTTTTCATACAGCCCCTCGGCGCGGAGCATCAACTTGTCGAGGCTCATGTGCAGGCCGTCGCACAGCTTGAGCAGGGTGCTGTACGTCGGATTGCCCTGGCCGCGAATGAAAGTGCCAATTTGCTTTTCGTCCAGGCCGGAGTCGGCGGCCACGGTGTCCAGGGTCATGTGGGCCTCTTCAGCGATCCGCAGCTCGATCGCCTGACCTAGCGCAGCGTGGCGCAGGCTGCGGGGCTGGGCGGTCCTTGGGCGTGCCATGGCCCGCAGCCTTACTCATTCTCGCGGAAGGGGTTAGGGCATATATATAGAAATTGAGAGATGACAGTTGTCTTCAGCGCAATTTGGGAGCTTTTTATGCCCGAGAGCAGACAAAGAGATGCAGACTTGCTCGTCCTCGGGCGGGCGGTTCGGCGTATGCGCGAGCAGCAAGGCATGAGCGCCGACGAGTTGGCCGGTGCCACCGGCATGGGTCGCGAGCGTGTCGACGCGCTTGAGAGCGGACGCCTCGACCCAACCTACGAGCTGCTGCTGGCGCTCGCCGACGGACTCGGCACACAGCCGTCCGCCCTGGTGATTCTCGCCGAACAGCTCAAGCGAACGAATGAGCCGTGAGGGCCCCGGAAGATGGGGCCAAGGGACGAGAGGACCTGAGGGGACGACCACTACCGCGTGATCGCGGCGCCGCCGGGCGGGGAGTGGCGCTACGGAAAGCGCTCGGAGTAGATTTCGGCGAGGCGGTCAAAGAAAGCGTCTGGCGACAGAGCGCCTGAATGAACGATGACGCCATACGGACTGCGATCAAAATCGATTTGAGAGCAGGAGACCACCTCAAACTTCTCAAGCCAGTCTCGGGGAGACTTCCGATTTGACGCGATGCTGACGCTCGCGACCAGGCGCTCAAACCAGAGGTCGGCGTCTTCTTGCAGCTTCTTCCGTCGTGCCGGCGTTAGGCCGCCGCCCGTCTCCGTGCGTTTCGCGGTCGCCACGCTCTCATCGCGGCGAGACATCATGAAGAGGTAGCCGAGGACGGCTTTAGGGTAGGCGCGGTGCAGACTGACCGCCTCGCCCAACATGTCGTCAACGCGGTTTGGAACGGTGCCGCCGTGATTGCTCACGATTGACTTGCAGGAGATGCCGAGCCTGGGTTTGCCGTCCACGAGTAGACCGACATCCCACGCCTTTGCGCGGTAGTAGCCCGGCATCCGCACCTCAATCTCGGCGCCCTCCAAGCCGCGCTTCTTGAGCTCGGCGCAGCAGAACAGCTGGATTGCTTCTTGCCGGTTGCTGGCTCGCGGGTGCCTTCCGCGGAACAGCTTCATCGCTTCCGCGAGGTCCATGCGGACAGATTCCGCGCAGGATGCGGCGCTCCTGCAAGACGCGTGAAGCCGGGGGTCTAGGCGACGGCTTGGGCGACCGTGGGCGCGGACTCCGCACTGGCGCGGACGATCCGAACCTCCGACGCGGCGAAGGACATCTGTCCAAGCCGCTTCTCGATCAGAGCGATGTACTTCGGCTCTACCTCCACACTGATGGAGTCACGTCCCAGTTCCATCGCGCAAAGGCTTGTCGTGCCTGTGCCCGCGAACGGATCGAGCACCGTGTCGCCGGCGAACGAAAACATCCGGATGAGGCGGCTAGCGATCTCCTTGGGAAAGGGAGCAGGGTGTTCGCGAGTGCTGGCGCCGCCGACCGTCCAGATGGGCGAGAACAGCTGCGAGTAGTCGTCCGTGGAGATGTGAGAGCGCGCCTCCATATCAGCCGTCGGCTTCCGGTAGCCGCCAGGCTTCCTCAGAAACAGGATGTGCTCAAGATCGTTCTTGACGATCCCATTGGGCAGGTTGGGCTTGCCCAGAAAGCGGGACGAGTTGGAAGCCTCGAGCTTTATGTTTGCAACCTTCAGCCAGCGGATCGGTGTCAGCGCATCCAGGCCGAGCCCCCGGGCACGCACTTGGATGTCGGCCGATAGCGGCAGCACGTAGTGTCGGCCGCCCTGACGGCGCGACACGCAGACATCTCCGACAACGCAGGCGATCCGCCCGCCGGGCACGAGGACGCGAGCGCACTCCGCCCAAACCTTGTCCAACTCCACGAGAAACGCCTCGTAGTCCGAGATGTGGCCGAGCTGCGCGGGGTTCTCCTCGTATCGCTTGAGGGAGCCGTAGGGGGGGCTGGTCACGACCAGGTGGACGGAGGCGTCGGGGACTGCCGAGAGATCCCGACTATCGCCTTCGTAGATCGTGTGTCCGGTTGGCCTGGTCATCGGGTCCGTCATCATATGGGTCTCCACGGACCCTGTCCGACGCGATGAGCCCACCGGGACACCCCTACCGCCACATCTTCGCCGCCGCTTTGTGCCCGTCCGCACGTGTGGTTTGGCTCAGAGCTATGAGTGGAGACGGTGGGGATCGAACCCACGCAAAGTTCGCGCCGTGAACGAGTCGGGGGGCAATGCCGGGCCTAAAGCGAGTATCGGGGACCAGGCTCCGCCACCGGATCGACGACAACCACGCCTGCGGCATCGAAGTCGCGTCGGTTGAGGGTCGCAACCGCTAGATCGTGCGCCAGCGCGGTCGCAGCGATGAGGCTGTCCTTGATCGGCATCGCGCGTCCCTCCGCGCGGAGTGTCGCGAGCAGCTCGGCCCAACGCAGACCCGTCGAGGCCTCCCACGGGATGCACTGCAACCGCTGCACTCCGTCCTCGAACCAACGCTCCAGCCGACTTCGGCGACGACCACGTGGGAGCAGCAGGATGCCGAAACGGATCTCACCCAGGATGATCGGGTCGACGGCGAGTTCGACCTCATTGTGCCCAAGCCACTCGACGACACGCTCGTCCGGGGCGGGCTTGGTCGCCTCTGAGAGGACGTTCGCGTCAACCAGAAAGCTCGCCATACGATCAGCTAAAGCGAGTCGGTTGACTCCGACTCAATCTCTACGAACCAGCCGTCATCCGGACACGACCGCAGCCACTCGACCAAGCCACGGTTCGGCGGCGGCGTTAGCCGGGTGAGCCTGTACTCATCGGGGCCGCCTCGGTCGACCTCGAACTGCTCCCCCGCCTCGATGCCATCCGCAGCACGAAGCTCCGCCGGGAGAACGATCTGACCCTTCGTGGAGATGGTGGTACGCATACGGCGTAAGATAGCATCTTACT
Organism: uncultured Solirubrobacterales bacterium; assembly: GCA_963844765.1. GTDB lineage: Bacteria > Actinomycetota > Thermoleophilia > Solirubrobacterales > Solirubrobacteraceae > Palsa-744. Next base: position 677,514 of record CAWJPN010000002.1, read on the forward strand.
AGCCCAGTGGAGACGGTGGTGTGTGGTTTCAGTACATAGTGGAGAGGACCGTACGTTGCGCAAACCCCGTGGTCGTGCGGGCGGAGGCGCTGAGCTTGCGGTAGAACGGCAACGGCCAAGGGAGCATCGCGCAGCTCCGGGGCCAGTGGATGTGGCCGCCGGCAACGTGCGTGTATGGGCGGCCGACGACGCAAAGAGCCCCAGCCGCGTCATCCCGAGGGAGAGAGGCGCACTGGGGCGTTCGCCTGTCAGAGTAGCAGCGCTCATGGATGCCGACAAGACCCGAGCGTGGATATCCGCAGAGCGCTTCGCGCCGTTCTTGGAGCGCGCCGCCGGCGACCCAGCGCTCGCCTTCGACCTCTACTTCTGGCACGCGCGCATCTCTGGCGCCAGCCTGACCACGCTGCACCACTTCGAGGTCGCGCTGCGCAACGCGATCGACCGCCAGCTGGGAACCGACCAGCCCCAGACGCCGATCGAGCAGAGCTGGCTACTCGATCCCGAGACGCTCAGCGCCTACGGGATCGCGAAGGTGCGCGATGTGCTCGCCCGCTTGGAGCGCGAGGGGTATCCACGCGAGCATCCGAGGATCATCGCAGCGCTGCCGTTCTCCTTCTGGAAGGGCCTCTTCGCACGCCGCTACGAGCACCTGTGGCGGAGGCGCCTTCGCCACGCTTTCCCCGGCGCGGGCCTGCGACGCGAGATTCTTGAACCGCTCACCAGCCTGCACCTGTGGCGCAACCGCATCGCCCACCACGACTCGCTGCTGGGTCAGGATTTGGAGCGCCGGCTTGCAGAGATGATCGACGTGGCGAACGCCATCGACCCAGCCTGCGGACAATGGTTGGCCGCCCACACCGATATGGCGGCCCTACTCCAGCAGCGACCACACGCATAGGCTTCGAGGCTCGGCACACCCCGCCGCCGAGCTGCGGGATCGCCGAGCACACTTCTCCGCGCTTGGCGACGCCCACATCCGTGCGCCTGCCGGCGGTCTTTCGCCCTGGCACGATGCTGAGCACGCTCGGGGAGCGTGGGCCGCGCTCAGCGGCGCTTGCGCCCACTCGGCGTGGGGCGACCGGGACGCATCGAAACGGCTTCAGCACTCGTGTTGGATGACGTGGAAAGGGCCGCCTGGACGGCGGCTACCGCGCTTGCCCCGGCGATCTGCAGTGGCTCGATGGAGCGCATCGCACGGCAAAACACAAATGCGCCCTCCAGCAGCGAGAGCATCGAGAACGCCAGCTCGCGCGCTCTCAGGCGTGCGATGCCGGCCGCCGCGAAATATTCGGTCGCGCTGGCGATCCAGCTCTCGAACACCTCGGCGGTCGCTTCGCGCAGCGGCTCGCTGGTGCTAGCGACCTCCAGCGCGACCGTGGCTATCGGGCAAGCGTCCGCGTAGTCGGTGTCCACGAGTGTCTCGGCGGCGCCGCTGAAGAACTCGCCAACCGCAGTGGTCACGTCCGGCGCCTGCGCGGCGATCGTGGCGAACAACTGGATGTAGAGATGCCCCGAGGAGCGGATCACCTCGACCCCGAGCTGCTCCTTGCCACCGGGGAAGAAGTGGTAGATCGACCCGAACGGCGCGTTGGCCGTGGCGACGATCTGCTTGACACCCGTGCTTGCATAGCCCTGACGGCGGAACAGCTCGGCGCTGGAGTCGATGATCCGGTCCTTGGTGGTGCTCGCCATGCTCGGTCCCCTCGCTCGCTACCTCGTAAAGGAGGATGATAGGCTCCCTCGCCACTAGAGCGATCTATCTAATAGTTGGGGAGGCGTGGCGATGCCCAAGGTGGAGTTGTCCGTAGGAACGATCGAGTACGAGGACACCGCCGGCGACGGCGCGACAATCGTGCTCGTGCACGGGCTCTCCGACAGCCGGCACTGGCGTAAGGTCGTCGCGCAGCTGGGCAGCGAGTACCGTTGCGTCTCGCCGACTCTGCCGCTCGGCTCGCACAGGTATCCGATGAACCCGGATGCCGACCTTTCGCTGCGTGGGATGGGCCGCATCCTGGCCGAGCTGCTCGAACGTCTCGATCTCAGCGATGTGACGCTCTGTTTCAACGATTGGAGCGCTGCGCAGACGATGATCGCCGACGGTTTGATGGGACGCGTGGCGCGGCTGGTGCTCGTCTCCTGCGAGACCGCCGATAACTACCCGCCCGGCATCGGTGGCTACGCGGTATGGCTCTCGGCAAAGCTGCCGGGCGGCATCTCGCTCATGCGTGAGGTGCTGAGCCGGTCATGGCTGCGAAGGCTGCCGTTCATCTACGGGCAGATGTCAAAGCACGGCGTTCCAGACGAGCTGATGCGGGAATGGCTTGCGCCGCTGAAGCGGGTGGAGATTAGACGCGACCTGCGCAAGTACGCAGGCGACGCGCTGAACGGCAGACGCGCGATGCGCGCCGCCTCGCAATCGCTTCCCTCCTTCGAGCGTCCCGTGCTCGTCGTATGGGACAAGGAGGGCAAGATGATGCCCAACCACTGCGGGCGCACGCTCGCCGACTCGTTCCCCAATAGCCGACTCGTCTGGCTCCCCGACTGCTACACCCTCATACCCGAGGATCAGCCCGCCGAGCTCACCCAACACGTCCGCGCGTTCCTCGCCCAAACGTAGACCAAGGGAGCGTGGCACTTTCCCGCACCGAACGCCACCCAACCACCGCGTCGTCTAAAGATTTCCTAAATCTTCATCGTAGGATGACCCATTTGGGGGGTCAAAATGACCTTCCTATGTAGAGGGGACTCTTCGGGGGTTCCCGTCGCAGGGTCTTCCGCCGGCACCCATGATCTGAGCCAAGACATTCGCCGCCCGTGCGAGCGGGCATCCAAATGCACTCATAACAACGACGGTCGCGTCGTTCGCGTGGGGACGCCGCGGCTGATCGCGCTCTCTCCCGAGCAGGAGCGGGAGGCAGTCACCCTGCTCGGTCAGCTCCAGCTCGACGCAGCCGGCCGGCACGCGGCTGGCGTTTCCGGCGGCGTTTTGGGCAGCGCTTACCCCGGCGCTTTCGGTGGCGCGACCTCAACCCCCGGGATGCCGGGAAAGGCGCACAGGCACACATGATTCGACCAGTGGGCGAACCCCGACAAATGAGGTCCAGGAGAGATTCTGCAAGACCAGGCTTCGCACGACGCGGGGTGCGCGTGGGCGCGGATCGCGTGTACGAGCTGGCGCGGCATCTGACGTGGCGTGACCGCGGAATCGCCCTCTGCCTGTACGACCATCAAGTGCTGAGTACCGGCCAATTGCAACTGTTGTTCTTCTCCTCCAAGCGTCGCTGCCAGGACCGGCTGCTGTTCCTCTACCGCCACCGCGTGCTTGACCGCTTCTACCCGCCAGGCCCGTTCGGAGCGGGCAAGCCACAGGCGCACTGGCTGCTCGATGAGGCCGGCGCGATCCTCGTCGCAGCGAGCCTGGGCGTCGAGCCCAAGCAGCTCGGTTAGTCACGCCGCGATGACTGGGGCTCGCACCGCCAGCTCGCGCACCGGCTGGAGACCAACCAGTTCGTCTGCAACCTGATCGCCGCGACCCTGCCCGACCCGCGCATGGGCGTGACTGCCTGGGACTCGACTCGCCGTGCCGCTGCGCGTCTTGACAGCGGCGGGCCTGTCGAGCTTGTGCGGCCCGACTCGGGCCTCATCCTCGACGCTCCCGCCGGCGCGATCGAGTGCTTCCTTGAGTGGGACCGTGCCACCGAGACACAACAGCGCCTTGAGGAAAAGATCGAGCGCTACCAGCTCGCGGAGGCTCGCCTGCACGACGAGACGCAGATTTGCAACGTCCTGTTCGTCGTACCTGGGCCGGGCCCGATCGCCACGCTGCGCCGCGCCTATGAGGAGCTTGAGCCCAAGCGCGAACGCCACCGTCAGGACAGCTCTCTGGTCAACCTCGACGGTCGCTGGCCAATGCTCGTCACAACCACGATTGCGCTGCGCGACGCAGGGCCGCTGAGCAGGGTTTGGGAGTCGATCGCCGACCCCACTCAACCGCCACTCGCGCTCGGCGAGCTTCTCGTCAGCCATGCTCTGGGACCGGCCGATCTGGCGTGCGCGCTCGGGCGCCGCTGGCGTCACGAGCAGCCCGGCTTCTGGGACCGGCTCTCCCCGCTGCACCGTCGCCCGCAAGACTCCGGCAGCAGCACAGTTGAGGACTTGAAGCCTGTCCGCGGATCTGATCTGATCGACCAGCCCCACAGCCGACCACGAGCGGGAGGCCATCCCATGACGCGCGTCTGCCTCTATACCCGCATCTCGACCGACGAGGAGAACCAGCCAACCTCGCTCGCCTCCCAGCACGAACGGCTGGAAGCGTTCTGCAAGGTGCAGGAAGACTGGCGAATCGTCGCCCGCCACGACGACCGCTCGACCGGCACGAAGCTCGACCGGCCCGGCCTGCAAGCCGCGCTCGACCTCGCAAGGTTGGGCAAGATCGACCAGCTACTCGTCTACAGGATCGACAGGCTGTCGCGCAAGGTACGCCAGCTTGCGCAACTCGCCGAGGAGTTGGACGCCTGCGGCGTCGTGCTGCGCTCCGCAACCGAGCCGTTCGACACCGGTTCGCCGGCCGGTCGGATGATGCTGCAGATGCTTGGCGTGTTCGCCGAGTTCGAGCACGCCACGATCGTTGACCGGATCACCGCCGGCATAGAACGCCGCGCCAAGGAAGGCCGCTGGTACAGCGGACGCCCACCATTCGGATACACCCTCCACGATGGTCAGCTCGTGCCCGATCCGATCACCGCGCCGACCGTCAGGCGCATCTACAGGCTCTACACAAAGGACCGGCTCGGCACCATCGCCATCGCGCAGCAGCTACGCGCCGAGCACGCACCAGCACCGAGCGCAGGCTGGGGCCATCCAGCCGTGCATCGCGTCCTCACCAACCCGACGTACCTCGGACGCATCCGCTGGCGCAACCAGGACTTCGCTTCCGAGCACGAGCCGCTGATCGACCCGGACACCTTCCAGCAAGCGCAGACGATCCTCGCCGAGCGTGGCGAGGACGCCTCCCGCCGCCGCGGCAACCGCTCAGACTTCCTGCTCTCCGGCGTCGTTCGCTGCGGACATTGCGGGCGCGCCTACATCGGCATGTCAGCACACGGCAAAGGCGGCACCTACCACTACTACGCCTGCACCGCCCGACAGAAGTACGGTCCCAAAGCCTGCAACGGCGAGCGCGTCCCACGCGAGAAGCTGGAGACCGCCGTCCTTCGCCAACTCACCAGCATCTACCGCGACGGCCCCCTCATCCACGACGCCCTCGCCGCCGCTCAACAGCAGACGCAACGCGAGCGACCCACGCTCGATGAACGCCGCCACGCCATCGCCGCCGAGATCACCCGCGCAGAACGCGCAACCGAGCGCTACTTCGAGGCCTTCGAGCAAGGCCGGCTCTCACCCGAGCGCTGCGAACAGCGCGTCACCCGCCTACATGATCGCCTCGAAGACCTCCGCGCGCAACAGGCCGAGCTTGCCGACGACGGCGCCAACGAGGCCGCATACGCGCCCACAGCGGCTGACCTCGCCGCGACCGCCAGCCAACTCGAACAGGTCATCGCAGACGGCGAGCCCGAGCAAGCCAAGGCGCTGCTACGCCTCCTCATCGCTGAGCTGCGCGTCAACGGCCGCCACGACATCCAACCCACCTACCGCGTCATCACGCCCGCTCAGGCTGCCACGGCCGGGGTTTGTGCAACGTCCGAAAAAGTGGAGACGGTGGGAATCGAACCCACGCAACGTTCCCGCCGTAGAGTCGGCTTGCAACCCGTGCGCTTGCAACGGGCTTGGGTCCGTCCAGACGCTTAGAATGCATCGAAGTGTCCGGCCTCGACTCCGATCAGACTGGGCGGGTCCATTTGACGCGTAGAGCGGTGCTGTCTGGCGCCGCGATGCTGGGCATCGGCGCGGGCTTGGACCATGTCCTGACCAGAGAGCCCGCGAAGACGGCCAATGCAACCCCGCCGGGGCTGGATTCCTCGCCCGTCGCGTTCTATGGACCCCATCAGGCCGGGATCGCGACCGCCGCGCAGGACTACCTGAGCTTCGCCGCGTTCGATCTGACCAGCGAAGCGGTCGAAGACGTACAGAAGATCCTTGAGCAGTGGACCGCCGCTGCGGTCGTACTGACCGCGGGGCAGCCCTACCAGCCAGGGCAGCAGGAAGCCGGTCAGCCACCGCTGGATCCGGGTGAGGCGCGCGGACTTGGCCCCGCGCAGTTGACGATCACGATCGGGCTCGGACCAAGGCTGTTCGCTCCCCGCGCGAGCGGCGGGCTGGGTTTGCCCGGCAGGCCGCCGGCACTGAGCGCGCTTCCGCCCTTTCAGGGCGAGAGCTTGGATCCGAGCATCTCTGGTGGCGATCTCTGCGTGCAGGCGTGCGCGGATGACCCGCAGGTCGCCTTTCACGCGGTGCATCTCCTGGAGCGGATCGCCAGCAGCGCCGCGGCGCTCCGCTGGTCGCAGATGGGGTTCGGGCGGACATCGAGCACCAGCCGCACGCAGAGCACGCCGCGGAACCTCATGGGCTTCAAGGACGGCACGGACAACATCCGCGCGGAGGACACGAGCGCGATGAACGACTACGTGTGGGTGCAGCCCGGCGACGGCCCGGCGTGGATGGTCGGCGGCACCTATCTGATCGCCAGGCGCATCAGGATCCTCTTCGACGTGTGGGACACCACGAGCCTCGAAGGCCAGGAACGCACGATCGGCCGCGAGAAATCTCCGGTGCCCCGCTGGGCGAGCACAGCGAGTACGACCCCGTGCGGCTCGACGCGACCAACAGCAGCGGCGAACCGTCGATCCCGCTGGACGCGCACATCCGCCTCGCCAACCCCCAGAACAACCAGGGGCAGCGCATCCTCAGACGCGGCTACTCCTACTCCGAAGGCGCCGAACCCGACACCGGTGAGATCAACGCCGGCCTCTTCTTCCTCGCCTTCCAGCGCGACCCGGCACGCCAGTTCATCCCCCTCCAGCGCCGCCTCGCCGCAGCGGACGCCCTCAACCGTCACACGCTGCACACCTCGAGCGCGATCTTCGCCTGCCCACCCGGCACGACACCGGGCGGGTTCGTCGGGGACGCGCTGTTCGCGTAGCTGCCCAGATCCGACTGGGTGACGAGTTGGGACCTTCAGATGTCGGCGGGGAGGGCTGTGGCTAAAGATCCAGGGTAGGTGGGGACGATAGATGGTCCGTGAGTTCAGAGGCGCTTCTGGCTAGCTTGCGGGTGGCTGTCGAGGCCGCGCCGCAGGACACCACGCTGCGGCTGCACCTCGCCCAGCTGCTCGCGGCCGAGGGCGATCGCAGCGAGGCGGTCCGGCACGCCGCCGTCGTGCTGCAGCAGGACCCCGAGAACCAGCTGGCCACAGGGCTGATCTCAGGTGCGCCAGGCGCCCACCACCCAGCCCCACCGACCCTTACGGCGCCAGCCGCGGGCGACCAGGAAGCCGAGACGCTACGGCGTCTGGACTCAGAACTCGCGGACATCGCCCCGCCGATGTACGTCGACTCCGAGGACGATGGGGATGGCGCGGCGGCGGACCACGACATCGAGTCCGTGACGCTCCGTCTGGCGGACGTCGCGGGGATGGCGGAGGTCAAGGCACGCCTGGATGCGGCGATCCTCGCCCCGATGCGCAACCCCGAGCTGACACGTCTGTATGACAAGTCGCTGCAGGGGCGGGCTGCTGCTCTACGGCCCGCCGGGCTGCGGCAAGACGTTCATCTCGCGTGCGCTCGCCGGTGAGATGGGCGCCCACTTCCTCGCCGTCTCACTCGCGGACGTCCTGGACATGTATGTGGGTCAGAGCGAGCGCAACATCCGCCGCGTCTTCGACGCCGCGCGCAGCCGTACACCCTGCGTGATCTTCCTGGACGAGGTCGACGCGCTCGGCCAGAAGCGCAGCCACCTGCGCAACAGCGCCGCCCGCGGCACCGTCAACCAACTGCTCTCCGAGATGGACGGTCTCACCAGCAACGAGGGCGTGTTCGTGGTTGGTGCGACCAACCATCCCTGGGACGTCGACGTCGCGCTGCGACGCCCGGGACGCTTCGACCGCATGCTGCTCGTGCTGCCACCCGACGCGCCGGCCCGCGAAGCGGTCCTGCGCCACCACCTGCACGGCCGCCCGATCGCAAACATCGACCTCGGCAAGCTCGCCAGGCTGACCGGCGGCTACTCAGGCGCGGACCTCGCCTACGTCTGCGAAGCGGCAGCCGAACGCACCCTCACGGACTCCGCGCGCAGCGGCACCCCACGCATGATCGACATGGACGACCTGCAAGCCGCCATCGACGACGTCAAACCCTCGATCGGCCCGTGGCTGCAGACGGCCCGCAACGTCGCCGAGTTCGCCAACGAAGGCGGTACCTACGACGAGCTGCTCGACTACCTGAACAGCAGGCGCGCCGCATGAACACCACCACCGACGACGGCGCGGCCGTCACCCTGCAACGCGCCAACGCCCTCCGCGAACTCCGACGCTTCACAGAGGCGGCTGAGCTGCTACACCAGACGATCGCAAGTTACCCAGAGAACCCTGAGGCCTGGAGTCTGCTCGCGGCCGCCGAACTGGGCGCGGGCAACAACGAGGCGTGCCTCAAGGCCGCCGAAACGGCGATCTCCCTGGACCCCGAGTCAGAGTGGCCGCACAGGCTCGCCAGCGCCGTCCTCAGACGCATGGGCCGGACCGAGGAAAGCATCCACCACGCCCGCGAGGCGATCCGCATCGACCCCAACAACTGGCCAGCCTTCATCGAGCTTGCCAGGTCACTGACGCACAACAAGACAGACCTGAAGGAGGCACGGGAGGCGGCCGCCCAGGCGCTCGCGCTCGCCCCCGACCACGCCGCGACACACCTCACAGCAGGCGTCGTCGCCGCGGTCAGCAAGGACCGAGCGGGCGCAGAAGCCTTCTTCCGCAACGCCCTCGCGATCGACCCGGAGAACACCGCGGCGCACAACGAACTGGCCCGCATGCAGACCAAGCGCCACACCCGCATCAACCCCACGGGCCTGGCCAACGCCGCAGCCGGCTACGCGACGTCCATCCGCATCGACCCCCAAGCAGACCAAGGCCGACGCAAACTCGAACTCGTACTCCGCATGTTCCTCGCCAAGACCTCCTACCTGATCCTCCTCGACGCATACATCGTCGCCCGACTCACAGCGAACTCCAGCACCACCACCGCACGACTGCTCCCCATCGTCCTCCTCGCCCTACCCGCCGCATACGCAACGCGATTCGTGACCCGCCTGGACACCAACCTGCGCGCGCACCTCGTGCGGCTGCTCACACGTGAACACAGCATCCGACTCGCCGCAGTGCTCGACACGACAGCCATCGCCTGCCTGCTCGCCTCAGCCCTCGCACCCCAGTCGGCACGAGCCGCCCTGGCTGGTGCTGCTGCCTTCTCCACACTGATTGCGCGCCTCATCCTGTGGAGTCAGATCCAACACAGCTCCCGCGCCGCCCGCGGCCTCCCAGCCAGATCAACCCTCTCAACAACAGCCCTCGGGCTGATCGCGACCGTGCTCATCCTCGCGGCGATCTTAATGGTCTACGCGACGACAACCGCACATGCCGGAGCAGGCGGCATCGTGTTCGCCGTCCTATGCACGGCGGGCTCCGGCGCAATCCTCTACCGAATCAAGCGACGCCAATCATCGGACGGCCCGCTAACCAGCGAATTGTCGTAGAGGTCTCACCATGAGTTTGGTCTCACTGCTATGTAGCTACACGCTGACGGGCGATTTGAAGTCGCTTGCTTTGAGAGGCGCTCAAGCTATCGCCCCATGACTGATAAATCTCTATCACGCGAGGCCAGTCTCGCTGGTCAAATGCGACCCGCGCCTCAGTATCTTCGTTTTTTCGCTGCCTGCCACGGCTGAATTTCTCGACCGCACGTTCCCGCTCGTGAGCCATCATCGCAAAGGATTGAGCATCACAGCGAAGCGCGCCCATGCCAAACTTCCTAAGATCGTCGGCGAGCTGTGATAGTCCCCGAGTAACTGTGCCGCGCGACGTTGCTGCGAAATCGCGATATCGCTGAGCTCTGTCCCCATCAACCAAGCGCAGCATGTCCGTAATGCTATACGCATGTGCCAGCTCCTCTCGCTGATCTAGCCGCGCTAGGCCAAGCGACAGCTCATAAGACAGCCGCCCGTGTCGAATTACGAGCTGAACGCAATCGGAGACGTAGCGCACAGCGTAGTCATCGATCTCGACCAGCGAGAAACCGAAGTCAGCGACAAGGAAGGAAAAAATAACACTTACGCTCTCGGCAAATCCTAGTTCGTGGCGAGCGAGATCGTGTTGCTCCATATTGCTCATGGACCTCGTTTCCCAGACCTCAGATTGTTCAGTCAACTACCTTGCGCCATATGTCTTGAGTATCCCCATCTATCTTTCTTCCCAGTACGACATAGTAAATAGGGTCAGGCACAATAAAGGCCACGCTCTTATGACAGGTTGGGCATAGCGGGGGATTCGTGAACGCAAAGTGCCCACCGTAAGGGCATGGCTTGATGGCCTCCTCAATCTGCCGTTGCTCCTCGGTGCTCAGCATCCACGGATGCTTATCCGTCAGCCTTTGGTATATAGGATTATAAGCATCCCACACTAGGACAGCCTCATCGTCACTACAGTACATAAACCCCTGGTTGCTAAACCCAGCATGATAGCGCTGATAGGTAAGATCAGATCCGCAGTGAGGACAATTATCGGACTGGTTTGTAGTGCTCATGGCATAAATCCGCCGGAATCTACGGGCGTAGGCCCTCTAAGCTGAGCCTGCCACGCTCCTCCACTAGTATAGCTTCCACTGGGTGGCACATCAAGCTCACTAATTGGCACATGTACATTAATATAATTCTGGCCACGCCCAGGGGCGATCTCAAGTAGTTGCTCGATCTCAGAAGGCGTGGCATCTGTGGGTATCTCGCCTGGCAATGTTACATAGGTGCCGGGCTTTAGGAATCCACTGTCTGAAATGGCATCTCGGCCAATGTCACTTGTGTAGTGTCGTACCAGAATTGTCTCCTCATCAGCGACCTCATCCCCTGCGACGTCCTCGGCCACGTCTGCTGCGGCTGACTCCTCGTCGCCTGGTGTGAGTATGGCGCCGACTGCGCCTACGACTGCTCCGCCCTCGTATGCGCTGGAGGAGAAGTTTGGCTGGGCGAGGCCCATTGCTGAGCGTGCTGCGATGGTCAGACCGCCTGTGTATGTGTCGACAGCGCCGACGAACCCGTTGCCTGCTTCTTCCCAGAAGCTTTCGAGGCCGGTCGGGTCGATGAATCCGATGGGGTCGTCGAGTGCGTACTGGTAGAGGTTGATGCCGCTGCCGGCCATGCCGGTGGGGTCTTGGCTCGTGAAGCGGGCTGTGGCGGGGTTGTAGTACCGCGCGCGGTTGTACTGGAGGCCGTTTTCTTCGTTGTCGCGGCCGGTGTACTGGTAGGGGTTGGTGCTGGTGGTCCCGGTGCTGGTGGTTTCGCCGAAGGGGCCGTAGGTGTATTCGGTGGTGGGGGCGCCGCTGCTGTTTGTGAGCGCGATGGTGCTGCCGAGCTGGTCTGTGAGGTAGCTGCTGGTGCCGCTGGTGGTGGTGCGGGCGTAGCGTTCGTCGAGGCCGGGGCCGTTGAGGAGTTCTGTGGTGCTGCCGCCGGTGGTTTCGGTGAGGGGGTTTTCGCCCTGGTTGAGGTAGGTGGTCTCGGTGCTGTTCTTGGTCTTGGTGGTGCGGCGTCCGAAGGGGTCGTAGGCGAAGCTCCAGGTGTTATCGCCCTGGGTTAGGCCGGTGAGCTGGTTGCGGTCGTTGTAGGTGTAGCTGGAGGTCGCGTCGCTTGTGAGGTTCCCGTCGGCGTCGTAGCTGAGGGTGTGTCCGTCGAGGGCTGTGAGCTGGTTCGCGGCGTCGTAGGTGGTTTCGGTGATTGCTTCGGGGAGGTTGGTGCGGGCCTCGCTGCCTGAGAGGGTGGTGATGCGGCCTAGCGGGTCGCGGGTGTAGCGCAGGTCGCCGATCTGTTCGCCGCTGGGGAGCTTGTAGTCGATCCCGGCGAGCTGGGACGCGCTGTCGTAGGAGTAGTTTTCGCTGTCGCCGTTGGGGAGCGTCGTCTTGGCTGTGCGGCCGTCGGTGTCGTATGCGAAGCCGACGTCGCCGTGGGGGCTGTCGATGCTCGTCAGCGCGCCGTCTGGGTCGTATTCGTAGCTGGCTGCCGTTTCGCCGCCGATCGTCGTGCTGGTTGGCTCGCTGTCGGCGTTGTAGGTGTAGCCGACGGTGCCGTTGGGGCCTTCTTCGCTTGTGAGGCGCCCGAAGGCGTCGTAGCCCATCGTGTAGGTCCCCGCGCGGGAGTCATCGGCGGAGGTCAGGTCGCTGGCTTCGTTGTAGGCGTAGGTGATGCTGCTCGATGGTGAGCCGCCGTCGACTGAGCCGAAGGACACCGCTTCCAGGCGGTCCAGGGGGTCGTAGGTGTAACTCGTCTTCTGGCCCTTGGGGTCGGTCATGCTCGTCAGCTGACCTTCGCCGTTGTAGGCGTACGTCGTGGTGCGGTCGAGCGCGTCGGTCCAGGATTCGAGCTCGTCTAGGGAGTTGTATGTCGCGGTTTGGGTGTGCCCGCGGGGGTCGGTGACGCTCGTGAGGTTCCCTTCGACGTCGTAGCCGTAGCTCGTGGTCTCGCCCAGGGGGTCCTTTTCGCTGGTCAGCTCGTTGTCGCGGTCATAGGCGAGTTCGGTTACGCCGCCTTCGGCGTCGCGGATCGCTGTGCGGCGCCCGACGCTGTCGTAGGTGACCTTGGTTTCGTGTCCGAGGGGGTCGGTGCTCGAGACCTGATTGCCGTTTTCATAGCCGTAGCTGGCGGTGTTCCCCTCGGGGTCGGTCGCGGAGGTCAGCTCGCCTTCTGAGTCATAGCCGAAGGCGGCGTGCCGTCCCATCGGGTCGGTGACGCCAGTGAGGTTCCCATCGCTGTCGTAGCTGTAGCCCGTTGTCCGTCCGAGTGGGTCGGTGACGCGGGTCGGCTCTGACAGTTCGTTGTAGGCGATACTCGTCGTCAATGGTGTGAGGCTGCCGGCTTCCTGCTTGATCGACTTGACGTTGCCGTCTGATTCGTATGCGAGGTGGGTCGTTCGTCTTGAGCGGTGTTCGTCGCTTCGGACCTCGCCGCTTTCGGTGTACGTTTCGCCTTCTTCGGCGATGCTTGTGATGTTGCCGGGGTATGTTTCGCGGCCGAAGCTGCGGCGGAGTCTTGGTGAGGCTTCGGGGTTGAGTTCTTCCCACTTCAGCTCCCCCGGTGTGAGCAGCGTGTCGTGCGACGCACCTGCCGCGCCCACAAACGCGTAGGCCCGCCGCAGCCCCGTTGGGGTGATCACTCGCGTGGGTTCGTTCTGGCAATCAAAGTAAATCCCGTCGCCGCAGGATTCGTACCCGTAGGAGAAGGTGTAGGTGCCGACGCCCCCGATCGTCTGGCTTTCGACGAGGCCTTCCTTGTAGTGGTTTGCGATCAGGACGTGTCCGCTGGCGTCGGTGACGCTCGTCATGTCACCGAGGGAGTCGTCGTAGGCGTAGCGTGTGACGTGCCCTTCGGGGTCGGTGACCTGCACGAGGCGGCCGCTGCTGTCGTATTCGTAGTGCACGGTCTGCCCAGCACTGTCGGAGGCCTGGACGATCCGGCCGTAGCCGTCGTAGGTGAGGTCGATCCCGCGGTTGTGGGGCGTGCGGATCTCGACGATCGGGCCGTCCACGCCGCCTTCCCGTACGAGCGTGATGCGGTTCCCGTCGCGGTTTTCGATCGTCTGCAGCGGGGTGAAGATACCGAACCCGAACTTCATGCCGTCGCGCCTGCGCACCACCCAGCCGCTGCGGGTCGTGTCCCAGCGCAGCGTGGCGCCCTCCCATGCTCCCGTTGTTTCCTTGGCTTCGTATTCGGCTTCGGGGTAGCTCGTTCCCGCGGAGGTCCTGACGAACTTGATCTTCCCGCCGTCGGGCAGCACGAGATACGCGGTGCGGTAGTTTTCATCAGACCAGAGGTGCAGGTCGAAGGGGCTCTGGGTGCCGATCCCGAATTCGTAGGAGTTTTCGTCGCGGGGGCGGTAGACGCGGGTCAGCGCGACCGGCATCAGCGAGTCGGGGACCTGGAGGTCTGTGTGCTGGTAGACGAACAGCCCGGTGTAGAGGTCCACTGGGTCTCCAGCGGTTGTGCTTTCTCCGTTCAGCGGTCCGCTTGCGGGTGGTTCGTGGCTGCTTGAGATCATCGCGCCGGTGAATTCCCAGATCCGCACGTCGGGGTCGGGGATGACCTGCTTGCCGGTGGCGCTGACGCTGCCCTTGCCGTAGACGTACCAGCCCTTGTCGCTGGGGTCGTAGTTCCAGAAGTCCACGCGCTGGCCGGGCGGGAGGTGCCCCCAGTTGGGGTAGACGATTCGTGCGCCCTTGTTGAGATAGGCCCGGCCGGGCTGCACCGTGAAATACGTCGGGATGCCCGTCACGAACAACGGGAGCGGGAACGGCGTGCGATCCAGCGGGATCGCCGTCATGTTCAGGTGTCGCACGACCCCACCTGTGGCGGTGCGGACTGTCGTGCCGGCGGGTAGGCGCACTTCAAGACCGGGGATCTGCGGGTTGCTGAGGACCGTTTCGTGCTTGAGGACCGCGGGGATCGTCTTGTTCCCCGCGGGGTCCAAGGGCGTCATCCAGATCGTGTAGCCAAGCGGCGTCGTCTTGCCCTTCACGAGTTCCACACCGGCGGAGAACTGCCCGTAGTGTTCGCGGTGACGATCGGCACTCACACCATCGATCACCAGTACCTGGTGGCCGGCCGGGACACCGGTAAGTAGGAACCTGCCGGTCTTGTCTGTTCTCACGCTCGCGGTGCTCCCCTGGAGGGTGAGGGTGACGTTCGCGAGGGGCGCCCCGTTGGCGAGCAGCACCTGGCCACTCAGCGCGGTCTTCGAGCGTGGCGCCGACAGGCCCGGCAGGGTCGTCCACGGTGAGGCGGGCCGCCCGCTGAGCCAGTCCCCATCGCGCCTGTTCGCGGGCGTGGGACTCCACGCTGCGGGCTGCACGGGTCGAAAGTCCGCCACGGCCGCAGGGACGCCCGCAACGCTGCTCACGGCCGGCGTGGTGGGGAGCGACCGGCCTCCAGAACGGACCGTCCTCGCGGGCGTGCTCTTTGGGCTGGGCTTGCTCGCGACATCGGTGCTTACGCTGGCCACCGAGGCCTTGGCGGACACTGCCTTGGCGGGTGTCGCGTCGATCGACGCTGCCCCGGATGTCGCCTTGACGGTGGCGCTGCGCGCGAGGGGGGAGAACCGTCTCATCTCCATACCGAAGGAGCCTTCTTCGACGGTGAATTCGCCTGTGCTGGTGGCTGAGTGCCCGGAGACCGTCACGGCGATATGCCCGGTGCTGGCGCCTTCTGGGACGGTCACGATGAGGTCGGTCGCGGTGGCTTCTTCGACGGTCGCTTCCACGCCGTTGAAGGTGACTTCGTCGTGGGAGGCTTCGGGGTCAAACCCGGTGCCTGTGATGTCGACGGGTGTCCCGACGGGACCCCGCTCGGGGGAGAACGCGAGCACCGAGACCGTCGTGTCGCTGATGCGTTCGATCCCCGTCAGGTTGCCGTCTGCGTCCCAGTCGTACACAGCGGCGCCCTGCGTCGGGTCGTCGACGATCGACAGGCGCCCGGCCTGGTCATACAGGTAGCGGATGCTCGAACCAGACCCCGCGGCGATCACAGCTGTCGCCGATGAGGTCGCGCTCGCGGACCCTTCGCCGTTGGTCGCAGTCACGACCACCTTCAGGGTGCCACCGAGATCACCCGAGGCTGGGACGTAGCTCGCGGACGTGGCGCCTGAGATGTCCGCGCATTCCCCTCCGCTTGAGTTGCAGTGCTCCCACTGGTAACCGTAGGAGATCGGCAGTGCCCCGCTCCAGGAGCCCGGGTCGGCGTTCAGCGTGCTGCCGATGTCCGGGGTTCCGCTGACCGCGGGCAGCGAGAGATCGCCGAGCGTATTGGCCACGACGATCGCCGTCGCGGTGGAGGACACGGAGGCGCTTCCCGCGGCGTTCGTGGCGCTCACGTGGATGCGCAGGGTATGCCCGATATCGCCGCTCGCCAGCGCGTAGGTCGAGCTGGTGGCTTCTGCGATGTTTGAGCAGCTTTCACCTGAGGTGTTGCACCGCTCCCACTGGAAGGCGTATGTGATCGGCGAGGCGCCCGTCCAGCTGCCCGTGTTCGCGCTGAGCGTCCGACCCTCGATCGCATACCCCGTGACCGCGGGCGCCGTTGTGTTGCTGAGCGCGGCGTTTTCGACGGTGAAGGAGACCACTGGCGTCGTGTAGGTGTTCCCGGCGTTATCGACGATCACCGCGCGCAGCTGATACATGCCGTCTTCCAGGGCGCTGGCGTCGATTTCGCAGCCATACACAGCGCCGTAGATCGGCATGTACTGCGTCGAGCACGCTTCACTCCAAGTTTCGCTCCCAGTCGGCGCCATCTGCAGCGTCCAGCTTTCGACGCCCGACCCGGCATCCGAGGCGTACCCCTGGACTTCGAAGGTCCCGGTGACGTGGTCCGGTGGCGCATACAGCGACCCCACGGGCGGCGTGTTGTCGATCGTGACCGTCGTCGGCGCGGTCGCATACACGTCGCCTTCGCTGTCGCTCACAAGCGCACGGACCTCGTAAATGCCGTCCATGAACGATGTGGTAGTCATGTCGCAGCGGTATGTGCTCCCGCTCACGGGGGTGTCCTGTTCGGGGCAGGCGTTGCTCCAAGAGTAGCTTCCGGCTGGGGTGATCTGCACCGCCCAGTTCGCGACGCTCGCACCCGAGGAGGTACCCGTGCCTTCCAGTTCGACCGTCCCAGCATCGAAGGCCCGCGGCGCCACCAGGCTCCCACCCGGGGTCGCGTTGTCTATGTGGAGATGCACGGCCGACGTGGTGTAGGTGTTCCCCGCATGGTCGGTGACGACCGCACGCAGTTCATACGGATCGTTTGCGTAGGCGCTTGTCGTCACGGTGCACCCGTATTCGCTGCCGCTCAACGCGTTGGTCTGCGCCGAGCACGCATCAACCCATTCGCTGGAGCTTTCATGGGCGATCTGTAGCTGCCACGAAGCGACCCCGGACCCGCTATCGCTCGCGGTGCCCGTGATCGTCGCTACACCGCCCACACCATGAGTAGGTGGCGTCGTGACGGACCCCGTCGGCGGGGTGTTATCGACGACGACCGTCATCGTGGGGGTCGTCACGGTTTCCGGGGACGCGGCTTCGCCTTCCAGCTTCGCGCGCAGCTCATACGTACCGTCGGAGTAGCTGCCGCCCGCCGTTTCCCAGCTGCACCCAAACGCCCCAGACGTTTCCGGGGTCAGTGTCCCGCACAGCGTTTCCCAGGTGCCTCCGCCTCCGTGCGCGACTTCGATCTTGGCATGCGTGAACGTCCCGTCATACGCCTTTTCGCCCTTCCCGCCGACTGCGACGGTACCCGACACATACGGGTGCAGCGTGCTGAGGCTCCCCGTCAGGCTCGCCCGCACCCAAACCACCGTCGCAGAGGTGATTCGCGCTTCAAGGATCGACCCATCGACAACGATGAACGTGCCGCCCGTCAGTATGATCGGGCCACCTACCGCCAGCCAATCTCCGTGCGAGGGTTCACCTGATACGCCGCCGCCGCTGAATTGTGCCGTGCCGTTCGCCACCAGCACAAACCCCTGGTTACTGAACGGAACAGACACCGCCGCCGTGTTACCCCCGTCATCGACGTTGAAAGTCCCAGTGTTGCTCACTGCCGGCGTGGAGCCGTACCCGTTGTTCTGGATCGCCGCAGCGTTGCCCCCCGGCACACAATAATTCGCATAAGAGTCGGCGTTGAACGTCCCAGCGTTCTGCAGATGCGCGCCGCCTTCCATATCCAGCTGGCCACTCTGCCCGCCGCTCACGCCGAGCGTGACGGTCCCTTCGTTCACGAACGTCACACCACTCAACGTCAACAACGAACAAGCTGAACTATCGACCGTCCCCGTTGCACCCGAGGAAAGCACAAGCCGCCCCGACCCATCGACCGTGGGGCTACCACTGGAAGAATAGGAACCAGATATGTCAAGTTCCCCCGACACGTCCAGGGTGCTGTAGCCGGTCTGCGTAAGCGTCCCGAGCGTCGAGGAGCCAGACGCGATGTTCAGAGTGCCGCCGGTGAGCGAGAACTTCGCGCCCGACGCATCAGCCGCCGTCAACGTATAAGAAGAACCAGTCGTGAAACCCACCGCCGTCCCGCTCGCGGTCGTCCACGTCCCGCCCGAGGTTGAACCGTTCCCGCCGACCGGCGTCAACGTCCCGCTCGATACATGCACCGTCCCCGAGTTGCTGAACGGCACAGACACCGCAGCCGTATTCGAGGAGCCGACGTTCACATTGAAGGTCCCCGTGTTACTCATTGCGGGCGTGGAGCCGTACCCGTTGTTCTGGATCGCCGCAGCGTTGCCGCCCGGCACACAACCATTCGCATAAGAGTCGGCGTTGAACGTCCCAGCGTTCTGCAACTGCGCGCCGCCTTCCATATCCAGCTGGCCACTCTGTCCGCCACTCACGCCGAGCGTGATCGTCCCTTCGTTCACGAACGTCACACCACTCAACGTCAACAATGAACAAGCCGAGCTATCGACCGTGCCAGTTGCGCCTGATTCGATCACGAGCCGCCCAGGGCCGCTGACCGTCGCGTTGCTGGTCGAGGAGAACGAGCTGGCGACTTTCACTTCACCCGTGACCGCCAGGGTGCCTCCCGTGAGCGAAAGGGTCGAGATGCTGGTCGTCGATCCGCTGGGGATCGTCAAAGACCCACTGCCCATAGCCAGCGCGGTCCCGCTCGCATCCAGGTGAGTCGCCGTCACCGTGGCACCCGCCACATGGATCGTGCCGGACCCCGACCACGTATCCCCAGTCAACGAGAATGTACCGCCCGCCCATGACAAAGCTGCGCCAGAATCGACCGACCACGCGCCGCTTTCCTCTGAGCCGCCACCCGACATTTGCATAGTCCCGCTCTGCACCGACACCGTCGCTGTGTTGCTGAACGGCACCGATACCGCGGCCGTATTCGAGGAGCCGACGTTCACGTTGAAGGTCCCTGTGTTGCTCATTGCGGGCGTGGAGCCGTACCCGTTGTTCTGGATCGCCGCCGCGTTGCCGCCCGGCACACAACCATTCGCGTAGGAGTCAGCGTTGAACGTCCCGGCGTTCTGCAGCTGCGCGCCGCCTTCCATATCCAGCTGGCCACTCTGCCCGCCACTCACGCCGAGCGTGACGGTCCCTTCGTTCACGAACGTCACACCACTCAACGTCAACAACGAACAAGCTGAACTATCGACAGTCGCCGTCGCGCCCGAAGACAGCACAACCTTCCCTGAACCATCGATCGTGGGGCTACCACTGGAGGAGTAGGAGCCCGATAGGTGCAGTTCGCCGGACACGTCCAGGGTGCTGCTGTAGCCACCCTGCGTGAGTGTGCCGAGTGTGGATACACCAGACGCAATGTCCAGCGTGCCGCCGCTGAGCGAGAACTTTGCGCCCGACGCAGCAGCTTCCGTCAGCGTGTAAGAGCCAGTCGTGAAACTCACCGTGGCCCCGCTCGCGGTCGTCCACGTTCCACCCGACGTTGAACCGCTCCCGCCGACCGGCGTCAACGTCCCGCTCGATACATGCACCGTCCCCGAGTTGCTGAACGGCACAGACACCGCAGCCGTATTCGAGGAGCCGACGTTCACATTGAAGGTCCCCGTGTTACTCATTGCGGGCGTGGAGCCGTACCCGTTGTTCTGGATCGCCGCGGCGTTGCCGCCCGGCACACAACCATTCGCGTAGGAGTCAGCGTTGAACGTCCCCGCGTTCTGCAACTGCGCGCCGCCTTCCATATCCAGCTGGCCACTCTGCCCGCCACTCACGCCGAGCGTGATCGTCCCGTCGTTCACGAACGTCACACCACTCAACGTCAACAACGAACAAGCCGAGCTATCGACCGTGCCCGTGGCACCCGATTCCACCAGAAGCTGTCCAGAGCCGCCGACCGTAGCGTTGCCTTCTGAAGAAAACGTGCTGGCGACCTTCACTTCACCCGCCACTGCCAGGGCGCCACCCGTGAGCGACAGCGTCGAGATACTGGTCGTTGAACCGCTGGGGATCGTCAAAGACCCACTCCCCACAGCCAGCGCGGTCCCGCTCGCATCCAGATGAGTCGCCGTCACCGTGGCGCCCGCCACATGGATCGTGCCGGACCCCGACCACGTATCCCCGGTCAACGAGAACGTCCCGCCCGACCACTTCAAGCTCGTCCCAGAGTCCGTCGACCATCCACCACCTTCCTCCGAGCCACCACCAGCCATCTGCATCGTCCCAGTCTGCACAGTGACCGTTCCCTGGTTACTGAATGGCACAGAGACCGCGGTGGTATTCGACGCGCCGACGTTCACGTTGAAGGTCCCGGTGTTGCTCGCTGCGGGCGTGGAGCCGTACCCGTTATTCTGGATCGCCGCCGCGTTGCCGCCCGGCACACAACCATTCGCGTAGGAGTCAGCGTTGAACGTCCCCGCGTTCTGCAACTGCGCGCCGCCTTCCATATCAAGCTGGCCACTCTGCCCGCCACTCGCACCGAGCGTGACGGTCCCTTCGTTCACGAACGTCACACCACTCAACGTCAACAACGAACAAGCTGAACTATCGACCGTCGCCGTTGCACCCGATTCGACCACGAGCCGCCCTGAGCCGCTGACCGTCGCATTGCTGCTGGACGAAAACGAGCCGCCGACCTTCAATTCGCCCGCGATAGCCAGCGTCCCGCCCGTCAAGCTCAGACCCGCTATTTCCGAGGTATTGCTCGTGCTCTGAAGTTCAAGCTTCCCGCCGGAGAGCAGCACAGCACCTTCGCCCTGAATAGACCCCGCGGTCTCGCTTTCGCTGACGTGGACGGTCGCGCCAGAGCCGATGCAGACCACATCGCTCGACCCCGGAACCCCCGCCGACCAGTTTTCCGCTACCGACCACGATCCGCTTCCACCACCAGTCCAGTCATCAGTACACGTCGCCCCAGCCAGCGAACCGGCCGGCCACGCAAGCGCACCCAACGCCGCCACAAGCACCACCGCACCGCAGACGGCCACCATGAACCGCTGGCCCCGCGGCAACATCCACCCCTTGGACGACACGAATCCTCCTCTAACTTGCCTAGCCTTGTCGCAATCCACACAACCTGCGGCTTCAGGCCTCCGTGCCGACACTCGCATCAGTCCGCTTATCGATACCCTAGCCGAACGAGCCATATTCTGTCAAGCCAACTTGTTGACCAAGTGTGATCCCAACCACCTTTCGAATAGACACAACGAGCCATCGTCTTGGCGACTGGCTCTGCAATGCGGTTTTCGCCCTCCGCGACCCGTTCGGTAGCGCCATACCGGCCCCAGCCTCAAACCGAGGCCTGAGCCCGGCGCAGGCGTATGTCATATTGAACGTACGTATGTCGGAGCCCCGGGCAGCAGCTGCACACGGATGACAAGCGACCCTGGCGAGACGCCAAGCCCGCAAGCCAGCCAGATCAGAAGCTCGTAGTCGGGATCGAGCTTGCCAGCTTCAAGCGCACATGTCCTCCGGGCGTGATGCCGGTAGCAACCGCGACGACGGACTGGAACCCACGCAATGTTCCCGCCGTGACGAGTCGCGGGAGCAGCTGGACTCGAACCCTCGTTCGGCACCGGATCGAGATCCGGAGCCCACGGCGATGATAGCCGCAGATTAGCTCCCAAGCGCAAGCCCAGGCGGTCGGCCAGCTGCCGCGGCGTGAGCACCGAGCGCTCGAGGACCCTCCAGCAGGTGCCGACCGCCAGCGCGACGGCATCGACCCCGGCCGAGCTGTCACACCCTGGGCCGCAGCTCAAGATTCGATGGTTGGAAACAGACGGCCAGGCCATCGGTGCCCACATCAAGTCCCTTCGCCACCAGACGCTGCGTGCGTGCTACTGACGAACTGGGCATCGTCGCGCCTGCTGGCGTGACCTTGGGCACTGTGCCCTGTTTGGTCGTCCGGGGGAAGCGTGTTACGTTCGCCCGCCCCCAACTACCGGGCGCCGGCGTTCGTGCTGGCCGTCGCCCGTCGATCCAGAGGAGGCTCCATGTCCCGTATCGCCCAGCTCATCCAAGCAGTCCGTCTGAAGGCCGGCTCGCAAGGGAGCACCATGAGCCGCAAAGCGGTTTGGCTCGCAGGTCTCGTCGCAATCGGGGTATTCGTGTTGGCGTCGGGGGTCGCCTCGGGCAGCCCGCCACACCTGGAGAGTGTCTTGGCCGACAGGAGTTCGCTCGGGGAGAGTGCCGGACGAGGCGGCCGCCCAGCGCTCAATCCAGCCATGAGGGCTCGTGCGCAGCGCGCGGCTTTGGCGCGGCAGCGGTGGCTGCAGAGCCCTGGGGCTCGCGCGCAGCGGGTGCGCTCGCAGATGGTCTTTCACGGTATGGGACCGGCGGCCGCGCGGGGGGTGTTAATGCAGGACTTTGGGTCGGTGCTGGCGGGGGTCAGTGTCAACCCGGCTGCGGTCATCGCGCGAGGGGGCCAGATCGTGCAGTACCGGGGAAACAACAGCGCTCTCGTCAGGACCCCGCAGGGTCTGCGCGTTGAGAGCTCGACCGTTCCCCTGCGTGTGGCCAGCGGCGGCAGGGGGAAGCAGCCTGTCGATCTACGGTTGGTCGAGGGTCAGGGTGGGTTCGCGCCGGTTCGCCCATTGGCCGGCGTCTCGATCGCCAAGCGCTTGAACGGTGGTGTCGCGGTCGGTGGCGATGGGCTCCGTGTAGCGCTGCTCGGGACCGATGTGGCGGGGAGTCTGGTCGGCGGGCAGGATGTCTTTTTCGGTGGTGTAGGCCACGATATGGATGCTGTGGTGGCGCCGAAGCTCAATGGAGCTGATCTGTCGGTCGTTCTACGCTCTCGATTGGCGCCTGAACAGTTCCGCTACCACGTTTCGTTGCCCCTTGGGGCCACCCTCAGTGCGGTTAGGGACGGTGCGGTGGTTTCACATGGTAGCGCCATCTTGGCGCGCATCCCTGCCCCGAGTGCGCGGGATGCTCAGGGCAGTATCGTGCCGGTAGGGATGACTGTCTCTGGGGATGATCTGGTCTTGAAGGTTGCGCATCGTAAGCGCGACGTGGCATACCCACTCCTTGTGGATCCGGAAATAGTTGTGAATATCACTGAAGATGCCGGCGCATGGGAATTTTTCTCTGAAACCAACTATCCCCTGCATTGCGAAGGTAACAGTTCTAAGCAGGCTTCAGAGGGCGAATGCACAGGAAATCCTATGTTTTCTCACTCCGGCCCCGGCGGAGGCTCCCCTTAACGATTACCGCATCTACGGCTATTCCGTTCGAAGAATCCGTCTACAATAAATATACCAGTGAATATGAAAAAATAGAAGTCTATGGTGGCAGCGCGGAATGGTGGTGGATACCGAGCGGGAACGAAAATATTACTTCCATCGAATTTGAGGATATATCTTCCTCGGCAGAAGTAGGAGCTGAAACATATGTTCAGTGGGAATTGGAGGCGTGTCGCCAGTACGTTGAATGGAAGTTAGGCGAAGCAACGCCGTCGTCAGCGCGCTTTACGCCGACCAAAGAAAGGACCTGCAACAAACCCAAAGAACGCCAAGAAGCAGCTCGAGTGGGTCTGAACTTTTCCGTGCCCAGGATGACAAAACCGACGGTTAATATTGCAGCGACAGTCTCGGTGGGAGCCGTTCTCGTGACTCGCCCAGTGTCGAGCGAAGAAGAAGAAGAACAGAGAACCGAAAAATATGGGGAATCCAACTCCGGCAAAACCCACGAATTGCGGTGTATGCTCGGCTATCCAGTCAACTGTGCAACCGGGAACCAGGTCGAGACCCAGACAGACCTCTCGGTCGGCGGACGGGGCCTTGGCTTGGGTTTTACTCGCACCTATAACTCGCAGATGGGATATCACCAGGAGCAGCGCGAGGAACATGGACCGTTTGGCCGGGGATGGACGAGTTCCTACAGCGCGCATCTCACGACAGAAGTACGGTGTGAAGGTAGTTTAGTCTGTAATAACGAATTTGCCACTGTTCACCAGGATAACGGAAGCACTGTAAGTTTTAGGCGTTACGTTGTCAAAGCCAAACAAGAAGCCTGGGAACCAGTCGGCGGCCCGCTAGTGCAGGCTACACTTGAAAATATAGAAACTGGCTATATCTACACTCTTCCCGACCAGACCAAGCTATATTTCAACACCTCAGGCCGACTCGAAAAGGAGTCCGATCGTAACGGCAATACACTGACAATGACGTATTCCTCCTCCACTGGATACCTTGAATCAGTCAGCGACGGCGCCGAACGCAAGCTCACATTTTCCTATAACTCTGAAGGGCTAGTCGAAAGCATAAAAGATCCGATGGGTCATACTGTCAAATACGCATATGAATTCGATCTTCTCAAAAGCGTGACACTGCCTGGAGAAAGCGCTCCACGCTGGCAGTTCAAATATAACTCCGAAGATGAGCTGGCGTCCGAGACAGACGGCCGTGGCCATACTGTTACCACGACTTACAATGTAGCTAACGAGGTCACATCGCAGAAAGATTGGCTAGGACGGCAACGCAAATGGAGCTACGCCAAAACCGGACCAGGAACTGAAACGACGATAATCGAACCCAACGGCGCTATCACGGTCGAGAAATTCACCGGCGCCGGTCAACCCGCGAACATCACGCACGCAGCCGGGACCCTCCTCGCCGCCACGACCAGCTACGAATACAACACCGCAGGGGAGCTGACAGCCGTAACCGACCCGAACAACCACAAGACTGAATACGGCTACGATTCTGTCGGGAATCGCACAAGCGAAAAAAACGCGGACAACGACCAAACCAAATGGACCTATGACAGCACCCACGACATCCTGACGACCACCAACCCGGACGACGAGACGACAACTATCACCAGGAACGGTCATGGCGAACCGGAAACCATCTCGCGCCCTGGACCCAACGGCACAACCCAGACCACACGCTACAGCTATGACTCTGAGGGCGACCTGGAAACCGTCACCGACCCCCTCGAACGCAAATGGTCCTACGAATATGACAGCAAGGGCGATAGGACCGGCGAAACCGACCCCGAAGGCAACAAACGCACATGGACCTATAACGAAGACTCACAGATCACCTCAGCCGTGAACCTCCGCGGTAACGCCAAAGGCGAAGAAGCATCGAAGTACACCACGAAAACTGAACGCGACGCCCAGGGCAGACCCGTGCTCGTCACCGACCCCCTCGGACATCAGACGAAATATGTCTACGACGCTAACGGCAACCTTGAAAGCACAACCGACGGGAACGGCCATAAGACAAGATACGGCTATGACGCCGACAACGAGCAAACCAAAATAGAAGCGCCCAATGGGACGATCACTGAAACGGGCTACGACAACGCCGGGCAGGTGATAAGCCGGACCGACGGCAACAAACACACCACCAAATATATTCGGAACCCGCTAGAGGAGATCACCGAAATTATCGACCCACTGGGACGCAAGACAGCCGAGGAATATGATGCCGCCGGCAATCTCACACACGTAACAGACCCTCTCAGCCGCACAACAACTTACACATACGACCCCGCGAACCGACTTAAAGAAATCAGCTACTCTGACGGGAAAACCCCCACCGTAAAATATGAATACGACGCCGCCGGCAACACAACCGGCATGACCGACGGCACCGGCACCACGAGTTACGAATACGACCAGCTCGGCCGGCTCACGCACACCACCAACGGCCACGGCGAAAACGTGGGCTACGGCTACGACCTCGCCAGCGAGCAGACGAAACTCACATACCCCAACGGCCACACCGTGACACGCAGCTACGACCAGGACGGGCGACTCCAGACCGTCACCGACTGGCTCGGCCACCAGACCAAACTCTCATACGACCCAGACTCAGACCTGACGAGCATCGCCTTCCCAACCGAAACGGGCAACCAGGATAAATACGCCTACAACGACGCCGACCAGATGAGCGAAGCCACCATGAGCAAGGGCAACGAAACGCTCGCGTCCCTTGCCTACACCCGCGACAACGACGGGCAGGTCAAAACGACCCAAACCAAAGGGCTCCCCGGCGAAGAAAAAGCCACATACAGCTACGATTCGAACAATCGTCTACTCAAAGCAGGCACCAGCGTCTACGGCTATGATGCAGCCAACAACCCCACCAAACTCGGCTCCAGCACCTACACCTACGACAACGCAGACCAGCTCAAAACCGGAACCGGCGTGAAATACGCATACAACGAAGACGGCCAGCGCCTCAAAAGCGCCCCCAGCGGCGCCGCGACCACTTACGGCTACGACCAGGCTGGGAACTTGATCTCCGTCGAACGGCCCGCAGAAGGCAAAAATCCTTCCATCACGGACACCTACGCCTACAACGGCAACGGCCTACGCGCCTCCCAGACCATCGCCGGGACCACGACCTACATGGCGTGGAGCACAGCAGATGACATCCCCCAGCTCCTCAGCGACGGCACGAACAGCTACATATATGGAGCCGAAGGCCAGCCGATCGAGCAAATCAACAGCTCAGAAAAAGCTCTGTACCTACATCACGATCGAGCCGGCAGCACGCGGCTCATCACCGGCTCCACTGGCACGGTCGAAGGTAAGTGCACATACAGCGCCTACGGTACCCCAACCTGCGAAGGCACCGCCACGACCCCACTCGGCTACGACAGCCAGTACACCAGCTCAGACACCGGCCTCATCTACATGCGGGCTCGCGTCTACGACCCCTCGACGGCACAGTTCCTCAGCGTCGATCCGATCGTCGCCGCTACGCGGGCGCCCTACAACTACGCTGGGGATAATCCCGTCAACATCGGTGATCCGACGGGCCTGTGCAACGCAAACCCGTTCAGCGAAAGTTTCTGGACTCAGGGTAACTGTGTGTCCGAAAGCCCACTCAATCCGATCCCCTACTACGAAGCAGAGGTCGAATCCTACGAAAATGGGTGCGGCTATTTCGCGTCGGTAGCGCACGGACTGGAGGGAGCACTCGCGGGGACCGCGCTGCTCGGTGGAGGCGAGGGAGAGGATGAGGCCGGCACCGCGATCGAGGACGCACTCGCTGGCCTTACGCCTGGTGACAGCCCAGGTGTCTACACGGTTGATGGCCCCGAGGAGCTACAGCAGATTTATGACGAGCTCAGCAGCGGTGGCAAGCCGACCGGCAGCTCGTATTCGGGGCAGGAAGTCGAGCTTTCAAATGGGACGCGCGTGGGAATACGAGAAACGTCCAAGAGTGGCGGTCCTACGATCGACATCAATCAGGGCGGAACTCAGTACAAGATTCACGTGGCCGAATGACTCAGACACTACGCAACGAGCTGTTGGACAGAGGGTTGTCCGACATGCTTCAGCTAAGCGAGATGGCGTCTGTCGCGCGGCGTCATCTCGGCGGATCGCCAAGCGAACCCGACGTGATCCGGGCGACGACTGAGGTAATCAGTGATCTGCTGGGCTCCCGCTACGCGATCGTGGGCGATGTGGTCAAGGACGAGGGGCTTCTGTGTGTCCGCTCGTGGGAGTTGAGCACCACGGATACGGTCAAGCGGATCGAGGACGAGTGGCGTGCCCTTGGCCGTCCTCCTAATCTCGGCGATGTGGCGTGGCTGGAACTCACGGACGCTGGTCGCGCGGAGGCGCGGGCGGTCGCGTCGTGATGCGTCGGCGCTGAGCGCCAGCCTTATGCGGCGAGGCGTTTGGCCTCGTGGCTGAGGAGGAGGCCGTTGATGAATCGTTTGATGAGTTCTCTGTCCTGGGCTGGGAGGCGTGTGGTGGCTTCTAGTTGCAGGCGTAGCTCTTCGTCCGAGTCTCGCTCGGCGTCGAAGACGAGCGTATCTGAGCTGACGGACAGAGCGATGGCGAGCTTGCGTAGTACGTCGAGGGTGGGTGAGGAGTTGCCGGCCTCGTAGCGGCGGAGCTGTGAGACGTGGATGCCGACGTGTGCGGCGAGGGTGCCCTGGGTCATTCCGCGCTCGTTGCGTAGGGTGGCTAGGCGTTTGGGGAAGTCCATTGCGATCAGGTCGAGTCCTGGTCGCGAGAGGTTATGGGCGCCTTGTGGGAGCATTTGTCCGCGCACGCATATATGCTAGCGCACCGCTTCTACAATTTCGTCTTGACAAGGTGTGGCTGAGGAAGGCATGGCGCGGATTCCAGAGGAGGTCATCGAGCGGCTGAAGGAGGAGGTCGCGTTGCAGCGGCTGGTGGAGCTGGCGGGCGTGGAGCTGCGCCGGCAGGGCAAGGACCTGGTGGGCCTGTGTCCGTTTCACGAGGACCGCACGCCGTCGCTGGTGATCTCGCCGGAGAAGAATCTGTGGCATTGCTTGGGTGCGTGTCAGGCGGGCGGGTCGGTGATCGACTGGGTGATGCGCGCGGAGAGCGTGTCTTTCCCGCACGCGGTCGAGCTGTTGCGTGATGGTGTGGCGCCGACGCCGCTTGCCCGCCAGCGCGCGGCGGTGCGCTCGACGGTGGCGAAGCTGCCTTCGCCGTTGCCGGTCGGGGCGGGTGAGCGGGAGCTGCTTGAGCGGGTGGTCGGCTTCTACGCGCAGACGCTTCGGGAGTGCCCGGAGGCGCTTGGGGTGCTTGAGCGCCGGGGTCTGCGCGACGGCGAGCTGATCGAGGAGTTCAGGTTGGGGTATGCGAATCGCACGCTTGGCTATCGGCTGCCGGCGAAGAACCGCAAGCCTGGTGCGGAGTTGCGCGGCAAGCTGCAGGAGCTGGGTGTCATCAGGGCCTCGGGGCACGAGCACTTGTCGGGGTCGCTGGTGATCCCGGTGTGCGATGTGAACGGTGGGGTTGTGCAGCTTTATGGGCGCAAGCTGCGCGATGACCTTAATTCTCGGGGCTCTTCGCGGCATCTCTATCTGCCGGGGCCGCGGCGGGGGGTGTTCAATGCGAAGGCGTTCGGGGCGTGTGGTGGGGAGCTGATCGTGTGTGAGTCGCTGATCGACGCGCTGACGTTCTGGCGGTATGGCCTGCGGCATGTGACGGCGGCGTTCGGCGCGGACGGGTTCACCGAGGAGCTGCACACGGCGCTGAAGGATGCGGGCGTGCAGCGTGTGTTGATCGCGTTCGATCGTGACGAGGCGGGCGACCGTGGCGCCGGCGCGCTGGCGGATCGTCTCGGTGGGGATGGGGTCGAGTGCTTCCGGGTGCTGTTCCCTGCCGGCCAGGACGCCAACAGCTTCGCCGCACAGATCGAGGAGCCGGCCGGCGCGCTGGCGCAGCTTTTGCGTGAGGCGGTGTGGCTCGGCGCGGGTGAGCCGGCCGCGCGGCCGGCGCCGGCACCAGTCGAGCCCGAGCCCGAGTCTGAGCGTGCCGTCGATCCCCCCGCGCTCGTGGAGGTCGAGCGGGAGGGCGGCGAGGAGGAGAAGGCCGTGCTGGACCCTGAGCGTGCTCGGCGGGTTGATCCTCTCTCAGCCGCCCAGCCGTCCCAGCCTGGGCTGGCGTCGCCGACGCCGCCTGTGCCTGTGCAGCCGGCGGTCGAGCTGGAGGGAGAGGAGCTGCGCGTGCAGGTCGAGGGGCGGCGCTGGCGGGTGCGTGGCCTCGCGAAAGCGAGCAGTTTCGAGGTGTTGCGCGTGAACGTGTTCGTCGCGCGCGATCACCCGCGGCGCGGTGAGGTCTTCCATGTCGATTCGCTTGACCTGTATTCGGCGCGGGCGCGTGGTGTGTTCGCGCGTCAGGCGGGCGAGGAGCTTGGTGTGGCTGAGGAGCTCATCGCGCGTGACATGGGCCGGGTGTTGTTGGCGTGTGAGGAGCACGCGGAGCGCGCGGTCAGGGAGGCCCAGGCGGCCGCCGAGCCGGTCGTGGAGCTGAGCGAGGCGGAGCGCGAGCACGCGCTCTCGCTGTTGCGTGACCCCGAGCTTGTGCAGCGGATCGAGGCGGACTTCGAGCGTGTCGGGGTGGTCGGCGAGCAGTCCAACTGCCTGATCGGCTACCTCGCCGCGGTGTCGCGCAAGCTGGATCGGCCGCTCGCGGTGATCGTGCAGTCCACGTCGGCGGCGGGGAAGTCGGCGTTGCAGGAGGCGGTGTTGTCGATGATTCCCGAGGAGGAGCGCGTGTCGTTCAGTGCGATGACGGGCCAGTCGCTTTTCTACATGGGTGAGACGGATTTGCAGCACAAGGTGTTGGCGGTCGCTGAGGAGGAGGGCGCCGAACGCGCCTCTTATGCGCTGAAGTTGTTGCAGTCCGAGGGTGAGCTGCGGATCGCCTCGACCGGGAAGGAGGGGCAGACCGGGCGGCTGGTGACTCACACCTACACGGTGCGCGGCCCGGTCGCGATCTTTTTGACGACGACGACGATCGACGTCGACGAGGAGCTGTTGAACCGTTGCATCGTCCTGAGCGTGGATGAGGAGCGCGAGCAGACCAGGGCGATCCACGAGCGCCAACGCGAGCGCGAGACGCTGGACGGGCTGCTCGCCGAGCACGAGCGCGCGCACGTCCTGAAGCTCCACCAAGACGCGCAGCGGCTATTGGAGCCGCTGGCGGTCGTCAACCCCTACGCGCGCGCGTTGACGTTCTCGGATGCGCGCACGCGCACGCGGCGCGATCACATGAAGTACCTGACGTTGATCCGCGCGATCGCGCTGCTTCACCAGCACCAGCGGCCGCGCAAGACGACGGCCACGGCCGGCGGCGGCCAGCTCGCCTACATCGAGGTCACACGCGATGACATCGTGCTCGCCAACCGCCTCGCGCACACGGTGCTCGGCCGCTCGCTGGATGAGCTGCCGCCCGGCACCCGGCGGCTTTTGTCGCTGATCGAGCGCCACGTCGAGCGTGTGGCCGGCGAGCAGGGCACGACACGGGAGCGCGTCCGTTTCTCCCGCCGCGAGCTGCGCGAGGCGTTGGGGTGGGGCGACACCCAGCTGAAGGTCCATCTCGGCCGGCTGGCCTCGCTTGAGCTTTTGTGGTGCGGGCGCGGCGCGCACGGCGCGCACGTCTATGAGCTGGCGTGGGACGGCGCCGGCGAGCAGGGCGAGGCGCGGCTGCCGGGCCTGATCGACCCCGACGAGCTGGACGCCGGCGAGCGCGGGCGCGACTACGACCCAGGTCGGTCGGGGTCTGGTGAGAATCGGTCGGGGGTAAAAACGGATCGGTCGGGGGGCGGTCGGCGCCCGGTCGGGGGCCGGTCGGCGGGGGGTCGCCCCCCGCTCACGGCGGTCGCGGGCGGGGGCTGAGATGCCGCGTCGCGGTGAACGTGGCCCCCCGAAAGCGATCGCGGGCGATCCCGAAGACAGCCAGGGTTTCCCGGTGCTGGTCGCCGACTTTTGCGAGTCGCTGGCGGTGCGGGGCTACTCGCCGGGGACGGTCCACAACCACCGCGGCGCGCTGGCGTGGCTCGCGGGCTGGCTCTCAGAGCGCGGCGTGAGCCGCCCAAATGAAGTGACCAAGCCGATGCTCGACGCCTACCAGCGCGCGCTCTACTACCGTCGCAAGGCCGACGGGCAGCCTTTGTCGTTCAGGGCGCAGGAGGGGCGCCTGGTGCCGGTGCGGATCTTCTTTCGCTGGCTGATGCGCTCCAACCGCATCCTCTACAACCCCGCCTCGGAGCTAGAGCTGCCAAAGACAGAGCGGCGTCTCCCCCGCGCCGTGATGAGCGCGCAGGAGGCCGAGCGTGTGCTGGCCGTGCCCGACCTTTCCCAGCCGCTCGGCGTGCGCGACCGGACGATGCTGGAGGTGCTCTACGCGACCGGCATCCGCCGCGCGGAGCTGGTGAACCTAACGGTGTTCGCGCTGGATATCGAGCGCGGCACGCTGATGGTCCGCCAGGGCAAGGGCAAAAAGGACCGCATGATCCCGGTCGGCCAGCGCGCCGGCGCGTGGTGTCAGCGCTACCTCACAGAGACGCGGCCCAAGCTCGCGATCGAGCCCGACGACGGCACGCTGTTCTTGACCTGGGACGGCGTGCGCTTCAGCCTGCAGACCGTGACCGAACTCGTGCGCGGCTACGTCCAGCGCTCCGGTGTCGGCAAGCCCGGCGGCTGCCACCTGTTCCGTCACACGATGGCCACGCTGATGCTCGAGGGCGGCGCGGACATCCGCTACATCCAGCAGATGCTCGGCCACTCCGACATCTCCTCCACCCAGGTCTACACCCAAGTCTCGCTGCGCGCCCTCCAGGCGATCCACGCCGCCACGCACCCCGGCGCCTCGAACCAGCCGCACAGCACCCGCCGCGGCGAGCGCCAGGGCGCGACCTTGCGCCCCGCCAGCGACCTCGCGCCCGGCGCGCAGAGCAGCGGCGGGCAGGACACCGCCGAGGCCCTGCGGAGCGCCCTCGACGCCGAAGCCCAGGACGAGCCTTCGGCCTGTCGATCGTGGTACCCGCGGAAGCCGTGCGGAGCGCCCTCGACGCCGAAGCCCAGGACGAGCAGCACGACCTCCACGGCCACGACGGGCAGAATGCCGCCTGAGCCCCACAGAAGCCTCTCACGCCCCTCGCCGCTGCCGTTCAAGCGTCGGCAGCACACAGCCGCTGAGATGCCCTGCCGTGCCGCGAAAAGCAACACACACACACACACAGACTAGATGCACTGAGGCAGAGCGTGACAGTCCCAGGCCACCGCGATCGGCACACGATCGAGAGCAGCAGGACACAGCAATCGCACAGCGATTGCTGGGCCGTGCATCTAGTCTGTCCGAGATTTTCGGCGGCGAGCGAGCGTCGCCGAAGGTGCGGCGGCTGGTGTCGCCTGCGCACGGCTGGACGGTGCCGCTGGGATGCTTTGGGCGTGCCGGTCGTGCAGGCGCGATCCGGCGTTCGGCGGGCACAGGGGCTACCGTGTTGAGCATGAGCGAGACGCTGAGCTTGACGATCGTCTACGAGGACGGCAGCGATGGCTTGATCGTCGCGTCGATCCCAGAGGTCCCCGGCGCGCACAGCCAGGGCCACACCCGCCAAGAGGCGCGCGAGAACGTGATCGACGCGCTGCACGGCATCCTGGAGCTGCGCTTCGGCGAGCACGCGCTCTCAGAGCCCGCCGGCGACAGCGAGCCGATCGAGCTGACGATCGCGGCGTGAAGCGCCGCGACCTGGAGCGCCACCTGCGCGAGCACGGCGCGCGGCCGCTGCGCGAGGGCGCCCGCCACAGCTACTGGGGGTTTGACCCCGACCGCTCCACCGCGCTACCGCGCCACCGCGAGATCGCCTGGCCGCTCGCGCGCAAGATCTGCAAGCAGCTCGACATCCCACCGCCCACCGGCCCACGCTAAAAGCAGAGCGCCGCCACCCCACAGGCAGCACGGCGCCCCTAGTTTCAGTGCTGCTCGACGGTCGTGACCAGCTCGGCGAGGCTCATGTCGAGCGCGGCGGCGATCTTCCTGAGCGTCGCGACCTTCGGGCCAGTCACGCCGCGTTCGATGCGTGACAGCGTGGCGATGGTGACGTTGGCCTTGAACGCGAGGTCTTCCTGCGTGACGCCGCGCTCCACGCGCAGGCGATGGACGACGGCCCCGTCCGGGTCCGGGCCGCTCATATCGAGACCATGCCCAACTCGTCCAGGTACTGGGCGCACCGCGACGACCACACATACTCCTCGTCGAGGTCAACAACACCCTCTTCCTGCAGGCGCTTCAGCGCCTTGTTGATGGTGCGGCCCTTGATGTCGTATATCTCGCGCTTGAGTTCCTTACGGGTCCACCGTTCGTGGTGGTCATCGCGGAGGACCTGCAAGACGATCGCCCTCTCGGCGACCCCCGGGTCATCGACCCACTTCGGATCGTTACGCTTCTTTCGCATCGGGACTGACCTCCTGGTGCCATGCCCCCGGCAGCTCTAACTGCGCGGGGGCGCTTGTTTGGACTTATCGCCCCAAACTTCTATCACATCCGACGGAAGTCCTAAAGGGCTCTCAGTCAATCACCCTTGCCGGCCAGTCTCTCCGCCCGCCTGACGAGCGCCGAGGTCTGCACGCCCAGGCCGGCGGCCAGCCGCACGAGGCTCGCGAAGCTCGGGTTGTGCCGGCCATGCTCGACCTCGCTGACCCAGCTCTGGCGGAACCCGGTCGCCTTGGACAGCGCGACTTGGCTGATCTTCTTCTCCTCGCGGATCGCCTTCACGGCGGCGCCAAGCGCTGGCTGGTCAGGAGCAGTCACGGCGCACATCATCCTCGACGCCGCGGCCGACTCGCCCTTTGGTCCAGCCCTCGACCCGCGCGCCGAGCGGCGCTTTATCGTTCCGGTCGTGCTCGCACAGCAGGAACACGCCCGCCATCCGGCATCCTCTCCCAGCCGCCCAAGCCGCCGCAGCCGGGATCGCTGCGAGCGCTCAGGATCGCGCCGGGGCCTTCGGCCTGGTCGCCGGGCGCCGCGCCGGGGGTCGGAGTGCCGGAAGTCCCTGCACACGCCCGGATCGGATCGCGTCGAGGGGCGGGATCGCGGCGGACCTTTGTTTGACGGGCAATACACAAGCTCGGACACCGGGCTCATCTATATGCGGGCTCGCGTCTACGACCCAGCCACGGCACAGTTCCTTACTCGCGACCCCTTGGTCGCGCTCAGCGGCGAACCATACAGCTATGTTGCCGACAACCCGCTCACCTTCGCTGACCCCACAGGCCGCTGCGGCTTCTGGTGCGTCACCGGCATCGTCGCCGGAGGCGTCGCACTCGGAACCGGCGTCGGCGAGGTCGTCGCTGGGGGTACCATCGTAGGGGAGGGTGTTCTCGGCGGGATTTCGGCAGTATCCGGAGTTGTGTCCACAGGTGCGGACGCTGAGGAATGTGCTGGCGGCAGCTCAATCTCCTGCGTGGGGGCGGCTGCGGGTGGTGTTGGAGCGGTAGCAGGTGCCGGCGCATTCATAGGAGGACTAACAGGCGGCGCTGCAGGGCTCACAGGCGCCGCAGGGAATGGCGCCACGGCGATCGGCTCCACTGCGAATGGCATAGGAGTGCTCGGCGACGCAGCCGGTGCGCTAGCCCCGCCGAGCGGCTCGAACCAGCCAGGAAATAGGTGCGGGTAGTGGCGAAGCAAGACCTTGATGCAGTCTGGATTCCGCGCATTGGTGAGGAGGGCACTAAGGAGCTACGTCACCTGAGGCGGACTGGCTTCTCTGTGATGGCGATGCCGCGAGTTTCTGGGGCAGCGGGCCTGCTTATTGGAACGAGTACTTTGGGTGACGTGTTAGGTGTGCTGTGTGCGCTCATAGTAGTAGGTGCCCTTACGGCATTTTTTCGTGCCCAGAACAGGCTTGCGGCAGTTCTATCAGAGTGGTATGGAGTGAAGATCACTGGCCGAGGCCTACCAGCGATGAATCCAAAGCGGTTCGACGGCTGGTGCCAGGAGCGTGGTCTCATCCCGCATCCAAAGCTTCGTTACGATGAGCAAGTGTTATGGAGAAGAGCCGGTAGCGTCGTCCCAGGCTGGCGGCGTATAACTGGAACGCTGTATGTCACATCAGAGCGGGTTATGTTTGTTCCTGCTCGTTTTGGCGGTATCACAACGCCGATGCCCAAAGTGGTGCAGTTCACTGTGGATGATTTCCAATCAATAGATGTGTCGGATCAGGTTTCGACATCCTCTTCAGATGATAAGCAGCAGATCGTGACCTTTACTTTTGGCGGAGGGAGAGCGTTGATGGTCACGGTGGACCACGCAGACAGAACACTCGCTGAACTACGGGCACTATTTCATCCGCCCAGAGTATCTACAGGCCGCACATGACACAACGCCTACGACGCTTTATCTACGGACCCAGCAACCTGCCGGTCGAGCAAATCAACAGCTCAGAAAAAGCTCTGTACCTACATCACGATCGAGCCGGCAGCACGCGGCTCATCACCGGCTCCACTGGCACGGTCGAAGGTAAGTGCACATACAGCGCCTACGGTACCCCAACCTGCGAAGGCACCGCCACGACCCCACTCGGCTACGACGACCAGTACACAAGCGCAGACACCGGCCTGATCTACCTGCGAGCACGCGCGTACGACCCCGCCACCGCACAGTTCCTCAGTGTCGACCCAGCGGTGTCGGTGACGCGGGCGCCCTACAACTACGCGGGCGACAACCCACTGAACTACAGGGATCGCAGCGGGCTGGGATGGGAAGAAGTCCTCGAAGGGCCAGGCATCCCGAACCCCTGGAGTGAAGCGGAACACGCGAGCGAAGAACTCCTCAGGCCAGGTGTTGAAGCAGTCGAACACGGCGCTGAATACGTACTCAACGCGGCTGGAGAAGAAATCGATGAACCCGCAGAGCAGGGTCGCACCTCGGGTGAATGTGGGGTTGATGGTCCACAGCTAAGGCGCGAAGGGGAAGAATTGCTGGGACGAACGCACTCGCCGGCTGGTAGGGAACGGTGGCAGGAATGGTGGAACAACTTGAGCCGCGCGGCCAGAAAAGCCTACCGCGAAGCGGGCGGCCCACGTCCTCGCGGACGGGGCTAGGAAGAGCACGAGACAACGTAGCTTATGACTGCTGATGACGTGGATCGGGCCTTGCTTCGGGCCTGGGAACTGTCTCTTGAGGACCTGAGCGACAGCACCGATGCAGAGATCGAGGAACTGCTGCCTCAGCTCGTTGCTGCTGGGTACGTCCGAGTCAGCTCTGATAGGTGGCGCTTTACGCCCGAGGGGGTCGCGCGGGCCAAGACGCTCGACCAGGGCACAAGCGCGTAGCTGTTCACGACGAAGAAGCGGGTGAGAGCTGGTTGGCGCTCACGTGCGACCTGGCCTTTATGCCGCCAGTCGCTTCGCCTCGTGGCTGAGGAGGAGGCCGTTGATGAATCGTTTGATGAGTTCTCTGTCCTGGGCTGGGAGGCGTGTGGTGGCTTCTAGTTGCAGGCGTAGCTCTTCGTCCGAGTCTCGCTCGGCGTCGAAGACGAGCGTATCTGAGCTGACGGACAGAGCGATGGCGAGCTTGCGTAGTACGTCGAGGGTGGGTGAGGAGTTGCCGGCCTCGTAGCGGCGGAGCTGTGAGACGTGGATGCCGACGTGTGCGGCGAGGGTGCCCTGGGTCATTCCGCGCTCGTTGCGTAGGGTGGCTAGGCGTTTGGGGAAGTCCATTGCGATCAGGTCGAGTCCTGGTCGCGAGAGGTTATGGCCGCCTTGTGGGAGCATTTGTCCGCGCACGCATATATGCTAGCGCACCGCTTCTACAATTTCGTCTTGACAAGGTGTGGCTGAGGAAGGCATGGCGCGGATTCCAGAGGAGGTCATCGAGCGGCTGAAGGAGGAGGTCGCGTTGCAGCGGCTGGTGGAGCTGGCGGGCGTGGAGCTGCGCCGGCAGGGCAAGGACCTGGTGGGCCTGTGTCCGTTTCACGAGGACCGCACGCCGTCGCTGGTGATCTCGCCGGAGAAGAATCTGTGGCATTGCTTGGGTGCGTGTCAGGCGGGCGGGTCGGTGATCGACTGGGTGATGCGCGCGGAGAGCGTGTCTTTCCCGCACGCGGTCGAGCTGTTGCGTGATGGTGTGGCGCCGACGCCGCTTGCCCGCCAGCGCGCGGCGGTGCGCTCGACGGTGGCGAAGCTGCCTTCGCCGTTGCCGGTCGGGGCGGGTGAGCGGGAGCTGCTTGAGCGGGTGGTCGGCTTCTACGCGCAGACGCTTCGGGAGTGCCCGGAGGCGCTTGGGGTGCTTGAGCGCCGGGGTCTGCGCGACGGCGAGCTGATCGAGGAGTTCAGGTTGGGGTATGCGAATCGCACGCTTGGCTATCGGCTGCCGGCGAAGAACCGCAAGCCTGGTGCGGAGTTGCGCGGCAAGCTGCAGGAGCTGGGTGTCATCAGGGCCTCGGGGCACGAGCACTTGTCGGGGTCGCTGGTGATCCCGGTGTGCGATGTGAACGGTGGGGTTGTGCAGCTTTATGGGCGCAAGCTGCGCGATGACCTTAAATTCTCGGGGCTCTTCGCGGCATCTCTATCTGCCGGGGCCGCGGCGGGGGGTGTTCAATGCGAAGGCGTTCGGGGCGTGTGGTGGGGAGCTGATCGTGTGTGAGTCGCTGATCGACGCGCTGACGTTCTGGCGGTATGGCCTGCGGCATGTGACGGCGGCGTTCGGCGCGGACGGGTTCACCGAGGAGCTGCACACGGCGCTGAAGGATGCGGGCGTGCAGCGTGTGTTGATCGCGTTCGATCGTGACGAGGCGGGCGACCGTGGCGCCGGCGCGCTGGCGGATCGTCTCGGTGGGGATGGGGTCGAGTGCTTCCGGGTGCTGTTCCCTGCCGGCCAGGACGCCAACAGCTTCGCCGCACAGATCGAGGAGCCGGCCGGCGCGCTGGCGCAGCTTTTGCGTGAGGCGGTGTGGCTCGGCGCGGGTGAGCCGGCCGCGCGGCCGGCGCCGGCACCAGTCGAGCCCGAGCCCGAGTCTGAGCGTGCCGTCGATCCCCCCGCGCTCGTGGAGGTCGAGCGGGAGGGCGGCGAGGAGGAGAAGGCCGTGCTGGACCCTGAGCGTGCTCGGCGGGTTGATCCTCTCTCAGCCGCCCAGCCGTCCCAGCCTGGGCTGGCGTCGCCGACGCCGCCTGTGCCTGTGCAGCCGGCGGTCGAGCTGGAGGGAGAGGAGCTGCGCGTGCAGGTCGAGGGGCGGCGCTGGCGGGTGCGTGGCCTCGCGAAAGCGAGCAGTTTCGAGGTGTTGCGCGTGAACGTGTTCGTCGCGCGCGATCACCCGCGGCGCGGTGAGGTCTTCCATGTCGATTCGCTTGACCTGTATTCGGCGCGGGCGCGTGGTGTGTTCGCGCGTCAGGCGGGCGAGGAGCTTGGTGTGGCTGAGGAGCTCATCGCGCGTGACATGGGCCGGGTGTTGTTGGCGTGTGAGGAGCACGCGGAGCGCGCGGTCAGGGAGGCCCAGGCGGCCGCCGAGCCGGTCGTGGAGCTGAGCGAGGCGGAGCGCGAGCACGCGCTCTCGCTGTTGCGTGACCCCGAGCTTGTGCAGCGGATCGAGGCGGACTTCGAGCGTGTCGGGGTGGTCGGCGAGCAGTCCAACTGCCTGATCGGCTACCTCGCCGCGGTGTCGCGCAAGCTGGATCGGCCGCTCGCGGTGATCGTGCAGTCCACGTCGGCGGCGGGGAAGTCGGCGTTGCAGGAGGCGGTGTTGTCGATGATTCCCGAGGAGGAGCGCGTGTCGTTCAGTGCGATGACGGGCCAGTCGCTTTTCTACATGGGTGAGACGGATTTGCAGCACAAGGTGTTGGCGGTCGCTGAGGAGGAGGGCGCCGAACGCGCCTCTTATGCGCTGAAGTTGTTGCAGTCCGAGGGTGAGCTGCGGATCGCCTCGACCGGGAAGGAGGGGCAGACCGGGCGGCTGGTGACTCACACCTACACGGTGCGCGGCCCGGTCGCGATCTTTTTGACGACGACGACGATCGACGTCGACGAGGAGCTGTTGAACCGTTGCATCGTCCTGAGCGTGGATGAGGAGCGCGAGCAGACCAGGGCGATCCACGAGCGCCAACGCGAGCGCGAGACGCTGGACGGGCTGCTCGCCGAGCACGAGCGCGCGCACGTCCTGAAGCTCCACCAAGACGCGCAGCGGCTATTGGAGCCGCTGGCGGTCGTCAACCCCTACGCGCGCGCGTTGACGTTCTCGGATGCGCGCACGCGCACGCGGCGCGATCACATGAAGTACCTGACGTTGATCCGCGCGATCGCGCTGCTTCACCAGCACCAGCGGCCGCGCAAGACGACGGCCACGGCCGGCGGCGGCCAGCTCGCCTACATCGAGGTCACACGCGATGACATCGTGCTCGCCAACCGCCTCGCGCACACGGTGCTCGGCCGCTCGCTGGATGAGCTGCCGCCCGGCACCCGGCGGCTTTTGTCGCTGATCGAGCGCCACGTCGAGCGTGTGGCCGGCGAGCAGGGCACGACACGGGAGCGCGTCCGTTTCTCCCGCCGCGAGCTGCGCGAGGCGTTGGGGTGGGGCGACACCCAGCTGAAGGTCCATCTCGGCCGGCTGGCCTCGCTTGAGCTTTTGTGGTGCGGGCGCGGCGCGCACGGCGCGCACGTCTATGAGCTGGCGTGGGACGGCGCCGGCGAGCAGGGCGAGGCGCGGCTGCCGGGCCTGATCGACCCCGACGAGCTGGACGCCGGCGAGCGCGGGCGCGACTACGACCCAGGTCGGTCGGGGTCTGGTGAGAATCGGTCGGGGGTAAAAACGGATCGGTCGGGGGGCGGTCGGCGCCCGGTCGGGGGCCGGTCGGCGGGGGGTCGCCCCCCGCTCACGGCGGTCGCGGGCGGGGGCTGAGATGCCGCGTCGCGGTGAACGTGGCCCCCCGAAAGCGATCGCGGGCGATCCCGAAGACAGCCAGGGTTTCCCGGTGCTGGTCGCCGACTTTTGCGAGTCGCTGGCGGTGCGGGGCTACTCGCCGGGGACGGTCCACAACCACCGCGGCGCGCTGGCGTGGCTCGCGGGCTGGCTCTCAGAGCGCGGCGTGAGCCGCCCAAATGAAGTGACCAAGCCGATGCTCGACGCCTACCAGCGCGCGCTCTACTACCGTCGCAAGGCCGACGGGCAGCCTTTGTCGTTCAGGGCGCAGGAGGGGCGCCTGGTGCCGGTGCGGATCTTCTTTCGCTGGCTGATGCGCTCCAACCGCATCCTCTACAACCCCGCCTCGGAGCTAGAGCTGCCAAAGACAGAGCGGCGTCTCCCCCGCGCCGTGATGAGCGCGCAGGAGGCCGAGCGTGTGCTGGCCGTGCCCGACCTTTCCCAGCCGCTCGGCGTGCGCGACCGGACGATGCTGGAGGTGCTCTACGCGACCGGCATCCGCCGCGCGGAGCTGGTGAACCTAACGGTGTTCGCGCTGGATATCGAGCGCGGCACGCTGATGGTCCGCCAGGGCAAGGGCAAAAAGGACCGCATGATCCCGGTCGGCCAGCGCGCCGGCGCGTGGTGTCAGCGCTACCTCACAGAGACGCGGCCCAAGCTCGCGATCGAGCCCGACGACGGCACGCTGTTCTTGACCTGGGACGGCGTGCGCTTCAGCCTGCAGACCGTGACCGAACTCGTGCGCGGCTACGTCCAGCGCTCCGGTGTCGGCAAGCCCGGCGGCTGCCACCTGTTCCGTCACACGATGGCCACGCTGATGCTCGAGGGCGGCGCGGACATCCGCTACATCCAGCAGATGCTCGGCCACTCCGACATCTCCTCCACCCAGGTCTACACCCAAGTCTCGCTGCGCGCCCTCCAGGCGATCCACGCCGCCACGCACCCCGGCGCCTCGAACCAGCCGCACAGCACCCGCCGCGGCGAGCGCCAGGGCGCGACCTTGCGCCCCGCCAGCGACCTCGCGCCCGGCGCGCAGAGCAGCGGCGGGCAGGACACCGCCGAGGCCCTGCGGAGCGCCCTCGACGCCGAAGCCCAGGACGAGCAGCACGACCTCCACGGCCACGACGGGCAGAATGCCGCCTGAGCCCCACAGAAGCCTCTCACGCCCCTCGCCGCTGCCGTTCAAGCGTCGGCAGCACACAGCCGCTGAGATGCCCTGCCGTGCCGCGAAAAGCAACACACACACACACACACAGACTAGATGCACTGAGGCAGAGCGTGACAGTCCCAGGCCACCGCGATCGGCACACGATCGAGAGCAGCAGGACACAGCAATCGCACAGCGATTGCTGGGCCGTGCATCTAGTCTGTCCGAGATTTTCGGCGGCGAGCGAGCGTCGCCGAAGGTGCGGCGGCTGGTGTCGCCTGCGCACGGCTGGACGGTGCCGCTGGGATGCTTTGGGCGTGCCGGTCGTGCAGGCGCGATCCGGCGTTCGGCGGGCACAGGGGCTACCGTGTTGAGCATGAGCGAGACGCTGAGCTTGACGATCGTCTACGAGGACGGCAGCGATGGCTTGATCGTCGCGTCGATCCCAGAGGTCCCCGGCGCGCACAGCCAGGGCCACACCCGCCAAGAGGCGCGCGAGAACGTGATCGACGCGCTGCACGGCATCCTGGAGCTG
This sequence comes from uncultured Solirubrobacterales bacterium, assembly GCA_963844765.1. GTDB lineage: Bacteria > Actinomycetota > Thermoleophilia > Solirubrobacterales > Solirubrobacteraceae > Palsa-744. The sequence continues at coordinate 719,493 of CAWJPN010000002.1, forward strand.
CGCTTCGGCGAGCACGCGCTCTCAGAGCCCGCCGGCGACAGCGAGCCGATCGAGCTGACGATCGCGGCGTGAAGCGCCGCGACCTGGAGCGCCACCTGCGCGAGCACGGCGCGCGGCCGCTGCGCGAGGGCGCCCGCCACAGCTACTGGGGGTTTGACCCCGACCGCTCCACCGCGCTACCGCGCCACCGCGAGATCGCCTGGCCGCTCGCGCGCAAGATCTGCAAACAGCTCGACATCCCACCGCCCACCGGCCCACGCTAAAAGCAGAGCGCCGCCACCCCACAGGCAGCACGGCGCCCCTAGTTTCAGTGCTGCTCGACGGTCGTGACCAGCTCGGCGAGGCTCATGTCGAGCGCGGCGGCGATCTTCCTGAGCGTCGCGACCTTCGGGCCAGTCACGCCGCGTTCGATGCGTGACAGCGTGGCGATGGTGACGTTGGCCTTGAACGCGAGGTCTTCCTGCGTGACGCCGCGCTCCACGCGCAGGCGATGGACGACGGCCCCGTCCGGGTCCGGGCCGCTCATATCGAGACCATGCCCAACTCGTCCAGGTACTGGGCGCACCGCGACGACCACACATACTCCTCGTCGAGGTCAACAACACCCTCTTCCTGCAGGCGCTTCAGCGCCTTGTTGATGGTGCGGCCCTTGATGTCGTATATCTCGCGCTTGAGTTCCTTACGGGTCCACCGTTCGTGGTGGTCATCGCGGAGGACCTGCAAGACGATCGCCCTCTCGGCGACCCCCGGGTCATCGACCCACTTCGGATCGTTACGCTTCTTTCGCATCGGGACTGACCTCCTGGTGCCATGCCCCCGGCAGCTCTAACTGCGCGGGGGCGCTTGTTTGGACTTATCGCCCCAAACTTCTATCACATCCGACGGAAGTCCTAAAGGGCTCTCAGTCAATCACCCTTGCCGGCCAGTCTCTCCGCCCGCCTGACGAGCGCCGAGGTCTGCACGCCCAGGCCGGCGGCCAGCCGCACGAGGCTCGCGAAGCTCGGGTTGTGCCGGCCATGCTCGACCTCGCTGACCCAGCTCTGGCGGAACCCGGTCGCCTTGGACAGCGCGACTTGGCTGATCTTCTTCTCCTCGCGGATCGCCTTCACGGCGGCGCCAAGCGCTGGCTGGTCAGGAGCAGTCACGGCGCACATCATCCTCGACGCCGCGGCCGACTCGCCCTTTGGTCCAGCCCTCGACCCGCGCGCCGAGCGGCGCTTTATCGTTCCGGTCGTGCTCGCACAGCAGGAACACGCCCGCCATCCGGCATCCTCTCCCAGCCGCCCAAGCCGCCGCAGCCGGGATCGCTGCGAGCGCTCAGGATCGCGCCGGGGCCTTCGGCCTGGTCGCCGGGCGCCGCGCCGGGGGTCGGAGTGCCGGAAGTCCCTGCACACGCCCGGATCGGATCGCGTCGAGGGGCGGGATCGCGGCGGACCTTTGTTTGACGGGCAATACACAAGCTCGGACACCGGGCTCATCTATATGCGGGCTCGCGTCTACGACCCAGCCACGGCACAGTTCCTTACTCGCGACCCCTTGGTCGCGCTCAGCGGCGAACCATACAGCTATGTTGCCGACAACCCGCTCCGGCGCTGCGGCAATAGGGCTCACGGCCAGCGGCACAGGGTCCCTCGGTGACGCCGCCGGTGCACTAGCGTCCCCTGGCGCTTCGAACCAGCCAGAAAGCGGGTGTGGGTTTGGCGAAGCAAGACCTTGATGCGATCTGGACGCCTCGCATCGGCGAGGACGGCGTCAGAGAGCTACGCCGCTATCGGCGAGCCGGCTTTATTGGTATGACCCTACCATTCGTTGCGGGCGTCGCTGGGCTGCTCATCGGTACGAGTACGTTCGGTGATGTGCTCGGAGCGGCACTGGCGGTAGTGGTGGCTTGGCGTCTTGCCGCTTTTATCTACGCTCAGGTGGGTATTGCGACGGCACTGTCAGAGTGGTTCGGAGTAAAGATCAACGCTGGGCAGCTCCCGCTCATGAACCCAGGGCGTTTCGACGCCTGGTGTGAACGTAATGATCTCCATCGGGGTCAAGCTGAGCCGACAGACGGCATGCCGCACCAGCTCAGGCTGCTGAAGTACGATCACAATTGGGGTCCACTTCACTGGTCAGGACGCGGACCGCGGAAGCCTAGTTGATACCCCGTTCATCTACGGTCCCAACGGCATGCCGATCGCCGTTGCTGGGCTGGCGACGCCCGAGATCAAGGCGAGGGAAGATGTGGGATCAGCGTCGCGGACGGTAGCGGCGTGACGAGCGAGCCGTTCAGGCTTGCCTCGGGCAGCCACGTGGGCCGGGCTTGCGATCCGGCGAGAGTTCTGCTCTGATCACCGCCAAATCGACAATCTAGTGGCCGGGGCGACGCTTGTACGCTCGTCCCGGCCTGTCACGCCGAAGGAACCGCCCTTCGATGCCACGGCCGAAACCGTAGCTGTACTACGGGCTCGCGTCGTGCTCGTCTGCGTTTTCCTCGCGTCGAAAGGAGCCAGAATGAGCGCAACGACCGGCAGCGATGAGCAGACACCGGGTGAGCGCATGGACCATCGCGAAAGGATGGTCCTGTACATGCTCCACCACGATCCTGTCCCGTGGACGGTCGAGGAGCTTGGGCGCGAGCTAGGCGACCAGGGCCATACGTCCAATGCGGTCGCCGCGCTCGCAGCGGCAGGGCTCGTGCATCGGTTCGGAGAGTTCGTGATCCCCACGCGCACCGCTCGGCGCTCCGACGAGCTGTACGAAGGAGCGATCTAGCGCCGCCCGACACGTGGCCGGGCGGGTGTTCTAGCACCCGTCTGGCCCGTAGCACCGAAGGGGAGGCGAAGTTCGAGGACCGCTACGTGCTTGCCACCGAGCTCTTGGCCGGGTCGAGGAATTGGACGAAGTCGGCGACGATGGTGACGGCTTGGCGCCTGTGGGCCTCTGCGGTCTCCCACTCACGCCACTCCAAGCGACCTCCCAAGGCTACGCGGGAGCCCTTGTGCAGATAGCGCTCAACGTTCTCCCCGAGGCCTCCGAAAACAGATACGTCGAAGTAGTTGGGGCGCTCCTGGTAGACGTCGCCGTCCTTGCGAATGCCGTTGCAGGCGATGCGCAAGCCGCAGACGGTGCCGCCGGAGGGCAGGGCCCGCAGTTCGGGGTCGCGTGTGAGACGGCCGACGAGGACGAGGCGGTTCATGTCAGTGTATGACATCACTGCTCCTTTGCTCGGGTTGGCACCTTGAGGCCAGAAATCGAGAGGAACATCTCGATCTGCCTGGTGTAGTGCTGCGCGCCGGGAATGACAATGTTCATGGTCTCTCCGTTCCGGTTGGCCGAAGAGGCCCGTTCGGGGCAGCCATCTCGGACTCCGCGGCTCTGGGCGAGCTACGGTGTCACCGTGGCATCCGAGGCAGCGTCTTCGGTTGTCCACAGGCCGGGCGGGTGCGTCAACACTCGCCCGGCCACACGTTGTCTTTAGTGGCGGCAGAGCAGAGCAGAACAAGCGCCGGATCGCAAGGGGGCTTCGGCGACAAGCGCGTGGCTCAGAGGGTTTGAATCGGCACTCCGATGATGCTCAGCCGGCGCGTGAGCCCGTCAAGTGCGAACGCGCGCATCCGCCCCTTGAGATTCTGCGGCGAGTTCTGCTCTGATCGCGTCCAACTAGAAAACAAATGTGGCCGGACGGGCGTTGTCGCGCCCGCCCGGCCTGTAGCACCGAAGGATCAGGCCTTCGATGCCAAGGTGTCAACGGCCATTGGTTTCTCCCCGCGGGCGGCCATCGGTTCTCCCCGGTGGCGGCCATGTTTTCTCCCCAGTGGTGGCCATGAGTTTTCCCCATGGCGTGGGGTGCGGCGCGGTCAGCCAGCCAGGGGCCTCACCCCCTCTCCGGTGGTTGCCTGGGTCAGGCGGTAGCTCTCGGTGCCGTCGGTGAGAAGGACGTGTGCGTGGTGCAGTAGCCGGTCGACGGTTGCGGCGGCGAGTGTTTTGGGCATCAGCTCGTCGAACCCGGCGGGGTGGATGTTGCTGGTGAGCGCGATCGAGCGCTTCTCGTAGGCGGCGTCCACGACGCGGAAGAGCGCCTCGGCCGCGTCGGTGGCGACGGGGAGCAGCCCGACGTCATCGATGATGATGAGGTCGGCGTGGATCAGTTTCCCGATCGCTTTGGCGACTGTGTCGTCGGCGCGGTGGCGGCGCATGAGCGCTGCGAGGGACTCCAGGGTGTGCCACGCGACTGTTTTGCCTTGGTCGATCGCGTGGTGTCCGAGCGCCTCGACCCAGTGACTTTTCCCGGTCCCGGACGGTCCGCAGACGCAGAGGTTCTCCGCGCGCGTGACCCACTCGAGCGTTCTGAGGGCTTGCTGGGTGGCCTTGGGGATCGTGCTCGCTTTCTCCTGCCACGCGTCGAGTGTCTTGCCCGCCGGCAGCTGCGATGAGCGCCGCCGCGTCCTGATCGTCGCTTGGTCGCGGCCGGCGGCCTCCTCGGTCAAGAGCACGCGCAGGATCTCGGCGGGCTCCCACCGCTGGGAGGCAGCGGTCGCGATCACCTCCGGTGCGGCGTGGCGAACATACGGCAGCCGCAGACGGCGCAGCAGCCGGTCGAGCTCTTCGGGGAGCGGTGGCGGTGGGGGTGTCTGGACGGTCATCGTGCGCTCCTCTCGTACTGCTCGGCGATGTTGGCGAGCAGGTCCAGTTCGAACGCGAGCTTGCGTGCTTGGACGGGGTCGATCGCGCAGCGCGCCGGCTCCAGCGCGCGCCAGCTCGGACGGTCCGGGTCGTCGGTGAAGACCAACTCGATCTCCTGGCGCCAATCCCCGGTGGGTAGCTGCTCGAGATGCTCGGGGTCGAGCTCTGGGTGAACCTCGTGGTAGTAGCTCATCGCCCGAAGCCCTCCCATGCCTGCGTGGAGCGCTGCAGCGTCTGCTCCTCCGATGCCCTGGCGGGAAACGGGATCACGTTCCCCGCCTGGTGGTGAGAGAGGATCGCGGCGAGGTCACCCTCGCCGAAGCGCCCGGCCTGCGCGCAGAGCCCCAGTGCGTGAGCGACCTCCTCAGCGCCGTGGAGCTTTGAGAGATCGACCGCCTCGGCCATCTTGCGCCGCACCCTGCTCGCGCCGGCCGCGGCCGCGTGGATGAGCCAAGCCTCGGCGCCCGGCCCGAGCTCCAGGAACGCCTTCTCCTGATCGCCCTTGGCGCGGGGACGACGCTCAAGCGCCCCCGCTGACCGCGGCGGATAGTGCTCATCCTTGATGCTCGGCTGCCCCGGTGTCGTCAGCTCGTGACGCGCGACCTCGCGCGGACCCTCGGGGGAGTCGGCGTGCACGACGACCAGTTCGCTGCCGTCCACGCGCGCCCACACCCGCTCATCGACGAGGCTCGACGGGACGGAGTAGAGCGCACCACCCAGCGAGACCGTCGCCTGCCTGGAGACCCGCCGCGTCTGCCCGAAACACAGCGTATGCGCGAGGGCCGGGAGCGGGTGCAGCCGCCCCTGCTCCTCGGCGAGCATCACCACCGGTGCTCTGCGCGTGACGCGGTGCTCACGCGTGTTCACCCTGTCGCAGAACTCCTCGCACGAGCGCTCAAGCTCAGCGAAGGACTCATACCCCGGGTGCAGGTTGTGCTCGGTCGGTACCACGTCGGCCTTCGCGATCCTGACCGTCGCCTCCGAGCCACCCTTGCTCTGCGGGTCCGCCGGCACACACGTAGCGACGCTCAACCCATAGTGGCGGCCTACCGCGACGATCTGCGGGTTACGGACCGCGATCCCGCACACATGATCCACCGAGACGGTCCGCTCGTTGTCAGTCAACGCGTACGTCGGGACACCCCCGAACGCCCGCAGCGCCCGGTCCAAGCCCATCACGACGCTCGCCATCGTGCGATCCCACAACGGCAGCACAACCCGGAAACGCGACCACGCAAGCCACGCACAGAACAACACCGTTCCGCGCCCCGCGACCTCCGGCCCGTCACCGTAATCCCACTGCATCCACAACCCCGGCTCCGTGACCCACGGCCGCGTCCGCCGGCCGTGCTCCGAGCGCCAAGCACGCTTCGCCCTGGCGACCGCCCGGCGGGTCGTGCGCTCCGAGCCCATATAGCCCATCGCGACGAGCCGCTCGTGCGCCTTGTCCGCACGGATCTTCCCCCGCGAGCGATCAACCCACTCATCGATCTTCCCCGCGAACGCGTCCACGCGTGGACGCGCACGCATCGCCACCGGCAGTCCGCCGCCGGCCTCATCCCGCGCCGCTACCCAGTGCGCGACCGTCTTGTGATCACAACCCGCGAGCTCCGCAGCACCACGCAGCGAGCCCGTCAAATCGAATGCCTCCAGTATCTCCATGACTTCCTCCGAACTCTTCATCAAGCCCGCCTCCCTCACGTGCCTCGTTGATAAGGCACCCGGGACTACAGGCCGCTCAGGACAGGACAGTGGGGAGAACCGATGGCCACACACGGGGAGATCCAGTGGCCGCCAGTGGGGAGAATCAACGGCCGCCTACGGGGAGAATCTCATGGCCGCCGTCATGCCAAGGGAACCGTAGCTCTACGGGCGGGTTCGCTGGTGCTCGCTGTGCGCTTCTTTCGGGGCTTGAGTCGAAAGGAGTGCAGGATGAGCACGATGCTTGTGGTACCGGCCGGGGTGGTGGGGCATGTGCGGGAGGGCTTGTTTGGCGTGTTGGCGCCGGTATGCGCGTCGCTCGCGCAGGCGCAGGCAGGGTCGATTGGTGGGCGGCGGTGTGGCTGGCAGCAGGAGTCGTTAGCGCGTTTGGAGCGTGTGGGGGCGCTGCTGAAGGTGGTCGGCCGGTCCGCGGGGTGGCAGCAGGGGCGGGTGATGGTCAATGTCGCGGAGCACGGCTGGACGCTGCTTGAGGCCTTGGACTGTGAGGTGCGGGTGTTGGAGAGGCTGGTGGGCGAGGCGATGGTCTACCAGCCTGATGGCCCGGGATGCCGGCGGCTAAGTGGCAAGCTCCGTGTGCTGCGCGAGTTCGCGGGAACGGTCGAGGAGCGGGTCTTGGCCGCCGCCACGCCGGTTGGTGCGCGGCGGTCGGCCGGGCTTGGTGGCGGGTGTGTGGGGGATGTGGAGGTGGTCGAGCGGGTGCTGTTGGACCTTGTGCCCGTGGATGGGTTGGGCTCCGTGCAGCGCCATGCTTGGGAGCCGTTTTCGGGTTCGCGTTGTCGTGGTGATTTCGCGGCGTGCTGCCTGCACCGGGCGCGGGGGTAGCCGGCTGTGGGTGCCCGGGCGCCGCCCCGCTGGCTTGGCCCACCCTGTGTGGGCCTTCAACGCCGGGTTCTTTTGTTCAAGGTTTGGCCCCGGCGCGGTATTGGGCCGTGCCGGGGCCGTTACACGGAAAGGTTGTGTCTTCCCATGCCAGAGGAGCGTAACGAGTCATGGCTTGAATCAGAAGGCGTCGCGCAGCGCGCGATCACCCTTCAGGTCCTCCGCGAGGATCACGGTGAGCGTTGGACCCGCGCGGAGTTGGAACGCGAGATTTACGATGTGTCGCCGGCTGCTATCGGTGCTGCGTTGGAGCGGTTGCGCGAGGAGGGCGTCGTGCACCTGGACGGCGAGGAGGTCTGGGCGTCGCGCTGTGCGCTGCACTTGGATGCGCTGGGGATGGTGAGCATATGAGTCCGCGTGACCCGGCGGTTCCCCCGTCGCGCTTTCGGTAGCCCGGTAGGCCAGCCAGCCCCTGCAGGCGACGCGGGGCGTCCCGCTCGACAAACGTGAGGGGGGGTCATTTGCTCACCTGACTCGACATATAAGGAGGAAATAGAAACACAGCTAGGACCGTGGCTCAGATCGTCCGGCGTAGGCGGAATGGATTCTCGCGTCTGCCGGGTGTCGCGTCGCGCCCATTGCCTACGGCTATCGCGAGCAACGTGCTTCTCAAGGACGAGACACCGCCCCTCTCCTCGGATCTTCTGGATTTGGTCGCCCGGTGTCTGCGTGTCATCGCGGAGCCGACACGGATGCGTATTCTCGCGTTGTTGGAGCGGGGTGAGGCGTCGGTTCAGGAGTTGACGGATGGGCTTCCTACGACACACCAGAACGTCTCCAAGCACCTCGCGGCACTGCACCAGGCTGGGATCGTCTCGCGGCGGCGGGAGGGTAGCTGGGTCCGCTACTCGCTGGCGGACTACACCGCTCTCCGGCTGGTCGAGCAGGCCGCCGCGGGAGTCGCGGGGCACATCGATGAACTCGCAGAGATAGCGCACCCCGACACCTGAGCACCCCCGCACTGCCCTCCCTACTGGGGCTGGCTCCCGAGGGGCGGGGTCGGCCTGGCGGCTTGCGTCGCCCCGCGCCCAGCCCGTGGGGTGTTCTGTTTTTTCCGAACGCGCAACTGTGTGCTCACGTACTCACGCGGTTGTGGCTATTGAGGAGAGCGGGATCTAAAAACCCAGCGTGATGATTTTCTGCGCTCACACATCGACCGCGTTCGATGCTCCGCTCCCCGCCGCTCGCCGTAGCGGTGGTGGCCGCGACGGTGGGGGGTGCTGGTCGTGAGTTGGCGTGTCGAGCCCGCCCGCGCAATGGACGTCCTGCGTCAACTACCCGCGGAGTGCACACAGACGTGTCTCGTGTCTCCGCCACCGCGTGCGCCGCGCCGCGTGGTCTTGGCGGTGTTGGGTGAGGCCTACCGCGTGGTGCGTGGCGATGGGACGGTGTGGCTGCTGCAGGACCCCCAGCCACTCGCGGGGGAGCTTTATGCGCAGGGTTGGGAGGCGCACCCCGTCGCGTGGGCGGCGCGCCTCACGCACGGCCGCGTCCAGCTCACGGTACTCACCAGGGAGCCCCGGTATTTCTATGACACCACGGCGGCGGGTGATCCCCGGCGCCTGCGGGTCCTCGCTGGCCAGGACCGCCGCGCGACGGTGGAGGCGGCGTGTCCGTGGGTGGTGCAGCACGAACGGCTGTTGCGGCTCTCAAAGCTGTGCGTCCTGGCGGGCTCCTCCCCGATGGCGTGTGGGGTGTGCGGTGCGCCGTGGCAGCGCTCCTACCCCAGCGAGACAGGCCACCCGGCGCGCCAGCCCACCTGCGCACACAGCAACCCGGGCGGACGCTGTCTTGTGCTTGACCCGTTCTGTCGCTACCCGGAAATCGGGCGGGTCGCGGCCCGCTACGGCCGGAGCTTTCTTGGTGTCGGCGACCCCCGCGAAAGGGACTGGCTATGACCCGACTCGTTTTTTGGTGGTGGTTGGGTGGGTTCGCGGTGTGCTTCGCGCTGGGGTTCAGGGTGCGGTTCGCGCTGCGGTTCACTGGCCCGCTGGGCTTGAAGGCCCTGTTTCCGCTTGGCTGTGCGGGTTTTGGCCCGAGCGGGGTTTTTGACATCTCTATGTCAGTAGGTGACTCATGAGCAGGCGGGCGGAGTTGGACGCGAGTGCTGGTCTCACCGCCGCCGCGATGGCCGGGCTTGTTCTGGTCCTCGCAAACGGCCGTCGAATCTCCCTCATCGCCCACCGTGTCCTCGGTGTGGCGTTGTTGGTGGCCATCGTCGGTGTCCTGGCCCTCGTGGTGCTCCTCCTCCTGCGGGTCCAGTTCACCCGGCGTGGGTTGGGTCAGCGTGTGCGGGTCGTTGTGCTTGCCCCCGACTCGTTTGAGCCGGGGTTGGATGAGGTGTTGCGCTTCGCCGGGCAGCTATCGCGTGTCCACCGCGCGGTCGGCGGCTGGTTTGACCGGGGCGCAAGCTCCGTGCGGGTCCTCCTCGACCGCGATCGGGATGGCCGGATGCGCTACTCGCTGTGCGTCCCTGAGCGCTCGCTCCCGGCGGTCCGCTCCGCGCTGGGTGTGTATGACCGCGTCGAGATACGACGCCAGCCGAGCACCCCAGCGGTGGCGGCGCGGCCGGGGATGCAAATGGTGCGTTGTGAGCTTCGCCTCGCGCGCGCTGGCCACGAGCCGCTAGCCGAACTGGCACTCGAACCCGATCCATTGCAGGGCTTCGCGCGGGTGATCGAGGACCTACAAGACCGGCTCGGAGAGAGCGCCGAGATAGCAATGGACCTCCTCCCGATGCCCGCGGGTGGCCGGCGGCGGATGCGCCGGCGGTTGCTTCGCCGGGCGCACCGCGAGACCCGCCACGAAAACCGAGCCGAAACACTCCTCCCCGGTGGTGGGGGTAGGCGGAGGTCGGCTGGGGAGCTTGTCGGGGCAAGAAGCGAGCGTGAGCAGATAACCGCGAAGCTCGGACACTCAGAGCCCCTGTTCCACACCCAGATCCTGCTGCGGTGCTCCTCCCGCTCGGAGGCCCGCGCGAAGGGGCATATGCAGGCACTACTGGCGTGCTTTGACACACACGCCGCCACGAACTCGTTCCGTGCGACCGGGGTTCGTGTCCTCGGCCTCTGGTTTCTCGGCTCGGACCTCCCCGTGCTCCACCAGTGGTTTGACCGGCGCATGGCGAGCGGCCTGTTCCGCCCCCTACGCGAAAGCGTCGTCAGTGCCCGTGAGGTCGCGGGGTTCTTGAAGCCCCCGACCGTTCACTGCCGCTCCCAGAACATCGTGCGGTTGGGGCCGGCGGTAGACCCGCCGCCGCGGACGCTCCCCGTGTTCCGCGGGCAGCCCAACGTCCTACCGTTGGGGCGCGTCAGTAGCGAGCGTGGCGAGCGGCTGGTCGGCGTCGGACTACAGGACACGATCTTTTGTTATCTCGCGGGGCGCTCGCGGTACGGCAAGACCGAGCTGGCCCTCGCACAGTTCCTGCACCTCGTCCGCTCGGGGCACGGAGGGATGTTCATCGACCCCCACCAAGACGCAATCCAACGCCTAAAAAGCTGCCTCACCGAACCCGAGTACGCACGGCGTGTCATCGAACTCGACCTGACCGGCTCTCGCGCGTATGAGGGGCAGCCAGGGTGGAACCTCTTCGCCGCCAAGGGTCTCTCCCAGGAGGATCGCGAGCGGCGCATCGAGGCAATCGTTGACTCCTTCGCCTCAGCGCTGGGATGGTCCGAGCGCAACAACCGAGCGCTGACGATCACAACCCAAGCCACCGCCGCGCTGATCGAACTCGCCGCGATCCTCCCCGCCCAGCTCGCACCAACCGTCTTTCAACTCTCCACCATCCTCTCCGACGATGGGTGGCGCGAGACTGTCATGCCGTTCCTCTCCGCGCCGCGGCGGCATTCTTTGGTGAGCGGTTCCCCCGGCTCTCCGAGGACGCCATCACCCCCGTCACGAACCTCGTAGACCGGCTGCGCTCCTCCACCCCTCTAGCCGCGCTCCTCGGAGCGAACACCAACACCTACGACATCACCCGCGCGATGAACGACGGGCGGATCGTCCTCGCGTGCCCCGGCGCCGGGGGAACCAAAGACCGCCTGGTCGCAAACCTCCTCGTCTTCGCAAAGACCGCCTGGTCGCAAACCTCCTCGTCTTCGACGTCCTGCACTCCGCCGCGGGACGCGCGCATATCCCGCCCGAGCACCGTCGTGCGTTCTACCTGTTCTGCGATGAGATCCAGACGTTCGATAGCACCGCCGGGAACCTCGCCGGGGTCCTCGAGCAGAGCGCCAAATACGGCATCCGTGGTGTCTTCGCAAACCAAAACCCAGAGCGCCTCACACCACAGACGCTGAACGCGCTCACGACCAACCGCTCACACATCATCACGACCGCACTAAACGCGCACGCCGCCGCGCTCATCGCCCGCGAGTGGGGCAACCAGCCCGGACCCGACGCGATCACACACCTCCCCCGCCACACATTCCTCACCCAAGTCACCCACCACGGCGAACTATCCCAGCCGTTCCTGATCCAAACGGTCTCCGTCCCCGACCTGTACCCCGACGCCTACCACCCCGACCACATCGCCGCCGCGCAGCCCCTGATCGACACAGCATCTGGACGTGTCAACGCCGCCAAGACGATTACGGCGCTCGACACGCTCGACACCCGCATACAAAACCACCTCACCAACGTGATGACAGGCAACCCCACGACCGGACAACCATCGTCCCAAGATGACGCGGCGCGCTCGACGCTGCCGCGGCTCCCCGATCCCCAGGACCCCGAGACATGAGCCCCCTCCCACCCAAACGTGAGCCAGGCGCATTGCCTGCTGTCGCCCTGGAGGTCCTTGAGAGCCTGCACCAACACCGGCTCCTCACCGCCCGCCAAACCCACACGCTGCACACCCCCACCACCTCAATCCGCTGGACACAACACGTCCTCGCGCTACTCGCCCAGCACAGCCTCGCCGACCGTGCCATCGGGCCGCGCGGGCAAGCCCTGTGGTTCATCACACGCCACGGCTCAGACACCCTCCACGCCACCAGCACACACACAGAGCCCCGCCGGCACCTCACGACCCCCGCCCAAGCCTCAGGGCCCTTGCACGCGCACACCCTCGCCGTCAACGACACCGGGATCGCTTTCCTCAACGCCGCCCGCGAACGCGAACACGACGACTGCGGCCCCCACGCATGGCGCCACGAGATCGCACACACCATCAGCCCCCGCCGCGGACGGCACCCCGCGCAAATGCTCATCGCCGACGCGCTCCTCTCCTACCTCCAAGCCACCCCCGGCCAATCACTCACCCTCCACCAACGATTCATCGAGCTCGACCGCGGCACCCTCCCCGCAGACCGCCTCGCCAACAAGCTCACCCACTACGCCCAACTACACCACCACACCCTTTCTCCGCCACCCGCCGGAGCGCCGCCAGGACCACTGTGGCGCGCCTATTACCGCGTGTTCCCCTCGGTGCTCGTCGTCCTCGCCGACCAGGCACCGGCAGCGTGCCGGCGGCGCATACAGCGAGTCATCGCGCTACACGACACAGACCCCACCCACAAACGCCACGGCACCGTACCCATCTCGTTCGTAGCGCTCCCCGACCTCACCGCGCGCGGCCCGTTCGCACCGATCTTCATATCGACCGCCCAGCCCGAACGGTACCTCGACTGGCTCAACAACCCACAACCAACCCACAGGTGACAAATGCCCCCGCGACCCCGAACCACCCCCACACGCCGCCACCCCAAGAACCCCGGGTGCACTGACGCACCACATGCCGAGTCGGGGAGCGCCCCGCGTGCGGCGAACGCGCCACGCACCACCAGGGTCACGCGCCGCGCCGCCTCCCACCCACCACAAGCACCCTACCGTACCGCTGACCTGTCCTTTGCGGTCTGGCCTTGTGCGCAGAAGACAGGCCAGTGGCAGCGCTACACGCGCTACCTCCCCGAGTCAAACCGCCACCCCGCCAAGATGCTGCCCGCCCTCGCACGCCAGGCGATCCACGCCTACAGCGACCCCGGCGACCTCATCCTCGACCCCATGTGCGGCATCGGCACCACACCCGTCGAGGCCATCCACCTCGACCGCGACGCCATCGGCATCGAGCTAGAGCCCCGGTGGGCCAAGCTCGCCACCGCCAACATCAACCACGCCCACACCCAAGGCGCACACACCCCCGCCCACATCATCCAAGGCGACGCACGCCACCTCCCCCAACTACTCGCCACACACACCACCCGCCAGCCAGACCTGATCCTGACCTCCCCACCCTACGCCTGCCAGATCGCGGACCTCGACACCAAGAACCTCCCCACCGGCACCGGACCGCTACGCCGCGAGGACACAACCAACTACAGCCCCAACCGCCACAACCTCGGACACGCCCGCGGCCACACTTACACCATCGCGATGGCCAACATCTACCAAGCCTGCGCGACCGTGCTGAAGCCCGGCGGATACCTCATCCTCGTCACCAAGGACATGCGCGCAAACGGGTCGCTACGCAACCTCAGCGGCGAAACGATCACCCTCTGCGAAAACCTCGGACTCCAATACCACCAACGCATCATCGGCCTCCTCGCCACCATCCGCGACAACCACCTCGTGATGCGCCCCTCCTTCTGGCAAACACTCCACGCCCGCCACGCCCGCACGCGCGGCGAACGCACCCACATCGTCGCGCACGAAGACATCCTCATCTTTCACAAGCCCCAGCCGGCACCAGCGGCCCGCACACCGAATAGGCGCTGACGATGCCCAGGACACAAACCACCCGCCCAAGCGGCACTGACGTCCGTGGGAGCTGCCACCAAGCGACCCCCGAGGCTCCCGCCGTCAGAGCCTTGAGATCCCCGCCAGGCTCTGCTCTGATCGACGGTTCATATGCAGCACGTCCCTTCCATCGTAAGCCGCCTGTGTGCTCGGAGCTGGTTCTCCCGTGAGCGACGAGCCAGGACCGACTCTCGGAGCGTCGCTGACGCTGGCCGAAGCGGCGCGGCTCGTCCGTGAGTCCGTGCGAGACAAGAGCTACCAGCTAACGCCGGTCGGGAGCGAGGCCGCTGGCTACCTCCGCGCCAAGCGCAAGCGCCTGACCGACTCCAGCTACCGCGACTACGAGTCGTGCCTGGACAAGCTCGCCCGCCACTTCCTCGACCTCCAGATCCACGACTTCGAACCACCCAAAGGCACCGAGCACCTGGAGGAGTTCCTGGACGCCCTGTGGGGCGACGGAGCGCCGCGCACCTACAACAAGAACCTCTCGATCATCAAAGACTTCTTCCGCTTCCAGATCCTCCGAGGCCGCCTGCACGGCGACCCGACGCTCCCAATCGAGCGCGCCCGAAGTCGCCAGGTCTACCGGACCACGTTCACCGCCGAGCAGCGCCGCGCCATCATCTCCGAGCAACCCGACCTCCGCGACCGCATCTGCCTGCGCCTACTGCTCGACTACGGTCTGCGCAAGGGCGCGCTGCAAGCCGTCCAGTTCAGGCACTTCGACCACCAGCGCCAGCGCCTGACGATCTTCACGAAGGGCCAGAAGGTCCGCGAGCTACCCCTCCCTCACCCCGCCTTCTGGCACGACCTCGAACACCACATCCTCGACATTGGCGCCCAGCCCTCGCACTACCTGCTCTGCACCCAGCGCACGATCCCGCGCGTCGGCGTGCGCCGCTACCCCGACAAGCCGATGAGCGGCCACGCCGCGCACGACTGGTGGTACCGCTGCCTCGCCACCGCCGGCATCGTCGCACCAGGCACGACCAGCGGCGAGCGGATGCACAAGAGCCGCCACACCGCCGGTCAGCGCGTGCTCGACGCCACCGGCAACCTCAAGGCCGTCCAGAAGCTGCTCGGCCACGCCTCGATCCAGACGACCGGCGACATCTACGCCGACTGGGACATCGACCAGCTCGCCGCCACGATGGCCGACGTCCTCGCCGAGGACGATGAAACAGCCGATTTGCGAATCGTTCCCCCCGTCCCCGCCGCAAAAACCGCTCATTTGCAGCGGAAACGAGGATCGAGTGGAGACGGTGGGAATCGAACCCACGTCCGCAACCGCGTGAAGAGTGGCATCTACGAGCGTAGCCGGCGCTCTGATCTCATCCCTCGCTCGCCTCGCCGGCGGGGTTGCGGGGGACCAGCTCCCTTAAGCGTCCCCGGAGAAGCGAGAGCGGACCGCTCCGGGTGAGCCTGCTATCTGATCCCGGGGACCCCCGCCGCAGGCGAGCGGGGCCCGAGACCTCGGCACCTAGTTTTGGCTAGGCCGCGAGGGCGTACTCGTGAGAGTCCGCACTTATGGTTTTCCCGGGTGTTTTACGAGGCCGCCCGGGACCTCGGCTCGCCACCACCCCCACGAACCGACCGCGTCGAAGCCTGTCGTCCCCGGGAATGTGAATGGAGCAGCCAGTGTAGCGCGCACACTGAGACAACGGGGGCATTAGGCGCAGCTTAGGAGGCATGCGACAATGGAGGCATGGATGGAGGACTCCCGATCGAGCAGGCGCCGTGGGAGCGCCCCCTGGAGCAGCCGCTGCCGGTGCCCGGGCCCAACCCCGACAGCGAGAGCCCCTTCGGAGACACGCCCAAGCGCACGCTGCGCAAGCGCATCGGCAGCGCAACAGCCGGCGTGGCAGCGGTGGCAGCCAAGTTCGGCACGGCGCTGAAGGCCGGGCTGGTGGCGCTGCCCAACCTGAAGCTGCTGACCACAGCTGGAACGGCGATGGTGTCGGTGGCCGCGTACTCGCTCATCTGGGGATGGGAGTTCGCGGTGGGGTTCGTGGTGTTGCTGTTCGTGCACGAGATGGGCCACGTGGTGGCGCTGCGCCGCGAGGGGATCCACGCCAGCTCGCCGATGTTCATCCCCTTTCTGGGCGCGGTGATCGCGGCGCGCTCACTGGGAGACAACGCGCTGGCGGAGGCCCGCGTGGGCCTGGCAGGGCCGATCCTGGGGTCGGTGGGCGCGGCGGCGTGCCTGGCGATCGGGGAGACGGCCAACAGCAACTTCTTCCGCGCGCTCGCCTACGTGGGGTTCTTCCTTAACCTCTTCAACCTGATCCCGATGCTGCCACTCGACGGCGGCAGAGCGATGGCGGCGATGGCGCCTTGGATGTGGTGGGTGGGGATGGCGGCGATGGTGCCGCTGCTGTTCATCTTCCCCCACGGCTACATCATTCTCATCATCCTGCTGTTCGGCGGGCGGGAGTTGTGGCGGCGGTGGCAGTTGCGCAACACACGAAGCCTGGAGCAGGCGGCGTACTACCGCGTGAGCCCGCGCGCACGCGCGGCGGTGGCGGTGGTGTATGTGGGGCTGATCGTGCTGTTGGCGGCGGGGATGGACACCGCGTACATCAGCCGCACCATCTCCTAGCGCCGCGCTTCGCGAATCCCGCGTTCCATGTCCCGGCGGGAGTCCTTCTCCTTCAAAACCTGGCGCTTGTCGTAGAGGTCCTTGCCGCGCGCGAGCGCGATCTCAACCTTGGCGCGGCCACCGGAAAAATAAATGCGGGTGGGCACCAAAGTGTGACCCCGCTCCTTGACCTTGGCGGCCAGCCGATCGATCTCACGCCGGTGCGCGAGCAAGCGACGCGGGCGCTCGGGGTCGTGGTTCTCACGCGAAGCGGGAGCGTAGGGAGGGATGTGAATCGAATGCAGCCAAAGCTCGCCGTCGCGCAGTGAGGCGTAGCCATCCTTCAGCTGAGCGCCGGACTCGCGCAGCGCCTTTACCTCGGTGCCCTGCAGCTCGACCCCGCACTCAAGCCGCTCCAGCAGCTCGTAGCGGTAGGAGGCGTAGCGATTGGATGCCACATCGCCCGCGCCCAGCTTGCGCTTCTTGGTCTTCGCCATCTCACGAGCCTAGAGGATGCGCGGAGGACAGTTTTTAAGGCTCCGCCCCCCAAGGGGGCTCCGCAGAGGGTCGCGTGGTGGGGGCTTATAGCGCGCGAGCCAGGTCCACCCTGCCCCTGGGTGCGTCGACTCGCTTGACCAGCACGGACAGCGGGGCGCCCAGACGCAGCGTGGCGCCAGAGCGCTCGCCCTGCAAGACGGTGCCCTGGGAGTTGAGGGTCCACCAGTCGCGCTCCTCGCCGGCGGAAAGGCTGCGCACGGGAAGCATGCCCTCGAATGAGAGCCCAGCCAGCCCCTCATTCGTGGCCGCACCACCGCCCTCCACGACTGCACCTCCACCGCCCTCCCCGAGAGGGAGCCCGAAGGCCAGGAAGGCACCGGCGGAGATCAACCCGGTGACCTCGCCGGAAAAGGGGAGCTCCCAGCCGCGCTCGAATAAGACCCGCTCCAGCGCAAAGCAGCTGGCGATGTCGTCACCGGAGCGCTCGATCTTCATCGCCTCGCGCTCGCGTTCGGAGGTCCACTCCCCCAGTTCGCCCATGGCGCCAGCGCGCGGAGGACGCTCGGGAGCACCAAGTGTGGAGAGCAGCGCGCGGTGACACACCAGATCCGGGTAGCGGCGGATAGGCGAGGTGAAGTGGCAGTAGCAAGAGGAGCCAAGGCCGGCGTGGCCAACGTTGCGCGGCGAGTAGAAGGCCTGCTGCAACGCACGCAAGACGAGCGAGGTCAGGGCGGAGCGCCCGCCCGAGGGAGCAGCTGCCGCGTCGCCCCGGCGCGCGCGGGCGGCGACAGCGAGGATGTGGCGCTCCACGCGCGCGGATATGTCCCCCATCAGCTCCGCGGCCCGTGTGCGGGAGAGCTGGCGCGGAACGGGCGGCGTGGGGACGTCGAGGCTCACCAACTGGTCGACAAGGCGTTCGACGCTCTCCACCTCAGGACGTGGGTGCACGCGGTAGAGGCACGGGACGCGGTGCTCGGCCAGATGGCGGGCGACGGCCTCGTTGGCGGCGATCATCAGGTGCTCGACCAAGCGATGGGACTCCGTGGCGGTGCGGTGGCGCACCTCCTCCACGTTGCCGGCGGAGTCAAAGACGAATTCGGGCTCGGCCTGGTCCAGCGTGAGCGCCCCGGCGCGCGCGGCGCGCGCGGCGCCCAGCGCCGCGGAGGCGGCACGGGCGGCCGCCAGCGCATCGCCCCACGGAGCCTCGGCGGATGTACGGCCGGCGAAGATCGCGTCGACTTCGTCGTACTCCAGGCGCACGTCGGAGCGAATCAACGAGCGATGGAAGGCCGCACGGGTGACAACGGCGCCACGCAGGTCGAGCTCCACAGAAACCGCAAGGCGCTCGGCGCCGGGGACCAGCGAGCAGGCATCGTTGGAGAGGACACCGGGCAGCATCGGCTCGACAGCGCCCGGGACGTAAACGGAGGTGGCGCGGTGGCGAGCCTCGCGGTCCACCAGCGAGCCCTCGGGGACGAAGGCGCAGACGTCAGCGATGTGCACCCACACGCGCACGCCGCCGTCGGGCAGGCGCTCGGCGGAGAGGGCGTCGTCGAAGTCGCGCGCGGTGAGCGGGTCGATCGTGAAGGTGGGCAGCGC
The DNA here is from genome assembly GCA_963844765.1 of uncultured Solirubrobacterales bacterium. Taxonomy (GTDB): domain Bacteria; phylum Actinomycetota; class Thermoleophilia; order Solirubrobacterales; family Solirubrobacteraceae; genus Palsa-744. Next base: position 738,178 of record CAWJPN010000002.1, read on the forward strand.
GCGCAGGTCACGCCTGGAGGAGAGGTCAGCACGGGCGTCGAGGCCGCGGTCGCGGGTCACGCGCGCCTCGCGCTCGACGGGCTTCTCAAAGCGGCGGGCAAGGCCACGCTCGCGCATCATCGCCTCGAGCGCCCTGCGCGCGGAGAGGCGCTTCTCGGGCGGCCACGCAACGCTGGCGCTGCCCCTGGATGACCCCTTGCCGCGCGGCGGGCGACCCCCGGGGCCTCGGCCGCTCACGGGAGCTTCGCGTAGAGCGTGTGCAGCGCCACTTCCAGCCCCTGCTCGCTGTCCACCTCACTGGCGGGGATGGGCACTTCCGGGTGGACGCCGGCCCCCTGCTTGACCCCGCCGCCTCCCAGGTTGCGCCCCGAGGGGGTGAAGTACTCGCCCACGGTGATGTCCAGGGCGCCCCCGTTGGACAGTGGCTCCTCCTCCTGGAAGACGCCCTTGCCGAAGGTGTGGGTGCCGACCACCGTGGCGCGGCGGTGGTCCTGCAGCGCGGCCGTGACGATCTCCGAGGCGGAGGCGGTGTCGCTGTCCACCAGCACCACCATCGGGATCGTGGCGGGAATCGGATCGCCCTGCGCGGTGAGGGTCTGGGAGGGCTGGGTGCGCCCGCGCGTGCTCACCACCACCGCGCCGGGGGGCAGGAAGATGGAGGCGATCAGCTGCGCTTCCTCGACCAGCCCGCCGCCGTTGGAGCGCAGGTCGAAGACGATCCCGCGGGCGCCGCTGCGTAGCAGCCCTTCGACGGCGTCGCGTACCTCGCCGTGCGAGCCGAAGCTGAATGTCGCCAGGCGCACGACGCCCAGCTTGACGCCGTGGACGGTGCGCATCGCGGAGGCCACCACGGGCTCGGAGATGGTGGCGCGCGTGACAACGAAGGTGCGCGTGGTCGTACGATGCCCCACACGCCGCTGGATCCGAAGGTGCACTTCGGTGTCAGGCGGCCCCTTGATCAGCGAGGTGTCGGTTTCGGCGGGGAGCCCGCGCAGCGAGCGGCCGTTGACGCCCACGATCACGTCTCCGGGCTGCAGGCCCGCGCGCGAGGCTGGCGACGCATTGAAGACGCTTACGATCTGCAGCCCGCCGGCGCGCGCGGCCGGGTTCACCTCCACCCCGATCCCGGTGAAGGAGGCCGGTTCGTCAAAGCCGTGAAATTCGCTGGGGGTGAGGTAGTGGGAGAAGCGGTCGTCCAGGCTGGCCACCGCGCCGGCGATCGAGGCGCTGGCGAGCTGGTCCTTGGAGATGGGGCGGTAGTAGTCGTGGGAGATGCGTTCGATCGCTTCGTTGACCACCAGCGTCTCGTGGTCGCCCACGAACGCCGAGCGCATGAAGGAGGGCAGATCGCGCGGGTGCCCGCCCAACCAGACGCCTACAAGCAGCAGAAAGAGCAGCGAGGCGAACACGGCGAGCAGCGAGAGAGGCCGGCGGGGGTTCATCAGGTGCACGCAAGCCTAGTCGAGCGACCTGAGGCGATGGTCGCCTCAGACCTTTAAGAAGCGGCGCAGCGACAGCCCCGAGCCCAGCGCGGAGACCGCAACGGAGCAGCCCATCAGCACAGCCACCAGCAGCGGGAAGGCGATCATGTCTGGTTGGGCGATCAGCTTCACCGTATTGGCCAGCGGGTCCACCAGCGTCACCTTGGCGAGCGCCAGCAGAGCCACCGCCGCGGCGCCCCCGAGCGCGCCCAGGAACAGACCCTCCAGCACGAAGGGCCAGCGGATGAACCAGTCGGTGGCGCCCACCAGCTTCATCACCTCGACCTCGCGCCGGCGCGAGAAGAGCGAGAGGCGAATGGTGTTGGAGATCAGCAAGATGGAGGCCAGGATCAGAAGCGCCGCCAGCAGGGCCATCGTGAGCTTGATCACGCGCGTGGCCGAGAGGATGCGTTCGGTCTGCGCCTGGCGGTTCTGCACCGAGGCGATCGCCGAATCGCTCACCAGACGCGTGCCGGCAGGGCTGGAGGGATCGAGCTCGGCCCGCAACAGACCCGTGTTGTTGGGGTTGTCAGGGGTCACGCGGAAGATGTCGGGCAGCGGGTTGTAGCCGATCAGCTGGAAGGCCTGGGGGTTGAGCTTGCGCTCTTCTTCATAGCCCTGCTGCTTGGAGACGAACTGGATGGAACCGACGTGCGGAGCATGTTCCAACTCGCTCTTCACGCGCGCCACTTCGGCGGAGGTGGCGGTGGGCGTGAGGTCAACGTCCACCAGCACCCGGCTGCGGATGTCGTTGGCGGCGCCGTTGGTGGCCTGCACCACGGGGATGAACACCCCCAGCACCAGGGTGGTGACGAGCACCGAGGCAAGCGCCGCGAAGGACGGCACGGCGTTGCGCCGCATCGAGCGGATCGACTCCCTGATGAAGAAACCCAGCTTCACCGTGCTTCCCTGCGCAGCCGCGCGCCCAGCTCGGCCGTGTTCTCATCCTGCGGCCCATAGGAGCCGATGGCCTCGTCGCGCACGATCCGCCCGCGTCGCAGCTCGATCACGCGGCGGCGCATCTTGTCGACCATCTCGTTGTCGTGCGTGGCGACCAGCACGGTGGTGCCGGCGCGGTTGATGCGGTAGAGCAGCTGCATGATCCCGATCGAGGTCTCGGGGTCGAGGTTGCCGGTGGGCTCGTCGGCCAACAGCAGCGGCGGGTGCCCCGCGAACGCGCGCGCCACGGCGACGCGCTGCTGCTCGCCGCCGGAGAGCTGGTGGGGGTAGTTGTGCAGCTTCGTGGAGAGCCCCGTGAGGCGCAGGATGTCGGGCAGCTTCTCGCGGATCTGGCGGCGACCGGCGCCCGTCACTTGCAGCGCGTAGGCGATGTTGTCGTACACCGTGCGCGTGGGCAGCAGCTTGAAGTCCTGGAAGACCACTCCTACGTTGCGCCGGTAGTAGGGGATGCGCTTGCGATCGATCTCCCCCAGGTGGCGCCCGGCGACGCGGATGAACCCCTCGGTGGGCTCCAGCTCCTTGATCAGCAGGCGCATCAGCGTGGACTTGCCCGAGCCGGTGGCCCCGACGAGGAACACGAACTCCTGACGGCTCACCGCAAACGTGGCCCGCTCCAGCCCAATCCCACCGGGCCCATAGAGCTTGGAGACCCCACGAAATTCGACCACCGTGTCCGCCCGCGGCGGGGGACTGACCGGTGCCGGAGCCTTGACGGGAAGGGCGGGAAGCGTGACACGCGGCGGGGTGGCGTGCGGCGCCGCGCGCCGGCGGCGGGTGCCAGCGCGACCGTGAGTCGGAGTATCAGTGCTCGCCATCGCGGGGCACAGTAGCGCCAGCCAGCTCGCCACCCTGGTGTTTCCCCTGCATGCAACGGGGTTTGCAGTGGAGGTCAGCCTCGGAGCGAGCTCATGGCGAAACGCCAGACGTCAGCTGCTGAGCGAGGCCATGCGCCGCACCGCTGGATGGTCAGGACCCACCATACGCTCCAGCCACGCAACTGCTTGGGGAATGTCCAAGGTCCCAACCTCGGCCATGGCCTCGATGTCGGCCCAATCCTTGGTGCGGTCGAAGAGGGCCTTGAACACAGCCAGACCGGTGCAGCCAAGCACAGGGATGGCGCGATCCATGAAGGGCTTCTCGCGCACTTCGCGCGCCACCTCCTCGTGAAAGCGGTGGACATCGAGAAAGATGTCAATCGGAGTGTCCTCCCACCACACTCGTGCTTGGCCTTCACGTTCGGCTGTCTCCACGTCTCCGCCAGCTACTGCTACAGGTGAGGGAAGGGCAACAAAGACCTCCTTCGCGCGGGTGGGCTCAATGAACACGTTCACATCCAAGTCGCGCGTGCCACGCGGCTCTTCGGTGCAGTAGGCAAGCGCGATCGCCCCCCCGAAGGCATGGGCCAATCCCGCAGCGGCAAGCGCGTCGTGAACCGCGAGCAGCCGCTGCGCGAGCAGGCTCACGGAGCGAGCGTCTTCAACGATGGATAAGCAAGGCGCCCGCGGCGACGACTGGGAAGCGCCTCTGCGAGATCCAGCACCTGCACGAGGATCCGCCCCGCGCGGGTGGGGTCGATCCGCTCCGCGGGCGGTCCCACCCGCACCTCAAGACCTGCCGCCCGGGCGATGCGAGCCAACGCATCCACCCCTGGCTGGCGGTGGTGGCGCTCGTAGGCGTTCAGGACAGACCGCGGCATCCCCGCTCGGCGGGCAAGCTCTGCCTGGCTGAGACCGCTTTCCCGGCGAGCCTGGCAAATCAGGTCACCAGCCAGCTGACGAGTGTCCAACATACCCATGATGTTAGCTGATCCGCTAACTTTGAAGGAGTCCGATGTTAGCTGATACGCTAACCGCATGGCCGAGGTCTCCACCACCACCGTCCCCGCCAACGGGCTCCCCATCCACCGCCTGGCGATACCCGGCACGCGGGCGCTGACCGTGCTTGTCGCCTTCGACGCTGGCGCGCGCACCGAGCGCGCGGAGGAGAATGGGATGGCCCATTTTCTCGAGCACCTGGTGTTCAAGGGGGGCGAGAAGTACCCCACCCACCGCGACGTCAACGAGACGGCCGAGCGCATGGGGGGCGTGCTGAACGCCTATACGAGCCACGACCTGGTGGCCTTCCACATCACCGTCCGCGCGGAGTCCGCGCGCCAGGCGATCGACCTGCTCACGGACTTCGTCGCGCGTCCGCGCCTTGACGCGCAGGAGCTGGACCGCGAGCGGGGGGTGGTGATCCAGGAGATCAACCGCGCCTATGACCAGCCCTCCACCGTCGCCGAGTACCTGATCGACCGCGCCGCCTTCGGCGAGCACCCACTCGGGCGCACCGTGCTGGGACCCGAGGAGCACCTGCGCACGTTCACGCGCGAGGGGATCGTCGCCTTCCGCGAGCGCCGCTGGGCCGGCGCGCGCGGCGGGGCGTTCCTGGCGGGCAACGTCGAGCACCTGCCCGCAGAGCAGGAGCTGCAGGAGTGCTTCGCGCGCTTTCCCGCGCTGCCCGCCCCCGAGCCCTACGTGCCGGCGCCCGCCTTCGCCCCCACGACACTGACCGAGCAGCGGGACACCAACCAGTCCCACCTGCGCATGATCTACCGCCCCGATATCGGCGTGGCAGACGTAACGCAGCGCGCGGCCCTCTCTATCTATTCAACCCTCCTGGGCGGCTCGATGGGCTCCCGGCTCTTTGAGGAGATCCGTGAGAAGCGGGGTCTTTGTTATTCGGTGTACGCGATCGACCACGCCTTCGCCGACGTGCCGATCTTGCAGCTGGGCTCGGGGCTGGAGTCCGCCAAGTGCATCGAGGCATACGCGCGCATGCGCGAGATCGTCGCTGAGCTGCGCGCGCAGGGTCCCACCGAGGAGGAGGTGGCGCGAGCGCGTGCCTACGCCGCCGGGCGCCTCGTGCTGGCCTTCGAGAACACCGGCGCCGTGGCCCGCTACGCCGCGGGGCGCGCGGTGGTGTTCGGCGAGGACATCGACCCCGACGTCGCCATCGCCGCCTTGGATGCAGTCACCTACGAGCAGGTCCGCGAAGTAGCTGCCGGCGTGGCCGACAACCTGGCGATCGCCTGCGTCGGCCCGCACACAGCTGACGAATTCTGAGCCTGATCAGCCGATCGCGACCATGCGGTCGATCGGCACCTTGGCGCGCTCGGCAACCTCCGGCGGCACCCTCACCTCGAACTTCATGTCGCGCAGCGCATCGCGCAGCTTGGGCAGCGTGATCATCTTCATGTACTGACAGCTCGCCTCGGGGTTGGCGGGGATGAAGTCGACGTCGGGCGCGGCCATCCGCAGCGGGTACAACATCCCCACCTCCGTGGCGACGACCGCCTCACGCCGCCCGCCGGCGCCCTTCCCAGCGTGCGCCTCGGCCTCGTGGGCGTACTCGAGCATCCCCCCGTGGAGAGCATGTGCACGCCCTCGCTGGAGACGTCCCCCGCCGCAACGTACTCCATCACGCTGGTGCTGCAGCCGCACTCGGGGTGGATCAGAAAATCAGCCCCCGGATGCGCCGCACGGGTGGCCTCGATGTCGGCGGGCCGGATGCCTGCGTGCACGTGACACTCGCCGTCCCACACGTGCATGCGCTTGCCGAGTTCCTTCTCCACGAAGGCCCCCAGCCACATGTCGGGTCCGAACAGGATCTCCGTGTCCTCACCGTGGGTCTCGTAGATGTGGCGCACCACCTGCACGGCGTTGGCGGAGGTGCAGCAGTAGTCGGTCAGCGCCTTCACCTCGGCGGTGGTGTTGACATACATCACCACCACCCCCGCTGGATGCTGGGCCTTCCACTCGGCGAGCTGGTGGGCGTCGATCGAGGCCGCCAGCGAGCAACCAGCGTCCAGGTCGGGGATCAGCACGGTCTTCTCCGGGCAGAGGATCGAGGCCGTCTCGGCCATGAAGTGCACGCCGCAGAAGACGATCGTCTCGCCCTGCGCCAGCGCAGCCTGGCGGGATAGCCCAAGTGAGTCGCCCACGTAGTCGGCCACGTCCTGCACCTCGGGCACCTGGTAGTTGTGCGCCAGGATCACCGCCCCGCGCTCCTGCGCCAGGGCGCGCACCTGGGCCTTCAGGGCATCGACCTCAGCGGGACTCAGCGGAGGCCCGGCGGTCTGCTGCGGGGTGGGCGCCATCGGCAGCTGCATGGCATCCATTCTAGTGCGGCCTTCAGGCCGGCCATCCGCCGGGAGATGACGACAGGGACTCCACGCTCTGGCTCGTGGCTTGATCTTCCACTATCTTCAAACGCTGTAATGTCATATTCGATATCCATCGAGGACCCCGCGCCGGGGGAGCCGGGGCCGCTCGATTCGTCTCCCGGCGCGCGCCGCTCGAATAACCCACCCCGCAGATTCGTGACGCGCAACGAGCACGACCAAATCCAGGCCGCGGTAGCGCGAGCCATCGCCACCAAGGGCTTCCAGGCCGTTACGGTGGAGGACATCTGCGCCGAGGCGCATATCACGCCCAGGGTCTTTCACGAGCACTTCCCGGGCAAGCTGGAGGCCGCCATCTCCGCCCTGGAAGCGGGGGCCGACCAGCGGATGGCGCACTGCCAGGAGGCCTTCCAGATGGCCTCCACCTGGCCCGAAGCGATCTGGGGCGCCTGTGCGGCCTACACCGAGTGGATGGCCAGCGAGCCGGCCTTCGCGCGCATTGGGCTGGTCGAGATAGTCGCCATCGGCGACCCCGGCCGCGAACTGCTGCACTCGCTGCTGGACGCTTTCGCGCTGTTCCTCGAACCCGGCTACCGCTTCGCGCCAAGAGATACGCCCTCCGCGCGCGTCGTGGACGAGAGCGTCGCCAACGAGGTCTTCGGGATGCTGCACCGGCACGTCGTGGAGGACTCCCCGGAGACGCTTCCCACCATCGTCCCTGACATGGTGCTCGCGGTGCTCACCCCATTCCTGGGGGCCGAACGGGCTGAGGCGTTCGTGGCCGAACAGCAGGCCGCCGGGCGCTGAACGCTAGGACAGCGGCTCCACGATCAGCGAGAGATCGAGCGCCGGCGCCGAGTGAGTCAGCGCGCCGAGCGAGATGAAGTCCACGCCCGTCTCGGCGTATTCGCGCAGCGTCAGCAGGGTCACCTCGCCGCTGGCCTCCAGCACGGCACGTCCCGCGACCTGGGCGACAGCGGCGCGCAGCGCGGCCGGGTCCATGTTGTCGAGCAGCAACCGCCCCACTCCCGCCGCGAGCGCCTGGTCGATCTCGGCCGGATTGCGCGCCTCGACCTCGAGCGTCGCGGCCAGCTCGGGGGCGTGGGCGCGAGCGCGAGCGACCGCCTGCGCGATCCCACCGGCGGCGGCGATGTGGTTCTCCTTGATCAAGATCGCGTCGTAGAGACCCGCGCGATGGTTGACAGCCACACCGGCCCCCCCCGCCGCGACGGCAGCCTTCTCGAGCGCCCGCAGCCCCGGCGTGGTCTTACGCGTGTCGAGCACCTTCGTCCTGGTGCCCTGCACGATGCGCGCCGCGCGCGCCGCCGCGGTAGCCACGCCGGAGAGGTGGGCAAGGAAGTTCAGTGCCGGGCGCTCCCCCGTGAGCAGCGCACGCGCCGAGCCCTCCACCGCCAGCACGGGCGTGCCGACCTCGTTCCATACTCCCTCCTCCACCATGCGCTGCACGCGCACATCGGGATCGAGCAGCGTGAACGCCATCTCCGCCGCGTCCAGCCCGTAGATCGCGCCGGGCGCCTTCTGGACGATCCGGGCGCGGGCGTGGGCGTCGGCATCCACCGTTGCCTCGCTCGTCACATCGCCGGTGCCCATGTCCTCCGCGAGCGCCCGGCCCACGAGCGCCCTAAGGTCCTCGGCGCTCACTGGCTGGGTGCAGCCGCCGCGTGCAGCAGGTAGGCCCGCACGAACCCGTCCAGATCCCCGTCGAGCACGCGCTGCACGTCTCCCATCTCGTGCCCCGTGCGGTGGTCCTTGACCATCGTGTAGGGGTGCAGCACGTAGGAGCGGATCTGCGAGCCGAAGTTGACGTCCTGCGCCTCGCCCTTCTCGCGCGCGATCTCCTCCTGGCGTTCGCGCTCCTGGCGCTCCAACAGCTTGGCACGCAACATCGCCATCGCCGTGGCACGATTGGAGGACTGCGAGCGCTCGTTCTGACACTGCACCACCAGCCCTGTGGGGCGGTGGGTGATGCGCACCGCGGAGTCGGTCTTGTTGACGTGCTGGCCGCCTGCTCCGGAGGCGCGGTAGGTGTCCACCTGCAGATCGTCGTCGTTGATCTCGACCTCGCCCGTGTCTGCCACCACGGGGGCGACCTCCACCCCCGCGAAGCTCGTCTGCCGGCGGTGGGCGGAGTCGAACGGAGAGAGACGCACCAACCGGTGCACGCCGCGCTCGGCGCCGAACAGCCCGTAGGCGTTCTCGCCGGACACGCGAAAGGTGGCGGACTTGATGCCGGCTTCTTCCCCTGCGCTGACCTCCAGCAGCTCCACCTGGAAGGCGCGCCGCTCGGCCCAGCGCATCAGCATCCGCAGCACCATCTCCGCCCAATCCTGGGCATCGGTCCCCCCCGCCCCTGCGTTGACGCTCACCAGCGCGTCGCCAGCGTCGTAGCGCCCGGAGAACAGCCGCTGCTCCTCGAGCTCCGCCAGGCGCGCCTCCACCGAGGCGAAGTTCTCATCGACCTCCTCCTGCAGCGACTCCTCCTCCTCGGCCATCTCCACCAGCCCGTCGAGGTCTTCCACGTCACGCTGCAGCGTCGTAAACGTCTCCAGCCGCCTGGACGCGCGCGAGTGCTCAGCCGAAACCTTCCCCGCGCGCTCGGAGTCGTCCCAGAAGCCCCCGGCCCCCATCTCCTCTTCGAGCGTCGCTACGCGCTCGGCCAGCGAAGCGGGGTCAAAGATAGTCCGCGAGCAGTTTCAACTGGCCGCGGATCGCAGCGAGGCGCTGCGACGTAGTTTCTGTGGAAGCCGTAGTCATCTTCGGGTTCAAGGAGATTGTGGACTACGCCGGCCTAGGCCCCGTGGCACTTCTTGAACTTCTTCCCCGAGCCACACCAGCAGGGATCGTTGCGCCCCACCTGGTGCTCGCCATCCACGACGCGCTGCTCGACCACCGGCAGCGCCAGCTCGCCGGCCTGCCCGTTGCCCGCTTCGCCGTAGGCCGCCATGCCGTCCTGGCCGGCAGCGGCCGCGGCGGCTGCCGCGAGTGCGCCGACGCCCGTCACGGATGTGCCTCCCGAGTAGGAGACCCGGCCCGCGCGCGTGGCCGAGCCCGCCGCGGCGAAGGAGGGAATAGGAGGCCCACCCGCCCCGGGGGCATTTCCGCCCCCCCCGCCGTTGGCCCCTTCGACCGTCACCTGGGCGTTGAAGATCATGCGCGCGTAGTCGGTCCAGATGCTGTTCATCAGGTCGCCGAAGAGGGTGTAGGCCTCGTTCTTGTAGGCCACCAGCGGATCGACCTGGGCGAAGCCGCGCAGGTGGATGCCCTCGCGCAGGTAGTCCATGTCATACAGGTGCTCGCGCCAGCGTTCGTCGATGATCTGCAGCAGCAGGAAGCGCTCCAGCTGGCCCATCAGCTCCTCGCCGAGCTCGCGTTCGCGCTGCTCGTAGCGCTCCATCGCCTGCGCGCTGATGCGCTCGGTCAGGTACTCGCGGTCGACCGTCTCGGGGTCCAGGTCCTCGGGGCCGAGATCGAGTGGGAAGTACTGCCCCAGCGCGGTGAACATGCCGTTCACGTCCCAGTCCTCCATGAAGTCGCCGGGCGTGTACTGGGCGACGGTGCGCTCGATCACGTTGCCCAGCTCCTCGCGCGCCTCGGCGCCCATCGCCTTGCCTTCCAGCACCCCGTCGCGGTAGGCGTAGACGATGCGCCGCTGCTCGTTCATCACGTCGTCGTACTCGAGCACGCGCTTGCGGATCAGGAAGTTCTGTTCCTCGACCTTCTTCTGGGCCTTCTCGATCTGCTTGGAGAGCATCCCGGCCTCGATCGGCTCCTCGTTGCCTTCCTCGTCGGTGCCGCCGAGGCGGTCGAGGATCTTGTAGATGCGGTCGCCCGCGAACAGGCGCACCAGATCATCCTCGGCGGAGAGGAAGAAGCGCGACTCGCCGGGGTCGCCCTGGCGCCCGGAGCGCCCGCGCAGCTGGTTGTCGATGCGCCGCGACTCGTGGCGCTCGGTGCCGCAGATGAACAGCCCGCCGGCGGCCACGACCTGTTCGCGCTGAGCCAGCACCCGCGCGTCCAACTCGCGCCCCAACGCCTCCATGCGCTCGTGGTAGCCCTCGTCCTCGGGCGAGAGGCCCTGGCGGGCCAGCTCCAGGCGCGCCATGTGCTCGGAGTTGCCGCCCAGCTTGATGTCCACGCCGCGGCCGGCCATGTTGGTGGCGATCGTGACCCCCCCGGGCTGACCGGCCTCGGCGACGATCTCCGCCTCGCGCGCGGCGTGCTCGGGCTTGGCGTTCAGCACGGTGTGGGCGATGCCGCGCTTCTTCAACCGCTCACCGAGGAGCTCTGAGACCTCGACAGAGATGGTCCCCACCAGCACCGGCTGACCGTTCGCGTGGCGCGCGGCGATTTCTCTGACGACGGCGCTCCACTTGCCCTCTTTGGTCTTGTAGACCTGATCGTTGCGGTCATCGCGCACCATCGGCATGTTGGTGGGGATCTGGACGACCGGCAGTTTGTAGATCTTCATGAACTCCGTGGCCTCGGTCAGCGCCGTGCCGGTCATCCCCGAGAGCTTGTCGTAGAGGCGGAAGAAGTTCTGGTAGGTGATGGTGGCGAGCGTCTGGTTCTCCTCCTGCACGCGCACCCCCTCCTTGGCCTCCACCGCCTGGTGCAGCCCCTCCGACCAGCGCCGCCCGTCGAGGATGCGCCCGGTGAACTCGTCGATGATCTTCACTTCGCCTTCGATCACCGCGTAGTCGACGTCGCGCTTGTACAGCGCCTCGGCGCGCAATGCCTGGTTGAGGTGATTGACGAGGTGCCCGTTCTCGGCGCGGTAGAGGTGGTCGACGCCGAGGAAGCTCTCGGCCTTGGCGACGCCCTGCTCGGAGACCGACACCGTCTTCTGCTTCTCGTCGAACTCGTAGTCGAAGTCCGCCATGAACTCCTTCTTGGAGCGCGGGTCCATGCCTTCGGGGGTTTTGCCCGCCACCATGCGCGGGGCCAGGCGCGCGAACTGCGCGTACAGGTCGGCGGCCTGTTCGGGGGCGCCGGAGATGATCAGCGGCGTGCGCGCCTCGTCAATCAGGATGTTGTCGACCTCGTCCACCACCGCGAAGGGATGCCCGCGCTGGACTTTCTCGGCGAGGTCTTTGGCCATGTTGTCGCGCAGGTAGTCGAAGCCGAACTCCGAGTTGGTCCCGTACACCACGTCGCAGGCGTAGGCGCGCTGCTTCTCCTCGTAGGGCTGCTGGTTCTGCAGCACCCCCACGGTGACGCCGAGCGCCGTGTAGATCGGGCTCATCCATTCCGCGTCGCGGCGGGCCAGGTAGTCGTTGACGGTGACCACGTGCACGCCCTTGCGCGTGCCGGCGTAGGGTGACTTCTCATCCCACACGGCCAACGAGTTGAGCACCACCGCCAGGGTGCCCGTCAGCGTCTTGCCCTCGCCGGTCTTCATCTCGGCGATGCAGCCGTCGTTGAGCGCCATGCCGCCGATCATCTGCACGTCGAAGTGGCGCATCCCCATGACGCGCTTGCCGGTCTCGCGCACGACGGCGAAGCACTCCGGCAGCAGGTCCTCCAGCGACTCGCCTCCAGCCGAGCGCTCGCGTAGCGCGTCCATCCGCTCGCGTAGCTCGGCGTCGGTGTCGTGTTCGAGCTCGGGCTCAAACGCGCCGATCAGCGCCACGCGCTTCTCGTAGGTCTTGAACTTCTTCGCCTCGCCGACGTTCAGGGCGCGATCCAGGAGGGACATGCCTTCAGGGTATCGCTGATCGATAAAGAGGGGCCCGGCTTCGCCACCCTCTAGGAGGTGGCCGGGAGCGCCTTTCGAGACTCGCGCCGCTTGCGACGCTTGTCGCGGTGGCGCTTGACCTGGCGCGAGAGCTCCTCCACCATCAGGTTCAGCGAACGCATCATCTTCGGGGAGGCGTCGCGGGCGCGCAGCGTCACGCCCTTGAGATACAGCGTGGCCTCGGCGACCTGGCTGTCCGCCACACGGGGGTTGCGCTCGGCGAAGATCTCCACCTCCAGGCGGGCCAGGGGCGAAACCTGGCGCGAAACCTTGCCCAGGCGACTCTCCAAGTGTCGCCTCAGATCGTCGGTGACCGGTACGTTGCGGCCCTTGATGTCAATCTGCATCAGGACTCCCTTCGTTGGTCGGCGTAGGTGTTGGAAACGCACTTCGATGCTACGCCCACCACCGGCGGTTGTCTACCCCTCTACACAGATGGTCTCCGGCGGTGGGCAGCAGGCGCGGGTGTCTCTGACCGGCCCTGCCAGGAACTGGCTTGAGGAGCCCTGAGGCTCTGCAGGATGCCGGCGTGGCCGGCGATGGCGCCGATCAGGATCGCACCGGGAGCCACCTGTGTGCCGGGGAAGACGATCGATTCGCGCAGCTGCGCGCCGTCGCCGACACGGGCACCGTCACCCAGCACGATGGGGCCCATCAGGCGTACGCCCGCGCCGATCTGCACATCGCTGCCGATCCACGCCTGCTCATCGATCTCCAGGTCCTCAGGCAGCTCCCCCTCGCCGGCGAGAAGCACCCCCGGGCGCACCTCCTCACCCTGCACCTGCAGGCGCAACTCGCCGCGCAGCGCGTCGAAGGTGCCCTGGCGCAGCTCGGCCAGCGAGCCCACGTCGTTCCAGTAGTCGCGGATCTGGTGGATGTGGAAGGGCACATCGCCCGCCAGGAGCGCCGGGAAGACGTCCTGCGCCCAATCGGCGAAGGGCCGCTCGGGGAAGTAGTCGAAGATCGCGGGCTCGAAGATGTAGATGCCGCAGTTGCCGAGGTTCGAGAGGGCGTCGTCGGGCTCGGGCTTCTCCTGAAAGCCCGTGATGCGCCCCTCCGCGTCGTGCAGCACGACACCGTACTCGCGCGTGTCGGAGACCTGCTTGACCGCCAGCGTCGCGATTCCCCCCGCCACCCGGTGTCGCGCGACGAACGCGCCGAGGTCGATGTCGGTCAACGCGTCGCCGGAGATGATCAGAAACGCCTCGTCGCCGAAGAACTCGCGGCAGGCCCGCACACCGCCCGCCGTGCCCAACAGCTCCTCCTCGTAGCGGTAGCTCAGGCGCTCGCCGAAGTGCTCGCGGATCGAGTCGGGGAAGTAGTGCAGGTTGGCGATCACCTGCTCGAAGCCGTGGCGGTCGAGCAGATCGAGGATGTGCGCCATCACGGGCCGGTCGAGCACCGGCACCATCGGTTTGGTGATCTCGTAGGTGAGGGGCCGCAGGCGCGTGCCGAGGCCGGCCGCGAGGACCATCGCCTTCATTGGGCTAGTAGCGGTAGTGGTCGGGCTTGTAAGGCCCGTCCACGGGCACGCCGATGTACGCGGCCTGCTCCTCTGAGAGCTCCGTCAGCCGCACCGCCAGCGCGTCGAGGTGCAGCCGCGCGACCTTCTCGTCGAGGTGCTTGGGCAGCACGTACACGCGCCGCTCGTACTCGTCGTTCTTGGTGAACAGCTCGATCTGGGCGATCGTCTGGTTGGTGAAGGAGTTGCTCATCACGAACGACGGATGGCCGGTGGCGTTGCCGAGGTTCAACAGGCGCCCCTCGGAGAGCATGATGATCGCGTGGCCGTCGGGGAAGACCCACTCGTCGACCTGCGGCTTGATGTTGATCCGCTCGATGCCGGGAGTTTTGGCCAGGCCAGCGATGTCGATCTCGTTGTCGAAGTGGCCGATGTTGCCGACGATCGCCTGGTGCTTCATCTGCGCCATGTGCTCGGCGCGGATGATGTCCTTGTTGCCGGTGCACGTCACGAAGATGTCGCCCTCGGCCACCACTTCCTCCAGCGTGCGGACGGTGTAGCCCTGCATCGCCGCCTGCAGCGCGCAGATCGGGTCGATCTCGGTGACGACCACGCGCGCGCCCTGGCCGCGCAGCGATTCCGCGCAGCCCTTGCCGACGTCGCCGAAGCCGCAGATGACGGCCATCTTGCCGGCGATCATCACGTCGGTGGCGCGGTTGATGCCGTCCACCAGCGAGTGGCGGCAGCCGTAGAGGTTGTCGAACTTGGACTTCGTCACCGAGTCGTTGACGTTGATCGCCGGGAACAGCAGGGTGCCAGCCTCGGTCATCTCGTACAGCCGGTGCACGCCCGTGGTGGTCTCCTCGGTGACGCCCTTGATGCCCTGGCCGATGCGCGTCCAGCGCTGCGGGTCCTCGCCGAGCGAGCGCTGCAGCACGGAGAGGATCACCGCGAACTCCTCCGACTCAGCCCCCGCCGGGTCGGGAACCGCGCCGGCGGCCTCGTACTCGGCGCCCTTGTGCACGAGCAGCGTGGCGTCGCCGCCGTCGTCCAGGATCATGTTAGGGCCGGAGGCGAAGGACCCGTCCTCCTCGGGCCAGCGCAGCACCTGCTCGGTGCACCACCAGTACTCCTCCAGGCTCTCCCCCTTCCACGCATACACCGGCACCCCCTGCGGGTTCTCGGGCGTGCCAACGGGACCAACGGCGACCGCTGCGGCGGCGTGGTCCTGGGTGGAGAAGATGTTGCAGCTGCACCAGCGCACCCGCGCCCCAAGCGCCGTCAGGGTCTCGATCAGAACGGCTGTCTGGATCGTCATGTGCAGCGAGCCGGTGATGCGCGCCCCCGCCAGCGGCTGCCGGGCGGCGTACTCGGCGCGGATCGACATCAGGCCGGGCATCTCGTGCTCGGCGAGGCGGATCTCCTTGCGGCCGAAGTCGGCGAGCGAGAGGTCGGCGACCTTGAAGTCTTCTTTGGTGAGCGTGGCGGTGGGGGTCATGGTGTCTCCGTGGCAGGTCGGGGACGACCAGTTTACTGCTCGGCCAGCTCGGCCTTCAGCTGCTCGATCATTCTGACCGGCCCTGGGTCCACCCCGCGCAGCGCCGCCAGGTACAGCGACACCAGATCGCCGAGCAGCACGAGCGAGACGACGCGCTCGCAGGCGCTCTCCCCGCGCGTCTCCAACCTGAAGGTCGCGGCGGCTGAATCGGCGATCAGCCGCTCGGTCAGCTCCATGCGCGCCTTCACGCGCGGGTGCGCGTCGGCGTCGTCGAGGAACACCGCCGAGAAGCGTCCGACGTCGGGGGCGCCTTCCCAGCCGACGAGTTCGTTGTGGTCGAGCTCGGGCAGCTCGTGCGCGAAGCACGGCTGCTTGGCGTTCTCGTTGATCTGCGTCTTCCAGCGGTAGGCGATCGGCGTCGTCAGGCCCGCGCCGGCGATGACCGGGGCGCTGCCCAGGAGGCCGCGCGCGATCTCCTTGGCCAGCGAGTCCTCGTCGGCGTCGGGGCCCCACTCGGCGACCAGCAGCTCGCTGTGCGAGGCGGCCACGTCGATCTCGGAGGTGAGGTGCGGGCCGGCGCCGCACAGCGCCGCCACCTCGAGCGCGACGACCGTCATGTAGGCGACGGCGGCGCGCGGTTGAAAGCCGCCGGGCAGCGGGATCACGGGGACGCCATCCTCGCGGGCCATCTCGGCCAGGCGCCCGCCCGTGGTGGCCACGACGCGCTGCGCGCCGAGCGCGCCGGCGGACTCGTAGCAGGCCAGCGTCTCCTCGGTGTTGCCCGAGTAGGAGGCGCACAGCACGGTCGTGTCGGGCGTCGTCCAGGAGGGCAGCCCGTAGGCGCGCGTCACGAAGATCGGCCGCGAAGCCTGGTCGCCGAGCGCCGCGCGCGCCAGCGCACCGCCGATCGCCGAGCCGCCCATCCCGGCCACGACCAGGCCGGCGGGCGTGTCCCACTCGTTCATGATCGCCGACTCCACGCGCCACAGCGCGTCGCGCAGGTGGTCGGGCAGCGCCAGCACGTCGCTCATCTGCCCCGAGACGTCGATCTGGGCGATGGCCTCGCGCGAGAGGGTCAGCACGTCCTCGGGCATCAGTGCCTCGCCTTTCCGCACGATCCCCCGCCCACGGGCGCCGCGACATCCCCGAGCAGGGAGCGAATGTCGTCGGACACAAAGATGGCGTCCTCGCTCATCAGAATCGCAGGGCTCCGTCGGGAAGGGTCACACCGGGGAAGATACGCGCACCGTGGGCGATCGTGTTCTCCGCCCCCACCGTGACCCCCTCGCCGAGCACGGCGCCGCCGAGGATCTGGGTGCCCGCACCGACGCGGCAACCGGCGGAAACGATGCAGTCGCGCAGCGTGCAGCCCTCGCCAATCTCGCTGCCGCGCCAGATCACCGCGCGCTCTACCGTCGTGCCGGCGCCGATGGAGACGCCTTCGCCGAGCACCACGAGGCTGCCTACGTGGGCGTCCGCCGCGACGCGCACGCCGCTCTCGAGCACCGCGGGAGGGATCACCCGCCCGTGTATCTCGGCCGCCTCGGCAACGGCCAGGAAGTCGCTGCCCAAGCGCTCCTGCACGGCGGTGCGCACGTTGCCCTCGATGATGTCGAAGGTGCCCTGCAGGTAGCGCGCGGGCGTGCCGATGTCCAGCCAGTAGCTCTGCGAGGGGTAGCCGTAGAGTCCGGCGCCGATCAACAGCGGCCACACCTCGCGCTCGATCGAGACGTTGCGGTCGGGCGGGACCAGCTCCAGCACCTCGCGCTCCAGCACGTAGGCGCCGGCGCTGATCATGTTGGTATCGATCTGATCGGACCCGGGCTTCTCGACAAAATCTGTGACCGAGTTGTCCGCGGCGAGACGCACGAGTCCGTATGCGGTGGGATCGGCAACGGGGACGAGCGCAAGCGTGGCCTTCGCGCCGGTGCGCTCGTGCTGCGCCAGCTGGGCCGAAAGATCGATGTCGGTCAGCACATCGCCGTTGAGCATCAGAAAGCGCTCGTCGAGCATCGACTCGGCATACTTGAGCGCCCCGGCGGTGCCGCGCGGGTCGGGCTCCTCCACGAAGCGCAACCGCACCCCCACCCCGGAGCCGTCGCCGAGCACGTTGCGCACGCTCGTAGCCAGAAAGCCGCAGGACATGATCACATCGTCGATGCCGTGCTCGCGCAGCCATTCGAGCATGAAGGAGATGAACGGCCGGTCCACGAGCGGCACGACGGGCTTGGGCACGGTGGAGGTCAGCGGCCGCAGGCGGGTGCCCTCGCCGCCGACGAGGATCACGGCCTGCATTACCTCCCAACCCCCTCATACACGAGCCCGGCAGCGCGCACCGCGGCCGGGTCCAGGGCGTTGCGCCCGTCAACCACCAGCGTCCCGCTCATCGCCGAGGCGACCGCGCGCCAGTCGAGAGCCAGGAACTCGGGCCACTCGGTGACGAGCACGGCGGCGTCGGCGTCTTGCAGGGCGTCCATCGCGGAATCGGCGAAGCGTAACCCGGAGACGAGCTTGCGGGCCTCCTCCTCGGCGACGGGGTCATAGGCGGAGACCGACGCGCCGTCGGCGTTCAGCCGCGCGGAGAGCACCAGCGAGGAGGCCTCGCGCATGTCGTCGGTGTTGGGCTTGAAGGCCAACCCGAGCAGCGCCACGCGCTTGCCGACGAGGCCGCCGAGGTGCTTGTGCAGCTTGGAGATGACGCGGCGCTTCTGCAGCTCGTTGACCTCGATCACCGCCGTCAGCAGCTGGAAGTGATAGCCGGAGTTCCCGGCCAGCTGCTTCAAAGCATCGACGTCCTTGGGAAAGCACGACCCCCCGAACCCAATCCCGGCCTGCAAGAACTTCGGCCCAATGCGCTCGTCCAGGCCCATCCCGCGCGCGACCTCGACCACATCGGCGCCCGTGCCCTCACACACATTGGCGATCTCGTTGATGAAGGAGATCTTGGTCGCCAGGAAGGCGTTGGAGGCCAGCTTGACCATCTCCGCGGAGGCGATGTCGGTGCGCACCAGCGGCGCGTCCAAGGGCTCGTAGAGCTCCACAACGGCGTCGCCGGCCCAGTCGCCGTTGTCGCCCACCACAACTCGGTCGGGGTGCAGGAAGTCGTGGACCGCGGAGCCCTCCTTCAGGAACTCGGGGCAGGAGACGTAGCGCAGGCCGGCCTTGCCCTGCTCGCCCAGCACGCGCTGGATCGCCGCGCCGGTGCCGGAGGGCACGGTGGACTTCATCACCAGCGCGTGGCGCTCGGAGGCGGGGATGGCGTCGACCACGGCGTGCACCGCTGAGAGATCGGCGTCACCGGAGTAGGTGGGCGGCGTGCCCACCGCCACGAACAGCAGCCGGCAGCGCTCCAGCGCGGGGGCAAGGTCGGTGGAGAAGTGAAGGCGCCCAGAGTGCTTGGCCAACAGCTCCTCCAGGCCGGGCTCCCAGATCGGCACCTCGCCACGCTGCAGCCGCTCCACCTTGACAGCGTCGATGTCGATGCACCACACCTCGCTGCCCAGCTCGGCGAAGCCCGCGGCGGTCACGAGCCCGACGTAGCCGGTGCCGATCACGCCGATCGGCTGGCGCTCAGACTCAGGCGCCACGACGCTCAGACCCCGCGGCCGTGACGCTCAAACTCAGCATTGCGCTCAAGCTCAGACGCCATCGGCGGGAGTGACTTCCTCAAGCAGCAGCAGCGCGCGGTTATCGGTGAACTGCATGTAGCCCCCGGTCTGCTGCAAGCGCACCAGCTCACCCTCGGAGCGGTGCAGGCGCAGCTCGCCGGGCTCCACGCGGGCCAGCAGGGGGGCGTGGTGGGCGAGGATCCCGATCGAGCCCACCGTGGTCTTCGTGGAGAGCATTTCGATCTCCTCGCTGAAGACCTCTCCCTCGGGGGTCAGCACTTCCACTGGGAACTTCGAGTGCGCCATCACGCGTCCGCGAGAACCTGCTCGATGGTGCCCTTCAGGAAGAAGGCGCGCTCGGGCACGTCGTCGTGGCGACCCTCGATGATCTCATCGAAGCCGCGGATGGTGTCGGCGATCGGCACGTACTCGCCCGGGGTGCCGGTGAACTGCTCGGCCACGTTGAAGGGCTGTGAGAGGAAGCGCTCGATCCGCCGGGCGCGCTGCACCGTGAGCTTGTCCTCGTCGGAGAGCTCGTCGATGCCGAGGATGGCGATGATGTCCTGCAGCTCCTTGTAGCGCTGCAGGATCTCCTTGACCCTGTTCGCCACGCGGAAGTGGTCTTCGCCGAGGATGTCGGGCTTGAGGATCGTGGAGGTCGAATCCAGTGGATCGACGGCCGGGTAGATGCCCTTCTCGGAGATCGCCCTGGAGAGCACCGTGGTGGCGTTGAGGTGCGCGAACACCGACGCAGGCGCGGGGTCGGTCAAGTCGTCGGCGGGCACGTAGATGGCCTGCACCGACGTAACTGAGCCCGTGCGAGTGGAGGTGATGCGCTCCTGCAGCTGGCCCATCTCGGTCTCCAGCGTCGGCTGATAGCCCACCTGCGAGGGCATCCGCCCCAACAGCGCCGAGACCTCGGAGCCGGCCTGCACGAAGCGGAAGATGTTGTCGATGAACAACAGCACGTCCTGGCCCTGGTCGCGGAAGTATTCGGCCATCGTCAGGCCGGAGAGGGCGACGCGCATGCGCGCGCCGGGGGGCTCGTTCATCTGCCCGAAGACCAGCATCGTCTTGTCGATGACGCCGGACTCCTTCATCTCCAGCCACAGGTCGTTGCCCTCGCGCGAGCGCTCGCCGACGCCGCAGAAAGCCGAGAGCCCGCCGTGCTCCTTGGCGAGGTTGTGGATGAGCTCCTGGATCAGCACCGTCTTGCCCACGCCGGCGCCGCCGAACAGGCCGACCTTGCCGCCCTTGGCGTAGGGGGCGAGCAGGTCGATGACCTTGATGCCGGTCTCGAACATCTCGGTCGTCGGGGTCAGGTCCTCCACGCGCGGGGCCACCTGGTGAATCTGGCGGCGGGGCGTGTCGGCGGGCAGCGGCTCGCCGAGGTCGATGGGCTCGCCCAGGAGGTTGAAGATGCGCCCCAACGTGACCTCCCCCACCGGCACGGTGATGGGGCCGCCGGTGTCGACCACCTCGGCGCCGCGCGCCAGACCGTCGGTGGTGTCCATCGCGACGGCGCGCACGCGGTCGTCGCCGATGTGCTGCTGCACCTCGCAGACGAGCACGTCCTGGCCCTCCACGGCACTGATGCCGGGGGCCTCCTCCGCGCTGGCCGCCGCCGGCCGCGCGACCGTGATGGCATGGTTGATTTCGGGCAGCCGATCGGGGAAGACGGCCTCGATCACAACGCCCTGGATCTCCTCGATGTGCCCCAGGTTGGGCTTGGAAGAGTCGCCGCCTGAGGCGGCAGGCTGGGTGACGGTGCTGGTTGACATTTTAATTCCTGGGTCTCCTTTTATTTACAGCTTTACAGCCCTAAAGGCTCCGCCCCAAGGGGGCTCCGCCAAGTGGCCGCGTGGTTAATTGAATAGTGCGTTCGTGGGGATCACACTGTCCAGCGTGGTCGAGCTGGCGCCACCGCATTAGGTGACCCCCTCGGCCCCGGCGACAACCTCCATGATCTCCTGCGTGATTTCCGCCTGGCGCACGCGGTTCATCTCAAGTGTGAGGTCGGTGATCAGCTCGCCCGCATTCTCGGAGGCATTGCGCATCGCGGTCATACGAGCGCCGTGCTCGGAGGCCGTTGACTCCAGCAATGCCCGCAGGATCAGGGTCTCGATGTAGGCCGGAAGCAGGGTGCCAAGGATCTCGCGCGGTTCGGGCTCGTACTCGACGAGCGCGCGATGCCCGCTGACCTGCTTCTCCTCCTTGGGCTCGTCCTCCTCAAACCCGCTGGCCTCAGCGATCGGCAAAAGCGTCTCGTGGCGCACCTCCTGGGTCAGCGGCGAGACGTAGCCGTTGTAGAAGATCTCGACCCTGTCCAGGCGCTCCTGCGAGAAGGCCTGCACCAGGTCATCGGCGATCGCGCGCGCGTCGGCCGTCGCCGGCCGGTCGGTGAAGCCCGTGTAGGCGCCGTCCAGCTCTTCGCCGCGGAAGCGCAGCGAGGAGACGCCGCGGCGCCCGCTGGCGTACCAGTGCACGTCGCGCCCATCGCCGCGCAGCTCGCCGCCGGCGCGGATGCCGGCGCGCACGATCTGCGAGTTGAAGGCGCCCGCCAGCCCGCGGTCGCCGCAGATCAACAGCAGCCCCACGTGCTGCGCGGGCTCGCGCTGGGCCAGCAGCGGCAGCGCCTTGGAATGGGCGCCGGCGTCCAGCGCCGCCTGGCGCGTGAGCCGGCGGATCGCCTCGGCGTAGGGGCGCAGCGCGACGATGCGCTGCTCGGCGCGGCGCAGGCGCGCGGCGGCGACCATCTCCATCGCGCGCGTGATCTTCTGGATGTTCTTGACCGAGGAGATCCGGTTCTTGACGTCGCGCTGGGAGCCCATGACTACGCCGGCTGGGTCTCCAGCGCGTCGGCGGCCTCGGCCTCGTCGGCCGGGCTGTCGCTCTCGCCACCGGGCCCGTTGCTCGGAGCGCCCTCACGGGAAGGGCGGGGCTCAAGCGGCGCGTCCTGGTCGAGCGGCAGACCCTCCTCGTCGAGGTCGTAGCCGAAGTCCACCGCGAAGGCGGAGACGGCCTTCTGCACCGCGGCCTGGGTCTCGTCCGACCAGTCGCCGCCGGCGATCTTGGCGCGCAACTCCTGCTGCTCGGCGTGCAGGCTTTCCGTCAAACGCGCCAGGAACTCCGGCACGCGCTCGACCAGCAGGCGGTCGAGGAAGCCGTTGGTGGCTGCGTACAGCTGCACCACCTGGTCCTGCACGGGCAGCGGCTCGCGCTCGTTCTGGTTGAGCGTCTTGACCAAGCGCTCGCCGCGGGCGAGCGTGCGCTGCGTGTCGGCGTCTAGGTCCGAGCCGAACTGCGCGAAGGCCTCGAGGTCGCGGTACTGGGAGAGCTCGAGCTTGATGCGCCCGGCGACCTTCTTCATCGGCGAGATCTGCGCGTTGCCGCCCACCCGGGAGACCGAGATGCCGACGTTGATCGCGGGCCGCACGCCGGAGTTGAACAGCTGCGGCTCGAGGAAGATCTGCCCGTCGGTGATCGAGATCACGTTGGTGGGGATGTACGCCGAGACGTCGCCGGCCTGCGTCTCGATCACCGGCAGCGCCGTGAGCGAGCCGCCGCCGAGGTCGTCGTTGAGCTTCACCGCGCGCTCCAAGAGGCGGGAGTGCAGGTAGAAGACGTCGCCGGGGTATGCCTCGCGGCCGGGCGGGCGGCGCAGCAGCAGCGACATCTGCCGGTAGGCGTAAGCGTGCTTTGTCAAATCGTCGTACACGCACAGCGCGTGGCGGCCCGAGTAGAGGAAGTGCTCGGCCATCGCGCAACCGGCGTAGGGCGCGATGAACTTGATCGGCGCGGCCTCGTCGGCGGCGGCGGCGACGATGATGGTGTGCTCCATCGCGTCGTGTTCCTGCAGTGTCTCGGCGAGCGCCACGACCGTGGACATGCGCTGGCCGATCGCCACGTACACCGAGACGAGGCCCTGCTCGCGGTTGTTGATGATGGTGTCGATCGCGATCGCCGTCTTGCCGGTCTGGCGGTCGCCGATGATCAGCTCTCGCTGACCGCGCCCGATCGGGATCATCGCGTCGATCGCCTTCAGGCCGGTCTGCATCGGTTCGGTGACGGGCTGACGCTGCACCACGCCGGGCGCCTTGAACTCGGCGGGGCGCGTTTCCTGGGTGCCCACGGCGCCCTTGCCGTCGAGCGGGCGGCCGAGGGGGTCCACGATGCGCCCGAGCAGGGCGTCGCCGACGGGGATCTCAAGCAGCCGTCCGGTGCGCTTGACGGTGTTGCCCTCGGAGATGTGCTCCCATGGGCCGAACAGCACCGCGCCGACGTTGTCGGACTCGAGGTTGAGCGCCAGGCCCGTGACGCCGTGGGGCAGCTCGAGCATCTCCAGGGACATGGCGTTCTCCAGGCCGTGGATGCGGGCGATGCCGTCGGCCACGGAGAGGACTACGCCGACTTCGGTGAGGTCGGCCTCGCCGGCGCCCAATTCCTCGATGCGGCTCTTGAGAATGCTGGTGATCTCGTCTGGATTGATCTGCATGTGGTTTTCCTAAGGCTCCTTGTCGTGTGGCGGTTCAGGCCGCGCTCTGAGTGGCGACCTGCCGGCGCAGCTGCTCCAAGCGGTGGCTGATCGAGGCGTCGAGAATCGCGTTGCCCACCCGCAGGACGATGCCGCCGAGTATGTCAGGGTCCACTCGCGCGGTCAGCACAATCGTGCGTCCCGTGCCCTGGCGGATACGCTCGGAGAGGCCGCCGACGGTCTCCTCGTCGAGCTCGACGGCACTCGTGATCTCGACGTTGAGGATCTGGTTCTCGTGCTCCCACAGCTGCTCGAATGCTCGGCGGATGCGGAAGATGACGGGAACGCGATGCTTTTCGATCAAGAGCTCCAGAAAGCTCAGGAGCTCCGGCT
The DNA here is from genome assembly GCA_963844765.1 of uncultured Solirubrobacterales bacterium. Lineage (GTDB taxonomy): Bacteria > Actinomycetota > Thermoleophilia > Solirubrobacterales > Solirubrobacteraceae > Palsa-744. Next base: position 761,971 of record CAWJPN010000002.1, read on the forward strand.
CGGCGCCGTCGAGCACACGCGCAAGCCCATCGAGCTGCTCCTGCGTGGAGAAATAGGGTGAGAAGAAGAACATGCGCAGCTCGCTGTTCTCGGCAAGCGCATCCGCGAACGCTGCCAGCTGCTCACGCAGCTCCTCCAGCTTGCCGCGCTCCTTGGCGACCTCGAAGAGCGAGCGCGCATAGACACGGGCGATCTCCTCCATTGGACTAGCGCGATCCCTCGCTGAGGACGGTGAAGTCGAGCTCTGAGAGCGCCTCGGCCACCAGCCGCTGCTGGTCCTCCCGGGTGAGCGTCTTGCGCGTGACCTTCTCGGTGGCCAGCACCGTCAGGTTGGCGACCTCATTGCGAATCTCCTCGATCGCGCGACGGGTCTCGGCCTCGATGTCGCGGCGCGTCTGCTCCATCATCTGCTCGTGCTTGGCGTCGGCTTTTGCGCGCGCCTCGCGTTCGTGCACGTTCGCGCTCTTCTCGGCGCGTTCGTGGATGTCCTCCGCCTGCTGGCGCGCTTCGGCCAGGCGCTCGCGGTATTCCTCCAGCACCTCGTCGGCCTTCTGGCGGGTGCGCTCGGCGGCGTCGATCGACTCGTCGATGCCGGCGCGGCGCGCGTCGAGCGCGTCGCGGATGCGCGGGAAGACGGCCTTGTTGAGGATGTAGAGGGAGATGCCGAAGACGACCACCGTCCACACCATCAGGCCGACGTTGGGCGTGATCAGCCACGACTCGCTGGCGAGGGGCAGGCTCATGACGATGAGGAGCTGCATCGTGGAGAGGAACCCCATCGTGGCGAGGAGCCCCACCGGCGGCCTACGGGAATGTTGGCGAGAAGCTGCATCGTGGCCTACAGGAAGAAGGCGATGAAACCGCCCACCAGGCCGTAGAAGAAGGTGGCCTCCGTCAGCGCGAAGCCGAGCCACTGCAGCGAGGTGATCTCATCGCGCATTTCGGGCTGGCGCGTGACGGACTCGATCACCTTGCCGAACAGCATCCCGATGCCCGCACCGGCGCCCGCGGCGCCACCACCGGCGCCCACGCCGAGCGCGATCGCCCGGCCGGCGTTCTGACCGACTTCGACGGACGAGTTCGTGGCGGCCACGACAAACGGGTCGAGTACATGAATGAACATTAAGGGGATGAGGTGAAGCATCGTTCTCCTTGTCGAGTGCTTAGTGGCTTGCGGAAGTGGCGCCACCGAGATAGATGGCGGTCAAGATGGCAAAAATGAAGGCCTGCAGACCGGCGATCAACGTCGCCTCGAGCAGGTAGATCGCGATTCCAATGGGCAGGGTGACCCAGCCCAGCAGCTGCAGGCCCAGCAGCACGGCCAGGTTGCCGGCCATGAAATCGATCAGCAGGTGCCCGGCGAGCAGGTTGGCCCACAGCCGGATCGTCAGCGACAGCAGCCGCATCAGGTTGGAGACGATCTCCAGCGGATACATCAGGAGCAGCATCGGCCCCTTCACGCCGGGCGGGATCAGGCTGTGCAGATACCCCCGGAACCCCTGCGCGCGGAGCCCTTCATAGGTGTATGCGACGAACACGCCGAGCGCGAGCACCAGCGGCACCGCGACGTTCGTCACCGCAGCGTAGATCTGCAGCGAGGGGATGTTCAGGCCAAACAACCTGAAGGTGGCGCTCGAGTTGACCGGCAGCGGGATGTAGCCGATCAGGTTGGACACGGCGATAAAGACGAACAGGGTGAAGATCAGCGGAAACCACTTCTTGGCCATGTCCGCGTCCATGTTCTCGCGCGTCAGCTTGGTCATCAAGTCATACGCCCACTCCACCGCGACCTGCATGCGGCCCGGGCGCCTGCGCATGTGCAGGGCGACGGAGACCATGATGCCGAGCGTGATCAGCGTCGCCAGCAGCAGGTAGAGGACCCCCTTGTTGAAGGCGACCGGTCCGAGCTTCAGCCAGGTTTCCAGGTGGTAGGCGTCGATCGCCTTGAAGTTTTCGTTCTTGTGTCCGTGGATCCCGAAGCCCACGGCGAAGCCGATGATGCCCAGCACGTAGACGAGCACGCAGCCGTAGAAGATCTTGCGGCCCTTGCTCATCGGGGCCTTGCCGCTCCTCTTGCTCGGGCCGGGCTCGACCGCGTGCGCGACGCTGCTCATCGGACGACCTTCGGCTGCGGCGAAGCCTTGGGCTGCGGCGGACCGGACAAAACCCTGACGGCAAACGCCACCGAGTAAGCGCCGAAGATCACCAGCGCCGCGGTCAGCCCGTCGGCGCGCCCGCCCACCACTCCGGCGAGGACGATCGCGCCCGCCAGCAGCCAGATCCGCCCAAACGCCTCGAACAGGTTGAAGCCGAGCTGCGTCTTGGGCGCCGTCGCCTGATTGACCCAGCGCCTATCGACCTGGGCGACGATACGCTGCAATATCCACGCCCCGGCCCCAACGAGATAGCCGAGCGCGGGCGCGCCGAGCGCCAGCGCCACGGGCGCTGCGATCGCGACAAGCGCGACGTCGAGAAGGCCGGGCCCCTGCCGGCTGATGGTTCTGGCTCGCTTTTCTGGCATGTGCAGTTGGCCACCCTACAGATGCGAAAGCCCGCACGCTATCCCACGGCGGACCCGCTTGGTGGGCTGCCGACGGACGAATCGGCAGCTGCGCGCAGTCTACCCTGTCTTGGACTTCGTAACAAGTTTGTGACAGGCGCCACCTGCCGCCGGAAGGGCGCGCGCAAGCGCTCCGCTCCACACCACCGCCAGCCCCAGCGCAAGCGCCGCGGTGGCCAGCCCGGCGAGCACGTCGAGCAGAAAGTGGTTGCCCGTGGCCAGCACCGCCACGCACGTCACACACGGGTAGAGGACCGCCAGCACCCGCACCCATACACGCGGCGAGAGCTGCCAGATGACCACCGCGCACCACGCCGCCCAGGCCATGTGCAGCGAGGGCATCGCCGCGAGCTGGTTGGCGTCGCTGGCCAGCGCCCCGGTGTGCCAGGAACCGACGGTGCCCGTGTTGGCGACCACGTCGGTGAACCCCGCCAGCATGCGCGGCGGCGCCACCGGGTACAGCCAGAAGACGGCCAGGCCGATCACGTTCGTGAACACCAGCGCCGAGCGCAACGGCCGGTAGATGTCCGCCCGCCGCCACCACAACCACCCCAGCAGGCCGAAGGTCACGATGAAGTGGGCGTTGTCGTAGTAGTAGGAGGAGACGACCCCCAGCGTGTGGTGGTGGGCCATCCAGCGGTTGAGCGCCAGTTCGGGGTCCAGGTGCAGGGTCCGCTCCAGGTGCAACACCCCCAGCGCGTGGCCGATGGCGAGGCTGTAGCGCAGGTGGGCGAGGTTGTTGATGGCGTCGTACACCCACAGCAACCAGCCGATAATCAGTAGCTCAACCCACCAGCGCGGACGCGAGCGCACGGCGGCCAGCGCCCGGCTCTTGGCTTCAGATGGCTGGACCAGCGGATCGGGCAGCAGCCGATCGGGCAGCGCTGCAGCCCATTCGCCGCCCGTGTCGGTGGAGCCGGGAGAAGCCACCCCGGGATTCTACGAAGCCTGTGGGCGCAACCTGCACGACGACTGCTTTGGAGCCGTCGAGCAAGACCCGTACACCAGCCGCCTACGGAGCGACCGGGCTCAGCCCGTGCGCGTGCATCGCGTCGAGCACCCGCGGCAGCGCCGCCACCATGCGCTGCCAGGATTGCGGGGAGCTGTAGTCGTCGGCGTCGTGCAGCAACAGCACTGCCCCTGGCCGCACGTCGCGGGTCACGCGCCTGAGGATCGACTCGGGGGTCGCGCGTTTCTCCCAGTCCCTCCCCCACTGGCTCCACAGCAGCGTGCGCCAGCCACGGCGCCGGGCCAGGCGCAGCGCGGAGGGGTTGATCGCACCGTATGGCGGGCGGTAGAGGCCCACCTCGACGCCCGTCGCATCCTCGATCGTGGCCTGCGCGCGGTCGATGTCTGTTCGTGTCTGGCGGGGCGTCAGGCGCAACAGGTTGCGGTGGCGGTCGCAATGCAGGCCGATGCCATGCCCTGCCGCCATGATCTCGCGCGCCAGCGTGGGGTTGCACCGCACCTGCTCGCCCACCAGAAAGAACGTCGCTGTGACATCCGCCGCGCGCAGGATCTCGAGCGTAGCCGGGGTGCCCTCGCTGTGGGGGCCGTCGTCGAAGGTCAGCGCGTACCCCTCCCCGCCGGCGGTGTGGTCCTCGATCCCCAGCGGGCCGCACAGCACGGGCAGGTGCGCCGCCAGCGCCGGCAGCACATAGCTCGCGGCGAGGGCGCCGGCAACCGCGCCGCCTATCAGTCCTCCACCACCAGGACCCCGCCTGCGCGGGCTTTTCTCCTCTTCAAGTCCCCCCGCCGGAGGCGGGGATTCTTCCCCCGCCTGCGCGGGCTGCGATCATCCTCGGTCATGGAACTCGCTCTCGGCATGGTCGCAGCGGTTTTCGCCGCGACCTTGTTCAGCCTCGGCTTCGCGCTGCAGGCAATGGACGCGCGCGAATCCCCCGAGGACGAGCACCTGCGCATGGCGCTCGCGCTCAGGCTGGTCCGCCGCGTGCGCTGGCTGAGCGGCACCGCCCTGTCGATGCTGGGCTGGCCGCTGCAGGTGCTTGCTCTCGGGCTGGCCCCCCTGGTCGTGGTGCAGCCGGCGCTGGCCTTGGGCCTGCCGGTGCTGATGGTGATCAGCGAGCGCATGCTCGGCGAGCGCGCCGGCACCCGCGAGCACCTGGCCGTCGGCGCGATCGTGCTGGGCGTCGTGGGCGCGGCGCTGTGCGCGCCGGCGCGCTCGGACTCCCACGCCGGCTGGGCCACGCTCTCGGTGGTCCTGGCCCTGCTGGCGCTGGCCAGCCTGCTGCCCTATGCGCTGCTGCGCATCGGGCGCCCCCCCGCCTCGGTGACGATGCTCGGCGCAGGGTTTGCCTTCGGCTGGAGCGGCGTGGCCACCAAGCTGGCCTCCGACGACCTCTCCCACGGCTACCTGCTGGTGGCGCTCGGCTGGGGGCTCACCACCGCCGGCGCCTCCGCCGTCGCCTCGCTCAGCGAGATGTCCGCGCTGCAGTCCCGCCCCGCGATCCAGGTTGCTCCCGTGGTGTTCGTGACGCAGACGATCGTGCCGGTGCTGCTCGCGCCGCTGCTCTTTCACGAGCGCTTCAGCACCACTCCGCTCGGCGGTGTCCCGCTGGTGGGCGCGCTGGCGCTGGTCGTCGCCGGCGCGGTCGTGTTGGCGCGCTCGCCGCTGCTGCTCGCCCTGATGCCGGGCGGCGGGAAGGCGCCCGTCAGCACCGCCAGCGACTCGGCGCCCAACCGCTCGGAGCGCAGCGAGGAGACCAGCCGCTCGAGCCCCGCCACCGAGGAGGAGGACCCGGCGACCGTCACCACCAGGACGTCCCCCGCGCGGGCCGGGCGCTGAGGCAGCGGGGCGCTCGCGTTCAGCTGCAGATCGCCGGCCACCGGCGTGGCCCCCGCCGTGCGCGCCAGCACCAGCTGACCCACGCTCAGCCCTCCGGCCGGCTGCAGGAAGTAGAAGTGGTGGTGCAGCCCCAGCGCGCGCGCCTGGGAGTCGAGCGCCCCGCGGGTGCGCACCCAGTGCAGGAAGTGCAGCAGGTTCGACCCGGGCACTTCGGGCATCAGCTCATCGCCCAGCGCGTGCATCCTCAGGACCGTCGCGTGCACCGGCACGCCGGAGTCGTCGGCGAAGGACACGTGGATGCCCTTGGCGGCCAGCTCGCTCGCGACGAGCGTCAGGTCGGCGGCCGGGGTTCGCACGATCACGCCGACGTCCGGTTTGTCGGTCTTCACGCGCCTGAGCGTGGGCACGCGCAGGATCACGCCCGCCAGCGCCGTGACCTCGTCGGTCGACATCGTCCACAGCCCCGCCCCCGCCAGCAGCGCCAGCGGCGTCACGACCGCCGCCACCTTCAGGCGCCAGCGGGGGATCGGGCGCACGCGCCGGGGCGCGCCCAGCACAAGATCCACGGCCGTCGGCTCGGCCTCCTCGGCTGAGCTGCGCGGGGCGAGCGGCTCAAGCATCGAAGCCTGCACGTGCTCGCGCAGCTCGCGCGTGTCGTTGGCCAGGCGCAGCAGGTCCAGCTCGGCCATCGCGCGCGTGTTCAGACGCGCGTGCCCCACCGGCAGGCCGTAGGAGACCACGGGCGTGCCCGCCGCCTTGGCCTCCAGGCAGGTCACTCCCCCGGTGGAGTGCACCAGCGCGTCGGCGGCGGCGAGCAGCTGGGGCATCTTGTCGGTGAACCCGTACACGTGCACCCGCGGCTCGCCGCCAAACGAACCGCTCAAACGCTCCGCCAGCTGCTCGTTGCGCCCGGCCAGGCACACGATGCTGGAGATGTCAGGAACCCGGCACAGCTCGCGCACGGCACCCTCCACGTCGCCCACGCCCCAGCCGCCACCGGAGACCACCACCATGCGGCCCTCCGCGGGCAGGCCCAGGTCCTCGCGCGTCTCGATCGGGCAGCGCGGCGCCAGGAACTCGGCGGAGATCAGCGGGCGCACCAGGCGCACGCTGCCCTCGCCGGCGATGCGCTCCACCGCGGGCATCGACTCGCCGTACATCACCAGGTGCATGTCGATGCCCGGCTGCGCCCAGAAGAACAGCCCCGTCAGGTCGGTGATGGTGGCCACCGTGGGGCAGTCCACCACGTGGGTGCGCCGCAGATGCGCCAGCACCACCGTCACCGCCGGGTAGGTGGAGACGATCACATCCGGTCCGTGCTCCTCGATCGCGCGCGCCAGCGGGCGCGCGCCCAGCCGGCACAGCAGCTTGCGCGCCAGCCAGCGGACGGGCGCCACGCGCTCGAGCGTCCCGTAGACGAGCGAGTAGGTCCACGGCAGGAAGCGCAGTTGCACGCGGTACCCGTCCTGCACCACCGGGCGCAGCAGCCGTCCCATCGCGTCGAGCCCGTCGATCACCGTCACCTCGACCTCCGCCGGGGAGGCCTCCAGCTGCTCGGCCAGCGCCCGCGCGGCGGCCGCGTGGCCCTCGCCCACATCGGCCGAGAGCACCAGCACGCGCTGCGGTCTGGCGGCGGGTTCTGCCTCGGGCTCTCTCGAGGGGGTCGTTTTGCGGTGGGGGCGTCGCATCTGCGGTGGGCCGAAACTCAGAGCGCCGGTCGGGAAGCTCTCGAAGATGTCGTTTTGCGGTGGAAGCGTCGCATATGCAGTTGGGGCCGCTGCTCAGACGGGCATTCGCCGTCCCGTCCCCTGGCCCGCAACAATGCAGAGATTACAGCCAGCACAAGCATACCGGGCGGCTCTGGACAGGTTCCGGGCGGGTCGGGACAGGTTCTTTCGCCGGCCCCCGCGAGCCGGGGACGGGCGAGCGGGGGAAAGGCCACCGCTACCTCTTCGCCGGTTCTGCCGCGTGTCCTTGGCACGCTCGGCCTGCTCGCGGTGCTCGCCGGCGTTTTCGGCGTGGCCGCCGGCGCCGCGCACGCCCCCTCGCTGTACGTACCCGGGCGCAGCGGCGGCTGGCCGCACTGGATGGCCGGCCCCTTCCAGGGCCTGGGCCTGAGCATCGACCCCACTAGCTTCCAGACGCTCACGCTGGTGATGGCCGGGGGCTATGCGGTGGTGCTGGGGTGCACCCGCGCGCTGCCGCTGTGGGCGCTGGCGCTCACCGTCGTCGCGACCCACGCGATCCTGCTGCTCGGCCCGCCGCTGATCTCCCAGGACGTGTTCGGCTACATCGGCTACGCCCACCTGGGCGCCCTGCACGGCCTCGACCCCTACACGAGCTTCCCCGTGCGGATCCCCACCGACCCGGTCTACCGCTTCCTCGGCTGGCCCTACCAGCACTCCCCCTACGGGCCGCTGTTCACGCTGCTCACCTACGCCTTCACCCCCCTCGGCCTGGCGGGCGAACTGTGGGCGCTGAAGGTGCTCGCCGCGCTCTCAAGCCTGGGCGCGATCGCGCTGGTGGCGCTCGCCGCGGGGCGCATGGGCCGCTCGCGGCGCGCCGCCGTGGCGTTCGTGGGGCTCAATCCGGTCTTGCTGGAGCTGGCTGTCGGCGGCGACCACAACGACACGCTGGCGCTGCTGGCACTGGCGCTGGCGCTGGCTTTGACCGCCACGGTTGCGGCAAGCACAGTCCACTCGCGCCACGCGGCCCCGGCCGAGCGTACAGCAGGCGCAACGGTCGCGGCAGGCTCAATCCACTCGCCACACGCGGCCCCCTCTCCTCATTACAAATCCGCGGCCGCCTCGCTCGTCGCGGGGGTCGGAGTCAAGGCCTCGGCTGGGCTGGTCCTGCCCTTCCTCGTGCTGGCCCCCCCGCGTGCGCGCGAACGTCGCGGCGTGCTCGTCAGCGCCCTCCTCTGCCTCGCGGCGCTCGCCGCGGTCGGGGCGCTGGGGTTCGGCTCGCACACCTTCGGCTTCCTCAGCGCCCTGCGCGAGCAGCAGCAGCTGATCGCCGTGCACTCGATTCCTGCGGAGACCGCCCGCCTGTTCGGGCTCTCCGGCGTGCCGGGGTGGTGGCGCAACGTGTTCCTTGCCCTCTTCCTGGTGGTGCTGGCGCTCACACTGTGGCTGACCGCGCGCGGCTCGGACTGGCGCACGCAGGCCGGCTGGGCCACGCTCGCGCTGCTCTGCTCCACCGCCTGGCTGTTGCCCTGGTACGCGATCTGGCCGCTACCGCTGGCCGCCCTCAGCGCCAGCCGCCGCCTGCGCGCGGCCACGCTCCTCTTCTGCCTCTACGCGCTGCTGATCCACCTGCCGCTGGCCAAGCCGCTGCTCTCCCCGCCGCGCCACCACGCGGCCCCGCGGGTCCAGACGGCGAAACTTCAGGATCTCCAGCACGTACACCAGGTAAACGCTGGCCGCCACCACCGCTAGTCCGAGCAGCGCCATCACCACCGCCCAGCCGGCGTGCAGGTGGCCGTGGTGGTCGCTGTAGGGGACGAACCTGAGCGCCAGCGCAAGGCCGGCCAGCATCAGCGTCCACGCATACAGGTAGGCGATCGTGCGCCGCGGGCTGAAGCCGATCCGCGCCATGCGGTGGTGGAAGTGCTCGCTGTCGGATTCGTAGATCGGCCGGCGGTACTTCAGGCGCTTGAGCACCACGAAGGTGGTGTCCAGGAAGGGCACCGTCAGGAGGATCAGCGGCAGCACGAAGCTGATCACCACCTGCGTCTTGACCGCCGCCTGCACGGTGAGGCACCCCATCAGCAGCCCCAGCAGGTTCGAGCCGCAGTCGCCCATGAAGCTCGAGGCGGGCGGGAAGTTGTGCACCAGAAACCCCACCGCCGCGCCCGCCGTCAGCCCCGCGAAGACCGCCGGCGCCACGCTGTGCAGGTGACCCTGGTGGTACAGGTCGACGGCGATCACCGCCAGCGCCAGCGCGATGATCGCGCACACCCCCGCCGCCAGCCCGTCGACGCCGTCGGAGAAGTTCACCACGTTCATCAGCGCCACCAGCCCCACGGTGGTGATCGCCGCGCCCGCGTTGGGGAAGTGCAGCTCGCCCACGAACGGCAGGGTGATGAGGTGCACCACCACCCCGGCGCGCACAGCGATCAGCGCGGCCGCCACCTGTCCCGCCAGCTTCAGGTAGAACGGCAGATCGAAGCGGTCGTCGAGCGCTCCCACCGCGGTGATCAGCGTCGCGGCCACGAGTATGCCGTGCCACTGGCGCCCTTCGGGCCCGCTCATCGGCAGCCAGATCAGTCCTGCCACAAGCGCCCCCGCGAAGATCGCCAGCCCCCCGAGCAGCGGCATCGGGCGGTCGGAGAGCCCCCGCTCGCGCGGGCGGTCGATCGCCCCAACCGCCCTGGCCAGGCGCATCGTCAGCGGCGTCAGCGCCGCAGTGACCGCGGCTGCCACCAGGAAGGCATAGAGCACGTCTAGCTCGGTCAGGTGCGCCATGAGACCGCCTCACAGCATCGCAGGCGCGGGGGTCGCGGTGTGGAGGGGCGCTGGCTTCCGTACGCCTACGCGATGTGCACGATGGTGCCGATCGGCGTGTAGGGCCACACTTCGCCGGCGGTCGATGGCGGCATCTCCACGCACCCCAAGCTCTGGGGGAAGCCGTAGGAGGCGCGCACGAAGCCGTGCAGGGCATCGCCGCCGTTGAAGTAGCTGATCCACGGGATCCCCGGGTCTTCGTAGTGGCTGCCATCGGGGTTGGTCCCGCTCATCGTCCCCGAGGCGATGTGCTCATACACGGTGAACGTGCCCTGTTCGGTCGGCGCCGAGGAGATGCCCGTGTTGACTGGCGTGCTCAGGCGGATCGACCCGTTGTTCCACAGCTGCAGGGTCTCCGAGCTCTCGCTCACCTCCACGTAGGTGTAGCTGGAGGAGGGGTCCTTTTCGCCGGCGTCCGCCGCGCGCATCAGCGCTCGCCACACCGCCGGCCCGGCGATCCCGTCGGTTTCCAGTTCGTGCGCGTTCTCGAAGGCCATCAGCGCTCCGCGCGTGACGATGTTGGCGGTGCCCGGCTGCCAATCTTCCTCAAGTGAGGAGGGGACGTTGCCGTAGCGCCAGCTGAAGCGGCCAGGGGGCGGATCGATCGCGGCGCTCTCCTGCTCGGCGGCCGTCGTCGGTTCCGGGTGCTCTGAGGCGAAGTTCAGCGGCAGGTACCCCAGCTGCCCCAGGATCTGCTGCACGCGCAGGATCGAGCCGCCCGGCACCGTCCACGTGGCCACGTTCGAGGACCCTGTGCTCTGCCCGCCCACGAGCCTCACCGAGCCCGGCAGCCCCAGCGTCACCGGTGTGTCCAGGCCGTAGCCGTATCCGTGTGGGCGGAAGACGATGGTGTGGCTGTTCACCCCGTGCCACGTCCCATCGGCGGTGGGCTGCACGCGCGGCAGCGCTTCGCCGAGCACGTCGGAGACGGGCTGGGAGAACGTCACGTAGATCGGCGTGTTCGGCGAGATCCGCGTGCCCGGACTCGGGGTGACCACAGCGGTCGCCTGCGCCCCCTGCGGGAACCAGCTCACGACCGACGGCCGCGGCAGGCGCTCCCACGTGCGCGGCACGGCCGCCACTTCGATCGACCCCGCTTCGCCGTCGCGCGCCAGGGTGATCTGACTGAGCGGCTGCGGCAGCACGCGGCGCTGCAGGTGTTCGGGCTCTCCATACACGAGCCGGCTCACCGGCTGGTTGAACGCCACCCGCAGCGGCGTGCGGGCCGCCAGCGTCACGTAGTTCTGCAGCACGTGCGCGCTCGGGGTGAGCATCCGCAGCTGTGTGGTCTCCTGGCTGCCCGCCAGCCACCCGATCCAGCCGGGGCGGCGCGAGACGACCTCGATCGACACGGGCTCGCCCGCCGCCAGCGCCCTGGTCGGCCACAGCCGCCCTCCGCGCACCGAGAGCGGGATCGGCCGCCCGCCCGGCCCGGTCGCTGTCACGCTCTCGATCGTGCCGCCGGTCAGCGGGGCTTGCACGCGCGCCAGCGCGGCTGCGTCGGCGACGACGGTGGTCTGTGAGCCGAGCAGGACCAGCGCGCCGAAGGCCACCACGGCAAGCACCAACAGACCCATGACACCGATCGCTGCGCTTGGCAGGCGCCGCATCATTCGGATTCTACACCGCGGCCGGCACGTCCTCGTACAGTGGATACCGCTGCACGATCGACTGCACGCGCTCGGCCAGCTCCTCGCGCCGGGCCTCGTACTCACCCGTGAGGGCCGTCGCGATCACCGCGCCGACCTCGGCGAAGTCCTCGCGCTGCAGGCCGCGCGTGGCGAGCGCCGGGGTGCCAATGCGGATGCCGGAGGCTTCCATCGGGGGGCGGGGGTCGAAGGGGATCGCATTGCGGTTGACGGTCACGCCGATCTCGTGCAGGCGGTCCTCGGCCTGGCGGCCGCTCAGCTCGGGGGTGATGGCACGCAGGTCGGCGAGCAGCAGGTGCACGTCGGTGCCGCCTGTCAGCACGCGGATGCCGTGCTCCTGGGCTGCGGGGCTCAAGAGCTGCTCGGCCACCGCCTGGGCGCCCTCCAGCGTGCGTTCTTGACGCTCGCGGAACAACTCGGAGGCGGCGATCTTCAGCGCCACGGCCTTGGCGGCGATCACGTGCTGCAGGGGGCCACCCTGCTGGCCGGGGAACACGGCGGAGTCGATCTTCTTCTTCAGCTCCTCCTTGCAGAGGATCAGCCCCGCGCGCGGGCCGCCGAGGGTCTTGTGGGTGGTGGTCGTGACCACGTCCGCGTAGGGCACCGGGTTGGGGTGAAGTCCCGCCGCCACCAGCCCCGCGAAGTGCGCCATGTCGACCATCAGCGGCGCGCCGATGTCGTCGGCGATCGCGCGAAAGCGCGGGAAGTCGAGCTGGCGCGGGTACGCCGACCAGCCGGCGAGCAGCAGCTGGGGGCGGTGCTCGCGCGCCAGGCGCTCGACCTCGTCCATGTCCACAAGCCCTGTGTCGGGGTCGGTCTCATAGGCGACGACCTCATACAGTTTGCCGGACACGTTGAGCTTCATCCCGTGCGTGAGGTGTCCGCCGTGGGCGAGCGAGAGCCCCATGATCTTCTCGCCCGGCTGCAGCAGCGCGTGGTAGACGGCGGTGTTGGCCTGCGCGCCGGCGTGGGGCTGCACGTTGGCGTGCTCGGCGCCGAACAGCGCCTTCGCGCGGTCGATCGCGAGCTGCTCGGTGATGTCGACCTGCTCGCAGCCGCCGTAGTAGCGCCGGCCGGGGTAGCCCTCGGCGTACTTGTTGGTCAGCACCGAGCCGACGGCCTCGAGCACCGCGCGCGGCACGAAGTTCTCCGAGGCGATCATCTCCAGCGTGTCCTGCTGGCGACGCAACTCGCCCTGCACAGCCTCGGCGACCTCTGGGTCGACCTCGGCCAGGGGGCGATTGAAGTAGTCGGAGCTTAGTTCGGTGGGGTTCGGTTCGGGCATCTGGCGCTCCTTTCAGAGGCGACGATATGGATGCCCAGGCGCGCGGCTCACCGCTGTCGAAGGCCATCGCTTCCCGGTGGTCGATTCCACCTCAGCGCCAGTCGCGACGGCTCCTTTGAGGCTAGCAGGGATCGGCGCCCGCGCACCGCCGCGCGCCCCTGCCCACGCGCCCCTGCCTACCCGGTCCTGAGCCAGTGCGCAAGCAGAGGGTCGACGATGCTGAGCAGCCCGTCGCTGGAGGGGCGCAGAACGCAATGGTCCACCAGGCGCGAAGCGGCATATGCCTGACTGCTCCTGCCGATCCCGCTGAGCTCCAGCGCGGCCTTGGAGGTGATCTGTCGCCGCCCGGCGGCGACCGCCCCAAGCACCTTGCGTTCGTTGGCGCTGAGGCCCGACCAGATCTGCTCCAGCCCCTCGGCCGCCTCGCGCGTGGCGGCGTCGACCGCGTGACTCAGCGCGTCGGGATCGCGCGGGTCCTGCTCCCACAGCATGTGCGCGATCATCATCGCCCGCTGGGGGTGACCGCCTGAGAAGGCGACCAGCTCATCGATCCACTCGCCCAATGGCTCGCGGTCGGCGAGGCGCGTCTCCAGCCACGCCGCCAGCGGCTGCGGTGCGAGCGGCCCGAGCGGCACACTGCGAGCCTGCTCGAACAGGGGACGCCGCCGATCGCCGAACAACTCGGCCAGCAGCGAGGGCTCGCTGCCGGCAAACACGTAGGAGGCCACCTCGTAGTGGTGCTGGATGTGGCTGCGCAGGATGCCGTCGACACCCTCCACCACCTTCAACAGGTCCTGAAACTCGTCGAAGATCACGAGGCAGCGGCGGCCGGTGCGCTCGTGCACCTGGCGGGGCACCTCCAGGAGGTGGTGCAACCGCGAAAGCGCATCCTCACCGACAGCGGGAGTGATCTCCACGCTCACCCCCGCAACATCCCCGGGCGCACGCAGATGGGCATCGACGCTCGCACGGCGGCGCAGCGAGCGCCACAACGCTCGCAGCTTGCCGCGTTCCAGGCCCTCGGCATAACCCTGCTCAAAGCGTGCCACCACATCGGCCATGCTCGTCACGCGCGAGAAGTCGAGCAGCGTCGCGACGAACCTCTCCTCGCGCTCGATGCGGTCCACCAGCGCGCCCAGCAGCGTCGTCTTCCCGTAGCGGCGCGGCGCCGCCAGACGCGTCGACTGGCCTCCCACCGCAAGGGACGCCAGCGCAGCAAGCTCCTCTTCGCGGTCGATTAGCTCGCCCGGCGGGAGCGGGCGGTCGAAGACAAATGGATTCGCTGGCTTCATGAGTACAGACTTACTGTATCATGTTGTACAGTATTACTGGACTAGTTAGTACAGGATCACTGGACTGCAATGAGCTGGCTCACCGCACCGCGCCACCTCAGCCCAACACCCGCTTCAGTTCCTCCACCCCCACCGGCCCCGCGCGCAGCACACTCCACTCGCCGCGGAGCTCATACGCACGCAGATCGACGACCGTCGAGGCCGTCCCGGGCAGTTCGCCCCCGTCGAGCGCCAGGTCCGCGCCCGCGCGCAGCGAGGCGGGGACGTCGGCAAGCCGCCGTGCGTCAACCTCCCCAGAGAGATTGGCGCTCGACTGCACGACGGGCACGCGCACCGCGCGCAACGCAGCGAGCGCTCCCCGCAGCAGCGGCACGCGCATGCCCAGCGTGTCCGGATCGGGTCCGCACGCGAGCGGGAAGCGGCGGTTGCGATTGGGCAGCAGCAGCGTCAGCGGCCCGGGTAGCAGCGCATTCACGGAGGCGCGCTCGCGCTCCCCCAACTCGGACAGCGCCCCGAGCGCCGCCTCCAACGAGAAGAACATCACCGCCGCGGGGCGCGTCGGCGGACGCCCCTTGAGCACATACAGACGCTCGACGGCAGCGCTGTTCTCAGGATCGCAGCCCAGCCCGTAGACGGTGTCCGCGGGAAACACGGCGACACCCCCACCCGTTACGCACCACTCCAGCCGGTGTGCATCCTCAGCAGTGAGCGTCATGCCCGCTCCCCTGCCCCCGCCCCTCTGAAACCTCGCTCCCCACCACGACCCGTTCGATCCCCGCCAGGTCGTGCTCGGCGCGCACGGCGCCGAAGCCCGCGTCGCGCAGCAGCGCACCCACCGCGGGCGCCTGACCGGCGCCCACCTCGAGCGCCGCGAAGCGCACGCGAGTGCACTCGCCGAGCTGCCCGACGAGTCGCCGGATGACATCCAGCCCATCGGCCCCCGCGAACAGCGCGCCGGGCGGCTCGTGGCGCAGGATCTCCGGTGCCAGCGTGGCCCGCTCCCCCTCTGCCACATACGGCAGATTGGAGAGCACGGCGTCGAACTCGTCGGGCACGCCCTCCAGCAGGTCCGCCGCCAGCCAGCGCACCGCCGCCAGCCGCGGCACCTGGAGCCCGAGCCGCTCACCATTGGCACGCGCCACGGCAAGCGCCTCGGCGGAGACGTCGCTCCCGCTCACACGCAGGTCCGGGCGCTCGTGGGCCAGCGCTAGCGCAACGGCCCCGCTGCCGGTGCCGACGTCCAGCACGGACGCGCCCTGCGGCAGTGTCAAGCCCACTTCAACCAGCAGCTCTGTCTCCGGCCGCGGCACCAGCACGCGGCGGTCGACGGCCAGCTCCAGATGGCGAAAGCCGCGGCGGCCAACGATGTAGGCGACGGGCTCACGTTCCACCGCGCGCCGGCGCACGGCGTCCTGAAGCGCGCGCACCGCCGGCCCCGCGACGACCAGCTCGCGATCGGTCAGCAGCCGCTCGCGCGTGACGCCGAGCACGTGCGCGAGCAGCAATTCGGCGTCCAGCCGCGGCGACCGATCGTCCGAGATCGGCCAGCAGCCCGCGGCCCCGATCGCCGTCATGGCCCCGTCGAGCGCGTCGCGCGCGGAGGTAGCGCCGAAAGGCCGGCCCACTGGAGCGCTCATGAGCTTTTGAAGCTCGCGTGTGGACCGACCCGTCGCCAGCGCACGGCCCGCTCGCCGGCGATCTCGACCCACTCCCACGTGGCGCGCCCGTCGGGGTCCTTCCAGCTCCAGGTCATCTCCCACACCTCCGGCGCTCCCACGATGCGCTTGACGCACAGCGAGGGGTGCCACGGATCGTCCTCACCCGCGGCGGCGCGCACGGCGCAGTCGTGAAACAGCGGGAACGCCTTGCCGCGGAACTTCGCCCGGTGCCGCCGCGAGAGAGCCTTGAAGTCGCGGTCGAACGCCGCGGTGCTCTGGAACCTCAGCTCTCGGCCTCCAGGCCGTCGAGGTGCGCGAGGAAGTCCTCACCCGACTCGTGCGTGGTGACCCGACCCGCCGCGATGTCCGCGTCCGCCTCGCGCTCCATGCGCTGCCAGCGCTCGGTCCAGAACCACTGCTGCTCGGCCGGGTGCGGGAGCTGCGGGCGCAGCTCGATAACCCCATCCTCGCGCTCGACCAGCTCGACCTGCGCGCCGGGCTCATCGAGGTGGTGGCGCTTGCGAATGCCGGCAGGGATCGCGATCGTTCCCCGCCGCTGCAACCCGACGAAGGTCCCGCTATTCGATGCAGTCTTGCGCGCTATCGCCATAGCAGCAGAGTAGCACAGCCGCAAAGCCGCCTTGCGGCTATCCAGTCGCGATTTTGCAGGCCGATTGACACACCCGTACGATGTACGTATCATAGCCGCATGCGCACCCAGCGACTCGAGCTGCGTCTGACCGACGAGGAGCGCCAGATCGACGGCGCTGCGGCGAGCGCCGTGGGCGAGACCCTGAGCGACTTCTTCCGCCGCGCGGCACACATACGCGCGCAGGAAGTTCTCACCGACCGCCAGCAGATCACGCTCAGCGACGAGGAGGCCACCCGTTTCCTCGATGCACTCGAACACGTCGATGAGGACACCGTGGCCCGCCTGCGCGACCTGCGCAGACGATCGACGATCGACGGGATCGTCGATCGTCCGGCATGAGCGCGCACTTCGGCGGCACCGAGCGCTACGACCCCGCCCGGCACGACGCCTCGAGCTTCGGCTGCGGCAATGAACTGCTCGACCGCTGGCTGATTCGCTATGCCGCCCAGAACGAGCGCCGCGACGGCGCCCGGACGTTCGTTGTCACAGACGGACACGCGGTGTGCGGCTACTACACCCTCGTCGCCGGCCAGCTCGACCACCACGAGGCCACACCCGAGACCGGGAGGGGACTCTCGCGCCACTTCCCAATCCCCGTCGCGATCCTCGCGCGCCTGGCGATCGACACCAGACACCAGCGCCAAGGACTCGGAGCCGCCCTGCTGGACGATGCGCTCAAACGCGTCTGCCACGCAGCCGAGCAGGTCGCCATCCGCGCCGTGGTCGTCCACGCCATCGACCAAAGCGCGGCAGCCTTCTACGAAAGGTTGGGCTTCAAGGCGCTCAGCGCGACGCCACGCACGCTGATGGTCACGCTCGCCGCGCTACGCGCCGCGGACTTCGGTCACGGCGCACCCGCACGCGGCAAGCCACCACGCACGAAGAGGGACGCGAGCATCGTTCAGTCCCTCCTTCAGGAAAGGCGTGAGGGCCGCTGAGGTTACCTACTCGCGCCGACCTCCGGCCGCGAGGCGGTCTGCACGCGGATCGCGCGCTCGACCTCCAGGCCCCTGCTGGTGAGCGCCCACGCGTTGGGTGCGCCCTTGGCGTGCCCTGAACCCTCGTTGCGGACCAGGCCGAGGTGCTCCAGGCGCGTGAGCAGCTTTGAGATCTGCCCCTGATCCTGGATCCCCGCAGCGGTCGCGACCTCGCGGTTGCTCGCGCCCGGTGTCGAGCCGATCGCGATCAGCGCCCTCACCGTGCGGTAGGTGATGCGCATGTCAAGCCCCTCCAGCGGGTCGCCGTGACTGGCGCGCTTCCTTTTTTGAAGAGAGGGAGCCGGCTTGTGCAGCTCCTTCTGTGCTGCCGAACCCCCCAGATACGGTAAGACGATCGCGCTCATAAGCTCGCCCAACAGGCCCGTGAGTGGCTCCTCGCCGCCTTCCACCAGGCGCCGGTGGATCACCGACAGCACAGCGCCGACGACGCCTTCGGCGGCCAGCGGCGACGGCTCCGGGACCCGCGCGGGACGCTCGGCGCGACCCCCGTCGACCGCGCGCATCAGCAGCTCGACGACCTCCGCGCGACGCTCCAACGGCCGCGGGCCCGCCGCCAATGCCTCCACGATGCACAGCCTCGCCAGCGCCGGCTGCTCTTCGCAGAACACGAGCAGCGCCAGCAACCCGGCTCTGATCCGCTCCCGCCAGCCTGCCTGGCTGTGCCCTTTAGGGTGCCCTCCGCGATGGGGGGTCCCCGAACGGGGGCTGGTCTGCCCTTCGTACGCCGGCAGCACCGTCAGCGCGGCCTGCGCCAAAGCCTCGTCGAACGCCGCGAGGAAGCAGTCCTCGCGATCCTCGAACAGGTCATAGAACGTACGCCGCGAGACCCCCGCGCGCGAGACGACGTGCGCGACGCTCACCGCCCCCGCCCCCCGCTCGGAGGCGACCTCCGCCATCGCGGTGAGAATCCGCACGCGCTGGATCTCCGTCACGTGCTCGCGCGGCAGCCCGTCGGCATCGGAGCGCGCGCGCTTGCGCGGGGGCACCCCACCCAAGCCGGGGCGCGCGCGCTTGCCGTGTGCCCTTTGGGTAGGCGCCCCGGCCTTCGCATCGCGAGAAGACACGAACATCCCTCCCGCCTACCTCTTCGCCTTCCTGCGCTTCTTGTGCTTTGCCTTCTTCTTTGCTCGGGGGCAGCCGGTGACGGCGATCTTGTTGTTCTCCTTGACGACTGCCCCGTTCTGCCCGGTGATCGTGAACGGCATTGCGAGGGACTGGCCGCAGAGGCTGCCCTTGGCCTTGGCGGGGACGACGGCCGCGAGGCCGGAGTGGGGACCCTCGGGCAGCGTCAGCGTGAACGCGCTGATCGGCGCGTCGGGGACCGTCGCGAACGTGCTCGAGGTGACGCCGTGCTTGATGTCGATGCTGCCCGTGAGGTCGATCGTGACGCCTTCGCCCTGGAGGATCAGGACGAGGTCGGGGAACGCCGCGCCACCATGAGAGACCAGGTACGCCGGGCCCGTCACGGGGTTCGACAGGACCGGGGTCTTCGCGGTAGCGACCCCAATCTCAGAGCCCGCGGGACACCCGGCGGGGTTCGCGGCAAACGTCGCTTCCGGGCAGGCCTGCTGGATCGTCGTCAACCGCGCGGGGAGCTGCTTGGGGAGCGTCACCGCGACACTGTGGATGTTCGCGTTCCCCGCAGGGAACGCGCCCTTCACGGTCAGGCTCGCACCATCGTGCTTACTCGTCCTCGCCTGCGTGCTGACGGTGAAGGCGGGGTGGAACGGCAGGCCCGCACAGTCGGCGACCTGAAACGGCGAGGACACTGCCGCGCTCGCGCCTTCGCCGCCGCTGAGGATGCCTGTGACCGCCATCCTTTCGCAGCTGGTCGGGTTGAACGTGAACCCACCCGGCCGTTCGATCGTGACGTTCACACGCTGAATCTGCAACGGGATACCGTCCAGAATCCTCGGCAACGCACCGCTGAGGACACGCAACGCCGCGGTATGCGGGTCGACATAGATCCCCGCGCGGACGACGACGGGGCGGCCTTCTTCCAGCACGAACGGGCCAGCCGCGGCCGGTGTCACGATCGACAGGCCATACGGCGCACCGCCGTAACCAGCCGTGATGTACACGCGGCCGCCCGTCACGGTGTAGGGGTCGCTGCCCAGACCCACGCTGACCACCGTGTGCCCGACCAGGCTTTCTTCGCCGCACGTACCCGCGTTGGCCTGCGCTTCACCGCATAGCTTCACGCCCGCGAGGATCCCCAACAACCCGGGCGGGGTGCGGACTTCCACGCTGCTGAGCGTCTGATCGCCATCGGGACGCGTCAGGGACAGCGTGAACGGCGAGAACGCACCCGCCTGCACATCTGTCGTGCCCGCCTGGAACCCCGGTGTGAACGACGCCGGGGTGGAGCACCCCACGCCGTCCGCAGGGCCCGAGGAGACTTGGAAGTTCGAGGACGGCGTCGCCGGGGCGCCGCCGGACCATGGTTGGAAGGACGCCTGCGTCGTATACGTCCCGCACACCGCGGGCGTCGTCAGGGGCGCCCTGGAGCCAGCGAAGAATTCAAGGCTCAGGTCGCTGAACGGCAGCGGCGGGATGCCCTGGAAGCTCGCCATGAGCTGACCCGTCACCGGGTCCAGCGTCACCCTCCCCGCGAGCTTCACGAGTACACCCGACGCGGGATCTTCAGTGACGAGGTACAGCGCGAGCAGCGACCCGAAGGGGTTTTCCAACGCGCCCCCGGCGAAGTTCTGCGGCGACGCCAAGTACACCGCACCTGTCAGTTCGTGTTCCAGCACCGGCGTCTTTACCCGCACGAGCGCGACCTTCGACGCTTCCGGACACGCCGCCGGCACATCCGCGTTCAGCGCGACCTGTTCCTGGGAGCACGCCATCAGACCATCCGCCGCGGACGGGCTGACCTGCACGCCCGCGGGCAACGCGACCGTCGCGCCCTGCAGATCGGATTCCCACAGCCCCGCGGGGTTTTCCACTTCCTGCGGGAAGTGCAACCCGAAGCCCAACCCCGTCGGGGTGCTCCCAGCGCTCCCGTCCGGCGCGACCCGGATCGACGGGTCGAACCCGAGCTTTTCGCAGCCCGTGAGAGGCGGCAGCGCCGCGGTCTTGGAATCGAAGACCCCCGGTTCTTCCCACGAGTCGACGCCCAACGCGACCGACTGCGGGACCCCGCACGACGTGGGGAGCGTCAGGAACGGCCGTGGCAGCGCGCTCGTCGGACATTCACCCCGCGATTCGTGTTCGTTGTCCACCCCGCCTTCTTCTACTTCCGAGCGGTCGAAAAAGCCAGGGCCAAGGCAGTTCCCGCGGATCGCGTTGTGGCTGGCTTCCTCCGGCACGCCCCAGACCGTGAACGTCACGCTGTTCAAGACGGCGCCCTGGATGGCGCGGCTGTTCAGCGTGACCGCGTAACCCCCACCGGGACTCACCGAGGCATCCACCAGCACCGGCGAGAGCTCTTTGGCGTAGAAGCCGAGCTCGAGCACGACACCCCCCGGCGGTTCCACGTTATACACAGGACTGGTCTGGTACTGAACCTGGTCGAGAAAGGCCCCCGGTTCGGTCAGCTTTTCATAACCAGTGCTGACGCCGATGCCCACGTTCGCCTCGCCGACCGCCGTATCGTCCGGACACCCCTGCAAGGAGAACTGGTGGTACGAGCACTTCGGCGTAGCGTTCGGGTTGCCCGAGAAACCCGGCGGCAACTGCACCCGCACATCCCGCGGACCACCACCAGCAGGCAGATAATTGTGCGGCGGGAGCGTTCCTGCGATCTCTTCCGATTCGTTCAGCGCGATGCGGGTCGTGAATTCGTACGGGTGCGAGCCGGCCTGCACATCGGGCGAACCGTCCTGGTTCACGGCCACCGCTTCGAAACTCTGCAACCCAAAACCAGCGGCGCCTGCCACCGGCGCGAGCACCAGCGACACAGCCGCCACACACAAACCACACAACAGACTCAGACGCCGCATCACTTCTTCCCCTTTCGCGAGCGCCCGCCAGACTTGGCCGCGCTCTTCACACATCTTCCGTGCCTCCTGGCGAATCCCCGTCCACACCGCGCCGGCCTGGACTTCCCCTTCTTCTTTTCCTTCGCCTTCGCCTTCACCTTCACCGCCGGCTTCGCCGGCGACGGTGGCTCAAGATCGCCCGCGCCGGAGAACGTCGCGCTCGCCGGCGCGCCGAACACACCCGGCTGCGGCGAGACGGGACCACGACACGCATCCCCACTAACACAAGCCGACGCGACGGTCGGCGCGGGGAAACCCCCATCGACCCTCACGTCATACACGTCTGTGCGGGTATCCGTATCCCCCGCGACCAGCGGATCGGCGGTCGCGATGAACACATCGTTCCCACTGGGACTGGCATCCATGAAATGCGACGCCTCGCCACCCGCGACGTTCGAGACCGGGAACACACAGCCTCCGTTCACCCCATCGAAGGCGGGCGAGGAACGCGTACACGAATCGCCCACTTCAGACCCGGCGGCCGGCTGCTCCCACTCATACACATCCACCAGACCGTTGCCGTCATACGGCACAAGCGCATCGGGAGTCTGAAAGAACAGACGACCCCCACTTTCAGAGAGATTACGCTGAACATAAAACGGAGAGACTTCCTCGAAAATGCCACCAACTTCCATATCAGATTCCTGGGCGCCGAGTTCCGCCGAGCCGGCGGGACGGGCGTTACCCGGATCGCACGAAACGCACACGAGCTTCCCCGACACCGCATCGTACAGATACACCTCACGACATCTCCCTGTTTCGCCGCACTGGCCCGCTTCCACCGGTTCGTTGTCATAGCCCGTGAGACTCCGTTCCGATTCAAACGCCAGACGCGAACCATCCGGCGTCACCCGCACCCTGTGCCACCCCGGACCACTTCTAACCTCACTATCAGTATCTTCATTGCTGAGCACTTCATAACCAATCCAGTCCCGTTCATCGCGAGAGCCTTCGACTGCGGGTCCGGGGCCGGTCTTGGTGCTCCCGGCGAGCGTGGCGATGAACCGGGGCGCCTCCCACCCGCTGCCGCCGAGATGCTCCACGTACAGATTGCACGTCCGTTCCCCACCCCCCGCTTCCACTTCGCTCTGATTCCTGATGCAGTCCCCAGGGCTCGCCCTTTCGCCCTGGCTGTTGGCTTCTTCGCTCAGGACCCCATCTGCGACGAAGTACACATACGAGCCATCTTCGCTGGCCGTGACCACACCCAGCAGGTCGGCGCCGTTGACATCCCCGGAGTGCGTGTCGACCGTCAGATCGCTCAAGACCCCCGTATCCAGATCGTACTCGTACAGGTTCGCCGCGTCGTCTTCCGGGCCCGTGTTCGCATCGTCAGTCAACTCCACCCGGCTCGTGAAGAACACCCTCGAACCGTCCGCGCTGGCATCCCGAAAATACGCATACCTCGCCTTCGACGCATTCGGATCCGTACCCCCCGGACCACTGCCGTTCGTCTTCTGCGACCGCGAGACCTCCACCGTGCAGGCATCCCCGGGATCGAGGCATTCCCCCCGCGAACCGACCGGACTCGACGGCTGTTCGGGATTCTCACGCACATACAACTGCCCCAAACCCTTGCCTTCGGGGCCCGCCCCTTCGTTTTCACCGCCCGTGAAGAACACCCGCGAACCATCCGCGGACACCGCGTGCCACACATCCCCCGCATAGGGTTCTCCCGGATTCGGTGCGCCAACCGTGTCCTTGCCTTCCAGCGTCATCCCCGCGGGCGCCACATCCACCTGGACCAGCCTGCCACCCGACCACTCATACACGTGCCTGTGTCCAGGCGATGCGCCTTCGGTCAAGCTCGCATGCTCTTCGAAGACGACACGACTCAGATCCGAGGAGACCCCGGCGGTAAAAGGCTGAGGCCCAGTCGATGGCCCGTACGGTTCCACTTCCGCTTCCGGCGGGGTGACATCCGACACCGTCTGGTAGGAGCCATCCCCGGTGTCCCCGACGAAGAGATTGATGTATCCCGATGCCACCGCCGCGCCGCCCACCAGCGAGGTGAACTTGTCCTTCACAACCCCCTTGGACAGTTCCGGCGTGAACAGCAATTCCTCAAACGGAGTGGTCGTCTGAGGCAAGTAGGTCTTATACGGCGGCGAGATGTTCTCATTCGCCCAGCCATCCAGTCCGCGCCGCGCGAGATACCGGCTCGCGATCGCCGCGCCGCGCGCTTCCCCAAAAGAGCCCGGAGATACATACGTGACCGCTTCGCCGGACACCGCCGCGCGGCTGTCGGTATAGGCGACCCCGCTATCGCCCTTTTCCAGCGGCGAGACCATCTCATACGCCCGGCAGTCCGGCAACCCCGCCCCATAGGGCTGTTCGGCACGCAGCTGTTCGTTGGGACACCCCACCCCTTCGGCCCGCGCCGCACCCACCGGCGCCCCCAACCCCACGACCACCAGCAACCCAACAACCAGCAGCACGAAGCGACGCAGCGTCAACGCCATCAACATCCCCTCCCTGAGCAGTAAAGAACAGGACCACCCGGGCGCAGACCCGCGCAGCACAAAACCGCCCTACGCAAAAAGCGAAGGACGGAAGGACGCAGCCAGGGCCTAGAAGCTAGAGACCCCGGCCAAGAGAGAGAGAGAGAGAGAGAGAGATGCTTCAGTGACGCTGAAGCATCTAGTTACGGCCCCCAGAGGGGCCGTAAGACCATTGG
Organism: uncultured Solirubrobacterales bacterium; assembly: GCA_963844765.1. Classification (GTDB taxonomy): domain Bacteria; phylum Actinomycetota; class Thermoleophilia; order Solirubrobacterales; family Solirubrobacteraceae; genus Palsa-744. The sequence continues at coordinate 786,039 of CAWJPN010000002.1, forward strand.
CCGCGCCGTGCGCGGTGAAAAGAAGATCACTCATCTCATACATCCCTCATAAAGCGATCGAAATCCCTCTCCAACACAACCCTACGGCCCCTAGGAACCCGCACCAGCGGGAAGGACCCTGACCCGACCTATCGTTCCACCCGCCCCAAGCCGGGGCGAGGTGGTAGGAGCACTATAAGCATAGAGGCCGTATGTTGTCAAGCCCCAAAGAAAAACCCGGCTGCTTTTGGGCTGTCAAGGCTCGTCCGGTGGTCTCGTAACCGCAGCTCGAGCGCTGCTCAGGCCGCCGGCATGCCCAACCGAGGCGCGGGTCTCACGCCGCGGCGGACGCCTCCAGCCGCCGGCGCTTCTCATCCCCCTGCAGCGCCGCGGTCAGCTCCTCCAACTCCCCCGCGAGCACCTGGTCGAGGTTATGCACCGTGAGCTTGATGCGGTGGTCGGTGACGCGCCGCTCGCCGTAGTTGTAGGTGCGGATCTTCTCCGCGCGGTCGCCCGTGCCGACCTGCGAGCGGCGATCCGCGGCCAGCTCGGCCTGCTGCTCGGCCAGCGCCCGCTCATACAGCCGCGCGCGCAGGACGCGCAGCGCCTTCTCGCGGTTCTGCAGCTGGGACTTCTCATCCTGCATCGAGACCACAAGGCCGGAGGGCCTGTGCGTTATGCGCACCGCGGAGTCGGTCGTGTTGACCGACTGCCCCCCGGGCCCCGAGGAGCGATAGACGTCGATCTGCAGATCGTTCTGGTCGACCTCGATGTCCACGTCCTGCGCCTCGGGCAGCACCGCGACGGTGGCGGTCGAGGTGTGGATGCGCCCCTGCGACTCGGTCTCGGGCACGCGCTGCACGCGGTGCGTGCCACCCTCGAACTTGAACACCGAGTAGGCGCCCACGGCGGGCGGGCGGGCCTTGATCGCGAACGTGTACTTGCCCTCGCTCACGTCCATCGCCTCGGTCGCAAACCCCAGCCGCTCGGCGTATTTGGAGAGCATCCGGTACAGGTCCCCGGCCCACAGCCCGGCCTCGTCCCCCCCGGCGCCGCCCTGGATTTCGACGATCACGTTCTTCTCGTCGTTGGGGTCGCGCTCGACCATCGCCACGCGGATCTCCTCCTCGAGCTGCTCGATGCGCTCGCGCGCGGAGGCCAGCATTTCGCGCACCTCCGCGTCCTCGCCGTCCTCGCAGAGCAGCTCCTCGGCGCCCGAGGCGTCGTCCTGCGCGCGACGCCACAGCGCGGCGAGCTTGGCGGCGGGCTCCAGCTGACTGTAGCCGCGCCCCACCTCCGCGTAGCGCTCGCGATCGGAGATCACCTCGGGGTCGGCCATCTGCGCGCCCAGCTCGGCGAAGCGCGTCTCGATCTGCTCGATCAGGTCCTCGACCATGAGGGCCCCAGTCTATGGGCCTACGCCACGACCTCCACGCCCACCAGGTCCTCCGCTGATAGCTCTCCCGGCTTCTCCAGCGCCAGGACCGCCTCCAGCGCCGCGATCGCCACCGCTAGCTGGTCAAGGTCCGGCTCGCGCGTGGTCAGCAGCTGCAGCTTCAGCCCCGGCCACATCACGATCTGCACCCAGCGGCGGCGGCGGTTGCGCCCGGCGAACTTGATGATCTCGAAGGAGATGCCGGCGATCACAGGCACGCCGAGGATGCGCGAGGCGATCAGCCAGTACCAGGCGGGCAGCCCGATCGCCCCGAACACGAAGATCGAGACGACCATCACGATCAGCAGGAAACTGGTGCCGCAGCGGGGGTGCAGGCGCGAGAAGCGCTGCGCGTTGGGCGGCGTCAGCTCAAGCCCCGCCTCGAAGCAGGAGATCGTCTTGTGCTCGGCGCCGTGGTACTCGAACACGCGGCGCAGGTCGCGCAGGCGCGAGAGCAGCACCATGTAGCCGAGGAAGATCGCGGTGCGCAGCGTCCCCTCCACCACCCAGAACAGGACCGAGGAGTTCAGCTGGTGTTTGATCAGGCTCGTCAGCCCGAGCGGCAGCAGGAAGAACAGGCCGATCGCAAAGGCCAGCGCCACGACGATCGTGCCCGCCCACACGCCGCCCGATATCTCCGTAGGCGCGCCCTCCTCGCCCTCTCCGGCGGCGAGCAGCTGCGCATTGGCTGAGATCCCCAGCGCCTTGAAGCCGATCGCCATCGACTCGCCCAGCGCGATCACGCCGCGCACGATCGGCAGCCGCCACGCGCGGTGGCGGCGCAGGATCGATGTCAGGGGATAGGTGGTGACCTCGATCTCGCCGAGCTTCTCGTCCTCCTCCGCTGGAGCATTGCCGTTGCTATCGGCCGACGCCCCGTTTTTCTCCGCCGCGTCGATGGCCTCAAGCGCAACGAGGATTGCCGGCTTGCGCACTGCCACGGCCCAGTTGCGGATGCCGCGCATCATCACGCCCTCGAGCACGGCCTGTCCGCCCAGCGGCGCGTCGCGCTGGGCCTGCAGGCCCTCGCCGTCCCCGTGCACGGGGCCCTCTTCTACAGCCGGTGCCTGCGGCACACCCCCGGGAGCGCGCGTTGGCGTCGGCGGACCGGCGACCAGGCGCGAGGCCATCGGTCTACGCGGGCCGCGTCTGACTCTGGGCTGAGCGCTGGCGGCCCTTGGCCACGCGGCGCTGGAAGCGCTCGACGCGCCCGCCCGTGTCGACCAGCTTCTGACGGCCGGTGTAGAACGGGTGGCAGTTGGAGCACACCTCGACGTGCATCTCTGAACGGGTCGCACGCGTGGTGAACTCGTTGCCGCAGGTGCAGCTGACGTGGGCCTCCACGTACTCTGGGTGGATCGAGGTCTTCATGCTCAGGGCATTCTAGCGGCCGGCTGCTGCGGCGCAGGCTCGGCGGGCTGCGCGGGCTGCTGGCAGAGGGGCGTGCGCCGCTGCGTGTGCGCGATCGTGCGCCCCCGACTGTCGATCCAGCGGTAGTGCACAAGGGCGCGGAAGTCCGCGGGCGCGGCGAGGTTCGTGAACTGCTTGACGAACTTGTAGATCTTCACCCCTGTTTCCGACTGGCTCCAAACACCGAGGCCGGGGGCCGTGACGGTGTGGAAGGTGGGGTCCGCGGGCGTGCGTTCCTGGATCTCCAGCTGGATCGCCATGCGCTGGCTGCCCGTGACAGCCGTCATCTGCGCCGTGAAGGTGGCCGAGCGTTCGCTTTGCACGGCCGCCGGGACGCACTGTTCGACGCCGGCGCTCACGGGCCCGGGCCCTGTCGCCGGCGCGGGGCTCGGCGAGGCCAGCAGGCTCAGCGCGAGCAGGGACGCGGGTATGACGGTGGGAAATGCCATCGTGAGCCCCTAAACACCGCTAACCGGCAGGGGTTTCGCCGCGAAGCCACGACATTTGGTACGTGGCGAGGCCTGCCTTGCGCACTGACCGTCGCAGAACGGACCAGCTCCAGTAGCCAGGAGCCCTCAAAGGATCTGGTAAAGCGGCCCGTCGCCGCCCTCGGGCGCCGTCAGACGCCCGCCCTTGGCGGTGATCGCGCCGCACTGCACGCAGTTGGTGTAGTTGACGATCACATCGACATCGCCGTGCTCGGGCGCGTCCTCGGGGATCTCGTACACCCCCGCGGGGCACATCCAGCGCCACGTCTCGGCGATCTCGCGCGGCACGTGCTTCTGGATGCGGATGTGGTTGGGCGCGTCGTCGCGCGTGGCGTTGCCGGTGATGAACACCGAGGAGAGCTTGTCGAAGGTGTACTTGCCGTCGGGCTTGGGGTAGGAGTCCTTCGTGTCGCCCACGAACATCGGCTGGGCGTCGTTGCGGTGCCAGGGCCAGCGCCCGTTGGGGAAGCGCCCCTTGGTGGCGATCATCGCGTTGACCAGCGGCGCGCCCTTGATGAAGCCCCGCTGGAAGGGCTGGCGGGTGTTGCGCACCTGATACAGCTCCTTGCCGATGCGCGACTCCTCGACGGCCTGCTCGTAGGACTCGAAGGTGCGCTCGCCGCGCACCAGCGCCGCGTAGATCGACTCGGCCGCGAGCTTGCCGGAGAGCACAGCGTGGTGCACGCCCTTCAGCGCCACCGTGTCGACCATCCCCGCGCCGTCGCCCACGATCACCGCGCCGGGCATCGAGAGCTTGGGCATCGACCAGTAGCCCCCGCCGGGCAGCGCCTTGGCGCCCCAGGCGATGCGCTCTCCTCCCGCGAGGATGCCCTTGACGAGCGGGTGCAGCTTGAACTGCTGCAGCAGGTCGTGGGCGGAGGTCGTGGCGTCGGCGTACTCCAGGTCGATCACGAAGCCGATCGAGACCATGTGCTCGCCGGTCTTCTCGTCCTTCATCGGATACAGCCAGGTGCCGCCGATCTGCCCGTACTTGGCGGACAGCTTCAAGGGCCACGGCCCGAGCGTGTGGATCACGCGGTCCAGCGGCTTGGGCACCTTCCAGACCTCCTTGACGCCGAGCTCCCAGACCTGCGGCTCGCGGTGCTCGCCGAGGTCGAACTCGCGGATCGCCGCGCCGGTGATGTGCCCCCAGCAGCCCTCGGCGAGCACCGTGGCCTGCGCCTTGATGTCGGTGCCCGGCTCGAAGTTGCCCAGCGGCTCGCCGTCCTTGCCGCGGCCCTTGTCGCCCGAGCGCACTCCCACCACGCGGTGCCCGGACCCCTGAGCATCCGCTCCAGCCTCACCCGCGTCCTCCACGATCAGCTGCGTGGCGGAGGTCTCGGTGAGGATGTAGGCGCCGGCCTCCTCGGCGATGCGCTGCTGGTAGCGCGCCAGCGCCGAGACGGAGATGATCTCGTTGCCGTGGTTGCGAAAGTTCGGCGGCACCGGCAGCAGGCGCAGCTTCGTCTTCGCGGTGGGCGTCAGGTAGACGGCCTCCTTGGTGACCTCGCCGAAGGCAAAGCCCTCCCTGCGCCAGTCCGCGCGCGTGAGCTCGGGGAACAGCTCTTCCAGCGGTCCGGGGCGCACCACGGCGCCGGAGAAGTTGTGCCCGCCGCAGGTCTTGGCCTTCTCCACGACCGCTACGGGCACTTCGCCCAGGCGCTCCAGCGTCTGCGGGTCGTCGCCCAGCAGCTGCAGCAGGCGATTGGCGCAGGCCAGTCCGGCGGTGCCACCGCCGACGATCGCCACGCCAACCTCGATCAGCTCGTCCTCGGCGTCGAGGCCGTGCTTGACGAACTCCTTCTGCGGGTCCACGGGGGGCGGGAAGGCCGCCGGGGCGACCCGGCCATTGGAGGAACCGTTGTGAGAGGACATCGCTCAGCTCCTTATCTGTTCAGTCGTGGCTCGCCTGCATTCGCACACCCGCCTCCGCGTCCGGCGCGAACCCACGGAGCTGTCCGCGCCGGCCTTGCATCAACTCGCCTTCTTCGCCTTCACGGCCTCGGTCAACTTCGGCAGGATCTTGTTCAGATCGCCGACGATCCCCAGGTCGGAGAACTCGAAGATCGGGGCGTTGGAGTCCTTGTTGATCGCCACGATGTTCTCCGAGGCCTGCATCCCGACCTTGTGCTGGATCGCCCCGGAGATGCCCGCCGCAAGGTACAGCTTCGGCGCGACCGTCTTACCGGTCTGGCCGATCTGCGCCGCGTAGGGGTACCAGCCGGCGTCGACCACCGCGCGCGTGGCGGCGACGGCGGCGTTGTTGCCGAAGGCGCCCGCCAGCTCTTCGCAGAGCGCGAAGCCCTCGGCCTTGCCCAGGCCGCGGCCGCCGGCGACGAGGATGTCGGCGCCCTCGATGTCGACGTCGGCGCCGCGCTGTTCGCCGCGCGTCACCATCGTGGCCTGCCTGGCGTGGGGCGAGAGTTCGAAGCTCAGCTGCTCCACGGCCGCCTGCTCGCTGCTGGGCTGGGCGATCTCAAACGCGTTGAGGCGCCCGATCACGATCCCCACCGGCGAGCGGTACTTGATCTCCGAGATCGCGGAGTCGCCCAGGATCGGGCGCTCGGCGACCAATTCGCCGCCCTCCGCGCGCACGGCGGTGACCTCCATCGCCACGCCCGCGCCCAGGCGCGCGGCGAGACCGGCGCCGATCTCAAAGCCGAGCAGACCGCCGCCGAAGAGCGCGTACTTGTAGCCGCCGTCTGCGATCGCCTTGCCCATCGCGTCCACGACGGGCTGCGCGAGCCCTTCGGGCCCCTCCGCGACGAGCACCTTCTTGGCGCCGTAGTTGCCCAGCGAGGCCGCCAGGTCCTGCGGCACCGACTCGCCGACGAGGATCGCGTGCGCCTCGCCGCCGAGCTGCGCAGCGAGCTTGGCGCCCTCTGAGACGGCGCCCAGGGAGTTCTTGTTGATCGCGCCCTCGTAGTGCAGCGCGTAGACCAGGATGTCCGCCATTCAGATCAGCTTCCTCTCGTCGAGCCAGGCGACGATCTTCTCGACCGTCTCGTTGGTGTCCTCGTCCTCGATGATCTCCCCGGCGCCCTTCGCGGGCGGCGCCTTCGCGGCGACCCATTGCGCGGCGGAGTTATCGCCGCCGACCTTGGAGGCGTCGATCTCCACGTCGCCGATGCCGACGGTGTCCAGCGGCTTCTTCTTGGCGCCCATGATCGCCTTCAGCGAGGGGTAGCGCGGCTCGTTGATCGCGTCGCCGACGGAGATCACGGCGGGCAGCTTGATGGCCACCGTGTCGTAGCCGTACTCGGCCTGGCGCTCGCAGCGCAGTGCGTCGGCGTCCACATCCATCTTGATGACCTGCGTCAAGGAGGGCATCCCCAGGTGCTCGGCCACGACCGCGCCGATCGTGTAGCACTCGCCGTCGTCTGACTGCTGGCCGAGCAGCACCAGGTCGGGGTTCTCACGCCCCAGCGTCTTGGCCAGCGCGTAGCCGGTGGCGGCCACGTCGGAGCCGGCCACCGCGCCGTCGGAGAGGTGCACCGAGCGGTCGGCGCCGAGCGAGACGGCCTTGTGCAGCGCGCGCACGGCGCTCTCCGGACCCATCGTGACGGCCACGATCTCCTCGACCGGCACGGCCCCGCCCTCGCGGATCTGCATCGCCGCCTCGATGGCGTGCGTGTCGTAGGGGTTGAGGTTCTTCTCTCCGCTGCGGTCCATCCGCCCCGTCGAGGGGTCGATGCGCTTCTCGACGGCGGCGTCCGGAACCTCCTTAACCAGGACGCATATCTTCATTCGGTTCGCTCTCCTTGAGGGACTTGTCGCCACCAATCCTACCCCAATTGGCGGTTGACTGACGAGTCAATCGGTTATCGGTTATCGGTCCTCGCTCAGTTCTCGCACGGCTGTCGCTTGGTCCTGCTCAGCTCTCGCACGCTGTCGCTCGGTCCTCGCTCAGTTCTCGCTCACGGCGCCGCGGATGAAATCGACGATCGCCTGCGTGGGCGCGCCGGGCGTGAAGACCTCGGCCACGCCCAGCTGCTTCAGCTCGGGGATGTCCTCCGCGGGGATCGTGCCGCCCACCGTCACCAGCACGTCGTCGATGCCCTGCTCGCGCAGCAGCGCCACCACGCGCGGCACGAGCGTCATGTGCGCGCCGGAGAGGATCGACAGGCCCACGGCGTCGGCGTCCTCCTGGATGACCGTCTCCACGATCTGCTCGGGGGTCTGGTGCAGGCCGGTGTAGATCACCTCCATCCCCGCGTCGCGCAGCGCGCGGGCGATGATCTTCGCGCCGCGGTCGTGCCCGTCGAGGCCGGGCTTGGCCACGACGACGCGGATCTTGCCTTTGTGCGTCTGGGTCGACATTGGCGCTAGAGCCTAACGCGCCCTCTCACAATGCTGCCCACTCCCCCCAACGCCGCCGCGGCCCCCAGCGCCGCGAAGACCTTCAGACGGCTGCCGAGACGATCCAGACGCACGACCTCCCAGCCTTCCTGAGCGGCGATGCGGCGCAGGTCGGGGTCGGGGTTGACGACCACCGCGTGCCCCACCGCGCGCAGCATCGGCAGGTCGGACTCCGAATCCGAGTAGGCGTAGGAGGCAGCCAGATCGAGCCCCTCGCGCGCGGCGAGCGCGCGCATCGAGAGCACCTTGCCCTCGCGGTAGTTGAACGGCCCGTCGGCGCGTCCGGTGTAGCGCCCGTCCACGACCTCAAGGCGCGAGCCCAGCCCGCCGTCGAAGGCCAGCACGTGCGCCAGCAGGTCGGCCATCTCCTGCAGCGCCGCGGTGACGATGTACACGCGCCGGCCCTGCTCCTGGTGCTCGTAGGCGCGCTGCAGCATCTGCGGGTAGAGGCGCGGCAGCACCCCGGCGAGCACGCGCGGGGAGAGGCGCTGCAGATCGCGCACCGGCACGTCGGCGATCATCTCCCCCACCCGCTTGCGCACCGCGTCGGCGCGGTCGTCGGTCGAGCCGCGCAGGCGAAAGCGCACGTTTTCATACACGTCGCGTGCCAGGCGCCCGCGCGAGATCATGCCCGTCTCGAAGGCCGCGCGGGCGAAGAAGACGCCCGAGGAGCCGACCATCAGGGTGCGGTCCAGATCGAAGAACGCCGCTGCGGTCACACGCGGATTATGACCGCGTCGCCCTGTCCGCCGCCGGAGCAGATCGCCGCGCAGCCGAGGCCGCCGCCGCGGCGGCGCAACTCGTGCACGATGGCACCCAGGATGCGCGCGCCGGAGGCGCCGATCGGGTGGCCGAGGGCGATCGCGCCGCCGTTGACGTTGACGCGGTCCTCGTCGATGCCGAGCACGCGGATCGAGTTGAGCGTGACCGAGGCGAACGCCTCGTTGATCTCCCACACGTCGATGTCGGCGGCGTTCAGCCCGGCCTGCCGCAGGGCCTTTGTGGCGGCCGAGGCGGGGGTGCGGGCCAAATAGGCGAAGTCATCGCCGGACTGCGCGTGCGCGACGATCTCCCCCAGCGCCTCGTGGCCGTTGGCGGCAGCCCACTCAGCGGAGGAGAGCACCAGCGCGCCGCCGGCGTCGTTGACGCCCGGCGAGTTGCCCGCGGTGTGCGTGCCCTCCCTGCCGACGAGGCCGGGCAGCTTGGCGAGCGCCTCCAGCGAGGTGTCGCGGCGCGGGGCCTCGTCGACCTCGACCACCGTCTCGCTCTTGCGTGACTTGACGGTGACGGGCACGATCTCCTCCGCCAGGCGCCCCTCGTCGGTGGCGGCCAGCGCCAGCTGGTGCGAGCGCAGCGCCCAGCGATCGAGGTCGGCGCGGGTCATCTCCAGCTCGTCTCCGACCTCGGTGGCCTCCACGAACATCTGCTTGCCGGAGAAGGGGTTGGTGAGCCCATCGTGGACCATCGCGTCGAGCGCCTTCACGTCGCCCATGCGAAAGCCGAAGCGCGCGCCCGGCAGCAGGTAGGGGGCGCGGGACATCGACTCCATGCCGCCGCCCACGCCGACGGCGACGTCGCCGGCGCGGATCGCCTGGTCGAGCAGCACGCAGGAGCGCAGCCCCGAGGCGCAGACCTTGTTGATCGTCTCCGAGGAGATCTCCTTGGGGATGCCCGCCTTGATCTGCGCCTGGCGCGAGGGGATCTGACCCTGGCCGGCCTGCAGGACCTGGCCCATGATCACGTGCTCGACCTGCTCGCCCTCGACGCCGGCGCGCTCCAGGGCGGCCTTGATCGCCACGCCGCCCAGCTCGGTGGCGTCGAGCGTGGACAGGGCCCCACCCATCTTGCCGACGGGGGTGCGGGCGGTGCCGAGGATCACTGTCTTGGTCATGGGGTGCGGACTCTCCTGGTTGGAATCGATGTTGGACGGGCCGGGCGAGATGGGAACGCGAGACGCAGGAACGGACGCCGGGGTCTGGGACGCCGGGGCCTGGAACCCGCGCTGAACCGGTGTGGACCCGAAAATCCTATCGATGTGGGTAAGGTGCCTCTGTCGTGAAGGTCACACTCACAACAGAGGACCCCCAGGCGAGCGACGCCGACACCGTCGCGGTGGGGCTGTTCGAGGGCGCCGAGGCCCCCGCCGACACGCCAAGCGAGGTGGCCGAGTTGATCGCCAGCGGCGAGGCCAGAGCTACCCCCAAGGCGCTGGCCGTAACCCACGCGCAGGGCAGGCGCTGGCTCACCGTGGGGCTGGGCAAGCGCGAGGACTTCACCCCCGAGCGCGCCCGCGTGGCCGCCGCCGGGGCGCTGGAGCGCGCGAAGGAGATATCGACGCGCACGCTCTGCTGGCTCGCCCCGGCGGACGCGGACGCGGTCGTGGCGGGCGCGCTGGTCGAGGGCACGGTGCTCGCCGACTACCGCTTCGAGCAGTTCAAGTCCACGCCCCCCGACGCCGGGGAGAAGGCCAAGGACGCGCCGCCCAAGCAGCTGGAGGGGCTGGTGGTGGCCGCCCCGGGCGCCGCCGCACCGGAGGAGCTCGAGCGCGCGGTCGCCGAGGCCGCCATCGTGAGCGAGGCGGTCAACGCGGCGCGCGACCTGCAGAACCGCCCGGGCAACGACCTGACGCCGACGGCGCTGGCCGAGCACGCCAAGGCGTTGGGCGAGGAGATCCCAGGGTTGTCCGTGGAGGTGGAGGGCAGCAGGGGCCTGAAGGACCGCGGCATGGGCGCCTTCGCCGCCGTGGCGCAGGGCTCCGAGCAGGAGCCGGCGCTGATCACCCTGCGGTATGAAGGCCCGCCCGCCCCGGGCGGGGCATCCGACCCCAAGGGGCCGCTGCTGGGGCTGGTCGGCAAGGCCGTGACGTTCGACAGCGGCGGCATCTCGCTGAAGCCCGGCGCGAAGATGTCGGAGATGAAGTTCGACATGTCAGGCGGGGCCGCCGTGATCGGAGCGGTGGCGGCGATCGCCCGGCTGGGGCTGCCCGTGAGGCTGGTGGCGGTTATCGGCGCGACCGAGAACCTGCCCAGCGGCAGCGCGATCAAGCCGGGGGACATCGTCACCGCGGCCAACGGCAAGACGATCGAGATCAACAACACCGACGCCGAGGGGCGCCTGGTGCTGGCCGACTGCCTCTGCCACGCCGTCGCGCAGGGAGCAGAGCGGATCGTCGATCTGGCGACGCTGACGGGCGCGGTGATCGTCGCGTTGGGCTCCACCTATGCGGGGCTGATGAGCAACGACGAGGACTGGGCCGAGCGCATCGCCGAGGCGGGCGAGCGCACCGGCGAGATCGTCTGGCGGCTGCCGCTGCACGAGGAGTACGACGAGCTGATCAAGGGCCGCTACGGCGACCTCGACAACGCCCCCGAAGCGCGCAAGGCGGGCACGATCGTGGGCGCCGCGTTTCTCTCGAACTTCGTGGGCGAGGTGCCGTGGGCGCACCTGGACATCGCCGGCTCGGCGTGGGATCTGGGCCGGGCGTACGCCGCGAAGAGCGCGTCGGGGTACGGCGTGCGGTTGCTGGTGGAGCTGGCCCGCAGCTACGCGTAACGTGGACTTCGACCTCTCCCCCGAGCACGAGCTGATCCGCGCCACCGTGCGCGACTTCGCGCAGGGCGAGGTGGGGCCGGTGGCGGAGGAGCTGGACGCCACCAGGTCCTTCCCTTATGAGATCGTCGCCAAGCTGGGGAAGCTGGGACTGATGGGTATCCCCTTCCCGCAGGAGTACGGCGGCGGGGGCGGGGACTCGCTGGCCTACGCCCTGGCCGTGGAGGAGCTGACGCGCGTAGACAGCTCGGTGGCGATCACCGTGTGCGCGCACACCTCGCTCGGCACCCAGCCCGTATACCTGTTCGGCAGCGAGGCGCAGAAGCAGGAGTGGCTGCCCAAGCTGTGCTCCGGCGAACGCCTGGGCGCGTTCGGGCTGACCGAGCCCGAGGCGGGCAGCGACGCGGGCAACACGCGCACACGCGCGCGCCTGGAGGGCGAGGAGTGGGTGGTGGACGGGGCCAAGCAGTTCATCACCAACGCCGGCACCGACATCTCAGGCGTAGTGTGCATCACCGCCGTTACGGGCGAAGACGCTGGGGGCGCAAAGGAGATTTCGAACTTCATCGTCCCCAACGGCACCCCCGGATACGAGCAGGGCAAGCCCTACCGCAAGATGGGGTGGCACGCGAGCGACACGCGGCCGCTGACCTTCAGCGAATGCCGCGTACCCGCAGAGAACCTGCTGGGGCCGCGCGGGGCCGGGTTCAAGCAGTTCCTGCACATCCTCGACATCGGGCGCATCGGCGTGGCGGCGATGGGCGTGGGGCTGGCGCAGGGCGCGCTGGACGAGGCGCTGAAGTACGCCAAGGAGCGCCGCGCGTTCGGCAAGCCGATCTCGAAGTTCCAGGCGATTCAGGGCAAGCTGGCGGACATGGCGACCGAGATCGAGGCGGCGCGGCTGCTCGTGTACAAGGCCGCCAGGGAGAAGGACGCGGGGCGCAACTTCACCTTGACCGCCGCCCAGGCGAAGCTGAAGACCGGGCGCCTGGCCGTCAGATGCGCGGAGGAGGCGGTGCAGATCCACGGCGGGTACGGCTACATCGAGGAGTACCCCGTGTGTCGCTTCTACCGCGACGCGAAGATCCTCACCATCGGCGAGGGCACCGACGAGGTGCAGCAGATGGTGATCGCTAGGGCGCTGGGGGCGTAACCGCGGGCGCGGCGGCGCGCTCCAGCAGCTCACCGGCGGCCGACGCGGGGTCAAGGCGGCGCTCCACGACCTCCTCCAGCAGCTCCTGGAAACGCGAGTCGCCCGCCAGGTCCTCCTCCAGGCGCCGGCGCAGGCGCGCGGTGGCGATCGCCAAGACCTCGGCGCGCAGGTTGGAGCGCCGGCGCGCGGACAGCTCACCGGCGGCGAGGAGGTGGGCGCGGTGGGCGTCCATGTGCCCCACCAGCTCCTCGATGCCGCGGCCGTGGGCGGCCTCAGCTCTGACGATCGGCACGCGCCAGCTCGCGCGCACCTCCTCGGGGGAGCGGTCGAGGTTGGCGAGCGAGAGGACGCCGCGGATCTCGCGCACCATCGTGTCCGTCAGCGGGTGGTCGGCCTTGTTGACGACGATCACGTCGGGGATCTCCATCACGCCGGCCTTGAGCGCCTGGATCGAGTCGCCCGAGCCTGGCATCAGCACCAAGACAACCGTGTCGGCGTGGTCGATGATGTCGATCTCGGCCTGGCCGACGCCCACAGTCTCCACGAACACGTCCTCGCGGCCGGCCGCGTCGAGCAGCAGCGCAGCCTGCAGCGCGGCCTCCGAAAGACCCCCCAACGCGCCGCGGTTGGCCATCGAGCGGATGAACACGCCCGGGTCCAGGAAGTGCTCGGAGAGGCGGATGCGGTCGCCCAAAAGCGCCCCCTGGGTAAAGGGCGAGGAGGGGTCGATCGAAAGCACCCCCACGGTGCGCCCGGCCGCGCGCCGCGCCTTTGTGAGAGCGCCGATCAGCGTGGACTTGCCAACCCCGGGGGGCCCGGTGAAGCCGAATACGGCGGCCGAGCCGGTGTGGGGGTAGACCTCGCGCACGAGCGCCCACCCCTCCGGCCGGTCGTCCTCCACCAGCGAGATGGCGCGCGCCAGCGCGCGGCGGTCGCCGTCGAGCAGGCGCTGGGCGAGAGAAGACGACACAGCAGAAGTATCTAGGATGCCCGCTCGTGACAAGGCCCCGAGACATCGTGCGCACGTGGCGGTGGATGCGCGCAAACAACATGGCGAACCGCCACTACGCGCTGCTCGGCGCCCGCTGGGTGTGGCTGAAGGCGCGCCACCGCGGACGCCTGCAGACCGACGGCATCTGCTTCATCTGCCCCGGCGTGAAGCTGGAGATCGGCCCCCACGCGAAGCTGCACATCGGCCGCTGGGCGTGGGTGGGCCACGGCAGCAAGGTGCGCGTGCACGAGGGCGAGGTGCGCATCGGCGCGAAGACCGTGATGGGGCAGGAGTGCACCATCTCCGCCTACCAGCACGTCTCGATCGGCCGCGAGTGCATCGTCGCCGACAGGGTGATGCTGATCGACTTCGACCACGGCGTGGTGGAGGTGGAGCGCCCGATCCGCCTGCAGGGCATCTACAAGCGCGACGTGCGCGTGGGGCACAACGTGTGGATGGGCTACGGCGCGTGCGTGCTGCGCGGCGTCACGATCGGCGACAACGCGATCGTCGGCACCAACGCGGTGCTCACCAAGGATGTCCCGGCGAACGCCGTCGTGGGCGGCGTGCCCGCGCGCGTGCTCAGGATGCGCGAGGCGCCGCAGACACTGCGCTGGGAGTAGGGAGAGGCCCCCACAGGGGGGGCCGAGCGGGCCGCAGCACGGCCCACCCGCCGGGCAATGGGAGGCAGGGGCGGACGAGCCTCAAGCGGTCAGCAATGCGGCGCAAGCCCTCGACCGCGCCGTGCGAGGCGACTGCCGCGAGCCTCAAACGGCCAGCAACGCGGCGGGGTCCACCCGCGCGGCGAGGTGGCGCAGCGGAGCGGTGCTCGCCGCCGGCCCCTCGCCGAGCGCGCCGTCCAGCGCGTGCAGGTGACCGGCGAAGCGCTCGCGCGCATAGGGCACGGCCAGCCCACGGGCGACCATGAAGGCCCAGTCGGATGCCTGCAGCGCCAGCAGCTCGCGCACCGCAGCGGCGCCCGCGCGCGGACCGGCGGCCAGCACGCGCAGCTCGGCGGCGCGGGTGGCGAAGGCCATGTCGGCGACCGCGGGAGAGGACCACGTTGACAGGTCGCCGCCCTGCCCCCAGGTAGTGACCTCGTCTTCGTCCCAGCGCCCCGACTCCCGTTCTGCGTCATCACGCCCCTGCGAGCGCCCCGGGTCTGCCGCCGCAGCGGCGCCAGCCCTATCTCCACCACGGCGCAGGCCGGACACGGGCGCCGGCTCAAACCGCTCCAGCGCGTCGTCCAGGCGCACCAGCTCGAGCCCCTGCCGCGCGCACTCCGCCACCATGGCCCCCAGCCAGGCCACGCCCTCGTACCACCAGTGGCCCAACAGCTCGGTGTCCAGCGCGCAGACCGCCAACCCGCCGCCGGGCTGCGCGGCGCCGCCCTCGCGCAGACGGGCGAGGGTGCGGGCGACGAAGTCCGCGGCGTGCTCGCGCGCCAGGGCCAGCGCGGCCGCGTGGTCGTAGGGGCCGCCGTCGTTGGCCCACGGCTGGTGGTGGTGCACGGTGTGGTGGTGGTAGTCGCGGTAGCTGCCGTGCGCGGGGTAGCCGCCGTCGCTCCACACCAGCGAGACGGTGGCGCGGTCGATCGGCACCAACACCACGCCGGAGTCAGCCAGGAGCGGGCGCAGGTGCGCACCGGCGCCCAGCCCCAGGCGGGCGGTCAGCTCCACGCAGGTGGCGCGCACGCCGGCCTCGGCCAGCGCCCACTCAAGCGACGAGGAGTGGGCGCACTCGGGCAGCCAGAACCCCCCGCGCCAGCCGGCGCCGAAGCGCGCGCGGTGGGAGTCCACGCCGCCCTGCACCTGCGCGCGCAGGCCCGCGTCGCTGGCCAGCAGCGGCAGCACCGCGTGGGTCGCCGCGGAGGTCCACTGCGCGTGGGGGGCCAGCGCGCCGAGCACGTCCCCGCCGAGCCCTTCCAGGCGCAGGGCAGCCCGCTCGTAATCCCCCCACGAGCGCTCCACCTCGCGCGCCAGTCCCACGTGGCCGCCGGCGCGCAGCCCGCGGGCGTCCTCGTGGTGGGTGTGGTGGCGCACCTCGCGCAGGAACTCCAGGCAGCGCGCGCCGACGCCGGGGGCCTCCAGCTGGTCGCACAGCACCGGCGTCAGCGACAGCGTCAACGGCGCGCCCGCCTCCAGCAGGTCCAGCAGCGGGAGGTAGGAGGTGGCGAGGGCCTCCCACAGCCACTCCTCGCCGAAGGGCCAGGTGCCGAAGCCCTCCACGTAGGGCATGTGGGTGTGCAGGACAATCGCCAGCGCGCCGCGGGGGCGACTCACGGGCGACACACCGCAACGAAGTCCAACGCGCGGTCGAGGTCTGCCTGCCCGCGCGGGCGCAGCACGAAGTCGCGCGCGGCTATCGCGGGGGTGAACCATCCGTAGAAGCGCTCCGTGACCCCCAGGCGCGGGTGCACGGAGTCCCAGCCGGCCCGCAGCGCCAGCTCGTGCACGCGCAGTTTGCGCGCGTGGTAGAGCCCGAACAACTGGACCGAGGAGAAGTGCGCCCGGCACAGCGCCTCGAACCCGCCGGCGCGGTACTCGTGCACGTGCCACGGGTTATCCGAGCGCTCCGCGCCCCGGGGGGCCAGCGTGAGCACGTTCGGCGTGGACAGATAGATGGCGCCCGCGCGACCCGCTGGCCGGCTTGGCCGGCCCTCCCCTCCCTCACCCGCGCGGTCCTCCGCTGCCCGCTGTCCCTCGGGGAGAACCAGCGACCGAAAGTGCTGGAGCACCGCGCCGGGGTCCTGCAGGTGCTCGATCGTCTGCAGGAACACCACCGCGTCAGCGGGCTCTGAGAAGGTCTCCACGAGGTCGCGCGCGAAGCGCAGGTGGGGGCGGCGGTAGCGCGCGCGGGCGTGCTCGTGGGCCTCGGGGTTGGCGTCCACGCCGACCACCGACGCAGCCGTGCGAGCGAGCAGGTCCGAGCCGTAGCCCTCGCCGCACGCCATGTCGATCACGCGCAGGCCGCCCACGCGCGCGGCGATCCACTCGTACACCGCCACGTGGCGGCGGTACCAGTAGTTCTCCTCGGGCACGTCCGGCAGGGTGCGCTCGCCCGTCAGCTCCAGGGGCGGCACGCCCGCGGGCTGGTCCTGCTGCTGGAAGGTGGGTGTGGACACGGAGACAGACACGGTACGGCGCGCGAGTATATGGTGCCCCGCCGTGGCCCCCGTATTGAGTACTGAAGAAGATGGGCCGCACCCTCTTAGTGCTGAGGAGATCCGCGACGTCAACACCCGCTACCACGACGTGGCGGCAGACCACTACGACTCCAAGTGGGGCATCGACTTCGGCGAGCTGGGCCACGACCAGGTGCTCTCCAAGGTGCGCAAGGTGCTGGGCGCACCCCATCGGGCACAGGCGGGCGGGCGGGGGTTGGGTCCTTTCGCGCGCTCGCTGGAGGTGGGCGCAGGGACCGGCTACTTCACGCTCAACCTGCTCCGTGCGGGGGTCGTGGAAGAGGCCACCTGCAGCGACATCTCGCCCGGCATGCTCTCCGCGCTGAGCGCCAACGCCGAGCGCCTGGGACTCAGCGTGCACACCGCGCCCGCCGACGCCGAGCACCTGCCCTTCCCCGACGGCAGCTTCGATCTGGTGCTGGGCCACGCGGTGCTCCACCACATCCCCGACTTAGCCCGCGCCTTCGCGGAGTTCGAGCGCGTGCTGGCCCCCGGCGGCACGGTGCTGTTCGCCGGCGAGCCTTCCCGCTACGGCGACCGCCTCGCGCGGGTGCCCAAGCGCGCGGCCACCGCCGTGGCACCGCTGTGGCGCCGCGCGGTGGGAGCCGGCCCCGCGCCGCCCGCCGAGGGCGGCGCACCCGACGCGGCGCTGGAGGGTGTCGTGGACGTCCACGCCTTCGCCCCCGGCGAATTGACAGCCTTTGCGCGCGGCGCCGGCCTGCGCGACGTGCAGGTGGTGGGCGAGGAGCTGCTGGCCAACTGGTTCGGCTGGACCAACCGCACGCTGGAGGCCACCGCCGACCCCGCTGAAGTGCCGTGGGCGTGGAGGTGGTACGCCTACCGCGGCTACCTCGCCCTGCAGCAGGTGGACCGCCGGCTGCTGGAGTCGCGGCTGCCGCCGGCGATCTTCTACAACCTGATGCTCTCCGCGCGCAAGGCGGTTTAAGCCCCTCGACGGGAGAGCCCCGAGAACCGGGGCCGCCCGCCCACTGGGGCCACCTGCTGGGACTCCCGCTGAGACCGCTCGCCCGGAGAGCCCCGGGGGCAAGCGAGGAGACCCCCTCGCCCGCAAGTCGGACCCCTAGACTTGTGCCATGCCCGACCGGCTGCACTGGGGCTTCCCGATGTTCCCCCTGGGAATGGTGGCGCTGCCCACCGAGAGCGTGCCGCTGCACATCTTCGAGGACCGCTACCGCAAGATGATCGAGGAGTGCCTGACGATGGAGCAGGAGTTCGGCATCGTGTGGCTCTCCGAGGACGAGCTCAAGCCCGTAGGCTGCGCGTGCGAGATCGACCGCGTGGTGGAGCGCATGGAGGACGGCCGCCTCAACATCCTCGTGCGCGGCACCCGGCCCTTCCGCCTGGTGGAGCGCCAGGACGACCTGCCCTACCCCGCGGCGGTGGTGGAGTTCCTGATCGAGCAGGACGAGGTGGCCGACCCCGAGGTGGTCCAGCAGGCCCACACCCTCTACGCCGAGCTGGTCGAGCAGGCGACCGACAAGACCCTCGAGGAGGACGACCTGGCCGAGCTGGACGCCTACACGATGGCCGCCACGGTGGAGTTCGGCACCGATGTCAAGCAGGAGCTCTTGGAGCTGCGCTCGGAGAACGCCCGCATGCGGCTGCTCACGCTGCTGTTCCGCGCAGCGATCAAGCGCCTGGAGCTGGTCGAGCGCGCGCAGGCGCGGGCGCGCTCCAACGGAAAGGTTCGCTTCGGGTAGCGCCAGCGGTGCGCGTCGGGAGGGCGGACGACGACGCTA
The DNA here is from genome assembly GCA_963844765.1 of uncultured Solirubrobacterales bacterium. GTDB lineage: Bacteria > Actinomycetota > Thermoleophilia > Solirubrobacterales > Solirubrobacteraceae > Palsa-744. The sequence goes on from CAWJPN010000002.1 coordinate 804,347, forward strand.
CGGCGGTACGATGCCGACGTAACGCCCGACGTAGCTCAGCTGGTAGAGCACCTCCATGGTAAGGCGTTTCCCCCTCGGGGCGTTTTCCCTGCAAATCAGCACAATCGGCTTTCCTCGGCGGACTTTTTGCCGCAGGGGTACCGCAAGTTCACGTGTTTTGCTGCCTGACCTGCGCAGAAGTGCCCCCCCTTCCAGGACGCGCAGACAGGCGTCGTACAGACCGCCCATGAGAGCGATCGTAGTCTCGAATTCCGCCAACCCAGGCGGTGGCAGAGCTTGCCTCAGCCCGACAAGAATGTATGGGTTCCTCCGCTTCAACCGCCCGCGCGGCTGGTCCGCTGAAGCTCAGCGAGGCGGCGGCGAGGCTCGGCGTCTGCGAGAAGACGCTGCGCCGCTACATGCAGGCCGACCGCATCCGCTACCACCGTCTCCCCGGCGGGCACTACCGCATACCCGAGGACGCGATCGACGAGTTTTGGTCAGATCACGATTCGCGCCAGCCCCGTCGGCGGCGCGGGTCCGAGGCGGCGAGAAGCCCAAGCGTCCGCCGGGCAGCCGAGCGATCTAGCAGCGGCAGGCGTCCCCGGCTCGGCGATGAGCCGCCGGAGGACTACGACATCTCACCGGCCGCGCTTGAGCGACTGCGCGCGCAGTTCCGCTAGCCCCGGCCGGCCACCAACTTTGCAGAAAGGGAGTTTCAGTAAGCATGAGTAGACCTTGGAAGAAGAACCCGTGGCCCCGTCGCGGACGCGGTGGCCGCAAGTCCTATGTCGTGGGCTACTACGACCACGACAAGATCGAGCGCAGTAAGACGTTCGCCTGCGCCTCGGGTGTCAACGGAGCGCGGGATTGGATGCGCGACTACTCCGCGGCCGAGCGAAGGGGGCCGGCGAGCCTCGAGCGGTTCCTGCGCGACCTCGACGCGAAGGAGGCCACCGTCACGGACGGTCGCCCCTTCGGGCAGGTAGTCGCGATGTACTTCGCCCTGGACGCCGACCCGCAGCTCGAGGGTGGTCTCGCGCAAGCGACGTTCCACGGCTATCAGTCCACCGCGAACGCACACATCCTCGGCCGCCCGTTCCACAACAACAAGCACGAGGTCATCGGCCGCAAGAGCTACGCGACATGGCTTGCCGCCCGCCCTTCGTCTGAGTTCAACGAGCCGGACACGCCGCGCCAGTTCCGGGACATGATGCGCGCCGACGGCCAAGGCCAGGCACGAATCAAGGACGTGTGGAAGGTGCTCTCCGCCGTTTTGAGCTGGGCGGCTGGGTCGCACGAGGTTCCCGAGAATCCGCACCAACGGGTGCATTCTCGCGAAACGAGCGCCCCACGAACCGCCGCCGCTCCGTCAGGGCGGGTTCGACCGGCCAGGGCTCCAAGGGCCGCAAGCGCCGCTCAAAGACACAGAGCTGGGCGCTCTCGCCGCAGGCGGTGGAGGCGATCCGCTCAGAGCAGCTCGCGCGGCTCGGGACGGACAGCCCCGGCAACACGCGGGACCCGATCCTCGCCAAGCGCGACGCGATCGTCACGAGCCTGATGTATGGGCTCGGCGCGCGCCCGCAGGAGATCTGGGGGATGCGGTGGTCCTCGATCGCGGAGACCTTCGCAACCGTGGAAGAGGCGATCTCCTGGGGCGAACTGGACGAGTACGGCAAGACCTCCAATAGCACCGAACGGCGGCCAAGGATGCCGCGCCTGCTGTACGAAGACCTGCTCGAATGGCGCCTCGATCCGCGGGAGTGGGGGCACCCCGCCGCAGACCTCGACTTCCTCATCCCGGGTGACCTCGGCGGCAAGCGCTGGGGCGTGATCGACCCCGATACCGGCGCCTGCCACCTGAGCCTCAGCCAGTGCAGGAAGTGGGGCACCAAGTTCTTCGGGCCGGCCGTCAAGAAAGCCGCCGCGCAGCCGCAGCTCGCGGCCATAGCCGGCGCGACCCCGTACTCGCTGCGCCGCGGCGGGATCTCCCTGCGGCTGCGTGCAGAGGACCCACAGACCGTCGCCGCAGACTGCGGAACGAGCAATCGGATGCTCGACGAGCACTACCGCTTCGCGATCGATGACCTGCGGCGGTTCGGGCCGCGACCTTTCAACGAGGAGTGGAGCGCTGCGCGAGCCGCACACCAAGCACAGCAGGCCGGCGGGCACCTACATCTGGCGGCGGCTTGACCGCCGCCAGATCGCCCGGTCATTGACCTTCGAGCTGAATCGCATCATCGCCCTACAGGTCGCGCAGCGTGACGTGTTCGCCACGACGCTGCGCGAGCATGAGGCCCTCAACGATGCACGCGAACGGCAATGCGTCTTGGAGCATCGCCAGCACAGCGGTGGCTTGAGAGCTCGTGCCTTTACGGCAGACGGTTAGGTGCAGCCGCCAGTCCCCGTCAACAGCGTCAGGGGCTCGGGCTACGTCCAGGATCCGATCCCGCCAGCGCAATAGCTCCCGGTCTTCGCCGGGGAACAGGCACACGGCGTCGCCGAGCACACCAACGGCAGCGAGGGTGAACCGCGTGCCACGCATCTCCTTGGCAACCCGCGAAAGTGCGTGCGCCGGCGGCGCGAGCGACAACGGCCACGGGCCAGCAATCGTGATGTGCGCCGGAACGCCGTGCCGATAGGACCAATCACCTTCGCGGCGAAACCCGCCAACCACAGGCTCGGCCTCCGGAACAGGAATCAGCACCGACTGAATCGCCTCCAGGCACTCGTCCGCCACGTGAACCCCTCGCCTCGGCTAGAGCACGCGCTCGTAGACGCGGTAGCGGCGCTTGATCTCGCCGCCCATCCCCTCCATCGCACGGTTCATCGGCTCGTTGGTCTCCAGTATCCAGCCCATCTCGCCGCCCTTCTGCGGCGTGCGCTCAGCGGCATCAAAGTGCATCGCGTAGAAGCGAGCCGCGACGCCCGTATGCTGATAGGCGGGCTTGACGCCGAGCGCGAACACGCGCACCGCGTCGATCTTCTTTTTCGCGCGCAGAGCAGTGATCCAGCCGAAGGGCAGTAGCCGTCCGTTGAGCTTCGCCAAGACCTGGTTGAAGTCCGGGAGCGTTAGCGCGGCGCCGACGACCTCGCCGGTGTCCTTGCGTTCGGCGACCATCGCCCAGTTCTCATCCAGCACGGGCTTGAGGTCTTTGGCGTAGTGGCGGACCTCCTCCTCGGTAAGCGGCACGAAACCCCAGTTGCGCTCCCACGAAGCGTTGTAGACCTCTAGGAACCGCGTGACCTCCTGCTGCAGGTCGCGCTTGCGGAACTGGCGGCACACGATCCCGTGCTCGGGACTCAGGCGCTCGGCGGCCCGCCAGATCGCCGGGTTGACCTGCTCACGGCCGGTGACATGCAGGCTCCACATATAGAGGTCCATCGCCTTCTCCATACCGGCTTGCTCGAGGAGGCGTTGGTAGTAGGGGTGATGCCAGGGGCAGAGGATGATCGGCGGGTACTCGTGCCCGGCGATCAGCACGCCGATCTCGTCGTTGGTCGTGAAGTCCATCGGGCCGACCATCCTGTCCCGGCCGCGCTCGCGCAACCAGCCCTCGGCGGCGTTGAGCAGCGCTCGCGCTACCTCGGGATCATCCTCGCACTCGAACCACCCAAACAGCCCCCACTCGTTGTCTTGGAACTCGTTGAAGTTCTCATCGATGTGCGCGCTGATACGACCGACCGGCCGGCTGTCGCGGTAGGCGAGGAAATACTGCGCTTGGGCGTGCTTGAAGAACGGATTCTTCTTTGGATCAAGGCGCTTCTTCACGTCCATCAAGAGCGGCGCCACCCACCTCGGCTCGTCGCGGTAGAGCCGCCACGGGAGCCTTACGAACGCGCCCAGCTCGCGGCGAGTCCTGACGGGTCTGATCTCTACAGCCATCGCCGCGAAACGTATACGTCTACCTCAGTCGACGCGGTCGGCCCTCGCAACTTCAGCTCGCTGCCTGAGCATCCCTGACCGGCGATAGCTCCAGTGTCATGAACGTGCTGTGCGGGCTCGGAACGTATTGTCCAAATGGACCACAGCGCGTGAACCCGGCGCTTGCATACAGAGCCCGCGCTGGGGCGAACGCCGGCCGGGCGTTCGTCTCGATGCTCACCCGGTCAAAGCCGCGCTCGCGGGCCATTGCAAGCAGATGATCTAGCATCTCCCGGCCAATCCCGCGCCTGCGAGCAGCTTCCGCCACGTGCATCGACTTCAGCTCGGCGTGGCTGGAGTCGAGCCGCTTGAGAGCTCCGACCGCCACCAGTTCGCCATCCGCCCGGTAGCTGAAGAACGTGACCGATGGGTCGAGGAGCCCGTCCAAGTCAAGCGCGTGCATGTCTTCGGGCGGGCTGTGAAACCCGGTGAACGCCAAATGCGCCACCAGCAGCCCGCGGACATCGATCCCTCTCGGGTCCTCGACCGAAATGCTTCGGCTGGAGGCTCGGCGCACGGCGAAAGACTAAACGCTATGCGCAGCGGCCAGCCGGACGACCGCACGCTCAATGCTCGTCTCCCGCGAGCTTCCTCGTTCTGGCAATGTCCTGGGCGGACATCCACCCACTCGGGTGCTTACGCTTCTCTGTATGGCGAACATCAACGACCCGCTCTTTGACGAGCCACGCGAGCATCCCGGTTTCCTTTGCCAGCGCGCTCGTCTCAGCCGCCAGGCCGGCAGCGAGCGGCTGGGGTTGAGCCTGTGGGATCTGCCGCCCGGTGAAGCGGCCTACCCCTATCACTACCATCTCGCCGAGGAGGAGCTCGTGCTCGTACTCGACGGCCGGCCGAGTCTACGCACTCCCGATGGATGGCGAGAGTTGGAGGAAGGAGAGGTCGTCGCGTTCCTGCGCGGCGAGCATGGCGGCCACCAGCTCGTCAACCGCACACATCAGACCGTGCGGTTCTTGTCGTTCAGCACCAGCGGTGAGCCGGACATAGTGATCTACCCCGACTCGGAGAAGCTTGGGGCATTCGAGCGGCTGCCCGAAGGCGGCGGACTGCGCACGATGTTCCGCATGGCCGATACCGTCGATTACCACGAGGGTGAGCACCCGCCCGACATGCCGACTCGCGAGCCGCAGGCCGACGAGTGAGCGAGAGCCATGCGTCCACGATCCGGGACGCGGCGAGCGAGACTTTCGCGCACGATGCGCCAGCCAACCTGCCGGCAGGGCATCATCTGTCGCAGGGCCAGAGACCCACGCTAGCCCAATCCAAGCGCGCGGGACACAGCCGGGTTGGCGAGGCTGTCCGCGAGCAGGTCGCACCCCGGCAGTTGCGTGCCGATCAAGTAGGGCACGCCGATCACGTACATTCCCGCTGCTACGGCGGCGGCGACTCCGGTGGATGAGTCCTCCAGCGCGGCGCACGTGCCAGGCTCGGCGCCCAGGCGCCGGCACGCCTCCAGGTAGATGTCGGGGGCCGGCTTGGGATGCTCGACATCCTCAGCCGACACGACCGCCTGAAACCGCCCGTCCAAGAGCCCGGCACCGGCCAGCGTGCGCTCTACAAACTCTCGTTGTCTCGTTGCGAGTTCGACGCCACCGCGACCGGCCAACGATCAGAGGATCGTCCGACGATGGCCGAGTTCGCCGCGCAGCTCGAGGAGTGGGCGCAGGGCGGCGCGGCCCGCGACGATGTTGCGAACGGCGAGATCCGCCGGCGGTACGTCGAGGCTCTCGGCGACAGTCTCGCCGAGAGTCTCGACTCGAATGCGTTTCCGGAAGTCCAGGAGCAGATACAGAAGATCCTCGGTGAGGCTCGCAAGCGCAACGACGAGCGAGAGCTCGAGCTGCGCAGGGAGGCGTGGCGAAAGGGCGAGGCGAGCCGCAAAGAGTTCGCCGCCGACTACGGCGTGCGGGGCGTGCTCGACCTGCATGACAGCCCGTGGATCGGCTCCGTCGCAGACGGCCGCGAGTTCGCCGAGGCGGTGCTCGCCCAGCCGGCGGCGCGGCGTGCGCACGAGCTCGACCGAGCGTGGAAAACCCTCATGGGGCGCCCCCTTTGGTGGCTACACACGGTCGTGCTCAGCGGTGCTCTGGCTCTACGCGGCGAGGAGGGATGCGAGCCCAAGGCGAGTGAGCTCGCCCGCGAACTCACTCGTTATCACCTGCTGGATTTCCAGGACATGCCCGTGAGCGCCGCCTCCTGGAAGCTGCAGCGCGCGCTCATCCCCTCGGTGGCGCGGATCGTGGCTCTCGCTCCGCTCGCCCAGCTCTCCGACGCCATGCTCTCAGGGATGTCGGCTACGGAACGGATCCAGTCGGCGGTCGGCCCGTCGTGGATGTTCATGATGCTCGTCAGGGGCCAGGTGCGTACCCGCCTTCGCAAGATCGACCCGTGGACGGCAGAGAACCTGAACGCCGAGGCCGAGCAGGCCCAGGCGATGCTCGACCGGCTCCCGATTCCTCCCAGGGAGACCTGGCCCGAGATGGACCCGTTGCTGATGTGCGGGCTCGCCGTTCTGAGCGACGACCCCAAAGGCGACGACCTCCTCGACACACAGGACGTCAAGGACGCAATCCTCGCGGCCGGGCCGCCCGTAGCGAGTTCGAGCTGCTGCGCCGCCCCGCCGTCCCGCTCGCTGAGCGCCTCGGCCTGATCCTGCCGGACGAGCCAGAGTGACCGCGCTGCCTTCCTTGGGGGTTCAGTTTGACCACGAACCTGCCCAACCTCAACAATCACACGAAGCGCTCAGCCTGGGTTATGCGGTGGATTCAGGCTCAGACATGTCAGAACTGCCGCTTCGCGAGCGCAAAGGGCGTCTCGATCAACCCCCGGCACGTAGCTGCTTTGGACGAGCTACAGGTGCCCCAACCGAGGATCGACACACGCCCGCTTGCGCCGGGCGATGCAAGAGCGCTCGCTTCGCCGTGACCCTCTCCTCGCAGGACCGCTGAGCGGGGTCCAACTACGCTTCACATCAGAAACTACGGGGTCCAAGTACGCTTCATATGGGAAACCATCGTGAGCGGCAACACACGCATATCGACACTCACCGCTCCCGGACGACGACGACGTTCGATACGCCGCGCCCGAAGGCAAATGCAGGTTCGGGTTCGCATACGACGCGGAACTGGTAGCGCTCGGGGCCGGGCAAGGCGAAGCGATGGCTGGCCTTGAAGGCGCCGGCGCCAGTGGCAGTCGCATTGTGAAATTCGATCCACGGCCCGCCGCCAACAGGCCGTGCCTCGAAGATGACCTGTTTGCCGGTCGCCGGGAGCGGGCCGGCGAGGGTGCCGCGGAGGACGACCGTGTGCCCCACGCTCGTGACGTGCGTGGAGATCGTGAGATGCAGGTGTGCCGGGACGCGCAGTGCAAGCGTTGTCGTGGCCGTAGGCTGAGCGTCGCCGAGGTGGCTTCGGTAGACGACCTCGATGCTGGCCGAGGAGTCCGACCCGGGCACCTGCAGCGTGAATGTGCCATCCGGTGCGGGGTGCGCAGCTGTCATCGACGAGGCGCTAGCGCCAAGAGACGACGCTCTCTGGCTTACTTCGATCATCGCGTCTGCAATCGGAGTGCCAGCTGAGTCTGTCAGCCGTCCTTCGATTTGGCGCGAGTGGCCGTATGGACTCACGAGTGTGGTGCCGGATGCACCGTGCCAGTGAGCGGAGACAGTCGCGTTTTCGGACGCTGGGCTGCCGTTCGCGGGACCTCTCGTGGGCGCAGCTGGAGCCGGTGCCGAAGTGGGCGATGACGGCCCGATCGGGGAGGGGACAGCCGGGTGTTGGTTCTCGACGCCGGTTCGCCATTTTCCGAGCAAGACGTGTCCGCGAAGTAGCCCGGACGCCTTGAGGGTGGCGGTTCGGCCGCAGCTTGGACGGCAGGAACAGTAGCCGCATACGCTGGGGCGGCAGCGGCGATGTCCGGCACTGAGAACGCAAGCGCTGAGAAGGCAAGCACCGAAAGCGCGAAGAGCTGCGCGAGTCTGTTGCGGTATGCGGTCTGGCTCATTGGGGTCGGATTCCTTTCCATGTCGGGTCTGCTGGCCATAATCGGCCGCTTCCCCAACGTCGGTCCGAAGGCGCAAATGCCCCCGACCGAATTTCCCTGATCCCAGCATTTTTCGGTCCGCCGTAGTTCGGACCTTACGAACGCAAGAGGGCTGGCGAACATCTGTCCAGGGCCGCTCCTAAAGGGATTTCCGATCAGCAGATGCGGTGCTCTGCTCCATCGGGGAGGGCGTGCTCGGACGTTTGCAACGCAGCCGCCCCTTTTTTCGGATGCGGACTACCGGCCGGGTTGGACCGACACCATGCGATCAGATCGCCGGCCGCTCCCGCGAAGTGTGGGCACCTATCAGGACTTATAAAGCTGTATCAATTTTTCTTGATACGCCCTTATACCTTCTGATGGCTCTGGTACGTTGCAATCGTGGACCCGCTCGCGAACCCCTACTCGATGAGTGCCGGCAACCCTCCTCGGACCCTGACAGGACGCGAGGCTCAGACGGAGCAGTTCAAGACGCTGCTCGGTCGCCTTCAACGTGGGATGAACGAGCCGAGCATGATCGTCTTTGGCCTACGCGGCGTCGGCAAGACCGTTCTGCTGTTGGAGTTTGAGAGCATCGCGGACGCCTCGGGATGGCTCGCCCCGGACCCGATCGAGATCCGCTCCGAGACCAACTTCAGAGCCGAGCTCGCCGATGCTGCCTACCAGGCGCTACTGCGGCTGGACCGCCGCCGAGCACTCGGGGAGCGACTGAAGTCGTTTACGCGACTCCTGAGTGGGTTCAAGGTCGGCGCATCCGCCGAGGGCAACCTTGAGTTCTCGTTCGACCCGAGCGCCGTAGCCGGGTCGACAGGCAACCTCGAGCGCGACCTCATCTACCTCTTCGTCGAGCTCGGCGAAACGGCGCGGACGCACGAGACCGGCGTCGTGTTCCTGATCGACGAGATGCAGTTCCTCAAGCGCGAGGAGATGGAGGCGATGGCAGCTGCCATGCACCGAATGTCACAGAAGCAGCTCCCCATTGCGCTGGCGGGAGCGGGCCTACCCCAGCTCCCGGGGCTGATGGTGGACGCCAAGTCATACGCCGAGCGCCTGTTCTCCTACCCCGAGATCGGGCCGCTGAGCACCAGCGCCGCTCGCCAGGCACTTGCTGAGCCTGCCGCCAGCGAGGGCGCGAACTACGAGGATGCCGCGCTGGAGCGAATCGTTGCGCTCTCCGGCGGCTACGCGGCGTTCGTCCAGGCATACGGCAAGGAGACCTGGAACATGGCGCCCCGCACACCGATCACCCTCGCCGACGTGCAGGCAGCCGAACCTCTCGTCCAGACTCGGCTCGACGAGCAGTTCTTCCACGTCCGCTTCGAGAAGGCTACGCCTGCCGAGCGGCGGTACATGGCCGCGATGGCGGACCTCGGCGACGGCCCCTACCGGACAGGCGACGTCGCCAAGCGCTTGGGCGGCCGGGTCAGCTCCACATCTGTCCACCGAGACGGCCTAATCAAGAAGGGCCTGATCTTCAGCCCCGACCACGGCAAGGTCGACTTCACGGTGCCTCACTTCTCCCCATTCATGCGCCGACGCTACCCCTTGAACAACGACGGCACCACGACCACAGGCGAAGCGGATCGTCCATGAGGGTCAACGCCAAGCCCATCAACGCAACTCGCCACTCAGGCCAAGCGGCAACCTCATCGGGGGGCAACCGCCAACCGACGGCGACATTAAGACAAGGCCAGCGCGGCACAGAGCCGAGCAAGGCAGGAGCGACGGTGAGTCGGAGCGAGTTGTGCGAGCGAACGATAGGCGGCTGCAAACGGTGCGGCGAATACCCGGACCGGCCCTGCCCCGCCTGCACCCAGCGACGACGCAGAGCGATGCAACTGCTCGAAGACGGCCGAACCATCCAAGAGATCGCAAGCAAGATGCGGCTGAGCATCCCGCGCACAGAACGCTACATCGAAGAAGAGGAAGTAGCGCGTGACCTGGACCAGCACCGCTGCGACCACGTGCCCGTCGAGCGGATACGGACGCTCTTTGAACAGCGCCAGGAAGAAGACCCGAGCCTCAACCACTCCCAGCTCGCCCGCGACGCGAAACTCGATCGCACCGACCTCCTGCGCGCGCTCGGCCTCGCCAAGACCGCCGCACGCGTCCGCGACGGGCAGCGCAAGGACGGCACTTATCAGACCGAGGTCAGCGTGGAGATCGCGTCGAGGATCGTGCTGGCGCTCGGTTTCGATCTGCACGAGATCCCCGGCCTGTAGACGCCCAAAACGATGCGGCGCGTGAGCAGTGTCCGGCGAACCGCGTCGCTCAAGCGAACGGCGTCGAGCCGCCCAACTCGCCCGCCACTACCGCGACACCGAGCATCTGCCGCTCGCTGACATAGCCGCACTACTCGGGCGCTCCCGAGCGACGATCCGCGAATACCTCTACGACCCCGACGGATCAAAGGCGCGGCTGGTCAAGGATCGCTACCGCGGAGAGTGCTCCCGCTGCGGCGCCAAGACCAGCGGCACCGGTCCGGGGCACCCCAAGACAATATGCGCCCGCTGCAACGGCCGCGCCAGTGCGAAGTGGGACCAGGCCAAAGATCGAGGCGGCGCTTCGCGCCTGGTACCAACGCCACGGCAGACCCGCAACCAGCACCGACCTGTCTCTCAGCTACGCGCGAGCGCGAGCTCCCCACGACGACGGCGAGCGCCTGCGCAGACTACGAGAGGGTTGGAAGGGCGGCCCCTGGCCGCCCGCGACCGTCGTTCAGGAACACCACGGGACGGTCAGAAAGGCCAACAAGGCGGCGCTCCACGGACCGCTCCCCCCTGCAGCACCGAGCCACCGGCTCCCGCCGAAGTAGGCGGCCCGAGGCTGCCCGCAAAGACGGTCTTCGCGGCGATACGATTGCCCTCAGCGCCGACGTAGCTCAGCTGGTAGAGCACCGCCATGGTAAGGCGGGGGTCAAGGGTTCGAGTCCCTTCGTCGGCTCTCGTTTCGTACCGCAACGTCACCGCAGTTCGGTACCATTTTTGTCCACGGTTGTCCTCTCTTGTCCGCAAGGCGAGGACGGCAAATCCCCAGTACAGGAGTCAAATATGGCGCTCTACCTAGAAATAGGGCGCCCCTGGGGAAACGCCATGGTAAGGAGGGGGTCCGGGGTTCGAGTCCCCGCGTCGGCTTCGCTGCAAATCGGCTTCAGCAAACGCTTTTTGCGTGTGTTGTTGTCGACGTATCCGACGGGAGGGCGGCTATGAGCGAGCATGCGGTGGTGGTCGCCGGAGGCGGTCCGACGGGGATGATGCTGGCGGCTGAGTTGGCGTTGGCGAAGGTTGACGTCGCTGTTCTCGAGCGGCGTCCCGACCACGCACTCCTGGGCTCACGGGCCGGCGGCTTTCACTCGCGCACGATCGAGGTGCTGGATCAGCGTGGGGTCGCTGATCGGTTCCTCGCGGAGGGTCAGGTGGCTCAGGTCGCGACGTTCGCCACGACCGTGTTGGACATGAGCGACTTCCCGACGCGTCACCCGTACTCGCTCGGAATCTGGCAGAACCAGATCGAGCGGATCATGGCCGCCTGGATCGCCGAGCTGCCGGTGGGGATCTATTACGGGAGCGAGGTGACGGGCTTCGCGCAGGACGACACCGGCGTCGACGTCGAGCGCTCCGACGGCCAGTCGCTGCGGGCGCAGTACCTCGTCGGGTGCGACGGAGGACGGAGCGTCATCCGTAAAGCAGCCGGCATCGAGTTCCCGGGGTGGGATCCGACGAGGAGCAACCTGATCGCCGAGGTCGAGATGACCGAGGAGCCGCCGCTGGGCACCCGCCGCGACGCCACCGGCGTCCACGCCCTCGGCAGGTTGGAGTACGAGATCCGCGACGGCGAGGTGGTCTACATGGACGGGGGGCCGGTGCGGGTCATGGTGACCGAGCAGCAGCTCGGACCTGGCAGCGAGCCCACCCTGCGCGATCTGAGCGAGGCACTCATCACCGTGTACGGCACCGACTTCGGGATCCACAATCCCATCTGGATCTCCAGGTTCACCGATATGACACGTCAGGCAGCCGCCTACCGCGCGGGACGAGTCCTACTCGCCGGCGACTCGGCGCACGTGCATTACCCGGCGGGTGGACAGGGCCTCAGCCTCGGTGTGCAGGATGCGGTGAACCTGGGGTGGAAGCTGGCCCAGGTGGTCAACGGGACATCCCCGGAGAGCCTCCTGGACACCTACCAGGACGAGCGCCACCCGGTCGCTGCCCGCGCGCTTCAGCACACGATGGCTCAGACCGTGCTCCAGCGCCCGGACGAGCGCATCAAGGCCCTGGTCGATGTGGTATCGGAGCTGGCGAGCATGGACGAGCCTCGCAAACAGCTCGCCGGGATCATCTCCGGGCTGGACGCCTTCCGCGACCCCGCGGGCAACCTGATCCGCATCAACGAGCTACGCTGAGCCATCCGACGATTCGCAGCCATGAAAAGGAAGCGAGCTCCATGAAGACAATGACATGTAAACAATTGGGCGGACCATGTGATTTCCCGCACCATGGAAACACCGCGGATGAGGTCGTAAAGGCGCAGGACAAACATCTGAAGGATGTGGTTGCACAAGGCGACGCAACGCACGAAAGCGCTTTGAAGGAGATGCAGGGCAGGTGGAAGCACCCCATTTCAGGAATGGGGTGGTACAGGAAGGCCAAGCGTGATTTTGCCGCTCTTCCCGAAGACTGACTCGCGGCGATGTCGTTGCATCTCTTCGCGGGTCTGCGCGTGCGGGACTTCCAAGCGGCCCGACCGTGGTACGAGCGATTGCTGGAGTTCCGTGGCGCAACACCGGCGCGAAGCGCTGGCGCGGCACATCGCCGGTGGGTCTCTTCCAGCCTGAGAAAGGAAACACGATGATCGAACGAATCGAAGACATGCCAGCGGGCACGATCGGCTTCCGGGCCTCCGGCAAGCTCACCCGCGAGGACTATCGCAATGTACTCGAGCCGGTCCTGCGTGAAGCCGCAGAGTCCGGGAATATCCGGATGCTCTTCGCGCTCACCGCGTTCGAGGGACTCGAGCCCGCAGCCTGGTTCGACGACGTCAAGACCGGGCTCGGACTCGGTATCGGACACCACTCCGCATGGAAGCGCTCCGCGATCGTCACCGACGTGGAGTGGGTCGGCAAGGCGTACAGGATGTTCGCCTGGATGACCCCAGGTGAAGTCAAGGTCTACGGCCTGGAGCAGCTGGAGGACGCCAGGAGCTGGGTCGCGGCCTGAACGACGACGATTTCACCCCGTCGCTCCGCTTCCTCCGAGAGTGGGACTTTGCGTGACTGTCACCGCGATGCTGCGCACTATGATCAGCGCGTGGAACAAGCACTCTCCTGGAGTGGTGGCAAGGACTCGGCCCTGACGCTCTGGACTCTGCGTCGTCAGGATGTGGAGCCCGAGGCGCTGATCACGACCCTCACCGACGCCTACGACCGCATCAGCATGCACGGCGTTCGCCGCGAGCTGCTCGCAAGGCAGGCCGACGCGGCCGGCGTACCGCTTGTGGAGGTCCGCATCCCGCCGGCGTGCGTCAACGCGGTCTATGAAGCACGCATGGCCCAGGCGTTAGCCTCGCCACCTCTGTCCGATGTCGAGGCCGTCGCGTTCGGCGATCTGTTTCTCGAGGACGTACGCGCTTACCGCGAGACGCGACTCGCAGCAGCCGGCAAGCACGGCCTCTTCCCGCTTTGGGGACGCGACACCGCTGCCCTGGCCAGGGAGTTCATCGCGGCCGGCTTCCAGGCGATCATCGTCTGCGTGGACCCGCGCGCGCTGGACGCGTCGTTCGCCGGGCGAGCATATGACGCGCAGCTTCTCGCCGAGTTGCCCGCAAGCGTCGACCCCTGCGGGGAGAACGGCGAGTTCCACACCTTCGTCCACGCCGGGCCGATCTTCACCGGGCCGATTGCATGCAATACGGGCGAGGTCGTCGAACGCGACGGCTTCGTCTTCTGCGATCTGACGCCCGCGTGAAGCAAGCACCCAGGGCGATCCTGATAACCGGTCGACGTCATGGTCGCTGATGTAGAGGTACCTCAGGGTCGCCGACGCGCGCCTGCTCCCGCAGGAGCTCTGGGGTCTGAGGCGGCATGCCGCTCCCCAGCGCCCACCGCTCTCAGCGCCCTCTACCCTTCCGCCTGGCGCGGCGCGTAGCGGTGGTGCAGCATCAGCCCGTTGCCGTCGGGGTCGTTGAAGAACGCCATGTGGCAGACGCCGGTGTCGAGGATCTCGCCGCGGAACTGCACCCCGCGCTCCTCCAGCAGCGCCTTGGCCGCCGGAACGTCGTCGACGTGCAGGGCCACCTCGTGGTGCAGCACGTGGTGCTCCAGACCCATGCGCTCGGCGTCGATCACGCTCAGCGTCAGGTTGCCGGTCTCGAACTCGGCGAAGTGGCGCTCGGGCTTGTACATCGAGCGGCGCAGGCCCAGCGTGTCGCCGTAGAACACCGCCGCCTGCTCGACGTCGTGGGTGGGCAGGGCGACGAAATCAACGCCGCCGATCAGCTGGGGTGTGGTGGTGGACATGCTTTCGGTGGCCTCCTCGGCGCTCGTATGGCCGGCGGGAACCGGGCTCTTGGCATCGACCCCTGCGCGGTGGATTCAGGGCTCAGTCCATGATAATGAGCCCATAGCGACTCCCTCCACAAGCTCAGCCCGCCGCTGGGGAAACCGCGTGATCGACTGGATCGTCCCCGAGCAGAACCTCGGCAGGGTGGTGTACGGGCTGATCACCGTCGGCACCCTGCTGGCGGCAGAGAGCGGGCTGCACGACACCTACGCCGAGGCGGTGGGATCGGTGGTCTTGGCGCTGCTGCTGTACTGGCTGGCGCATGCCTACTCCGAGGTGCTGGGGGAGAGGTTGGCCACCCCCCGGCGCCTCACGGTGCAGGCGCTGGGGCGCTCGCTGCTGCGGGAATGGGCGATCGTCCGGGGAGCCACCGTTCCGCTGCTGGCGTTGCTGGTGGCGTGGGCCGCGGGAGCCAGCCAGACGACGGGTGTGACCGTGGGGGTGTGGGCGGCGGCGGTGAGCTTGCTGGCGTTCGAGTTGCTGGCCGGCGTGCGTGCAAAATCCAGCCCGGTGGAATTGCTGCTGGAAGGGTGCGTGGGCGCAACCATGGGCCTGGCGATCGTCGCCCTGCGGGCGATCCTGCACTGATGACCCGTGACGGCACCGTGGATGGCTCGCGGCGGCGACTCCCCATGGCCCACGGCGACAACTGCGATCAATCCCCGAACGGCCCGGGCAGGGTTGGAGACATTGTCCCGCAACCCTCCCGCATCCCCGCCCCGTGGTCGATTTGCAGGGAAAACCTGCCCTGGGGAGGGACGCGGCAAGATTAACGCAACCCGCCTACAGTAAAGTGTAGACAAAAAATCGCTGACATGGAATGATTATGTTTACCATACTCCTTGACAGTCTGGCCATCGAACACATGCGGAGATATTGAATGTCGACAAGGGAGGATGAGTGGCAGAGCACAGGGGTGCGAGCGATCGCGCCGCTGTACAAACGTCTGCCCAAGGGACCACACGGCTTTGCCCCGGAGGAGGTGATCCACCACCAGCGGATCCGCATGCACGGGGCGATGATCGAGGCAGTTGCCGAGCACGGCTACGAGCGGATGAGCGTCAAGCACGTGATCGGGCTGGCGGGGGTCTCACGCAGAGCCTTCTACGAGCAGTTCGCCAACAAGGAAGACTGCTTCATGGAGACCTTCGATCTGATCGTCAACCGCGCCATCAGACGGATAACCGGTGCCTGTCGCTCCGACGGCGGCCCGCTGGAGAACCGTCTGCGGGCGGGGCTCAGGGCGTTTGTCGAGGAAATCGAGACCAACTCGAAGGCCATGTGCCTGGTGGCGATCGACGCTCTGACGGCGGGTCCCGAGGGACTGCTGCGCCAGCGCCGGGCGCTGGCCACCAGCGAGCAGCTGGTAGCCAGCAGCTTCGCCTCCCCGCCCACCGGCAACGAGCTGCCCAGTCCGTTGGTGCGGGTGATCGTGGGAGGACTGCACCGCGCGACCCTTATGCGCCTGAGCGAGCCGGAAAGACGCGGCGAAAACCAGTCGGCGCTGACGGGCGAGATGCTGCGCTGGACGCTGCTGTTCGCCTCGCCTGCGATCCAGGACCTGGGCTTGCGGACCAGCTCACAGCGACCCCTGCCCAGGGCGGTGCAGCTGCGCGAGCCCCCTGCGGCAGCCGGGGACCGCGAGCGCCTGCTGGCAAGCATCGTCAACCTGGCGCTGCGCGAGCCCTTCGAGGAGTTGAGCGCGCCCCACATCGCCCACGAAGCGGGGCTCCCGATCGATACCTTCCTGGAGCTGTTCGAGAGCCCACGGGAGTGTTTCGTCGCGGCCCTCGACATGCTCGGCGCGGAACTGCTCGAGGCCGTCGCGGACCCTGCCCTGGTCTCCTCGGAGTGGCCGTTGGCAGTGTGCCAGGCGATCGACCGTCTGACCACGCACCTGGCGAACAACCCCGCCAGCACGGTGGTGCTGGCAGCCAAGACCACGGCGGCGGGGCTGAGCGTGGTGGAAGACATGGTGCTCCTGGCCGACGAGGTGGCGACGCTGCTGACCGAGGGGGCGCCACGACGCGCGCGCACCAGGCTGGCGCCGAGGTGGATCTCCGGCGCCCTGGCCTACACGTTGCACACCGAGGTGATGGCCGGACGCACGCAGCTGCTGGGCAGGCTTTCAGACTACCTCTCATACGTGGTGCTGGCCCCCTACATCGGCCCCGAGCGTGCGGTGCAGACCGTGGCCGAAGCGGCAACCGCCGCTCCGCTGCGGGAGATGGGGACAGACGCTGAGACTGAAGCCGAAACTGAGCCTGTGATTGAGACTGCAGACGCCGTGGACGCGGCGCCGCTAGCGCCGCCGGTTCGAGCGCTCGGCGAAGTGCGTGAGCACGATGCCCGCGAGCAGCGAGATGACGATCACGATGATCAGCGGGACCTCGCCGGAGCCGAAGATCCAACTGACCTTGACCTTGCCGAGATTGAAGACCGCGAACAGCGTGACGAGCACCGCCAGCGCCACCCACCCTCCGGTGCGCGCCAGCTCTCGCTTTGAGCGACGCTGGGGGGCGGGAGTCTGCGTGGAGGCGGACACTGCTCCACGATGCTACCCCTAACGCGCCTCTCTCAACAGGCTGAACGTCTGGGTGCAGACAAGCGAGCCGCTCAGGCCAGATCCTCAGCCAATAACAGGCTTAACGTCCGGGCGCAGACAAGCGGGCGCTCAGGCCAGCTCCTCAGCCAGCTCCGCGCTGACCCAGGGACAGCTGATCGACAGGTCCTCGACGCCCAGCGAGGCGGCGACGTTGAGGGCCATGCCGGCGCAGAAGAACGTGTCCAGGCGCTCGGAGGGCGCGCCGGATAGCTCCTGTGCCAGCTCCACCAGCTGGGCGTAGCGGTGGCGCACGCGCGCACGCACGCGCTCGTCGTCGCAGGAGGCCGCGTAGGAGTGGTGCTGGAGCATCAGGTAGTCGCGGTCATGGGCGAGCAGTTCCTTGTAGCCGCTGCCCATCGCCTCCAGCGCGTCCTGGCAGTCGGCCGGCCCGCGGCCCGCGGCGTACTCCGCGGCGGCGTGGCGGAACATCTCGGCGACCATCTCGAAGCTGCGGTCCAGCGCCGCCAGGAAGAGCTCCAGCTTGGAGCCGAAGAGGGCGAACACGTAGGGCTGGGCGACGCCCACGCGCTGGGCGATGCGCTGCACCGAGGTGCCGTGCAGGCCGCCGTGCGCGAACTCGTGCACGGCAGCTGCGATCAGCTCCTCGCGGCGCTCGGCCGCGGGCACGCGGGTGCGCGGGGCGCGTTCGGGAGCGCCTGGGGAGCGAGGAGGCGAAGCCACCTCGGGGTTCGCCACAGCTGGGCGAGGCTCTGGCTGGGTCATGTGCGACATCATTGCTTAGCTCCGACTAAGTACGAATTGACACGTTAGCAACCAGCCAGGAGCGGCGTTGGTCGCGGCGAATACTCTGTAGCGATGCAGCGAGTGACACGTGCGAGACGGCTGGCGCGACTGGGAGGCGTGCTCGCCGCGGGCCTGGCCTGCGCGGCACTCGCGGGGGGCTGCGGCGGGTCCTCGACCAAGACCGTCTCGGTGGCGAGCAGCCCCTCCGAAACGGAAACCACCGCCGCGAGCACCACGAGCACCAACACGGAGGCGCAGAGCACGACGAGCACGAGCACCACGCCGTCCGCCACCACGGGCACGCAGGCCACGCGCACCGCCTCGGCCCCGGCGTTCACCCGCCAGGGCGGCAGCGAAGCCACTCCGCAGGGCGCCACCGCCACCGCGACAGCGGTGGTGAGGGCCCACGGGTACACCCCCAACGACACCTCCCAGTACCACCCCGACCAGACCCTCACGGTCCTGGTGGGCACGCGCACGGGCTCGGGCGACGGGTATGACCAGCAGGCCTTCTTCTTCCTCAACGGCCGCTACATCGGCACCGACACCGCGCAGCCCTCGGCCGCGGTCAAGGTCGTCAGCCAGGGCGACACCGAAGTGACGCTCGCGTATCCGCTGTACCGCGCCCACGACCCCCTCTGCTGCCCCTCGGGCGGCTCGGCCAGCGTGAGCTTCCAGTTGAACAACGGCAAGCTGACGCCGCTGCAAAGCATCCCCCCGGCGAGCTCTGCCACCGGCCTCAGCCGCCAGTAGCGACCGCGCCGCCGCAAAACCCAGACCCCCTCAGCCGCTGGCAGCGGCCCTGGGCCAGCCGGAAACCTGGCCCCCGGCCGCGCTCCCGAAGCCCTATCGTGGTGTGCCTACGTACACCAACGAGAAAGGGAGCCATGAGCACAACTGTCGAGGGCCGCGGCCAGGAGCTGCTGCAGGCCAAGAACTTCTGCCAGGTGTCGACACTCCGTCCCGACGGCTCGGTGCAGGTGGCGCCGGTTTGGGTGGACGTGCAGGACGGACTGCCGGTGCTCAACACCGCCGAGGGCCGCGCATGGCCGCGCAACCTCGAGCGCGACCCGCGCGTGACGCTGACGGTGCAGAACATGGACAACCCCTACGAGTACGTCACGATCCGCGGGCGCGTGGCCGAGCGCACGCACGAGGGCGCCGACGCGCACATCGATGCGATGGCCAAGAAGTACATGGGCCAGGACACCTACCCCTTCCGCCAGCCGGGCGAACAGCGCGTGATCCTGCGCGTGCAGCCGGAGTCGGTGTACCACTACGGGCAGTGACAGCCACTACTCCCCGCGCCCCAGCAGCCGTCGCCACAGCGACGGCCGGCGCGGCTGGGTGCGCAGCCAGTCTTCGCGCAGCAGCAGCTGCCCGCGCCGCCGCGCCGCGGCCACGCAGGCGGTGTGGGCGTGGCGGCGGCGGCGCGTGTCGCCTTCGGGGGCGATCAGCATGTGCTCGCTGAGCGCCGGCAGATGACGGCCGCAGATTGGACAGCGGTAGGTCGCCGGCTTGCGGCTCGACGCACGTCGCGCCGTCCACCACGCAGCGGGAGGAAGTCTGGGCACCACTCCATTCTCGCGCCTGCGCCAGCCGGGCTCGCCACTGCGCGGCCCCTCCTCTCCTCCTCCACTCCCCCCGCTCTCCCCCTACCAGCCCCCGGCCCGGCGGGCACCAAGCAGCGGACCAGGACCCTGGCTGCCCTGGCGGCGGCGGTCGGCGTGGGGGTCGTGGCCGCGCTGGCCAAGGCCGAGCTGGAGCGGCGCCTGGCGCGGGGGCGCTCCCCCCAGCGCGACCACCCACGACGAGCGCCGTCGCGGCTGCAGCGGATGACCCTCCAGCAGCTCGACCTGGCCGTCGCGCTGCTGGAAGGCCGCGGCGAGGCGCCCCCCGGGCGCACTGTGCACGAGACGCGCAAGGCGCTCAAGCGGGCGCGCGCGCTGGTGCGACTGCAGCGCGACGCGCTTGGGCGCAAGCGTTTCGCGCGCGAAGACGCCACCCTGCGCCACGCCGGGCGGGCTCTGGCGGTGGCGCGCGACGCCGAGGTCGTGGTGCAGGTGCTTGACGCGCTGGTGCAGAGCCACCCCCGGCGGCTGGCGCGCAGCCCGGCCATCGCGGAGTTGCGCGCGCGGCTGGTGGCCGAGCGCGAGGAGGCCGCCGCACAGACCCGCGCTGGCGCGCCCGCGCGTGTGGAGGTCCTGGTCGAGCTGCGCGCGATGCGCGAGCGGGTGTCCTGCTGGAAGCCCCGAGCGGGCGAGCGGGCGAGCGCGAGGAGCGGCCTGCGGCGCATCTACCGCCAGGGCCAGCGCCGCTGGCGCCGCGCGCGTAAGGAGCAGAGCAGCGAAGCGCTGCACCAGTGGCGCAAGCGGACCAAGGACCTGCGCTACGTCGCGGAGATGCTGCGCGGCGAGGACAAGCGCCAGCGCGAGCGGTTGCGCCGCACAGCGCGCCGGGCCGATCGCCTGGGCGAAACGCTCGGCGCCGAGCACGACCTTGCATTGCTCGCCGAGCGGGTGCGCCTGCACCGGCAGTGCTTCAAGGGCGAGAAGCCCGCCCGCAGGACGCTCGAACGGGAGATCGCCCGCGAGCGCGAGCAGCTGCGCGTGCGGGCGTGGCGTCTGGGCGAGCGCCTTTACCGGCGCGCCCCGGGGCGCTTCGTGCGCCGCGCCCTCGGCGCCTGAGTCTTCCACCACGGCGCCCCGCACGCCCCGCCCTCGGGGCCTGGGGTCCATTTGAGCGGACGCACCTACCCGCGCCGCCCGCCCGGCAAATCGCCCAGGCGACAGCGGGTTGGCTTCAGAACGGTGCGGTGTCGGCCGATGGATCGAACGTCACACCAAACGGCAATGCGCACGCGATCGACACCCTCCACGCTCTTCCTGGCTTTCCTGGTGGGAGGGTTGGGGGTGCTGGCGCTGCACACCACCGTCGGTTTTGGCGGCCCGCGCCTGAACGGGCTGTTCAGCGACGGCGTATACAACGTGTTGATGTTCGGCGCCGCGCTGGCGGTGCTCACCCGCGGCGCCCTCGTCCGCGCTCAGCGCGCTGCGTGGCTGACGATGGGCGCCGGGGTGCTGTGCTGGAGCCTCGGCGAACTGTATTACACGCTTTTCCTGGAAGGCCCGGGCGCCGCCGCCAGCTCCGTCTCGCCAGCCGACGTGCTGTATCTGGCGTTCTACCCGTGCTGCTATGTGGCGCTGGTGCTGCTGGTAGGCGCGCACCTGCGCGAGCTGCGCATCGGCATGTGGCTGGACGGGGTGATCGGCGGGCTCGCCGCCGCGACCGTGGGCGCCGCGCTGGTGCTGCCGCCGATCCTCACCGGCACCCACGGCTCCACTGGGTCGGTCGTAATCGCTACGGCGTATCCGATCGGGGACCTGCTGCTGTTGATCTTCACGATGGGCGCGATGGGGATGACGGGATGGCGTCCCGGGCGCGTGTGGCTGTTGATCGCCGCGAGCCTTTTGACGAGTGCCGTGGCGGACTCGCTGTACCTCTACAAGACGGCCTCCGGCAGCTACCAGGCGGGCACTTGGCTGGACTGCCTGTGGCCGGCCTCGGCGATCCTGCTGGCCCTCGCCGCGTGGACGCCGTGGCCGAAGACGGTGCGCCGGCGCGTGGAGGACTGGCGGCTGATGTCGGTGCCCACCCTGTCGCTGCTTGTAGCGCTGGGGGTGCTGATCTACGGCAACCGCCGCGGCACCCAGCTCACCCCCGTGGCCGTGATCCTGGCCGCCGCCACCGTGCTGGCGGTGGGCGTGCACCTGATGCTGACGGTGCGCGAGAACCTGGCGATGCTGGTGGGCTCGCGCGAGCTGGCGCTGACCGACCCGCTCACCGGGCTGGGCAACCGCCGGCTCTTGATCGAGGACCTGCACATCGCCTGCCGCGCCGCCGCCGCAGGCGAACCGTGGGAGCTCGTGCTGTACGACCTGAACGGCTTCAAGCGCTACAACGACACCTTCGGCCACCCCGCAGGCGACGCCCTGCTGGCGCGCCTGAGCGGCAAGCTGAGCGAGATCGTGGCGCCCCACGGCACGGCCTACCGCATGGGCGGCGACGAGTTCTGCGTGCTGCTGCGCAGCGGAGCCGTGAGCAGCGAGACGCTGGTGCGCGCCAGCCTCGCGGCGCTCTCCGAGCAGGGCCCGGGCTTCTCGATCGGCGCCGCCCACGGCGTGGTGAGCATCCCGGGAGAGGTCGGCGACCCGGCCTCGATCATGCAGCTGGCCGACCAGCGGCTGTACAAGCGCAAGGACCAGACGCGCGAATCCAGCGCCGTGCACCAGCTGCGCGACGTCCTGCTGCAGGCCTTCCAGGAGCGCCACCCCGACCTGCAGGAGCACCAGCGCGGGGTGGGCGCGCTGGTGCTGGCGGTGGGCCGGCGCATGGGCATGGGCGTGGAGGAGCTGGACGTGCTCGCGCGCGCCGCGGAGCTGCACGACGTGGGCAAGATCGCGATCCCCGACGCGATCCTGACAAAGCCCGGCCCGCTGGACGAGGAGGAGTGGCGCTTCATGCGCCGCCACACCATCCTGGGGGAGCGCATCCTGATGGCGGCCTCCGCGCTGCGCCCCGTGGCGCGGCTGGTGCGCTCAAGCCACGAGCGCTTCGACGGGGGCGGCTACCCCGATGGCCTGGCCGGCGAGGAGATCCCGCTGGGGGCGCGCATCATCTTCGTGTGCGACGCCTACGACGCGATGACCTCCACCCGCTCCTACTCTCCCGCCATCCCGGCGGTGGAGGCGCTGGAGGAGCTGCGCGCGTGCGCCGGCACGCAGTTCGACCCGCGCGTCGTGGACGCCTTCGCGGCGACGCTGCTGGAAGCCGCTGTGCCCGCGGAGCGGGGACTTCAGGCCGTCAGTCGACGCTGAGGATCTGCAAGACCGTCTCGCCGCGGGGCAGCGCCACGGAGACCTCATCCCCCGCGCGGCGCCCCTGCAAAGCCCGCGCCACCGGCGAGTCCGCCGACAGGCGACCCTCCGCGGGCGAGGCGTCGTGCGAGGAGACGATCTTCCACGTGCGCTCGGCTCCGCCGGAGTCGCGCACCGCCACGGTCGAGCCGAAGCCCACGGCGCCGTCGGCCGTCGGGGTCTCCTCGACGACCACCGCCGTTGAGATGCGCTCGCGCAGGCGGGCGATCTTCGTCTCCAGGTGGGCCTGCTCGTTCTTGGCGTCGTGGTACTCGCTGTTCTCCTTGAGGTCGCCCCATTCGCGCGCCGTCTTGATGCGCTCGGCGATCTCGCGGCGCCCCTCGCCCTCCAGGGCCGCCAGCTCCTCGCTGAGGGACTGCAGCCCCTCGGGGGTCATCATGCCGGTGGAGTCGGTCATCCTTCCAGCGTACAGGGGCCGGCACAAAACACACGCCCCCCTTGCGAGCAACACCGAACCGAGCCGCGCGAAAGACCCGTGACCGCCGCGGCCCGGCGGGCGGGCGGGAGCGTCCTAGAAGTAGGTCCAAGCGGGCGTGGAGAGCAGCGCGTAGAGCTGCACGATCGCCGACTGCCCCAGCAGAGTCGAGGTGGAGGGCGAGCCGGAGACGAACAGGTCGCTGCCCAGGCGCAGGTTTTCCCAGGCGTAGTTGACGTAGGATTGCACCAGCCGGGGGCCGGGGGGGTCGTGGGTGACGGAGTCCAGGTAGAGCAGGTTGCGGAAGTAGACCGAGGCGAAGAAGGGGTTTTCGAGCTCGAGTTTTTCGGTCGTGAAGGTTTCGAGCGCCACCTTCGCGGTCTGGCGGGCCTGGTAGAGGTAGGCCCCTTCGCCGGTGGCCTGGTAGAGCAGCGTGCCGGCCCCCATCATCGTGCCCTGGTTGTAGCTCCACTGCATCGGTTCGATTTCGCCGCTGTTCTGGATGTGGTCGGCGTAGAGGCCGTTGGGGGCCAGCAGGCACTGGCGCACCCAGGCGTAGGCCATCTTCGCGAAGGACAGGTACTGGGGTTCGTGGGTCAGCCAGTACAGCTGCACCCCCAACTCGGCCGCGGGACCGTCGGTGACGGTGTTGCGCGAGGTGTTGGTGGAGGCGTTGGAGAACGGCACCCCGCCCGGGCAGGGCAGCCGCTTGCCGCCCGGGCCGGTGGTCTGCCAGCCGGCCATCACGAAGGCCATGATCCGCCGTGCCACGTCCAGCGCGAAGGCTTCGTGGTTGAGCTGGTAGATGCGCGCCAGCTCGATCCCCACCCACTCGTTGTCGTCGTAGTAGCTCGCGCCGCCGGCCCCCAGCGGCGGGGCCACCGTGCCGGCGAAGGAGGGCAGCGGCGCGGCGGAGGCCAGGGTGGCTTCCTGCGAAGAGGTCTGCGAGGGCGTCTGTGTGGAGGCGTCCCAGTAGCGCTCCAACCCGTAGAGCCGCACGTCCAGTTCGTGCACGAAGGAGCTGCTGACCCCGGGGATGTGCGCCACGCTGACGGTGGCCGCCAGTGCCTGAGAGAAGGGCCACAGGAAGGAATACGGTTCGCCTTTGTACAAGCCCGAGCCCTGGATGTAGAAGTACTGCTGCATCGTGTTGAACGCCAGCAGCGCGCGCGCGGGGTTGCCGTGCAGGGTGGTCTTGGTGCTCTTCGTGGTGCTCGTCGGCTTGACCGGCGTGGTTGCCGATGCCGCTATCGCCGGGCGCTCGGCTGCGGCCGGATACTGTGCGGCGCTCCTGCCCGCCGGCGCGGCGAGCGCGGCCGGGACGGAGCAGAGCAGTGCGCAGACGCCAACCAGCACGAGCACAGCCAGGCGCGCGCGATCAACGATTCGATTGGATGCGTGCGGGGTCATCGGGGCGACAGGCATCCAAACAGGGCGAAAGCCCGTTCGATGCGGTTCCGATGGTAGTAGCGCCCGCTCGATACGCTGCCAGCCTTGTTGCACACGACCACCCAGCGACCCCCAAGGGTCCAAGGCGTGGACCCTGAGCCGAGGAGATGACGATGGGAACAGTCAGAGAGGCCGTGATGGAGATGCTGCGCGAGCGCGGCATGGGGACCGTCTTCGGCAACCCCGGCTCCACCGAGCTGCCGATGCTCACCGAGTTCCCTGAGGACTTCCGCTACGTGCTGGGCCTGCAGGAGAGCGTGGCGGTGGGGATGGCCGACGGGTATGCGCAGGCCAGCGGACGCCCCACGCTCGTCAACCTGCACACCGCGCCGGGGGTGGGCAACGGGATGGGAGCGATCTTCAACGCCCAGGCCAACCACTCGCCGGTGGTCGTGACGGCGGGGCAGCAGCACCGCTCGCTGATGACCTTGCAGGCGAACCTGACCAACCGCGACGCGGTGCGCATGCCCCACCCGCTGGTGAAGTGGAGCTATGAGCCCCCGCGCGCCGAGGACGTGCCGCACGCGCTGGCGCGGGCGACCCACCTGGCGGGGCTGGCGCCGCGCGGGCCGGTGTTCGTGTCGATCCCGATGGACGACTGGAGCGTGGAGGTACCCGACGCGGAGGAGGCGCGCCACCAGACCACGCGCAGCGTGAGCGGGGCGGCGCAGCCCTCCCCCGCGGTGCTGGGGGAGCTGGCGCAGCGCCTGGCCAAAGCCAAGGCGCCCGCGCTCGTCGCCGGCCCGGACATCGACTCAAGCGGCGGCTGGGACGCGGCGATCAGGCTCGCCGAGCGCCAGCGCCTGACGGTCTACGCCACGCCCGCCACGGGCGGCGGACGGCTGGGCTTCCCCGAGGACCACCCGCTCTTCCAGGGCATCCTGCCCCCCGCGGTGTGGCCGGTCGGAGACGCGCTGGCGGCACACGACCTGGTGCTGGCGGTGGGGACCTCGGTGTTCCCCTACTACCCCAACGTCCCCGGCCCCCTGCTGGCGCCGGGGACCGAGCTGGTGGCGGTCACGAGCGACCCCGACGAGGCGGCACGCGCACCGATGGGCGAGGCGATCGTCGCGGACGTGGGGCTTACGCTGAAAGCGCTGGCGGAGATGGTGGAGGACTCCCAGCGCACCCCGCTCCCGGCCAGACCGGCCCCGGAGGCAGTCGAGGAGACCGACCCGATGAACCCCTCCACGGCCGTGAGGACGCTCGCGCAGGTGTGGCCCTCCGATGCCATCGTCGTGCTGGAGTCCCCCTCGGCGACCCCGGCGCTGCGCAACCAGCTGCGGCTGTCAAAGCCGGGCAGCTACTACTTCTCCGCCGGCGGGGGGCTCGGCTTCGGGATGCCCGCCGCAATTGGCGTGCAGCTGGCCTGCCCCGACCGCCCCGTCGTGTGCGTGCTGGGCGAGGGATCGGCGCAGTATGCGGTGCAGGCGTTCTGGACGGCCGCCGCCTACAAGGTGCCCGTCACCTTTCTGGTGCTGCGCAACGACGAGTACGCGATCCTCAAGTGGTTCGGAATGCTGGAGAGCATCACCGGCGCGCCGGGCCTGGACCTCCCCGCGCTGGACTGCGTAGCGGTGGCGGCAGGGTACGGCGTGAACGCGCGCCGCGTGAGCAGCACGGAGGAGTTGGGGGTGGAGCTGCGCGCCGCGCTGGCCTCGCCGAGCCCGGAGCTGATCGAGGTGCAGGTGTCACCGGGGATGGCGCTGGTCTAGGAAGGCCTTCGGGAGCCGGCTCCCGTAGGCTTGCAACCCGATGCCCGACGCGCAGGCGATGCCTGACACCAACGGAACACCCCACGCGGACCCTCCGGAGCGCGAGGTGATCGTCGTCGGCGCGGGGCTGGCGGGGCTGGTGTGCACGTTGGAGCTGCTGCGCGCCGGGCACAGCGTGCTGCTGTTGGACCGCTGCCAGCCGCAGGAGCGGGGCGGGCTGGCGCGCGAGGCGTTCGGCGGGATGTTCATGGTCGACTCGCCCGAGCAGCGCCGCGCGCGCATCCACGACAGCGAGCGCCTGGCGCTGGAGGACTGGCTGCGGATCGCCGAGTACGAGCCCGAGGACGAGTGGCCGCGCCGCTGGGCCGAGCAGTACGTGACGCGCGCCCGCGACGACGTCGGCGGCTGGCTGCGCGAGCTCGGCGTGCGCTTCTTCCCCGTGGTCAACTGGGCCGAGCGGGGCAACTTCGGCGACGGCAACTCCGTGCCGCGCTTCCACATGACGTGGGGTACCGGCAAGCGGCTCGTGCAGGCGGTGTGGGCGGCGATCGAAGACCACCCGCAGCGCACCCGCCTTGAGGTGCGCTTCCAGACGCGCGTGAGCGAGCTGCTGATCGAGCACGGCCATGCGGTGGGCTGCCGCGTCGTGGCGGAGCAGGCGCGCGAAAAGCAAAGAGGAGAGGGACCGCAGAGCGGTCCCGCGAGGGTCGCGCAGGGCGATACCGAGGAGGGTGACCCGCGGGGCGGGGCCGAGGCGTACGAGGTGCGCGCAACCCGCGCCGTGGTGGTGGCCGCGGGGGGGATCGGCGGCAACCTCGAGATCGTGCGCCGCGAGTGGCCAACCGAGCGATTGGGCTCGCCGCCACAGCGAATCTTGATGGGGTCTCACCGCTACGCCGACGGGGCGCTGCACGCGGAGGTGGAACGCGTGGGCGGCGCCGTCACTCATTTATCCCGCATGTGGAACTACGCCGACGCGGTAAGGCACCCCCACCCCCAGCGCGAGGGCCACGGACTGAAGCTGATCCCGCCGCGCTCGGGCGTGATGCTCAACCCCGACGGCGTGCGGTATGGCCCGGTGCCGGTGATCCCAACCTTCGACGCGTACGCCGCGATGGAGCGGACGTGCGAAGACGAGCGCAAGTACTCGTGGCTGATCTGCAACTGGAAGATCGCAAAGCGCGAGCTGGATGTGTCGGGCAGCCAGCACAACCCGAACATGCGCGAGCGCCGCGCGGTGCGCTTTCTGCTGGGCATCCTGATGGGCAAGCCCGGGCTGGTGAAGCACTTCCTGGAGGGCTCGCCGGACTTCGTCTCGGCGCCGACGCTCGCCGAGCTGGCAACGAAGATGAACGGCGTCACCGGCGAAAGCGCGATCGACACGGCCGTGCTGGAGCGCGAAATAGGCCGCTACGACGACAACATCGCGCGCGGCAAAGGACTGTTCAACGACGATCAGCTGCGGCGCATCGCGCAGCTGCGCAACTGGCGCGGAGACAGGCTGCGCACGTGCGCATACCAGCGCATCGCCGACCCCAAGGCGGGTCCGCTGATAGCGATCCGCCTGCAGGTGATGGCGCGCAAGAGCCTCGGCGGCATCCAGACTGACTTGGGCGGCCGCGTGCTGCGCGCAGAGGACGGCACGCCGATCCCCGGCCTCTACGCGGTCGGCGAGGCGGCCGGGTTCGGCGGCGGCGGGATGCACGGCAAGCGCTCGCTGGAGGGCACGTTTCTCGGCGGCTGCGTGTTCACGGGCCGCCTGGCAGCCGCGGCGATCGCGGGGGCGGAGCTGCCGCTGCGCACTCCCCCAGTCGCGGTGTGACGCGCTTCGACTATGTGACCATCGGGCACGTCACCGCCGACGTGCTGGAGGACGGCACGCGCCGGCCGGGGGGCGGCGCCTTCTACAGCGCAATGCAGGCCGCGAGGCTCGGCCGGCGCACGCTGATAGTCACCCAGGGAAACCCACAGGAGCTGGACGCGCTGCTGGAGCCCTATCGCTCCGAGGTCGAGGTGCAGGTGAGGCCGGCCGACCACACGACCACACTCGCCACCTCCGGCATGGGGGCACAGCGCAAACAGCAGATGCTGGCCTGGGCGGGCGCCATCACGGAGGCGCTGGAGGTGGACACCTCGATCCTGCACCTCGCCGCCGTCGCCCGCGAGACCCCTACGCGCTGGGCCGGGCGGGCTGACTTCGTCGGGCTCACACCGCAGGGGCTGGTGCGCGAGTGGACGGACGACGGCGAGGTCTCGCTCGCTCCGCCCGACCCGCAGATGCTGCCCCAACGCGCCGACGCGCTCGTGCTCAGCGACCGCGAGCGCGCCTGCTGCGAGGAGCTGATCGCCGGCGCGGGCATGGTCGCCGTGACCGCCGGGGCGCAGCCCACCGAACTACGCCTGGCCGACGGAACCGTCGAGCACGTGCCGGTCTCCGCGAGCGGCGAGCCCCGCGACGACCTTGGCGCGGGAGACGTGTTCGCGGCGGCGTTTTTCATCGCACTACACGACGGCCGCACTCCCGCCGAGGCCGCCGCCTACGGCAACGCCGCGGCGGCGGTGCGCATTGCCGGCATGGGAGCGAAGGCCATCGGCGATGCAGCAGCCATCGCTAAAGCGTCTGCTCGATGAGCTGCGCCAGACGCACGGGGTCAAGCGCCCCCTCCGCACCACAAGCACGCGCCGCAAGCAGCAGGCTGCCCCCCACGGGAGGCATCTCGACCGTGGCGATCTGGGCTTCGGAAGCCACCTGATGGATCACCCGAACGAGTGGTTCGACGAAGACAGGGCCAGCCTTGTAGGCGCTGCCGATCAGGCCAACCGGGAAGGCGCCCTCGAGGCCCGTCTGCGCGATGACCGCCGCGATCTGGCCGCCCAGCCACCGCGCGCCGTCCTCATACAGCTCGCGCGCCACCGCATCGCCGCGCTCGGCCAACAGGGCGGTCTCGCTCGCAAAGGCCGCGACTTCGCTCTTGGAGAGCGGGCGGGAGTAGACCAGCACCCCCAGCGCCTCCACGCTTGGCGCCTTGAAGAACTCCACCGCTGCGTCGCTCAGCGCCGTCTGCGGCCCAGAACCATCGCGGTCGCGCAGCGCCGCTTTGATCGACTCCAGACCAAGCCAGTAGCCCGAGCCCTCGTCGCCGACGATGTGTCCCCAGCCGCCGGTGCGCCACGCGCGCCCGTCGCGACCGACGCCGAAGACGTTGGAGCCGGTGCCCGAGATCGCCCCCACCCCAGGCTCTCCTCCAGTGGCGGTGGCCCACGCGGCGACAACGTCGTTGACCACCAGCCACTCCGGCGGGCGATGGGCGCGCACCTCGCTGATGACAGCGTTGGTGTCGGTGCCAGCCACCGCCAACACTGCCCCGTCGAGCGTGTCGACCGAGGCACCGGCACCAGCAAGCGCCTCGTCCGCAGCGCCCAGCAGCGCCTGGGTGGCGGCCTGCGCGCCGACGGCGTCCTGGTTGGAGGGCCCGCCGTGGCCAAGGTGCAGGCGATCGCTCTCGACGTCGAGCACCGCCGCCAGCGTCTTGGTGGCGCCGCCGTCGATCCCCAGCAGAAAGCGAGGGCGTCTCCCGCCCCCGCTCGGCGAAGAGCCCTTGGAGACGCCAGGCGGGGCCAGCTGAGACGGCAGTTGGACGAGTGGGGAGCGATCCACGGGCGGCATCCTCGCAGTTCCTCAAGCCAAGCTGCTTTAGGATCGCCGCCATGCCCATAAGCGCGGTCTTTCCCCACGCCTCCCAGGGCAAGGGGATGTACGAGTCCTTCTACCTGCGCGCGGTCTCGCCGGACGAGCCCGTGGGAGTCTGGATCCGCTACACCGTGCACAAGGCGCCCGGCGCCCCAGCGCGCGGAGCGCTGTGGTGCACAGTCTTCGACGCACGGCTGGGGCGGCCCTTCCAGCACAAGCTCACCACCGAGCAGTTGGGCGTGCCGGCCGACGGATGGATCTCGATCGGCGACGCCCGCCTCGGCCCCGACGGCGCGGAGGGAACGTGCGGAGAGGCAAGTTGGTCGCTGCGCTGGGCCTCCTCAGAGCCCGAGCTGCGCCACCTCCCGCGCGCCTGGATGTACCGCGCGCCGCTGCCCCGCACGAAGCTGACGAGCCCCGCCCCCGCAGCGAGCTTCGACGGCAAAATCGAAGTGCCCGACCCACGCTCGGGCGCCCTGCGCACCATCGAGCTGCGCGGCTGGCACGGCATGGTGGGCCACAACTGGGGAGCCGAGCACGCCGAGCGCTGGATCTGGCTGCACGGCATCGACTTCGAGGAGGACCCCAGGGCGTGGCTGGATGTGGCGATCGGCCGCGTACGCCTGGGCCGCTGGACCACTCCCTGGGTGACCAACGGCGCGCTCTGCAGCGAAGGCCGCCGCCTCGCACTGGGAGGCCTCGGCGCGAAGGGACTGCTGGTGGCCGAGACCCCCCAGCGCTGCCGCCTGGCGCTGCCGGGGCAGGACGGCCTGAGCATCGACGCCCACATCGACACCCCCGCCGACTCACATGCCGGCTGGAGCTACGCCGACCCCGACGGCGGCAGGCACGACATCAGCAACTGCTCAATCGCCTCACTGACCATGACCGTGCGCCGTCCCGGCGCCCCCGCCCGCACGCTGCACACAGCGCACGGCGCCGCCTACGAGCTGGGCATGCGCGAGCACGACCACGGCGTCCCGATCGCGTCGTTCCCCGACGGCTGAGCCGGTATATGAGCCATATGGACGCTGTAGCGTCCACTGCGCCGACCGAGCCTACGCCGCTCAGCCGGCCTGTGCGATCGCCGCGTCCATCGCGGCCCCCGGCTCGTGCACGATCCCGCCGTGCCCAGGGGCCAGGCGCGAGGGCTCCAGCGCGCGCAGCGCGCGGGCGCTGGCGAGCGCTGTGGGGCGATCCCAGGTGGCCAGCGCGGGCAGCGGGAAGCGCCAGTTGGGGCGGGCGGTGGTCGCCACGCCGCCGAGCGTCGCGAAGGCGTCGCCGCAGACCAGCGTGCGGTCGCGGGTGTCCAGCAGCGCGATCTGCCCCGGTGTGTGGCCGGGGGCGGCGACTACTTCGAGTGAGCCGATGAGCTCGCCGGGGAGGACCGTGCGCGCGGGGACGGTCTTCGCTCCCGGATAGCCGCCCTTCAGCGGGCGCTGGGGCTCGCCGGGGTCCAGCGAGCGATCCTTGCGCAGCAGACGGGCCTCGCGCTCGCCGATGATCACCTCGGCGCCGGGCAGCGCGGCGGCGAGCTCGTCTAGCGAGCCGATGTGGTCGCTGTGGGCGTGCGTCAGCACGATGCGCACGATCGGCCTGCCGGTCCGCGCGGCGGTGGCGAGGATCTTCTTGGCGCTGCGCGGCACCATCGTGTCCACGAGCGTGAAGCCGTCCTCCTCGGTAACCAGATAGGCGTTGACGAAGCCGAAGCGGGTCACGCGGGAGACGCCCATCGACCCTCTTCTATCACGGACCGGCGACCGATGGACCGGCGCCTGCGGTTGGCGGGGGAGGGCATCCTGTGCTGACATCAGAGCCTGTTGTGGGAGATCGGAGCCTCGTGGCACAGAGCCCATTGTGGCGGATTCGCAAGCCTCCGCGGCGGCCGCGAGGACGGCAGTTGTCGAACGTAGCATCGCCGCCCTCAAGAAATGTGCCCCACTGGCCGAATAGCTGAGCGACGATGTTGAAGGAAAGCGCAAGCCAGCCGGTGGACTTGGCCGACGATCTACGTCGCCTGGGGCAGGAGCTGCACGCGCGCACCGAGGAGGTCGTCGAGGGGCTGACCAGCCGCTCGCGGGAATCCAGCGAAGTGCTCGACGCGCTGGTGGAAGACAGCTTCGCCAAGGTCGGCGCGGTCTCCACGATCGCCGTCGCCCGCTGGATGGGCGGCGAGGGACCCGACGTGGCCCGCGACGTGGGGCGGGACTCCTGGCGCATCTTCGGCCAGCTGGCGGCGCAGCGGGCGGCGTCGCTGAACGAGGTGACCAAGCGCTGCCTGCGCTGGCGCGACTCCGCGGCGGAGGTGGCGCGCGAGATCGCCGTGCAGCTCGACCTGCCCGCCGAGGTGCTGGCGGAGGCGCTGCGCATGTTGCAGCGCAGCCTCGACGTGACCCTCGTACGCATGTGCGAGTCCTTCGAGGGCGAGCGCCAGCGCGCCAACGAGGAGCTGACGCGCCGCCAGGAGGAGCTGGCGTTCCTGGCCACCCACGATCCGCTGACAGGGCTGCCCAACCGCACGCTGATCCTCGACCGCGTCGAGCAGATGCTGGTGCGCGCGCGCCGCAACCCCGCGCCGGTGGCGGTGCTGTTCGTGGACCTCGACAACTTCAAGCACATCAACGACACGCTCGGGCACGGCTCGGGCGACCGGCTGCTGCAGGCCGTCGCCGGGCGCCTGCAGAGCGCGATCCGCGACACCGACGCGCTGGGGCGCCTGGGCGGCGACGAGTTCGTGGTGATCGCCGAGGGCATGTCGCTGGACGCGGGACCGGAGCTGATCGCCGAGCGCCTGCTGGACGCGCTCAAGCAGCCCTTCAAGCTCGACGAGTCCTCCTCGGAGATGACCCGCCTGACGGTGACCGCCAGCGTGGGGATCGCGGCGGGAGACCGGGGCTCGGCCGAAGAGCTGCTGCGCGACGCAGACATCGCGATGTACCGCGCCAAGTGGGACGGCAAGAACCGCTACACGCTGTTCGAGTCCGGGATGCAGGACGCCGTGCAGACCCGCATGGAGCTGGAGATGGACCTGCGCGACGCGCTCGCCAGCGAAGAGTTCTACCTGGAGTACCAGCCCACCTTCGACCTCAAGGACATGAGCCCCACCGGTGTGGAGGCCCTGATCCGCTGGAAGCACCCCGTGCGCGGCACGATCCAGCCCAACGACTTCATCCCCCTGCTCGAGGAGACCGGCATGATCGTCGAGATCGGCGAGTGGGTCCTGATGGAGGCCTGCCGGCAGGGAGCCCGCTGGCGCGAGGCGGGGCATCCGATCGGCATGTCCGTCAACGCCTCGGGGCGCCAGCTGGACACCGACGAGTTCGTGACCAGCGTGCGCGAGGCGCTGCTCCTCAGCGGCCTTGAGCCGGGCGCGCTGACGATCGAGATCACCGAGACGACGCTGATGCGCAACGTCGAGGAGACCGCCGCGCGGCTGGCCGCGGTCAAGGAGCTGGGCGTGCGCATCGCGATCGACGACTTCGGCACCGGCTACTCCTCGCTGGCGCACCTGCAGAAGTTCCCGGTGGACGCGCTGAAGATCGACCGCACCTTCATCGCGCGGCTGACCCAGGACCCGGAGGGCGAGACGCTGATCCGCACGCTGGTGCAGCTCGGCAAGGCCCTCTCGATCGAGACGCTCGCGGAGGGCATCGAGCAGTCCCAGGAGCTGGCCCTGCTGCAGGGCGAGAGCTGCGACTCGGGGCAGGGCTTTCTGTTCGCCCGGCCGCTGGACGCGGAGGCGATCGAGTCCTTCTTCGGGCAGTGGCCGAGCGAGCAGTCGTTCGGGAAGCCCGAGTCGGAGACATTGCCGGCGGCTCACGCGGGCACCCAACCGTCCTGAAATCCGGGACGAAGCCCCAAGAGCCGGATCGATTCGAAGCCAATGCCAGCAAATTGCGTAAAAATCCGTGGTCGGCAGATCCGTTCCTGGAGTTGAAGGCAGATGGCCACGGCGGCGCGCGTCTGGGCAATCGAGCCGCAGTCGGTCAAGATCATTGGAGCTGTCCTGACTTCGTCGTGCGGACAGTAGGCTCTACCTCAGAGCCGCTTCATTAGAACGAGTCTTAGGATCGGGGAGCCACGATCACAGGCAGCAATCGGCCAGCAACAGGGTTTCCGGCGCGGTGGATCGCGCTCGGCGGATCGCTCACCGGCGGCCTGCTCAGCGGCTGGCTGCTGGGCGCCGCGGCCACACGCCGCGCGGCGTCGCACACCCTCGCGCAAGAGCGCCGCCGGGTCGCTGCCGACATCCACGACCTGGTCATGCAGGACCTGTCGATGGCGCTGGCCAACGCACGCACACTCGCCAACGGCCACGCACAGAGCGAGCGGGCAGGCGTCGTCGTTGGCGCCGGGGAGCGTGCGCTCAGCGGCGCACGCTCCATCGTCAGCGAGCTCATCCGACAGGCCCCGCCTTGTCCGCCCGTCGCAGGGCTGCTGCCGCAGAACCCCGCTGGCCGTGCCCACGACCCTGAACCGATCGTCGTAGCGATCGAGGCGAGCGCCCAGGCCGCCGCGCGCGACACCCACCTGGTGTTCGACGCCGCCGGAGTTCCAGGGTCCCCATCCGTGGACGCGCCTACCCGGGCGGCGCTGCTGCACGTCACCCGCGAGGCGGTCACCAACGCCGCCAAGCACGCCAGTCCCAACGCCATCGAGGTGACTCTGCGGTACACCGGCAGCTGGCGCCTGACCGTGCGTGACGAGGGCGAGGGGTTCGACGCAGCCGCCGCCAACAACGGCTTCGGGCTCGGCAGCATGCGTGCCCACGCCCATGCGCTCGGCGGCGTGCTGCACGTCACCAGCGCGGCGGACCGCGGCACCACGGTGGAGGTGCTGTTGCCATGAGTGACGCACCGACTGTCGTCATCGCCGACGACCACCCGGCAATCCGCCTGGGGGTGCGGATGGCGCTGCGCACGGGGGGCATGCGGGTGCTCGCCGAGGTCGCCGACAGCGACAGCGCCGTGGCAGCCGTGCTGCGGGAGCGTCCTGACATCTGCCTGCTCGACGTCTACATGCCGGGCGGCGGCATCCAGGCCGCCGCCACGCTCGCCGCGGTGGCGCCGGATACCGCGGTGGTGATGCTGACGGTCTCCAACAGCACCGAGGACCTGCTGGCCGCCGTGCGCGCGGGGGCCGTGGGCTACCTGCCCAAGGACACGGCGCCCGACCGTCTGCCGGTCGCGCTGCGCGGTGTGCTCGCGGGCGAGCCTGCGCTGCCGCGGGCGCTCGTAGCGCCGATACTGCACGAACTGCGCGAGCTGCCCGCCGCCCAGGCGCAACCGGCCTGGGCCGACGCGAGTGGGCTGACGAGCAGGGAGGCGGAGGTGCTGCGTCTGCTCCGCGCCGGCATGCGTACGGCGGAGATCGGCCGTAGCCTCTCGCTCTCGCCGATCACGATCCGCCGCCACATCTCCGCCGGGGTGGCCAAGCTGGGCGTCGCCGATCGCCAGGAGGCGATACGCGCGATCACAGCAGGCCCACGCGGGCCGCGTGGACAGCCGCCTGGACGCGACTGCGCACCCCCAACTTCTCGAAGATATTTTTCACGTAGCGCTTGACCGTATGCGGACTGATCGACAGCTCCCGGCCAATCGCACCGTTGTCGGCGCCGTCGGCAATCAGCCGCAGAACCTGCCTCTCACGCGGAGTCAGCGCGATGCTGTCCTCGGCGCCCTGCACGCCCACGTGAGCGTGCGTCTGCAGCGCGTCAGCCACGTCGCTGGAGAGCACGATTTGCCCCTCGGCCGCCTGGCGCACGCAACTCGTCAGCTGGTCCACGGAGGTGTCCTTGAGCAGGTAGCCGCGCGCCCCGGCGGCGAGCGCCCGCAGCACGTCACCGCGATCGTCGGACACCGTCAGGACCACGACGCGGACGTCCGGGCACGCGCTCGCCACCTGGCCAATCGCCTGCAGGCCCGAGGAGCTGCCCATGTTGAGGTCCATCACGACGAGATCCGGCGCGAGCTCGCGTGCCAGCGCCACCGCCCGGGCGCCATCGGCGGCCTCGCCCACCACCTCCATACCGTCGGCCTGGAGCATCCCGCGCAGCCCCTCGCGGAAGAGCCGATGGTCGTCCGCCAACACGATGCGCAGTGCCTCCCCGAAGTTGGACACGCTCACAAGCTAGTCGGATGAACCGGACCACCGCAACTGTTTAGTAGCTACATAGCAATGGGTCTATTCGAATCAACGACGAAATGTTTCCGTCTTCTTGCGGTCCTTGCGGCATTGCTGTATTGCGGGCAGGCGCTTGGCGCCGGCATGCGGGGCCGCGACACCAAGGGCACGGCCCACCACCGCCGCAAGACTCGCCACGCCGCGCGGGGGCGGCACAAGAAGCACAGTCGGCGACACAAGGCCCGTCGCCCCAGGCACCCACGACCCGCAGCACCGGTTCCGCCCGCGGCCAGCCTGCCGCCATCGCCCTCCCCCAGCCCACCGCCTCTCACAACCACGCCCACGGTGATCACGTCGACGACCCCCAGCAGCACGACCTCCACGACTACGAGCACGTCGACCATGACGACCCCCACAACGACCTCCACCACGACGACTCCAACGACCACGACGACGACGTCCACGGCTACAGCCTCATCCAGCACGTCATCCACGACGACGACTCCGACGACCACGAGCACGTCGTCCACGGCCACGACCTCGTCCAGCACGTCATCCACCACGACGACGACAACCACGACCACCGCAACGACCACCACGTCCCCAGCGGTGTGCACGGCCGAAGTCGCCACGCTCGGCGAAGCCGAAGCGCAGGTCGCATCCGCCAAGGCGGCGGCCGTCGTGTGTCTGGCGGCCGGCAGCTACGGCGCCCTGACGTTGTCGGGTACCCACGAAGGCGTGGTCACGATCGAGCCCCGGCCCGGCGAGAGCGCGTCGATCGCCGGTGTCAGCGTCGCCGAAGGCGCCTCTGAGATCACGATCCACAACCTCGCCATCTCCGGCGGCGTCAGCATCGGCGCGGGCGCCTCCCACATCACCGTCGACCACAACGACATCGACGGCGAAGGCCCCGGCGGCGACGGCGAGGGCGTGGAGACGGGGGGCGTCAACTGCTCGGCGCCCAACGCCCCCGTCTACGGAGGGTGCACCTCCACGCCCCCCTGCACCTGGATCACGATCTCCGGCAACCGCATCCACGGCTACGGCTCAGGCGAAACCGAAGACGCCATCCACCTCAACAACTGGCAGCACGTGCGGGTGGTGGAAAACGACATCTACGACCTCGAGGAGCACGGCAACCACACCGACGCGCTGCAGAGCGTGTGGGGCGGCAGCGACCTCACCTTCGAACGCAACTACGAGCACGACAACCAGTCCCAGGGGTTTTTCATCAGGGACGGCGACGCCTCACAGGTGACAGTCGCCGACAACCTCTTCCTGCGCAACAACAACCTGGGCGGGGAAGAGTACAACGTGCAGGTCATCGACACGACCGGCTTCGTCATGACCAACAACACCGTGTGGGACAACCAGGCGGACCTGATCCGCGCCGAAGAAGCGGCCGAGCCGCTGACCGCAACCGTGGA
Source organism: uncultured Solirubrobacterales bacterium (assembly GCA_963844765.1). Lineage (GTDB taxonomy): Bacteria > Actinomycetota > Thermoleophilia > Solirubrobacterales > Solirubrobacteraceae > Palsa-744. Next base: position 841,970 of record CAWJPN010000002.1, read on the forward strand.
ACGCAACGTCGAGCAGGTCTTTGGCGTGCTCGAGGAAGGCGGGCCGGCCTACCAGCTGAGCGAGGACTACGACATCTTCGCCGAAGCGCCATGGACGTTCACGCCGGGCCCGCACAGCGTCGTCGTCCCCGAACCGGAATTCGTCGATCCCGCCGCCGACGACTACCGCCTGAAGGTCAATCCTAAGAACATCGGCGTCGACTGGACCCCCTCGGAATACGTCTACGGGCCAACTGAAGAATAAGCAGCGGTGTTGCCGACGATGTCCGCGGGGCAGTCCCCTCCGACCGCCAAATGACGAGGTGTCCGGTGGGGCGGTCCCCTCCTACCGCCCCACCAAAACACCCGATCGGACCCCCCAGCTTCGCTGCCCCGGCAGCTGGCAGTCAGCTACCCATTTTTCCACCCTCTGGCGGGCACCGCTGGCCACTGCTCATCAACCCAAACGACCAGCGCTCTCATAACGTCAACGGCCATCCTAGACGTGGCTGTAAACGCTGTCAAGCGCCCTTTGCAAACCAGAGCCATTCACCTCTGGGAGAGCGCCGCTAGCGCAAGCCGAGAGCGCTGTCAGCGCAACCGCATAACCGTGAACCCCTTCGATGGATACGTACCCCCCGCGGGCTGCGCGAGTGTGCCGATCACTTCGCTCGACCCCGCCGCGCTACGCAGGTAGGCGCCGAGCAGCTTGTCGTAGTCCGTCCCGAAGGTGGGGGTCCCCCAAGCCGAGAGGTTGCGCGCGCCGAGCACCGCCAGCGTTACGTGCTCGCGGCGCAGGCGGGCGACCGCCGCTCGTTCTTCGGCGGGGTTGGCGAGCAGGCCCGGCAGCAGCGTCAGCTCGTATAGCGCCGGAGGACGGTCCGCCATGAAATACAGGCCGCCGTCGTCGGGGGCGGCGAGGATTGGCTGGCCTGGACGGGTCTGCGCGTCGATCGCGCGCACCGCCCCTTCGAGAGCCGGGGCTGCGGCCGCTGTCGTGATAAACGTTCCGCGCGGCGTGTGCACGGTGGTCGTGTCGTGCACATACAGCCCACCCAGCGCGTACGCCGCCAGACCCGCCGCGACCAGCCCCAGCGCGCCGAGGCTTGCCGCGCGCGCGCGCGGATGGCGTTCGGCCACGCGCGTGTGCAGGATCCCCAGCAGCAGCACCAGCGGCGCCGCGTAGTAGGGGGCGTATGAGCCCTCGGTGGTGAACGCGTTGTATGCGCGCAGGCCGAGTCCGGCAGCCACCACGATCAGCGCGGCGTCCACTGGCCAGGCGTCGCGCAGTGACTGACCTGCACCGGGCCCGACCGGGCTCTCGCCGCGCAGAGGTGAGTCCCCACCGCGCACCAGTCGTACCGCCGCCACCGCGCACGCCGCCAGCCCCAGTGCGGGCAGCCAGCTCATGCCGAGCGTCAGGTGGCGCACCTCCCCTTCGATCGCCGTTCGCTGTTCGGTCCATATTCCGCTCGCGCGCAGGGCTCCATCGGCCAGTGCGAGTGTCAGGGCCGCTGCGCCCAGGGGCCAGGCGGCCGTTAGCGGGCCACTCAGCGGCCCGCTGGCCGGCTCTGCCGGCCCTCCTCTTTTGTTTTCTGCCGCGGTCCTCGCCGCGTCGCGGCTCGTGCGCCAGCCCTCGACGCTCTTTGTGAGCGCCGCCAGCAGCCCCACGTAGATGCCCGCGCGCGCCGCCAGGCCCGCCGCGCTTGCGAGGGTGAACGGCATCCAGCTCTGCTCGGTTTTCGCTCCCACGCGGATGAACTTCACCGGCCACAGGTTTTCGGTGAAGAGGGTGGACAGGCCGGCGCGCGTTGCGAACCAGCCCAGTACGAGTGTTGGGATGGCGAGGGCCGGCAGCGCCATTCGCCAGCCCGCGCGCCACGCCGCCGCGCGGCCCCGCACCCGCCATGTGGCGATGGCGTACGCGGCCATCCCGGCCCACGCCACCGCCGCGAACTCGGGGCGCGTGAGGCCCACGAGCCCCGCCGCCGCCCCTGCCCGCAGCGTGCATCCGCGGGCCATTGCCAGCAGCATCAGCAGGAGGAACAGCAGGCCGAATGTCGCCGAGTTGGTGTGCGGCAAGATGAAGTTGAACGCCGTCCCCGAGTAGCCGATCGCCATCAGCACCGCGCTCGCCAGTCCGGCTTCGAGTGGGGCCAGCCACTGTCGCGCCAGCGCGTAGAAGCTCGCCACGATCGCCGCTGTCTGCGCCAGCCCGAAGGCGTATGCGGTGGTGAAGCTGGTCCCCGCCAGCCTGAACGCCAGCGCCAGCGAGTACAGCCCCAGCGGGCCGTAGTAGTAGCGCACGTCGCGGTACGCCGTTGCTCCGTGCTTGATCAGGTCCGCGGTTGTCATCTCCGCGCCCGCGTCGAATCTCGGGCATCCCCCACTTGCGCCACGTCGCCGCCGTCAGGGCTGCGAAGCAGGCGCACAGCGCGAGGGCCACGGGGACGTCGCGCGGGCCGCTGCGGGGGGCGTCCGCCGCGAGCGCGGGCGTCGCGCGGGCGGGCGTCGATAGGGTTGTTGTGAGGGTGCTGCTCACGCCGCTGCGGGTCGAGTCACGACGGCGCTCACCAGCACCTGCAGCTGCGCGCGCGCGATGACCCACAGGCCCGCCAGGTAGGCGCCGCAGCCCACCGCCCCGGCCACGGTGGCCTGCGCGAGGTCGGCTCCGAGCATCTCGCCCACCGCCCACCCTGTGCCGAAGGCCAGCGCCGCCAGCGCCAGAAAGCGCGCGCCGTCGCCGCTGAGCTGGCGCGCCACCGGGCGGGCCTCGACGCGCCCGGCGCCGCTCACCAGCAGCACCGCCGCCAGCGCCGCGGGCGCCACCCACATCGCGCCCACCGCGCCGTCCACGCCCCACAGCGCCGTGCCCGCTGCGGTCGCGGCGAGGTGCAGCGCCAGCAGCGCCGGGGCCAGCGCGCCGAGCAACCGCGTGCGCCCGAACGCCAGCAGCACAGGCAGCAGGAAGTTGACCAGCAGCGCCGCCACCGTCCACGGCACCAGCAGCGTCGCGAAGGTGCGCAGCGTGTGCACCTCTGCCAGCGAGAGGCTGCGCGGCAGCAGCGCGTGGATCAGCGGCGCCCCGGCCGCGATCAGCCCGGCCAGCGCGGGCGCCACCAGCAGCATCGCGTAGCGAAAGCCGCGCGGCACGGTCGCGGCGACCAGCGCCTGGCGCTGCGCGCGCGCCTGCCTGGTCAGGTCGGGGATGCTCGACATCCCCAGCGCCATCCCTGTGCCCGCCACCAGGTAGCTCGCGAACAGGTACGCGTAGGAGAGCACGGTGGTGCTCCCCGCCGAGCTGCGGCTGGCGAACGCCAGCGTGATCACGAACAGCAGGTTGAACGCGAGGTAGATGGCGGTGCGGCCGAGCACCATGCCGCAGTCGCTCAGCAACGGTACGGCGGCGGGCCGCGCCCACGGACGAACCGGACGCGCGGCGAGCTCCGTGGGCCACGTCCCCAGTCCTCCGCTGCGACCGACACCGATCAGCATCCACGTGCACGTGAGCACCGACATCGCCGCCATCGACCAGCCGAGTGTCTGCACGCCGGTGACGCTCATCAGCGCCAGGAAGGTGGCGAGACCGACTGTGGCGCCCGACATGTAGGCGCCGGCGATCGTGGCGAAGCGCCCGCGAATCGCCAGCACCGTGGCGCCGCCCGCCGCCCACAGCTGCAGCACCATCGCCACCCCCAGCACCGGCAGCGCCGTGGCTGTCACATGCTGTGCGCCCGCCTTCAATCCAGGCGCGATCAGCTGCGCAAGCGGGTCGGCCAACGGCACCGTCGCCACCAGCACGGGCACCGCGATGACGCCCAGCACTGCCGCGAAACGGCGCACGCTCAGGCGCGCGCCCGGCTCGACCAGCAGGCCCACTGAGGTCAAGCGCAGGCTCTGGCTGAACACGCCGAAGGTCGAGTACAGCGCGAACGCCACGAAGAAGCCGTCGGTGCGGGCATTGGTGCCGAAGCGCCCCAGATACAACACTGCCTGGATCGCCGAGGCCGCAGCCATCGCGAACGTCGCCAGCGACATCGCCACGCCTGCGCGTGCCCTGCTCACAGCGTCCCGTCCGCGTAGTGCGCGGCGACGGTGGCGGCGCTCAGCGAGGTGTTGTAGATCGCCAGTTCATCGAGCGTCCCCGCGCCGAACAGGCTGCTCCCGTCGCGCGACATCAGGTACAGCGTGGAGTTGGCGAACGGTCCCGCCCCTGTGCCGGTCGCGCCCTGCGTGAAGCTGACCGGCTGCCCGTCGACGTAGGGCGCGATCTCGCTGCCGGCGGCCGCCGTGGAGTTGAGCACGAGCACGTAGTGGTGCCACACCCCCGCCGAAGGACGCGCGAAGTAGACGCTGTCACGCGAGGCGCCGGTGCCGATGCCCACGCCGAAGCTGCCGCCCGCTTCCGGCGAGTCGGGATCGATCAAGAGGCCGCCGGGGTTTTCGTTGAAGTTCGGGGTCAGCTCCATCGCCAGCGAGTCGTTGTTGGCATACGAGTTCCACTTCAGCCAGAATTCGACGCTCACCTGGCTCGTTTCCGAGAGGTTCAGGGGGATCGCGCCGAACGCGCTCGTGCCGTTGAAGGCCAGCGCCGTGTCGGTTTCGCCGGCGATCGCGCCCGCCTGTCCGAAGGACCCGCCCGTGACGGTCCCGTTGGCGGCGCCCTTGCTGTCGTGGATCGTCGGGCCGGCGGTCTCGTCCAGGCGGTAGTAGTGCGCGAGGCCCGGCGTCGCGAGGATCGCCGCGCTGTAGCTTTCGCTGCGCACGGTGATCGTCGCCGTCGCCGTGGCGCTGGCGCCCAGGCTGTCGATCACGCGCACGGCGACGGTGTGCGTTCCCGCTTTGGCGAAGCTCGTTTTCAGGGTCGCCGTGGTGCCCGTGTCGGTTTCGTAGACCCCGTTTTCGTTCAGCTCCCACTGGTATTCGACGATTTTCGCGTCGGGGTCGGTGGAGGCGCCCGCTTCCAGCGTCACGCTCTGCCCTGGCGCAGCGGTACTCGGCGCTTTGAGCACGGCGCTCGGGGGCTTGACGGTGCCGTGCGAGTTGAAGTGCTGGAAAACGGTAGCGGCGCTCAGGTCGGTGTCGTACAGCGCCAGGTCGTCCAGCCAGCCCGCGCCGAACAGGGCGTTGCCGTCGCGGGACATCAGGTACAGCGTGGAGTTGGCGAAGGCCCCCGCGCCGCTGCCGCTGCTCTCCGTCTGGAAGGCCACCGGCTGGCCGTCGACGTAGGGGACGATCTCGCTGCCTGTGGGCGCCGTGCTGTTGAGCACGAAAGCGTAGTGGTGCCACACCCCCGCGGAGGGACGGGTGAAGAAGATGCTGTTGCGCGTGTTGTTCATGCCGATCCCCACGCCGAAGGTGCCGCCGTACTCCGGCGCGTTGGGGTCGACCAGGAAGCCGCCCGGGTTTTCGTTGAAGTTCGGCGTCAGCTCCAGCGCCAGCGCGTCGTTGTTGGCGTACTTTTCCCACTTCAACCAGAACTCCACCGTCACCTGGCTGCTCCCCGACAGGTTCATGCTGGGGATCGCGCCGCTGTCGCTCGTGCCGTTGAAAGCAAGCGCCGTGTTGGCTTCGCCCGACACCGCTCCTTCCAGGCCGAAGGTGCCGCCCGTGATGGTGCCGTTGGCGCTGCCCTTGCTGTCGCGGACGGTCGGCCCCGCGGCTTCGCCGAGCGGGTAGTAGTGCACGAGGCCGGGCGTGTCGAGCACCGCTTCGGCGTAGTCGCTGACGCCCTCTTCGAGCACCGTCACCGTCGTCGTCGTGGTGGCGCTCAGCCCGCGTTCGTCGATCGCCTCCACGCCGACAGTGTGCGCGCCGACGGTGGCGAACGAAGTTTTCAGCGTCGGCGTAGCGCCGCTGCTGGTGGTGTATTCGCCTTTCCCGGCCAGGTCCCACTTGTATTCTTTGATCGCCCCCTGGTCGGTCGAGGCGGCTGCGCTGAGCGTCACCGTCTGGCCCGTCAGCGCCGGGTTGGGCGTCGCGGACAGGCGCGCTTCGGGTGGGAATTCGCCCACGCGCAGGGGCTGTTCGATGTATTCCCAGCCACCGTTGGAGTCGGTCACGCGCAGCCCGATGTCGACGGTCTGGGCGGTGGCGTAGGAGGTGGTGAGGGTGGGAGTCGTCGTGGTTGTTTCGTAGACCCCATTGCCCTTCAGAGCCCATTCGTACTTTTTGATCGTGCCCTTGCTGTAGCTGGAGGCGGCGGCGTTCAGTTTCACCGTCTGCCCCGGCCGCGGCAGCGCTGGAGATGCGGTGAACGAAGCGGTGGGACGCGGATCGGTGCCGTTGTCCTGAAAGTGTTCGGCGATGCGCGCCGCGCTGAGGTCGCCGCCGTAGATCGCCAGGTCGTCCAGCGAACCGTTGCCGAACAGCGTTTTCGCGTCGCGCGAGAACAGGTACAGCGTGGAGTTGGCGAAGTTCCCCGCGCCGGTGCCCTTGCCTTCCTGGGTGAAGCTCACGGGCTGGCCGTCCACATAGGGTGTGATCTCGTGTTCTGCGGGCTGCGTGGGGTCGAGCACGATCGCGTAGTGGTGCCACACCCCCGCCGAGGGCCGCGCGAAGTAGATGCTGTTGCGCGCGGCCCCGTCGCCGATGCCCACGCCGAACTTGCCTTCGAACTGGGGCGAGTCGGGGTCGATCACAAAGCCGCCGGCGTTTTCGTTGGAGTTGGGCGTGAACTCCATCGCCAGCGCGTCGTCGTCGCCGTAGGTGTTCCACTTCAGCCAGAATTCGACGGTGATCGCGCTCTGTTCGGAGAGGTTGAGCGGGACCGTGCCGTAGCTGCCCGCCTCGCCCTCGTCGGGGTCGCCCGCGCCGGGAAAGCTCACCGCGGTGTTGGGATCGCCGTTGATCGCGCCGGGCACGCCGTAGGTGACGCCGGTGAGGGCTCCGCTGGCGCTGCCCTTGCTGTCGTGGATCGTGGGGCCGACGGCTTCGCCCAGCTCGTAGTAGTGCAGCAGGCCCGGCGTCGCCAGGATCGACGCCTCGTAGTTGCTGATGCCGGTGCTCACGGTGTTCTCGACGATCGTCTTGGTCGCGGTGTTGCCGGCGGCATCTGACTCCCTGACGCCCACCGTGTGTGCGCCCGCGGTGGCGAAGCTGGTGGCGATGCTCGGCGTGGCGCCCGTGTCGGTCGTGTATTCGCCTTTCCCCGTCAGGTCCCACTTGTAGTCGGTGATCTGCCCGCTCACATCGCTCGAGCCCGCCGCGCTGAAGCTCACGCTCTGACCCAGCGCCGCCGGGTTGGGCGAGGCCGTGAGGCTCGGCGTGATCGCGCCCTTGACGGTGATGTTGCGCGTCGTCTCGTCTTCCTGCCCCTCGCTGTCGATGACCTTCAGCACAACCGGGAAGACGCCCGGTTCGCTGAACGCATGCGTCGCCGTCGGCGAGGCTTCGCTATCGACAGTGAAGCCCGCGCCTTCCATATCCCAGTAGTGGGTCGTGATGGTCGCGTCGGGGTCATACGTGCCCGACGCGTCGAATTTCACCTGCTGGCCCACCAGCACCGTGCTGGGCGTCGCCTTGAACGCCGCCCACGGCGGCTTGGGCGCGGTCGGCGAATCGAGCACGATCCCCGCCTCGGGGGTCGCCGGCTGCACGCCCATTTCGGACATCACGTTGTAGGTGGCCTGGTCGATCTGCGGGTCCACGTCGAACCCATAGGCCCACTGCATCGTCCCCGAGGAGAACACATAGGCGCCGCTGTTCGCGCGGTACTCGACCGCGCTTACCGTGTCGGGCTGCCCGGGCGGCGGTTCGGCGAGACGTTCGCGCCCGTAGTCCTGCAGCCAGGTCGATTCGGGGTCGCTGGTGTTGGTGGCGCTGACGCGCTTGACGCCTTCGGGCTCGACTTCGGCAGCATGCGCATACAGCGGGCTTGAGGGACTGGGGATCTGATCCCACTCCCAGCCCACCAGGTCGCTGTCGATCGTCACCTGCGAGTTGCTGGGCAGATTGGCGTTGCGCCACACGCGGTCGCCCTCGAATTCGCCGCCCACGTTGCCGGCCGGTACCGTCAGCCCCCACGACTCTTCCTCGTTGTCGCCGACATACATCACGCCCCACAGCTCGTTCTCGGGCTGGTTGGGCCCCACGCGCCCTTCCGGCGGAGCGTCGGGGTTGCCCGCCGGGGCGCCCGGGTCGCGCCGCGTGGTGGTCGCGTTCTGGGGGATGAATTCCCCATGCGGCCCAATCGAGGTGGGGTCGTTGGGTGTGCCCGCGGGGTTGCCGTCGGCGGAGCCCTGCACCGTCTTGTAACAGACCAAGGTGCGGTAGTTGTTTTCAAAGCGCGTCTGCCAGTAGGCGGTGTTCGAGCTGAGCGAGAGGATGTTCACCCCATGTTCGCGCGCCGCCAGCATGTTGTTGAAGGCCGCGTAGGACCAGTACTCGCTGTGCCCGGAGATCACGATGATCTTGTGGTCGAGCAGCGCCGAGGGGTTGCGGTCGAGCTGGATGTCGTCGGTGTAGGTGACGTTGTAGCCCTGCTCCTCCAGCCACTGCACGGTGTTGTAGTCGGGCCCAAAGAACTTGTTGCGCTGCTCTTCGCCTTCGGCCAGCGGCCGTTCGTAGGACACCGCCACCGCGCGCCCGTCGCCGGAGATCGTGTTGGCCCCGCCGCAGGCGTCGTAATACAGCGACTTGCAGCCCCACGTGTTGTAGGCCTCATACGTGGAGACGGGCAGCACATCGAGCACTTCCGAGGCCTGCGTGTCGTTGCGCACGATGAACTCCACATAGTTCTGCGCGCCGCCGTCGGCGAGGTCGGTGAACACCGCCTCATACACACCCGACACAGGCAGCGTCGAGCCGGGGATCGTGTAGGTGACGGCCCAGTTTGAGCAGCTGAGTTCGCCCGTCGTAGCGTTGGCCGGGTTGCAGGTGAAGGAGTTGTTGACCTTCACGCTTTTGGCCCCCGCCGAGGAGATCAGGCGCGCCCCTTCGCCGCCGTAGTAGCCCATCCGGTACACCGCGATATTGACGTTCGTGCTGGGGAAGGAAGGCTCGTTCGTGCCGATCTTCAGCGCCACGTTTTCGCCGATCTCATAGCTCGTCTGCGTGGCGAAGCCGCCGAGCCCTTCGCTGTAGTTGGCCATCTGGTTGGCGCTCGTCCCCGCGCCCTCGCAGTTGTTCTCGTTGACTATGGGGTTCGAGTTGGGGCAGCTCACCGCCGCGCCGGCGGGGGCCGGCGCGGCCAGCGCGAGCGCGGCGCAGGCGAGTGTCAGCGGCACAAGGCACGCGCTACGTAGCGGCGCAGGCAGGCCAAGGCCAGCGCGCGCACGGATGGACAAGTGTGTTCGGCGCATATGAATCCGCTCAGGCAACGGCTCGGCGGCGCGGCAACTTTCGGGACCTCGTCACGTTTCTCGCACATGACCCAGCAGCTGCGAGTGGGGGTTGTCCCGGCGCACGAGCACGCTCGCCGTGCGCGGTTATGGGCCGCGCTGGAGGAGGCATACCCCGTGCGCTTCGAGGGTCGCGAGGCGGGGGCGCTGCGGGAGCTCGATGCGCTCGTTACGGTCGGCGCGGCGCCTGCCTCGGCGCTCCCGTGCCTGCACGCAACCGACATCCCGGACGAGTTGGCGGAGGGTGAGGCGCTGCGCGAGCGCCTGCGCCCCGGGCGCAACAAGGCGCTGCTCGCGCTCGCGCGCTTCCTGGCAGAGCTGACGGCTGACCTGCGCCCCGCGCCGCCGCCGCTGCACGCGGCGTTCGTGATTGACGACCCCAACCTGCGCCGCCCGCGCTACGGACACATCGACTACGCGGAGTTGCTGGGCGATGCCCGTGCCCACGGCTACCACGTGTCGATCGCGATGGTCCCACTCGACGGCCGGCTCGCGCACGGAGACGGCGAGGCCACGCGCATCTTCCGCGAAGGACGGAAGCACCTCTCGCTGTGCATCCACGGCAACGACCACGACGGTCCCGAGCTGGGGCGCCCCACGCGGGAAGAGGACGCGCGGGCGCTCGTCGCGCAGGCGTTGCGGCGGACGGCTGCATTCGAGCAGCGCACCGGACTCAACGTGGACCGTGTGATGGTCCCACCCCACGAGCGCCTGAGCGAGCCCGTGGCACGGGCGCTGCGCGCGTTCGGCTTCGATGCTCTGTGCACCACGCGGCCCTACCCCTGGGTCGCGGACACGCCGGAGCGACACTGGCTGGCTCGCCCGCCCGAGGTGGGGCCGCTCGCGGCCTGGGGTCCGGTGGACCTCGTGGCCGGCGGACTACCCGTGCTGCTGCGCGCGGAGTTCGATCACCCGCGCGAGGACCTGGCGCTGCGCGCGTTCCTCGGCCAGCCGTTAATCCTGTATGGGCACCACGAGTTGCTGGCCGAAGGGCCGGGGGCGCTAGCCGAGGCCGCGGCGCAGATTGACCGCCTGGGCGATGTGCGCTGGTGCTCGCTGGGGGAGATGGCTCGGGTGCTCGCGCCAGGGCGGCCCCTCAGCGATGCCCGTCAGCTCAACGCGATCCCATCGCCCCGGCAGCGCCTAGCTTCAATCATGCGGCGCCGGGCCAGTGAGGCCCGGGATCGAGCGCGGATCGGGTCCGCTGCACAGAGCGGCTGAGGTAGAACACGTCGCATTCCGTCGAACGCAACTATGGCGCCGTGCTTGGCGACGTGTCCGACAATTGCGCTACCTGACCACTCGCAAGTCGATCGTCCGAATGGTGGTAACCCCGTTCTTTACACCAGGCGTCGAACCGCTTCGGGTTCATCTTCGGTATCCGTCCCCCAGTGATCTTGACTCCGAACCACTCCGACAGGGCTGCCGCAAGCGTCCGCTGGGCACGTATGAACGCCACGAGGTACCAGGTGGACATCTATGGACCCGATAATCTTCCGATCGAGCAGATCAATAACGAAAAAACCGCTCTACCTCCACCACGACCAGCAGGGATCAACACGTCTCCTCACGAGTGAAACGGGTAACACCGAAGCCACCTACACTTACAACCCTTACGGCGCGACACTCGAACACACCGGCACAATATTCTGCAGGTTGGAGTCCGGGCTTTGGTTGGAGTAGTGTCGAAGTTTGGTTGGAGTAGTGTCGAAGGGAAGTCATATACTTGGGTTATTCCACTTTAGAGCACGGAAGCGACCTACGATGCGTGGATCGGTGGCCCTTCGTACTTCGCGCCCGTCGGGCTCGCCCAGCGCACGCGCCACTCCGAGCCCTGCACGCTGGAGTGGAGGGCCCATTCGCCCAGCGCGCCGGTGCGCACGTGCGCCAAGACCCTCCACTTATGCGAGCCACGCGGCAGGACCATCACCGTCACCGTGGTGGCCGAGAGCGTCGGGCGCACCAGTCCCCACAGCGAAAACGAGCGCCCCGACGTGGACACCACCAACGGCACCGGCCAGCCGAAGTACAGCGGCTTGGGCTGGCCCGTCACGTACTCCAGCCCAGTCTGAAAGCGCACCACCCCCCCATGCACGCTCGACCCGGGCGCCCCACCCAACGGGTCATCCCGCAACAGGTACTGCGAGAACGCCACCACGCGCGGGTTCGACCACGCGATGTGCTCGGCCTCGGCGTCGAATTCGGCCTGCTTGGCGACGGGCACGCCGAGGAAGCGGTTGGGCAGGCTCTGCACGCCGAACTCGGTCAGGTACACGGGCATCCCGGCCTTGATGGCGCCCGCGCGCGCGGCGAGGTCCAGCGCGTGGGTCAACCGCGAGAGCACCCCGATCGTCACGTTGTCGGCGCCCGCCGGCTTGGAGTAGGGGCCGGTGGGCAGCGTGTAGGCGTGGTGGGCGTACCCGTACGCCGGCAGCGCGCTGCACGAGGGCGCGCGGCGGTAGTGCGCGTTCAGGCACAGCACCCCGCGCAGGAACGCCAGCGGCGCCACATCGTGCAGGGGGCCTTCGCGCCGCGTCACCGTGTCGTAGCCGGTGGGCGCCGTTTCGCCCATCAGCACCTTCGGGTGGGAGATGCCGGCGGCCTGCAAGCCGGCGTAGCCGGCCTGGAACAGGCCGCGGTAGATGCGCGGCGAGGCGGGCTGGCCGTTTGAGGCGAACTGGGGCTGCAGGAAGGCGGGGTGGTTGGGCTCGTTCCAGATCGCGAACAGCGACACCTCGGAGCCGAACTGGCGGCCCACCGCGGTCATGAACTGTTCGAAGTCGGCCGCGTTGGGGTTGGTGAGGTAGTCGCGGTGCGTCGAGGTCGCCCAGCGCGGCACCGGCGAGGTGACCGTCAGCAGCACCTTCATCCCCAGACGCTGGGCTTCGGCCAAGAGCGGCGTGTACGGTTCCCAGTGGTAGCTGGCCGGGTTGGTCGCGTCGAACACGGGCTTGGTCGCGCTCGTGGCGTCGGGCGCCACTTCGCGCCAGTAGAGCTCCACGCGCAGGGCGCGCACGCCGAGGTGCTGCAGCGTCGCCATTGTCTTGACCCGCGTCTTGGGGTTGAGCAGCAGCGAGGAGTCCTCGAAGTACACCGCCTCGCCCCGATCGGCGTGCGCGAAAGCGGGGCCGACGAGGGCGAGGAGCAGGCAGGCAAGGGGCAGGGAGAGGAGTGCTTTGGCTTTGGACATGGTCGTTAGGACACCACAGCGCACCGGGGGTTGCGGTGTGTGTAGCGTGCGGGCGATGACTCCAGCAAGCGCACCGGACGACATCGTCGCGACCCACGCGGAGGCCGAGGCCCACGCCCGCCCGCCGCTGCTGGTGCTGGAGCCGCTGCGCGCGTTCCTGGACGCCCACGCGCTCGGCGCGGGCGCGATCGAGGCGAGCCCGATCGGCGAGGGGCACTCCAACGTCACCTACCTGCTCCAGCGCGAGGACGGCAGCGAGCTGGTGCTGCGCCGCCCGCCCCGCCCCCCGCTGCCCCCCAGCGCGCACGACGTGCTGCGCGAGGCGCGCCTGCTGCAGGCCCTGGCGCCGACCCCGGCCCGCGTGCCGGCGGTATTGGCGGTCTGCCCGGATGAGAGCGTGATTGGCAGCCCTTTTTATTTAATGGAGAGGGTCGCGGGTGAGGTGATCGTCTCGACCGTGCCGGCGGAGCTCGACTCGCCCGCGCAGCGACGGCTGGTGGCCCACGAGTTGATCGACGCGCTGGTGGAGATCCACGCCGTGGACTGGGCTGCCGCTGGACTGGAGGGCTTTGGCAAGCCCACCGGCTACCTGGAGCGCCAGCTGCGACGGTTCGGCGGGCTGTGGGAGCACAACCGCACGCGCGAGATCCCCGCGGTGGAGCGGGTGCGCGAGTGGTTGGCTGCGAACCTGCCCGAGTCCGGCCCCGCCACGATCGTGCACGGGGACTACCGGCTGGGCAACACCATGTACGCCGCTGCCGCGCCCGCCCGCCTGGTGGCGGTGCTCGACTGGGAGATGGCCACCATCGGCGACCCCCTCGCCGACCTCGGGTACCTGTGCATGATGTGGACCGAGGGCGGCGACCCCAAGGGCGGCATGCGCGAGTACCTCGGCGCGGTCACGCGCGCCGACGGGTTCCCCACACGCGGGGAACTGATCGCGCTCTACGAGGAGCGCTCGGGGCGCTCGATGCGTGACCTGCGCTGGTACACCACCCTGGCGATCTGGAAGAGTGCGGTGTTCATGGAGGGCAACTACAAGCGCGCCGTCGCGGGCACCACCGACGACCCCTACCTCAAGCAGTTCGGCGAGGGCGTCGTGGAACTGGCGCGCCAGGCCGAGGGGGTGGCTTATGGCAGCTGAGCCGGCTCCCGTCGCCCAGCCGCGCACGGGCCTCTTGATCGACTGGGGCGGCGTGCTCACCACCAACCTCTTCGCCTCCTTCCACGCCTACTGCGTGGCCGCCGCGATCGATCCGCAGGCCCTCATCACGCGCTTTCGCGACGACCCTGAGTTCCGCGAGCTGTTGATCGCACTGGAGAAGGGCACCATCGACGAGCCCGCCTTCGAGGCGCGCTTCGCGGAGATGCTGGGCGTCTCCGCCGAGGGACTGGTCGACGGGCTGTTCTCTGGCGTCGGCCCAGACATGGACATGATCGAGGCCGTCCGCCGCGCCCGCGCCGCGGGGGTGCGCACGGGGCTGGTCTCCAACTCCTGGGGCACCCACCGCTATCCGCACGAGCTGTTCGACGAGCTGTTCGACGGGGTCGTCATCTCCGGCCAGGAGGGCATGCGCAAGCCCTCGCGGCGCATGTACGAGCTGGGAGCCGAGCGCGCCGGAGTGGCCGCGGAGGAGTGCGTCTACGTGGACGACCTGCCCTTCAATCTGAAGCCCGCCGAGGAGCTGGGCATGGCCGTCGTGCACCACACCGCGGCGGAGACCACCGTGCCGCAGCTGGAACGGCTGCTTGGCATACCGCTGGGCGCCGGCCCCCCACTCAGCGGCCCTCGCGGACCCCGGTAGGGGTCCTCTGAAGTCCCTCCCGCCGCGCGCGGCTATTCGCGCTTGCCGCGGCCGTACATCATCTTCAGCATCCACCCCAGGCGCTTGGTGCCGCGGCGCGTGTAGGGGAAGTAGTGCAGCTCGCGCTTGAGCGCCAGGCGCGGGGTGACGAGGATCGACTGCTGGGTGGCGAACTTGCGGATGCCGCCCGCGCCGTGGCGCGTGCCGAGGCCCGACTCCTTGTGGCCGCCCATCGGCAGCTCGAGCGCCGTGTAGTTGATGATCGCGTCGTTCACGCACACCGCGCCGGCGTCCACGCGCCGGGCGACTTCCTCACCGTGGGCGGTGTCGCGGCTGAACACCGAGGCCCCCAGCCCGTAGGGGGAGTCGTTGGCCAGGCGCACCGCCTCGTCCGCGTCGGCGACCTTCATGATCGGCAGGGTCGGGCCGAACGTCTCCTCGGTCATCGCCTTCATCGTGTGGTCCACGTCGACCAGCACGGTGGGCTCGAAGAAGTGGCCGCCCCCCTGCCCGCGGTGCCCTCCGGTGAGCGCCCGCGCGCCCTTGGCGAGTGCGTCGTTGACGTGGTCTTCGACCAGGTCCACCTGCGGCGGGAACGTCATCGCGCCGACCTCCACGGTGCCCGGCCCGCCGTCGGGGCTGCCCTGGCGCAGCGCGCGCACCTTGGTGGCGACCTTGTTCACGAACTCGTCATACACCGGCGCCTCCACGTACACCCGCTCCACCGAGATGCACGTCTGGCCGGAGTTCTGCATCGAGTAGTAGGTGGCCACGTTCGCCGCCCGCTCCAGGTCGGCGTCGGCGAGCACGATCATCGGGTCCTTGCCGCCCAGCTCCAGCGAGCTGGGGATCAGGCGGCGGGCCGCCGCTTCGGCGACCTTGCGCCCCGTGCGCGTGGAGCCGGTGAACATGATCATGTCCACCTCCTCGATCAGCGCCGCGCCCGTGGCGCCGCGGCCGGTCGCCACCTGGAAGACATCCGCGGGGACACCGCACTCGCTCAGTCCCTCGGCCAAGAGGAGCGAAGTCAGCGGCGTCACCTCCGAGGGCTTGAGGATCACCGCGTTGCCCGCCGCCAGCGCGGGGATGCAGTCGCCGAAGGAGTTCGTCAGCGGATAGTTCCAGGGGCCGATCACGCCGATCAGCCCGCGCGGCTCGTAGTGCACGAGCAGCTTCTTGCCCTTCACCAGCAGGTTGCCGCTGCGCACGCGCTCGTCGGCCAGGTACTCCTCGGCGTGCTTGGCCCAGAAGCCGAACGCCGCGCCGCCGTAGGAGATCTCCGCCAGCTGGGCGTCCTCGAAGGTCTTGCCCGTCTCCGAGACGATCGTGCGAGCGATGCGCTCGGCGTTGTCCATTACCCACTTCTGCATCCTCAGCAGTACGCGCGCGCGGCCCTCGAAGCCGTACGCCGCCCACGCGGGCTGCGCCGCACGCGCGCGGCGCGCCATGTCCGCCACCGCTGTGGCGTCCAGGTCGGGGACGGTCGCGACGATCTCGCCCGTCGCGGGGTTCTCGACGGGGATCTCCGGGCCGGCGTGCGTCGCCGCGCCGTTCTGGATCTGCGTGGGGTGCTGCTCGACTGTCGCCATTCTCGGACCTCCCCGGTCTCGTTCACCTTGTACGAGACAGGCTACTCCTCTAGGAGAGCTCTATCGAGGCGATGCCAACGGGCTCCTCAGGCCGGTCGCCGCCGCCGGTCTTGACGCCCTCGAGGCTGTCCACCACATCCATGCCCTCAGTCACCTGGCCGAACACGGTGTGCTTGCCGTCCAGCCACGGGCAGCTGTCGGCGGTCACGATGAAGAACTGCGACCCGTTGGTGTTGGGCCCGGCGTTGGCCATCGCCAGCGCGCCGCGCACGATCTTGTGGGAGTTGAACTCGTCCTCGAACGTGTACCCCGGCCCGCCGGTGCCGGTGCCCTGCGGGCAGCCGCCCTGGATCATGAAGTCCTTGATGATGCGGTGAAACAGCAGTCCGTCGTAGAACCCGTCGCCCGCGAGCTTGCGGAAGTTCTCGACCGTCTTGGGGGCGTCCTCGTCGAAGAGCTCAAAGACGATGTCGCCCTCGGTGGTTTTCATGGTGGCAGTAGATGACATAGGACTCAGCCTACCTTCTCCAGGCGCAGCGAGCGTCCGCGCACGGTGTGTCCATCCAGCGCCGCGATCACCCTGTCGGCCTCGGCGGCCGGGACCGACACGAAGGAGAAGCGGTCGAGCACCAGCACATCGCGCACCGCCTCGCCGTCCAGGCCGGCCGCCGAGGTGACGGCGCCGACGATGTCCGCCACGCGCACCCCGGCGGCGCGCCCGCCGCCGACCATCAGCTTCACATAGGGCTCCTCGCCGTTGCGCGAGATGCGCGGCTTGGAGTGGCGCCGGGGGCGCTCGCTGACCGGCGTGGGCGCCCCCACGACGCCGCGCTGCCACGGCTCGATCGAGGTGCCGATGTGCCGCTCGATCGCCTCCAGCTCGCGCTTCTGGCGGGCCTCCACGAAGGTGATCGCGCGCCCGGAGCGGCCGACCCGCCCGGTGCGCCCGATGCGGTGCACGTAGGTGTCCGGCGAGGTGGGCACGTCGTAGTTGATGACGTGCGTCACGGTCGTGATGTCGAGGCCGCGCGCGGCCACGTCGGTGGCCACCAGGATCGGCACCCGCCCGCCTTTGAAGGCCAGCATCACGCCGTCGCGCGAGCCCTGGCTCATGTCGCCGTGCAGCGCCCTGACGTTCATGCCGCGGTCGCGCAGCGTGCGGAACAGCTGGTCGCAGCGGATCTTGGTGCGCACGAACACGATCGTCTGGTTGACGTCCCCGTCGCGCGCCCCGGCGCCCACCTCGGCGCTCAGCACCTCCACCAGCTTGTCGGGCTTCTCGCGCGTCTCCACCGGCAGCTGAAACTGCGCGACGGTGTCGATGGTCAGCGTCGCCGCCTCGACCTTGACGGTCACCGGCTCATACAGGTACCCGTCAGCCAGCTTGCGGATCGGCGGCGGCATGGTGGCGCTGAACAGCGCCGTCTGGCGCCCGGAGGGAGTCATCGAGAGGATCCGCTCGACGTCCTCCAGGAAGCCCAGGTCAAGCATCTCATCGGCCTCGTCGAGCACCACGAAGCGGCAGTCGTGCAGCACCAGGGAATGGCGCGAGATGAGGTCGAGCACCCTGCC
The DNA here is from genome assembly GCA_963844765.1 of uncultured Solirubrobacterales bacterium. Lineage (GTDB taxonomy): Bacteria > Actinomycetota > Thermoleophilia > Solirubrobacterales > Solirubrobacteraceae > Palsa-744. The sequence continues at coordinate 859,446 of CAWJPN010000002.1, forward strand.
GACCGTCCCCACCACGATGTGCCCGCCGGCGCGCAGCTGCGCCTGCTGGGTGCGAATCGGCGCGCCGCCGAAGACAGCCACAACGTCCAGCCCGCTGTGCGCGCCATACGTGCGCAGCGCCTGGGTGACCTGGATGCACAGCTCGCGCGTGGGCGTCAGCACGAGCGCCTGCACCTCGCTGACCTCGGGGTCGATGTACTGCACGATCGGCAACCCGAAGGCCGCCGTCTTGCCCGTCCCGGTCTGCGCCTGGCCGATCACGTCGCGCCCTTCCAACAGCGGCGGGATCGCCTGCTCCTGGATCGGCGAGGGCGACTCGTAACCCACGTCGCGCAGCGCGTGGAGTGTCTGCTCGGAGAGGCCGAGCTCAGCGAAAGTCTTGCTCACGGGCAGCAGCTTACGCGGTGCGGGCCGCCCAGAGGGTGGCGTACCCCGTAAAGGGGCACAGGCAGGCGGCCGCAGGCCGGCTGGCCGAAACGGGGATTCGCGCCGGAGGCGCGTGTCTCCCGGCTTCGGTCGGGCCCATCTGCTCGTCAGTCATACCGTTGGATCCAGTAACAGCTTGCCCGTGGTCCGCCGCTCGCGCATGTCGATCTGCGCCTGCGCGGCCTCTGCCAACGGATAGGTGTGGCCGACCACCGCGCGCAGCTCCCCGCGCGCGGCCATCGCGAACAGCTCGGCCAGCGGCTGCACCCACATGCTCTGCGCCCGCTCCAGGCAGTGGAACACGTAGAAGCCCACCACCGAGCGGGAGTGGCGCAGCAGCGAGCCGCTGCGCACGGTGCCCGGCTCCTGGGAGGCGATCCCGCAGACCACCAGCCGCCCGAAGTGCGCCAGCGCGCGGTAGGAGGCGTCGAACACCGGCCCGCCGGCCATCTCGAAGACCACGTCCACCTCGCTGCCGCCGTTGGCCTCCAGCAGGCGCTCGGTCAACCCCTCGGCCGGGGCGGAGTCGATCGCCACGTCCGCCCCCAGCTCCAGCGCCAACTGGCGCTTGTCCTTGCTGGAGGCCACCGCGATCACCCGTCCGGCGCCGAGCGGGCGAGCGAGCTGCACCGCGAGTGAGCCCACGCCACCGGCGGCGGCGTGCACCACGACGCTCTCGCCCTGTGCGACGCGGCCCGCCGTGCGATACAGGTGCCAGGCGGTCAGCCCCTGCACCATCAGCGCCAGCGCGGTGCCGTCGTCCAGCTCGTCGGGCAGCGGGACCGTCAACTCGGCCCGTGCCTTGGCGAACTCCGCGTAGCCCCCTGTGCGCGTGAGCGCCACCACGCGCTCACCCGTGTCCTCGCGCACGCCCGCCACCTCCCCGCCCGGCACGAGCGGCAGGGTGGCGCGCTGCACGTATGAGTTGGTGCGCGTGTGCACGTCGGCGAAGTTCATCCCCGCGCGGGTGACGCGGATCAGCAGCTCCTCGGGACCGGGCTCAGGAAGGGGCAGCTCGACCAGCTCCAGCACCTCCGGCCCCCCGAACTCTTTCATCTGGATGGCTCGCATCGCGGTGAGGCTATAGGGTCCCGGCCATGTCAATCACAGTGGTGGGATCGATCGCATATGACACCGTGACGACGCCCTTCGGCGAGCGCAATCGGATGCTGGGCGGTGCGGCGGTGCACTTCGCGCTGGCGGCCTCCTTCTTCGAGGAGGTGCGCGTGGTCGGTCCGGTGGGCGAGGACTTCGGCGAGCACGAGCTCGACGTGATGCGCCACCGCGGCGTGGACATCTCAGACGTGGAGCGCATCCCAGGCGGCAAGACCTTCTTCTGGCGCGGCAAGTACGGCTGGGACTTGAACTCGCGCGAGACGCTGGACACGCAGCTGGGCGTGTTCGAGGGCTTCCAGCCCAAGCTGTCTGAGGCCTCGCGCGCAAGCGACGTGCTGTTCCTGGCCAACATCCAGCCCGACCTGCAGCGCGAGGTGCGCGCCCAGCTGCCCCACGCGCGCTTCGTGGCGCTCGACTCGATGAACCTGTGGATCGAAGCGGCGCGCGACTCGCTGGTGAAGGCGATCAGGGAGTGCGACTGCCTGATCCTCAACGACTCCGAGCTGCGCCAGCTGACCGGCAAGGCCAGCCTGTACTCGGCGGCGAAGGAGATCCTCGACTGGGACCCGCCCCACCCCCGCGTGATCGTCGCCAAGCAGGGCGAGTACGGCGCCGCGCTGGTCACCGGCGAGGGCTTCTTCTCGCTGCCCGCCTTCCCGCTGGAGCGGGTGGTGGACCCCACCGGCGCCGGCGACACCTTCGCGGGGGGCTTCGTGGGCTACCTGGCGGCGCACTCCGAGCAGGACTTCTCCGAGGACCTGCTGCGCCAGGCGATGGCGCACGGCACCGCGCTGGCGTCGTTCAACGTCGAAGAGTTCGGCACCGACCGCGTCGAGAAGCTCTCGGGTGGAGAGATCGTCGCGCGGGTGCGCCAGCTGCGCGAGTTCACGCAGTTCTCGGCAGCGGCGCTGCCGCTGCGCGACTGACGGCGGTCTTGCGGGAAACTCGCCTTGCGACTGCGGGGTTTCCGGTATACGCTTGTGAGCAGTGGATGCTTGGACCTTCATCTGGCTGATGGTGATCCTCAAGATCCCCATCGTGGCGCTGTTCCTGCTGGTGCGCTGGGCGGTGCGCGAAGAGCCGGTCATGGGGTCGGCGAGCGACGAGGACGGCGGCATCTCCGTCGATCCGCGCGGCCCGAGCCACCCCAGCCATCCACGCCCGCGCCTGCCGCGCAGCCCTCGCCGCGGCCCGCACCGGGGGCTGCCCGCGCCCGCATCGCCGGCGCGCGTACGCGCGGTGGTCGCAGACACGCGCCTGACCAGGCGTCTGCACGTCTGACGAAGGAACAACAAACTCCTTACCCGGCCGCATGGCGAGAGTCGCTACGGTGTAGCCAAGAACGTGTTTCAGGCAGGCGGCGCCCAGCGATCTTCGATCCCGGGCCCTGACAGACCACGTTTTAGACCCGTTGACAGGAGGAAAAGATGAGCACCGAGACGCAGACGGGCGCACATGGGGAGGTTGCGCAGCACACATCCAACGGCACCGGCAGCGCCAACCACACGCTGAGCGTCACAGACAACCGCACGGGCAAGACGTATGAGCTGCCCGTCACCGACGGCACCGTACGCGCGATGGACCTGCGCCAGATCAAGACCGACGAGGCGGACTTCGGACTGATGGCGTATGACCCGGCGTACACCAACACCGCGTCCTGTCGCAGCGCGATCACCTACATCGACGGCGAGGCCGGCATCCTCGAACACCGCGGGTACTCGATCGAGCAGCTGTGCGAGCACTCCTCCTACCTGGAGGTGGCCTACCTGCTGATCCACGGCGAGCTGCCCACCAGGGCGCAGCTGGACGAGTGGGTGCACGAGATCACGATCCACACCTTCGTGCACGAGAACGTCAAGGACTTCATGCAGGGCTTCCGCTACGACGCCAACCCGATGGGGATGCTGGTGGCCTCGGTGGGCGCCCTCTCGACGTTCTACCCCGACGCCAACCGGATCCACGACGAAGACGTGCGCACGGTGCAGATCATCCGCCTGCTGGCCAAGATGCCCACGCTGGCGGCGTTCGCCTTCCGCCACAACATGGGCCAGCCCTACGTGTATCCCGACAACGACCTGCGTTATGCGGGGAACTTCCTGGGGATGATGTACAAGATGACCGAGCTCAAGTACGAGCCCGATCCTCGCCTCGCACGCGCGCTGGACGTGCTGTTCATCCTGCACGCCGACCACGAGCAGAACGCCTCCACCAGCGCGGTGCGCTCGGTGGGCTCCACGCAGGTGGACCCCTACTCCGCGGTGGCCGCCGGGGTGGCCGCGCTGTACGGGCCGCTGCACGGGGGCGCCAACGAGCAGGCCCTGCGCATGCTGCAGCGGATCGAGTCGGTGCAGAACATCCCCGACTTCCTGGAGGGCGTGAAGGCCGGCAAAGAGCGGCTGATGGGCTTCGGGCACCGCGTCTACAAGAACTACGACCCCCGCGCGCGCATCATCCGTAAGCACCTCGACGCGGTGTTCGAGGTCCGCGGCACGAGCCCCCTGCTGAACATCGCCACCGAGCTGGAGAAGCGGGCGCTCGACGACGAGTACTTCACCTCGCGCAAGCTCTACCCCAACGTCGACTTCTATTCCGGGCTGATCTACGAGGCACTGGGCCTGCCGGTGGCGATGTTCCCGGTGATGTTCGCGATCGGCCGCACCTCGGGGTGGATCGCGCAGTGGCTGGAGATGGTCAAAGACGGCGAGCAGAAGATCGCTCGCCCGCGCCAGATCTACACGGGCGAGCGCGAGCGCACCTATGTGCCGCTGGAGCAGCGCGGGTAGGCGTAGCGCCGGCCCACTGCCATCATCGGGCGATGAACGGCAAGTGGACCCTCACCGTGCGCGACGGCCCGCGCGTGGGGCACAAGCGCTACGAGAGCCTGGGCGAGACAGTGGACGCGATGGAGCGCGAGCTGGATGAACTGGTGCCCACCGCCAAACGGCGCTCCGTGCAGGTCCCGGGCAAGCGCTTCGACGCCGCGCGCCAGGTCGCGGTGCGCGCCGAAGTGGCCGGCCCGGGCGGATGGGGGACGCGTCCGCGCGGCGGCGTGGACATGCGCGGCGATGGCTCGGTCGAGGCATACACCGGGCGGTTGCGACGCAGGTTGGTGGAGCTACGGCCGGGTGAGACGCCATATGACGGGCTGCGCAGGGCGCTCGCAGGGGCTGCGGCGGAATAGCCTATCAACTCCAAATTCTTGGAGAAATTTGGAATTACTTGGAGTTGGCCCCCAGGGGGCTATAGATGCTCCAAAGCCTGCGCAAGGTCGGGCACAGCAACAAAGGCATGCCGGCGTCCCACCTTGCGGCGCTGGAGCAGGCCCCGATCCCACAGCGCGTGCAGGTCGTGGCGGGCCGTCTCGTGCGTGACTGCGTGTTCGACGGCGTGGCTCTGGTAGGTGTAGACGTTTGCGGAGTGGTGGATGGCGTCGCCGAGGACCGCCAGCTGGCGGTGGTTGAGATCGGCGTGACCCTTCAGACGGCGCTCCAGATCCTGCACCTCCCCCACCTTGCGCGCCAGGTAGACGTGCAGCTCGCGCACGGCGCGCTCGATGACCCGCAGTTGATGGAGCAGAAAGTAGGTCGTGTCACCCTCGTCGGTCTCGGTGAGCAGGAAAGCCCTGCTGTACTGGGCGGGCGCCTTGCGCAAGATGCGCGAGATCGAAAGGTACTCGACCAGCCAGTAGCCGCGGGCGCGCATGTACCAGTAGAAGAGCGCCCGCGCCGTGCGTCCGTTGCCGTCTTCGAAGGGGTGGTCGTAGGCGAGCCAGAAGTGCAGCAGGATCGCCCTGACCACGGGGTGAATGAAGCTCTCGGACTCGTCGTCGCCCTGGTTGGCGAAGTCGCACAGCGCCTGCAGCCGCTCGGGCAGCTGCTCGGCCGGAGGAGGAGCGTGGATGACGCTTCCATCCCGCGCGTCGACCACGGCGATGCGTTCCTCCTCGACGCTCTGCAGCCGCCCGGCGGCGGTCGGATCGTCGAGCGTCCCCTCGGTGAGGATGCGATGCAGATCGAACACCAGCGCCGGCGTAAGGCGCTCGCCGATCTCCTCGCGCATGAACTCCAAGGCACGGTAGTTGTTGAGGATCATCAACTCGGAGCGGTCCTTGGGCTTACGACCGGTGCGCAACAGCTCCTTGGCAACCCGTCTTGAGGTGGTGGCTCCCTCCAGCTGACTGGAGCGGATCGCCTCCTCCATCAGTGAGTTGACCAGATAGTGATGGCGGGCCTGCTCATCGCCGGCGACCACCTCGCCCATCGCAATCTCCCCGCTGCAACGCTGATCGACGTGGTGCAGCAAGCGCAAGGCGCTGTCGGGGGTTGCGTACGTGAAGGACGTCCCCTCGGGATCGCACAGCGGAAGCCGGCGCAACAGCGGCCCCCTGACCAGCTTGAGCGCCAGCCACCATTCCTCGTGGGAGAGCCCAGATGGGGGATCCAGATGGCGCAGGGAGTCCCAGTGGAGGTAGTCGCCGCCCATGCTCTCGGTTTGGACACCCATGACCAGGCTGGGCCAATCGCCGCCGGCCTGCGCGATGAGGTCGCTCATATCTGAGGGTGTCGCTACATACACGTGGCTGTTGACCTCCGAACTCCAAATAACTCCAAGTTATGCCAAGTTTTTGGAGTTTAGCACGATCTTCTCCAGATTTCTGGAGCAATTTGGAGTTACTTGGAGTTGGAGAAAGCGGTGTCCGGCGCTCAGAGCACCAGCGTGGCCCCGTGCCGGCGCAGCCACTCGCGGTCCTCGGCGTAGCGCGGATAGTGGCGCTCCACCAGCGCCCAGAAGCGCGGGGAGTGATCGAGCACCCGCAGATGGCAGACCTCGTGCCAGACGACATAGTCGAGCACGCTCTCGGGCGCCAACAACAGGCGCCAGTTGAAGGACATGCGCCCGGTGGCCGAACACGAGGCCCAGCGGGTGCGCTGCGCGCGGATCGTCAGGTCGCGGTAGGGCGTGCCGACGAGCGCAGTGGCACGGTCAAGGCGCGGCGCAACCTCCAGGCGCGCCCTGCGGCGGTACCAGCGCTCAAGCGCCGGGCGAGGGTCCTCGGCGGGCACAAGCAGACGCGAGCCGGCGCGGTGCACGCGCCGGCGGCCCGGCTGGGGCTGCAGGTCAAGCGTCGCGCCCAGGTAGGGCACCGTGGCGCCGCGCTCCGCCAGCTGGGCGAGCACGCTTCGGGCCTCGGAGAGCCGGCGTTCGATCCAGGGACGCAGCTCCACCACAGCGGCGGCGGCGGCACGCTCGGGGGCACGGGTGGGCAGCACGACCTCGACGCCGGAGTGGGCGTGCACGTTGACGCGCACCCGACGGGCACGGGGGGAGCGACGGATGGTGTAGGGGATGTCAGGGATGATGTGGGGATGATGAACCAGTCCAAGGTCAGACTGCCCCGCGAGGTGCGCTCGCCCTACGAGGTGTACCTCAACGGCGTGGCCCAGCAGTTGGGCCGGGACTATGAGGTGCGCGAAGGCGTGCTTGTGTTCAAGCGCGAACTGCGCAAGGACCACATCAGCGGGTGGCGCTGGCTGCTGGGAGCGTGGGGCGTGGGGACGTACCGCCAGAACGACTCGGTCGACGTGCGCTACGCAGCTGCCGACGGCTCGCCCCGCGTAGCCGAGGGCTTGGAGATCGAGCCGGCATAGACCGAGTTCTCCCACGGCCGGGCCAACTTCAGCGCGGAGAGGATCGCGCGCGTGGCGGGAGAGCGGTTGAGCGTGTAGAAATGAATGCCGGGCGCGCCGGCGGCAAGCAACTCGGCGCACTGCAAAGTGGCGTAGGCGACACCGAAGTCGCGCACGGCCTCCTCCGGGAGCTCGCGCCGCGCGTGCAGCTCGCGCTGCAGGCCGGCGGGGATGGAGGAGCCGCACATGGTGGCCATGCGCTCGAGCTGGCCGACGTGGGTGATGGGCAGGATGCCGGGGACGATCGGAACCTCGATCCCGGCCACCCGCGCACGGGCAACGAAGTCGAAGTACAGCGAGTTGTCGAAGAACAGCTGGGTGATGAGGAAGTCCACACCGGCGCGCACCTTCTCCACCAGGTGGGCCAGGTCGGCCTCGGGGGAGACGGCGTGGATGTGGGTCTCCGGGAAGCAGGCGGCGCCGACGGCGAAGGAGTAGTCGGCGGCCAGCAGCGCAACCAGTTCGGAGGAGTACTCGAGACCGCCCTCGGTCTTGCGCCAGACGTCCTCCCCCGGGGGTGCGTCACCGCGCAGGGCCAGAACGTTCTCGATCCCCGCGGCGGCCATCTCATCGAGCGTCCCTCGTAGCTCCCCCACGGTGGCGCCGACGCAGGTGAAGTGGGCCATCGCCTCCAGGCCGAAGTCGCGTTTGATGCGGCGCACGATCTCGATCGTGCGGGCGCGCGTGGAACCGCCCGCGCCGTAGGTGACCGACACGAACGAGGGCTCCAGCGGACGCAGCTCGGCGAGCGCGGCGTCGAGGTTCCGCTCGCCCGCCTCTGTCCTGGGGGGAAAGAACTCAAACGAGAACACGGGCCCGGGGGCGGCGAGCAAAGTGTCGATGCGCATGGACATAAGCGTATTTGTTTGGGAAGGCTCCGCCCCCAGAGGGGGCTCCGCTATGGGCCGCGCAGGGCACGCCGAACTGTATTGCCGCCCACGAAGCCCAGCCCGCCCAGACCGCCCGTCCAAGCCCGCCTCACCTCACCAGACCCCGACCGCGAGCGCAACCGCTCAGGTTGGCGACCAGCGCTCCGGCTCGCCGGGGATCTTGACGGCGCGGCCGGTGACCTGCAGGTGCAGGAGAAAGGACAGCGTCTCCATCAAGAGCCAGGGAGCGGTGGCGGGTACGAAGGGAACGTCGTCGTAGATCTGCGGCACGATCTCAAAGGCCGTCGCGGGAGCGGGGGCCAGCGCGGCGAGGATGCGCTCAGCACGCGCGGCCACGAGGGTGCGGTTGCCTTCGATGTGGGCGTGGACATCGGTGAAGGTGCGCCCGTGACCGGGCAGGCACAGACGCGCGCCCAGCCGCTCAACGACGTCGAGGGAATTGACGAATTCCCCCACCGGGTCGGGCGAGTAGCCGTAGTCGAAGAACAGCGAGATGCGCCCCAGCAGGTGATCGCCGGAGATCAACAGGCGCCGCTCGGGCTGGAACAGGCAGACGTGCGAGGGGGCGTGTCCGGGGGTCTCGTGCACCGTCCAGGGGCCGAGGTCGGTCGTGATGGTGACGCCGGGCAGCAGCTGACGGTCGGGCTCGATGACGGCGGCGATGCCGGAGTCGTGGTCCTTGCGCTGCTCGGCGTAGCGGCGCAGGGGCTCCTCGGGCACGCCACTCTGGCGGGCCACCTCCAGACGCCGGGCGACGGCGGCGTCTGTGTCGTTGGCCCACTGCGACATGTGCTCGTAGTGGGGGTGCATCCACAGCTCGCACCCCGCGCGCTCCACGATCGTGGCGGCCTGGCCGTAGTGGTCGGAGTGGGCGTGGGTGCAGACCACCAGGCGGATGTCCTCCACGCGCAGGTCGCACATCTGCAGCGCCCGTTCCAGGTGGGCCATCGAGCCGGGGAGGTGCATGCCGGTGTCGAACAGCACCACCCCGTCGCCAGCCGAGACGGCCCAGGCGTTGCAGTGGGGAACACCGGGCCAGGGCAGCGGCAGGCGCAGGCGAAAGATGCCGGGGAGGACGCGTTCGCCGCGCCCCAGCTCGTGCTTGTGAACGGTCTCGGCCATCACACGAGAGCCTATTCGCTCGCCGGCTCGCGCCGAGACGCCGAACGGCCTAGACTTGACTCTTCCGCTTCACATAAGGAGGCAGAGATGGCCGACGAGACAGGCTCCAGCACCGCCTCCAAGGTGCAGGAGGCCGCAGCCAACATCCACCAGAGCGCCCGCCAAACCCGCCAGCGCATCACGCGCGACCCCGCGAGCGAAGCGGAGACGGTGGCGCGGGGGTACTTCGAGGCGATCAACGCGCGCGACCTCGACGGAGCTGTGGCGATGTGGGCCGAGGGGGGGCGCGAGAACGTGCGCGGCCAGGTCGACGTGACCGCGCCCGAGGGCGTGCGAGCGTTCATCGGCGACCTGCTGGGCGCGCTGCCGGACCTGCACTTTGAGATCGTCAACACCACCACCGAGGGCGAGCGCTGCGGCGTGCAGTGGCGCCTGACGGGGACCTTCGCCGGGCCGGGAACGTTCAACGGAGTGGCCCCCACCGGCCACCCCGTCGCGCTGGAGGGCGTGGACCTGCTGAGCGTGCGCGACGGGTTGATCCAGGCCAACGAAGCGTTCACCGACACGATGAGCTTCCCCCGCCAGATCGGCATGCTGCCCCCGCTGGGCTCCGGCGCCGAGCAGCAGATGATGAAGGCGTTCAACCTCAAGACCCGCCTGACAGGGCCCTCAGAGGGCAAGCTGGTGGCGGAGGGAGTGTGGGTGGTGCAGGGCCACCCGGGGCGCTGCAACGTGTATCTGATCGAGGACGAGGGCGGTGTGACGCTCTACGACGCCGGCGCGCGCACGATGGTGCGCACCGTGGCCAGCGCGGCCGCCAAGCTCGGCGGGGTGCGCCGCGTGGTGCTGGGCCACGGGCACACTGACCACCGCGGCAGCGCCCCGGCGCTGGGAGCACCGGTGTGGTGCCACCCCGACGAGGTGCAGGACGCCGAAGGCAGCGGCGGGTGGCGCTACTGGCCCGAGGGGCTGACGGGGCTGCCGACTCCCCAGCGCCAGATCCACCGTCTGATACACCGTATGGCGTGGGACGGCGGGCCGGTGCAGATCGCGGGGACCCTCGCGGAGGGCGACGAGGTGGCGGGGTTCAAAGTGGTGCACCTCCCCGGCCACGCCCCCGGCCAGATCGGGCTTTGGCGCGAAGACGACCGCCTGGCGCTGGTGAGCGACTGCTTCTACACGCTGGAAATGTGGGGCCGCAGCTGCCCCACGCACGTGCCCGACGCGGTCTACAACTACGACACCGAGCAGGCCCGCGCCTCCATGCTCAAGCTGGCGGCGCTGGAGCCCGCGGCGGCGTGGCCCGGCCACGCCAAGCCGGTGACGGGCGACGTGCGCGGCCAGCTCGAGCGCGCCGCCGCAAGCTGAGCGTGGGCAAGAAGTCCAAGAAGCTCACCGCGCCGAGCAGCGACTACACCGACATGCACGGCAACGTGTTGACGCTGCGCGGCTCGCTCACCCCGGCCACTCGGGGCGAGTACGCCGCGACCCTGGCCGGCGCCGCAGGCCCGGCAGTGACCCGCGAGGACGCGTGGCACAGGGCGGTCGAGTTCCTGTTCGAGCGCCTGGCGGTCAGCTGGGCAATCGCCGGCGCGCCGCCGATCAAACGCCAGCGCGAGTTGCTGGCCCGCCTGCGCGCGGCCACCGCGCAGGAGCGGGCGTGGGTGCGGGAGGTGCTGCGCGAGCACTGTGCGGAGCACTTTCCCGATGTGAGGGCGCCCTGAGTCAGTCGAGCAGCTCCAGCCGCGCGCCGTGTGAGCTGCCGGCGACCACGAAGCGGGCGGTGGCCGGCGAGAGCGCGAACTCGAGCACCTCGCCCCCCTCGCAGCGCACCTCCAATCGACGTCCCTCCTCGCGCACGGCGATGACCGTCGCGGCCTCGAAGCCGCCACCGAAATGGGCCACGCGGGCGCGGGCGCCGAGCGTGGGCAGAGGCCGTGAGGGAACAAGCATAGGGATGATGGTAAGGGCAGGCTCCAGGCGCAGAGCCGAAAAGCAAGGACCGCACGGCACACTCACCTCCGTCGCATACGATCCTCTCAATGCGCCGCACGAAGATCGTCGCCACCATCGGCCCAGCCTCGCGCGAGCCGGACACCCTGCTGGCCATGGTGCGGGCGGGGATGGACGTGGCGCGGCTGAACTACTCCCACGGCACCCTGGAAGAGCACGCCGAGACAGTGCGGCGCGTGCGCGACGCCGCGGGCCGTGCGGGGCGACCAGTGGCGATCCTGCAGGACCTGCCCGGCCCCAAGCTGCGCATCGGCCCGCTGCGTGAGGACATCGTCGAGCTGAAGCCCGGCGACCGCGTGGTGTTCACCTGCGGCGGCGAGCCCGGCGAGGGCGACGCCCGCCACATGACCATCTCCTGGGCGGGGCTGCCGGACGCAGTGGAGACAGACGCGGTGATGTACCTGGCCGACGGCTCGGTGCGCCTGCGCGTGGGCGCTGTGCGCAGCGGCGCGCACGAGGTGGAAGCGGAGGTGGAGGTGGGCGGCGCAGTGGCCTCGCGCCAGGGCGTCAACATCCCCGGCCCCGCCGACGGGCTGCCCTCGGTGCCCGAGGAGGACCTGGAGCTGCTGCGCCACGGCGAGTCGATCGGCGTGGACATGGTGGCGCTGTCGTTCGTGCGCCGCCCCGAGGACGTCGAAGAGGTGCGCGAGCACACGCGCCTGCCGCTGATCGCCAAGATGGAGAAGCCCCAGGCGGTGGAACGCGCCGAGGAGATCCTCAAGGCCGCCGACTGCGTGATGGTGGCGCGCGGGGACCTCGGCATCGAGCTGCCGATCGAGCAGGTGCCGATCGTGCAGAAGCAGCTGCTGCGCCTGGCCGGCCACCTGGCGCGGCCGTCGATCACCGCCACGCAGATGCTCGACTCGATGGTCACCTCATCGCGCCCCACCCGCGCGGAGGTCGCTGACGTGGCCAACGCGATCCTCGACGGCACCGACGCGGTGATGCTCTCCCAGGAGACGGCCGTCGGCGCCTACCCAGTGGAGGCGATCGCGATGATGGCCGCCGTGGCCGAGCACGCCGAGGCGATCGCGCCCTACGAGGACTGGAACGCCTCGCGCGTGCGCCGCCAGCACACCGACCCCGCCTACACGCTCGCCCACACCCTCTGCGTGGCTGCGCGCGAGCTGCGCCTGGACGCGCTGGTCGTCCCCACGCTCTCTGGGCGCTCGGCGCGCCTGGTCTCCGCCCACCGCCCCACAGTCCCCATCTACGCGCTCTCCCCCGGCCGCGAGACGGTGCGCCGCTGCGGGCTGATGTGGGGCGTGCAGGCCGCCTCAATGCCCCGCCACGAGACCACCGAGGAACTGATCGCCGACGCCGCCCGGCGCGTGGTCGAGCTGGGCTGGTGTGAGCCCGGCCAGCGCGTGGGCATCACCGCCGGGCTGCCCTCAGGGCGCCCGGGCACGACCAGCCTGGTGCAGATCCAGGTGGTCTAGAGCCCGCGGGAGGCCAGGCACGTGCACGACCGCTTGGTGCAGACACAAGCGGTTTAGGCGGTCGGCTCAGCCGGCCAAACGCTGCTTGGCCAGTCCACGCGCACTCAAAGACAGATGCACGTGGTGACGTGTGTGGGCTTATGTTCGTCGGGATCGGGAGGAGGCTGGCCGGCGCGTAGGAGGAGGGGGTGGCTGTAGCAGAAGCAGGTCGCGTCCACAGTCAGCTCTCGATCTCGGCGGTGATGCTCGCCGTCCTGCACAAGCTCGACGCCAAGGGACTTCAGACGCTCCCGCAGCAGCTCCTCGGTAAGGCCCTCTCTGTCGACGCCCTCCACCGTGTCGCAAAGGTGACGATCGAGGGCGGCCGCCATCCACACGGCTGTCCTGTCGATCCTGACCTCCGAAGGCGCGGGCTGCCCGCCGCGGATCAGGTACCAAAACACGATCAGCGCCGAGACATCGAGCTTGGGTACCTCTTCAACACTGTCTTCGGGCATCTCTCTCATTCTCCAATCCATGTCGGTTGAATAGCAGTGGCGTCAGCCATCCGCAACATCGCACGAAGACCAACGGATCGGAATCCTACCAAGGATATGTTGCAGGAGAGAACTCCTGGCAAGTATTTTTGAGCACCCGTCGGCGACAGCTGAATCACATCAAGTTTTTGTGTACTGAGTTCGCGGAAAACGACATCAGCTGAGCGGGCAGAGCTCCACCCACTCCTCGTACGCAGCCAAGGCGATCTCGAACTGATCGAAGAAGCCTGTCAATCCGAGCAGACCAAAGGCCGGGCGCCACGGCTCGCAGAACCACACCGGCGCCGCCCAACGATGGCTGGAGTTGCCGTCGGAGACTTCAAGTGCCACCTCGGCCGAGCGTCCCGTCACCAATGCTCCGCCCACAGCAATCTTGGTCAGCGGCGCGTCAGTGAGGTCGAGTCCGACGAGTTCCGCCACGTGGGACCCCATGCGCACCGCGCTGGCGCCGCTGTCCAGCAGGCACGCCTGGGGCGCGAGCTCGAGACCTTCGACTACGACATCGACAATCGGCCGCGGGCGGACGCTGCTGCCTGTGGGGTCGGGGATGTCTCTGAAGGCAAACCTCACAGCGGCGCGACGCCGCTGAGGGCCAACTCGTCCTCGGGTACGCGAAACATGCTGTCGGCGCGCTGGTCGTGTCGCGCCAGCCAGCTCACCACCTCTCCGGGAGCCGGCGCGGCCACAAGCAGTTCCTTATCCTTGACGGCCACCCATTGTCCAGAGAACGACCTCAGCGTCTTGGCCAGTTCCAGCCCGCGATCCCCCCTGACGCCGGCGGTGGGCGCAGTTGCCCGCCGGACCCCCCGGGGGAGGGGATTCTCGCCTCGCGCAGTATCCGGCCTGGCCTCCCGACGGCCCACGGCGAAGCCCAGCCCCATCAGCACACGCCGGGCCTGATGAGAGGTGAAGTCGGCTCGATCCAGGCCCGTCACCAGAGCGATCACCTGCTTGGGCGGGTAGCGGTGACGGCCGATCACCACGTAGTGGCTCATCAGCGGCTCGGGCAGAACCTGGCGCATCATGCGCTCCACTCGGTCTCTGCGCAACTCGAAGCGCCGCTTGGCGATCGTCACGTTCTTCAAGGATGTCTCTGGCATGTTTTCTCTGATCTGTCTCTGCACTCTAGTGCTGAAGCAAGCTGAAGTCAAGCGCCCCTTCCCTGACCCATCGCGTCGCTCGCCGACGCACCCCGGCTCGCTCCTTTGCAAACGTATTGCTATTTGCCGATAGCTATTGCTATCTTGTAAGTATGCAGGATCGTGTCCCGCTATACGTCAGGCTGCCGCGCGAGCAGGCCGCCGCGCTGGACAGGCTCGTCGACGCGACCGGACAGCGCAAGCAGCATCTCGTGAGCGAGTTGCTGGGCGAGCGACTGGAGGTCGGTCGCATCGACCTCGCCGAGACCGCCGCCCCGAGAGCGACCGAGGTGCTCACGCTGGACGAGCTCGCCGACCTGCTGCGCCTGCCTGCCGATGTATTGCTCGCGCTCGCCCAGGCGGGTGAGCTGCCCGGGCGCCGGGTGGGCGCAGAGTGGCGGTTTGCCCGCTCGGCGGTGCTTCGGTGGCTCTCCGCAGGCGAGCGCACCGAGGCGACGGAGGCCGGGGCAACAGGAGCCGCACATGCTGGGGCAGCAGCAACCGAGTCCACCGGGGCCGGGGCAAAGCCGGGCAGCGCCGATGGATAGCGAGTCGCGGCGGCCCCTGGTCCTGGTCCCCGGGGCCTGTCTGGGCGGGTGGGCCTGGCGCGAGGTCGCCGCGTGTCTGCGCGCCTTTGGCCACGAGGTCCACCCCGTGACCCTCACTGGCCTGGGTGAGCGCGTGCACCTCGCCTCGGCGGACGTCGATCTGGAGACGCACATCGCCGATGTCGTGAACCTGCTCGACTACGAGGGCCTCCAGGACGTGGTGCTGGTCGGACACAGCTACGCGGGTATCGTCGTCACGGCAGTCGCCGATCGGCGACCCGAACTTCTGGAGTCCGTCGTTTACCTCGACACCTCCCCCCTCCCCGACGGCATGGCAATCGCAGACGTGCAGTCTCCCGAGCAGCGCGAGCGCCAGCGCCTCGACGTCGAGCAGCAGGGCGAGGGCTGGCTGTGGCCGCCACCGGACACCGCCACGCTCGCCTCCGGGCTCTACGGAAGCGCCGCCGGGCTGTCCTCAGCCGACCTCGCCCTGATCCAGGCGCGGGCCACCGCCCAGCCCTACGCGACCTTCACCTCGCCGTTGCGCCTGGGCGGCGAGGGCGCCCACCCGCGACGTGTCGCGATCTTCGGCGCCGAAGGAGGCGTCACCGTCGCTCGCCTGCGCGCCCTCATCGAACAGCGCAACCCCCGCGCCGCAGTCTTCGCCGATCCTGACTGGGAGCTGCACGAGCTCCCCACGGGCCACTGGGCGATGTTCTCGTTACCGACCCCCCTCGCCGAGCTGCTGCATCAAATCGCGCTGGCCGACCCCTCAAGCGCCGCCCGGCGCGCGGTCGAGCTGGGCTGAACCAGCCCGGCCAGCGCGTCGGGATCCGCCGCCTCTTGTTCTCAGGGCGCTCCACCAGGCTGCCCGGAGCCTCCCCGACCACCCAGGTGCTGGCCCGAGCCACCGGGCCCGCCCGGCTGCCAGGGCCATCCGAAGCCGGGAGGGTTCCACGGCAGGAGGTAGGCCCGGTAGGTGTTCACCCCGGCCGGGAACTCGGCGTTGAAGATCAGGTTGCCCTGCGCGTCGAACTCCGAGAAGTACGGCAGCGCCCCCCAGCCGACGAACAGGTTGCCCTCGCGCGTGGTCTGCGCGTTGCCCTGCGAGGCCGCCGAGAGCCCCTCGGGCTGGTCGTCGGATGCTACGAGCGTGGCGGTGTGAGCCCACTCGTTCAACCTCACCGTGATGGCCCGGCTGTAGGGGAGCAGCGGTGTGCCCGATGACTCGTTGTCGAAGAACGTGTACACGTCGTTGCCCAACGCCTGCGGGTCGTGCTGCCAGGCGAAGATCTCCCCTGCGCTGTCGAGCGTCTGGCCGGGGGCGGTCTGGAGGGTGAAGCTGCTGTCCTTGCCGCCCAGCTGCCAGATGGTGTTTCCGGTGAAGTGATTGACCTTGTACGTCGTCCACGTGTTACGCGCGTCGATCAGGAGGTTGCCATCGGTGTCGAGGTGCACCGCGTTGATGTGAAACCAGTCCCACGGCGTGCTAGCAGAGGCCGGCAGCGGCTGCTCGCTCTGGCTGAACGGCACGTGGTCCTCGCTGTTCCACTGAAACAGCACCCTGCCGGTGGCGATATCGATCTCCTGGACCACGCCATCGATCACCGTCTGGTCGGCGGGGCCGCCGATCGACGTCAGATTCGCCGTCGCCGTCGTGTAGGAGAGGATCAGCGCCGTATTCCAGGGCGTGATCAGAAACTCGTGCCCGTCGGCGCTGAATCCGTTGCCGGCGTTCACGGTGGCGATCTGCTGGTAGCGGTCGTTGTAGATGTAGTCGGTACCGCTGGAGAGCCCACCCAGCCCGGTCCCCTGCCAGAAGGTGAGCACCGGCTGGCCGAGGTAGGTCTGGGTGCGGAAGTCAGACGCCGTCAGGCCTGCGGGCGAGGCGTGGAACCACACGACGTTGCCCTTGGCGTCGATGATCTCCGGCCCATTGGCGTACGTGCTCGTGTCGCCGGTCGGGGTGATGAAGATGTCACCCTGGCCGATGTTGGGCTGGGAGGTGAGGACGGTGACAGGTGGCGGGGCCGTGGGCGTCGCCGCGGCGGCGGAGGCGCTCACTGCAGCGGGCAGGACCGCGAGGGCCGCCGTGAAGGCGCCGATGGCCGCCCGACGCCATCGCCGCCTGACCGTAGAAGTGGATCGAGACATGGGTTGCTCCTTTCGAGGGGTTGGGTGGGGAGCACCGTAGCACAATCTCCATATTATCTATCGGTTTTATGATCTTTATAGCCCGGTGACGCTCCCCACCGGCTCGCAGGCGTGTTCGGCGCTCCAGCTAACGCCGCACAACGCGGCCCCCGCGGGCCGGCTCTGCCGGCCCTCTCCCCTTTCTCTGCTGCCGTCTGCCCTCCCCCCGCCAGCGGCCCTCGCCGCGCGCGCTGCTTGGCCTAGCTAGGAGGTGGCCACCGCCCCGCCCTGGGCGTAGAACTCCGCCTCCTGGCGGCCCAGCTCGGTCACCGGCTCATCGCCGTACATCCACTCGCGCGCGATGCGGTGCCAGTTGCCGCTGGCGTGCAGCTGGGAGAGCACCGCCAGGGTCAGCATCTCCATGCGGCGGCCGAACAGGTGCTCTGGCTGCATGTCCTGATGGCGCATCTCGCGGAAGTGGCTGGAGCGGGGGTCTGAGCTTTCGATCATCACCTGCGTGGCGATCTCGGGGGTCAGCTCCACCACTTCGTCGGCTGTCGTGTACCACCAGATCGCGTCGTTGACGAAGGCCAGCAGGTTCTCGGGGTCCACGCGCTCGGGTTCAGGCAGGAAGCCCGACTCCGCCAGCAGCCGGTGCAGTGCTGCGGCATCGCCCTCTGCCACGGCGCGCTGGCAGGCCAGCTCCAGCTCCACCGGCTCAGGCTCCAGGCGCTTGAACAGCCCGAAATCCAGGAACGCCACACGCCCGTCGGCGAGCAGGATGAAGTTGCCGGGGTGCGGGTCTCCGGAGAACTGCCGGTGACGGTAGAGGCAGCCGAGGAAGAAGCGGAACACGATCTCGCCGATCCGGTCGCGCTGCTCGCGCGGGTACTCCTTGAACTCCTCGAACCCCACCCCGCTGACGTATTCGCTGACCAGCACCCGCTCGCGCGAGAGCTCGCTCACCACCTCGGGCACGACGATGAAGGGGTGCCCGCGGTAGATTCGCGCCAGCGCGCGCTGGTTCTGGGCCTCCAGCTCGTAGTCCAGCTCCTCGGCGATCCGCTCCTGGATCTCCTGCGCCAGCGCCTTCACGTTCAGCCCCGGCGTCATCCGCTTGAGCAGGCGCATGATCATGTCCAGGTTCTGCATGTCCGCCCTGACGGCCGCCGCCACGCCGGGGTACTGCACCTTCACCGCCACCTCGCGGCCGTCCTCGGCGAGCGTCGCGCGGTACACCTGCCCGATCGACGCCGCCGCGATCGGCTCCTCATCGAACTCCTCGAACACCTTGGAGATCGGTTCTTCCAGGTCGTCTTCGATCACCTTGCGCATCTGCTTGAACGACACGGTGGGCGCCGCATCGCGCAGCTTCGCCAGCTCGGCCTGGAACTCCTCGCGGTGCTCCTCTGGCACCAACCCCACGTCCAGAAAGCTCATCACCTGGCCGAGCTTCATCGCCGCGCCCTTCATCGTCCCCAGCGCCGCCACGATCTGCTTGGCCGTCTCCAGCTGGCGGCGCGCCAGCGCCTCTTCGGCCCCCTGCTCGCCGCGTGTCACGTTGGCCGCGCGCGTGCCGAACTGCTTCACCGCCTCGGTGGCCGCCAGCCTCCCCACGGTCGCCGTGCGGCGCACCCGCGAGGTGGGGATGCTGTCGTTCTGTTTCTCTTTGCCCTTCTTGTTTTCGCGCGCCACGCCGCTGATGTTAGGCGGCGCGGTGGACCTGCGAGCTGAGCGGCCCTGGGGAGCTGCGCTCGGGCCATCCTGCACCCGTGAGGGCGACCCCGCAGATGCGAGCTAGCTGGCCCTGTGGACCTGCGACCCAGGCACGATGTCATCCGAGCCGTCGGGCCAACGCACCCACGCCTTGCCGCCCCCGTCGTAGTCCTCGCACATGAGGATCAGCGTCGCGGGCTCCCCCCCTGCCGTGCACGCCTCCGCGCCCTCGGGGTCGAGCCCGCGCCAGACGCGGATGAAGGCGTTGTGCTCCCACTCCCGCGCCACACTCGTGGGCTCGGCGTGGCCGGGGTGGATCACCGTGTCCTGCGGCAGCTCCATCAGCGTCCCCATCACCGAGTCGCGCAGGTCGGTGTATGTAGTGTGCCCCGGCGCCCTTACGCCCCCGACCGCCCCGCGGAAGAGCGTGTCGCCGGTGAACACCACCGCGTCGCCCCCCACAAACCCGCCGGGCACAGTGGTCGAGGTATGGCGCCCCCCCGAGCCCGAGGGGCGGCCCACCAGGAAGGACAGCATGCCGGCGCTGTGCCCCGGCGTGTGCAGCGGGCGCACCTCCAGCTCCCCGAAGCGCAGCGTCTCCCCGGCCTCCACGGTGCCCGTCGCCACGCCCTCCTCCACACCGCCCTCCAAAAGCTCGCGCTCCAGTGGGTGGATCAGCACCTGCACTCCGGGCCAGCGCTCGCGCAGCGCTCCCGCCTCGCAGACGTGGTCGTAGTGGTGGTGGGTCAGCAACACGTGCGTCGGGGTCAACTCCAGGCGCTCCGCCGCCTCGTTCAGGCTCTCGACGGGGCCGCCCGCGTCGACGAAGAAGGCCGGTCCGCCTTCGCCATCGGCCACCAGGTAGGTGTTCGAAAGGAACTGAGGGTGCATCGCCCGCTCCACGATCATGCGGCCATACTTGCATGTAGCCCGTCTTTTCGGGCGGCGGCTGGCGCGGCTCGCACCACGCTGGGGCGAACTTCACTCAGGCGCGGCGGACCGGCGACGACGGGGACGCCATGTGGTGTGGCGCCTCAGCGTGTACCGCCGCAGTGTCCCCTGGGCCTGCTCCTGCATCACGTGCGCCCACCTGTGCACGATCTCCCTGCGCCACTCCTCCAAGGGCCAGCTTGCCTCGCGCTCGGGATTGATCGTGGCGATGGTTGCCTCGACACGTTGCACGGCCTCCGCGTGGCTATTCGGCAGCCGGTCATCGGCTGTGACGAGCACCCAGACATCGAGCTGAGCGGCGAGCTTGTCGAGAAGCTGTGGGTCCGCGCTGCCGCGAAGCCCCAACTCTTGAACGCGCGTGGCATCCCGGCCTCGCCGGGTCAGCTCCGTAGCCAGCCGTGGGTTGAGGTTCTCGTCAAGGACCAGCGTGCACTGCGCGAGGCCATCGCTCACGCGGCGACAGCCTCAAGACGCCGCACCTCCCGCCACCAACGGCGAGCATCGGCGATTCCTCGGCCTCATTGAGCCCGTAGTCCTCGCGCAGCGTCTCAACTCCTCCCCTCGCGCCGGCGATCTCGGCAACGTCCTCTGCGGCAATCCTCCGGCCACGGATCGTGGGACGGCCGCTGAGACGATCGGGGTCCACCTCGACGTGCTCCAGGTCAGGAAGGGCTCGCACGGCCCATCCACCACGACGAAGCTGGGCCCTGATCTTCTCCAGATTTTCTGGCCCTATGACCTGTTGCCAGCCGAGCCCTCCGATGTCGTAGTCGCCCTCGGACTCCCGGGCGATCACCCGGGCACGAGCCCGGCCGGGAGCTGTAGCCAGTTGCGCGTCAGTCAACGGCCAGTCTCCGTAGCGGTCCCCCAGCTCGCGGATCGCCTGCTTGATGTCGCGGTGCCTCACCCCTCGTTCGAGCAGCTCATGCACGACCATAGCCTCCGCGATGTCCTGGAAGCTGTAGATCCGTGGGGTCGCCTCTTCAACCGAGGAGCGTACGTAGCCACGTCGCGCCCACTGGCCGATCGTGAGGCCAGAGACACCGGCCAGCTGCCCGGCCTCCCAGGCCAGGTAGCGACCGCGTGGGGGCATTTGGATCACGTCAGCCATATCTCAACTCTACTTCCAGCTGATGCGGATTCTTGGGTGTGCAGTGGTGGCTGCACACCCGGGACGGTTTGCGCCTCAGCTTTGCTGGCCGTATTACGCTTACCGACTTACCGAGCCACAGCCTAGACTTCGCGCATGCCCCTCATCCACACCTGCTACCGCATCACCGACATCGACCGCTCGGTCGCCTTCTACAACGCGCTGGGCTTCGAGGAGGTCGGGCGCATCCCGATCCGCGACGAGGCCGTCAACGTCTTCATGAACCAGCCCGGCGACGGCGACATGCCGCGCCTTGAGCTGACCTGCAACTTCGGCGTCGAGTCCTATGAGCTGGGCAGCGGCTACGGCCACATCGCGATCACAGCCGCCGACCTCGACGGCACGCTCGCGCGCCTGGCCGAGCAGGGCATCGAGCCCGAGCGTCCGCCCTACTCGGTGCGCGAGGGGGGCTCGCGGCTTTGCTTCGTGCGCGACCCCGACGGGTACCGGGTCGAGATCATCGAGCAGGCGTAGGCCTCGCCGCGGCGATAGCCTCGCCCGCATGGAACTGGGCCTAGCCAGCTTCGCCGACGTAGCGCTAGGCGCCGACCCCGCGCACGTGGCGCAACGTCTGAGCGATCTCCTGGAGGAGATCGTGCTCGCCGACCAGCTGGGGCTGGAAGTGTTCGGTGTGGGCGAGCACCACCGCCCCGACTACGCCGTGTCCTCGCCCCCGGTGGCGCTCGCGGCGGCGGCCGCCCGCACTGAGCGCATCCGCCTGAGCAGCGCCGTGACGGTGCTCTCCTCCGCCGATCCGGTGAAGGTGTTCCAGGACTTCGCCACGCTCGACCTGCTCTCGGGCGGGCGGGCGGAGGTGATGGCTGGGCGCGGGTCGTTCATCGAGTCCTTTCCCCTCTTCGGTCTCGACCTGGAGGACTACGATGAGCTGTTCGCCGAGAAGCTCGAGCTGCTGCTGGCGTTGCGCGCCTCCGCGCGTGTCACCTGGTCGGGCCGCCACCGGCCCGCGCTGAACGACGCCGTGGTCTACCCCCGTCCGCTGCAGCAGCCGCTGCCGGTGTGGATCGCTGTGGGCGGCTCGCCGGGATCGATCGTGCGCGCGGGCGCCCTCGGACTGCCGCTGATGCTGGCGATCATCGGCGGCGCCCCAGCGCGCTTTGCGCCGCTGATCGAGCTGTATCGCGAGGCGGTGCGCAAGGGCGAGGCTGCGCGCACAGGCGAAGCCGCCTCGGGGGACGCCGAAGCGGGGGGCGCAGAAGCCATCGGCGCCACCCCCGGCGAGCAGAGACCGACAGCCGAGAGCAACGCGCCCCGCTCAGCAGTGGCGGTCGGGATCAACTCCCACACCTACGTCGCCGCCACCTCCCAGCAGGCGGCCAACGAGTTCTTCCCGGCCTACGCCCCGATGATGAACCGCATCGGGCGCGAGCGCGGGTGGGCGCCGCTCACGCGCGAGCAGTTCGACCGGGCGTGCGGCCCGGAGGGACACCTGCTGGTGGGCAGCCCCCAGCAGGTGAGCGAGAAGATCCTCGCCGAGCACGAGCTGTTCGCGCACGACCGCTTTCTCGCCCACATCAGCGTCGGCACGCTGCCCCACGAGCAGGCGATGCGCGCCACCGAGCTGTTCGCCACCGAGGTCGCGCCCGCAGTGCGCAAGGCGCTTACGCCGCGACCGTAACCGTCCGCCGCTCCTCCACCCCATCGAGCAAGGCCCAGTTGCCTTCCAGCGCAGCCTCCGCGCGAGCCACCATCCGCTCGGTGTCGCTCTCCTGCGCCAGCTCGGCGATCAGCTCCCGCGCATGGCGCGCGTGCTCCACGTCGAGCGTGGCGTGCAGCTTGAAATAGCCCAGCCCCGGGGAGTCCTCGCTCAGGCCGTAATGGGTGGTGAGCCCGGCCAGCTTGGTCGTGGAGATCGCCGGCTGGGAGGCCTCGACGGTGTAGAGCACCGCCAGGTGCTCCAGCAGATCCGTGCCGGCCGTCCAGCGAGTGACGCACTCGCGCGTCTGCTCAAGCGGTTCCGAGCGCTCTCCAAAGGGCTCTGAACGCTCTCCATCCGAGCGCTCCACGGCGCCCTCGGCGCCCACCGCGCGGGCGAAGTCGTCCCACAGCTCCACGTGGCTGGCCTCCTCCTCGGCGTGGCGCCTCAGCGTGGCCTCGTGCGCCGGACCGGCCTTCGCGGCGGCCAGGTGGGAGGCGTCGGCGAGCGCCACAACTGCATGGCGGTACTCCCCCGCATAGAAGCTCAGCTCCTCAGGCGCCAGTTCGCCGGCGCTCCAGCGCTCGTAGAACGGGTGCTCGAGCACGTTGATGCGCCGGCGTGCTGCGTCAAGCTGGTCAAAGACGTCCATCGTGTCCCCTTTGTTGGCTCGTGGTGCCGGCATCGTACGCCCAGCCACGGCGGGGCGCTACCCTCCCGGTAAGCCCATGGCGGACACCGGCAAGATCGCCAAGAACCTCGAGCGCTTTGCCCAGGCGGTGGCGGCACACGACCGCGAGAACCCCACGCACACCGCCTACGGCATTGGCCTGTCCCACTTCGACATGGAGCGACTGGGCTTTGAGGAGGGCGAGCAGATCCTGCCCGGCATCGTGATCGAGGCCGACACGGGCGTCACCGGCAACTTCCGCGTGCTGTGCGACGGCGAGCACGACGAGCAGCTGACCGAGGCCGAGGAGCAGGCGGTCGAGGCGATCGCCACCGAGTCGCTGCCGATGGTCACGCCGGGGGTGTCTCCGTTTCAGCCGTTTGAGCGGTAGGCCATCTCCGATCCGGTCCCGCCGGCCCCTGGAGAACACCGGCTCACCCCGGCGGCAAGCGTCGCTTCAGTTACCTACGGCCGGCCGCCGCACTCCTGCGCGCGCGGCGATCGCGTCCACCAACCGCTCGATCGTGGGGCACGCGATGCCCTGGCGCGCCCCCGCGCGCAGCACGGACCCGGGGATCGCGTCCAGCTCCGGGGGGCGCCCGGCGGCAATGTCCCGCTGCATCGAGCTGCCCAGGGTGGCGTGCGCTTCGGTCAACTCACCCAACGCCTCGGCCGGAGCGATAACGGCGCCCTCGGCCTGCGCCACGGCGCAGCCCTCCTCGATCGCTCCCACCAGCTCGGCCCGCAGCTCGGGCGTGGAGCGGATTTCGCCCAGCAGCCGGTCGAAGGCGCTGGTGGTGCAGGCGAGCGCGTTGAGGCGAACGAGCTTGGACCACAGGACCTGCGCCTCTGACTCGTGCACCCGCGCCGGGATGCCGGCGTCGGCGAGCACCTGCGCCAGCGCCTGCATCTGAGCACGCACCGCCGGGAAGCCGCTGGCCATGTCCACGCGCAGGAAGGGGCTCGAGTGCACCACCACGCCCGGCTCGGGGCGGTCGGCTTCCACGCGGATCGTGCCTGCCACGACCGAGGCGGGGGCGAAGCGCTCGCGCAGCAGCGCCACGTGATCGAGGCCGTTGAGCAGGGGCAGCACCAGCGCGGGCGGGGCCGCCACGCGCTCCAGCGCAGCGGCAAGCCCGGTGGCCTTGGTGGCCACCACGAGGACGTCCACCGGCTCCTCCAGACGCGCCACGGCGCGGGGGTGCGCCACGAACTCGCCGAGGCGCACACTGTTGACGCGCAGGCCCCTCGCCTCGATCGCCTGCACGGTGGACTCTCGCGCCACGACGCTCACAGCGGTGCCAGCGTGCGCAAGTGCGCCGGCCACCAGCCCGCCGACGCCTCCCGGCCCCAGCACGGCGACGTTCACCTTCGCGACTCCTTCAGCATGCCCAGGCCCACAGCCGACGACGTTGCGCCGACACGGTCCTCCAGCGACGGCAGCGGATCGACCAGCACTCCTGGGTTCAAGATGCCCTGCGGGTCCACCGCGGCCTTGGCCCCGCGCAGCCCCGCGGCAAACGGCTCGGGGCGCTGCGCGTCGTACCAAGGCCGGTGGTCGCGCCCGACGGCGTGGTGGTGGGTGATGGTGCCACCCTCTCTGAGGATCACTTCCGACACGGCGCGCTTCACGGCCCACCACTGCTCGACCTCCTCCCCGCGACGGGCGCGAGCCAGCACCGTGAAGTAAGCCGCGGGGCCGTCGGGGTAGACGTGGGTGAAGCGGCATGTGACACGCCCTCCGCCGCACACCTCGCGCAGGGCCTCTTCGGCGGCAGCTATGACACGCTCGTGAAAGGTGGGAAAGCGCTCCCAGGTGATCGCGGTCTCGAAGGTTTCGCTGAGCACGCCCATGGCCACAAACAGGTCGCGCATGTAGGGGGCGCCGATGAACGCGCCGCGCCAGGAGCCCACGGCGTCGCCCCCGTCGCCGGGGCTGCCCACCGCATCGTCCCCGTCGCCACGCCCGCCGCCACCCCGCTCCCCACCACGCCCACCCCGGCCACCGCCCACCGCGCTCCCATGCTCGGCGCACACCTCAAGCGCCCGCTCCATCGCAGCGTCCACCGAATGATCCGCGGACTCGAACCCCAGCACAAGCAGTGCGTGGGAGCCATCCCCGGCCATCGTCGTGCGCGCCTCGCCCGGGTCCAGCAGGCGGCAGTTGGCCGGATGAAGCCCCGACTGGCTGAGCGCCCGCACGCACTCGGCGCCCTGCGCGAAGGTGTGAAAACGAACGCCCGCCGAGCGGCGGTGGGTGGGACGAGGCAGCACGCGCAGCCACGCCTCGGTGAGCACACCCAAGACCCCCTCCGAGCCGGCCAGCAGCCGGTCGGGGCTGGGGCCGGCGCCCGAGCCGGGCAGCCGGCGCGACTCCCACACTCCCGTGGGGGTGAGCGCGCGCACGGACTCCACCATGTCCTCGATGTGGGTCCACACCGTCGCGAAGTGCCCGGCCGCGCGCGTGGCGATCCAGCCTCCGAGCGTGGAGTACTCAAAGGACTGGGGGAAGTGGCGCAGCGTGAGACCGTGCTCGCCCAACTGCGCCTCGAGCGCCGGTCCGGTGGCACCGGCCTGGATGCGCGCCGAACGCGAGACGGGGTCAACCTCCAGCACACGCTCCAGCGCGCGCAGGTCGAGACTGACGACGCCGTTGTATCCCGACGGCACCTCCGGTCGCACGCCACCCACCACACTGGTGCCTCCGCCAAACGGGATGACAGCCACATGCGCGGCCGAGCACCACTCCAGCACGCGCTCCACCTCGGACTCATCGCGCGGGCGCGCGACGAAGTCGGGTGGGTGAGAAAAGACTCCGCGAAAGCCCTGCACCACCTCGGCGTAGGACTTGCCCAGCGCGTGGCAGGCGCGCTCGTGCGCCCCGTCAGAGCTGAAGGCGCCCAGCACCGCGGGGACAGCCACGCGTGGGGGAGCGAGGCGCACAGCGGCGAGCGGCACGGGGTCCTCGACCTCCAGCGCCCCCAGCCCCAGGTGTGAGGCCAACACGCCGGCCGCGGCGCGCGCCTGCTCGGGCGTGGGCTGCTGGTCCTCAAAGCCCCAGCCCCAGTGCTTGTGGCGACGGGTTGTCACGCGCGCGAGTCTATGCTCACCTCACTAGCCTTACCCCTCTCACCGGCCAACCTCGAACTGTCGGCGCAGCATCTCCACCGCTCACCCTCACTTCGACACCACCAGCCAACCACCACCCACACCGACCCAACCAGCCAAGCCCACTCCCACCCCACCGCATGTCCACCGCCCCGCACACCCCCGCAACCGAGCAGCCCGAAATCCTCGCGCGCGGGCCCTGGCCGCTGGAGAACGTGACGGCGCGCTGGAGCAACGACCACTTCGAGCCCCCGCCAACCCACGCCGAGGCGGCGGACGCCGCCATCGCGGCGCTGCGCGAGCGGGGGTCACCCAGTCACGACGGAGTCTCGGCCCGCCTGGTGGGCTACAGCGAAAGCCTCGAGGGCATCGAGCTGCAGTTGCAGCCGCTGCGCTGGGCGCTGCGGCTGGTGGAGGGCGACGCCTCGCAAAGCGTGGCGGCGCTGTGCGTCACGCGCGCGGCGGACGGGCGCTGGCTGGCAGGACGGCGCGCGGCCTGGCTGTCCTCGTGGGCCGGACGCTGGGCGCTGGGCGCGGGCGGGGCGGTGGACGAGGACGAGAACCCCGCGGACACGCTGAGCAGGGAGCTGTGGGAGGAGTGGTCTGTGACCCCGCAGAAGGTGCGCGGCGAGGCGCTGGTGCGCCTGCCCCGCGGGCTGGTGATGTTCGTCGGCCAGGCATGGCTGTCCCCGGGGGCCGAGGTGGTGCGCGACCACGAGCACGACGCCCACGCGTGGTGGCCCAGCGAGAATCGACGAGTGGCCGCCCGAGGCCGGGGAGAGCCTGCGCCGGATGGCGCGCTGGCTGACGGAGTGAGCGAGATGGAAGGGATTGGCTCGGACAGCAAGCTCCTCTCGCGTCCTCCCCACCAGGCGTGGCTTAGCTCGCCGAAGACCTTCACCCGCCTGAAGTGGACGTCGTTCACCCATTCGTGCGTCTACATGAGCCTGCTGGTGTGCGCGTTTGCGATCGGCAAACCCCAGCCGGAGACGTTCGTGCTGGGCATGACCCACGGAGTGCTGTGGATCTGCATGTCGCTGGCGTGCATCGCGGCGGCGCGCCTGCGCATCGTCTCCCTGCGCCTGGCCGTCGCGGTGTCGGTGCTGGGTGGGATCGCCCCATTTTTCGGCAGCTACGAGTTCGCCCGCGAGCAGCGACGGCGTAGAACGCTAGAGTAGATAGTCAGAGATGGCCACGGGGACCACGACCGCAGAGACGATCGATGTCGTGACACCGGCTGCGGGGGAGTCGGTAACAGAGGGAACCATCCTCGAATGGCGTGTCAAGGTCGGCGAGACCATCAAGGTCGACGACACCATCGTCGAGATCTCAACCGACAAGGTCGATGTCGAGCTGCCCTCGCCCGCCACCGGCACGGTGGTTGAGATCCTCGCCGAGGAGGGCGATACCGTCACAGTGGGCCAGGTGATCGCGCGCCTGGCCGCGGCGGGCGCGGAGAGCGCCAACGGCTCGCCACCGGCCCAGACCGCGGCGAGCGATAACGACACGGCTGGCCAGACCTCGCACACGGGGCAGACCGCACAGGACGCCGCGGGCGTGCCCGCAAGCAGCGGCTCCGCTGCAGGGGCGGGTGAGCTCGACGGCAAGCATGTATCGCCAGTGGCGGCGCGCGCCGCGGCGGCGGAGGGCGTGGACCTCGGCTCGGTCGCGGGCAGCGGGCCGGGCGGGCGCATCGTCAAGGCCGACGTGCTCGACGCGGTTGCCGGCAACGGCTCGGCCACTCAGACCGGCGCACGGGCGCCTGCCCAGACCGACGGCCGAGCGCCTACTCAGGCCGGCGCCAACGGAGCAGCGACGGCCGACGAGCAACCGCCCGGCGCACAGCCGATCAAGGGCGGCGCGGCGGTGCTGGCGCGCTATATGGACGAGTCCCGCTCAATCCCCACCGCCACCAGCTTCCGCACGCTCACCGTCACCTTCCTGGACGCCCGCCGGCGCGAGCTGAAGGCCGCCGGGCTGAGGGTGTCGTTCACCCACCTGATCGCCTACGCGATCGCCCGCGCGGGGGACGACATGGCGGTGATGGCCCACCACTTCGCCGAGATCGACGGGCGGCCCCACCGCGTTGAGGACGGCCAGGTCAACCTCGGGCTGGCGGTGGACGTGGAGAAGAAGGACGGCTCACGCACGCTGATGGTGCCCGTCATCCGCGACGCCGGGCGCCTGCCCTTCGCCGACTTCCTCGCCGCCTACGACGCGCTGGTGGAGAAGGCGCGCACCAACACGCTCACTGCGGATGACCTGCAGGGCGCCAACATCACGCTCACCAACCCGGGCGGGCTGGGCACCGTCGCCTCGGTGCCGCGCCTGATGGTGGGCCAGGGGACGATCGTCGCCACCGGCTCGATCGCCTACCCCGTGGGGCTGGGCGCCATCGGCGACATGATCGGCGCGGAGAAGGTCATGACGATGACCTCCACCTACGACCACCGCATCATCCAGGGGGCGGAGTCGGGACGATTCTTGGCGCGTATCGAGGAATACCTGCACGGCGAGCGGGGCTTCTATGAAGGCGTGTTTGCCTCACTGGGCGTCGAGCTGGGACCGCCCCCCTCGCTGCCCGCCCCCGCGGCGGCCGCAGCGGCGGCGCGCGAGGCGCCCCACCAGGCACCCGATGAGGAGCTGCTGCAGGCGGTGCAGGCAGCCACAGCGCTGCTGAAAGCCTTCCGCACGCACGGGCACCTGGCCGCACGCCTGGACCCGCTGGGCGTGGAGCCCCCGGGCGATCCCACGCTGGACCCCGAGCCGCTGGGGCTGACGCCGCAGATCATGGCCCAGATCCCGGCCAAAATCCTGCGCATGTACGTGCCGGGGGCTACATTGGCCGACGCGCTGCCCCACCTGCGCGAAACCTACTGCGGGACCATCGCGTATGAGATCGAGCACATCGCCTCCCACCGCCAGCGCGTGTGGCTGCGCGAGCGGATCGAGTCCGGCGCCTTCCGCCAGGCGCTGACGACCGACGAGCAGACGACGCTGCTCAAGCGCCTGATCGAGGTGGACGCGCTGGAGCGCTTCATGCACAAGGCCTACCTGGGCCAGCACCAGTTCTCGATCGAGGGCCTGGACATGACGGTGCCGATGCTCGATGAGCTGATCCAGCTCTCCGCGCTGCACGGCGGGCGCGAGGTCGTGATCGGGATGGCCCACCGCGGGCGCCTGAACGTGCTGGCGCACAACCTGGGGCGCTCCTACGACACGATCTTCGCCGAGTTCGAGGGCGCCTCGACGCTCGAGGCCGTCACCACCATCCCGCAGGGCGGGACGGGCGACGTCAAGTACCACCACGGCACGCAGGGCGACTACAAGCTGCCCGACGGCGGCAGCATCAGGGTCAACCTGGAGTCAAACCCCTCCCACCTGGAGTACGTCTCGGCGGTGGTGGTGGGCGCCACGCGCGCCGCGCAGACCACGCGCCAGGGACCGCACGCCCACCAGGACACCAACGCGGCGGTGCCGGTGGCGATCCACGGCGACGCCTCCTTCCCTGCGCAGGGGGTGGTGGCCGAGACGCTCAACCTGCAGGGGCTGGACGGCTACAAGGTGGGCGGCACGGTGCACCTCATCACCAACAACCAGATCGGCTTCACCACCGACCCCGACGACGCGCGCTCCACGCGCTGGGCCTCGGACCTGGCGAAGGGCTTTGACGTGCCGATCATCCACGTCAACGCCGACGACGTCGCGGCCTGCATGAGCGCCGTGCGGCTGGCGTTCGCCTTCCGCCAGGAGTTCGGCCACGACGTCCTGATCGACCTGATCGGGTATCGCCGCTTCGGGCACAACGAGTCCGACGAGCCCGCCTACACGCAGCCGGAGATGTACGCCAAGGTGAAGACCAAGAAGCGCGTCTCCGAGCTGTGGGCCGAGCGCCTGGTGACCGACGGGGTGGTGAGCAAGGAGCAGGTGGACCAGCTGGCGCAGAGCGTGTGGGACAACCTCACGCTGCTGCACCAGCGCCTGAAGAGCAAGATCGCGGCGGCGGCCGAGCAGGAGTGCGAGCAGCCCACGGGAGAACACCAGCTCGACCGCACGCAGAGCCCCGACGTGAGCACCGCGGTGCCCGCCGCGCGCCTGCGCGCGCTGGGCGAAGAGCTCTTGCGCGCGCCGGAGGGCTTCACCGTGCACCCCAAGCTCGTCAAGCAGCTGGAGCGCCGGCGCGAGGCGCTCAATGGCGGAGACCCGTCCGCCCCGGCCGGGTCCGCCCCGTCTACTGCGCCCGCCGCGGCCCCCTCGTCTGCCGCGGCCCCCTCGTCTGCCATGACCGCCGCGGCCGCCCCCGGCATCGACTGGGCCCACGCCGAGTCGCTGGCGTTCGCCTCGCTCTTGACCGAGGGCACCCCCATCCGCCTCACCGGGCAGGACACCGAGCGGGGCACCTTCAGCCAGCGCCACATGGTGCTGCACGACGCCAAGACCGGCCAGACCATCTGCCCCATCCAGAACCTCACCGAAGCGCTGGCACCGCTTGAGCTGCACAACAGCCCGCTCTCGGAGCTGGCGTGCATGGGCTTCGAGTACGGCTACAGCCAGGAAGCACCCGAGACGCTGGTGCTGTGGGAGGCGCAGTTCGGCGACTTCGTCAACTCCGCGCAGGTGATCGTCGACCAGTTCATCGTCTCCGGTCTGGCCAAGTGGGGGCAGACCTCGCGCCTGACGCTGCTGCTGCCCCACGGCTATGAGGGCTCGGGTCCCGAGCACTCCTCCGCGCGCCTGGAGCGCTTTCTGGCGCTGGCCGCGGAGGGCAACATCCGCGTCGCCAACCTGACGACCCCCGCGCAGTACTTCCACCTGCTGCGCCGCCAGGCGCGCATCGCCAAGGAGCGCCCGCTGGTGATCATGACCCCCAAGTCGCTGCTGCGCCTGCCCCAGGCGAGCAGCCACCTGGCAGACCTGGCCGAGGACACGCGCTTTCAGCCGGTGCTCGCCGAGCCCGGGGTGGACGCGGCGAAGGTCACGCGCCTGGTGCTGTGCACCGGCAAGATCTACTACGACCTCGTGGGCCACTCCCAGCGCGCCGGCAACGAGAGCCTCGCGGTGGGGCGCATCGAGCTGCTCTACCCCTTCCCCGAAGGCCAGGTCTTGCAGATGATCCAGAGCTACCCCAACCTGCGCGAAGTGGTGTGGGTGCAGGAGGAGCCGCGCAACATGGGCGCCCGCGCGCACATGTTCCCCCGCCTGATGCAGATCATGCCCGAGGAGATGCACTTCGGCTACGTCGGGCGCCCTGAGCGCGCCAGCCCCGGCGAGGGGTATCCGGCCGCGCACGCCGCCGAACAGAGCCGCATCGTGAGCACCGCGCTGGACCCCACGGTGCCCATCTCCCAGTACCCCCGCAAGGTGCCAGGACAGCGCTGATGCTGTGGCGACGCTTCAAGCGCGTCTTCAGCCAGTGGCGGCGTAAGCGGCGGGCGCGGCGGGGCTGAGTGACGACGGCCAACCTCCACACCAGTCCCTCCCGCGAGGTCGAGGTGGGGCACCTGAAGGCCACCTGGCGCGACCTCGGGCGCGAGGTGGGCACGCGCACCGTCGGGCTGCGCCGCATCGAGGTGGCGCCCGGACACTTCTCCACCCCCGCGCACGACCACGGCGCCGACGAGGAGATCTTCTTCGTGCTGGGCGGCGGGGGAGTGCTGTGGCAGGAAGGCAAGACCTACACAGTCGCGACCGGCGACTGCATAGTTCACCGCCCCAAGCGCGGCGCCCACACGCTGCGCGCCGGCGCCGAGGGATTGGACGTGCTCGTCTTCGGCCAGCGGCGCGACCCGGCGCTGACCGCCCTTCCGCGCGCCGGTGTGGCGTGGTCGTTTCCCCGCTGGGTGGAGCTGGGCGAGGGCGACTCGCCGTTCGCGCGCGAGGCCGCGGCCGGTCCGCCCGAGTGCCCGACGCCCGAGGCCGAGCGCCCGCGCAACGTGGTGGCCCTGAGCGACGTGCCCGCGGTCCTCGGTGGACGCGCGCGCCGACTGGGACAGGCCGCCGGCGCCACGGCGACGGGGCTCAACCACGTGGTGCTCGCCGCCGGCGGACAGGGCGCCCCGGCGCACTGCCACTCACTCGAGGAGGAGCTGTTCGTGGTGCTCGACGGCAGCGGCGTGCTGGAGCTGTGGGAGCGCGGCGCGGCGGCCCCCGAGGAGCACCCGCTGGCCGGCGGCGACGTGGTCGCGCGTCCGGCCGGCACGGGCGTCGCCCACGCGCTGCGCCCGGGCGCGGACGGCGTCACCTACCTCGCCTACGGCACCCGCGAGCACGCGGACATGTGCTTCTACCCGCAGTCCGGCCGCGTCTCACTGCGCGGGCTGGGCATCGCGCTGCGCTCGCCCGAGATCGAGCACCTGCCGAACCTTTGACGCCTGCGGGCGCCTACCGCCCCCGCCACACCGGCTCGCGCTTCTCCTTGAACGCGTTGGCGCCCTCCTTGGCGTCCTCGGAGGCGAACACCGGTCCCGAGATGGCGCCCTGGCGCTCCCACATCTCCGCCGCGGACCAGTCGTACTGCTCCTGCAGGATGCGCTTGGAGGCGATCAGCGCCAATGGCCCGCTCTTGGCCAGGCGGGCGGCCAGCTCAAGCGCCCCCTGCACGGCCTCGCCGGGCTCGGCCAGCTGGTTGACGACGCCCCACTGGTGAAAACGCTCGGCCGGCTGAAGGTCGCCGGTCAGCGCCAACTCCATCACCGCGTGGTAGGGCATCCGCCGCGGCAGGCGCAAGAGCGCGCCGCCCGCGGCCACCAGCGAGCGCCGGGCCTCGGGGATGCCCATCTTCGCACCCTTGGCGGCGACCAGCAGGTCACAGGCAAGCGCGATCTCCATGCCGCCCGCCACCGCGAAGCCCTCGATCGCGGCGATCAGCGGCTTGGCGGCGGAGCGCTGGGCGATGCCCGCGAAGCCGCGGTCGCCATACCAGGGAGACTCGCCCTTGACGAACGCCCCCAGGTCCATGCCCGCGCAGAAGAAGCCCCCCGCGCCGGTGAGCACGCCCACGGACAGCGCCTCATCGCCGTCCAGCTCCTCCAGCGCACCCGCGATGCCGGCCGCCACGGCGGCGTTGACCGCGTTGCGCACCTCCGGGCGGTTGATGGTTATCAGCAGTACGTTCTCGCGGCGCTCTGTGAGCACAGCGTCTGTCGTCTCGGTATCCATAGCCGGGACTATGCCGCAAAAAGCGTCAGCTCGGGCTCGCGCTCGCCGCGCAGCACCTCCAGGTCAACCTCCACGCAGTCGATCCCCCGCGCCTGCGCCAGCACGCGCGCCTGCGGTTTGATCCGCTGCGCCGCCAGCACCCCGCGGCAGGAGCCGAGCGCCGGGTCCAGGCGGATGCGCTCCAGGTAGCGCGTCAGCTGCTCCACCGCGTCGATCGTGCCCATGCGCTTGATCTCCACCGCGATCCACTCGTCCTCGCCGTCGCGGCACATCAGGTCCACCGGGCCGATGTCCGTGGGCCACTCGCGACGCACGAGCCGAAAGCCCTCGCCGCACCACTGCGGCTGCGCGGCCAGCAGCTCCTGCAGTTCGCGCTCCAGCCCCTCCTTCTCCAGCGACACCAGCACGTCGAGTTGGTGCTCGATGTCGGAGAGCACCTCATGCAGCACGATCTCCACGCGGTCCTCCTGGGTGCGCCTGCGCACCACCAGGCGCGCGGGCGCGCCCTCTGCGTCAGCCTCCTCTTCGAGCACCGTCGGCGGCGTCATCCAGTTCAGCGGCTTGACGTTGGGCCCGCCGCCGTCGGCCCACACCATGAAGGTGCCGTCGGCCTTGAACATCAACAGCCGCACCGCCTCGGGCAGCACCGTGGTGACACGGCCGATGTAGGAGACCTCGCAGCGGGCGACGATCAGGCGCACGCAGAGAACGTATCCGCCGCGTCGGATCACTCCGCGGCGGGCACAACGGGCTCTGCGGCAGGCGCGACGGGTACCACGGCAGGCGCGAGCGGCGCGGCCACCTGGGCCTGACCATCGTTCGCCTGCTCGTGCTCGTGCACCCCGTCCACCTTCTCGGTCAGCGACGCGCGGAACTCGCGCATGCCGGTGCCCAGCGAGCGTGCCATCACAGGCAGGCGCTTGGGACCCAGCACGAGCAACGCGATCAAACCGAGGAATACAAGGTGAAGTGGATTGTCCAGTCCGAGCATGTTCAGTTCTACGGGCCCACTCGTGGAACGGATCACTCGGTGTCAGGCGGCGGCTTCTCCTGCGACGCCTCCCCGCTCAGCGCCTCGCGAAACTCGCGCACGCCCTTGCCCAGCGCGCGGGCCACCTCCGGCAGGCGCTTGGGGCCGAGCACCACCAGCGCGACCGCCGCAATGAAGATCAGGTGGACTGGGTTCTCAATACCCATGCCCTCTCCAGGCTAGCGCGCCAGCCGTGGGGCGCATGCTCGGTCCCGCCGGGCCGCGGCCTAAAGTCCCGGCGTGGCCTCGGAATCCTCCGCACAGCCCATGCAGCCCGCTCAACCTGCGCCACCCGCGCTGCCCGGCCGTCCCTACCCGCCGCCGCCCGCGTCCGAGCCCTTCTGGCCGGCGCAGGCGACCATCCTCGCGGCCATCGCCCTGCAGCTGCTGCTGCCCAGCCGCCTCACCGCCGGACCGGCCTGGTTGGTGCCGGCGCTGGAGGGGGTGCTGCTGGCGGGCATGTTCCTGGCCACCCCCAACCAGCTCGAGCACGAGCACCCGCGGCGCCGGCGTGTGGCGCTCGGCCTGACGGCGATCGTCAGCGCCGCGAACATCTACTCGCTGGCGGCGCTCGCCCACTTCCTGCTGCACCACAACGTCGAGGACGGCAACGAGCTGATCGTCTCCGGCGTGCTGATCTGGCTGACCAACTTCCTGATCTTCGGCCTGTGGTACTGGGAGATCGACCGCGGCGGCCCCGGCAGGCGCGCAGCCGGCCACGACGGCCCGCCCGACTTCCTCTTCCCGCAGATGGCCGACGACCGCATCCATCCGCAGGGGTGGCGCCCTCAGTTCATCGACTACCTGTACGTCTCGCTGACCAACGCCGCCGCCTTCTCGCCCACTGACACCATGCCCCTCACGCACACCGCCAAGAGCATCATGGGCGTGCAGTCGCTGGTCTCGCTGGTGACGATCGGCCTGATCGTCTCGCGCGCGGTGAACATTCTGAGCTGAGCGGATCCCGACAGGGATTGAGTTTGGAAGGGCTCCGCTCCGCTCCGCCAGGGAGTCGCGAGGTGAGTCTGCCAGACGAGCAAGCTAAGGCGCTTGACGCCTTGGCGATGGCTGACGAGACATCGGTCTCGGAGGTCATCCGTGAGGCGATCGCGGAGCGCATCGAGAAGCGCCGCGCAGACAAGGGGTTTCAGGATCGACTTAGGCGTGCCGTTGAGCGCAACAAGGAAGCCCTGGACCTACTCGCCAAGTAGAGCATCTCGATGACTGGGCCCTCGCTGGTGACCGCTGGTCGAGGGCCCAGTCGCTAGACAGCCGCGACCCCGCGGCTCCAGCGCCAGCGCCTGCACCAGCAGGTCCCTGACCTCCGCCCCCGCTCCCAGCCCGAGGGCGCGCTCGAAGGCCTGCAGCGCCCCCTCGCGGTCCAAGAGACTGAGGCGCAGGCGGCCCAGGCGCTCCCACGCGCCGGCGTCCTCCGGCCCGCGCTCGGCCGCGCGCTGCGCCGCTTCCTCGGCGAGGTCGGTGGCGCCGATGTCTTCGTAGATGCGCGCCGCGAAACGGTGGGGCGCCGGGCGCTTGCCGTCCACGCGCGCCCAGTCGCGCACTGAGCGCGCCGCCGCCTCCAGGTTGCCCGCCTGCCAGAAGGCGAGCGTCATCAGCCGCAGCACCCCCACGTTGCGCGGCTCGGCGTCGCGCGCGTACACCAGCCGCTGCGCGGCCAGCTCGTACTCGCCTTCGGCCATCGCGCGCTGGGCGGCGGTCATGAAGCGCTCCACGCGCTCCTCGGCGGGGTCAGGCTTGGAGAAGTCCACGAACCGCATGCTTCCGGCGGGAACCGTGCGCACGCCGTGGCTGAACTTCACCCTGGCCCACTGCTGGTCCACTTCCACCTCGCCCGCCGCTCCGTTCTCGTCGCCGTTTGCGCCGGAGCCGCCGCCTGCCCCCGTGCCGCCGCCCGTGAAGTAGATGCCCGCGACCGTCCCCACGCCCCACTCCGGGTAGGAGATGCAGCGCGCGTAGCGGTGCACCACCGAGTGGTCGGGCACGCGGCTGCCGAACGGATCGTGCTGGGCGCGCTCGGTGGCCTCCTCGCGGGCGCGCTGCTCGGCTTCGTACGCTCTGCGCCCCGCCTCTTCGCGCGCGCGGCGGGCCGCCGCGGCGCTGACCCGCACGGCGTTGGCGCTCACGCGTCCCCCGCGCGAGCCCTCCGCCAGGCGCTCGAGCTGGTCGGCCGCCTCGTTGATCGCCTTCAGGTGGCGCTCGTGCTCGAACTGTCTCCCGCTGGGCGCCACGTCGGGGTGCCAGCGCTTGGCCATGCGCCTGCGCGCCAGCTGCACCTCGCGCTTGTCGAAGGGCGCCTCCAGCTCCAGCAGGAGCAACTGCTGCTCTATGTCCAAGATGCCTGCGGGCATTCCCCGTTTACGTTATCGCCCTGTTGGGCCTTGGTCCGCAGGCCTTTGGTCATTTCGCCTTGGCTCGCCGTGCGCGCGCTCGGCCCGTTCGGCATGGAGGGGCCTGCGGCCTTCGCCATTGCTTGCCGTGCACACGGCGCCCTGTTCGGCTCGGGCCGGCGTCCTCCGGCCACTTCGCCCCGACTCGCCGCGCGAACGCCTCGCTGGACGGCCTTGTGCCGTCCCCTCTTCATGGCTGTTCGCGCGCCCGCGTCGCGCGCCCGCGGCGGGGTCGTGCGGGCCGAGCGCCTATCCTGGCCGCTCATGTCCTCCCAGTACGTCTTCACGATGCACCGCCTCTCCAAGCTGCACCCGCCTGAGAAGACGGTGCTGAGCGACATCACGCTTGCCTTCTACCCCGGTGCGAAGATCGGGGTGCTCGGCTACAACGGCGCCGGCAAGTCCACGCTCTTGCGCATCATGGCCGGGCTGGATGAGGAGTACCGCGGCGAGGCCGCCCTCGCGCCGGGCGCCACGGTGGGGATGCTCGCCCAGGAGCCCGCCCTGGACGAGTCCAAGGACGTGCGCGGCAACGTCGAGGACGGCGTCGCCGAGACCAAGGCCCTGCTCGACCGCTTCAACGAGCTGGCTGCCAATTATTCGGATGACACCGCCGAGGAGTTCGGCGACATCCAGGCCCGCATCGAAGCCGCCGACGCCTGGAACCTCGACACCAAGCTCGACTACGCGATGGACGCGCTGCGCCTGCCCCCGCCCGACGCTGAGGTGGGCAAGCTCTCCGGCGGCGAGCGTCGCCGCGTGGCGCTCTGCCGGCTGTTGCTGCGCGCGCCCGACCTGCTGCTGCTGGACGAGCCCACCAACCACCTCGACGCCGAGTCCGTCGCCTGGCTTGAGCAACACCTCGCCGAGTACAGGGGCACGATCGTCGCCGTCACCCACGACCGCTACTTCCTCGACAACGTCGCGGGCTGGATCCTCGAGCTCGACCGCGGCCGGGGCATCCCCTACGAAGGCAACTACTCCTCCTGGCTTGAGCAGAAGCAGGCGCGCCTGGCCCAGGAAGAGCGCTCGGAGAAGGGCCGCCAGCGCACCATCGCTGCCGAGCTGGAATGGGTGCGCACCAACCCCAAGGGGCGGCGCACCAAGTCCAAGGCCCGCTTGGCTCGCTATGAGGAGCTGGTGGCCGAGGAGCGCGCCGTGAAGCTCGACGAGGTCCAGATCCACATCCCCCCCGGCCCCCGCCTGGGCGCGCAGGTGCTCACGGCCACGGGCCTGCGCAAGGGCTTTGGCGAGCGCCTTTTGATCGAGGACCTGTCGTTTGACCTGCCGCGGGCCGGGATTGTAGGGGTCATCGGCGCCAACGGCGCGGGCAAGACCACTCTGTTTCGCATGGTCACCGGCGAGGACTCCCCCGACGCCGGCACGCTCGTGCTCGGCGACTCCGTGCAGCTCGCCTACGTCGACCAGTCGCGCGATGCCCTGGACCCCGCCAAGACGGTGTGGGAGGAGATCTCCGACGGGCTTGACCAGCTGAAGGTCGGCGGGCGCGTGGTCAACTCGCGCCAGTACGTCGCCGGCTTCAACTTCAAGGGCTCCTCCCAGCAGGCCCGCATCGGCTCGCTCTCCGGCGGCGAGCGCAACCGTGTGCACCTCGCCCGGCTGCTGCGCTCCGGCGGCAACCTGCTGCTGCTGGACGAGCCCACCAACGACCTGGACGTCGACACGCTGCGTGCGCTGGAGGACGCGCTGCTCGGCTTCCCCGGCTGCGCCATGGTCATCTCCCACGACCGCTGGTTCCTGGACCGCGTCGCCACCCACGTGCTGGCCTTCGAGGGCGACTCCCAGGTCGTCTGGTTCGAAGGCAACTTCGAGGCCTACGAGGAGCACCGCCGTGCGCGCCTGGGCGCCGCGGCGGATCGCCCGCACCGCATCACCTACAAGCGGCTTGTGCGGGGCTGAGCCCGCGCGGGGCGCGGGCGGGACCTCACTCAGACAGGCCTCGCCACGGCGCGTCCAGTCCGGGCTTCCCCGCAAGCCTGGCCGTCCAGCCAGTATCCTCGCGTCGCATGGACACCCGCTTCGACCACGACACCGCCGTGCGCCGCATCGACGCGGCGAGCAGCGGCAATGGGAGGCGCCCCACCGCCTCCTTCGAGGCCGAGGTAGCCCCCGGCTGGCGCGCTGGCCGCGGGCCGCACGGCGGCTACCTGGCGGCGATGCTGCTGCGCGCGTTGACCGCCACCGTCGATGACCCGCTGCGCGCGCCCCGCTCGCTCACCGTCCACTACCCCTCCTCGCCCGCGCCCGGGCCGGTCACGATCGCTGTCACCGTCGAGCGCCAGGGGCGTTCGCTCAGCACGCTCTCCGCGCGCCTTGAGCAGGACGGCGCGGTGATGGCGCTGGCGCTGGCGGCCTTCTCCACCCCGTGGGACGCTCCGCAGGCCGATGCGTTGCCGATGCCCGAGGTGGCGGGGCCCGATTTGGAGCGCCGCAACACACCTCGCCTGTTCAAGGGCGCTCCGGAGTTCACCGAGCAGCTGGTGATGCAGGCGCGCGTGGGCGCGATGCCCTTCGTCGGCGCCGCACACCCGATGGAAATCGGCGGCTGGATCGCGTTGCCCGAGCCACGAGCGCTCGACGCGCTGTCGCTCACGCTGTTCGCCGACGCCTGGTTTCCGCCCTCCTTCATCGCCCTCTCCGAGCCGGCGATCAGCCCCACCGTCGACCTCACCGTCCACTTTCGCCGGCCCCCGCCGGCGCAGGAGGGAGCGCTGGACGGGCTGTGCCTCTCCATCTTTTCCACCCGCCTGCTGCACGAGGGCTTCTTCGAGGAGGACGGCGTGCTGTGGGCGCCCGACGGCTCCGTCCTGGCCCAGTCGCGCCAGCTCGGCATCATCATGCCCACGGACAACCCGGTGCTCGTGCTCGACCGGAGCGAGCCCTCAGAGGACTCTTCCATAGATTCTTAGCAGTCGCTAATCTATTGCGCAATCCTGCGACGACTACAGAGAGGATCACAGCCATGCCCGACTACACCATCAAGAGCATCGACGAGATGGAGGGCGCCTTCGGCGGCGGCCTCAAGAAGGCCCGCGCCGAACTGGGCGTCAGCTCCTTCGGCATGCAGGTCGTGGACATGCCCCCCAACTACGCCGACTACCCCGAACACGACCACGCAGAGCAGGCGCAGGAGGAGGTCTTCGCGGTGCTCCGCGGCTCCGGCTGGTTTGACGTCGAAGGCGAGCGCGTCGACATCAACCCCGAGGTGATCGTGCGCATCGGCGCCGCCGCCAAGCGCAAGGTCTACGCCGGTCCCGAGGGTCTGCGCATGCTTGCGCTAGGCGGCACCCCCGGCTCGGCGTATGAGGTCTCGGAGTTCACGGAGCTCGCCTCGGCTTAGGGCTCAGCGTGCCCAGCGGCTGCGCGAGGCACAGGCTTCGCGCAGCCGCCTCAGTACGCCTCAGCGACGCGGCTTGGCCTGGTGAGAGCAGGTAAGCTCGCGCAGATCGACACGATTGCGGTAGCCGGGAACCACGCGCCGAGCGCTCGCGCCCCAGGGTCATTCCCCGAATTGGATCCTCGGTACAATTCTCCGGCAATGAGCCAGCGGGGCAACCCAGATCGGGCTGACTGGCATCCCAACTCCGCTGAACAGTTCGACTCTCAATACGCCGGCGGCCCCGAGCAACACGCGCGGTGATGTGCCTCGCTCCCGCGCCCACCCAACTGCCATGGTGAGACCCATCTCACCCGGCGAGGAGATCGATCGGTCGCGCCTTTTCGACACACCGGTGCGATGGGGCTACGAGTACGTCGAGCCGCCGCCGCCGGAACAGAGTCACGAGCGCAGCAATCCACCTGTCCCGCAACAGGTCCGGATGGTCCCCAGAGCGCAGGCAACGGGGCAGGTCCTGGCGGCGGCTCTCGCCACGGCGGCCGGCATTCTCGCCATCGTCCTGGATGCTTCGCTTGGAGTGCTCTCGAGCGGCGGCGCACATGGGGCGGCGACGACCATCGCGATCCTCCTCGTGCACATCCCCGCCGCAGCCGTGGGGTTCTGGCTGGCGCGAACATGGCAGCGATCGGCTGCCAGGCGTGAGCCCAGCCAGGTCACCTTCACAGTCCGCAGCAATCTGGTTGCTGGGGTCAACGCGCTTGCCACCTTCTTGGCGCCCTATCTCGTGCTGCCCATCGAGGCGGTGCTTGCCTGGCGCCGCATCTGGCAGAGGAGGGGCGACCTGGTTCCGCACCCTGGGGAAGCCAAGCGCGCAGAGGCCGATTATCTGGAGGCGTCGTCGGCCTGGCAGCAACGCATCTCCCAGTTCGAGGACGCCGACCTCAAGCGCTTCGAAGCCGTGGATCTCTGGTATCCGGTACCGCTGTCGGAGACCGCGCAGATGACGTGCGTCTTTGGCGGCACACCGGTCTCCTGGACAGCTGTGCTGGCGACGCTTGGCGCCTCGCTGCTCGGCTCTGGCGCCCGCATCCTCGTCGGCGACCTCTCGCGGCGGCTGACCGCCGACGTGCTGTGCGACCTCTCCCGGACAAACGGCATCTCGACGACCGAGGCCGCGCTACCGGGCGGTGCGGCCAGTGCCGACCTCCTCGCCGATATCGGCTGGAACGACCTGAGCTCGGTGCTGGTCGAGGTGCTGCACTCGGCACAGCAGGATCTCGACACCTCGCGTCGAGAACGCC
Source organism: uncultured Solirubrobacterales bacterium (assembly GCA_963844765.1). Lineage (GTDB taxonomy): Bacteria > Actinomycetota > Thermoleophilia > Solirubrobacterales > Solirubrobacteraceae > Palsa-744. The sequence goes on from CAWJPN010000002.1 coordinate 900,999, forward strand.
AGGAGGACCGGTCGGTCATCCGCGAGATCGCGGAATGCCTCGACGCAAGTGGCCCGGTATCGATTGCGCGTCTGCGCAGTGCGCTGCTGGTTGTCCAAGGGGCGGCGCCGGCCGAGAACGGCGAGGCCGTCATCGCCGCTGACGAGCACAGGCGCCTGAGCGAGCTGTTCAACGACGTGCAGCGTCAGCACGGCATGGTGATGGAGCGGGTGACCCGCATCGAGCGTTCTCTCAGGGACTTCGAAGTGCTCGACGGTACCCGTCGAGAACCCACTGGCAACGACAATCGCCAGCAGCTCGCCGGCGACGACGATCGCCAGGAGCCCACTGGCAACGGCAATCGTCAGGACCTCGCCGGCAACAGCGATCGCACGGCGCTCGAGCCCCCGCAGCTCGTCGATGAACGCCACGGCGACCTGCGCGTCATCGGTGTCGACAAGCAGACGGACGACCTGGAGAACGACAGGCTCGTCGACCTGCTCTTCCAGCTGCTGCTGCGTCGCGTCCGGCAGGGTCGGGTGCAGGCCGACGTACTGGTCATTCTTGGCGCCGACCGAATCCGCCGGGAGGCGCTGGAGTCGCTGATGACCCACGCCGAGCAAAGGCGCATCGGCGTTTTGCTGTTCTTCGAACACCTCAGGAGAGACGCAATCGGAGATCGTCGGTGGGGGTGGAGCTGCAGCCGCGTTCCTCGCACTTGGCAACCATCGGGAAGCCAGGGAGGCGAGTGACTTCATCGGCGCCGAATACAAATGGATCGAATCGCAACACACCGCCTCTGCGAGCGCGTCCCTCAAGCGGACTTCGGGCAGAGAGGAAAGCGTTTCAACCTCTGGCCAGGTCGGACTACCCGTGGGCATATCGTTCGGCGCCTCCAGGACGGGGGGCCGCTCCTACAGCGAGGCGTTCGGCCAGGGCCGGGAGTACGCCGTCGCCGAGCAGCGGGTACGGGAGGCCGTCATCGAGCCAGAGGTGCTGATGGGCCTGCCGGTCACCGGGATGATCTACGTCGAGGTGCTGCCAGGCGGCCGGCGAGTCGCCACCAACCTCGACTGCCACCCTCAGATCGCTCTCTCGCCTCGCACAGCCGGCGAGCCCCGTGGGTCGACACAGGTGTAGGTGTCGCGCTGTACTGTATACTGCGCTGTACATGGCTGCTACCCGCACACAGGTCTATCTGACCGCAGAGCAGCGTCGCCAAATCGAGGAGCTGCGCGCGAGCGATGGGCGCACGCTCGCCGAAGTCGTCCGCGCAGCGCTGGACGAATACCTCGCCACCCACGGCCCCCGAATTACCGCTGAGGCGCTGGCCGAAAGACAGCGCGTCCTGGACGAGACATTCGGGTCGATGCCCGACCTCGAGGTGCCGCCGCGCGAGGAGTGGGATCGCTTCGATCTGGACTGGAACCGCATTGAGCGCGCTCCTACTCGACAGTGATGTCCTGATCGATCATCTGCGCGGACACCGCCGGATGAACCTTGCCGATCCCACGCTGAAGATCTCAGTCGTCACCCGCTGCGAGCTTTTCGCCGGGCGCAACGTGGACGAGCCGCATCTTCGTCAGACGCTGAGCCAGCTCGACGAGAATCGCTGTGGATCGGGCCATCGCGGAGTCGGCTGGTCGTATTCGCCGTACAACACAATTGAACATCCCCGACGCTCTCATCGCCGCAACCGCACTTGCACACGAGCTGTCTTTGATGACCCGTAACCAGCGTCACTTCGGGCTGGTGGAAGGTCTCAATCTGCGCATCCCGCAGAGCTGATACCAGTCCCCGCTGGGAAAGCTGTCCCCCCGCAGAGCACAAGGACCGCAGCGCTCGCGACCAAGAAATGGCTCAGCGAGCCAGCGACGTCTCGCCGTCCAGCGCCAGCGCCGTGGCGGCGATCAGACGCGCGCAGGCGTGGACGTCGCTGAGCTGCACCGTCTCCACCGGGGAGTGCATGTAGCGCAGCGGGATCGAGACGAGCGCGGTGGGCACTCCGCCGCGGCTGAGGTGCACCGCGTCGGCGTCGGTGCCCGTGGCGCGTCCCGAGGCCTCGACGGTGAAGGGGATCTTCTCGCGCTCCGCAGTGTCGTGCAGCAGCTCGAACAGCGCCGGGTTGAGCGTCGCGCCGCGGCTCAGCACCGGCCCCGAGCCCAGCTCGTGCTTGCCCGCCTCCTTGACGTCGATCCCGGGCGCGTCGGTGGCGTGGGTCACGTCGACCACCACGGCGGCGTCGGGCTCAAGCGAGAAGGCGCTCGTGCGCGAGCCGCCGAAGGTGATCTCCTCCTGGGCCGCCGCCACGGCGACCATCTCCCACTGCGCGCCCCCGGCCTTGGCCACCAGTCGGGCGGCCTCGAGTGCGACGAACGAGCCGAGGCGGTTGTCCAGCGCACGCGAGGCCAGTCGGCCGTTGGGCAGCTCGATCGGATCGCCGGCGATCACCGCCACGTCGCCGATACGCACCATCTCGCGCGCCTCTTTGCCGTCCTTGGCGCCCACGTCGATGTGCAGGTCGCGCACCTCCGCGACCTTCTTGCGCTCCTCATCGCGCAACAGGTGGATCGGCTTCTTGCCGATCACTCCGGGCACATCGCCGCCGCGCGTGGCGAGCACCACGCGCTGGCCCACCAGGATCTGCGCGTCCCACCCGCCGACGGGGCCGAACCACAGGTAGCCCTCGTCGTCGATGTGCGTGACGATCAGCCCAATCTCATCGATGTGGCCCATCACCACCAGCCGCCGTGCCGCGGACTGCTCGCCGTGGCGCGAGGCCACGCGCGCCGTCGGCGTGCCCACCACGTCGGTGTCCACGGCCGCGAACTTCTCGGCCGCCTTGCGCCACACGGCTGCCGGGGCCGTCTCATAGCCCGACGGTCCGCGCGCGTTCAGCAGGTCGCGCAGGACAGCCGGAAAGCCTCCGTCCTTGCCTGCGCGAGCCCGCCCACGGGCGCCTCCTCCACCCACGCTCACCCGCGCTGGCTTGCCATCCTTGGGTCGATCTGCGGCACTCATGAGGACAGCATCCCGCGCAGCACGTACTGCAGGATGCCGCCGTGGCGGAAGTACTCGGCCTCGCGCGGGGTGTCGATGCGCACGCGCGCCTTGAACTCGACCGGCTCGCCGCCCTCGCGCTCGGCCCGCACGTGCACCTCGCCGGGTGGGGCTCCGCTGTCGCTCATCGCCTCGGCCATGCCTGTGACCGAGAAGACCTCCTGGCCGTCGAGCCCCAGCGAGTGGGCGCTCTCGCCCTCGGGGAACTGCAGCGGCAGTACGCCCATCCCCACCAGGTTGGAGCGGTGGATGCGCTCGAAGCTCTGCGCCAGGACCGCCCTGACGCCCAACAGCCGCGTGCCCTTGGCGGCCCAGTCGCGCGAAGACCCCGAGCCGTACTCTTTGCCGGCCAGCACGACGAGCGGTACGCCCTCACGCTCATAGCGCATCGCCGCGTCGTAGATCGAGAGCTGTTCGCCGTCGGGCAGGTGGCGCGTGAAGCCCCCCTCGGGCAGCACCCCGCTCCCGCCGCCAAGCTGGTTGCGCAGGCGGATGTTGGCGAACGTCCCGCGCATCATCACCTCGTGGTTGCCCCGCCGCGAGCCGTAGGAGTTGAAGTCGCGCGGGGCCACCCCCCGCTCCTGCAGGTAGGTCCCGGCGGGACCGTCGCGCTTGATCGAGCCGGCCGGGGAGATGTGGTCTGTCGTGACGCTGTCGCCCAGCAGCGCCAGCACGCGCGCTCCCCGCACGTCCTCCACGGCGGGTGGTTCGGCGGGCATGTTCTGGAAGTAGGGCGGCAGGCGCACGTAGGTGGAGTCCTCCTCCCACTGAAAGCGCTCGCCCGTGGGGACCTTCAGACCGTTCCAGCGCTCGTCGCCGGCGAACACCTCGCCGTAGCTCTTGCGGAACATGTCCGAGCGCACGGCCTGCTCGATCGTCTGCGCCACCTCGCGCTCGTTCGGCCAGATGTCGCGCAGGTACACGTCCTCGCCTCGCGCGTCCTGGCCCAGCGGGTCCTCGACGATGTCGATGTCCATCGTGCCCGCCAGCGCATACGCCACGCACAGCGGCGGCGAGGCCAGGTAGTTCATCTTCACGTCGGGGTTGATGCGCCCCTCGAAGTTGCGGTTGCCCGAGAGCACGCTCACCACCGCCAGGTCCTCATCGCCCACCACCTTGGAGATCTCCTCGGGCAGCGGCCCGGAGTTGCCGATGCACGTCGTGCAGCCGTACCCCACGAGGTTGAACCCCAGCGCCTCGAGCGACTCGGTCAGCCCGGCGCGGTCGAGGTATTCGCTGACCACCTTCGACCCGGGCGCCAGCGAGGTCTTCACCCACGGCTTGCTCTGCAGCCCGCGCGCGAGCGCGTTGCGCGCGAGGATCCCGGCCCCGACCATCACGGACGGGTTGGAGGTGTTCGTGCAGCTGGTGATCGCGGCGATCACCACGTGCCCGTGGTCGAGGCTCGTCTGCGTGCCGTCGGCGAGCGTCACGGGGACCTCCGTGCCGGCGGGCGCCGGGTGTCCTGGCGCACCGTTGGACGGCGGATCGGAGGCCGGATAGGAATCCGCCCCGTTGACCTGCACGTAGTCGCCCAGCGCCCGCCGGAAGGCGTGCTGCGCGTCGCTCAGCGACACACGGTCCTGCGGGCGCCTGGGGCCGGCGATGCTCGGCACCACTTCGCCCAGGTCGAGCTCGATCAGATCCGAGAAGGACGGCTCGGGCGAGTCCTCGTCGTGCCACAGCCCCTGCGCGCGGGCGTATGCCTCGACCAGCTCGATCTGCTCGGCGGGACGACCGGAGAACTCCAGGTAGCGCAGCGTCTCGGCGTCGATCGGGAAGATCGCGCAGGTCGAGCCGAACTCGGGGGACATGTTGCCGATCGTCGCCCTGTCGGCCAGCGGCAGGCCCGCGAGGCCAGCGCCGTAGAACTCCACGAACTTGCCCACCACGCCGCGCTCGCGCAGCATCTGCGTGACCGTCAGGACCAGGTCGGTCGCGGTGGCCCCCTCCGGCAGCGCGCCGTGCAGCCTGAAGCCCAGCACCTGGGGGATCAGCATCGACAGCGGCTGTCCCAGCATCGCCGCCTCAGCCTCGATCCCGCCCACGCCCCAGCCCAGCACGCCGAGGCCGTTGACCATCGTGGTGTGCGAGTCGGTGCCCACCAGCGTGTCGGGGTATGCCTGCGGCAGACCGTCCCCCACCACCGAAGCGCCATCGCCACCGGAGGCGCCGGCCGGGCCTCCGCCGTCGGGGTCGTCGTTGACGAACACCACGCGCGCCAGGTACTCCAGGTTGACCTGGTGCACGATCCCCGTGTCCGGCGGCACCACAGCGAAATCGTCAAAGGCCCCCTGGCCCCAGCGCAGAAACGCATAGCGCTCCTGGTTGCGCTCGAACTCGCGCTCGGCGTTCACGCGGAAGGCGTCGCGCGTGCCGAAGGCGTCGACCTGCACCGAGTGGTCGATCACGAGCTCGGCGGGCACGAGTGGGTTGATCCGGTCGGGGTCCCCGCCCATGCTGGCCATCGCGTCGCGCATCGCCGCGAGGTCCACCACCGCGGGCACGCCGGTGAAGTCCTGCATCAGCACACGCGCCGGGGAGAAGGCGATCTCCTTGCTGGGCTCCGCCCCGGCGTTCCAGCTCGCCAGCGCCTCGACATCCTGCGCGCTGACGGCCCCGTCGCCCTCGGTGCGCAGCAGGTTCTCGAGCAGCACCTTCAGCGAGAACGGCAGTCGCGCTACGTCAAAGCGCGCCTGCAGGGCGTCGAGGCGGAAGATCTCATACTCCCGTGCGCCCACCGCGAGTGTGTTCTTTGCGCCGAAGCTGTTGTGCGACATCGAGTCGCAGTTTACGCCGCGCGCGTCACGCGCCCCTTGCCGTTGCGCTTGCCGTGCAAGAGCGCCGCGTCGCAGGCGTCCAGCAGTTCGTCGGTGCTCATCGGCGCGCGCCACTGCGCGACCCCGATCGAGGCGGAGACGCCGGGGAGGACATCGAAGGAGGCCACGCCCAGCATCCGCTCGCGGGCGCGCTCGCCGGCGATCGCCGCGCGCTCCAGGTCGGCGCCCGCGAGGATCACTACGAACTCGTCGCCGCCGTAGCGGGCGACGCGGTCGAAGGCGCGGAACTCGCCCATCAGCACGTGGGCCACCCCGCGCAGCACCGCGTCTCCCGCGGAGTGACCGTGGCGGTCGTTGACCTGCTTGAAGTTGTCCAGGTCGATCAAAAGACACGACAGCTGGCCGCCGGCGCGCGTGGCGCGGGCGATCTCTTCGTCCAGGCGGCGGCGCATTGCGCGGTGGTTCATGCAGTCGGTCACCGGGTCGGTGCCCGCCTCCGCGCGCGCGCGCAGCAGCGCCAGCGCGGTGGCCGCCTGGTCCACAAGCGTCGCCGCCCGCTGGATCGCATGCGCGTCGAAGGGCTCCGGATGGCGCCGCGTGATGATCGTTACCGCCTCGACCTCGCCACGTACCGAAAGCGGCAACAGTAACGCTCCGCCAACGTCCCCCGCGACCGTCAGGCGGGGCACGCTGGCCGCCAGCTCGCGCGGGCCGCTGACGACGACGCTCTGCCCCGTGCTCGCCACCCAGCTCACGCCCGGCGGGCGCTCGCCCTGCGGGGTGCGGTAGCTCAGCTGCCCTTCGCCGCCGAACATGTAGGCGGCCACGTGGTCCTCGCCGTCGGCGAGGCGGTGCACCTGAACCTCCCCGCAGGCCAACTCGGCGAACAGCTCGGCGGCCAGCGCGCGGAAGATCTCTGGTGGCTCGCCAGCGCTGTCGGCCAGGCGCGTCAGGCGCCGCACGCCCGCCAGCAGCGAGTCGCTGTCGGCGGCCCTCCCGGGGGCGATCCGCTCGTGGGTGTCCATACCCGTGCTTGCCATCCACCTGCAATGTATGCGATGCGGCGGCGCACGTCCAACCCGCCGCGGACCTGACCACGGCGAAAACCCGCTAACTGCGGCATCTCCGGGGCCGCGGTTCGACGCGAGGACGATTGGCTGCCTGCTCTGTCGCGTAGCGACGAACTCAAGCTCGCCCTCGCGTTACCCCCGGAACGTCACCGTAACGTAGGTGACCGACGAGGGGCCCTTGGAGGGGATGAAGCCGACGCGGACCTTGACCTTCAGGTTGTGGTTGCTGCGCGCCAGGGCGCCCACACCACCGCTGGTGAGCGGGACCTTCAGTGTCAGCTTCTGGGCCTTGGAGGGGTGGCGGTAGGTCGTCTTCAGGTTCTTGCCGCTGCCGCTCACACGCCCCGCCGAGGGCGCCTGCACAGTCAGGATCGCCATGTGGTTGGAGGTCTTGTGCGCGGTCACCTTGACCGAGCACCCGGCGACGACGATCGGCGTGTTCTGCTTGATCACGGTGCCGCTCTGAGCGGTGATCGTGGTGGGCATGCTCAGCGCCTGGGCGCAGAGGTTGCCGTTGGCCGAGAGGGCCGAGTTGGGACCGGTGGGCAGGTTCATTTCAAAGGCCGACACCGGCACGTCTGGCACCGCCGCGAAGGTCGAGGTTGTGACGCCCTTGGTGATGTTGGTGTTGCCCACCAGGATCGTCTCCACGCCGTCGCTGCCGTTAAGCACCAGGTCGAGGTCCGGGAATGCCGCGCCGCCGTGGGAGACGAAGAACGCCGGACCGGTCAGCTTGACGGGCAGCACCGGAGTGGTGACCGTCGCCCCGCCCACGCGCGAGTTCGACGGGCAGGCGAAGGGGTTGGCGTTGAAGACGGCTTCCCGGCAGGCGTGCTGCAGCGTGCTCAGGCGCGAGGGCAGCTGCTTGGGCAACTGCACCTTGACCGAGCGGATGTTGGCCTGCGCGCCCGTGGGGTAGCCGATCTTCACGCCCAGCGCGGCGCCGCTGTTCTTGGAGGTCTTGGCGTTGGAGGACGCGGTGAAGTTCGGCTTGAACGCCAGCGCGCTGCAGCCCGTCGCCTGGAACGGTGTGGAGAGCCCCTGCGTGGCCCCGAATGTCGAGGTCAGCGTGCTTTCGGTGGCCAGCACGCCGCAGTTGGTGGGGTTCACGAGGAAGCCCTGGCGGGCGATCGCGACCGTAAGCTTCTTCAGCCGCAGCGGCACGCCCTTGACGATCGTCGGCAGCAGGCTTGTTACCGTGACGCGCGCGGTGAACGGGTTGACGGTCAGCCCGGCGCGCACCACCACCTCGCCGAAGTTGAACGGACCGGTGGCGGCTGACACCTCGACCGTCATCCCATAGGGCGCGCTGCCCACCGGGCCGGTCAGGAAGACCGGGCCGGAGAACTGCACGGGCGTGGGGCCGGCGCCGACCTGCGTCACGGCCGTGCCGATCTGACTGGCGAAGGGGCATTCGCCGTTGGCGGCCTGCGGTTCGCCGCACAGCGGCACCGAGGGGATCAGACCCACGAGGCCCGCGGGCAGCGTGGTGGCGAGTTGCGAGAGGTACTGCTGCCCATCGGCGCGTTCGAGGTTCAGCGTGAAGGAGGTCTGCGCGCCCCCCGTCGTCGGATTGCTCGCGGTGCTCTGGCCGAGCGAGAAGGGCAACGGCGAGGCACAGGTTCCCCCGCTGCCGTTGCTGTCCACCGTGAACGGCAGGCTGGAGGGAGTGGCGGCGGGCTGGCCCGTGAAGGGAGCCAGGCTCGTGGTGGCCGTGACAGGCCCGCACACCAGCGGGTTGGCCACCGGCGCCAGCGGCCCGGTGGTGAAGTTCAGGATCAGGTCGCTGAAGGGCTGTTCGGGGTTTTCGGAGAACACCACCGACAGGCGGCCTGTGGTTTCGTTGGGCACGACCTGGCCCTGCAGGCGCACGGAGATTCCGTAGCGAGCGGACTCCACGTCGAGGTAGACGGTGAACGGGGGACCGGTGATCGCGCCGCCGCCTTCGGGCCCGCCCAGGTAGAGGGCTCCCGTGAGCGACCCCGCGGGCAGGCCGGGCACGTTGAAGGTCGCTGCAGCCACCTTCGAGCCGGCCGGACAACTCACGGGTTCTCTGGTGTGAATGCCGATCTGCTTGGGCGTGCAGGCTTCCAGGCCGTGCGCCGCGGAGGGATTGAGCGTCATGCCTTCGGGCAACAGCACGCTGGCGGTCTGCAGCTGCGCGGAGCCCAGTTCGGTGGGGTTGGGGTTGTGCGGCAGCACCAGTTCAGTGGTCACGCCGTCGGGCTTGTCGGACTGAGTGGTTTCGGGCGCGAGCGAGAACGTCGGCGCGAAGGGGGCCAGCGCAAAGGGCGGCAGGCCGTTGCAGCCTTCGGTGCCGATCGGCACGGTGTATGAGGTCGAGAACTTCGCACCTTCGTAGGATTCGCCGCTCCAACCGGTGGTCGTCAGCGGGCCGGGGCCTCCACAGTTGGAGGGGTTGCTCAGGAACGCACCGTTGAGGAGAGGTCCGTTGTTGCCGAAGAACGTCAGGCGCGAGTCGAGCAGTCCTGGCGTGATGTTCTTGATTTCGAAGAGGTCGTGGTAGTCGCTGGCCCATTCGACGTGGCCTTCGACGAAGGTGTGGACGACGAGCAGGTGGCCTGGCGGCAGCGGCGCTTCGGAGACGCCCACCACGAGCGCAACGCCGAAGTAGGACGAGTCGCCGTTGGGCTGTTCGAGGTTGTAGACCTTCCCCGATAGCGGAACGTCGGCGAACACACCAGGTGCCACTTCGAGCACCGTCGTGACTTCATTCTTGCCGATCACCGTACTGCCTGCGCCGCTTTCCCCGCAGTTGGGTTCCAGGAATATGTGCTTAACCGGTTCCACTTCCGTTGAAGTGAAATTTTCCACCGAGCACTTCGCGACAGCCTCGGGGTTGGTGCTCACGCCGGGAGCGACGTCGATGCGCAGATTCTTGAGGTTCTGGTTTGGCAGGAAGAGGCCCCCGCCGGCTGGGTGGCGAGCCAGCTTGAAGTCCGTGACGCCAAAGGGAGGGTGCCCGGCGGCCTGGCCGTAGACTTCCGCTTCGGCCTTCGCCTTGTCTTCTGCGGGCGTGGCGCCCTTGTTGCAGGTTTCGACCTTGCAGTTCGCCGCGTAGAAGCTTTCCACGCCGAATTCCGGCGCGGCCTGGGCAGCGGACACCGAGACAGCCATCATCACACCGGCCAGCAGCGCGAGGAACGATGCGCGAACGAGGGACCTCATTCCAAACCTCCCTATTGGACAGAAGGTCTATACCCCGTTTGCGCAACCCCTAAGCACCGCAACCGACCGGTCACCAGCGCCCTCACCAACGCAGCAGCATCAACCCCACAGTGATCCCAGGCCCAATCGTCACCATCAGCCCCAGTTCCCCATCCTCCGGGGCGCGCTCGTCGATCGTGTGCTTGAGCACATACAGAATCGATGGCGTACCAACGTTGCCGTGATTGGCCAAAACGTCGTAAGAGATGCCGACCTGCTCGTCGCACAGCCCCAGTGCCGACTGGACGCTCTCGATGATGCGCCGCCCGCCGGGGTGCACGAGCCAGTGGTCGATCGCCGTGCGCGTGAGGCCGTTGGCGGCGAGGAAGTCCTCGACCAGCGCCTGCAGCCCCGCGCCGGCGCGGTCGGGGAGATCGCGGTCGAGGTGCAGGTAGGAGTCTTCAGCGGCGAACTCGAGCTTGACGGCGCCGAGCGAGGAGCCGATCTGGTGCACCTTGGAGGCGATGATCTGCGGGCCCTCCGCGTCGGGGGAGCCGTCGAGCAGGGCGGCGGCGCAGCCGTCGCCGAAGATCGAGGAGCCCACCACCTTGGCGCGCGTGTCGTCCTCGGAGGAGCGCATCAGGATGCCGGCCATGCTCTCGGCGGCGACCACGAGCCCCATGCGGTCGGGGTGGTCGCGCATCGACTGGGACACCAGGCGCATCAGCGGGACGGCGGAGGCGCAGCCCACGCCGAGCACGTGGTACTTGTCGGTGGCGGGGTCCATCTCGTAGTGGTCGACCAGGCGGTGCGCCAGCGTGGGGCCGCCGAGCGAGTAGAGCGTCGCGGTGACCACCGTGCCGATCTCCAGGGGGTCCACTTCCAGGCGGTCGACGGCCTGCACGGCGTAGCCGAACAGCTCCTCCTCGATCTGCGCGGTGCGGCCCTGCAGGGTCGTGGCGAGCGAGTCGCCGCTGAGGTTCAGGTGGCGGCGCTGCACGCCGCAGCGGCCGAAGATGCGCTCGGCGAACTCGTCGCCTTTCATGTCCAGCATCGTCAGGACCTCGTCCTGGGAGAAGGACATCTCCGCGTCAGCAAGCTGCAGGCCGCTGATGCACGGACCGGCGGGCAGCGACTCGCGCTCCCGTGTTACCGCCGTCGTAGGATGGGCCACATGCTGTGCCAAGGACGGGACGATACCGGAGTAACCCACAGACTCGCGCAACAGAGCGGCGCGGAACAACAAAGGAGGCTGGATGAAGGTCATCGGAGCAGGGCTGCCGCGTACGGGCACGCTGACGCAGAAGGTGGCGATCGAGATGCTGGGGCTGGGCCCGTGCTACCACTGGGTCGACGTGCTGGCCGACCTGAACCGCGTGGCGCAGTGGCAGCGCGCGATGGACGGCGAGCAGCCGTGGGAGGAGGTGTTCGAGGCCGGAGGCTTCCACTCCACCGTGGACTGGCCCGGAGGGTACTTCTACAAGGAGCTGATGGAGCGCTACCCCGAGGCCAGGGTGCTGCTGAGCGTGCGCGAGCCGCAGGCCTGGGAGCGCAGCTTCCGCGAGACGATCTGGAACATGGGCCACGGTGAGTCGCTGCTGCGCCTGCTCTCCAGCGCCCGCGGACAGGTGGACCCGCAGTGGCGCGACTACCTGGCGCTGGTGGAGCGGATGTTCTGGGGGCCGCAGGGGACGTTCGCCGCCGGCCACGCCACCCCCGCGGAGCTGATCGCCGAGATGAAGCGCCACAACGCGGAGGTGCGGGCCACCGTACCGGCCGAGCGGCTGCTTGAGTGGCAGGTGGGCGAAGGGTGGGAGCCGCTGTGCAACTTCTTGGAGGTGCCAGTGCCCGCGGAGCCGCTGCCGCACGTCAACGACCGCGAGACGTTCATGGGCCGCGTCGCCGACGGGGCGATCGCCACGCTGGTGGCATGGCGCAAGGAGCAGGCGGCGCTCAGCCAGTGACCGCGGGCGAGGTGCCGAGCACCGCGCCCCCGCCGTTCAGCGCCTGCACCGCCACGTAGGGGGCGGCCGCGCCGAGGTGGACGGTCGTCTCAAAGCCCACCTTCGTGGCGCTGGCGACCGGGACCATCGCAGTGGGCGAGGCGCCGGCGAGCACCCGCCAGGAGACGACCGCGGTGGCGCCGTTCCAGCTGGCCTCCACGTCGAGCCCGCCGGCGGCGGGCTGCGCGGCCACCGAGGGCACGGTGGTGGGCTGCCCCGACCAGGGGAAGAGGTAGGAGCGGAAGTCCTGCACGTTGTGCCCCAGGGTGGCGTCGAGCAGGACCTGCCCGGAGGAGGAGTACTCGGTCAGGTTGGGCAGCCGCCCGTAGCCCATCAGCCAGTCCCCGCCGGCGAGGCTGAAGAGGTTGCCCTGGCTTTCGGCCAGGAGCGTCTGGTGGGGGTTGACGAACGCCTTCACCAGCGTGACCGTGTGGGTCGACAGGTTGGGGTCGAGCAGCAGCCCGCGCGTCTGCTTTTCCTTCTGCGGGTCAGCGGCGTTGTCGAACACGGAGACCAGCCCGCCGGGCTGGAATTCGGCGTCGTGCTGCCAGTAGAAGTGCGTGCCCGGGCCGGCGCGGAAGCTGGAGTGGGGACCGCCCAGGCGCCAGCGAAAGCCACCGGAGTGCATGTCCACGTCATACAGCGTCCAGGAGTTGCGCGCGGAGAGCAGCACGTCGCCGGTGGAGCCGGGGTAGATCGAATTGATGTGAATGTAGTCCCACGGGTAGGAGGAGCGCTGCGGCGGGTTGAACGAGTCGGCCAGAGGGATGTGGCCAAGCGCGTGCCACTCCCACATCACCAGGCCGGTCTTCACGTCAACCTCCTGCACGATCGAGTCCAGCAGCACGCCGTCGGCGGAGCCGTGCGAGGAGGCGAGGTTCATGTGAATCGGGTCGAAGGCGTCCACCCACGCGGTGCCCTGCGGCGTGAGGCGGATCTCGTGCAGGTCGGCGTGGTAGCCATTGCCAGCGAACACCGTCGCGACCGGTTCGTAGGAGGTGTTGTAAAGCATGTCCTCACCCTGGCCGAAACCGACCTGCAGGACGTGGCCCTGCCACCACACGAGCACGGTGTGACCCTCGTAGGACTCGACCTGGAAGTTGGTCGCCACGTCGTGGGGCGGCAGCGGGTGAAACCACACCAGGTTGCCCAGCTGGTCGAAGATCGCCGGCCCCGGCGTACCCGTGCCCTGGTAGGGGGCGAGGAACAGGTCGCCGCCCGCCGCGCCGGGCTGGGGGGGCGTCGTCACGCGCAGCGTCGAGGGCGTCAGCGAGGGCGCCGAGAGGAAGTGCTCCACTTCGCTCGCGTTGCCCGTGTTGTTGGGGAATTCGCTCTGGCTCACTGCGGCCTGGTGGGCGACGGTGAAAGAGGTAATGGCACTCTGCACCGGCCCCCCCGCGGGCTGCACGCGCGCGTGGACGACCACATGCTCACCCTGCACGAAGGGGTGGGTGGGTAGAAAGCTCTCGCCGGTGCCCGTGGAGTAGTCCTCCAGGCGCCCGGAGTGCGCGCCCGAGCGCGAGCCGACGGCGCTGACCGAGAGCACACGCAGGCCCGCTTCGCCGAGGAAGGAGACCTGCGTGGCGGGCGAGGCGTCGGGGGTGCCCGGCAGCGGCGAGACCGTCACCGGGTTGGCAGCAGCGGCAGCGACAGCGGCGCGCACGTCAACCGCCACGGGCGCGACGGCCTGCGAGGAGGACCCCCCGCACGCCGACAGCGCGACGCCCAGCGCGAGCGCCCCCAACCCCACCAGCCGCCCCCGCATCTAGCCTCGCTGCCCCACAACGGGGATCGTAAAGCAGCCGCCCGTGGGCCAGCGCCGCTCGTCGGCGAGCCGAAAGTGCACAACCACGGGCGCGCGCGAAGGGGCCGCAGGGCGCGGCGGGGCGGGCGCGGGATTTTCAGGAGGAGAGGGGGCCGCGTGGTGGGGGGCCGCCTGCGGTGCCGCGGCCTCGGCCGCGACCGGCGCGGGAGCTGGCGCAGGGGTGCCAGACGGGGGGGTCTCGCGCTGGGGCAGCGGGTGCACCGTCGCCCCTGGACCCGCGCCGTCCCCTCCCGACGAAGCCTGCTGCGAACCTGTCGGCCCCAGGGGCGCCCCGGGGGCGGGCGGGGGACCTGGTCTCACGCGCGGGATGAAGCGGAAGGCCGTGGCTGCGCCCACAGCCGCGAAACCGGCGGAGATCAGGAAGGCCAGGCGAAAGCCGTCGGTAAGCGCCACCAGCGGCGCCTGGTAGTCGCTGGAGATCAGGTGCGCGGTGTACTGGGTGCCCAACGAGGTGAGCAGCGCCAGGCCGAGCGCGCCGCCCATCTGGCGCGAGGTGTTGACCAGCCCCGAGGCCAGCCCCGCCTCGCTCGGCGCCACGCCCGCGGTGGCGGCGATGGTGGCGGGGACGAATGCGAGGCCCACGCCGACGGAGGCCAGCAGGCCCGGCAGCAGCAGGTCCTGGCCGTAGCCGCCGTCTACGGAGATGCGCGCGAACAGCGCGAGGCCCGCCGCCATCAGCGTGAGGCCCACGCCCAGCACGGGGCCGGCGCCGTAGCGCCCCACCAGGCGCCCCGCGCGCGTGGCGCAGACCATGATCGTGAGCGCCATCGGCAGGAACGCCAACCCAGCGCCGATCGGGGTCATGTGCAGGACCAGCTGCAGGTAGAGCGAGAGGAAGTACCACATCGGGAACAGCGCAGCGCTGAAGGCCAGCACGATCAGGTTGGAGATGCGCAGCAGGCGGATCGAGAACGCGCGCAGCGGCACGAGTGGCGCGGCGGCGAAGCGCGCCTCGATGACGACGAAGGCGAGGAGCAGCGCGAGGCCGAGCGCGATCGGACCGAGCGCTTCCACCGAGCCCAGACCGTCGGCGCCGGCGCTGACGATCCCGTACACCAGCGCCAAGAGGCCGCCGGTGATCGAGAGCGCGCCGGCGAGGTCGAATGAGCCAGCGTCCGCGCGGCGGCGTTCGGCCACGGCGACGCTCGCCACCAGTGCGGCGCCGATGCCGATCGGGATGTTGATCAGCAGGATCCAGCGCCAGCCCAGCGTCTGCGTGATGACCCCGCCCGCGAGCACCCCCGCGGCGCCGCCCGCGCCGCTCATCGCGCCCCACAGGCCGATCGCGCGCAGCCGTTCGGGGCCGGGGGCGTAGGAGGAGTTGATGATCGCCAGCGAGGCGGGCGCCATGATCGCCCCGCCGAGCCCCTGCAGCGCGCGCGCGCCGATCAGCATCTCCTGGCTCTGGGCCACACCGCCAGCGAGCGAGGCGAAGGCGAACAGCAAGAAGCCAGTTATGAACACACGCCGCTGGCCGAACAGGTCGGCGGCGCGACCGCCGAGCATCAGGAAGCCGGCGAAGGTCACCGCGTAGGCGTTGACGATCCACTGCAGGTCGATCGCCGAGAAGCCGAGGGCCGAGCGGATCGAGGGCAGCGCGACGTTGACGATCGAGACGTCGAGGATGACCATGAACTGCGCGGTGCAGCACACCGCCAAGAGCAGCGCGTGGCGCGAGGCGGCGGGCGCGACGACGTCGGCCTCGGCGGCCGCGCGGGTGGCGGCTCTGCCCGGTGCGGGGACGGCGATGGTGGGCGTCACGAGACCTTCACCGTAGCCGAGGTGCCGAGCAGTTCTCCAGCGCCGCCCAACGCCTGCACGGCCACGTAGGAGTACTTCTCGGGCAGCGTCATCGAACTCTCAAAGCCGCTGTCGGGCATGCTCGCGACGGGCTTCAGCGAGTTCGGGTCTTCGTTGGAGGCCAGCACCTGCCAGGAGGCGACGTCGGTGGCGCCGTTCCAGCTGGCGTACACCGCCGTGGAGTCCCCGGTGGAGAGCACGTTGGCGCTCACCGCGGGGGGCGTCAGCGGGTGCCCCTGCCAGGGGAAGCGGAAGGCGCGGTAGGAGGACATGCCGGGCGGCAGGTGGGCGTCGAGCAGCAGCGCGCCGCCCTTGGCGAACTCGCTGATCTCCGGCACCGCTCCCCAGCCGACGACGACGCTTTCGTCGGCGAGCGTCTGCATGTCGCCCTGGGAGTCGGCCAGCAGCGCGCTGGGGTGCGTGTACACGCGCGCGAGGCTCACCGTGTGGTTGGCGAGGTCGAGGTGCAGGCGCACCGCGCGGGACTGGTAGTGCACGCGCGGGGAGGAGCCGTCGTCGAAGAACGTCACTTCGCCGTCGCTCAGCATCCGCCCGTCGTGCTGCCACGCCGTTTCGGCGCCGTGGGCGATGGTGAAGCTGCTGTTGGTTCCCCCCAGGCGCCACAGGATCTTGCCGCTGCCGGCCTGCAGCTGGTACCCAGCCCAGGTGGAGCGCCCGGAGACGAACAGGTCGCCGTTTGCCTCGGGGGAGATCGAGTTGAGGTGAAACCAGTCCCACGGGGTGGGCTTTTCCTTGGGCGGCACCGGCGCGTGGGACTCACTCACGCCGACGTGGTCGAGGCTGTGCCATTCCCAGCGCACCAGTCCCGTCTTCGTGTCGATCTCCTGCACCGCGGCGTCGACGATCGTGCCGTTGCGGGGGCCGCCGACGGGCGTGAGGTCGCAGCGGATCGGGTTGTACGCGGTGATGTAGGCGATGTTGTTGGGGGCCAGCTGGAAGTCGTGCAGGTCGGCCTGCAGCCCGTTGCCCCCGTGCACGCGCGCCACCACCTGGTAGTCGTTGTTCATCACCAGGTCTTCGCCCTGGCCGAAGCCGAGCGAGAGCACGTGCCCCTGCCACCACGTGAGGTCGCGCTGACCTTCGTAGCTCTGCATGCTCAAGTTCTCCGCACCGAGGCCGTCGGACAGCGGATCGAACCACACCAGGCGCCCCTGGGGGGTGTAGATCAGCGGGCCGAACTGCCCAGGACCCGGTCCCACGGTCGTCAGGATGTCGCCCGCCGCGGGGTCGTGGTCGGGGACGGTGACGTTGAGGATCGGAGGGTGCGCGTCGGGGTCCGAGACGAAGCTCTGGTAGTCCGCGGCGGGCGCCGGCGGATTGGGGAAGCCGGGGATCGATTCGGTCGGGTAGGGCGTGTCCACGCGGAAGCTGAAGCTCACCTGCTTGCCGCCGCCCGGCCCCTGTAGCACCGCGTTGACGACCACGCGCTCGCCTTCCTGGAAGGGTTCGTCGGGCACGAAGGAGCCGCCGTCGCCCTGGAAGTACCCGTACAGGTGGCCGTAGTGGTAGCCGCTGTGCGAGCCCACCACCGAGACGCCCTGGATGTTGGTGACGGGCGTGCCCAGGAAGCTGATCTGGGTGTGGGGGCTGGCCGTATCGGTCTCCGGCGCGGGCGAGACGTCCACCGAGGTGCCCGCCAGCGCCGCGGAGTGGTCGAGTGTGGCAGGCAGGCACACCGGAGAGGGCCCGCTCGGCCCGACCGCGGTGTGCGCGCCGGAGAAGGTGCCCGAGCCGAGCACCACCGCCACCACGACCCAGGCGAGGATCGCCAGCGGCACGATCACGAGGCCCAGCTTGAGATGCCGCAGAACGCTCACGCGCTGGAGCTATACCGCCACGGAGGCGCCGTGGAGCGGGCCGAGGTTGGGTTCGCGGTCGTACAACTCATACGCCAGGAACTTGCTGAAGAGGCGGTGGTCCGGGCCGTGGAAGTCGGCCGACCCGGTGGCCAGCAACCCCAGCTCGGCGCAGCGATCGGCCAGCAGCTGGGTCTGGGGGGCGTCGTGGGTGACGTAGAAGCACTCCACCCCGTCCACCCCGAGGGTGCGGAAGCGATCGAGGGCCGCCAGCACCTCCGCGGGCGAGTCGATGTCCCAGAAGGGGTGCGCCCACACAGCCACGCCCCCGGCGTCGTGCACCCACTGGATCGCCTGTCCCACGGTCGGCTCGGTGCGCCCGGAGTACGCCGGTGCGCCCGGGATCAAGTAGGCAGGCAGGAACGAGGCCACGTCGTCGTGGCCTTCCTCCGCCAAGCGTGCAGCATTGGCCGGGTGCGACAGCACCGCGGCGGAAAGATGGGGGCGCCCCAGCGGCTTGCCCGCCTGCAGCCGCGCGTCCAGCGGCGCCTGGTCGATTCTCGAAGCCCAGCTCGCGCAGGCGCTCGGCCATGCGCTCCGCGCGGCGCTCGCGGTCTGCGCGCGCACCCTCGAGCCGCTCGCACAGCACGGGGTCGGTGTGGTCGATGCCGTAGCCCAGGACGTGCAGGTCTTCGTAGTCGCCGTCCACCGAAGATATCTCCGCCGCGGGCACCAGCTCGATGCCGGCGGCGCGCGTGGCGGCGAGCGCTTCCTCGACGCCGTCCACGGTGTCGTGGTCGGTCAGCGCCAGCAGTTGCACCCCGGCGCGCGCGGCGTGCTCCACCACGCCGCCGACAGGAAGTTCACCGTCGGAGTGCAGCGAGTGGGACTGCAAGTCGAATACCGGCCAGGGCGGGGGCATACGGATGCAGACGATCTTATAGACCTGCCCCTGCCGACCCGCCGCCTACCTGTGTTGCCCCGTTTGATCCCCGGGCTCCCGCCGCAGTGGACCCGCGCTCGTAGATCGCCGCCTG
Source organism: uncultured Solirubrobacterales bacterium (assembly GCA_963844765.1). GTDB lineage: Bacteria > Actinomycetota > Thermoleophilia > Solirubrobacterales > Solirubrobacteraceae > Palsa-744. Next base: position 919,538 of record CAWJPN010000002.1, read on the forward strand.
CCGCATTGCCCCGGGCGCTCCCGCCGCGCTGGACCGCGCTCGCGGATCGCCCGGGGCATGGGGCGATTGGGCACTGCCGTACTACTGCTACTGATACGTCGGCGTCGGTGGCGCCGCTTCGGCGCTGGAGCCCGAGTGCGTGCCGGAGCCCGAGGACCCCGAGCCCATGTTCGGGCAGGGGTGCGAGGAGGACCCCGTCCCTGTGCCTGGCGTCGGTGTGCTCGGCGTGGTGGTGCTCGGCGTCGTGCTCGTGCTCGGCGTCGTCGTGGTCGCGGCCGCGACGCTCGACTGCGTGCCGGCGGCGCTGTTCGCACCGCTGCTCGCCGCCGAGGCGCCGGAGATCCCGGCCAGCACACCTCCCGCGCCGAGCACTCCGGTGATGAGCACTGCTCTGATCTTGTTTGCCCGCTTCATTGGACTGTTCTCCTGGTCGTAGGGGGTTGCGTTGCTTACCTGTCCCATCTTGCGACGGCTTGCTAAGGCTCGCCCTCGCTCTGCGTAGGAGGTATGTATGAGCCGCGCGGCCCGCTCCGGGCCCCCTTGTGGGGCCCTCCTTGAAATCTTTCTCGCTCTCCGGCGTGCCCGGGGCTATTGCTCAGTGCACGCTCGCCTGGGGGGCGAGGTCCACTGGCGCGCCGAAGCTCACGCGCAGCAGCGCTCCGCCGCCGGGCGCGTTCTCGGCCCTGGCGTACCCGCCGCCGGCCTCCGCCGCCTGGCGCACGATCGCCAGCCCCAGCCCCGAGCCGGGCAGCTTGCGCGCACTCTGCGCGCGGTAGAAGCGATCGAACACCCACTCCCGGTCGTCCTCCTGGAAGCCCGGGCCGTGGTCGCGCACGGTCAGCTCGCCGCCGTGCAGCTCCACCTCCACCTGCCCCTGCGGGGGGCTCCACTTGCAGGCGTTGTCCAGCAGGTTTGACACCGCCCGGCCAATCGTCTGCGCCTGGCCGCTCAGCAGCGTCGGCTCCAGCTGCGTCTGCCACTGCACGTCGCTGCGCCGGCGCGCGCGGTCGATCGCCTCTTGTACCACCTCGTCCAGGCGCACTTCGTCGGGCGGCTGGCGCGGGGGGCCTCCGCCGCGGGCCAGCTCCACCACGTCGCTCACCAGCGCCGTCAGCTCGTCCAGCTCGCTGACGATGTCCGCGCGCAGGCTCGCCAGCTCGTGCGCCGGCAAGCGCTCCGCCTCGCCCAGCACCTGGATGTTCACGCGCAGGCTGGCGATCGGCGTGCGCAGCTCGTGCCCCGCGTCGGCGATCAGGTTGCGCTGGGCCTCGAGCGAGCGCTCCAGCGCGTCGAGGGTTGTGTTGAAGCTCTCCGCCAGCCTTCCCACCTCGTCGTGGCTTGAGACCTCCAGGCGCTGTGAGAGATTGAGGCTGCCCGTCAGCGTCTCCGCCCGCTTGGTGAAGCGTGTGATCGGCGCCACCGCGGTGCGCGCCACCACCATCCCGAGCAGGGCGGCCAGCAGGATGCCGGCGACGCCGATGCCCGCCAGCAGCAACAGGAGGTGGCTCAGCTCGCTGTCCACCTCGGTCAGCGGCTGCGCCACCATCACCGCCCCGCGCGCGCCCGTGCCGAGGGTCAGCACGCGCAGCCGCGTCCCGCGCACCGTCCTGTCCGTTAGCGCGCTGCCGCTGCCCCGCTGGGCGATGTCTTTGTCGAGGGCATTGGGTGCGATCCGCGACGAGGGGTTCTGGCCGCCGGGCACCTGCACTTCGCCGCTTGGGGACACAAGCTGCACGTACCCCTGCGCGCCGCCGAACGGCGCCGGCTGGACGGTCTGCGGGAATCCGTCGCCCGGAGGTGGGCCGCCCCGGCTCGCGGCGCCATTGGCTCCTCCTGGAGGTGGGCCACCGGGTGGAGCGCCCGCGGACAACCCTGTTGGCGCGGCCGGCCCAGCTGGCGCGAGGAACGTCTGCGCGCGCTGGCGCAGCGACTTGTCGATTTCCCCGCGCAGGTCCGCGCGCACCGCGAAGTACAGCCCCAGCGCCACCCCCAGCACCGCCAGCGCCACCGACAGGCTGGCGAGCGCGGCGATGCGCGCGCGCAGCGTCATGGCTCGCGCAGGACGTACCCCACCCCGCGCACGGTGTGGATCAGCTGCAGCGCGCCGGCGTCCTCCAACTTGCGCCGCAGGTACCCGATGTACACGCGCAGCGCGTTAGAGGTCGGCCCGAAGTCATACCCCCACACGCGCTCGTAGATGAGGCTGTGCGGCAGCACCCTGCGGGGGTTCGCCAGCAGCAGCTCCAGCAGCTGGTACTCGGTGCGCGTCAGCTCGACGAACTGCTCCCCCACCACGGCCCCGTGGCGGGCGCGGTCCAGGGTGACGCCCGCGAAGGACAGCTCTTCTGCCGGCGTCCCCGCCTCGCCCTCGCCGTGGCTGGGGCCAGTGCGGCGCAGCAGCGCCCGCAGGCGCGCCTTCAGCTCGCCCACGTCGAAAGGCTTGACCATGTAGTCGTCGGCGCCCTGGTCGAGCCCGTCGATGCGGTCGCTCACCGCGTCGCGCGCGGTCAGGATCAGGATCGGCACGCGGTTCTGCAGCTGGCGCAACCGCCGGCACACCTCCAGGCCGTCCACCCCCGGCATGCCGACGTCCAGCACCACCGCGTCGGGCACCGACTGGGCGACCATGTCCAGGCACTGGGCGCCCTCCTCCGCCACCTCCACCTCATACCCGCCCAGCGTCAGCGCGCGGCGCAGCGCATCGCGCACCGCCCTGTCGTCGTCAACCACGAGGATCTTCATCGCCATGCCGCCCCATTCTGGCGCGCTGCGCCTAAGAGTGGCGTAAGAGCCTCCATGGGGCGGCTGTCCAGGGCCGGCCGGCACATCTCCGACCACCGTCCATATCGCCGGGCAGCCACTCTGGCCGAAACTGTGTGCGTTCGTCGAATCCTGCGTCCCCCGGCGACCCGAGTGAGGTGAGAATCCATGCGACCCCTATCCCGTCAGATCCTGGCCCTGGGCGGCGGCGGCTTCTCGCTGGAGAAAGACTCCACGCTGCTCGATGACTACGTACTGTCCCTGGCCGCGTCCGAACGCCCGCGCGTCTGCTTCCTTCCTACCGCCTCGGGTGACGCGGACCACTACGTGGTGCGCTTCTACCGCCGCTTCTCCTCCCACTGCGAAGCGAGCCACGTATCGCTGTTTCGCCGCGACCAGGGCACCGGCGGCGTGGAGGAGGACATCGCCGCGCACCTGCTGGCGCAGGATGTGATCTACGTCGGCGGCGGCAACGTGGTGAGCATGCTGGGGGTGTGGCGCGCGCACGGGCTCGACTCTGTGCTGCTGCGCGCCTGGCGCGAGGGCATCGTCCTGTGCGGACCCTCCGCGGGGTCGCTGTGCTGGTTCAGCGAGGCCCTCTCCGCCTTCCACGGCGCCCCCCGGCGCGTGCGCGGGCTGGGCTTCCTGCCCTACTCCAACTGCGTCCACTACGACGCCGAGCCCGAGCGCCGCGCCGAGTACCACCGCTTCGTCGGCGACGGCATGCGCGCCGGCTTCGCCGCCGACGACGGCGCAGCGCTGCACTTCCGCGGGCGCCAGCTGGAGCGGGTCGTCGCCTCGCGCCCCGACGCGCGCGCCTACCGCGTGGAGCCAGTGCGCGACGGTGTGCGGGAGATCCCGCTGGAGAGTGTCTACCTGGGCGCTCGTCCCACGGTCCTTGAGTCAGTGGCGTTCGCCTCCGCATCGGCCGCCGCGTGAGTTCGCAGCACACAATCTTCGCGATGGGCGGCGGCGGCTTCACGATGGAGCCCTCCAACCCGCTGCTCGACGACTTCGTGCTTGGGCTTGCAGATGCGCGCGAGCCGCGCATCCTGTTCCTGCCCACGGCCTCCGGCGACACCAACGCCCAGATCAACGCCTTCCAGGCGCGCTTCGCGGGCCGCGCGTGCGTGCCCGAACACCTCTCGCTGTTTCGCCTGCGCGAAGCGGAGCGCACGCTGGAGGAGACGGTGCTGGGCCAGGACATCGTCTACGTCGGCGGCGGCTCGATGCGCAACCTGCTGGCCCTCTGGCAGGCCCACGGGCTGGACCGCCTGCTGGTCAAGGCCTGGCGGGAAGGCACCATCCTGGCGGGACTCAGCGCGGGAGCGATGTGCTGGTTTGAGGGCGGCGTCACCTGCTCCAGCGGCCCGCCCGAACCGTTTGCGGGGCTGGGACTGCTGCGCGGCTCGCTGACCGTCCATGCCGACGGCGAGCCCGAGCGACTACCGGCGTGGCTGGCGGCGGTGCGCACAGGCACGCTGCCGGGCGGCTGGGCCGTGGACGATGGCGTCGGGCTGCTGTTCGACGGCGAGCGTCTGGTGCGCGTCGTCAGCTCACGTCCGGGGGCTACCGCAGAGCGAATGGACGCGATCGCCGGCGAGCTGGTGCGCCATCGCCTCGTGCCGGAGCTGCTGGGCGCCGGCGACGAAGCGCCCGCGCCAGAGCTGGACAGTGGCATTCAGGAGCTGCGCGAAGTGCAACGCCTGCGCCGCGGCACCGGCTCAGGCGGCGCGCTCAGAGATCTGTGAGGCCCCCCGGCACGCGGGCCAGGGTCTCCTCCAGCGTCAGCTCGGGCGCCCCGCGCTGGCGGCGGTAGCGATTCTGGGCGGCCAGCATCTGGGCGATGTCGCTGCGCTCGAGCCTCGCTTCGGTCTCTGAGGAGCGCGTGGGCGTCCAGTCAAGTATCTCCTCGTTGCCCCCCTCGTAGAGGTGCGCCGCGAGGACCGACAGGCCGACGAGCAGGAGCGGCATTCCGAGGATGACAACCAGGAAGAGCACTTCGCCTCGCGCCTCGCTCCGCTCACGCCCCCGCCGGCGCGGGGCTGGTCTTGGCACGGGCCCGGGGAGCGCGCTTGGGCGCGGGTGCGCCAGCATCAGCGCGCTTGGACGCGAGCGCCGTCCTGCGCGCGCCCTCGTGCGGGTCCTCCCCCGCCGGCGCCTGCGGCCCCACTCCCTCGATGGCGGCATGCAGCGCGGCGAGCTGGCCCACAAGCTCGGCCTTGATCTGTTCCAGCTCGGCCACGTCGAGCAGGCGCGGACCCGCCTTGGAGACCGCCTTCGCGGACTTGCGCGCCAGCGCAGGACGCCTGGCCGCCAGCTCGCCGAGGGTCAGCTCCAGGGCAGCAATCTGCGTGCGCAGCTGGCGGCGACGGGAGGCCTGCGTATCGACCGCCTCGCCGGCGGAAGACTTCGTTTCCACATACAGCGCCGCGGCGACGTCGCGCGGGTCCACCCCGGTGTCGTGGGCTTCCTGCGCGGCCAGCGCCGCGATCGAGCCCACAGCAGAGGGCGTGGGCGGCGTCTCGGCGACGAACGTCCCCGAGCCCTGCTGGCTGTCGATGATCCCTTCGTGCTCCAAGCGCTGATACACGGCGCGCACGGTGTTGGCGTTGATCCCGAGCGCCACCGCCAGGTCGCGCAACGCGGGCAAGCGCTGGCCAGGGGCGAACCTACCATCGCGAATGCGCGTGCGCAGCGCCCACGCCAGCTGCACCCCGAGGGGCACCTCGGCATCGCGGTCGAGGACGAGGTCGCTGAGGCCATCGGTCACACCTCTAGATTAGCTCGCCTGGGCCCGGTTGACCAGTTTGCTAGTGAACTAGTACAATGCTCAGTCGATCAGCCGCTCGCTCAAGCGCCAGATGGCCAGGCGCCACATCAGCAGGGCGAAGGCCACCAGCACCGCCACGTGCCCCAAGTCGGCCGGGCCGAACAGGCCGAAAACAGCGTCGCGCACCAGCTGCACGCAGTGGTAGAGCGGGTTGAACTCGGCGATGGTGCGCAGCACCGGGGGCAAGGTGGTGATCGGGAAGAAGGTGCCGGCGACCAGAAACATCGGCGTGAGCACCGCCGAGGTGACGTAGTTGAAGTTGTCGATCGTCTTGGCCACAGCGGCGATGAGCACGCCGAAGCAGGCGAAACCAAAGCCCGTCAGCAGGCCGATGAAGGGCACCAGCAGCATCCCCCAGCTGGGCGAGAGCCCGAAGGGGATGCCCACGAGCAGCGGCGCCATCCCATACACGCCGGCGCGTATCGAGATCCACAACACCTCGGCGGTGATCAGCTCCTCGACGTCAAGCGGCGTGGCCAGCATCGCGTCGTACGTGCGCTGAAACTGCCAGCGCACGAAGGTGTTGAACATGCCGGGGAAGGCCGAGGAGAACAGCACCGCGGTGGCGACCACGCCGGTGGCGACGTACTGCACGTAGCCGTAGCTGCCGAAGTGATGATCAAGCAGCGAGCCGAAGCCCAGGCCGAAGGCGAGCAGGTAGATGGTCGGCTGCACCACCGAGGAGAAGGTGGTCGAGCGCCAGTAGCGCCCGAAGATCACCACGTCGCGGCTCATCACGGCGATGAGCGCCGCCGGTTCCAGGCGGCCCACGCGGCGCGGCGTGCTCATTCGATTAGCTCCCCCGTGAGCGCCACGAAGGCGTCCTCGAGGTTTGCCGGCCGCGTCACCCCGGAGGGCAGCTCGCCATCCAGGGAGTCCGCGCCCATGATCGCAATGGCCGGCCCCGAGCGGCGGTGCTGCCACTCGCGCGCGGTGGCCAGCTCGTCCACCGCGGCCAGCTCCTGGGGCGACCCGTAGACCTCAAGCACCTCCCGCCCCGCGTGGGCGAGCACCAACTCGGAGGGCGTACCCTGGGCGATCACGCGCCCGTGCGACATCACCGCGACGACGTCGGCCAGGCGCTCGGCCTCCTCGATGTAGTGCGTGGACATCAGCACCGTGACCCCGCCGGCGCGCAGCGCGTCGATCAGCGACCACAGCTCCTGGCGCACCTGCGGATCGAGGCCCACGGTGGGCTCGTCCAGCAGCACGAGCCGCGGCTGGTGGATCAGCCCGCGCGCGACCAGCAGCCGGCGGCGCATGCCGCCGGAGAGCTCTTTGACGATCGTGTCCGCGCGGGGCAGCAGGTTGGCGATCTCGAGCGCCCGCTTCACCGCGGCCGGACGCGCGGCGGCGGGCACGCGGTAGAGCCGCGCGAAGACCGTCAGGATCTGGCGGCAGGTCAGCTCGACGTCGAGGTTGTCGAGCTGGGGCACCACTCCCATCGCCATGCGCGCCTGCTTGGATTCGTGCGGCAGCGCGTACCCCAGCACGTCGATCTCCCCATCGTCGGCGAGGGCCTGCGCGGTGAGCAGGCGCATCGTCGTGGACTTGCCCGCGCCGTTGGGGCCGAGCAGGCCGAAGCAGATGCCCGCGGGCACCTCCAGGTCCAGGCGGTCCACGGCCGTGATGTCGCCGAAGCGCTTCACCACGCCCTGCAGGGATATCGCCGGTCGGTCCATCGCGGGGATGCTCTCAGACCGGGCCACCGGACCGGGGCACGTGCAAAAAGGTAGGGTGCAGTGGATGAAGCTGATCGGCGCCGGCCTGCCACGTACCGCGACGTTGACGCAGAAGACGGCGCTCGAGCTGCTGGGGGTCGGTCCCTGCTACCACATGGTCGACGTGCTGGGCGACCTCGACCAGGTGCGGTTGTGGATGAGAGCGCTGGAGGGAGAGGCCCCGTGGGAGGAGATCTTCGACGCCCCCGGCTTTCACTCCACCGTGGACTGGCCGGGGGGCTACTTCTACCGCCAGCTGATGGAGGTCTACCCCGAGGCGCCGGTGCTGCTCAGCGTCCGCGACCCCGAATCGTGGGCGCGTAGCGCACGCAACACGATCTGGAGCGTGCGCTACGGCGAGTCGCTGATGCGCCTGCTCTCCAGCGCCTGGGGCCAGGTGGACCCCCAGTGGGGGGGCTTCCTGGAGATGGTCGACGGACTGCTGTGGACCGGCAAGGGCACCTTCGCCGCCGGGCACTCCGAGCAGCAGCTGGCCGAAGGCATGGTCGCCTACAACGAGGAGGTCAAGCGCACCGTCCCCGCTGAGCGCCTGCTCGTATGGGAACCCTCCGACGGCTGGGAGCCGCTGTGTACGGCGCTGGACGTCGCGGTACCCGCAGAGCCCCTGCCCAACATCAACGACACCGAGACCTTCGTCGGGCGCGTTATCGACGGTGCGTTGGGCGGCCTTGCCGCCTGGCAGGAGAGCCGGACGGCGGCGGTTTCCTGAGAGGCGCCCGCAGCGCGCCTCTACACCGGCGCGGTGTGGGGTACGTTGCACGTGATGCGCCGTTCTCTCTTGGGACGTGTCCCAGCGTTGCAGCCGACTCTCCTCGCGCTGCTGCTCGTTATGGCGGGCGTGTCCGCAACCCGTGCGCGGGCCGACGTCGTGGCGGTCGACCGGCTGGGCGCCGCCGCTCCGGTGCTGTGGGGTGGAGGCGTCGCCTGGCAGGACCCCAAGGGTGTGCGCGCGGCGACACCCACTTCGCCGTCGCATCCGCTCGTCTCCTTTCAAGCGCTCGGATACACCTACCGCTTCGCGCTGGACAGCGGCAGCGGGGCAGCGGGCGCCGCCGGCTCCGTTGGAGCGCTCGCATTCGGCTGGGAAGAGGCGAATGAAATGACGCCCCCGATGGGACCCGGCGACACGAGCGTCCCCTCTCCGCCGCTCCCCTACGAAACGTCCATCACGCATCGCGGCGTGATCGGCGCCGATGGCCATGTCACGCAGCTGGCCCCCTGCCCGGGCGAAGCCGTATCGCTGCCCTTTGGCTCTTACGAGGTCTCGTTGGCGGGTGGCACCGTCGCCTACCGCTGCGAGGGCTCCCCGCCGGGCGCCCAGCCCGCCGGCGGCGGCGTCGTGCCGTCGTATATCGCGCTCGGTGAACTCGCCACCCCTCCCAGCGCCACGCGGACAGCCGCTGAAGCCGGGCTGTTTCAAATCTCCGGCGACTACCTCGCCTATTCTCTCGACGGCAAGCCGGCTGGGTCCGGGCGCGTCGTCGTCGAGAACCGACAGACGAGCGCCGTCAGCTACGAAGTGCCCTTCTCGGCCAAGGAAGCACTCGACACGCTCGCGCTGGGAGAAGACGGCACGCTGGTGCTGCTGGGGGCGGGCGCCACGGCCTGTGCCACGGGCACGGCACGCTCCGGGCAGACCTACCCGGCGGAGTGGTTCTCGCCCGCCAGTCCCCTCGCCCACCAGCTGGGCTGTTTCTATGACGGCTCGCTGCGTCCCGTCGGCGGACAGTGGGTCGCGCTGCGCTCCTCCGGCACCGCAACGGCGGCGGCTTCGCTTGTGCTCCTGAGCCTGGCCACCGGCGCCAGCCAGACGCTCGCGGCCTTCCCCAACGCGGGCATGTTCGAGCCCCAGCAGCAGCCGCTCATCCCAGGCGCCGACTTCGACGGCAAGCAGCTCGCCTGGACCCAGCAGACCTGCGCCGGCACCGCGGTGCAGCTCACACCCGAGGTGAGCGCGATGTCCCCCGGCCCGCCGTCCTCGGCGCGCTGCCCCATGCTGTTTCACATACACGGCGCCCTGCGCCCGACCGCGAAGGGCGCCGTGCGCGTGGGTGTGTCGTGTCCGCAGGGCTGCCCATACGGCGAAATGGCAATCGCCCAGCCGCGCGCCCTCCGGCAGGCTGGTGCTGCCTTTTTCTCGCTCCCCGCCTCGGCTGCGCCCAGCATCGAGTCGGTGCGCCTCTCGCGCCGTCAACGCACCTATCTGCGCCGTCATCGCCGCGTTCGCATCGCGCTCGTCGCCCTCACCGCTGGGCTTGGCAGCGCGCCGCAGGCCAGATTCGTCGTGCACGCGCTGCTTGCTCAGTAACTGGGCGTCGCCTGCGTGCAGGTAGAACATGCGTCCGGGTCGCCTCCATTTTGATGGTGGCACTGGATAGTCTCCGGGACCATGTCCTCGTCATTGGAATCGTTGTCATCACGCCAAGGTGGCATCGGTTTCAGCCGGCGGCGGAGGCGGGCTGAAGAGGCCGCCGCGCGCGATGGACTTGCGCCTGTGCGCTTGCGGCGATATCTGCCATTGGTCGCACTCATAACCGGGTCGGTGGTGGTTCTGCCAGCCGCGCTCGTGGATGCGGTCGTGCCGCGAGGCGGCTCGTTGTTGATGGCGGCCTCGGCGGCGTCAGCCGTGGCTGTCTCGGTTGCAATCGCCAGCGCCGAGGCGGCCCTGTGGAAACGGCAGCGCCGATCGCGTGACTTCGTCTTCGCTGACCTGATGCTGTGGGGATGGCTGCGCCGGTGTTGGACAGAGCGACGCCTGGCCCAGGCACGAGATCTCTACGACTCCGCCAGGAAGGCTGGGCCCAGCGTAAGCATCGATCTGCTGCAGCGCCTCAGCAAACTGCTTGAAGCGCGCGATGCATACACCCACGGGCACAGTCAGCGCGTTGCGCGCCACGCCGAGTCCATCGCCCGAGCGATGCACATCTCCCCGGTCGAGATCGCCAAGATCCGTACCGCTGCCACGGTCCATGACGTGGGCAAGCTCTACACCCCGAGAGAGATCCTCAACAACCCAGCGCGACTCACCGATGCGGAATTCGCAGTCATGAAGCGCCACCCTGTCGACGGTGCGGACATGCTGGCAGCGGTCGGTGACTCCGAGATCGCGGCCATGGTCTGCCACCATCACGAGCGCATGGATGGCCACGGCTATCCCGACGGCCTGATCGGCACGGAAATCCCGCTCGGCGCTCGCATCATCGCCGTGGCGGACACTTTCGATGCCATCATCTCCACCCGCTCCTATCGATCGGCGGGGACGCACAAGAAGGCACTGGACATTCTTTCCAACGAGGCTGGCTCCCAGCTCGACGGCGCGGCGGTCGCCGCTTTCCTCAGCCGCTACTCCGCTCGCCGCTCAGTCGCCTGGTTCGCATTTGCGACAGCAGCCCCCCAGCGCATCTTTGCGGCGCTGCAGAGCGCCTCACCGAGCCTCGGCGTCAGCACAGGAGGGGTCGCCTCGATCCTCCCAGCTCTGGGCGCAGTCGGCCTGCTCGCCCTCTCGCCTGGCTTGCGCCATGACAAGCTCGTCGACAGGGGCGCATACCGCCAACCGGTCGCAGTGGTCGCACAGCCACACCAGCCGATCATTCCGGCGACCCCAACCACAGACGCGCCGCGGCACACCAGGCAGATAGCAGGCACTCGGCCAACCGCACCCGGCTACCGCCCACACCGCCTGACTCAGCACATCTCTCCCAGCACACCGGTGTCCAAGAATCCGCCGGCAAGCACACCCACCAGCCCTAACGGCGGCACAGGCACAGTTACAGGCCCAGACACAGTTACGGTTACAGTTACGCGCGAACCCGTCGTCGTCGCGCCCACGACACCGCCCACAGCGAGCTCACCGGTGTCCACGCCGCCCCCGATAACGACCTCACCAGCGCCCACGCCGCCCCCGACTGCGCCCCCGGTCAACGAAGCCCCGAAGCTCCCTGTAAACGAAGCCCCGAAGCTCCCCGTCCCACCGATCAGCCTCCCGGTGACCCTCCCCAGCATCAACGTCAACCTCCCACCTGTACACGTAAGTGTTCCCTGACGCTCTGCGTGTAAGTGCTCCCTGACGCTCTGCGGCGCACCTCCACATTGGACCGCGCCTCCACATTGAACTGGACTGGGTTCTTCGGGTTTACGCGGCCTGTGCCGCCAGGTGCTCGCTGCCCGCTCCGTTTTGTGTGAGGTCGACCTCCTGCGGCCGGGAGGCGGCGGGTGGGCGCAGGATCAGGAAGGCGGCGAGAATCCCGAGTGCGACGCACACGGCGGCAACCACGTACGCGAGGTGGTATCCGCTGGTCAGCGCACTGGTCAACGGGTGGCCGTCGGCGCTCAACGCCTTGGTGTGGTCCGTGGCGATCGTCCCCAGTGCAGCCAGGCCGATCGCGCCGAACAGCTGGACGGAGACGTTGATGATCCCCGAGGCCAGGCCGGCGTCGCGCGTGGGGACATCGGACATTCCGATCGTCAGCAGCGGCAGGAAGGAGGCGCCTGCGCCGAGGCCGAGTGCCAGGAAGGCGAAGAACAGGCCGGGGAAGTAGCTGGCGTGAACACCCTGAACGGCCAGCAGCGCCAGGCCGATGACGATGCCGAGGAGCCCGGCCGCCAGCGTCTGAACGGAGCCGAAGCGCTCCATCGCGCGCGCCGATATGCCCAGCGACATGGCCGCGATGGCGATCGTCAGGGGCATGAACGCCAATCCCGTGTCGATCGCGTCGTAGCCGAGCACGCGCTCGAGGTACAGCGCACCGAGGAAGAACGCGGAGAACATACCCGTGACGAGCAGGCCGCGGACGAGGCTCGAGCCCATCAGCGTGCGCAGGCGCAGGATCCGCAGCGGCATGATCGGGTTGGCCACACGCCCCTCCAGCGCCAGGAAGGCGCCCAGCAGAGCGAGCGAGGCGCCGCCTGCACCGAGTGTGCGCGCCGAGAGCAGGCCGTATTCGCTCGACTTGACGATCGCGAACGCACCGAACATCGTCGCGAGTGTGATCAAGGCCGATCCGAAGAAATCCACACCGCCCGCGAGGCCGATGCCCTCGTGCTCCTCGATCAGGATCGAGCCGAGCAGCAGCGCGAGCGCGCCGATGGGCACGTTGACGAAGAAGATCCAGTGCCAGCTCAGCGACTGCGTGAGCGCCCCGCCGGCGAGCAGGCCGATGGAGCCACCCCCGGCGGACACGAACGCGTACAAGCCCATCGCCTTGGCCTGCTCGACCCTCTCCGGGAACTCGGTGACGATGATCGCCAGGATCACGCTCGAGGCGATCGCGCCGCCAATCCCCTGGATCAAGCGGGCGCCGATCAGCATTGCCTGGCTGTCCGCCAGCCCGCACAGTATGGACGCCGCCACGAACAGGACGAGCCCGCTGAGGAAGACCTTCTTGCGGCCCACCAGGTCGCCGAACCTGCCGGCCAGCAGCAGGAAGCCGCCGAACGTGATCAGGTAGCCGTCTATCACCCACGTGAGGTTGGCCTGCGTGAAGTGAAGTTCGCGCTGGATAGCGGGCAGGGCGACGTTGACGATGGTCGCATCCAGGACCATCATCAGCTGGCCGAGGCAGAGCACGCCAAGCGCTATCCAACGGCGACGCTCGCGCTTGCTGGCCGATCTCCGATCGGTCGTCTCGCCGCCGGCGTCCCCGCCGGCGCTCGGCTCCAGCGTCTCGAGTCGATCGGATGTGGTGGCAGTGGTGCTCATCGAAAATGCTCCTTCCGGGGTGCGTGGTGGGAACACCATAGCAGGGATCATCACTGGAACAGGTACCATCGATCACAACGTGATGATTGCTGCAACGTGGTATAATCGTGCCGTTATGACCGATGAGGCTCGTGCAGGGGCTCCCACTTCGATGGTCCTGCTGACCCGCCTGGCCAAGCAGGTTTACAGGCGCAGCAGCGAGGAGCTTTTGGGCATCCACATGCGCCTGTTGATGGCGCTCAGCTACGTGCGCGACCACGACAGCACCCCTCAGCAGGAGCTGGCGGAGGCGCTGTGCATGGACGCCAACAACGTCGTGCTGCTGCTCAACGAGCTCGAGGACCTGGGGTGCGTCGCCCGCCGTCGCGACCCTCACGATCGCAGGCGCCATCTGGTCGAGCTGACCGACGAAGGATCCCGTGTGCTGAACAGCGCCGAGCGCGCGCAGGAGACGATCGAGGACGATGTGCTGCGAGCGCTCGACCCGAGCGAACGCGCGATCCTGTGGCGGCTGCTGACGCGCGCGCTGCAGGGCGCCGAGCCGGACGCGCCCGATCCGGACAGCGCCACGGCCGCGTCGATCTCGGTTTAGGCGGCCTGGAAGCTCCGAGAACCAGCGTGCTGAGCCCTGTTTCAGCTCAATGGCGGGGAGACCGGGACGACGTGCGAACCCCGCTCAGGGTTCGTACATCGAGCAAATGGCGGAGAGGGCGGGATTCGAACCCGCGATGGAGTTTAACCCCCATACTCGCTTAGCAGGCGAGTGCCTTCAGCCACTCGGCCACCTCTCCCTGGGATCGGGAGGCCAGTGTAGAGCCTCCCGGACGATCGATGCCGTTTGCGGTTCCGATCGGCCACCGCGTAGCATCTTGCAAGGCGCCCCTTGGAGTGTCCCTGGAAGGGTGGCGGAGCGGTTGAATGCGGCGGTCTTGCAATCTAGCCGGGGCGAAGGTCGTGACTTCCGTGATGTGCTGCGGGGCTGCCGATCGTGACGCCGCTGAGAGCGATCATCGATGGGATTGATGCCCATATGCGCGGCGAGCATCATCGCCAGACGGCTACCAGGTGCTCGCCGAGCAGCTCAGCTTCGACCCAACCGACGTCCATCAGGCCGCCATCGACGTTCAAGGGATCGTCGCGTCATCGATGCCGCGCATCCAAACGCTTGACGGGGACTGCCAACCCAAGATCGAAGCCCCTGCACAACCCTGGCGCCCTTCAAGGATCAGGGTTCATGCCTCGCGCAAGGAACGGAGGGGGCGGTGTGTGGTTGCAGTGCATAGTGGACTGATGTCTCGGGAGATACTGGACACCGACGAAAGGTGGCTGGTATGGGCGGGACGGGGCTGGCGCGCTATGTGGTTGACGCCGTCGTTTTGGAGGGCCGCAGCGCCCGTGAGGTGGCCAGGGCTCACGGCATCTCTAAGAGCTGGATCTATGAGCTGATCGCCCGGTACCAGACCGGTGGCTACGAAGCCCTTGAGCCACGCTCCAGGAGACCACGCTCGTGCAAGCATGAGACGCCGGGCGAGGTAGTCGACGCGATCGTGAGACTACGAGGCCAGCTCCAGACAGAAGGCCACGATTGCGGGGCAGCGACGATCGCCTACCACCTTGCTGGTCGCATGCAGGACGTTCCCTCCCGCACAACGATCTGGCGAATCCTCAAACGGCAGGGACTGATCGCTCCCCAGCCACAGAAGCGGCCGCAGCTCGCTGATTCGCTTCCAGGCGGACCTACCGAACGAGACGTGGCAGACCGACATCACCCACTGGCAGCTCGCCGACGAGGAGCACGTCGAGATCCTCAACATCATCGATGACCACTCCCGCCTTCCTGGCCTCGCGGGCCTACCCCACGACCAAGGCCCAAGACGTCGTGGACACTTTCCACAAAGCGGGGAGCCTGCACGGACTGCCCGCATCGTTGCTCAGCGACAACGGCGCCGTCTTCACCGCGACCCCTCGCCGCGGCAAGGTCCTTCTGCAAACAGAGCTCCAGCGGCTCGGTATCGCCTCCAAGAACTCACGCCCCTACCACCCTCAAACCTGCGGCAAGATCGAGCGGCTGCACCAGACACTCAAGCGCTACCTAACTCGCCAACCCGCCGCCAAGACCCTCCGAGAGCCCCAAGACCAGCTCGACACCTTCGTCCACTACTACAACGACATCAGGCCCCACCGGGCCCTCGATGGCCGCACACCGCTACAGGCCTACAGCGCTCGCACGAAGGCCAGGCCGAACAGCGGAGCGCTCCCAGCCACCCACTTCCGGGTCCGCCAAGACAAAGTCGACAAGACCGGCAGAGTGACCATCCGCCACATGAGCAAACTCCACCACATCGGCATCGGCAGAGCCCACAAAGGCCGCCCAATCAAGCTCCTCATCGCCGACCAAAACATCCGCATCATCAGCCTCGAAGACGGCCAACTCATCCGCGAGCTAACACTCGACCCCAACCGCGACTACCAGCCCATCAGCCAGCCCTAAACTGTCCAGGATCTCCCGAGACACATGTCCGGGATCTCCTGAGACACAACAGAACGGAGGGGGAGGGATTCGAACCCTCGTCCGGGGAAGCCCCGAAAACGGCTTTCAAGGCCGCCGCGTTCAACCGCTCCGCCACCCCTCCAGGAATGACGAGACCCTTAAAAAGGTAGTCGATCCGTATAGCAATCTAGACAAAATGCCCATTCGAGACGATCCCGGCCAGCCCCAAGCAAGCATGAATCCACGGTCAGCCGGGTGCTCCAAACTCGTCCGATCCAGGCGCCTCGTCGCCGATCGACGCTCCTCCTATGCCCAGAAGCGGAAGCGAGCCGGGCGCCGGCGCGGATGATCCCTCTACGTCTGATGCGCAAGTGTGGCGCGGGTGCTGACTGACGCTCGCAATGCGCGCCGAGCAGCGTATTGGTGAGCCTCATAGGCGTGCGCCGCGTTGAGACGGGACCACTGAGCGTGTTGGCTCAGCCGATCACCTTTGCGGTGCCGCGCCGGGCTTGACAAACACTCCACGGCGGCGCATCGTGACCAGTCGTGGCGCATCCGGGTAGCCACTGCCCAGCAGCAGGGCGGCCTCCCGCTCGACATCGTATTCGACGCGCACCAGCTGGGGCTGACCGTCCTCGATGAGCAGATAGCAAGCGCTCGGATCGCCGTCCCAGGGCATGCCCACGCTGCCGCTGTTCGCGACCGTCAGACGGGTCAGCGCACGGGTGTATGGACGATGGATGTGACCGTAGACCACGGTGGCCGCACCGAGCGGCTCATAGACGGTCGACAGCTCGTTGTCTTCGGCGTCGGGGGAGGGCGCCCGCCACAAATCGTCCGGGGCCGCATGCACCAGCACCAGGTCCTCGAGGCGCTGCTGGGCGGGAAGCCGTCGCAGCCAGGCGACTCGCTCCTCGCCGAGCAACTCCAGGGTCGCCGGTGCGTACTCCTGAAAGATCAAGCTCAAAAGAGTCGCCAGCTTGGGAGCAAGCTCTTCCTGTCGTCGTTGCTCCTGCGGTTGCCAGAGGACCTCATCGGTGTTGCCCACAACGCCCGGCCAGCCCAGCTCGCGCACCCGGTCGATGACCTCGGCGGGCTGCGCACCCATCAGAGCGAGGTCACCGCCGTGCAGCACAAGATCGGGTGCCCGCCGCTGAATGTCGGCTAGGACCGCGTCGAAGGCGGTCAGGTTGCCATGGACATCAGAAACAATTGCAACCCGCATAGGTCGTCTCTTTTCATAGCTACGCCGGCCCGACCTTCACCGAGCGTCGGTCGAGGGAGAGTTGATTGCGACCTCGGGCTGCTTACCGTCGAGCGCCTGAAGGATACTCTCGGCGGCTCGCATCTCGATGTCCCCGCCGGACCTCTGCTACAGCGGACCCGAGGTGAGGCGTAAAGACACTGCGGGGATGTTTGAGAAGCGCCGGCGCGATCGCTGCGGGTGCCTGCTCGCGCGAGCGTCCTCCATCGCAAAGATGTCGGCGCCACTCCGGCGATGGTGGCCACTCAAAGACATCCACCTCACAGCGCTGGCACAGCAGGGCGATGGTGTCCGCGTGCACGGCGTGCGTCGAGATGGTTAGCGGCCGGTTCGGCGTCATGGCGTTGGCGTGCGCCTCGCATGTCCGGAGAAGCAGCACGTCGTCATGGGACTATCAGCCCCGGGCGCAGGACGTCGGGGTCATGGCCTGGGACCACGCGCGCGCCGGCGTCGCGGAGCCCGCGCAGACGGTCGGCCGATCGTCCCTGCTCGGCGAAGTCGTCGCCGTAGACCGGGAAGCACTGGTCGTCGAGGCCAGCGGCGAAGTACGCGACGTCCGCCCCGAGGACGAGGTTGCCGCCAACGCGGACGGACTGATGCCCAGGCGTGTGACCCGGGGTCAGCAGCAGCTCGACCGAGCCGTCGCCGAGCAGGTCGTGATCGCCGTCGACGAGGACGACCTCGCGGTCTTCCTCTGCGTAGTCGCGCGGGAAGTAGGCGTTGCGCTTCACCATGGCACGATCATGCCCGGCGGCCCACTCACGGCGCTGGATCACTAGCGGGATCGACGCCGGGACCAGTGGCAGGCCGCCAGCATGGTCCCAGTGCAGGTGGGTGAGGACGACCATCGTCACCGTGTCGAGATCCACCTGCTCGGCGAGCGTCAGCTCCTGCTCGTGCGCGAAGAGCTCCAGCGCAGCCGATCGGCCATAGAACGCGGCTGCGTCGGCCACCGCGGCGGGGTGCAGCCCGGTGTCGACCAGGATCCGCTGCTGCCCGGTCTCAACGATGTACGCCGGGACGGGGAACCGGATCAACGGCCCACGAGGCTCGCCCCGGCGCAAGATCGAGGCGGGCGCGGTCAACCAACCAACATTGAGAAGCTCGACACGCATAACTTGTTCATTGAACAAGTTAACCCAAGGCGACTCGCGCCTCCTCCGACACCAAAGCAGGGACGCCGACTGCTCTCGCGACACTTACGCTCCGGACGACAACCAACACTTCACCGGCCGGCCGGCGTGCTCCTGCTTCAGGGAATCGGAGGCCCCGGCCTCCGGCCCAACGTCAGGATTCGGTCGGCGCCTGCAGCAAGGCACGGCTGAGGGCCGCGCCCAGCGAGGCGATGAGCTCATCGCCACTCGGAGTCGCGTCAGGGTCGAGGACCCACTGCAGGAGCAACCCATCGCAGACCGCGATGAGAAAGGAGGCGACCGCCTCGGAGTCCATCCCGGACTCCTCGGTTGCATCGCCGAGGCTCGTGCGGACCATGCAAGCGACTTGGCTGCGGACGGTCGCGTAGTGCCGGGCCATCTCCTTGCGCAGCTCCTCCGACCATGCAGACTGGCCGACGGCTTCGATGAACCCGACCAGCACGGGACGCAGTTCCTCGAACGACCCCAGCATGGCGACCCACGACGCGGCCATCTGGGCGAGCGGAGATTCGCTGTCGCCGGCGAACGCGGCCTCGCCCAAGCGCGTCGTCCACTCCTCGCACGTCCGAGTGATCGCCTCGTTGAGGAGCGCTTCCTTCGAGCCGAAGTGATAGCCGATCGAGGCAAGGCTGGCGTCGGCGGCCTTGGCGATGTCGCGGGCGGTCGTGCGCGAGTAGCCCTTGGTGCGCAGACACTCGATCGCGCCTTCCAAGAGCTGGTCGCGGTGGCTGGGCTGGGCCATGGGATGATCATACCTTGCTTTTAGGACTGACGTGCGTATTGTACGTACGTACAGTTTGATAGAAGTCCAACGGCAATCGAGGAGGAGCGGCAGATGACCACTGACGTAGAGACCGACCGGATCGAGCATGTAGCTCCGCAGCCCCCGATTGTCGAGGGGGTTCCGGCGGGCCCGCGGCTCCCGCGGGCAGTGCAGACTGTTCTGTGGGCGGCGCGCCCGGTCTCCTTTATGCAGCGAGCCCGGCGCCGCTATGGCGATGTCTTCACCATCCGTCCCTATGCGTTTGGAAACGTCGTCGTGCTCGCGGATCCCGCGAGTATCAAGGATGTCTTCACCGGCGACCCCGACGTGTTCGCCGCGGGGAAGGCCAACGCCGCGATGAGCCCCGTGCTGGGCAGCCATTCGCTGCTGACCCTCGACGGCGAGCGCCACCTGACCCAGCGAAAGCTGATGCTCCCACCCTTCCACGGTAACGCGATTGCCCGCTACCGCGAGCGGATCGAGGAGATCACCGACGCCGAGGTAGCCACTTGGCCAACAGGCAAAGCCTTCCCGATCCGAGCCCGCATGCAGGACATCACCTTCGAGATCATTCTGCGCGCCGTAATCGGTGTCAGCGACCCGGAGCGCCTCGGGCGCCTGCGTGAGCTGTTGCCCAAGCTGCTCGACTTCAATGTGTTCGACATGTGGTCGGTATGGCTGTTCCCCAAGCTGCTGGGCAGCCCCATAGGCCGCCGCCACCCGTCGATGCGCGTGCGTCCCGAGGTCGACCGCCTGCTCTATGACGAGATCGCCGCGCACCGCGCCGACCCCGAAGCCCACGACGACATCCTCGCTCTGCTGATTTCAGCGCGCGACGCCAACAGCGAGCCGCTGTCGGATGAGAACCTGCTCGACCAGATCATCACACTGCTGCTAGCCGGCCACGAGACGACGACGACGGGACTGGCATGGGCGTTCGAGCGACTGACCCGCCACCCTGAGGTTCTGCAGCGACTCCAGAATGAGCTGGAGGGCGGTCAAGACGAGTATCTCGACGCGGTTGTGAACGAGACGCTGCGCGTGCGCCCCGTGATCGACGGCGTCTGGCGTAAGCTCACCGCACCCGCCCTCGTCGCAGGTCATCGCCTACCCACCGGCACGCTGGTGCTTCCGGCGATCGCACTCGTACAGACGGCCAACGACGCCTTCCCAGACCCGGAGGAGTTCCGCCCCGAGCGGTTCCTCGACGGCTCTCCTGCGCCCTACACCTTCATCCCCTTCGGCGGCGGGACTCGGCGCTGCATCGGCGCGGCCTTTGCGGTGATGGAGATGAAGATCGTTCTGAGCACGGTGCTTAGGCGCGTCAAGCTGCGCGCGGCTGAGGACCGCCCGGAGAAGCCGCGCGTCCACCACGTCACGCAAGTCCCGTCGCGTGGCGCGCGTGTCATCGCCGCCACACGCTGACGATGCCCGCGCCGGTGCTCGTGATACGCCGAGCTACGGCCTGGCCACACTGCAACGCTGCGCTTCAAGGGCACGGCCCGCGCGAGCCTCGCCTGCGTGGCCGAAGCCACGTCCATGTCCTGACACAGCTGTCGCCCATGCGCTGAAACCACACACCCCTTCCGCTCCTCCTCTCGTGTCCAGCATCTCTCGAGACATCAGTCCACCATGCGCAGCACCACCCACTCGCCCCTCGCTTCCGACTCCCGGCACGTAAAGCAGACCCTCGAAGCGTAAGGTTGGAGCCGACAGCCCACCACTCGCCTGCCAAAGGAGACCCGCATGTCCAGCTACGCCATCGTGAACCTGTTTGACGTCGAGAACTCAGTGGGCGATCGGGCGCCAGGGATCGAGGGCCGGTTCGCGCGCAAGCACCTAGACTCGCGCGACCTCGGGGTCAGCCACTTTCGCTATGGGGCGAACCTGCGCAGTCCGGTGGCCCACAGCCACGGCGAGCAGGAGGAGGCATACGTGGTCGTCGCCGGGTCTGGGCGGGTGCTGCTCGACGACCAGGTCCACGATCTGCGTGAGTGGGACGTCCTGCGCGTCGCGCCCGAGGTCGTGCGGGCGTTCGAGGCAGGACCCGAGGGACTGGACATCCTCGCCGTGGGCGGCCCCAGGCCAGCCGATGGCGATGGCGTGATGGGCCCCGCCGAGTGGCCTGACGCGGAGTAAGCCCGGCCCGCCAAGCACGCCGGTAGCCCTGCGAAGGGCACGCATCCTCCCGCCCCACCGCGCCCGAGGAGACGACGCGAGGGACGAGAGGAGCCGCTTGAGAACCGCGCGTCAGCGCCGGCCGTGCGAGTGCCCGCTCGCTGTGCCAGTGGCAACCAGCACGATGCTCGCCAGGTGCGCCTGCGCGTGCACGGCCTCGGTGGTGCCCGCCAGGGCCAGATAGAGCCCCACCTGGCGGTGGCGCCGCAGAGCGCCAAGCACCGCGCGCAGCGAGCGAGCCGGGAGGGTCAGGTGCACCACTACACGCCCACCAGCGAGCTGGAAGTGCGCGCCGCGCAGGGCGTAGCTGACGAGCGTCGTGCCCTCGGCGGCGGCCCGGCCGTGCCCGCGAACAGGCGTATGCGGGATGCGCACCGTCACGCGCCCGCCCAGGCTCGCCTCCAGCGGTGCGCTGCACACCACACCGACCGTGATCGAACCCTTGCCCAGCAGCTTCTGGCCACGCGGCGGGGCGAGCGTGCAGCCTGCCGGAGCGACAACAGACTGAGCGCCAGACACCGGCTCGGTGATCGTCACCGCCTGGGTCTCGGTCGTGACGTTGCCGAGCACGTCGGTCGCGGTGGCGCTCACCTGGTAGGTGCCGGGGGCGCTGTAGGTGTGGGTCGCGCTGACACCCACAGCACTGGTCCCGTCCCCGAAGGAGAAGCCCTCGGAGAGGACTGGGCTCCAGACGCCAAGCGGCGCCTGGAAGAACTGCAGCGGCTGGCCCACGACTCCCTGGGAGGGCAGCAGCAACCCGCGCAGCAGCGGCCCGGCCGCGTCGTAGCCGGCGGCTTCGAGCAGGTAGTTGGGTCCCGCGGCGCGCGACCACACCGCGATCCCGTTGCCCTGCGCGTCCACCCCGACCGCGGGCACGCCTTCCTGCGGACCGGTCGCCGAGACGCTCGCCGCCGGCGCGAAGCTGCCACCGGCAGGGCGCACAGCGGCCTGCGTGGAGGCGGTGATCCCGTTGAAGGTCCTCCAGCTGACGATCGTGGAGCTCAACCCGTCGCCGGCGATGCGCGGTTCGAGCGCTTCCTCGCCGCCCGGGTCGAGCGTGAGCTGCGGCGAGAACGCGCCACCGGCGCCGGCCGAGCGCACGCTGGCGTAGACCCGCGGGTCGGTGCCGTCTTCCTGCTGCCACGCCACGACGCCCTCACTCTGCCCGTCGAAGGCGACCTGCGGCACCTGCGCGGGGTAGGTGCTCGGCGCCGAGACGGTCTGGGGGGAGGCAAATTCTCCGCCCGCCGGCCGGTAGGCGCTCTGCACGGTGCTGGCGGGGGACCCGTCGAAGCGCCACACCGCCAGCGCGTCACCGCCGGCGTCGAAGGCCACCCGCGGGGTGTCCGCGTTGTACCCGGCGGGTGAGAGGAACTGCGGGAGGTCAAAGGAGCCGCCCGCCGGGCGCACGGTGTCCTGGATGCGGATGTTCGCGCCATCCCAGCCGTCCCACACCGCGACGGTGTCGCCGTGGGGGTCGAGCGCGACCTGCGGGACACTGGCGATCGTCGTGAACCCGGTCAGGTCGACGGGCGCCTGAAAGACGCCGCCGGGCGCGGCCTGGGCGGATTGGATCTCCTCCGTGCCGCCCGACGAAAGGCTCCACACGATCGACGCATCCCCTGCGCCGTCCATCGCCACGCGGGGTTCCGCGGCTTCAAAGCCCGCCGGTGAGAGCGTCTGCGGCGCGCCGAAGGTACCGCCCGCCGGACGGTAGGCGACCTGAATGCGCCTGTCGGCCCCATCGAAGTGCAGCCAGACGGCGACGGCGTCGCCCTGGCTGTCGATCGCCACATCGGGCAGCACCGAGTACTCGGCGGGGTCGGAGAGCGTCTGCGGCGCGCTGAAGGCGCCGCCCGCGGTCCGTGCGGAGGCCTCGATCGTCGTCGTCGCCCCCGTGGCCTGCCACACCACCACGGCGTCGCCATCCGGATCGAAGGCCGCCTGCTGGCCGCTTGCGTCTGCGCCTACGGACGAGAGTGCCTGCGGGGAGAGCCACTGCGGTGCGGCGTGGGCGGGCGCCGCGGCGCTCAGCATCGCTGCCGCCGCGAGGACCCCCAGTCTGCGGTTGAAGATACGGGTGAGATTCATCGCTTCCTCCTTTGAGGCCCGCCTTGCGCAGGGCCCAGATTGGATTTGTGCGAGGTCAACCGGGCTTCGCGCCGGGAATTACGCAGTCGGCGAAAAAATCTCAAACGCGCTCTATGGAACCAATCCAGGTGGGCCGGCGGGGTTGTTGGGATTGGTGGGGGTGGTGCCCGTTCCTTCCGTCCCCGTGCTGCCATCCGAGGAACTGGCGGTGGTTTCCGTCGTCGCGTTGCCCGAGCCCGTGCTCGGCGCGGGGGTCGCTGGCGGAGTGGTCTGCGCGGATGTCGTTGTCGTCGGCGGCGGCACAGGAGTGGCAGCGGGCTGAGGAGACTTGCTGGCGGGTGCTCGCCGCGCAGGCGTTGAACCGTGGTGCCGGCGCTTGTGCTGGCGAGCGGGGGTAACGAGGGCAGGGTTATGAGCGGGCGCTGTTGAAACGGCGAGCGCCGTGGCGCGGCCGGAGGTACCGGTGAGACGCCGCGCGTACACCCGACCGTGCGACGCCGTCAACTTGTCTTCGTGCCCATGTGGCTTGACGGTGACGACAGCGGCTGGGGCCGGCGGGGACGAGGCGGCCGGCGACAGCCGCGTGCTGCCGTCGTGGCCCAGGTTGCCAGCCAACACGAGGGTAAGCAGGAGGCACAGGACAAACCCCAGCAGCGCCCCAACGGCGAGCTTGCCCCGCCTCCCGATCGCCTGTGGAGCGGCACCGGGGGTCGCTTCGTCCGGCGTGAGCCCCGAGTCAGACTCGCCCACCGCGTCCGGTGGCGCACCACCCGAAGCGCCGTCCGAAGCCCCAACCGAAGCACTGCCCGAACTACCCACATGGCTCCAGTCGGCCCCAACGAATTCCGCAGCCCGGGCGATCGTCGCGTGGCGCAGCCAGGCGACGGGCACGAGCAAACCGAGCGCGCGATAGGAGGCGCCGGCCTCTTCCATCGCGGCGCGGCTGAGCCTGCAGGTCTCGCAGCCGGCGAGGTGGGCGTGCACCCAATCGAGCTCGCCAGGGGCACCCTGCTGCGCGTCCTGCAGCAGGGCCAGCAAAGGCAGCGCCCGCTCGCACTCCGGCGAGGAGGGGCCGACCGAGGCCAGCGCGCTGCCGCGCAGCAAGTCCCCAAGCTTGATGCGCGCGCGAGAGATGAGCTGCGCCACAGCGTTGCGGTTGAGGTCCATCAGTTCGCCGATCTCCTCGTAGGAGAGCAACTCGACCTCGCGCAGCGCCAGCACCTCGCGCTGGCGCGCGGGCAGCACGGCGTTGGCCGCGCGCACCTCCTCGCGCGCCGCGGAGAGCAGCGCGAAGCGCTCGGGATCCGCGTCTATGTCCATCGCCATCGCCCCCTCGCGCGGCGCGGGCAGCTCA
Organism: uncultured Solirubrobacterales bacterium; assembly: GCA_963844765.1. Classification (GTDB taxonomy): domain Bacteria; phylum Actinomycetota; class Thermoleophilia; order Solirubrobacterales; family Solirubrobacteraceae; genus Palsa-744. The sequence goes on from CAWJPN010000002.1 coordinate 943,866, forward strand.
TCAGCCGTCGGCGCGACGGTGCGTGCGGCGCGGATCGCGTCGTAGCAGACGTTGCGTGCGGTGGCGAGGGTGTAGGCCACGAAGTTGAGCTCGCGCCCCTCCAGCGCGGGCAGGCGGGCGAGCATGCGCACGAACGTCTCCTGCGTGGCGTCGGCCGCGTCGTGCGGGGAGCCGAGCATGCGTATGCAGAAGCCGTACACGCGCCGCTCGTGGCGGTCATACAGCTCAGCGAAGGCGTTGCCGTCGCCGGCGACGGCGAGCTTCGCCAGCTCTGCGTCCCCCAATGCCCCGCGCGGATGTGCGACCGAGGTGGCCATGGCCGATGACTCTGAGCGATTCTCTCATAACGCATCGCAGGGAGAACGGGCCAACGGCCCATCTGTTACGGCCCACCCTGAGGCCGCACGAACGCCGACTAATACATCTGGCTATCAAGGCTTGGCCGGCCTGATCCGATGATTCGTAGGATGTCGTCCGCCCTGCTCTCAACCACCCCGCGCACCGGCGGGCGCTGGATCGATCACTGGTTGGACGGTGTGCGCGACATCGAGAACCTGCGCGCGGGGCACCCGATGATGGACGCCGTGATCGAGGAGATCGACGGGCGCATGATCCGCGTCGGCGAGCAGTGGCTGGCGGACTTCGCCTCCTGCAACTACCTGGGCTTCGACCTGGACCGCGAGATCATCGCCTCGATCCCAGCCTATCTGGATGCGTGGGGCACGCACCCCAGCTGGTCGCGCTTGCTCGGCAGCCCTGTGCTGTATGAGCAGATCGAGGCCCGTCTGACCGAGTTGCTGGGGAGCGAGGACTCGCTGGTGCTGCCCACCATCACGCACATCCACGCCTCGGTGATCCCGGTGCTGGCGGCCTCGGGGACCATCTTCCTGGACGCGCGCGCCCACAAGACGATCTACGACGGCTGCCAGGTGGCGCGCTCGCGCGGCGCCGCGGTGCGCCGCTTTCGCTTCGAGGACCCCGAACACCTGGACGAGCTGCTGAGGGCCGACCACGACCGCGTGCGGTTGGTGTGCATGGACGGCGTCAACAGCATGACCGGCAATCCCCCCGATCTGAGGGCCTTCGCGGCGGTGGCGCGCCGCCACGGAGCGCTGCTGTACGTCGATGACGCGCACGGCTTCGGCCTGATCGGCGAGCGTTCGCCCAGCGAGCCCTGTGTGTACGGCAGCCGCGGCAACAGCATCGTGCGCCACTTCGGCGAGAGCTACGAGGACCTGGTGCTGGTGGGGGGCTTCTCCAAGGCGTACTCCTCGCTGCTGGCGTTCATCGCCTGCCCCACCGAGATCAAGAACCTGCTGAAGGTGGCGGCCCCGCCCTATCTCTACTCGGGTCCCTCGCCGGTGGCGTCGCTGGCAACCGTCCTGACCGGCCTCGACGTCAACGACAAGCGTGGAGATGAGCTGCGCGGCGTGGTGCACCGCCACACCGTGCGCGTGCTGGCGGCGCTGAGGGAGCTGGGCGTGCACACCCCCAACAGCTCGGAGCTGCCGATCGTCGAGATCCCGCTGCGCGAGCACGAGCGCATCGGCCCCGTGGGCGAGCTGCTGTTCGAACGAGGCGTGTACGTGACGCTCGCGGCCTACCCGCTGGTGCCCAAGGCGGAGGTCGGCTTTCGTATCCAGCTGACGGCGGCCAACACCGACGCGCAGGTCGACACCCTGATCGCGGCGCTGACGGAGCTGGCCGAGCAGGGCGAGCTGCAGCCAGCCACCACGCAGGGGACGGCGGAGGTGAGGTGATGAGCCGCCGCCCCCGCGTGCAGCTGTGGCAGGGCTATGTGGCGTTCGGCGCGGTGGGGGCTTTCCTGTATCTACTGGTGCCGCCGCTGAAGGGCAATGCGGCGTTCTTCAACACACTCGGGCTGACCAGCTGGATCGCGGTGATCGTGGGCATCCGCCGCAACAAGCCCAGCTACTCGCTGCCGTGGTGGCTGTTCGTGGTGGGGCTGCTCCTGTACTGGATGGGCGACGTCTACACCTACAGCTACCCGAAGTACATCCTGCACGCCGAAGTTCCCTTCCCCTCGATCGGCGATGCGATCTACCTGTCGGTGTACGTGGCGTTGATGCTGGGCCTCTTGCTGCTGGTACGCAAGCGCAACCCGCAGCGCAATCGCAACACGCTGATCGACGCGGCGATCCTGACGCTCGGGCTGTCGCTGCTCTCGTGGGTGCTGTTGATCGCCCCCTACATCCACGACAACTCGATGGGGCTCTTGCCCAAGCTCGTGTCGGTGGCCTACCCGCTGGGGGACATCATCCTGCTCGCCGCGGCGATCCGCCTGATCCTCGACACGGGCCAGCGCCGGCCGTCCTTCTATCTGCTGTGCGCGAGCATCGTCTCGCTGCTGGTGACCGACTTCGTGTACGGGGTGATGACGCTCGACAACGCCTACCACCACCAGCTGCTGCTGGACCTCGGCTGGTTCTCCTACCAGCTGCTGTGGGGCGCGGCGGCGCTGCACCCCTCGATGGTGGGGCTGCAGGAGCCGGCCGGACCGCAGGAGGCCAAGCTGACGCCGCTGCGCCTGAGCCTGCTCACGGGAGCGTCGCTGATCGCGCCGGTGTGCATCCTCCTGAAGGAGGTGCGGCGAGGCGACCTCGACCTGATCGTGATCATCTGCGCCTCGATGGTGCTGTTCGGCTTCGTGGTGATGCGGATGGTCGGACTGGTGCGCCAGCAGGAGCGCTCGGCCGAACGCGAGCGCGAGCTCGCCGAGGAGAAGTCCCGCCTCACCGCGGAGGTGCAGCGGCGCAGCAGCGAAGCGCGCTTTGGCTCGCTGGTGCAGAACGCCACCGACCTGATCACGGTGGTGGGCTCGGACGCGACCATCACCTACCAGAGCCCCTCCTCCGAGCACGTCCTGGGCTACCCGCCGCAGGAGCTGCTGGGCACCCGCTTCGATCGCCTGGTGGCGGCCGATGACGCCGGCCACCTGCTGCGGCTGCTGGCCGACGGCGCAGCGTACGCGCGCAAGGACGGAGAGGTGATCGAGTGCACGCTGCGCCACCGCGACGGCGGGATGCGGCAGTTTGAGATCCTGCACACCAACCTGCTCGACGACGAGCACGTGCGGGGGATCGTGCTGAACGCGCGCGACATCTCAGAGCGCAAGGCCTTCGAGGAGCAGCTGGCCCACCAGGCCTTCCACGACCCCGTCACCAACCTGCCCAACCGCGCGCTGTTCGTGGAGCGCGTGCGCCACGCGATCAGCCGCGCGCGGCGCGAGAGCGGGGATCTGGGGGTGATCTTCCTGGACATCGACGATTTCAAGACGATCAACGACAGCCTCGGCCACGGCGCGGGGGATACGGCGCTGATCGACGTGGCCAAGCGCCTCTCGGCGAGCATCCGCTCCAGCGACACGGCAGCGCGCTTCGGCGGCGATGAGTTCGTGGTGCTGCTGGAGGACCTCGACGGCACCGAGACGGCGGTGGAAGTGGCCGAGCGGATCCTCGAGGACCTGCGCCAGCCGCTGATGGTGGCCGGCAAGGAGCTGGCGCTGCGGGGCTCGATCGGGATCTCGATCCTGGAGGGCGCCTCGAGCGCCAGCGCCGATGAGCTGATCCGCGACGCCGACGCGGCGATGTACATCGCCAAGCGCGACGGCAAGGGCGGCTACCGGCTGTTCGAGCCGGAGATGCATGCGGGAGTGCTGGCCCGCCTGGAGCTGCGCGCGGACCTGCAGCGGGCGCTGGAGAACGGCCAGTTCGACCTGCACTACCAGCCGATCGTAAGGCTGGCCAACAACCAGGTCGCCGGGATGGAGGCGCTGCTTCGCTGGCGCCACCCCGAGCGCGGGCTGGTGGTGCCCGGCGACTTCATCCCCTTCGCCGAGGAGACCGGGCTGATCGTCCCGATCGGCCGCTGGGTGCTGCGCGAGGCGTGCCGCCAGGCGACGGCGATCCAACGGCTGTGGAACGAAGAGCCGCCGCTGTACATGTGCGTGAACCTGTCGGTCAAGCAGCTGCAGCACAGCGACGTGATCTCCGACGTCAGCGACGCGCTCGCGGACTCGGGCCTGGACCCCGGTCTGTTGACCTTGGAGATCACCGAGTCGATGCTGATCGACGACCCCGACATCGCCGTGGTGAAGCTCACCGAACTGCGCTCGCTGGGCGTGCGCATCGCGATGGACGACTTCGGCACCGGCTACAGCTCGCTCAGCTACCTGAGCCGTTTCCCGGTGGACGTGATCAAGATGGACCGCTCCTTCCTGCGCCCGGAGAGCACGCCGGAGGCGGTCGATCTGTCCAGCGCCGTGGTGGCGCTCGGCAGCTCGCTGGCGCTGGAGGTGGTGGCCGAGGGCATCGAACTGGACGAGCAGCTCAAGCGGCTGCGCGACCTGGGGTGCGAGCTCGGCCAGGGCTTCCACTTCGCGCACCCGATGGAGTCCGAGCGGATGCTCACCTACCTGGCGGGGGCCTCGTTGCAGGCCGGCGAGCCGGTTGGCGAGCCGGCGCCGATCGCACCCGATGCCGCCTAGCGGCGACGAGGGCCGCGAGATGAGCGGCAGCTCGGAGCGGACCGGACGACGGGTGGGGCCACCTACGCAGGCGGGGCCGAGGACGCTACTGGCAAACCGCGACTTCCGCCTGCTGTTCACCGGCAGGTGCGTATCGCTGCTCGGCGACGGAGCCTTCCTGGTGGCGATGGCGTGGCAGGCGTACACGCTCTCCGACGCGCCCACAGCGCTGTCGCTGCTGGGCATCGCGATGACGGTGCCGCTGATCTCGCTGCTGCTGGTGGGCGGGGTTGTGAGCGACCGCCACGACCGCCGCCGGGTGATGCTGCTGGCGGACGGGGTGCGGGCGGTGCTGCTGGCGCTGATGGGGGCGCTGGCGGTGAGCGGGGCGCTGCGCCTGTGGCAGATGATGGTGATCGTCGCCATCTACGGAGCGGCGCAGGCTTTCTTCGACCCGGCCAGCGACGCGATCGTGCCTGAGCTGCTGCCGGCCGAGCAGTTGGCGCAGGCCAACGCGCTGGAGCAGTTCGTGCGCCCGCTCGCCCTGCGCCTGGCGGGGCCGGCCATGGGGGGCGTGCTGGTCGGTCTGTTCGGGCCGGGGGCGGCGTTCCTGGCCGACGGCGCGACCTTCGTGGTCTCAGCGATGGCGCTGTGGGCGATGTCCACACAGGTCCGTGCGGGGACCACCGCACACGTCCGTGCCGGGACCGCCACACCCACGCGTGCGGGGGGCGGCCCCGAGCGAGTGCAGGCCACCGCCACGCACGCGCCCGCGATCGCGATGGCGGGCCGCGAGATGCGTGAGGGCTGGAGCTACGTGCGCCGGCACGTGTGGCTGTGGGGGACGTTCGCCAGCGCCGGTCTGGCGTACCTGCTGTTCATGGGACCGGCCGAGGTGCTGCTGCCGTTCATGGTCAAGCACGAGCTGGGGGGCAGCGGGGTGCAGCTCGGCCTCGTGCTGGGGGCGGGCGGGCTCGGCTCGGTGGCGTGCGCGATGGCGATGGGCCGCAGCGGACTGCCCCAGCGCAGCATGACGTTCATCTACGTGGTGTGGGCGCTGGCCACGCTGGCCGTCGCCGGGTACGGGCTGGCCACCGCGATGTGGCAGCTGATGGTGGCCAGCCTGGCCTTCAACCTGCTGGAGACGGCGGGGACCATCGTGTGGGCGACGATCAAGCAGCGCCACGTGCCGGGGCACATGCTGGGGCGGGTGTCGAGCCTGGACTGGCTGATCTCGATCGGACTGCTGCCGGTGTCGCTGGCGCTGACGGGGCCGCTGAGCGCGGTGCTGGGCGTGCGCAGCACCCTCATCGGGGCCGGCCTGCTGGGAGCCCTGGCCACCGTGGGCGGGCTGGCGCTGCCGGGGATGCGGGCGGTGGACTACGCCTGGGGCGGCCCCGCAGGCGGCTCCACCGCAGGGGGCCCGGCGGCGCTGACGGCGAACACGATGTGAGCGCGGGCGACGGCCAGGAAGGAGTGGCTCTCCACCGGACCCCCGTCAAGGGGCTCCACGACGACGTCGGTGAGCGTCAGGAAGTCCCGCTCGGAGGCGTTGAGCACGTCGGAGACGCGGCTGCGGTAGCCGTCGCGGGCAAGCGTCATGAGACCTTCGATGCGGTGGCGGGAGGTCTCCACGCGGATGCGCTCCTGGCGGAAGTCCAGGTGCTCGTCCTTAATCCGGGGCCCACCCGCCCCCGGCCCCTCCACGGGAGCGCCGTCGTCCTTGACCTGAGGTCTCTGCCCCTCCACGGGGCCACCGCCGGCTGGCTCGCTGGAACTCACGCGGTCATTATCGCCTGACCGCGTGAGCCCATGCGCACAGCCCCCTACGGGATGACGATCGTGAAGGCGTAGCCGCTGGCCGGGGTGGGTGTGGTTCCCGGCGTGACGGCGCCCGGCGCAAAGGTGTCCACCTCAAAGGTGCCGGAAGGGCAGTGAGGGTGCTGGGCGTTGACCGCGACGATGCCGGGGACCCCCGCCGCGGAGTAGGAGACCTCGGGCGAGACCGTCACCGTCTCGGCGGCCGCGTTGACGGGCGCCGCGGGAGTGACGCAGAAGACGCCGGCGGACGGCTCGGAGATGCCGACGATGTTGACCGTCACGGAGGGGATCACAATGGCCTGGGTGGGAGAGGTGGGCTGCACCAGCCCGAAGGCGCGGGCGGTGCCGGCCGGTCCCTGTGGGCCAGTCAGACCGGTGGCGCCCTTGGCTCCCGTAGCTCCCCTGGCGCCCGTCGCTCCCTTGGGGCCCGTTGCGCCCCTGGGCCCGGGAACGCCCGTGAAGCCGCGCGGTCCCTGCGGCCCCCGCGGCCCGCGGGACCCACGCAGCAGGCACTCCCGCACGTGGTGGCGGCCGGAAAGGACCGTAACGCAGCTGGAGGAGCGGGCCTCGCGAGCGGGGGCGCCCAGCAGGCTGGTGCCGGCTAGGGCGGGGACGGCGACCGTCATGGCCCCCACGACGGCGGGGGTGGCTAGCAGTGTGAGGGTGCGGCGGCGCGAAGCGATATGCATAAGAGGAGTCCCTTTCCTTGTGGGGTGGCAGTCAAGAGAACACCCACAAGCCCTCAGCGGAGCGGTTAAGGCCCGCGCAACCCATTGCATCACGCTCGAACTGGCGCTGTCGTTCGCCCGCGAGCGCCCAAACCCGCCCCCCTTCCTGCGGCGAGAGGACCCAGGCTCAGCCGACGTTCTGGGGAACCCGCGCGGGCAGCCCGGCGCGCACGACAGGAGCGGCAACCGCGGCAGGCGGACCGGAGGGAGCGTTGCGCTCTTCGCGCACGATGTAGAGGGGGCGGTGCTTGACCTCGTCGTAGATGCGCCCTACGTACTCGCCGATCACGCCGAGGGCGATCAGCTGGATCCCGCCGAGCAGCAAGATGGCGATTGTGATCGAGCCGAAGCCCGGCAGATAGGAGCCGATCAGGCGCAGCACGAGCACTATGGGGATGGCGACGAAGGCGACGCCCGCGGAGAGCATGCCTACATAGGTGGCGAGCTGCAGCGGGAGGTGCGAGAAGGAGGTGATGGCGTCCAACGAGAAGCGCAGCATGCGCCGCAGCGTGTACTTGGTCTCGCCGGCGTGGCGAGCGTCGCGCTCGTAGGAGACAGCGGTCTGCGTGAAGCCCACCCAGACCGTCATGCCGCGCAAAAAGCGCGAGCGCTCGGTCATCGCCAAAAGGGCGTCGAGGGCGCGGCGGTCGAGCAGCCGGAAGTCGCCGGAGTTGGGCTCCAGGTTGACCTGCGCGAGGCGATCGAACAGTTTGTAGAACCACGAGGCGGTGGCGAGCTTGAAGGCGGTCTCCCCCTCGCGCTGGGCGCGCACTGCGTAGACGACGTCGGAGCCGGCCTGCCACTGCTCAACCATCGTGGGGATCAGCTCGGGGGGGTCCTGCAGGTCGGCGTCGATCATCGCCACGACATCCCCGACGGCGTGCTCAAGGCCCGCGGTGAGGGCGGCCTGGTGGCCGAAGTTGCGCGAGAGGTGGATCACGCGCACGCGCGGGTCGGCGTCGGCGAGGCGGTCCAGCAGCGGGCCGGTGGCGTCGGAGGAGCCGTCGTTGACCAGCACCAGCTCGAAGGCGTAGTCGGCCATCGCCGCGCAGGTGCGGGCGACGAACAGCTCGACAAGGGCCTCCTCGTTGTAGACGGGTGCGACGACGCTGAGCAGCGTGGGAGAGCGGGGGGAGGTGATGGACATGGTGTGGGACAGAGATCGTAAGGTGTGGGTGTGAGTAGCCTAGAGAACGTGCGCGGGTGGGCGCGCCACCCGAGGATGCCCCTGATCGTGCAGTTCGTCAAGTTTGGCATCGTCGGTGTCAGCAACACCCTGCTGTTCTTCGCCATCTACACCCTGCTGCTGAAGGCAGGCGTGTGGTACCTGGCGGCCTCGGGCATCGGCTTCTCCGTGGGGGCCGTCAACGGCTTCCTGCTCAACCGCCGCTGGACGTTCGCCGGCCACGAGGGCGACGCTCTGACACCGGTGCGGTGGGTGGTGGTGCAGGGATGCGGGCTGCTGCTCAACCTCGGCCTGGTGGCCACGTGCGTCGAGGTGATGGGCCTAAACAAGCTGGTGGGACAGGCGATCGCGATCGTCGTAGTGGTGGTGGTGACCTTCGCGGCAAACCGCGCGTGGACATTTCGAACGCACCCCGCCGAGGCCGGAACGTCGTAGGGAGACTCAGCGCCGACCCCGGCGGGCCGTCTTCGCCCGGCGGCGAGCCTTCGCGGACTTGACCTTAGGACAGCCGGTGACCGCGATCTTGGTGCTCTGCACCAATTGCGCGCCGTTCTGCGCCGTGAGCGTGGTGGGCATGACCAGTTTGGTAGAGCACAGGTCGCCGCCGTCCTTGGCGGGGAGATTGGAGCCCAGCACGGAGTGAGGACCCTCGGGCAGCTTCAGTTCAAAGGAGGAAACCGGCGCGTCAGGGACGGAGGCGAAGGTGGAGGAGGTGATGCCGTGGCTGATCGCGGTGTTGCCAACGAGGTCGATGCGAACCCCGTCGCCCTCTAGGACAACCACCAAGTCGGGGAAGGCAGCGCCACCATGAGAGACCAGATAGGCCGGCCCAGCGAATGAAACGGGCAGCACCGGAGAGGAGGCGTGGACGGTGCCAACCACCGAACCCGCCGGACAGCTGGCCGGATTGGCTTCAAAAACGGCCGCAAGGCACGCCTGGCGCAGCGTGGTAAGCCGCGAGGGCAGCTGCACGGGCAGCTTCACGGCAGCCTTCGCTATATGGGCCTGCCCAGACGGGAAAGAGACCTTCACATCCAGTGAGGCGCCATCACCGTGCGAGGTATGAGCCTGCGTAGAGGCGGTGAACCGCGGTGAGAACCCAAGCGAGGCACAGTCCGCCGCCTGAAAGCGCGAGGACAGCGAAACGGATGCCCCCTGCGAACTCGCTACCGTGGCGGTGGCCGCGAGCGGGTTGCAGCTGGTGGGGTTGAAGATGAAGTTCTGCCGGTTCACAACGATGTGGATGGCCCTCACGTCGAGCGGGATGCCCTGCAGCATCGTGGGCAGCGGGCCGCTCACGATCGTGGCCTGCGCGGTGTGAGGATCGATGTTGATCGCGGCCCTGACATCGACATTGCCGAGGTTGAACGGTCCAGCCACCGCCGGCATGACCACCAGCAGCCCAAACGGCGCGCCGTTGTAAGGCCCGGTGAGAAAGACCTGGCCCCCGCCAACGGTAACCGGCTCAGGACCGGGACCCGCGACAGCCGTCACTTCCCCGATCTGGCTCGCGGCCGGACAGGCGCTCTGCGCAGCCTGCGCTTCGGTACAGAGCGGCACCGAAGAAAGCATCGCAAGCAGACCAGGTGGGGTTGTCATCGACAGAGCCCCCAGCGGCTGGTCTCCATCGGGCCGCGAGATGGTTACGGAAAGCATGCCAAACCCGCCAGCAACGTTGCTGGTGGTGCCCGCAACAAATGACGGCGAGAACCCCGGCGCTTCGCACCCGGAGGCGATACGGAATGGCAGGATGGGCGGGGTCACAAGAGCGCCGTTGTACCCGGCGAACTGCGCGGTGGGCGTGTAGGAGCCACACGAGGCAGGCGTGACAAGCGCAGCGCGAGGCCCGCCGAAGAAGTTCAAGGTCAGATCGCTGAACGGCAGCTGCGGGTTTTCATCGAACGTGGTCGTCAACTGGCCCGTGACCGGGTCGAGCTGCACATGGCCGGCAAGCTTGATCAGCACACCCTCGGCTTCCGCCGTGACATAGATCGCAAGCAGAGAACCAAACGGGTTCGCCCCCTGCTGGGCGACATAGATAGAGCCCGTGAGCGGCTGTTCGAGCAGCGGTGACTGCCCCGTCACGGCACCAATCTTCGAGGCCGACGGACACGTCGGTGCGGCGCCATTGGTCATCCCAATCTCTGCAGGCGTGCAGGCGGCAAGCCCGTTGGCTACGGACGGTGAGACAGTCATCCCCGCTGGAAACGTCACGGCGGCGTCCTTGAGATTCGCTGTGGCAAGTCCTTCCGGATTGGGGTTCTGGGGAACACTCAGCTTTACTTCGAGGCCGGCGGGAGTGTTCGTCGCCGAGGTTTCTGGCCTGACTTCGAGCCCTGGATTGAATTCAAGCTTGTCGCAGCCCTGAATCGAGATCTGGACGCCCTTGTTATCAGTCACGGGATACGGAGGAGGCGTCACCGGGTAAGAGAAAGGGCTGAGCGTTTCGGCGGCCGGCTCCTCCCACGAGTCCATACTAACGAGGTCGCTCAAGGGAGCGCCGCAGGACGTCGGGTTCGTCAGGAGCGGTATCGCCGAAGGCGCCACAGACGCTTCGCGTTCGCCGTCGTGCGAGGAATCCGTGGGCTGACCCCACAGCGTCAGTGAGTTACGCAGAACATGCTGCTGAACCAGATTTCTCACGACAGCCTTCACTGCATAGCCTTCGCCAGTGCGAACACCGAAATCAATGAACCCAACGCGGTTCTGAAAGGCAAACCCGAACTGAGCCGGAGCTTCGCGCGGCGGCTCCAGATTGTACACAGGAAAGACCAAGGGCAGATTCGCCACGCCCCCCGCACCAATTATGGCTATGTCCGTACCAACCCGAGTGTCTGCCGGACACGCAGGGAAACCTGAAGCTTCGTGTCTCCCGCGATCAAAAAGCGCCCTCGGACAACGAGGCGTCGCAGCCGGATTACCCACAAGTCCCGTCGGCAATGCTATTTCCATATCCTTCACTTCTTCGGGCAACCAGCGTGCTTCACCAATCTGACCAAGACTGTTGACCACGAAGTTTACGATCGTCTGGTAGGGATGTGAGCCGGCCTGCGTATCCGGAGACCCATCGCGATTAAGCAATAGCTGTTCGAAGCCCTCTAATCCGAACCTGGACGGTGAAGGGCTAATCATGGTCTGCGTGAGGTTATTCGCTTCACTCGCGCCACCACCGCTGATCTTGACGACGTTGTCAACGAGCCCGCCGGCACGTTCTCCGATCGCAACATTGATTACTATATAAGGTGCCGTACCTTCACGGCGTTCCGGCCCCGGTGCAATTGTGGGAAGGCCGAGAGGATTGTTGGTACACGTCACTACCGCGATGCCCGAGCAATTCCAGTACGCCCCCACGGTCGGTTCGCCTTCAATGAGCTCACCATCCGCCGAGATAGCCGTCACACCCGGCGGCAGCTGATCCACAACCTTGACCTCGGACCCGTCGGTTGCGGCCGTACCGATATTCTTCACATGCACTACATATGCACCCATCCCACCTGGAGCGAAGTTCGTTGGAAAGCTTTCCGAGCCCGCTTGCCATACGGGACCGTCGGCCGCGACACTGGAGGCCACGGCAACACTCATAGTCACCACCGCCACAGCCAACGCAAGTCCCAACAGACCGGACGTCCCAGAGATGATCGGTCTTCTAAAACGCGAGAGCATCAATATCGCTTTCTGGCCCGAGCTTCGCAAGCTACTCGGCTATGTCTGTTCTGCTTGAGTCGGCATAGCCTCAACGCCTTGACGAGCTTCTGCGCTCGGGTCAACGCTTTGGACTTCATCACTGGCTTGGACGATGGAGGCGGAAGGTTCGTTGGGCCAGTAAAAGCAGCGCTGACGGGGGCTTCAAAAGACGGTGGCGTAAGCGCCGGTTCGTGGCAGACTTCACTGGAGCATGCTGGAAGCGGAGGTTCTTCAGCCCATCCATCCACCCGGGCGTCATACAGATCGACATTCTGGTCATTATCACCGGGCACAAGCTGCTGGCGAGTCGTAAAGAAGACGTCATCACCGCTTTCGCTTGCATCTGCGAATACTGCTTCGCTGTTGGCATCTCCCGGAGAGATCAGATAAACATGCCCATTCTCGTACTCATACACGTCGGATGTGCCGTCTGTGTCCTGGGGTAGAACGGCATCTTCCGTGCTGAAGAAAAGACGTCCGAAATCATCAAGATAACGCTGCTGGTAAATACCATTTACAGGGGATGGTAACCATGTGTTGGTTGTAGGCGAACGGCCATCAACATTGCACGACGCGCACGTGAGCGTAGCATTAGCTGCGTCATAAAGAAAAATCTCGGAGTCGTGCCTGCTTCCGTTCGCATCTAAGTTATTGTAGCCAGTCAAGTCTTTCTCCGACATAAACGCGACGTAGCGACCATTCGGCGAAACCTCCGCACTGCGCCCCGCGAAAGTACGGTACCAGTCGCCTTCAGACGGACTAGATCCGCGAAGTCCGACTATTTCATTATCGGACGGCAAGAGTGTCGCAATAAACCGTGTTTCGCCTTCATGGGTGAGGTAGAGGTTGGGCTGCCCAGTTTCTCCGCCCTCGTCCGTTAACCTGCTCTGTGAGACAAAGTAAATATACGTGCCTTCTTGGCTCGCTCCGACAATACCCTGCACCCCACTGCTTGCAAGATCGGTCGTCGCTCCGTTGGTCGTGTCATATTCATACAGGCGTTCTGCCTTTGTGAAGAACACCCTTGAGCCATCTGTGTTCGCAGTCTGGAACTGAGCACTAGAAGCGATCAGCCTCGTCCGTTCACCGTCTTCGCGAACGTAGAGGTTACCATTGTTTGGGCCGCTGCTGTTTTCATCAGTCCAAAAGATCCTTGAGCCGTCAGCCGAGATCACATGACTCAGACTTGGGGTCGGATCGTTGCCGTACTCATCACCGTAGTCGATCCCAAAAGACGCGTTTGGTTCGGTCTGGCCGTTTGGAAGAACGTTTACGAGACGCATAGAGCCGGCTGTCCACTCGTAGAGGTTGTTCTCGAGTTCCCCTCCGTCTATAGCTGCGGGCGCAGTGGCAGTGGCTGAGGTCAATGAATCGTTAGCCTCGAACAACAGGTGACTAAACGCCGAAGCCGCTTCAGTCCCATTGTTTCCACCGGCAAAAAGTAGGCTGCGGAGTAGCCTAAGTCGAACTCCGCGGCCGCCAGCATGCCCAAATGTTGTGGACGTGCGGTGAGGTGGAGGCTCCAATAACAAAGGCTGGAGGCTAGCTCCCCTGGCAAGATATAGGTTGGCATAGCCCGTAGGCGCTGCTTTTGCCAACGGGGCTTCACTGCTGATGATCCCCGCAGAGAGATCGGGAGAGAACCCAACATCCAAATTTACATGATCAGTCGTCTCGCTTTCCGCCGGCACACCGGGAGTCAAATTCTGGGTTACCCAAGCCCCAGGATCGCGCAGCGAAAGATACTCGTCTAGACTACTACCAAGACGCGGCTCGTAGAAGTCTTCCCCCTCGTACGCCACCGCTTCGCCGCTTGGCGAGCTTTGTAGCGGTAGACCAAACTGTTCCGAGGCAACCAGCGTGGCCAATGGGAGCACACTACCGACACCGCCGCTCTTTTGCGCTGGAGATACGAGTTCGTATACCCGGCTATCAGGTAGGGACAGTGCAGACGACGAACACCATCCCATAACAAGCAATGCAACGGCGGTTGCACTCCAGGTAGACGATATCCATAGTATAGTTGTAGTTCTAGCACCCTTCACCATTAGATTATGGCCAGCTGTAGCACTGGAGCACAACTACTGTCTCCAACTCCAGATTACCGTGACAGTGGACTTCGATACTAGTGTGTGGGCGGAGCGACAAAGCACAGCCCCGCCCACGACATCGCCAGCAGATTCGCTGAGAACTCTAACTATTCGTTATATGCTCCGAACGGTTCTTCACTATTCAATTCTACTGCCAGCTTGCCTTCCAATTCAGCTGGGGCTCCTCCAAATTCGAGCTTTGCTATGACTTCTTTTTCTTGATGGTGTAATTTAGTTTGATTGGGAATGATCCAGTTCAGGAAACCTTGCTTCGCATCCTGGTTCTGGGGTTCGACCAAAGGTGCCGTACCCCACCTGATTTTATGTTCCCCTTGATGTTGATCAAGGAATGTTTGTTCCGTTCCAGCAGCTTCAACAGGGAATTCGCCTGTTACTGCACATGGGGCTGGGATTTTTATTAGAGTGAATATAAACTTTCCTGCTTTGTTTTCCGCTACGCCAAACGCATCATAGATTTTTTGCTGCCCTCCTGCTTCTTTTAGTTCTTTGCTTTCACCTCGGTATTTCCACATCAGTTCAGAGTAGGCGTGTACTGGTTCGACTTCTGCGACACATTTACCTATGAGAACCGACGCTGCGGTACAGCCTGTGAAATTGACTGGTTCTCCTTCGTTCTCGCCTTGGTGCAAGCCGTTCCAAAGCCAGCCCTTACCAGTGACAGTCGTGCATTCGATTAGAACCTTTTCTCCAATTAGCTTACCCCTGAGCTTGAAGTTACCTAGACCTGCATTTGTGGCTTTGATCGCCTGCTCTTCATTCTCGGGCCATTTGACTTGTTTTTGGCTACCTTTTGCTTCCGGATGCCTCCACCACGGCCCTTGCAGTTCGGCCGATGCGGTGGCAGCCGCGACGGAGCCCACCGCGCACAAGGCCAGCAGGCTCACAATCAGGACTTTGATCCTAGACATGCTTCAACAACTCCCTTCGTTCTGCCAGAGCTCGCCTGAGCGCCCTCTGGCGATCTGGAGGTCAGCCCATTTACTGGGCCAGCTCTCGTTATGTCGGATCCCTCCCTCTGGGCCTCTAAAGCCGAGCCCCACAGCGAGGTACCGATGAGGATACAGCTGGCTCGAATGCCGTCAAGAGTTGATCGCCCAAGGGAGGCTTTGGGGGTCCGATCTAGCTCTTGGAGACCCGCCGGACGCTGAGAGCATCCCAGAAAGCCCCGTAAATACTGGACTTTCTGGAGTTTTGCGGCCCGGCGAAGTCGGGAACACAAAGACCCGACTCTGCCGGCTCCTCGGGATCCTACGAAAATCTAGGCTCGCGTCGGCCCCGCGCGGCGCACGAGACCAGCTCCTCAGCGAAACACCGCCAGCAGCGACAGCCCCGCCGGGATGCGCACCCCGCGCCCGATCAGCGCCGCCTCCAAGTCCAGCGGCTGCTCAAGCAGCCAGTTCAGCGGCCCCGGCGGCACCCACAGATCAAGGCTCGACTCGGTGCTGGAGCGGTTCAGCGGCTGCAGCGCGCGCAACACGATCGCCACCGGCAAGAGCAGGGAGTTGAAGTGGGTGGTGCGCTCGCACTTCCATCCAGCGCTCTGCGCGGCCGCCACCAGGGCGCGGCGCGAGTAGCGACGGTGGTGGTGGTTGATCTCGTCGTGGCGGCTCCACAGCCCCTGGTAGGCGGGCACGGTCACCAGCAGGGCTCCTCCGGGGGCCACCACGCGCCGCAACTCCGCCAGCGCCGCGCGGTCGTCCTCGAGGTGCTCGATCACGTCCAGGCTCACCGCCAGATCGAAGGTGTCGGGCGCGAAGGGCATCTCCAGCACCGACCCTTCGACCACATCGCCCATCTGGCGTGCGCGCGCGGCCTCCACGCTGGTGGAGGACAGCTCGACGCCCGTCACCTCGCCGTAGCGGGCCAGGTCGACCATGTTGCGCCCGCTGCCGCACCCCGCGTCGAGGATGCTCGCCCCGGGGGGCAGGGCGAGCTTGGGCAGCACCACGTCCAGGACGTTGCGCCGGCCCCGATACCACCAATGGCGGTCCTCGACGCGGTGGGTCTGCAGCTCGAAGGTGGTGTCCACTCCCCTGCATCTTTCACAAACCGTCGGTCGGGCGCGGTGCGACCCCGTCTGCGCGCTCCCCGCAGGCACCTCCGCCGCGTGTCCCTGCCCCTCCCCGTAGGCTTCCCCCGCGCGCTGCGCCGCCGCTCCCCTGCAAGGCCCTGTCCGCCCTCCCGCCAGCTTGCTCCCTATGGCCCCGCGCGGGGTGCCCCCTGCGCGCCTCGGCTTCCCGCGGCCGGCCGGTCCCGCCTGGCGCGGTCCTCTCTTCTCCTCCCTTTCTTGACAGAAAATCTTGGCAAGCCTAAAATAGACTCGTGGCAGCTCAAGATCTCACTCGCTCGCAAGCCGTCGAGGACTACTGCAAGGCCGTTTTCACGCTGGAATCGCGCCACGGCGCCCCCGTTGCCACCGCTGCGCTGGCCGAGCGCCTGGACATCACCCCCGGGTCGGTCTCCTCGATGCTGCGGCGCCTGGACGAGTTGGAGCTGACGGTGCACGTGCCCTACCGCGGCGTCACACTCACGCCCAAGGGCCGGCGGGTGGCGCTGGAGGTGATCCGCCACCACCGTCTGCTGGAGCTGTTCCTGGCGGAGACGCTGGACATGCCCTGGGATCGCGTCCACGCCGAGGCGGAGGTGTTGGAGCACGTCCTCTCCGAGGACCTTGAGGCCCTGATCGCCGCCAAGCTCGGCCACCCCACGGCGGACCCCCACGGCGATCCTATCCCCAACGCCGAGCTGGAGTTGGAGGAGCCGGACACGCGCCCGCTCGACTCCCTCGAGGAGGGGGACGCCGGCGCGTTCGTGCGCGTCTCCGACGCCGACCCGGAGATGCTCAGGTACCTGGCGCTGCAGGGCATCTCCCCAGGGGACACCCTGCGGGTGCTCGAGCGCCAGCCCTTCGGCGGCCCGCTGCTGGTGTGCTTCGGCGAGCGCCGTCTCTCCCTCGGGGGCCAGCTCGCGCGCGCGATGCGCGTGGAACTGGCGCCGTAGGCCGCCGCTCAGACGCGAGTCGGCGGGCGCCGTGAGAGGTGCTGCTGGTTCTGCATCCGCTCGCCCCGCACCTGGATGGCGATGTAGACGATGATGACGTTGACGATCAGCCCGATCCCCAGGAAGACGACGATCAGACCGACGTCCTTGGAGAAGGCCTCGCTGGCTGCGAGAAGCATGTCCGCAACCCTACCAGCGCCGCCCCCCGTCCGTGTCGTAGCCTGTGTGGGCCGCCGCCCCGTGACGCCCCCCGAGGCGCAGGGGTCCAGAGCATCGCAGTGCCCGGAGAGGTGCCGGAGCGGTTGAACGGGCGCGACTGGAAATCGCGTAACGGGGGAAACCTCGTTCGGGGGTTCGAATCCCCCCCTCTCCGTCCCCCAAGACGTTAGGCTGTGGTCGAGGGATCAGAATCAGGAAACATCGCTCGGCAGACAACTGTCTCTATGACATGATGTGGATGGTATGAGCATCTTGAAACTTGCACCCCCCCAGCCACGTAGCGGGACGCTGGCAATCGGTGTCGTGGCGGCCCTCTGCCTCACGCCGGCCCCGCTCGCCGTGGGCTCCGCGGGGACTGCGACTGGGGGGCCCGCGCGAGCCCCAGCGGGGCGTGCGGCGAAGGTGATCGCGGTGAACGACACCGCGCGCATGACCCTGACCAACCCCTCCAGCGCGAGCGCCACGCTCGTGGAGGAAGGCCGGGCCACGGGGTCGCTGCCCGGGACGGTGCGGGCGCGCCTCACGGTCGGCACCAACACGGTGACGGCGGGGTTCACGATCTACCTGAGCGGCGGCACCATCTCCGGCCACAGCTCCGCGAAGCTGAACCCGGGGCGCGGGGAATACGCCAGCTTCAGCGGGGCGCTGGCGGTCAGCCACGGCAGCGGGCACTACGCCCACGCCTCCGGCAGCGGCGGGCTGTACGGGACTATCAACCGCAACACCGACAACGCCACCGTGCAGGTGGTGGGCAACCTGTACCTGTAAGAGGATCTGGGTGCGGATCGAGAGGGCCTGGGCGCGGGCCGGCCTCCCAAGAACGTTGGGGGGGGCGCTGGTGCTGTGCGCCTGCCTCGCCCTCCCCCCCAGCGCCGGGGCCTCGGAGACGGTGCAGCTGCACGCCAGCTTCTCGCCCGACGTGCCCGGCAAGAGCACTACCGTCGCCTTCGGCTTCATCGTGCAGAGCCCCCCCGGGGAGGTGCCCTCGCAGCTGCGCAGCATCGACCTGCACATGCCCGCCGGGATCGGCATCGCCCGCAACACCCTCGGCCAGGCGATCTGCGAACCGGCCAACCTCTATGTGCTTGGCCCCGAAGGGTGCCCCGCCAACTCCCGCGTGGGCTTCGGCGCGGCGACCGCCGAGGTACCCTACGGCCCCGAGATCGTCTCCGAGACCGCCCACGTGTACGCCTACCGCGGGGAATCCGAAGACGAACACACCACCGTGCTGTTCTTCGCCGAGGGCTGGTACCCGGTCTTCGCCGACCTCGTCTTCCCCGGGCACCTGCTGGAAGACAGCGGACCCTTCAGCGGGCAAATCGACACCGAAGTGCCGATCATCCCCTCCCTCCCCGGCGCCGCCGACGTCTCGGTGGTGCAGCTGTCCTCCAGCTTCGGGCCAGAAGGCCTCACCTACTACCGCCAGGTTGGCGACCGCGAGGTGCCCTTCGAGCCCCGCGGCGTCACCGTGCCCCTCAGCTGCCCCAGCGGCGGGTACCCCTTCGCGGGCGAATTCACCTTCCAGGACGGCACCCACATCACCGCCCACAGCACCGCCCCGTGCGCGCACAAGCAGGTCCGGCGCGGGCGCTGAGGGCTGGGCGGGCTACCCCTTCTACCCCTTAATAACCTTCGAAGTGCCCAGCACCGAGCCGGAGCCCGCCAGCGCCTGCACCTCCACGTAGGCCTCGGGTCCGGGAGTGGTGAGCGTCGTCTCAAAGCCCCCGCGCGGTGCGGAGGCCACTGGGGTGAGGGTCTTCGCCGAGGTGCCCCCCAGCACCCGCCAGGAGACGACCTGGGTGGCGCCGTTCCAGCTGGCATACACGTCCAGCGGCCCTGCGGCGCCCGCCTTGCCCGACGCGGGGGCCACGGCGACGGCGGGGGGTTCGCTGGGGAAGCCCACCCACGAGAAGCGGTAGGCGCGGTAGGACTGCTCGTCGGAGGGCATGTGAGCGTCGAACAGCAGCTGCCCCGTGGTGGAGAATTCCGAGAAGTAGGGCACCGGGCCCCAGCCGACGAAGAAGGCACCTCCGGGGAGGCTCTGGATGTCGCCCTGGCTGCCCGCGGAGATGGGCTTGGGGTGGGTGAACTGGGTGACCTCGGTGTCGGTGCCCGTCTGCGGGTTGACGCTCAGCAGCAGCCCGCGTGACTGGGGGTGCACCTTGGGCACGCCGCCGTTGTCGAACACGCTGATCTGCCCGTCGGGCAGCAGCGTGGCGTCGTGCTGGTAGGCCGTTTCGGCGCCCGGCTCGACCTTGACGGTGGAGCGCTTGCCGCCGATGCGCTCGACCACCTGGTCGGTGTCGGCGGCCAGCTCGTACAGGGTGGAGGTGTTGCGTGCGGAGATCAGCATCGTGCCGCCCGGCTGAGGGTCGAGCGAGTTGAGGTGGAAGTAGTCAAACGGCCACTGCGCGTCGGCGGGCGAGGGCGAGGAGTAGGAGTCGCTGGGAGCCACGTGGTCAAGCGAGTGCCACTCGCGCCGCACCAGCCCCGTGGCCAGGTCCAGTTCCTGAAAGACGCTGTCGCTGACGTCCCCGTTGGCTGGGCCCTTCCACGGGGCGAGGTCGCAGCGGATGGGGTTGAAGACCGTCAACAGCGCTGTGTTCTGGGGGGTGATGCGGAAGTCGTGCAGGTCGGCTATGTACCCGTTGCCGGCGCGCACCACCGTCTGGCGGTAGGTGGTGGAGGCGATCACCTCCACGCCCTCGCCGAAGCCCTGTTCGGGGATGTAGCCCTGCCACCACGTCAGCACCGGCTGGCCCTCGTAGCTCTGCACCTGCAGGTTGGTGGCCTCGGTGCCGTAGGGCAGCGGATCGTCCCACACCAGCTGGCCGGAGTTGTCGAAGATCAGCGGCCCCACCTGGCCCGGCCCGGAGTAGGGGGTCACCAAGATGTAGCCCGGCGCCGAGGCGGGCGAGGCGGGCGTGGTGACGTCGATGACGGGCGGCAGCAGGTCCGGGCGCGAGTGGAAGTGCTGCACTTCGCTGGGCTTGGCGACGGCCGCGATGGCGACTGGCGAGCGCGGCAGCGGGTCCTGCTGGGCGACAGTGAAGTTGTAGGCGAAGGCCTTCGCCGGAGCGCCCTCCTCGCCGTGCACCGTCACCAGCTCTCCCGGCTGGAAGGGCTTTGCGGGCACGAAGGACGCGCCGTCGCCCTGCGAATAGCCCTCCAGGCGACCGGCGTGGGCGCCCGTGCGCGAACCGCTGACCTGCACGTGGGAGAGCCGGCTCACGGGCACCCCCAGCAGGCTGATCTGCGTCGAGGCGGAGGCGTCCAGCGAGTCGGGCAGCGGCGAGACCGCGAGGCTCGTCCCCGGCAGCACCGCGGAGCGGTTCAGCGCAGCGGGCACGCAGCGCGGACCGACCGCGCTGATGGCGGCGTCGGAGGCGTCGGAGGCGACGGTCCCGTTGCCCGCCACGCCCACCCCCGCGCCGGCGAGCAGCAACAACAACAGGGCGTTCCCCCAGGTGAAGTACCTGCGCACGGAGATGAAAACATTGAGAGGCATCTGAAGTTGCGAGCCTACCCGGCGCGCGTCGATCTGTGGGCAGTTGAAAGGAGGAGAGGAGGGCCGCGTAGCTGAGAGTAGGTACTCCTACCCGATTACACGGGCGGTGGGAGCGAGCGCGCAACGGGCATGCACGGGCGGGCGCTCAAAAGACGGGCGTCTCGGTGTAGTCGCCGAACACCTGCTGCAGCGACTCCACGATCTCGCCCTCCGATGCCTGCGCACGGGCGCAGTCGAGCAACGGCTCCATCAGGTTGCCCGCGCCCGCGGCGGCCGCGCGCAGCGCGGCCAGCGTGCGCTCCACCGCGGCCCCCTCGCGCGCGGCCCGCACGCTCTGCAGGCGATCGAGCTGCTTGCGTTCCAGCGCCGGGTCCACGCGCAGCGTGGGGATCGGCGTCTCGTCCTCGGCGACGTAGCGGTTGACGCCCACCACCACGCGCTCGCCCGCGTCGATCTCGTGCTGCAGCTCGAACGCGGCGTCCGCTATCTCGCGCTGGGGGTAGTTGCTCTTGACCGCCTCCACCATCCCCCCCAGCGCGTCGATCTTGGCGAAGTACTCGTAGCAGCGCGCCTCCATCTCGTCCGTCAGCGCCTCCACGAAGTAGGAGCCGCCGAGCGGGTCCACGGTGTTGACCACCCCTGTCTCGTGCGCGATCACCTGCTGCGTGCGCAGCGCTACGCGCACGGCCTCCTCGGTGGGCAGGGCCAGGGCCTCGTCGTAGCTGTTGGTGTGCAGCGACTGCGCTCCCCCCAGCACTCCGGCCAGCGCCTCGATCGCGGTGCGCACGATGTTGTTGAGCGGCTGCTGCGCGGTCAGCGACACGCCGGCGGTCTGGCAGTGGAAGCGCATCAGCCACGAGCGGGGGTTTCGGGCGCCGAAGGTCTCGCGCATTTCGCGCGCCCAGATGCGCCGCGCGGCGCGGTACTTGGCGATCTCCTCGAAGAAGTCCACCTGGGCGTTGAAGAAAAAGGACAGCCGGGGCGCGAACTCGTCCACGTCCAGTCCCCGCTCGACCGCCTGGGAGACGTAGGTGAGGCCGTCCTTGAGCGTGAACGCCAGCTCCTGCTGCGCCGTGGCCCCCGCCTCGCGGATGTGGTAGCCGGAGATCGAGATGGGGTGCCAGCGGGGCATGCGTCGCGTGCACCACTCGATCATGTCCCCGCACAGGCGCATCGCGGGGTCGATCGGGAAGCACCACTCCTTCTGGGCGATGTACTCCTTGAGGATGTCCGCCTGGATGGTGCCCGCCAGGTTCTCCGCCGCCACCGGCCCGGCCTGCGATGTCCCAGCCTGCGCCGCCGCCACGTAGAAGGCCAGCATGATCGCCGCGGGAGCGTTGATGGTCATCGACACCGACACCTCCCCCAGGTCGATGCCGCCGAAGAGGGTGCGCATGTCGGCCATCGTGTCGATCGCCACGCCCTCGCGCCCCACCTCGCCCTCCGCGCGGGCGTGGTCGGAGTCGTGGCCCATCAGCGAAGGCATGTCAAACGCGGTCGAGAGCCCCGTCTGGCCGTGCTCGAGCAGGTAGCGGAAGCGCTCGTTGGTCTCCTCCGAGGTGCCAAACCCGGCGAACTGGCGCATCGTCCACAGCCGCCCGCGGTACATCGAGGGGTATACCCCTCGCGTGAAGGGGTACTCGCCGGGGCGCCCGATGGGGTCCTGCGGCCCGCCCACCCCGGGGGGGAGATCGGCTGGGGTGTACAGCTCGCGCACGGGCTCGCCCGAGAGCGTGCGGAAGGCGCGCGTGTCGGTCTCTGCTGCGGGAGTCCTACTGGCCGCCATCCTCTGAGGGAGTCTACTTCACAGCTGCCTCTTGTCTTTGCCGTGGGAACGCGTATACTTCACTCAACCCAGGGATGGGCCGACTACGGGAGGTAGAGATGAGCGAGCTAGCCGAGCAGGTTGCCTACGCGGCCAGGCTGATTGCACGGGCCGGGCTGGTGGAGGCCTTCGGGCACGTCTCCGCCCGCCGCCCCGAGGGCGGCTTTCTGCTGACCGCCGCCACGCCGCTGCTCGACGCGCGCGCGCAGGACGTGATCCAGCTCGACGCCGCCGGGCGCGTCACGGGCGGCCAGAAAGCCCTCTGCCCGCTGGAGGCGCCGCTGCACGCCGCCATCTACTCCGCCTGCCACGACGTGGGCGCGGTCTGCCGCACCCACTCGCCCACCGCGGTGGTGTGGGCCTCGCGCGGCGAGGTCCCGCCGCTGGTGCACGGGCTGGGCGGGCTCAGCGGCGTCGTCACCTTCCACCACGAGCCCCAGCTGGTGGCCTCGATCGAGGCCGGTCGCGCCGCCGCCGGGGACCTGGGGGCGTATGACTGCCTGCTGCTGCACGCCAACGGCGCCGTCTGCACCGCCGCGACCCTGCCCGAGGCGGTGGTGCGGGCGTACTACCTGGAGGAGCGCGCGCGCGTGGCCGAGCACTCCACGCGCGCCCGCGCGCTGACCGACTCAGAGGCCGTCCTGCGCGCACGCCACTACGAGGGCGAGTCCCAGCGCGCGTGGGACTGGCTGCGCCTGCGCTTCGGTGACGCCGTCGCGACGGCCCCCGCCCCCGAGCCGTACGCAGCACGAGCGCTGAGCTGATAAGCACCCGGGCGTGACCCGCGCCCTTCGCGCCATCTCGCTGGCCCTCGCAGCCGTTCTCTGTGCACTGCTGTGTTCGGCGTGCGGCGGCGGGTCCGCACAAACCGGCCCCCTCTCCTCAAAAAAAATGACCCCGGCCGCGCTGGTGCTCGATTACGTGCCGGGCGCGGTGCACGCCGGCATCTACCGGGCGCTGGCCGCCGGGTACTACCGCCAGGAGGGCATCGCCCTGCGCGTCGTGGCGCCCGGGGAAACGCAGGACCCGCTGGCGCTGGTGGCCGCCGGGCGGGCCCAGTTCGGGCTGGCCGACGGCTCGGACGTCGCCACCGCGATCGCCCGCGGCGGACCGCAGCAGGCGGTGCTGGCGATCGCGCAGCGCCCGCTGGGGGGGCTGATCGCGCTGGCCTCCTCGCACCTCAGCTCGCCCGCGCAGCTGCAGGGGCGCACGGTGGGGACCACCGGGGTGCCCTCAGACCTGGCGGTCCTGGACACCGAGGTGCGCGCCGCCGGCGGCTCCCCGGCCAAGGTGCACGTGGTGGACGTGGGCTTCGACGGCGCCGCCGCGCTGCTCGCCGGGCGCCTCGCGGCGTTCACCGGGTTCGTGCCCGCCGACGGCGTGCAGCTGCAGGTGCAGGGCCACCCCATCACCCCCTTCTGGCTCTCCGCCTACGGGGGGCCGCAGTACCCGGGGCTGGTGGCCTTCACCACGCGCTCGCTGATCGCCTCCGACCCGGCGCTGGTGCGCGGCTTCGTGGCTGCCACCGTGCGCGGCTACGAGGACACCTTGCGCGTGCCGGCGCGCTCGCTGGGGGAGCTGCTGGCCGCCGTCCCGGGGCTGCAGCGCTCCTTCACCCAAGCCTCGCTGGCGGCCTACCTGCCGCTGTTCACCGACTCCGGCCGTGTGCCCTTTGGGACCATTGTCCCCGCCCACATCTCCGAACTGTCTGCTTGGATGGTGCGTAGTGGGTTGATCGGCGCTCCCATCTCTCCACAGCGTTACGGGACCGACGGGTTTCTACCTAAATAGGTACTCCACTGTTTACAACTGCGCCGTCCCTGGTACACTTGACAGCTAGATTCACATGAGACTTCTCATCACTGGCGTCAGCGGGCTCGCGGGGTCCAACCTGGCAGCCGCCGCGGTGCAGCAGAGCTGGGAGGTGCTGGGCACCTGGCACGAGCACCCTGTGGACGTCACCGGCGCGCGCACCGTGGGCCTGGACATGGCCGACCGCCACGCCTGCGTGGAACTCGCCGCCGCCTTTGAGCCCGACGTGTTGGTGCACGCCGCGCTGGGCACCCACGCCAGCCACCTGGAGCACGAGCCATACGCCGCCCAGCTGGCCCAGGTGGGCGTGGTGCACACGCTCGCCGCCGCGCGCCACGTGCGCGCCCACTACGTGCTGGTCTCCTCTGACTGGGTCTATTCGGGCATGCTGCCGCCGCACCTGCGCTGGTCCGAGCAGGACCCCCCCGAACCGCTCAACGCCTGGGGACGCACGCGCCATGCCTGCGAGATGGCCACCGAGGACTACAACGGCCCCTGGCTGATCACCCGCCCCGCGGGGCTCTACGGCGTCAACCTCGCCCGCCCCCAAGCCTCCGGCGAGCTCGCCAGCCACGTGTGGGCGCACTCGAGCATCCCGCTGCGCCTCGTGCAGCGCCTGCGCGAAGGCCACGCGCTGCCCGCCCCCCGCGACGGCTGGCGCTCGCCCACCTACGCCTGGGACTACGCCCAGCGCCTGTGCGAGTTGGTGGCGCAGGACTGCGAGGGCGTCTACAACACCGCCGGCCCGGACTCGCTGAACCGCCGCGACTACCTGCGCATGCTGGCGCGCGCCTTCGACTGCGACCCCGCGCTGGTGCAGGAGGGCACCGTGGCCGGCTTTCTGCAGGCCTGCGGCGAGGACCCCCACCTGAAGGCGCCCTCCAACACCGCCCTCTCCGACGAGCGCTCCTCGTTCGTGCTGGGCCACTCCGCCGTGGACGCCCCCACCGGCCACCGCCTGATGCGCAACCAGCTGCGCGAGATCCTGTCCGGCGTGGACCCTGCGCAGGCCGTCAGGATCTGAGCCAGTCCTGCGCTGAGGGCGTGGCGAGGGCGCCCGCCCGTGGTACCGCGCCAGCGCCCACCGAGTCGCTGCGCCGCCGGCGATCTCGCTCAAGCAAGCGCTCTGCGCGGCTTTCGCGCTACCCTGCCCGCTCGTTGCTACCCAACCGAAAGGCATACCCATGAACAAGACTGAGCTGGTCGACGCCATCGCCAACGACGCCGGCCTCGCCCGGGCGGACGCCGCGCGCGCCCTCGAGTCCTTCGTCGACATCGTCAACAAGACCCTCAAGAAGGGCGACGAGGTCGCCCTCACCGGCTTTGGCAAGTTTTCCGTGGTCAAGCGCTCCGCGCGCGTGGGCGTCAACCCCCGCACGGGCGAAAAGGTCAAGATCAAGGCCTCCAAGGCCCCCAAGTTCAGCGCCGGCGCGACGCTCAAGCAAACCGTCAAAGGCGGCAAGCGGTAGGGCGCCGCGGCCCCCGGCCCAGTCCCCAGCGCTGATAGCGTCGTCGCTGCGATGACCCTGGTCAGCGAGCTGGAGCTGCCGAGCTTCGACTACACCGACCCGCAGATGCGGGGCGCCCGCTTCCACGCCGCGCTGCGCGAGCTGCGCCAGCAGGGGTGGCTGGCCACCACCCCTCTGGGATATGTGGTGCTCGACCGCGAGGCCTGCGAGCTGTTCCTGCGCACCCGCTCGGCGGTCTTCCCGGGGATGAAGATCGCCGAGATCTTCGGCGTCTCTGAGGGGCCGTTGTACGAGGAGATGCGCCGCAACATCCTGCACATCAACGGCCCCGTGCACACGCGCCTGCGCTCCCTGGTGAACCCTGCGCTGTCCCCGCGCGCGGTGGAGCGCTACCGCCCGCTCGCGCGGGGTTTGCTGGAGGAGCTGTGGGGGGAAATGATTTTAAGGAGGACCCCACAAGGGGGTCCGGAGGGGAGTTCGCGCGGTGAGCCGGGGGAAGGTGCGCCAAGGCGACCGGAGCAGGGCGCGGCTGGTGACCGAGCCTGGCGGGATCTGGCTGGGTCCCAGGCCTGGCGGGATACCACTCACACGTGCGAGTTCGTCGAGGCCTTCGCCAAGCCCTACCCCTCGCAGGTGATCGCCGCGGTGATGGGTGCCCCGCTGAGCGACGCGCCGCGCCTGCACCACTGGTCCAACTGGATCCAGCGCCAGTTCGACGCCGTCTCGATGCTGGAGCAGCGCGAGCTGATCGAGCAGGCGGTGGTTGAGTTCTACGAGTACGCGGGCGAGTTGGTGCGCACGCGGCGCTCCACGCCGGGCGACGACCTGATCTCCAAGCTGATCGCGGCCACTGGCGAAGAGGAGGGCGGAGACGAGGGCAAGGGCGAGGGCGGAGGCAAAGGCAAGGGCGAGGGCGCAGCCAAGCTGGAGCAGCTCTCCGACGTGGAGTGCGTCAACCTCGTGCTCAACGTGCTGATCGGCGGTGTGGACACCACCCAGAGCCAGTTGGCCCACGCCGTGCGCCTGTTCGCCGAACACCCCGACCAGTGGCGCCTCCTGGCCGAAGACCCCTCGCTGGCGGCGCAGGCCGTCGAGGAGGTGCTGCGCGTGGAGCCGATCACGCCCTTCACCGCGCGCATCGTCACCGAGGAGCTGGTCTTCCGCGACACCACGTTCCCCCCGGACACGGTGGTGATGGTGTGCGCCTTCACGGGCAACCGCGACCTCGAGGGCGCCGGTGAGGGAGTCGGTGACGGAGACGGAGACACGTTCGACATCACCGCCCCGCGCGGGCGCGCCCGCGCGCTGACCTTCGGCGCCGGCGTGCACTACTGCCTGGGCGCCAACTTGGCCCGCGTCGAGCTGCAGGAGGCGTTGGCCTTCCTGGCACCGCGCATGCCCGCGCTGGAACTGGACGGCGCGCCGGAGTACGAGAGCATCACCGGCATCTACGGGCTCGCCTCGCTGCCCATCCGCTTCGCCCCGGCCCCCGCCGCGGCGCTTTCCAGATAGACACGCAAGCTGCAAGAAGTCAAATCCGTCTAAAGGTTCTGCGGTCCAGCTGCCGAAATTGGAGGGGGGCCAGCGCCCGCGCGGCAGCGACATGCAGGGTGAGACGACCGCCTGTCGTCTGCAACCGAGCACGAAAGGACCGACATGGGCACTCATTCAGAGGAGTCGGCGGGGCGCCGCATCGCCCGCGCCGCGTTGGTGGCAGCGGTGGTTTGGCTTGTGCTGTTGGGGGCCTCGGCTTGTGCGGTGGCCTGGGCGGGGGAGTACCACGTGTATTCGTGCCGTACGCCGGATGGGGAAGTGGCGCCCGTTGATGGGTGGAGCGAATCGGGCGTGCTGGCCAACGATGAAATCGCCGACAGCTGCCCCACCGGCGGCGGGCTGGTGGCGGCGCTGAAGACGGGGCACACCCATCCAGCGGACAAGGACTCTGTGACCTGGACGTTCAGTGCGCCCGCAGGCGAGACACTTGGAGCGGCCACATTGTGGCGGGCTGGGGATACGTTGGGCGGTGACAACACTGAAGTTGAATCCTCGTATGTATTTTGGCTAGCGGGCGTGGCCAATAGCGGTAGCAGCACGCAAGTCTTCAAAGAATGTGCCGCGATAAAAGCGTGCAGCCGTGAAGGCAGCCTTACCGATCCCCTTGCAGCGAACAATCGCGAAGAAGTTCCGGACGTTGCCCTGCACAGTCCCTATCTCTTCTTGAACGCCTCTTGTGGATCGCCCGTATTCGGTTCAGCATGCCCAGCCGGTGGCGGCGATCCAAACGGCAACGCCGCCATAGTCGAGCTCTTCGCCGCCGACATAACACTCGACCAGGAAAGCGTGCCCACTGTCCAGGAAGTGTCCGGCTCCCTCGCCGAAGCCCCCACCGTGAGCGGCAGCAGCGACGTGGCCTTCACCGCCACCGACCCTGGCTCGGGGGTCTATCAGGCGGTCTTCCAGGTGGACGGCCAGGTGGCCTCCTCCACCGTGCTCGACGCCAACGGCGGGCGCTGCCACGACGTGGGCCAGACGACCGACGGGCTGCCGGCCTTCCTGTACACCCAGCCCTGCGAACGCTCTGTGACGGTGGACGTGCCCTTCGACACCACCTCGCTCAGCGACGGCTCCCACCACCTGGTGGTCTCGGTGACCGACGCCGCCGGCAACTCCACGCCGGTGGTGGACCGCCAGATCACCGTCGCCAACGCATCGGCGGGGGCGGGCCAGTCCGGCGGCCAGAGCAGTGGCCAGTCCTCCTCCACGGGCTCCCTCATGGGGAGCGGCGGGCAGCCCGCCTCGCGCGGCGCGCCCAACGGCAGCGAAGCCTCCGAACAGGCCGTGCTCAGCGCGAGTTGGAAGAACACCCGCGCCGTGCACGTGACCAGCGCCTTCGGTCAGGCCCACACGGTGCAGGGCCGCCTATCGACACCCGCCGGGCACGCGATCGCTGGTGCGCTGATCGACGTCAGCCTGGTGCCAGCCGCCGCCGGGGCGCACCCGCTGGCGCTGCCCGGCGCGCACACCGACTCCGCGGGACGCTTCACCCTCGTCCTACCCCGCATCCTCCCCTCCGGAGCACTGCGCCTGGGCTACCGCAGCCACCTCGGCGACCTCCTCCCGGTGGCCACGCGCACGCTGACGCTGAGCGTCCGCGCGGGCCTGCTGCTGCACATCACCCCCCGGGTCAGCGCGGCGGGCCACACGATCCACTTCAGCGGGCGCCTGCTGGGTGGCCCCGTCCCACCCGGCGGCAAGCAGCTCATCCTGGAGGCCCGCTCGTCCAGCACCCGCTGGATTGAGTTCAACGTGATCCGCAGCGACGGCAACGGCAGCTTCCAAGCCGCCTACCGCTTCCGCCTCGCGGGGCCCGTGGCCTACAGCTTCCGGGTGCTGTGCCCCTACGAAGCCGACTACCCGTTCCTGGCCGGGGCCTCGAATGTGGTGGGGGTGCTGGAGCGCTGAACGGCGTAGCACTACTGCTACCATCGGGCGATGGCGACGATCCCCCAGAAGGAGCTGCGCAACCACGTCGGTGAGGTTCTGCGACGCGCAGAGGCCGGCGAGCGCATCACGATCACCGTCTCGGGACGCCCGGTCGCCGAGCTCGGCCCACTCCGCACCCGGCAGTGGGTGCCGAGCAGCCAGCTCGCCGATCTGTGGAGCGCGCCGCCGGACCCCACACTCGACGAGGACCTGGCGGGGCTCAGCGGAGAGCTGACAGACCCCTGGGCTGCCTGATCGCGTGGCCGTTCTGCTCGACACCTCGGTCCTGATCGCCGCCGAGCAAGGCCCAGACGACGACGCCGCGATCAGCGTCGTCTCGTTGACCGAGCTGCACTTCGGTGTCCTCGTCGCCCAGGACGATGAAGTGCGTGCGCTGCGGATGCGCCGCCTCGGCGCGATCGAGGACCACTTCGACGCCCTGCCCTTCGACGCTGCCGCGGCACGCGAGTGCGGCCGGCTGCACGCACTCGTCGCCAAGCGCGGCGGCCAGCCCCGGCGACGGGCATTCGACCTCGCGATCGCCGCGACCGCCAACGTTCACGGGGTGCCGTTGCTCACCTGCAACACCAAGGACTTCCAGATCCTCGCCGAGGAGATCGACCTCCGCACCCCTAGCTAGAAGGCGACAGGCACCGCCCAGCGTCAGGGGCACCCAGTGAGCAGGGCCGAGATCCGCCCCGTGCGCCACCATGGGACAGCAATGGATTCAGCCCCAGGACCGGCCACGAGCGGAGCACCCTTCCGGCGCGTGGGCATCAACGCCGTGTTCCTGGAGCCCCGCTTCGGTGGCCTGGACACGTATGTGCGCGCGCTGCTGCCGGAACTGCTCCGCCTGGCTCCCAAGGTGCGCTTCAGCGTGTACTGCAGCCCCGGGGGGCGCGAGTATCTGAGCCACGAGCAGTGGGCCGCGGAGGTCGAGCTGATCACCCCCCCGCTGCTGGGCCGGCGCGGGCTGAAGGCGCTCGGCGAGCTGACCGTGCTGGGCGCGCTCGCGGGACGGCACGTGGACCTGCTGCACAGCATGGCGATGACCGCGCCGCTGCGCACGCGCGCCGTCAGCGTCGTCACACTGGCGGATGTGACCTGGATCGTCGCTCCCGACCCGGGTGAGGCAGCCACCGTGCGCGTGTGGCGCCTGGTGGTACCGCCGGTGGCGCGCCGCGCAGACCGTCTGATCGCCCTCTCCCACGCGGGCGCCGACCACATCGTGGAGTACCTGCGGGTGCCGGCCGAGCGCATCGACGTGGTGCCGTTGGCCGCCGGCGTGAGCGCCCTGGCCGCGCCCACCTCCGCGGAAGAGCTGCGCGCCCGGCTGGGGCTCGGCGAGGGTCCGGTGGTGCTCAGCGTCTCAGCCAAGAAGGTGCACAAGAACCTGGAGAGGCTTGTGCGCGCGATGGCCCGCGTCGTGGAGCGCCACCCGGACGCGGTGCTGGTGCTGCCCGGCAACCCCACCGAGCACGAGCGCGAGCTGCGCCAGCTGGCACGAGAGCTGGGGATCGCCGCCAACGTGGCCTTCCCGGAGTACGTCTCCGCCCAAGACCTCGAGGGGTTGTATGCGCTGGCACGCTGCTTCGTGTTCGCCTCCGTCAACGAGGGCTTCGGCATCCCGATCCTCGAGGCCATGCGCCGCGGGGTGCCGGTGGCGTGCTCGCGCGCCTCCTCGCTGCCCGAGGTGGCGGGCGAGGCGGCGCGCTACTTCGACCCGCTCAGCGTGCCCGACATCGCCGCCGCCGTGGTCGAGCTGCTGGACGACCGCGAGCTGGCGGCGCGCCTGGCGGCGCTGGGAGCCGAGCGGGAGAAGCGCTTCACCTGGCAGGCGACCGCGGAAGGGACGCTGGAGAGCTACGCGCGGGCCTGGGCGGAGTCGCGATGAGCGGCGGGTCGGAGGGGTCGAGGTCAACCGTGTCAGTGCCACAGCCTGCGCCCGATGACCCCGCGGCGGGACCGCACGTCCCGAGCGATGCCGGCGAGATCGACGTGCTGGACACCAGCGCCGCCGGGGGGCTGATCCTGCGCGGCGGAGCCCTTCGCTTTGGCAGCTACGTGGGGATCGTGGGGCTGTCGATCGTCTCTGCCGCACTGCTCACCCGCCATCTGGGGGTGGTCCGCTTCGGCCAGTACACCACCGTCCTCTCGCTCGTGAGCATTGTCGCGGTGGTGACCGACGCGGGGATGTCGAATCTCGGCACCCGCGAGTTCGCCATGAGCACGGGCGCCGAGCGTGAGGCGCTGATGCGCGACCTGCTTGGCCTGCGCGTCGCATTGACGATGGTGGGAGTGCTGCTCGCCACCGCCTTCGCGCTCGCCGTCGGGTATGACACCGCTCTCCTGCTGGGGACCGTCCTGGCGAGCCTGGCGACGGTCGCACTCGTCTTCCAGCACACCCTCTCGATCCCGCTTGCGGCTGAACTGCGGCTCGGCTCGATATCGCTGCTGGACTTCACCCGCCAGGCCCTGACGGTGGGCGGGATCGTCGCCCTGATCGTGCTCGGCGCGGGGGTGCTGCCGCTGCTCGCCGTGACGCTCGCCGCCAACCTCCTGCTCGTACCGCTCACCGCCAGACTCGTGCGCGGACAGATCTCCACACGGATGGAGTTGCGTCCCCGCCACTGGCTCGCCCTGCTGAGCCTGACGGTGTCCTTCTCGCTGGCCACGGCCGTCGGCACGATCTATGTCTACACCGCCCAGATCCTCACCAGTCTCGTCGCCAGCGCCCATCAGAGCGGACTGTTCGCGGCCTCCTTCAGGGTCTTCATCGTCACCGCCGCGATCCCCGGGCTGCTGGTCGCCGGCGCGCTGCCAATGCTGGCGCGCGCGGCGCGCGACGATCGCCAGCGACTCGCCTACGCGCTGCAGCGAATCTTTGAGATCTCGCTGATCCTGGGCGTCGCCGCTGCACTCGGAATCACCGGGGGAGCCCAGTTCATCATCCATGTGATCGCCGGGCCGCGCTTCGCCGGAGCGGTCCCCGTGCTGCGCATCCAGGGGGTCACGATGATCGTCTCCTTCGTCATCGCCGGCTGGGGCTTCGCCCTGATCTCGATCAAGCGCCACAGCGGCCTGCTCGCCGCCAACGGAGCTGCGTTGGTTGTCAGCTGCGCCCTCACACTCTCGCTGGCCGCCACGCACGGCGCGCGCGGCGCCGCATGGGCCACGCTCGGCGGCGAGCTGACACTCGCCGCCGGCTCGCTGATCGCGCTCGTGCGCGGACACCCCGAGTTTCGCCCTCGGCTCGCGATCCTTCCCAAGGTGGCCTTCGCGGCGGTTCCCGGGGTCATTCTGCTCATCGCCACGGATCTGTCCTCGCTCGTGCAGGCTCTTCTGGCGGTGGCCGCGTACGGGCTGCTGGTGATCCTCAGCGGTGCGGTACCCAAGGAGATCGACGAGCTCATCCCCCGTCCCCGCCGCAGGCCAGGCGTGTAATCGGCGTGAGCATCGGCCGCTCGTCCGCATAGGCTGCTGTGCCGTGCCCGTCGGCTTCTCCGCAAAAATGAACACCACCTCAGTGCACCCCGCCGATCGGACCCTGTCGCGCCTGTTGCCGCGCCCGCTGCGCGCCCTGCTGGGCCATCCCCTGATCGAGCCCCGGATCGCGGCCGTCCTGCGCAGCACAGTGGTGTACAGATCCCCGGTGTTTGCTCTGCGCGAGCTGGCCGGGGGAGGGCACTCAAGGCATGTGTATCGCATTCGCGAGAGCGGCCTGCAGGCGTTGATCGAGCACGGCGGCGCCGACGCGCACGCGTTGGACCAGGCCTTCTACCAGCACGCCCACGAGCCGCCCGCCGAGGTCGTGGCGGTATTGCTAGGCCTGCGCCGCCCGTTGCGCGCGCTCGACCTGGGGGCGAACGTCGGCATGTGGGGGCTGTGGCTGCAGGGGCGCTTCCCGGTGGAGCGCATCCTCGCGCTGGAGCCCGACCCGGAGAACGTTCACCGCCACCGGCGACAGATCGAGCTGAACGACCTGGGGTCCTCCTGGGAGGTGCTCGAAGCGGCCGCGGTGACAGCGGATGGCCCGGTCTCTTTTACCGTCGGAAAGGCCACCAACGGCCGCGTCGCGGACGCGACAGAGGACGGTGTGGAAAGCGTCCCCGGACGCGACACCTTCGCCCTGCTCGACGGCCTGGACCTGCTGAAGATCGATATCGAGGGAGGGGAGTGGGCAATCCTCGCCGATCCTCGCGCAGCCGATCTGCGGGTGCCGGTGGTGATGCTCGAGTACCACGCCCACAACGCTACCTCACGCGATCCGGCGGCTGAGGCCCGCCGCGCGCTGGAGCGTGCCGGCTACACCACCGAGGCCGGAATCGAGACAGAGCCGGGCTTTGGCGTGGTGTGGGGATGGAAGCCGGCTTGCGCGTCGGCCTCAACCTGATCTTCCTCGGCGAGCGCGCGGGCGGAGCGGGTCGCTACGCACGCGAGCTGCCCGGCGCACTGCTCACCGCCGAGCCGGACACCGAGGTGCACGTCTTCGTCTCCCGCGACGCGCCGGAGGACCTGCGCGAGGAGCCGTGGGCAGCGGAGGTGCGCTTCACGACGGTGCCCGTGAGGCTGCACGGCCCGCCGCTGCATGTACCAGCCGAGTACTTGCTGCTCCCCGCCCTCGCCGCAGCCCGTCGCTTGGACGTGCTGCACAGCCCGGCCAACACCGGCCCGACGCGCACACCCGCAGTAGCGAGCGTGGTGTCGGTGCTGGACCTGATCTGGTGGCACCGCCCGGAGGAATGGGAGGCCAGCCCGCGGGTGCACCGCACCATGTGCCGGCGCGTGGAGCACGCCGTGCGCAGGGCCGATCGCGTCTTCGCCATCTCCCAGGCGGCGGCTGAGGATCTGGTGGACACACTCGGTGTGGAGCGCCACCGCGTCGACGTCACCCCGCTCGGGGCCAGCCCGCCTGGGGCCAGCCCAGCGCGGGCACACGTGAGCGCAGCAGCCGAGCACGCGCTACGGGCACAGCTCGACCTGGGCGACGCGCGCGTGGTGCTGTGTGTGGCACAGAAGCGCCCCTACAAGAACCTGCAGCGGCTGGTGCGCGCGCTGCCGGAGCTGGCCGCAGACGTGGTGCTGGTGCTACCCGGCTCGCCCACGCCCTACGAGGACGAGCTGCGCGCGCTCGCCCACGAGCTGGGCGTCGTACAGCGGGTGCGGTTCCCCGACTGGCTCTCCAGCGAACAGCTCGAGGGGCTGTACGCGACGAGCGCCGTGTTCGTGCTGCCCTCGTTGATCGAGGGCTTCGGGCTGCCCGTCCTGGAGGCGATGCTGCGGGGGGTCCCCGTGGCCTGCTCGAACACATCCTCGCTGCCAGAGGTCGCCGGCGACGCGGCGCTGCTGTTCGACCCCGAGCGCCAAGAGGAGGTCACCGGCGCGATCCGGCAGCTGCTGGAGGATCGGGCGCTGGCGCAGCGCCTGGCCGCGCGCGGGCGCGAGCGGGCCGCGGAGTTCACCTGGAGGCGAACCGGGGTGGCGAGCCTGGCGGGCTATCGAGAAGCGATGGCCTCTCGCCGCGCCGCGGGCTAACCTGCGCCCCCGTGCCCCGAATCCTGATCGTGCGCGGCCACCAGGTGACGCCGTGGGAGCTGCGTCCATGGCGGGAGCTGCCGGCGCGCTTTGAGGTGTCCTTCCTGCTGACCGGCTCCAACCGCTTCGCCACGCCGGAGGGGCTACGCGCGGTACCGGTCCGCGCGCTGCGCGATCTGCTGCCCGGCGGAACCCTGGGCGAGGTGGGGGCGCTCGCGCTGGGCGACCGCTACCTCTCGGCCGAGGACCGCTTCGCCCAAGCCGACGTGGTGCACGCCGAGGAGCTGTCCTACTGGTTCTCCGCGGAGGCCGCCAGGCGCAAGCGCCGCCACGGCTTCAGGCTGGTGCAGACGGTGTGGGAGACGCTGCCGCACATGAGCGCCTACCGCACCCCCCACGCGCGCCGCTACCGCGAGGCGGTGCTGGCCGAGACGGACCTGTTTCTGCCGGCGACCGAGCGCGCCGCGCAGGCGCTGCGCCTGGAGGGGGTCGAGGAGGAGCGCATCCTCGTGTGCGCCCCGGGGATCGACACTGCGTGCTTCGCGGCGGCCTCAGCCGAGGCGCCGCCGAGCGAGCACACGATCCTCTCCCCCGGACGGCTGGTGTGGGAGAAGGGCCACCACGACGTAGTGCGCGCTCTGGCGGCGCTGCACCGTGGCCTCGTCAAGGGCCCCGGGGGCGAGGTGTACCACCCGCGCCTGCTGCTCGTGGGGGCGGGTCCGGAGGAGCAGCGCCTGCGCGCGCATGCCGCCGAGCTGGGGGTGGGGGAGGCGGTCGAGATCCGCAGCGTGCCCTACGAGCAGATGCCCGCGCTCTTCGCCAGGGCCTCGGCGATGGTGCTGGCAAGCCTGTCCTCGGCAAGCGCCGCCTACCACCCCTTCGACGTGCCCAGGGCCTTCTGGGAGGAGCAGTTCGGGATGGTCCTCCCCGAGGCCATGGCGGCGGGACTGGCGATCGTGGCCAGCACCAACGGGGCCATCCCGGAGGTGGTGGCGGGCACGCCGGCGCAGCTGCTCGCGCCGGGGGACTGGATGGGGATCGCCCGCACGCTGGCCGCGCCGGGAGGCCCGCTCAGCCGCCCCCCCGGAACGCGCGTGGCCTACCCGGTCGAGGTCGTGCAGCGCTACTCGACCACGGCCGCCGCCGCGCGCCTGGCCGCCGCTTACGAGCGGGTGCTGGCGCCTGTGCCTCGCATCCCGCGCCCCGGTGCTGGCACCTCCGCCTCGCATCCCTCGCCCCAGTAGTGGATGATGGAGGCATGGCCGACCAGTCCTCCTCACGCAGCGTCAAGAATCTCCGCCGACGAGCGCACGGGGTGGTCCTCCGAGCGCCCGCGCCAGGAGGGCGACCGTCCGCCGCGGCCGGTGGACGTGTCGGTGCGCTGCCGCGTGCTGGCTCCCGCCGACCGTCTGCGCTACTCGCCGGGGAGCCTGCTGCTGGTCGTCTGCGCCGTTCCCGTGGAGGGGGCGCGGCTGGCGGCGCGCGTGGTGGAGGAGCGCAGCGCGGTGCTCTCGCTCGCGAAGGTCAGGGCGCTGCTGGCCGGGCGCGTCCCCGAGGAGGAAGTGCAGACGCGCGCCGGGGAGTTGCTCGACGCGGCGGTGGCCAAGCGCCTGAACGCCAACCAGACGGTGGTGCTCACGATGGAGAGCCTGGCCCCCGAGGAGCGCGAGCGCTACGTGCGCATGGCCCACGCCCTGCGCCGCCCGCGCCACGTGGTGCTGTTGGAGACAGCGCGCCACCAGGTGCCCGAGGAGGAGCGCGGGACGCTGAACGAGCTGCGCCGCGCGTTGGACGCGGGCGAGCTGGGGCAGGAGGGGTTTCAGACCGCGCTGCGCCTCAGCGGCACGGCCGTGGGCGAGCTGAAAAGGATCGTCTTCCAGCCGCCCCCGCGCGAGGACTGAGTACACCTCAGGCCTGCGTAAGGAAATAGAGGGTCGCGCCGCCGGTGCCCTGCGAGGAGGTGTGGACCACCATGCCATGGCTCTCCACCCAGGCGTCGCGGGCCTGTATGGCCGACGCGCTCGCGCCTGAGGAGCCCGAGCCACCGCCCGGCGCACCACCGACACCCGACCCAGCGCCGCCCGGCCCGCCCCCGGCGGAGAGCAGCACGTAGTGCAACTGCCCGGTGGCGATGAGGTGTCGCAACTGCGCCAGAGTGGGACTCGGGTCAGAGCCCATGAAGCCGCCCATGTCGACCACGTTGCGACCGCTCTGCAGCGCGATCGCACCAGCGGTGCTTGAGCCGACGGCTGCGACAAGGTACTTGGCGGTGCCCTGGTGGGCTTCCAGGTACTTGACGGTGGCCGTGGGAACCGACGCACCAGGAGTGCCTGCGCCGCCGGAGAAGACCGCGCTTCTGGTAGCGCCGCCGGGAAAGCCCGCGCCGCCGGGGCCCGGCAGACCCTGGCCCACCCCGGGCGGGCCGCTGCGGGCACCCTGAGCGGAGAACAGTCCAGGGGGTGGACCGCCTGGAGTGCCCGGGAGGCCGCGCGGGTGCCCACCTGACCTGAACGCCCCGCCAGGCCCGCCAAATCCGAAGCCCCCTTCGGCACTGGCGGGGCCGGCCAGCGGGTTGCCGCCGCTGAGCGTCTTGCCTACGGTCGCCAGCGAATACGCGGCGGGGCCGGCCAGCAGGGCCCCCGCTCCTGCGACCGCCGCGATGCTGAGCAGCAAGCGCGAGTGGCGTCCGGCAAGCAGCGCCGCGGTGCTCAGCGCGGCCAGCGCCACCACCGTGGGGGCCAACCAGGGTAGGAAGCTACTCGCGCGGCCCAGCAACAGCACCGCGAGGGCGGCGGTGGCGCACAGCGCGGCGCCCGCCGCCACGCTCCAACCGAGCGAGCCGCGCGAGCGCTCCCACAACTCCACCGCGCCACCCGCGGCGAGCACCGCCACGGCGGGGGCCAGGGCCGTCGTGTAGTAGGGGTGGAAGATGCCCTGCGAGAAGCTGAACACCGCCCACGTCACCACGCCCCAGCCGCCCCACAGCAGGTAGGCGGAGCGGGGGAGGTCGGTGCGGGGCGCGCGCCGGCGCGCCCACAGCCCCAGCACGAGGCCGAGCAGTGCCAACGGCAGAAGCCACGCGATCTGAGCGCCGAGAATCGAGTTGAACAGGCGCAGCGGACCGGCGGCACCGCCAAAGCTGCCCGCGCCAGTGGGACCAGCGGCGCCGCCACTGCCCGAGACGCGGCTCAGCCCGTTGGCGCCGAAGATCAGCGAAAACCACGAATCGTCGGTGGTGTCCCCCACCCACGGCCGCTGGGATGCAGGGAGCAGCATCATCGTCCCGTACCACGCGAAGCTGACCGCGAACATCGCTACGCCGCCGGCGGCCAGCTGCGCCAGACGCCGGCGCAGGCGGCCCTGGCCGGCCCACAGATAGGCGAGCGCCAGCCCGGGCACCACCAGGTAGGCGGCAAGCATCTTGGCGTTGAACGCCAGGCCGACGAACAGGCCGCACAGCAACAGCTGGCGGGTGCGCCCAGACTGCAGCGCCCGCACCAGCGCCCACGCGGCGCACACCTCCAACAGCACCAGTAGGGCGTCGGGGTTGTTGAAGCGGCTCATCGCCACGAAGATGGGCGTCAGTGCCAGCGCCAGCGCGGCCAGCAAAGCCGCGCGGTGGCCGAGGGTGCGCTTCACCGCGTTGTGCAGCACGAGCACCGAGCCGACACCGCACAGCGCCTCGGGCAGGAGCATGGAGAAGCTCGAGAACCCCAGCACCCGCCCGGAGAGCCCCATCAGCACATTGGACAGCGGCCCCTTGTCCAGGGAGTCCGAGCCGGAGACGTCCACGGCGTTGGTGAGCAGCGCCCGCCAGCTGCGCGTGGCGGCCTGGGCGGCCTCGGCGTAGTAGGTGTTGGCCCAGCCGTTGCGCGTCAACCCCCAGAGGGTCAGCACCCCGGCCAGCACCGCCACGAGCCACAGCGCAGGACGCGACCACGGCGGGTCGGCCTGCTCGCCGCGCACCACACCTCGCAGGGTCGCGCGGGCACGGTCGAAGCTCCTGGCGCGGCCGGGGGCGCGTCGTGTGCTGGGAACGCCGATCGACGGGGTGGACATGCGGGGCACTCTCGCGCC
The DNA here is from genome assembly GCA_963844765.1 of uncultured Solirubrobacterales bacterium. Lineage (GTDB taxonomy): Bacteria > Actinomycetota > Thermoleophilia > Solirubrobacterales > Solirubrobacteraceae > Palsa-744. The sequence continues at coordinate 982,810 of CAWJPN010000002.1, forward strand.
TGCACATAGGCCAAACGTGAGCAGGACCTAAGAGAAATGTCGGGGGGGACGCTGGGAGAAGTCGGAGGGGCGCTCAGCCGAAGAACAGCGCGGCGGTCTCATACAGCGCCGGATCGAGCAGCTTGGGCTCGCGCAGCGCCTGCGCCAGCGGGGTCTCCACGATCGCGGTGCCGCGCAGCGCCACCATCGCGCCGAAGCGCCCGGCGATGACGGCGTCCATCGCCGCAACCCCAAAGCGGGTGGCGAGCACGCGGTCGTAGGCCACCGGCGTACCGCCGCGCTGGACGTGGCCGAGGATGGTGACGCGCGTCTCATACCCGGTGCGCGCCTCGATCTCGTGCTCGAGCGTGACGCCGATGCCCCCCAGACGCGGGTGTCCGAAAGCGTCGGTGGCGGCCTCGGCGACCGTCGCCAGCGTGCCCGCCTGCGGGACGGCGCCCTCGGCGACGACGACGATCGAGAAGCTGGAGCCGCGCTCGTGGCGGCGGCGCAGGTGCGCGCACACCTCCTCGATGTCGAAGGGCCGCTCGGGCACGAGGATCGCGTCGGCGCCGCCGGCGAGCCCGGCGTGGGTGGCGATCCAGCCGGTGTGGCGCCCCATCACCTCGACCACCATCACGCGGTTATGCGACTCCGCGGTGGTGTGCAGGCGGTCGATCGCGTCAGTCACGATCTGCACGGCGGTCTGAAAGCCGAACGTCACGTCGGTGCCGTCGAGATCGTTGTCGATCGTCTTGGGCACCCCCACCACAGGGACGCCCGCCTCGTTCAGGCGCAGCGCCACGCCGAGGGTGTCCTCGCCGCCGATCGCCACCAGCGCGTCGACGCCGCGCGAGCGCAGCGTGGCGCGGATCAGCGCCACCCCGTCGCGGCCATCGGCGAAGGGGTTGGTGCGCGAGGTGCCCAGCACGGTGCCGCCACGGGGCAGCAGACCGCGCGTGCTCTGGAAAGTCAGCTCGAAGCCCTCGTCGGCCAGCACCCCGGCCCAGCCGTGGCGAAAGCCCCAGAACTCGTACCCGCCGTCCTGCAAACCCCGCCTGACGGCGGCGCGGATGACGGCGTTCAGGCCGGGGCAGTCACCGCCGCCGGTGAGCAGGCCGATGCGCCTCACACCACCGCGCCCTCCTGAGCCTCAATGGCGAGCGTCGCATCCTCGTCCGCCGCGCCGGCAACGCGCGGCAGTACGAGCAGCGAGCAGCGGGCGTGGCGCTCCAGGTAGTCGGAGGTGCTGCCCAGCACCAGCCGTCGCACGGGGCCGTACCCGCGCGAGCCCACCACGAGGATGTCCACGTCGTCGCCGAAGCTGGCCAGCTCCTCGCCGGTCAGCCCGTACACCGCGCGCCCCTGCACGTCGGGCAGCTCCTTGATGCGCGCGTTGGCTTCCTTAAGCATCGCGTCGATCGTCTCGCCGATCGCGGCAGGCATGATCCCGGTGTAGGCGTAGGTGGCGATCGGCACCACCTCCAGCACCTGCACGCTGGCGCGGGTGGGGGCCGCCAGCTCCCGCGCCTGCGCGAGGGCTACCTCGCTCTGCGGCGAGGCATCGTAGCCGACGCCTACGCGGCCCAGCGGCCGCGGGTGCTCGGCGTAGCCGCGCGCGGCGATCGCCACCGCGCAGGGCGCGCCGTTCAGCGCGGCGCGGGTGTCGTCGCCCAGCATCACCCTGCCGAGCGCGCCGTGGCTGGTGGAGCCGACCACCAGCAGATCCGCGCCCAGCTCTTCGGCCTGCTGGTGCAGACCGCGACCGGGGCTCGGCGACACCACGCTCACCAGCTCGGCGCCGACCTCCGCGGCGGCGCGCTCGCGCTCGAGCAGCGCGTGGGACTGCTCACGCTCGGCGTCGGGCAGACCGGGCGTCACCTGGGCCGGGCGCAGTGCGCCGCCGTGCACATGGGCGAGCGTGAGCGTTCCAGCAGGGTCTGCGAGGCGCGAGGCTAACGCAATGGCGTCACGACCGTTGGCTCTGCCGTCAACTCCCACCAGCACGTTCTCGAACATCGCGGTCTCCTTTGTATGACGACTGGGACGTCCCCACGCTAGCGCCGCGACAGACCACCCGCGGTTTCCCGCGCCTGAGGCGCAGGTGAAAGGTCCCGCAACGCCTCTGCGTCAGATGGCAGCTCAGCGTCGCGAGCCGCCCCGGCTCACCCTGGGAGCATGGACCCAAGCGCTAGTCTCGGGGCCGTGGAGCCCCCCGACCACGGCGCCTCGGATATCGACGAGCGGGCGAGCGTCGCGCGCTTGGCGCGCTTCGTGCTGGCCCACCGGCGGCTGGTGATGGTTGGCTGGCTGGTGGTCTTCCTGGCGGGCGCGGCGGGTGCCTCGCACGTCTCCAAGCGCCTGGCAGCGGACTTCTCGCTGCCCGGGCAACCGGGGTATGAGACCTCGCTGAAGATCACCCGCCTCTACGGCAACGGCGGACTGGAGCCGCCCTCGCTCGCGGTGCTCACCGTCCCGCCGGGCCACACTGTGCTGGGCGAGCGCGCCCAGATCCTCGCAGCGGTGCAGAGGATGCGCGCGAGCGTCCCCGGGGTGCGCGTGGTCGACTTCGCCAACACCGGCGACCCGCGGATGATCACGAGTGACGGGCGCACCACCTACGTGCTCATGTTCACGCCGCTTGAGAAGACCTTCGGCGTCAGCAAGATCCCGCAGCGCGCCAACCTGGTGCTGGCCGCGGCGCTGCCCCCGGGGACGCGCAGCGAGTTGACGGGCCTGACGCAGCTCGCCAACGGCGAAGAATCGGGTGGCGGGCCGGGCGTCTTCCTGGAGACGATCTTCGGCGGCCTCGGCGCCCTGGCGGTGCTGGCATTCGTATTCGCCTCGCTGCTGGCCTTCCTCCCGCTGCTGATCGCGGCGGTGGCGATCCTCACCACGCTGCTGGTGATCCTGGGGCTGACCTACATCGCCGACGTGTCCTTCATCGTGCAGTACCTGATCTCGCTCGTGGGTCTGGGCGTGGCGATCGACTACTCGCTGTTGATCGTCACGCGCTGGCGCGAGGAGCGCGCACACGGGCGCGAGAACCACGACGCCGTGGTGGCGGCGATGAGCACTGCCGGGCGCGCGGTGGTGCTCTCGGGTCTGGTCGTGGCGATCGGCTTGCTCGCCCTTATCGTGCTGCCCGTCCCGGGGCTGCGCTCGGTGGGCTACGGCGGCATGCTGATCCCGCTCATCTCGACGTTCGTGGCACTGACGCTGCTGCCCGCCCTGCTCGGGGGGGTGGGGCCGCGCGTGGACTGGCCGCACATCCGCCACGAGCAGGAGGCCAGCCGCGGGTGGACGGCGTGGACGCGCATGGTGGTGCGCCACCGCTGGTTGGCCGCAGGGGTCGCCATCGCGATCCTCACGCTTTTGATCGTGCCGCTGTTCAGCCTGACGACGGGCGAAACGAGCGCGAGCGCGCAGGCGCACACCGGCCCGGCGCACGTGGGCTACGAACGGCTGCGCGCGGGCGGCGTGGCGACTGGCGCGATCACGCCGCTGGAAGTACTGGTGCGCTCGACCCAGGCCGAAGCCGTGCGTGCGCGCCTGGCGAGGGTCCCCGGGATCGCCGACACGCTGCGCTCCCTCACCCCCGACAGCAACCGCGCGGGGACGAGCATCGTGGTGGGGATCCCCCACGAGGAGACCGTCAACTCCACCACGCTCGACCCGGTGCGCGCCGCGCGCAGCGCCCTGGAAGGGCGCCCCGGTGTGATCGGCATCGCAGGCGTGGGAGCGACCGTGCTCGACTACCAGCACGCGGTCTTCGGCAACTTCCCGCTGATGTTCGCCGTCATCGCGCTGCTCACCATCCTGCTGCTGGCGCGCGCCTTCCGTTCGGTCGTGCTGGCGGTCAAGGCGGTGGTGCTCAACCTCATCTCGATGGCGGCGGCGTTTGGCCTGATGACGTGGTTCTGGCAGGAAGGCCACGGCTCTAATCTGATATTCGGCATCCCCGCGACGGGCGCAATCGTGTTCTGGGTGCCGATCCTCGTGTTCGCCTTCCTGTTCGGCCTGTCGATGGACTACGAGGTATTCATTCTCGCGCGCGTGCGCGAGGAGTACGACAACACGGGCTCCACCGACCAGGCCGTCATCACCGGCCTGGGCCGCACGGGGCGCCTGGTAACAAGCGCAGCGCTGATCCTGTTTCTGGCGTTCGCCTCGCTGGCCTCCGCGCCGAACACCGACATCAAGGTGCTGGCGACGGGACTGGGGGCGGGGATCCTGCTCGACGCCACGGTGGTGCGGGCGCTCCTGCTGCCCGCGCTGGTCTCGCTGCTGGGCGACGTGAACTGGTGGTTCCCCGACCGCGTGGCCCGGCTGTTGCGCGTCCCGGCGCGCGTACCGGTCGAGGGGCGCGTGAGCGGGGTCCGCAGGCGCGCGTGAGTAGGGTCCGCAGGCACGGGTCCAGGCACGCGCCGAGTGGTATCCGCAGGCACGCATGCGTGGCGCGCACAGGCGCGCATACGTGAGGCGCACAGGCCCAAACGCACGTCCCGGGCGCGTCCGATGTAGTAGGCTGGACGCCCTCGAATGCGCACCACCACTGACAGCAACCCCCGGGCCGGGCGGCGACCATGAAGGCGCCCAAGCTCCCCGCTCCCCCACTCCCAGCCGCCCTGAAGGAAGCCCCACCGCGACCCGGCGAGCGCCCCAAGACCAAGCCGCTCGACGGCGCCAAGGAGGCCGGGATCACGGTCGTCGACTGGGTCGACGAGCGCACCTCGCTCAGCGGCGGCGCGCGCTGGATGATGTTCCGCAAGGTGCCGCGCGGCACCAACTGGTTCTACACCTTGGGTTCTGCCACGATGATCGCCTTCCTCTCCCAGGCCGTCACGGGCGTGTTCCTGGCGATGTACTACCGCCCCGACGCCTCCGGGGGCGCCTACGAATCGGTCCGCTACATCACCAACGAAGTCTTCCTCGGCCAGTTCGTGCGCGGCATGCACAAGTGGGGCGCCTCGGTGATGGTCATCCTGATCTTCGCCCACATGGCGAGAACGTTCTTCTTCGGCGCCTACAAGTACCCGCGCGAGCTGAACTGGGTGATTGGCGTCGTCCTGCTCATCCTGACCTTCGTGATGGGTCTCACGGGGTATCTGCTGCCCTTCGACCAGCGCGCCTTCTGGGCGACCAACGTCGCCAACAACATCACCGCGACCGGCCCCTTGGTAGGTCCCTATCTGGCCGACTTCCTGCGCGGAGGACCGGAATTCGGGGCCACCACGCTCTCGCGCTTCTACGCCATCCACATGCTGATCGTGCCGGGCGCGATCGCCGCGCTGATCGGCGCCCACCTGTATCTCGTCGCTAAGCTTGGGACGACCGCGCCGCCGTGGATCAAGGCGAACACCACCGACGAGCTGCGCACGACCGAAGCCTGAGGCACCCGTCGGTACCCCGGCAGGGCCGCGGGGAGGGTGGCGTACCCCCAGGACCTAAGCCCTGAGCACCGGGCTCCAACGCTCGGGGTCGCGCTCGGCCTGCTCGCGGGCCCAGCGGAAGTGGTGGACGGCGGAGCGACGCAGTGGCTCACCGAGCGCCAGCCCCAGGAGCGCCCAGCGGCGTGCGTGTGGCGGAGTCTCCAGGGCTACGGCCAGCAGACCTGCGAGCGTCCACAGGTGCAGCACCGCGTTGTAGGGACCGAGCTGCTCGGTCGTCATGCCCTCCGCTTCGGTCAGATAGGGAATGCCGTGACGCCGCTCCCAGGGCCACTCGATGAAGTGCACGATGCCACCTGCCAGCCCGGCGGCGTTGTTCAGGACGATCCACTTCTCGATCCGCTCGCCCTCGGCCGTCCATCCCGCCACCGCCCACAAGGGCAGCCCGCCGGCCCACAGCGCCACTGCACCGCGGCGCCCCAGGAAAGGCTCGAATACCAACCCCACGCCCGCGCGCACCTCGAAGGCGTGGTGAGCGGCGGTGCCGAGCACGGTGAGGACTGTGAAGGGACGGCGCGGACGCAGCCTCACGGTGTCATCCAGGTGGCTTCGTCGAGCACCGGCGGGTGACCGCTGAAATCATCGGGGTGCTCGAGCATGCGGGCGGCCGCATGGTCCATGCGCATCGCCGCGAGCGTCCCCTCTGCGGCCAGGCGAGCTGTCTCGCCGAGCACCGAGTCGAGCGCTTCCCAGCCAGGATCGCCGGTGAAGGCAACGGAGAACGGGTGAAAGAGCAGCGTCAGATGACCCGCCTGCTCTGAGTGGCTCACTCGCTCCGAGTGGTCCTCCTGCCCTGAGCGACCCGTCTGCTCTGAGTGGCTCACCCGCCCTGAATGACCTGCCTGCTCTGAGTGGCCCTCCTGCCCTGAGCGACCCGTCTGCTCTGAGTGGCTCACCCGCCCTGAATGACCTGCCTGCTCTGAGTGGCCCTCCTGCCCTGAGCGACCCGTCTGCTCTGAGTGGCTCACCCGCCCTGAATGACCTGCCTGCTCTGAGTGGCCCTCCTGCCCTGAGCGACCCGTCTGCTCTGAGTGGCTCACCCGCCCTGAATGACCTGCCTGCTCTGAGTGGCCCTCCTGCCCTGAGCGACCCGTCTGCTCTGAGTGGCTCACCCGCCCTGAATGACCTGCCTGCTCTGAGTGGCCCTCCTGCCCTGAGCGACCCGTCTGCCCCGAGTGACGCTCAAGCGCAGCGCTCATCTTCGCGCGCATCTGCTCGGGTGTATGGGGCGCAGGCCCCTCGCCGTAGCGTTCGCGCAGACCTGCGAACTGGGGCAGGTAGGAGTAGGCGTCCACGAGAGGCCAGCGAAAGGGCAGCACCGCAAGGCTTTCGCGCAAACCCTCTCGCTCGCCCGCGGGCGAGACGTAGCTGTAGCCCCGCTCGGCGAGCAGCCCCAGCGTACGCTCGGTCAGACCACCCCCTGGCGGTCGAAAGCCCCGCGGCTCGATGCCGATGTCACGCATCGCAGCGGTGGCCCGCTCGAGCAGAGCGACCTCAGACTCGGCGTCTAGCGCCGCCCATTCCTCGTGGCGCCACGCGTGCAATGCGACCTCGTGGCCGGCGGCGGCGATCGCGAGCAGTGCCTGCGGATACATCTGCGCGTTCAGACCCTCCACGAAGAACGTCGCCCTGAGCTTCCGCGTCGCGAGGAGAGCGAGCAGCCGAGGGAGCACGTCCACGACGCTGAAGTGCTGCCCTTCGGGCACCTCCGGCGGCCACATGCCGAGCTCGAGCTGGGCAGCCTCGCCGAGGTTGTCGAACGTCACCGATACGACTGGCTCGAGCACAGCGCCATGGTAGTTCCACCGGGCACCCCCGCAGCCCAGCGGTCATGATCCTCGCCCGCGACCGAGGCCAGGCGCCGCTTTCAGCTGGCGGGTGTGGCGGCGCGCTGGGTGACGCCCACGTGCTCGCGCAGCCAGCGCACCAGCGGCGCCGTGGCCTGCAGCTCCTCGCGGATATGCATGCCAGCGCTGGGCTTATGCAGCCACGGGCCGACCTCGTGGCGGCGAGCGACCGTGAGGCTGCGCCGTCGCAACAGCTCTATGCGGGGGTGGTCGGCCGGGTATCCACGCGGTGCGCGCACGAGGTCGGGGGCGTTCAACTCCAAGCCCGCGTCCTGCGCACGGGTGATCGCTCGTGTGAGCGGCGCGGCGGTGCGCCCGCCATCCACGGCACGGCGCAGACGGTCGACCTGGTCGGGGACGGGGTTGTGCAGGCCCGCGGCTACCAGCAGCCCGTCGAGTGAGAGCTCAACGTAGAACCCGCCGGCGCCCTCGTATCCGATCGCCAGACCGACCTGCTCTTTGATCGGCGGGCCAGGACGGAAGCGCGTGTCGTTCCAGGGACGGAAGAGGTGTGGGCGTCCCAGATCGGCCAGATCCCCGCCGAGCGCCGTCGCGGGAGCGACGAGGCACTCGTCGTAGCGAGCCCGGTTGGCCTTGAACCAGTCACGGTCGTTGTTGGCCTCCAGCTCGCGTAGGAACTCGATCGCCTCGGGGGGAAACCCCTGGAATGCAGACATCGCGCTGAGGAGTGCTCGTTCTCCGGTCGCCAACAAGAGCGCCGCTGCCCGTCCCATGGGGCGACAGCCAGGAAGCATAGCCGGGGCAAGCTGGCACAGAGTTGAGAGCTGAGGTTTGTCTACTTCCAGAGCCGGATGGAGCCGCGGTCGCTCCTGTCGCTGCGACTTGTAGAAGTCCACATCTGTGGGCGGCCCACCAGAATTCTCGGCGCCGCACAGGCCAGATCAGCGCATCCGTAGATGCATATTGTGTATACTATGCATTATGGCCCACACAATCTCCCTATCGGAGCAGACATACCGTCGTCTCTTGATGCGGACCACGTCCTTCGAGGACACGGCCGAGGACGTGATCCTCCGCCTGCTTCGGGAGGTCTCACATCCAGGCGACCAGGAGCTACAGGACGGGGTGCAGCCAAACCACACTCCAGTCTCGCGAGCTACACCCGGGTCGATCTTGCCCGAGGGCGAGTATTGGCGGCCAATCCTCAGCATTCTTGAGGAAGCAGGTGGTGCCGTAGCGGCGAACGATGTGATCGACGCACTACCAGTGCACATGGGAGATGCGTTGACGCCCCGAGATTGGGAAGTCTTGGCGATGGGTGAGGTGCGCTGGCGAAACCGCGCCCGATTCGCGCGCCTTCGCATGAAGGAACGAGGCTTGCTGAGCAGCACGTCCCATCGGGGAATCTGGGAGATCACGGATGCCGGGCGCAGGTTTCTGCGAGGCGAATAGCCCAGATCGAAAAAATGGACAGACAGCGCATTACCTTGGATCGTGTGTCAGAAATCTCGTCTCCTGAGGACTTCGTACTCGAGGCTCGCCGTGAAGCGCTCCGAGACCGGCGGTGGAGGCGCCACAAGAGCATGCTCTTCGCGACGGCTGGCTCGATCGCGATGCTCAGCGTCGCAATGCATGCCCCTCCGCTGCTGAAGGTGATCTTGAACTTGCTTTGAGCGCGAGCCGACCGCACCTCACTTGCAGATTGCGTTTCGCCCTGCTGCGCGCCAGTCCGCGGACGTCATACAAGGATTCGTGCGAACGCCACCGGGGCGCACGAGCGCGTCGTATCGGTCAGGGTCGGCATCGAGGGGTCTGGTCGACCGGGTAGGCCGAGCTCTTGTCGAGGTGGTTGAACACCTGGATCTCGCCTTCCTTGGGAGCGAGCAGCTCTGGTGTGCCGCCTGCGTTGTCAACGGCCATTGGTTTCTCCCCGCGGGCGGCCATCGGTTCTCCCCGGTGGCGGCCATGTTTTCTCCCCAGTGGTGGCCATGAGTTTTCCCCATGGCGTGGGGTGCGGCGCGGTCAGCCAGCCAGGGGCCTCACCCCCTCTCCGGTGGTTGCCTGGGTCAGGCGGTAGCTCTCGGTGCCGTCGGTGAGAAGGACGTGTGCGTGGTGCAGTAGCCGGTCGACGGTTGCGGCGGCGAGTGTTTTGGGCATCAGCTCGTCGAACCCGGCGGGGTGGATGTTGCTGGTGAGCGCGATCGAGCGCTTCTCGTAGGCGGCGTCCACGACGCGGAAGAGCGCCTCGGCCGCGTCGGTGGCGACGGGGAGCAGCCCGACGTCATCGATGATGATGAGGTCGGCGTGGATCAGTTTCCCGATCGCTTTGGCGACTGTGTCGTCGGCGCGGTGGCGGCGCATGAGCGCTGCGAGGGACTCCAGGGTGTGCCACGCGACTGTTTTGCCTTGGTCGATCGCGTGGTGTCCGAGCGCCTCGACCCAGTGACTTTTCCCGGTCCCGGACGGTCCGCAGACGCAGAGGTTCTCCGCGCGCGTGACCCACTCGAGCGTTCTGAGGGCTTGCTGGGTGGCCTTGGGGATCGTGCTCGCTTTCTCCTGCCACGCGTCGAGTGTCTTGCCCGCCGGCAGCTGCGATGAGCGCCGCCGCGTCCTGATCGTCGCTTGGTCGCGGCCGGCGGCCTCCTCGGTCAAGAGCACGCGCAGGATCTCGGCGGGCTCCCACCGCTGGGAGGCAGCGGTCGCGATCACCTCCGGTGCGGCGTGGCGAACATACGGCAGCCGCAGACGGCGCAGCAGCCGGTCGAGCTCTTCGGGGAGCGGTGGCGGTGGGGGTGTCTGGACGGTCATCGTGCGCTCCTCTCGTACTGCTCGGCGATGTTGGCGAGCAGGTCCAGTTCGAACGCGAGCTTGCGTGCTTGGACGGGGTCGATCGCGCAGCGCGCCGGCTCCAGCGCGCGCCAGCTCGGACGGTCCGGGTCGTCGGTGAAGACCAACTCGATCTCCTGGCGCCAATCCCCGGTGGGTAGCTGCTCGAGATGCTCGGGGTCGAGCTCTGGGTGAACCTCGTGGTAGTAGCTCATCGCCCGAAGCCCTCCCATGCCTGCGTGGAGCGCTGCAGCGTCTGCTCCTCCGATGCCCTGGCGGGAAACGGGATCACGTTCCCCGCCTGGTGGTGAGAGAGGATCGCGGCGAGGTCACCCTCGCCGAAGCGCCCGGCCTGCGCGCAGAGCCCCAGTGCGTGAGCGACCTCCTCAGCGCCGTGGAGCTTTGAGAGATCGACCGCCTCGGCCATCTTGCGCCGCACCCTGCTCGCGCCGGCCGCGGCCGCGTGGATGAGCCAAGCCTCGGCGCCCGGCCCGAGCTCCAGGAACGCCTTCTCCTGATCGCCCTTGGCGCGGGGACGACGCTCAAGCGCCCCCGCTGACCGCGGCGGATAGTGCTCATCCTTGATGCTCGGCTGCCCCGGTGTCGTCAGCTCGTGACGCGCGACCTCGCGCGGACCCTCGGGGGAGTCGGCGTGCACGACGACCAGTTCGCTGCCGTCCACGCGCGCCCACACCCGCTCATCGACGAGGCTCGACGGGACGGAGTAGAGCGCACCACCCAGCGAGACCGTCGCCTGCCTGGAGACCCGCCGCGTCTGCCCGAAACACAGCGTATGCGCGAGGGCCGGGAGCGGGTGCAGCCGCCCCTGCTCCTCGGCGAGCATCACCACCGGTGCTCTGCGCGTGACGCGGTGCTCACGCGTGTTCACCCTGTCGCAGAACTCCTCGCACGAGCGCTCAAGCTCAGCGAAGGACTCATACCCCGGGTGCAGGTTGTGCTCGGTCGGTACCACGTCGGCCTTCGCGATCCTGACCGTCGCCTCCGAGCCACCCTTGCTCTGCGGGTCCGCCGGCACACACGTAGCGACGCTCAACCCATAGTGGCGGCCTACCGCGACGATCTGCGGGTTACGGACCGCGATCCCGCACACATGATCCACCGAGACGGTCCGCTCGTTGTCAGTCAACGCGTACGTCGGGACACCCCCGAACGCCCGCAGCGCCCGGTCCAAGCCCATCACGACGCTCGCCATCGTGCGATCCCACAACGGCAGCACAACCCGGAAACGCGACCACGCAAGCCACGCACAGAACAACACCGTTCCGCGCCCCGCGACCTCCGGCCCGTCACCGTAATCCCACTGCATCCACAACCCCGGCTCCGTGACCCACGGCCGCGTCCGCCGGCCGTGCTCCGAGCGCCAAGCACGCTTCGCCCTGGCGACCGCCCGGCGGGTCGTGCGCTCCGAGCCCATATAGCCCATCGCGACGAGCCGCTCGTGCGCCTTGTCCGCACGGATCTTCCCCCGCGAGCGATCAACCCACTCATCGATCTTCCCCGCGAACGCGTCCACGCGTGGACGCGCACGCATCGCCACCGGCAGTCCGCCGCCGGCCTCATCCCGCGCCGCTACCCAGTGCGCGACCGTCTTGTGATCACAACCCGCGAGCTCCGCAGCACCACGCAGCGAGCCCGTCAAATCGAATGCCTCCAGTATCTCCATGACTTCCTCCGAACTCTTCATCAAGCCCGCCTCCCTCACGTGCCTCGTTGATAAGGCACCCGGGACTACAGGCCGCTCAGGACAGGACAGTGGGGAGAACCGATGGCCACACACGGGGAGATCCAGTGGCCGCCAGTGGGGAGAATCAACGGCCGCCTACGGGGAGAATCTCATGGCCGCCGTCACTGCGTCTTTGACGGGCTTGCCAGGGCTTGGTCAGCTCGACGCCCTCGACGCCCTCCTGTGCGACTAGGAAAACGCGACGGTCTTGCCTTATAGCTCGGTGGATTCCATGTGCGTCAACCTCCTCCCCCGATGTTCAAGCGTCTCGGCGCCGCGATGTCGAGCGGCAGCTACCAGCGATACCAGCGCCGTCGGCCCAGGCCAGCATCGACTCCTCCGAGGAGGAAGCCGAGCAGCCACAGTGCGACCGCGACGAGCAACACAAACCACAGGAAGTGGGCGGCGAACCCGAAACCGCCGAAGACAACCAACAGGAGAAGCAGGACTATGAGCGCAACCATGATGAGCCTCCTAACGATCGCTGCCTGGTTCCTACCCCTGAGCTTTGAGCGACAAACGAGGGCCGATCCAGGCGGCATCTCATCTGCCGGAGTGACCTGTGGGTATATGCCCCTTTTGTTAGGGCTGGCGCAGCGTGCCGTTGGCCAGCGAAAGCCAGCGGGCTGCCGCGCGTAGCAACGTCAAGAAGGCGCAGGCGGCCGCCAGGCGCAAGCAGACGCTCAAGCACCTTCCTGCCGAGACACGCTCCGGGTTGCGAACGGTGATGTTGGACAGGTCGGGGCCGGCGGCGGGGAGATTGTCTAGCGGCGCGGCGAGTTCAGGTGTCCCCACACCGGCAAGCTCTCTGATCATATGCCCGAGGAGGCGCCGGCCGATGAGGCTGACAGCGGCGAGGCCGAGGGCTTCGAGCAGGCCGAGAGCTGCTGGTCGAGCACGATTCGCATGGAGATTCGCAGTCCGCCCACGCGATCCTGCACAATCAGGCGCTCAGCGAGGAGGACGAGGAGCGCACGGACGGTGACGCCGACCATGAGTGCAGCAGCGAGACCGACACGGATTCGCCTGACCAGATGTAGCTACTGTTGGTCGGTATGCCGGACTCGCAGAGAGTGTGGATGACGAGGCACGCCACGAGCCGTCTTGAAGACGGCATGGAGGTCGAGACCGATGCCCCGTGAGGCTCACAGCATCCTACTGGTGGCAGAGGTGCACGGACGGACCGCGCTCGAGCCCGAGCTACGTGCGCTGCTACGCGAACTCGCCGACGCGAGCTGCGCCGAGCCTCAATGCACCGGCTTCCGCGTGCTCGCCGTCGAGGAGCCCGGCGAGTTCGTGCTGCTCGGCTCGTGGATCACCGAGACGGCAATGCGCGAGCACTACGACACGAGACATTACCGTCGCTATCGCGACCAGGTCCAGCCGCTGCTGGCACGTCCAAGCGACGTGGTCGTCCATCACATCAACGTGACCGTGCACGCCGCCGACCCAAATCCGCCTGACCCTGGACTGCTCGGGTAAGCCAGAGCGCGGCTGTACGACGTCAACGGCGAGGCGAGGTGATCCACCCGCCCGGTCGATCTGGCTACGCTTGTCCCTCAGATGGCGTCTCACGCTGATGATTCTGTGGCGGTTCCGGCTCGGGTGCTTTCGAGTACTCAGCTTGCGCTGCTTGCCGAGCGCGGCGAGGAGCTCACGGCCGAGGTGGGCGAGAAGCTGTATGAGATCGGTGACGCGACCTACCCGTTCATCGCGATCCTCGAGGGCGAGGTGGCGGTCTTGGATGGCGCGGGGCATGAGATCGTGCGTCACGGCGCCTCGGGCTTTCTCGGGGAGGTCAACCTGCTCAGCGGACAGTCGGTGTTCGTCACCGCGGTCGTCACCCAGCCGCTGCGCTACATCGCCCTTCCGCGTGAGGACCTGCGAGCGTTGCTGTTCGATGACCCATCGCTCTCGGATCTGGTCCTCGGTGCCTTGGTGGAGCGCCGCGAGCTACTTCAGCGCCGCCAGGGCATCGGACCGGAGATCGTCGGCCCGCGCGAGTCGCCCGACACGCGCCGGCTGCTCGAGTTCGCGCGAGCCCAGCGGCTTCCCCACACCTGGATCGATCCCGCCACCGAGGCGACCGACGGTGCTGGTTCGGCGGTGAAGCCCTCTGTGTCGGAGATGCCGCTGGTGCGTCTGCCTGGCGGCGTTGAGCTTCTAAACCCGAGTAATGGAGAGCTCTCGCGGGCGCTCGGCATCGGCATGGCGCTCGCGCTGCGTGAGGAGGTCGATCTCCTGATCATCGGCGGCGGCCCCGCGGGACTCGGCGCAGCCGTGTACGGCGCTTCAGAGGGATTGGACACGCTGATCGTGGAGAGCAGGAGTATCGGTGGTCAGGCAGGTACCTCGCGCAGGATCGAGAACTATCTGGGCTTCCCCGCCGGGATCAGCGGCAACGAACTGCTCAGCCGCGCCGCCACCCAGGCGCGCAAGTTCGGCGCCCGCCTGGCCTCGCCCTACCGCGCCCGGAAACTCCAGCCCGGAACAGAGCGTCACCTCGTGAAGCTCGAGGACGGCAACGAGATCGCTGCACGCGCGGTGCTGCTCACCACGGGCGCCGAATACCGGCGTCTGCCCGTGGCGGGGCTCGAGGAGTACGAGGGGGTGAGCGTGTTCTATGCCGCCGGTCCGCCGGAGGGTCAGCTCTGCACCGCCCAGCGTGTGGGAGTGCTCGGCGGGGGTAACTCGGCGGCTCAGGCTGCCGTCTGGCTGGCGCGTGGGGGCGCGCTTGTCACGCTTCTGCACCGCCGCGGAGATCTGCGGGAGACGATGTCGCAGTATCTGATCGACGAGCTCGACCGCTACGGGGTAGCCGTGCGCGATCGTTCCGAAATCGCCGGACTGCAAGGAGAGCACGGACGCTTGCACTCGGTCACGCTCGCCGACGGCGAGCAGTTACCGTTCTCCTTCCTGTTCCTGTTCCTTGGCGCCACGCCGTGCACCGAGTGGCTCGGTGAAGTGCTCGTGCGCGATGGCGACGGTTTCATCCTGACCGGCGCGGAGGTCGGCGCCGATGGCCTGCTCGAGACGAGCGTAGCGGGCGTCTACGCGGCCGGCGATGTGCGCGCTGGCTCGATCAAGCGCTGCGCGACCGCGGTCGGCGAGGGCGCCGCCGTGGTCCAGTTCGTACACCAGCGCCTGGCCCGCACCACCACTCAACAGAATGTCCAAGCATCTGATCAATCGCTTCGCCTACGCTGAGCGCGTCCGAGCTCGCGGACATGGCCACGTTCGGAACCGAGAGAGCCACTCGGGCTGGGGACTTGCTTTCCCAGCCGAGACGCGCCTTATGTCACCAACCGCAATTAAGCGGCTTCGCAACCGGCACGTGATTGCTCCTTCCACTGCGCTTGGCGCTAAGGTCGGCGCATGGTCCTCCAGCCCGCTCGATGCGACACTCCACGCCTCACGTGCGGTGATCCTGCGCATCGTCCGCGATGCGTAATCGGCGCTCCACCTTCGCGGGGAGAAAAGGACATCGTCCTTCATCGTCTGGCCGCGACCGTTCACGTGCTCGATCCCAACCCTCCCGCCCTGCGGATCTAGGATGAGGACTCGGATTGCAAGCATCTGAGCGGATCGGGTGTGTGCTTTCGGGCGGCGGTGCCCGTGGGGCCTATGAGGCTGGGGTGATCTCGATCCTCGCCCCGGCGCTGCAGGCGCGAGGGGAGCGACCGACGCTGTTTCTCGGTACCAGTGTCGGCGCCATCAACGCCGCGTACATGGGCGCAAGCCAGCACCTGAGCGCCGATGAGCAGGCCGCCGGGTTGCTCGAACGCTGGCGGCAGGTCACGAAGGAGGGCGTGATCCGTCCAATCTTGCGCCACCAGCTACCGCTGACGGTGCTGCGCTATGTGGGGGGGCTGCTGTCGGTCCCCGGGGCCCGTGTGCCGAGCCTGCTCGATCCGACGCCGCTGGCGCGCAGCCTCGAGCGCTGGATGAGCTGGGATGACCTTCACCGCAACGTGACCGGCGGGGTCGTGCAGGGGGTTGCGGTGGTCGCGACCGCGGCGCGTACCGGCGGGACGGTCGTATTCGTCGAGGCCGACACCCAGCTTGCATTGCACAAATCGCACGTCGTCGAGTACGTGCCCACCGAGCTCGCCGAGGAACACATCCGCGCATCGGCTGCGATCCCGGTCCTGTTCCCGCCGGTACGGGTGCAGACGCCGACGGCGGCTCGCGGCTGGTACGTGGACGGTGGAACGCGGCTGAACACCCCGATCAAGCCCGCCCTGGATCTCGGCGCTGAGCGGCTCGTGGTGATCGGGACCGAAGCGATCACCGAGGAGGCACCGCGGCCAGGGAGTCACGACTGTGAGCCCCCCGACTTCGCGGACGGCGCGCTGCACGCGCTGCAGGGGACGCTGGTGGACCCTCTGGGCGAGGACATGCGGATGCTCGGGAACGTCAACGCGTTCTTCGCCGACGGCAAGGACGCGCCCGCCGGCACTCGTTACCGACAGGCGCGCGGCAAGCCGCCCTACCGCCGCGTGCCCTACATCTTCATCGCGCCGAGCCGCCGGGGCATCATCGGCGAGATCGCCTCGGAGGTCTTCCGCGCCCGCTATGGCGGCCTGAAAGGCCTGCGCTCACCGGACTTTCCGCTCCTGAACCGTCTCCTGGGCAGTGACAGCCCAGCACACGGCGACCTGCTCAGCTACCTCCTGTTCGACAGGGACTTCATCGACGCGCTCATAGACCTCGGACGAGACGACGCCACACGCTGGCTGAACACCCCGCCAGAACCCCAGCGACCATGGCAGACCGAGCCGCTCGACGCGTTCATCGAACCTGCCCATGAAGACCCGGATACCAAATCCGTCGCAGCGGCGCGAGAGGCGCGCCAAGCCCTCCCGCGCTGACACGGTCCGCGCGCTTTCCGCTCATACCCCCAGATCGCTGGGACCCATCCCTCCGGCTGGCACTCGACGAAGCCCGCAACACCTTGACCCAGGGCCTTGACCACGGAGCACTTCAGTCGTCGAGTTGCGATCCTTGGTGAAAGAAAACCCTTATTTGGAGGGCTTTCTTGAGTAGCGGGGGAACGATCCGCTCTTACCGGCGACCTTGCTGCCCCGATAGAACGAGTCGCGCCCGGCTGGCCTGGATAGTAGCAAGGGCACGGACGATGGCCGCTTGGGAGGCTCCGTTCGAGCTTAGCCCAGCCGGTCAGCGAACTGCCGCGGTGTGACGACCTCGACGGCGATCTGAGCGGGATCAATGGCAAGCAGGTCCAGGTCCCCGCTGATGATCGCCTCGGCTCCACTGGCCTCAGCAAGCGCGACGAGATAGTCGTCACGGGGATCACGGCACACGGCCGGGTGAGGACCAGGAGGATCGACAAGCAGGACCGACTGTGCCGCCAGGTCCGCCACGAACCGCGCCGCCTCATCAGACGAGACATACTTCTGCAAGCGCGGTCGCGCAAGCACCACCGTGACCTCCCTCAGCAGCAGCGGCGAGGTGACCAACTCGACGCGACCATCAAGCGCTGCGTCGAGGGTCAGCACCGAAGGCGCCTGCGGAGAGCGGGCCAGGGCCGCGGAGACAAGCACGTTCGCGTCCGCGACGACGCGCGGCATCAAGCAGCATCGCGTTCAGCGCGAGCGGCGTGCAGCTCCTCGCGCACCAGCGCCATCGCAGCATCTTCGTCCAGATCGCTGCGCGAGCGGATTCGGGCAACCAGCGAGCGCAGGTCATACGCGCGGATAGCACGATCAACGATCTCGCCCTCGCTGACGTGCGCCTCGGCGGCGTGCGAGCGCAAGATCGACGCGACCTCCGCGTCAAGATCGACGTTCATCTGCTGGCGAGAAGCAGCCATAAAAGAAGCCTACCGCAGCCCTGGCACCGCTCTCAACGACAGGAGCACGGGCGGCATGAGCCTGGGCGACCTTCGGGTGCCGACCCGCTGCGTTCAGCTTGCGTCGGGATCGCCGCTCGCTCAGAGCAGCTGCGCGGCGTAGCCGAGAGCGACGAGGCGTTCGTCGGTGATCCCGAGCGCGTCGCGTAGCTCGGCGACGAGCCGATGCTCGTGGGCGAGGTCGGAGTCAGGCGGCGCGACGGCCTCAAGCTCAATGAACGTCCCAAGCTGCTCGACCTCATCGAGATGGATGCGCACGCTCTGCCAGAGCAGCAGATGGCGACGCTTGGCGACGACCCCGCGTATGCCGATCGCGGCGGCGAGCGCCGCACACAGCGCCGTGCCGTCGCTGACCTCGATGATGCGGTAGCGGCTCTCGCGCTGCTGCGGTTCGCTGGCGCGCTCGAACTGGATCAAGTGCGGACGACCGGGCTGCTCCTCGCGGAGCTTGAGCCCGCCGCGTGCGACCTCGAAGTAGGTATCGCGCTGCGCGATCGTGCCGCGGTCCTCGGCGCCGAGCGCCCGGCATACCTCAAGCGACGCGGACGGGTCTGGGTCGGTCGCCTTCAGCTCAATGTTTCGGCGCGGCGGCTGCACGATGGTCGATCGCGGCCTATGCGGCTCGGCTCGGCTGTAGGAGGCGCGCTCGCAGCCAAAGCGCGAGGCCGCACAGCGCGTAGAGGATGGCGATGGTGATGAACGTGAACTTGATCGCCGAGCAGACGGCAGCGAACGGCGGGGCAAAGCTGCCGCCGTTGCCGGCAAGCGTCAGCAGCAGGGCGACGTTTTCGCTCGCGTCGAAGCTCGCCGCCGCGAGTGCGAAGAACGGGACGACGACGCCAACGGCCGCGAGGCGCTTCCAGTCACGCGCTCGCGCCATATCGCGGACGGCGAAGCCCGCGAGGGCAAAGAACAGACCGTAGGAGAGCATGTAGCCATAGTCGAGCAGCAGCGAGAGATGCGCGGCGCTGCGGCCTTTCGGTCCCCATTCAGCGATGATCTGCGTCGCACGAGCACGACTGCCAGCGAACTCGAAGGCGAGGATCGTTGGCCCGTGCGAGACGTGCGAGGGGTCGATCACTTCGAGGATGACCGTGAACGCGACGGTGGCGACCCCGAGCAGGATCAGGGCGTGCTTGCGATGGAGCGTGCTCACGAGTGAACAAGATCGGTCGATGGGCGACTCGGGACGAGCGCTACGAACCCAGCACCTTCGCCTTCGCTGCCTCGAACTCGTCCGCCGACAGGGCGCCTTGGTCACGCAGGCCAGCGAGACGTTCAAGCTCGGATGCGACGGATGCCGGCTGCGCTTGCGCAGCCAGCGTGTTCGGCGACGGCGGCGGTAGGCAGCGCGTGAAGCGGTCGATGATGCGCTCGTTGGGGTCGCCTTTGAGTGCCGTCCAGATGTTGTCCTTTGCCGCCGAGGCTCGCAGGTGGAGGCGCGTGTGACCGGGCGTATCGTCGTCTAGTTCAATCCGCAACTCGCCCCAGATTGTGCCCTTGTGATAGTCGCCCTTGCACATCGCAGCCTCAGCATCGGCTTCGATCTTGGTGAACCCGCCCGCTCGAAGCGCCTGCTCAACAACCTGCACCAAGTCCTCTGGCGTGCCGGGGAGCACGAGCTCTTGTTGCAGGTCCTTCCCTCGCAGCGCCATTGGTGGTGCAGCCTAATGGAGCGCGACGCTTCATTAGATGCCGCTGGTATCCGTCGCTGTCGTGTCGGACATGACAGCCCGACCAAGCACGGTTCGTGCGGCACACCGAGCACTGACCGCTGCACGAAGCACACGCTCCGCTTCCTCTACGCCCCTCGCAGCCGCTCGACCCAGCCGCCAGCGATTCACGAGATGGCAGGGGATGCACGCCATAACCGGCGGCAACTTCGCGCATCCAGACCTGGGAGGCAAGCAGAGGGTCCACGACGCTCACGAATATGGCACCGGATCGTCTGCACACTGGGGCGGATCAGGAGCTTGACGCGAAACTTCACGCCAGACCCAAGACGCGCGCCGCGGGCCAGAGCTATCGGCTACGGTGTCCGCTTGAGCGAGCAGGAATACACAGTACGCGCAGCCCGGCCCGCCGAGGCGCCGGCGATCCTCAACCTGTGGCAGGAGGAGCGCAGCACGCACGCGACCACCCCCGACCGGCCAGAGGATGTCCACCGACTACTCGCCGACATACCAGGAAGCCTGCTCGTCGCCGACGCGGGCGGCGCGCTCGTAGGTGCCCTGATCGCTGCGTGGGACGGATGGCGAGGGAACATGTATCGGCTCGCAGTGCTCCGCGAGCACCGCCGCTGCGACGTCGGCTTGGCGCTCGTGCGCGCCGGCGAGGATTACCTGCGGCGGCAGGGCGCCTACCGCATTACGGCCCTGGTCGGGTACGAGGACGAGACCGCCTCGGCGTTCTGGGAGTCCGCAGGCTACCCGCAGGACCGCCAGATAGGCCGCCGCGTGCGCAACCTGTAGCGGGGGCGGTCCCTCGCTGCCCAGCCCTTGCCCTCTGGGTCGCCGACGCCGGCCACATGCGAGTCGCCGAAGAACAGCACACGCCGATCGACCGTCTCAGGCAGCGCGCAGGACATAGCTTGCGAAGATGCCGTCTTCAGAGCACTCGCGCTCGGCGATCTGAAAGCCGCAGCGCTCGAACATCGGCTCAAGCAGCCATGTGAAGGTCGAGTGCTCATCCCGCACGTGATCCTCAAGCTCGGCCCGGCTCCACGCGCCGTCCACCGTTTCTCCGCCCGTCGCGCACCACGCCTCGACTCGCCTCTCCGCCTCGGCTGGGTCGAAGTCGTAGACGACATCCCAGAGCCGCAGCACGCCGCCGATGCGAAGCATGTCGTGCATCCTCGCCAGCGCGAGCGCCTTCCAGAAGTCGGGCAGATGATGCAGCGCATACCGCGAGTAGATGAAGTCCGCTGGCTCCCGCGCGTGCTCGTAGGTCAGGAAACCCGCGCAGACGATCTCGACGTTGGCAAGTCCCAGCTCGGCGACCTTCGACTCCAGCGCGGCGAGCATCGGCCTGGATACGTCCACCGCCACGACCCGGCCGCACCTCCGCGCGACCTTGACGGTGAACTGCCCGGTCCCAGCGCCGAACTCCACCACGACAGACTCCCCCGTCAGACCAAGGCGATCGAGCAGAGCAACCTCGCTGGCCGCGCTCGCGTCCTCCTTGGCGTCATACCGGGCAACATGATCGGCGTCCAGGTTCTCCCGGCCAGCGCAACTCAGCTCATCAATCAGCCAGCCCGGTATGCGACGCTCCATGCTCACGACGGCGCGGATCATTCCACAGAACCGCCGGCCGCCGGACACACCCGCCGTTGTCACGCAGAAGTGTTGGAGCCGCCACGTCCGACGCGCTCAATGGTGGCCGCCAGTTCGCCGAACGGCACCGGGTCCGCGTGTCTGCGCACCTAAGTGCTGTCCGCCGTAAGTTCGGTCGGATTGTGGGGAGGAGTTGTGTTGTCTGTGGCGAATCTCTGTAGTAATGGCGAGACCGACTCCGAGGATCGTGTTGAGCGCCAAGGAGTGTCGTGAGCTTGAGCATGTCGCTGCGTGTTACACGCGCTCGTTTCAGGAGGTCCAGCGCGCCAAGCTTGTGCTCTACGCCGCTGCTGGTGAGCCGAATGTGCAGATCGGTAGGCGTCTGGATATGAATCCTGATGTCGTTGGGCGTTGGCGAAAACGTTTCGCTGAGGAGCGCTTGGACGGTTTGAAGGACAGGCCACGCGCGGGGCGCCCGCGTCGTTTTCCCCCCGGAAGAGGTCGCGCAGGTCAAGGCAATCGCGTGCGAGCTGCCACGCCAGCAGGGCGTTCCGCTCTCGCGTTTCAGTAGATCGGAGATCCACCGCTTCGTTATCGAGCGTGGTGTGAGCGACGCGTCCGCGTCGACGATCGGACGGTGGCTGGCCGAGGACGCGATCAAACCCTGGCAGCACCGTTCGTGGATCTTCCCAAGGGACCCCGACTTCCTTCAGAAGGCAGGACGGGTACTCGATCTCTACGAGGGCCGCTGGGAAGGCAAACTGCTGCAGCCCGGCGAGATGGTGATCAGCGCCGACGCCAAGCCATCCATACAGGCACGCAAGCGCGTCCATGAGAGCGCTCCGCCGGCTGCGGGTCGTGGGCAGCTCGTCGAGCACGAGTACGAGCGGATGGGTGCCCTCTGCTACTTCGACGCTTGGGACGTGCGCCACGGCGGGGTGATCGGACGCAGTTGGGCGCGGCGGTTTGCACTGGCCCCGGCGCGGCGGTGTTCCCAGCAGTGAGCGCAAGGGCGGGATCGTGCCGTTTGACCGGCTCCCCTCTCTGCCAATGTCGTGTGAGACGCTCATGATCAAGGAATTACTGACCCTTGAGGGCGAGAACGGAGCACGACACGATGTTGGAGATGGAGCACGATGGAGCCGACGACCCCGGAGTGGAGGGAGCCGTAGGCGACCGGAACGGAAGGGCCGTCGGGCGCGCCGCGCCCGGGGGGGTCTCCGACCCCGAGCTGGTCGAGCAGGCTCGGCGGCGGCGGTTCACGGCTGAGTACAAGCTGGCGGTCCTGCGGGAGGCCGACGGGTGTATGCAGCCGGGTCAGCTCGGGGCGCTGTTGCGCCGCGAGGGCTTGTATTCCTCGCATCTGGCGACGTGGCGTAAGCAGCGCGACGCCGGGTCGATCAAGGCGCTCTCTCGGCCGCGGGGGCGCAAGCCCGGTGATCCGCGTGATGCGCAGATCGCGGCGCTGGAGCGGCGTGCGCAGCGCGCGGAGGCCGAGCTTGCGAAGGCGCGCAAGGTGATCGAGGTGCAGGGAAACGTCTCTGCGCTCTTGGGGGAGTTGCTCGAGCCCAGGGGCGCGATCGAGCACGGGAGCACCGAGCGATGATCGAGCAGACCGTTCAGGAACTCACCCCGATCGTCGGGACCCGCCCAGCGTGCCGCGCATTGGGTGCGGCACCGGCGACGATCTACCGTCGGCGGCGTCCATCTGAGCCCAAGCGGGCGCGGGCGCGGGCCGTCCCCGCCAGGGCGCTATCAGAGGCCGAGCGCCAGGCCGTCCTCGCCGAGCTTCACTGCGAGCGGTTCGTCGACTGCTCGCCTGCGCAAGTCTGGGCGACGCTGCTGGACGAGGGCCGCTACCTCGCCTCCGAGCGCACGATGTACCGGCTGCTCGCCGCTCAAAATGGCGGGGTGAGGGAGCGACGCGACCAGCGCACGCACCCTGGCTACGCCAAGCCGGAGCTGCTCGCCGAGCACCCGAACGAACTCTGGTCTTGGGACATCACGAAGTTGAAGGGCCCCGTGAAGTGGACGTACTTCTACCTCTACGTGATCCTCGACGTGTTCAGCCGCTACGCCGTCGGCTGGACCGTCCAGCACCGCGAGGGCGCACAGCTCGCCAAGGCGCTGATCAGCCAAGCCTGCGAGCAGCAGAAGATCCCGCACGGGCAGCTGACCGTGCACGCCGACCGCGGCAGCTCGATGACCAGCAAGCCGGTCGCGTTCCTCCTCGCCGACCTCGGCGTGATCCGCTCGCACAACCGGCCCTACACCTCGACGGACAACCCCTACTCCGAGGCGCACTTCAAGACGCTGAAGTACCGGCCCCAGTTCCCCCGGCGCTTCGAGAACATCGAGGGCGCCCGCGCCTTCTGCCGCACGTTCATCAACTGGTACAACCACCAGCACCGCCACTCCGGGATCGGCCTGATGACCCCCGCCGCCGTCCACCACGGCCACGCCCAAGAACTCCACGACCAGCGCCAGCGCGTCCTCACCGCCGCCTACGCCGCGACGCCCGAGCGGTTCGTCCGCCGGCCACCACAGCCACCAGCACTACCGACCGCCGCCTGGATCAACAAGCCAACGACAGAGGAGGCCGCTCACTAAATTCGACGACCAAGTGACTCATTCGACTTGACAGGCTCCGCTCGTGCACCAGGTCATGACCAAAGAGCCCTACGCCTCCGCACCCCGTGTGTTCTGGATCGTCGACAACGGCTCCGACCACCGCGGCAAAGCTTCCGTCAAACGCCTGGAGGGACGCTGGCCAACGCTTACCCTGGTGCACCTACCCGTCCACGCCAGCTGGCTGAACCAAGTCGAGATCTACCACTCGATCATCCAGCGCAAGCTGCTCGAACCCAACGACTTCCAGAGCACCGCTGAACTCGCCCAGGCGCTCAACGACTTCGAGCGCCACTACAACGAGATCGCCCAACCATTCCAGTGGAACTTCACCCGACGAGACCTCGCCGAGCTACTCGACCGCCTCGACCAGCAGCCCTCCCGCGACCCGCCGCTCGCACTCGCCGCCTAACCACGACCATAATTCCGGCGGGCAGCACTAAGCGATGCTCAAGCTCTTGTAGGCGCACTCGCGGACTCGCTCAGCCACCACGACGTAGAACTCCCACTGTGAGATGTCGAGCGCGTCGTAGTGCTGTGGGTCCTTGCAGGTCTGGACCGAGAACACGAAGACATCGGCACGGACTTCGGGCTCGGCGCCGAACTCGTTGGTGTTCGCATCCCAGGTGCGTGCGATGACGCGCCCAAAGCTCAGCCGCGAGTGCTGGGCCTGCGCCCACGATTGCAGGTAGCCGCTCGCCTTGACCTCGACGCGCAGCCCCGAGCCGGTCGTCACGTCGTAGTTGTCCCACGCCTTCCGCCGCGTCTCAGTGCGCCCGAGCGCGAGCGCCACAAGAAACTCCGCAAGCACGCCGCGCTGCGTGTTGTCCCGAAGATCGGAGAACGCCCAGCGCCAGAAGTCCAGCACCGTCGCATCGGCGCCAGCCAAGCGGTCAGCACCCTCAAGCGCCTGCGGCGGCGACGGAACGAGCCAACCTTCAGGTGGACGTGACGCCGCCATACCTCGACCTATCCGGCCCAGCGTCCGAAAGGCTGGCCCGGATGAACTCGGCCTTGGCCTGCGTGTACGTCTCGCGGTCATCACGATGGCGCACCGCGAGCGCTCGCTTGAGCGTCACGTACTCCCTTGCGAGCGCGGCGTCCGAGCGCAGGCGGTCACGAAAGCGCAGGCGCCGCTCAAGCTCCTCCGACTCATCAACGAGATGCAGATGGTAGGTCCGCACCGACGCACTTGGGTAGCAGAGGAAGCGCCGGTGGACAAGCGTCGCGTTGAACGCCTGCGGGAACTGATACCCGCCACCTGTGGTCAGCGTCGCGATGTGCGTATCGAGGTTTCCCACGAGAGCGATCATGTCGATCACCGGCTTGGCGGCAAGTCCAGGCACAGCGGTCGAGCCGAAGTGATGTACCTCGGCACCTCCGAGCAACGGCCCGATCCGCTCACGCTCAGCCGCAAAGCGGGCCGGCCACGCAGAGTCGTACTCCACGATCTCGACTTGGGCGTCCCGGCCACCGGCGCGCGTGAGGTCTTCCGCTGCGGCGCGAACGCGATCGACCTGATTCATCCCGTGCAGTCTCGCACTCGGCGCATTCGTATTTGGCCGACGCGGATCGGCGTCGTTGTCCTCGTGCAGCCAGTTGTCTCTTGCGGGTCGGCGCGGGCTCTGCTCTGGTCTCCCGCCCCAAACAACGTGTGGCCGGACGAGCGTCGGAAGCGCCCGCCCGGCCTGTGGACAACCGAAGATGCTGCTTCGGATGCCACGCTCGACACCGTAGCTCTCGTGGCTGCGGGTCCGGTCATGGCTATGCCGGGGCGGCTTCTTCGGCCGACCGGAACGGAGCAGGCCATGACCATTGTCATCCCCGAGGAGCTTGTCCCGCTGCTGCGCGACGGGCTCTACTTCGACCTCCACGGCCAAGTCGAAGAGGCCGGCGGCCTGATCGAACCGCGCAACCGCGCGGACGCCAGCGCCGAGGTCGCCGGCTGTTTAGCACGCGCGGAGAGCGCGCGGGCGCTGCTCGATGTTGTGGGCTGGATCGACCCCATCGAGGCGCCCACGGCCATCGAGGTTGACGTGCGCCAGCACCACGACGCACTACTACGAGCGCTGCTGACGCGCATCTCGTCCGAGCACAGCGTCGAGGAAGACCCAGAAGTCAGCGACGAGGACCGCGCGACCGCGAAGGCCCGCATCAGCCAGCTCACTGACCTAATGGGCGCGGCGGTTTGCACTGGCCCCGGCGCGGCGGTGCAGTGGGGCCAGATCAAACCGGCCGTTCCCAGCGAGGTTGCCGGGATCAAGCGGCGCCCCGGTCGCAGAGGCGAACACCCAGTCGTTCCGGGAGCGCCCAGCAACGTGGACCCTGAGCCGGTCGGCCACCGCGATCGGAACCGGCAGGTCACGCTTGGCGTAGCGAGACTTCAACGCACCCACGACAAGCCCCGCTCCACGCCGACGGCGTATGCGGCGACGGATCTTCACGTACGGTTCCTCGCCGTTCAAGCTCAGATCATGGACCTTGAATGCGATCAGCTCCGAACGGCGCACACCTGTCGCCGCGAGCAGTTCGAACATCAGCCGGTGCTTTGGATTGATGAGCGAGACGACGAGCTCCATGCTCTCTACGATCTCGATATCGCCGTCTACGCCCTCGAGCTCCTGGCGAGGGAACGGTCGCGTGTCCTCCTCGTCCTCCTCGATCCTCGGCCGGTGAGGCAGGACAGCATCGTCACAGGGGTTGTGCTCAATCAGACCCTCGCGCCGAGCCGTCGCCAGGCATGAGGACACAGGCTGCAGCGCGTTCTTCACGGACTTGTCCGAGAGCGTGCCGCCCCGCTGACTCGGCTGCTTGACCAACCAGCCGATGAACTCGGAGACCAGGCGCGGTCCCACGTGACCGACGCGCAGATCGACAGCGAAGAACTTCAGCGCGTAGCGCTTCAGCAGGCGGCGATCTTCATCGCGCGTTTCCTCCCGGTAGCCCCGTCGACCGGTGCCCTGATAGCGCTCGACCCACTCCAACAAATACGCATGCAAGAACGGGGCGACCCGCCCACGCGCAGCAAGCTCGCGCTTGCAGTCAGGGCAGCCATCGCGAGGCTCGTCTCGGTGCAGCCCGGCAGCATGCCCCCTCGTCAGCATCGCCTCACGCTCCATGGCCGCCTTACCCTCGCGGGCTTCCACAAGACGGAGAAACGTGCGCGTCTTCCCGCGATAGACGACCACATAGGGGCACCCACAACGACCAACTCGATCGCAGTCCTTCGCGTGCCGCCGATAGATGCCCCGCGTTTCCGTCTTGACGAGCTTGGCCGTCATCACGCAGCCGCACTCCACAGCAGGCACGAAGTTGGCAAACCAACGCTCCAAAACACTACTTTGATGCTATCCTATCGGTATGAGCCGTGTCCTAAGCCCCACTGAGTCGATGGCGCGCGCGTTCATCACGTTGCGTGGCGCCGATCCAGATGACCGCGACGCGTTGAGCGCAGCTGTTGAGGATGCCACCACGGAGCTCCAAGCGGGCTTGGCGGATCGTTCGAGCTACTCCAAGACGGAGGCCGCGCACCTCTTGGATGTGAGTTCCACGACACTCGAGAAGTGGATCGACCGTGGGTTGATCCCGGTTGTGCAGGTACCGCGCTACAAGCGCGCTCGCATTCCCGCGCACGCTCTCCTGGCGTTGGCTGGCGAGGTCAAGCAGTTGCGTCGGCAGGGTCGCCATCGTGGACTGCTCGTCGAGGCCCTGAGTCGCTTGGAGCAGGAGGACCCACAGTGGCAGCGCGAGTTTGACGACCTCTACGGGGAGGGGCTACGTGCGATGCAGCGCGGCGATCTCGTCAAGGTCGATCTAGACAGCTTCGGTCCGGACGACTGACAAGCGCATAGGTGTCCGCGCCGGGGCTGGAGATTTACGTTGCGCCCGCAGTCGAGCGCGTCATCGACGATCTGCGGGGAAAGCGGCTGGGGCTTGGAGACGCGCTGAGAGAGTTGGCGCGAGATCCCTGCTCGACTGAGCTTGACGCACGGCGTCTATCTGGCCCGCTGGCTCCCGTCGTTTGCGGCATACACCTATCGCGAGGGTATCGGCTGGCGTTTTCTGTCCAGCCAAAGACGAAGGTCCATACCGCGCGCATCGTTGTCCTGTACGTCGGCAAGCGCGACACACGCCGCCGCGTGCGCGACATCTGGGATGTTCTACACGACCTGTTCGGAGTCGATAACCCACCAGCTGAGCATCATCGGCCACCGTGCTGCGAGGACGGGATGCCCAGCATCAGCGAAACCGAGCTCGACGGTTTCATGGATCGGCTACGGCGACTGCTGCGAGGGCGCAAGATATCTCCATAGCCCCTTGAGCTATATTTGCTCTTGGAAAGGGGTGCAAGAATGATCCGTCTCAGCATCTTCAGGAACGAGATCAGCTCCAGCGGGAAGCTCGTCGATCACCTCGCCGCCGTCGTGCAGATAAGCGGGCAGGAGTTCGACGTCACCGAGGGCAGCGCATGGTACGTACAGGTCGGCATGCCCGTCTACAGCGAGCGCTACGGCTGTATGATCGACTTCGACACCGACGGCGAGGAGTGGGCTCGCAACCTACCGAGTGCCTACCGCAACGGCGCCGTGAGCGTAACCGCCGAGGAGATCATCGAGCCCGTAGAGGAGCAGTTCTCCGTGCGACGCGCGAGATGCGCTCCGGCTCTCACCGACAGGCACGCGCGGCATTCGCGCTGAGGCCATGCCCCGCACCCGTCGCTCAGCCATCCACGCCCAGATCATCGGCCAGCGCATCCGCGCCGCTCGCGAAGCCGTGGGGCTGACACAGCTAGCGCTGGCCGAGCGCATGGAGGTCTCCCAGCCGGTCATAGCGGCGCTGGAGGCCGGCCGCGGCAATCCCACGGTCGGCCAGCTTGCGGCCGTCGCTGAGGCTCTGCAGGTCGGCTTCGATGTCGACTTCCCACCGCTGCCGGCCACGCCGCATCCAGGCGAGCTCGTTGCTCGCTGAGTTCGGTCCCCGCCGAGCTTCTACCTGCCGCCACAGCCAGTGCAAACCGCCGGCCCACCAGGACGCTGCGACAGCGAAACCTTGCGCGGTCACCGCTCTCGCTGATCGTCCCAGAGCGCAAGCGTCGGGCTCGGCCGGCGACGCGGTTGCTTGCGATGGCCCGGCAGGCCCGGCTTGCCGGATATGCAGACCGCTGAGCGCGGGTATGCTCGCGTGCATGGCCGACGACCCCGTTGTCGCAGCGCTCTCCGAGGTTGCAGTGATCATGTTCCCGACTGTATATGCGTCCGAGATCCAGGTCGGACAACAGTCTTTGCCTCATCCCGCCGCTGTAAGGCAGCTATACCCTGATAGGAACGCGAGCCCAGTGTATGCCCGGGCCATAGACGCCATCAGTCTCGATCCGGCGCTCGCGCCCCTTCTTGGGGATGGCGACCAGAACCTTGCCGAGCGTCCTGGCGACTTCATACCGGGCGCCTTCATACATACCGATACGGGGACCGGCTGGCGCATTCAATCCCAAACCCACCTCCCCGGTGCGTTCGTACGACCCACGCAGACCTACTAGCCCTCACCGTGCTGCTTGCGCTCGGCCGCGCCGCGCCGCTGCAGTGGCTATGGCGGACGATTCCCGGGCCACTCATACTTGGCACCGGGTATTCAGGCAGGGCGAGTAATACACCCTATCCATCCTGGGCTGAGCCGCCAGTACCGGAGCCATTGACCGAGGAGCAAGCAGACGCGCTGGTCACCTGGTCCGGCCGAGTCGCCCGCTCGTATCACCCATCGGTCGCGGTCGCCATGCGGCGCACGCTCTCCGCCATCTCCGAGCGTCGTTTCAGCGCCGAGGACGCACTGATCGACGCGGTAATCGCATGGGAGAACCTGTTTGGGACGGGCAGCAGATCAGAGATGACGTTCCGTATCACAACGGCGCTCGCGATCTTGCTCGAGCCAGAGTCCTCCGCGCGCCCCCCTTTACGCTCGGAGTTGGGCAAGGTGTACGAACTCCGCAGCAAGGTGACCCACGGAGGTGAGGCCGAGCTAAAAGATCAACTCGGCGATAGGAAGGACCGTGCTATCGACGTTGCCATCGAAGCCCTCCGAACCCTCTTCGAAAGGTACCCTTCACTTCTCAGCAACCCCGAACGAGGAATGCACCTAATCCTCGGCCTGCCCGGAAATAACTAAGGCGGACCTCGGCGAACGCCAGCACGCGCTTCGCCCGCGACAAAGCTGAGGCCGACAGCGCCGCCGACGAGACTCCTGCGCGTCGTCCAGAGGGGTAGCGCGCTGGTCATCGATCAACGCGCTCGCTTACTCCCTCTTAGGCGGGATGCGAGCGGTTTGCGCTTCGCGATCCGGCCGTGGTAGGCGGGACTGCCCGGCACAGCGCGTCAGCTACGTCGCCGGCGATTTAGCGAGATCCACGCGAGCGCGGCCGTGCCTGTCACGGTTCGGCGTAGCCTTCGCAGAACTGTGTCGCTTCGGTCGCCTTTGCCTGCAGGTTTTCGGTGTAGACGGTCGAGCCGTAGGCCCCGAGCACCGTCAGTTCAGAGGGCAGTGCGCTGAACACGCCGTAGGCGAGCGGTCCCTTTGCGTGCACGCGCGGTTCCAAGGGGACCACGTTCAGCGCGACAGCACCTTGCGGGGTTTGCGCCACCACTGACTTTCCCGGTGGCAAGAGAATTCCGTAGAGGATTGCGTAGGGGTGTGGGGCGCAGCCGATCGACAGCGACCACGGGAACGCTTTGCTCGCGCCGAGTCCGATCGCTGGTTCGTTGAGTTGCGGGTCGACACCGGTGTCTACGCTGAGGAAAGGCTCGCCGTTGAGACTGCCGAAAGCGCTAATCGTGAAGGCTTCCCCTTCAGGGGTGCGCCCGCTGGCGAGCTCCGTGCTCGTCGGGAGCTCTTCCGGTTCCTTGCGTGGTTTGACACAGCGGTATCGCGGCAGTTTCACGGTGAGCACGACACCCCCGCCGGCATTCAGCTCGACGAGAGACACGGCGTGGATCGTGCTGCCAAGGAGCTCCTGGGGGTAGATGCCCGCAGGGCCGCCATCTCGTCGCGGTACGCGGACCACGCGCGATTGGATCATCCGTCCGTCGGCGAGCACTAGCCTGGCCGAGCGCACCGAGGGCGGCACCGCGGTCTGGATCGTCTCGATGCCCGCTTCGCAGAACAGCGCGGGGTGCCGGTAGCCTGGCGAGGAGAGGCAGATGGGGTTGTTGGGGCCGCCCTCAATCAGCACTTCTGGAGCGCCCGGCCGGGTGTAGAACACCGCCGCCGACCGATGACAAGAGCCCGGAGCGCCCAGCAGGCCGGACCCGGTGCTCACCTGGAAGCGGGTACCGGCGGCGGTACGCCCGTAGCCCACTGTGGTCTGCTTGGGTTTTTCGGTCCCGACTTTGGGGAACCCAACGATTCGCTCCAAGCCGAGAACCGTCCCCACGGCAGCAAAGGCACCGGCGAGGAGTTTGTTTTCGACCGCGCCGATCTTGCGGATCAGCGCTCGATCCGACGCGTTCTCGTAAGGCATCAGCAGCGTGCCCACAGACGCCTCCCCGTTCGGAGCTCCTGTGCGCTGCTTGCGAAGCCTCTCGAATTCCCGGCTCGCCGTCGACAGGGCGCGATAGCCGCTCTGGGCCCACGCCCTCGCGTCGGCGCAGAACGGCGGAGCGGGGGCCGAGAGGGCTTGGAGCCTGGCCGTCGTCGCTGCCTGGAGCGCCGCGGCGATCGCCGGGTCACCCCACGACAGCCCGCGTACTTCGGCGGCGTACGCTTCCTCGGCCGAGCGATACACGCTGTCGCCAGGCCGGTCGACCACCGTATCGAGCTCCCCTTCGATCGTTTGCTGCTGCTGGGAGCGGCGGGCGTTTTCGCCCCTGACACGGGGTGGGGGCGCCGGGAAGGGCTTCGGGGACTGTGGCATCCCTGACACCACCCCGGGGCATTCTCGAGCGATCCGCGCCGCAGCGGCGCTCTCCGCGCCGCGCGCCGCCGCGGTCCCGTGCAACAGCGCCCTGGCGAGCCTGTACTGGGCGATCAGGTAGGCGTGCGTGGCCTGCGCGTCGGAGCTCGACGCCGTGGCGGCCGGCACGCCGCCACACAGCGCCGCGCAGGCGAGGAGGAGCGCGGCGCCGACCCACCCCATCCATCGCCCCGGCCGCCACCTGTGCCGGAGGCACGGCGACAGGTCGCGGCGCCCGGTGCCTTCGTTCGCATTCACAGAATGTGAGCATATAGTGCGCGATCAACCCTGCCCACTTGACAAACACCACGACATATCAGTAGCGGGCGCCGCCCAAGGGTTAGGCTGGGCGGCGAGTGCTGGCGCGAGGTCGGCTGCTGCTGGCACGCGGCTGGGGATCGTCAACTTGATCTCGCCGTCGCGATCAAGCAGGGCCGTTCGAGCCACCGTTTGACTGACTCCCGCTCCTGGGCGAGAGCAGGCGCGCCAGTCGGCGAGATCCAGAGTTGCGCAAAGGACGACTCCCGAGCGCGACGCCCGAGGATCGGCACATGCTCGCTTGCGCTTGGCGACGAGGGAGCGCTCGCCCCGTCGTGCCTCAAACCTGGTCCTCGTCCAAAGAGCCCCCCGTGGCAGCTATCGGGACGCCTGCACGCATCCCTCGGGTACCTGCCACGCCTGCAAGACCTTCACCCCTGGGCTTGACCCGGACGCCTTCGTCACATCGCTGCCAACCTCAGCCCACAAAAAAACCCCGCCTGAGCGGGGCTTTTTCGTATAGCGGGGGCAGGATTCGAACCTGCGACCTTCGGGTTATGAGTTTGGCCGGACCGGGCTGGCCGGGTCTTGAAGGCCCGGTTTTGCTGGGTTTCGGTGCTCTCGCTGCGGCTCAGATCCGCTCATATTGGAACGACGATTGGAACAAAGGAAGGGAACGGGCACAATACGGCAGGGCCTTGACGTCGGCCTCCTCGACGGGCAGCCCTATGGACGGTCATCGAGGATGGCGCGGGATTCGTGAGACGCTGTTGATCCATGTGCTGGCGCGTCGGGGTTGATGAGCTGGGTGCGCGTTAGGCTTTGCTGGTGTATGCCCCAGGTAAGGCTCTCCCGCTTCGGCGGTGATCCCCTTGGGGCTCCGTCGCTCAGGGCGGCGTAGAAGGCGCTGCTGTAGCGCCCTGAGAGGGACGTCCTGAGCCGGATACAATCGAGCGCGCGATGCGTATACCGGCACGCTACGAGTTGGGTGCAACCGCCGTCAAGGAGCGGCGGCCATGAACGCGGTTGCCGCTACGGAGATGATCGAGCGCGCCGGTCGTGCCCTGATCGACGCAGCACCGGCGCCTGCCAAGGTGATCCTGTTCGGCTCGCGCGCCCGTGATGACGCCAACGAGCGCAGCGACTTCGACTTTCTGGTCATCGAGGACGCGGTCGAGAATCGCCTCGCGGAGGAGGTCAGGCTTCGTCGTGTCCTGCGAGGCTTCGGCGCCCCGGTGGACGTGATCGTCCTCGATGCAGCGCTTGCCGGTCGGCGAGCGAAGGTGCCGGGCACAATGGTTCATCGAGCACTCCGTGAGGGACGTGTCCTCGCCGAATCCTGAGCAGGTCGAGTACGCCGAGATGCTCAAGCGCATCGCAGCGGGAGACCTCGTTGTCTGCCGCAAGCTCGTCCACGACACCGAGGTCGAAGACCATGCCATCGGGTTCCATGCGCAGCAATCGGTCGAGAAAGCCCTGAAGGTCGTGCTTGTGCTTGCGGGCGTAGAATTGCCATATAGCCATGATCTTGAACTTCTCGTCGATCTAGTCAGAGAGTCCGAGATCGAGTTGCCAGCGGACCTCATGAACCCCGAGTGGCTCACACCCTGGGCGGTGGACCTGCGCTACGGCGAGCCGACCGCACTCGACCGCACTGCAGCACTGGCATTGGCCGAGAGCGCTGTGAGCTGGGCGGCATCGCGGCTCGCTGCAGCATCCCTAAGCGTTCCCCAAGTCGATTCTCGAGAGGAAATCTCGGGAGGAAGTCTGCCAGGAGATCAACCCCTAAAAACAGAAAACCCTCCATTTGGAGAGCCTCCTGAGTAGCGGGAGAACGATCCATTCCTAATGGCGCCTTGCCGTAACGCAAGTGTTCCGCGGCTGGCCTGGATCATAATGGCGTCGCGTTCAGGAGCATGCGGGGAAGCTCCGCGAGCGAGCGCAGTAGCTCGGCGCCGGCATTGCTCAGTGCTTGTTCGTCGCTGTCGGCCGTGTAGCCGATGGCGCGCATCCTGGCCGCGACCGCGGCTGTGACGCCAGAGGGGGTGTCCTCGACCACAGCGCAGGCAGCCGGCTCGACTCCCATCGCCGCTGCTGCGTGGAGGAACAGGTCGGGCGCCGGCTTGCCGTTGGCGACGCTGTACGCCGAGAACTGCGCACTCTCGGGAAACAGGTGATCCAGGCCAGTCAGCGCGAGCGAGAGCCGCGTCTTCGCCAGCTTGCCTTGCGAGGCAACACACACCCCGAGCCCTTCGGTGCGCAGGCGTTCCACTGTCTCTGCTGCCCCCGCAACGGGCGCAAGTTCCCGGCGGAAGGCATCGGCGCGCGTGTCCTCGTATCGCGTGAGCCAGTCCGGCGGGAGGGATCGCCCCAGCTTCGCCTCGGAGCGCGCCTGCACGTCCGCCAGTAGCAGGCCCTGGTATTCGCGCCGCGCCTGTGGCAGCGTCGTCGGCAGTCCTTGTTCGGTGAGCATCGCTGCGAGTACCCGGTTGGAGATGACCTCGCTATCGACCAGCACGCCGTCGCAGTCGAAGAGCACAAGCTGTAAGCCCACGATCGCCGCCACGCGCTCTACAGAACCGGACAGACCCTTGAGGTCGCGTCTCATGAGCCGGGGGATTTGATGTTGCGGGCGTAGCCTCCGCTTTGTCCTGACAAGACCAAGCGATGGAGGTACGCCCGCATGGAGAAGGTAGCCCCGAGCGAGAGGTTTCGCCAAGAGCTGGACGAGGTGCTGGCCGGTGTCGGCGAGGAGCAAGACCCGATTGAGACGGTCGGGCGGCTAGGAGCGCGGCTGATCCTGCAGCAGGTGCTCGAGGACGAGGTTACGGAGTTCCTCGGCCGGCGGCGGTATGAGCGCGCTGGCGAGACGGTCAGTCGCCTCACCTGCCAACGCACCTACTCCAAGCCAGCAAGACAATGTGCGAAGACGGTCACGCGCAGAGTGTACGGCGAGTGGGCAACCCTGGACTGTACGAACATATGTTCGTATCCTATCGGAAGCGATAGCGGCCGTCGAGTCATGCAACAAGCCATCCGGGCGGAGGCGGTATAGGCCGTACGGACGCCACCGGAGGCAGCACGACCTTCTGATGCACCCTCAGCGGCCAGGAGTAGCCGCCGCAAGTCATCGCGGATTAGCGCAACGGAACATGCAGACCTGAAGTCGCTTGGCAACCTTCGGGTTTTCGACCCGAGCGCCAGAAGCAATTTGGCTCTAGGACTACTCGAAACAGCGCTAATCCGGCGGCCGCGAGGAGCCCAGCGCGCGACTCGCGCTCAGATTGGAACAAAAATTGGAACAACGGTCAAACCGGCCATCTCCCCAGATACAAGAAAACCCCGCGATTTGCAGGGCTTTCTTAAGTAGCGGGGGCGGGATTCGAACCCGCGACCTTCGGGTTATGAGTTCGCCGAAGGGGGGTCGGGTGGGGCCAGATGGCCCAAGTTTGCTGGGGTTAGCTCGGGTTCGATGGGGTCGGATTTGCTCAAAACGGAACCTTGAATGGAACCCTGACCCGCCTCCGGGCGCGAACCACGACTAGTGCTCGACCCATGCGCCGCGCTCGTGGTCCCACGTGCCCCGCGCCATCCCGACGAGCACGGGGTCAACAAACGGACGCACGACTGCGAGCGCCTCATCGAGAGTGTGCGCGGCGGCAAGCAGCGAACGGTTCGCCTCGGCGGGGTAGCCCGACTCCCAAAGCGCACGGTCCGGAACGTCGAACGTCTCTGGCAGGACAATGCCGCGCCGCTCTCCCTCCGACGTAAGCGCCCGGATCTGCTCCTGCGCGTCAATGGACGCCCCCTGAGCTATGGCAACAAGATCTACCAAGTCGCGAAATCGCGTCGACGGTCGTTGCGCCGTTCCGTAGCGCTGCACGGTCGCAGCGACCTTGTCAGCGACGTGATCGACTAGCGGATAGGCGCGATACCCGCGCTGCGAGATGTCGGGCATGTCGACCTCTGCGAGCGCCGCAACCTGGTCTGGTTCGCCGAGCATGTTGAGGTCGGAGCCAACAAGATCCACGCGGAACTGTG
Organism: uncultured Solirubrobacterales bacterium; assembly: GCA_963844765.1. Classification (GTDB taxonomy): domain Bacteria; phylum Actinomycetota; class Thermoleophilia; order Solirubrobacterales; family Solirubrobacteraceae; genus Palsa-744. Next base: position 1,018,630 of record CAWJPN010000002.1, read on the forward strand.
CCCACACCGTCTCCCCGACCGGAGCCTGTCAAGTCGAATGAGTCACTTGGTCGTCGAATTTAGTGAGCGGCCTCCTCTGTCGTTGGCTTGTTGATCCAGGCGGCGGTCGGTAGTGCTGGTGGCTGTGGTGGCCGGCGGACGAACCGCTCGGGCGTCGCGGCGTAGGCGGCGGTGAGGACGCGCTGGCGCTGGTCGTGGAGTTCTTGGGCGTGGCCGTGGTGGACGGCGGCGGGGGTCATCAGGCCGATCCCGGAGTGGCGGTGCTGGTGGTTGTACCAGTTGATGAACGTGCGGCAGAAGGCGCGGGCGCCCTCGATGTTCTCGAAGCGCCGGGGGAACTGGGGCCGGTACTTCAGCGTCTTGAAGTGCGCCTCGGAGTAGGGGTTGTCCGTCGAGGTGTAGGGCCGGTTGTGCGAGCGGATCACGCCGAGGTCGGCGAGGAGGAACGCGACCGGCTTGCTGGTCATCGAGCTGCCGCGGTCGGCGTGCACGGTCAGCTGCCCGTGCGGGATCTTCTGCTGCTCGCAGGCTTGGCTGATCAGCGCCTTGGCGAGCTGTGCGCCCTCGCGGTGCTGGACGGTCCAGCCGACGGCGTAGCGGCTGAACACGTCGAGGATCACGTAGAGGTAGAAGTACGTCCACTTCACGGGGCCCTTCAACTTCGTGATGTCCCAAGACCAGAGTTCGTTCGGGTGCTCGGCGAGCAGCTCCGGCTTGGCGTAGCCAGGGTGCGTGCGCTGGTCGCGTCGCTCCCTCACCCCGCCATTTTGAGCGGCGAGCAGCCGGTACATCGTGCGCTCGGAGGCGAGGTAGCGGCCCTCGTCCAGCAGCGTCGCCCAGACTTGCGCAGGCGAGCAGTCGACGAACCGCTCGCAGTGAAGCTCGGCGAGGACGGCCTGGCGCTCGGCCTCTGATAGCGCCCTGGCGGGGACGGCCCGCGCCCGCGCCCGCTTGGGCTCAGATGGACGCCGCCGACGGTAGATCGTCGCCGGTGCCGCACCCAATGCGCGGCACGCTGGGCGGGTCCCGACGATCGGGGTGAGTTCCTGAACGGTCTGCTCGATCATCGCTCGGTGCTCCCGTGCTCGATCGCGCCCCTGGGCTCGAGCAACTCCCCCAAGAGCGCAGAGACGTTTCCCTGCACCTCGATCACCTTGCGCGCCTTCGCAAGCTCGGCCTCCGCGCGCTGCGCACGCCGCTCCAGCGCCGCGATCTGCGCATCACGCGGATCACCGGGCTTGCGCCCCCGCGGCCGAGAGAGCGCCTTGATCGACCCGGCGTCGCGCTGCTTACGCCACGTCGCCAGATGCGAGGAATACAAGCCCTCGCGGCGCAACAGCGCCCCGAGCTGACCCGGCTGCATACACCCGTCGGCCTCCCGCAGGACCGCCAGCTTGTACTCAGCCGTGAACCGCCGCCGCCGAGCCTGCTCGACCAGCTCGGGGTCGGAGACCCCCCCGGGCGCGGCGCGCCCGACGGCCCTTCCGTTCCGGTCGCCTACGGCTCCCTCCACTCCGGGGTCGTCGGCTCCATCGTGCTCCATCTCCAACATCGTGTCGTGCTCCGTTCTCGCCCTCAAGGGTCAGTAATTCCTTGATCATGAGCGTCTCACACGACATTGGCAGAGAGGGGACGAATGCCGTGACGTGGAGGCGCACTCCGGTGATCCCCTCTCCGATCGTGCCGCGTGGCCCGATCTCGAAGCGAAACCAATCACCGATGTCGCGTGCTGCCGCCTCACGAAGATCTGCCTCGGCGGCGTCCACGCGCTTGGCTCGGTAGACATCGATGTCAACGGATGCCCGTACGCCGAGGTCCCGTGCTAGCAGCGCAACGGCGCCCTTCACGATCCACCCGTCGTCCATCAGATAGAGGCGCTCGAGCAGACGGTCATAAGCAAACTGGCGCTGTAGCTGCGGTAGTTCCCATCGGCTCTCGCGCGCCAGCGCCGTCAGCTTGTCCGTCAATGCTCGGCGGAACGCCGCGGGCGTGGCGTATTGGCTCATCGCGAGGCGACGCCGCCGACCAGCGCCGACGCCTGCTCGATATCGGAGCCGCGCTTCATGGTGGCCCGTGCCAGAGCTATCCAGTGCTCAGTATCGAGATCATCGAGCAGGTCGAGCAGCCAACGGAGAAGGGCCAGCCCATCTCCCCGACGAAGCCCGAAGCGTGATGCGTGGGGGCCTAGTGCGTCGGCGACTGCGCCGGGATAGGCATAGACGCCACGCAGAGCGTCGCCAATGATGTGCGCGACGGCGGTCGGGTCCTCCCGGTCATAGAGGAGGTCCGACGCGATCCGCGCGGGAGACGTGACCGGCAGCCCACGAAGGACAATCCACTCGTCGTCCATTAGCGGCCTCTGATGCAGTCGAACGTCCGGGCGTCTCGACTGGTGTCTTCGGGGGAGCGTGAACTCGTGGCGGTCTTCGCCGAGATGCCCTAGTCCGTACATGTCTGCCGCTGAGCGGTGGGAGACGACCCCGTCGCGAGGACCCCGCTCCCAGGCTCGGACCGCAGGCGCGAGCTGGAGCCAGGCCGCCCTGAGGTCCTGGTGCTCGGGCTCGGGCGCGCCAGCAAGGCGATAGACGCCGTGGGCGAGCCTCTTTAGGACTGAGCTGTCCGCTGCGAGGCGGTTTAGCGTCGCCTCCGAGACGCCGGCGTCGCTCGCCTGCCGGCGTGTAATGAGGCCCCACTGATCCTCTGCGATATCCGCGATGCGCGTAAGTGTCGCCGCCTGTGCCATAGCTGCATTATAGATCACTATAGATATAGCTTGCAGTATGGCGCAAGATCTCTTGCTGCAAAGCCGATCAATATAGATATACTTTGCGGCGGATCGCTTGCCCGGCTGGACTCTGCGCTCCGACTGGTCTGCTGCGCCCGTATGATCTTGCCGCCATGGAGATCATCCCTGACAAGCGCAAAGTCGTTGGACTGATCGAGCACGCTCACGAAGGCAAGATCTGCCTTCCCAACTTTCAGCGCGACTTCGTTTGGACGCGCGAGGAGGTCGCCGACCTGGTCCGCTCGATCATCCGCGGATACTTCATCGGCTCGCTGCTCCTGCTCCGATGCGATCCGAACAACCCGCCCTTTGCGCCCGAGTTCCTGCGCGGCGCCAACCCGCCGTACAAAGACGGCCGACCCGAGCTGCTTGTCCTCGACGGCCAGCAGCGACTGTCGTCGCTCATGTACGCCCTAACCGCGCCTGATCTGTCGCTCAAGGACTCAAGTCAGCGCCGGTGGTTTTTCGTGGACCTAGACGTCCTCCTGTCGGAACCAGACAGCGACGAAGTCGTCTTTGATCGAGCCAAACGCGAGCTCCGCGGTCTCGACCAGGCCGACAGCCAATACGAGCAGCGGATTCTTCCCTGCACCGTGCTCCTCACGCAAGACGCCTTCTACAAGTGGCGCGACGGCTTCGAAGACTGGCAGCGGAAAACGAAACCTGAGGACGAGGACCGCTATCGCTCGGAGTGGAGAAACGGCTGGACCGCCGCTGTGAGCGCATTCCAAACCTTCGAGGTCCCGCTCGTCGAGCTGCCACGAGTCGACGACTCCGACAGCGAGTCGATCGGCCGAGTCTGCGCAATCTTCGAGAAGCTCAACTCGACCGGGGTCGACCTCTCGGTCTACGACCTCCTGACCGCTCGCCTCTACCGCTCAGGCATCCGGCTGCACGATCTCTGGAACGAGGCCGTCCAAGCCCACCCCCGCCTAAAGGCATGGTCAAAGGGCAAGGCGGACGAACACAAATTCGGCGTGCTCGTCCTACGCACCCTTGCCCTGCTGCGTGGACTCGACCCGAAGCCGCGCATCCTCATAGACCTCAAGCCCGAAGGCTTTGAGGACGACTGGCGGCGAGCCGCCGCAGCGATGGAGCGCGCGTTGCAGCTCATCGAACACGTCGGCCCCGACGGCTTCGGCGTTTTCGCTGAGAAGTGGCTCCCCGGATACGGGCTCGTCCCGATCCTGGCTGCGCTCCGCGCCGAGATCGAGGAACGCAAACTAGGCGAGAACGAGCGCGATGAGCTCCGCCGCTGGTACTGGTGCAACGTCTTCATGGAGCGCTATTCGAGCGCCGTTGAGAGCAAGTCGCGCAAGGACTACCAAGAGATGACGCGCCACTGGTTCGACAACGGACAGGAGCCCGAAGTCTTTCGAGAAGCTCAGAATTGGATCGGAGCTCCCGGCTTCCGTGTGCGCGACAGCGCAAGCTACGCCAGCGCCGTATACAGCGGCATCTTCTGCCTCCTCGCCCTGCGCAACGCTCGCGACTGGCGCCGCGGCGAGGACATCCGACTTCAAGAGCTCCAGGACCACCACATCTTCCCGCAGGCATACCTCAAGCGACACGGCATTGAGAAGCGAGTCGACGTGAACACAATCGCCAACCGCACCCTCATCTCCAACGAGACCAACGGCAAGATCAAGGACAAAGCTCCCGCCGCATATCTCAACGACACCGACATCTTCCCGTCCGGCCCACGACCGGACCTCCTGCAAGCCCACTTCATCGACGACGGCGTCGCCGCGCGCCTCGGCGAGGCGGTCGAGGACCTTCCCAACGACCAAGCCAGCCAGCTGTATGAGCGGTTTGTGCGGGACCGCGAGGCGGCTCTGATCGCAGAGATCCGTCGCGCCTGCGGGATCTCTCCGGCTTCCACTCACCTCTCAGAGGATGACGAGACGGACGATGTCGCCCCTGACGTCAAGGCGGCGACGGCCCCATTGTTCGAGACAGGCGATGAGCAAGCGTTCGAGCCGGCATGACACCCGTTGCACCGTCGAGCGGGAGTGGGCCTTACTCGAACAGCCGGCCCTCGACGTCCGGCCAGTACCGATAGAGGGTCTTGGCCTGCTCGAGGACGAGCTGGGCGAAGTGGTTGATGTCCTGGACGCTCCCGCCCCCGGGCGGCACAGCCGGTGGCTTGTACTCGTGCTCGCGGAGGAGCCGCCTGATCTTGCGGCGAATTGCGGCCTCAGTCGATGCCCGGTCGGCCCAGTCGACCGTCAGGTCTTCCCTGATGCTCTTGACGAGGTCTCGTGCGATTTTGGCGAGCTGCGGGTCGACGTTCGGCGCATCGGTGCCGCCGGCAAGCGCGTCGTAGAAGGCGGCCTCCTCCGCGGTGAGACCGAGCTGCTCGTGACGGCGACCGGCTTCGCGCAGGCTCCTGGCGATCTCAACGAGGCGCTGAACAACTTCGGCGCTTGAGATCTGGCGCAGCTCGTAGCGGTGCAGGACGGCGTCCAGTTGCTCTGCGAAAAGCTTGGCCTGTGCCTGGTTAGTGCGGCTTCGGCTTTTGACTTCGTTCTTCAGCAGCTTCTCGAGCAGCCGTATCTGAATGTTTGGATGCTCGGTCTTGGCCGCGATCGAGTCGAGGAACTCCTCGGAGAGGACGGAGATGTCAGGACGGTCTTGATCGGCGAGAGCGAGCGTCTCGATGACCTCGCCGGCGGCGAGTCCCTCGGACATGAACTGTCGCACGGCCTGCTCGGCCTCGGCGCTTGCCTGGGGCACCGGCGTGGCGACCTTGCGCACCTCGCCCGCCAACTTCTTGAAGAAGGAGATCTCCTCGCGCAGGTCGATCACGGCCTGTTGGGTGCCGATCAGCGTGTACCACTTCGCGAGTGCTGCCTGCTCGTCGAGGAACTCACGGATGCGCTGCTCGTCGGCCAGCACGTAGTCCCAGCAGTCCAGAATCAAGCGCGATGGGTCCGCTGCGACATTGAGCTCACCCTTGCGATACCCGGCGGGATAGAGCATCGCGCAGAGCACCTCGTACTTCTCCCACAGCCCGGCGATCGCTTGCGCGATCGGGATGGCGGGATCTTCCAGCTCGGTTTCGTCATAGGCGCGCAGCGAGGCCCGCAGATCCTCGCCGATGCCGATGTAGTCGACGACGAGACCGCCGCTCTTTTCGCGGAAGACCCTGTTTACGCGTGCGATCGCCTGCAGTAGGCCGTGGTCGCGCATCGGCTTGTCGATGTAGAGCGTGTGCAGCACCGGGGCGTCGAAGCCTGTCAGCCACATGTCCTTGACGACGACGATCCGAAGCGGATGGTCGGGGTCACGGAAGTTCTTCGCGAGCTGAAGGAGCTGTGGCTTTGAGCGGCGGAACAGCGAGATCGGCTTCTCGTCGGTCGCGCTGGCGGAGATCACGCAGTCGACGGTCTCCTCACCGAAGCGCTCGCGCAGACTCGCGGCGAGCTCGGCGGCAATTCGCCTCGAATAGGCGACGACGAGTGCCTTGCCGGGCAGCGCTTCGCAGCGTGTCGTGAAATGGAGGTGGATGTCGTTCGCCAACGTCTCGATCCGCTCTGGCGATCCGACGACCTTCTCGAGCTTGGCCCAGCTGGTGATGAGCTTGCCCGCGGCCTCCTGCTCCTCGGCTTCGAGGATTTCCCCTACCTGCGCGAGCTGCTCCTGATCCTCGACGGACAGCGGTATCTGGCGCGACTCGTAGTAGATCGGGACGGTTGCCTGGTCTTCCTGGGCCTGGCGCATTCGGTAGACCGAGACGTAGTCACCGAACACCAGGCGCGTCGAGCGGTCGGCGCCCTCCACAGGGGTGCCGGTGAAGCCGATCCTGGTCGCGTTGGGAAGCGCGCGCGTGATGTTCTGCGCATAGGCCGCATACTGCGAGCGGTGCGCCTCGTCTGCCATCACGACCACGTTCTGCCGCTCTGAGAGCACCGGCATCGCCTCGTCGTTGGCCGGCGCGAACTTCTGGATCGTCGTGAACACGATGCCACCGGCGGGCACCTTCAGCAGCTCGTGCAGGCTTTCCTTGCCGCCAGAGATCTCTTGCGCCTGGTGGCAGAAGGGCTCAAGGTGGGTGGCGCTGAAGGTTTTCTGGAGCTGGTCGTCGAGGTCGGTGCGATCGGTCACCGCGACGATCGTGGGGTTGGCGAAGCGTGGGTCGTGCCGCAGCTTGTTGGCGAAGAACACCATCGTGTAGCTCTTGCCGGCGCCCTGCGTGTGCCACACGATCCCGCCGCGGCGGTCGTCACCCATCGCGACCGCGACAGACTCCACAGCGGCGTGAACGGCGTCGACCTGGTGGTACTTGGCCATCACCTCCCACGTCCTCGCGCCGTCGCTCTCGAACAGGATGAAGTCACGGATCAGCTCCAGAAGGTGTGCGGGGGAAAAGACACCCTCGATCATCGTCTGCAGCGGCGAGCGACCATGGGGCTGACGGTCGGCCGCACCCATCTCCTTCCATTCAGCGAAGTGCTCTGCAGCCGTGCTCCATGTTCCCACCCGCGCCGACATCAGGTCCGACACGCCGACGATCCCTAGGTAGCGGTAGAGGCTGGGGATCGTGTCGGTGTAGTGGTGGATCTGATTGATCGCGCCCTGCGCAGACTCTGCGAGTCCGGGTGCCTTCAACTCGATCTGACCAAGCGGTAGGCCGTTGACGAACAGCAGGATGTCCGGCCTGCGGTTATGCCCTCCCTCGACGATCGTGAACTGATTGACGGCGAGCAGCTCATTGCGGTCGTGGTTCTCGAAGTCGATGAGTTTGGCGCGCTCGGTCTGCTCGACCCCCGCATCGTCCACGTAGGGGATCGGTACGCCCGCGGTAAGCAGCTCGTGAAAGCCACGGTGATCCTCGATCAGTGACGGGGAGGTGCCTGTCATCGCGAGCTCGCAGGCTCGCTGCACGGCGTCACCCGGGAGGTCTGGGTTGATCCTCGTGACGGCCTGGTACAGCCGGTCGACCAACACCACATCTGACCAGAGCTTGCGCTCAGCCCCGAGAGCTTCGGCCGGGAGATCACGGCCGTGGACATGCGTCCACCCAGCGTCAGTCAGCCACTCGAGCGCTGGCTGCTCGACAAGTGCGTCCTCACTGGCACTTGAGGTCACGGCTTAGCTCCCGCAAGGCGCTCGACGTGCGAGCCGACCACCTCCTCGAGGTCGTACGTCACTGGGACTCGGATCTCTCCCGCAATGAGCTTCGGGAGGAGGGCGTCACGAATCGCGGTGAGCGACGAGATTTCAGAGGCCAACACTCCCTCCTTTTGATCAATCGGATCGAGAAGATCGCCGACGCTTGTCAGGATTTCAGAGTCAGGCAGGGCAACGACGGCTTCGGATAGGTTCCGCCGCTGAATGTGTCCCATCGTTGTCGCCTTGTCTCGCGCGATCGCCTGAAACTCAGGCATATGATGTCGTACCCACTGATAGACAAACCACGGCGGGTAACCCTCTGGAATAACCTTGAAGATATGCTGGTTGATCAGCGACTCGGGACCAGACCATCTATAGACCGAGAGCGAGCCCGACCATGCAAACAAGATGTCGTGATGTCGTGCGACATGCTCGTCGGCTGTGGCCATGTCCGTGCGGAGCGTATCGTCCCGGATTCCCGAATTGAGCTCCTTGATGCGGAGGATCGGACGGCCCTTAGCGTTTGCTTCCTTGGTGAAAGCCTTTCCGTTGACGAAGCGTGCAAGGGTAGTCAGGGATCCGGTTCTCCATCCGAGTGGAATCGGACCGACCTCGGTCTCCTCGAACCGCTCACGCCCGACGAAGTCGACGAACCGGGCACGGAAGACTGCAGCAGCGGTCTCGTTCAGCAGCAAAGCAAGTCGACGGCTACTGTCGATCTTGTCGTCGAGCGCACCGAGCACAGCCGCGATGTGAATCTGCTGCCGGGGCGGTGGTATGGCGACTGGGATGGAGGCAATCGCGCGCTGAGTGAGGAGGGGCTGAGAGCTGCCGGAGACGACGGATCTAAAGTCGCACGTTTGTAGCAAGTAGTACGCGAAAAGGAAGTCGCTATCGCCGCTCGGTCGCGCGATGAGCGCGTTGTCCGCAACCCAGGCCGGGCCATGTGTCCGATGGACCGCGCCGTAAGAAGCACCGACGCGACCAATCGTGATGATGGGCACCTCTTCCAGAGGGCGCACGGAACGACCGTACTCGCCGTTTGCCCCCATAACCGGATAGTGACCGTCAGCGTCGCGTAGGTCATCCGGCAGCGCTTTCCCTGACCTGAGATCCACGATGTCACCCAGGGTCGCGGACCGCCAGCTCGGTTCAGACCTCATACCCGATCCTCGCCAGAGCATGCTTGACCGCCCCAGTGAGCCGCTCGTTCTCCGCCATCTCCTCGGCGAGCTTGTCAACGAGCGTGGCCATCCGCTCCTCGAACGCAACCTCGTCCTCCTCTGACTCGGGCGCACCAACGTAGCGGCCCGGCGACAGCGCGAAGCCCGCGGCCTCGATCTCCTTTAGATCGCTGCCCTTACAGAAGCCTGGCTCGTCGTTGTAGTCAGCGTCGATCGTTCCGCGCCAAGCGTGGTAGGTCGATGTGATCCGTGCGACCTCCTCGTCAGTCAGCTCGATCTGTGTGCGGCTGATCTTGCTGCCCATCTGGCGGGCGTCGATAAACAGCGTCTCCTCGCGGCGGTCGCGCTCGCTGGAGCATGCCTTGTCGCGATCGAAGAACCACAGGCACACTGGGATGCCCGTCGTGTAAAAGAGCTGCGCTGGGAGCGCCACGATGCAATCGACCACATCGGCTCTGATCAAGTTCTCGCGGATCTTGCCCTCGCCGCTGCTCATCGTCGTGAGCGAGCCGTTGGCCATCACGAAACCGGCACGGCCTCTGGGCGCGAGGTGGTGCAGGAAGTGCTGTATCCAGGCGTAGTTGGCGTTACCGGTGGGCGGCACGCCGTGCGCCCACCGGACGTCGTCGAGAACTGCGGGGGTCGACCACTCCTTCTGGTTGAAGGGCGGATTGGCCATCACGAAGTCAGCCTTCAGGCGTGGAAAGGCGTCGTCCAGCAGCGAGCCGCTCTCCGTGTACTGCACGTCGCCTGAGAGGCCGTGGATCGCGAGGTTCATGCGGCCGATCCGCCACGTCGCCTGATTTCGCTCCTGGCCGTACACCGAGATCTTCTCGGGACGCCCTCCGTGTGCCTCGACAAAGTTTGCCGACTGCACGAAGAGCCCGCACGACCCGCACGCGGGATCAAAGATCCGGCCCTCATACGGCTCGAGCATCTCGACGAGCAGCCGGGCGACCGGCGCGGGCGTGAAGTACTCGCCGCCCCGGTGCCCCTCGGCGCGTGCGAACTCCTTGATGAAGTACTCGTAGGTGCGCCCGAGGATGTCGCGCGCTTCGCCCGGGTCCTTGCCGAAGCCGATCTTTGCGATCGTGTCAACGAGCGAGCCGAGCAGCTCGGCTGAAAGGGGCGCACGCGAGTAGACGCGCGGCAGCATCCGGCGTAGCTCGCGGTTCTCGTCTTCGATCGCGCTGAGCGCGTCGTCGATGCGCTTGGCGATGTCAGGACTGGAGGCCGATGCGAGGATCGCCGGCCAGCGGGCCTGCTCGGGCACCCAGAAGACCTGCTTTTCCGCGTACGCGTCGCGATCGTCAAGTTCTTCAGCGCGCGCGAGGGGGTCTGCGACGTACTCCTTGCTCTTCGTGTCGGACAGTTCGGCCTCAAGCGCTCGGCGGCGCTGTTCGAAGGCGTCAGAGATGTACTTAAGGAAGATCAGGCCGAGGACGAGGTGCTTGTACTCGGCCGACTCGAGCGACCCGCGCATCTTGTTCGCTGCCTCGAACAGCGCATGGCCGTTGGGCTGCCCGTTGCCGTCCCCTTTTGCCACGCTCGAAACGTATCCGGTTTGCGGGCGAGGCCGTCGGAGCGCCTGGAACAATGCCCTTCTAGAGGAGGTCAGTCCGTGTCCGACGGAGCGTGACCTCCGCCGCCAAACGCCCGTTCGACGAACGCCGCTCCGTTGGAAGGGTCGGGCGCGTAGTGGCGGTAGATCTCGGTGGTCTTGGCGTCGGCGTGGCCCATCCACTCCTGGATCGCGCGCAGCGGCGCGCCGGCGGCGGCCATCTGCGTGCCGAAGGTGTGGCGGAGCTCGTGGAAGGTGATCTCGTGCACGCCCGCCTGGGCGAGGGCGTCCTTGAAGCGCTTACGCATCTTGGAGGGGTCGAGGACATGCCCGGTGTCGGGGTGGCAGAAGACAAGATCCCTGTCTGCGGGGAAGCGAGAGCGTCGGCGCAGGCCTTCGAGCTCGTGGGCGAGCCGTGCGGCCATCGGGACCGAGCGGCCTTCGTGGGACTTGGGGGTGTCCATCTGCCCGCGCGTGAAGTTGTCGGCGACGCGGACGCGCCCGACGTGCCAGTCGATGTCCAGCCACTTGAGCGCGAGCAGCTCGCCCTGGCGTAGGCCGGTGAGCGCGGCGGCCAGGTACAGCGCCCGCTCGACGCCGCCGAGGGTGTCCTCCGGCACCGCGTCGATCAGCTTGTCGAGTTCGGCTGGCTGAAGGAAGCGGACGCGTTGGTGGGGAGAGCGGTTCTTCTTCGGGCGGTCGACGTAGGCGACCGGGTTGCTCTGCGCCCAGCCGCGCTTGATCGCGAAGGCGAACACGCCGTGCAGGAAGTTCAGGTGGTTCTGGACGGTCTTTGAGGAGAGGCCGTCGTTGCGCTTCCGCTTGAGGTACTGCGCGACCTGGGCTGGCTCGATCTTGTCGATGGGCCGCTCGCCGAAGAAAGGTACGAGATGACGGCGCAGATGTCCGCGGTAATCCTGGATTGTGGAGCGCTTGCGCTCCATCACGTGCTCCAGGTGATCGACGTAGGCGCCGCCGGCCTCCTCCAATGTGCGCCGGGCGGCTGTGGACACGATGACATCGCGCTCGATCCGCTTGCGCAGCTCCTTCTCGGCCTGGGCGCGCGTGAGTCCGTCCGCGGTGCCTGGGGTGCGCTTGGCGGCGATCTTGCGCTTGACGCGCGTGGCGCCGGACCACCACGAGCCGTACCAGCTCACGTGCCCGGCGGTGTCGGCTCGCTCGAAGAGACGACCGCTGCCGTAGGAGCGCCTACTCATCGCCGGCGACCCCTATGTCGGTGTCCGATGTCGTGCGGGGCATCAGCCGTCGACTTGCTCGGCGAGCCACTGTTCGAGCATCGCGCGGGTGAAGCGGATGTGCCGGCCGACGCGCAGGCACGGTATCCGGTGGGCGCGCACGGATTCGTAGACCCAGCTCGGCTTCACGGACAGCAACGCGGCCGCCTCCTGCGGACACAGCAGCGGCCCCTCGGCGAGTATCGACTCGACTGCGGCGCTTGTGGGTTCTGTCCCGTTCATCCCCGTTAATGACCCGAAGTGGCCGGAAACGGCCAACGAGTTGGGCGAGGAGTAGATAGGGACGGCATTGGCGCGTCGCGCGAGACTCGTCGCAGTCGGAGCCGCTAACCCTGCTGCTGGGTGCCTGCCGGGGCATCCCGAAGCGCCTATATCGCGATCAGCGCGAGCTCATCCAGCCGCCTGACGGCGCGAGACGCCGAGACAGACTCGCCGGAGATCTGCACGATGCCGTCCTGATCGAGCCTGGCGAGTGCGTCGCTGATGTCGAGCGGCTCTACGTTGGAGATCTCGACCTCCAGCTCTGCGCGCGACCAGCGATCCCCGTGATCATCGCGAAGGAACTGCAGGATGATCGCCCGTTCGATCCGCGGGTCGCACTCGCCCGGAACTTGGCTAGGTTGATCTTGCATGGAAGGGTCACTCCTTCTTTGCCGGGCCCCGGGCAGCTTCAACTGCGCCGGGGCCACTTAGTTCTGTGGTGTCTGTCGCGATGGTCTGAGAACCAAAAGCGCGACCGCTATCGCACAATAAAATGTAGCACCTAGAGTGCTATAGCCCTGTGGATAGGCTCCCGCCCATGAGCCCCGAGCAGCAGTTCGGCGCCAATCTCGCTCGTGCCCGGGAGAGAGGCAGCCTCAGCCAATCCGACCTCGCGCGCAAGGTCGACGTGTTGTACACGTACATTTCTCGACTCGAGACCGGCAAGGCCACTCCTTCCTTTGGTCTGATCATGCGTCTGGCTGCGGCGCTCGATATCCCGCCCTCGGATCTGTTCGCCGGCATCAAGTAGCGCAGACGCCGTCCCGAGCGACCCGTCAGCGTCCGCGATCAACGTTGCGGTTGGCTATCGAGCGGTCGTGATTGCGGCTGGAGCGCATAAGGATGGCCGGAACGCGGAGGATTCGCAGCGGCCCGAGGTCGTAGCCGGGGCCGAACGCGGGGTCGTAAGGCTCGTAGGCGAGCGAGGGCTTCTGCGCTCGGCTGGTGCCCATCCTGCGCGCGAGCTCCATGACGCGGTCGGCGTCTTGCCCTTGGCTGCCGAGCTCCTCGCGCGCGAGGAACCAGTCGATGCCCTGCCGTGCTCGGGTCGCCTCTACGTAGGCGCTCTCCTTGCTGGTCTGCCAGCCGCCGGTGACCACGACGGTCCGCTCGACCGTTGCGCCCTGCTGGCGATAGACGTGCTGGGCATAGCCGAGGCGCAGCGAGTCGAAGTCCTCGCCGGCGAGGCGCACCGAACGCCCTGAGCCGTCCAGCTCCACCGTCAGGCCGCCGCGCTCGCCTACGCGTGTGACCTGGCCGCGGGTTCCGTTCTCCACCCGTGGCTGCCCCGCTGGGCGGTGTTGGGACGTGAAGGCGACGATGTCGCCTTCACGCAGCCCGTAGTGGGTGTGTCCGAGCGGGATCTCGCGGTGGCCGAGTTCGCCGCGCTCAGCACGGAGGTGCTGGGCGCGAGCGTTGAGTCGGTCAATCTCCTTGTTGGAGGCGTCGGCGATCAACGCGACCTGGCGTAGGCCGTGCTTCTCGGCGAGCGTCATCCAGCGCTGGATAGCCGCCTCGCCGGCCTCATCGCGCGTGTTCGAGAAGTGAAGCTGTGCTCGCTTGAAGTAGTGCGCCATCGCACGCTCGGGTTCGCCGGCCCGAAGGGCAGCCCATGCCCTGCGCTCGTCGGGGTCCTGGGTGCGGCGGATGTCGGTGAGCTCTGCGGTTGGGGTGTGGGTGGCGAGCCGGTCGAACATCCCGCCCGGCCCGATCGAGGGGAGCTGCTCGCCGTCGCCCACGGCGATCAGCTTCGCTCCGGAGCGCTCATGAGCTCGGTGAGCGCATCCATGCGCTTGTGGTCGACCATCCCGGCCTCATCGAGGAAGACCGTCGTGGCCCGGTCGATCTCGACCGTCCCCGTGTTCACACGAGCGACCAGCGAGTCGAGCGTCAGCGTCCGGTCGGTGAGAGCTGGGCTGTCGGCTCCGAGCCGCTCGGCCGTGGACCCGGACACGGCGACTCCAATCGTCTGGCGTCCAGCGTGCTGCTCGGCGCAGGCGGCGGCGTCGATCACCACACCCTTCCCGGTCCCCGCCGGGCCGACGAGCACGGCGGCATGCTCGGGGCCCGTGAGGACGCGTAGCGCGTGATTCTGCTCCGTACTCAGTGGTCCCCCGATGTGCTCGGAGACCACACGCACAGCGTTTGCGCGAGCGTGTTCGCCGACATCCCGGCCCGCCGGCTCGGCTAGCAGCTCAGCACGGCGCTCGATGGCCTGCTCCTGAGCGCGCACGGCGAGGGTGGTCATCCGCCCGCCCTCCAGGGTTAGCACCCGCCGGTCACGGACCATCTCGCGAGCTACCGCAAGCGCCTGCTCCGGTGCCATCTCCCCGACCGTTTGCTCCAACGCGACGGCGTGCAGATCACGCGCCTGGAACACGGCGTGCTGCTCGGTCAACCTCGCCTCGATGCGATCCTCGACGGGGCGCTCGACCCTTGTCCGTTCGGACGCTCCGATCAGGCGCACGGCCTCGTCGGGCCCGAACCCGTGGCGACGACCCGTCTCGCTCCACACCCGCTGCAGGTCCCCGCGCGTCGTTAGCTCCTTAGCGCGGCGGTTCTCGAGCGCCAGGTTGCGCAGCTCCCCGCGCTCCGGGGCCCGGCCGTGGCGAGCACGGAAACGCTCCGCAGCTCTGGCGACCTCTCGACTGCGTCCTGAGAACTCCTCGATCAGGCCACGCGGCACCCCGGCAATCTCAAAGTACCGGCCGTCCTTACCGGTCCCGCGTTCGATCTCATAGCCCTCCCCGGCCAGCTCCTCGGCGAGCGATGAGCGGTAGAAGGCCCCCAGCTCGCGGGCCGAGCGGAAGATCGGCCGCGAAGCGACCGCGACGATCCTCTCGTCTCCCCTCACCGCGCCGCTGATCACGACATGGCTGTGCAGCTGCGGATCGGGGGCCTGCGCGCCGCTGACTCCTCTGGCGGTCGTGTGCCGATACTCCGCGGCGATCACATCCTTGGCGTGCTCCTCCACCACCTGGCCGCCGTAGCGGCGGCGCACCACCGGAACCTGCTCGCGGAGATACCTGACCGCGCTCTCCACGGCCCTGGCGTGCGCGCCCTCGATCTGCTCGCGCTGCCACGGATCGCCGAGCGCCCAAACTGTCGAGACGGACTTCGGAGCGCTGAGCGTCACGTCGATCCCGCCACCCCTGCCGCCACCGGCGCCCTCGGGTCGCAGCCACCTGCCGGTGCTCGGGTGGCGACCATGCATCAACGCAATGAAGTCCGCGCCATCGACCGGCCCGCCCGCCTGCACCCCGAGCCTGGTCAGCGTCTCCTCATCGGAGAGCCAGCGACCCGGCGCCTGCGTCATCTCGCCGTCCGGGGTCAGGTAGTAGTCGCCGCGCTCGGGCGCGACCGTCTTGCTCTCCAGGTAGCGCGCGTAGCCGCCGCCTCCGGACGCAGGAATGCTTGCTGCCGTCATCACATAGGTGATGACCCTCAGCGCCCGGAAACGGCCAACGAATTGCACAGCGCTCACACAGCGAACGCACACCCGTGCATCTGGTCTGTCTGAGTGCGAAGCTGCAGGGCGCCGGCCGCGGGAGCAGGTGAGCGTCAGTGAGTCTGTGAGCGGGCAGCCCGCAGGGCTGCGGCGTCGGCGTGACGGAGCCGGGGGGCGATGGCCGAGCTCGACGTCGGAGGGCTCGCTCACAGCTGGCGAAGCCAGCGTCGGTGCTATGACAGCGTGCGGAGGCGAGCGTCGGCCGTCGTCGCTCGCCGGCAGTGGGATGTAGGCAGGTCGCCAACCCGCTGCGATCACCCGAGAGCGCGCCTCTGCGCAGGTGGCTGGTTCGTCGCTGCGCAGGACGGGAGCGGCGTGCTGGTGGTCAGCTCCGCTCGACGAAGCCACGTTGCTGATCGATCACGTACCGCCGATCACGCGCGCCGTCGAAGATGTTGTCGGGGAGTGCTACGCCGCTGAAGGCGTCCCCGAGCCCGGAGAGGTCGAAGACCTCGACCCACTCATACCCGCCCGCGGGGACACGGCCGTCCCGGTTGGCCGCGTTCAGGGCCTGCAGCATCGATGTCGCCTTTGCCCTCCTCGCGGCCTCGGTGAGCGCCTCCTCAGGAGATCTCGCGGCGGCGAGCTCCTGCTCGACGAAGTCCTGCTCGTTGGTGCGGGCGTGGACGACGACGACGGCCGAGAGATGTGGGTGTGGGTTGTAGAGCTCTCCACCCGGGTCCCTGCGTGCGAGGGCACCGGTGCCGCTCGACACTCGTCGTGGAATCGCTGGACCCCTAGCAGCGATTTGGATTGCGTCGCTGGTCCCGAACAGGGTCCTCGTCATGTCGTCTACGCCGAGCGGTACGAACAGGTGGCGGGGGTTTGCGAGCACAGCGACCAGCGGAAGGCCCGTGCTCGAAAACGGCGCCAGTTGCTCGGCTGCGTCCTCGACCTTCCGCGACGCGGGCGCGAGCACCGTCTCGCTGGAAAACGATCCGGAGCCATGCTCTGCCAAGCGGCGTTCAACAGATGTGGAGGTGCGTTCCTTGACCTCGCAGATCGCGAGTTCCTCCAGGGCGCGACTGACGAGCCGGTCCGGGTCTTTGTCGGAGTCGACTGCGAACCGCGACCGCCAGTTGACCCGGAGCTCGACGATGTAGCCGTGGGCATGGAGGTACGCGTCGAACAGGATCTCGGAGGGCGTCGGCGGGTTCGCCATTCGAGAGCCCGATGGTTGCAGACGATCCTGGCTTACCGCAATCTCCTGCCGGCGATCATGCGAGCGCCCGGGTGGTCGGGGGCCACGCTTCGCGCATTACGCGAAGCCCCTGCGCGAGCGAGGCTCACCATCCCATGGCGGGTCGGTGTTCACAGGTCGGCTGAGCCTGGAGGATGGAGATGTAGCGTTACGCCGATGGAGATGAGCGCCCGAGGCCCAGTCGACTACCCGCTCCAAGATCTAAGCGCCGATCAGTTCGAGGCCCTCGTGTTTCTGCTGGCACGGACGACCGATGAGGGCGTTGTGCCGGTCCGTGCGAAGGACCACGGACTCGACGCGCGTCTGCCCGACCCGCAAGGGCGAACTCTGCGTGGCTGGCAAGCCAAGCGCTTCACGACGGGTATCCACTGGGGGCAGTGCCGCGAATCGGTCAAGCGCGCCGTGGCTTTCTGGCGGCCTTCGCACATCACCTTCTGCTTTGCGCACGATCTGTCGGCCGGGGAGCAAGACAGTTTTCGCGAAGAGCTGATCGAGCAGTTCCGCCACGTCAGACTCGACTTTTGGCCGGCTGCAGAGCTTCAGCGGCTGATCCGCGACACGGAGGGGGGACGCCGAGCCGCCGCCTGGCTGTTCGCGAACCGAGAGGCTACGACGGAGGTCATGTTGCGCGCTCTGGGCGTCGGCGGAGAGCTCGCAACGACGACGCAGGCCGCGGAGCGCCAAGCCGTGATCCAACAGTTCATGGACCGTGACCCACACATGCGGTACACGATGGTGTCTCGCAGCCCCGAGACGCCAGAGACGCCACCAGCACCTCAAACAGCGATCTCGGTGACGTTGATCTCGGGCGGTCACGAGATCCGTATCGACGGTTCGGAGCGCTACCCAGGCGCAATCGGCGATCTGGGTGGCGGACCACAGCTGGCATTTTCTGACGATGAGGCTGGTCGCCTCGCGCGCGAGGCCGTCGAGCGCCTGCTGACACACGGAGGAACGGAGAAACTGGACTCGAGCATCGGCGCAGTCATGCCGGAGATACCTGTCGGCCTCCAAGGCTTGATGCCGGAGGAGGGCCTCTGGGGGTCTGTGGAGGTCCGAGCGGAGGACGTTCCAGCTCGCGGGCCGCGCACGATGCCGCCGGTGTTGGTTGCCGCGGGCGACGCGGAGATGGGTCTGACGCTTGCGCTGGTCGACACTCTCGAGGGCTGGGACGCGACACTGGGCGGGGGTGCCGGGGGACTTGAGATCTTCCAGTCGGTACGGAAGGTCGACGGAGCAGGCCAGATGCAGCTCGACTGGCGGTATACGCGCGGTGTCGGAAGCGCGCTTGAGCAACTCGTCGCCTGCCAGGTGATGCTCGCGGCCGTTCGCGACGGGAAAGTGGAGCTGCGGTATCCGGAGGGCGGCATTGCAGTGAACGCCGTGATGCCGCCCTCTGGGGATTCGGCGGAGCGGCAGGAGGAGCTGGCGAGTTTGGAGATATTCCTCGGGTACGTAGCCGAGCTGGAAGCGTGGACGGGGCACACGCTCAGCCCGCCGGCGTCGCCGTCGGAGGACGCGCTTCGTCTGCTTGGTGAGCTGATCGCGCGGATTCGTGAGCCAGAGGCTCCGATGACGTGGGAGAAGCTCAAGCTCGATCCCGGCGCGGTGGAGCCGACGGAGGACGGCCCTTTCCAGTTCGCTCTCACACGACCTTTGTTCGCGCGAATCTTCGACGAGGAGGTCTACCTAGGAATTGAGCTCTTGCATTTCCCGGAAGGGAAACTAGTCAGGGACGGCGAGAGCCTGGCGATCGCCCCGAACGGTGAGAAGGGAGCCGGTACGGCACGTCTGCTGCATCCCGAGGAGGCGCCGCCCGAGGCAGGCGAACCGCCGATCAGGCTCTAGTGCGAGGCCGCATCATTGAGCTGGCGCCACTGTGACGCCAGCCTGGTCCACGGCGAAGATGATCTGCCCCACGCCCGCTCCGTCGATCGCAACGACCACCTTGGAGAGCTTTTTGCCAGGCGCGAGCGCTTGCGCTTCTTCAATCAGGAGGTCTTCATCGATCGCGCCAATCGCGTCCGGGTCGAACCCGACCGGCACACGGATGACGAGTTGTGGCCGGCTCTCGGTCGGCTCAACGATCGCGGCTAGCTCGGCCTCGGCCTCGCCAGCGACCGCTTCCGTTACAAGGCGCTTGAAAAGCCTCCAAGCGTCTGCGCCCGCCTCCTCAAAAAACCCGTGGGAGACGATGGCAAGGATGACGCCTAGCGCGAGCAGCGACTTTTCAGTTCGTGGCCTGAGAGCGGCATAGCCGTCAGGCAGCCCGGCCGCCGCAAGGACCGCCGCGAGCCGGTCGCTATCGACGGTGTTCGGGTTGTAGGACACCACGATCTGCGGCGCCACCGCGGAGTCTCGGTCGGCGGGCTCGGTGTAGCGGTGGAAGGAAATGCTCATCCCTTCGACCCGAGCGAACTGCTCCTCGTCGAAAACCTCTATGTCACTCACGACGGCCAACGTTCCGTCTTGGAGCTCATCCAGGCGAGTGTTGAACGCACGACCGACTGGCGGGACACGGACATCGTGATTGAGGTTCAACGGCCGCTCGCCGGGGATCTGAGCGAACAGTTCTCGCAACTCGGCCCTGGTGAGCTGGTCGCCATTCCGGTCGACCGCAGTTGACGCGACGACTTGACCCTCGATTATGCGCCCCATGCCCATCGACGATAACGCTGGTATGGGTGAGACGCCCTACAGGGCGCCGGCGCTCACGCCATATGCCGGCGCACCCGCGCTTCGCCTTCCGCTTGCTGTCGACGCGCGTTCTCGGTTGCGACCTCGTAGAGGATCTGGTCGATCCGGGGCTTACTGAGCCCGGCAGCTCGGGCCATGTCGGCGCGACTGAGGCTCTGGCTGAGCGCAAGCGCCGCAAGTAGCTGGTCGCGCTCACGGTGAGCCGTCGCGATGTTGTTGGACAGCTCGCGGATCTCGCGCATCGCCTCGACCTGCCGGCCGTGGTCGTGGCTGCGCGTAGTCCAGGTAGGGCGGAGCTCGGCGTGGTCGAGATCGGAGGTCGAGTAGCGATGAACTCTGGGCATGACCGCATAATATCCTATGCTGATCGCCGCGTGCTAGTACGGATCCGTCAACGGCTCCGCACGCCAGGAGAGCGATCCCCCCGACTTTGACGATCCCCGATCTGAACACGCGCGAGACGGCCATCGCCCTCTGGACCGCGGCGACCCTGGTGGTCGCTCTGGCCGTGCCGAGCCTGCGAACGATCCTCGCAGAGGGTGTGCGGATCGCACGCCAGCCCCTCGTCCGCGTACTGCTCACCTGCACGACGGTCATCGCCGTAGGCGCAACGGGCCTGCTTGCCCTGGTTGGGTACTGGCAGGCGTCGATGCTCGCGACCACCGTGGCGTGGTTCCTCGGGACCGCGATCGTCGGGACGTTCAGCATGGGAGGGGTCGGGGAGCTGCGGGAGCTGATCCTCAGAGCGGTCGCGGCGACAGCGCTGATCGAGTTCGTCGCAAACGCGTACACCTTTCCGCTGCTGGTGGAACTGTTCGTCGTTGCGTTTGTGATCGCCGTCGTGACGCTCGCGAGCTTCAGCGAACTGCGGCCCGAGTTCGCGATCCTCCGCAGGCCGTTCAATGTGCTGTGCGTAGCGCTGCTGGTCGGGACGATCACGCCGACGGTCGTCTATGTCGCCCATCACCTCGGCGACCTCGCGAGCGCCGAGCGCGCCCGCGAATTCCTGCTTCCGCTGATCCTCACGGTCGCGCTCGCGCCGTACCTGTACATCGTGCGCATGACAGTCGCCTGGCAGACGGCACTGGCGATGCTGGGGAGCGAGATGACAGACCGTCCCGAGCTGCTGAAAGCGGCGCGGCGCACGATGGTTCGCTCCTGTCGCCTGAGCCTGACTCGGATCAAAATGTTCGAGCCGCGGTTTCGCTGGATGCTCTCGACGGCCACCTCGGAGGAGGACCTCGACCGAGCGATCCGCGCCTTCGAGCTGGCTTTCGCCGAGCGGCCACGACGCAGCTTCAGAGAGTCGATCCACGCGATCACGCACGTGCGAGTGCGCGAGCTGCTCCCGTCCGCCGGGGGCGGCGGCTTCCTCTCGCACTCCGTGACCCTGGCCGACCAGGTCACCGATGCCGTGGCGGCCGCCGCGGCGAGCGTGGGCGCGAGCCCGGAGGAAGTGACCGAGCTGCTGGGCCACCTCGACGGCGTCAGGGCGATCGGCCGCGTCGAGCAGGCGCAGGTCGTGCGGGTGCTCGGAGAGCGCGGGCGGTCGATGCCCGAGATCGAGCTGATCGTGCCGGAGCTCGGCAAGCTGGCGACGCTGCACGCGACCGACATCGTCCCCCTGGCGGGCGAGTTCGAGGCGCTGCTTCGTCTCGCGCGCCTCTCGGCGGACGAGGCGCCGCGGATCGCGGGCGAAGTACATATGCTGGCCGCGACGTCCGGGCTCGGCGTTCCCGACACGGTTGGCGTGTTCGTGACCCTCCTCGGCGGCGCGGGAGCGTGAGCAGGTGGTGGCGGACGCCTAGCGTGTGCCCTCCCGCATCTGCGCGCACGCGATGGCTTACGCTCAGAGCAAGCGTCACGCCAACGGAACCCTATTGGAACCTTGGCGTAACCCCTCCACCCCGCGCTTCCACGGAAAAGCCCCGCATTTGCGGGGCTTTTCCTCATAGCGGGGGCGGGATTCGAACCCGCGACCTTCGGGTTATGAGCCCGACGAGCTACCAGACTGCTCCACCCCGCGGCGCCCCAACACATTAGCAAACCCGCTCCCTCCAGCAGACTTGAACAGCCTCACGCTCACCGCCTGCCCGAAGGCTCTTTCGACCCTCGCTCCACCCTAACGACAGCGCTTCCCCAGGCAGCGCTTCCCCAGGCGCGCCGCCCGCCCAGGTCCGCTCGCCATCCGCCCAGCGGCCTGCTCCGCGCCCGCCCTGTGGGCTGCTCCTGTCCCACTCGCCGCTCGCCCCTGGCCACGCGGCGCCCGCTGGACGCCACGCCCGGGGTCAGATCGCCGCCTCGTCTACCATCCCCGCCCAATGCGCTGCGCCGTGGTGGACATCGGAACCAACTCCACGCGTCTGCTGCTGGCCGACGTCGCCCCCTCCGGTGAGGTCAGCGACCTGCTGCGCCTCTCGCGCGTGACCCGCTTGGGAGAACGCGTCGACTCCAGCGCCGGGCTCTCCGAGGCGGCCATCGAGCGCACCTGCGCGGTGCTTGGCGACTACCGCCGGCTGATCGACGAGCATGGTTGTGAGGCCAACCTCGCCGTCCTCACCTCCGCTGTACGGGACGCCTCCAACGGAGCCGCCTTCACCGAGCGTGTGCGGCACGACTTCCTGCTTGACGCCCGCACCCTCTCCGGCGATGAAGAGGCTCAGCTCACATTCCTGGGCGCCATGAGCGACCGTCAGCCATCGGTCGAGCCCACCCTCGTGGTGGACATCGGTGGCGGCTCCACGGAGTTCATCGTGGGCCACGACCACACCGCCGGTTTCCACGTCTCGCTGCAGGCGGGGGTGGTGCGCATGAGCGAGCGCCACATCCACTCCGACCCCCCCGCGCCCGAGGAGCTGCAGCGCCTCGCCCAAGACACCCGCGCCGTTTTCCAGGATGGGCTACCCGCCAAGGAGCGCGCATCCGTCCGGCGAGGGATCGCCGTCGCCGGCACCGCCACGAGCGCCGCTGCCATCGATCAGGAGCTCGACCCCTACGACCCCGCCCGCGTTCACGGCTACACCCTGCTGCTGGCCACGGTGGAACTCCTGCTCGCCCGCCTGGCGGACATGACCGACGAGGAGCGCCGCCAAGTGGCCGGCCTGCACCCCGACCGCGCCCCCACGATCGTTGCGGGCATGATCCTGCTCAGCGAGGCTATGCGCGCCTTCGAGCTGGAGGCAGTGGAGGTCTCAGAGCACGACATCCTGCGCGGTGGCGCCCTGCGTCTGGCGGGACTTGGCTGAGCGGCCCCTGGCTGGCTCGGTTGAACGGGATGTCCTTGACTGAGCTCGGCTGAACGGGATGTCCTTGACTGAGCTCGGTTGAACGGGATGTCCTTGACTGAGCTCGGCTGAGCGGATGCCTCTGGTTGGCTCGGCTGAACGGCTTTCACCTCACCGCTCGCTCCAAAAAAGTTCCGACATATGATACCTTTGCGGGGAGGGGCGCGTGGCCTAGCCATTCACCCTCTTTGCCGGTCCATAGACCTGGGGCGTTCACGGAGTATCCGTTGCTCCCGTTGCCCCGGTCACCCTACCCCCCCAGGCCCTTGAGGGACGTACCCCTGCCTGTCCCTCGGGGCCGCTGAGGAAGTCGGCCTCGGCCGGCTTCCTCCTTTTTTTGAGGGCTCGGCCCGGGTTCTCAGGCCAGGTTCGAGCGGCGCGGGTACACCACGTCGGGGTCCGTCAACACGTTCACCATCGCCGGCCCCCGCGCCGCCAGCGCGCGCTCCAGCGCGGGCCTCAGCTGCTCTGGGCGCTCCACCAGCTCGCCGTGCCCGCCCAGCGCTTCCACCACCTGGTCATAGCGCGTTCCGGGGCGCAGCTCTGCGGCCACCGAGTACCCGTACAGAAACTCCATCGGGTGCTTCTCCAGCGCCCATATCCCGTTGTTGCCCACCACCCCTACCACGCCCACCCCATGTCGCGCCAGCGTGTCCCACTCCATGCCCGAGAACCCCACCGCGCCGTCACCCAGCAGCAGCACCACCTGGCGCTCGGGTCGGGCCAGCTTTGCCGCCAGCGCATAACCGGGCCCCGCGCCCAGGCATCCAAAGGGACCGGGGTCCATCCAGCAGCCCGGCTGGAAGCTGTCCACTACGCGCCCCGCGTAGGACACGAAGTCCCCGCCGTCGCCCACCACGATCGCATCGCGCTCGAGCATCGTCGCCAGCTCGGCATACAGACGCATCGGGTGCAGCGGCGCGCGCGCGTCGGTCAGCTCGGCCTGCTCCGCCGCGCGCTTCTCCGTCTCCGCCGCGCGCAGCTGGGAGATCCAGCTCTCGTTGCGCCTCGCCCCCGCACCCTTGGTTCCAGAGCCCACCGCCCTGCGCAGCTCGCTCAGCGTCTGTGTCAAGTCGCCATACACCTCAGCCGCCACGCTGCGCGGGTGGGGCCGCGCGGGCTCGACCCGGTCTATCACCACGATCTCAGTCTCCGCGCCGAACGCCGCACCGAAACCCAGCCGGAAATCCATCGGCACCCCCACCACCACCGCCACATCGGCCCCCTGCAGCGCCTGGCTGCGCGCGCGGCTGAAGAACATCTCGTGGTCCGCCGCCACGCACCCCCGCGCCAGCCCGTTGAGGCACACAGGTATCCGCAGCTCCTCCACCATCTCCGCCAGCGCCCCCTCGCCGTGGCCCCAGTAAAGATCGGTCCCTGCCATCACCACCGGCCGCTCGGCCTCGCGCAGCAGTTCGGCCGCGCGTTCCATCTCCTCGCCGGCCGGCATTGGCCCCACTTCGCGGCCCGCTGGCCGCCTCTGGCGGCCCTCCCCTTCTCTCTCGCTGTCGGCGCGCGCCTCTCCTTCGGGTGCCTCCATGAACACGTAGTCCAAGGGGAAGTCCACGAAGCTAGGCCCGCCGTGCGGCGCCAGGGCGCTGGCGATCGCCTCGTCCACCAGGCCCGGTATCTCCGCCGTGCTCTGCGCTGTGCTCGCGCGCTTGGTCAGCGGGCGCACGAAGGGCACGTGGTCGATCTCCTGCAGCGACCCCTGCCCCCAGCGTCCCGCCGGCGCGCGCCCGCCGAGCACCACCATCGGCGAGTGGTTGGCCTGCGCCGAGGCCATCGCGCTCATCCCGTTGGTCACGCCCGGGCCCGCCGTCAGCGCGCACACCCCCGGCTCGCGCGTCACCTTCGCCCACCCCTCCGCCGCGAACGCCGCGGTGGACTCGTGGCGCACGTCGACGATGTCGATCCCCTCGGTTCTGCACCCGTCGTAGATCGAGAACAAGTGGCCGCCGGAGAGCGTGAAGAGCTTGCTCACGCCGTGCGCCTTCAGGCGGCGCGCGATCAGGCGCCCGCCGTGGAAGCTCTGCGCCTCGCCCTCGCCTCCGGCGGCCTGCACCTCGGACTCGCTCCCCGGCTCGCGCCTGCTCTGCGTGGACATGGCTCGCGACTCTACCGGCTGCCCTGCGCGCGGCGATGCCCGGAGTGGGACTTGAACCCACATGCCCTCGCGGGCCATCGATTTTAAGTCGATTGCGTATACCGATTCCGCCACCCGGGCCGGCCCACGAAGTCTATGCCAGCGCCCACTCGCCCCCGCCCACGCAACTTTCCCGTTGCTACGGTGTCTTTAGTACCAGAAGCACCCACCGAGCGATTGGACCCACCGTGGAGGTCTCCGCACTAAAACCCACTGCCCTGGCGGGCCCCAGAGGTTCCGCCACTTTGCTGCGTCTGCAGTCCGACGAGCGGCTGATCGCGCTGACCCGCCGTGGCCAGCAGGCCGCCTTTGAGGCGCTGTTCTCCCGCTACCACGCCCGCCTGCTGTCCTTCTGCCGGCACATGCTCGGCTCGCGCGAGGACGCCGAGGACGTCCTGCAGGAAGTCTTCGCCGCCGCCTTCAACGCGATCCTGGCCGACGAGCGCGAGATCAACGTCCGCCCCTGGCTCTACCGCATCGCGCGCAACCGCTCGCTCAACCACCTGCGCCGCGCCTCCGCCATCGGCGTGGACTCGATGGACATCCACTTCGCCGACCACGGCCAGTCCACCGGCGAGAAGGTCCTGCGCCGCGAGAGCTTCCGCCAGCTCATCGCCGACGTCCAGCAGCTGCCCGAGACCCAGCGCACCGCGCTTTTGCTGCGCGAGATCGACGCCCTCTCCTACGAGCAGATCGCGCAGACGATGGAGACCACCGTGCCCTCGGTGAAGTCGCTGCTGGTGCGCGCCCGCATCTCCCTCGCCGAGGCCGCCGAGGCCCGCCTGCTCTCCTGCGAGGAGGTCCGCCAGCAGCTGGGCGAGGCCGCCGAGGGGCTGCTCAAGTTGGAGGCCCCGGCGCGCCGGCACCTGCGCGACTGCGAACGCTGCCGCTCCTTCCGCAAGCACCTCAAGGCCAACAACACCGCGCTGGCGGCCCTGCTGCCGGTGGGCCCGCTGGTTTTTCTGAAGAAGCTCGTCCTCACCAAGTTCGGCTCCGCCTCAGCTGGGGGCGCCCACGTGGCAGGGGCGGGAGGCGCCACGGCGGGAGCCGCGGGAGCCTCAGCAGCCGGAGCCGGAGCCGGCGCGGCCGGCGCGGGAGGGCTGAGCGTCGGCGGTCTGGCCACCGCCGGCGCCGGCGCCATCGCCACCAAGGCCGCCGCCACACTGGCCGCCGCCGCGCTTGTCACCGCCGGCGCGGTCGCTGTCGATCACGGCGGTGCCACTCACACCCACCGTCATCACGTTCCGGCCCTGGCCTCCACCTACGCAGCCTCGACGGCGGGCACCGCGGCCTACGGGCAGGCCGCCCCCGCCGTGGTGCGCTCCACGCCCCAGCCCTCTACCACGCTTGCCAGGGGCCTGGCAGCCGCGGCAGGCGCCCGGCACGCTCGCCGCCATCTCCTCAAGCACGCCCCTGCAGCCGTCCTCCCCGCCGCCGCGTCCACTACCGACGTCACAGCCACCGCAAAGCCCCCCGCCACCCCCGCTCCGTTGACGGCCACCCAGCCCGCCAAGCCCGTAGCCCCGGCGCCCCCGGTCACCGAGGTCACCAGCGAGAGCACCCAGCTGCCCACGACGACCCCCACGCAGACGTCCTCCAGCGCCACGCCCACCGCCACGACAGAAACTCCGCAGCCCGCCTCGCCGGCGCCTCCGACCACCACCACGGAATCGACATCCTCCAGCACCCCGCCACCCGTGGCGGCGCCTGAAGGCGGAGCCGCAAGTGGGACGGGTGGCACCGCCTCCCCGCCCGCCGACTCCCCCCAGCCCGTTGCATCCGGTGCTCAGGTTTCGAGCACCGCTTCCGTTTCTGCCTCCGCGTCCGGCGAATAGGCTTCGGCTATCGCCTCCGCCTCCGGCGAGTAGCGGGCTCAGAGCCCAGCTCAGTTGAAGCTGAAGGTGCGCAGCGGCTCATACAACACCCCCGTCGAGGCCACCAGCAGCGGCGAGGTCACCTGCGCATTGGCGGTGGGCGAGGTGAGCATCACGATCACCACCCCCTCCCGCGCCCCGAGCCGTTCAGGCACCAGCAGCACGTCGCGGCCATACATGGTCTCGCCCCCCACAAGGGTGGTGTAGAAGATGTTGTAGGCCGGCGCCAGGTTGACCCGCGTCTTGCCCTCGCCCAGCAGCTCGAACCCCTGCGAGCGGGCCGCCAGGGAGCGGACGAACCCGGACGCATACAGCGGCTCCTCGCCGCTCTGCTCGCCCTGGTAGGGCGGCAGCGCCAGCGGCTCCACCGCGAAGGAGTCCTCGAGCCGGCCGCCCCTGGTGAAGCGCGCCACCTTCACATACCCGCCCGGGTCGGGTGCCGTGCGGTAGAGGTCCCTGTAGCTGAAGCTGAACGGCACGGGCCCTCCGTAGGAGATCCGCGCCGGCAGCAGCGTCAACACCAGCGCCGCCACGCCCACCACAAGCACGGCCGCGGCCGCGATCACCAGCCAGCGCACCGCGCGCGAGGCCCTCTGCCAGCTGGGGGCCAGCAGCTGGGGGAGTGTCGGCCGGTACTCCGGCCTCAGGGGCAGCGTCGTCATCTACTCCCCGATCGAGAACATCGCCTCCAGGTCGTGGCGCGAGAAGGCCGCGAAGGCGACCATCGTCTGGGTGCGCACGACCCCTGAGAGAATGGTGATTTGACCGGTGACCACATCGGCCAACTGCTCGTGGTCGGGCACCCGCACGAGCGCCACGAAGTCCCACTCGCCCGTCACGGAGTAGGCCTCGGCCACGCCCTCGATGTCGGCCAGCGCGCCCCCCAGGGTGGAGAGCGCGTCGCGCTCGGCCTCGATCAGCACGACCGCGTGGGTCATGGTCATGGCGTGTGGCTCTCCCCCGGCGCCAGCACCACTACCTCGCCGGCTCCCGCGGCCTCGACGTCGGCCTTGAAGGCCCGCGCGTCGGTCTCGATCGGCGGGAAGGTGTCGTAGTGGCAGGGGATCACCTGCTTGGCACCAATCAGCTTGGCGGCCTCGACGGCGTCGAAGCGGTCCATCGTGTAGTGCCCGCCGATGCACACCAGGGCAACGTCGATCGCGTCGCGCCGGCCCGGCAGCGCGAGGTCGGAGAACAGCGCGGTGTCGCCCAGGTGGTAGACGGTCTTACCGCCCATGTGCACCACCAGTCCGGCGGGGACGTTGGCGGTGCCCTTGGGGGTCGTCGAGGTGTGCCACGCGGGCACCAACTTCGCCCACCCCCAGTCGAACGCCACGGTACCGCCGATGTTGGGGTCGTGGACGTTCTCCAGGCCGCCCGCGGAGAGCTCGTTGGCGATCTCCACGACCGCCACCACGTGGGCGCCGGTGCGCTTGGCGATCGGAACGGTGTCGCCGAAGTGGTCCACGTGCCCGTGCGTGAGCAGGATCGCATCCGCGCTCACCGCGTCGGCCGCCACCGCCGCCTTGGGGTTGCCCGTCAGAAACGGGTCGATCAGCACCGTCGTGTCGCCATCACTCAACTCGAAGGCCGCGTGGCCCAGAAAGCGGATCTGCATCTCGATTCACTGCTCCTCTGTCGGGGTCTTTGCGTCGACGCTGCAACTGTAGGTCACGCGGCCCTCACGCGGCTGAGACCGAGCCCGCAGGCCAGCCCGAGCACGCCGCCGGTGACACCCGCCAGCCAGCTCACCTCCGGCAAGGCCAGCGGCAGCGCCAGCAGCACCAGAGCGAAGGCGCAGGTGCCCAGCAGGTCGCCGTCGTAGTAGGTGTGGCTGCGCGCCGCCTCCAGGTCGGGCACCGCCCAGGCCGCCAGCAGCGCCAGGGCGCCGGCGTTGGCGCCGCTGACGACGGGCTCGGCATAGACGACCTCCGCCAGCAGCGCGCCGCTGGCGCCAGCCCCCAGAAACAGCGCCAGCACCACGAGCGGGCCGTGGCGGCGCTCGAGCAGCCAGCCGAAGACGGCCACCGTCAGCAGCGCGGCGAACAGGTAGGCCTCGCCGGACAGCGAGCTGGTGTAGGCGAACTGGTTCGTGAACAGGCGCCACCACTCACCGTGCAGGGGACCGACGATCGGCAGCCTGCCCAAGTCCAGGTAGGCCCCGGTGGTGAGGATCCAGACGACGCAGCTCGCCAACACCAGGACGCCGGTGGCATAGGCCGGAGACTCCGGCCGGATGCCTGCGATCTCGCCGCGGCGCAGGCGTCCCAGGAACGGGGTGACTCTGTGCGCACGCTCCCCTTTGGCGCCCACCGCGTGCTCGCGCGGCAGCTTCGGCGCCCGCCGACGCAGCCGATGCCCGCAGTACGGGCACTCGGTTATGTAGGGGCTAACCTCAGAGCCGCACTGCTTGCATACCACGAACAGGTCGGCACCAGAGGACATCGTCGATCCATTCTAGGCGCCATGGGAAGAGCCCCGGCGATAGAGTCTCAGGTCGTCCCCCCGAGGAGGAATCACCGATGCAACTGGGCTACGACCACGACCAAAAGCTGTTCATCCTGGCGTTCGACCACCGAGGCTCCTTCCAGAAGAAGTTCTTCGGCATCGAGGGCGAACCCGACCCCGAGCAGACCGCGATGATCGCCGACGCCAAGCACCTCATCTACGAGGGCATGGTGCAGGCCGTGAACGCCGGCGCGGAGGCCTCCGTGACAGGCGTGCTGGTGGACGAGCAGTTCGGCTCCACCGTTCCTGAGGAGGCGCGCGCGAAGGGCCTGAAGCTGGCGATGCCGGTGGAGCGTTCGGGCCAGAACACGTTCGACTTCCAGTACGGCGAGGACTTCGCCGCGCACATCGAGCGTTTCGACCCGGACTTCGCCAAGGTGCTGGTGCGCTACAACCCCGACGGCGACGCGGCGGCCAACGCCGAGCAGCGGGCCAAGCTCAAGCGGCTGTCGGACTGGCTGCACGAGCACGACCGCCGTTTCCTGTTCGAGCTGCTGGTGCCCGCCGAGGAGCACCAGCTGCAGAGCGTGGGGGGCGACGCAGAGCGCTACGACGCCGAGCTGCGGCCCGAGCTGATGCGGCGCACGATCGCCGAGCTGCAGGCGGCTGGGATCGAGGTGGACGTGTGGAAGATTGAGGGTGTCGACGCGCGCGAGGACTGCGCGATGCTGGTCGACCAGGCGCGCAGCGGCAAGGGCCGCGAGGGCGTCGTGTGCGTCGTGCTGGGCCGCGGCGCCTCCGACGCCAAGGTCGACCACTGGCTCGAGCAGGCGGCCCCGGTGGACGGCTTCGTGGGGTTCGCGATCGGGCGCTCCATCTGGTGGGACCCGCTCAAGGCCTACGTCGACGGCAAGACCGAACGCTCCGTGGCGGCGCAGCAGGTGGCGGCCAACTACCTGCGCTTCGTCAAGGTCTACCAGCGCGCCGAGGGCGCAGTGCCCCTCGCCCCCCGCGCCGCCGGTTAGCCCGTGGCCGCGCCGGAAAGAGCCGAGCCCCTGTCGCCGCCGGAGGGAGCCGAGCCCGTGCACCCGCCGGAAAGAGCCGCGCCGGGACCGCTGCGCCGCAGCATGGCCGAGCTGGAGCACGCCTTCTCGCGGGAGATCTCGCTCGAGCGCCGCCGCCGCGACTCGCTCAAGCGCACGGCCGAGCAGCGCACGCTCAAGCGCGAGGTGCGGCGGCGCCACAAACGCGGCTCGATGCGCTTCGCGCTGCTGGTGCTGACGCTCGTCATGACGGCCGTGATCGTCACCGTCGTGATGTTCCGCGTGCTCTACCTGCTGCTGAGCTAGGAAGGTCCGCCCAGCTCGCGCAGGGCCTCGTCCACCTCGCCCTGCGTGGCGTCCTGTTTGGCGGGGGCGCCCTCGGCGCCCTGGCGCTGGATCTCGAGGTAGATCTCGGTACGGAATACCGGGATGTTCTGGGGAGCCTGGATCCCGATGCGCACCTTCTCTCCCACGACGGACAGCACCGATACCTCGATGTCGTCGCCGATCATGATGCTCTGGTTGGACTTGCGCGTCAGAACCAGCATTTGTCTTGCCTTCCTATTAGCCGGCAGCACCTGGTCCAATCTGGCCAGATCCCCCCGCCCTCGCCTGGTAGGAAGCATAGTGTCAGGGGCGGGTGAACGCGAACCGGAGGCGCGGCGCGGAGCGGGAGAACGCCAACTCGATGCCCACCAGCCGCAAGCCCAGACCCCGCCCGCCGGCCCGGGTCTCGCGCAGCGCGGCAAGCGGTCGGGGGTTTGCGCTAGTCTCCCGGGCCGTCTATGGCTCGTAAGTCTCTGCGTCCACAGCTCAACCAAATCCGCGCCTGGGTGCGCCAGGGGCGCACCGACGCCTGGGTCGCCCACCAGCTCGAGGTGACGGTGCAGGAAATCGAGCAGTTCAAGCGCCAGAACGACCTGGCGGGCGGCGAGGATGTCTCCGACGGCTCCCCCGCGACGGACTACCCCGAGGAGATCGACCTGCGCGCCGAGGACGACGCGCTGATCGCCGCCGAGCTGGAAGAGGCCGCCCGCGAGGCCGAGCGCGCCGCCGCCGAGGCCCGCGAGCGCGCCGACGCTGAGGCCACCGAACGAGCGGAGCGGGGCGAAGAGGCAGCGGAGGACGGGGACGGGGAGGAGGCGCCCCGCACCCGTCGCCGCAGCCGCCGCGGCGGACGCACCCGGCGCTCCTCCACCACGCGCGACTCAAGCCCCCTGGAGGGCACCTTCGACCACGGCGAGGAGGGTTATGGCCTGTGGCTGGACCCCGCGGTCCAGGACAACCCTGTGTATGCCGAGCACTGGGCCGGGCACCGGTCCGTCGAGGTGGTTGTCGAAGAGGAGCAGATCGTGATCCGTCGCGTCGGCGACGACGACTAAGCAGTTATTCCGCCACGGCCCGGCGGCCGCCGGCGTAGTCGGAGGCCTCGCGCAGGTAGCGAGCGAAGGCGGCATCGACCACGACGCCCGCATCCCACGCCCACGGGTCCTCAGGGGCTGTGGTCATGGCCACCTGCAGGCACCACGCGGTGCTGCCGCCGTAGAGAGCCACCAGTTCCTCGCACGAGAAGCGCCCGCCCAGGCGGCGCCGCAGCTCGGCCACCAGCGCGGCTGTAACGCGCTCCAGCATGCGGGTACGCTCAGGGGAAGCTTCCTTCAGGCGCCGCTCGCCGCGCTGCCACTGGTAGATCGCGTTCTCGAAGCCGGGCACGAGAGCCGAGGCTAGCAGCGACCCTGAGGGTCGAGAGTCGAGCTGGCCAAGGACGCAGCGAGCGAAGTGTGCTTGAGCACACGAGCGAGCGAGGACGCCGGCCAGCGAAGGCTATCGGCCCTCAGGTCAGTTGTTGGGCAGGCCCTGCACCACGTAGGGCTGCTCTCCCGGGCGCTCCATGCCCAGCTGGCGGGCCTCCCCTACGAGGGTGGAGGATTGGCTCAGGGCCGTGTGCTGGGCCAACAGCTGCTCGTTCTGGCGCTCCAGCTGGGTGACCTGGGCGCTGTTGCGCCGGGCTTCCCTCCAGGTGGAGAGCACGGAGATGCCGGCGCTGAGGTAGAGGTAGAGCAGCGCCGCCGCGAGCGCCAGCATCGCGATGCGCCCCAGCCGGTCCCAGCGCACGCGGTTGGCAGCGCCGCCAGCGCGGGTGCGACGCGCCGGCGCAGTCCGGCGCCGGGCGCGTGCTGGGGAAGCCGAGGCATTGGCCACCCTGTCGCATTCGCGCTCGACCGGCGGGGTCCTGCCTCAGCTGCGAAACACAGAGCGCCCGGGAAACTCCGCCCGGGACCCCAGCGCCTCCTCGATGCGCAGCAGCTGGTTGTACTTCGCCACGCGGTCTGAGCGCGAGGGGGCGCCGGTCTTGATCTGGCCACACCCGGTGGCCACGGCGAGGTCGGCGATGGTGGTGTCTTCGGTCTCGCCAGAGCGGTGGCTCATCACAGCGGTGTAGCCGGCCTCGCGGGCCATCGCGATGGCTGCCAGGGTCTCTGAGAGGGTGCCGATCTGGTTGACCTTGATCAGGATCGAGTTGGCGGTTCCCTGCTCGATGCCGCGCGCCAGGCGGGCGGTGTTGGTGACGAACAGGTCGTCGCCCACCAACTGCAGGTGCGCACCAAGGCGCTCGGTGAGCGTCTTCCAGCCGGCCCAATCCTCCTCGGCCATGCCGTCCTCGAGCGAGACGATCGGGTAGCGCCCGGCCAGCTGCGCCCAGTAGTCGGCCAGCTCGGCGGCGGAGAGGGTGCGACCCTCGTGCTCGAGCACGTAGGCTCCCTCGCCGCCCGCCTGACCCGCAGACCCCTCGCCGCCCGACTCGCCCGCGGCGGACCCTCCCGCGCGGTAGAACTCGCTCGTGGCGGGGTCCAGCGCGATCGCCACCTGCTCGCCTGGCTCATACCCTGCCGCGGAGATCGCGGCGACCAACACCTGCAGCGCCTCCTCGTTGGACGCCAGGTCGGGGGCGAAGCCGCCCTCGTCGCCCCCGGCGGTGGAGAGGCCGCGCTCGTGCAGGGTGCGCTTGAGCGCGTGGAACACCTCGGTGCCCATGCGCAGGCACTCCGCGAAAGAGGGCGCCCCGAGGGGGACGACCATGAACTCCTGGAAGTCCACCTTGTTGTCGGCGTGGGCGCCGCCGTTGAGCACGTTCATCATCGGCACCGGCAGCACCCGCGCGTCCGGGCCGCCGAGGTGGCGCCACAGCGGCACGCCCGCCTCGGCGGCGCAGGCGTGGGCAAAGGCGAGCGAGACACCGAGGATCGCGTTGGCGCCCAGGCGCGACTTGTTGGGGGTGCCGTCGAGGGCCACGAGGGCGTCGTCCAGAGCCCGCTGATCGACGTCGCCCAACTCCAGGGCCGCGGCGGCCAGCTCGCCGTTGACGTGGGCCACGGCGCGCGTGACGCCCTTGCCGCCCCAGGCCGCGCCGCCGTCGCGCAGCTCGGTAGCCTCGAACTCGCCGGTGGAGGCTCCTGAGGGCACCGCGGCGCGCCCGCTCGCGCCGCGGTGCAGCGTGAGCTCGACCTCGACGGTGGGGTTGCCCCGGCTGTCGAGGATCTGGCGGGCGTGGACTCGCTCGACCTGACTCATCGGAGCCTGGAGGATGCTACTTCGTGGTGGAGGTCTGCGGCGTGGCGGTGCCGGTCGAGGGCACGCCGGTGGTGGTGCCCGCGGGAGCCTTGTAGCCCTTGCAGTCCTGCACCGAGTATTCCTTGCGGCATTCTGTTTTGGCTTCCCACTTCTTCTTGAAGCCGGCCACGAACTTGGTGAGCGCCGCCTGCTGCTGGGTGGAGGCGAGCTGCTGCTTGATCGATTCCTTGACCTGCGCCAGCGTCTGCGTGGTGGGCGCGTGGACGGCGGTCACTTCGAAGATGTAGTAGCCGAAGGGGGTCTTGACGGGGCCGGTCAGGGTGTTGGGCTTGGCGGCGAAGATCGCGCTGTTCAGCGCGGCCTGCTCCTGGCCCTTGACGACGCCCACCAGCACACCGCCGTTGCCCTTGGAGGCGGGTTCGATCGAGACCGCCTTGGCGGTCGCGGCGAAGCTCTTGCCCGATTCGATTTCCTTCTTGGCCGCTTCGGCCTGGGCCTGAGTCTTGGTGAGGATGATCTTCAGGTCGCGCTTTTCGGGCGATCCGAAGCGCTGCTTGTTTTCCTTGTAGTACTTTTCGATCTGCGCGGTGGTGACGCTCTTGGAGCCTTCCTTGGAGATCTTCTGCTGGATCTTCTGCGAGAGCATGTTGAGCTTCACGCGCAGCAGCAGGTCCGAGACGGTCTGCCCGGTGGAGGCCAGGAACTTCTGGAAGGCCGCTTCCTTGGGGAACTGCTGATCCTTCAGTTCGTTGAACTTCTTTTCGACTTCCTTGTCGCTGACCGACACGCCCTGGCTGGAGGCCTCGCCGAGCACCCAGTTGGCGGAGATCAGAAAGCCCAGCACCTGCTGCTTGAGCGCCGTGTACTCCTGTTCGCACTGGGCCTTGTACTGCGCTTCGGTGGGCTTGGGCTGGCCCTTGGCCGGCTTGGCCGCGGTGGCCTGCAGGTGGGCGATGCAGGCCGTGAAGTCGGGCGGGTCGGGCACCACCGGCTTGCTCGCGGTGGTCGCTGTCGACGCAGCGCTGGAGGCCGCGGCCACGCCGAGCCAGTGTTCGAAGGTGGACTTGGTGATCGGCGTACCGCCGACCTGCACCACGGCGTCACCGGGGATGCCGCTGCTGCCGCAGGCCGCGAGGCCGGCGGTGACAAAGAAAACGGCGCCGAGCGCCGCGATGCTGCGGGTGGTCTTCTTGAACACGACGCGGGCACTCTAGCGGATACAGATCAAGATGTCCTTAAGAAGTTTCTGATTGGCCCTCGCGAAGGATTCCGAGCAGCACATCGGCGGCGCGCACGACCGCGGGGAAGCGCTCCGGTCCGTCGCGCGGCACGCGCACCGACACCTGCGAGCGCCCCGACTCATACAGCGCCTCGGGCAGCTCCTCGCGCAGACGCCGGGCGCGCACGGAGTCGAGCTCGATCGGGGTCACCGCCAGGCGCTCGCCGCGGAAGGAGACCACCGTGGCGCCCGCCAACCCGAACTTGATGCGCGCGCGCTGCAGTGCAAGAAGATTTGCAAGCGGCTCGGGGACGGGACCGAAGCGGTCCTCCAGCTCCTCGCGCAGGCGTTCCACTTCGGCCACCTCAAGCGACGCGGCGAGGCGGCGGTGGATCTCGATCTTGGCCTGCTCGTAGGGCACGTAGTCGGTGGGGATGTAGGCGTCCACGTTGACGTCCAACCGCACCGGCTCGGGCAACTCCTCGCCGCCCTCCTCCTCCGAGCCGGCCTCCCGCACGGCCTCGTCGAGCATCTGCATGTACAGCTCGAAGCCAAGCGCCGCGACGTGTCCGGACTGCTCGTCGCCGAGCAGGTTGCCGGCGCCGCGGATCTCCAGGTCGCGCATCGCCACCTTGAAGCCCGAGCCCAGCTCGGTGTAGTCCGAGAGCGCCGCCAGGCGCTGCGCGGCCTCGGGCGTGAGCGCGGCGGCGGAGTCGTACAGAAAGTACGCGTACGCCCGCTCGCGCGAGCGCCCCACGCGCCCGCGGATCTGGTAGAGCTGGGCCAGGCCGAAGGTATCGGCGTGCTCCACAACCAGCGTGTTGGCCTGGGGGATGTCGATGCCCGACTCGATGATCGAGGTGCACACCAGCACCTCTGAGCCGCCCTGCAGGTAGTCCATCATCACGGCCTCCAGCTCCCCCTCGGCCATCTGGCCGTGGGCGACGGCGAAGGACACCCCCGGGCACAGCGCGCGCAGGCGCTCGGCGGTGGCCTCGATCGACTCCACGCGGTTGTGCAGGAAGAAGGCCTGCCCGCCGCGCGCGTGCTCGCGCATCAGCGCCTGGCGCACCAGGTCCTCGGTGTACTCGCCCACGTATGTCTTCACCGGCCGCCTCCCCTCAGGGGGGGTCTCGATCACCGAGATGTCGCGCAGCCCCGCCAGCGACATCTGCAGCGTGCGCGGGATCGGGGTGGCGGACATCGCCAGCACGTCCACGCGCAGCTTCAGCTGGCGCAGGAGCTCCTTCTGCTTGACGCCGAAGCGCTGCTCCTCATCGACCACGAGCAGCCCAAGGTCCTTGGCGCGGACGTCGCGCGACAGCACGCGGTGGGTGCCGATCAGGATGTCCACGCGCCCCGCGGCGAAGGCGGCGACGGCAGCGCGGGTCTCGGCGGGGGTGCGAAAGCGCGAGACGTGGTCGACCACCAGCGGGTAGTCCCCCAGGCGCTCGGAGAAGGTGCCGTAGTGCTGCTGGGCGAGGATCGTGGTGGGCGCCAGCAGCAGCACCTGCTTGCCCTGGGTGGCGGCCTTGAAGGCGGCGCGCAGGGCGACCTCGGTCTTGCCGTAGCCCACGTCGCCGCAGATCAGCCGGTCCATCGGGCGGGGGGCTTCCATGTCGGCCTTGACCCCTTCGATCGCCTCCATCTGGTCGGGGGTCTCGGCGTAAGGGAAAGCGCCCTCGAAGTCGCGCTGCCAGTCCGAATCGGGCTCAAACGCGTACCCCGCGCGGCGGCGGCGCTCGGCGTACAGCGCCAACAGCTCTCCCGCCAGCTCCTGCGCGGCGCGGCGCGCGCGGGCCTTCATCGTCTCCCAGCGCGTGCCCCCCAGCTTGGAGAGCGGCGGGTGCGCGGCGCCGGCGCCGACGAAACGGGAGATCTTGGCGAGCTGGTCGGTGGGCACGAACACGCGGTCGTCACCGGCGTATTCCAGGTACAGGTAGTCGCGCGTGACCTCGGCCACGGTGCGCGTCTGAAAGCCGGCGAAGCGCGCCACGCCGTGGTCCTCGTGCACGACGATGTCGCCGGTGCGCAGCTCGGTGAAGGAGCGCAGCGCGCCACGCCGCGCGCCGCCCGGGCCGCCCCCACCGGGCCCGGCCCCGCGCCGCTCGACGCGGCGTCGCCGCAAGAGGCGGTGCTCGGGGTAGACAGCCAGCTTCAGGCTCGGTGCGACAAAGCCCTCGCGCAGCGCGGCGGCCACAAATCGCAGGGCGGGCTCCAACGGCGCGGCCCGCGCCGGCCCCCCCTGTGGGGGCCCCTTCCCATCCTCACCACCCTCGTCACCCTCCAACCACTGCACCTGCAAGCGCCCCAGGTTGTAGGCCGCACGCTCCCCCTCGCCACGCCTGGGGAAGGCGACGACGGTGCGGTAGCCGGAGCGCACCAGCTTCTCCAGCTCGGGCTCGGCTTCGGCCAGTGAGCGGGCCGTGGGGGCCACGGGCTGGGCGCGCAGCCCCACCGGCTGGTCGGAGTGCAGCGCCGAGAGCCACACCCGCGCGCGGGCGCGCAGGGCGGCATCGATCGCCTCCGGCGCCACGTACAGATGATGCGCGTCCACATCGTGAAAGGCCGCGCACACGTCGCTCCAGTGGTCGGCCAGTGTGGGGGCCAGCTCCTCCTCGGCGCCCACCACGACCTCGACCGACGCCGGCACCAGGTCCAGCAGCGCGCGAAAACGATCGACCGGCAACAGCTCGGCTACGTCGGGGCGATCCGGATAAGCAGGCTCGTCGTCCTTGTCAGACTCAGACGACAAGGATGAGGCCCCCACAGGGGGGGCCTGCGCGGGCCGCGAAGTGCGGTACTCAAGCGCAGCGATTTCAGCCAGCTCGCGGTGCTCGGCCGCGAGCTCGGCGGCCGGCGCGATCTCCACGGCGGTGGCGTCACCGAGGGAACGCTGGGTGAAGGTGGAGAACCAGCGCAGCGACTCGATCACATCGTCGAACAGGTCCACGCGCACCGCGCGCTCCTCCGTGGCGGGATAGATGTCGAGCAGGCCACCGCGCACCGCGAACTGGCCGCGCTCCTGCACCTGGTCCACCCGCTCGTACCCGGCCGCCACGAGGTCGGTGGCGCACTCCTCAAGGTCCAGCAGCTCGCCCGCGGTGAGCGTGAAGGAGTGGGGCCGCAGCGCCGGGTCGGGGACCTTCTCGGACAGGGCCACCGCGGAGACGACCACCACAGGGGGCTCGTGGTCCTTGTTGTCCAGCAGCGCGTCGAGCGCCGCCACCCGCAGGCCGACCAAATGGGGCGGCGGCGTCAGATGCGACTCGTACGCCACCCCGCGTGAGGGGTAATAGCGCACCGGTCGCGGCGCCAGCCAAGCGCGCAGATCGGCGGCCATGTCGCGCGCGGCGCGGTCATCGCCGACGACCACCAACGTGGGGCGCTCGTGCCGGTCGGCCAGGGCCGCAACGGTGAAGGGGCGCAGCGCCGCCGAGACGAACGCGCGGCCCCCGTCGGTGACAAGCGCCTCCGTCGAGGGGTCCTCGGCGAGCAGGCCGAGCAGCGCGCGTAGGGCCATCGGCTAGCGCTGGCTCTCGTCGCGGGGGCTGGGGGCCGCTGGGCCGGGGGGCGCCTCCTTGCTCTGCGCCTCGCCCCGCAGCAGCCGCTCGACTTCGCCGGCCGCCTGCTCAACCAGCTCGCGCACCTGCGTGGGGGACTCGCGAAAGCGCCCCAACACGTACGCCGCGACAATCTCCGGGTCGGTCGAATCGGGGCGCCCCACCCCCACGCGCACGCGCCAGAAGTCGGTGCCGCCCAGCTCGCGCTTGAGCGACTTCAGCCCGTTGTGTCCCGCCAGCCCGCCCCCCAGGCGGGTGCGCACGTCGCCGAAGGGCAGGTCGATCTCATCGTGCACCACCACCACGTGGTCGAGCGAGAGTCGGTAGGACCCGCGCGCAGGCCCCACGGAGCGGCCGGCGTCGTTCATGAACGTCTGCGGGCACAACACCGCCACACGCGGACCTCCGGCCTCCGCGCGGCCCTCGGGGCGCACGGAGCCGCCGGGGCCAAGCCCGACTCCGCCACCCGCGGGCACACGACCCTCCGCCAACCGCCCCTGAAAACGGGTCTTAGCCCGCGGCAGCCCCCAGCGCTCGGCCAGCTCCTGCGCCACGGCAAAGCCGACGTTGTGGCGGGTGCGCTCGTACTCCCGGCCCGGGT
Source organism: uncultured Solirubrobacterales bacterium (assembly GCA_963844765.1). Lineage (GTDB taxonomy): Bacteria > Actinomycetota > Thermoleophilia > Solirubrobacterales > Solirubrobacteraceae > Palsa-744. The sequence continues at coordinate 1,057,949 of CAWJPN010000002.1, forward strand.
TGCCCAGCCCCACCACCAACCAGTCGATGGCAGGAGAACGACCCCCGCCAAAGCGGCCGATCACTCCTCGGAGGCCGCCTCGCCCTCGGCTGCCTCGCCACCCTCGCCGACGACCTCGGTTTCGCCCTCGATCTCGGTCTCGGCCTCGGCCTGCAGGCGCGGCGCGGTAAGCGTCGCCAGCACCGTCTCCTCCACGTCGTCCAGCAGCGTCACGCCCTCCGGCGCGGCCACAGCGGAAAGCACGATGGTGTCGCCGATCTGCATCTCCCCCACCTCATAGACGATCGACTCGGGGATCGCGGTGGGCAGCGCCTCGACGTTCAGCTCGCGCACGATCTGCTCCAGCACTCCCCCTTCGCGCACGCCGGGGGCCGCGTCAACGCCCGCCAGTTCCAGCGGGACGACGGCGTGGATCGCCCTGTCCAGGCGCACCCGCAGGAGGTCCACGTGCACCGTCTCGCCGCGCACGGGGTTGCGCTGGGTCTCCTTGAGCACCACCGGCGTGGCCTTCGCGCCGTCGACCGAGAGGTCGAGCACGGCGCCCACCTGCGCCAGCGCGAGGCGCAGCTCGCGCGCGTCGACGTCGAAGCTCAGCTCCTCGGCGCCGCCGCCGTACAGGACCCCGGGCACGCGGCCCGAGCGGCGCAGGCGCCGCGCGGCGCGCGAACCGCCCGCCTGGCGGCTTTTGACTTCGAGCTGTGTCGCGGTGGAGGCCATCGGGGGCAGGACTTTAGCAATCCGCTTCGCTTTCGATCCTGGGGCCGATGGTGAGCAGCACCAGCGAGATGCCCGTCAGGGCGTTGCCGGCGCGCCGCACGTCCACGCACTGCACGACGGGCAGCGTGCCGATCACCGTCCACGCCACGCGCGTGGCGCCCGTCCCCCCGGTCAGCGAGCCCGCGGTGGGGGAGGTCAGCGTGAGGATCTTGACCGCCCCAGGCCGGTGCAGGGTGGCGGCGTCGCTGTGCACGGTGGCCACGCAAGAGGGGTTCCCGCGGCAGGCGTGCAGCTGGGCGAGCATGCTCGGCGCGTTGCCCCGCGCCTCGGCCTGCAGCAGCGCGACGAGGTCTTCGCGTTCGAGGTTTTCTACCGAGAAGAAGCGCGCCAGCTCGAAGCTGATCGCGAGGAACAGCACCACGCCGAGGGCCGCGAGCGCCAATAGCCAGCGGCGGCGTCCCCGCCGCACGGCAACAGTCGCCCCTGTGGCCGGCCCCTGCGTGAAATACGACGCCATAGAGGCCTAAAACAGCTGGTTCTCGCCGCCGAACACTTCGCTCACCGAGTCGTCGGTGAAGATGCGCCTGATGGAGTCCGTCAACAGCTCCGCGCAGGGCAGCACGCGGATGTTGTCCGGGCGTTCGAGCGGCACGGGGATGGTGTCGGTGACGACGATCTCCTTCAGCCCCGCCGCCGCCAGGTTGACGAAGGCATCGCCGGAGAACACCCCGTGGGTGGCCGCCGCATAGACACTCGTGGCCCCCTCCTCGAGCACGGTGCGCGCTGCCGCGGCCAGCGTGCCAGCGGTGTCGATCATGTCGTCCACGATCACCGCCGTCTTGCCGCGCACGTCACCGATCACGTACCCGATCTCCGCGACCTGCTGGGCGGGGCGCTCCTTGTCGAGGATCGCCAGCTCGGCGCCGATCTTGGAGGCGAACATCTTGTTCAGCTTCACCCGCCCGGCATCCGGCGCCACCACCACCAGGTCGTGCAGGCCGAGGTCGGCGAAGTACTGCGTCAGCATGAACAGCGCCGTCATGTGGTCCACGGGCTTCTGGAAGAACCCCTGGATCTGCCCCGCATGCAGGTCCATCGTCAGCACGCGGTCCGCGCCGGCGGACTCCAGCATGCGCGCCACCAGGCGCGCGGAGATCGGCTCGCGCGGGCGCGACTTCTTGTCCTGGCGGGAGTACCCGAACCACGGCGTCACCGCGATCACGCGGTGCGCGGAGGCGCCCACGGCGGCGTCGATCATGAACAGCAACTCCATCAGCGAGTCGTTCGCCGTGACGCCCGTCTGCGGGTTGCCGCAGGTGGGCTGCACGATGAACACATCGGCGCCGCGGATCGAGTCGTCGTAGCGGCAGTACACCTCGCCGTTGGAGAACGTCTTCAGCGTGACGGGCCCGACGTCCACGCCCAGCTTGACCGCGATGTCGGCCGCCAGCCGCGGGTTCGCGCGACCGGAGAACAGCATCAGCCGCTTGTTGTAGTCAATCGGCAGGCTGCTGCCGGCCGAGGACTCCGTGCGCGTATCCATCGCGCTGCTCACCTTCGGGAGTGTAGTTCACTCCTCGCGGCGCCGCTCGGCGAACCCCTCGACGTTGGTCTGTTTGGAGCGCGCAACGCCAAGCGCGCCGGGGGGGACGTCCTCGACGATCACCGACCCGGCCGCCGTCCAGGCGTCGTCGCCGACCGTGACCGGGGCCACCAGCGCGGTGTCCACGCCGCCGCGCACGCGCTTGCCGATCCTCGTGCGGTGCTTGGCACGGCCGTCGTAGTTGGCGGTGATGGTGCCGGCCCCGAGGTTCGAGCCCTCGCCGACGTCGGCGTCGCCGATGTAAGAGAGGTGGGGAACCTTCACACCCGCGCCCAACTCGGAGTTCTTGACCTCCACGAAGGTGCCCACCTTCGACCCCTCTCCCAACACAGTGCCGGGGCGCAGGTAGGCGAACGGCCCGACGGTCGCGCCCGCGTGTACGGTGGCCTGCTCCAGCCACGCCACGCGCACCCTCGCCTGAGCCCCGACATGGGAGTCGATCAGAGTGGTGTGCGGCCCCACCGTGGCGCCGGGACCAACCGTGCAGGCGCCCTTCAGGCGCGTGCCCGCCTCGATGCGCGCGTCCTCGCCGATCTCCACGTCCACGTCCACCTCGGTGCTCGCCGGGTCGACCACCGTCACCCCCGCCAGCATGTGGCGCTCGAGGATCGCGCGCTGCGCCAGCGCCGTGACGGTAGCCAGGCCGACGCGGTCGTTGACCCCCAACACCATCCCCGGGTCGTCCACCACGTGCGCGGCCACCGCGTGCCCCTCCCCGCGCAGGATGTCGAGCACCTGCGGCAGGTACAGCTCCCCCTGCGCGTTCTCAGACGTCAGCCGCGGCAGCGCCCCCAGCAGCGCACTCCCCTCGAATACGAAGATCCCGGTGTTGACCTCGCGGATCTGAAGCTCCTGCGCCGTGGCGTCCCCCGCTTTCTTGGTCTCCACCACGCGCAGCACGCTGCCCGCCCCGTCGCGCACCACGCGCCCGTAGCCGCTCGGGTCCTCGAGCACGGTCGTGGCCATCGTCGCCGGCGTCCCGCCCGCCTCGTGCGCGGTCAGGAGCTCAGCGATCGCCCGCGCGCTGAGGAGCGGCACGTCGCCGCTCAGCACCACCACCGCGGCGGCCGGATCGATCTCCGCGGCGGCGGCCGCCACGGCGCCGCCGGTGCCGTTGGACTGCGGCTGCACCACCAACCCGACTCCCTCAGGCAGCACGCCCGCCAGCGCCCGCGCGGGCGAGTCGACCACCACCACGCGCCCCGCGCCGGCCTCCAGCGCCGCCTGCACGGGCCAGCACACCATCGGGCGTCCGCAGATCTCGTGCAGCACCTTCGGCGTCGCCGAGCGCATGCGCGTGCCCTGGCCGGCGGCCAGGACGAGGACCGTGGGGGCGCTCATAGGCATCGGACTCTAGTACCCACGCACGGACGTGCGGCCGCGGGATCGACAAACCTCTGAGCACTCGATCGAGGGGGACACTCTGAGCGGAGTGAGCAGATCGAGGGGGACACTCTAAGCGGGTCGAGGTGGGACAGTCCCCGTCAGCTCAACTCGGCGGCAAGCTTCAGCCCGACCTTCGGCAACGCCCGGCGAACCCGGCGATCGAAGGAGGCGACGCTCGCCTGCCGCGCCTGCGCCGTCGCAAGCGCAAACCCGTCCGCCAGGCTGATGTTCAGAGCGCGATGCCGCGCTGCGTCGCGAGCAATCGCGGGTGTCGGAGCGATCAGGCGGATGCCCAATGCCCCCAACGCATCCGTGGCAGCCCGCAAAGACTCCTCCGCTTCGGCCGGTCTCACCAGCGTCTCTGCATAGTTGACGAGCGAGAGCAGCAGAGGGACGCCTTCCGTGATCATCGCCCTGACGCCCTCGGCGGCGTGAGCGTGATGGGAGTCGCGCCGGTCGAGCACTGCGATCACGACGTCGGTGTCGAGTACGCAGCCGCTCAAGCCCGCTCACCGGAGCGCAGTCGCTCCAGATAGCCTGACTCGTACAGGCCGTCGAAGACGCCCATGGCTTGCTCGACATCGAGCGAGACCCGACGAACGACGATGCGATCGGCGCCCTCGGCTTCGATCGCAACCTCGTCGCCCACGTTCAGGCCGGCGCGCTTCAGCGTCTGGACCGGGAGCGTCACCTGGTGCTTGCTGGAGATCCGTGGCATGCCTTTACCATATCGTAAAGGTGGATCGCGATACAACTGGGGGGCAGGGACTCGAACCCCGATTCTCAGGACCAAAACCTGATGTCCTGCCATTGGACGACCCCCCAGGGTGGGTATCTCCAGAACACATCCTGCCACGCGGCCCCGTCGGCCACGGCGCGCAACCCGCGACGCGGCCCCTTCGGCACACGACGCGGCCCCGTCGGCGTGGGGTTACGTCGCGATAACACGCTCCCCTCCTGCGTCTGCAAGTATCCCTGCGCTGCTCGGGACGGAGCGCACTGGGGATGAAAGGGAGCGCAAAGCGACACCTGCACCTACGCGCACGAGGTCGTGCGGCCACTGCCTGGTGCTGCACCCTCATTGTAGCCCTCCCCCTCGCGCTGGCCGGTGGAGCCTCGGCCGCGGCCCACTCCCAAACCAGGCCCTCGGCGACACTCAAGCCTGAACCCCGCTGCGCCAACGCCAACCTGCAGCCCACGGCTGCCAACCTCGCGCGGATCGACGCGGCGACGCTGTGCCTGATCAACCGGGTGCGCGGCGCCCATCGCCTGCGCCCGCTGCGCCGCAGCTCGCCGCTGCAAAGCGTGGCGGCGGGTCAGGCTCGGGACATGGTGGCGGGCGACTACTTCGGCGATGACAGCATCTCCGGTCTCACGCCGCTACAACGAATTCTCGCTACCCGCTACCCTGCACGCGCCAGGCGCCTGTCCACGGCGCAAAACATCGGCTGGGCCACCGAGCCGCTGGCCACCCCAGCGGGGATCGTGCAGGCCTGGATGGCCTCGCCGCCCCATCGCCAGATCATCCTCACCCCCGGCTACAGGGACATCGGCGTGGGCGCGGCCGCAGCGGCGCCCCACGCGCTCTCGCAGGGGCTGGCGGGCGCGACCTACACGATCGAGTTCGGGCTGCGCGTCTTTGCCGTCAGGACAGCCGGAAGGCATTAAATGTCGGCTCTGGTTCGATGCCTGGAGACGGCGTCGACTTCTGCCCAACATAGGGAGACACCGAAACCGCGGGCGAGCCTGGCCGGGTGCTCAGCCCCCTGCGCTGAGCCCGGCCGTGGCGGCAGAGGTCGCGTCGTACACTTCGCCCGCCGGCGGCGCCACCACCGGGGGGACGGGGCCGTAGCTCTTGATGGCCATCGTGATCGAGAAGCTGATTCCCCCGGCGGGAGCGCCCGCAACGCCGGCACCGACGGCGAAGGACATCTGCATGCGCCGCACCCGTCCCTGCGCGTCGATCCACACTTCGACCGGTATGCCGCTGCCGGTGCCGATCTCTTCCAGTGCGGCCTTGGCGGAGGCCTGCTCGCTGCTGGGGAGCTTTTCGAGGATGCGGCTGAGCTGCAGCGTGGCGTGGTAGTGGGTCGTGGGCACACCTTCGACGGTCTCGCTGCCGAGCGAGACGACTTCGCCGGAGCTGCCGCGCAGGTATTCGAGGAACTGCGTGGGGTTGCTCTCATCGAGCGAGGACAGAGATGAGGCGTTGACGCCAGCCGCCGCGGCGACCTGACTGAGGTCGAGCTTGATCCAGGTCTTGCCAGCGGGCAGCTTGCCCGCCAGGAAGGGCATGTTCATGTAGGCGTCGGGAGTGAGGAAGCGCATCTGCACCTGGCCGTTGCCGCCGCCCAGCGAGGAGATGCCCGGGACGCCGGAGAGGTCCATCGTCATCTGGCCCGTGTGGTCGAGCTCGTCGAAGGTCCCGTTGGCGGTGATCGCGTAGCTGCCGCCGGGCAGCGCAGGCGAGGAGAACTGCATCGTCATCGCGAGCGTGACGCCGGACTGCTGGCTCGATACCACGGCGGCCTGGGCGATCGGGTCCAGCGTGGCCGAGGCGCCGCAACCGCTTACGGCGACGCCCCCGGCAACCAGCGCGCCGGCTGTGCCGAGCGCCGCTATTGCGTTTGCCAGCTTCCTCTTCCCAGTCATCTCAGTCCGCCTCACGACCCTTTCGGCTTGCGGGAGTCTGCCCTTGAGGACCGGTCCGTAACCGTGCGCCCATGATCGAAGCGTCCTGGGGTGGCCCCGCGAGCCAGCCCGCCGACCCTCAGGGCCGCCGCCCCGACGACCCGCGCGGTACGCGCCCGCCGCCCGCGCCCGCCTCCGAGGCCGGGCCCGCGGCCGAGGCGATGCCGAGCACGCGCATCGCCTTCAGGCCCAGGCTCAGCTTCTCGCGACCGTCCGAGGAGGAGACGTCGAGGCCGGAGAGCTCGCGCACACGCTCCAGGCGGTAGTAGACGGTGTGGCGGTGGGTGAAGAGGCGCTGTGCGGTGCCGGCCACGTTGCCGTCGGCCTCCAGGAACGTCGCGAGGGTGCCCACCAGGTCGGTCTCGTACTGCTCGTCGTAGGCGACCAGCGGCTCGACCGTCTCGGAGTAGAAGCGCTGCAGCTCCTGGGGGTTCTCGCTCATCGCCGAGAGCAGCAGGCGGTAGGCGCCAGTCTGCTCGAAGGCCAGCGCGCCCTCCTGGGCGTCGCCCTCGGCGACGTTGGCGGCCAGCAGCGCCTCGCTGGCGGCGCGCGGCAGCTCGGCGGGGTCGGCCGCGACGCGGGAGAAGCCGACGGCGAAGGTGAAGCCGGAGAGGCCCGCCTGCATCTCGCGCAGCACCCCCTCGGCGGCGCGCGCGGCCAGGGCCTCCTCGCCGCCGGGGACGAGCAGCAGCACTTCGGCGCCGGCGGCTCCCTCACGCTCGGACAGCGCGGCGATGCAGTGGCTCACCACGGCGCGCGCGCCGCGCTCGGCGACGACCCGCACGCGCCCGCGCCAGCCCTCCTCCGCGGGGGCGGAGGGACGCGCGCGGGCGACGATCATGCAGGCGCCGCCCTGCACGTCCAGCGACAGTTCGCGCGCGCGCGCCAGCAGGGCCTCGCGCTCGCCCAGCTCGCCGGCCAGGACGGCGCGCAGGAAGTCCGCCGCGGCGCTCTCCGAGGCGCGCTCGGGGGCGCGCACACGCTCCACCTCCGAGGCGATCATCGTCACCAGCAGGCGACGCACCGAGGCCGAGGGTTCGGCGCGGGCACGCATGTGCAGCGAGCCCACCACCACGTCGGCCACGCGCAGCGGGATCACCGTGACCTTCTCCCCGCCGGCCAGCAGCGAGCGCTCCTCCGCGGGCGAGCGCGCGGCGACGGCCAGCGTCGAGCCCTGCGCGTCGACCACGGCGAGGCTGGCCTCCAGCGCGCGCGCGCCGGCACGCACGACCTCGGGCAGCCCAGCGCCCGACTCCACCGCCTCGGTGACGGCGTCCAGCGACGCCAAGTCGGTCATCAGGGCCTATCCCCAGTAGTAGACAACGACAAGCGCCCCGGCGACGCCGATGCCGACCAGCACGGCGAGCACGTACAGCGACAGGACCGTCGCCACCATCCGCTCCCACAGGCGCGTGTAGGAGGTCCAGGCGGGCGCCAGGATCAGCCCGGCGTAGAGCGCGAAGCCGAACACGCCCGCGCAGAGGGCGACCAGATCGGAGATCTCTGTTCTGCTCATCGCGTCACCTCCGTCAATTGTGACGTATGGGCAGGCCGGCGGGCTGCGCGAAGTCCGCTCCCACCGTGAAAGCCACCACGGGCGTGGGTTCGCAGTCGGCGAGGCTCGCCGCGGCGCGCCCGGCCGCGGCCAGGCCGTTGGCGCGGGGGAAGAGGCCCACGACGGTCGGCCCCGACCCGCTCACCAGCGCCGGCTCGGCGCCCGCTTCGCGCGCCTCGCGCAGCGCCTCGCCGATCGCGTGGCACAGCGAGCGGGCGGGGCGCTCCAGGTCGTTGTGCAGCAGCTGCGGGTCGTGGGGCAGCGACATGCCGAGGTCCAGCGCCCGGTGCAGCAGGCGGCGGCGCTCCTCCAGGAAGCCGCGCTCGCGCAGCGCGCCGAGCCGGTCGGCCTCGGCGTAGACCGCCGCGGTGGACAGCTCGTGCGCCACTCCGAGCACCAGCACGCCGATCGGGGCGACGGGGTCGGGCAGCGCCTCCAGCTGCTCGCCCGCACCCGTGGCCAGCCAGCGCCCGGGGCGCACCTGCGAGGGGACGTCGGCGCCGAGGCCGGCGGCCAGCTCCAGCAGCAGTTGGTCATCGCCCAGGCCTGAGGCGTGCGCGGCCAGGCGTAGCGCGGCGGCCGCGTCGGCCGAGCCTCCCCCCAGCCCGGCAGCTACGGGGATGTGCTTGTCGATCGTCAACCGCAGCGGCGGCGCGTCCCAGCCGCTCGCCGCGCGGAAGGCCGCGAGCGCACGCGCGGCCAGGTTCTCCTCGGGTGAGCCGGCGACGCCCGGGCACACCACCTCGTCCTGCACGGCTCCCTCCGGCGTCGGCTCCAACGTCAGCTCGTCGGCGAGCGAGATCGACTGCATCACGCTCACCAGCTCGTGGCGGCCGTCCGCCCGCACGGGACCGACGAACAGGCCGAGGTTGATCTTGGCCGGGGCCAGCGCGTGCAGCGGCACGGCGGTCATATTCGCAGCGCCTCCCCCAGCGCGGCGAACTCCCCCGGCGCCAACCGCTCGGCGCGCACGTCCGCGGGGCGCCCCAGCTCGACCAGCGCCTCTCGTATCTCCTCGCGAGTCAGCGCCCGCCGCCCGATCCGCCCTCCGCCGGCTCCCTCGCCGTCCTCGGCGCCGGGGCGGGTGGGGACCTCTTGCCCGACGCCCGCCAGCACCAGCGAGCGCGCGAGCGCCTTGCGCCGGTGCGCGAACGCGCCCCGCACCAGACCCCGCAGCGCGGGCGAGGCGGCGGGTCCCGTGCGCAGCACCTGCACGAGCACCGAGTCGACGTTGGGCACGGGGTGAAAGACGGTGCGCGGCACGTGGCGCACGACGCGTACCTCGCCGGCCAGCTGGGCGAGCACCGAGGTGATCCCGTACACCCCGCTGCCGGGCGCGGCGGCCAGACGTTCGCCCACCTCGCGCTGCACCATCACCACCCACAGCCTGACCCCGGGCAGCTCCTCGATCGTGCGCAGCAGCACTCCCGCGGCGATCCCGTAGGGCAGGTTCGCCACCACCTTCGTGGGGGCGGGCTGCAGCAGGGAGAAGTCCACGCGCATCGCGTCGCCCCACCACACCCTCACGTTCGCGAACGGCGCGAGCGCCCCCTCCAGCGCCCCGCGCAGGTGCTCGTCCAGCTCGACCACGTGCACCCACGCCACGCGCTCGGCCAGGTAGGCGCTCAACACGCCCTGCCCGCCGCCCACCTCCAGCACGACGTCCGTGCCCTCCAGTTCAGCCACGCGCCCGATCACGCCGAGGATGTTGGGGTCGCGCAGGAAGTTCTGGCCCAGCTCCCTGGTCCTGCGCGACGCGGCCCTCACCAGCCAAACACCCGCGCCGCGTTGGCCTGCACCACGGGCCCCAGCTCGCCGCGCGCGACCCCTCTTAAATCGCTCCAAAAAAGTGAGCGTGTGAGCCACAAAGGCCGGCTGGTTCTTGTACTTGCGCACCGGCTGGGGGGTCAGGTAGGGGGCGTCGGTCTCGACCAGCAGCACCTCGGGGGGCACGCGCCGCGCGGCCGCGGCGAGGTCGGCGGCGCTCTTGTAGGTGACGTTGCCGGCGAAGCTGATCGCGTACCCGCGGGCCAGGCACTCGTCCAGGTGGGGAGGCATCGAGAAGCAGTGCATCACCACGCTCACCCCCTCCGCCTCGGCGGCGAGCTGGGCGAGCGTCGGCTGCTCGGCTGCGCGCGTGTGGATCACGAGCGGCTTGTCCGTTTCGCGCGCCAGGGCGATCTGCGCGCTGAACGCCCGCTCCTGGTCGGAGCGCGGGCAGTAGTCGCGGTAGAAGTCGAGGCCCGTCTCGCCAATCGCCACGCAGCGTGGGTGCGCCGCCAGCGCCTGCAGCTCCGCCAGGTCCGCGTCGTCGAAGCCCTTGGCGTAGTTGGGGTGGCGCCCGATCGCGGCCCACACCTGCGGGAACGCCTCGGCCGCCGCGAGCGCCGCGCGGCAGGAGGTCCCGTCGGTGCCCACGCTCAGCATCTTCGTGACGCCCGCCGCGACCGCCCGCTCGACCAGCTCGGCTGCAGTCCCCTCGCACTGATCGAGGTGGGTGTGGGAGTCGATCACCCCCACATCATGACCGCTGCGTGAGACGATCGCTTCCGAGGCAATGGATGATTTGTCTCCGCGTCCGCTGCGTGAGGCGATCACTTCCCAGGCGACGGATGATCCGTCTCCGCGTCCGCTGCGTAGGTTTACCCAGGAGAACGAGCTTGAGCGTACTCCCCGGTTCACCACTGGCAGGACACCACCATCAATGGAGGCCCACAGTGCATGATGAGCACAATAATTCCGAAATCCTGAATGCGAGCGTGCAGACGCTGGCGGACCCGCTGTCAGCATCCACGACTCGCAAGAACTTCCTGAAGGGCGCGGCCGCCGCGGGCGCCGGCGTGGCCGGCATGGGGGCCCTTGGGCCCGCCGCCGCATTTGCCAAGGGCAATACCCAGAGGGCACACGGGAAGAAGGGCCCCACCAAGGGCGACGTGGAAATTCTGAAGGCCGCCCAGATCGCGGAGGCGCTGGCGGTCACCACCTATACCAACATCATCAACACCGCCCCGTTCTTCAAGAACATTCCGGCCGACGACCAGGGCTATCTGCAGGGTGCGCTGCAGGAGGAGATGTCTCACTTCCTGCTGGAGGAAAGCCTGACAGGCAAGCCCTCCGGCTTCACCACCTTCTACTACCCGCCCAAGATGTTCAGCGACGCGCAGACCACGCTCAACATCCTCGTCACGCTCGAGGACGCCTTCATCGCCGCCTATCTGGTGGGAGTGCGTCACTTCAGCACCGCCGACTTGCGAGTGACGGCCGCGCGCATCATGGGTATCGAGTCCGATCACCGCACGCTCGCGCGCGTCGTGGGACCCGACGTGGCGAGCGGAGACGGTGGTCCGATCCAGAGCATCACCGGGATTCAGAAGGTGGCCGAGTCGGTCGCCCCGCCCAACAACAACGGCTACGAGCGCACGCTGCTGCTGACCAACATCAACCAGGCCGTCGAAGCGCTGCTGCCCTTCGCGGAAAAGAAGGCAGCGGAAAAAGCTGGCTTCGACACCTCCAAGCCGTACAAGTTCACGTCGTTCACACCGAAGCTGCCAAACCCGCTCGGTGAATTTCACTCGTTGAAGGGGTAGCCGCGCGTGGATGAAAGGATTAATCCACGCGCGGGAACAACAGCCCGGTCGCAGCGACTGTGCGGGGGGGCGAGGTCCCCATCCTCGCCCCCTCCAGCGTCAGGTCCGTCGTCCCGAGCGCGGCGAGCAGCCGCTCAGTGCTCGCTGGAAGATAGGGGTGCAGCAGGACCGTAATCACGCGCAGACCCTCGATGAGCGTCCCGAGCACACGATCCAGATCCCCCGCGCGTGCCGGGTCCTTGGCGAGCTGCCAGGGGGCCTCTTCCTCCACGTAGCGGTTCAGGCGCCGCACGCGCTGCCAGATCTCATCGAGCGCCGCGGTCAGCTCGACGCCGTCGATCAGCGCGCAGACCCGCTCGGCCAAGCCGTCGAAGTCGCCGCGCAGCGTAGGGTCGGGCGCCCATTCCGGTCCGCCGGGCACCGCGCCGTCGCGGTAGCGCACAACCATCGCCAGGACGCGACTGGCGAGGTTGCCGTAGTCGTTGGCCAGCTCCGTCTCGTAGCGCTGCTCAAACGCCGCGGTGGACACCGACCCGTCCTGCCCGAAGGACACGTCGCGCAGCAGGTAGAAGCGCAGCGCGTCGGCGCCGAAGCGGTCGATCGCGGTGAAGGGGTCGAGCACGTTGCCCAGCGACTTGCTCATCTTCTCGCCCTCCATCAGCAGGTAGCCGTGCACGAACACGCGCTCGGGCAGATCCAGCCCCGCAGCCATCAGCAGCGCCGGCCAGTAGACGGTGTGAAAGCGCAGGATGTCCTTTGCGATCACATGACAGGTGGCGGGCCAGAACTCGCCCGTCAGGTCCTCCCCGGGCCGCGCGTAGGAGAGCGCCGAGTAATAGTTCAGCAGCGCGTCGAACCACACGTAGAAGACGTGCTCGGAGTCCCATGGCACGGGCACTCCCCAGGTGAGGTGGCGCCGCGTCAGCGGCACATCGCGCAGGCCCCCCTTGACGAAGGACAGCGCCTCGTTGCAGCGCGTGCGCGGCGCCACGAAGTCGGGGCGCTCGGCGTACAGCGCTTCCAGCGGCTCCTGGAAGCGCGAGAGCGCGAAGAAATAGTTCTCCTCCTCTTCGCGCACGAGGTCGATGTGGTGGATTGGACAGAGCCGGCCCTCGTCGATTTCGTTCTCGGCCTTGAAGTCCGCGCAGCGCGGGCAGTACCAGCCCTCATAGACCCCCTCGTACACGAACCCGTTCTCGCGCACCCGCGAAAGGACCTCCTGCACCTTGGCCATGTGCTGCGGATCGGTTGTGCGGATGAAGAAGTCGTTGGAGGCCCCCAGCCGCGGCGCCAGCGCCCTGAAGCGCTCGGCGTTGCGGTCGGCCAGCTCCTGCGGCTCGATGCCCTGCGCGTGGGCGGCGTCGGCGACCGGCTCCCCGTGCTCGTCGGTGCCCGTCAGGAAGAACACCGCCTCGCCGCGCTGGCGGTGGTGGCGCGCCATCACGTCCGCGGCGACCGTGGTGTACGCGTGGCCGAGGTGCGGGGCCGCGTTTACGTAGTAGATGGGAGTGGTTACGTAGAAGGTCTGGGGCACGGCTCCAGGCTACTGGGGCGCCTGCTCGGACGTCAGCGCCCGGTACAGCTCGTTCGCGCCGATGCCGGTGAGCCCGGCGAGGACCTTCGCTGCCGGCCGGGGGCGCGCGCCCGCTTCAACCAGCGCGCGCAGCGCTGCAAGCGCCTCCTCGCGATCGGCCCGCGCAGGCGCGGAGGCTCCGATCACCAGCACCAGCTCCCCGCGCGGTGAGTGCTCGCTGTAGTGGGCGGCCAGCTCGGCGGCGCAGCCGCGGCGGACTTCCTCGTGCAGCTTGGTCAGCTCGCGGCAGACGACCACGGGGCGCTCGGCGTCAAGCGCGGCGAGCGCCCCGAGCGTCGCGGCCAGGCGCCCGGGCGACTCGAAGGCCACGAGCGTGTCCGGCGCGTCGCCCAAGACCCGCTCCAGCTCCGCACCCTTGCGCGGCAGGAACCCCACGAAGCGGAAGCGCTCGCCCGGCAGCCCAGAGGCCACGAGCGCGGTGAGGACGGCGCTCGGCCCCGGCAGCACCTCGACCGGCAATCCGGCGGCGAGCGCGGCGCGCACCAGCGCGAAGCCGGGGTCTGAGAGCAGCGGCGTGCCGGCGTCCGAGACAAGCGCAACGCTGAGACCGGCCTGCATCCGCGCCACCAGCTCCAGCGTGCGCGGGGCTTCGTTGTGCTCGTGGAAGCTCACGAGCCGGCGCCCCACGATCCCGTGGCGCTCGAGCAGCACGCGCGTGCGCCGGGTGTCCTCGCAGGCGACCACATCGGCCGCGCCCAGCGCGTCGAGCGCCCGCAGCGTGATGTCACGCAGGTTGCCGATCGGCGTCGGGCACACCACCATGCGGCCTGGCGGCGGGGCGTCAGGGCTCATCGGTGGGCGCCCAGAATCTCGCCGCCGCGATTGGGCAGAGCCTCGTCCCCCGGGTTTTGCTGGAGCAGCCGCTCCAGCGACTCCACCAACTTTCCGGTCGCCTTGCGACTCAGAGAAACACGGGCCGGCACGCACACCAGGCCATAGGTCTTCGTCCCGGCCCGCATCGCCTCGGCCAGCAGCGGACGGAAGTCGCCCAGATCCTGGGTGACGATCGCCCGGCGCTGCTCGGACATGGAGGCGAAATGCACGCGATCGGAGCGCCCAATCAGCTCAGGCCGCTCCTTGACCGCGAGGACGTCGTGGCCGCGGGCGCGAAGTTGGCGGGCGATCTCGGGAGAGAAGTGCTCATCCAGCAGCAGCCTCACGCCCCGATCGCTTCCTGGGCCGCGCGCCATCTGGTCTCCTCAAGCTCGCTCAGCTCGTCGATGCGCGCAATCCAAGAGTCGATCTCCTGGCGATTGGAGCCGTAATAGCGCAGGGCGGTGTCGATCAGCCGCGGCTCCACCTCCAGGTAGGCCGCGGCCTGCGCGGCGGAGCCGTCGTTGTCCCTGACGACCTTGACGACCTCCCAGACGTCCAGACCCGACCCCATCAGAGCCGCGCGGCGGCCCATCGGCCCGTCGATGAAGTGGATGCCCGGAACTTCGTCCATCGACAGCCCCTCGGCCAGATAGCGCTCGGCGAGGGTGGTTCGCGGCTCTCCTGAGAGCCGGGCGCGTCGACGTAGGCGCTCCAGCGTCGCCGCGTGGGGGCGCATGGATAGCTGCCCTCTACTGTTCTCAGACATACGCACACAGTGTATCACTCTGTATTCGCAGCGTACGCTCCTTCGCACTCCACACGGCATCACGCGGGCAGAGGACGCACCTCACGCCAGCAGGCGCACGATGGCCGAGACGCCGATCACCACGATGACGGCCCGCAGCGCGGCGGGTGAGAGCCGTCGCCCGTAGCGGGCCCCGAGCTGGGCGCCGAGGATCGAGGAGCAGGCGATCGTCGCGGCCGGCCCCCAGTCGACGTGCGCGGCCAGGATGAAATACAGGCCAGCAACGCCATTGGTGAGACCGGCGAGGACGTTCTTCAGCGCGTTGGTGCGGTGCAGGTCCTGGGCGAGCGCGACGCCGAGGATCGCGAGCAGCAGGATCCCCTGCGCGGCGCCGAAGTAGCCGCCGTAGACGCCCACCAGGTAGATGGTGAGCGGCACGAGCACGGCGCCGCGGCGCTCCAGGTCGATGCGACGGTGGGCCAGCCGGCGGTTCAGGCGCGGCTGCAGCAGCGTGAGCACCAGCGCCAGCGCGATGAAGACGGGTACGATCGCCGCGAACGCCGCCGCCGGCAGCACCAGCAAGAGGACGGCGCCGGTGACGCCGCCCAGCAGCGACATCGTGCCCAGGCGGATCGCGCGCGAGCGCTGACCGGCCAGCTCGCGGCGATAGCCCCACGCCCCCGAGACCGACCCCGGGACCAGGCCGACGGTGTTGGAGACGTTGGCCGTGACCGGCGCGTAGCCGAAGGCGAGCAGCACGGGGAAGGTGATCAGGGTGCCGCTGCCGACGACGGTGTTGATCGTGCCCGCCCCGAGCCCGGCGAGGGCGAGTGCGATGATTTCACCGAGGCTCATGCGGGGCGATGATCGCGCATTGCGGCGTCCGAGCCACCGTGCAGGCTTCGCCGATGCCCTCCCAGGCCCTCGCGCTGGCGCTCGCCGCCTCGATCTACCCGCCGGCGGTGGCGGCGGTGATCGCGCTGGGGCGCGGGGCGGACGTCCGCTTGCGGGTGTTCATGTTCGTGCTGGCGGCGGCGCTCACCACCTATGCGGTGGGGGTCGTGATCCTCTTTCTGCTCGTCGACAGCGGCGCGACGGGCTCGACCAAGTGGACGCCCTCCGCGGCGATCGACCTGGCGCTCGGCGCGGCGCTGGGGCTGCTGGCGATCAGGCTGTGGCGCAAGGGCAAGGAGCCGGCGGTGGAGAAGGCGAAGGGGCCCTCGAAGATCGAGCGCTACCTGGAGAGCCGCCGGCTGGCGTTCGTGCTGGGGGTGACGCTGTACGTGCTGCCCTCGCCGATCTACATCGGCGCGGTCAAGGCGGTGGCCGACGCCAAATTGTCCACAGGCAGCGAGCTGCTGGGGCTGATGGCGGTCGTCGCGGTGATGCTGTGGATGGTCGAGCTGCCGATGCTGGCGCTGCTCGCGGTCCCGGGCCGCGCGGTGGGGACGCTGGAAAGCGTCAACCTGTGGTTCGCGCGCAACGGCCGGATGCTGGCGGTGATCGCCGCCGCCGGGGCCGGGGTGTACCTGGCGGTGCGGGGCCTCAGCGGCCTGCTCAGCTGAGGGCCTTCCGCCTGGCCTCCCGCTTGGCCTTGCGCGCGGCCGACTGCTCGGCGGACTTCGCGCGCGCGTCGGTGTAGGAGCGCCCCACGAGCGTCTTGCCGCCGCTCCAGCCGAACGCGCGGATCAGCAGAACGATCGCGAAGAGGATGCTCCAGGCGGTCACCACCAGCTGCTGGGTGACCGAGTAGGCGGTGGCGTTCTGGGAGGTGGTGATGCCCTTCAGCGAGACGACGTTGAAAGCCTGGGTGACACCCGCGCCGCCCGGGGTCACCGAGGTGACGTTGGCGATCGAGTTGCCCGCCACGACACGCATCAGCGTGTGGAAGGAGACAGGAATGTTGTAGGCGGCCAGGAAGACCGCGATGATGCCGAGCATCGCCAGCCAGCTGATCGCCTCAGGCAGCACCACGCGCCCGAGGAAGGCGCGGCGGTGGGCGAGGATCTGGCCGCCCACCTTCGCCTCCACCCACCATTTCTCGATCCGCTCGCGGAGCACCTGCGCCGCCAGGTAGAGGAGCGCGGCGATGCCCACCAGCAGGATCGCCGTGGCCCACGGGTGTTCGCTCACGAGCTTGAGTTGCACGTCGAAAGAGCCGCCGACGGTGAGGAACAGGTAGACGTAACAGAACGTGCCGATCAGGGTGTAGAAGATCTTCTGCACCACCATGCCCGCCACGACCCCCGCGAAGGTGGCGCCGACGATGATCGTGGAGTACATCAGCAGCATCGTCAGCGTGCCCAGGTTGGCGGGCAGGACCGCGTTGAGCGCGACCGCCGCGGCGTAGCAGGCGAGGATCTGCAGGAAGCGAACGCCCCCGTCGGGGTAGCCGAAGCGCAGGACCGAATACCAGGCGTAGGCAGTGGCGGTGGTCTGCAGGGTGATCAGTGCGATCGCCGCCAGCAGGGTGCCCGGCGAAATGCCGGTGATGGTGTTCCACAGCTCCTTGAACCACCCCGAGATGTCCCAGCCGAACAGGTTCGCGCCGGCGCCGAGCACGACGAGCACCAGCGCGCCGACGAGGAGCCGCTTGGTGTGGATCCGGCCGTGGGTGCGCCCGTGCGCGCTCAGCGCGGCCTCTGTCATGCGAGTGATCTTACGGGCAGCCTCAGAGTCGGGTTTCCTGACCAGGCGCCAGGATGCGTACCTCGACATTCGGGGCCAGACGAGCTACGTGCTCGGCGAACAGGCGCGGGGGATCGTCTGGCCGGGACCGGCGGCTGCCGATGGGCTGCAGCGTTCCCCAGTGGATCGGTACCGCGAGGCGCGGTTCTATCAAGGCCACCGCGCGCGCGGCGTCGAGCGGACCCATGTGCCCGGGTCCAAGCGTCGGGCCCCAGCCGGCGACGGGCAGGAGCGCCACGTCAGGCGAGGGCGAGAGCGCGGACATGCCCGCAAACAGCCCGGTGTCGCCGGCGAAGTAGATGGTCCGCCGGCCGCGCACGAGGAAGCCGAGTGCCTGCGCGCGCAGGCCGCCCGGGTGGCGACGTCCGTCGTGGCTGGCGGGCACCGCGGTGAGCGCGAGCGCGCCGACGTGTGCCACCTCGCCGACGCCGAGCTCCGATACCTCGGTGAACCCCCGTTGGCGCATCCAGGCGCCGGAGCCGGCGGGCACGAACAGGCGCGTGTCGATACCCAGGAGCCGCAACGAGGCCACGTCGAGGTGGTCGTAGTGCAGGTGTGAGAGGAGCACCGCATCGGGCGCGGTGTAGAGACTTGGGTCGGGGGGCGCCGGGCGACGACGCAGGTGCGCGACACGGGAGCGCAGCAGCGGGTCGGTGAGCACGCGCACGCCGTCCAACTCGATCAGAACAGTCGAGTGGCCCAGGAAAACGATACGGTCCGCGATCGTGCCTCCACGGCTGGCCACACCCGCACGATCGGCCATGGCCAAGACCGTAGCAACGGACGGCAGACCGTGAGCGCCGCGCGCCGCTCACTCGGCTTCGCCCTCCGCATGCTGGCGCTGCTGTGCGTCGAGGCGGTCGCGCTGGTGGTGGTGGCGTGGGCGCTGCCGGGAGTGCCCACGCTGTCCTTCGGCGCCGCGGTGTGGGTGTGCGGCGCGATGGCGCTGATCAACGCGGTGCTGTGGCCGCTCATCACGCGCCTGGCGCTGCCGCTGGCGATCCTCAGCTTCGGGCTCGTCTCGCTGGCGCTCAGCGCCGGCGTGGTGGCGCTGGCGTTCTACTGGGTCGCTGGCCAGGCCCAGCCGTTCTGGGCTGACCTCACGATCGCCTTCGCCGTGGCGGTGGTGTCGATGGTGGCGGCGCCGCTGCTCGACGTCGACGGCGACGCCTACCACCTGCGCGTGGTGCGCCGCCGTATGCGCGGTGCGCGGCGACGGAACCGCAGCGAGGACCCCGGGGTGATCCTGTTCGAGATCGACGGTCTGGGCGAGCAGGTGCTGCGCGAGGCGCTGCGCGACGGGCACGTGCCGACGATCGCGCGCTGGCTCGCCGCGGGCACGCACAGAGTGCACGGTTGGGAGTGCGACCTGTCCTCGCAGACCGGCGCCAGCCAGGCGGGGCTGCTGCTGGGCAGCAACTGGGACATGCCCGCCTTTCGCTGGTACGAGAAGGAGAGTGGGCGCACGATGGTCTCCAACCACCCCGCCGACGCCGCCGAGATCGAGCACCGGCGCTCGACCGGAGCGGGACTGCTGGCCGGCGGGGGGACGAGCCGCGGGAACATGTTCAGCGGCGACGCGCCGCGCTGCACGGCCACGATGAGCACGATCCGCGACCGCTCACGCTCCAAGGCCAGGGACATGTTTGCGTACTTCGGCGACCCCTACGGGTTCATGCGCACGATCGCGCTGTCGCTGGCGGACATCGCGCAGGAGCGTCGCGCAGCCCGGCGCCAGCGCTCAAGCGGCGCCGAGCACGTCGAGCGGGGCGGGGCCTACCCGCTGATCCGCGCGGCGATCGCGGTGGTGATGCGCGACCTGGTGACGGCGCTGCTGCTGGCCGACATCGTGGAGGGCGTGCCCGTCAGCTACGCGACCTTCGTCGGCTACGACGAGGTGGCCCACCACTCCGGGATCAGGGCGCCCGACGCGCTGGCGGTGCTCAAACGCCACGACCACCAGCTCGCGCGGCTGGAGCGGGCAACCGCGCAGGCGCCGCGGCCCTACCACCTGGTGGTGCTCTCCGACCACGGCCAGAGCCAGGGGCGGCCCTTCCGCCAGCGCTACGGCGAGACGCTGGAGCAACTCGTCAGCGCGGCGCTCGCCCAGGGCGAGGTGCAGGCGCCGGCGGCCGTGGACGAGGCGTGGGGCGACGTCGGCGCGGTGCTCGCCGACGCGCGCAGCGAGCCGGGGGTGGGCGGGCGCGTGGTCACGCGCCTGACGCGCGACCGCGCGGTCGAGGGCACGGTCGCGCTGGGCCCCAACCGCGAAGCGCTGGAGCAGCGCAAAGCCGAGTCAGAGCAGGAGCAGAAGGAGGCCGTGGTGCTCGTCAGCGGCGGGCTCGGGCTCGTGTACCTGACGCGCAGCAGCGAGCGGCTGACGCTGGAGCAGATCGCCGCGGCGCACCCGCAGCTGGTGCAGGCGCTTGCCGACCACCCGGGGGTGGGGTTCGTGATGGTGCGCTCGCGGGCTGACGGAGCACTCGCGATCGGGGCCAACGGGCACAGGCGGCTGGCGGACGACCACATCGAGGGCGAAGACCCGCTGGCCGACTTCGACGCGACGGCGGCCGAGCACCTGCGCCGCCACGACGGCTTCCCCCACTGCCCGGACATCCTCGTCAACAGCATGTACGACCCGGCCAGCGAGGAGGTGGCGCCGTTCGAGGAGTTCATGGGCTCCCACGGCGCCCTCGGCGGCCCACAGACGCATCCCTTCGCGGTGGTGCCGGTGCAGTGGAGCGAGCCGCCCGCCCCGATCCTCGGCGTGGAAGCGATGCACAAGTGGCTGGCCGAACAGCTTTAAGGGCTCCGCTCCGCTCCGCCTAGTGGCCGCGCCGCTGCCCACTCACGCGCGGTGAGAGAGCACGCGGGTGGCGCCAGCCGGCGCCCCACCGCGCGCTCGCTGACCCACTTCGCGGCCCGCTGGCGGCCGGTAGGCCGCCCATCCCAACTCCACCCACCCCCTCTCTGCCACTGCACGGGACCCTGCTACTTCGCAGAGACGCGCAGCAGCACCGTCGAGTCGCCTGGCACGTTCGCCGCGATCGACGCGCTCGGAGCGATGTCGGCGAGGCCGCCGCTCCAGACGTTGCGCACCGCGTAGCTGGACGCCGCGCCCAGCCCCACGGCCGCGGCGGTGGTGGCGATGTGCAGCGTGGCGCTGCCGCGGTTGAGCAGCGCCACGGCGCGGGAGCCGTCGCTGAGCGGCTTGACCCACACCTGGCCTTCGCCGTTTGAGGCGAGCAGGTGCGCCTGCTGGCCCGCGGGGTCCTGGTCGATCGCGATCGCTTCGCGGTTGGCGAGCGCCGCCTCGCTCGGGCCCGAGATGGAGATCAGGTCCGCGCTGATCATCAGCGGCGCCGCGAGCATCGCCCACATGCTGAACTGGGTGCGGAACTGCGCGGCAGTCATGCCCTGGTCGGGGCCCAGGTAGTCGGGGTCATTCCAGTGGCCCGGGCCAGCCGCCTGGGGCTGCGCCGCGTCGGCGTCGATGTTGCGCAGCACGTTGCTGAACGGCACGTTGCCCGGCGTGCCCACATCGGTGTCGGTGCGCCAGCTGTTGCCGCTGGAGGGCCCGAAGGTGTAGGAGGTGAAGGCCGAGTTTTCAAACGCCGGGTCTTCCGCGGCGAACTGGCCGGGCTGCAGGAAGTCGCAGATCGAGAGCAGCAGCGGGCGGTGGCTCGAGTTGTGGACGATCGCCTCGTGGAAGGCCGCGTAGGCCGCCGCCGGCTGCAACCCCCGGCGCACGCCGCCGCAGAAGTCGACCTTGACCGCGTCAAAACCCCACGCCGCGAAGGTGTTGACGTCCTGCTGGTAGTGGCCATAACTGCCCTGGCCCGGGCCCCCGCAGCCGACCGAGCCGGCGTCGGTGTAGAGCCCCACCCTGAACCCCGCCGCGTGCAGCGTGCGCGCGAGCCACGCCATCCCGTGCGGCCACTGCGTCGGGTTGACGGTGATTTCGCCGTTGGCGGCGCGCGTGCCCTGCCACCAGCCGACGTCCAGCCACACGTAGTTGTAGCCCTCGCGCTCCAGCCCGCGCGTCTGCAGCTGGCTGGCCTGCTCCAAGACCGAGGCCTCGTCGTAGTAGCCGCCGAAGGTGAAGTACGTGTCCCAGCCCATGTAGGGGGTGGGGGTGAGCACGCCGGCCGGTGTGGCCTCGCCGCTGGCGATGCGCGCGGAGTGCCTCGGCGGCGACACCGACGCCAACGCCTTTGCGCTTCTGCCCCTGCGCGCCGCCTTCACCGGCGCCCCGAGCGTCAGCGCGGCGCTCTTCAACGTGGCGCTGAGCACGCCGACGACGGTGCCGCTGACCAGCAGCCGCACGGCCATCCGGTGCACGCGCGCGAGCAGCCGCCGGCCGCTGGCGTTGAGCGCGACCGTCGCGGTGTAGTGCTGACCCGGCTTCAGCCGCACCGCGGCGGCGCCGACCGTCAGGGCCACACGGCGCGTGGGCGTGCTCCGCGCCGCGAGCGCCACGATACGGTTCCCGCGCAGGGTCTCCTGCACGATGAGGCGCAGCGACAGCGTGCAGCTGCCCACGGCCTGTGCGGAGCAGACCAGCGGCACGCTGACCGCGTAGCGCCCGGCGCGCGGAGCGCCGACGCTCGTCTCGGAGATGGTGCCCAGCCCACCCGCAGGGACGGTCACGAAGGTGCTGTTCGCGCTCTCGCTGCCCGCCGTCGTGGTGGCCGTCACGCGGCACTGCAGGTCGTGGGAGGTGTCGGCGCCGCCCACCGCGTAGGTCGCCCCCGCCGCGCTCGCAACCGTCCGCGTGTCGCGCAGCCAGGCGTAGGCCAACGTCACCCCGAGCACGCCGGCGCTCACCCCCGAGTGACACGTCAGGGTCTGGCCGGCGGCCGGTATGCCGCTGATCGAGGGGTGGGGCTGCACGAGTGGGACCACGGGGACCGCAGGGACCGGTGCGGGGATCGTGCCCGTGAGGACGCGCCCGCCCGCGTCCACGGCGGCGCACAGCGTTTCCCCTTCGGCCACGCACGCCACGCCCCGCAGCGCCGTCGCGGCCGGCTGGGCGTCGATCGGGCTCGCCGGCCAACTCGGCGGCGCCGCGGTGGGGTTTTCGCTGGCGAAGGCGTACCCCGTGCCATCGACCGCCACGCATACCCCGCTCGCCGCACAGGAGACGGCCGTCGGGGCGGCGAACACGTCGAAGGCCGTGGCGCTCCAGGTCGCACCCGAGCCCGGCGCGCTGGCGCCGATGGCCGCGGCCGCGTTGGAGCTGGCGAGCGCTTCGCCGTCGCTTGCCAGCGCCACGCACGAGCCGCCGGCAAAGCACGAGACCGCCACCAGCCCCAGGCCTGGGTCGAGCGGCCGCGCGTGCCACGCCGAGGCGCCCGCGGCCGGGGCGGTGCTCAGCGCCACCTGGCCCGTGCTGCTCACCGCGACGCACAGCCCCGTCGAGGCGCAGGAGACCGCGGTGAGCTTTTCGGCGCCCCCCACCGCGAACGGCGCCGACCAGGCGCTCGGCCCGGCGAGGCTCGGATCGGTGCTGAAGACCAACTGGCCTTCGCTGTCCACGGCCACGCACAGCGCCGTCGAGGCACACGACACGGAGACGAGCCCCTTCACCCCCGCGAGCGCAAACGCTTCAGACCACGCGCCCGTGCCGGGCACCGCCGGCTGGGTGCTGAGGACCGCGCGCCCCTCGCCGTCCACGGCCACGCACAGGGCCGTCGAGGGGCACGAGACGGAGGTGAGCGCGCCGGCGCCCCTGAGCGCAAACGGGGTGGACCACGCGCTCGCGGTGGCCCCCGCCGCGTGGGTGCTGAGCAGCGCGCGCCCCGCCCCGTCAACGGCCACACAGAGTCCCAGCGAGGGGCAGGAGACGCCGCTCAGCGCCTGGCCCCTGTCGATTTCGACAGCGCCCGACCAGCTCAGCGAGGCTGCCCCGGCCGGGGCAGCTGGCGCGGCGGCCGCGAGCAGGGCAGCGGCTGCAAGCACGACGATGGACACGCGGCAGCGCATGTCCCACTGCAACACGAGTCCCCAACGACGGTTGCGCCCTTCGCCGCTCGCTGAACGCTGCCCTTCGGCTCTCCCGGCGATCACTGACGTCAGGCTACCCGCTGGAAGGCCCGGCGGCGCCGCCACAATGGGCGACACGACCCTCGCCACATGGCCAGCGCTCGGCCCGCGCGGCGAGGCATGGGACCGCCAGGCGCAGCCTCGGTCCGCCGGCGGGGCAACGGCAATCGATACCATCTGCCCCCAGCGGCGAGATAGCTCAGCTGGTAGAGCACTCGACTGAAAATCGAGGTGTCGGCGGTTCGAGTCCGCCTCTCGCCACCTTCTTGACGAAGGTCGAACCGGCCAGAACCCACCAGGGGGGCTGGGCCTTCGGCGTCGTTGGGCCTCGGTCCATAGCCGTTGTCGGTCGTTGCGGCCGGTGCTACCCTGCGTCGCAGATGTCGTTGCAGAACTCGCTTCTCTCGCTTCTCCTGCTCCCCCCTCGGGGGGAATAGCGCGTGGCGGCCGCGTAGCCGCATACCCAGCAGAGAGGAAACGACAAAGCGAGAGAAGGAGCACGACATGATGGACGCTTCGGCAGGCAGCATTTCACGCGGGCGCAGCGAGTCTGATCGCATACTGATCTTCGACACGACGCTGCGCGATGGCGAGCAGTCGCCCGGGATATCGCTGAACAAGACTGAGAAGCTGGAGATCGCTCACCAGCTCGCGCGCCTCGGCGTCGATGTGATCGAGGCTGGCTTCCCGATTACCTCGCCCGGCGATTTCGAGTCCGTGCAGGCGATCGCGCGAGAGGTCGAAGGGCCGGTGATCTGCGGGCTGGCGCGCACTGTCAGTCAGGACATCGAGGCCGTGTGGAACGCCGTGCGCGACGCTCAGCGCCCGCGTATTCACATGGTTATCGCGACGAGTGACATCTACGACGTCGGCCGCGACCGGCTCTACGGGCACATCAAGAAACGCAAAGACCGCCCGCATTTCCTGGAGTTCTGCCGTTACATCCGCTCGCTCTACCCCGTCAGCACCCGGCTGCACTTCATCCTGGACAACTTCAGCCCCCACCACGGCAAGCAGATGCGTGACTGGGCCGCCGCAAACAACATCGAGCTGGCCTACACCCCGCACTACGCCTCCTGGCTGAACCGCATCGAGGCGCAATTCCGAGCACTGCGGTACTTCACCCCCGCCGGCACCGACCATCCCGACCACGCAACCCAAGCCCGCCTCATCCGCCGATACATCCACTGGCGCAACCACAACACCAACAACCCACGCCTACGCAGACTCATCAACACGGCAAACGTTGCCTGACACTCCACTAGCCCGGCTCGCCCCACTGCCCATCGCCGTGATCGCGCGCACTCTGGTCGGCGATGGCCGAGGAGCCATCCGGCGCGAAACCGGCCTGCTTCAGCATTCGCCGTAGATCCACCACGATCTGAACGTCGACGTCCTTACCATGAGGCGCAGGGAGCACCTCGGTCTCAGGACCGAGTGAAACCTTGAGCTTGCCGTTGTGCTCGTGCGTCACGGTACCAACCGCCTCCAGCAGTGCCACTACCTCGCGCCATTCGATGTTCCGGTTCGGCGGCTGGCTGAAGATCTTCTCGACTGTGTCGCGATGACGGCTGCTGAGATGCGCTTCCATCGGGATCCCTTCGTTGATGTGCTCTGCCCACGGTTCTTGGTCGACATGCTCTCACGAGCATCCATCAGCGCACAAACAAGCCTGAGACCCGCTCCGCGAAGGCGCGCTCGAGGCGCTCCGTCAGCGGCATACCGGCCGGCGGCGACTGCTCGTCTCCGGATAACTAGACGTTGCCGGCAGCTCGGAGCATCTGATGCAGCCCAGCACCTCTTTTGCCATTCGCCGATCAGGGTTTGGGCCGGGGATGCCCGCTTCCCGGCCCAAACCCCCAGGAATCCCCAGGAAACCAACGGTATGCTCGGGGTTCGTGGTATCGTGAAGTCCCTGCAAATCCGCCATTTTTCGGCGGCGCCACATCTAAACTGAAAATCGAGGTGTCGGCGGTTCAAGTCCGCCTCTCGCCATCGCTCGACTGCGAGGTGGCCGGCTCCCACCAGCAGGCCAACGACAAATACCGGGGCGGCGACCGCAAGGCCGATTCGCTACACGCTCGCTTGCGCCAGGCAAAGGGGAGCCGCTTGCGTCCTGCCGTTCACGCTTGAGATTCACCGATGAGCTGTTTGCGGGGATGCCGGACAATCGAGCGCGGGAACGGCGTGTGGTAGGGATCTCAGTGTCCGGGGGACCGTCCACCTTCGACGTGACGGATCTCGCTGGTGATCTCGGCGTTTCAGTCGGGCTCCCCGCCGGCCGTACTCGACAGCCACTGAGGGGGGGTCCAGTCACCAGGGTCCGTGGTTTGCCCCACCTCGATCAGATGACCGTCGGGATCGCGGATGTAGCAACGGATCTCGTACTGGTGCTGCTTCGGCGGCGTCAGGAATTGAGCACCACGGGCGCTCCATTCGGCGTACACGGCCTCGATGTCTTTGACCCGGATATTGAGGAAGCTGCTGACCCGGTCGAGGTCGCGTGGCGTCTCCAGGGTGACCGCGGGCTTGTCGTCGGTCGGGCCTCCGCCCGCATTGATGACGATCCAGCTGTTGGCGAGCGCGACATTGGTCGGCTCTCCAGCCGGACCGGAGAAGACCACCTTGCCACCGAGCACGTCGGTGTAGAAGCGCCGAGAGCGCTCGACATCGTCCGAGACGATGAAGTGGGTCAGCACAATTTCCTCTGCCGGCGGTCTGAGTTCGGCCATCTGCCACCTCCACTGGTTGGGACTCGTACCACGCTTACGGACGGCGTCGACCGACGATACCGCGATGTACGCGAGGGCCACCTCAGCCGGCGCCCACACGAGTGATCAAGACGGTGGACGCCAACCTCTGGCCAGTGTTGTTTGACCCACCTCGATGATGTAGCCGTCGGGGTCGCGGATGTAGCAGCGGATCTCGGTCTCGTGCTGCTTGGGCGGCGTGAGGAAGTTGGCGCCTCGGGCGCTCCACTCGTCATACACCGCCTGGATGTCCGCAACCCGGATGTTGAGGAAGCTGCTCACCCGATCTGGGTCGGGCGGCGTCTGCAGCGTGACGGTCGGCTTGTCGTCGGTCGGACCTCCTCCGACGTTGATGATGATCCAAGTGTTGGCCAACGCTACGTAGGTCACCTCGTCACCCGCCTCACTGGAGATAACCGTCTTGCCGCCCAGTACATCTGTGTAAAAGCGGCGAGAACGCTCGACATCATCCGAAACGATGAAGTGAGCCACGACCATCTGCTCATCGATGTTGCTCATAATGACCTCCATTGTTGGAATTGAAGACTCAATAAGCACGCCATATCAGTGTCCCGCGCTTTGGCCGCCGTCGATGTGCAAGATCTCTCCGGTCACGAAAGGCGCCGACTCGAGATAGAGCACTCCACCGACAACGTCCTCGATCTCGCCCACCCGACCGACGGGGTGCAGCGCGCCCATCCCCGCGTAGGAGCTCTCGTCGTGCAGCGGCGTTTTGATGACACCAAGCGACACGGCGTTTACCCGTAGACCCCGTGAGGCGTACTCGACCGCGAGCGACCGGGTGGCCGCGACCAGACCCCCCTTGGTCAGCGTTTGCAGCGCGGCTGGTCTGCTGCTGTCCGCCTGCTCGACGAGCGTCGTCGAGACGTTGACCACGTGCCCATGGCCCTGGTCGAGCATGTGTTTGATCGTGCGCGTCGTCATGTGAAAGAAGCCGGCGACGTTGACGGCGATCAGGGCGTTGAAGTCATCGAGGGTGTAGTCCGTGAAGGGCTTGCCGATGTAGATCCCAGCGTTGTTGATCAGGGTGTCGATCCGACCGAAGCGCTCGATCGCCGCGTCGACGATGCGCTGCGCGGTATCAGGGTCAGCGATGTCGCCCTCGACGGCAACGATGCCAGAGTCCTCTGACGGCCCGATCGATCGAGCAGTCACGATCACGGCATATCCGCGCTCGCGGTATGCCTTCGTGAGGCCCGCGCCGATCCCCTGCGAGGCGCCGGTGATGATCGCGACCTTCCCGTTGTTGTGCTCGGGCGGCGAGCTCATTCGACGAGGTAGGTCTCGTAGATCACGCCCGCGGCCTGGCGAGCACCGACGCTGATGACCTCGCCGAGATCCAGTGGTTCACCGAGGGTCACCTCCAGGCGGTAGACCTTCCTGAGGCGAGGGTCCGGAAGCTGACCGCTCATGGTCATGCTGCTCATGTTGGCATCCGTAGGTCGGTTTCGGTTTCTGGTATCGAGCCAGCGTCGTGCACACGTGGCGAGACGACCGCAAAATGGGTTCGCTTTCAGCGCCGCCGGACTCGCCACGCGCCGCGCGGGACGGCCTTGACTTCTGCTCGGATGAGAGGAAAGTATGCGCAACCCGACGGTAGCGTGGAGGCGATATGAACAGTGTCCAGGCCGGTGAGTCCAAGCTCGAGGTCGTGGTGGTGCCGGTCTCGGATGTCGACCGGGCGAAGGAGTTCTACGCAAGCCTCGGCTGGAGGCTCGACGCGGACGTGACTGCGGATGGGGACCTGCACCTGGTCCAGTTCACGCCGCCGGGCTCCGGGTGCTCCATTCAATTTGGCACGAACGTCACATCCGCCGAGCCCGGTTCGGTCGAGAGCGTCTACCTGAGCGTCTCCGATATCGAGGCGGCGCGTGAGGATCTGCTGGCACGCGGCGTGGAGGTGAGCGAGGTGTTCCACGAGCGGGCATTGGGCGCTCGGTTCCACGACCCTGGTCGTGTACCCGGGCCGGCGCCTGACCACAGCACCTACGGCTCGTTCGCCGAGTTCACCGATCCAGATGGCAATGGCTGGCTGCTCCAGGAGATCACCACGCGGCTGCCGGGTCGCTGAGAGGAGCTGCCGATATGACCAGCGACTATGACGTGATCGTGCTCGGCGGCGGCTCGCCGGGCGAGCACTGTGCGGGCGCTCTGGCGGAGGGCGGTCTGCGTGTGGCGGTCGTGGAGCGCGAGCTCGTGGGAGGGGAGTGCTCCTACTGGGCCTGCATCCCGTCGAAGACGCTGCTGCGACCGGGCGAGGCGGTTCACGGGGCGCGCGAGGCCGCCGCGAGCGCCGAGGTCAACGTCGAGGCGGCGCTCGCCTGGCGTGACTTCATGGTCTCCGACCACTCCGACGCCGGGCAGGAGCGCTGGCTGGCCGATCGGGGCATCGAGTTGCTGCGCGGCAGCGGGCGGCTCGCCGGCCCGGGGGTCGTCGAGGTCGACGGCGTGCGGCACACCGCGGACCACGTGGTCCTCGCCAACGGTGCCGATCCGGTCGTGCCGCCCGTACCGGGCTTGCGCGGGCTCGACGGCGTTTGGACCAACCGCGAGGTGACGTCCATGACGGCCATTCCGCGCCGCCTGCTGATCCTCGGTGGCGGGCCGGTCGGCGTGGAGATGGCGCAGGCAGTTCGTCGCCTCGGCGGCGAGGTGGCGGTGGTCGACATGGCCGAGCACGTGCTCGGGCGCGAGCCGGCGCCGCTGGGCGAGGCGCTCGGAGAGGTTCTACGCCGCGAGGGCGTCGAGCTCGTCCTGTCTGCGAACGCGAGCGCTGCACGACGCGAGGGCGAGGACTACGTCCTCGAGCTCGACGACGGACGCGAGCTGCGCGGTGAGAAGCTGCTCGTCGCCACCGGCCGGCGTCCGCGGGTGCTCGGGCTCGGGCTCGAGACAGTCGGCGTCGAGACGGACGCGCACGGAGTTCCGGTCGACGCGCACCTGCGCGCGGCCGAGCGTCTGTGGGCGATCGGCGACGTGAACGGCCTCTGGCCTTTGACCCACGTCGGCAAGTACCAGGGCGAGGTGGTCGCCGCGAACATCCTCGGCGAGCCGCGGAAGGCCAACTACGAGGCCGTCCCGCGCGTCGTCTACACCGATCCGCAAGCCGCGGCGGTGGGCGCGTCGGCCGGCCGTTTCAGCGCCATGGTCCCGTTGTCGGAGGTGGCGAAGACCGGTACCTACACGCGCGAGTACGCCGACAGCAACGGTTTCCTGACGCTGCTCAGCGACGGCGAGCGGCTGACGGGCGCCTACGCGCTCGGCCCCGAGGCAGGCGAGTGGCTGCAGCAGGCGACGCTCGCGATCCGCGCTCACATCCCACTCGACGTGCTCACCGACACGATCCAGCCGTTCCCGACGTTCTCGGAGATCTACGTCGCCGCGCTGAAGACGCTCCGCGGCGAGATCGCGGCGGCGTCCAAGGCCGTCGGTGCGGGACCGCCGATGGCAAGCTGACCAACCAGGAAGGAGCAGACCCGTGCGCGCTGACATCGCACCCGGCGGGACGTTTCCCGACTACGAGCTGACCGCCCACACCAAGACCCGGCACAAGCTGAGCGAGCTGCAGGGGAACGACCCGATGGTGCTCGTGCTCTCTCGCGGGCACTACTGCCCGAAGGACCATCAGCAACACCTCGAACTGGCAGCCGCCTATCCGAAGATCGCCGTCGCCTACACGCAACTCGTAACGATCTCCACCGACAACATCGTCGAGTCTCGCGAGTTTCGGGCCTCGGTCGGCGCCCAGTGGACCTTTCTCTCCGATGCCGGACGCAAGGTGCAGAAGGACCTCGACATCCAGGAGTACACCGACCCCGAGCACGACCCCATGATCCCGCACACGCTCGTGCTCAAGCCCGGCCTGGTCATCCGCAGCGTCTACAACGGCTACTGGTTCTGGGGCAGGCCGTCGCTCGAGGACCTTCGTCACGACCTGCGCGAGGTGACGCGCGAAATCCGGCCCGACTGGGATCTGGCTGCCCCCGGCCTTCGCGAGGCGTGGGAGGCGGGCGACCACTCAGCGTTCTATGCCGACGCGGACCTCGACCCCAGTCTCAGGGCGGCATAGGTTCCATGGGTACGAGCTTTCGCGCCTGGCCGTCGAGCGTGCCTGTGCCCGGGTGGCCGAGGCGGGCCTGCCCAACGTCGAGATCGTCACTGCCGGGCCGAGCCCCGCCCGTAGGCCCAAACCCCCCGGAATCCGTGGGGTACTGCGGGTATCTCGGTAGCAGCGTGGCCGTCCGCTGTCGCCGGAGACCACACAAAATGCCTGCAAACAAGGGACTTCTTGCTATGAGCCGCACGGCGGATCGGGCAGGTCGGCCCACCGCTGAAAATCGAGGTGTCGGCGGTTCAAGTCCGCCTCTCGCCATCGCCTCCTTAGCCCACTTGCGATAGTCGGTCGGCGCGAGGCAACCTTCAACCGCGGGACCCGCGGACTCGCTGGCCCAGGACCCATGACTGCGAAACGCTAACCCGCCGCCCATCCAGGCGAGCATGTACGTTGCGGGCATGAGCGACGGGACGCTCGCGCGGAGCTACGGCAAGGTCTTCAACGAGGTCGCGGTCGAGTACGACCGCAACCGCCCGACCTATCCCGATGCGCTCGTCGACCAAGCATGCGAGGTGGCAGGCCTCAGGGGTGGCGACCGGGTGCTTGAGATTGGGTGCGGGACCGGTCAGCTTACGCGCAGCCTCCTCGCGCGGGGGCTGCGTGTGACCGCACTCGAGCCGGGAGACCAGCTGATCCGTGTCGCCGAGGAGAACCTGGGAGATGCGGGCGATGCGGAGTTCGTCCACGCACGGTTCGAGGACACGCGGTTGCCCCGCGAGAGCTACGAGGCGGTGTTCTCGGCGTCCGCGATCCACTGGGTTGACCCTGATCTATGCTGGCGGAAGATCGCCGACGCGCTCGCTCCCGACGGGACGCTCGCCCTAATCCAGTACTTCGGCCTTCAGGAGCAGCGCAGCGTCGATGATCAGGAGGCTCTGCTGTCGGCCCTGCGCAGGCACGCGTGGGAGATCGCCGCGACCTGGCCCACCTACCGCGACCTCGATTGCACGATTGAGGGCGTACAGGAGCGCCGTCGGAACGTCGCGGATGCTTGGGGCTGGCTGGGGAGCTATGACATAGGACGTGACTACGCAGCCGATCTCTTCGAGGATCTACAGCTTGCAACCGTGCCAACCCTGATCGAGCACACCGCCGGTGAGCTCAACGCCCTGCTCGCCACGATGTCATTCTGGGCACGCCTCTCACCCGAGGAGCGTGACGCCCTCGCGAACGAGAATCACGCTCTACACGAGCGCCTGGGGCGGCCAATCCGGGCGAGCACGGTCGCCGCACTACTCACGGCTCGACGCAGTGCCCCCGCGCCTCAACGTTAAGGACGTAGTCGCCCGTCTGCAGGCTGTCGTCCCAACCCCCGGATCCGCCGGTGTCCAGGGGGCCGGCTACCCACGACTCAGCCATCGTCTCGGCGGTGTTCACGCCACCCACGGCTCAGCCCATCGTCTCGGCCGTGTTCACGCCACCCACTGCTCGGCCATCGTCTCGGCGGTGCTCACGTCAGCCATGCCGATAGCCCCTGTAGGGCGTCGGGAATCACGTAGTAATACGCCCACAATCCGCGCCGCTCGGAGTCCACGATCCCAGCGGCCCGCAGCTTGTTCAAGTGGTGGGAGAGCGTCGGCTGGGAGATATCGAACAGCGGCACCAGCTCGCACACACATACCTTGCCGGCGTGCTTGCGCAGCACGTCCACGAGCTGCAAACGGATCGGGTCGCCGAGCGCCTTAGCTACCTCGGCCATCCGGAGCGCTTGCTCACGGTCTACGTCGGGGTAGACGACCGGCTCGCAGCAGCGCTCACCGGCCGGCCGCTTCGTCTTGGGTGTCAGCTCCAAATCGACGGGCATCTATACACATATATCAATAACAATCACGTCTGTCGATGTAATACGATCGGCCTGTGGACACCCCGCCGCTCGTCCGCCGCCTGCTCGCCGAGCTGCTTGGCTCGGCGTTTCTCGCAGCGCTGGTGATCGGGTCGGGCATCGCCGCGCAGACCCTCTCGCCCGGCGATGTTGGCCTTGAGTTGTTCGAGAACGCCGTCGCGACCGCGATGGGACTGGCCGCGATCATCCTCATGTTCGGCCCGGTGTCCGGCGGGCACTTCAACCCCGTCGTCTCGCTCACGGACGCGACGTTCGGCGGGCTGTCCTGGCGGGACGCGCTGGTCTACATACCTGCGCAGGTAGCCGGCTGCGTGCTCGGCGCGATCACTGCCAATGGCATGTTCGCGCTTGCCGCCGTCAGTATCTCCACGCACCACCGCGCAACACCCGCGCACCTATTCAGTGAGGTGATCGCCACCGCCGGGCTGCTGTTGGTGATCTTCTCGCTCGCGCGCAGCAAACGCCTGAGCGCCGCCCCCGCAGCAGTCGGCGCGTACATCGGTGCGGCCTACTTCTTTACAAGCTCGGCGAGCTTCGCTAACCCCGCGATCAGCGTAGGTCGCATGTTCTCGGACACGTTCGCCGGGATTGCGCCCGCGTCGGTGCCCGGCTACGTGGTCGCGCAGCTCGTCGGTGGCGCCTGCGCGATCCTTGCTATCCGCGTCCTCTACCCCGACGTGACGCCGGCCGACGCGGCCGAGCTGGTGGTCCCCCACCACGAGCGAGCGGACACGGCGATCGGCCAGCCGGCGGTGGGCGGGTAGATGGCGAGGGTTCTATTCGTGTGCGTGCAGAACGCGGGGCGCTCGCAGATGAGCCGTGCGCTTTTCGAGCACGCCGCCGCCGGACGACACACAGCCCTATCCGCCGGCACCACCCCGGCCGATCACGTCCACCCCGAGGTAGTCGAAGTCATGGCCGAGCTGGGCATCGACCTAGCTGGCCGCACCCCGCAACTACTCACGCGCGAGCTCTCAGAGCAAGCGGATATCGTCGTCACGATGGGCTGCGGCGACGAGTGCCCCTACATTCCCGGCAAGCGCTACATCGAGTGGGACCTACCCGACCCGAAGGGCCGTCCGCTTGATGAGGTCCGCGCGATCCGCGATGACATCGCCCGCCGCATCGACTCGCTGCTCGCCGATGAGACCCTGAAGTGAGCGCCCCGCAAGCCGCCGCACCGCCGCGAGCTGGCGTGTCGCTGCGCACCATCGCGCGTGAGTGGGGCCGCATCGGGTGTATCGGGTTCGGCGGCCCGCCAGCCCACGTCGCGCTGTTCCGTGAACTGTGCGTGACACGACGGGAATGGCTCGCCGAGGATCAGTTCGAGCGGGCAATCGCAGCGACCAACATCCTGCCCGGACCGGCATCCACGCAGCTAGCGATCTACTGCGCCTGGCGGCTACGCGGCCCCAAGGGAGCAGTCATCGGAGGCTTGGGGTTCATCCTGCCCGGCCTCGTGCTGATCCTCGCGCTGTCCGTGCTGTTCCTCGCCGGATCGCCGCCCGCATGGATACGGGGTGCCGGGATGGGAGCCGGCGCCGCCGTTGCCGCTGTCGCGGTCAGGGCCGGGCTGGGCGTTGCCGTCCCGATCTGGAGACGCACCACGCACGCTCAGCGGCCCCGCATCCTGCTCTACGCGCTCGCCGCAGGGATCGCGGCAGCCACGACCGGCCCGTGGCTCGTGCTCGTCCTGCTGGCGTGCGGCGCGATCGAGCTGGCGTGGCAGCGCCAGCTCGCCGCAGGCGGTGCGGGCTTTCATACCTGGCCGCTACTCGCGGCGGTCGCAGAGCCGGGCGGGACAGGTGCGCTCGTGTGGACTGCATTGAAGGTCGGCGCGCTCGCGTTCGGCGGCGGGTTCGTGATCGTCCCGCTCATGCAATCAGACGCCGTAGGCACCTACCACTGGATGACCCACGGGCAGTTCCTCAACGCCGTAGCGCTCGGACAGGTCACACCGGGGCCGCTCACGCAGACCGTTGCGGTTGTCGGCTACGCTGCCGGTGGGTTTCCCGCAGCGCTCTTGGCTGCGTTCGTCGCGTTCCTGCCGTCGTTTTCGTTCATCCTGTTCGGTGCAGCTCGCTTCGAGCGGCTGCTGCGCAACGAGCGAGTGACCGCGTTCCTCGCCGGCGCAGCACCCGCCGCGGCCGGGGCGATCATCGGCTCGGCGATCCCGCTCGCCGGTGCGCTGAGCGAGACGTGGCAATACGCCGTACTCGCTGCCGCAGCCATCGCCTTGCTTGCGCTGCGTCGCAGCATCGTCCTGACGCTGCTCGCCGCCGGCACGGTAGGCGCCGTCGCCGCGCTGCTCGGCGCTCCAATCCCACACTAGACGGCGCCGCGCCCGCTCCGGCCGGCGTCCGCGCAGGCTGAGAAGAGTCCTGGTACTTGCGCCGCCACGCTGCCGCGTTCTACCCGCCCGGCGTGCCGCTCGGCTATGACCCTAATGCTTACCATGAGCTGTGTGAGCGCCACCGTGCTCGTGGGGATCACGGCTTCAGTGCTTCAGCGTCTGCCTGGGATCACCGCAACCTCTGGAGATCACTTCTGCGAGACCCTCAGGATTGCCAGACGGCTCACGCATGGGCCGCGAGAAGGTGGGCTACAGGTTGCGGACACGGCGACCGATCTCCACGGTCCCGCGGGTAGCCGGCGCTCTCCCAGAACGCCCCGGCCACCTGGTCCTCATACCCCACGAGGGCGGTGATTCGGCGAGCGCCCTGGCGACACAGATGCTCCTCGCCGGCTCGTACAAGCGCCAGGCCGATGCCTCGGCGGCGATGCTCGCCGCGAACCGCCAGCCGGTACATGTTTCCCCGCCAGCCGTCCCATGCGGCGATCAGCGCGCCAAGGAGCGCACCCTCGGCGCCGGCGACAAGCACGCTGCCCGGCGTCTCGGAGAGCAGCCGCTGTACATCCTCGAGCAGGTCAGCTGTAGTCGCGTGCGCGCTGCGGGCCTGCTGCCATAGTTCAAGGATTGCCGACGCCTCCTGTGGGCGGCCCGCCCGTATGACGAAATCCAGGTCGGCCAAGCGCCAACCATAGCCCACGTGGGCGTTGCGGCGTGGGGCGTGTTCAGCAGGAGGGCTGGCGCAACGCCCCTTGACTGCGCTGCCCTGCGAGCGCCGCTCCCCACCACGCGGCCCGCTGCCCGCCGGTAGGCGGGCCTCCTCCTCTTTACTGTGCGAACTCCTCCACCAGCGCCTCATACGTCCTAAGCAGCCCCTCCTCCAGGGGGACCTGCGCCTGCCAGTCCAGCTCGCGCGCGGCCAGCGAGGGGTCAAGGCAGCTGTCCTGCAGCTCCCCGGGCCGCAGGTCGGCGAACTGCGGCTCCAGCTCCGACCCGGCGGCGCGCTTCAGGCCCTCCCATACGCTCTTCACGTCCGTCGCGCGGCCGGTGGCGATGTTGTAGGTGCCCCTGCGCCCAGTGGCCGCCAGCAGCGCGCGCACCACGTCCTGCACGTACACGTAGTCGCGCGTGGGCTTGCCGTGGCCGTACAGCTTGGGCGCCTGCCCGACGTGCAGGCGGTGGCTGAAGATCGCCACCACCCCCGCCTCGCCGTGGGGGCTCTGGCGCGGCCCATACACGTTGCCCAGCCGGCACACCGCGTGGGGCACTCCCGAGGACAGCGACCACGTGTTCACGTACGCCTCGCCCGCCCACTTGGAGGCCCCGTAGGGAGACAGCGGCGCGGGGATCCTGTCCTCGGCCGTCGGCCGTGGCGCGTCGTCTCCGTAGAGCGCCCCGCCGGTGGAGGTGAACACCACCGGCACCCCCCGCGCGCTGGCCAAGTCCACCACGTTCAGCGTGCCCACCACGTTGACTTCGCAGTCGCGCCGCGGGTTCTCCACCGACACCACTACGCTGGCCTGCGCCGCGAGATGGTAGACGACCTCGGGTCGGGTCTCATCGAAGGCGGCCTGGAGTCCGGCGCGGTCGACCACGTCGAGCTCCACCAGCCGTGCCCCGGGGTTCACGCGCCTGGCCTCGCCGGAGGACAGGTCGTCCACCACCGTCACCTCGCTGCCCGCCGCCAGCAGCGCGTCCACCACGTGTGAGCCGATGAACCCAGCCCCGCCGGTGACTATCGCGCGCGTCGCCATGGCGCGCAATCTAACCCACCCGCCTTTGGCGCGTTGGCCGCCACTCCATTCGGCCCCCCGGAGTCCATGGCGCCCTCGGCTCACCGGCTCGCCGCGCGGCCAGGCGCTGCGGGCGCGCTGCGCCGTTCACCCGACGGCGTGCTCGCGCGCGGCCAGACGCCGCTCGATCGCGCGCACCGACCCTTCCAGGCGCTCCAGCACCAGCTCGCCGTCCGGCTCGGAGCCGCCCAGCATGTAGCGCTGCAGGGTCGCCAGGATGCGCCGCGTGATCGCCAGCGCGCGGCGCTCGGTCTCCTCGTCCAGTTCGCCCGCCTCGTGCATCTCGCCGATCCGCTCGAGCGCCGGGGCGATCGCCTCGGCGTGGATGGTTCCCGGCGCCATCCCGTCCTCGATCGCCTGCGCCACCGTCCCCTCCGCGCTCTCCGCGTCGCCGCGCTGGAGCGCGCGCGTGTACGTCTCGCGTACCTCCGCCAGCAGCGCCTGGGGGTTGGCCTTGATCTGCGCCCGCGCGTCGGGGCCGCTGCGGCCCAGCACTTCCATGAAGGCGTCCAGCAGCACCGGGTCGAAGTGCCTGGCGCGCTGCTCGAGCATCATCTCCACCGCTTCCTCCACGGTGAACGCCCGGCGGTAGACGCGGTCTGAGGTCAGCGCGTCGAACACGTCCGCCACCGCCACGATCCGGCCCTCCATCGGGATCGACTCGCCCTGCAGGCCGCGCGGGTAGCCGCTGCCGTCCCACTTCTCGTGGTGGCTCAGCGCGATCGAGGCCGCCAGGTCGAGGATCGAGGAGGAGCTGCCGCGCAGCAGGCGGTGCCCCTCCTCGGCGTGGGTCTCCACGATCGCGCGCTCATCGGCGGTGAGCCGGCCGGGCTTGAGCAGGATCGCGTCGGGGATCGCCACCTTGCCCACGTCGTGTAGCGGCGCGGCGTGGCTCATGCGCGCGCACCACTCGCTCTCCATCCCCACTTGCACCGCCAGCAAGGTGGAGAAGCGCCCGATTCGCTCGATGTGCGCGCCGGTGTCCTCGTCGCGAAACTCGACCGCCATCGACAGGCGCCTGACGGTCTCGGCCTGGGCGATCTCGAGCTCTGAGAGCGCGCGGCGCAGCTCGTGCGAGCGGCTCTCAATCTCGCGCTCCAACTCCCGGTGGCGGCCCGCTCCCACGCGCCATCCCAGCAGCCCTGCGCACGCGACCAGCGCCAGTCCGCACAGGACGCCTGGCAAAGTCAGGGCGACGTGGGTTACTCCGTGCACTTGTAACTAGGCTCCTTGTTCATACAGTTCGGTGCTTTCCGCTGAGGACTTGAGCTAAGCATCGTTTCGCGCGCCGAATGGACGGATGGACGATTGAGAAGCCGTCCGTGCACCTGAGTAATGTTCGCTCTGTATGGGGCTTCGCCTTCCATCTATTGTGGCGCTCGCACTTATTGGCGCGCTGCTGGTCGGCTGCGGGGGCTCGGGGGGCTCCGAAAACGGCGTCGCCGCCAAGTCGCCCACCGAAATCGTGAGCGCCACCAAGGCCGCCGCGACGAGCGCCTCCGCGGTCCACGTCTCGGGCTCAATCGTCAGCGGCGGCGTCCCCATCTCGATCGACCTCCAGCTCGTGGCGGGCCAGGGCGGCAAGGGGCAGATCTCCGAGAACGGCCTCTCCTTCCAGCTTGTCCAAGTCGGCGGCTACGCCTACATCAGCGGCTCCTCCGCCTTCTACTCGCACTTCGCCGGCTCCGCCGCGGCCCAGCTGCTGCAGGGCAAGTGGCTGAAGGCCTCCGCCACCACCGGCTCGCTCGCTTCGCTCGCCTCGCTCACCGACCTGCATCGGCTGCTGGAATCCGCGCTGGCCAAGACCGGCGCCTCGCTCACCAAGGGTTCGGTCACGACTGTGGAAGGGCAGCGGGTGGTCCCCGTCACCGACACCTCTGCCGAGGGCGGCACCCTCTACGTCGCCACCACCGGCCAGCCCTTCCCGGTGCAGATCTCAAAGAGCGGGGCTGGGGGAGGCAAGATCGTCTTCAGCGAATGGAACAAGCCGGTCACGCTGACCGCGCCGGCCAACTCGGTCGATCTCAGCCAGCTGCAGCACGGCGGCTGAGCTAAAGACTGAGCGCGACGTACTTGGTCTCCAAATACTCGGAGATACCCTCGAAGCCGCCCTCGCGCCCGTAGCCGGACTGCTTGACGCCCCCGAAGGGAGCGGCGGGGTTTGAGACGAGCCCCTGGTTGACCCCCACCATCCCCGTCTCGATGCCCTCGGCCATGCGGAAGGCGCGTTCCAGGTCGCGCGTGTAGAGATAGGCCACGAGCCCGTACTCGGTGGCGTTGGCCGCCTCCAGCGCCTGCTCGTCGCTCGAGAATGTGGCTACGGGGGCGACGGGGCCGAAATCTCCTCGCGCAGCGCCCCCGCGCCCGCGGGCACGTCGGCCAGCACGGTGGGCGCGTAGAAGTAGCCGGGGCCGTCCAGCGCCTGCCCCCCGACGAGCACGCGCGCGCCGCGCTCCACCGCGTCGTCCACCAGCTCGGCGACCTTGCCCCGCTGCTTCTCGTCGATCAGCGGGCCCACGTCGGTGTCGGGCTCTGTGCCCCGCCCCACCCGCATCGCGCCCATGCGCTCGGCCAGGCGCCGTGCGAACTCCTGCGCCACGGACTCGTGCACGTGGAAGCGGTTGGCCGCCGTGCACGCCTCGCCGACGTTACGCATCTTCGCCAGCACCGCGCCCTCCACGGCCGCGTCGAGGTCGGCGTCGGCGAAGACCAGGAACGGCGCGTTGCCGCCCAGCTCCATCGACACGCGCAGGATCTGCGGCGCCGACTGCTCGATCAGGCTGCGCCCCACCTCGGTGGAGCCGGTGAAGGACAGCTTGCGCGTGCGCGGGTCCTTCAGCAGCGGCTCGATGACTTCGCCCGAGCGCCGCGAGGTGATCACGTTGAGCACGCCACCCGGCAGCCCCACTCCCTCCAGGATCTGGGCGAGGGCGAGCATCGACAGCGGCGTCTGCTGGGCGGGCTTGACGACGACCGTGCACCCGGCCGCCAGCGCAGGGGCGATCTTGCGGGTGCCCATCGCCGTAGGGAAGTTCCAGGGGGTCACGAACACGCACGGCCCCACCGGCTGGCGCATCGTCAGGATGCGCCCCTTGCCCGTCGTGTTGGTCATGTAACGCCCGTGGATGCGCACCGCCTCCTCGGAGAACCAGCGGAAGAACTCCGCCGCGTAGGCGATCTCTCCGCGCGACTCCGCCACGGACTTGCCCATCTCCAGGGTCATCAGCAGCGCCAACTCCTCGCGGCGCGCGGTGAGCGCCCGATAGGCGCGGCGCAGGATCTCCCCCCGCTCGCGTGGAGGGTGCGCGGCCCACTGCGCCTGGCGCTCAGCCGCCGCGCCCAGCGCCGCCAGGGCATCCTCTGCGGTGGCGTCGGCGACCTCCACCAGCGCCTCGCCGGTGGAGGGGTCCTCGACCGGGAAGCGCGCACCGGCCGCCGCCGCTCGCCACTCCCCGCCGATGTACAGCTCGGTGGGGACCGCTTCGAGCACGGCACGCTCGTTCGCTGCAAGGTTCTTGTTCATGGATCGTTGCCTCCGCGTCGATCCATCCGGTGCCTCATGGGTTCAACCTACCACCGCGCATTTGCGCTCACGGCCCTCGTGACGTGCGGGCTCGCCGCCGGCGCGGCGCGCGCGAACACGCTCGTGGTCCACGGCGCCGGCGAGGGCCACGGCGTGGGCATGAGCCAGGACGGGGCGCTGGGGTACGCCCAGCACGGCTACCCCTATCAGGCGATCCTCGCCCACTACTACAGCGGCACCGCCCTGGGCCAGGCCCCAACCGGATGGATGGTGCGCGTGCTGGTGGACGGCAAGGTGCGCCGAGTCCCGCTGGAAGCCTACGTGCGGGGCGTGGTCGCCAACGAGATGTCCTCCAGCTGGCCGCTGGCGGCGCTGGAGGCACAAGCCGTGGCCAGCCGCACCTACGCCCTCACCAGCCACGCGGGTGGCGCGAAATTCGACGTCTACGCCGACGCCCGCTCGCAGGTGTACCGCGGCAGGGCCAGCGAAACGCCGCAGACGAACCTCGCCGTGAAGGCCACCGCGGGGCAGGTGGTGACCTACGCGGGCCAGCCGGCGATCACCTACTTCTTCGCCGCCTCCGGGGGGATGACCGAAGACGTGCAAGACGCCTTCCCCGGCGCCGCGCCCGAGCCGTGGCTGCGCGCCGTGCCAGACCCCTTTGAAACGGGTCCGCTGCACAGTTGGAGCATCAGCCTCAGCTTCGCCGTGGCAGCCCACGACCTGCGCGGCCTGGTGCGCGGCTCCTTCCTCGGCATCGAAGTGCTCGCCCGGGGCTACTCGCCGCGGATCATCTCCGCTGCCGTGCTCGGCTCCAAGGGCTCCACGACAATCACCGGCGATGAATTGGCGGCGCGCCTGGGGCTGTATGACACGTGGGCCTACTTCAGCGTCAGCGGGCCGCATGGGGTGCAGGCAGAGCCCGACCGCAGCGGACCTGCGCCGACGGCAGCGCAAACCCCGACGCCGCCGCAGACCCCGCCGGCCGCAACCAGCCCCGACGGGGGCACCGGTGCCGTCGGGGCGGCAGGTAGCAGCGCAGTCCATGCGGACGGGGGCACGGCAGGATAGAGAGACCCGGAGGCGTCCTTGGGTGCGCCCAGCCGCTGAATGCTCAGGCCGACTGCGGAGTGCCACTCGGCTCAGGCCGGTGGCAGAATCCCCTCCTCCTCCGCCCACCGCGCGAAGCGGGCGACGAAGCGATCCAGCTCGGCGACGAGGACCAGCACACCTTCGTGCAGAGCGCGCCAATTGGCCGGCGGGTAGGCATGACCAAGGGCGTTGCGCATCTCCCTGGCCTCCTGCAGGCGCTCGGCGGAGCTGTGCGAGATGACACCTAGCGCGGCGAGTCGCTCCCAGGGAGAGCCGTCGGCTTTGTCCACCCCACCCAGGCGCTGACCCTCTGCGAGCCCACGGGCGACCAGCTCTTGCAACCAGTTGAGCAGCACCTCGTACTGGCGCTCGATGACCGCGACCCTGTTGCGCTCGCGCGCATCCGACGACTGCGCGGCCGCCACGAACTCCTGCTCGTCGAAGTCCGCGCCGAACCCCTCCATCGCAACCAGCAGTTGCTCGCGCGCGCCCGGAACCTCGCGGAGGAGGGTGGCGATCCGTCGCTGGCCCTTGGACGCGCTCGGCTCGTTCACGCCTGTGCCAACCGCGCCTCGGCGGCCGCGACTGCGGCGCGCGCGCGCGCCATGGTCAGCTCGTCTTCGCGAGCACCGGCGGCCACGATCTCCTCGCGGCGCTGCTGCAGCGCGGACCAGAGATCGTCGCGATCGATCAGCACGCGGCCCTCGCGCAGGACATCGGCGAGCAGCGAGGATTGAGCCTCGGCCTGCTCCAGGGCAATGAGGTCGACGGGCGTGCCGAGCGCCCGGCGCAGGCGGCGCTGCAAACCAGCCTGCGCCTGCCACTCGGGGCGACGGTGGACGATCAGCAGGTCAACGTCTGAGACCGGGGTGTCCTCGCCGGTCGCGGTCGAACCGAAGAGCACCGCCAGACGCACGTCGCGCTCGGTGCGCAGCGCCTCCATCAGCTTGGAG
Organism: uncultured Solirubrobacterales bacterium; assembly: GCA_963844765.1. GTDB lineage: Bacteria > Actinomycetota > Thermoleophilia > Solirubrobacterales > Solirubrobacteraceae > Palsa-744. Next base: position 1,099,815 of record CAWJPN010000002.1, read on the forward strand.
AGCAGCGTCCAGTGACCGCGCAGGTAGGTCTCTTCGGCGTGTGACAGTTCGAGCTGGCCGCGAGCCACGCGGCGCCCGCGCAGCAGGCCGCCGTTGATGTAGCGACGTAGGGTGCGCTCGCTGCACCCCAGCCTCGCGGCCGGCTCACTCAGAACTAGACCCATATGTCCAGTATATTATTCAGTGTGACCGACAACACGTCTGATGTGTCCAAGTCTATCTCCCCGCTGCTGATCGCCGACGTCCCCTGGCTGCTGTACCGGGCGTTCTTCTCGCTGCCCCGGTCGATCGTGGACGGTGAAGGCCAACCGGTCAACGCGCTGTTGGGAACCGTGAACGCGCTGCTGAACGCCGCCGAGACGTGCCAGCCGCGCGCGGTGGCGCCCTGCTTCGGCGCCGAGCAGGCGGCCTACCGGGTGGAGCTGTACCCGCCCTACCACGCCCACCGCGAGCCGATGCCGCCCGAGCTGGCCGCGCAGTGGGAGCGCGCGCCCGAGCTGCTGGGCGCACTCGGCTGGGCTGTGTACGACAGCGCTGAGCTGGAGGCCGACGACTCGATGGGGTCGCTCGCGCGTGTCGAGGCGCAGGCGGGTGGCCGCGCGCTGCTGCTGACGGGCGACCGCGACATGTACCAGGTGGTCGGCGAGCGCGTGGCCGTCCTCGAACTGAAGAAGGGGGCCGCGCCGGTCGAGGTCGGACCCGCGGCCGTGCGCGAGCGCTACGGGATCGAGCCCGAGCTGGTGCCCGACTTCATCGCGCTGCGCGGCGACCCCTCCGACGGGCTGCCCGGCGCGCCCGGCATCGGCGCCAAGGGCGCCGCCGCGCTGCTGAGCACCCACGGCTCGCTGGAGGCCGTGCTCGCCGCCGCCGCGAGTCCCAACGCGAACAGCCGTCCGCGCCACGCCGCGACGCTGGCCCACCACGCGGAGCTGCTGCGCACCTTCAAGCGAGTGGCGACGCTCGTGGAGATGGACCTCAAGCGTCCGCCTGACCGCCCCACCGACTTCGCGCAGGGCGCCTTGACCGCCCATGGACTAGGAATGAAAAGGTTGGCCGCGCGATTGGAAGCGTTGGCTACGGCGTGAACTTCACAGTAATCACGTCCCCATCCCCCATCACATAGTCGCGCCCCTCCAGCCGCAGCGTGCCCCGTTCGCGCCCGCCCGCATACCCGCCGGCCTCAACCAGCTCGCGCCAGCCGATCACTTCGGCGCGCACAAACCCTTGCTGGATGTCGGAGTGGATCTCCCCGGCGGCGTGCCACGCGGTGAGGCCCTCGCGCAGGTGCCAGGACTGGGCGGGCTTGGCCTCGCCGGCGGTGAAGAACGCGATCAGGTGCAAGAGCGCGAAGGCACCCTGCACGACGCGCTGCAGAGGGGTCTGCGCCTCGCCGCCGGGTGGGTGGGTCCCCGTTAATTCCGCGCGCATCGCGGCGGCTTCCTCGTCCTCGAGCTCGGCCAGCTCGGCCTCGATGCGCGAGGACACGGCCACCGCGCCAGCGCCCTGCGCGGCGGCGTGGGCGGCGATCTCGGCGGGCACCTCCTTGTCCTCAGATCCCTCGTCCACGTTCGCCACGTACAGCACGGGCTTGGCGGTCAGCGAGCCGAGGTCGCGCGCCGCGTGAGGGGCCTCCTCGGGGGGCGGCACGGTGCGCGCGGAGCGCCCGGCCTGCAGCGCCGCCACCACGTCGCCCAGCCACGCCTCCTCGGCCAGCGCCACCCGATCCCCCCCGCGCGCGGTGCGCGTGACGCGTTCCAGGCGTCGCTCGGCCTGCTCGAGGTCGGCCATCACCAGCTCCGTCTCGATCGTGTCTATGTCCCGCGTGGGGTCCACGCTGCCCTCGGGGTGCACGACGGAATCGTCGCGGTGCGCGCGCACGACGTGCACGATCGCGTCGGTCTCGCGGATGTTGGCCAGAAAGCGGTTGCCCAGCCCCTCGCCTTGGTGCGCCCCGGCGACGAGCCCCGCGATGTCGTGGAAGTCGATCGTGTCGTACACCACCTCGGAGGCCCCCACGGTGGCAGCCACCTCGTCCAGGCGCGCGTCGTGCACGGGCAGCACCGCGACGTTGGGCTCGATGGTCGTGAAGGGGTAGTTGGCGGCCTCCGCGCCGGCCTTCGTGAGCGCGTTGAACAGCGAGGACTTCCCTGCGTTGGGCATCCCCACGATGCCGATGCGCGTGCTCATGCCGCCATCCCGGACTGCGCCGAGCGCGGCGAGGCCGTGTTGGGGTGGTCGGAGAGGCCGGGCGCGAGGACAGCCACCAGTGTCCCCAGCGCCGCGCCGGCCAGCACGTCGGAGGGGTAGTGAACTCCGAGATACAGCCTCGACAGCGCCATGCCTGTCGCCAGTGCGTAGAGCGGCCCCGCCGGCAGCCCTAGCTGCGAGTAGCGCAGCGCCGCCGCAAACGACGTCGAGGCATGCGCGCTGGGAAAGCTCAGTTTTGTCGGTGTCCCGGTCAGCGGCGGCAGCCCCGCCAGCTCCGGTCGGCGGCGGCGCACGGTCCACTTGAGCGCCATGTTGAGCACGTACGTCGCCGACACCACCGTGCTGGCCCGTCGCCAGCGCGGGCGCCGCGGCGGATCGAGCGCCCAGCCTGCTGCGCCGATCACCGTCCACACCGCGCCGTGCTCGCCCAGCCGCGAGAAGCGGGCTATTGCACGCTCGGCGCCGGGTGTGTGGCCGTACGTGCGCGCCGCCCGCAGCAGGCGCTCATCGAGCGACACTGTCGTCCTAGACGCCGAAGCCGACGCGCTGGTCGGCTGTCTCTGCGCGCACGTAGACCACCTGCGCCAGATCGAGGCGCACGGGCCCGTCTTCGGTTTCCAGTTCGTGCCACCCAGCGGTGCCAAGCGCTCCATAGAGCGCCTGCAACTGCTCCTCGGTGACCCTCAGCGCGAGCGTCTGCCCACCCTGGAAGCCGACGCTCACGTGCTGGTGACGTGCGGGCATCAATGGACCTCCTGGCCAGCGGCCGGTTCGACAATCTCTATCAGTACTCGCCCCGTGTCCTTGGGCTCCAGAAAGGCTACGCGCGCACCGCCGATCCCGATGCGGGGCTTCTTGTCGATCAGCGTCAGTCCGGCCTGCTGCAGCGCGGCGAGCGTGGCCTCGATGTCGGTGACCTGGTAGGCCATGTGGTGCATACCCGGCCCGCGCTTGGCCAGGAACTTGCCCACCGGCGTGTCCGGGCCGAGCGGCGCCAGCAGCTCGATGTGGTTCTCCCCGACGCCCAGCAGCGCGGCCTCGACACCCTGCTCCTCGACCACCTCGCGATGGGCGACGTCCAGCCTGAAGCTGTCGCGCCACAGCTGCAGAGCTGGGTCGATCTCCTCGACGGCGATGCCGACATGGTCGATGCGGTCAAACATGCGCGCAGTCTATTGCGTGGTGTCGGCCGCGGTGGCGTCCACGGCCGGTGGACCGGCAGCTCGCACGCTCGCGGCGCTCGCGTCCACCGCTGTGGTGCTCGTGCTCACGGCGCCGGGGTCCACGCCCGTCGCCGCCACCACGCGCAGCCCGATCCCGGGCGCGCGCTCCAGGCGGGGGACCCCCGCCATGATGCGGTCGATGCCCTCGCGGTCGAGCACCTCGTGCTCCAGCAGCTCCGCCGCCAGCGCGTCGAGCAGCGCGCGGTGGGAGACGATCAGCTTCTGCGCCGCCCTGCGCGCCTCCTCGATCAGCTCCTGGCGCTCTTCGTCGCGCAGGCGCAGCGTCGTCTCTGAGATACGCACGCCCCCGTCGGGCGAGCGGCCCACCGAGCCGGCGGGGCCCATCGCGTAGTCGTGCACCATCGAGTGCGAGATGTCGGCCACGCGCTTGAGGTCGTCGGAGGCGCCGGTGGTGATCGCGCCGAACACCGCCTGCTCGGCCACGCGCCCGCCGAGCAGCACCGTCATGTAGTCCAGCAGCTCCTCGCGCGTCTTCAGGTAGCGGTCCTCGGCAGGCAGGTTCAGCGTGTAGCCGAGCGCGCGCCCGCGCGGGATGATCGAGATGCGGTGCACGCGGTCGACCGAGGGCAAGAGCTCGCCGCACAGCGCGTGACCCGCCTCGTGGTAGGCCACCACGCGCTTCTCGTGCTCGTTGAGCACGCGCCGCGACTGCACGCCGGCGATCACGCGCTCGATCGCCATGTCGAAGTCCTGGCCGGTGATCGCCCGCCCGCCGCGCCGCGCCGCGAAGATCGCCGCCTCGTTGCAGATGTTGGCGAGGTCCGCTCCTGTGAGCCCGCTCGTCTGCTGCGCCACCAGCCCCAGGTCCACGTCGCGCATCGGCTTGTCGCGCGTGTGCACCTTCAGCACTCCCGTGCGCCCCTGCACGTCCGGGGGCGCCACAAACACCTGGCGGTCGAAGCGCCCCGGGCGCAGCAAGGCCGAGTCGAGCTTCTCCAGCAGGTTCGAGGCGGCGATCACCACCACTCGTCCGGAGCTCGAGAAGCCGTCCATCTCCACCAGCAGCTGGTTGAGCGTCTGGTCCTTCTCGCCGGAGATGTCCGACCCGCGCCGCCCGCCCACGGCGTCGAGCTCGTCGATGAAGATGATCGCCGGTTCGTGCTTGCGCGCCTCCGCGAACAGCCGGCGGATACGCGCCGCGCCCAGCCCCGCGAACATCTCCACGAACGACGCCGCCGACTGCGCGAAGAACTGCGCGCCCGACTCGTGCGCCACGGCCTTCGCCAAGAGCGTCTTGCCGGTCCCCGGCGGGCCGTGCAGCAGGATGCCCTTGGGCACCTTCGCCCCCAGCGCCTTGAACTGCCCGGGGTCGCGCAGGAACTCCACAATCTCCTGCAGCTCGCCCTTGGCCTCTTCCACGCCGGCGATGTCCGCCCAGCCGACCGACTGGTTGGAGGCGGGCTTGATCTGCTGCGGCTTGATCCTGGGCATCACCTTCAAGGTGCGCCACATCAGGAAGATCAGGCACAGGAAGAAGACGATCATCACCACGCTCGACCACTGGTAGGCCCAGTCCTGGATGTGTTCCACGATCGAGACGTGCGGCGCGGCCACGCGCGACTGCGCCAGCCTCACCGCCGCGGTGTGGCGCGCCGCCGCTATCAGCGCGGCCTTGTGCGCGGCGCTGACCGCCGTGGCGTGATGATGAGCCGTCCCTGGCTGCATTGACGACAGTATGGCCTCTCAGCCCAAAATACGCAACGCCAAATCGCGGTAGAACTCCGCGGCAAAGCCCAGATCTCTGATATCGATCCGCTCATCGGCCCCGTGCATCAGCGCCATCGTCTCGAACAGCGACTGGTGGCGCTGGGGGAAGAAGCCGTAGGCGACGCACTCCGGGAACGCCTCGCGGAAGTGGCGCGAGTCGGTGAACCCGGGCAGGATCACCGGCACCACCTCGGCTCCTGGGTCGTGCTCGGCGACCCACTCGGCGATGGCCTTCATCAGGGGTGTGTCGATCGGCGAGCGGTTTCCCACGACGCGCTCGGTGAACTCGACGCGGCCCCCCTTCTCATCCTCTTTGAAGACCTCTGCGATCCCGCGGCGCACCTGCTCCTCGCCGAGGCCGGGGGGCACGCGGCAATCGACCTTCAGCTCGGCGCTGCTGGGGATCACGTTGATCTTCTCCGAGGCGCGGATGCGGGTGGGGGTGAAGGTCACGCCGAACATCGGCTCGAACACTGTCACCAGGCGCGGATCCTCGGCCGCCATGTGCGCGACCGCCGCGGCCGGGTCGGCCGGGTCCTCGCCGAGGCCGCGCAGGAACGCTTCGGGCTCGGGCGTCAGTTCGTACGCGGGCTGGCTCTGACCCAGGCGCTGCAGCAGCGGCGCCATCTTCAAGAGCGCGTTCTCGCCCATCTTCGGCATCGACGCGTGGCCCGCGACGCCGTCGGTCGTGATGGTGAAGCGGAACACGCCCTTCTCCGCGCAGCACACCCCGTAGAGGCGCCGGGCGGGCGGGCCTCCATATTCGAACACCGCGCCGCCGCCCTCGTTGACGAGCACGTCGCAGCGCACCTTCTCGGGGTGGTTGGCGGTGATCCATTCGGCCCCCTTTTCGCCGCCGGTCTCCTCGTCCACCACGGTCACCACCAGCAACTCGCCCCGCGCGGGGCGCCACCCCGAGCGCGCCAGTGTGCACGCCGCCGCGATCTCGGCGGCGACCTGGGACTTCATGTCGATCGCCCCCCTGCCCCACAGGCACCCATCCTCCAGGTCGCCCGACCACGGGTCGTGGCTCCACTCCGGCGGGTTGGCCAGCACCGTGTCCACATGGCCCAGGTAGCAGAGCGTCGGGCCGGGGTTGGCGGGGTCTGCATCGACGGCGCGCAGCCGCGCCACCAGATTGGGACGCCCCGGCTCGGCGCCCAGCAGCTCGCATTCGAACCCCGCCGCCGTGAGCACGCCCGCGAGGTGTTCCTGCGCCGGGCGCTCGTCCCCCGGCGGGTTCACCGTGTCGAAGCGCACCAGCTTGCGCAACAGCTCGGTCGCCTCCTCCGTCAGCCCACTCACGCCACCGATCGTACCTGCCCCGGGAGGCTCGGACACGCCGCGAGCAGCGCCTGCGTGTACTCGTGCCGGGGCGCCGCAAACAGCTGCTCGGTCGGCGCGAGCTCCACGATCCTGCCCTGGCGCATCACCGCGACGCGATCGCAGACCCCGCGTACGACCATCAGGTCATGCGTCACCAGCAGGTAGCTCAAGCCCGCCTCCGCCTGCAGGCGCGCCAGCAGGTCGAGCACCTGCGTGCGCACGGTAGCGTCGAGCGAGGAGACAGGCTCGTCCAGCACCAGCGCCTGCGGTTCGCAAGACAGCGCGCGGGCGATTCCCACGCGCTGGCGCTCTCCCCCCGAGAGTTCGTGTGGGAAGCGGTCGAGGTGCTCGGCGCGCAGGCCCACGCGCTTCAGCAGCTCGGCCGCGCGTGCGCGCACGTCGGCGCGGGGCACGTCGCGCAGGCGCAGGCCCGTGCCGAGGATCCACTCCACGCGCCGGCGCGGGTTCAGCGAGGCCTGGGAATCCTGGAAGACCATCTGCAGCTCGCGGCGCAGGGGCGCCAACTGACGGCGCCCGGCCTTCGTGACGTCCTCGCCACGGAAGCTTATGGTGCCGCTCGCCGGGTCCAGCAGCCGGATCAGGCAGCGGATCAGCGTCGTCTTGCCCGCGCCAGACTCGCCTACGACGCCCAGCGTTTCGCCCTCGTTGAGCGTCAGCGAGACGCCGTCGAGGGCGTGCGTGTCGGTGGGGAGCTTGGCCACGACAGGCACACTTGCCCGGCGCCGCGCCGCCCAGCGGACACTCTTGCCCGCATGAAAGCTCACGCGCAGGTCCCGCGCCTCCAGCAGCGGCCCACCCGCTGGGTGCGACGCTCGCGGCGCCCGTGGCGCATACGCCGCCAGCAGGCTCTGCGTGCAGGAGTGTTGGGGAGCTTCCAAGATCGCCGCCGCCGTGCCCTGCTCGACCAGCCGCCCCGCGCGCATCACGAGGATGCGATCGGCCACGTCCGCGACGACGCCCAGGTCGTGCGTGACGAGCAGGATGCCCATCTCGGTGCGCTCGCGCAGCTCCCGCAGCTGCGCCAGGATCTGCGCCTGCGTGGTGACGTCGAGCGCGGTCGTCGGCTCGTCGGCGATCAGCAGCGCCGGCTCGCAGGACATCGCCATCGCGATCATCACCCGCTGGCGCATCCCGCCGGAGAGTTCGTGCGGGTAGGACCGCGCACGTGCACGCGCATTGTCGATGCCCACGCCTTCCATCAGCTCCACCGCGCGCTCCCACGCCGCGCCCCCGCTCATGAGCGGGTCGTGCGCGCGGATCTGCTCCGATATCTGCCACCCCACCCGTTGCACCGGGTTGAGCGAGCTCATCGGGTCCTGGAAGACCATCGACATGCGCCCGCCGCGCAGGCGCCGCAGCTGCTGCTCGCTGGCCTGCAGCAGGTCCTGCTGCTCCAGCGTTGCCCGGCCGGATGTGCGCGCTCCGAGCGGACGTGTCAACCCCATCAGCGTCAGCGCGACGGTGGACTTCCCCGACCCCGACTCGCCCACCAGCGCCAGCGTCTCGCCGCGCGCGAGCGCGAAGGACACGCCGTCCACGGCCCGCACCTCGCCGGCTTCGGTGTCGAAGGACACGCGCAGATCGGTCAGCTCCAGCAGCGGGCCGCCGGGCGCGGGAGATTGGGACGCGGCGGACACGGGTAAGGCCGTCGCCGAGACAACCGGATCGCTCATCGTGCCAACCGGATACGCGGGTCAAGCGCGGCGTAGAGGATGTCCACGACCGTGCTCATCACGACCACCGCGCAGGCCACGAACAGCGTGACTACGAGCACCGAGGGCACGTCCAGCCGAGCGATCGATTCCGCCGCGTACTGCCCCACGCCGTGCAGGTCAAAGACGGACTCCACGACGATCGCCCCGCCCCCCACGACGGCAGCGAAGTCAAGGCCCCACAGCGAGACGATCGGGATCAGTGAGTTGCGCAGCACGTGGCGCACGAGCACGCGCCGCTCCGACAGCCCCTTGGCGCGCGCGGTGCGCACGTAGTCCTCGCTCATCGTGTCCAGCACACTGGAGCGCAGCACGCGGGCGTAGACGCCGATGAACGCCACCGACAGCGTGAACCACGGCAGCAGCATGTGGGTGAACCAGCCCCACGGACTGCTCGTCAGTGGCACGTAGCCACCCAGCGGCAACAGCCCCCAGCGGTAACCGAGGTAGTAGAGCAACAGCGCGCCGAGGAAAAACGCCGGCGTGGAGACCCCCACGAGCGCCACCACCGTCAGCGAGCGGTCGAGCAGCCGCCCGGCGCGCAGGGCGCTCAGCACTCCGAACAGCACGCCGAACACGAGCCAGATCAGTCCGGCCCCCAGCGCCAGTGAGAGCGTCGGTGGCAAGTCGCGGCGGATTTCTGCCTCCACGTTGAACTGTTGCGAATAGGACACGACGGTGCCGCCGAGCACCTTTTCCATCGTCGTGAAGTACTGCACGTAGATGGGCTTGTCGAAACCCCACGCGCGGCGCACGTCCTGCACCTGTTGGGGCGTCGCCAGGCGCCCCGCCATACGCAGCGCGGGGTCCCCGTTGGGGATCACCTGGAAGATCAGGAAGGTGACGAGTGAGATCGCCACCAGCACTGCGGCCATCGCGGCGAGGCGGCGTGCGAGGAAGCCGGCCATCAGCCCTCGATCGCCGCGCCCGCTGGCAGGCCGGCGGGGCCGCTCGTGCCGGCGCCGGTGCGCCAGTCGAGCGCGTCGCGCAGGCCGTCGCCGAAGACGTTCACGCCGAGCACGGCTGTCACCAGCATCAGGCCTGGCGCGAGCACGAGATGGATCGCCCCTGGCGTGAGATGGATGCCTTCCGCGAGCATCGTGCCCCACGAGGGGTTGGGGTCCTGCACCCCCGCCCCCAGGTATGAGAGCGCGGCCTCCAGCAGGATCGCGCCGACGAGCATCAGCGGCACGAACACGACGATCGTGGACGTGAGATTGGGCAGGAGCTCCGAGACGACGATGCGCAACTGCCCGCGCCCCTGCACGCGCGCGGCGTCCACGAACTCGCGCCGGCGCAGACTCATCACCTGCCCCCGCAACGGCCGCGCGACGTAGGGCATCGAGACGACGCCGATGATCAGCGCGGGCAGCAGCAAAGAGCCGCTGGAGATCGTCAACGGCCCCCAATGAAGGCCCCCGCCGACTGCCAGCGCGACCCCCAGCGCGACCCCCAGTAGCAGCGGCGGAAACGCCCAGATCACGTCCAACAGGCGTGCAAGCACTCCGTCGGTCACGCCCCCGAACCAGCCGGCGAGCGTGCCGATCAAGACCGCCAGCACCATCGTGATCAAGGTGGCGATGGCGCCAATCTCAAGCGAGTTGCGCCCCCCGTAGAGCAGCCGCACAGCCACGTCGCGCCCGTTGCCGTCCGCGCCCAGGAAGAAGCGCGCGTGCCAGGTGGGCCCGATCGGCACTCCCGTGGGCGAAACGACTTCCTCGCTCTTGCCACCAACGTGGATGACTTCGGTGATGTGCTCGTCGTTGGGACCGGTGTGCGCAATGTCGTGCGCGTAGACCGGGGCCAGCAGGCACAGCACGACGACCACCAGGAAGAGCCCGCCGAAGGCAAGCGTGACCCGGCTGCGCGCGAGGCGCCTCCAGGCCAGCTGCCAAGGACCCGGTGCGCTCATTTCAGCTGCAGCGTGCTCCAGTCGTTGCCGTAGACCGGGTGGAAGACGAGCGCGCCGAAGTCGATGCGTTCGGAGGTGAACTTGGGCGCCTCGTCGTAGCCGATCACCGCCAGGTAGGCCTTGCGCGCGACGTATTCGTCGAGCGCCTGCCAGCGCGCGGTGACGGTGGACAGCTGCGAGGAGGGCACCGGCGAGAGCGAAGCCAGTTCGCTCTGGATGTGCGGGTCGTTGACCTGCGAGAGGTTGTGGTTTTCCGTGGGGTTGATCGATTCGGCGTCGAGCAGCTGGTAGAAGTCGACCGGGTTGGGGAAGTCCTGGCTGAAGGCGATCCAGCCGGTCTGCGGGTTGACGTTCTTGATGTTGCCGATCGTGCCCGGGTACTCGGCGGCGGCGACGATCTTGACCGTGGCCTTCAGCCCGATCGTGTTGAGCACGCTGGCGTAGTAGTCGGCGTATTCCTTGTGCGGCGGGTGTTCGTCGCTCCACACCGTCACGGCGGTGCCGGCGAGCCCGGAGGCAGCGATCAGTTCCTTGGCCTTGGCGGTACGCGCCGCGCCGACCGCTTCGTTGGGTTCCCCGTACGGGCACGGCCCCGTGGGGTGCCCGGGCATCCCGATCGGCAGCAGGTAGCAGGCCGGCGTGAGCATGCCGCCGTCCAGGCGCGCCAGCGCGCGGCGGTCGAGCGCGTAGTTGACGGCCTCGCGCACGAGCTGGTTGTTGAACGGCCGGGTGGTGGTGTTGAGGAAGAAGAACTCCGTGGAGACGGTCGGTTCCTGCGCGTAGCGCGAGGCGGCCTGCGCGTGGATCTGCGGCAGCAGCGTGCCGGGGACGGAGTCGTTCCAGTCGAACACGTCGGCGCTGTTGTTCAAGACCTGCTCGGCCTCGGACTGGTTGTTGGAGACGATCTTGACGTCGACGTTGACGTGCCCGGAGGGGATGCCGGGGATCGCCTCGCCGGCCCAGTGCGGATTGGCGACCATGCTGAAGGACTGGTTGGGCACGATGTCGGCGATCTCATACGGCCCCACGCCCGGCGGCGGGTCGCCCGGCAGCGCCTTCATCGGCGTGCCGCTGGGCACGAGCCCCGCGGCGGGGAAGGCGAGCACGTTGAGGAACGGCCCGAAGGGCGCGTTCAGCTTGACGGTGATAGTTCCCGTGGCCTCATCGGTGGCGATGCCAGAAATGGAGGAGGCCTTGCCTGCGTCGAACGCTTCGGCCCCAACGATGTTGCCGGTGAGGAACTGCTTGTCCCCCCAGCCGAGCTTGATCGCGCGCTCGATCGCGTAGGCGAAGTCGCTGGCCTTGACCGGCTGCCCGTTGGAGTAGACGAGGCCCTTGCGCAGCGTGAAGGTGTAGGTAGTGCCGCCGGCGGTGATGGTGGGCAGCGCCACGGCGAGACCCGGGATCAGCTGCGTGCCCGCGGTGCCGGAGGCGTGCGCGTAGGTGACCAGGCCGGTGTAGGTGAGCCAGGTGGCCTCAGCGGACTGCGCTGTCACTCCCACCCCTGGGTCCAGCGAGTCTGGCGCGGTGCCCATCAGCACCGTCACCGTGGGGCTCGAGGCGGTGAGCGGTCCGGTGTCAGCCGCGTTGGTGGTGCCATTGGATGAGGAGCTGCCGCACGCGCCGATGCCCAGGGCTAGCGTCGAGGCGAGCCACAGGGCGAGCAGCGGCGAAAACAGACCCAGCGGGCGAGAGCGCTTGTACACGTGGACTCCTCCTCGAGAGGCAGTACGGTTACGGTGGACGTGGCAGGCAGGCAGGGGTGGGCGGGGGTGGGCGGGGGTGGGCGGGGGTGGGCGGGTCCCAGTCCTCGCCCGCATGGGTATTCCGTGCGATACCGGCAGATCCTCCTTTGGACATTCCGGATAAAACTGCTTAATAAGGCCGATAAGCAGAAGACGCTCGATCGTGCACCCGTCGCACACCTGAGCGGGGGATACTGGACGAATGGCCGACCCTCCCACCGACACGCTGTTCGAGCCCGACCCGGCGGAAGAGGACGCCCCCGGCGCCTCCGACATGCGCGCCCGAACGACCCACGGCCGGCGCCGGAGCGCAAACGGCCCGCACGCCGACAGCCGCCCGCTCGCAGCGCGCATGCGCCCCACGGCGCTGGAGGAGTTCGTCGGCCAGGGCCACCTGCTGGCGCCCGGCTCGGCTCTGCGCACCGCGCTGGAGCAGGGCAAGGCGCACTCGATGGTGCTCTACGGGCCACCCGGCAGCGGCAAGACCACCATGGCGCGGCTCCTCGCCGAGCACTCCCAGGCGGTGTTCGAGGAGTTGAGCGCGGTGCAGGCCGGGCGCGCGGAGGTGCGCGCGGTGCTGGAGCGCGCACAGCACCGCCACGCCACCAGCGGCGTGGACACCGTGTTCTTCCTGGATGAGATCCACCGCTTCAACAAGGCCCAGCAGGACGCGCTCTTGCCCGCGGTCGAGGAGGGGGTGGTGACGCTGATCGGCGCCACCACGGAGAACCCAGCGTTCGAGGTCAACGGCGCGCTGCTCTCACGCATGCGCATCTACGCGCTGCAGGCGCTCTCCGCGGAGGACGTGGCACAGGTGCTGCGCCGCGCGATCGCGCACGAGGAGGGCGTCCGCGCCGCCCACGACGGGAGCGCGGGCGGACCGGGGTCGAGCGCGAACCCGGCCGTCGCGGACGAGGCGATCGAGTTCCTGGCCGCACGCGCGGAGGGCGACGCGCGCACCGCGCTGAACGCGCTGGAGCTGGCCAGCGCAACCGCGCGCGAGCTGGGCGAGAGCAGCGTGGGCGTCGAGCGCATCGAGGACGCGCTGCAGCGCCGCGCCGTGCTCTACGACCGCAAGGGCGACCGCCACTACGACTACGCATCGGCCTGGATCAAGGCCACGCGCGGCTCGGACCCCGACGCCTCGCTGTACTACCTGGCGGTGATGCTGGAGGGCGGCGAGGACCCCCGCTTCATCGTGCGGCGGATGGTGATCCTGGCGAGCGAGGACATCGGCAACGCGGACCCGGCGGCCCTCACCGTGGCGACGGCGGCGGCGCAGGCGGTGGAGCACGTGGGGCTGCCCGAGGCGCGGTATGCCCTCGCCCAGACGGCCATCTACCTGTCCCTCGCCCCCAAGTCCGACGCCGCGGGCCGCGCGCTGAGCGCCGCCCAGCAGCACGTGCGCGACCACGGCGCGGCGCAGGCCCCGGGATGGCTGCGCCCGGGCGCGCGGCCGGGCCAGGAGGTCGGCGGCTACGACAACCCGCACTCCCACCCGGGCCACACCTCCCCGCAGGAGCTCTTGCCCGAGAAGGTCGTGGGCGAGCGCTTCTACACGCCCGACGAGGCGGAGGCCGAGCTCGCGCGGCGGCTGGCCGAGGTGCGCGCGCAACGAGGGAAGTAGAGAGAGGAAAGGACCCCACAAGGGGGTCCGGAGAGGGCCGCGAAGCGCGAGACAAAGCACCTACCCGCCACCGAAGCGCCGCCGGTGGCGAAATAAATCGCCCCGCCGCCCCAGGGAACGCGATAATCGAACGCGGATGAGCACAGCGCCGACCGCTTCCAGCCACACCCAGCCGGCGAGCGCCACGGTGCAGGCGCACGACCCGGCCACGGGGGTGCTTCTGGGCGAGGTGCCGGCGACTGCGCCCGAGGACATCGAGCAGGTGCTCGCCGAGGTCGCCAAGGTGCAGCCGCTGTGGGCGCTGCTGCGGGTCGCTGACCGCGCGCGCTACATGCGGCGCGTGGCGCAGGCGATCATCGACGAACTGGATGGGCTGGCCGAGCTGCTGGGGCGCGAGCAGGGCCGCCCGCGCGCCGAGGTGATGACGCTGGAGCTCCTGCCGGCGATTGACGCGCTGATCTGGATCGCCGAGGAGGGCGGCTCGATCCTGGGCGCCCAGCGCGTGAAGGTCCACCGTTCGCTGGGGCTGACCAAGCGCGCGCGGGTGGTGCACGAGCCCTATGGCGTGGTGGGGGTGATCGGCGCGGGCAGCGCGCCCTTCGCGCAGCCGCTGGGGCAGATCGCGGGGGCGCTGCTGGCGGGCAACGGGGTGGCGTTCAAGCCCGCGCGGCGGGCCTGCCTGGCGGGCGAGCGGATCGCGCGGGTGCTGGCGCGCGCGGACCTGCCCGAGGGACTGGTGCGCCTCGTGCACGGCGGCGCGCAGGTGGGGGTGGCGCTGGCGCAGGCGCCGTGCGACAAGGTGCTGTTCACCGGCTCCCCCGCGGTGGGACGAGTGGTGGCGCGGGCCTGCGTCTCCCAGGACAAGGAGGTGACGGTCGAGCAGGGCGGCAAGGACGCGATGCTGGTGCTGGCCGACGCCAACGTGGCGCGCGCGGTGAGCGGCGCGCTGTGGGCCGGCTGCGCGGGGGCCGGGCAGGCGCGGGGGTCGATCGAGCGCGTGTATGTCGAGCGCGAGGCCTACGGGCGCTTCGTGGACGGCTTGGTGGAAGGCGCCCGCGCGCTGAGCGTCGGCGACCCCGCCAAGCCCGGCGTGCGCGTGGGACCGCTGGCCTCCGCGCGGCGCCTGGAGCACGTGCGCGGGCTGGTGCAGGAGGCCGTGGCGCAGGGTGCGCGGATGCTCTGCGGTGGACCGCTCGCCGTGCAGCCCGAGGGGTGCTCGGGCGCCTTCTACGCGCCCACGGTGCTGACCGAGGTGACGCACGCGATGCGCGTGATGCGCGAGCCGCTGGACGGTCCGGTGCTGGCGGTGATGAGCGTCGCGGACTCCGCGCAGGCGATCGCCCTGGCCAACGACAGCGCCTACGGCCTCGGCGCCTCGGTGTGGAGCGCCGACCGCTACCACGCGCTGCGCGTCGCGCGCGACCTGCACGCGGGGATGGTGTGGCTCAACGACCACCTCCCCGGCCCCGCGGTCTCGCGCGGCCCCTGGGGCGCGGCGGCCGGCAGCGGGCTGGGACGCACGCTCGGCGAGACGGGCCTGCGCGGGTGCGCGCAGGAGAAGCTGATCACGTGGGACCCCCCGCGCGTGCGGGGGTTGTGGTGGGCGCCGTATGACCCCACGCAGCTGCGCGCCGCGCGCGCGGTGGCGTGGCTGCGCTCGGCGCGCGACTCCGACCGCGAGCGCGCCTGGCGCCAGGGAGGCCCGGCGCTGGTGCGGGTGCTGGCGCGGGCGCTCAGGAGCCGCGGATAGCCCGACGTCGCGCGACGCGGAACCCCAACGCGCAGCCCCGCGACCCAACGCGCAACCGACGCCACTCCGACATCGCTCCCTCCGACTCCCGCCCTCCGCCCCCGGCCCGCCGCGAGGCCCTACCCTGTAGGCATGCCCGCACAGGCCTACGCAGGCAAGGAGTGCGTGTGCCAGCTGCGCAGAGGGATCTGCGACCAGAGCTGCGTGCGCGACATGCTCGAGACCCCCTTCTACATCGCCTGCCTGAAGTTGAAGGGGCGGCGCTGCGTGGTGGTCGGCGGCGGCGAGGTGGGCCTGGAGAAGGTCGAGGGGCTGCTGGCCTGCGACGGCGCCGTCACGCTGATCGCGCCCGCGGCAGTGCCGGCGCTGCAGGAGCACGCGCGCGAGGGGGCGATCCGCTGGGAGCGCCGCGCCTACGCCGGGCCCGCGGACCTGGAGGGTGTGTTCATGGTGATCGCGGCGACCGACGACACGGACGTCAACATCCAGGTCTACGACGACGCCGAGCGCCGCGCGATGCTGGTCAACGTGGTGGACGTGCCGCCGCTGTGCAACTTCATCCTGCCGGCGATCGTGCGCACGGGGCCGCTGGCGATCGCGATCTCCACAGCGGGCGCCTCGCCGGCGCTCGCCAAGCGCATGAAGCGCGAGATCGAGGCGCAGTTCGGCGAGCCCTACGCGCGCCTGGCGGTCCTGCTCAACGAGGTGCGCGGCTGGGCCAAGGGCACGCTGCCCACCTACCAGGACCGCAAGGAGTTCTTCGAGGGGCTCGTCAACGGCGAGCCCGACCCGGTGGCGCTGCTGCGGGCGGACGATGAGCCAGCGGTGCGTGAGCTGATCGCTCAAGCGCAGGACGAGCACGCAGTTGCGCGAGCCTGAGGGCCGGCGCCGAGTATGGCGCGTCATGACAGTTCTGTCATGAGCCTATGACAGTTCTTGTCATGTCTGAGTCCGCCCCAATCCCAACGCTCCAGCTCGCCGGGCTGACGCGCAACTACGGCGAGCGCTCGGCGCTGAGCGACGTTTCGCTGGCGCTCCAGCAGGGCCAGACACTTGTGGTGTTCGGCCCCAATGGCGCCGGCAAGACGACGCTGCTGCGGATCTTGGCCACGCTGCTGCGCCCGCACGAGGGCGTGGTGCGGGTATTGGGCCGCCCGTTGCCGGCAGAGGGCTGGGCGGTGCGCGGGCGCATCGGACTGCTGGGCCACGAGCCGCTGCTGTACCGCGAGCTGAGCGCCGCTGAGAACCTGCGCTTCCACGCGCGCCTGCACGGTGTCGGGGCCGAGCGCGTGGCTGAGGTGCTGGAGGCGGTGGGCATGCGCCAGCGCGCGCAGGAGCCAGTGCGCGAGCTCTCGCGCGGGATGGTGCAGCGCGTGGCGGTGGCGCGGGCTGTGCTGCACGACCCGGAGCTGCTGCTGCTGGACGAGCCCTACGCGAACCTGGACCCAGCCGCCCGGGAGCGGGTGGCGGGACTGATCGGCAGAGAGTCCGGGCGCACGCGCGTGATCTGCAGCCACGACCCCGGTGGCGGCGTGGCCGAGGCCGACGTGGTGCTGGGCCTGCGCGAAGGGCGCCAGGTCATGCTCAAACCGGCCGCCGCCGTGGGAGAGGGCGAGATCGCGGAGCTGTACCGATGAGTGCCGCCGCCGGCAGTACCGCCGACACAGACGCCGGCCTCACGACCGCCGCCGGCAGTACCGACATCGCGACCAGTCCCGCCGCAGGAGGCGCGGCGACGCCTCCCGTCGGCGAGCCCCTGCGCCCCCCCGCAAAGCCGCCGGGAGCGCTCTCCACAGTGGCTGCCCTCCTGCGCAAGGAGTTCCTGGTCGAGCTGCGCACGCTGGAGTCCGTGCCGGGCATGTCGTTGTTCGCGCTCAGCACCTACGTGGTGTTCCACTTCGCGCTCAACCAGGCCACGGTGAGCGGCAACGAGGCGGCGGGCATCCTGTGGGTGACGCTGCTGTTCGCCTCGATGCTGGGCGTCAACCGGCTGTTCGTGGCCGACGCCGAGCAGGGCGGCTTCGACGGCTTTCTGCTGGCCCCCGTGGACCGCACCGCGCTCCTGGCGGCCAAGGCGCTGGCGCTGCTCGCCTATCTGGTCGCGCTGGAGGTCGTGGCGGTGCCGGCCTTCGCATTGCTGCTCGACCCCTCGCTGGGCGGCGCCCTGCCGGAGCTGCTGCTGGTGCTGGCGCTCGCCGACGTCGGCCTGGCGCTGATTGGCACGCTGGTGGCAGCGCTGGCGGTGCAGACGCGCGCGCGCGACCTCCTCGGGCCGCTGCTCGCGCTGCCGCTGCTGGTACCCGTCGTGATCGGCGCCGCCGGGGCCACCGCGCCGCTGCTGCGCGTGCCCGCGGCGCAGGCCAGCCCAGTGCGCTGGCTGTTGGCTCTGGCGCTCTATGATTTGGTCTTCGGGCTGATCGCCTACGCCGTATTCGACTTCCTCTTGGAGGACTAATTTGTATGGGAAGCACCTCCGTGCGCTGAGCATCGCCACCGCCGTCGTGTTCGCGGTGTCGCTGGGGCTCGTCTTCTTCTACGCCCCGCTGGAAGCCGAACAGGGTTTCCTGCAGAAGATCTTCTACGTCCACGTCCCCCTCGCGATCGTCTCGCTGTGCGGCTTCGTGCTGGGTGGCCTCTTGGCGATCCAGTACCTGCGCACGCGCGACTCCCGCTGGGACATGCGCTCCTATGTGGCGATCCACATGTCCCTCATCTTCGGTGTGGGCACGCTGCTGACGGGCTCGATCTGGGCCAAGGGCTCGTGGGGGCACTGGTGGGTCTGGAGCGAGCCCACGCTCGTCTCCTACCTGATCGTCTTCCTGCTCTACGCGACGTATCAGCCGCTGCGCTTCTCAATCGAGGACCCCGAGCGCCAGGCGCGCTACGCCGCCGTCTTCGCCGTCACCGCCGGCGCGTTCGTACCGATGAACTTCATCGCCGTACGCATGTCCACCGCCTACCTGCACCCGCGCGTGTTGGGCTCCACCTCCAACCTGCCCGCCTCGATGGCGCTCACCTTCCTGGTCTCGCTGCTGGCGGTGACGCTGTTGTTCGCGACGCTCTGCGCGTACGAGGCGAAGGCCAAGCACGCCCGCGGTCAGCTGCGCGCGTTGCGTCGGCGTCTCTCGGGCGAGGCGTCGCCGCGCGTACGCAGCGCGGCCCCGGCAGCTGTCCCTCACTCACCGGCCCGCGAGGACCCCCTTGTGGGGTCCTCTCCTCCCCTACCCGCCGCCGCGCCGCTCGGCGCCTCGTCGGTGGGGGGCGCGCTCGGCACGACGGCCGTCGGAAGGCCGGGCGCCTGATGCCCGCGCTGCCGCTGCACGAGGCCGGCAAGTACGTCGCGGGGGCGTACCTGGTGCTGTTCGTGCTGGTGCTCATCTACGTCGCGATCATGGCCATTCGCCTGAGCCGCATGGAGCGCGAGCTCGGTGAGCTGCTGGCGCGCGGCGCGGGTCCTGAGCCGCCGCGGCCCGGGGAGCCCACGGACCTCGGCCGCCCGCAGCCCCCGTCCTATCCGGAGTCCACGCCCCGCCCGGAGTCCACGCCGGTATGAACGAGCTGCTGGCGCTCGGCATCTCGCACAAGACCGCTCCGGTGGAGCTGCGCGAGCGCCTGGCCTTCACCGCCACCGCCGCCGTGGAGTTCGCCGGGCAGGCGCTCGACACGGCCGAGGTGCGCGAGGCGGTGGTGCTCTCCACCTGCAACCGCACCGAGCTCTACCTCGTCGTGGGCGACGCGGTGCGCGGCGAGTCAGACGTGCTCGGCCTGCTCGCCGGGCGCGCCGCGATCCGCCCGCTCGAGCTCGCGGGGGCGATCTACTCGCCGCGCAACTGCGAGGCCGCGCGCCAGCTGTTCGGCGTGACGGCGGGCCTTGAGTCGATGATCGTCGGCGAGGCCGAGATCCAGGGGCAGGTCAAGCGCGCCTATGAGGCCGCCCTCGCCGCCGGCCACACCGGCCCGCTCTCCAACCGCCTGTTCAGCGCGGCGCTGACGGCGGGCAAGCGCGTGCGCTCGGAGACCTCGATCGGCTCCAGCCGCGTGAGCGTGCCCTCCGTCGCTGTGGACCTGGCCGCCGACGTGCTGGGCAGCCTCGAGGACAGCCACGTCACGATCCTCGGCGCCGGCGAGACGAGCGAGCTGACCGCCCAGGCGCTGGCCGACCAGGGCGCGGGCACGATCTTCGTAGCCAACCGCCACGCCGACCGCGCGCTCGGGCTGGCGCAGCGCTTCGGCGGCTCGGTGGTGGGGTTGGACGGCCTGCCCGAGCAGCTGGCCCTCGCCGACATCGTGGTGTGCTCCACCGCCTCCCCCCACGCGATCGTCGGCGTCGAGGAGCTTGAGCTGGTGGTCAGCCGCCGCGCCGCTCGCCCCCTGCTGTTGATCGACATCGCCGTCCCGCGCGACGTGGACCCCCGCTGCGGCGAGCTCCCCGGCGTCACGCTGTACGACATCGACGACCTGCAGGGAGTGGTGGAGCGCAACTTGAACACCCGCGCCAGCGAGGTCCCCCGCGCGCAGGAGATCGTCGAGGAGGAGATCCACCGCTTCGCGCGCTGGCTCGGCCAGCTCGACACGCTGCCCACGGTGAGCGCGCTGCACCAGCATGCCGACGCCTTGGTCGAGCAGGTGCTGGCCGAGAACGCCGGGCGCTGGGAGTCCGCCTCGCCGCGCGACATGGCGCGCGTGGAGGCCGTCGCGCGTGCCGTTGCCAAGCGGCTGCTGCACGAGCCGACGATCCGCCTGCGCAGCCTCTCCGAGGAGCGCGGCCATTCGAGTCTCGAGCTGGTGCGCGAGCTGTTCGGGCTGCGCGAGGGGGTGGCACCCGAAGAGGGGGCCGCCGCCGCAACCGGAGAGCCCGCCGAGACGGGTGCGCTGGCCGAGGTGCACCCGATCCGCCGCCGGCGCTGATGCGCCTCGGGACGCGCGGCTCCGCGCTGGCGCTGGCCCAGGCGCGGTGGGTGGCTGAGTTGCTTGGCGGGGCTGAGGTCGTCACGATCACGACCAGCGGAGACCGGGGCGAGGCGAGCGGTGACAAGTCGCGCTGGGTGCTGGAGCTCCAGGACGCCCTGCAGAGCGGTGAGATCGACCTGGCCGTGCACTCCGCCAAGGACGTCCCCGGCGAGCTGGGCGAGGGACTAGCCCTGCTCGGCGCCCCCGCACGCGCCGGCGTGGAGGACGTGCTGTGCGGGGCCTCCAGCCTGGAGGCTCTTGCCCCCGGTGCGCGCATTGGCACGGGCAGCGTGCGCCGCGCCGCCCAGCTGCTCTCCGTGCGCGAGGACCTGCGTGTTGTGGCGGTTGGCGGCAACGTGGACACGCGCCTGCGCCGCTTGCAGGAAGGTTCGTGCGACGCGCTGGTGCTGGCCCACGCAGGGTTGCAGCGGTTAGGGCGCGAGAGCGAGGTGGGGGCTGTACTCGACCCCGCGCGCTTCGTCCCCTCTCCTGGGCAGGGCACGCTTGCCTTGGAGGGACGGGCTGCCGACGCTGCAGTGCGCACGGCGGTTGAGACCATCACCGACAAGGAGGTGATGGCGTGCCTGCTGGCCGAGCGCGCCGTCGCGCAGGCATTGGAGGCCTCCTGCCACACACCGCTGGGGGCCTGGGCGCGCCCCGCCGGCTGCGGCTGTCTTGAGATGCGCGCCTGGGTCGGACTCCCCGACGGGTCCGCCTGGGTCCGCGACGAGATGGTCGGCGGGTTCTTCGAGCCCGAGGCGCTGGGGCGGCGGGCGGCCGAGCGGCTGCTGCTGGCTGGGGCGGGGGAGCTGCTGCGAGGTGCTGAGGAGCAGGTGGATCCGGCAGAGGGACGTGCGTACCTGAAGGGGCCCAACGAATGGGACGAAGACCCAGCCAGATGGGTGGCAGAACAGCGCCACAGCGACCCGCGGCGATTCGGCTAGGCCATGGTCGGGCGCGTGTATTTGGTAGGCGCCGGCCCCGGCGATCCCGGTCTGCTCACGGCGCGCGCGCTGGAGTTGATCGCCACCGCCGACACGATCCTGTACGATCGCCTGATCCCCGCGCAGGCGCTGGACGGCGCGCGCGGCGACGCCGAGTTGCTGTTCGTGGGCAAGGAGGGCGGGGGGGATTCGGTGCCCCAGGAGCAGACCGAGGCGCTGCTTGTCGAGCGCGCCAGCGAAGGCCGCCGGGTGGTGCGCCTGAAGGGCGGCGACCCGTTCGTGTTCGGCCGCGGCGGTGAGGAGGCTCTGACGCTGCGCGCGGCGGGCATCCCGTTTGAGGTGGTCCCGGGGATCACCGCGGGCGTGGCCGCGGCGGCTTACGCGGGGATCCCCGTGACACATCGGGGGCTCTCTACGGCCGTGGCGTTGATCACCGGGCACACCCAGGACGACAGCGACCTCGACTGGCCCGCCCTCGCAGCCTTCCCCGGAACGCTGGTGTTCTACATGGGCATCCGCCAGCTGCCCCACATCGCCGACTCACTGATCGCGGCCGGGCGCCCCGCCGCACAGCCGGCGGCCGTGGTGGAACAGGGCACGCTGCCCACCCAGCGGACGGTCACGGCGACGTTGGGGACCATCGCGCGGCGCGCACAGGAGGAGGACGTCAAGCCCCCCGCGATCACCGTCGTCGGGCCGGTCGCCGAGCTGACCGAGCAGCTGGCCTGGCGCACCCCCGGGCCGCTCGCCGGGCGCACCGTGGCCGTCACCCGCGCGCGTGCGCAGGCCAGCGCCTTGGCGCGGCGCCTGGGCGAGCTGGGGGCGGAGACGATCCAGGCGCCCACGATCCGCACCCAGCCGCTGCCCGGGCCACCGCTGGACCCCTCGCCGTATGACCTGGTGTGCCTGACCAGCCCCCGTGGGGTCAGCGCGCTGTTCGAGCGCCTTGCCGC
This sequence comes from uncultured Solirubrobacterales bacterium, assembly GCA_963844765.1. Classification (GTDB taxonomy): domain Bacteria; phylum Actinomycetota; class Thermoleophilia; order Solirubrobacterales; family Solirubrobacteraceae; genus Palsa-744. Next base: position 1,121,914 of record CAWJPN010000002.1, read on the forward strand.
GGGCGGGCTTGACGCCCGCGCGCTGTCCGCCGCGCGCGTCGCGGCGATCGGCCCGGGGACAGCACGGGCGCTGGGCGAGCACGGGATCGTCGCCGACGTGGTGCCCGCGCGCTTCGTCGCCGAGGCTCTGGTGCAAGCACTCGCTGACGTGCCCGTGCGCCGTGCTCTGGTGGCGCGTGCGCGCGAGGCCCGCGACGTGCTCCCCGACGCGCTGCGCGCGCGCGGGGCCGAGGTGGACGTGCTGGCGCTGTATGAGACGCTTGCTGAGCCATTGTCGCCGCATGCGTTGGCGGCGGCGCGCGCGGCCGACTACATCACCTTCACCTCCTCCTCCACCGTGCGCTTCTTCGTGCAGGCCGCCGGTGGCGACGCCGGCCTGTCGTCCGCCACGCGCGTGGTGTCGATCGGGCCGGTTACGAGCGAGACTTTGCGGGAGCATGGGCTTGAGCCGCATGTGGAGGCCGCTCGCCACGACATCGATGGACTGATCGACGCGCTGGTGGCAGACGCAACGGCCGCCGTCGGCTGAAGATGTCCTCCGGCTCGCAGGCGATAGCTCTGGGGCGCCCTCGCCTGCACCTGCGTTGCACCACGTCGACCAGTGATCGCGCGCGCGCTTTGGCGCTGGCGGGCGCCCCGCACGGCACGCTCGTCACCGCCTCCGAGCAGACCGCCGGGCGCGGACGCCAGGGGCGCAGCTGGACAGCACCCGCGGGCAGCTCGCTGCTGATGTCGCTGGTGCTGCGCGGTGCGCCTGAGCCGCTGTCGCTGCTGGCGGCCGTGGCTGTTTGCGATGTCGTGAGGGGGCAGGCTCGGGTCAAGTGGCCCAACGACATCGTCGTGGAGGACGGGCCGGTGTTGAAGAAGCTGGCGGGGATTCTCATCGAGGGTCGTCCCCAGGAGGGGTGGGCGGTGCTTGGCATCGGCGTGAACGTCGCCGTGCGTGTGGAGGACATGCCGGTCGAGCTGCGGGAGACGGTCGCAACCCTCGGCCAGGGGTCCGATGCGATCGAGCCGACCCTGGGGAGGCTGCTGGTGGCACTGGAGCGCCGGCTTGCTGCGCCGGTTGAGGCGACGCTCGAGGAGTGGCGCGAGCTCGACGCGCTGCGTGGGCGTGAGGTTTCGTGGGGCGAAGGTCCGGGCCGCGAGGGGGTTGGCCACGGGGGTCACGCGGAGGGAGGCGATGGCCGCCTCCACGGGCGCGCCGAGGGCATCGATGACGCAGGGCATCTGATCGTCTTACAGCCAGGCGGCCAAACGATTGCGCTCAACGCGGGCGAGGTGCATCTGCGCAGCGATGGCCCGGATCAACCGTGAGTCCTCTGCGGGGTCGCCCAGGCGAGTCGCCTACTTCTTGCGCTTTTTGACCTTCTTGTGTGGCTTCTTGACACACTTGCCACCCTTCTTGACGAAGCCCTTCTTGCATTTCACGGGAGGCGGCGTCTTCAGCGGCGTTATTGCCGGAAAGACCGGTGTGGGCAGCAACGTCGGCGTGCCTGGCTGGACGATCCCGGGGGTGGAGGTCACTTCCAGCGACGGTCCGCTTGGTCCGCCCGTTTCCGTGGAAGGCTGGTTGGCTTCCAGCGTGGTGAATTCTCCTTCCGGCCCGACCGTGGTACCGGATGCGTTCGTTGCCACGAGCGCGTAGTGGTAGACGACACCCTGCTGCAACCCGGCTATGACCTGTTCGACTGAGTTGTCTTCGTAGTTGAGCTGAGTGTAGGCTTCCGCGGCGCTGGAGCCGTATGCGGACGTGGGCCCGTACACAAAATGGTAGGTGGTGATACCCCTGCCAGGGTTGACCGTGCCGTACAGCGTCGCTTCGTGCAAAGACACCCCCGTGGCAAACGATAACTGGTGGTCATCGACGGCCGGCAGAGCGGGGGGGGTCGTGAGCGTCTGGTCCTGCCCGAAGGTGCGGCCGTGTTCGTTGAACGTCACAATCCGGTAGTGATAGGTCGTCCCCACTTCCAGTCCGGCTATGGGTAGACTGGCTGCTTCCTGTCCTCCACCATCGCGTTCACCCGCTTCGGCTTCGGTGCTAGTCCCTTCGCTGTAGGGGTTGGGGGCTCCAGAATTGTACTTTTCTTCGGGGACATATTCGAAGAAATAATGCGTTGGGGTGCCTTCTGGGTCGAGCAGCCCGTTCAGTGTCGCGCTCGTGGGCTGCAGGCTCGTCGCCACAGTGGTGCTCACGCCTGCGACGGCTGGCCCGGTCGTGAGCAATTCTTCCTTTCCACGCCTTTCGCCATGGACGTTAACCCCGACCAGTCGGTAATGGTAGGCCGTTTCTGGGGCGAGGCCCACGAGCGACGTGCCGGCCGGCTCGAATTTGGACCCAGTGGGTTCTTCGAGAGCTTCTTCCGGGGTCTTTTCCGAGTAGGGGCTTACCGAGCACTCGCTGGGTTCGTTTTCGCTGCACGGGCCGTATTCGAAGAAGTAGTGAGCTTCGACGCCTTCGGGGTTGACCGACCCAGAGACCGTCGCAGTCGTTCCCTTCACTCCGGAGGAGCCACCCGTCTTGGCATCCGGTACCACAACCTGAGCGAACACCTCGATGTCATTGTTGCTTCGATCGGAGACATAAACGTTTCCGGTGGAGTCGTTTACGGCCACGCCTTCGGAGGCTCCGATGATCCCTTCCCCGAAATTGTCGACTTCTTCACCGGCCTGGTTGTACTCCGCAATATACGAGCTGTCGTCGACGAAGACGTTTCCGTGCGCGTCGACCGCAACACCGCGCGATCCATTGGTGTCTAGAAATAATTCATGGCCTCCGGAATCGACCTCTACGACATTATGCTGATAGTTGTTGACATATATATCACCGGCGGCATCGGCGACCACCCCGACCGGCCCGCTTTCGCCGCCGCCAGCGCCGATATCCCCACCTACAAGCTGTCTTTCGTCCTGGCCTTCGGAGTTGAACTCGGACACCGCGCCCTTTCCGGGGCCGAAGCTCGCGACATACACGTTCCCCTGCGAGTCGACGGCAACACCGTCGGGTTCGCTCCACGTGGGTTCTTCAGTAGGCTTTTCCACACAACCCTTCCCATACCCCGTGAACTGACAAAGGTATTCATAGCCACCCGAGCCGTTGGGCTTGAACTTGTCGACCACATTGTTCTTTGCGTCACTGACATACAGGTCACCGTGTGAAAGATCGCTCGATTCGTCAATCGCGACCTGCGACGGTTCTCCACCAAAATGGAATTCCTTCGGCGCCCCACTACCCGTCAGCGGCGATAGGACCCCCACAGGACTCCCACCTTCCGCACCGAACACGTCAATCACATTCGCCCCTGAGTCGGTCACATACACGTTCCCGCTGGACTGGGCTACGGTGACATCCGTCGGCTTCGTGAACGACCCGAAGGTGAGCACGAGATTGTGGCCGATCGCGGCGTCCGCGGGCGTCACGGGGAGAGTCAGCGCGCCGAGCACACCTAGGAGAACGGAGGAGAGGAGAAGGCGAGTACGCATCAAGTCTCAGATCACCTGCTCCCTTTGGTCGCACGAGCAAGACCGACCAAGCCGGCTTTGCTTGCCTTTGCGCGCCGCTTCGCAGGCTTCTTCTTCGTCTTCGGACAGCCCGTGACAGTGACCCTGGTAGTGCGCACGAGCCGGCGCCCGTTCTGACCGACGATGGTGGTGGGCATCGTGAGGGTCTTGGCGCAGAGGCTGCCGTCGGTCGTCAGGACGGAGTGCGGCCCTTCGGGCAACTGCAGCTCAAAGGTCGAGATCGGCGCGTCCGGGATGCTCGCGAACGTGCTGCTGGTGATCCCCTGCCTGCTGATGTTGATCGAGCCCGTGAGATCCAGACGCACGCCTTCGCCCTGCAGGACGATGTCGACGTCGGGGAACGCCACATTACCGTGGGAGACGAGATAGACCGGACCCACCAGGGCGGCGGGGAGCACCGGTGAGGCCGCCTTGGCAACGCCGATCAGGGACACCGGCGGGCACCCCGCGGGGTTGGCGTCGAAGGTGGTGTCGAGGCACGCCTTCTGGATGGTCTTCAGGCGGGAGGGAAGCTGCTTGGGCAGTGCGACCGCGACGCTGTGGATGTTCGCCTGCCCGGCCGTCGAGGAGACCTTGACGTCCAGCTCGGCGCCGTCCCCCTTGGTGACGGGCTTGCGCGTGGCGACCGTGAAACCAGGGTCGAACGGCAGGTTCTTACAGCCTCCAGCGGCGAACGGCGAGGAGACCTGCGCCGTGGCGCCCTGCGCGGAGGCGATCGTGGCCGTGATCTGCTGCGCGGCGCAGTTGGTGGGGTTGAACATGAACTGCGGGCGATTGATCGTGACGTTCACGGTCTGCACCCGCAGAGGTATTCCGTCGATGATCTGCGGCAGTGGGTCGCTGGTGACGGTCAGCGCCGCGGTGTTCGGATTGACATTCAGCGCGGCCCGGGTCACGACAGTCCCCAGGTTGAAGGGACCCGCCTTCGCGGGGAGCACGACCGAGAGCCCATAGGGCGCGCCCTTGTAGGGGCCCGTGACGTAGACCTTCCCGGAGACCCAGAAGGGATGAGACCCGGCGCCCGCGCTCGCCTGGGCGACGCCGATTTCCGAAGCGGAGGAGCAGGTGCCGAGCGCGGCCTGCGGTTCCCCGCACACCGTGATGTGCGAGAGCATCCCCAGCAGTCCGGGCGGCGTCTGCACCTGGATCGCGGCGAGATCCTGCATGCGGTCGGTGCGCCCGAAGGTGGTGCTGAAGTCGGTGTACGCTCCGCCTGCCGTGCCGGTCGCGCCCGCCGTGAAGGAGGGCGTGAACGGCGAGCCTTCGCAGCCGGTTGTGGAGAAAGCGAAGCTGGGGGTGGCATCCGGGGTTTCGGGGCTGCTCCACGGCGTCATGTCGGCCCGCGTGAGCGCTTCGCCGCAGGACTGCGGGTTCGCCAGCGGCGCCCTGGGGCCGCCCTTGAAGACGATCTTCAGGTCGCTGACGGGCAGCTGCGGGGTTTCCCTGAAGCTCGCCGTCAGCTGCCCGGTCACGGGATTGGCCGAAGCCGTCCCGTGCAGCTTGACGACGATGCCCGATCCTTCCAGCTGCACGTACAGCCCGTATAGGTTCCCGTCAAGCGCGTCCGCTTCGCGACACGGTTCCTGGCCGGCGCCCCCGCACCCCGGCGCCGCGACGTAGACGTGCCCCTGCACCGGTTCGGGCAGCAGTGGCGTGCTGGCTTCCACCGTCCCCACCTGCGACGCCAGCGGGCAGTGTCCCGCCGCGCTCCGCGATTCGCCGTTGGGACCTTCTTCTTTGGACAGGGGACCGGTGATATTGATCCCTTCCGGGCCTTCTGCGGGACACGCCGCGAGACCGTCCGCCGCCGCTGGGTTGAGCGAAAGACCCTGCGGCAGCGTCACCGTGGTGTTCTTCACCGGCGGGGTCGCTAGGTCTTCCAGGCCCTGCGGGGCCTGCGGAAACTTCGCATCGACGGTATACCCCGAGGGCTCGTCCGCGAGCGTGGTTTCAGGAGTGAGCGAGATCGACGGTTCGAACCGCAGCAGGTCGCAGCCGGCAACCGGCGCCGTCTGGGCGGGTTCGGTCAGCGGCACCGCAGTGGTCGGCTCTTCCCACGAAAACGCCTTGACATTCGTCAGCAGCGGAGCGCCAGAACAATCGCTCGGATTGGTAAAGAACGCGACCGATGGGTTCGCTTCCCCATCCATACGCTGCGGATCGCCGAAGAACGTCACGACCGCGCTGTTGAAATTCGCAGAAATCGGGATATCGGGCGCGGAAAGATGCAGACGGTATTCCGGCGCAGGCCCAACACTTCCATACAAAACCGCCGGCCTGTTGACCCCTCCGATAAAAACCCCGAACTCCGCCGGATAGCCATGCTCGGGAACCACATCGTAGATCGGGTACCCGCTCGTCTCAGTGCTATAGAGAGGCTGCTGGGCGAAGTTGATGAAGAACGTCCCCACCTGACTGCCCGCGTGGCAGCGCTGGGCAAACAGATCGACAAGCATGCACCGCGACACGGCCTGCGGATCGGCGACTAGGCCCACCGGCAGATCGATCTCCATCTGCTTTGGGACCTGGATAGACACCCCAGGCAGACCTCCGTGCCCTCCCACGATTTCCCCCTGCGGAAAGCTCAACGTCGTCGTGAGCGCAAAAGGGTGATCGCCAGCCTGGACGTCCGGAGCGCCGGACACACTGCTCGTCTGAAGGTTGAATTCGAGCAAGCCAAACGGTGGGGCCTCCGCACCGGCAACCGTCGAGACATTCACCGCCGCGACCGGCGCGCCCCCCCCCGAAACCACCACACTATCGGTCAACACGCCCAGCGCCCCAACCGCGACCGGGATGATGAGTACCCCAGACTGCCCCTGCGCCCCCACCACGCCGCCATATGTGCAACTCACGACAACGCTGCCCGTTCCAGCCGGGCACACCCAGCCCGGGCCCCCGGGGCTGAGTTCCCCGACCCTGACACCCGCAGGCAACGTATCTGTGAGTGTGATCGGCCCGCTGGACGCCACACTACCCGTGTTCGTCAGCACCAGCACATACTGATCCACCGGTTCGCTGAAGTTCGGCCTACCGCCCGACAACGCAAGGTTGGTCGGCTGCGCAACAAGCGAAACCTTCCACGCCACGCCCCCGGGCGCCGCCACCGCAACGCCCTGAGCCACAACAGCAGTCACCACACACACCGCCAAACACACCACGCGAATCACAACCAAGCCTGTCACCAAGAGCCCCCCCGTCGCGGTGTGCTCTTCGCCCTGTGATGATTACTCCCAACCCTCGCTCTGCGCCCGGCCTTTCCCCTACCCTTGGACCCCGCTCTTACCCTCCTAGCCTTCGCTTTCTTCCTCCTGGGCTTCACCTTCACCGCCGGCCCGACCACGGGTTCCACGATCTCTTCCCCAGCAGGCTGACTCACACTGCCAACGGCCGAGAACGACGGCGCCGGCGCAAGCGCGCCCTGACACCCGTCGCCTTCACACCCCGGAGAAACCGCCGGCGCAGGGAAGCCGCCATCGATACGAGCATCGTAGACATCGATCTGCGTATCGCCATCCTGCGGCACAAGCGAATCGGCGGTTTCGAAGAAGATATCAGCCCCCGAACCGTCAATCCCGACCAAAGCCGTACTCGGACCGCTGTTAAACAACTTCGACGTGCGATCCAGCCCGTCAGAGATCAAACTCACCTGCCCTCCACGATACTCATACACATTATTGGCCCCCGCCGCAGCCCCCGGTGTCAACGCATCACTGCTCTGAAAGACAACATAGGTCCCGTCATCAGACACCGAACTGAGCTGTGGCGCAGGATTATAATTTTCAATATATTCCTGGTGAGTGATGCTCGCCGGGTATTCATCCGTGTTCCCATCATTGTTAAACCCGTCCTGCCCAACCGACACACGTACAAGCGTTCCCGCTTCGGCATCGTACTCGAACACCTGCGCGACATCGCTGGTATCGTCCCGCGTCAGATCGGCGCTGCTGGTGAAAACAAGGAAACGCCCATTGGGAGGCGTGGCATCGACCGGCCGCGAATCCCTCTGCTGCCAGTCACGTTCGTCCGCCTGGGACAGCCTACCGATGAATGCCGTCTGACCCGTTTCCGTGTTGTACACATAGAGATTGTCAGCCCCCTGGCGCGCTTCGTAGCCCGTCGGACTCAAAGCGCTCGTCAATACGCCTTCGGCCACGAAATACACACGCGAGCCGTCCTCCGAGACACGCGCCACACCCTTGACCTGGGCTCCCCTACCAGGCGTCGGATCACCCGTCCCTCCCCTGGAGATCTGCGTGATCCTTTCGCCCGCGGGAGCATTGAAATCATACTCATAAAGATCCATTGCTTCATCTTCGTCGCTCTTCAGCAGCGGCTGGGCCGTGAGGAAGAACACCTTCGACCCATCTTCGGACGCCCCCTGGAATATCGCGTTGCGCACATCGGGTTCGCTGGTATCGCACAGCATGCAATCTTCTTTCGACGGCTCGGAGATCGCCGTCGTCATGGACATCCCAGTCCGCGCAAAAAGCTCATCCGCAAGCGGACCCCGCCCTTCGCCAGTCGCGGTACACGCATCGTGCGCCGAACCTTCCGTGGCGCCCCCCGCCGTGAAAAACACCCGGGAGCCGTCTTTCGAAATCGCATTGTAATTCTCATCGGCTCCCTGTCTTTCGAAGCTACCTAAATGTGGGAAGCCCAAGCTTGTGCCGCACTGGCTGATCAACCCACTCGGGTTATTTACGCTGACCAGCGCGGGATTCACACCAACCAGCGCGGGTATCAAATTATCTGTTCCACTGTACTGATACAATGAGAAAAAACCGCCGGTCCCGCCGCTTGTTCCGGTGTTCTCAACCGTGGTATCTCCAGGCCAGAGATAATCGGCACCGTCTTCATTAGCGAGACCCGGACCCATGATGGCAAACAAAACGCTCCCAAGACTACTTGACGCGCTTGGTTCAGATAGCAGATGTCCAGTTTCTTCAGGACGATGGGATTCGAGGATCGCGCGAGAAAACATCGGCCCAACCTCAACAGGACTGCCATCGGGGAGGGTACGTATATAGAGATTTAGTTCACCCGGCACCGAGGACGAAGATAAACCATATTCAAACAGACCGTCACTCAGTTCGGCGCTCTCGGCGGAGGGATTATGCCCACGATGATAATTGACGAATCCAGCCGGTTCACTGAGCGGAAACGTCGTCCACCCATCCTCGGCGCGTTCGGTGTCATAGACATTTTGGAGGGCACTCTGTGCGCTGCCCGCGAACGCGCCCAGCGAGGTCGTGATCATATGCGAGCCATCGGCGCTGGCTACTTCGACGTACCATCCATCCTTGGCGGCAGGGCTCACGAGCTCATACGCTCGGCAGTCCGGCAGTCGCGCAGAGCCCAGGCTCGCCCGCAGGACTTCGTTGGTGCACCCGCCAGCAGCACCTGCCGACGCGTCTCCTGCTATCGAGAGCGCCAAAGCGCCGACAGTCATAACGATGAGGCCGGCGCTACGTGACGCCAGTAGACTTCGATTTGGATGATAAATCCGCACTATCGAGCAGGCGTAGCTGAGGCCGACCATCACGCCAGCATAACGAGGGCGACCCCCAACACATCCTTCCTGTTTCTTACCCCTTGCCGCCACCGATGGGGGAAATCGAGACGGTGCCATGCGATTACATGGCACCGTCTTCATCCTTGTGGCCTAGTCCCGATTAGTTTTCAAAATAGGCGACTTCTTGCTTTGGTCTTCCCTGATAGCCGGTGGTTTCTATTGTGAACTGCCCTTTATATTCCGCGTTTTCACCGAATTCCAGGCCCGTTTTAAGACCAATGAATTCTGTTCCATTCCAGAAATGTTGCAACGCTACACCTTTGCTGATGAGCTGTTTTTCTACAGTGCCCCACGTTCCCGCTTGCGCTGGTTCTGTTTCTGCTCCAGTACTGCCTTTCACCGCGAGTTTGTTACCGCTCAGGAAGCATTTTTCGCCTGTCTTAGTTGCGTATTCGACTTCGGCGTACACACCTTTGGGCACTTCTTTTGCTCCTTGCGCCAGTTCGGCGGGAAGGAAAAGCCAGTCAGGAAATTGCGATTCTTGTTTTTTTTCTTCCAACTGCGCTTTTGTCCCGTTCCATTTCCATACCCGGTGACCATAAAGTTTGACGATATTGTCTCTATTTACGGTGACAATACAACCCGGATTACCTTCAACTGATATTTCGTGGTATTGTATTTCAACTTTCGCTTGACATTGATCGGCGTTGTTATAGAGGATACCTTTTACTTGTGCACTCGTTGCCACGTTATGGATCGTCATCCCCAGGACCTTCCCGGAGAGAACCTGTGCTCCTCCGCTGCCCGTAAATCCTTCGGGAGTCTGTGCTGCGATCCGTTCCCCTTCTCCTTTTGCCCCTATTTCCCTATGGTGGCAATATGGCCCACCTTCGGCGAGCGCTGGCGTCGCCGCCAGCGAGCCGAATAGCAGCGAGGTCATCAGACCAAGCAGCCCGGCTCTTATAATACGTCCTAACACGAGATGCTCCTTCCGCCCCGGCGACCCGGGGCAATCATGGATTGGCCGCCAAGGACCCGCCTCAACGCGGGAGCGAGGCCCTTGGCGCCCTGGGGATGCCTTCCCGGGCGACCCGTGCAGCTGTGCGTCGATCTCCGACTGGCTGAAGACATGCGACCATCGTGGCGGATAGCGCTAGCAGATCAAATCGCCCAGCGTAAGTCCCCTGGTCAGATTCGTTCCGCGGAGCGGCCCAGAGCCCCGAAAGCCCAGTAAACAAGCCATTTTCAGCGTTCCGGCTCCGAAAGGTCGGGTGCCCAGCAAATCCCAATTAGTGTTTCCGTCCTGCCCAACCGACCAGAGGACTCCCGCGAGTGGGCTGCTAGGCGCTAGCCTTCCCGATGCCCTGGCCAGCGCCCTGGCCGGCTCCCTGCCCGGCGCCCTTGCCGGCCCGCTGCGCAGACCCGGCCCCCGCGCCGCTCACCGCTCCTGCCCCCTTGCCACGCCGGCGCTTGTTGCGCGCCCGGCGCTTGGGGAAGTTGCGCAGCAGCTCGCGCGCCAGGGCCGGCGGCTTGCGGGCCATGCGCGTCCTCGCTCCCCGTAAGGCCTCTTCGGCCTCAGGTGTGTGCGCCACCGCTGAGGCCAGCAGCGCGGCGGCGAGGCGGCGGTCCTGTTTGCGTGAGGCGTGGATGAGGCGCCGCGCGTTGCGCGCGTGCGCGCCGCCTGAGGAGTTCACGAGCAGCCCCAGCAGCCGCTTGGTCTCCGGCCAGCGCTGCACCGCGTACTCCTCGTGCACCTCGCGCGTGTATTCGGCCAGGCGCCAGATCCAGGCGGTGGCCTGGTCGCGGCGGCCGATGCGGCGGTCCACCAGGGCGCGCAGGAGGATCTTGCTGGCCTCGCGCCGCTCCTCGCGGGCCCAACCGCCGACCACGTCGATCGCGGTGTCGAACGCGTCGGGGTCCCGCAGTGTCGTTATCTCGGTCAGCGCGCGCATCCGCAGCAGCGCGTTGGTGTTGCGCTGGATCGCCGTCACCAGGAACCTGGCGCGCAGCTCTCCGGTGCGGTCGAACTGCAGCATCGTGCGCACCCTCCGCCAGCTGTTGGCCACCACGCGCGCGCCTGCCAGCGCGGCCCACACGTGCTGCTCGCCGTAGTCCAGGTTCTCCACGTAGATGCGCCACAGCTCGCGCTCGAAGACCTCAAAGCGCCGCTCCTCCTCCGCGCACACCGGGAGCACGCGGCGCTCCACCCGCATCCTGCGCCCCCGCCCGCGACGCACCGGGCCGACGACGATCGCGCCGCCGCGGTACACGTCGCGGTCGAGCAGCGAGTGCAGGGTGATGACGGGGTCGTCGTTCTTGGTGGCCGGGTGCACGAAGTCCACCACCAGCCCAGCCTCCTTGCCGGGGTGGCGGCGCGTCACGCGCCCCACCCGCTGCTGGTAGATGCGCCTGGACGCGGTGGGAGCGAGGTGCAGGCACACGGTCGCGCGCGGCGAGTTCCACCCCTCGGCGAGCAGCTGCGCATTGATCAACACGTCCACGTCGCCGCGCTCATACCGCGCCAGCACGTCGGCCAGTTCGCGCTTGGGCGTCTCGCCCGAGACCGCCTGCGCCTTGATCCCTTCGGCGCGGAACGCCTCGGCGAGGTTGTACGCGTGGCGCACCCCCGCCGCGTACACCACGCCCGGCACGCCGTTGAAGCGCGTCTTGTACAAGTTCGCCGCCGCGAGGTTGAAGGGGTGGTGGTCGAGCACCTTGGCCAGCTCCTCGGGGTCGAACTCGGTGTCCACCTCCCCGCGGCGCAGCGGCACCTTGGCGATCGTGCGCACCCCCACGCCCGGTGGGATGCGCACGCAGCGCAGCGGGGAGATCACCCCGCGCCGCGCGGCCTGGGCCAGATCGAAGCGCGAGGTCTGCGTGGGGAAGAGGTCGGTCACGTGGCGCGCGATCAGCGCCCCCGTGGCGGTCATGCCGATGAAGATCGGGCCCGTCCACTCGCGTATGGCGGCGCTCGTCTTCTCGCCCAGCGCGGTGTGCGCCTCGTCGCAGATCACGATGGTGTAGGCCGAGGAGATGCGCCCCGCGTTGCGCACGAACCACTGGTAGGTCTCCACCGTCACCGGGCCGGTGGCCTTGTCCTCGCCCACGTACAGCGGCCGTGAGATGCGCCGCGCGTAGCCGCGCTGGCGCAGCTCGCCGTTGAACTGTTCCACGAGGTTGCGCCGATGGGTGAGGATCAGCACTCCGCCGGTCTGCGAGCCCTCCACGAAGCCGAGCGCCGCGACGGTCTTGCCGGCGCCGGTGGCGTGCTCGAACCAGAAGCGTTTGGCGGCGTTGGGGTCCTCGGGCTGCTCTGGCAGGGCCTCCTCGTCGTCCTCTTCCACCCAGTCACGCGGCTCCTCGTCATCTTCGCTCTCATCCTCAGCCTCGGGCTCCTCGCCCTCCTCGTCCTCGGCCCCGTCCAGCTGGTCCTCGTCATCCTCGTCTTCGTCATCCTCGTCCTCATCCTCATCTGGGGCGGCGCGCGCGACGGGTTCTAAATCATCGTCATCGTCCTCCTCTTCGATGTCCTCGTCCTCTTCGTCGTCGTTGTCGTCTTCCTCCTCGTCGTCCTCCCTGGGCTCGTCCTCCTCGTCCCCCCTTGGCTGCGCCCCGTCGGCCCGCGCGCCGGCGCCGTCGCCGTTCTCCAGGCCGAGGATCGCCGCCGAGGCCAGCAGCTCGGGCGAGGCGGCCACCGCCGCGCGCCCGTTGCCGTTGCTGGCCGAGCGCTGGGCCTCGGCCAGCAACGCGGTCAGCGTGCCCGACAGCGCGTCCACCTGGTGGGCGGAGAGCACGGTGCCGTCCTTCAGGCGCGGCTCCTCGACCGAGAGCAGGCGTTCCAGGCCCAGCAGCAGCGAGAAGCCGCGCCGCCACTCCGTCGAGGGCTGCTTGGCCTTCTGCTTCAGCTCCTCCAGCGCGGCGTCCAGCGCGCGGCGGCGCGCGCTGCCAGCAGCCAGCACCGCGGCGGGGTCCTCGCCGTCGTGGACGAAGGCCTCGCGCACGAAGCTCTCCGCGCGCTCGATTTCGGCGGTCGTTGGAATGGGCGCGGCCGCGAGGGCCACTGGCGTGGGCTCGGCCATGAAGGCTGTGGACTTCGAGACGGTGGCGGCGGAACGACGGTTCCGCGCGACCCAGATGCCGGCTCCGTGCCGGCGGACGAACCGGGCGCTCAGAGCGACCCGGCTCTGGTATGCCCCAGGATATAGCATCTCTGGGCGTTGCCGCCCGTGGCCTGAACTGCGAGCCTTTAGGGCGATGGGACCGAAGCTTCTATGGATACTCGGCGGGGCCGCGTTGGTCGCCCTGCTGGCGGTGGGTGTTTCCCAGCTGCCCTCCGGGGGCGGCTCCGCTGCGAGCCTGCGGCCGCTCACCCCCACGCAGACGCGCGCGTACCTGAGCGGCAGCCCCCCGGCGCTGGCCGCGCTGCACGCGCAGGCCGATGAGCTGCTGGGCGGCGGCGGCGCGGCGTTTCACACCGAGCTCGCCGCGCTGCGCGGGCTGCCGGTGGTGGTGGACAAGTGGGCCTCGTGGTGCGTCCCCTGCCAGTCCGAGCACGTGACCTTCCAGCACGCCGCCGCCGCGCTGGGCCGTAGAGTGGCGTTCGTGGGCATCGATTCGGGCGACACCGTCCGCGCCGAAGCCGCCGCGTTCCTGCGCGCGGCGCCGCTGAGCTACCCCTCCTACTACGACCCCTCGGGCCAGCTGGGCACCGCTGTGACCGACTCCTCCTTCATGCCCGTCACCGTCTTCTACAACGCCCGCGGCGGCCAGTTCATCCACCAGGGTCCCTACCTGAACCTCCAGGAACTGGAACGGGACGTGCGGCGCTACGCCCTGGCATGAGCCACCGCGGCGCCGCGCCCCTGCGCCTGCGGAGGGCGTCCCGGCCAGCCGGCCGCCCTCTGCCCGTGCCCGTGCTCCTGCCCCTCCGAGAGACGCCGCGTGCCTGAGATCCGCGTCGACCCGCTCTCCGGGCACCGCACGATCATCGCCGGCGAGCGCTCCCGGCGGCCGGGGGGCGAGCCGCGCTGCGAGCCGCCTGCGCCGATCGACCCCGCCAGCGACCCTTTCGCGGAGGGCCACGAGGACCGCACCCCGCCCGAGCTGTACGCGGTGCGCCCCGACGGCGGGCGGGCGGGCGGGACGGGGGCGGGCGGGATTCCTAACACCCCGGGGTGGACGGTGCGGGTGGTGCCCAACCTCTACCCCGCCCTGACGCCTGACGGGGGCGAGGGAGCCGAGCCGGCCCCGCCGCCGCAGGCGCGCCCGGAGCTGTTCACCGCCTTGCCGGCGCACGGGGCGCACGAGGTGGTGATCAACGCGCCCGCCTCGGTGCTCTCGCTGGCCGAACTCGCGCCCGCGCAGGTGCAGGCGGCGATGGAGGTGTGGCGCGCGCGGATGCGCGTCCACGCAGCGGACAGCGCCTACGTGCAGCTGATCGTCAACGAGCGCCGCGAGGGGGGCGCCTCGCTGCCGCACACCCACGCGCAGCTCTACGCGCTGGACTTCGTGCCCGCCGAGGTCGCCCGCGAGCGCGAGCGCGCCGGCGCGTACGCCACGCGCACGATGGGCCACGACCTGCTCGGGGACCTCATCGCCGAGGAGGTGCGCCTGCGCGCGCGCGTGGTGGCGATCGACGAGGAGGCGGTCTTGCTCGCGCCCTACGCCTCGCGCGTGCCCTTCCAGCTGATGCTCGCCCCGCGCCGCCCGCGCGCGCGCTTCGAGGACGACGGGTCGCTGGGCGCCGCGCTGCTGCACGACGGCCTGCAGCGCCTCGCGCGCCGACTGGGCGCGAGCCCGCCGCTGAACCTGTGGGTGCGCACCGCGCCGCGCGGGGCCGAGCGCTTCTGCTGGCGCATCGACGTGTTCCCGCGCCTCACCCACCTCGCGGGGCTGGAGCTGTCAACCGGGTTAAACCTGAATATCGTCTCCCCGGAGCACGCCGCGGCGCTGCTGCGCGATGCCTAGGCTCACCATCCAGCCTTCACACCGGCCACTTCGCGGCCCGTAGCCCGCCGGTAGGCGGGCCTTCCTCCTTATCTGGGCCGTCCGCCTCCCGCAAGAGCCGGGGCGGGCGGGCGCCGGATAGTCTGCGCGGGTGCCGCCCGAGCCCCGTGCAGTCCCCCGCTTCGCCGCCGAGCCCCCGCAGGAGGGGCTGCCCTACGGCCGCTGGGCGCAGCGCCTGGCGGAGATCTTCATGGCCGCCCTCGGCGATCTGGAGGAGGCGCCCGCCGACCTGGGCGAGGTGCACGAGCTGCTGTGGTACCCCGACCGCAGCTGGCACGGGCGCACCTACGTGCCCGCCACCGCGCTCTCCAGCGGCGGCTACGAGCTGTTCGGCTACGTGCGCTTCGTCCCCCCCGAGGAGGGCGGCGAGCCGAGCGAGTTCACCGCTCAGGTCGACTTCACCGACCAGACGGCCGCGCAGAACCCCGAGTGGAAGATCGACCTCTGCGAGGAGACCATCGGGCGCTGGCGCGGGGAGGCCGGCGCAGTGGCCACGATGACGCTCGTGTGGGGCCGCCCCCTGCTGCCGGGCGGGGCGATCGCCACGGCCGAGCTGGCCGGGCTGGCGGTGGACCAGTGCGCGCTGGAGGAGGAACGCTTCACGCTGGTGGCCCCCGACGACTACCGCCACGACCTGCTGGAGGTGAAGCTGTGGGACGCCCGCGGGCGCGAGCTCGCCAGCGAGTCGCTGTACGACGATCCGGTTTGACAAGCCGCTGAACGCACGCTCTGAAGGCTCAAGCGCCGCGAGAGGGTGGCCGATGTGGCCATGAGATGTCAGTCGAGTTGTCTGTTAAGGAGACCCCGCGCACGGGCGAGCGCGAGCGCGAGCGGCGCGCCGAGGCGCTGGCGCGCCACCGCGCCGACGCGCACGTGCAGGAAATGGCCTCGGTGGGCGAGCTGGCCTACCTGCGCGCCCAGCTGCGCGTGGCCTCCCGCCTGACGGCGCGCCTGGCGGCGATGCGCGACGTGGACGAGATGGTGCAGCTGGTGGTGGACGAGCTGCATGACACCTTCGCCTTCTACCTGGCGGCGATCCAGCGTCTGGACGGGGACGGGGTGCTGCGCCTGGTGGCCGGGCGCGGCGCGCTGGCCGAGGTGATGACAGAGTTCCTGCTCGTCGAGCAGTCCTCGCGGGAGGGCATCAACGGGCGCGTGGCGCGCTCGGGAGTGACGGCGTTCGTGCGCGACACGCGCGAGGACGAGGACTACGTGGTGCGCGACCCGCAGACCGACCCCCGCTCGGAGCTGAGCGTGGCGATCGTTGTGGACGGCAGCGTGTGGGGAGTCCTCAACATCGAGGCCGCCGAGCCCGGCGCCTTCAGCGAGGCCGACGCGGTGGTGGTGGAGGCGATCGCCGCCACCCTCGGCGCGGCGCTGCACCGCGCCGGGCTGGTGGCCGAACTGGAACGCGCCTTCACCACCACGCTGGCGGCGCTGTCGAGCACGGTGGAGGCCAAGGACGACTACACCGCCACCCACGGCGAGGATGTGGCGGAGATGTCCGAACGGGTGGCGCTGCGCATGGGCCTGGGTGCCACCCGCGCGCGCGACGTGCGCTACGCGGCGATGCTGCACGACGTCGGCAAGATCGCCGTGCCCAGCGAGATCCTGCTGAAGCCCGGGCCGCTCAACGACGAAGAGTGGACGGTGATGCGCAGCCACGCCGCGGTGGGCGGCGAACTGGTGGAGCGCATCGACGCCTTCGCCCACCTCGCCTCCGCCGTGCGCTCAAGCCACGAGCGCTGGGACGGGGGCGGCTACCCCGACGGGCTGGCGGGCGAGCAGATCCCGCTCGCCGCGCGGATCATCGCCGCGTGCGACACCTATGACGCGATCGTGACCGACCGCCCCTACCGCGCCGCGGGCACGCCCGCCGAGGCAGCCGCGGAGTTGCGCCGTGTGGCGGGTGCGCAGCTGGACGAGCAGGTCGTGGCGGCGCTGCTGGCCGAGCTGGGCGTAGCGCAGCTGATCTGACAGTCGGGATACACCGCGCGCACGGTCGGGCAACCGCGGGCGCCCGCCCTGCCAGGCAGTCGCAATAACTAAAGCCGCCGGGCGGGCCCACCGATACAAGCGGCGACCTCGAAGGAGACCTGTTGCCAACCGTTCCCACCTCGATCCGCGCCGTCGGCGCCGTGCTGTGCACGGTCGCCGTGCTCGCCGCATCCCTCGTCGCGACCTCCTCGATCGAGCGCTCGGCGGCCAACCGCGGCTACGAAGGCACGCAGACGGCCCAGGCGCTGCTCAACACGATGCTCAACCGCGACTCCGACCTGCGCGGGTATATGCAGACGGGCGACGAAGCGTTCCTCAGCGGCGACGTCACCGGCGCGGGGAGCTTCCTGGCGGCAGTGCGCGCGGCGCAGGTCTACGCCCGCTCGACCCCCGGCGCCGAGGCGGACCTCGCCGCCGAGGTCCAGTTGGCCGGACAGTGGCAGGCGGACGCGCTGCGCGCGATCGCCCTCGTGCGCCGCGGCGGCGTGCACGACACCTCGCTCGCCGGCGCGCTGGCGCGCAAGCGCGTGATGGACGCCTTCCGCGCCGCCGACACGCGCTACCTGGCGGCGATGAACACGCAGCGCATCGCCGACCTCGACCACGCGACGACGCTCTCGACGTGGATCATCGTGGGGCTCTCGCTGCTGTTCGCGCTGACGGGGCTGGCGCTGGTGCGACTCAACGTGCACCGCGAACGCCAGCGGCGCGAGGCGATCCGCGCGGCGGAGCTGGAGCGCGACGCGCGCGAGCGCGCCTACGTCGAAGCGCGCCGCCACTTCGCCGAGATCGTGCAGGTCTCCGAGACCGAGGGCGAGGCGCGGGAGTTGATCAAGCGCCGCATCGAGACCGGGCTGCCCGGGTCCGCGGTGGTGGTGCTCAGCCGCAACAACAGCGCCGACCGGCTGGAGGCGACGACGCCGGTGGCCCCCGACTCGCCGCTGACGCGCACGCTGGAAGGCGCCAAGCCCCGCTCCTGCCTGGCGATCCGCCTCGGCCGCGTGCACAACGAAGGCGGCGAGGGCGCCGAGCGCTCCGTGGCGTGTGAGATCTGCGGCGGCGTCCCGGGGCGCTCGCTGTGCGAGCCGCTGCTGGTCGGCGGCGAAGTGATCGGCTCGCTCTTGATCGCCCACGAGCAGGAACTGAACGACCAGGGGCGGCGCTTGATCAGCGAGACCGTCACCTACACCGCGCCGGTGCTCGCCAACCTGCGCAACCTCGCGATCGCCGAGCGCCGCGCGCACACCGACGCGCTGACGGGGCTGCCCAACCGCCGCGCGCTGGACGACACCTTCAAGCTGATGCTCGCCCAGGCCAGCCGCGCGCTGAGCCCGCTGTCGGTGATGCTGATCGACCTCGACCGCTTCAAGGAGGTCAACGACACCTTCGGCCACGACCGCGGCGACGAAGTGCTCGCCGCCGTTTCCACCACCCTCACCGAGTCAGTGCGCACCAGCGACTTCGCGGCGCGCATGGGCGGCGAGGAGTTCCTGGTGCTGCTGCCCAACACCGACCCCCTCGTGGCCGGCACGGTCGCCGAAGGAGTGGCCCGCGCGCTCGCCGCGACGCGCGTCAACGGCGTCGAACGGCGCGTCACCGCGAGCTTCGGCGTCGCGGGGTTCCCGATGCACGGCGCCGACGCCCCCACGCTGCTGCGCAGCGCCGACCGCGCGCTCTACCAGGCCAAGCGCGACGGGCGCGACTGCGTGCGCGTCGCCACCGCGGCCGCGCGGCGTGAGGAGGGTGTCGCGCCGGTGGCGGCTGGGGTGGGCGCGGAGGCGTAGCGCTGGCCTACCCTTGCCGGGATGCGGGCACTGGTACAGCGAGTCACGCGGGCCGCCGTGCGCGTGGAGGAGCGCGAGGTCGCGGCGATCGGCCCCGGCCTGCTGGTCCTGCTGGGGGTCAGCCACGAGGACACGCCCGCCGCGGCCGAGCGCCTCGCACAGAAGGTGCTGGCGATGCGCGTCTTCGAGGACGCCGCCGGTCGCATGAACGAGGCGCTGGGCGAGCGCGAGGTTCTGTGCGTCAGCCAGTTCACGCTCTACGGCGACACGCGCCGCGGCAACCGCCCGAGCTTCGTCGCCGCGGCCGGTTCGGAGCACGCCGAGCCGCTGTATGAGCTGTTCTGCGCACGTGCCGGGGCCAAGCGGGGTGTGTTCGGCGCGCACATGCTCGTGGAGTTGGTCAACGACGGGCCGGTTACGTTGTTGCTGGAGGTGTGAGTCAGGCGGCCTGCGCGGAGTTGTGACTCGCCGCCCACTCCACGATCGCGCTGGTGCCCTGGACCGTCGTGCCGTCGTCGAGCACGAGTACCGGGACGTCCTCCTGACCGGTCAGCTCAAGGATCTCCCTGCGCTTGCCGCGGCGACTGAAGGGGACGCTCTTGAAGCCGCCCACCACCTTGACTGTGTAGGTGCACCCCGCAGCGTCGAGCGCCTGAGCGGCAACCCCGCAGGGGTGCTTGAACAGCGGCGCGCTGGCCCCATGTGTGCGTGCAGGGCAGGTGTAGAGGATCATCCGTGTCATTGTAAGCGGGTCTGAGGGCGCGTGGGCCGTGGGCGTCAGCCCTACTTCGGAGCCCCGTCTCTAACCCAGCTCGGCGCGCAGCGCCTGGGCCATCAGGCCGACCCGCGTGTGTGGATACATCTCGCTGCTGCGCACGCGGATTTCCACCCGGTCGGGGCAGACGACCTGCACGATCACGCAGACGTCCCCAATCTCGCACTCGTCGCCGTGGTCGCTTTCGATCGCCTCCATCTGCTGCTGTACGACGGTTCCGAGCTTGCTCTGGTCGAGCGGCATCCCTGGGACCCCTTTCCGGGAGAAGGTGAGGTTGAATCATGCATGTCCAAGCAACCCCGCGCGTGGTCCACGACTTCCGCGCGGCCGCCGGGCAACGTCGACGCCTAAGTCAAGCGCCTGGAGCCGCTCGACCTGCTCGCCAACGCCGTGCTGAGCCTCCTACGCGCCGATGCCGCGGTACTCGAGGATCGCGAGCGTCTTCCGAGCACGCTCTGCGAGGAGCGCGGTCCGTCCGTGCACCTCCGCTACGAGCAGGACATCATGCTGTGAGCGCTACGGCAGCGTCGGGGGTGGCTGCCAGAAAGGAGAAGCTCTCCTCGATATAGAGGTGGACGGCCTGGTCGTCGTGTCGCTGATAGCCGACGGAGAGGTCCTGTCCGCAGTCGAGGATGAAGTCGCCTCCACGCTGGCTGAGCACGACCGCACCCATCAGCCCAGGCGCCCAGACGATCGGACCACCGAGGATCTTGCGCAGATGGTCGAGCAGCAGGTGACCGCCGTGCTCGGCGGTCTCGACGACGCGCCGGTACTGCTCGCGTCCGAGCGCCATGCCGTAGGGCCCGCCGATGCCGTTCCCCAGCAGCAGCTCGACGGCCCCGGCGACGGCGCGCGGGTAGCGCTCGGGATCCTCGCCGAGCGGCCTTGGCTCGTGTGGCGAGGCGCCGAGTATCCCGGTGATCTCCGCCTCCGGCCAGCCGTGGAATACGGCGATGTTCTCGGCGACCGCCAGCCTATGCGCGGCGGCGTCGAGCGAGGACAGATCCACGTCCTGAGCGCCACGCTCCAGGTCGGAGAACTCCCGCGGGGAGACCGTGAAATCGGCCCGCAGCTCGGCCAGCGCCAGCACACGACGCCGCAGCGCCGCGACGCCCTCCTGAGGAGGCGCGGCGATCCGCTCGGTGCGGCCAAGGTTGGTGGCCGAGTGCTCCCAGCCGTGCGGACCGGGGAAGTCGACGAGCCTGCGCGCCGCCAGTGCGGGGGTCAATCGCTGCTGCGCCTCGGTGTCCAGGAGCTCCCAGCCTAAGTCCGTGATCGGCGCGAGTGAGCGCAGGAGATGGTTCATCAGCGCACGCTCCCAGCCTCGCCGCCAATTCCCAATGAGCCCGAGCTCCTGTTGCTCGCGCCTGTCTCCTGCGGAGTGCCATCGCCGGTCGCTCGCGCCTCTGACTCCTCGCCGTGCTCGACGATATCGCCGGACTGGAAGAGGATCCCCCGCGCGATCTCGCGCCATAGCGGTGTTCGGCGCAACAGAAACTCGAGGTCCATGCTGAAGTGCTTGAACTCCTCGCCCTGCGCGTCTCGCATGATCGCGAGCGCCTCTGCATCGCTCTCAACGGCGAGGCGCTGCTCGTACCAGCCGATCGCTTCGGCCTCCTCGGTCAACGAGGCACACATGCGTGCAAACGTGCGCGTCCGTGCGGGCAGCTCGTGGGGCGGCTCGTGATACTGATCAAAGCCCATGTGGCCTCCTCGATGGTGGACTGATCACGGTCGTGGGCCTCAGGATGGCAGGCTTGCCGTCCGAGCGCTCGGCACATTGCATGGTCGTGCGATATATGGCAATCGCCCCCATGCCCCCGCCAGGAGTCGAACCTGGATCCACCGCTTGGGAGGCACCCTGCGGGAGAGGTCGGGGAGGCCAAAAGCGTTGGCCAGCAATGGGATTCTGGCGCTTTGAGGCTCCCCGGATATAGCGCGATTAGGCATGATCTGGCTGGGTTTGGGCACCAGAAAGCCGCCAGTGCCCAAATGATTCCCCGTCGCGATTCCCCGTCGGCCGCCGCCCGCCGCGTCGGCCCGTGGTCGCCCGCGTGGCGGCGTAGATTGCGCGGTATCCTAGATCGACAATGGCTACGCGCAAGATCAATCTGACGCTGGACGAGGAGCTGGTCCGCCGAGCACGTCAGCAGGACACCGGCGAGGCCGACAAGAGCGACGTGCAGGTCGTCGAGGATGCGCTCGCTATCTTTCTCGGTCTGCGTGCGCTTGAGGACGCGCGGGCGCAGGGAACCCTGGAGGCCGATGAGGCCGACCGGCTCGCGGTGCAGGAAGTTCGGGCGGTGCGGCAGGCGCGCCGCCAGGCTGCGTGATCCGTGCAGTCGTAGATCCGAGCGTCTTCGTCTCGGCGTTTATCGGCGACCCTAACGCTGGTTCGGGCCGGCTCGTGGCCGCTTGGCGCGAGCGCCGATTCGTCCTCGTCGTCTCGCCGCTGCTGCTGACCGAGCTTCGAGAGGTCCTGTCGCGGCCCAAATTCGCGCGCTGGGCCAGCGACGGGAGAGGCGACACCTACGTCGCCGGGTTTGGCGCACGGAGCGAGCACCAACCGGACCCAGCTCAGCCATCCTCGCCGATGGTGCGCGATCCCGACGACGACTATCTTGTCGCGCTGATGCACGTGACGGAGGCCGACGTCCTGGTGTCGCTCGACCGCGACCTGCTCGACGCCGAGCTTGACGGCATAACGGTCACCAATCCCGCTGTCTTCGTCAGTTCGTTGGAGCAGGCCGGGAACTGAAGACGCAGGTTGGCATCTCCGTCTGGAGCCTCCGCCTCATGGTCCAGTCTCGACCGCCGGTAAAGGTTACGCCATCGCTGCCACCACGAGCGGGCCGCAGGCTTGTCAATCGGCGCGCGGTTGATCGAAAGCCTCTGGCAACCTGCCTGATCGAACTCGATCCTCTGGGAGCACCTGGACGAAGATAGTCCATTGATGGAGCACGATATAGATCACGGCGACGAGCGCTTGTTCATGGAGTCGTATCAGCCGTGACATTAGAGCAGCAGGCGCCAACGTGGTTGTTGGGGCCTACGAGCCCGCGCGGACGGAACGCCAAAAAGAACGATACCTTGTTCGGAGGCACTTCTTTTGTCGATCCACATTTGGTAAGCTCCGAGTCATGGCGACTAGCAAAATCCTCAATGATCTGCTCAGCGGATCACGCGCGGATGTCGAGGCGGATCTCGCGCGTGTCTACTCGGAGCGGCAGCGCCTGCAGAAGGAGGAGCATTTCCTTCAGGCCGTTCTAGGCCTGTTTGACGCGAAGGACTCTACGGATGCTCAGACCCCCTCAAAGCCCAAAGCATCGACCGAGAAACTGACCGCGAAGGATCATATTCTTGCGGTGATGCGCCCGCGCGGCTTCGAGCCGTGGCCGATCCCTCGCGTGATCGGTGCCGTGCAGAGCCGAGATCCCGAAGTACAGCCACCAGCAATCCGCCTCGCGCTCCGGCGACTGCACGCCGAGGGCATTCTTATGCGCGACTCGCATAAGAACTACAGGCTTGACCCCGAGCACAACCCGCCAATCACGATCACGGACTACGAGGTGGCCGCAAAGTACGGAATGCCTGTGCCGGCGGGAACCTCAAGGAGTGATCCATCGGAGCGCTGATGTTGCCTAGATCGGCCGCCGCTGCATGTGCCCGGGGTTCCCGGGAGGATGGCGCTGGTGTCGGCCTGAAATGAAGTCCGGGCCGCGCTGCCCCCCTTGGAAAGCGGCTGCGCGACCCGGGTCCATCCCTTCTCATACCCTTGCGAGGACTGATAGACAAGCCGACTGTAGGTGCAGGCCCATGTGGACTCTTGAAAGCAGTCCACGCGTGTGCATTCGAGTGACCCAGGGGTATCAGCGCAATTTTAGGGTAAGGATGGGCGACAGACCCCCCTTGCACGATGGCTGGCGATAGTGCAGAGGGATGCCAACACAAACGAACGAGCGGCAATTCAGCGACAAGATCCAGCCGGGTGCCGTTCAGCGGTCGATTCCGAGTTCAGAGTCATCCCCGCTCGCGTGTCTGGTCGGGCCACGCGAGGAGGCTCTCGTCATCTACGCCGCCATGCGCCGTCTGACGCTCTCCGATGGTGGACGAGAGGCGCCATGGCCCGAGGCAGCTTTGCGAGTCATCCATGAGCACGAAGCGCGCGTGGAGTCCTCGTCGCAGCCAGTGTCAGCACCCGTGACAAGAGACGACCCTCTTACCCAGGAAGGCAAACGCGCGTCGGAGCGGGAAGCCGTAGAGCGAAGTCACTGAATGGGCACCATTGGGCACCAGGGCGGAGTTCGTGGGGTTCCCGGCGGTCGGCCGGGAAGAGCCGAAACCGCCCATAGCAGCCAATCCCGCCCCCATGCCCCCGCCAGGAGTCGAACCTGGATCCACCGCTTAGTGCTGTCCGCCGTAAGTTCGGTCGGATTGTGGGGAGGAGTTGTGTTGTCTGTGGCGAATCTCTGTAGTAATGGCGAGACCGACTCCGAGGATCGTGTTGAGCGCCAAGGAGTGTCGTGAGCTTGAGCATGTCGCTGCGTGTTACACGCGCTCGTTTCAGGAGGTCCAGCGCGCCAAGCTTGTGCTCTACGCCGCTGCTGGTGAGCCGAATGTGCAGATCGGTAGGCGTCTGGATATGAATCCTGATGTCGTTGGGCGTTGGCGAAAACGTTTCGCTGAGGAGCGCTTGGACGGTTTGAAGGACAGGCCACGCGCGGGGCGCCCGCGTCGTTTTCCCCCCGGAAGAGGTCGCGCAGGTCAAGGCAATCGCGTGCGAGCTGCCACGCCAGCAGGGCGTTCCGCTCTCGCGTTTCAGTAGATCGGAGATCCACCGCTTCGTTATCGAGCGTGGTGTGAGCGACGCGTCCGCGTCGACGATCGGACGGTGGCTGGCCGAGGACGCGATCAAACCCTGGCAGCACCGTTCGTGGATCTTCCCAAGGTGGGCGCGGCGGTTTGCACTGGCCCCGGCGCGGCGGTGTTCCCACAAGGGACCCCGACTTCCTTCAGAAGGCAGGACGGGTACTCGATCTCTACGAGGGCCGCTGGGAAGGCAAACTGCTGCAGCCCGGCGAGATGGTGATCAGCGCCGACGCCAAGCCATCCATACAGGCACGCAAGCGCGTCCATGAGAGCGCTCCGCCGGCTGCGGGTCGTGGGCAGCTCGTCGAGCACGAGTACGAGCGGATGGGTGCCCTCTGCTACTTCGACGCTTGGGACGTGCGCCACGGCGGGGTGATCGGACGCAGTTGGGCGCGGCGGTTTGCACTGGCCCCGGCGCGGCGGTGTTCCCAGCAGTGAGCGCAAGGGCGGGATCGTGCCGTTTGACCGGCTCGTGCACCAGGTCATGACCAAAGAGCCCTACGCCTCCGCACCCCGTGTGTTCTGGATCGTCGACAACGGCTCCGACCACCGCGGCAAAGCTTCCGTCAAACGCCTGGAGGGACGCTGGCCAACGCTTACCCTGGTGCACCTACCCGTCCACGCCAGCTGGCTGAACCAAGTCGAGATCTACCACTCGATCATCCAGCGCAAGCTGCTCGAACCCAACGACTTCCAGAGCACCGCTGAACTCGCCCAGGCGCTCAACGACTTCGAGCGCCACTACAACGAGATCGCCCAACCATTCCAGTGGAACTTCACCCGACGAGACCTCGCCGAGCTACTCGACCGCCTCGACCAGCAGCCCTCCCGCGACCCGCCGCTCGCACTCGCCGCCTAACCACGACCATAATTCCGGCGGGCAGCACTAAGGAGGAACGATCAGGGATCGCGCCGGTAGCCCGGAAACGCTGGCCAGCACTGGGATTCTGGCGCTTCGAGGCCCCCTGATATGGCGCGTTTGGGCGCGATCAGGCTGGGTTTGGGCACCAAGAAGCCGCCGGTGCCCAATGGACTTCGGCCCTATCAGTGGCGAGGTTTCGTTGCCCCACGAATCTCGACGGCGACGACGCTTGGCGGCGGCGTTGATGGCATCGGGTTCGATGGGACGGGCTTGGGCGAAGGCGTATCGTTCATCTCAACTCACGAGTGTAACGACCAAGGCGACGACCAGCAACAGAATCTCCGCCGTCATCAGGTAGATGGCCCTACCCAGGCGCTGCGACGCCGACTCAAGGATGGTCTGGTTGTGCCTGTACCCGTCGTCCAGGTAGCTCGCTGCCGCTGCTTGCATCTGGCGGAGGTCCGCGCCGCTGGTCTTGGCGGTCTCAAGCAGCTCGCCGCCCAAGAGGCCGACGTGGACACCACGCGGGAACAGCGCGCTGCCGCACTCGCGCACGCACAGGACATACGCCAGGGCAGCGCCACCGAATGGGATCGCGGCGATAGCCGGCCCGCTACCAACGGCGACCGCAGCAACAGGGACGACGATTGACGCCGCCGACAGAACGGCGGTCGCCTTCTCACGGAGCTGGTTCTCGCTCTGCTCCTGAGCCTGCACGGACGCACGCGACAGGTCAAGCGCAAGCTCCTCGGGCGTGGTGGACACGCGCGGCACGTTACGGGCGACTCAGGACGGGATGCGCGCCTGGCCTCCTGAACGAAGAACCAGCCGGAGTCCGCGCCGGTCGATCCCGCCGGCCGCGACGCACGCTGACGGGCCACGGCAGCGCGTAGTGACGTGCTCGTCATAAGTCAAGGTCGCCGTCAGTGTCCCGTTTGCGCGGCCTCGCGATAGGCGCTGGTGAGGGCTGCCAAGACCTCGTCGCTGAGCAAGCGAACCGAGTTGCCGTTGCCAATCTGCGCTCCAATCGCCGCCTCGACATCGGGGATGCTCTTGGGGGCGCGACGCTTGAAGACGCTTCGCCACACCGAAAGGTACGCACCATTGTCGTTCCAGACCGTGACAAGCCCAGCGTCGTCTCCGCAGAGGTAGGGCAGGAGCGTCAGGCGACTCTTGCCGTGATAGGTGGAAAGCCTGACGAGTCCCTCCTGCTCCAACGAGATGGCCCAGTCATAGAGACGCCGAAGGTCTTGCCGTTGAATCTCCGGGGCGGCATCGATGGCTTCACCAAAATCGGAGGCGCCGCTGGCGAGATACCCTGCAAAGCCCTTGGCTGCTTGCGACGACTGTCCCGCCTCGACAGGCGGGCGCTCCGGGTCTACACGCTGCGGAACCATGATTCGTGAGCCATCGACGTCATAGGCCGCGACTGTCACAAGATCAATGACCAGGTTCCCGCCGACCGCTCCGAGATAGCCGACAAGCCGCACAAGCTCGCTCGGCGCATCGTCCAACACCAGCACCAGACGAAAGGCGCCAGTTGAGAGATTTTCTGCAAGCCCCGTCGCAAACTTGCCTGCGTCGAACGAGCCCTCCTGATCGTTTGGCAGACATCGCGTCAGCGAGGCTTTCGTAGCCGCGTTCGTGAAGCTGCGTTCCGAGGATGTTGCGCTCAAGCGTCTCCACGTCCAACCCGTAGATGACGGCTGCGTATGTCAGAACCTGCGCCACCACCGCGCGGCGGGCCTCCGCATTGCTGGCGAGCTTGACCTCGATTACGGCGATGCGCCCAGACGGCTCGACGGCAACCAAGTCGGCGTACCCGCTGCCCAGCCGAACCTCACGCCCAACGACGACCAACCGCGGAGAGCCCGAGAGCGGGAGCAGCTGCGGAGCACCCTCTACGAGGGCGTGCAGAGCGGCCTCCTCGGGGAAACCAGCAGGCGCCAAGGCTCGCCAACCCGAACCATCGTTGTGCCATAGCGCAGTCACCTTCGTGGCAACTCTAGTCCACGCACCTGGACCTGCGACGCCCACGCATTGGCGCGGTCGCCCTCGCCAGCCGCGGGATGACCAACCCCAACAGCGCCGCACCGACGATTCCCTGACCAGGCCGCCCTGTCATCTACAGGCACCTCGGGACGGTCGCTACTGAGCCACCAGCCGCAGCGGATCCCACGGGTCACGAACACCGACATGGTGGTGGTGTGCCGGGTGGTTCGCGGCCACCGCCACCCGCTGGGTGTTCTTAAAGGTGTTCATGTAGGTGTTCATCTATGAGATGAACACACAGATGAACACCCTGCTGCCCGCTCGCTCCCTGAATTTGGCTCTGCGTCGGGCTTCGAGGAAGGCCAGGCACAGAGCGAGGGCGGGAGCGAGCGGGCAGCAGGGGCAGTGACAGGACGAGAACAACGACAGGGGGCAGACGAAAGGGAAGGAGCAAAGACGGAACAGGTGACGGGACAGAAGACGGCGGCAGCGGCTGCTGCTGATATGGCCGGACAGCGAGCGGCAGGCAGAGGAAAGCAATGGGGTGGAGGATCGCGGGCGGCAGACGACGGGAGCGGATAGAGAACGCGAGCGAGCGAACGCCACGTGGTGGGTGGTGATCGTGAGTGCGAGGACAGGGGCCGAGAGCGGAGGATTGGACCCGGAGTAATGGGCAGCATGGAACGCGGTTGGCAACCATATGCCGGAGCTGTGAGACGAAGCGCCTACGGCAGCACCGAGGGGTGGGTGTGCGGCGTCCACTTCGTCGCCGTTGGGTCGCTCGGATAGGCAATCCACTCCGTGGAGGAGAGCGTCGCTCCCGCTGGGCGTATACGACGAGCTGAGGGAAAGATTATTTGCGTGAAGGGGGTCCAGCTCGGCTTACAGAGTAGAGCCGATGCGACCGCCAGGATCCAAACACCACCGCGCGACGCCGCCCAAAACCGGGCGCACAAGGCGAGCCCGGCGACCGCCGTGCCCACGCTGACCCAACGAGAGCGGCTGCTTGCCGCCGCCATCGCCGAGCACCTGGCCGAACTGCTGCTCGACCGACCGCGCGTGCGCTTGGTAGACGCCGCGATGCTCGCCACCGCGCTCGGCGTCTCACGGGACTTCGTATACGCCCACGCGCGCGAGCTGGGCGGCGAGCGGATCGGCAACGGCCCACGGGGACGCCTCCGATTCGACCTCGACCGGGCGCTCGCCGCGCGCGCCCCAAGCCCCGCCAGCAAGGAGCCACCAGAACCACCTACGGCCACTTCCAAACGCCGTCGTCGCAAGCCCACAGGCGGCGCCACCCGGCTGCTGCCCATACGAAGCTCCGCAACCACCCTCGACGGCTCCGGGGGCCTGTCGTGATCGACCGTCAGCGCTTTGAGGGTGGGTCCTGCTTCTCGGCGTCTGCGATCGCGTCTGCGAGCTGGTGCAGGTCGGCGCCGAGAACTCGCAGGAAGCGACGGAGGGTGCTCCACTTGACGTCGATCCGCCCGTGCTCGACACGGGAGACATACGTTTCGTCCAGGCCCTCGCGGGTGCTCATCTCTTTCTGCGTGATGCCGGCCCGCTTGCGTAGTTCGTGCAACGCACGCCCAAGGGCACGACGCTCGATGTTGGTGGTGTCGTCGTTCATCACAGACAGAAGACCTTTACATGCAGGCCGAGTTCGGTTATCCTCGTCTCTGACCCTACAAGTTGGCGCCCGCGGTGCGGAAACACCCGGGCGCCGTGGCACCGAGAGCCTGAACTCCCGGCGCGTCAGCCAAGCTACCAGCCAGGGGCTTTGGCTTCCTCGCCAGACCAAAGCTCTCGGGGCCTCCAACCAAGGAGGAACCGAGATGAACAAGCCACCCACTGACCAGGGCACCGCGCAGCGAGCAATCGTCTTGCAGGTGCTCCGCGACGACCACAACCCGCGATGGACCCGCGCGGAGCTGCGGGCCGAGATATACGACATCGAGCCCCGCACGATTGGGCGAGCACTCAAGCGACTGGAGGCCGAGGGCGTCGTAATCCTCGAAGGCAAGGAGGTCTGGGCGTCGCCGTGCGCGCTGCACATGGACTGGCTGGGGATGGTGAGCATATGAGACGCCACCGCACCCACAAGCCGGACCCGATCTACGCCGCCACGGTCCGCCGCATACGCATCGAGCGAGGGATGACACAGGAATCACTCGCGTTCGACGCCAACCTCACTATCTCCGCGATGTCCCGTATCGAACGCGGCGAGAGCAACCCGACATGGACGACCGTCCTCGCCATCGCCAGGGCGCTCGGAATCACCCTGCATGACCTCGCCCGCGCCACCGAGGGAGGCAAGGCGTAATGCCGCGTCCCGCGAGCGGCCGAGTCGTCCAACGGGAGAGCGGCGCATGGGCGCTGCGCTTCCGCGCCTACGGGCGCAGGCAGTACGTGACGCTCGGAACCCCGAAGGATGGCTGGACGCAGGCAAAGGCTCAGATGGAGCTACAGAACGTCCTCGCCGACATTCGGCGCGGCATCTGGCAGCCGGCCGAGCCTGAACCCGCTCCCGAGGTCAACCGCGACCCGACCTCCCACGAGTTCGCCTCACAGTGGTTCGAGGCCAACCAGGGCGAGTGGAGGCCGAAAACCGTACGCGACTACGAATGGCAGTTGACAAGCCACCTGCTGCCGTTCTTCAAGAACCACCGGCTGAGCCAGATTACAGTCGCCGAGGTCGATCGCTACAGGCAGTCGAAGGTGGCGCAGAACAAGGCGAAAGCCAAGAGATATATCGTCAAGTTCTGGTATGTTGCGGGATCGTGCCAGCGGAGGATGTTGCGGAGCAATCCGTCGAAGTCCTCGAAGAGGCGAACAGGCCAGGGATGGCTCTGGCGCTCGCTGGAGCGCTCGTCATGGCCGTAGCTGTGTTCTTGCCGCGCTTCAATGCGCGCTTCAATGGGCACATTTTCGTGCGGGCCGGAAAGAACACGCTGATCCATTCTGGCAACGGCTGGCTCTTCATCGCCTTCGCCGTGCTCATCGCCACAAGCGTCTATCGAATCCGTAGGAATCCGGAGCGACACCGCTCTGCTGCGACCGTTCTCCTCGTGGCGGTCATCGCTACAGGCCTCGCCGTTTATGACGGCACCGGCAAACGTTTTGAACCCACGAACGTGATCATGGTCTTGAGGGGACCGATCACCGAGAAAGAGATTGCTGAAAGAGACAACCCCGGCATAGGAATCTACGGAGCGGGCGTCGGTGGCCTCTTGGCGCTCGTCGGTGGCGTCTGGATCATGGGTTGGGGTTACGGCGGCAAAGAAGAGGGGCGCAGATTCAAGGTCTGCCCAGACTGCGCAGAGAAGGTGCTAGCCGACGCGCAGGTCTGCAAGCACTGTCGGCATCGCTTCGCATGATCTAATCCTCGCGTAGGCAAGCTGCGCGAGGATCGTCAGGTCGGCGTGTAGGTAGATCGACCTCGATCTTTGGGGGATATGGTCTTTTGTCTCGGGGTTTGCTCGGCTCTGGCCCTAACGATCGGACGCTCCTGGGCCGCCCGTGGATCGTCCAAGCCACGCCGCTCGCAACCGAAGCCGAGGAGTTGAGCTGGCAGGTAGTGGGATGGCGACGCTCAGCCCGTGTGATCGACGAAGTCACTTCGTCTCTTGGCGCCGGTCTGCATCCCTCGCCCGACGAGGCTTCAGCGCCAATCCCTTCAAAGGGGTAGCTGCGGCGCGCTACGTGGCGCTGACCAGGAACTCGGCGACAGCTGCGCCTGCCGATGCGGCTACGCGCGCGTCACGAGTTGGAACATCAGGAGAGGATGCGCGCCCGTGTCCGGTGCCGACGGCGTTGCGAAGCTCAGCCAAGCGCTGCACGATGGACGTCAGGCTGTTGCCCAACGGGCTTCCGTGCGTATTGACCCCGATGGCTGCCTGAGCTTGCTTGAACAGCGTCGGCAGGTTGGCGCTATTGGGCACAGCCTGGTCGGATCGCTCGATCGTGACCTTGCACGCCGCCTCGACAAGCTCCTTGGTCGCTCCAATAGCGGCAGGGTTCTGCTCCTTGTCGAGCGCATTTTGGAGGCGCAGCAGCGGCTCTGCGATTGCCCGCCGCTGGCCGTCCGTCATCCACGGTCGGACCAAGGTTGGGAGCCTGATGCCGAGCGTGGCGTCAGTGGCGGTCTCCCGCTGGAGCCGTCGCATGCGGTCGGCCTCCTCCCGGCCGGCCGGTGTAATGCGATAGTCGTGATACCGCTGGACCTCTCGGTCGCCCCACATGGGTCCGGGAACCTCCGGCCAGCGATCCCCAAGGGACGCAGGCCCGTGGTTCAAGTAGCCAAGGTGCACAAGTTCGCCTGTCCACGTCGCCGGTCGTCGATTGGCCCACTCGACCAGGCCAGCGTTGTGCGCGATGTCGTACATGTCGGAGCCTCGGCTTACGCAGCCCGACGGACTGCGTCGCGTGTAGTCGTCGAGCACGAGCAGGAGATCGAGGTGGTTCGGCACGACTGAAGTGTGGCGCGTCGAAGCGCCGATTGGGCACCATCGGGCACTGGGGCGCAAAACAGCGGTCTCGCGGAACTCCTGACGGCTGGTCTGCAGAACTCAAAAACCGCCAACTAGCAGGCAATTCACCCCCCATGCCCCCGCCAGGAGTCGAACCTGGATCCACCGCTTAGGAGGCGGTTGTCTTATCCATTGGACTACGAGGGCTCGGGGTCGCCCAGGGTGACCCCCGCGGCTAAGGCTACCCGGCGCGCGGTGGGGAGTCGGGGCGCGTGCCTGCTCACGGCTCGATATCGGTCCGCAGGCGGGCGGGACGTCCACGATGGGGGCTACTCTGGCCGGCGTGCTCGACGTTGTCTCCACCGTGCTGCGCCTGGCCTCGCGCGTCATCTGTTTGATCGTGATCGTCTCGTTTGTGCTGTTCGCCGTCGAACAGACCTCCAGCGCCTCCACCCACCAGCAGAACGAGCTCAAGGAAGGCGCCGCGGCCTCCTCTGCCACCGCCGAAGAAAGCTCTCCCCATCGCAAGAGCTCCGTGCACAAGACGATCGACGAAGCCTCCTCCTCGCTCACCTCGCCCTTCTCGGGCGTCACCGCCGGGTGGCACAACGAATGGGCCATCCAAGGTGTCACGCTGCTCCTGGCGCTGCTCGTCTATGGCTTCGGGCTTGGGTTTCTCGCGCGGATGCTCCGCGTGCGCGTGTAGTCAGGCGCTGCGCCCAGCCGCTGCGCCCTCTCAGAAGTACACGTCCACCGGCGTGCCCAGCTGCACCCATCCGTAGATCGCCGCCGCGTCGGGGATCGGCACGCGCAGGCACCCGTGGCTGGCTGCATAGGTGGGGACTTCGTGGTAGCCGTGGATGGCGTAGCCGCGGATGAAGTAGTTGGAGTCCACCATCCCCTCGCTGTTGGTCCCGGGCGTCTTCGAGTACACAAGGAAGTGCCCCAGCACGGTCGGGGTGGAGGGCTTGCCGGAGCTCATCGTGTAGATCTCCCTCACGCGCCCGCCGGGTTCGATCTCGGCCAGTACCTGGGTTGACAGGTCGGCCTCAACGTGTCTTCCGTCGCGCGGGTAGCGCACGTGGAAGGCCCCCGCGCGGTGCTCCAGCAAGTGGAACACGGTGGCGTTGGTGCTCGGCACCCGCTCCAATCCAGTCTCCTTGCGGTACGCCACCACCGCCCGCCCCGTGGCTTCTTCGAAGTCGCCGTTCTCGGGCACCGCGTAGTGCAGCGCGCTCAGCTGGCTCTGCAGCACCCCCACCGCCGGCCCACTGGCGCCTTCGGTCATATCGGGAGAGATGAACCGCACGCTGCTCGAGCTGGCCCGGAAAGCCCCCTCCTGCGCGCTCGCCGTATGCGTCGCACGGGCGCTCGCCACGCCCTCCCTGGTGGTGGAGTAGGGCACGTGGAACTGGCCCGCGCCGTTGCCCAGCGGCTGCACCCCCACCGTGCGGCTCTGCGCCCAGCGGCCGTCGAGGTAGAAGCGCACGGTCACCGTCTGGCCGGCCACATAGGGCTCGACTGCGCCGCGCACCACCACCCGCTCGCCCGCCAGCGCGAACGGGGGGCGCCCGTGCGTGTCCTGCATCACCAGCTTCATGTGCCCGGCCAAAGGCGCCGCCACGGGAGGCGGGGGTGGAGCGGGGACCATGTGTTGATACTAGGGTGCGGTGGCGACGGCAGGCTGGGGCGCGGTGGAGGACAGCCATGCGGCGGGCTATGGCGCGGTGGCGACCGCCGGCGGGTCCGCGATCGCAGGGAGTTCCGCGGGCGGCAGAGTGATCACCCCCACGCGCCGCAGCGCCAGCGCCAGCAGCGCGATCGTTCCCAGCGAGGCCGCCATCAGCAGCGGCGTCTGCCACCCCCACCCCTCCAGCTCCCCGAAGGCGAAGGAGTTGTTCAGCGCGTGCGCGGCGATGCACGGGTAGAGCGAGCCGGTGTAGCGGTAGACCATGCACAGCGCCACCCCCAGCGCCCCCAGCGGCACCAGGTCCACCGCCGGCGCCGATCCGGCGTGCACGCCCCCGAACACCACCCCGGTGATGAGCGCCGCCGGCAGCCACCCCTTCCAGTTGCTGAGCGCCACAAAGAAGTACCCGCGGAACAGGATCTCCTCGCAGATCGGCGCCATCACGCACGTCAGCGCCGCGCTGGCGATGAGCAGCGCCGTGCTCTCGTTGGTCCCCAGCTGTTCCAGCAGCTTCTCCTTGCCCCCCACTTCCATCGCGCTCTCCCACAGCGCGCTGAACAGCAGGAACGCCAGCAGCGCCACCACCACCGCCCCTGCCGCCCGCGCCAGCGGGGTGGGCCGCAGACCCAGCTGCCACGCCCGCACGGTGCGCCCGCCCAGCGAGGCGAAGAACACCACCGAGGCGACGAACGCCGCGTCCTGCACGAACGTGTCCGCCACCGTCAGCCCGGCCGGCAGCGAGGAGGAGGTGACCTTCACCCCCAGCAGCGCCGCCGGGACATCCACGACGAGTCCACCCACAGCCGCCAACACCAGGCCGCCCGCCAGCGCTGCGGGGGCCGTCCAGGGACGCCATTGACTCTGCCGTGCCGACTCCATCGCTTCAGATTCTCACGTAAGCAGCGCCGGGAGCTCCGCTAGCGAGGCGATAGTGGCGGCCGTCCCCCGCGGAGTGTCCGGAGAGCCTGGTGTGTTTGGGGTACCTGGAGCGTCTGGAGTGTTTGTGCGGCGCAGCAGCACCGCCGCCACTCCGACACCCAGCGCCCCTTCCACGTCCTGCTCGGGGGAGTCGCCCACGTGAACCGCCTGCTCGGCCGCCACCCCCGCCAGCGCCAGCGCCGCAGCGAAGATCGCCGGGTCGGGCTTGGCTGCGCCCACGTGTGCCGAGGTGAGCACGCCGTCCACGCCCTCCGCCACCCTCGTCGCCGCCAGCACCTCGGGCAGCGACACGTCCCAATTGCTCACCACCACCAGCCTGCGGCCCTGCGCGCGCAGCAGCGGCAGTGCCTCCAGCGCGTCGGCGTAGGCGCTGAAGCGCAGCGCCTCTTCCATCGCCGCCCGTAGCTCCCCCACCGCGATCGCGCGGGCCGCGTGGGGTGGCAGCGCTTTGTGCAGCACTTCCGCGCAGCGTCCTCTAAGTATGGCCAGCGAGGTCTCGTCGCGGCCCTCGAGGTGGTGAGCGCGGTAATAGGAGATCTCAGCAGCGAACGCGCGCTCGGCCTCCGTGGGCGAGAGCTCGATCCCGTGGCCCTCCCTCAGCCTCGCCGCCAGCAGTGGTCCCAGTGGCTCAAGCGCCACGAGCGTGCCCAGCGCGTCGAGCAGGACTGCCCGTGTGCGGGGAACGCTCACGCCACCCAGTGCCACGTGGCGAACTGCCCCACGAAGCACACCATCGCCAGTGCCGACACCACCACTGTGGCCCGCGCCAGATGGGGCCGCGGGGCCAGCCACGCCGCCAGCCACATGCCCAGCGGGAAGAGCACAAGCAGAAAGCGCGGCAGCGACATCAGCGGTTGGGAGGTGACGGGGTATGAGAGCGGCAGCGCCAGCGCCACCACCACGTAGGCCCCGTAGGCCAGCGGCAGCCTGCGCAGCACCCCCACGAGGGCGGGCACCGCGGCGAGCAGAAACGCGAACAGCACGGTGTTGTGCCCCGCCGCCACCATCGGACTGCCGGGGGCCGCAGGGAAGTAGACGTGGTGGCTCTGGCCCGAGAGCAGCTGGCGCGCCCCCTCGAAGGCCGCTCGTGCGCCATCCCACACTCCCAGGAAGGGCCCGGCAAAGTGCCTGTTCCAGACCTGCTGGGCGTGGAAGGGCTCGAGCGGGTTGCCCCCAGCGAGCGCGAGGTGGGCCATGTAGAGGGCCACTCCCACCGGTACCAACCCGAGCCACAGCACGTCCGCGCGCGGACGGTAGCGCGGAGCCAGCCGCCCAGAGCGTTCCGGCACGCGATCCTCGCGGGGTCCATAGAAGTAGAGGATCAGCGCGGGCACCACCAGCAGCACTCCCGCCGAGCGAGTCGCTCCAGCGAGCGCCCCCAATACCCCCACCCAGGCCCAGCGCCCTTGACGAGCGCACCAGAAGAGGCCCACCGAGAGCGCCAGGTAGAGCGACTCCGAGTAAACCGCGGAGAGGTAGAACGCCATCGGCGCAAACGCCGTGAGCAGCACCACCAGACGCGCCGCCGCGGGCCCTTCGCCGTGCGCACCGAACTCCAACGTCGTCAGCCGGTGAATGCCGTACAGCGCCAGTCCAAGCGCCGCCACCGACAGCACCACGCCCGCCACGATCGGCGGCAGGCCGATGTCGGAGAGCCCTCTCAGCCCGAGCGGGTAGAGCGGGAAGAAGGCGGTGCGCGAGGAGGTGAAGGCGCCCAGGTCCGGGCGGTAGCCGTAGTGGGCGATGACCAGATACCACGACGCATCCCAGCGCGCCGCGGGGGCCGCCAGCAGGTCGCCGAGCCTGCCGAACCCGCGCGTCACCCCCGGCGGGTTGAAGGCGCCGCGCACGGGACCCCAGCCGAACAGGAGCACGGTACCCACGCCCGCGACCCACACCAGCAGCCGCGAGCCCCACAGCGCCCGCCAGGTGTCGCGCACGGCGGCCATCCGTGCGGGGTCCTCGCGCAGGCGGGCCAGCCACGAGGAGGCGCGCGAGCCGGGATCGCCCCAGTCTTGAGCGGGAGGGTCACGTACAGCGATTGCACTGTCTGCGGGCATGCAACCGCAGGAAATCACACCCGGGAGCAGTAATCTCGTTAGCCATGTCCCGCCAGGCCAGACAGCGCCGCCTGCGCCACAACCACGCCGGCCCTGCCCGCCTGCTGCTCGTCGGCTTCGGCGTCGCGGCGGTCGCACTCGTGGTGGGGGTGCTGGGCGCGGTGGGTTACGTGCTGTCGGTCGCCCAATCGGCTCCCGCGCTGGGCTCGCTGCACCCGATCGTAAACGGCGCCTCCTCGCAGGTGTTCGCCGCCGACGGCAGCTCGCTGGGGTACATCGAGTCCGACGAGCTGCGCACCCCGATCTCCTTTGCGCAGATGCCCGTGCAGCTGCGCAACGCCACGGTCGCGATCGAGGACCAGCGCTTCTACACCAACGACGGCGTGGACCTCACGGGGATCTTCCGCTCCGCCGTGAAGGACGCCCTGCACGGCGAAGCGCTGCAGGGCGCCTCCACGATCACGATGCAGCTGGTGCGCAACCTGTACCTCGGCAACGACGAGCACACACTCAAGCAGAAGATCACCGAGGCCAAGCTGGCGATCGAATACAACAAACGTCACTCCAAGCACGCGATCCTCGAGGGCTACCTGAACAGCGTCGCCTACGGCACCGTGGGCGGACAGACCGCGATCGGCGTGCAGGCGGCCTCGCGGATCTTCTTCGACCGCCCCGCCTCGCAGCTCGATCTGGAGCAGTCGGCGCTGCTGGCTGGATTGCCCCAGGCGCCCTCGGAGTACAACCCCTTCCTCTACCCCGCGGCGGCGCGCCAGCGGCGCAACGAGGTGCTGGGGAAGATGGCCGAACTGCACTACATCACCCTCGCCCAGGCCGCCCGCGCAGAACACGAGCCGCTGGAGGTCAGGCACGGCGACTACTACACCCAGCGCCGCGAACGGTACTTCTTCGAATACGTGCGCGAGCAGTTGGTGCACCGCTACGGCCGGGGCGTCGTCGAACAGGGCGGGCTGAAGGTCTACACCACGCTCGACCTCGACAAGCAGCGCCTGGCGCGCAACGCGATCTCCGAAGTGCTGGACGAGCCCGGCGACCCGGCCTCGGCGATCGTCACGATCGACCCTCGCGACGGCCACATCGAAACGATGGCCGAGTCGCCGAGCTATGAAAAAAGCGAATACAACCTGGCCGCCGACGGGCACCGCCAGCCGGGCTCGACGTTCAAGGCGATCGACCTCGCCGACGCCCTCTCGCGCGGGATCGACCCCAACAGCACCTACTACTTCTCGCACACGCTCCCGGCGGGCTGGCTGCCGGGGTATCCGGAATACGAAGTGAAGACCTTCGAGGGCACCTCGCTGAACAAGTCGATCAACCTGGTGCAGGCCACGCTGACCTCCGACAACACCGTCTACGCCCAGCTGGCGGCCGACCTGGGTGAGCACACGATCACCGAAATGGCCTACAAGATGGGCGTCAGGACGCACCTGTCGAGCCTGGCGGCCGAAGCGCTGGGCGGTCTGACGCTGGGCGTGACGCCGCTGGAAATGGCCAACGTCTACGCCACGCTGGCCGACGGCGGCTGGCGCAACACGCCGATCGCGATCACCAAGGTGGTGTTCCCCGACGGGCAGGTGGACACGAGCTGGAACGACGACCACCGCGTGCGCGCCCTCTCCGAAGCGGTGGCCGCCGAGGAGACCTCGATCCTCGAGCAGAACGTGCAGAGCGGGACGGCGACGCGCTCGGCGATCGACTGCCCGACGGCCGCCAAGACAGGGACCACCAGCGAACTGGTGGACGCCTGGCTGGACGGCTACACCCCCCGCTACTCGACGGTGGTGTGGATGGGGTATCCGAACAGGCGCGTCTCGATGACCGACGTGCACGGCGAGCCCCAGCAGGGCGGCTACCTGCCGGCGGAAATCTGGCACGCCTACATGGCCGAAGTGGTGGGCTCGCACTGCGTGCCCTTCCCGCCCGCAAGCGAAGCGATCTCCTACCAGCCCTTCTTCGGCAAGTACGCATCGACCGGGCGCACCGCCGTGCCCACCACTCCCGCTGAACTCGGCACAGGGGTTGCAGCCGAAAAGCACAAGCCGGCCAAGGCCGGGCCGAACGTCGAAGCGCACCACGAAGAAGCCGGCGGGGGCGGGGCGACCGGCGGCGGAGGGGGCCAGACCGGCGGCGGGCCCACGGGCGCGGGTGGCCCGACAGGCGCAAACAATCCAACGGGTGCGGGCGTCCCGACAGGCGGCGGCGGGGGCGGGGCGGGCGGGCCTCAGATCCACGAACAGGCTCCGCAGTCTGGTCCAGGCGGCGGCACGACCGCCCCGCGCGGCTGAACCGAGCTCCACGCGGTCGACCAACCGTCGGCGGGCGCCGAGCGACCGCCCCGCAACCGGCGGCTGACGCTGGTAGTTTGGGGCGTCACAGGGTCTTCAGGCTCTACATTCAGACGAACGGAAAGACACGTGGCAAAGGAAGACAAGGTCGAATTCGAGGGCGAGGTGATCGAGGCCCTGCCCAACGCGATGTTCCGCGTGAAGCTCGACAATGATCACGTCGTGTTGGGGCACGTCGCCGGCAAGATGCGCCGCTTTCGCATCCGCATCCTGCCGGGCGACCGCGTGCGCTGCGAGCTCTCCCCGTATGACCTCGACCGCGCCCGCATCGTCTACCGGCACCGTTAGGGCATCGCCGAGCGCTCTTTGATCGAGGCCATTGCGGCCGAGCTGGCCCAGACAGAGGGGCCGAGGGTGGAGCGTGGAGTCGGGGACGATGCAGCCGTGGTACGTACAGGCGGGCCGGTGTGCGTGACCTCGGTGGACGCGATGGTCGACGGCGTCCATTTTCGTCTTGTCGATGGTGCTGGGTCAGGCTGGGCAACGCCTGCGCAGGTCGGCTGGCGGGCGCTGGCGGGCGCGCTCTCCGACCTGGCCGCGATGGGCGCGCGAGCGGGGGAGGCGTACCTGACGCTGGGGCTGCCCGCGGGACTCAGCGAGCCTCGTGCGCTGGAGCTGGTGCGCGGCGCACGAGAGTTGGCACTGGCTACTGACACGTCGCTGCTGGGGGGCGACGTGGTGAGCGCCCCCGCGCTGACAGTCGCACTCACCGTGGTCGGCTGGGCCGACTCCACGTGGGAGCTCGTGGGGCGCGACGGTGCGCAGCCGGGAGACCTCGTCGGGATCACCGGCCGCATTGGCGGCGCGGGCGCAGGACTGGCCGTGCTGGAGGGCCGCGCCGCTGGAGGCACCCACGGGCAGGCGACTATCGAGCGGGCCCATCGACCGTGGCCGCGGCTGGCCGAGGGACGCGCGCTGGCGCAGGCAGGAGCGCACGCGATGATCGACCTCTCCGACGGGCTGGCCACCGATGCCGGACACGTGGGACGAGCCAGCGGTGTGTGCCTGGAGGTGGACCTCGAAGCGCTGCCGCTGGACGAGGGCGTCGCAGAGGTCGCCGCCGAGCTGGGGGGCCCGCCGTGGCAGCTGGCGGCAACCGCAGGCGAAGACTACGAGCTGTGCGTGTGCGTGGCCGCGGAGGAGCGCCAACGCGCCGAGCGGGCTCTTGCGCTGGCTCGCGGGGTCGGCGTCACGTGGGTCGGGCGCGTGGTGGAGAGCCCTACGCCGGGAGCGGTGCTGAAAGAGGACGGCCAAGAGCGCCGCCTGGAGGGGTACGAGCACCGCTGGTGAGGCGCGCGGCCCCCACTGGCACGGTGCTGGTGAGGCGGGCGTACACCAGCAGCCGCTCGGCGGCGCTGAACAGCGGCGTGCAGGCGGAGAGCACGAGGCGGCTGTAGCCGACGGGGTCCACCGCGGCGGTGACGTCGGTGGGCAGGACCACGCGGCTGCCGACGACGGTGTACGTGAAATGGGCGTAGGGCATGTCCAGCAGAATCCGGTCGCCCGGGCGCAGCGCGTCGATGTGGCGGAAGGGAGCCAGCCAGGTGGTGCGATGGCCGGCGATCGCCGTGGTCCCGGGGATGCCGGGGAAGCGCGTTTCGGGGTACACGCCGGGGCCCTTCTCCAGTTCGGAGGTGCCGGTGCCCTTGACCACCACGTAGTCGGCGTGGATGCGCGGGATGTGGACGATCCCCACGGGGCTGCCGTCGCCGGCGTGTCGCTGCAACTCACTGGCGAGGAAAGCGATGCGCCCGGCCTCGCTGGGCAGCAGCGCCAGACGGCGGCGCTCCACGGGCGTGGGCGCGGAACGTTCGATCCCTCGCAGCGTCCCCTTGAGCTGGTCCTGCTGGATGCGGGCGTAGAGCGCGGAGAGCGGCTCCTGCCACACAAGCGTGACGGCGGCGTCGAGCAGCACCAGCGAGCCCAGCACGATGAGCGCCCAGGAGAGCGCCCGCGCCGCCCAGCGGGGGCGGCGCGAACGCCGCGGGGGACGGGAATGCAGGGGCGGGAGAGGACGCAAGGGAGAAGCGGAGCGAGAATCCCACACGGAGCGAGAGTCCCACATGTAGCGGTCGGGGTCCGGGCGCAGGAGCCCAAGGTCGGGATTCGAAGAGAACGGGATGTCGGACATGACCGGCCTGGGCGAGCCTCAAATATGGATCCGCGGCGCGGCGCGGCGCGAGAGCGCGGCGGAGCGATCCAGGACCAGCGTAGGACATCTGAGCGCAATCAGCGACGCAGCGCGGACTCCGTCCCACCCAGCGAGCCGGGGCCGGCATAGGACATGGGACCGCGGACGGTGAAGGCGAAGCGCTCGCCCTCCCCTCCTCCCGGGACAAGAGAAGGGGGCGGCGCGCTGAGCGCCACCAGGGTGGCACCCGCGAGGCAGCCGAAGGCGAGGCTCCACAGCAGCATCCCGGCGAGCGAGACGTAGCCGCCGGCGAGCAACAGCACCGCCGCGTGGACCGCCTGGCCGACGTCGAAGCCGAGCTGGCGGGCGTAGAAGGCGAACAGCAGCGCCAGCGGCACCACCCCGAGGGCCACCACCGCCAACGCTCTTAAATGATGGGCCCACCCACCCTGCGAGCGCCCACCCGAGTTGCGCCACTCGGGCGAGACGACCAGCAGCCACAGGTGCAGGGCGGGCACCAACAGCAGCGCGGTGTAGGGGGCGAAGAGCCACACCACGACCGTCACGCCAAGCAGCACCAGCAGCACCGCAAGCCCCGCCGCGTCGGAGTCCGCGCGCACGGGCAGCCCGAGGCGGCGCATCGCCACGGGCCAGGCCAGCCAGGCCAGCACCAGCACGAGGGCGGGCGCGAGCACCGTCTCCCAGGCGACGGGCCCAGGGGGCAGCGCGCCGGGGAGCAGCGGGCCCGCGGGCGCGGCGAGCAGACCCGCGAAACCGAGCAGGCGGACGAACAGCGCGCAGAGCAGAAACGGCGCGGCGCAGGCCGGCGCCCACAGCAGCCAGCGCCTGAGCGCCACACGGCGGCGGCGCAGGCGCGCGAGGCCGTCCACCGCAACCAGCAGGGGCGGGAGCAGGAGCGCGGCCAGCAGCAGCCGCACCGCCCACTCGGGCAGCAGCTGGTGCTGGATGGGCACGCCCGACTGCACTTCATCCTGCAGGTCGGGCCCGCCGTCCAGGGCGTAGACGGTGCTGAGCACGGCGCGGCCGAAGTTCTGCAGACGCGCTTCGCTGACAGGCTCGCGCGCGGAGGAGGGGCCGCGTTCGCCGCTGACCTGCAGCAGCACCGCGGGGATCCCCTGGGCGTTCAGCACACCCTCTTCCCCGGCAGCCAGCGGAAACGTCAGGTGGGCCAGCTGGCTGAGCGAGGAGGGCGTGCCGGGGTCGACGCCCAGCTCCTGGGAGAGCGCGCCGGAGAGCGTACGCTGCAGCGCCGTGGGGGCGCTGCCCACGCCGTCGGAGTAGGGCGCCACGAAGGGCCTGCGCGCGTCCACACCGGCCAGGTCGCCCAGCACGATCGCCGCGTCGACCGGGGTGCCGGCGGTGTGGGAGGCGAAGTCGGCGGCGCCGGCGGCGCCACCGCTGCCCCCGCTGGTGGAGACGAGGACGACGGTGCGCTGGGTCTCGCTGGTGGCCAGCACGCGCGCCAGCTGCAGCAGCACCGCGGTGCCCGACAGCTCCGCGCGCGCGCCCGGGCCGGCGGCGTCGCGGTGGGCCAGCAGGACCAGCGGGCTGGCGCCGGTGACACCGGGGCGCGTGG
Source organism: uncultured Solirubrobacterales bacterium (assembly GCA_963844765.1). Lineage (GTDB taxonomy): Bacteria > Actinomycetota > Thermoleophilia > Solirubrobacterales > Solirubrobacteraceae > Palsa-744. The sequence continues at coordinate 1,164,486 of CAWJPN010000002.1, forward strand.
CGATCACGGTGGTGAGCGTGCGCTTCCCGTCCACCGTCTGGGCCTGCACGGAGCGGGTCTGCACGGAGAAGCCGCCGGACCCCGTCCCACCGAGCCCCCGCAGGACCTGCACGATGTGGGCGGCCAGCCGCGCGTCCCCCGCGCTGCCCGGCTGGCGCTGCGGGAAGGCGCTGGCGAGAGTATTCAGTTCGGCGAACGCGGCGGGCCCGTCGAAGGCGTCGGGCGCCAGCGTGGAGCTGAGCGGAGCGGCACGCCCGCCGAGGGAGAACCCGGCGATCGCCAGGGCGAGCAGCAGGGGGGCGAAGGCCGCTCGGTAGATGCGTCCGTTAAGCACCGCAAAGGACCTTAGTCCGCTGGGACGACCGATGGCCGGCGCGGGAGCTTGTCCTCGGGGCTCGACTTGACCCACCAAGCCTTCGCCCCTGCGTTTCTCGCTCCGCTTGACCCTCGGCCGCCCCAGCTGGCGTATATGGATATCGTGCGCGCGTGCTCCAGCCCGTGGCCGTAGGAAGCAAGTCGCTGACCGACTACACCCATATCTGCGGGCGCGGGCTGATCGAGGAGATCCGCGAGCTGGCCGAGCCGCTGAAGGGCAGGCGCGTGGTGCACGTGTCCGCGACCGCCTTTGGGGGCGGGGTCTCAGAGATTCTCTACACGCTGATCCCCTTGATGCGCGACGTGGGGTTGGAGTGCGAATGGCAGGTCATCTACGGGCGCGAGGAGTTCTTCAACGCGACCAAGCTGATGCACAACGCGCTGCAGGGCGCGCCGCAGGATCTAGATGAGGAACAGTGGAGCACGTGGGAGAGCTACAACGAGATGAACGCCCGCGAGCTGAGCGGCGGGTGGGACGTGTGCCTGATCCACGACCCCCAGCCGGCGGCGCTGCACAAGCTGGTGCCGGAGAAGGCTGCCGGATGGGTGTGGCGCTGCCACATCGATCTGTCCACACCGAACCCGGCGACCATCGAGCGACTGTTGCCGTTCATCACCACCTACCCCGAGTCGCTGTTTCACATGGCTGACTACGTGCCCAAGGGGATGGGGGGCCACGTCAACGTGGTGCCCCCGGCGATCGACCCGCTGGCGCCGAAGAACATGGCGCTCTCGCCCGAGGACGCGTCGTACGTGTGCAGCCAGTTCGGCATCGACGTGGACCGGCCGCTGATGTGCCAGGTCTCGCGCTTTGACCCTTGGAAGGACCCGCTGGGGGTGATCGACGCCTACCGCACCGTCAAGGAGACGCTGCCCGAGGTGCAGCTGGCGCTGGTGGGGTCGATGGCCAGCGACGACCCGGAGGGGTGGGACTTCTTCAACGCCACCATCGCCCACGCCGACGGGGACCCCGACGTGCACATCCTCAACAACTTCAACAACGTGGGGGCGATCGAGGTCAACGCCTTCCAGAGCCACGCGGACGTGCTGATCCAGAAGTCAACGCGCGAGGGCTTCGGGCTGACCGTCTCGGAGGCGATCTGGAAGGCGCGGCCGTTCATCGGGGGCAACGTGGGCGGCATCCCCTTGCAGGTGCAGGACGGCGTGACGGGGTTCCTGGTGGAGAGCGCCGAGCAGTGCGCGGCGCGCTCGCTGGAGGTGCTGGAGGACCCGGCGCTGGGCAAAGCGCTGGGCAGGCGCGGCAAGGAGCACGTGAGGACGCACTTTTTGATGCCCCGGTATCTGCGCGACTACCTGAAGATCTTCACGGAGCTGTTGGCGTGAGAAGGACGGACCACGCCGCCCGAGCCTGCACCCTCGGCACCAGCCGGGTGGCCCCACTCGCGACGGACCCGCCGGACTCCACGGAGCCCAGGACGTGAGCGAGGCACCGGCACAGCGAGCGCCGCTGGTGCTGGTGTCAAACCGCGGGCCGGTGACCTTCGGCCCCGGCGGGGAGGTGCAGCGCGGCTCGGGCGGGCTGGTGACGGCACTCACGGGGCTGGCCTCGCACCGCGAGGCGGTGTGGATCGCCTCGGCGATGAACGAGTACGACGCCGAGGTCTCCCACGAGCACCAAGGGAGGGCCTTCCCCGTGCGCAGCCCGGCAGGGGGCGAGTACCAGGTGCGCCTGGTGGTGAGCGACCCCGACGCGTACGACCGCTTCTACAACGTCTTCGCCAACCCGATGCTGTGGTTCATCCAGCACTACCTGTGGGACCTCTCAAACGCGCCGGACATCCGCCGCGAGGAGATCGAGGCGTTCGAGTTCGGCTACAACGCCGTCAACGAGGACCTGGCCAGGGCGGTGGTGGAGGAGCTGGAGGGCAACGCGGAGCCGGTGGTGATGGTGCACGACTACCACCTCTACACGCTGCCCGACCTGGTGCGCCGGGCGCGCCCGGACGTGTTTCTGCACCACTTCATCCACATCCCCTGGACGCAGTCGGACGCCTGGCGGGTGCTGCCGACGCGCATCCGCGAGGAGATCTTCACTGGGTTGTTGGCGAACGACATCATCGGCTTCCACACGCGCTCGTACAGGCGCAACTTCCTGCAGTGCTGCCGCGACCTGATGGACCTGGAGGTGGACTTCGAGCGCGGGACGGTGCGCACGGGCGAGCGCGAGGTGTGGGTGCGCGCGTACCCGCTGCCGATCGACCACGAGGCGGTGCGCCAGGTAGCAAAGGGGGAGCGGGTGAAGCAGTTCGAGCAGGAGCTGCTGCGGCGCCGGCGCGACTTCCTGATCCTGCGCGTGGACCGCGCGGACCTCTCGAAGAACGTGTTGCGGGGGTTCTCGGCGTTCGACCTGTTCCTCGAGCAGCACCCGGAGTTCCGCGAGCGCGTCACCTTCATGGCGCAGCTGATGCCCTCGCGCACGGACGTCCCCCAGTACGCCGAGTACCTGGGGCGGATCGAGGCGTCGGTGGCGGTTGTCAACCACCGCCACGGCACGCCCGACTGGATGCCGATCCAACTGAAGCTGCGCGACGACCTGGAGGAGGCGATGGCGGCCTACCGCCACTACGACGTGCTGTTGGTGAACGCGATGTTCGACGGCATGAACCTGGTGGCCAAGGAGGGACCGATCGTCAACGAGCGCGAGGGCGTATCGATCCTCTCCGAGAACACGGGCGCGCACGAGGAGCTGGGCGAGTACGCGCTGTCTGTGAACCCCTTCGACATCCAGGAGCTGGCGAACTCGATATATGCGGCGCTGGCGATGGCCCCGGAGGAGCGCCGCCGCCGCGCGCAGGGGCTGGTGGAGATCGTCACCTCGCGCGACCCGGGGGATTGGATCGACGAGCAGATGGCGGACATCAGGGCGAAGGGGCGGGGCCGGTAAAAGCAGGGAAGGCTCCGCCCCTGACGGGGCTCCGCTGGGGCCGCGTGGTGGCAAAGTTAACTGTCCGCGCCCCTGGGTCCTGAGGACCCAGGGGGCCAGGGCCGGTGAGGCAAGAGCGCGGCCGCTGGTATCATCCCGCGCCGCATGACCCTGCCCGCACCCACGTACGACCTGATCCTGATGCTGGACACGCAGGCCGACGCGCCCACCCGCTCGAAGCTGGTGGCAGACGCGCGCGCCAGCATCGAGGCGCAGGGCGAGATGGTGCGCCACGACGAATGGGGCACGCGCGCGCTGGCCTACCAGATCGACCACAAGGCCGACGCGGAGTACCACCTGCTGCAGTTCCACGCCTCCACGCCCGAGCTGCTGAGCAACCTGGAGCGCTCGTTGCGGATCGCCGACGGGATCGTGCGCTTCAGGATCGTCAAACTGAAGCCCGGCACCCCCGAGGCGCCGGACATGAAGTCCCCCGCCGCGCCCGTGCGGCACGCGGAGGCCGAGCCTGAGACCGTGATCGAGGCCGAGGTTGAGGTCGAGACAGTGGTCGAGGTCGCCGAGCCGGCCTGAACTACCGACAGCCGGGGCGGAGTAATACACTCGAAGGTATGGCCCAGGTGGACGTCGGTGAGCAACCGCTGAGCAGGACCGACGTGCTGCGCGCCTCGCCGCGCATGTTCGAGTCGCGCGTGCTGGACGCCCTCTCGCGCGTGCACCCGCTGGTGCCGGTGCTGCTCTTCGCGCCCGCGATCGTGGTGCTCACCGCGTGGGGGCTCTCCAAGGTGAGCGTCCTCGGCATGGCGGGCCTGGCGGTGGGCGGGTACGCGATGTGGACGCTGTTCGAGTACTGGCTGCACCGCGTGGTGTTCCACTTCGAGCCCGCAAAGGGCCTGGGGGCGCGGCTGCACTGGATCATCCACGGCATCCACCACGAGCACCCCAACGACCCGATGCGCCTGGTGATGCCGCCCTCGGTGAGCATCCCGCTGGGAGCGGTGGTGTTCGCCGCGATGTACGTGGTCTTCGGCGGGCGCTACGCGCCGGGGCTGGGCGCGGGGTTCTTCGCCGGGTATCTGGTGTACGACATGCTGCACTACTACCTGCACCACTTCCACCCGCGTGGGCGCGTGGGACGGATGCTGCGCGAGCGCCACATGCGCCACCACTTCCAGGACGACACGCGCGGCTTCGGGATCAGCGCGCCGTATTGGGACGAGGTGTTCCGCACCTCACCGCGCAAGCGCTAACCCTCGCAAATAGCGAAGTAGCGCCAAAGTTGGCGCCCGGACACAGGTCTAGACTCGGCGAGACCAATCCGAGAGACACAGCCGGCCTCCGAGCGGGGCCGAGGAAGGAAGGAAGACGTGGCCGCCACCAACATCAACCGGGTAGTGATGACCGGCAACCTGACCGCAGACCCGGAGCTGCGCTCGCTGCCCAGCGGCATGTCGGTGTGCAGCCTGCGCATCGCGTGCAACACCCGCCGCAAGGACGGGGCGAGCGGGGAGTGGGTCGACAAGCCCAACTACTTCAACGTCACCGTGTGGGGCGCGCAGGGCGAGAACGCCGCCCGTTTCCTCTCAAAGGGACGCCCCGTGGCGCTCGACGGACGCCTGGAGTGGCGCGAGTGGGAGGCCCAGGACGGCACAAAGCGCCAGGCAGTCGATATAATCGCCGACTCGGTGCAGTTTCTGGGCTCGCGCGATGACGCGGCAGGTGGCGGCAGGTTCGCGAGCAACGGAGATTCCCAGGGCAACGTCCCGGTCGACAACCAGGACTTCCAGCCCGCGCCGGTCGGGGTCGGCGCCGCCGGCGACGACGACATTCCGTTCTAAGCGATACAGCGAGGTAGGTCCCAGTGGCAAAAGCGCGCGGCCGCGGCAAGCCAGTCCGCCGTCGAGATAAGAAGGGCGGGCCGGGAAGCGGTCGGCGCAAGCCGTGCCAGCACTGCCGCGACAAGGTGGAGCAGGTCGACTACAAGGACGTCGCCGCGCTGCGCAAGTTCATCTCCGAGAAGGGCAAGATCCGCTCGCGGCGGATCACCGGCGCCTGCCGCCGCCATCAGGGCCAGATCGCCCGCGCAGTCAAGCGCGCACGCGAGCTGGCGCTGCTGCCCTACGTGAACGAGGGCGGGCGCGACGACGCCCCCCGGCGCGGTGGCGACCGCGATCGCGACCGGGACCGCTAGGCCAGGCGCATGCCCGAAGCGATTCTCCTCAAGGACGTCGATGAGCTCGGCGAGCAGGGCAAAGTGGTGGAGGTCTCCAAGGGATACCTGCGCAACTACCTGATCCCCCGCAAGCTCGCCCAGCCCGCCACGCGCGGGGCGATGGCCGCGGTGCAGCAGCGTCAGGAAGCAGCGGAACGGGCCGAGCGGGAGTTCGCCGCGCGGGCCAAAGACAATGCCGCGCTGCTGAACAAAACGGTGCTCACCATCACCGAGCAGGCCAGCCCCGACGGTCGCCTGTTCGGCTCAGTCAGCGCCCAGGACGTGGCCGACGCGATCCGTGAGGCACGCGGACTGCGGCTGGACCGCCAGAACGTGCACCTGCCGGAGGCGATTAAGAACGTCGGCACCTACATGGTCGTGGTCGACGTGGTCGAGGGTGTGAGCGCCACCGTCAAAACGATGGTCGTGGCGCAGAAGTAGCGAAGTGGCGGGCGGGGGCCAGCTCTAAGGTTGGTCGTGGCGCAGAAGTAAGAGACAGGTCAGTCCGACCCCCTTGCGAACATAAGTTCGTGCGGGTCTATTTCCTCCGAGATAGCGGGTTGTCCTCTCAGGTGAGGGCCGGCGTCGATCTAGACTCGCGCCAGCCATGAGCGCGGTCCAGACCACCAACGGCGCAGGCGCCACGCGCGCCCCCACGGGCGTGATCGCCCCACCCCACAACCTCGACGCCGAGCAGTCGGTGCTGGGCGCGATCCTGCTCTCCGACCGCTCGCTGTATGCGCTGGTGATCGAGGAGGGGCTGCGCCCCGATGACTTCTACCGCGAGCGCCACGGGCTGATCTACCAGGCGATGCTGACGCTCTACAACGAGAGCGAGCCCGTCGACGTGCTGACGGTGACCGACCGCCTGCGCCAGCAGGGCAAGCTCGACGCCGTCGGCGGGGTGGCCGCGGTGGACGAGCTGAGCGGCGTGGTCCCCGCCGCCGGGCACGCGCGCCGCTACGCCCAGATCGTGCGCGAGAACGCGCTGCTGCGCCGCCTCTTGACCAGCACGTACGAGATCCAGGCGAGCGTGCTCGAGCACCAAGCGCCCCCGCGTGAGCTGGTCGAGCAGGCCGAGAAGGCGATGCTGGAGGTGGCCCGCGACGATCGCCAGCAGGACTTCCGCGCGATCGAGGAGGTGCTGCACGAGGAGCTCGACAAGCTGCACCGCCTGTCGCTGGAGGGCACCTCGCTGACGGGCACGCCCTCGGGCTTCAAGGACCTCGATGAGATCACCGGCGGCTTTCAGCCCGGCAACCTGATCATCGTGGCGGCGCGCCCGGCGATGGGCAAGAGCGCCTTGGTGTGCAACATCGCCGAGAACGCCGCCGTCGAGCACGGCCGCCCGGTGGCGCTGTTCAGCCTGGAGATGGCGGAGGCCGAGCTGGCCCAGCGCTTCGTCGCCTCCCAGGCGCGCATCAAGGGCGAGGAGCTGCGCAAGGGGCGCGTGTCAGAGCAGCGCTGGCCGAAGATCCTGAAGGCCTCCCAGCGCCTGGCCAGCGCACCGCTGTGGGTGGACGACTCAAGCGACGTGGGCATGCTCGAGATCCGCGCCAAGGCCAGGCGGCTGCACAGCCAGTGCGAGGGCGGGCTGGGCCTGATCATCATCGACTACCTGCAGCTGATGCGCACCGACAGCCGCTACGACAGTCGCGTGACCGCGGTGGGCGAGCTCAGCCGTGGCCTGAAGATCCTCGCGCGCGAGCTGGGGGTGCCGGTGATCGCGCTCTCGCAGCTGAGCCGCGCGGTGGAGCAGCGCTCGCCCAAGAAGCCCCAGCTCTCAGACCTGCGCGAGAGTGGGAACCTCGAGCAGGACGCCGACCTGGTGATGTTCATCTACCGCGACGAGTACTACGAGCCCGAGTCCGAGCGACCGGGCGAGGCGGACCTGATCATCGCCAAGCACCGCAACGGCGCGACCGGCGAAGTGACGCTGACCTTCCAGAAGGAGTACCCCAAGTTCATGAACTACGCCGGGGAGCGTTACGGACAGTGAGCCGCGCGCCCGACAGCTGCCCGCTGGGGCTGTGCGACGGCAGCGGCTTCGTTGTCGATGAGGCCACCAACACGGCGTCTGACTGCGGGTGTCGCCGCGGGCGCATCGCCGCAACCCGGGCTGCCAGCCTGGAGGGGCGCATTCCGAACCTCTACAGAGGAGTCTCCTTCGATCGTCCTCCGGTGTTGGGTATGCCGGACGCCGTCGTCTCTGAGGTACGCCGCTATGTGCGCAACCTCGATGCGCGCCTGCAGGAGGGTCGCGGGCTGTGGCTGACAGGGGACGTGGGGACGGGCAAGACCAGCCTCGCGATGATCGTCTCCAAGGCCGCCGTGGACGCCGGGCACTCCGTGGCGATCTACTCGCTGCCGCGCCTGCTCAACCTGATCCGCGACGAGATCGACACGGAAAACAGCCTGCTCGATCTGCTCGACCGGCTCTGCTCGGTGGACCTGCTGCACATCGACGACCTCGGAGCCCAGCACACGACGTCGTGGAGACTGGAGCAGTTGTACTCGATCATCGATGCCCGCTACCAGGCCAAGCGCGCGATCGTGGCGACCACGAACCTGATGCCAAGCGAGCTGGCCGAGCAGATGGGCCGGCGCATTCTCACGACCATCTCGGAGGGCAGTACGGGCCGGCCCAGCGAGGAGCGCAAGGTCGTCTCTGACAGTTCCAGCGAGGTCGTGGGCCGGCGCATCGTCTCGCGCCTGGTGGAGATGTGCGGCGACCCGTTGCCTCTCTACGGCGAGGACAAGCGCCACGAGGTGCGGGACCTGCGCAGCGAGCAGCCCGCCCAGCCTGCCCTGGCGTGGCCGGCCTGAGCTGACCCCGGGCCGAGCCGGTCCTCCCCCTAGACTCCACTGCGAGATGCCAGGCATAGTCATCGTGGGCGCCCAGTGGGGCGATGAGGGAAAGGGCAAGATCACCGACCTGCTCGCTGAGCACGGCGACGCGGTGGTGCGCTTCCAGGGCGGCAACAACGCCGGGCACACGATCGTGCGCGAAGGGGTGGAGTGGAAGCTGCACCTGATCCCCTCGGGCATCCTCTACCCGGGCAAGTGCTGCGTGATCGGCAACGGCGTGGTGATCGACCCGGGGGTGCTGATCGACGAGCTCGACGCGCTGCGCGCGCGCAGGGTGGACGTGAGCGGGCTGCGCATCTCCTCCAACGCGCACCTGATCATGCCCTACCACCTGCTGCTGGACTCCGCCGGGGAGGCCCGGCTGGGGAGCCAGCAGATCGGCACCACGCGCCGCGGGATCGGCCCCTGTTACGCCGATAAGGCCGCACGGCTGGGCATCCGCGTGCAGGACCTGCTGGACGAGAAGATCCTCAAGAAGAAGATCGTGGCGGCGATGGAGCCCAAGCGCCTGTCGCTGCGCCCCTTCGAGAAGGACCCCTCCCTGGACCTGCACACCATGACCGAGGAATACCTGACCCACGGGCACCGCCTGGAGCAGCACATCGCCGACACCTCGCGGCTGATGTGGGAGCTGCTGGACGACGGCCAGAAGGTGATCTTCGAGGGCGCGCAGGGGGCGATGCTGGACATCGACCACGGCACCTACCCATTCGTCACCTCCTCCAACCCGCTGTCCGGGGCGGCGTGTGTGGGCGCGGGGGTGGGACCGAAGAATATCGACGAAATCTGGGGCATCTCCAAGGCCTACACCACGCGCGTCGGCGCGGGACCCTTCCCCAGCGAGCTGCACGACGCGATGGGCGAGCAGATCCGCGAGCGGGGCGGTGAGTTTGGCACCACCACCGGGCGCCCGCGGCGCACCGGCTGGCTGGACCTGGTGGCGCTGCGCTACGCGGCGCGCCTGAACACGATGACGGCGCTCACCATCACCAAGCTGGACGTGCTCTCCGGGTTCGACCGCATCGGAGTGTGCACCAGCTACCGCGGCGCGGAGGGAGCGGAGTTCGACGACTTCCCCTACCACCAGACGGTGCTCCACCACGCCACCGCCGAGCTCACCGAGCTGCGCGGCTGGAAGGAGGACCTGGGCGAGTGCCGCACCCTCTCGGACCTGCCCGAGGCCGCGCGCGAGTACCTGCTGTTCATCGCCGAGCACGTCGGCGCGCCGGTGAGCATGATCGGCGTCGGACCGGGGCGCGAGCAGGTGATCTGGACCGAAGCCGGGCGCCAGACGCTGGTGGGACGCAACGGCGCCTCGCCGGGGTAGCTCTGAGGTTCCCTATGAGCGCACGGAGCATCCGCGTAATGCCCACTGCGCCGGTGGCCGGAGGGACGCTGATCGTCGGCTACGCGGTCGTGGCGAGCACCGGCTCACGGCCGCTGGGCGGCGTGGTGCTCTTGGCCGGGGGCATTTGGTGCATACGGGTGTGGGCGCAGCGTCATGGCAGGAGGACGGCGACGAAGCTTGCCGGCGTGGGGCTGGGCGCCTTCGTGCTCTCCCACCTGCTCGCGCTGGCGATCGGCGCCTGGCCCTCGGTGCTGATCGTGGCGGCAGGGATGGCAGCCGTGGCCTGGACGCAGGCCGACGCGCGAGAGCTCGCTGCCGACGTGGCCTGATCGCCGTGTAACGCTCAGCGCCGTGGGCGGACTGAACGCTGCACGTCCGTCCTCGAACCAAGGAGCCTGTGATGAAAGCAACGACTCGTATCGGCGCGGCCGCGGCCACCGCGCTGGCTGCGCTGGCTGTATCCGGTGGACCCGCAAGCGCGTTCGGCGGGCAGCCCAGCGGTGGGCGGCCCGGCGACCGCGGAGGCCAGCCGTTCGGCGGGCAGCCCAGCGGTGGACAGACAGGAGGCGGGCAGGCCGGCGGCGGGACCTTCGGCGGACCCGCCGGCACCGTCTTTGCCCAGACCGACAACACGGCGGGCAACCAGATCGTCGTCTACGACCGCGCCACCGACGGGGCCCTCACCCAGGCGGGCGTCTACAACACCGGCGGGCTGGGCGGAGTGCTCGCCGGGTCGGTCGTCGACCACCTCGCCTCGCAGGGCTCGCTCGCCTATGACAACGGCCTGTTGTACGCCGTCAACGCCGGCAGCAACACCGTCTCGGTCTTCTCGGTGTTCGGTGACCATCTGGCCTTGCGCCAGGTGCTGGGCTCCGGCGGCACGTTCCCGGTGAGCATCGCCGTGCACGGTCCCCTCGTGTACGTGCTGAACGCCGAGGAAGGCGGCTCGGTGCAGGGATACCTCTCGCTCTTCGGACGCCTCTTCCCGCTGCCCGGCTCGGGCCGCGCGCTGGGCCTGAACCCCACAGAAGGACCCCAGTTCACCCACACGCCGGGCCAGGTCGCCTTCTCGCCCGACGGCTCGCAGCTGATTGTCACGACCAAGGGCAATGGCAGCGACATCGACGTGTTCGCGGTCCGCCCGTTCGGCGAGCTGTCCCCCACGCCCGTGGTGAACTCCGAGCCGGGCGCGGTGCCGTTCGCGGTGAGCTTCGACCAGGAGGGACACCTGATCGTGGCCGAGGCCGGCACCAACGCGCTGGCCGACTTCGCGCTGAACGCCAACGGAACCGTCACGCAGCTCGACGCGGCGGGCACGGGCCAGGAAGCCACCTGCTGGGTCGTCGCGGCGGGCGGACTGCTCTACGCCTCCAACGCCGCCAGCGCCTCGCTCAGCGCCTTCCAGTCGAGCGACGGCGGGGAGCTGCTGAGCCCGCTGGGCAACACCCCGACCGACGGCGGCACCGTCGACGCCGCCGTCTCCAGCGACGATCGCTTCCTCTACGTGCAGACCGGCGCCGCCGGGATCGTGGACGAGTTCGCGATCGGCGCGGGCGGCGCCCTGAGCAAGATCGGGGCGGTCACGGTGCCCGGTGCGGTGGGCGGTGAGGGTATCGTCGCGGGCTAGTGGACGAGGACGCTGAGTTGGTGGCGCGGCTGCGCGCGGGCGAGGAGCAGGCGTTCGTCGCGCTGGCCGCACGCCATCACGCCGCGATGTTGCGCCTGGCTCGCTCCTATGTAGCGAGCCAGGCGATCGCGGAGGAGGTGGTGCAGGACACCTGGCTCGGCGTGCTGCGCGGCCTGGACGGATTCGCGGGACGCTCCTCCTTTCAGACGTGGCTGCTGAGCATCCTCGTCAACCGCGCCAGGAGCACAGGCGTGCGCGAGCAACGCAGCGTGGCGGTGGGCGACGCCGGCCCAGCCGTGGACCGCTCGCGCTTCGACGCCTCGGGGGCGTGGATGTCTCCCCCACAGCACTGGATCGAGGACAGCGAGGACCGCATGCTCGCGCAGGGGCTGGCAGAGCGCATCCAAAGCGCCTTGCACGAGCTGCCCGAGCGCCAGCGCGAGGTCGTGATGCTGCGCGACGTCGACGGCCTGAGCGGCCAGGAGGTGTGCGAGGTGCTGCAGATCAGCGAAGCCAACCAGCGGGTCCTGCTGCACCGCGGGCGCTCCCGCCTGCGAGCGGCCCTGGAAACCGAACTGGGGAGGGGGTGAGGATGTTGCTGTGGCCCAGAAAGGAACTGGTTTGCCAGGAGATGGTCGAGTTGATCACCGACTACCTGGAAGGCGCGCTGTCACGCGCGCAGCGCCGGCGCTTTGAGCGGCACATCGCCGGGTGCGAGCACTGCGCGGAGTACCTGGAGCAGATGCGCACCACTATCCGGCTCACCGGGCGCCTGCAGGTCGAGGACCTGACGCCGGAGATGCGCGAGGAGTTCAGCGACCTCTACCGGCGCTGGCGCTCAGAGAGCGACTGAGTCCGGCGGTGCGGTTGCGAGAGCCCGTCTGCGCGCTCAGCCGGACGTGGTGGGCGTCAGGACGATCACGGGGATGACCCGCTCGGCCCGCTCCTCGTATTCGGCGAACTGCGGGACCCGCTCGGCCTGGGTGCGGTAGAGGCGCTCGCGCTCCTCGCCCTCCGCCTCACTGGCCACAACGGTGATCGTGTCGCTCCCGACCTCGATCGTGACCTGGGGGTGGGCCATCAGATTGTGGTACCAGTCGGGGTTTGTCGGCGCTCCGGCCTTCGAGGCGAACACGACGTAGCGCCCGTCGTCGCCCTGGTAGGCGAGCGGGTTGATGCGACTCTTGCCGGACTTGGCGCCGGTGTGGTGCAGGAGCAGCAGCGGCAGGCCCTCGAACATGCCGCTGACGCGCCCTTCGTTGGCATGGAACTCCTCGATGATCTTGGCGTTGAAGTCTGCGGGCGAAGTGGACATCGTGCTCCTCAGGGTATGGGCAGGGCGTGGAAGTGACGGACTACGCTGTCGAGCTGGGCCACAAAAGCGCTACGCCGCAAAGCGCTGTGCGCTGCGCTCCCGGCGCTTCATGGCCTCGACCTCACGGTCCTTCGGTGGCGCCGAGGTGACGAGCTGGTCCAGGAGCCTGGCCGAGGCTTCGGCCACCTCCTCGACGGCGCGCTCGAAGGCCTCGGTGTTTGCCTGCGAGGGCTTGGTGAAGCCGCTGATCTTGCGCACATACTGCAGGGCCGCACTGCGCACCTCTTCGTCAGTGGTGGGGGGCTCGAAGTTGTAGAGCGTCCTTATGTTTCGGCACATGCGGCAAAGGTTAGCCGCTCATCGTCCCCCTCCCGCCGGTGGTCCGTGCGCCGGCCGGCACGCCGCCATCACCCCAGAGATGGTGATGCGCGCGCTCGATGAGGGGTGACACGCTCTCGTGGCGTTGCTGACACTCAATGCGAACCGCTTTGTGCCGCTTTCCGGCGGACGAATGTCGCTTGAGGAGGGGGGATAGCCGGTGGGTAGGGCGTCTCCTCTGCTCGATGGCTATCAATCCCCAGCACCCCCGCGACGGCACGTGCGGCCAGGAGCTCGTCGTGAGGTGTGTGTCCGGCGAGTGCGATCACAGCCCCCTCGAGTGCGCCGAGCAGCGCCGGTGCGACTGCTCGGCCGGGTGGCCCCGGTGGGATCGAGCCGGCTTTGCGTCCGGCGTTGATGAGCTTGACGCAGCGCTTGACGCCGGCCTGCCAGATCCGCTCGGTCTCGCGCCCCACGGGATGGTCCTGGCCGGCGAACTCCATACGCAGCGCCATCACGACGCGGGCGATGTCGCGTCGGCAGAAGACGGCGTGGCCGCGTGCCAGCGCCAGTAGCTCGGCGACCGGGTCGGGCTGTTGCGCGGCGGGCTCGCCGACCTCGCGCATCCAGTTCTCGTTGACCCATTCGATCACGGCCAGCGCCAGATCCTCCTTGTCCTTGAACTGATGGTACAGGGCGCCCCGCGTATAGCCCGCCTTGCGTGCCACCTCCTCAAGCACGAGGTTGCTGTAGCCGTAGCGCGAGAGACCGCGCGCGGCGGATTCGAGCAACGCGCCGCGCGAGCGGGTGCGGCGCTCAGCCTGAGTCAGGCGCCCCCGCACCGACAATGTTGTACTCGCGGAGCTCATCGCCTTTGCGGCGCTCGCTCCACAGCATTACATACATGCACACATGTATGATAGCTTTGCGAGCAGACGATGACCACGGCATCACCGCAGCACTCCAACTCTCTGTCCCCGCGTCGCGACGGACCCACAGGCATCTCGACCGTCCGCTGGCGGCGCGAGGCTCCTGAGGCGATGAAGGCGTGCTTTCCTTCGCCTCGTTCATCCGCTACGACCGACGGCTCGCGGCGTTCGTCTGGCCGCCGGTGTCCCTTGTTCACCGTCAAGTGGCGCTCGCCCTGGTGCGCAGCGCGATACGCGCGCAGTGATCAAGACCCAGCATCACATGTATGAAGGAACAAGCGAGACTCCCGAATAGCGCGCACACCACCCAGCCCTGGCGAATCCATGAGCTGACCGCCGACTTCCGCCTCGAGGACGTCTGGCAGCTGCCCGGCATAGGCGGCCCCGACGACTTTCCCGGCTGGTGGCGCTGGCCGCGTCGCTGGACCCGGCGCAGGGCTCCTCCCGCGTCGCCCGCTCTCTGTGGTCGTTGCGCTGGAAGCTCGGGTCGTTGCGCTGGAAGCTCGGCGACCTGCTCGGCTGGGATCGGCCGGACGCGGGGCTCGGCGCGCGCGTGCCGACGCTTCGCGACCGCCTGCCGCCCGATCTGCGCGACGCGCCCGTCGGACCGACCTTCGACGCCCTGCCATTCACGTCGCTGTACCTGCTCGAGGACGAGTGGGCCTCCGAGATCGCCAACGGCACGATGCACGGGGTCATGCACATCGGGCGCGTGCCGCACGAGTCCGGCGGCTTTGGTGCGCGCATGGCGGTCCTGGTGAAGCCCAACGGCCTGCTCGGACACGCCTACATGGCAGCAATCAGGCCCTTCCGGCACCTGATCGTCTATCCGCCGATGATGCGCGACGCCGAACGCGCGTGGGAACGATCAGATCGACCCAGCCTCCCGCGTACCCGCGGTTCGCATTGAGTCAGGTTCATGGGCGAAACTTGTCTGTGCGCAAACCAGATTCGTGTGCCCGCGGAGCCAATCTCCCTCGGCTGACCCGCGGTGGAGCCTGCCCTTCAGGTGCGTTTCCGGCGTGCTCGTATGGCGCGGAGCCGGCTATTCGTCGAGTTCGTGCCAGCTCGTGACGGACTGATCGCTCTCTTCGAGACGATCGACTGGATGGCGTGGGAAGGGCGACGTAAGCCTATTCTCCGGCAGGTTGCTCTCTGGCTCAAATCGGACAGGCTCCATTTTGGCGGCGGGATCATCACGATTACTGGGCCGAGAATCGGAGCTGGGCTTCTGCGGTTCGGTCATGGCTTGGCGATTGTCGGGTCGTCCTGCTGGTTGTGATTCATCGGGTCAGATGGTTCCGGCGTACTGGGGGCGGAGCCGTTGGACCTAGCGTGCTCGACCTCGCTCAGGGCGTGCTCGACCGCGGCCTTCTCGGCCGGATCGAGCGGGTAGCCCGACATCACGGCGGGTCGTGCGAATGGGCTGTCGTCAGTCATCTTGCGAATGTGTTCGAGGATTGCCTGGGTCCTGGCTGAGCGGCACCATGTCCATCGATGGCCTCGGGAACGGCGATGCCGGTCCACCCGCAGGCTTGGTCTCTGGGCGAGCAGGCGCCGGTGGTCTGGGATCTGATGGTGCCTGGCCAGTGGGTGCGGATGGTGTGGTGCTCTCGTCGCTCATCGTCGCTCGCTATCGCTCTTGGCTTCCTTCTCGACCAGGTCCATGTTCGGAACGGCGAACGGGGAGGGCTCGGCGGCCGGCGGCTGTGGCTCGTTCTCCGTGGGCGCACTTGGCGCGGCCGGTTCTGGCGCAGATGGCTGTTCCTGGCTGGAGGGTTCGTCCGGCACTTGGCACCCCGATCAACTTGGCATCGTGAAGTCCGACTAGGAACCCGAGTATAGAGATGCAGGCCAAGCCTACAAGGAGCAGCCTGTAGCCCCAATGCAGTCCGGCGGCCTTCGATCCCGCACGCGAGCGCTCGATGACGAGGGCGTCGATCAACCCGCGCATGACGCTGCCCTGATTCATTACCTTCGGCCTGTAGATGTACTCCGGCAGCGGGTACTTTTCGACCTCTGCGATGCCAAGGCTCGCGGACTCGCGCGGGCGCAGCACTTTGGTGACTACGACCACGACGCTGCCGACCAACGACGCGAGCGCACCGGCGAACAGGCCAACAGCTATGCCCTTCCACGGGGCGCCCCAGTTTGCGGCGAGGGCGTCGTGGCCGAGCGTGGTGCTCAGCGACACGACGATCCCCACGAACCCGGCGAGACCGACACCGCGCGTGTTGAAGCTCTGATCACGCGAGTTCTCTTCCTCCAAGAGGTGCCGAACCGTCTCCAGCAGCGCATCGACCGTCGCCTCCGTCTTGGGATCAAGAAGCTCCGCCGACGAAGAAGGCATGGCGGCTGCGGGTCCCGTCGTGGGACCATCGGGCGGGCGGATGCCTTGAGGCTGCCGGGGCTCGGGTTCGGAGCGCTCGTCGTTCATCGCGCTGAGGCTACGACCGCATGCGGATGGCTGGCGGCTGTGCCCGGTTGGCTGCTACCGCCAGCGACCCTCTTCCTGGTGCATCAGCGCCAGCGCGTCAATGCCGAGTCGCTCGGCGATCCGCTCGACCGACTTGAGCGTCAGGTTGCGCTCGCCGCGCTCAAGACCGCCCATGTAGGTTCGGTGGACACCGACGAGGTCGGCGAACGCCTCCTGGCTCATATCGCGTGCTTGGCGGTAGGCGCGTAGATTGCGGCCCACGATACGCTGGAGATCGCCTTCCACGCGCAGGCACGCTGCCCCGTTGCTACTTGCTAGTCTACAGACCTATGAGTAGCGTACGTGTACACTTGCGGGTTGCCACACATGGGAGCTTCCCTTTCCAGATCCCGCAAAACGCACCAGGCGCATGTAACGTTTAGTCTGAGGCGGGCACACAGATGATTCTGCGGGGACCACAAGAGACCGGGCTGGGCAGGCTGCTGCTACGAGAAAGCGCTTGGCCGACGTTCAGATGGGTGTCCGCAGGTCTTGGGTCGAGTTGAGCGCTTGATGCGTGCTCGTGTCTTGATCGGTGTGGCGTGCAGCTGTGCGCCGCTGCTGGCAGTTTTGGCGGGGCCTGGGTCGGCGTGGTCTGCACCGGTTGGCGCGAGTGCGGCTGCGTCTGGCTCCTTGAGCGTCCGGGTTGTCGGGCTGCCGTCTGGTCAGGCCGTGCACGGCGTCTTGCGTGGCCCTGACGGGCTGAAACGGTCCGTCTCGGCAGCGGGGCTGACGATCCCCAAGGCCCGGGCTGGGGTGTACCGGCTCACGTTGCGGCCGGTGACGATCAGTCATACCCGCGGGCACATCGAGAAGGGCGCCAGCGCGCGGCCGGTCCCAGGGACCACGAGCGTCCACGTCCGCGCCGGGCACCGTTCGAGTCTGGTGGGGACCTATGCGTCCATCATCAACCCTGGGATCAAGACGCTCCGTGGCGGAGTCGTCTCGGTCACAGGGCCTCCCGAAGACCCGACGTCGGTGGTGTTGAGCGGACATCAGACTTTTGCGCCACGCGCGATCGTCTCGATGGCGCCCAGCGTCCAGTTGCCCCGCGGGCTGCTCTCCCACGTCGTCGCGGTCTCCTATCGTGCCGGTGACACGGTGCTCTCGCTGCGCGCCGCGAGCATCTACGAAGTCGCCCCCAACTTCCAGTTCAATGTTCCCCTGCAAGCGTCGCAGGCGACCGCGGCGGATTTCTCAGCTGGGTGTGGCCTACCCTCTGGGCTCTCGCCCTACCGGCGGATCAAGAGCGTCTCGTTCTCCGGCGGGTGGTCAACTGCGGATGTCCTCGGAGTACATGTCACGGATGGGGTTCGCGTCGACGTCCACTTCACCGTCGAAGCAGGCATCGAAGTAACCGCCGGCGCCGGCGTCTCGTGCTCGCTGAGCCTGGCGTTCTACGCAAGCGGTCTGGCGGGACCCATTCCGGTGACAGCGGGCATCGAGGGCGATCTGACCGGATCGGCGGCTGTTGGCGGGATTCTCGACTCAGGCGGCTCCATTGAAGTAGAAGCCGGTGGTCATACCATCGGCTTCCCGCCAGCGATGGTCTTGATCCCCGACGTGTCGTTCGGCAACCCGCACTTCACGCTGACCGCAAAGCAGTTTGCGCAGGCCACAGCAGGCATTGGGCTCACTGTAAAGGCGGGGGTCGGAGCTGGCGGCGTCGCGAGCCTGACCTTGAATGTCGGGAGCAGCCTCAACTTCACCGCTCAGCCAGGCTCCTGCACCTGGAACGCGAAGTTCGGCCAGTTCTCCGCCGAGGGTGAGCTCCTCGACTGGCATCTGAGCACACCCCAAACACCCGCGCTCTTCACTAAGCAGCTCGGAGGCAACTTCTGCGCAACGAGTGGCTCCGGTGGCGGCGGTGGGTCTGGCGGTAGCGGAGGCTCTGGAGGAGGCGGCGGCTCAGGAGGGGGCGGCGGCAGTGGTCCTGGACCCGGTGGGGGCGGGCCGGGCGGTGGTGGCGGCTCCGGTCCAGGCGGCGGAGGAGGCACAGGTAGTAAAGCTGCGGTTTCCGCGGGTTTGCGAACGGCGTGCGCGTTGATCTCCGGCGGCGGGATCGACTGCTGGGGCAGCAACACATTCGGTGGGCTCGGGGACGGCACGGACGAAGGGCCAGAAGAATTCTGCTCCGACGACTACTTTTGCTACGGCTCCACTAGGCCTATACCGGTGACTGGGATAACCGACGCGACCGCGATCTCAACAGGCGATTACTACAGCACCTGTGCACTCCTCTCCAGCAGAGAAGTTGACTGCTGGGGCGAGAACGAACACGGTGCGCTAGGGGACGGCACGGACGAAGGGCCGGAAACATGCTACAGCTACGACCCTTGTTCCACTAGGCCTGTACCAGTGACAGGTATAACCGACGTGACGGCGATCTCAACTGGCTTGGAAGACGCCTGCGCGCTGCTCTCCAGCGGCCAAGTCGACTGCTGGGGCGACAACTTCTCCGATGAGCTCGGGGACGGCGCGGAGGGAGGCCCCGAAACATGCTACGGCGGCGACCCTTGTTCCACTAGGCCTGTACCAGTGACAGGTATAACCGACGTGACTGCAGTCTCAACCGGCAGGGCAAGCACCTGCGCGCTGCTCTCCAGCGGCCAAGTCGACTGCTGGGGCGAAGACAACGAAGGTGAGCTCGGGGACGGCACTACCACGAACAGCGACGTGCCGGTACAGGTGACTGGAATCACCGGCGCGACCGCGATCTCAACCGGTGGGGAAAGCGCCTGCGCGCTGCTCTCCAGCGGCCAAGTCGACTGCTGGGGCGGAGACAACGAAGGTGAGCTCGGGGACGGCACGACAACAGATAGCGACGTGCCGGTACAGGTGACTGGAATCACCGGCGCGACCGCGATCTCAACCGGCCAGGAAAGTGCCTGCGCGGTGCTCTCAAGCGGAGGCGTCGACTGCTGGGGCGAGAACGAAAACGGTGCGCTGGGGGACGGCACGGACGAAGGCCCGGAAACGTGCTATGGCCACGAACCCCATCGCGACAAACCTTGTTCCACTAAGCCTGTGACCGTGACTGGGATAACCAACGCGTATGCGATCTCAGCCGGTGGGGGAAGCACCTGCGCGCTGCTCTCCAGCGGCGGAGTCGACTGCTGGGGCGACAACATTGATGGCCAACTTGGGGACGGCACCACGACTAGCAGCGACGTGCCGGTCGCCGTGAGTGGGATCGAATGACCAGCTGACGCCTGCCGTGCGATACGACTCCGTGCGCGCCAGCCACGGCGACGGCCACTGACAAACACCCAGGGATCCGGCCATGGGCCGGAGTGGTCGTGTACCGCAGGAGGGTCTGGATCGACTTTTGAAGGGCAGGGAGCTCCGAAGGGGGAGCGGGCCGTGTGGTCTGTCCCATACCGGGCTCTGACCGACCTTTCTTATGGCGGCTGTGTGTCGTCTTGTAGGGGTCTCTCCGTCCGACTCGATGAACTATGAATGATCGTGTTCGTGTCGCTCGCCCCAGGGTCGAGCGACTGTCTGTGGAGATGGAGCGCGAGGCCGTCGGCCTGCTCGCGGCGCTGCTCGCCGATGCCGTGCGCAGGGGCGATGCCGTGCCACGCCCGGTGCCGTCTGCCGATATACACCCCTCCAATATGCCCTCCAATTCGTCCTCCATTACGTCCTCCAATTAAGCGTGGAGGACCCTGTATCTATGAAAATCCCCGCTAATCATCAGAATCCCACAAAAATAAGCAACCCCGATAAGGTAGAGAGAGAAGTAGGTTTTTTCTCGCTTGCGCTATGCGACGGAATGCTGTGCTTGCAGTCTCGCTTGGGGGTTGCGATCCGGCGCCGGGTCTGCTCTCCTCGGATACCCCGATCACGACCTTGACGAGCAGGAGCCGATGCCATGACGCGTACTTGCCTCTACACCCGCATCTCGACCGACGAGGAGAACCAGCCGACCTCCTTGGCTTCCCAGCATCAACGTTTGGAGGCGTTCTGCAAGGTGCAGGAGGATTGGCGTATCGTCGCCCACCACGAAGACCGCGCCACCGGCACCAAGCTGGAGCGGCCCGGCTTGCAGGCCGCGCTTGACCTTGCACGGCAGGGCAGGGTTGACCAGTTGCTCGTCTACCGCATCGACCGACTGTCGCGCAAGGTTCGCCAGCTGGCGGGGATCGCCGAGGAGCTCGACGGGCTCGGGGTCGTGCTGCGCTCGGCGACCGAGCCGTTCGACACGGGCTCGGCAGCCGGGCGGATGATGCTTCAGATGCTCGGCGTGTTCGCCGAGTTCGAGCACGCCACGATCGTTGACCGCGTAACCAGTGGCATCGAGCGACGCGCCAGAGAAGGACGCTGGCCGAACGGGCGCATCCCATTCGGCTATGAACGCAACGAGCAAAAGCACCTTATCCCCGATGAGCGCACCGCGCCTGTCATCCGGCGCATCTTCAAGTGGTACGCCGCCGGGCGTTTGGGTGCCGCCGCTATCGCCCGGCGTCTTGACGACGAGCACGCGCCCGCGCCGCCGCGTGGCTGGCAGCCCGCGGTCGTGCTGTGGATTCTCGCCAACGAGGCGTATGTCGGGCGGGTTCACTGGCGCGAGCAGACATTCCCCGGAATCCATGAGCCGCTGACCGACCAGGATACCTTCGACCGGGCGCAGGCATTGTTGAAAGAGCGCGGAGAGGATTGGTCGCTGCGCGCCTCAAACCGCGCGGACTTCCTGCTCACCGGCCTGTTGCGCTGTGGGCGCTGCCGACGCGCCTACGTCGGCATGTCCGCGAAGGGAAACGGCGGCACCTACCACTACTACGCCTGCTCCGGGCGGCAAAAGCTCGGCCGCAAGGGCTGCGACGGCGAGCGGCTACCGAAGGACAAGCTGGAGGGCGCGATCCTCGACCAGCTCACCAGTCTCTATCGGCACGGAGGCCTCATCCGCGACGCGATCGAGCAAGCCGCCGCCAGCAGCGCAACCGACCGCGTACAGCTCACCGAACAACGCGCCTCGCTCGCCAAGGAGATCGCCCGCGCCGAACGCGCGATCGAGCGCTACCAGGACGCCTTCGAGAACGGCACCCTCGACCCCGCGCGCTTCAAGGAGCGGCTATCCGCCCTCGACACGCGCCTGGACGCCCTCCAAGCCCAAGACCAAGCACTCGCACGCGAACTCGCCGCAGACACGCCCACAACGCCCGACACGGCCGCACTCCACGCCGTCGCCGACCAGCTCGCCCACGTCATCGCCAACGGCGACACCGACCAGACCAAGGCCCTGCTACGCATCCTCATCGCCGACCTGCACGTCAACAGCCGCGCCGAAATCCTGCCCACCTACCGCGTCGGCGCACCCGTGGTTTGCGCACAGACAAGTTCAGTGGAGCTAGGGGGACTCGAACCCCCGACCTCCTGGGTGCGATCCAGGCGCTCTCCCAACTGAGCTATAGCCCCCCGCGCTCAGGCCGAAGCACATGAGGTGAGCCAAGTGTAGTGGCAGATCGATTGACGCCGCGCCCCAGGGCGGACGAGGCGAATGTGCTCAGCCGGCGAAGGCGTTCGCCGCGGGGGGTATGGTTTGGGCGCGCTATGGGACTGCTCGACGACGCCATCCGCGAGCACTTGGAGTTCAAACGTCTCCACGGCGCAGACCCAGGCGAGGTTGCCCGAGAAGAGCAAGAGGCTCTGGGGCCTGTGGACCGTGGACAGGGCAGCGCGTTTGAAGAGCCTGCGGATCACGCGGAGGACATCGAGCCCCACGACGAGAAGCCTCCGGCACCCGTCAAGGTCCCGCCGTCGACCTCGGCGCAGTCTCTCCACACGGGCCAAGAGACGGCCGAGCTGGACATGCGCACGGTGTTGAGAGCCGAACGACCCGGCGAGGAGGACTCCGCCGGAGACTCTTTGGAATGGGAGGTTCCGAGCGGATCCCCAGACGAGCCCCCGGAGCAGGGCGAAGATGGCGAGCCCATCGCAGCGGCCGATGCAGATGGCCCTGTCGAAGACGTCTTGGAGGAGACCCCAGACTTCTTGCGCGAGACGCCAGACCAGGAGCGCCTGTGGTTCGAGCAGCAACCCCCTCGCGACTTTGACTTCGACGAGTAGCCCCGTCACACGGGCTGGTCCATTCCTTATCGTTGCCTTAGACTCATTTGAGTTCGGGGCCATAGCTCAGCTGGGAGAGCGCCTGCTTCGCAATCGTTGGGGCTGATGGGTCGCGAGGGCTGGTTTTCCTTTGTTTCTGCTGGTTTTGGGCGCTCGGACGGCGCCTCGGATGCAGCCGAATTCGGTGCGATCCGGCGGGTTTGGGCAGCGGAGCGGGGCTGCTGCCCAAACGATTCCCCGCTCTTATCGGAGCTCGACGCCGTGGCGGCGTAGCCAGACGTGGGTACTCTCGATCAGCCCTGGGAGCGCTTCGCGTAGACGCTCGACGGCATTACGAACCTCCTCGGCATCGACATCCGGGGAGGCGTGCTCAAGGCGCCCCTCAAGGACGTAGACATCGTTCAGGAGGGCCGCTTGATCTTGGCTCAGGCCGCCGTCGGCGACAAGCGCCTCGAAGACCTGCTCGGCGTGAGGGCTCCGGTGTGGGAGCAGGCCGATAAGGCGCGATCCAGCGCTGGCCTTAAGGATCTCGACATTGGCGTTGAGTATGGCGGAGTGATCGCCGGTGACGACCATCGTGCGGTTGGCGTCGTGGGGCTCGGCAGACTGAAAGGCGTTCCTCCATTCGGCCGGGTCGAGTTGGCCCGCCGAAGTTCTCCTCAATCGCCAGGTCGAGCGCCTTGCGATGCTTGCTGACGGTCTGAAAGAAGCGAGCCAACCGGGCCTGCTCGGCCGCGAGTGCGTTGCCGCCGAGCTTCGCGGGCGAGTCTTCGCTCATCCAGTCAATTCCTTGATCGCCAGGGCCGCGCCGGCCATCTGGCGACCATGATCGCGGCGAGCGCGGACGCGGATAACGGAGCGGCGCGCGCATAGCTGCCCCCACTGTCCGTCGCGGTCGATCAGCACACGCCCCTCATCGAGAACCCGCTCCAGCAGCAGCGGCGCCTGTGCCTCCACGCGAGCCAGGTGCGCGATGTCCACCCTGCGGCCGCTGACGCGCTTCAGGCGGCCGGCAAGCTCGAACCCTGCCGAGAGACGGTCGTCGGCGAGCGAGACCAGCAGGTCGAGGTCCGAGCCCGCGTCCTCATCACCCCGCGCCAGCGAGCCGTAGAGCATGGCCAAACGAACGCCGTGCTCGGACAGCAGCGCCCCGCGAAGCTCGGAGAGAAGCGGCCAGTGGGCGCGCAGGTACTCGCGCTCACCGGGGGCCACCTGTAAACCGCGCGACCCTTTCTGACTGATGCGGAGAGTGCCCTGAGATGCGGCCTGGCGCAGCGTCCTCGCCTCGACGGCCAAATCGGCTGCCAACTCCTCGATCACGCCCATAGCGGAGAGGCTACTACGGTGCGCTGAACGGCCTACCATCGCTGTAATGCGCAGCACTCCCCTACTCATTAAGGCCCAGCCGCTCGACGGATACGCCGCGCATGTCCGCTTCGATGACGGCACTACGGCCGACGTTGATCTCTCCTACCTGCTCGACTACGGTGGTGTGTTCGAGCCGCTGCGCGACCCGGCCTACTTCGCGCAACTGCGCGCCGACGCCGAGGCGGGCACGATCGTCTGGCCCAACGACGCCGACATCGCGCCCGAGACGCTGTTTGCACGAGCGCAGCAGCACGCCGCGACTGCCGCGTAGGCGCCGTCGTTCCAGCGCCACCCAACGCGGCGAGTATTGTGTTGGCATTGCTCCCCGTCGTCCGGCTTCGGCCGCGCTGACGGGGAATCTTTCCGGCGGCCGGCGAGACAATCATGCTGCCCAAAAATGCGCGTCTGCCTGGCCGGACAATCGGAGTCCAGGTGTTCATGTAGGTGTTCATCTATGAGATGAACACTCAGCTGAACACCCTGCTGCCCGCTCGCTCCCTTGGATTTGGCTCTGCGCCGGGCTTTGAGGAAGGGGGTCCCCGCCTCTCCGCTGCGCTCCAACCCGGGGACCCCCTTCCTCGACCCAACACAAAAACAGATTGTGTAGGGAAAGCCAGGCGCAGAGCTGATATGTCGTGTGGTTTGTCAAGTGGGCGTGTTTGATTGCGTCCGCTGGGCGGGCGTTTGGGGGGTGGTCGGGAGAGCGGGGCGCCGGGCTCGGTGTCGGCGTTGCCAGTCTGATGATGCGGGGGTTGGGTACCCCAGGGCCCGGTTTCGTGCTGCCAGCTTGCGCTGTCTAGGAACGGGCGTGGCACTCCTTTCGGGGTGCTGCCCATAGCTCTATCGCGCGTGCCGGCCGCTGATGGCCCGGCGCCCCGCTCTCCCGGCCGGGAGGGCTGTCCGCGGGGGTTAGTCGGCGGTCGCTGCCGCCCAGAGGAAGCACGCGAGCTCGCGTGCGCACGCGACGACGGTCACGTTGTGCGGCTTGCCGCGGCCGCGCATCCGGTGATAGACCCGGTGCAGCCGGTGCTGGGCACGGTTAGCGATCTGCAGGACGTGCTCGGGCTGGCCTTGCTGGCGGTTTTGGAGGGTCACCCCGATCCGGGGTGGGCGTCCGTAGTGCCAGGCCGACTCGACCAAGAGCCGTCGCGCGAAGCCCGATCCCGTCTTCGTGATCGACCCCTGGTGGGATGCCTCCCCGGACTGGTGAAGGGACGGGATCAGCCCGAGCCACGCGCTCAGCGCGTTCGCTCGCTGAAAGCGCTGCCAGTCGCCGCCGAGCTCCAGGTGAAGCGCGAACGCGGTCAGCGTGTCAACACCGCGGAAGCACCGGAGCCTCGCGACGGTCGGCCACCACTGCTCGTCTTCTGCCAAGCGCGAGAGTCGCTCAGCGATCGCCGCCTTGCGCGCTGTCAGGCCATCGACGGACGCGATCAGATCAGCGAACACCAGCTCTGAGGCCGTCTCCTGGAACTGTTGACGGCAAAGCCAGCGCCGGTGAGCCACAGTCCAAGTCGAGGACTCGGGATAGACCCGGCCGTGACGCAACAACATCTTCGAGACGCGGTGACGAGCCGTCATCAGATCCCGCCGGCACGCATCGTGGGCACGCATCAGCTCGCGGGCGGCCTCCACCTCGACAGGCGGAACAACAACACTCGTCAACGAGCCGGCCAGCAGCAACCGCGCGAGCAGCTCCGCGTCCTTGCGGTCAGTCTTCACCCGGTCTGAGGGGCCCCGGGGTGTCTTGCCCGGCGCGATCACCTCCACGCTCACCCCGGCCGCGCTCGCGGCGCGATATAGCCCAAACCCGGTCGGCCCGGCCTCATAGCAAGCACGCACCGGGCCGGGCAAACCCGCAAGCCACGCGACAGGCTCCTCGATGCCCGGCCCGAACCGGGCACGCACAAGCTCACCCGTCGAGACGTCAATCGCCGCAGCATGCGTCGAGCGGGCATGGACATCCAAACCCGCATACGTCACCATTCCGGTCATGGCCGGACCTCCTCATTTGAATTGGGGTCAGCCGGAGCCAATCTCCGGCCAGACAAACCCCCGCGAGGAGTGTCCGGCCTACCTCCGACGGTCAACCCAAATGGGGCGACCTACAACATAGGGTCTAGGGACGGGAGCGAGCGGGCAGCAGAAGCAGTCGAGGGACGAGGAGACAACAAGGACAACGACCAAGACCGGGAACGAACGGGTGGGGGCGGGCGGCGGCAGTGGCGGGCGCTGAGAGCCGGGCAGCAGGTGGCAGGAAGAGAAAGCTACTGGGGGATAGCGGGTGGCATGAACGCAGATGGGATGACGGATCGGGACGTGGAAGCCAGCGAGGATGGCGGGCGTGGGCGCAGCGTGTGGACGACAACGTGGAGCGTCGTCGGCGTCTATGTGCCGAGATGTGAGGCGGGGCGTCTACGGCAGCACCGAGGAGGACACGTCGGGGGGGCGAATGGGCAGCAGCATTGGGCAG
Source organism: uncultured Solirubrobacterales bacterium (assembly GCA_963844765.1). Lineage (GTDB taxonomy): Bacteria > Actinomycetota > Thermoleophilia > Solirubrobacterales > Solirubrobacteraceae > Palsa-744. Next base: position 1,190,766 of record CAWJPN010000002.1, read on the forward strand.
CAGCAGCGGCTTCAAGCGCCCGCCGAGGGCTTGCTCCGATCGGCGGCGTGCACTGGAAATCCGCTCTGCACCGCGTATATTGAGGGCTCGCGGGGCCATAGCTCAGCTGGGAGAGCGCCTGCTTTGCAAGCAGGAGGTCGCCGGTTCGATCCCGGCTGGCTCCATCGGCAATTATTGGCTTGGCAGAGCCAAATTTCTGTGAGTGCGGTGGTGGCAGCGGGGAGCTGGGACGAAGCAAAACCGCTCGTTGGCCCAATCGTTGGCCCAATGGATGTTCAGCGACCCGCCGTAGAGCGATGCGTCAAGGGGCACTCCTCGGGCTCGTCCTCGAAGCGCATCAGCTCCCAGATGGCCTGGCGCTCGTCGGCGGTCAGCCGGCGATTGCGGGTCTGCTGGTAGACCTGCAGCGTGAACGCCGCTGAAGTGTGGCCGATCTGGTCGGCGATCCAGTGCGGGTCGCGGCCGGCCTGGGCGGCAAACATCGCCCATGTCCGACGCAGCGAGTGTGGAGTGATCTTCGGCAACGGTGGTTGTCCTGTTTCCGCGCGCTTCTCGTTGGCAAGCTCCACGCTGCGGCCCAGCACGCGGTCACGGAAACGGTTGCGGTCGCGGCGACCGCCAGACAGCGTGCCGAAGAAGTGGTCGTTCGGACCCATGGGGAAGTCGTCTCCTAGACGCTGCTCGCGATGCTGCAGCAGTTCCTCCTTGCTCCATGCGGTCATCTCCACCTCGCGCATGCCCTTCTCTGTCTTGGCATCGGGGATCTTGAAGCGCGCTCGGGGCAGATCCACCTGTGAGCACCGCATCTCGCACAGCTCGGAGATCCTGAACCCCGCGAGGCTCAGCGTCGCAATCGCGCCCCGCCGCCCGATTCGATGGGAGCGCTGCACTGCTCGATCCAGCTCGCCAGCTGCCTCCAGCAGCGATTTGAGCTCATCCACCTCCAGATAGGTCCGGGCCTTCCTCGGGGTTGGCAGGAACCGCTCGCTGCGCTCGCCGACCCTCACCGGGTTACGGACCACATACTCGTAGTCCACGGCTCGCTGCATGATCAAGCCGAGCAGCTCCAGCAGTCGGTTGATCGATGAGTTTGCCAGCGCCCGCTTCTCGCGCTTGTAGGGCTTCCCGTCCTTGCCCTCGACTGTCTCGATCAGCGGCTTGCCGCGATCGGCTGCCGCTCGGATCTCCAGAGAGCGCTTCGCCAGCTCGTCGCGAAATCGATCCACCCGCGCCACGTCGATCTCGACCAATTCGCCGTGCCCAAACTCCGCCAGTAGGTACTCCAGACGCCACTCCAGATGTTTGACCGTGGCGTCAGCGAGACCGTGAGCCTTCTTTGCGTCGACCACCCGGCGCGCGAATGGGCCGAAGGGCTGGTGGCCGTCCAGGCGCTCATCCCTTTGTGGGCGCCTGGCTGTCGCCTTGGGTTCTGGGGGTACCCAGGTCCCGCGCTGGATCTGCTGCTCGATGCGCTCGAGCTCGATCTCTGCGCGGGTGCGGTTCCAGCCCTGGCGGCTGTCGCCGAGGGGGAGCCGGTAGCGCTTGCCGTATGCACGCACGCGCACGCCGTAGCTGACGGTCTTGCCGTCCTTCCATAGGTGTTCGGTCACCTCACCTCTGTTGGCGGGAGCCATCAGGACGTCCTCTCGTGTCGATTGGTTTGGTCTCGGCGCACTGGGCTTTCCGTAGTGGATGCGCCAGCGCGGTGCATCGGGAGTCGCGCCGTTTAGCGCCGCCTGGGATTCGTCGGCGGCTGTTTGCGTTCGCGCATCGCCCGTTGCGCGGTGTGCAGGTCGAAGCGCAGGCGGGCCTTCGGTCCGTCGCCTAGGCGCATCACGCCGAGCTCGACGGCGTGCTCGTACACGTAGTCGAGCGACACGTTCAGCGCGCTGGCCAGTTCCTTCGGGTCCAGCAGCCGGTGGGCAGGAGGTGAGCTGGATGGCTTCAGGAGCTGCGCCACGCGGCCGGCGATCGCCTCGATGTCCTCGTGGTCGAGCGTCACGGCTGCTGCTCCGCCGCCTGGCAATCCGTTGCCAAACCTAGCTCCATTTCGCAAAGTTAGCAAACTTAGCTAAATTAGCAAAGGGGGTTGCCACGGCTTTGCTGGAGCGCTCTGTGCCCGCGTGGACCCGGCCGGACCCGCGCGCTCCTCCCCGTGGGGACGGGCGCGTAGATCCTGGGAGGAGTGGCCGGGCCCGCGCCGGCACAGCAGCGCGGTGGCGAGGTGGTGTCAGCCGAGCTGGGGCTGGTGGGGATTCAGCCCAGCGCTAAGGGGCCGTGTCTGAGCGAGGGGATCACCGAGCGGCCTCTCTGTGCTTGAGCGCGCCGGCGGCGCGCTCTTGGCGGCGTGGAGCCCTACGAGGCTGCGTCTGTCGTCTTGACGCGGACTGGTGTTCCGTCGGGGCGGACGAACGAGACGTTGAGGCCGAGCCGCATCGCATTGGCGACGTTGGCGAGCTGGCCGAGCGTGAGGTTGCGTCTGCCCGCCTCCACCGCGGAGACGTAGGACGCCGAGACGCCGAGCCGCTTGGCTACCTCGACCTGGGAAAGCCCGAGCGCGTGGCGGGTCTCTCGGATTCTCACGGCCGAGCACCTTCGCGTGGACCTCAGATGCCGCGGTTCGCGGCACGGGTCAGGCGGCGGCCGGGTAGTGGAACGCGCCGCCCGCCGGTTTGGCGGTGGCGGCCTCGGTGACCGTGACCGCGATCTGCCCGTCGCGGTAGGCGAACGGCAGCAGCCGTGCCCAGCGCTCGGCGTCCTCGGCGCGCGTGACCCGCTCTGCGGTCTCGGGGTCGACGATCGAGACGTCGAGGCTGATCCAGTCGGCGTGAGGTCCGCTGATCGTCACCTCATCGCCGTCGGCGATCACCTCGGCGACAGGCAGCTCCACCCACTCTCTGGTGTTTGGGTTGAGCTCGAAGGCTGTGAAACGGACCTGGATCATCGCTGCTCCCTGCTTTTCATCGGCCAGGTCAACTTGACCTCTTGAGTTATGCTATAGGACGCCTTTCGAGGTCGGGCGCCGTCGCGTCCGTGTAAGCGAAGGACGAGACATGGACAGCAGGCGGAATCGTCTCGCGGTCCTGGGCTGTGACGCGCCCGCAGTGGCGGCCCTCCTCGTCTGCGAGGTACATCGCGCAGATCAGGTGCCTGTTCACGGCCGGCTCGTCGGCGGGGAGGTGCGCGACGAGTCGTTCGTCCAGGCGGGTGATGGCGTCGCGGTCGATCACCAGCGTGCTCCCGCCCGCCGCGGGGACGCTCACGATCTCGCGATCACGCAAACCTGGGCCGGCGTAGCGGCCGAGGAGTGTGCTGTCCTCCCTGTCTTGGCGAGCGGGTCGGACTTCCTGGCGGGCGATGCTGGGGTGTGGGGGTGCGATGGCACTCATGCCGTTCCTCCTTTTGGGGTGGCGCTCGCAGGGTGCGGGGCCGATTCCCGACCCCCAGCACGCCGAAGGCGTGCCAAAATAGGAGGGTCGTCCCCGCACCCGGGACGACCCTCAGCCCAGACCCCAACCGTCCATCGAGCGGGTGTCTTGTGGGCGGCCCCGCTCGGGGGCTCTGTTTTCTGCTGGGAGTTCTCGCTGGCGTTCGTTCGCCAGGCGCAGGAGCACATCGGCATGGCACGACTTGGGTGCGCACCAGCACCCCAGTGTCTTGCCGCGCAGTTCCGGGAGTCTCGCCAGCATCTGCGGCCGGCTGAGCACGTACTTCTCGTAGCGCTCGATCACCTGCGCGCGCGTGCCGTCTCGCCCGGACTTCCATGGGTTGCCCCAGAAGCCATCCGAGCCTGGAGGCGCATCCGCCGGGACCGGGACGCGACCGACGTACACGTCGTACTCCTCGCGCTTGCAGTGCACCACCTTCGGTGCGATCGTGGGCATTCCCGCCCACGTGGCGCTCGACCCGTAGCCACTCAGCTCCTGCGGCGTGACCTTCGCCGCGTCTCCCCTGCGAGTCGCCATGTCGCGTGTGACCGTCCGTTGCTCGCGCGCGATCTCGCCGCGCGGCGTGCGGTGTCGGGAGCGCATCTCTTCGATCATTCTGCTCGCCTCCTGCGAGCTGCGGGGCGGTGTGAACGTGGTGCCGCTCTGGGCTGCCAGCCAGCGCAGGTAGCGCTGTTGCTTGAGGGTTGCGGACCTTGGGTCCATCTGCTTCTCCCTTCCGTGGCCGATACTTGTGCTGTTCCTTGCACTCTCCGAGGCGATACGCGAGACGGCTGTTCGCAAACATCCCTCGGGAGCACCTGATATGGTTCACAAATGAGCAAAATTAGCAAATCTTCCAATGAGGGCGCGCTGGTGCTTGATGAGCTTCAGCAGAGCCTCGCCGGCTGGCACCAAGCGCTTGAGACGCACCGCACCGCGCCACCGGACAGCGGCTTCGCCACTCGCCTCGCGGGGCTCGCCGCCGCCGCTGAGGAACAGGCCCGCGTGCACCGCACCGCCGCCCCCGACTACGAATGGGTGCCGCACAGCGCCGGCCAGCCGCCGTATGAGCTGCAGCCCGAAACCGGGCGCCGCGGACCCCAGAACCTCTGGCGGCGCTTCGACGACGCCGTCGAGCAACTCGGTCACGCGACCGAGGGCGATGACATGCTCACGGTCGCCGCCGCCTACGAAGAGCTCGCCACGGCAGCAACGAAGCTCGCGCAAGCCGTCGAGCGCGGAGACCGCTCAAGCCCCAGAACCCGCGTGCCCACACGCGCGCGGCGCTCCGCTTGACCACTACGCCCACCCGCTTCGCTGGCGCCAGAGCCCCCGTGGTCTGGCGCTTTAGGGGCGTCTGCGGGGCAGCGCCGCGCTCGCGTCATCCCAGACCGAGTGCGGGCGCTTCGCGCGGCGGCGCGGCAACACTGCGCTCTGCGCCGACCACACGTCCCCGCGTGCCTTTACCGAGGCGCCGTCAAGTCGTGTGCCCGCGAACGCCTCGAAGTCCTCCCTGCGGATGCGAAAGACGTGACCGTACCTCTCAGCCGGGAGCACCCCCTTGCGAATCCAGTTGCGGATCGTCTGCGGGGTGACCTTCAACGCCTGCGCGACCTGCTCGGAAGTTACGTAAGCCTCGGCAAACATTAGCAAAAACAGCAAAAAGGGTATTTAGGGTGATTTAAGGACGCCATGGCATAAAGGATAGCGCTGGTTCAAACTCAAGGAGGAACCATGAACGACGGAACGGACTCCGCCGATACCGACAAGGACGAGCTGTTCGCACGCATCATCCCGCTGCGCCGCCGCGGAGCAAAGCCCCCGGAGCCACGGTCGGTAGATGTGCCCGACCGACCAGAAGAGCACTCGGTATGGGACCCGCCCACTGGCGAGCCCGAACTGCTTCGCCGCAAGACCCCTATGCCTGTCCCACCAAGTACCGCAGCCGCACCCCCTACCTCCGCGGTCCGGATGTCCAGACGCTCGACCGCCATCGCAGCCGTGGGCGCAGCGGCGATCACCGCGCTGGCCTTCGTGCTCGCTGGTGGCGTGCTCTTGCACGGGCCACCTGGAGCCGCATCCCGGCCGGGCGGCTCCTTTGCGGTCGCGTCCACGCCCGCCGGCGTCTCCGAAGGCGCCGCGCGGCAGCCGACTCGGCCTCACGGCGCATCAGGCAGCCGTGGGGGCCGCTTGCACGGGACGGCGCAGTCGCAACTTCGCGTTGAGCAGGGTGCTTCGCCGGCCACCAGGACGATTGAGGCGGCCGTTCACGCCGCCCCGGCGAGCGATGGCGCCCCGGTTCGTGCAAGCGCTCCGGTGCGCCAACAGAGTGCGTCAGCCTCGTGTGAAGCGCAGAGGATGTGCGCCTCGGTCGAGTTCGGGGTCGAACGTTAGCCCGGCCAGGGGGCTACAGCTCGACGGCGGTCAGCGCGTCCTCGTCGAGCGGGATCTGGGGGTTCGCGTGCCCCAGCCGCTCAAGGGCCTGTTGGAGATGCTGCAGATGGTCGTACAGGCAGCGTCGACGGGCGACCGTCACGGGGACCGAGTCCTCGTCGCGCTCGATGGCCTCGCTCTCGGCCACGCCGGGGGCGAGCAGGAGGTGGCTCACGCGCGTCGGGGCGCCAGCATGGCCGAGGTAGGTCGAGTGCAGCTCGGTCGCCTGGTCGGGCAGGACGCTCGACAGGGTCAGCGCGTACGGGCCACCGGGGGCCATGCGCGTCTCGGAGCGCACGTCTACGCCGTCGATGACGATCTTGACCGGGATGAGGGTGCGCTGGTCCACGAACCATCACCGTAGCGCGTGTTACGCCGACCAAGCAGAGCGGTCCATATCTACGATCACCAAGCGGCCCAGCCGACGTGCCCGCTGAGTCAAGTAGACGAGACTCGCGAGATGCGAGCCCCATCTACCTGGACTTGGCTCTTATACTGCCAGCGAGGCTGAGAACCTCACTGAACCAGTAACTCTACCGAAGAGGCGTTATATCTATTATTATTAATGGTATAAACGTAGAACGTCAAAACGGAGCCCCCCCTTGCTGGCGCATTCCGTTCGATTGTGAATTTACAGGTATTCCCTACTTCGTATACCTTAGTTGTTACGCAGTTAGTGTATTCCGCACCATTAGGAATAAACAACGCAGTAAACAGGCCTACCCATCGGACATTTCCTAGGCTTTCGAGTCCTCCAGAGCTATGAGTAATTGTTATAGCAGTGGTTGGTTCAGTCACGTTGATGAAGCGTTTTCCTACACCAACTACCCACTTCAACGGTATATTTCGATCATAGACCCATCGGACGACACCCGCTCCCCTTACCTGCACCGTGCTACTTTTCTGTATCCCATCGGTAACGCATGCTTCATTGACTTCTACGGCAAGGTTGGAGATAGCCAGACCAAGGCTTGTATGTTCTTCCGTATTTTCCACCTGCGCCGTTTCAAATTCTTTTAGACTCTGGTTATTTTTGGGCCCCACTTTGATTTCGCAGGTGGAAATGTGTATGATACATTCGGTGGCGATCGCCCCCGGAGATTTAATTTGTTCTTCAGGCTGTTTGATTTCTATGCCGCATTCACCAACTTTGGCTTCTATTTCTTTGAGCCCGCTAGCTTTAGCTTGACATTTACCCCAATTTGTAACTTTTACTAGAAGGTCAGGGCCTTTTTTTTGGGCTTTGCCTTCTTTATTCTCCACTGTCCACCCTGCTTTGCTTACTCCTTCTTCTAACGCATCGCAGGTGACCGTCGCGCCTCCGTCTTCAAACACCGTTTCGTAGACTTCTCCTTTGCCTTGGTTGGATCCTCCGTTCTTGGATTCGAATTCGGCGAATGCCGGTGCCGCGGAGACCAGGAGGGCTCCGAGCATCATGGCGAACGCTATGAACATCTTTACTTTGATCATCTTGCGCTTCCTTTGTTTGACTTTTGGACTGGCAGCCTTCGTCCGTATGTCTAGTTGTCCGATGACCTCCAACTCTTAGAACACATGATGATCCCACCGCCGCTGAGGGCTGTCAAGGGGGCGCAGGCGGAGCTTCTGTCGCGTCGGCCGCGACGGATACCAAAGGTTTCGTCGAGGCGGGTGCGCAGGGCGTAGAAGTGGCGGCTGCGGTTGGGGATGTTCCAGAGGAGGGAGGCGAGGGTGTAGATGTCGCCGCCGAGGCGTCGGCCGCTGGGGGTGGTGCAGGCGAAGCACGTCCAGCCCCGCTCGGGGGTGTTGTAGACGTGGAAGCTTGGGCGGTTGTCTTCGTGGAAGGGGCAGTGGATCTTGCCGCTGCGGTCCGGGTCGCGGCTGGTGAGGACGGGCACGTAGATGCGGGGGTGGATCGCCTGCAGGGGGTCTTCGTAGCGGGTTGGGTCCTGGTTTCGGCGGGTGGCCTTGTGGACTGAGGAGGTGGGCAGCTCGGGGAGCGCGGCGAGGATGTCCTGTGGGCGGTATGTCGTGTCGGTGAGGGTGCGCAGCCTGGTTGGGCGTGGCGGTGAGTGCTTGAAGTTCAGCGCTTGTGGGATTCGTAGGACGCGGGCTGGGTCCACACAGCTGGGGTCGGCGCCGAGCGCCAGGGCGAGCCTGCGGTTGGCGGCTTCCAGCTCTGGTGGGACGAGAGGGTGGGTGAGCGCCCAGTAGGCGTGCTTGTGCTCGTATCGGCACTCGTCCTGGTTTGTTGCGCTGCCGGACTGCACCGTCATCGTGGGCGCGGGCGTGAAGGTCTGCAGGGTTCTGATCGCCTCGGGGGTGTCGCAGTCGGCCCACAGGATCGCGGCCGGGGCGATGTCCTCGCGGCAACCGCGGTAGCGCAGCCGCGGCGCGCAGCCCACGTACACGTCGGTGCGGTTGCCGGTGAAGGCGAGGAATGCCGCTTCGCTTTTCATCCGCTTCTTCAGTGTCGGCATGTCGATGAAGAAGCGCTTGAAGTCGCCCCAGGGGAAGGTGTCGCCCGGGGTCTTCTGTCGCCGGTAGCGCACCTCCAGCAATGTCTCTGGCGGTGCGCGTTCGGTGAGGACTCGTAGGTACAGCTCGACGGGGCTCATCGGGGCGGCGATCATGGCCTCTCCTTGGCAGTCGCGGCGGTCGCGGCCGACGCGAGCGGTTGCGCTGCCTCTGCGACCTCGGGTGTGTGGATGGCGATGAACGCCCACTCGCCGTCGATCAGTGGGACCTCGTCGGGCTTGCGTCTGGCCCACTCCCACAGCTGGGCGTTCGTCAGCTCGCCGCGCCACATCGCGGCCTCGCGCTCGGCGGCGCTCATTGCCCACAGCGTGCGGCTGTGCTCTGCGCGGCTGGCCCTGTGGGCGGCCAGTCGCTCCATCATCGCGTCGGCGAAGTGCGGTTCGGTGGTGCTCATGTGTCGCTCCTTTGGTCTGAGAGGCGAGGGAGGGGAGGGGAGGGGAGGGGCGCCCGCGGTCCGTCGCGGGCGCCCCTCTTTGCTGCTCAGGCCGCGGCGGGCGCCTCCTGCGCCGTTTCCGCGTCCTGAGGCTTGGTGGCGGCCGGGGTGGGGATCTCGGCTGCGCGGCGCTCGGGGGTTGGCTCCTCACCGGCTGTGTCGAGGGCGCGTGGCGAGCCGAGGTATTGGACGGTGTCGGCGACGATCTCGACGGTCTGGCGCTTGCTGCCGTCCTGGGCCTCCCACTCGCGCCACTCAAGGCGCCCGTCGACCGCGATGGGACGGCCCTTGGTGAGGAACCGCGCGGCGTTGTCCGCCTGGGCGGCGTCGTTCGCAGCCCCACCCACCGCCGCGGGGCGGTCGGGGACAGGACTGTTTGGGGTGAGCTCTGTGGGGGCGCGGCGCGGGGGGCGTGCCTGGCGCCGCGGCGGTGGAAAATCGGGGCAAGCAACGACACGCCGCCGGCCCCCCACGGCCGTGGGCTCGCTGCTGGTTTTCCTGCGGCGATGGCGCGCAGCGCGGGGTCCGCGTACCACGCGCGCAGCTCAAGCCATGCGGGCGGCAGGCGCCCGTAGACGAGCAGCGCCTGCGTGGTCTGCATCTGGCGCACGCGGTGCGGGGGCGCCAGTGGGCGAAAGTCGCTGCTCGTCGTCTTCGAGCCGGTGCGCAGCGGGCCCTGGCGGCTTGTGGAGTGGCGCTTGCTCTCTTCCTCGCCGAGGGTGTGGCGCAGGTAGTCGAGCGTCGCGCGGTCCCCCACGCCCGAGCAGACCACGCGGGCGCGGTGGTTGGCGATGATCGTCTCCGCGCGGTCGCGGCCCCAGCGGTCGGTTGCCTGGCTGACGTTCTGCAGCACCGTCAGCAGCTGCACGCCCTGCCCCGGGCCGGTCGAGGCGATCTCATCGAGGTTCGGCAGCGGCGCGATGTTCGCCGCCTCGTCCAGCGCGAGCAACAACGATGGGTCGATCGGCTTGCTCGTGTGGGCGGAGCGCCTGAATGCGCCCGCGGCGATGTCCGCGACGAGCGCCGTGAACAAGCCACGCAGGCGGCGCTGCTCATCGGCGGGGGAGATCAGATACAGGGTGTTCTCGCCGTCGAGCAGCCAGTCCGCGTCGATCCGCGACTCCCCCATCGTCGCCGCGGTGATCGCGGGCTCCTGCCACGCGTCGAGCGCCGTCGCGACCGTCTGCAGCAGACTGGAGCGGAAGCGTATGTCGGCCTCCCACACCGACTGGAGCGCTTCCAGGGCGGGCTGCGCGCCGGGGTCTGGGCAGTCCTCCAGCAGCTCGCCCGGCTCCTGTTCCTCGACGGTCGCGACCCACGAAAGCACCTCGCGCATGCTCAGCTCGCCGTGCGCTGCGGCGAGCAGCAGCGGCGCGAGATACCGCGCGCCGGCGGGCCGCCAGAACGACTCGTCGGCCGAGCGCGCCGTACCCTGCTCGCCGACGCCGAGCAGCCGCGCGGCGGTGCGCCTCGCGCCCTCCCACGAACAGGCCGCCGCGACCGGCGACCACGGAGTGTGGGGCAGCTGCGTGCAGCCCGTCGGGTCGAACACGTGCACCTCTCCCCGCTTCGTGCGGGCGGCGAGGGTGTCGTGCACCACGTCGCTCTTGACCGAGGTGGCGAGCGCCGGGCCGGCCCACTCCAGCAGCGCCGGTACGACCAGCCCTGTCGTCTTGCCCGACTGGGAGGGGCCGAGCGCCAGCACGGAGGCGCGCTGCTGCGCCGCGACCGTCCTGCCCCGGTGCCTACCGAGCGTCACGCGACCGGGCCGCGGACCACGGACGTGCAGCTCGGCGAGGTCGCGGCGGACAGCGAAGCGCGCCGCGCGGGAGCGCCGGCCACCATGGCGGCTGCTCGCCCACGACAACAGCAGGGCAATGGCGCCGAGGAGGGCGATCGTGGCCAGCAGCGCCAGCACGGGCGCGGGTGGGCCGGTGAACACGTGGGTTGGCGTGCCCGCAGGCCAGTTGCCGGCGAGCAGATGAGCGGTGCGGCGCCGTCCGCCGGCTGCGAGGAATACGGGACGGGAGATCACGCGGGCGCTCCCGTGTCGCGGCTGGCCATCGCGGCGTCGGTCGCGGTCAGCGCCCGCTCGCGTGCGCTGCGCACGTGGCGCACCTCATAGGAGCGCCCGGCGATCTTCCACAGCGCGACGCCCTGGGGGTAGTGCACGAGGCGCTGCGCCTCGGTCGCGGTCAGGCCCAGCGAGACGCTCGTCGGGTGCGCTTCGTCGGGGTGCTGGCGGTAGACGATCACCGTCCCCGTCTCCGCCAGCAGCCCCTTCGCGAGCGCTTGGCGTCGGGTGCCGCTGTCGCCGGCCGCGTCGAGGTCTGAGATCCGGTGCAGCACCATCCAGTGCTGCACGCCCGTCTGGCGGCCGAGCTTGAACGCGGCCTGGTAGTACTCGCCGAGGCCTTCGACTGGCAGCGCGCGCCACGCCTCGTCGTTGACGCGGATCGTCTTTGGGGCCTCGCGGCCCGCCGTGATTGCCTCGCTCGTGCGTTGCATCCGCCTGGCGTCGAGGAACGCTGTTGCGCACACCATCGTGATCGCGAGCGCGAGGTCTGAGCCGCTGCTGGCAGCCGCGATCTGGGAGATGTCCAGGCACAGCACCGGGGCGTCCCACGCATCGCCGTCGCTGGTCGGCTGATCGAACATCCCGCGCAGCGGGCCGTGGCAGAGGCGCATCAGCGCAAGCGCGACTTCGCGCAGTTGCTCCCTGGCGCCTTCGCATGTCATGTCGAGCGCGGCGGTCGTTCGCTCTGCGGGGTCGCGCAGCTGCCCCACGACGTGCCCGACGCACACCTCGCCGGCTTGGCGCTCATCGGCGGCGACCAGCGCCTCGGTCACGCCGACCGCCTCGGCCTGGGTGAGGGGGCGGGCGAGCATCGCGCGCGCCACGGCCTGCAGCAGACCCTCGCGCATCTCCGGCGTGCCGATCGGTGTGAGCGGGTTCAGGCGCGTGCCGCCTCCCGGCTCGATTCGCAGCGTGACGCCGTCGATGGCGCGCACGAGCGGCCCGTACTCGCCCTTGGGGTCGACGATCTCCACGCGACGGCCGAACACGCGCGAGCGATACAGCCAGCATTTCGTCAGCGAGCTCTTGCCGTAGTCGGGCATCCCCAGCACGAGCGTGTTCGCGATCGACAGCAGCCCCCGCTGGTAGAGCAGCCACGGGTCATAGACGAAGGACCCGCCGTGCAGATCCGAGCCGATGTAGACGCCGCGCGGGCCGAGGCCCGCGGTCGCCGCGGCGGGGTAGGCGGCCTGGAAGTGCGCGGTCGAGACCTGGTGTCCCGCGCGCTCGGCCGGGCGCGGGAGCCTCATCTGAGCCCCCGGCAGAGCGGTAGGCCGAACGTGAAGGCCTGTGCCTGCTCGCCCCACATGCGCTCCAGGCGCAGCGGCGCGCGCTTGGCCTCGAGCTCCACGCGCGAGACATCGTTCTCGAGCTCCGCCAGGGCGTCGGGGCTGCCGGCGGGGACGCTGACCGTCACGTACGCCGCGTAGCGCACCGCGGCGTGGCCTTCGGCCAGCTCGCGCTCGCGCTGTCCCGTCGCGCGGTCGCGCTGGGACTGGCGCTGGCTCGTGCGCTGCCCCACGCGTGCGCGCAGGTGCTGCTCGGTCGCGCTCTCGGTCGCGGCGCGCTCGGCCTGGCGGATCGCCCTGCTCGGCCCGACCAGCTCCATGCACATCGCGATCGTGCGCGTCGCGCGACTGTCCAGCAACAGGGGCTGCAGGAACAGCGCGCGCACGTCGATCCGCGGCCACTCCGCCGCCCACAGCGTGCAGTGCAGCGCACCGTCGGTCGCCAGATGCGACCACTGCTCCTCGCGCGCGACCGGCCCCGCGGTGTGCGGCGCGACGCCGTCCTCGCCGAGCAGCCCGTGATCGAGGCGGCGCTGGCGCTCGCGGCGCCCCCACGGGTCGTACGCGTCGCGGATCGCGCCCGCCATGCCGCGGCGCGTCAACACGCCCGTGACGGTGATCGCAGCGGCGTCGAGCAGCTCGATCAGCTGCCCCACCTCGCCCGCGAGCACCGCGAGCGCGCCGAGGTCCCCGCCGCCCATCCTGCCGATCGCCCTGCGCGCGCCGGGGCGCTGCGCGTCGATCTGCAGCGCGAACAGCAGCTCGTGCTCCTCGGCGACGTCCCCCGCCGGCCGAGCAGCTGCAGATAGGACACCAGCTCATCGGGCGGGTCCTCAAGCGTCGCCTCCGCCCGCTTGGCGTGCAGCAGATAGTCGCCGAGCTGATCGCCGTCGGCGGGGAGCGTCCGCTCGATCCACGCCACACGGCGCACGGCGGAGTCATCGCGCGCGAGCGCCGCGAGCACCGCCCCGTACTCCGCCAAGCGCTGCTCGCGCTCCGCCGGCCCCAGCAGCGCGAACGCCCCGCCACGCACCCGCAACGCCGCGGTGAACGTCCGCGCCCGCGTGTCCTTCACGACACCCAAGCGCGCGCCTTCGTAGCGCACCAGCGCACCCTCCAAGAACTCAAGACCCGCCAGCTCCCCCGGCAGCGACGACGGCGCGGCCGGGCGCCGGGGGTTCAGCTCGCCGTCCGGCAACTCCACGAGATGGCCGACCTGCGCGCGCTGCGCGTGCCAGCGCGCCCGCCCGCTCTGACGCGCCAGCACGAACCGCGCCGCGAGCGGCGCCCACTGCTCCAGGGTGTGACCGCGCAGCGGCACCAAGAGCACAGTCGCCGCCGCGCCCAGGAGTCCCAGCGCGAGCGCGAGGCCGCCCAGCCCACCGAGGCGCAGCGCGCCGAGCGCGAGTGCTCCGACCGCGACGAACCCGAGCAGCTGCGGGACGCGCAGCCCCAGCAGGAACCCGCTGGAGGGGTGCGGCGCGAAGCGATAGGCCCGCTCGGGCATCTACGCCGCCTCCGGGCCGCTGGGGTCCCGCTCGCCGCCTGGGTCCTCCCCGGGTGGCTCCTCGCGCACGAGCCGCAGGTGCGCAGCGCCGCCCGGCGAGGGTGGTGTGAGCTCGGCGGGCGGCGCGGGTGGCTCGCCTGGGCGCCCCTCGACGGGGTCGGTGGCGGTGGCGCTCTCCTCGCGCTGGCGCGCGGGCGGGTCCCCCGTACGCGTTGCGGCCGCCATGCCCGCGGCTGCGCCGACGCTGCCCGTGCCCACCACGGCGGCGGCTTGGGCGGTCTCGTCCTGGCCCACTCCATCGCTCGGGGGAGGGGAGTCTGAGGGAGAGATGAATGGCGGCGAAGCAGTAGCGGCGGTCGAGGAGGAGGCGGATGGAGAGGCGTGGTGATCGGAGGCGGTGGGGGAAGCTGGAGAAGGGTCGGAGGCAGCGGAGGAACTGTCTGGAGAAGTGGAGCCGGAAGCTGTGGTGGGAGCGGGCGATGGTGTCCCGTCCGATGAGGGGGAGGGGGAGCCGCCGGGGGAGCCGCCACCAGACGATCCGCCGCCCGAGGGGAAACCGCCGCCGGGGAAGCCGCCACCTGAGGAGCCGCCACCGGAGGGTGAAGAAGGAAAGCCGCCTCTGCTGGAGCTGCCGCCGGAGTCGCGCAGTCCGCCTGCGCTGCGCACCGACGGACCGTTGCTGTCGGTGACGGCTGATCCCGCGGCCGTGCGCATCCCGGCGCCGAGGTACGCCGTCTCGGTGTCCGCGGCGATGATGAACATCAGCGCCCACGGCGCGAACGCCGCGAGGCCGAAGATCACGGTCGCGGTGAGGATCGTCCCGACCGAGCCCGATACGCCGCTGCCGAAGGACAGGCCGGCCGCCGCGGCGTTGCCGGCGAGCGAGAGCACGATCAGCGCGACGGGCTTGAGGATCACGAACAGCAGCAGCAGCCGCCCCAGGCGCCCCGGCCACGCGCCGAGCGCGGGCCAGATCGCCGCCGCGAGCGTCGCGGGGAAGAACAGCACGGCGATGTAGATCGCGGCGTTGCGGACGATCAGCTCAAGCCAGACGAACACGGCGGCGAACAGCTCGACCGCCGCGATCGGCGTCGCGAGGCCCGAGGACGCGAACCCGCCGAACCCGCTCGTGCCCCACGCGCCGGCGACGCTTGCCCAGAACGCCTGCGGGGAGCCCGCGAGGACCGCGCCGCTGACCTGGTCGGCGACTTCCAGGCCGATCACCGTCAGCGCAACGACCAGGCCCGTGCCGATCCCCGCGCGGACGATTCCCGCGATGCTCGCCGCGAGCGCCTGGGGGTCGCGGCGGACCGCGGCGCAGGCGAGCGCGAGGAGCGCGACGAGTAGCCCTAGCGCCGCGCCGAGGTCAGCCATCGGCTGGAACTGCGCCTCGTACCAGGCCGAGCGCAGCTGCGGTGTCGTGCTCTGCTGCATCTCCTGCGCGACGAACTTCGTGACCTGCGTCGCCGCGCCGATCACCCACGTCGCGACCGTGTCGAGGATCCCGTTCCCCAGCGCGCCGACCGCCTGACCGGCGACCGTCCCGGCGGTTTCGCAGAGGCCCTTGCCGACGCCCGGCACTGCGCCGATGACGGGGAGCAGTCCGCCCGCGACACCGGCGACTTCGCACAGGAAGCTGCCCTGCTTGTGTGCTTCGCCGCTCGCGGCCTGCGCCGGCCGGCCGGCCTGGATCCCGGCGGGCGCGGGGATCGCTCTGGCGCTGGGCGCGAGCACCGCGAGCGTCATTGCCAGCGCGAGTGTCACGAGGAACGCCCGACAACCACGGGACGCGGCGGGATTGCGGACATGCCGCAGCCGCCGGGGTGTTCGCGAACCGGCCACCACTCACCCCGCCGCGCCGTAGAACGGAGCGCTCATGCCGTTCAGGCGCGCGAACGCCGGCGTCCGGTTGTTCGCGCCGTCCACGTACACGATCGATGGGACGGGCGCGGGGGTCGCCTCGGTGTTCGAGGACTCCACGAGCCAGCGTCCGTCCTGCCAGCGCAGCGTCGTGTCGATCAGGTTCCACGTCTGGCGCGGCGTGAGGTGCGGCCCCCAGACGAACCCGCCGAGCCAGCTCGTCACCCGCGCCGTGGTCTGCGTGTAGCGGTCGAGTCGGCGTGCCGCGACGATCGCCACTGCGCGGCCCCCCTCCTCATAATTGTTCATGTTCTGCACGTCTGCCGTGCGGATCTGCTGCGCCTGGCTGAGCGTCTGCGCGCGGGCTCCCGGCGCGTATACCTGCGCCACGAGCGCGTTGAAAGCGGCCGGGTCCTGCTCGATCGACTGCGAGGCCAGCGCCACGTAGTTGTCGGCCGCCGCGAGCGCGCCCGCCGGGGTGTGCCGCACGCCGACGGGCACGCCGTCCACGAGCTCCACGGCCGCCGCCGGGCCAGCCTCGTGGCCGCGCTCCAGGACGAGCGCGAGCAGCAGCGCGAGCGCCAGGCACGCCGCCGCGGCGAGCACGGCTGTTGTCGATAGGCCACGGTCGCGCATCGCTCAACCGAGCCCGTAGGCGAACTGCAGGATCGCCGCCGCGGCGCCCGTCAGGAACGCCACGCCGACCGCGATCGCCATGCCGATCTTGCCGCTCGTCGCGGTGTGGTCGTTGCCGATCCTCCCGCCCACCGCCCACACCGCGCCGCCCAACAGGAACCCCGCCAGGCACGCCAGCAGCGTGTAGACGGCGATCACGTTGACCGCGCTCTGGATACCCGCCGCGCCGGGCGCTGCGCTCGGGTTGGGCGCCACCTGAAACGTGAAGTTGCTTGCGGCCATCAAAGCCTTCATCCCCAATCACCTCCGTGTTTTGGGTCCGGAAACGTTCGTTATGCTAGAAACCAATTTACCAAAGTTAGCAAAACTAGCCAACTTGGCAAAGTTGGCCAAAACGGATGGCATGTTCGAACCAGGCGCGACATCCCGATGAAGGTCCTGCTCGCCGCCGCCTGCGCGCTCGGCGTGAGCGTCATCGGCATTGCGGTGCTCGCCGTCGTGCTCGGTGCCAGTGCGCAGGCCGGCAGCTGCTCGCTCGTGCTCGGCGGAGCCTCAGGGTCCGGCGGTTCGGGCGGGCCCGGCGGCTGGGTCGCCACCGCCTACGGCCCGCCGTGGGGCGCCGTCCAGGGCGACGGCGTCACCGCCACCGGCCTTGACCTCAGCGCCGGGCCGCCCGCGCTCGAGGTCGCCGTGGACCCGAGTGTGATCGCGCTGCGCAGCTACGTGCACATCACGCCCAACCCGTTCGGTACGACCGGCGCGTTCTACGCCGGGGACACCGGCGGCGCGATCCTCGGGCGCCACGTCGACATCTACGACTGGCGCGGGCGCGCCAGCCAAGACGCCTGGGGACAGCGCTCCGTGACTGTCACGCCTGCGCCCAATTCTGGCGCCGGAAATCTCCTCGGCGGCGTCGCACCCGTGCCGGTTGGGTCAGGCGGGCAGAGAGGCGAGGGCGGTGGCGAAGGATCTGGTGGCGGCGCGAGCTGCGCGGCCGCGTCGCTCGACGGCACGCTCGGGCTCACACCGGGTCAGACCGCGCGTATCCTGGCCGACGGCAGCGCCACCGCGCCGGCACAAGCCCCTGCGACCGTGCAGCGCGCGATCGCCGCCGGCAACCTGATCCACACCCGCCCCTACCCCGAACCCGACGTCCACTACGGCACGCTCGCCGCACTCTGGCCCGCCTATGACTGCTCGGGCGCCACCTCGTTCTTGCTCTACGCCGCCGGGCTCCTCGGGTCGAGCGCGCTGAACTCCACGGGCCTTGAGTCCTACGGGCTATCCGGCCCCGGACAGTGGATCACCGTCTACGCCAACAGCGCGCACGCCTGGATCGTCGTCGCGGGGATCGCTTTCGATACCGCCGACTACGGCGGGCCGCCGATCCCCGCCGGGTCCGGGCCGCGCTGGCGCGCCGAACCGCTCGCCAACCTCGGCGACGACACCGCCTATGTCGTTCGACACCCGCCGGGGCTGTGAGACGAGGTTGCGCGATGAGCTGGCGACGCGCTGCGAGGAGACGGCGCTGCGTGTTGCTGCTGCTGCCTGCGCTGCTCGCTGCTGGTGGTTGCGGGACTGACTCCCGATCGGCGGGCGCGCCTCCGCTGGGGAGGCCGATTGGCACCGGGGCGCCGCCTGTCGGCCAGGCGCCCGCGCCAGTGGGCGACCCTGTCCCCGAGCGTGGCGGTTCGGTCCCTGCGGGTTTGGCTGGCGGAGAGGACGCTCCGGCCGCCGGCGCCGCTGCCCCTTCTCCTCGGGCTGCGTTGCGCCGCTACGCGCTCGCGTACACCAACTGGCAGGCCGGCACGCTCGTCGCGCACGAGCGCCAGCTCGCCGCACTGGCCGTCGGTCCCGCCCGGCTCGCCGCGTTGCAGACCGCCGCCGCGCTGGGTGGCGCCGGTGAGCTTGTCGCGCACCAGGTGCAGAACACGGGGGCGGTGCTGGCCATCGCGCCCGGACAGGGATCTGCGCGGGGGCGGTGGGTCGTTGTCACGCAGGAGCAGACCATCGGGACCGGGGCCTACGCGGGACTGCCCTCTTCGCTGCATGTGACGCTTGCGCGGATCATCCCGGCTGGCGGCGGGTGGGTTGTTTGGGGGTGGTGGCCTGGGAGTTAGTGGCCGGGCGACTCCAGGCACAGACGGATCGAACCGACCGCTTTCTAGTGCAGGATCGTCGAAGCCGGCTTGCCGCCCTGCGTCCAATACACCGTGCTTCCGGCTAGCGCGAGAGAGGTCGGGGCAATTCCACTGCCCGAGGCTAAGACCCTGACACCGCTTTTGTCGGCTGCTCGCACTTCGTACACGGCGGGGGCCCCAGTATTTTCGTTTTCTTCCTCGACTTCCACGATCCATGCGAGAGAGCCACTGCTTGTGGTGACTATGGCCGTTGCCGGCCCAATCCCCGCTCGGGCACCTGTGAGCGCCTTGCGCAAAATCCGTCCATTACGCAGATCACGTGCTACCACATGGTACCTTACGGCTTCAATAACTTGGGGACTTGGGGGTTCGCTTTCTTCATATGCCACCACAGTGCCGCGAAGGGTAAATAGATCTACACCTCCGCATGTTGCCTCCGCACTCCCAGTACAGCCTTCGTTATCTTCACCGAGCGCATAGGCGCGTCTATGACCGTACACGCACCCGTAGGTCAGTATCGGGCCAAACTTGCCGCCGGTTTGCGCTATATAGATGTCCGCTTGGGAGTCTGAGAGAAGCTGCTCGGCGTGCGGAGGAGGACACACCCCACCACTGCCCGTGCGCGCGACGGCCTGGCCCACAAGGGCGGACAACAGAAGCAGGGCGGCATATATGGATAAAGGAAGTCGTCGCATCACCACTAGAACCATGGGCACTGCCGAAAGTTTCAGTGGAGACTGGTCGAGGCGGGTTTGCCACCCTGTGTCCAATACACCGTATTTCCGGCGAGCGCGAGAGAATTGGGGGCGATCCCGCTACCCGAGGCCAAGACCCTGACCCCGCTTTTGTCGGCCGCTCGCACTTCATACTGTGCCGGCGCCTTTGTGGTTTCGTTTTCTTCTTTAGCTTCCACGATCCACGCTAGAGCGCCATTGCTTTTGGTGACTATTGCCGTTGTAGGGCCAATCCCTGGTTGGGCTCCTGCCAGGACCCTTCGTAGGACACGACCACTACGGAGATCGCGTGCGATCACGAAATCGCCGGATGTTTTGCTTTCTTCGTAGGCCACAGTGGTGCCGCGAAGCGTTATCTGGGCAACACCTTCGCAGTTAAACTCAGCACTCCCCAGACATCCTTCGACATCAAGGCCGAGTAGAACAGCGCGCCTATGTCCGTAGACGCAGCCGAACGCAGAGAACGGCGTGCCGCCGCGGGACGCTAGATAGACATCCGCCTGGGAGTCGGCCAGAAGCGGTTCAGGATGCGCAGACGCGCATGGTATTCCTCGTCCGCTCGAGTGCGCGCCTGCCTGTTCTGCAGCCACGGGCACCAGTAGTGCGGCGGCGCATATGGCTAATAGGGGTCGTCGCATCACTGCAAGAACCATCGGCACTCCAGGGAGTTGCGTTAGCGAGGAGCGGACATTTGTACGAGACCCCGTATATTTGTGTTGTCGCAAATATCGCACAGACACAGGGTCTATCCGAAGATCGTCTCGAGGAAGTTGATCCCATTGCTACTCGTGGCTTCGCCGCCGCCGTTGGTCGTTACCAGCCTGTAGTACCACGGCGCACAGCCGAGGCCTCCTCCGGTGATGTGTAGCGCGACTTCGGAAGTGACTTGAACGGGGCCGCGATTCGCTTCCAGGGTTTCCGGGGTGGTCGAATATCCGAGTCCTGGGTTTGGTCCATATTGGAAGAAGTAGGTGGTTGCCCGTCCGTTTGGATTTACTTCGCCGGTCAGGTGTGTCGTTTTGACTTGGGTCTGGCATGTGTTGGAGAGCAAGGTGACCGTGTGTAGTTCTGTCTTGACCGTGGGCGGGCATTTGCGCTTGGCGAACGCGAGCACGCAGTACGCCGGTCGCGCAATGTGTTCGTTTGTTACGAGGCCACTGTCGAAAGCGTGTCGATTTGCAGCGATCTGACTGGCTGGGGGCTGGCTGTAGCTGTAGTAGTTGATCCGCTCGATGTGAGTGAGTCCCTTTTGGAGGTGGAGGAAGTCGAAGGAGGCAGAACGCTGGAGCGCTTCGTGACCCTTCAGGCGAGTCTTGCCATGGCGTCCGTCCTGCAACTGGACACCTTGCTCACTTAGCCAAATATACGGATGCCCAAGCTCTTTGGTATCTGTAAGGTGAACAAATTCTTCGGCATCACGGTTCCCGCTGGTGTCATCATCGCCACCCGCGGTACTCCCTCCGTATACGACGTCGTGATAGTCGTGAAGGCCCCAGATGTGCGGCAGTCCAGCTCGCGTCGGCGGCTGCGCGCGCCGTTCAATGATGGCGTGCGCGTATTCCTTGCGATATCTGAGCTCGTAGGTGTATTCATTGGAAGTGTGGTGATTGTCGGCGAATTCGCCCGCCACCATCTTGCAGACGCTTTCTGAGCAGCCTGTTTGCGAGAGCACGGTCTTTGCGTCGTCCCAGAATCCTGCTGCGCGGACAGGGTCCGAATTCAGTGGGTCCGTACCGAGGTCGGGCTCGTTCCATGCGCCCCACGTCTTGACCCGTGGCAGACCGGCGGGTAGGCCATTGGCGGCGCGGCCTCGGGTCAGATCAGTAATCAGGGGGGTGACCGCCCGACGATACGCTTCGGCCGATGGCTTTGAGCAGGGCTTGTGCGGTTCGAGGAAACATGGGGTTCCCAGCGTTATGTACGGTTCGAGGTGTTCCTTGCCAGCTGCCTGTAGCCACATCACTAGCCGCTGCCATTCGGTCTTCTCTGTCGTGTGGCGTGCGGTCATCACGTTGTAGGGAATGATGAGTCGGGCGGTGTTGATGTGCATCTCTGCCCTGAGCCGGGGGTCGAACGTTGAGAGCTGTTCTGGGGCGATGCCTGAGTGGTCGAGGTTTTCGGGTTGCTGGTCGGATATGCCGTAGCGGTACTTCGGCGCCTTTGCCTTTGACTTCGTGTCGCTGGTCGTCGCCACCGTCGGGTCGACGAGGATCGGGTAGGTCGTTTCGGAGCCCGGCGTGACGGTCAGGGTGATGATGTTGCCGTGAGTGCTGAGCGAGGCGGGCACGGTGTGGCTGCTGGCGTCCTTGACGACCGGCGTGGGGATGACCATCAGCGTGTTGTGTTCGGTCTGCGCTTCAGCCGTGCTCATGGCCGCGGCGCCGGCTTCGTAGCTGGCTTGGGTGTTCTGTGGCTGCAGCTGGCCCGGAGGTGCTTCGCCCGGCACGGTCGAGACGAGCGGCGCGCTCGGCGGGCCGGTGAAATGCGATTCTTCTTCGAAGACTTCGGGCTCTTCGACGGGCGGTTGGTTTTCTTCTGTTTCGCCTTCTTCGGTCCCGACTTCCGATTCGCCTTCGGGCCCGTGTTCGGGTTCGCCGCTGGCTTCTTCTTCTGCGGTCGGTTCATGTTGGGCTTCGGTGGTGTCGATGACCGCGACGGCACCGTTGGAAAGCTGGCGCAGTTCCTGGTTGGCGCCGAGGCCGACCGCCCAGGAGAACGAGGTCGGTGCTTCGGCTGAGCGCAGCTGCAGCAGCGTTGTCGCGCCCAGCGGGTCGGGGCGCACGATCGTGTCGGTCGCCGGCCAAGTGTTCGTGAAGAACGCCGCGGCGCCGTTGACGATCGTGGGCGTCGCCGTGGCCTTCGCGGAGGTTTCCTGCGGGGTGAGGCTGATTTCGCCCTCGGAGGTGTTGACGGCGAATTCGCCGGGGTTTTCCTTGGAGACGCTGGCGCTCGTCGGGGTGCTGGTGGCTGACAGTCCTTCTTCTCCGTCGGCGAGCGCCGGGGAGACGGTTTGTTCTTCGACCGTCGCGCCGCTGGAGGGCGCGAGCAGCGCCGGATCGACGCTTTCGGCGGCGTGGATCGCTTCTGTGACACTCGCTTCGCCGCCCGGGACGACGACGGTGTGCGGCGAGTACGCGGTCGTGTTCCCGAGCGGGTTCGTGAGCGTGACCTTGACTCGCAGCGTCGCGCCGAGATCGGCCTGGCCGACGAGATGGCTCGGTCCCGTGGCGCCTTCGATCGCGGCGCAACTCGAGCCGGTCGTGTTGCAGCGTTCCCACTGGTAGCCGTAGGCGAGGGCGCCGTTGGCGCTCCAGATGCCCGCGTCGGCGGTTAGCGTCCCTTCGAGCTGGACGACACCGGTGATCGAGGGCGTCGAGAGCGCGGTGATCGCTTCGGGCTCGATCGTGGCCGTCGGGTTGGACACTGCGGTGGCGCTGGCGCTGGTGTTCGCGGCGCTCACGAGGACCACGACCGTTGATCCGACGTCGCCCGAGGTGAGCGTGTAGGTGCTGGCGGTGGCGCCTTCGATCGCCGTGCACTGCTCGCTCTGGTTGCAGCGCTCCCACTGGTAGGAGTAGACGATCGGACCTGCCCCGGACCATGCCCCCGTCGAGGCGCTCAGCGTCTGTCCGACGAGGCCGATCCCGGATACGGCGGGCGCTTCAGTGTCGAGCGGCGCGTGTTCGACCGCGACCGGCTGCGTCGCCGGCGACACGCGGGAGCGAGAGCCCGTTTCGTCGCTCGCGGTGACCAGGACCCTCAGCGCGTGCCCAATCGTGGCTGTACCGGGGGTGTAGGTGGCCGTGGTAGCGCCCGTGATCGCTTCACAGCCAGCGCCGAACTCGCTGCAGGTCTGCCACTGGTAGGCGTAGCTGATGGTGCCCGTGCCCGACCAGCTGCCCGTCTCAGCGGTGAGCGCGTGGCCTTTCTGGGGTTCCCCCGTGATGCTCGGCGCCGTGCTGTTCGCGAGCGCACCGGTCGCACCGATCACCGGGGTAGCCGGCGAAACGTCGCTGAGCGCGTCGCGGGCGTTACTCGCGCCGACTCTTACCCGCAGGGTGCTCCCGGTGTCCCCTGCGGCGAGGTCATATTCTGAGCCGGTCGCTCCTTCGATCGCGTGACATTCGGCGCCTTCGGGGCTGCAGCTTTCCCACTGGTAGCCGATTTCGGGTGAGGTGCCCGCCCACTGCCCCGCATCGGCGGATAGCACATCCTCGACGTTCGGGGTGCCAGAGATCGTGGGCGCTTTGATCTCGCTCACGGGTTCAGCCTGGACCTTCGCGCTCGCCACAGAAACCGCGGTGGTTGACCCTGAGGCGTCAGTCGCCGTGACCTTGACGCGCAGCGTGGAGTCGATGTCGCCTTCCCGGAGTTCGTAGCCGGTGCCGGTCGCGCCTTCGATCACGGCGCAGTCGGTGCCTTCGGCGTTGCACCTTTCCCACTGGTAGCTGTAGCTGAGCGGCGCGGCGCCGCTCCAAATGCCGGTGCTCGCGACGAGGGTCTGCCCGGCCTGGGCTGTACCGGAGATCGTGGGCAGGGAGGTGTTCGATGGAGCCGCCGGCGCAATGACCATCGAGGTCACTGCTGAGGTCGCGCTCGCCGACCCCGCGGGGTTTGATGCCGTCACGAGCACGTCCAACGTCCGGCCTGCGTCGCCGCTGGGGAGGGTGTAAGTACTGCTCGTGGCCCCTTCGATCACGGCGCATTCCCCGCCCGCCGCGCTGCAGAGCTGCCACTGGTAGGTGTACGTGAAAGGTGGCGTGCCGCTCCACCCGCCGCTGCTCGCGCTGAGCACCTGCCCCGTCACGGGCTGCCCCGAGACCACCGGCAGAGCAGAAGACGCCGGGGCGAGCACCCCAGCGCGGGCGACCGTCGCGCCTTCGACGCTCACCGCCGAGAGGTCGACCGCTTCACCGATCAGGAAGCTGCCGCCGCCGAGCACGATCGACGCGCCGCCTTCTGTGCTCCACGATCCGTCCGCGACCTGGGAGAGCCCGCCGTCGGTGAACTCCAGCTTCCCGCTGCGCGCGATGACCTGACCTTCGTCGCTGAACGGCACGGCCACCACTCCCGTTCCACTCCCGGCCGTCTTCTGGTAGATGCCCGTATTCGCTATCCCCTGCGGCGCGCTGCTTGCTCCCGATGGGACCTCGATCTGCGGCCCGTAGCATTCGGCTTCCGAGTTGTCGCTGAAGGTCCCCTTGTTTTCGAACTTCGCGCCGTTGGACATCATCAGGGTCCCCGCGCTGAAGGTGAGCGTGCCTTCATTGACGAGCGAGCGCGCGAGCAGGGCCAGTTGCCGGCAGGATGAGGACGCTTCGATCGCACCCGTCGCGCCAGCTCTGAGGACGGTCGCGCCTGAACCGGACATTTCGCTGTTTTCACTCCACGTCAGCGACCCTGAGACAGCGAGGGTTCCCGCGCCCTTCAGCGTCGCCGCCTGTAGTGTCAGCGCCCCAACGCTCGATGTTTCCGCGGCGTCTGCGAGTTCGAGCGACCCTCCCGTGATCGCGAGGCTCCCCGCGTAAACGCTGCTCGCCTTGTTTGAGCCGGTCGTGATCTGCAGCGTGTCCCACGCGCCCGCGCACGCAACATCGGTCGCGCCTGGCACGATGCCCAGCGACCAGTTCTGTGCTTCTCGCCACGCGCCTTCGTTCCCGCCTATCCAAAGGTCTGTGCAGGCCGGTTCGCCCGAGTTGCCCACCACCACCGCGGTGGGTTCGGAAGTGAACATTGTGTCGCCGCCTGCGTTGCTCGCCGTCACGACGATCTGAAGCGTGCCGCCCTCTTCGCCGCGACCCAACGTGTAGGTGGGAGCGGTGGCACCTGGGATGTTCGCGCAGTTTTCGCCGATCGGACTGCAGCCCTGCCATTGGTAGGCGTAGCTGACGGGTGTGGTGCTTTCCCAAGAGCCCGTGTCCGCGCTCAGGGTCTGCCCGACCTGCGCCACACCAGAGACTACAGGTATGACCGTGTTCACCGCCGCAGCCGGGGTTATGGCCGAGGTGACTTCCGAGGTGCCCATTGATGAGCCCGCCGAGTTCGTCGCCGTGACAATGACCTGCAGCGTGTCCCCGAGTTCGCTTTCGCCCGGTTCATAGCTCGCGCTGGTCGCCCCCCGAATGTCCACGCAGCCCACGCCCAAGCTATCGCAGCTCTGCCACTGGTAGGCATAAGACAGCGGTGGCGTGCCGCGCCATTCGCCCGTGCTCACAGCCAGGGCTTCCCCGACCTGCACGGGGCCGGAGATCACAGGCTGTGAGATATTCACCGGACCCAGCGGCGCCACCACACCACTCGCCGCGGAAGTGCTCGAAGTAGCCCCCGCAAGGCTCGTCGCACGGACCGTGACACGCAGCGTGCCCCCGACCTCGCGGTGTTCGATGAACAAGGTCGAGCCAGTCGCTTCAGCAATATCCGAGCAGTCGGCCCCCGCTGAGTTGCACTGTTCCCACTGGAAGGAGAGTTCGGGTTCAGGCGTGCCCGCCCATTCGCCCGGGCTCGCGCTGAGTGTCTGACCATCCACAGGTTCCCCCGAGATCACCGGCGCCACCGTGTTCGACGGCGCGACCGGCGCCAACACGACCGGCGTCGGCTGCGAACTCGCGCTCGTCGAGCCACGGCGGTTCGTCGCCGTCACGAGAACCTGCACAGTCCTGCCGGCGTCACCGCCAACGAGAGCGAAGCTCGCGCTCGTTGCCCCAGGGATTTCGGCGCATTCTTCGCCGCTCGCGTTACAGGACAGCCATTGGTAGGCGTAGCTGATCGGCGTGACCCCGCCCCACGTGCCGGTGCTCGCGGTGAGGGTCTGCCCGACGAACGGTTCCCCGGAGACCACGGGCGCCGAGGATGAGGACGGAGGCCCGACCCGCACGATCGTCGCGCCCTGCACATGCACCGCCGAGAGATCGACTTCTTCGCCGATGAGGAACGTCCCGCCGCCCAGCTTGACCACCCCGGGGCTCTGCACCGACCACGAGCCGACCGCAGCTTCTCCGGGGACTCCGCCGCCGCTGAAGTTCAACGTCCCCTTCTGCGCTTCGACATGCCCCTGGTTACTGAAGTGGATCGCGACGGTCGAGGTGCCGGTACCGCTCGTCTTGGCGATCGTGCCGGTGTTCAGCAGTGTCGGCGCTGCGCCGACACCCGACTGATTCTTGATCTGCGCGCTGAAGCAAGACGATTGGGAGTTGTCGAGGAACGTCCCGCTGTTCGTGAACTTGGCGCCTTCGGAGACCAACAGGGTGCCTGAGACGAACGTCAGCGTCCCTTCGTTGACGAATGGCCGCTCGATCAATCCCATCGGCTCGCACCCCGAGCCAGGAGACGGCGATTCTGAGGCAGCGGAGATTTCGCCCGATGCCCCGGTCTTGAGCACCGTCGCGCCCGAGCCAGTCATCTGGCCATTCGGGCCCCACAGCAGCCCGCCCGTCACTTCCAACGTCCCAAAGCCCGCCAAGATCCCGTTCGAGAGTTCGAGGTACCCCACTCGTGACGGAGTCGCGCCGCTCGCGAGTTCGAGCGATCCACCCAACAGATCGAGACTCCCAGCATCCACCAAGACCCCGACCTGGTTCGCGCCTTCCGTCACACGCACCGTCACCCCCGCACCGACACACGCAACGTCGCTGTAGACCGGCACGCTGCCCGTCGACCAGTTCGAGGCGGTCTGCCAACTCCCCGTGCTGGCGCCGGTCCACGTGTCGGTACACGTCGAGTTCGCGGAGACCGCAGCACTCGCGGAGGACGTCGCCGACGCAGACCCTGCCGTGTTTGAGGCGGTGACCGTGACACGCAGTGTGTTGCCGACGTCGCCCGCGGCGAGGGTGTACGTGGAGGCGGTGGCGCCCGACACATCCAGGCAGCCTTCGCCGAGGCTGTTGCAGCTTTCCCACTGGTAGACGTAGGTGATCGGTTCCGTGCCGACCCACGTGCCGGTGCTCGCGGTCAGCGTCTGGCCCTGCTGCGCGGTCCCGGAGACGACTGGCGCAGCGGTGCTCGACGGGGCGCGCAGGACCACACCGCTCGCGGCTGAGGTCGCCGACGCGGACCCGCCTGAGTTGCTTGCCGTGACCGTAACGCGCAGCGTGTCGCCGACGTCTGCGTCCGTGAGGGTGTACGTCGAGCCCGTCGCGCCGGAGATGCTGGCGCAGCTTTCGCCGCTGCTGTTGCAGCGCTCCCACTGGTAGGCGTAGGAGAGGGGTGGTGTGCCGCTCCACGCGCCCGTGCTCGCTGTCAGTGTCTGCCCGTCGACGGTTGTGCCCGTGATGCTCGGTGGCGTGGTGTTCGATGGGGGGATCGCCGCGACGACTGCCGTGGCGGGGGATGGTTCGCTGGTGTGGCCGATCGCGTTGTTCGCGGTCACGAGGACCCGTATGGTGCTTCCGACGTTGCTCGGGCTGAGCAGGTAGGTGGTGCTCGTCGCGCCGGAGATGTTCGTGCAGCTTTCCCCGCTGCTGTTGCAGGTCTGCCATTGGTAGGCGTAGCTGATCGGTTCGGTGCCCGCCCACGAGCCGCTGGTGGCCGTGAGGGTCTGCCCGTCCCTCGCGGTTCCCGAGACCGAGGGCGGGGTCACATTGACGGGTTCGCCGAACGCGACGAGACCAGTCAGTTCGCTGGTGGCGCTCGCGCTACCGCCGGAGTTGGTGGCGGTCACGATCACGCGGATCGTGTCGGCGATGTCGTAGGGGATCAGCCGGTAGGTCGAGCTGGTCGCCCCGGTGATGTTCGCGCACCTCGCCCCGAGGTTGTTGCACGTCTGCCACTGGTAGGCGTAGGAGGTCACGGGGGAGCCCGACCAGCTACCGGTGCTGGCCGTGAGGAGCTGCCCGATCTTGGTGATCCCCGACACCACCGGGAGCGCGGTGTTCGACGGCTTGATCGCCGCGACGACCCCCGTCTGTGCCGATGTCGCATTGGCGTTGCCCGCGCTGTCGCTCGCGCCCACCACGACGCGCAGTGTGCGCCCGACGTCTTCGTGGCCAAGGACGTACTTCGTTTCGCTGGCCGCGGGGATATCCACGCATTCCCCGCCCCCGGTGTTGCAGCGTGTCCACTGGTAGGAGAACGTGATCGGCGTAAGCCCCGACCAAGTCCCCGTGTGTGCGGTCAGCGTGTCGCCGTCCTTCGGGGTCCCCGTGATCGTGGGGGCCACTGTGTTGACGGGGAACTCCGCCGCGTTGTAGTGCGCCAAGATCTGGCCCGCGGTAAGCGCCTCGGTGTAGAACGCGACGTTGCTCAGGGTCCCGTCGAACAGCGGTTCACCGGACGCCAGCGGCTTACCGAGATAATCCTCTGGGGCGCTCCCAAGCGAGGCTGGGGAGATTGTCGCCCCCGTAGTCTGCCCTACCTGTTCGCCGTTCAGGTACAGCGTCAGGGTGCCCGAACTCGTCTCGGTGATTGCCAGATACTTCCACGCGTTCGCCGTGAGCTTCGTCGCCGTGACCTGCGCCACCCCACCGGCAGCCGTGTGGATTTCAAAGAGCATCTTGTGGCCTGAGAGCGCCGACGCGGGCGTCAGATACAAGTAGTTGGTCGAGCTTGACCCGAAGTCGAAGACGGGCTGCTTGTAGGAAGTCCCGCCCACCCAATCGACCCACCCCTCAGCCGTGAACGCGCTCGCTCCCGCCAACGGATCGGACGGCAGCGTCGCGAACGCTTCGCCGCCGAAGGCCCCCGACTTGCTGCCCCCGAACGGACCTTCGCCGCCCAGCACGATGCCGCTGTTGCTCGCCGTGTAGGAGCCCGCGGAGTCCGCGAGCGTACCCGACCCCACCGCATCGTCGAAGCGGTACTGCGCCACCGGCCCATCCGCGGCGACCGTCGACTCATACGTTTCATAGGGCTGGGTGCCACCCGCCAGCGCGGACCACACCAGGACGCCGGCTACGAAGACAAGCACCGCCAGCCCGGCGCGCCAGAGTCCTCCGACTTGCAGCTTGACCCCATGCCACAGCCCTCTCATCGATACACACTCCCTCAGGCAGAATCGGATCTGTCCTGACTACGGCGTTGACCCTAACCCGCTGGCAAACGAGTATCAATAACCAGGACTGGAAACTGCCGCAATTTGCGCATAATTCAAATGCTCGGGCAATGTCGATGGCTGCCGATCGCGGCCGGGCACAGGCCCTTTGGCGGCGAAGAAACGTAGTCGGGACGCGGACTACAACCCGAGGTCGAGGGCTGCGTCGCGCTCGGGGTTCTGCGTGCGGTCGAGCGGTCGGTCCTCGTGGGTGAGCGCTTTTTGGGTGCGCTGTTCGCGGGTTAGCTTTGCGAGGGCGCGCTGTAGGTCGTCGCGTTCGGTGCGGGTTTTGGTTGGGTCGGTGTCGAGGTTGTGTTCGAGGCGGGTGCGCTCGGTGAGGGTGTTTGTCAGCTCGCGGTCGTTGGCTTGTAGGGCGCTGTGGAAGTGGGCGCGTTCCACGGCGTTGGGGTCGTGTTCGCGGCCCCTGCGTCGTGTCGGGGCGGGGAGGATCGCCAGGCGCTCTTCCAGTTGCTCACGCTGGGCGGTGAGGGTGCTCAGGCGGGCGGTCAGGTCCTCGACGCGGCGCAGTGCGCGGGTGGGGAGCGCATCGAGCTGGGCGCGCAGTTTGGCGATACGCTCGCCGGGAGGCCGGGCGGCGTTGGTGTGGTCCGACGAGGACTTTGGATCCTGTTCGTGCTGGGGCAGTTGTTCGACGGCGAGGTCTTCGTCGTCGCGTTCGGTCATTCGTTGTTCGGTGCGCGCGAGGAGTTCGGCGCGGGTCGCCTTCTCTGTTTGGTCGGGTGGGGCGAACTCGCTGCGCTCGTGCGCCGTGTTCTCCTCGTACACGAGCAGTCGTGTGTTGCCGCGGGCGCGGGAGAGCGCGGTGTAGCTCCAGCCCGCGCTCAGATCGCGCGGGCTGGCGACGACGATCGCCGTTTGTACGGTTCCGCCCTGCATCCCGTGGCCGGTCAGGGAGTAGGCGTGCTCGACGTGCTCCTGCACGTAGGCGGCGGGCAGCTCGCGCACCAGGCCGCCGTCGGTGTGGATCACCACATGGGCGGGGTCGAGGTGGCGCACGGTGCCGCGCATCCCGTTGTCCACGTCCACCGTCCGGTCGTTGCGGCGGCAGATCACGCGGTCGCCGACCGCGAGCTGGACGGGTCCGTAGTCGCGCTCCTCGCCCAGGGCGCCCTGTTCTTTGCGCAGCTCGCGTGCCGCGTGGTTGAGCTCGTCGCGCAGCTCGTTCTCGCGAGCGATCATCACCGCCTGCGCCGGACCCACCTCCGCTGCGGCGTTTGTCCACTCGGCGAGTGCCCGCTCGCGTGCGCCCTGGGGCTCCTCGAAAGTCTCGATGCGCCCCGCCTGGTCGGCCCACTGCAGGTAGGGGGCGGGTTGGCGGTCGTGCAGCGCCGCGAGCGCTCGGCGCTCGGCCGGGTCGCGCTGGCGCATCACCTCTGTCAGGCGCACCGCGCCGAGGCGGCGGCCGACAGCGCCGAGCCAGCCGCCGGCCTGCACCGAGGCCAACTGGCCGGGATCGCCGATCGCCACCACCTTCGCGCCTGCCCGCTCCGCTGCTTGCAGCAGTTTTGCGCTGGGGCGCGTCGCGGCCATCCCGGCCTCGTCGAGGACCACCACGCACCCCTGTGGCAGGGTTTGGTCGAAGTTCTCCAGTTCGGTGAGCAGCCGGTCGAGTGTGCGCGCGGGGACCCCGGCCTCCTCGGTCAGCTCGCGTGCCGCTCGGCCCGTCGGCGCCACACCCACCACCTGTATGCCGGCCGCCTCGTAGACCTCGCGCAGTACGCCGGCGGTGTATGTCTTGCCGGTTCCCGCCAGCGCTTCGATCACGCTCACCCCGTCGCCGCTGCCCGTCACGGCGCGTACGGCCTTTGCCTGCTCCGTTGTAAGCTCGCGGTCGGCGGCAGTGATCGAGCGCTCGGTGAGTCGTTCTCCCACGACGCAGCATTGCTCGCTCGCGCGACCCATCGCGGCGGCGATTAGCCGCCTCTCAATATCTGTTAATTCTGCGGTCGTCATCTCCCCGCGCGTCGTCGCCAGCACATCGTTGCGGGCGGTGAAGCGGCTCGCCATGGCGCGCACCTCGCCGAGCAGCGCTCCTGCCTGCGCGGCGGCCGCGCACTCCTGCAGCACCGCGCGCATGTCGAAGGTGTTGCTGCGCTCCGTCAACCCGCCCGGGCCTGCGAGGTGGTCGCCGAGGGTCTGCTCGTCCACCGTTGGACGGCTGCTGGTGGGGTTGCTCGCGCGTTCGTGACCGGTCTGCAGCAGCTGTGTCACCTCGTCGCTGCCGAGGCCCTGCTCGGCCGCGCAAGCCTGCACCTCCTCGCGCCACGTATGGGTCTCCACACCGTACTTTTTGCGCTCACGCGTCGCGAGCGCCGCGTGCTCCGCCGCGCTCTTGCTGTCCAGAGCGATCCCGCCCGCCGCCGCCGCGCGCAGCATCTCCTCGCGGCGCTTTGAGAAGAACTCCGTCACGCCGCGCGCGACGCCCGCCAGCTCGCCGGCGCCGTTTCGTGCTGGCCCCCACTCCAGCCCCAGGCGCTCGCTCACCAGCGCGCGCAGGTGCGCCTGGTAGAGGTATCCGGCCGTCCGAGCGTCGGCTCGCCATGCTCGCTGTGGGTCCGGCCCGGCTCGCCGCGCTGCAGACCGCAGCTGGGCTGAGTGGGGCTGGCGAATTGATCGCGCACCAGGTGCAGAACACTGGGGCTGTGCTGACCATCGCACCCGGGCAGGGGGCCGCGCTTGGGCGGTGGGTTGTTGTCACGCTGGAGCAGACGACTGGGACCGGGGCGTATGCGGGTCTGCCCTCGTCGCTGCATGTCACGCTTGCACGCGTTGTGCCGGCTGGCGGTGGGTGGGTTGTTGATGAGTGGGCGCCGCAAGATTAGTCGACACTCAAGTCGCCTGCGGCTTTTCTCCCTTTGGTCCTATCCCAGACAGCTAACTCGCCGCCCGGCATCGCAACGATCTTGAATTGCTTGTGTTCCAAATCCCATGCCTCATAATGAGCATCCGGTGGAACATTGATCGTCAACCCAGATCTAAATTCGACTGTCAGTGTTCCGTCGCTCGCCACATGACACTTACTGAGTTGTTGAAAGCGTAGGGCGACAGCCAGCTCACCCAGATGGGCGGTTACATTCTCAGGATGAATCGTGGTTGCTGGCGCATCCGGCTTGATCTGTGCCGAGAATGCGCTCTCAATCGTGATCCTAAGCCAGTCGTCCTCGCTCTCGAGGATATTTATACTTAGACGATGATCCAAGGTAACCTGTGTGACCTGCGCATCATTATAGGCTACTTGATAGCCGCCTGCCTTTTCTTCTAAGTGCATTATCCCCTCAAGAACCATTTGGGGAAACCCTTGAGGACCCCACGGTAGCCACCGGGCACGTGTGAGGTCACCTGTGATCCAGGCTTTCCCGTGCCCGATCCGAGGCCGCCCCGCCCTGGGCCGGCTGAGGCATATTCATACGCCACCACCGAGCCGGCGAGCGTCTCCAAGGTGATCCCCTCTATGCCGCTCGGCGTTCCCACCGAAGGCGCCGGTTCGCCGAGAAAGAACGTCCGCCTACTCCCATAGACGCATCCGTAGATGCCCTTTTCCTGGGTTTCGGTTTCGAGCTTCTCGTATACCTGTGCCTGGGGATCGGCGGCTAGCATACGGGTGTGCGAGGGTAGCGCGCACTTCGGGTATGCCTTGTGTGTGCGGTGGCCGCCGGCGCTGCTGCCTCCTCTCCTGAAGCCGCGTTGCGGCGCTATGCGCTCGCGTACACCAACTGGCATGCCGGTACGCTCGTCGCGCACGAGCGCCAGCTCGCCGCACTGGCCGTCGGTCCCGCCCGGCTCGCCGCGTTGCAGACCGCCGCCGCGCTGGGTGGCGCCGGTGAGCTTGTCGCGCACCAGGTGGAGAACACGGGGGCTGTGCTGAGCATTGCTCCCGGCCAGGGGTCCGCGCAAGGACAGTGGGTCGTCGTCACGCAGGAGCAGACGACCGGGACCGGAGCCTACGCCGGGCTGCCACCCTCGCCGCACGTAACTCTTGCGCGCGTTGTGCCGGCTGGTGGCGGGTGGGTTGTTTGGGGCTGGTGGCCGAGGAGTTAAGGCAAATACCCAGCGCTCAGCGTCTCGCCAGATGATGATGCGTACAGGTTAACCCTACAGTCTGATACTTCACTTCCTTGCCTGGGACGCAGTATTGGCCGACCCGGTAGGCCGAGGCGATGTGTGTGCCATGAGACGCCTGGTCGGCTGTTGTCGATACGGGGGCGCTCTTACCGCAGCCAGTCAAGCCGATCGCCGCCACCACCACTAATGGCGCACCCCGCAACCGCCATCTACGCACCAGCAAACGAACCCTATTCCTAGTTCAGAGTCGCTGACGCCGGCTTGCCGCTTTGCATCCAGTACAACGTGCTGCCCACTACCCCAAGCGAAAGTGGTTCGATGCCGGAGCCTGACGCCAGTACTCTGCTTCCCGATCTATCGAGTGCGTGGACTTCATAGTCCTTGGCTTCTCTAGTCGAGAGACTGTCGTTTTCCGCAATCCATGCGACGGCTCCGTCACTCTTGGCCACGATCGCCATCGCCGGGCCGCTTCCGACATGTGTAGATGAAGCAGAGTTGCCCGTGGGTATCTTGTGCAGCACTCGGCCGTTGCGGAGGTCACGAACCACGATGAACCATTCGGCGTATCCCGTGCCCGATCCGAGGCCGCCCCGCCCTGGGCCGGCTGAGGCATATTCATACGCCACCACCGAGCCGGCGAGCGTCTCCAAGGTGATCCCCTCTATGCCGCTCGGCGTTCCCACCGAAGGCGCCGGTTCGCCGAGAAAGAACGTGCGCCTACTCCCATAGACGCACCCGTAGATTCCCTTTTCCTGGGTTTCGGTTTCGAGCTTTTCGTATACCTGCGCCTGTGGATCGGCGACCAACATGCGCGCGTGGGCAGGCAGGCGGCATGTCGACGGAGCCCTATGACTGCTGCGGGCCGCGTCAGCGGAACTGGCGGCAAGGAGCAGGATCAGCGCGGAAAGCGTCGGAACGAATCGTCTCATGCTATGTAAGACTATCGAGCATCGGGAACGCAGGAGCAGACGACTGGCACCGGAGCCTACGCGGGTCTGCCCTCCTCGCCACACGTGACGCTTGCTCGGGTCGTGCGGCTCGGAGGTGGGTGGGTTGTTGATGAGTGGGCGCCGCAAAACTAGCCGGCGTTCACGTCCCCTGCGGCTCCTCTTCTCCGGTCCTATCCCAGACCGCCAACTCACCTCCCGGCATCGCAACGATCTTGAATTGCTTGTGTTCCAAATCCCATGCCTCGTAATGTGCATCTGGTGGAACGGTAATCGTCAATCCGGACTCGAATCCAAGGGTCAATGTTCCATCTCTTACGACGTGGCACTTACTGAGTCGTTGGAAACGTAAAGCAACAGCCAAGGCGCCCAGATCTGGGGCCGCCTTCTCAGGATGGATTACTGTGGTGGGTACATCTGGTCCTCCGTCACGTGTAGAAAACGTACCTGCAATCACTATCTTAAGCCAGTCATTATCATCATCCAGAATCGTGATACCTAGACGATAATCCAGCAGCACCTGAGTGACTTGGGCATCCCCAAAAGCCACTTGATAACCGTCTGTTTTTTCCTCTAGTCGCATTATTCTCTCAAGAACCATTTTGGGAAGTCCTTGAGTACACCGCGGTATCCACCGGGAACATGTGTGGTTGGATCTGGCCCAGGCTTTCCAGTTAATGGGTCGATGGGCTGTCCGTGCTCATTGTAGTAGCGCAAGTACCCTTCTGGGTAGTCCTCTGTTGGATCCATTATACGAATAGTATTGGCGTCACCAGTCGTCCCTGGCTGGCGAATAACAAAACCCTTGCCATTTCTGGTTGGTTCGCTCTCCCACTCTACACCCTCACCCGGATCGGGGGCGCCAAAAGGCCCTGTCGCGGGCGTCCGTTCGATCGAGGCCAGCGCCCCGGACTGGTTGTAGCCGTAGCCGGACGCGATGTTCGCCGTGTTCGACGCGGCGCTCGTGCGCTCGCCCTTGGCGTCGTAGGTGTAGTTGACGCCAACGGATCCGTCCGCTGTGGACTTGAGCTGTCCGGCGGGATCTTAGGTCTGCTTCGTGCCGTTACGCGCTCGCGTACACCAACTGGCACGCTGCCACCCTCGTCGCACACGAGCATCAGCTCGCCGCGCTGCAGACCGCCGCCGCGCTGGGGGGCGCTGGCGAAGTGGTCGCGCACGGGGTGCAGAACACCGGGCTGTGCTTGCCATCGCACCCGGGCAGGGGGTTGCGCGAGGGCGTTGGGTCATCATCACGCAGGAGCAGACGACCGGCATCGAGGCCTATTCAGGGTTGCCGCCCTCACCGCACATGACGCTTATTCAGGTGGTGCGTGTCGACAGACGGTGGGTGGTTTGGGGTTGGTGGCCGGGGAGTTAGAGCGGTCCGGCGCGCGGCTGCGTGGATGGTTCGCGCGATGGTTGCCCGCTGGCGCTATGCCCGTGCCTTCGATCGCCGACTGGCTTTGCGGGCTACCGTGCCGTACCTCTTGCGGGCCTGCTTCTCACACGCCGCTCGCTCGCTCGTCGGCTTCTTCCTACAGGCCCCCAGCGCCTTCGGGAGCTTATGGGTTTTCAGGACTGGGAGTTTGGACGTCACACCGGACTGAGAGGATCCGCCCGACTGGTCGCTCGTCGTGGGCGGCGCCACGATGCTCAGGGTGCCCAGAGGGGCTTGCAGCGTCTCAGTTGAGGACGATGTCCCTGTCACGAAGGTAAGTTCCCCTCCGCGCGTCATGCCGTTGGCGTTGCTGGCGATCAGCCAGTAGCGGTAGGTCTGCCCTGGTTCCAGACCGGCCACTTCGATGGGCAACACTTCCTGCTGGGTGTCGCCGGTGAGCGGCCCCCCGACACGGGTCGTCGGACCGCAGCCAAACTCATCTTCGCATTCAAATCCGGCGTCCTTGTACCTGAAGTAGTAGGTCGTCAACGAGCCCTCCGGATTCAACCTGCCCCGCAGCTTGAACCCGTTGGCAGTCGCTTCGGCCGGCTCGGTCTGAACTTCGGCAGGCGGCGCTCCGGCCGGTGTCGTGAAGGTGAGTTCTCGTCCGCGCGTCATGCCGTTGGCGTTGCTGGCGATCAGCCAGTAGCGGTAGGTCTGCCCTGGTTCCAGACCGGCCACTTCGATGGGCAACACTTCCTGCTGGGTGTCGCCGGTGAGCGGCCCCCCGACACGGGTCGTCGGACCGCAGCCAAACTCATCTTCGCATTCAAATCCGGCGTCCTTGTACCTGAAGTAGTAGGTCGTCAACGAGCCCTCCGGATTCAACCTGCCCCGCAGCTTGAACCCGTTGGCAGTCGCTTCGGCCGGCTCGGTCTGAACTTCGCTCGGCCCCGCTTCGGTGGGTGTCGCGCCCTGAGTCTGGTCAACTCCCAAGGCGCCGAAGATCACCGGGAACACCAGCGCCGACAGAACGAAGCCGATGGTGCGAAGCAGCCTGGATGGAAGGATCCGTGGAGTCATAGCTGGATCATATCCAGTAGTTGCCGCGACAGGCAGAATGTTTCCGATTTTGGCCATATAGCCCTCAGCGGCTTATCGAGTGCGACGTAAAGGCAGCTATTCACGGATGCCCCTAGCCGCCGGTCCGCTGGCTCCTCGGAGACCCACTGGGCCATCCCGCTTCTTGGCAAGCAGGCCGCGAGCGCCGCGCGCTGTGCGCTGTGCGTGTTCAGCGGCCTTGTGAGACTGGCGGAGTCTATGCGGCGCGTTGTCGTCGGTTCCTTCGCCCGTGGGAGGGCTAAAATCGGCGGCCCGTTCGGTGACGGCGCCCTGGGCGTGGGCCGTAGCAAAGAAGCCCGTGCCGGCGAGGGGGTCTGGCTGACTGGCCACATGGCCCGTGCCCGAGGCGCCGCCACACGCCGTCAGGCCCATGCACGCGCACAGCAAGGCCAGGGAAGCCGCCGTCAGGCGTCTCATGGACCTGTGGCGAGAGCGTAGTTGACGCCGCCGTTTATGCCGACGGCTTCGGTGAGGTTGTCGCCTTCTGAGAAGCCTGTGGTGACGGTGACTGGGATCTTGCTGCATGCTCTCGCCGCTTCTTCGACGGGTTCGCAGGTTTCTGGACCAGCGCTTGTGCCGTCCCCGAGCTGGCCGTCGGAGTTCCTGCCCCAGTCCTTAACGGTGCCGTTGCGCAGCAGCGCCAGACTGTGAAAGCCCGCGGCGATTGCGGTCGCTTCGGTGATGTTGCTCACTTTGACGGGCACGTCACTCATGCTGCAGCAGCTGCCATCGCCGAGCTGGCCGGACTGGTTAGCGCCCCACGACTTCACCGCGCCGGTCTTGAGCAGCGCGAGGCTGTGCGCGCCGCCCGCCGCGATGGATACGACTTCGGAGAGGCTGCTCACCGCGACCGGCACGTCGCTGCTGGTCGTATTCCCGTCGCCGAGCTGCCCGGCGCCGTTGTAGCCCCAGGCTTCGACGGTGCCGTTCTTCAGCAGCGCGAGGCTGAATTCGCCGCCCGCGGCGATCGCCACGGCTTCGGTGATCCCGCTCACTTTGGCGGGGACGTCGCTGCTTGTCGTGCTCCCGTCGCCGAGCTCGCCCGCGGCGTTCGCGCCCCAGGCCTCCACGGTGCCGTTCTTCAGCAGCGCGAGGCTGTGGGTTTCCCCGGCGACTATAGCCACGACTTCGGAGAGGCTACTCACTTTGACGGACGAGCTGCTGCTGGTGGTGGTCCCGTTGCCGAGCTGCCCGTAGCCGTTGTAGCCCCATGCCTCGACCGTGCCGCCTTTCAGCTGCGCGAGGCTGAATTCGTTGCCGGCCGCCACGGCGCTGACTTTAGAGAGGCTGCTCACTTTGACGGGCGAGCTGCTGCTGGTGGTGGTCCCGTTGCCGAGCTCGCCCTCGTAGTTTTCTCCCCACGCCAGGACGGTGCCGATGCTCTGGAGCGCAAGGCTGTGGTTGGTGCCTGCCGCAACCGCCGTCACTTCGCCCGGCGATCCGCTCGCGGACACCGCTATTCTGCTGCACGCCACCCCTCCGCAAGTTTCCGGGCCGGTCGTGGTCCCGTCGCCCAGTTCCCCGGCGGAGTTATCGCCCCAGCCGAGTGGTATCTTCCCCGAGCGGTAGGCGAACTGATCCGCGGAGCCCGTGGCACTCGTACCGCCGGGGGTGCCCACTGTCACATCGACAGTGCCTTTCCCTGCCGGGGACACCGCGCTGATCCAGGTTCCGGAGAGCACGGTGTAGCTCGTCGCTTTACTCTGGCCGAATTTGACGCCCGATGCACTCGTGAATCCTGTGCCTGTAATCATCACCGTCGTCCCACCGCTCGCCGCACCCACGTTAGGCTGCACATTCGTCACTGCCGGCTTGGCGACGTAGGTGAAGTGGTCCGCGGAGGTCGTCGGGCTCGTGCCTTCGGCGCTCGTCACTGTCACGTCGACGGTCCCCGCGGCGTGTGCCGGCGCCGTCGCCTTGACAGAGGTGCCTGAGGACACTTTGAAGCTCGTGGCTTCGACGGATCCGAACTTGACGGCTTTGACTCCTTTAAGCTGGGTGCCGGTGACGGTCACCGAGGTGCCCCCGGCTTCGGGCCCCGATTCGGGCGTCACGCTGGTCACTGAGGGGACGATCCTGAAAGGACCGTCGGGCGTGCCGTTGCCGGTGGGACCGTCATAGCCGATCTCCGCGGTGCAGAGCAGCGCGTCTTCGCTGGGAGGAGTGCAGGTGCCGTTGTTCCCTTCGGTGACATCGAACAAGCTGGCGGCACCAGCGTAGAACGCTTCGGCTCCGAGACTGCGGGCATAGGACGAGGAAAGTCCCCACACGCCCGCTACAAATGGAGAAGACGCGCTCGTACCACCGTTGACATTCCAGCCTCCGGCATAGGTATCGTATATAGATACTGGAGAGTTATTCCAGTCGGCGACCGCCGCTACGTCCGTCTCCATCCGCTTCGAGCAGGCTTTGTCGGTCTGCCATTTCGGCTTGGGCTCGTACAAGCTGCAGCCGCTGCCCGTTCCCCGTCCCTTGATGTCTGTTCCTTCCGACGGATTGGACCACACATTCTCGATCCATCCGCGGGGATTTTTTGGTTCTTTGTAGAGCGCCGTCCCACCGACGGCTATGACATACTGCGATACGGCGGGATAGCGGACCGCATAACCGTAGTCGCCGCCCGAGAAAAAGATCGGTGTCCCTGGCTGGTCGAAATACGGATCATCTTCTTCCTCCACCTTCTTGGTTATGCAGTGCGGGTTTGTTTCGGTTTCACAATATTTAGGGTTCGCGGAGTTGTACGCCTCGAAACCAAAGTTCCAGCTATTGCTCACTGCCGTAACTCCCAGTTTGACGGCCGCTTTCTGCGCTTCCAAAAGACCCTGCCCTTCTTTTTCTCCAGCAGCTTCGATAAGCGTGATATGACATTCTGGGCAGGCGGCGGACACCATATCCAGATCGAGGGATATCTCGCCGGTTTCTCCCACCCATATCGGTTTGTAGGGTTCTCCGTGTTCGTTGACCTGCCTGAAGCAGCCTTTTACCTGCGTGCATTCAGGGAGTCCATATTCTTTGCGATACACAGCCAGATCTGATTCGGCGTCGGGGTCGCCGGGTCCGTCAACGATTGCGATCGTGCTTCCAGATCCTCCTTTCGTGGGAAGGCCGTAGGCTTCGCGGAGGTCTTTGGGGTCGAGGCCCCCATACACGCCGCTGCCGTGATATTCGAGTCCCGGCACAGCCGTCGGTTTCGGTGCGACGATGAGTTCGCACTCGGCATGTTCCGTTGTTCCAGGCGCACAGGGGGTCCATGCTTCGTTTTCTGGCGCTTCGGAATAATTGGAGATGTAGGGCACCGCTGCGGCCACCTTCGCGAAAGCGCCCGCCAGTGTTGCAGTCAAGAGCAGGGCACAGCAGAGGAGTCCTACGCGCGTGCCACCAGCGGTCAGAGTCGATCGTCGTAGTCCTGCGAATCGTGGGCTCCTCATTTTCTTGCTCCTCCTGGCTTGAAGCTGCCTACACGGATTGCCGTGTCGTGGTTTGGGGTACATACAACCCTTTCCGCAGAGCGTTCTCTACACCAATGTGTCGCGTCTGGCTGACGTGAGATGCGACACCTGTCGCACAGTCGGTGCTTCAGCAGCAGGCGCTGGGGGCGCAGGCGCGGGAGGGTGTGACCATGGCGCCGTCGTCGCGGCGTTGGCGCAGATCCTCGATGCGTAGCGCTAGGTCGATCTCGGCTCGGCGCTCGTGCAGCTGGCAGCCCAGCCGTCGCTCGATTTCGCTGCGCTGGCGATGCACGGTGCTGCGATGGATATCGAGCGCGGAGGCTGCCGAGGACACGTTGTGTGCCTTCTCCAGCAGGGCACACAACGTTCTGCGGGCCGCTTGGCCACCGATGCGCATGCCATCCAGTGGCGACAAATACCTGTCGATCAGCAAATTCGCGAGCGACTCGTCCTGGAGGGCCGTGGCCTCGGGGGCCACATCCAGATACCGCGTGAGCCTGCGTGGCCAGCAGCGCGCGACCAGAAGCGCGCCCTCGGCCTCTCGGTGCGTCTGGTGCCATCCGTCGATTCCCCGCCCCGGCTCGCCGACCGCCAGCGACACGCTTGCGTGCTTCCCGGCCAAGAGGATACGCTCGACATCCGCGAAGTCGACCCGGCGCCGCCCGCCCAGCCACGCCCACACCGCCTCCTTGCCATGCGCAACCTGCAGCAACTCGCAACCAACGTCGGCAGCTAGCCCGCGCACGGCCCTCCCAGCCTGTGCGCCGCTCGCGATCACGCCAAGGTGCCAGCCATTAAGGTCGTATCCCAGCTCGGCGAACTCACCGGCGTGCAGCGGCTCACCGGCCAGCAGCCTGTGGGCGATCTCCGCGCGGCGCTGCTCGAGTGAGCGCGCGCGGTGCCTGATCTCCGAGGAGTGCGCCTCGGCGATCTCGGCCTGTACGCAGGCAAGGAGCGAGCCTGTCGCCTCCTGCGCCTGATGCAGAAGCGCGAACCTCTGCTCGTCTGGAAAGTCGTGGTGGGCCACCTCGCCGAGCACGAAATTCAAGGCGAGCGTGTAGCCCGCAACACACCGCCGCAGCGCCGTCGTCAAGGTCACGCCGCTGGATGCGTCACGACGCGCCTGAACGGCCACCACGGGCGATATCGTCCCCGACCATCGCGCTCCCTGCTCGATACTCACAAGGCCACTGTCCAGGCATACCGCGATCGTCTCGTACAACCCCGCAGCGAGCTGCGCGTCCCCATCGACAATGGCGTCGGGGACCGAGCTGCGCACGTGCGCAAAGACGGCCTCCTGAAGCTCTGCTTTGCGCAAGCGCAGGCCACGCGCCAGCTCGATACGAGCTGCCGCTAGCGCCCCACTTTTGACGGATTCAGGGTCCACAGTCGTCACTGGCTATCAGAACATGCTACCGCCGTCAAATGGATAACCTTGGACTTAGTCGAGTTTTTCTAACGGTGCCGCGCGGTCAGCTAGCCGCTTTCGCTGGGTCCGACATGTCTGGCGCTCGCGGTCAAGGGGATGTGGAATCCGGCATGATAGACCCGACCTCAGAGCCCGAGGTCGAGGGTGGTGGCGCGCTCGGGGTCTTGGGTGCGGTCGTGCTCGGAGTGGGTGAGCGCTTCTTGGGTGCGCTGTTCGCGGGTTAGCTTTGCGAGGGCGCGCTGTAGGTCGTCGCGTTCGGTGCGGGTGTTGGCTGGGTTGGCGCCGAGGTTGTGTTCGTGGCGGGTGCGCTCGGTGAGGGTGTTTGTCAGCTCGCGGTCGTTGGCTTGTAGGGCGCTTTGGAGGTGTGCGCGTTCGACTGCGTTGGGGTCGTGTTCGCGGCCCCTGCGTCGTGTTGGGGCGGGGAGGATCGCCAGGCGCTCTTCCAGTTGCTCGCGCTGGGCGGTCAGTGTGCTCAGGCGGGCGGTCAGGTCCTCTATGCGGCGCAGCGCGCGGGTGGGGAGCGCGTTGAGCTTGGCGCGCAGTTGGGCGATACGCTCGCCGGGGGGCCGGGCGTCGTTGGTGTGGTCCGGCGAGGGCTTTGGATCCTGTTCGTGCTGGGGCAGTTGCTCGACCGCGAGGTCTTCGTCGTCGCGTTCGGTCATTCGTTGTTCGGTGCGCGCGAGGAGTTCGGCGCGGGTCGCTTTTTCGGTCTGGTCGGGTGGGGCGAACTCGCTGCGCTCGTGCGCCGTGTTCTCCTCGTACACGAGCAGCCGTGTCTCGCCGCGCGCGCGGGAGAGCGCGGTGTAGCTCCAGCCCGCGCTCAGATCGCGCGGGCTGGCGACGACGATTGCCGTCTGTACGGTGCCGCCCTGCATCCCGTGGCCGGTCAGGGAGTAGGCGTGCTCGACGTGCTCCTGCACGTAGGCGGCGGGCAGCTCGCGCACCAGGCCGCCGTCGGTGTGGATCACCACATGGGCGGGGTCGAGGTGGCGCACGGTGCCGCGCATCCCGTTGTCCACGTCCACCGTTCGGTCGTTGCGGCGGCAGATCACGCGGTCGCCGACCGCGAGCTGGACGGGTCCGTAGTCGCGCTCCTCGCCGAGCGCGCCCTGTTCTCGGCGCAGCTCGCGTGCCGCGTGGTTGAGCTCGTCGCGCAGCTCGTTCTCGCGAGCGATCATCACCGCCTGCGCCGGACCCGTCGAGCAGTTTTGCGCTGGCGCGTGTCGCGGCCATCCCCGCCTCGTCGAGCACCACGACGCATCCGTGTGGCAGGGTTTGGTCGAAGTTCTCCAGTTCGGTGAGCAGCCGGTCGAGTGTGCGCGCGGGGATCCCTGCCTCCTCGGTCAGCTCGCGCGCCGCTCGGCCCGTCGGCGCGACACCGATTACGTGAGTACCGGCCGCCTCGTACACCTCGCGCAGCACGCCCGCGGTGTAGGTCTTGCCGGTTCCCGCCAGCGCTTCGATCACGCTCACCCCGTCACCGCTGCCCGCTACGGCGCGTACGGCCTTTGCCTGCTCCGTTGTTAGCTCGCGGTCGGCGGCAGTTATCGAGCGCTCGGTGAGTCGTTCTCCCACGACGCAGCAGTGCTCGCTTGCGCGACCCATCGCGGCGGCGATTAGCCGCCTCTCAATATCTGTCAGCTCCGCGGTCGTCATCTCCCCGCGCGTCGTCGCCAGCACATCGTTGCGGGCGGTGAAGCGGCTCGCCATTTCGCGGACCTCGCCGAGCAGCGCTCCTGCCTGCGCGGCGGCCGCGCACTCCTGCAGCACCGCGCGCATGTCGAAGGTGTTGCTGCGCTCTGTCAACCCGGTGGGGCCGGCGAGGTGCTCGCCGAGGGTCTGCTCGTCCACCGTTGGGCGGCTGTCGGTCGGGTTGCTCGCGCGTTCGTGGCCGGTCTGCAGCAGCTGTGTCACCTCGTCTGTGCCGAGGCCCTGCTCGGCCGCGCAGGCCTGCACCTGGCCCCCACTCCAACCCCAGGCGCTCGCTCACCAGCGCGCGCAGGTGCGCCTGGTAGAGGTACCCCGCCGTCTTCGCCTCCCGGTAGAGCCGGCTGCTGTGCAACGCCGTGAAACGACCGTCCGGTCCCTGCGCGAGGTTCGCCGCGACGACGTGCGTGTGCAGCTGAGGGTCGAGCGCGCGGCTCATGCGGTGACGGTACGCCGCCGCGATCAGCCCCCCGGCGCGCTCGACGTGCTCCCCCGCCTTGCCGCGCCGCACACTCACCGCCGTGTCCTGCAGATACTCCAGCGCCGCCCTGACCGCCTCTTCGTGGCACGCCACGAGCTGGCCCGAGATCCACTCCGGGGCGACCGCGAACAGGACGCTCACCGACTTCGGCGCGCTGAACGTCAAATCGAACGCCGCGACCTTCGAGTCCTGCTCGCTGCTGCGCAGCCGCGTCGCCGGGTCGCGCGGGTCATGGCCCGCGATCAGGGCGTTGAACTGCTCCGCGCTCACCCGGCCCGCGAGGCCGAGGGCCTTCGCGCCCGCTCCCGTCCACTCCCCCGGCGCCTCGCCGCGGCCGGAGTAGTAGTCGTCCTCGCCGCGCGCGACCTGGCGCTCGTAGTACCGGTGCTGCCCCTGGGCGATCTTGCCAATCGAAAGCATCCTTGCTCTTTGCCCAAATTAGCAAACTTAGCCAAATTGCCAAAGGCCCCCTGCACCCCTGGTGCAACTGTGTGCCGCGCAGCGGAGCGCAGCGACGCGGAGCGGCAGGGGAGCCTGCTGCGCGGCGGACTCGCTGGAACCTTCGGGTGGTGCCTGGGGCGGTGAGAGCCGGCGGCGCACAGCGCGGCGGGGGCGTCATCGGCAGAGCCGCTGAGCCTCGGGCGGGCGCGGCCGAGCGCAGCGAGGACGCGTCGAGGCTCAGGGGCGGTGGGAACTGCATCCTCATCTGGGAATAGGGTGGGACAGGTGAGCCCATCCAAGAAGGACAGGCGCCGCGCAAGACCTCGTGGGGCGAGCACGGGCCATCCCGCCGCGACTGTGGAGTGGGCTCTCGCCTTCTACATGACCAAAGACGGCAGGGTCCCCGTTCGGGAGTTCCTGCGTGACTGTCCAGGGCCGGTGCGGGAGATGCTTCTGGCGATCCTCGTCGCGGTGCGCGATGCTCCTCCGCCGAGTTTCCCGCCAAGTGGGATGTGGCACGCCATGCATGGGGAGATGAAGGGTTTCCACGAGGCGCGTGACGCGCACG
This sequence comes from uncultured Solirubrobacterales bacterium, assembly GCA_963844765.1. Taxonomy (GTDB): domain Bacteria; phylum Actinomycetota; class Thermoleophilia; order Solirubrobacterales; family Solirubrobacteraceae; genus Palsa-744. The sequence continues at coordinate 1,235,450 of CAWJPN010000002.1, forward strand.
ACGGTCGGCTGTATCGCGTGTTCTGCGTCGTGGACAGCCAGGCTCCTGGGCACGGGCTCGATGCCAAGGTGGTCGCGCTCGTCTGCGGTGGGGCCAAGCGAGTGCGCAGCGCCATGGACGACAGCGTGTACAGCGAAGCCCTGAGATACCGGGCGGACTATCTGGCCACGCGACGGATCGCGCTGCCAATGGGCACCCAGGCAAGCCGGCGGAAGACCTGAGTGGTATGAACTTATATGTTATGGTGCCCGGAGACGATCAGGAGATGACGATGGCGACCCACACGACGAAGACCCCGCTCGCCGGCCAGGCATTCGATGAGTTCCTCGATGGCCAGCTGGCCGACCCTGCTTTCAAGGCCGGCTTCGAGAAGAAGCTCGCCAAGGTCAAGAGCATCGCCGAGATACTCCAGGTCATCGAGCTGGTGCGCGAGCGCCAGAACCTCCCCAAGGCCGAGATCGCCAGACGCATGAATCGCAAGCCCGAGGCCATCTCACGGCTCCTGCGCGGCGAGGGTGCCAACCCCACCCTCGACACGCTCATTGACCTCATCGACGCGATCGGCCTCGAACTCGACATCCGCATCAAGCGCCAGCCTGCCAAGCGCAACGGCGACTACTCCCCGCTGAAAATCCACACCACCGTCTGAGCGACGCTCGACGCTTTGGGGGAGGGCCGCGGAGCGTCCTCTCCTGGGGCAGGACACCAGGGCAGCTCAGCCGGCGGGGGTGGCCTATTGACCTGGGCGTCTCACGGCAGCGTTGCGGTCGAAGTCGGCCTGTGTCGGGCGAGGGTGCGGCTCAGGACGGGCGTAGGGCCACGCCTGCGGGTCGGAGGGCACGAGCTCCCATTCGAACTCCTCGCGGAAGTCCTCGAAGCAAGGCTCGCAGACCCAGTGCTCGCCAGCGGGCTGGGTGCCGCCCGGCGCCTCGGTGTAGCCACCCGCGAGCACTTCGGGATCTGACTCCAGCAACTCCCTGTGTGCGGGCGAGTAGTTCGCGTCGAGGAACTTGGCCCAGCAGAACTCGCAGTGTTCGTGCTCCCACTGCGCACTCATCGCCTGGTAGCGCCTCCAGGTCAGATGCGCGCCACGCAGGTACTTATCCTGTCCCCTTCGGCGCCAGTCGTTCGCATCGACCACGCCGCCAAGCGTAGCCGGACGCCTATCAACCGCCCTGGTCTGGGGGGGCTTGGAGCAGCTGCGGCCCCTCGCTGTCTGGGTCTGGCTTGTTCACCGCGGGGTTTGCCGGCCGCGCGCTGAGGCGGCTCGCAGGCAGTGGCTCGCAGAGCGCCAGGGCATCCTCGGTGTCGAGGCCCGGGTCAAGCCACGCGCGGCGTGCATCCTCGTCGGCGAGGATCACCGGCATCCGGTCGTGCACGGCAGCCGCGACACGGTTCGGTGCGGCTGGGCACGTCAGCATGCTCACGCTGTGCACCCACTCGCCGGCGATCTTCGCCGGCGTCCACAGCGCCGCGAACGCGAACAGCGCACCATCGTCAACCTGGAAGTAGAACGGCTGGCGTGGTTCGCCGCGGCGCTGGTGCTCGGGCGCCAGCCACTCGAAGTACCCATCCGCGACCTGCAGGGCCCGGCGCTCGGCCCGCGGGATCAGCTCGCGAAACGGCGCCTTGCTCGCGACGCTCTCCACGCGCGCGTTGATGAGCTTCGCGCCGCCCTTCAAGTCCTTCGCCCACGGCGGGATCAAGCCCCAGCGCAGGACCCGTGCTTCTGGCTCGCAGGGGCGTGCGCGAACCCACTCGGGAGTCCACGCCACGGTCAACGGACGAAAGGATTCGCCATGAGTACTCGATCGCTCCGCCTCGCCGCACTCGCACTGCTGGCAGGCATCACACTCGCCGGCTGCGGCGCCGCCTCCTCCCTGCCCGCCGCCCTGCACGACCCCTCCTCGCAAGGCGTGGAAGCACTCCGAGAAGCGATGCGCTCGGCCCTGCTGACTCACAACGCCAAGGAGTAGTGCGAACTGCTCGCCCCTGATCTGCTCGAAGAAGACTATGGCCGGACAGTCGGGCGCTGCACCAAGCTCACCGCCGCGGTAGAAGGCACCCCGTTCTTCGCCGATACCCCCTACGACACCTCGCCCAGCGTCTACGTCGCCGGCGCGAGCATCGCAATGACCGGCAACACCGCCGTCTACGGCAACAGCGAAGCCGTCTTCAAGGCCGTCTACACCGAAGGCGCATGGCGGATTGTCAACTAGGAACAGTAGGGCCGCTCAACGACGACGGCGCGGCACGATCACGACGGCGGGCAGCGCGGTGCGAGGACGCACCGCGCGCTCGCCGAGCACGTGTCCGAACAGCCTCGCCGAGACGGCCGAGGGCCAGTAGCCGCGGCGGCGTGCCTACCACAGCGTGCCCCGCCCCAGGCCAGCGCCCCGAAGACGAGGAAGGCCGCGCAGTACCCGTAGCCGCCCTGGCTGCCACACGCCCAGGCGACCCACAGAGATCCCCAGCCGCTCACGCGGGCGAAGGTTGGGCCGAAGCGCCAGGCGACCCAGGCGGCCACGGCGAGGAAGCCGAGGATGGTGATTGCGGCGGCCATCGGGGCGGTGGCGGCGATCATTCTGCTGGGGCCATTCTCACCGGCGACCCTCCAGAGCATGGCGATTGGACTCGCCGTCCCGATGAACCGCAGCGAGTCGCCACTGTTCCCGAGATGGATGGGCTATTTCGACTTATGCGTTGCGATGGTCTTTGCTGCCGGCGCACCCACGCTGTTTGTCAAGCATGGCGCGTTCGGATGGGACGGGATTCTCGCGCGCCGGGGTGGTCTACGCGACGGCAGCGCGACCACTGGGCGTCGAAGCATCACGCTGGCACTCTCGCCGCAACAGGCGTTGGCCGCCGGGCGGTACACGCTCACGCTTGTGCACGACGGCACGCGGCAGCGGATCAGCCGCGCGTCGATCATGCTCCGCTGACCGGCTTCTATACGCAGGCGTTGCCTGGCAGTTGCTTGTCATCCCAGGCAGAAGCGCGCGAAGCTGTGGTTTGTGCTTTCGCGATCCTCCAGGCAGATATCTGGGAAGGTGCAGCGCGCGGCACAGGCTCGGTGCGAGACAAGGTTGGGCCAGTTGGTGATGTTCAGCTACGGTGTGCGCTGCGACCGCGAGATGTGGCGTCGTGGCTTGCTGTGTTCGGGTGTCGCGGACTCCGCAGCGCCGACGGCCTCAAGTGCGGCCTTTCGAGCCACATGAACTTAACTTGGATCGTTCCAGCCGCGGTCAACCCCAGCTCGCATGGGCAGCTGATCAGACGATGGGCAGTGCTCGCCATCGCTCTCACGGTGTGCCTTGGCCTGCCGTCGAGCGCGCCTGCATCATCGGCGGCGGACACCGCGGCCACCCGGGCGTATCTGCAGGCCGGATATGCGTGGTATCAGGCCGTGGCGGCCAGCCTCCCGGCGTCCATGGCGGCGACGGAAGCCTTCGCGGACAAGATCGGCGGTGAATGCACGGGTGTCCTGGCGGGGGCGCCGCCGGAATCGCGATCGCCGTCGAGCGCGAAGGGCATCGGGGAATTCAAGCGCGAGACAGAACAGCTGAGCGACCTCGAAGGAGAGCTGAGCTTCACGCTGGAGTCGCCGGGATTGCAGCCCCCGATCATCAGGCGGCGCTCGCGCTGGTGAGCACGGTGATGTCGCTGAACTGGAGCAGTGCCACGCCGACACAGCGGGTGCACCTGAACATCAGCGAATTCGAGGAGCAGCGGGAACAGCTCGAACGGAACCCACCAGCTGCGTGCGCGGATATCAAGGCGTGGGTGTCCAGCGGCTACAAGACGCTCTCGGCCAGCACGAAGGAATTCGTGCACCAGCGGGAAGCCCCGGTCACGCCCGGAACCCCCCGGCAGTCGATCGCTCAGCTGCTCGCCCCCTACGAGGGCACCGAAGAGAAGGCGATCCTCAAGCAGACAGTCGAGCTGCGGAGGCAGATAGCCGACGCGGAGAAGCCGCTGCGGGTCGTCTACGAACGGCTCCAGCGCGCGGTGGGACTGACACCCAGTCGGGGGCCGTCCGGCGGAGAAGCGCCTGCGGGCTCGGTGGTGATCGGCAAGGGCAGGACGGCGTCAGGTGGGAAGTACGTCGTAACCCTTGAGCCGGCCGAACCGTCGGGTGGTGCGAGGAGATCGGGATGCAAGCTGCCGATCGCGATCGAGGGCCCCGGCGGCGGCATCAACGAATGCCTGGACAGGTCCAGCCCGCCGTCCCCGCCGAGCGTCAACTGCCAGGAAGGGCTGCTGGTGGTCCAAACGCAGACGCTGCCGAGCGCGCTCCGCGTCCGTCTGCGCCTGAGCGACGGCCGCCAGATCACCTCGCCCGTGACGATCGTCCACCAAGGCCACGGAGGGCCCGCCGACGGCGTGTACTACCAGGTCGTGCGCGGCCCCTTGCCGATCCCCGTCTCGCTCACCGAGCTCGACGGGCACGGCCGCGCGCTGCGGACCTTCAAGCTGCCCCGCGTCCCACACTGCACCAAGCCGACGCTCAAATTCCTGCCCGGCGGACTACGCAAGATCGTCCACAGCCGGGTTCCCGGCGGGCCGGCGTTCTCGATCATCGGCCAGCACTACAGCTTCCTCGGGCACGACTACTTCGAACTGAGCATCGAAACCGAACTCGGCGGGGGTGGTGAAAGCCCCCGCGGGAAGAACCCAGACCTGTTCGCCTGGCATCTCTGGACGGGCTGCCGACCACACCCGTACATGATCCTCTACGGGCTACTCAAGGCCGCCGGCGACACCGTCTACGCACGCGCATCGGGGAAACTCGACAGGCTGCGGCGCGCCGCGATCCCCAAGAGCCTGCACGCCGGCGGAGTGCTCGTCTACACGCTCTCACGCACAGTCCCGGGCGAACTGCTCGTTCGCGGCCCGGGCGGCAGGACGATCCTCACCGAAAAGCTCGGTCCCCTCGCGGCCGAAGCCATCGAAACCTGCCAGGGCGAAGAAGAAGGCAAAACGACGCCGGGGTAATGACATGCGTGGTACTCACGAGGATAAGCCGTGCGGGCCGCTCCGTGCGGGCCGCTGCCCCGGGAGCCCGTCACCGATCGAGAGGCAACACGGCGTCGTCGCCGTCATCTCGTGGGCGGCTCCGGGTTCTGCCCGTTGGGTGGTGTTGCCTTGCTCAGCGTTACGGTGCCGACGATGACCGATTCGTGGGGTGTGCTGGCCGAGGAGCCCTGCTGGTTCAGGTAAGTAACTTCGAACCCCTCGCGCGATACGCAGGAGGGCGTGAGCACGAAGAGCCCCAGCGAGGTGGTTGTGATTGTTTCGTGCGCCCTGACGTTGCGTCGTAGGTCCCAGCTGGTTTCGGGGCGTCCACCGGTGTTGCATGCGGCGAACCCGCTGATGGAATAGTTGGCGGACGCAGAGGTGACGGAGTAGGGAGCCGTGAACCCGACCTCGCCCTTGTAGCACGGGTAGAGCAGGTACGCAGCGTTGCACGCCGCGCGGAGCTGGGGCAGGAGCGTGAGGTGAATCGTCGCGTGCAGGCTGTGTGTCGGGTTGGACCGTCTCTCAAGTTCGACAACGCGCCTCGGTAGTGGTGCGGGGTGCGTACCGGGCGGCTCGTGGATCGTGATGCTGCCGAGAGGCGTGGGTTGTGGCAGGCCGCCCGCGAAGCTGACGTATTCGACCTTGAACGTCACCGTCCGGCCGCATGCCTCGGAGAGAGCACCCCCGACGGGTATGGTCACGAGCGCACCGCGCGCGACGTCGGCGCGAGAGCTATCCCCTGCGAGGCCGCGGCGGCAGACCGGCGCCGTCACCGAGTATCCCTCGTCGGCATTCGTTACGGGGTAAGGCGCGTGAAAGCTGATCTGCGCGCTCGTGATCACGTGGTTGTGGATGTCCAGGTGTGCGCGCAGCAGCTGGTGCACGATGGGCAGCGCAGCAGGGCGCGGTGGCGGCACTTCCGAGAGTCCGCATGACGCCAAGCGCAGATTACCCCGGTCGACGCACGTCCGTCCCGCGTAGTCATAGGTGATCGCGGTCAGCGCTCCGTTCGGGCTGGCCGGCCCGCTGTAGTTGCCAGGTTCGTCTCTGCCGTCGGTCTCGCTGACGCTGCCCAGTGGCCTGCCGCTGGTGTAGCGCTGCACGATCAGATACGCGCCCAACCCCCCCGGGAGCACTGGCTGGGTGCGCGTCTGCGAGCCTTCGCGGTAGGTGATGCTCACCGCGTGCACTCCGAGCAGCCCGAAGGAGATCTCGCGGCGGTCTGCGGGCACCCCCGCGCCCTGGTGGGGGCTGGTGGCCGCGCTGACCTGGAGCCCCACGCTGTCGCCCGCGTAGATTTCTCCCGGACTCGAGCAGTTTCCGGCCATCCATCCGGCTGCGTTCGCGAGGACGTCCGGGAGCGCGTCTGCGGGCAACGGGTGGAAGCGCCCGTCGTTGTGAAACGCGCCGTCGACGCCGAGCTGTCCGAGCTGTCCGTCATAGACGCGGCCGATCTGCACGCAGATGAGGCCGCGCGTGGTGTGGATGATCCGCATCCCCCACGGCAGGCCGCCCGCCGGGTCTGGCGCTCGCAGGGGTAGCAGCTGCGCGCCGGCCGCCACCGGTATGCCCTCGCCGACGGTGGCGATCGGAGCACGCGCCGTGCCGACCGGCGAACCCGTGAGGATCACTCCGGTCGTCGCGAGCGTGATCGCGGCGGTAGCGAGCACCAGCGCGAGCGCAACGAGTGCGACGCGCACATGCGCGGATGCGCGTCGCGGTGATGTACGCGCGAAGCGTGTGCCGAAGAGCGCCGGCAGTGGCCGCCGCCAGGCGTGCCGGCGCCGCCCGGCCAGCACCAGCTCCTTCCCGAACCTGTCCATCGCGTCCATCTCAGGCCTCCTTCATTCTCGTGCGAAGCTCAGCGAGCCCGCGGCTCACGCGCTTGCGGACCACCGACTCCGAGCACCTCAAACGCCGGGCCAGCTCGTCGTATTCGGTTTCCTGGAGTACCCGTCCTTCGATCGCGCCGCGCTGCTCAGCGGACAGCCGCTCCAGCTCAAGCAGCGCAGCGCAACCGTCCGCCGCCGCCGCCCGCTCCTCCACGCGCTCGATGTCCTCGTCGCTGAACACGAGCGGCTCGAGACTCAGGCGCCTGCGTGCCCGGTCGTCCACCTGCCCGCTCCGAATCGAGTCCACCATCTTGTGGTGCGCGATCGTGAACAGCCACGCGAGCGCCGAGTTCCCCCGCGGGCTATAACGCGGCAGGGCGGACAGCGCCGCGGCGAACGTCTCTGCGGTCAGGTCAGCCGCGAGTTCACGGTCGCCCGTGCGCCGCAAGAAAAAGGCGAGCACGACATCCACGCGCCGCTCGTAGAACAGCCCAAATGCCTCCGCGTCGCTCCTGCCCGCAACTAGAAGCGCCTCATCAGCACGGTCATTATCGACGCCCACAACCAATACATCGTGAAGGTCGACAGTTTGTGACGCGAGACCCAGCTGTCTACGCGTAGGAGCGTGAGCAGACGGACGACCGGAAGCCCGAAGGTCGTCTTGCGCGACTTCCGCCCGTCGAGCACGTCCTCGCGGGTGAGGCGTGCACTCGCGTGCGCGGGTCCAGACAAACGCTGTACGCCCGAAAGCCAGCGTCGATGATCCTGTGCCAGGACCCCGGTGTCGTGGCCGCATAGCAACGAGTCTGGTGCCGGTGCTGGACAACTGGCACCATCCGCCAGCATGGAGGCGATCTCACGCGAGGGTGACGGGACCGCAGCCGCGGCGATCCGCGCCGTCGTGCGCGGCGAGGTGCAGGGCGTCGGGTTTCGCGATGCAGCGGTCGGCCGCGCGTGTGAGCTCGGGGTGATGGGCTGGGTGCGCAATGGGGAGGACGGCACTGTGGCGGTTCACGCCGAGGGGTTCGAGCAAGCAGTAGAGGAGTTCGTGGCCTTCCTGCGTGGCGGCCCGCCGCTGGCACGAGTCTCCGGGGTCGCGGTCGACAGGGTCGCGGTCGAGGGCCACGAGCAGTTCGCGATCCGTGGTATCAGCGCCGGGGTCTTTGTGGTCCAGGAGCACTCGGCAAGAGCGCGCCATTTCGACCTGCGCCTGGAAGTCGGGGGAGTCATGCGCTCATGGGCGCTCCCCAAGGGACCCTCGCTGGACCCCGCGGTCAAGCGCCTTGCCGTCGAGGTCGCCGACCACACCACGGCGCACAACACGTTCGAGGGACCGCTCGGAGCAGGTGGCGCGATCGTCTGGGATCGCGGAACCTATGAGCAGGGCGGGCGGGTCGCGTGGCCGGCGGCGCTCACTCGCGGCCACGCCGTCTTCGTACTCCACGGGGAGAAGCTGCGCGGCGGCTTCGCGCTGCAGCGCACCCGGCCGGGTGCCAAGGCGCAATGGCTGCTGATCAAGCGCCGCGACGAGTACGCGCAGCCCGGCTCGGACATCGTCGCCGAGCGACCTCGCTCGGTTCTCAGCGGCCGCACCGTTGAGGAGACCCTCGAATGAGCGCGCGCTCCTGTAAATGTTCCGGCGGCTGGAAAGCCTAACCCATTGATTAGCTTAGGGGCGCTTGGAATAGCAACCCTGGAGGAGCGGCCGCCAACGTCGCTCCCGCCATATACTCCGGCCTGCTCGACTCTGCCGCCCGGCCCACGGCCACGGTAGCGGGGCTCTTCTTCGACCCAGGGAGGCGATCAATGATTCTCGCAACCAGCTACCCGTTCCTCGAAGTTTTCTGGACGATGCTGATCTTCTTCGCATTCGTCGTCTGGCTCTGGATCCTGTTCACCGTGATCACTGACATCTTCCGTCGCCACGACACGTCTGGCTTCATGAAGGTCTTATGGATGATCTTCATCATCGTGCTCCCCTACTTCGGCGTCTTCGTCTATCTGATCGTCGAGCACCAGGGGATGACCGAACGTGCGCTCAAGCACCAGCAGGCCGCCCAGGCGCAGATCGATGAGTACGTGAAGTCCGTCGCCGGGAAGGGTGACCCAGCGGAGCAGATCGCCAAGGCCAAGCAGTTGCTCGACGCCGGCACCCTCACCCAGGCCGAGTTCGATCAGATCAAGCAGAAGGCGCTCGCCGCGTAGCCGCTTGCACTTGGCCCCCGCTCAGCGACGATGACGCAAGGTGCCTCGGACCTGGAGCACGCCACGCGTCTTGAGGGACACGACGGCCGCTACCTCGCGCACCTCTCCAAGGACTGGGAGATTCTGGGGTCCCAACGGCGGCTACCTCGCGGCCCTTGCGCTGCGCGCTGCGGGCATGGTCGCCCGTGAGCGGCCGGCGAGCTTCTACTGCCACTTTCTCAGCTCGCCCGCCTTCGACGCCATCGAGCTTCGCGTCACCGTGCTCAAGCGGGGTCGCCGCGCCGAGTCCTTCGCCGTGGAGATGGTGCAGCGGGACCGGCCCGTCCTGTATGCGCTGGTACGCACCGCCGCCGATGCACCCGGCCACAGCGACCAGCATTCCCCTTCGCCGCAGGTCCCGCCGCCCGAGGCACTGAAGTCCTACGAGGAGCTGCTGCCCGCCGCGCGCCGTCCCCCCTTCGCCTTCTGGAACAACGTCGAGCGGCGCCCTCTCAACCAGCACCCCACCGGGGAGCCCTCGGACCCGGTGATCCGCGAGTGGACGCGTTTTCGCCCCACGCCGTGCTTCGAGGACCCCTTCCTCGACGCCGCCCGCCCGCTTGTCCTGCTAGACACCTTTGGCTTTCCGGCCGCCTTTCAGCACTACCGCAACCGAGAGTACCTGGCGCCCAATCTGGACACCAGTGCGTGGTTTCACCATTTCTCCCCCTCCTGTGAATGGTTGCTGATCGACCACGCCTGCATCCTCGCCGCGCGTGGTCTGCTGGCCGTCAGCGGCCATGTCTGGGACACTGAGGGCCGGCTGTTGGCGAGCGGCTCCGCGCAGCTGTGCTGCATTCCCCACCGCCCCTGAGCTGGCCTCATGCGGTTTTCAGCGGCCGAGTTGGTCGAGGTCGTCATCGACCGCGGTTGACTCGACGTCAGCCGGGCGCCCCCGCCCAGCGCGCTCGCCCGGTACGAAGCGTCCTGCCGCCATCACCACGCCCACCACACGCGCCGCGTAATGGCGTTGCATCCAGCGGCGCGTTCCCCTGCGGATAGGCCCCCATAGGAGCAGTGCGCCGAGGACATCGGTGACGAACCCCGGCACAACGAGCAGCAGGCACCCCACAGCTCCAAGCGCGCCGTCGATCGCCGCCTGGGCGGGCGCGCGACGTTCGGACACCGCCAGTGACACGCGCACGATCGCCGCGCGCCCCTGGGTGTATAAGAGCCGCACTCCGAGCAGCGATGTCCCCAGCAGCAGAACCACCGCCCACAGCCAGCCCGTCACGCGGGCGACCTCGATGAAGACGACCACCTCGAGGGCGAACAGCCCGATCGGGAGCAGGACGAACATCTATGCAGTGAGCTTACGCGTCCCCGCGTCGCTCCCGCCGGCGCCGCTCAGTGGGGCTGGGGCACGATGCGGATGTATGGCTTGGGCGTCTTCCACCCGTCCGGGTAGGTGGCCTTGGCCTCCTCCTCGGAGACCGACCCGGCGATGATCACGTCCTCGCCGGGCTGCCAGTTGACGGGCGTCGCCACCTTGTGGTTGGCCGTCAACTGCAGCGAGTCGATCACCCGCAGCACCTCATCGAAGTTGCGGCCCGTGGTCATCGGGTAGACGAGGATCAGCTTGATCTTCTTGTCCGGGCCGATCACAAAGACGTTGCGCACCGTCTGGTTGTCGGCCGGAGTCCTCACGTCCGAGTCGCCCGCGGTACTCGCCGGCAGCATCCCGTAGAGCTTGGAGACGTTGAAGTCGCTGTCGCCGATGATGGGGTAGTTGGGCGCCTGCCCCTGGGTCTCCTCGATGTCGCTCGCCCACTGCGCGTGCTTGCCCGTCTGGTCCACTGAGAGGCCGATGATCTTCACGCCGCGACGGTCGAACTCGGGCTTGATCTTCGCCATGTAGCCCAGCTCGGTGGTGCAGACCGGGGTGAAGTCCTTCGGGTGGGAGAACAACACTGCCCACGAGTCGCCGAGCCAGTCGTGGAAGTGGATCGGGCCCTCGCTGGTGTCCGCCTCGAAGTCGGGGGCCGTGTCGCCGAGCTGCAGTGTCATCGTTCGTTTCCTTTCAGTCCCGCCGTATGCGGAAAGCGATCGTGAGCTGTTGGTCGCGGCCGCAATACTCTTGCTGTTGCATAGCCGTGACTACCATCGTAGCTGGGTAAATTGATCACTAATTCTATCATAGTTATCTAATAAGAGGTCCAGATGAGCAACACCGACAAGCTCCTTGCCCACGCCGCGGCCTACGCCGCCTCCTTCGAGCAGACCGCGCTCCCTTCGACCCCCGCCTGCAAGGTGGCGGTGCTCACGTGCATGGACGCCCGCCTGAACCCCCACGCCCTGCTTGGCCTGCGGGAGGGCGACGCACATGTCATCCGCAACGCCGGGGGCGTGGTCACCGACGATACGATCCGCTCGCTGGCGATCTCCCAGCGGCTGCTCGGCACCGAGGAGATCGTCCTCATCCACCACACCGACTGCGGCATGCTCACCTTCACCGACGACGAGTTCAAGCGCTCGCTCCAAGAGGATGTCGGCGTCAAACCGACGTGGGCCGTCGAGGCGTTCTCCGACCTCGACGAGGACGTGCGCCAGTCGATCGCTCGCGTCCTCAGCAACCCCTTCATCCCCCGCAAGAACGTGCGCGGCTTCGTCTTCGACGTCCACACCGGTGCTCTGCGCGAGGTGAGCTGAGGGGCCTACCGCCGCCCCTTCGTCAGCCGCTCCAGCTCGCGCCCGAAGGCCTCTTCGACCTCGTGGGTCATCGTCAGCTGGTAGGCCGCCAGCAGCGCCTGCGATGAGAGCGGGCGCAGTCGCTCAATCGACTCGGTGACCTCCCCCCAGCGCTCCTGCGGGTAGCCGGCGGCGGCGAACGGCTTCCACAGATCCTCCAGGAAGAGCCTGACGAACTCGCGCGCGATGGCCTTGCACTGGGCCTGCAGCTTGGCGACGACCGTAAGGGCATGCGCCAACGGTATGCCCCGCCCCACCACCTCCTCGGCAGCGTCCAGCAGCGAAGGCATCGGCGCCTCGTAGCGGTTTTCCCCCAGCGCCGTCAACAGGCCGATGCGCTGTGCCCGCGAGAGCACTCGCTCGTCGGCTTCCTCGCCGAAGCGCTCGCGCAGCTCCTGCAGGGTGTAGACGCGCGGCTGCTCGGTCTCGAACGGCACCCTCACGGCCTCGTGCAGATTCAGCAGCTGCTCGGGAGCGCCGTGGGTCTCCTCCAGCAGACGCTGGATGGCGCGCAGGTTGAACCCGTCTCCCTGCATCTGCTGGATCAGCTTCAGCCTCGCCAGGTGCTCCGGGCCGTAGTAGCCCACGCGCTCGCGCACCTCCGGAGCGGGCAGCAGCCCGCGCGCGCGGTGGGCGCGGATGTTGCGCACCGTCATGCCGCTCTCGCCGGCCAACTGCTCGATCGTGAGGGTTGCCTCGGGCGTCCCCCCGGCGCCCGCGGCAGCAGTCGTCACAGCGCGCAGTCGCTCTCTTGTGGGCACCCGCGGAGCATACCATCAGACGAGAGGCCATTAAACAACGAGACATAGAATGGTGTAACATCGATCGATGGCTAGCGCGACCATCCCCATGACACCGGCGAGCAGCGCTCAGAAGACCGCCCTGCCGCCCGGTTCGAGGCTGCCGCGGCAGCTGCAGACGCTGCTTTTGTGGCAGCGCACCCTCCCCTTCCTCTCCTCGGGCCGACGCCGCTACGGCCCGGTGTTCACGATCCGCGTGATGCCGTGGGGCACGGCCGTGGTCATCAACGACGCGGAGTTGGTCAAGCAGGTGTTCACCGGCGACGCCGCCGTGTTCCACGCCGGCGAGGGCAACTCGATGCTCGCGCCGGTGCTGGGCGAGCGCTCGGTGCTGGTGATCGACGAGGACGAGCACCTGCAGGCGCGCAAGCGCCTGCTCCCCCCCTTCCACGGCGAGGCGGTGCAGCGCTATGGCGAGGTGGTGCAGCGGATCGTCACCGCGGAGGTCGCGCGCTGGCCGCGGGGCGAGCCCTTTGCGCTGCACCCCCGCATGCGCGCGATCACGCTGGAGGTGATCCTCGAGGCGGTGATCGGGGTCAGCGACCCCGTGCGCCTGCGGGGCCTGCGCGAAACGCTGCCCGCGATCGCCGAGATCGACTTCCCGACGATGACGATGTGGGAGTTCCCCGCGCTGCGCCACTTCGGCCGCTGGCGGCGCTATCTGCGCACGGTCGAGCGGGCCAACCAGCTGCTGCGCGAGGAGATCGCCGCGCGGCGCCTGGAGCCCGACGTAGCCGAGCGCCAGGACGTGCTCTCCCAGCTGGTCCACGCCGGGGAGAGCGATGACGGGGAGCTGCGCGACCAGATCGTGACGCTGCTGATGGCCGGCCACGAGACGACAACCACCGGCCTGGCGTGGGCGATGGAGCGGCTGCTGCGCCACCCCGCCGCGCTGGCCCGCGCGCAGGAGGGCGAGGACGCCTACCTGGACGCCGTGGTGAAGGAGACCCTGCGCGTGCGCCCGGTGATCCCCGCGGTGCTGCGCCGCCTCACCGCCCCGGTGCAGCTGGGGGACTGGAGCCTGCCGCGGGGTGTGACGGTGATGCCCGCCGTCACGCTGATGCACGCCGACCCGCAGCTGTTCCCCGAACCGAAGCGCTTCCGCCCCGAGCGTTTCCTCGATGGCGAAGAGGGCTCGACCTACACCTGGATCCCCTTCGGCGGCGGGCGCCGGCGCTGCCTGGGCGCGGCCTTCGCCTCCTTTGAGATGCGCGTCGCGCTGCGCACGATCCTGCGCGACGCCAAGCTGCGCGCGGAGGACCTGCGCGACGAACGCACCCGCTCCCACCACATCACGCTCGTCCCTGCGCGCGGCACGCGGGTCGTCAGGGAAGCCTGACAGCGATAGCCTCTGACCGGCAAGCCCAACCGAGGAGCCCACGCATGAGCCGCAAGAGCCGCACCCCCGCAGCGCCCTTCGACGTCAACGGCCGTACCGTGTTCATCACCGGCGCCGCGCGCGGCATCGGCGCGGGCACCGCCGAGCGCCTGCACGCCAAGGGCGCCAACGTCGCGCTGGTGGGCCTCGAGCCCGAGCGCCTGGAGGCGTTGGCCGCGCGCCTGGGCGACCGCGCCGCAGCCTTCGAGGCCGACGTCAGCGACTACGACGCGCTGGAGCGCGCGGTGCGCGCCACCAACGAGCGCTTTGGGCCGATCGACGTGGCGATCGCCAACGCCGGCGTCCAGTTCATGGGCACGCTGGCCAGCTCCCCGATCGAGCACGTGGAGCGCACGCTGGCGGTCAACTTCCTCGGCGTGTGGCGCACCGACCGCGCGGTGATCGGGCAGGTCGTGGAGCGCCGCGGCTACCTGCTGAACATCGCCTCGCTGGCAGCCGCCATGCACGGCCCGCTGATGGGCGCCTACACCGCCTCCAAGGCCGGCGTGGAGGCGCTTACCGACGCGCTGCGCCAGGAGACCTTCCCGAGCGGCGCGCGTGTTGGGTGCGCGTACTTCGGCTTCATCGACACCGACATCGTGCGCGGCAGCTTCGCCCAGGCGTCCACCAAGTCCATGCTGGGCCGCGCGCCGAGCCGCTTCAGCAAGCCGGTCCCCGTCGCGCACGCGATCGATGAGATCGAGCTGGGTATAGAGCGCCGCTCCGCGCGCGTGTGGGCGCCCCGCTGGGTCGGCCCGCTGCTGGCCCTGCGTGGACTCGTACAGCCGCTGACCGAACGCCGCGTGCTGTCCGACCCGGCGGGCCTGACGGAGAGCATGCGCCTGGCCGACCCCGCGTCGGGAGAGGCCTCCGAGGAAGACATGTTGTTGGGCGTCGCGGCTAAGGCTCTCTGAGTCTGCCAGCTATTCCGCCTGCGAAAACTCCACGATTGCCACCGCCAGCATCGCCAGGCCAAGCAGCGCCACCACGCCGGCCTCCAGCAGGCTAGGCACGTGCCAGCCCCACCACGTGACGCCCGGGGTCAGCGCGGCGCGGGCGGCAGCGGGGATGTCGAGGTTGGAGAAGATCGCGCGGCGCATCGGGTCCACCGCGTAGGTGAGCGGGTCAAGGCGGTTGAGGATCGCCAGCCACTGCGGCAGGTTGGCGACGGGGAAGAGCGCGCCGGAGAGAAAGAACATCGGCATGATCACCATCTGCGTGAGCGCCATGAAGGACTGCATCTGGGTGACGCGCGCGGCGGCCATCGCGCCGAAGGCGGTGACGGCGAAGGCGAGTAGCAAAAGCAGCGCGAATATCTCCAGCATCAGCGAGAGGCTGTAGGGAACACCGACGAGCCCGGCGATCGACATCACGATAACCCCCTCGAAGGTGGCCACCGTGGCGCCCCCCAGGCACTTGCCGATCACCAGCGAGGAGCGCCGCACGGGCGCGACCATCATCTCGCGCAGGAAGCCGAACTCGCGGTCCCACACGATCGAGGCGGCGGAGAACATCGCGGTGAACAGCACCGCCATGCACAGCACGCCTGGGTAGATGAACGTCCTGAAGTTGATCCCGTGTGTGCCGGCCGAGGCGATTGTCGATAGCCCCGTGCCGAGCACGAACAGGAACAGGAAGGGCTGCACGAGCGCGGTGACGATGCGCAGGCGGTCGCGGCTGAAGCGGATCAGCTCGCGCCGCCAGACGACCTTGATCGCGCGCAGCTCGCTGCGCAGCGAGCGCGCCGGGACGTGCAGCTCAGGGACCGCTGTGGGGTTTGCGGCGGTGGTGGCCATCAGCGGCTCATGATCCTCGCGACGTTGCGCATGCGATCGGTGCTTGTCGCCTCGGCGTCGCGGATGGTGGAGCCCGTGTAGGACATGAACACGTCGTCCAGCGAGGGCCGCGAGACTGATACCGACTTGATCGGCTGGCCGAGCTCGGCAAACAGGCGCGGCACGAACTCCTCGCCGAGCGGCACGCCGAAGGTGACGAGTTCCTCGGACATCGTGGCCTCGATGCCGAAGCGCTCGCGCAGCGCGGCGATCGCAGCGGGGTCGTCGCCGGTGTGGATCTGAACGCGGTCCTGCCCCACGCTCTCCTTCAGCGCCTGCGGCGAGTCCATCACGATGACGGCGCCCTGGTCCATGATCGCGATGCGCTCGCAGGACTCGGCCTCCTCCATGTAGTGGGTGGTGAGGAAGATCGTGATGTCCTCGGCCTGGCCCAGCTCGGCGATGTAGCTCCAGATCGAGGAGCGCGTCTGCGGATCGAGCCCGATGGTGGGCTCGTCGAGGAACAGCACGCGCGGGGAGTGCAGCAGCCCGCGCGCGATCTCCAGGCGCCGCTTCATGCCCCCGGAGAAGGTGTTGACGAGACTCGCCCGGCGCTCCCACAGGCCGACCATCTCCATCACCTGCTGCATGCGCGGCGCCACGCGCTCGCGCGGGACGCCGTACAGCTCGGCGTGCAGGCGCAGGTTCTGCTCGGCGGTGAGGTAGCCGTCCAGCGTGGAGTCCTGGAAGACGAGCCCGATGTTGCGCCGCACCTGGTCGCGTTCTGTGACGACGTCGTGCCCGGCGACCCGCGCCGAGCCGCCGCTCGGCTTCATCAAGGTGCAGAGCATGTTGATGGTCGTCGACTTGCCCGCCCCGTTGGGCCCGAGGAAGCCGAACGTTTCGCCGGTCGCGACCTCGAAGTCGATGCCGCGCACGGCTTCGAAGTCATCGAAGCGCTTGACCAGACCGTTGACCGCTATCGCGGGCGGGGCATCCTCAATGGCGGAAGTGTCGAACACTCGTAGCCACCATAGCGGCGCCCGCAGCGTCTGCCGCCGCCACAACCAGCTCGTCGCGCACCGAGCCGCCGGGCTGCACGATCGCCGTGACACCTGCCTGCAACCCCAGTTCCGCCCCGTCGGGGAAAGGGAAGAAGGCATCGGAGGCCAGCGCCGCACCAGCGAGCAGCTCAGGCTGCGCGTCCTGGGCCTTCTCGACCGCGATGCGCACCGCGTCGACGCGGCTCATCTGCCCCGCGCCGATGCCGATGGTGGCGCCGTCGCGGGCGATCACGATCGCGTTGGAGCGCACGTGGCGACAGACGCGCCAGGCGAACAGCATGTCCTGCCACTGCTGCTCGCTGGGTGCGGTGGCGCCCATCACCTGCATCTGCTCGCGCGTCTCTGAAACGACGTCGCGCGTCTGCACCAGCTGGCCGCCGAGCACCGGCTTGCCTTCGACCTCGTGGCTTGGCGCCGGCCACTCGGACAGCTCCAGCAGGCGCACGTTCTTCTTCTCAGTCAGGACCTCAAGCGCGTCGGCGTCGAAGCCGGGAGCCAGCAGCACCTCGATGAACTGGCCGGCGAGCGCCCGCGCGCACGCTGCATCAACGCGGCGGTTAAGTGCGATGACGCCGCCGTAGGCGCTCTGCGGATCGCAGGCGAAGGCGCGCGTGTAGGCGTCGAGCAGGCTCTCGGCGACGGCCACGCCGCAGGGGTTGTTGTGCTTGACGATCGCGCACGCCGGCTGCGAGAAGTCCTCGACCAGCTCGCGTGCGCTTGAGAGGTCGAGCAGGTTGTTGAACGACAGCTCCTTGCCGTGCAGCTGCTCGACGCCGGCGAGCAGGTGTGTGGGCGAGCCCACGCGCGCGTAGAAGGCGGCCTGCTGGTGGGGGTTCTCGCCGTAGCGCAGGTCGCTGACCTTCTCGTAGGCGTCGCGCCAGTGCGGCGGGAAGCCCTCGTGCATGCGCCCGGAGAACCACCTGGAGATCGCCGCGTCGTAGCGCGCGGTCGTCGCGAACGCCTCCGCCGCCAGGTGCTCACGCGTTGCGGGCGAGAGGTGGCCGCCGGACTCGCGCAGCTCGCCGAGCACGCGCGCGTAGTCGCCCGGGTCCACCACCACCGCGGCGAACAGGTGGTTCTTGGCAGCCGCGCGGATCATCGTCGGGCCGCCGATGTCGATGTTCTCGATGACCTCATCCGCAGAGACCCCCTCGCGCGCGACCGTAGCCTCGAAGGGGTAGAGGTTCACGCACACCAGGTCCACCGGCTCGATCCCCTGCTCCGCGGCGGCGCGCAGGTGCTCGACGTCGTCGCGGCGCGCCAGCAGTCCCGCGTAGAGCCGTGGGTGCAGTGTCTTCACGCGCCCGTCCATGATCTCCGGGAAGCCGGTGAAGTCCTCGATCGAGCGCACCGCCACCCCGGCCTTGGCGAGCTCGCGGGCGGTGCCGCCGGTGGAGATCAGCTCGACGCCGAGCTCGGTGAGGCCGCGTGCGAAGTCCACCACGCCGGCCTTGTCCGAGACGGACAGCAGCGCGCGGCTCACGTGCACCTGGCCGGGCTCCGCGCGCTCGAGTCCCGCGTGGGGCTCACTCATATGCGGGGCTTCCGAGGCCATGCCCTGAGCCTATCCATCGACCGCATCGCCCGGCTCTGAGGGCGTCGCCTCGGGAGCGAGGAGCACCCGGCGCGGATTCTCGGTATCAAGGCGCACGGCGCCCCGCGCGAAGAGCCTCACCGCCTCGGGCAGCAGCGCGTGCTCCAGCGGCCGCAGCGCCGCCAGCACCTCTGCCGGCTCGCGCGCGTCGGGAAGCTCGAGCGCCCGTTGCAGGATCACCGCGCCGCTGTCGACCCCCGTGTCGACAAAATGTACGGTGACCCCGAACACCTTGACCCCATAGGCGAGAGCCTGCTTGATCGCTTCGAGCCCCGGAAAGCTCGGCAGCAGCGAGGGGTGCACGTTGATCACCGCCTCGGGAAAGCGCCCGAGGAACACCGGGCTGAGCAGCTCCATGTAGCCCGCGAGCACCACCAGGCGCGCGCCTCGCTCGGTGAGCCAGCCGGCCATCGCCTCGTCACGCGCCTGCCTGTCGGCGTGGTCCGCGCGCAGGAAGACTGCCGTGGCCACTTCGCGCTCGCGCGCCCGCCCAAGCGCAGGGGCGGTGACCACGTTAGAGGCCACCGCCACGACCTCGGCCTCGTGCCCGTGCACCGTGTCGAGCAATGCCTGCAGGTTCGTGCCGGTGCCCGAGGCGAGCACGGCTATCGGCAGAGAGGCAGACACGCTACGGGACGATATCTGTCCCGCTTCCCGTTGGCTATCAAGGCGGAAGCTCAAAAACCGGGTGTGGTGAGGACAAACAACGCTGAAGTGGCGGCGATCGACTATCGCTATCTGCCTTAATACTCAATCGTTGGCGGCAGCGATTACGTTGAGCAGCAGTTGGGTGCAGCGGGTAAGCGGAGGGGACGACATACATCTTCGCTAGCGAATACGCCTACACAGCCGGCTCAAGATAAAAGCGCTTGGGCTCACCGAAGTCTCTCCGTTCGGGATGTTCTGGCCAAGGGATTTCTCGGTCTTGGTAGTACAACGCCTGCTGCAAGTTGGCGGCTGGGGGCACCGCCGTTACTCCGTAGCGGCGCCCATCGTAGAGCACCAGATAGCCCTTGCAGTGCTTCGTTGGTGCATCATTGAGATTCCCCTCCAGATATTCGACCAGCTGACGGACGCCTTCATCAGTACGACCCGGAGCAGAGAACTGCTTGCCCATGCCCGTTCCTGCCTGGTTGACAGATTTGCCCACCCATTTGATCTCGATCAGCGACAAAAGCTCGGTGTTCGACCATGTGACCTTGACATCGACAGGACGCGTCTCGGTCACGTTCTGCTCTTCACGGATTTCGGCATGGTCACGCAGCGCCCAGCGCAGGTGCTGAGCGAGCGATTTCCTCATTATGCTCTCAGGTTTGTTGCGGAAAAGCAACCGCCCCTCGTCATGCCAGGCTTGGCGCAGAATGTGGCAGGTCGATCTACGAGCCAGCTGCTCCTCATAGTAGGTCAGCGCCTCCTCCAAGAGAAAGAAGCCCGGCGCGGCGAATGCGCTGGGATAGCCGTTGGGATTAGGGACTATCTTCAGGTCCTTCCCCACGACAAACGCCTCCTGCTCACGCCGCAAGGTGTAAACCACGGCAACCTCTGACAGTCCCTCCAAATCCCTGGGCTGGTCCTCCCAAGCAACCAGTCCACCGTTGGGCAGGATCTGAATTGTCCCACCTTCTCGTGGCACTCTGCCCAGCTGTACAGCGGTGACGATGCGTGCATCGGTGGGTCGATGGGGACGCAACTCGGGGTCAAGCGTCGCGAGGACCGTAAGGCCCTCCTCAAATGTTTCCGGTGGACGACGATCATAGATTATGCGTAATGCTGCCAACACCTCGCGGAGTCGTACGCCGCCCCTCGCGCCGTGTTGATGCACAATCGCCGGGGCATAAAGAGCGTCGGCCACTTCGCGCATGACCTCGGAGGCGCGGACCGCGCTCACGCAGCCTCCAGGTCCACTGACCGCTGCCTGGCCAGGTAAGTCAGCCATACCACCGAGGGCACCAGCAGGTCGTCCTCGACTGAGTCCTCCACGACCTTGCCGAGCGCCTCGAACTGCTCCTCGAGCAAAGTCATGCCGGCCTCATCGAGCAATGCCTTCGTACGCATGAAACGCAAGGCTCCCCGCAGTCCAGGCTCATAGGACAGCGCATCAGATACCGCCGGTAGCGGCATCGTGAGTGCAGTGGCCGCTGCTGCCTCCAGGTAACGTTGGCGGCGACTATTGAGGGTCAGCCCAGAAATGCTCTGTAGCTCTTGACTACCGACTTCGCTGAGCGTCAGCACTCGGTCGCACAGCGATACGAAGCCTGCTCGCAACGCGTGCTGGACAGCCTGGCGGAGGGACACCGAAAAGGGGGTGCCTGCCTTTGTCGCCGTGAACCCATAGCCCCACCATCCCGGCTGCTTGCCATCGAATACGGCCAGCAGGCAGCTCAGGTAGGCAAGCGTGTGCAGCTCGCCTTCACTGGAGCCCTCGGAGGCGGTCATCAGCTGGTCAGTGAGCCGCAGGACGTCAAAGGACGCAAGAGCCTCGCTCACCCCCCGCTCTCCAAGCTCTCCTCGATTTCGCCATAGGCACTCTGGAAGGCCCCCTCGGCCTCCTGCTGAACATCGCTCAAGTAGGTCCACTCGGTCATGCGCAGCAACTGCATGTGCTCCCGACCGCAGGTAGACGCCAGCTTGTGCAGCAGCTTCGAAGTGTTGATGTTGGCGGTCATGATCAGCTGGTTGCCATCCTCCACAAAACCCGCAAACATGCTCCCGGCGCGTGCCTCATAGGCAATGTCCAGGGAGCCCTCAGGTGTGTCGATGTACATGCACGCGGGGTGGTTTGACGAAGACATCTGCTGGGCCAGCGCCATGCGCAGAGCGATGTCCACGAAGAAGCGCTGCGACTCGGAGAGCTCGTCTGGCGCACGGCGATTACTGTCGGCAAGCGCCAGACGCAACCGCATATCGGTGCCTCGTCGCTCTAGGTCAACTTCCAGCGGCACGCCCAGGAAGCGCTGCGCCAAGTCGGTGACACGTGGTACAAAGTCGCCTTCGACACGGCTGTAAGCCTCCATCAGATCACGCTGCAGTCCCGTCAGCTCCCTCTTGGCGCTAGCGCGGCGTTTGCGCTCCTGATCCTTGCGCTCCAGCAGGCTGGCGATCTGGTCTTGCAAACCTTGTGCGGCTCCCTCGACTGCGCCGCCCTCGGCGGAGATGCGAGCCAAGGCCAGGCTGTTCTTCCGACGAAAGCCCTCCAAGTTCCGCTGCAGCTCCCGCAGACGTGCCTCGGTGGTGTCGACTTCGTCGCGGTGGCGATCGAGCCCCTGCCTCAGGTCGTCGAGCAGCCGCTCGAGCTTGGCGATGCGCTTGCCCACCTTCTCCAGATCTGCCAGCGCATCGGCGCTCTTGGCAATCGGCTCGGCCAGCTCTGAGTTGCAAAGTGGGCAGTGTGCATCTGCGAGGCTCTCCCGTACGACGTACGCCACATGATCTTCGCTTGAGCCACAGATCGCACAGACATCATCGCCCAAGGTCTGTACGATGATCGGGTGGGTGGCGGCCTGCCGATGCGTGTCCAGGCGTTTTTCGTAGAGCCGCTCATACTCAGCCTGGGCCTCGCGCAGCTGCGAGGCGGCGTCCGCCATACGCACCGCGCTGTCGCTGGCCGCGGCTTCTGCGCGGTCGAGCTGCTCGGCCGCCGTCGTCGCCTGTTCGAGCAGACGCTCATGCCCTCGGGCGGTGTCATCGTCGTTGGACTCTCCGTCCTCAACCACGGAGAGAAGCGCCTCCAACTGCTTGCGCACCCCCGTGACCTGCCACTGCAAGTTACGCATGCGTGAGTCCGCCCTGTCGTACTGACGCAGCAGCTCCTCCGCGGCGCGTGCCTGCTCTGCCGATACGCCAAAGGCGATGAACAGCGCCGACTGGGTGACGCGATCATCCCAGAACAGCAGTCTGCGCTGCTCGTCGAAGGTGAGCACCATTAGCTGCAGGAACACCAGCTGGGAGAAGTCCTGCAGCCCAGTGTCGCTCAACAGGGCCTCCTCGTAGCGCCGATGGCGTTTGCCGTCATCGAAGGCGGCGCCGTCGAATGCATGGCGCGTTCCATCCTCCTCTTCGAGGATCAGCGAGCGCAAGCCCTCGGAGGCAAACATGCCCCGCACCAGCGTGTAACGGCGCTGGCCCACACTCATCTGCAGTTCCACCTCAGCCAACTCGTGGTCGGCCGAGCTGATGCGGCCGTCGAAGTGGTTGGCAGAGTAGTTCAGAGCGTTCTGGTACAGATCGTCGGCGCCAAGGAAGCGGGTGCCTCCAGGCGGGGGCAGGACCACTCCGGTGATTGCGAAGTTCAGCGCAGACAGGAACGTCGACTTGCCCAGCCCATTGGCCCCAGCCAGGCAGAACACGCCATTGCTGAAGTCGGCTCGCACCTCGCGGCAACGTCGGTACAGGGTGAAGTTCCGCAGCTCAATCCACTCTGGGCGCGGCAGCGCCAGCTGAGGGCTCCGAGCGTCGCTGTGGGTGTCGGTGGCACTCATGGATTCGGATACTCGATCATTATCCAGGAGAACAATACGAGACCCACAGGCGCAACCGGCCAGACCCAGGCGCTCGTCGTGCCGCCGGCGCCATGCGTAAGCTGCCCGACTATGGACAGCGTGGTCGCGGGCAAGCAGCAGCCGAACGACCCCACAAGCGATCCCGGGGAGCATCCGGCGGCACGCGAAGCCGAGCAGCGCCACGCACACGCCGATCGCTGGGAGCAGCTGTGGGGCACCCCCAAGGAGCCGACGCCGCTGCTGTGGCACCGAATCGAGAGAGCCAGTCGGCATCTGGCCGAAGCCGTGCCCTATCGTGACTTCAGCGCGACCTTCGAGCGGCTCGTTGGATCCGAGCAGCTGCGCGAACAGCCGGTGCACCGCTGGTTCTCCTACAAGGAGGGCTACTCCCCCCAGCTGCTGGGCGCAGTGATCGAGCAGCTGGATCTCGGAGAGAGCCTCAACGTCGCGGACGTGTTCGGCGGGGTAGCAACCACTGCGCTCTCCGGCCAACTCCATCCCCAGGTGGCGGAGGTGCGCTCGCTGGAGTACTCGCCCTGGGCGCAGTTCGCGGGAGACACCAAGCTGGCGTGGGCAAAACTGGACCCCGTTCATCTGCGTGCGCTGATGCCAAGCGCGCTCGACTACTCCCTAGATCCGTGCCTGTCCTTCCCCCACCTCGCCGCCTTCGAGAATCCGAAGATCTTCGACCCCGAGACGGTCACGGCGATGCTGTCCGCCCGCGAGCACCTCGCGGATCTCGCCGACGCAACCCCAGCCGAGCGATCCTTTCTGCTGCTGGGATTGGGAGCCGTGGTCGAGGATCTCTCCAACGCAATCAAGGATGGCCGAGCCCTGCGAATCATCAGCGGCCGCAGCCGCAGAGCGTCCTCACTGGCAACGCACAAGCCAGCTGCAACCGTCAGTGGGACGGTCAAACGCGCGCTTGCGGGCCAGTGGACTGCGATGATCGAGGACCTTGAGAGCCTTGAGGGCATACGCCCGGATGCACTGGCAACCCCGGTCTTTCACGTCAAGGGAGATGCCCGGAAGCTGCGCGCGGCCCGCCTGCCCGACGGGCGTAAGGCGTTTCCCGCCAAGTGGGCGCACCTCAGCTGCTTCTCGCCGCCCTATTTGAACTGCATCGACTACACCGAGATCTACAAGCTCGAGCTGTGGCTGATGAAGCACATCCGCAGCCAAGAGGAGTTCAGGAAGATCCGCTTGGGCACGCTGCGCAGCCACCCCTCCGTGCGCTTCCCCAAGCGGAAGTACTTCGAGGCCGTGGAGCACCCGGCTGTGGACCTGGTGGGAGACATCTCGCGGTGGATATGTGACCAGGGCGGACGGCGCGAGGTGGGACCTGTGGTGCGAACGTACTTCGAAGACATGTTGAAGGTCTGGCGTGAGCAGGTCAAGCTGCTGGCTCCCGGTGGGGTCGCGGTTTGCGTGGTTGCGAACTCGACGTTCTCGCGTCGCCAGAAGAACGACTTCGGGGACTTTGAAGAGTACTGGCGCTTGCCGCTGTTGACTGACGTTCTGCTTGCCCACATGGCGAAACTGGCAGGCTTCGAGAGCGTGGAGATCTGGAAAGCTCGCGAGCTGCGCCCGCGTAATGTGCGCGCGGGATGGGCTCGCGAGTCACTTGTGGTAGCCCACAAGCCGTAGATCCGTGTACCGCCGTGCTGAAGCCCGGCGCTGAATGCGGCGCGCGTCGAAGCTCGCGCGTCGATCAAGTATCGGGTTTGCGTGGCGACTCAGGCCCGCACAAGCGGCAGAGACCCCTCCTCCAGCGAGTACTTCCCCCCAGCCTCACCAGTCCGATCGAGCGGGTACTGCCCGCTGAAACACGCGTCGCAGTGCGTCGCGCGCGTGGCCCCAACCGCCTCGTACACGCCCTCCAGCGAGAGGTAGTGCAGCGAGTCGCAGCCCAGCTCCGCGGCGACCTCCTCGGTGGTGCGCCCGTGGGCGATCATCTCCTCGCGCGTGGACATGTCGATGCCGTAGTGGCAGGGGTGCTTTATCGGCGGGGCGCTGATGCGCATGTGCACCTCCGCGGCGCCGGAGTCACGCAGCATCTGCACGATCTGGCGGGTGGTGTTGCCGCGCACGATCGAGTCGTCGACCACCACCAGGCGCTTGCCGGCGATGACCTCCGGCAGCGGGTTGAACTTCAAGCGCAGCCCGTGTTTGCGCAGCTCCTGGCCGGGCTGGATGAACGTGCGGGCGACGTAGCGGTTCTTGACGAAGCCGTCGTCCTGGGGGATGCCGCTGGCACGCGCCAGCCCGCGCGCGGCGGCGTTGCCGGAGTCGGGCACCGCGATCACCAGGTCGGCCTCGACGGGGGCCTCGCGCCACAGAATCTCGCCCATACGCCCGCGCGCGACCTGCAACACCTGGCCGTGCATGCGCGAGTCCGGGCGGGCGAAGTAGATGTACTCGAACACGCAGAACGCGCGGCGCTCGTTGGGTGAAACCACGCGCGACTGCACGCCCTCCTCGCTGAGCGTGACGACCTCACCCGGCTGGACGTCGCGCAGATGGGTGGCGCCGATGATGTCAAGCGCGCAGGACTCCGAGGCGACACAGTGGCGCACGGCGTCATCGATCTCGCCATCCTCCGGCCCATCGATCCCGCCGGGCTGAAGGGCGCCCAGCGCCAGCGGCCGCAGGCCGTGGGGGTCGCGGAAAGCCACCACGCGGTCCTTTGTCATAACGACGATCGAGAAGGCTCCCCGCAGCCGCGGCAGCACGTCGGCGACGGCGTCCTCGATGCGCTCCGCCGGGTGGGTGGCGAGCAGCGCGGCGATGATCTCCGAGTCCGAGGTGGAGCTGAAGGTGACGCCCTGCGCAAGCAGCTCCTCGTGCAGTTCCACCGCGTTAATGAGGTTGCCGTTGTGCGCCAGCGCCAGCTCGCGCGAGGTGCCGTTGCGCCCCGCCGAACGCTGCACCGGCTGGGAGTTCTCCCAGGCGTTGGAGCCGGTGGTGGAGTAGCGCACGTGCCCGATCGCCAGGTCCCCGGCGAGCGTGCGCAGGTCGCTATCGGAGCTGAACACCTGGTTGACGAGCCCCAGCTCGCGGCGCGTGATGATGTGCCCGCCGCGCTCGGCGGAGGCGATGCCGGCTGACTCCTGCCCGCGGTGCTGCAGGGCGTAGAGGGCGAAGTAGGAGAGGCGGGCCACCTCGTGGCCGGGTGCGTATACGCCAAAGACGCCGCACTCGTCGCGCGGTCCGTCGCGATCCTCTGCGCGCGGTAGCACAGGCCTCACCCCCACAAGCTAGCAGTCGCGAGTGCGAGCACCGGCCGGCCGGCGGGACGGGGACGCGCCCCTTCCACATGTACGCCGGCGGCGAGAAGCTGGGCTGGATAGGTCATCCGAACAGCCCGGCCAGGGCGGCGTGGGCGCGGGCGAGCTCATCGAGCGAGACCTCCACGTTGCTCCCACCCAGAGCGATACGCAGCGAGTCGCCGCCGACGGTTCCCAGCACACGCACGGGGGTGCGTCGTCCCAGCGAGCGGACGCCGCTGGGAGTGCCGCTCACCAAAAAGCCACCGGGAGCCTCGCCGAAGAGGGCCGCCAACACGGGTGAATCGCCGCCGTCACTGACGCCCTCCTCATCCAGCCGCACGTCCACCCCCAGCCCTCCCGCCAGGCAGCACTCCGCCAGCGCGACGGCCAGACCGCCCTCGGCGATGTCGTGAGCAGAGGAGAGCGCACCGACGCGCACGGCGCCGCGGACGGCGAACTGCGCGGAGCGCACTGCTCCCATGTCGATCGCGGGCAGGCGGGGAGGCAGCTGCTGGCCCCACAGCTTGGCCAGCTCGCTCGCCGGCAGCGTGGGGAGGAAGGGACCGACGAGCGCGACCGTGTCTCCCTCTCTGGCCCACCCGAGGCGCCCGGCGCGGGAGGCGTCGGGCAGCAGCCCGACCATCCCCACCACCGGCGTGGGGTAGATGGGCCCAGCGGGCCCCTCGTTGTAGAGCGAGACGTTGCCGCCCACGATCGGGGCCTCCAGCGCGCGGCAGGCGTCGCCCAGGCCGCGCACGGCCTCGGAGAGCTGCCAGGCGATGTGGGGACGCTCGGGGGAGCCGAAGTTGAGGTTGTTGGTGGTGCCGAGCGGCTCGGCACCGACGCAGGCCAGGTTGGCGGCGCACTCGAGCACCGCCGCGACCGTGCCGCGGTAGGGGTCGGCGGCGACGCGGCGGCCGTTGCAGTCGATCGAGACACCCAACGCAGAGCCGTCGGGCAGCTGCAGCACCGCGGCGTCGGCAGCCTCCGGGCGGCGCACCGTGCGGGACTGCACGATCGAGTCGTACTGCTCGAAGAGCGGCCGCCGCGAAGCGCAGTTGGGCGAGGAGAGCAGCGCCAGCAGCGTGTCCGCCAGCCCGGCGTCCTCGCCAAGCACCGGCGGGGGCGCAGGGTAGATCGGCACCGCGGGCGGGGAGGGCGCCAGGTCATACAGCGGGCAGTCGTCCACCAGCGCCCGCACCGGCATGTCTCCGACCAGCTCCTCGCCCGCGAATACCCGCAGCCGCTGCGAGGCGGTGACCGAGCCGATGACCGAGCCACCAACCTCCCAGCGTTCGCATAGCGCGAGCACCGCCTCGACGTCAGCGGGGGCGACGACGCAGAGCATGCGCTCCTGGGACTCGGAGACCATCACCTCGAAGGGCTCCAGGCCGGCCTCGCGCAGCGGAACACGGGCGACGTCGATGTCAAGCCCCACCTCGCCCTTGGAGGCCATCTCGGCCGCCGAAGAGGTCAACCCCGCGGCGCCGAGGTCCTGCAGCGATACGAGCAGGCCGCGCTCCAAGAGCTCCAGCGAGCACTCCAGCAGCTTCTTCTCCTCGAACGGATCGCCGACCTGCACCGTGGGCCGCAACTCGTCCCCCTCGCCAAGCTCGGCGGAGGCGAGCACGGACGCGCCGCCGATCCCGTCGCGCCCGGTGGAGGCGCCGAACAAGACCAGCACGTTGCCGGGCCCGGCGGCAGCGGAGCGCACTAGCCGCTCGCGCGGCGCGAGCCCGAGCGCCATCGCATTGACGAGACAGTTGTGGGCGTAGGGCCCCTCGAAGTAGACCTCCCCGCCGACGGTCGGGACCCCGATCGAGTTGCCGTAGTGACCGATCCCCGCGACGGCCCCGTCGAGCAGATAGCGCGCGCGCGTGAACGCGGGGGATGAAGAGGAGGGAAGGCTACGCCCCTGACGGGGCTCCGCAGGGGCCGCGTCGCTTGGATCAGCCGGGACTGCCGAACCCGCCTGCCCGCCCACGCCGACCTCGCCAAAGCGCAGCGAATCCAGCACGGCGATCGGACGGGCGCCGATCGCGAAGATGTCGCGCAGGATGCCGCCGACCCCAGTGGCGGCGCCCTGGAAGGGCTCGACCGCGGAGGGGTGGTTGTGGGACTCGACCTTGAAGGCACAAACCAGCCCGCCCCCCACATCCACGGCGCCGGCGTTCTCGCCAGGCCCCATGACCACATGCGGCCCCTCGGTGGGAAGGGTGCGGAGCAGTTTCTTGGAGTGCTTGTAGGCGCAGTGCTCGGACCACAGCAGCGAGTACATCGCCAGCTCGACCTGGTTGGGCGGCCCCCCCTGCTTCTCGCAGACAAGCTCGTACTCCGCGCGCGTGAGCCCCAGCGCGAGCGCGTCCTCGACAGTGGGCGTGTGCTCAGACACGGGCGCTCTCAACTGCCAAGCGCATCGATTCGAAGATGCACAGGCCATTGGTGGAGCCCGTCAGCGGATCGACGGCGTGCTCGGGGTGGGGCATCAGCCCGAAGACGTTGCCCTCGGCGTTGCACACGCCCGCGATGTCGCGCAGCGAGCCGTTGAAGTTCTCCGTCGCCGCGTAACGCAGGACGACCTGGCCGTTGCTCTCCAGCTCGTCGAGCATGGCGTCGTCTGCGTAGTAGCGGCCCCAAGAGTGCTTCGCGGGGATGCTCAGCGAGGGAGGGCACGCACTTGTGAAACGTGTATCCCCCTGCACTACATCCAGTTGCACCTGGCGGAAGGTGAAGCGCCGGTTGGCGTTGGGCAGCAGCGCGCCCGGCAGCAGGTGCGCCTCGCAGAGGACCTGAAAGCCATTGCAGATCCCCAACACGAGCCCGCCCTCGCGGGCGAACTCGATGACCGCCTCCATCACCGGGGCGAAGCGCGCGATGGCGCCCGCGCGCAGGTAGTCCCCGTAGGAGAACCCTCCCGGCACCACCACAGCGTCTACGCCTTGCAGATTGCGCTCGCCGTGCCACAAAAGCTCCGCCTCGCCCACGCGCCGCGCGGCGAGCAGCGCGTCGACCTCGTCGCAGGACCCCGGGAACTGGAGGACCCCGAAACGCACGTCAGTCGGAGGAGGGGCCGAGCAATTGGACCTCGTAGTCCTCGATCAGCGGGTTGGCGAGCAGCTTCTCGCACATCGCCTCCAGCTCGTCGGGGTCGTCCACTTCCAGCTCCACGAGCCGCCCGATGCGGACGTTGGAGGCGCCCGCGAAGCCGAGCGCGGGAAGCGCGCGCTGGACGGCCTCGCCCTGCGGGTCGAGGATGCCGGCCTTGGGGCGGATCAGCACGCGGGCGCGCATCAGGTGGCGGCGGTCCGATCGAGCCACGCCTGGAAGGGCTCGCCGGCGATGCGCTCGTACGCCTCGACATAGCGCGCGCGTGTGCCCGCCACCACATCGTCGGGGATCGCGGGCGCGGGGGGCTTCTTGTCCCAGCCGCTTGCGGCAGCCCAGTCGCGCACGTACTGCTTGTCGAAGCTCGGCTGGCCCTGGCCCGGGGCGTAGCCATCGACGGGCCAGTAGCGCGAGGAGTCGGGTGTCAGAACCTCGTCGCCCACCACCAGCTCGCCGTCGGAGTCCAGCCCGAACTCGAACTTCGTGTCGGCCAGGATCACGCCGCACTCGCGTGCGTGCGCAGCCGCGAAGGAGTACAGCTCGATAGAGACGTCGCGCACACGCGCCATCAAGCCCTCGTCGCCCACCAGCTCGGCGGCGCGCGCGAAGTCGATCGCCTCGTCGTGGCCCACGTCAGCCTTCGTGGAGGGCGTGAAGATCGGCTGGGGCAGCTGCTCTGACTCGCGCAGCCCGGCGGGCAGCTCAATCCCGGACACCGCTCCGGTGGCGAGGTAATCCTTCCAGCCCGAGCCGGTGATGTAGCCGCGCACGACACACTCGACGGGCAGCATCGAAAGGCGCCGCACGACCAGGCCCCTGCCAAGCGCCTCAGTAGGAACGCCCTCCGTGGCCGACAGCAGGTGGTTGGCGACGATCTGCTGTGTCTTGCCAAACCAGAACACCGACAGCCCGGTAAGCACCTTGCCCTTGTCCGGGATTGGCGTGGGGTGCACCGCGTCGTAGGTGGAGATGCGGTCGGAGGCGACCATCAGCAGCCGCCCCCCGGCCATCCCTCCGCCATCCAGGCCGTACATCTCGCGCACCTTCCCGCTGGCGATGAGGGGCAGGTCGGCGAGGGCGCTCACGCGGCGCGATGCTACCAGCGGCTCAGGCGATGTCGTCCAGCCGCGCGACGATCTCCCGCGCGTGGCGCGTGTACTGGCCGTAGTCGAAGATCGCGTCGAGGTCGAGCTCCGCGCCGACCGGGTCCTCAACCAGCAGCTCGCGCAACGGCGTGCGCGCGTCCCACGCCTGCTGCGCCACCCGCTGCACGCCGTAGTACGCGTCGTCGCGGGTCATGCCCGACTCCACCAGCGCCAGCAAGAGGCGCTGGGAGAAGAGCGCGCCGTAGGTCAGCTCTAGGTTCTCGCGCATGCGCTCGGCGTCCACCGTCATGCCCTCAACAAGCTGCACCGCACGGTGCTGGAGATAGTCGAGCAGGATGGTGGAGTCGGGCAGCACGACGCGCTCCACCGAGGAGTGCGAAATGTCGCGCTCGTGCCACAGCGCCACATCCTCCAGCCCCGCCTGGGCGTTGCCGCGCAGCACGCGCGCGAGCCCCGCGATCTGCTCGCTCTTGATCGGGTTGCGCTTGTGGGGCATGGCGCTGGAGCCCTTCTGCCTGGCGCGGAATGGCTCCCGCACCTCGCCGACCTCCGTGCGCTGCAGGTGGCGCACCTCGGTGGCCAGCCGCTCAAGTCCCGCGCCTGCCAGCGCGATCGCGCTCAGCAGTTCGGCGTGGCGGTCGCGCGCGACGACCTGCGTGGAGACCGGCTCGCCCTTGAGCTTCAGCCGCGCGAGCACACGCGCCTCGAACTCCGGCGAGGTCGCGGCGTAGGTGCCGACGGCGCCTGAGACGGCGCCCACCGAGGCCTGGATGAAGGCGCGTTCCAGGCGCCGCGCGTTGCGGTCGGCCTCGAAGGCGAACCCGGCCAGCTTGACCCCGAAAGTGGTCGGCTCGGCGTGCACGCCGTGGGTGCGCCCCACGCACAGCGTGTCCACGTGCTCGCGTGCGCGGGCGATCAGCGCTGCGCGCAGCTCGTGGGCGCCGGCCACCACCACCTCGCCCACCGCGCGCAGCTGCAACGCCAGCGCGGTGTCGAGCACGTCGGAGGAGGTCAGCCCGAAGTGCAGCCAGCGCCCCGCCTCGCCCGCTGACTGCGCCAGCACGTCCACGAACGCCGCCATGTCGTGGTCGGTCGTGCGCTCGCGCTCGTTCACGGCCTCCACCGTGAAAGTGGCGGCGCCGATCGCCTTCAGGTCCTCCGGCGTCGGACCGTGGCCCTCGCCGAGCAGGGCGGGCAGCTCCATGCAGGCGGCGACCTCGACCTGGCGCCAGCTCTCCATGCGCGCCTCATCGGTCCACAGCTGGCCGAGCTCGGGGCGGGTGTAGCGGGCGATCACTCCCTGATTATCGCTGCTGCGCGGTGGGGGCGCTCAATCGCCCGCGAGGGCGCCTGGGCTCCTGGAGGAGGCGCCGCGCCGCCGACGGCGAAACTTGCAGCACGGCGCCGTGTTATGCGCCCGAGAACACCCGTCTATCCGAATCGGAGACGACCTCCCGTCCCGATAACGTGTCCCCGCCCGCGTCCACCAGCAGTCGAAGGGAAAAGAATGCTGAGCCAGAGCCCCTTGCACCGCTTGCCACGCCTAGCGTCCGTCACGGCCGTCCTCTTCGCGCTCGCCGCGCCCGCCGCGGGAGCGACGGTGACGCAGACCAACATCACCTCGCCCGCCAACCACGCGGTGATCGTCAACAACGAAGTGACCGGCGAACCGCAGCTGACCGTCACCGGCACGGCGCCGGGCGCGAGCGACGGGGAAACGGTGAACATCATCTGCACCGAGCAGAACCCTAAAGAACTGGTGGTCCACACGCTCAACCCCAGTCCGGTCATAATCAGCAACCACGGCTTCTCCTACACCGGCTCATTCGCGCCGATCAAGGAAAACACATGCGTCCTGCGCGCCGTCCCCACCGGAGGGACGCCGGCCGATCTGACGCCCTTCACGGGACCGCAGATCGCCATCGATGACATCGAGGCTGGCAACATCGGCTCAGCCGAAGACGAGGCGATCGTGGGAGGCCCGAACAGCGGAGCGCTCTTCGACTACTACTTCTACGGCTCCCAGTTCCAAGGGGCGGGCGAATACCTGTCGATCAGCAGCTGCGGCCTGTGCGACAGCTACGCCATCAACCCAACGACAAGCACGATCGGCAGCTCCCTCTTCTTCGCCAACGCCGCGCTCTTTTCCAACAACGACGCCAACACCCGCTCGGAGATCCAGATCGATGGCAACAACGCCTTCGCCAGCTATGCGGCGAAGGAACTGATCAAGCGCACCAATCCAACCACCTACAACGGCAGCGAGGACTACAGCAACTTCCCGAGCCTCAGCGTCAACACCACCATCAACCCGCTCACCGGCGACGTGAGCATCGAAGAGGCCGGCAGCTTCTCGCACTGCGTCGGGGGCAACCCCATCGGCAGCACCGCTACCCACGCCAACTGCTCGAGCTTCGCACCGACCGGTGTGGGCTACACGCGGCACATCGTCCAGAACGAGGACGGGGCGCTGGTGACGATCTACGACACCTTCACCTCCACCGACGGGGCGCCCCACCAGCTCGACCTCCTCTACTACCAGTGGGTTGACCCCGATGGCTCTGGGACTCCCGGCTACAGCTTCCCCTGGCTCTCAAGCGCATTTGAAACCCCGGCGGCCTACGCGTCAATCGCCCCGCCGGCAGGACCCGCCTCGATCCTCGTCAAGGAGAAGGCCGGCCAGGCCGACGGCGACGAAACGCTCGACCAGGGCGCCATCACGATGTCCGCGCCGCCGAGCGGCATCGAATTCGGTAAAGAACACACCGAATTCGAGCTGCACTACACGCGCACGATCCCAGCCGGCGGCAGCGTCTCGATCGGCCAGTCCTTCGCCACGGCGTTCGCGCTGGCCAACGTCGAAGCGCTGGCGCGGCAGGCCAAGAGCGACTTCAGCCCCACGGTGGCGATCTCCTCGCCCACGGCGGGCAGCACCACCACAAGCTCCAGCGTGACCGTCTCGGGCACGGTGGGCGCCGGCGCCAATGGCCTGCCGGGCACCGTCTCGGTCAACGGCGTGAGCGCCGCGGTGAGCGCCCGGCGGCGCGTGGTCCGCGCAGGTGCCACTCACCGTGGGGGCCAACACGATCACGGCCACCACCACCGACCAGTACGGCCTGCAGGGCAGCGCGCAGGTCGCCGTCACCTACGCCCCCCCGCCGCCGCCGCCACCCCCGGTCCTCCCCACCAGGGCCTCGGCGGCGCTCGTCGGGAGCAGCTACAACGGCAAGGACGTGCTGCTGCGCATCGCCTGCAAGGCCGGCGGCGCCACCTGCATCGGACGCGCCAGCGCGATCGCCCTGGAGAAGATCGCGCTCAGGAGCCACCACCACTCAGGGCGGCACTCCAAGACCAAGTTCAAGACCGTGCAGCTGACGGTCGCCGCGGGCAGCTTCTCGATCCCCGCCGGGCAGACGCAAGACACTCGAGCTGAAGGTGGGCGGGACCGCCACCGACCTGCTCGCCGGCCTGCACAGACTCTCCACCACGATCACGCTGGAGGTCAGCGAGCCCGGTCGCCTGAGCGAGGTGGTGATCGGACGCCTGACGCTCGTCTACCACCGGCCCAAGAGGCACGGACACAGGCGTTGAGCGATTTAGGCGGCGAGGATGCGCGCGGCGAGGATCGCCGCGTTGCGGGGGTTGTCGAGCCCCACACACGCCACCGGCACGCCGGGTGGCATCTGCACGATCGAGAGGATCGCGTCGAGCCCCCCCGCCGCGGAGAGACGGCTCGTCAAAGGCACGCCGATCACCGGCAGATCGGTGTGCGCCGCGACCGCGCCGGGCAGCGCCGCGGAGATGCCCGCCCCGGCAATGATCACGCGCAGCCCGCGCATACGCGCGTTCTTTGAGTATTCGGCCACCAGGTCGGGCTCGCGGTGGGCGGACATCACGCGCAGCTCGTGCATGATGCCGCGCTCCTGAAGCTCCGCCGCAGCCTTTTCCATCGCCTCCATGTCGCTCTTGGAGCCCATCACGATGCCCACCAGCGGCGCGTCCACGTCGAGCTCGGAGAGGGTCGACTCGACCTCGGTCAGGGGAGTGGATATCTGCGAGACGTCACCCATTCTCGCCGAGCTCCATCGCCATGGTCCAGAGGATGTCCGTGTCGGCGGCCGCGGCGATGTCGCCACGCACCTGCATGCCCGCGAAGGAGATCATTTCAGTGGCAGCATAAGCCGTCTCCCGGGCGGACTGGAAATCCTCGCCGAGGGCGGTGACGCCCAAGACACGCCCACCTGCGGTCACGACCCCGTCGCCCGCAGCGGCGGTACCGGCATGAGTGACCTCAACGTTCTCCGGCACGTTCTCCAGGCCGGCGATTGCGTCGCCGCTGGAGGAGGACGCCGGGTACCCAGCGCTCGCCAGCACCACCGTCACGGCGGTTTGCGAGGACCAGTGCGGCAGCCATTCGTCCCAGTCGTCGCGATCGGATAGTCCGGCGGACCGCGAGGCGCGCAGCAGCAGATCGAGGAAGTCGGACTTCAGGCGTGGCAGCAGCGCCTGCGTCTCAGGGTCGCCGAAGCGCACGTTGTACTCCAACACGAGCGGACCGTCCTCGGTGAGCATCAGGCCGGCATAGAGAATTCCGTGGAATGGCGTGCCTCGCCGCCGCATGAGCGCCACGATGGGGTTGAACACGAACGAGCCGAGGTCCCACTCCCCACTGGCCTCCAGCTCGCGCACGGGCGAGTGGGCGCCCATGCCGCCCGTGTTCGGCCCGACATCGCCCTCGCCGATGCGCTTGTAGTCGCGCGCCGCCTCCAGCGGCAGCGCGCGCGTGCCGTCGCACAGCGCCATCAGCGATACCTCCGTCCCGCTCAGGCGCTCCTCGACCACGGCGCTGGGACCGGTGGGACCCGACGCGAAACGGTCTCCCACGAAGATCTCCGCCAACGCTGCCCGCGCCTGCTCGGCCGAGTCCGCCACGGTCACGCCCTTGCCTGCGGCGAGGCCGTCGGCCTTGATGACGACGCCCGGATCGGCCAGCTCTCGCACCGCCTCCGCGCCCTCCTCCAGCGAACTCACGTGGCGCCAGCGCGCGGTCGGCACCCCAGCCTCCTCCATCGCCTGCTTGGCATACGCCTTGGAGCCCTCCAGCTGGGCCGCCGCGGCGCACGGGCCGAAGGCGAGATGGCCGCGCGCATCGAGCGCATCCACCAAGCCCGCCACCAGCGGTGCCTCGGGGCCCACGACGGTGAAGTGGGTGCCCTCGCGCTCCACCGCCGCGACGATTCCGTCGATGTCATCGGCTGCGATGTCGAGCAGCCGCGCATCCTTTGCGATGCCGGCGTTGCCGGGCGCGCACAGCAACTCGTTCTCCCCCGAGGAGCGCTTCAGCGCGCGCACGATCGCGTGCTCGCGCCCGCCCCCGCCGACGACCAGGACCTTCATCTCAGAGCGATGCCGTGACTCATCAAAGCGATGCTATGAAATCGTCCACCGGTATCGCCGCCAGCGTCTCGTAGCTGACGGTCCCGCGCGAGCCCAGCTCCAGCGACACGCGCGCCATCGTCTGCTCATCGGGCGCCTCCACGATGTTGACGAAGTCAAAGCGCCCCAGCGTGGCCCACTGCGCCTTGACGGTCGCGCCCAGCTGTTCGACCTCCTTGTTGACCTCGCGGATGCGCTGCGGGTTGTTCTTCACGGTCTGTACGCCGTCGGGGGTGAGGTTGGCAAGCATGATGTACGTCGGCATGGGGCCCTCCGTCGGTAGCGATCCCGCGCGCGTCGCGCGCCTGAACTGAAAAGAGGGACCTGGCTCGGCCGCCTGGGCAACCCTCCACCTGTGGTTTTACCCGATCGGCGCGGCCTGTACGTTCTTCAGGACAAGTTCGCCATTATCGACATCCACCGCAACGTCGTCTCCGGCGCGCAACTCGCCCTGCAACAGCGCCAGCGCGAGGCGGTCGGTCAGCTGCTTCTGGATCACCCTGCGCAGCGGGCGCGCGCCGTAGGCGGGGTCGTAGCCGAGGTTGCCGATCAGCGTGCGTGCGTCGTCGGTGAGCGTCACCTGCACGCCGCGCTCGGCCACTCGGTCCACCACGTGCTGCACCTGCAGCTCCACTATCTCTGAGATCTGCTCGCGCGTGAGGGCGTGGAACCGCACTATGTCGTCCAGGCGGTTGATGAACTCGGGCTTGAAGTGGCCCAGCAGTTCTGTGCGCAGCTGCGACTCGTCCGCGTCTTCGCTCACCGGGAAGTTCGACGTCATGATGAGGACGGTGTTCTTGAAGTCCACCGTGCGGCCCTGGCCGTCGGTCAGGCGGCCGTCGTCCATCACCTGCAAGAGCGTGTTGAACACGTCGGGGTGGGCCTTCTCTATCTCGTCCAGCAGCACCACCGAGTAGGGGCGCCGGCGCACCGCCTCGGTCAGCTGGCCTCCCTCTTCATACCCGACGTATCCGGGGGGCGCTCCGACCAGGCGCGAGACGGAGTGCTTCTCCATGTACTCGCTCATGTCGATCCTCACCATCGCGTCCTGTGAGTCGAACATGAACTCCGCCAGCGCTCGGGCCAGTTCGGTCTTGCCCACTCCGGTGGGGCCGAGGAAGAGAAAGGTGCCGATCGGACGACCGGGGTCCTGCAACCCGGCGCGCGAGCGGCGCAGCGCTGAGGCGACCGCCTCGATCGCCTCGTCCTGGCCCACCACGCGCTCGTGCAGGCGTTCCTCCATGTGCACCAGCTTCTCCACTTCGCCCTCCAGGAGGCGGCTCACGGGGATGCCTGTCCAGCGCGCCACGACCTCGGCCACGTCGTCGGCGTCGACCTCCTCCTTCAGGAAGACCGGAGTCGTCTCCTCATCACGCGACCCCGCGGAGCCGCCCTCCTGGGCGGCCAACTCCTTTTCCAGTTCGGGTATCTCGCCGTAGCGCAGCTCCGCCGCGCGCTGCAGGTCGGCCGTGCGCTCGGCCTTTTCGGCCTCCACGCGCGCCTCCTCCAGGCGCACCTTCAGCTCGCGCACGCCCTGGATCGCCTGCTTCTCCTTTTCCCACTGCGCCTTCATCTCCGCGCTGCGCGCCTTCAGCTCGCTCAGCTCGGTTTCGATCGCCGCGCGGCGCTCCGCGCTGGCCTCGTCCTTCTCCTTGCGCAGGCTCGTCAGCTCGATCTCCAGCTGCATCACGCGGCGGTCCACCTCGTCGATCTCCGTCGGCAGCGAGTCGATCTCGATGCGCAGCTTCGAGGCGGCCTCGTCGATCAGGTCGATCGCCTTGTCGGGCAGAAAGCGGTCGGCGATGTAGCGGTGGCTGAGCGTCGCCGCGGCGATCAGCGCGCCATCCTGGATGCGCACGCCGTGGTGCACCTCGTAGCGCTCCTTCAGCCCGCGCAGGATCGCGATCGTGTCCTGCACGGTCGGCTCGCCCACATTCACCGGCTGAAAGCGCCGCTCCAAGGCAGCGTCCTTCTCGATGTACTTGCGGTACTCGTCCAGCGTCGTCGCGCCCACGCAGCGCAATTCGCCGCGCGCCAGCATCGGCTTGAGCAGGTTCGCCGCGTCGACCGCCCCCGGCGCCGCGCCCGCCCCCACGATCGTGTGCAGCTCGTCCAGGAACAGGATCACCTTGCCCTTCGCCTCGCTCACTTCCTTGAGCACGCCCTTCAGGCGGTCCTCGAACTCGCCGCGGTAGGCGGCCCCGGCGATCAGCGCGCCCATGTCCAGCGCGATCACGCGCCGTTCGCGCAGCGAGTCGGGCACGTCTCCGCTGACGATCCGCTGCGCCAGCCCCTCCACGATCGCGGTCTTGCCGACGCCCGGCTCGCCGATCAGCACGGGGTTGTTCTTGGTGCGTCTCGACAGCACCTGGATCACGCGGCGGATCTCCTCGTCGCGCCCGATCACCGGGTCGAGGTTGCCCTGCTCGGCGAGCTCGGTCAGGTCGCGCCCGAAGCGCTCCAGGGGCTTCTGCTCCTCCTCGGGCTGGGCTTGCGGGGCCTGGGGGGTTCCGTTGGGGGTCATCTTCTACATCCTCCGTTCAGGCTTGCGGAAGGGCGAGCGTACGTCTGCGGCCCGCACCAGCTCCGCGCCGGGTGGATTCCCATACGGCACCAGCTCCGCGCGGAAGCTGCGCCGCACCTCCTCCAGCTGCTCGGCCAGCTCGACCTGCGCGCGCGCCGAGAGCGTCTCCAGCTCCTCGATGCGGCTGTTCAACGCCTCGATCTGCTCCTCCAGGTCGAGCACCCGCTCGACGCCGGCCAAGTTCAGTCCCAGCTCTGCCGTCATGCCCTGGATGTGGCGCAGGCGCTCCACGTCCTCCTGCGAGTACAGCCGCGTGCCCTTCGGCGAGCGCTTGGGCTCGATCAGCCCGCGCGCCTCATACACGCGCAGCGTCTGCGGGTGCATCTCCGCGAGCTCCGCCGCCACGGAGATCATGAACACGCCGCGGTCGCTCGCCACGCGCACGTGCGTCACTTCGCGGCGGGCCATCACGCGCCGTCCTCGCCGGCGGTGCCTGCCTTCTCGAACAGCCG
This sequence comes from uncultured Solirubrobacterales bacterium, assembly GCA_963844765.1. Taxonomy (GTDB): domain Bacteria; phylum Actinomycetota; class Thermoleophilia; order Solirubrobacterales; family Solirubrobacteraceae; genus Palsa-744. Next base: position 1,274,295 of record CAWJPN010000002.1, read on the forward strand.
CGCCCGCGGGTCGCCGTTCATCACCTTCGACAGCGCCTCCACCGCCTTCTGCTGCTCGCCGCTCAGCTCGTCCGGCACCTCCAGGACAAAGCGGTAGTGGATGTCGCCGCGCTCTTTGCTGCCGGGCTTCGGCGGGCCCTCGCCGCGCAGGCGCTGCACCGTGCCGTGCGCCGTCCCCGGCTTCACGCGCAGCGTCTTCTTGCCGCTGAGCGTCGGCACCTGCACCTCGGCGCCGCGCAGCGCCTCGGGGATGGTCAGCGGCACCTCGACCTCCAGGTTGTCTCCCTTGCGCTTGAACACCGGCGAGGGCGTCACGTGGGTGGTCACATACAGGTCCCCCGGCGGACCGCCGTTGCTGCCGGGCTCGCCCTTGCCGGGCAGGCGGATGCGCGAGCCCTCCTTCACCCCCGCGGGGATGTTCACGCGGTAGCGCTTCACGGTGCGCACCGCGCCGCTGCCGTGGCAGGTGGGGCAGGGGTCGTCGATCACCGTGCCGCGGCCGCCGCACTGCGAGCAAGGCTGGCTGATCGAGAACATCCCCTGGCCCTGCGTCTCGATGCCGCGGCCCTGGCAGCGCGGGCAGACCTTCGGCGCGGTCCCGGGCTTGGCCCCGGTGCCGTGACAGGTGGCGCACGTCGAGGCAGTGGCGACCGACAGCGGCACCTGCCCGCCGGAGACGGCCTGGTCGAAGGAGATGCGCACCTGCGCCTCCAGGTCGGCTCCCCGTTCGGCGCGCGGCTTGGTGCGCACCCTGCGCCCGCTGGCGGAGCCGCCGAACAGGTTGGAGAGGATGTCCCCCATCGAGGAGCTGTCGAAGTCGAAGTTGCCAAACCCCCCGAACCCGGCGCCGCCGGTCGAGGCGAACGCGCCCGTGCCGTTGTCGTACTGCTTGCGCTTCTCCGGGTCCCCCAGCACGTCGTGGGCCTGGGAGATCTCCTTGAAGCGCGCCTCGGCGCTCTTGTCGTCGGGGTTGCGGTCGGGGTGGTACTTCCGCGCCAGCTTGCGGTACGCCTTCTTGATCTCCTCAGGGGTGGCCTTCTTGTCCACTCCCAGGGTCGCGTAGTAGTCGGGGCGGGTCGCCATGCCTTTGGTCCCTTCTGCCTACGCGGCCACGAGCACGCGCGCCGGTCGGATCACGGTTCCGCCCAGGTAGCGATAGCCGTTCTGGTAGACCTCAGCCACAGTCCCGCTCTGGGCGCCCTCCACTGGCTGCTGTGCCACGGCCTCCTGTGTGGTCGGATCGAATGGCTCACCGACAGGCGCGAAGGGCAAGATGCCCACACGCTGGAGAGCTGCCATCAGCTCTGTGCGTACCAGGCGCACGCCCTCGAGCAACGGATCGTCCTCCGCGGCGCCCTCGAGCGCGCGGTCGAGTGAGTCGAGCGCGGGCAGCAGCTCCCTGGCGAGCTTCGCCACCCCGCGCTCCTGGGCCGCCGCCGACTCGCGCGCCACCCGCTTGCGGTAGTTCTCGAAGTCGGCCTGCGTGCGCTGTGCCAGCGCCAGGTACTCATCGCGCTGGGCGGCGGTGGCCACCAGCTCATCGATGTCCTCCGCGACCTCGACTGCATCCTCCTCGGTCTCCTCGACCACACCATCGCCCACCGTCCCCACTGGGGAGGTGGGAGGATGCGCCCCGCGCGGCTCCTCCTCGATCGTCTGCTCGATGTCGGTCATCGACTAGACCTTCGGCTCGTCGACGACCTCTGCGTCCACCACGTCCTCCTCGGACGCGCCATCCGCCGAACCGTCGCCGCCCTCGCCGCCGGCGCCGTTGGGCGCTCCCGCTCCCGCGGCCTCCTGGGCGCGCTGGTACATCGCCTCGGAGATCGCGTGGAAGGCGGACTGCAGGGCCTCGGTCTTGGCGTTGATGTCGGCGGGGTCCTCGGACTCCAGCGACTCGCGCACCTCCTTGATCGCCGCCTCGATGCGGGTCTTGGAGTCGGCGTCGACCTGGTCGCCCAGGTCGGTGAGCTGGCGCTCGGCCTGGTAGGCGGCGTTCTCGCCGTTGTTGCGGGCCTCCGCGAGCTCGCGGGCGCGGCGGTCCTCCTCGGCGTGGGACTCGGCGTCGGAGACCATGTTCTTGATCTCCTCCTCTGAGAGCCCCGAGCCGGCCTTGATCTCGATCTTCTGCTCCTTGCCCGTCCCCAGGTCCTTCGCGGAGACGTTGAGGATGCCGTTGGCGTCGATGTCGAAGGCCACCTCGATCTGCGGGATGCCGCGCGGCGCCGGCGGGATGCCGGTCAGCTGGAACTTGCCCAGCGACTTGTTGTAGTTGGCCATCTCGCGCTCGCCCTGCAGCACGTGGATCTCGACCGAGGGCTGGTTGTCCTCCGCCGTGGAGAACACCTCGCCCTTGCGCGTCGGGATGGTGGTGTTGCGCTCGATCAGCTTCGTCATCACGCCGCCCTTGGTCTCGATGCCGAGGGTCAGCGGGGTGACGTCGAGCAGCAGCACGTCCTTGACGTCGCCGGCCAGCACACCCGCCTGGATCGCGGCGCCGACGGCGACCACCTCATCCGGGTTGACCCCGCGGTGGGGCTCCTTGCCCGTCAGGTCCTTGACCTTCTCCTGCACGGCGGGCATGCGCGTCATGCCGCCCACCAGCACGACGTGCTCGATCTCCTTGACGCCCTTGTCCTTGGCGTCGTCGATCGCCTGGCGCACGGGGGCCACCACGCGGTCCAGCAGGTCGGAGGTCAGCTCGGAGAGCTTGGCGCGCGTGAGGCGCGTGTCCAGATGCTTGGGCCCGGAGGCGTCGGCGGTGATGAAGGGCAGGTTGATCTGCGTCTCCTGCGTGGTCGACAGCTCGATCTTCGCCTTCTCGGCGGCCTCGTAGAGCCGCTGCAGCGCCATCGGGTCGGCTGACAGGTCGATCGCCTGCGCGCGCTTGAAGTCCGCCACCAGCCAATCGACGATCGCCTTGTCGAAGTTGTCGCCGCCGAGGTGGTTGTCGCCGGCGGTGGACTTCACCTCGAACACGCCGTCGCCAATCTCCAGCACCGACACGTCGAAGGTGCCGCCGCCCAGGTCGAACACGAGGATCGTCTGATCGGACTCCTTATCGAGCCCGTACGCCAGCGAGGCGGCGGTGGGCTCGTTGATGATGCGCCTGACGTCCAGCCCGGCGATCTTGCCGGCGTCCTTGGTGGCCTGGCGCTGGTCGTCGTTGAAGTACGCGGGGACGGTGATGACCGCGCCGTCGACCGATTCGCCCAGATACGCTTCGGCGTCGGTCTTCAGCTTCTGCAGGATCATCGCTGAGATCTCCGGCGGGGAGAACTGCTCCTTGTCGCCCACTTCGACTCTCGCGTCACCGTTGGGACCGGATACCACCTTGTAGGGGACGATCGACTCCTCCTCGCGCACCTCCCCCTCCTTGCGCCCCATGAAGCGCTTGATCGAGAAGACGGTGTTCTGCGGGTTGGTCACGGCCTGGCGCTTGGCCACAGTCCCCACCAGGCGCTCGCCCGAGGCGGTGAACGCGACAACGGACGGCGTTGTGCGCCCGCCCTCGGCGTTCTCGATGACGGTCGGCTCGCCGCCCTCCAGGACGGCCATGCACGAGTTGGTCGTGCCCAGATCGATACCTATGGTCTTGCCCATGCTGAAGCTCCTTGTGGCTGGATATGAGAAGGGCGGCTCAGCACCCTCATATAGAGACTGTGGAAATCTGCGTCTGAGTATGACAGATTTTCTGCGGATGTCAAGGTACGGCAAATTGCCGGCCTCAGGGCGACGTTACCCGGCGGGCGCGCCGCGTATGCGGCGACCGCAAGACATGCTGCGCAACTGCACACAGGCACCCCCGCTGCCGCTACCTTCTGTATATGAACGCCGGGGGGATCCGGGCAGCTGTGAGTGCAGAAATAAGCGCCGCTGTAAAGCCCCGCCTGCGCGGGGTCTCGCACCAGTACGCCTTCTTCGTCTCGCTCGCCTGCGGCGTGGCCCTGATCCTCGCCGCCTCCGGCGGACGGGCGCGCGTGGCCGCCGCGATCTACGCGGTGGCGGTCTCGGCGCTGCTGGGCACCAGCGCGCTGTACCACCGTGTCACCTGGCGCCCCGGCGCGCGGCGCTGGATGCGGCGCCTGGACCACTCGATGATCTTCGTGTTGATCGCCGGCACGTACACCCCGGTGGCGCTGCTCGCGCTGTCCGGTCCGCTGGCGCGCGCGATCCTGATCGCCGTGTGGGTCGGTGCGCTCGCCGGCATCGCCTTCAAGCTCGTGTGGTTCGACGCACCGAAGTGGCTGTTCGCCGGGGTGTACGTGGCGCTCGGCTGGGTCTCGGTGGCGGTGTTCGGCGAGCTGCCCGCCGCGATCGGCTGGCTCGGTTTCGCCGGGCTGGCGCTCGGCGGCCTGCTCTACACCCTCGGGGCCGTGGTCTACGCGACCGAACGCCCCAACCCCTTCCCGAAGGTGTTCGGCTACCACGAGGTCTTCCACGCACTCGTGATTGCCGCGGCGGCGCTGCACTACGCGGTGATCGCCTTCGCGGTGCTGCCGCGGGGCTGATCGAACAGGCCCCGGCTGGGGCACATGCGCGCCAGCGCGCACTCCCCGCACGCCGGCGAGCGCGCGTGACAGGTGCGCCGCCCGTGGCGCAGCAGGTTGACGTGGAACTCCAACTCCTGGCCGGGCGGGGTGAGCGCAAGCATCTGGTCGTGCTGCTCCTCAAAGGAGGCCCCCGGACGGAAGAGGCCCAGCCGCGTGCCGACGCGCGAGACGTGCGTGTCCACCGGGACGTCGCGCAGACCGTAGGAGAAGAGCAGCACGCAGGCCGCGGTCTTGCGCCCCACGCCCGGGAGGGCGCAGAGGTAGGCGCGGCTCTCCGCCACGGGCGCGGTGCGCATCCACTCCAGCGAGAGCTGGTCGCGTGGGTCGCGTGGATCGGCGGCGATCGCCGCGAGCATCTGTTGGATGCGCGCCGACTTGACCTTGGAGATGCCGCCGGGGCGGATCGCCGCCTCCACCTCCGCGACCGGCGCCGCCAGAACCGCGTGATAGTCGATCCCCTCCCGCCCGAAGCGCTCGCGTAGGCGCAGGAAGGCCACGTCGCGGTTGCGGTCGTTGGTGCTCTGGGAGAGCACCGTCAGCACCAGCTCGTCCAGCGGTCGCCCGTGGGGGGCCATGCGCGGGATGCCGTACACCGCGCGCAGGCGGTCGCGGATGCGCGCCACGCGGCGGGGAGCCGGGGGCGTCCAGGCGGCACTGCGAGGCGCGGTGGATGGCACAGATCAACGGTAGCCGGTGCGGCCTCCGAGTGGCCGACGCGCCCTCCAGCTGCATGCGTCACGCTCGCGCGTGCCGCGCGGACGTAAAAGAAATGTGTGGGCCGGCCCTCCAAGGCCGGCCCACGTTGTCAGGTTGCTTTATGTACGAGGCTGCGGACTTCTATTCTTCCTGGAGCCCCACTCCTGTTACTTCGCCTTTCTCTTCGCCACCGGTGTTGGTGCCTGTTTTAATTTTTCCACAGATGCCTTTGACTTTGGTCGAGATGCCTTTTACGTTCACTTTGGACAGCATTTCGGTGGCGTTAATATTTTTATTTTCTATTTCTTTGAGGCCTTCATTTGCTTTTTCGGGATTTACTTCCAGCGTGCATATTCCAGAGATTTTTACGGTGCAGCCTTTTATGACCGAGCCGGTTGCTTTACTCTGGCCTTTGGCGGTTTGCTTGACCTGGAGTTCGCATTCGCTGATTTCTGGTGTACCGATGCTAGATGTACATTTTTCCCATCCCGCGGGTTTAGCGGAAGACGCGTTTACGTGGAGATCGACGTTTTCCGCTCCTTTCAGCTGACTCGTTTCACTCCCGATGCTGCCTTTGGTGAGCTTCCACGTACCAACGGCGCTTGCACATTCGACTTTTTCGCCTTCGTCCGTGAAGACCGTTATGCCGGCTTTGCCCGATCCTTCTGCTTTGCTGCCCGTTGATTTGAACAGGGCGGATGCCGGTGATGCTGTGATTGCGGCGAACAGACCGACCATGATGGTCAGCCCGAACAACGCCTTGATCTTGCTCATTTCGCTAGATGCTCCTTTGTCGTTGTGTTTGCTTGTGATTGGTGCCGAGAGACGCGACAGCGTCGTCGTCGCATAGGGCGGTGGCCACGCGGAGGCCCTCGGCAAGTCCTTTGGTGGACTCCCCGTGCATGATCCACCGACCGAGGGCGAAGTCAAGTCGGACCTGCGTCGAGCCCACAAGATTGGGGGGCTCCGGCCACCGCTCCAGCGGCCGACCATGACCCCGTTCTGCCCGCAGAACAAGGCGATCCGCCAATGGATGACCGCCTGCTACGCCCAATCGAGCTCCGTCAAGATGTTTCTTACCCTGGCCAAGTTTGTTTCCAACCTCTCCCAGACCGTGGCCAAGTTTTGTTTCCGACCCCCGTTCAGATCCTGTCAAGATTTGTTTCTTACTCGTCGCCCGGGCTCTCCGGGCAAAGAACAAGCCATTCGGCCTGTCATGGGACTCCGCGAAAGCGGCCATCCACTCGCCCATCCACTAGGTTGTTCGTATGCGACGGGGGACAGGGTTCGGTTTGAGTGTGCGGGTGGCGGCGCCGCTCCTCTTGGCATGCGCGTTGGCGAGCGTCGCCCTGCTCGGCGTGGGCCGGGCGTCGGCGACTGCGCTGGTGCTGCCCGATGGGCGCGCGTGGGAGATGGTTTCTCCGCCGGAGAAGAACAATTCGCTGATCACCGGGATCGATGGGGTTCCGGGGCCCACCTTGGGCGGCGTGGTCCAGGTCGCGGAAGACGGCGATTCGATCGTCTATGCGTCGAATGGCGCGTTTGAACATCCTGCTGGCGCGCCCCTGTCGGCCCAGTATCGCGCGACGCGCGACGCGGGCGACTGGTCTACGGTGAACATCACTCCACCGATCAGCGCTGAAGCCTACAATATCGTGGGTGCGGGAGGCCCCTACCGTGCGTTCTCGTCCGATCTGTCGAGCGGGCTGTGGTTGAACGGTGGAATTCCCACACCGGTTGAAAGCCCGCTACCGTCGCCTCTTCTCGACGAAGCGCCGGAGGGGTATCAGAACTTATTTGTGCACGACCTCGAGCCGGGTGCGGGCGGCTTTCGGGCTGTGCTGACGACCCCGCCGAGTGAGTCGGCTGAAGAATTTCATCTGGAATTTCAGGGGGCGACGCCCGATCTGAGCCATATCATCTTTGCCACAGAAGCAGTGCTTGCTCCCGGAGCGACGCACGGTGGAGGTGGCAACAACCTGTATGAGTGGTCTGCTGGGGAAGGTATTCGGCTTATCAGCATCGCACCGGACGCGATACTCGGCGAGAACCACAATGGTGAACCGGGCGGTCTGGATCCGATCTCGGATGACGGGTCGGTGGTCTCCTTTACCGAAGGAGTTAATCTCTATGCCCGCGCAGACGATGGCCCCGCCATCGAGGTCGATGCGTCGAGTGGGGGGCCCGAAAGCGGCGAAGGTCTTTTTCAGACCGCCAGCAGCGATGGGTCGAGGGTCTTCTTCACCGACGCTCGCAGGTTGACCAGCGACTCCACTGCCGCCCTGGTACCAAAAAATCTCTACGACCTGTATGAATACGATCTCAAGAGCGGCCAGCTCAGCGATCTAACGACCGAGGACCCCAACGGCGCTGGGGTGCGGGGTGTGTTGGGCGCCAGCGAAGATGGCTCCTATGTCTATTTCGTCGCGGAAGGCATACTTGCAGAAGGCGCTACTCGCCGGTGCTGTAACCTCTATGTGTGGCATCGGGGTACGTCGGGCGAAACGACGACGAAGTTCATAGCCGCCCTCTCCCCGAACGATGAACGCGGGGCTATCAAGGACCGGGTGGAAAATATCGGATTCGCGGATGACTGGGAATCGGAGATAGCTAATCGCACGTCGAGGGTCGCCGCGGATGGACTGAACGTGGTGTTCATGTCACAGGAAAGCCTGACTGGCTACGATAACCGGGGCGAAGAGGAGGTCTATGACTATAATGCGGGTAGCGGTGTGCTTCACTGTGTGTCGTGCGATCCCAGTGGCGCGCCGCCTATGGGCCCTGGGGATATCCCCGCAGGCACCCAGTATGAAGGGCCGCGGGCGATCTATCAGTCTCGCGTGCTCTCCGATGTGGAAGGGCGTGCTCGCGTGTTCTTCGAAAGCAGCGATCCGCTCATCCCGCAGGACACCAACGCCCAGCGGGATGTGTATGAGTGGGAGGAATATGGGCGGGGCAACTGCAACAGCGCGAGCGGATGCGTGTCGTTGATCTCCAGCGGCGCGAGCAGCAGCGAATCCTCCTTCTTGGATGCCAGCGCCAACGGCAGCGACGTCTTCTTCCTCACCGACTCTCAGCTCGTCCCGCAGGACACCGACCAGCTTCTGGATATCTACGACGCACGTGAAGGCGGCGGGTTCCCCGCCCCGCCGGCCGCGCCGCCTGCCTGCGAAGAAGAAGAGGCGTGCGCGGGGCCTGCCGTGCAGGCGCCCGCGTTGGGGGTGCCGCTCAGCGCATCGTACGTCGGTGTGGGGAACCCCCCGTCGTCTGGGTCAAAACCGGCCGTAAAACCGGCCGTGAAGCCCAGGCGTAGGCGCAAGCCAAAGGGGCATGGGCGTAAAGTGGGACACAGGCACGACGCTAGGCGCGCGGCGTGGGGAGGCGCTAGGCGTGTTTAGAAGACTTTTTGTGCTTCCGTTGTTCGTTATGTTCTTGGGTGTATCGTCGATTCTCCCTGGCTCGGCGCTGGCTGGGTTCGTTAAGGGCTTTCATGTCGTGGTGAGTAACGCGGATGGCACTCCCGATACGCAGGCCGGCTCGCATCCCTTTCAGATGACGACCAGCTTCAGTTTGGCGACGGTGGAAAACGCATTCGGGAGGGTGGTTCCCAGCGGGGACATCAGGGATATCGGGGTCGATCTGCCGCCTGGCTTGGTGGGCAGCGCGACCGCGGTCCCCCAGTGCAGCCAGGAGCTGTTTAGGGAGTTGAAGGAAACGCCACAGGGCAACTTCGACCCGGCCTGCGGAGACGCGAGTGTCGTAGGGACCGTATTTGTCTCTCTTCGTCCTAATGGAGCAGGGGTATATGAGCCTATCTATAACTTGGTCCCTCCTCCCGACCTGCCGGCCGAGTTCGGCTTCAGTGTCGCGGGTGGTGTCCCGGTCGTGGTGGTTCCCTCGGTGCTCACGAATAGCGACTACGGTCTGCGGGTGGAGAGCGTCAACACCAGCCAGGCGCTGCGCGTCTACGCGAGCAGCGTGACGTTCTGGGGTGTGCCGGCCGACCCCAGCCACGATGGGGTACGCGGGCCATGCCTTGGCTACGGGACAGGCCACTCGGACGGAGAAACATGTCCCGCTGGCGTGGCGCCCAAGCCGCTGTTGACGCTCCCGACGGCGTGCTCTGGCCCGCTGACATTGACGCTCAACGCCGACTCCTGGCAGGAACCGGAACTACCGGAAGAACTGTGGCCCTCAGAAACAGCTGTGACCGAAAACGCGCTTGGTGTCCCCATCGGCATCACGGGCTGCGGCCGTCTTGGGTTTAGCCCGTCGCTGAGTGTCCAGCCCGAAAGCACCGCGACGGATACTCCTACGGGTGTGGATGTCGGGATGAGCCTGCCGCAGAACGAAAACCCCGAAGGCCTCGCCGAGGCCGATGTGCGCAAGGTGGCGATGACGCTGCCGGCCGGGCTGTCGGCGTCGCCCTCGGCGGCCAACGGCCGGGAAGCCTGCACAGAAGCGCAGATCGCGCTGCACTCCACCGCACCGGCGCAGTGCCCAAACGCCTCGAAGGTGGGGTCGGTGAAGATCGAAAGCCCGCTGCTGGAACGCCCCCTGGAAGGCTGGGTGTACCTCGCGCAGCAGAACAGCAACCCCTTCGGAGGGCTGCTGGGGCTGTACCTGGTCGCCGAAGGCTACGGAGTGCGCATCAAGCTCGCCGGAGGGATCGAAGCGAACCCCTCCACCGGCCAGCTGACGACACGCTTCGAAGAACTGCCCGCCCAGCAGCTCGCCTTCCCCCAGCTGCCCTTCAGCGAGCTGAAGCTCAAGCTCTTCGGCGGTCCGCGCGCGGCGCTCGTGACCCCCCAGAGCTGCGGCGCGTACACCGCGACCGGGCAGCTCACACCGTGGAGCTCGCCGGTGCCGGCGGGCGTCTCCAGCTCCTTCCCGGTCAACTCCGGCTGCGCCAGCCAGTTCAACCCGTCTTTCACAGCGGGCACGACGAGCATCCAGGCCGGCGGCTTCAGCCCGTTCACGGCGACGTTCTCGCGCACCGACCAGGACCAGCATCTCAGTGACGTCACGCTGCAGACCCCGCCCGGCCTGCTGGGGATGCTCTCGAATGTCCAGCTGTGCGAGGAACCGCAGGCCGGCAGAGGCGAATGTCCCGCCGCCAGCCAGATCGGGCACGTCACGGTCAGCGCGGGCGCCGGGCAGGACCCCGTCGTCGTCCCCCAGGCGGGCCGCCCGGAAGACCCCGTGTACCTGACCGGTCCCTACAACGGCGCGCCCTTCGGCCTGAGCATCGTGGAGCACGCCGAAGCGGGACCGTTCAACCTCGGCACGATCGTCGTCAGGGCAGCCATCGACGTCGATCCGCACACCGCGCAGGTGACCATCAGGAGCCAGCCGCTACCGCAGATCCTGCAGGGCATCCCCACCCAGATCAAGAGCGTGACGGTGACCGTGGACCGCGAAGACTTCATCTTCAACCCCACCAACTGCAACCCGCTCGCGGTCACCGCCACCGCGCTCTCCACGCTGGGCTCGAGCGCGGCGCTCTCCAGCCGTTTTCAGGTGGCGGGCTGCCAGGCGCTGGCGTTCAAGCCCACCTTCGCGGTCTCCACGCAGGCCAAGGCGAGCCGCATCGACGGCACGAGCCTGCACGTGAATGTCACCTCGGGCGCGGGGCAGGCGAACATCGCCCAGGTCAAGCTCGACCTCCCCAAGCAGCTCCCCTCCCGGCTGACGACGCTGCAGAAAGCCTGTCCGGCCAGCGTCTTCGAAGCCAACCCGGCGTCCTGTCCAGCCGCCTCGCTCGTCGGGACGGCCACGGCTCACACCCCGGTGCTGGGCAGCCCGCTCACCGGACCCGCCTATCTGGTCTCTCACGGCGGCGCGGGGTTCCCCGACCTGGTGATCGTGCTGCAGGGCGAGGGAGTCACGCTCGAGCTGGACGGCCTGACGGGAATCGCCAACGGCATCACCTCGAGCACCTTCAGATCGGTCCCCGACGCACCGGTCAGCACGTTCGAACTGACACTCCCCGCGGGGCCGCACTCGGTGTTCACCACAAACCTGCCGGCGGCGGCGAAGGGCAGCCTCTGCGGCCAGGGCCTCACGGCGCCGACCGCGATCACCGGCCAGGACGGAGCGGTGATCAAACAGAACACCAAGATCGCGATCACCGGCTGCCCCAGGCACAGCAGGGCCCGCAAGGCCACCCGTCGCTAGACCAGCGCCACAGGCGAGCTATCCTCGCCATCCAGTGCCCACGGTCGCCGAGCACACCGCCGAGATCGGCGAGCTGCCCATCTTCTGGCGCAGCGCGCCGGCGCCGGAGGATCGCGACGGAGCCGCGCCGGCGCTGTATCTGCACGGGGTGCCCACCAACTCCGACGACTGGGTGAGACCGCACGAGCACCGCGGAACCCGTCCGTGGTGGCGACGGTGGTGGAGGCCACAGCGCAGCAGGGACCGATGGGTCGTGCCCCCGCCCTACGAGGAAGGCTTCCTCGAACGCAGCGGCGGCCTGGCGCCCGACCTGCCCGGCTTCGGTCGCTCGGGCAAGCCCGGGTACCTGACGTACACGATCGAGGAGTACGCGGACTTCATCGAGCGCTTCCTCAATCTCGTCGAGGTGCAGCGGGTGCGCATGGTCGTGCACGACTGGGGAGCCGTGGGCCTGGCGTTCGCCCAGCGCCACCCCGAGCGCGTGGAGCGCCTGGTGGTGATGAACGCCGTACCGCTGCTGCCGGGCTACCGCTGGCACCGCACGGCGCGCCTGTGGCGCACGCCCGTGGTGGGCGAGCTGGCGATGGGCGCGAGCGTCCGGCCCGTGCTGCGGCGCTCCACGCGCGAGGCCACCGCCAGCGGCGAGCCGCTGCCCGATGCCTTCCTGGACACGGTGCTGGACCACTTCGATCAGGGCACCCAGCGCGCGATCCTGCGCCTGTACCGCAGCTCCCCCAGCGAGGTGCTGGCGGCGGCCGGGGCGCAGCTGGACTCGCTCACGATGCCATCGCTGGTCGTGTGGGGTGAGCGCGACCCCTACATCCCCACCCGCTTCGCGCACGAGTACGCGCAGGTATTGGGCGCCGAACTGCTGCCGCTGCCCGACGCGGGGCACTGGTGGTGGTATGAGCGACCCGATGCGATCGAGCGGGTGGCCGACTTCCTCACGGCAACGTAGGCGCAGGGTGTCAAGCACCGCGGCCGGGCCGAACACATAGGTAGCGTCTTTTCGATATGGCCTCACCAACACTGGCAGCAGCGAAGCCACAGGGTGGCGCGGCGCACGAATACGAGACCCCCCCAGACCGCTGGGCGGCGTGGGCTCTGGCGCTCGCGACGGCCGCGGTGCTCTCGCTCACCTACCTCATCCTCAGCCCACCGGCCGGAGACCTGGCCGCCGCGACGTACCGCAGCGAACTGTTCGCGCGCGCGGGGTTCACACTGCGCGACAACGGGTGGTACGCCGTGCACGGGCACTACCTGCCGGGCTACTCGCTGCTCTCCCCGGCGCTGGGGGCGCTGCTGGGGGTGCGCGTGGCGCTGGCGCTCTCGGCGGTCGCGGCCAGCGTGCTGTTCGCGCTGATAGCCGCCAGGGTGTTCCCGCCCGCGGCGGCGCGCGTGGCGGCGGTGTGGTTCGCAGTGACGTTCTGTGTGGGATTGCTCTCCGGGCGCGTCCCCTACGACCTCGGCTTCGCGATCGGGCTCGGCTCGGTGCTGGCGCTGCTGGACGGACGCATCGCTCTCGCGCTTGCGCTTGCGGTCCTGACGAGCGCAGCCAGTCCTATCGCGGGTGCCTTTCTCGCGCTGGCGGGCTTGGCCGATGCGCTTGCGGGCAGGCGCAGCGAGCGGACATTCGACCGCCGCGGCCTCGCGCTCGCGGCCGCCGCGCTCGCACCGATCGCGATCCTCACCGTCGCGTTCCCCGAAGGCGGCTGGGAGCCCTTCGCCCCCTCGGTGTTCTGGTGGGCGGAGGGTGGGATCGTGCTGATCGCCCTGCTGCTGCCGCAGGGGCCGCTCACGCCACGCGGGCGCCAGGCCGTGCGCATCGGCGCCGGGCTGTACGCAGTGGCGATGGCGGGGGCCTTTCTGCTGCGCACCCCCGTGGGCGGCAACGCCGCGCGTCTGGGCGCGACGCTCGTCGGTCCGCTCTTGGCGGGGGTGCTGTGGGAACAGCACCTGATGACCGGAAAGGTCGAGGGGCCCGGCTCGCCGGCCTCCGGCCGGCTGCGCCACCCTCTAGCCCTGCTGGCGCTGGCCCTGGTCCTCCTGTACTGGCAGATGGAGACCCCGATCAACGATGTGAGCGCGCTGGTGGGCGATCCCTCCACCAGCGCCTCCTACTACGCGCCGCTGCGCGCCGAGCTGCGCCGATTGGATGGGTATCCCACCCACCCGCGCACGATCGTGGAGGTGCCGCTCACGGGCGCGCACTGGGAGGCCGCCTACCTGGCCGGCCACGAAGGGATCGCGCTGGCGCGCGGCTGGGAGCGCCAGCTCGACACGCGCTACGCCGCGCTCTTCTACCGCCCGGGCCTGACGCCCAGCGCCTATCGCGCGTGGCTGCACGAAAACAGGGTGAGCTACGTGGCGCTGCCCGACGTGCGCCTGGACGAAGCCGGACAGGCGGAGGGGGCGCTGATCTCCCGCGGGCTGCCCTACCTGCGCGAAGTGTGGCGCTCGCGGCATTGGCGGCTGTACCTCGTCAGCGGCTCCGCGCGGTAGGCTTCACACTCGATGGTCGCCCGCATTCGCCTCCTGCAGGCGCGGGTCCTGCCACACGGTTGGCTGGATGTACTGCGCCAGGTATCGCTGTTCGGTCTCGCCTACCTCGCCTACCGCGTGGTGCGGGGGCTGGTCGAGGGTCAGGCCACGGCCGCCTTCCAGCACGCCCGCGACCTGATCCAGATCGAGCGCACCATGCACTTCTTCGTCGAGCCCTCGGTGCAGGCGTGGGCCTCGAGCAGCCACCTCGTGATGGAGGTCTCGAGCTGGCTGTACGTCAACGCGCAGACCACCGTGACGGTGGGGGCGCTCGTGTACCTGTACCTGCGCCACAACCGCTCGTTCTACTTCGTGCGCAACATGTTCATGATCGCGATGGTGATCGCCCTGATCGGCTACGCGGTGTTCCCCACCGCGCCGCCGCGCTTCATGCCCGAGTGGGGCTTCATCGACTCGGTGTCGGACTTCACAGGACTGCACATCGACCACGCCAGCGCCACGATGAGCGCGCTGACGAACCCCTATGCGGCGGTGCCCTCGATGCACGTGGCCTTCGCGCTGATGATCGGCTGGCCGCTGGCGCGCCTGACGCGCTGGCCCATCGTGCGGGTGGCGTGGTTTCTGTATCCCTTCCTGATGGCCTTCGTGATCGTGGCGACCGCCAACCACTTCATCTTCGACGCGCTGCTGGGCGCGCTCACCGCAGGTGTCTCGGCGTATGGCGCGGGCTGGCTGGCACGGGCGCGCCCGGCTGCGTGGCGCTTCTCCGACGCGACGGCCTCCGTGGGCACGAGCGGATAGGGACGCGGGCACGGCATGGCTCCCAAGCACGCACCGGCGCGATCCGCGCGTCGCGGCGCCCTGCGGGCACGCACCGCGAGCGGGGGGCGAGGCGGTGGGCCGCGACTCTCGCCGATCGGCTCCGGGCAGCGCCGCGAGCTGGTGCGCAACCGCTTGATCGAGTCGCGCCTGACGCCCAACGCGATCTCCCTGACGGGGCTGACGCTGAACGTCGTGGCGGCGGTGTTGGTGTGGCAGGAATACTTCTTCCTCGGCGGCCTGGCGTTCATCGTGGGGTCGGTGTGCGACACGCTCGACGGGCGCTACTCGCGTATGTCGGGCAAGGGCTCGCCCTTCGGCGCGTTCCTGGACTCCACCCTGGACCGCATCGAGGAGGGCATCGTGCTGACGGCGGTGGCGGCGTACTTCGCCACGCGCGGTGAAGCGGGCGCGGCGGCTGCGGTGGTCGTCGCCGTGTTGGCCTCGCTGATGGTCTCCTACACCCGCGCCCGCGCGGAGGCGCTGGGGGTGGAGTGCAAGGTCGGCATCGCCACGCGCCCGGTACGCGTCGTGATCATCGCGATCGGGCTGCTGTTCGCCAAGGGCGCCGGGCTGGGCAGCTTCGAACTGCTCGCACCGGCGATCTATGTGCTGGCAGCGCTGAGCGTGTTCACCGTTGCGCAGCGCGTCTGGCACGTGCGCCGCGAGTTGGCGGCAACTGTGTGACCGCTCCCGCGCCCCGGGGTACATCCTCCAGAACCAACAGCAAAGGACTGAAGCCAACGTGACACCCACACCACTTAGCGGAGCAGCCACCAACGGCGCCGCCCGCTACCAGCCGGACAAGGTCCGCGTCGCGATCGTCGGCGTGGGCAACTGCGCCAGCGCGTTCGTGCAGGGCGTGCACTACTACGCCGACGCCGACCCCAGCCAGCGCGTGCCAGGCCTGATGCACGTCGACCTCGGCGGCTACCACATCTCAGACATCGAATTCACGGCGGCCTTCGACATCGACAGAACGAAGGTCGGCAAGGACCTCGGTCAGGCGATCTGGGCGGGGCAGAACAACACCATCAAGTTCGCCAAGGGCGAGCGGGCGGTGCCCGGCAAGCTCGGCGTGCCGGTGTACCGCGGCATGACCCACGACGGGCTGGGCAAGTACCTCAAGCAGAAGATCGAGAAGGCTCCCGGCGAGACCGCCGACATCGTCAGGATCCTCAAGGAGACGCACACCGACGTGGTCGTCTCCTACCTGCCCGTCGGCTCCGAGCAGGCGACCAAGTGGTACGTCGAGCAGGTGCTGGAGGCCGGGTGCGGCTTCGTCAACTGCATCCCTGTGTTCATCGCGCGCGAGGACTACTGGGACCGGCGCTTCAAGCAGGCGGGGCTGCCGATCGTGGGCGATGACATCAAGTCGCAGGTGGGCGCGACCATCGTGCACCGCTCGCTGGCGCGGCTGTTCGGCGACCGCGGCGTGAAGATGGTGCACACCTCGCAGTTGAACGTGGGGGGCAACATGGACTTCTACAACATGCTCGAGCGCGAGCGCCTGGAGTCGAAGAAGATCTCCAAGACCAACGCGGTGACCTCGATCATGGAGGACGCGCTGCCGGCGGAGGACGTGCACGTGGGGCCGTCGGATTACGTGCCGTGGCTGACCGACCGCAAGTGGGCGCACATCCGCCTGGAGGGCCAGGCCTTCGGCGACGTGCCGCTGACGGCTGAGCTGAAGCTCGAGGTGTGGGACTCGCCCAACTCCGCCGGGATCGTGATCGACGCGGTGCGCTGCTGCAAGCTGGCGCTCAACCACGGGCTGGCGGGCCAGCTCGACGGGCCGAGCAGCTACCTGATGAAGAGCCCGCACAACCAGCGCCCCGACGACCAGGCGCGCGAGGACACCGAGAAGTTCATCGCCAAGTATGGACGCAAGCTGGGGACGAAGGCGCGGAAGGTGGCCCAGAAGACGGGATAATGGGGTGCCGATGGCTCCGCCGTTGTCAATCGCCCACGTCAGCCCTTACCCGTGGGAGGCCGAGCACCCAGTCAACGGCTACGTGCGCCGGGTTGCGGGAGAATTGTCCAAGCGTGGCCATCGTGTACTGATCCTCGCTCCATCTCGGTCCCCTGAGCGCGTGCGGGAAGATCGACGCACACTGCGCGATCGGATCGGGAAAGGGGGTTCGCTGCTGGATGGCACCGACACGGGCACGCCCCGAACGATCGCCGTGGGCGAGGTTCTGGACATGCAGAGCACCAGGAGCGTGGGGTCGCTGCCGATCGACGTGGCGCGCACCATCCAGGAGCTGCTGGGGAGCATCGAGCTGGACGTGGTGCACGTGCACGAGCCGTTCCCGCCGAGCGCCCCGAGCGTGGCGCTGCGCCACTCCCGAGCGCTGAATGTGGGGAGCTTCCACGCACCCACCGAGCGACTGCTCACGACACTGCTTGCCAAGCGCTTCGTGGGCACCTTCTTCGGACGTCTGGACGCGCGCACGGCCAGCCAGGCGCAGACGGCGGAGCTGATGAAGAGCCACTACCCGGCCGAGTACCGCCTGGTGCCCGACGACGAGCCGGGCGCAGCGGACAAGCTGGAGGAGATCTACACGGCGCTCACAGCCCGCCGCCACGACACAACAGGCGACCCGGCGCTGCGCAGGCGCCTGGCGCGCAGGCGGCTGATCGACGTCGACCTGCACATGCACACCGACCACTCCGGCGATTGCGCGACGCCGGTGGAGGTGCTGCTGGCCACAGCTCGCGAGCAGGGACTGGGCGCGATCGCGGTGACCGACCACAACGAGATAAGCGGAGCGCTGCAGGCCCGCGCGCAGGCCGAAGAATGGGGTCCCCACCCACCCCACCCGCCCGTCAAGGTGATCGTCGCCGAGGAGGTCAAGACGGCCGAGCAGGGCGAGGTGATCGGGCTGTTCATCGAGGAGAAGATCCCGCGCGGGATGACGCTGGCCGAGACCGTCGCGGAGATCAAGCGGCAGGGGGGGCTGGTGTATGTGCCCCACCCATTCGACCGGATGCACGCGGTGCCCGACTACGAGAACCTGCTGACGATCATCGACGAGGTGGACGCGCTGGAGGTGTTCAACCCGCGCGTGGCGATCGGCGCGTTCAACGAGGAGGCGGCGCGCTTCGCGGCCAAGTACCGCATCGTCGCCGGCGCGGGGTCGGACTCGCACGTGGCGCAGGGCCTCGGCTCGGTGCGCATCCGCATGCGCGACTTCGACGGCCCGCAGGAGTTCATGCAGAGCCTGCGCGACGCCGACATCCTGACGCGCCCCTCGAGCCTGCTGTACGTGCAGGCGCTGAAGTTCCTGCAGACCAAGGCCACGCCCGCCCCCGCGCGCAAGGCCAGCAAGGCGCGCCGCGTCAAGCGCGCGACCGACGGGCGGCGCAAGGGTTGAAGGCACCCCGCCCCGACAGGCATCGAGGAGAGAGGACCCCACAAGGGGGTCCGAGGGGGCCGGTGGATTGGGCCCCCGCCGGCCACGCCGCAGACGCGCGAGGGCGCAAGGCTTGATGCACCGGCAAGGAGTAGCCAAGATGTCGTCAAAACCCTGGGGGCCTGCATGCCAGCCACCGACGATGAGATCAAGGAGAAGTATCTAGAGCGCGCGATTCGCGAGCTGAACTCGTTTACGCGCGAGCTGCAGTCCTGTCCCCATTGCCCGCGCGGCAACCTGATGCCGGTGCTCGGCTCCGGACACCCCCAGGCGGACGTGATGCTGCTCAAGTACGCGCCGCTGCCCTCGGAGGTGGAGGAGGGCGTGGCCTTCTACGGGCGCTCCGGGAGCGCCCTGATGAAGTCGCTGAAGCGGTTGTCGATCGATCCGCTCGCTGTCTATGGCACGCTGTGCGTGAAGTGTCCGCTGAGCGATGCTGCGCTGGCCGATCCGGGCTGCGTGGCCCGGGTGACCGAGGAGATCGCGATCGTGCAGCCGAAGATCGTGGTGGCGATGGGCGCCGACGCGCTGGCCGCGCTCTCCGACCTCGACGTGCCACTGGCACGGCCACTGCAGGACCGCCTCGGCGTCGTGCAGCAGCTGACGCCTTCGATCGATGCTCTGTATGTGCCGAACATCGACGAGGCGCTGGATGAGCAGGACTCCAAGCGCGAGTTCTGGGCCGCGTTCCGTGCCCTCGGCGACTGGTATGCGGCGCAGCCGCCGTACTGAGCTCAGACCGTGAGCACGATCTTGCCCAGCTTGCCGCCGGCCGCGAAACGCTCATAGGCCGCGGCGGCATCCTCCAGGGCGAAGGTCTCGGCGACGGGCACGCGCAGCGCGCCTGAGGCGAACAGCGGCAGGACTTCGTGCTCCAAGGCGCGGGCGGCGAGCGCTTTCTCCTCCAGCGGGCGGGCACGCAGGGTGGAGCCGTGGATGCGCCCGCGCTTGCCCATCAGCGCCAGCAGGTTCAGTTCGCCCTTGGCGCCTGCGGCGACGCCGATCACGCAGATGCGCCCGCCAGTCGCAAGCGCGTTCAGATTCTCAGCGAGGTTCGGTGCGCCTACCAGCTCCAGGATGACGTCGAACGGACCGTGCTCGGCGAAACCCTCGGGCGCGATGACCTCAGCGCCGAGCGTCGCGACCAGGTGGCGCGACTCCTCGCGGCGCACGGTGGCAGTGGCGGTGGCGCCGGTCACACGGGCGAGCTGGATCGCGGCGGTGCCCACCCCGCCCGCGCCCCCGTGCACGAGCAGGCGCTCTCCGGGCCGCAGCCCCGCCTGCGTGAACACAGCATCGTGGGCCGTGGTGAAGACCTCGGGCAGCCCGCCCGCCGCGGGCCAGTCAAGCGCCTCGGGGACGGGCATCAGCTGGCGTTCGTGGACCACCGCCAGCTCGGCCTGCCCGCCGCCGCCGACGATCGCCATCACGCGCTCGCCGAGCTCGAAGCGTTTGGGCTCGGGCAGATGGCCGGGTGGATGACTCAGTGCCCGCCCGGGACCGAAACCAACGACCTCCCCGGCCAGCTCCATCCCGGGGATGTCCTGGGGCGAGCCGGGCGGGGCCGGGTAGAGACCCCGGCGCTGCATCATGTCCGCCCCGTTGAGGCCCGCCGCGCGCACCCGCACCAGCACCTCGCCGTCCCCGGGGACGGGGTCGGGGTGCTCCTCGAGCGACAATCTCCTTCTCGCGGATGGTGACGGCGCGCATCGGGCGGATCTTGACAGGAAAAAGAGGGGCCCGACCGAAGCCGGGAGACACACGCCTCCGGCGTCCCCGTTTCGGCCAGTCGGCCTCTCTACCCGGCAACCCAGCGTTGCATCCCCTGCGATCCCTACGGTGCAGGGCATGTCCCGATTTCCGTCCCTGAAGGCAAGGAAGCTGCTCCGTGTGCTGCAGGCGGAGCCGCTGCGTTATCGAGTCGTTCGCCAAAGCGGCTCGCATCGCAGGCTGGAAGCCCCAGGCCATCCCACGATCACCTTCGCCTTCCACGACAACCAGACGATCCGTCCCTCGACCGTCAAGGACATTCTCTGCAACCAGGTCGGGCTTCCCGAAAAGGTCGCCCGAGCGCTGCTCTAGACTAAGGAGGTCATGCTCGTGCGCATTCTCTACCGCCAGGATGAAGATACGTGGGTCGCCACGTCACCCGATGTGCCGCGCTGGACCGCGGTCGCAGACACGTTCGCCGAGGCACAGCGTCTCGCGCTCGAGGGCGTCCACTTCGCTCTCGACCGCGACGATCTGACGATTGAGCACTACGTGCCGGCCGGCGTCCCCGTCGCGGCGTAGCCGTTCAGCAAACACCGAGCGGGCCGAGGGCCAAGCAGATCAAGGACGCAGCGAGCGGGGCGTGCTTGCGAGCGAGGACGCAGAGATGCGCCGGCCATCGGCCCGCTCCAGCAGCGCCACGCACTCCACGTGGTGTGTCTGCGGGAACATGTCCACCGGGCGGACCTTGCGCAGGACCCAGCCGGCCTCGACCAGCTGTGCAGCGTTGGGAGCCAGCGTGGTGGGGTTGCAGGAGACGTAGACGATCCGCCGGGGAGCGCAGTCGATGATGCGGCGCACCACCTTCTGGGAGAGGCCGGCGCGCGGCGGATCGACCACGACCACGTCGGGCTTGCCGGCGCGCGCCAGCAGCTCGGGCAGCGCCAGGCGGACGTCGCCGGCGAAGAAGTGGGCGCGGATGCCGTTGCGCTGGGCGCCGGCGATGGCGTTGGCGACGGCCTCCTCCACGAGCTCCACGCCCCACAGCTCGCCCGCGCGCGGGGCGAGGGTCATGGCGATCGAGCCGATGCCGCAGCAGAGGTCATAGACACGCTCCCAGCCCTCCAGCGCGGCGTACTGCACGATCAGCCCGTAGAGCACCTCGGTCATCTCGGTGTTGGTCTGGAAGAAGGCCTCGGGGGAGACGCGCAGGTCGAGCTCGCCCAGGCGCTCAGGCAGCTCGGCCTCGCCGCTAACCAGCTCGGTCTCGCCGCCCATGGTGGTCTCCGCGAGCTGGCTGGAGCGTGTCCACATGAGACCGGACAGGCGCTCGCCCAGCGCCGCGCGCAGGGCGGCCTCCAGCGAGTACACGTCCAGCTCGCCGGGGGTGGAGACCAGGCGCACCTGGAGCTTGCCGGTGTGGCGGCCCTCGCGCACGACGAGGTTGCGCAGCAGCGCGCGGCCGTCGGGACCCGGGCCGATGCGCTCGTGGGAGCGCTCCTCCGCAGCGCGCGCCTGACCGCGACGGGTCTGCTGGAACCCCGGCTCCCCGCCGCGACTCCACGCACCGAGACCCTGCTCGCGCGCCCAGCGTGCTGCGGCCTCGCGTGCGAGGTTGCCCTGCTCGGAGGCCAGCAGGCAGTCCTCGATCGCCTCGACGCGATTGCCGCCGGCTGAGGCGTGAAAACCGCAGACCAACTCCCCGGCAGGGGGGTGGGCGACCACATCCCCTCCTATCTTCCCCTCCTCATCCAGGTCGGCTCGCGTGCCGAACGAGTACTCGAGTTTGTTGCGATAGCGCCACTGCTGCACCGCCGGGACGATGTCCTGCAGCTCGAAGTCCTCGAGGTGGCCGATGCGCCGCAGCGCCTCGCCCACCTGCTCGTGCTTGATCTGCAGCTGACGCTCGTAGGGGAGCACCTGCCAGGGGACACCCGGGTGCGCCGCGCGCGGCTCGATCCGCTCGGGGCTCGGCTGCAGCACCTCCACGGTGCGGGCGTGGGCGTAGGAGCGCTTGCGCTTGTATACGACCGCGCGCACGCGATCGCCCGGTATGGCGCCGGCGACGAACACGACGTAGCCGTGCGCGCCCATGCGCGCGACTCCCTCGCCACCGTAGGCGAGAGAGTCGATGCTCAGCTCCAACTCCTGGCCGCGCTCGGGGCGGGTGGCGCGGGCGGGCGATGGGGACTCCATCCGCTCGGGGGCGGACGGCGCGTCGGCGACACGGGACCCTGACCGCCCGTGGGCGGACGGCGCGTCGGCAACAGCTTGGGCCTCGGGCTTCATCGCACCAGCATGGCAGCCCCGGGCGCCGCTCGCGGAATCGGCTCAGCCCCTGGCGAGCAGCAGCTCCAGCAGCGCCTTCTGCGCGTGGCGACGATTCTCGGACTGGTCCCAGATGCGCTGGCGGGGGCCGTAGAGAAGCTCCTCGGAGATCTCCTCGCCGGGGTGCGCGGGGAGACAGTGCAGGACGATCGCCTCCGGGTGGGCGAGGGCGAGCAGCGCGTCGTCCACCCGGTAGGGCCCGAGCGCTCGGCGGCGCTCGGCGGCGGTGGGCTCGTCGCCCATTGAGACCCAGACATCGGTATAGAGAACGTGCGCGCCGGCCACCGCCTCGCGCGGGTCCTCGTGCAGAGTGAGCGCGCCCCGCGCCGCTCCGGGCAGCGGGACGGTGTCTGGATCGAGCGCGTAGCCGGGGGGAGAGGCGACAGCGACGTGCACACCGGCGAGCGCGCCCAGCACCGCCAGCGAGCGCGCCATGTTGTTGCCGTCGCCGACGTAGGCCAGGCGCAGGCCCTGCAGCGAGGGGAAGGTCTCGCGCAGCGTCAGCAGGTCGGCCAGCGGCTGGCAGGGGTGGTGCAGGGAGGTGAGCATGTTGAAGACGGGGACGGAGGCGTACTGCGCGAGCTCCTCCACCAGCTCGTGTGGCCCCGTGCGCACGCCCACCGCCGCCACGTGGCGGGAGAGGACGAGGGCGGTGTCGCGCGGGGACTCGCCGCGCGCGAGCTGAAGCTCCTCGGGGCGCAGGACCACCGGGTGGCCGCCCAGCTCGTGGACGCCCACCTCGAAGGACAGGCGCGTGCGCGTGGAGGGACGCTGGAAGATCAGCGCGACGCTGAGGCCGGCGAGCGTCTGCGAGGAGAGCGGCGCAGCCTTCAGCTCCGCCGCGCGCGCCAGCAGCGCGTCCAGCTCGTCGGCCGTCAGCTCGGCTCCGGTGAGGAAGTGGCGCGCCATGGAGACGTCAGTCTAAGTTAGGGTTGTCCCTGATGAGGCGAGAGATCTGTGCGAGGCGAGGGGTCTGTGCCAGCGCCACGGCAGCGCTGGCGCTCGCGCTCGCCAGCGGCTGCGGCTCGGGCGCAAGCAGCACGGCCGAAACCACAACCGTCACGGTCCGCGGCCAGACGAGCACGGTCGTCGTCGGCAAGAGCACCACCGCCAGCAAGACCACGAGCGGCGGGCTGCAGACCGACACCACGCCCAAGTACGCCACGCCGGAAACCTCGGCGCCGGTGCAGAGCGGGGTGGTGCAGATCGAATACCGCAACATCGCGATCAACCCGGACGCCGTCAAGGTCAAGGTGGGGAGCACCGTCAAGTGGACCAACTACGACCCGGTGGAACACAACGTCACCAGCAAGAGCGGCCCGGCGCACTTCGCGTCGAAGAACTTCGGCGAAGGCGGGACGTTCGAATACAAGGTGACGAAGCCCGGGGTGATCCACTACGAGAACACGCTGCAGCCGGTCTCGATGAACGGGACCATCGAAGTGGTGGAATGAACAGCTCGGGTCGGCGTCCAGCCGGGTGGGTGGGGACCTATTAAAAGCAGGTCGCCCTCCGGGCGCCTTTAACCGGGCCTTCGGCCCTCTGGACCGGTGGAGATCCGAGAGGGGTCATGGCCCATTGACGCACGCCTTCGGCCATCAAGGACGCGGCTGCTCGAACTGCGCGCGGCCCTCATCCGGCGTTGAGGCCGTCGCGTAGGTGCGCCGCGGGATGCGCCCCGCCCCCGCGGCCAGGCGCCCCGCCTCGACGGCCAGGCGCATCGCGTGGGCCATCGCCACCGGGTCCTGCGCGCGCGCGATGGCCGAGGCGGCCATCACCGCGTCACAGCCCAGCTCCATCGCCAGGGCGGCGTCGGAGGCGGTGCCGACACCCGCGTCGAGCACCACGGGGACGTGCACGGCTTCGCGCAGCAGGGCGAGGTTGTAGGGGTTGCGGATGCCCTGCCCGCTGCCGATGGGCGCGCCGAGGGGCATCACCGCGGCGCAGCCCAGGTCCTGCAGGCGGCGCGCCAGGACAGGGTCGTCGGTGGTGTAGGGGAGCACCACGAACCCGGCGTCCACCAACTGCTCGGCGGCGCGCAGCAGCTCGGGGGCGTCGGGCAGCAGGGTGTCCTCGTCGCCGATCACCTCCAGCTTCACCCAGTCGGTCTGGAAGGCTTCGCGGGCGAGCTGCGCAGTGAGGACGGCGTCGCGCGCGGTGTGACAGCCGGCGGTGTTGGGCAGCAGCTGCACCCCTGCGGCTGTGAGCACATCGACCAGCGAGCCGCGCGCGGCCGGATCGACGCGCCGCAGCGCGACCGTCACGAGCTCTGAGCCGCTGGCGCGGATCGCCTCGCCGAGCAGCTCGAGCGAGGGGAAGCCGCCGGTGCCGAGCAGCAGGCGCGAGCGCAGCGTGCGCCCAGCGATGACCAACTCGTCACTCATGGGCAACCTTGACCACTGGGTGGTGGGGCGGCTCGCTCATCCGCCCTGCATCGCCGTCAGCACCTCGACCCGCGCGTCGGCGGCGAGCGCGAAGGACTCCCACCGCGCGCGCGGCACGACCGCGCCGTCTACCGCCACCGCAACGCCGCGCGCCTCGACGGCAAGGCCGAGCCGGGCGAGGACGGCGGCCACGGTGTCGCCGGCGCTCAACTCCGAGCCCTGCCCGTTGACGACAATCATGAGAGGAGGGGTTCGCGCACGGCGAGGCCGGGGTCGGTGGTGGTGAACCGTCGCGGGTCGCACAGCGAGCGCAGAGGATCGGTGGGCGCGCCGGTCAGCTCGTGCACCAAGAGCTCCGCGGTGAGGGGGGCCAGCAGGATGCCGTTGCGGTGGTGTCCCGTGGCCCACAGCAGGCCATCCAGCGCCCCGGGGCCGATCGCGGGAGCGTTGTCCGGCGTGCTCGGGCGCAGGCCCACGCTGAGCTCCTCCACGTGCAGCTCGCTGACCCCCGGCACAAGCTCGGAGGCGTCGCGCAGCAGCTCGTACACGCCGCCTGCCGTCGGGTGCAGGTCCTGGCCGCGCTCCTCCATCGTCGCGCCGAGCACGTAACGGCCGTCGCCGCGCGGGACGAGGTAGCCACCCTGGAAGCGCACCACCCCGCTCAGCAGCCCCGGCCCCGCCGGATCGTGCAGGCGCAGGATCTGGCCCTTGACGGGGCGCACCGGGATGGACGCCCCAGGGGGCAGCCCCACCTCCGATGTCCAGGCGCCGGCCGCCAGTACCACCTGGCCGGCGGGGATCAGCTCGCCGTCCTCCAAGAGCACGCCCGTGACCCGCCCGCCCTCGCGCAAACCGGCCCCGGCAGCCTCCCCGCCGTCGTCATCCCCGCACCCCGGTTGGCGCGGCCCGTCGTGCTCGACGGACGCCACCCGCGCGCGCTCGCGAACGAGCACCCCCTCAACCTCACAAGCCCGCCGCAGCGCGGCGAGCACCAGGCGCGGATCGACGCTGTGGTCACCGGAGGCGTGCAGCGCCAGGCGGATGGTGGGCGCCAGCGCAGGCTCCAGCTCGCGCGCGGCGCTCGGCAGCAGTCGCTCGGTGGGCAGCTCAAGCGAGTCGCGGAAGGCTATCTGGCGCTCCAGCTCGCGTGCCTCGTCCGCGTCGCGAGCCACCACGAGGGTGCCGCTGCGGCGCAGGCCCACCTCGATCCCCGAGGCCTCCTCCAGCTCGGCGGCGAAGGCGGGCCACAGCGCCGCGGAGCGCAACCCGAGGTCGAGCACGCGCCTGCCCGTCTCGCCGAACTCAGCCTCGGCCACAGGGGCCAGCATCCCGGCCGCCACGTGCGAGGTGCCCTCGCCCGTCCCGCCACGCTCCAGCAGCGTCACCGACAGCCCGGCCTGCCGTGCGCGCCAGGCCGCCGCGAGGCCGATAATGCCGCCGCCTACGACTACGGTGTCTACCGATGGGGACATGGATGTCATGCTAGTCAGTGCGGGTTTTCCAGCCAGTCGAAGGTAGTCTGGGGCTAGCTGGCCAGCAGCTTCACCTGCGCCTTATATTGGAAATATTGTTGCTTATCAACAAGACATATGACGAACGCCACACGTGCCTGTCAGAGGCACACCTGTATCTCGTGTGCGACACCCGCCCCGGCGGCCGTGAGCTGCCGGGGGTGCTGGAGGCGGCGCTGGCGGGCGGCGTGGACGTGGTGCAGCTACGCGATAAGCGCCTCTCAGACGAGGCGCTGACGGCGGCCGCGCGCGAGGCGGTTGCCCTCTGCGCGCAGCGGGGAGCGCTGCTGATCGTCAACGACCGCCCCGCCGTGGCGCTGGCGGCGGGGGCCCACGGTGTACACGTGGG
This sequence comes from uncultured Solirubrobacterales bacterium, assembly GCA_963844765.1. Classification (GTDB taxonomy): domain Bacteria; phylum Actinomycetota; class Thermoleophilia; order Solirubrobacterales; family Solirubrobacteraceae; genus Palsa-744. Next base: position 1,300,740 of record CAWJPN010000002.1, read on the forward strand.
CCAGGAGGACATGTCCGTCGAGCAGGTGCGCGAGCTGGTCGGCCCGGAGCTGCTGGTGGGGCTCTCCACGCACGCCCCTGCGGAGATCGACGTGGCGGGCGCGGCCGACTACATCGGCGTAGGTCCCGTGCACGCCACGCCCACCAAGCCGGGCCGCCCGGCGGTGGGGCTGGAGCTGGTGCGCTACGCCGCCGCGCACGCACCCTGCCCGTTCTTCGCGATCGGCGGTCTCGACGACGGCAACGTGGACGCGGTATTGAGCGCCGGCGCCACGCGCGTGGCCGTGGTGCGCGCTATCGCCGACGCGCCGGACCCCGAAGCGGCAGCGCGCGCGCTGCGCGAGACACTGGACGGCGCACTTGCCAACGCCTAGAGGACAGCTGCGCGACGAGCAGGCCCGCGCGGCCTTGACGCCGCTCGCGCCGGCGGAGCATCCGGTAGCGCTCGTGGTGGCGATCGTCGTCGCGACGCTGCTCGCGGTGGCCATCGCGGTGAGCACCGCTGACGTGCACGAACTGAACCGCCGCGGCGGGTCTGTATACGGGGCGATCTTCCTGACACTCGTGCTGCTGGCGCTCGCCGTAGGCATGTACCGCAAGCGCTACTGGGCGGTGCTGGGCTTCGAGGCACTGCTGGCCTTCCAGGTGATCGTCGCCTCGCTGGCGCTGGTGTTTGCCTCGACGCTGCTCTACGCCGGGCTGTGCGTGCTCAGCGCCGGGCTTGGCGGTTGGCTGTTCTGGAAGCTGGTAAGGGTCATGGGGCGTATACAGGCCGGTGAACGATAGGCTCAGGCCCAATGGCAGAGACAGCGTATGACTGCGTCGTGATCGGCTCCGGACCGGGGGGCTACGTGGCGGCGATCCGTGCCGCGCAGCTGGGCATGAAGACCGCTGTGGTGGAGCGCGACAAGGTCGGTGGGCGGTGCCTGAACTACGCGTGCATCCCCGCCAAGGCGGTACTGCGCTCGGCCGACCTGCTCAGCGAGGTGCGCGATGCGCACGAGTTCGGCTTGAAAATCAACGGCGTGGAGGTTGATTATCCGGCTGTGCAGGCCCGCCGCGAGAAGGTCGTGGCGACGCTCGTCGGCGGCGTGGGCGGGCTGTTCAAGAAGAACGGCATCGACCTGCTCCAGGCGCAGGGCGCGCTCACCGACGGCCACGCCGTGCGCCTGGGCAGCGAGTTCGACGGCACCGAGATCCAGGCCGGCACCGTGATCCTGGCCACGGGCTCGGTCAGACGGCCGATCCCCGGCACGCAGTTCGGCGGACGCGTGATCGGCACCGAAGAGGCGTGGGCGCTCGGCGAGCTGCCGGCGCGCCTGGCGGTGGTGGGGGCCGGGGCTTCCGGCGCGGAGATCGCCTCGGCGTACGCGCGCCTGGGCAGCGAGGTGATCCTGCTGGAGGCGCTTGAGCGGGTGCTGCCCACCGAGGACGCCGACATTTCGCGGCTGGTCGAGCGCGGCCTCAAGCGCCAGGGGGTGCAGGTGGTGACGGGCACGCCCGTGCAGAACGTGAGCACCGTCGGCTCCACTGTCACCTTCGCCCACGGCGAGGAGAGCGCCGAGGTGGACTACCTGGTGATCGCCGCCGGGCGCGGCGCCGACGTCGACGGGCTGGGGCTCGCCGAGGCGGGGGTCGAGCTCGATGAGCGCGGCCTCGTGAAGGTGGACGGCGCGCTGCGCACCACCGTGCAGGGGGTGTACGCGATCGGCGACCTCGTTCACGGTCCCGCGCTCGCCCACAAGGCCTCAGACGAGGGCATCATCGCCGCCGAGGACGCCGTCGGGCTGGCCACGCACCCGCTCTCCTACGTGGACATCCCGCGCGCGACGTTCTGCACACCCAACGTGGGCTCCTTCGGGCTCACCGAGGAAGAGGCGCGCGAGCAGGGCTACGACGTCGTCGTCGGCAAGGTGCCCTACGGCGCCGTCGGCGGAGGCACCGTGTACGGTGACCGCACCGGCCTGGTGAAGATCGTCGGCGAGCGCAAGTACGGCGAGATGCTGGGCGGGCACATCGTCGGCAGCCGCGCCACGGAGCTGATCCAGGAGCTGGTCAACGTGCGGATACTGGAGGGCGGCTACGCCGAGGTGGCGCGCATCGTCCACGGCCACCCCACTTTGTCGGAGGCCGTGATGGAGGCGGGGCGTGCGACCGACGGCTGGCTCATCCACGGCTGAGAACCGGTTTCACAATAGGCGGTGCGGTCGGGGCGTTCCTGGACCAAGCTGGGCGACGCGGGCTGATGAAGCTCGTGCTGGTAGCACGGGCAAGCCGGCACGTGGCGATCCAGCGCCGTGTCCAGGGACGCATCCGGACGTGCCGATCTTTTTGAAACCGGTTCTGAGGCCCTGACCCCCGCCGACGGAGATGACCGACCTCGCCGTCACGTCTCACCCGCAAGCCACCCCCGAGCCTGACGCCGCCTTCTACTTCGACCTGGGCAGCCCGCTGGCCTATCTCGCGGCCGAGCGCATCCTGCACATCCTGCCCGGACCGGCCGAGTGGCAGCCGGTGCTCGCGCGCGAGCTGCCCGGGGCCGAGTCCTTCCAGGCGTTTCGCTGCGAGACCGAGGTCGAGGTTTTTCGCTCGGAGACCGAGCGGCGGGCGCGCGAGTTGGGGCTGCAGCCGCTGCGCTGGCCGGCGGACTTCCCCTTCGACAGCGCGCTGGCGATGCGCGCGGCCACCTACGCCAGGTCGATCGGCCGCGTGGTGCCATTCGCCCAGGCGGCCTTCCGTCAGGCGTTCGCCGCTGCGCGCAGCCTCGCGCGACTCGACAACGTGCTGATCGCGGCGGCGGCGTGTGAGATGCACCCGACGGCTGTAGGGAAGGGGACAGAGCTGCTGTCCGTGCGCGAGCAGTTGAGCGCCGCCACCGCTGCGGCCGCCCGGGCCGGGGTGAGCGATGTGCCCGCGGTGCGGGTGGGCGGAGAGGTGTTCTACGGCGAGCGTGCCCTGGAGCTCGCAGCCGCGCGCATGGCGGATATGGCGCCGGAGCGATGAAGGCCAACCGCGCCTACCGTCTGATCGTGCGCCGCGGCGGCTGGATGCCCGCCGCGCTGGCCGACCCCGAGCGCGTCGACCACATCGAGGTCGTGGAGGTGGACAGTGGCGAGGTGGTCTTGTTCTGGGACTGCCCGCCGCAGGTGGCGACACGGCGGGCCAGGGCGGTGCGGGCCGATCTCTCCCAACTCGAGGATCAGGAGTTCCTGACACGCTGGAGCACGGTGAAGAGCTGATGCAGCAGGAAACCCGCGTCCAGCGGAGTACCGCGGTGAGCCGATGGAGTGATGCAGCAGGAAGCCCACATCCAGCGGAGTACCGCGGTGAGCCGATGGAGTGATGCAGCAGGAAGCCCACATCCAGCGGAGTACCGTGGTGAGCTGATGGAGCGCACGCTGCCCGACCCCGACACCGCCCGCGAGTGGCTTGAGACGATGACGCTGATCCGCCGCTTTGAGGAGCGCGCCGGAGAGATGTACGCGCGGGCCAAGATCGGCGGCTTCCTGCACCTCTCGATCGGCGAGGAGGCCACCGTCGTCGGCAGCGCCAGGGCGCTGCGCGAGGAGGACTACCTGATCTCCACCTACCGCTCGCACGGGCACGCGCTGGTGCGCGGAACACCACCCGAGCGGGTGATGGCCGAGCTGTTCGGGCGCGTCGACGGCTGCTGCCACGGGCGCGGCGGCTCGATGCACATGTTCGACCTCGACCGGCGCTTCATGGGCGGCTATGGCATCGTCGGCGGCAACCTGCCGATCGCCGCCGGCATCGCGCTCTCCAGCGACTACCGCGAAACGGAGGAGGTCACGCTGTGCGTGTTCGGCGACGGCGCCTCCAACCAGGGCACCTTCGGCGAGACGCTGAACCTGGCGGCGCTGTGGAGGCTGCCGGTGGTGTTCCTGGTGACCAACAACCAGTTCGGCATGGGCACCTCGCTCAAACGCCACTCCGCCGTGACCGACCTGCAGCGCAAGGGCGAGAGCCTGGGCGTGCCCGGCACGCGCTGTGACGGGATGGACGTGGCGGACACCTTCGCCGTCGTCAGCGAGGCGGTCGAGCGCGTGCGCTCAGAGCGCTGCCCGATGCTGGTGGAGGCCGTCACCTACCGCTTCCGCGGGCACTCGATGGCCGACCCCGAGGAGTACCGCAGCAAGGAGGAGGTCACGCAGTGGCGCGAGCGCGACCCGCTGCCCGTGTTCGGGGCGCTGCTGGAGAGCGAGGGCGTGGTGGACGCCACCGCCAGGGCACAGATCGAGGAGCAGGCGCTGGCGCGCGTGGACGCCGCCGTGGAGTTCGCCGAGGCCTCGCCCTTCCCCGCGCCGGAGTCGCTGTATGACGAGGTGTACGTGCTGGACGACCAGGTGCGGGGGCGCTACCACTGATGGCCCTCGAGCGCCAACCACCGAGCCCTCACCGCGCGCTCCCGGACAGGCCCAGGTCGTGTTGGCGGGCCGCGCCAACCGGGTTGCAGGGGCAGCGATGAGCGAGCTGCGCTACCGCGAGGCTCTGAACCAGGCCCTGCGCGAGGAGCTGCGCCGCGACGAGCGCGTCTTCTTGATGGGCGAGGACATCGGTGTGTTCGGCGGCGCCTTCAAGGTCACCGCCGGCCTCTTGGAGGAGTTCGGCGAGAAGCGCGTGCGCGACACCCCCATCTCCGAGAACACGTTCGTCGGCATCGGCGTGGGCGCGGCGATGACCGGCCTGCGCCCCGTGGTGGAGCTGATGACGGTCAACTTCGCGCTGCTGGCGTTCGATCAGATCGTCAACCACGCCGCGCACATCCACTACATGTTCGGCGGCCAGGCGCGCGTGCCGCTGGTCGTGCGGATGCCCCAGGGCGCCGGCCACCAGCTCGGTCCAACCCACTCGCACTGCCTGGAGGCGATGTTCCTGCACGTGCCGGGCCTGCTCGTCGCCACCCCCTCCACGCCCGCCGACGCCAAGGGCCTGTTGAAGAGCGCGATCCGCAACGAGAACCCGGTGATCTTCATCGAGCACGAGTCGCTGTACGGGGTGCGCGGCGAGGTACCTGACCCCCCGTCGCAGGGATTCCACGGTGGCGAGGGACAGTCAGGCGGCAGGGAGCACCTGGTGGACTTCGGCCACGCCGCCGTACGGCGCGAGGGCGGCGACGTAACCATCGTGGGCGTCTCGCGCATGGCGCTCACGGCAGAGCGCGCGGCCGAGCGGCTGGCCTCCGAGCACGGCGTGCAGGCCGAGGTGATCGACCCCCGCACGCTGCGCCCGCTCGACCTCGACACGATCCTCGCGTCCGTCGCCAAGACCAACCGCTGCGTCGTGGTGGAGGAGGGCTGGCCCCACGGCGGCGTCGGCGCCAATCTGTCGGCGCTGATCTCCGAACAGGCCTTCGACGACCTCGACGCGCCCGTGCGGCGGGTGTCGGGGGCCGACGTCCCGATGCCCTACTCCAAGCCGCTGGAGGACATCGCCTACCCGCACGAGCCGCAGGTGGTGGCGGCCGTGCTGCAGACCCTTGGCCAGGCGCCGACGGCAGACGCCACGCCCAACGGGGTCGCGAACCCCCCGGCCGGCACTGCGACGAAGCCAGCGGGAGCCAACTGATGGCCGAGATGGTGATGCCCCGTCTCTCGGACACGATGGAGGAGGGCACGATCCTGCGCTGGCTGAAGGCCGACGGCGAGTCGGTCGAGCGCGGTGAGGAGCTGGTGGAGATCGAGACTGACAAGGCCAACATGACCTACGAGTCAGATCAGGAAGGCGTCCTGCGGATCGTCGCACGCGAGGGCGACACGCTGGCCGTAGGCACGGTGATCGCGCATGTCGGCGAGGCGGGCGCGAATGGGTCCGGGGGCATCGGTGCAGGCGGTCAGCCGCCGGTTGCCGAGGCGCCGGCGACACCAACTCAGGCGGCGCTGGCGAATGACGGGCCTCTTCAGGCGGCGCCGGCACGCGATGGGCCGCGCCAACCGGGTTGCGAGCGCGTCAAGGCCTCTCCCGTGGCCAGGAGGATCGCGCAGGAGAACGGAGTCGATCTGCGGACGCTGAGCGGCAGCGGCCCTGGCGGACGGATCGTCAAGGCCGATGTGGAAGCCGGCCAAGCCAACCGGGTTGCCACCGGAGCGCCACGCACAGCCGCGCCAGCGGCGGACGCCTCCGCGACGCCAGGCTCCTCCCCAGAGCCCATCGCCCCCCCCGCCTCGATTGAGGGCGTCGCCTCCGCCAAGGGCGAGGCCAGCGTGCAGGAGCTCTCGCGCACCCAGCGCACGATCGCCCGCCGCATGGCCGAGTCCAAGGCCACGATCCCCGACTTCACGCTGAGCGTGGACGTGGACATGGAGGAGTGTGTCGCGCTGCGCACGCAGCTGAAAGCGCTCGCGCAGGGTGCGCGCCCCGCCCACCCGGCGCCCACCTACAACGACATGGTCGTCAAGGCCGCCGCGCTCGCGCTGCGCGAGTACCCCCGCGCGAACGCGAGCTACCGCGACGGCGCCTTCGAGCTGCACGCGCGCGTGAACGTGGGCGTCGCGGTCGCAACCGACGACGCGCTCGTCGTCCCCACAGTCTTCGACGCCGACACCAAGTCCGTGGGCGAGATCGCGCGCGAGACGCGCGCGCTGGCCGAGCGCGTGCGCGCTGGCACCGTCACCCCGCCCGAGCTGGGCGGCGGCACGTTCACGGTCTCAAACCTCGGCATGTTCGGCGTGAAGGCATTCGCCGCGATCGTCAACCCCCCGCAGGCCGCGATCCTCTCGGTGGGAGCGCTGGAGCGCCGGGCAGTGGTGGCCAGGACCCCGGAGAAGACCGGGTCGGGCGACAGCGGCCCAGACGAGCCCGTCCGCGAGATCGTCGCGCGCCATACGATGACCGTCACGCTCGCCTGCGACCACCGCATCCTCTACGGCGCCGACGCCGCGCGCTTTTTGGCGCGCATCCGCGAGCTGCTGGAAGCACCGGCGTCGCTGACACTGTAGCCCTGCCTGCTTATATGCTGTCGTGTCTGCTACCATGACAGTGTGAGGCAGGTGACACTACGTATGGAGGATCGGTTGGCCAACTTCCTCAAGCAGGCTGCGGCCGCGCGGAACGAGAGCGTCAACTCATACGCCCAAACCGTGCTGAGCGCGGCGGTCGATCCGGAGCACGCCGGGGATGAGACGGCGCAGCTGCGCGAGCGCCTGGAGCGCGCCGGGCTGCTGGCGCACCCGCAGCCGGTCCCCTACCCTCACCCCGACCCGGCGGCCGTGGCGGAGGCTGGCAAACGCGCGGCGCGCGGGCGGACGCTCTCCTCGATCATTGTCGAGGAGCGGGGCTGAGCGTCTTCGCCGACTCCTCGGCGCTCGTGAAGTTGTACGTGCCCGAGGAAGGTTATGAGTCGGCTCGAAGGCTGCCCACGCCGCTCCTCGTCTCGGCGCTCGCGCGCGTGGAGGTAGCCGCCGCACTCTGGCGAAAACACCGCACGGGCGAGCTCGACCTTGACGACACGCTGCTCCTGAACCGTGCGTTCGCGGCCGATTATGCGGGCTCGCCGGATCGCCCGCCGCGCTTTCAGCCCGTTGCGGTCACAGACGCGATGCTCGAGCGCGCGGCCGAGTTGACCGGGACCCACGGCCTGCGCGCCTACGACGCCGTGCAGCTCGCCTGCGCGCTGGCCACCCGCGAGGTGGACAAACGCTGCACCACTCTCGCCAGCTTCGACCAGGATCTGGTGCGCGCCGCCGCCGCGGAAGGATTCGCGGTGCTGACGCCCGAGGAGACAGCCGACTCGCCGGAGTCTTCCTCGCCGTAACGACGTTGAGTACGCCGCTACCTCAGAAGAGCAGGTGATGCCGTTGAGTGCGGCGCTAGGCTGGAGGACAGATGAATGCCCTCGGCCGATCCTCCTCCGATGAGCTGTGGGTGTGCCAGCTGGGCACGGTCCCCTGGCGCGAGGCGCTTGGGATGCAGGAGCAGATCAGGGCGCGGCGCCAGGCGGGGGAGCTGCCGGACACGCTGCTGCTGCTGGAGCACCCTCCCGTGTACACGCGCGGGCGCCGCTCGCACCCGGGGGAGCTGACGCTGGGCGCGGACTTCTACCGCGCGCGGGGGATCGAGGTGGTGGACACCAACCGCGGTGGGCGCGTCACCTACCACGGGCCGGGGCAGCTGGTGGGGTATCCGATCATGGGCGTGTCCGACGTGCTGGCTCACCTGCGCACGATCGAGGCCGCGCTTGTCGTCGCACTCGCGCAGGAGGGCGTCGCGGCGCGCTCGCGGGTGGACGACGGCGCCGACTACACCGGAGTGTGGGTGGGAGAGCGCAAGATCGCCTCGCTCGGCGTGCACGTCTCGCGCGGGGTCAGCACGCACGGCTTTGCGGTCAACGTGGACAACGACCTCGCACCCTTCTCGTGGGTCGTGGCGTGCGGGCTGCCCGACGTGGAGATGACCTCCGTTGCATGCGAGCGGGTCGCAGGGGTCAGGAGGGTTGATGGGCAAGCAAGACAGGGATGCGATGAGCGTGGCGTGCCTGGCACGCGAGCGAGCGAGGATGCAGCATTGCGCAGGCCAGCGGCTCTCCTGACTTGTTTTCGTAAGCGCGTGGCGTATCAGCTCTGCCAGGCCCACGGGCGTCGCCAGCGTTTGGTGTCGCCCCGGCGCCTGGGGATCGAGGCGGCAGTCGCGTCCACACGGCGCGTGGCGGTGATGGCATGAGTCCGACGCAGGCGCCTCCCGCGCGCGAGCACGGGGTGGGCGGGACTCGATTCTCGCGCGAACCCCGGCGGCATGGACGTGCTGAAGGTGCTCGGCTCCGAGGTGCGCCCGCTGCGCGAGCGCAAGCCCCCGTGGTTCAAGGTGCCACCGCCCGGTGGCGAGCGCTATCGCGAGCTGACCGAGCTGATCCGCTCCGAGAACCTGCACACCGTCTGCCAGGAGGCCGCGTGCCCGAACGTGGGCGAGTGCTGGGAGCGGGGCACCGCGACCTTCATGATCCTCGGCGACACGTGCACGCGGCGCTGCGGGTTCTGCAATGTGAAGACCGGGCGGCCGACGTGGAACGACCCGCTGGAGCCCGCGCGCGTGGCGCGCTCGATCGCGCGGATGGGGTTGCGCCACGCGGTGATCACCTCGGTCGACCGCGACGATCTGCCCGACAAGGGCGCCGCAGCGTTCGTGGGCGTGATCCGCCAGGTGCGCCGCCAGGCCCCGCAGTGCAAGGTGGAGGTGCTGACCCCCGACTTCCAGGGTCAGGAGATGCCGCTGGCGAAGGTGATCGCCGAGCGCCCCGACGTGTTCAACCACAACGTCGAGGTGGTCCCGCGGCTGTACTCGATCGCGCGGCGGGGCTCGACGTTCAAGCGCTCCTGCCGCGTGCTGCGCCTCGCCAAGGAGATGGGCGGCCCCGGGGTCGTCACCAAGTCCGGCCTGATGGTCGGCCTCGGTGAGAGCCACGAGGAGATGGTCGATACCTTCGGCGCCCTGCGCGAGCACGGCGTGCGGGTGCTCACCGTCGGGCAGTACCTGCGCCCCTCAGAGCGCCACCTGCCGATCGTGCGCTACTGGCACCCCGAGGAGTTCGCAGCGCTGGAGCGGGCAGCCTATGAGCTCGGGTTCGAGCACGTCGCGGCGGGTCCGCTGGTGCGCTCCTCCTACCACGCCGACCAGCACGTGCGGCAGACCAGGCCCGGCGTGGGCCCCCTCGCCGCGAGTGCGCCGACCGCGACGGGTTCAGGCCCGCTCACCGAGCGTGGATAAAGGCTTAGGCCCGCTCACCGAGCGCGGATAGCTTTCGACGGCTCGGGCCTACCGGTCGAGTCGCACGGCCTCGAAGGCGAGCACGCCGGTGAGCACGTCGTAGTGGCGGTCGAGATGCAGCACGGCGGCCTGATGCTGCTGGGCGCACGCCGCGATCAGGAGATTCTGGAATCGGCAGCCGGTGGCGGCCCTGTTCTCCCAGCTCACGGTGGGCTCCCACGGCGATCTGCAGCGTCTCCGCGTTCATCCGCAGCTCGTGAAAGGCGGCAAGGTCGTCCTCCAGCTGACGGTACTCCTCCGCCGAGCGAGCGCTGTGCAGCATCTCAAGGCGCGTGATTGCGCAGATGCACAGCTCGCCCAGCGTCGAGTCCGGGATGTCGCCAACCCTGACGAGCGCCGATTTGTCGAGCAGCAGCCAGCGTCGTCCGCTCGGGCGCCTCACCCCCACGCGTGGTCGGAGAGCAGCACGTCGAGGTCGACAAGCGCCGGCAGCCGCTGGAGCACGGCGCGCTGGCGCTGGCGCCGTCGGCGCTGCTCGATCTCCACTTCGCCCAGGCGCAGCGAGTCGTGCCCGGTCTGCGCCAGGCGCAGCAGCAGCTCCTTGCGATCCGCGACCTCCGGCCAATGGCGCTGCGCGTCGTCCAGCAGGCTCTGCGTGCGGCCAGTGTCGGTGATCGTGTAGCGGGGGTGGATGGTGGGCATGGTTGAAGTGTAGCACCGTCACTGGATGGTGCGACACCGGCCGCGCCGGGCGGCCTCAATCGCCAAGTCAACACGAATCGTGCCGGACCGTGTAGACTGCGGGTATGCAGAGTGCGGGGCACCGCCTGAACGTCACACTCGATCCCGAGCACGCCGCGCGGCTGGCGCGGATGGCGGAGCGAACGCATGTGCAGGAGGGGACGCTTGCCCGCTCACTGCTGTCGATGGCGCTCGACGAAGCCGACCCGGACGCGCGCCATGTGGCCGCCCTGCTCGACGGCATCCCGGGCGCCTATGAGCGTGCCCGCGAGGGGCTGGAGCAGGCCCGAGCCGGTCACACCATCGCCCTGGACGAACTCTAGATTGGCCGAGGTCAGACTGAGTGCCTTCGCGGCCGAGGATCTCAACCGGATGGTCCTCACGCACAGCCTGCCAGCCGACACCAGGGCCCGCGTCAAGCGCTCACTCCGCGCGCTCGAGCACTTCCCTCGACTTGGGCGAGAGTTCGAAGGACGCTGGAAGCCCTTGCGCTTCATCCTCGGCCCCTGGCCGTGGCTGCTCATCGTCTACCTGTACGACGAGCAGGACGACGTCGTACTGGTGGCCACGATTCAGGACGCACGCTCCTCTTCCGCGGCGACCTCCGGCTGAGCGGAGCGGAGCAGCGGCCTCCCGGCGCCCCGCCGCCGCCCGACGCGGTGTACTGGGGCCGTGACCCGCATCGTCGTGCTCGTCGTCGCGCTCGTCTTCATCATCGGCCTGGCCGTGCTGACCCTCGCCGCCGTGGCCGCCCAGGGGTTTACCCTGGCGGAGGCGATCTCGGTGGTCGTCGTGGCGATCCTCGGCGTCGGCATCGTCGGGGCGCTGCTTGGTCCGCGCAAATGAGGTCCCCGCTGCTCCCGTGCCCCGTCCCGATCCGCACCCCCACCGCTCGCCCTTCCTGACACCCGGTCGCCCGCGGCGCCGGGCGAGGCGGCGTCGGCGGCCCGTGTTCGCGCTGGGCGTCGTGCTCGCGGCGGTGCTCGTTGCGCTCGGGCTGCTGGCCACCAAGGGCCCGCTGCGGTCCGGCTCCTCGGCCGGTCACCCGCCCGTGCTCACAATGACCGGCCCGCGCGTGCGGCATACGGGGGCCTCCGGTCCCGGGGGCGCACGAGGCGCCCCCGGGGGGCCCGCCGCGGTCGCGAGCGACGCGGCCCTCCTCTCCTTCCACCATCCACCCCGCGCGGGGCTGCTGTTCGATCTGGACACCGGGCGGGTGCTGTGGTCGATCGACCCCACGGCCGTGCTGCCCGTGGCCAGCCTCACGAAGATGATGACCGCGCTGCTCGTCGTGCGCTCGGTCGCACCCGAGGCGTGGGTGCGGATCAGTCGCGCGGCCGTCGACGCCGCGGGGTCGAAGGTCGGGGTGCTGCCCGCCGGGCGCTACGTGCGCATGCTGACGCTGCTGTACGGGCTGTTGCTGCCCTCGGGCAACGACGCCGCGGTGGCGCTCGCCGAACACGTAGCGGGGTCGGTCCCTGCGTTCGTCGCGCTGATGAACGCTGAAGCGCGGCGCCTGCACCTGGGCTGCACGCGCTTCGTCTCGCCCGACGGGATTGAGACCGCCAACCGGTCCTGCCCGGTGGACCTCGCGCGGCTGGCGCAACTGGACCTCGCGCAGCCGCTGATCGCGCGCGTCGCGCGCACCGAGGAAACGGTGCAGCCGCTGCCGATCAAGGGCGGGCGTGTCTGGCTCTACAACAACAACCCGCTGCTGGTGTACGGCTACCCCGGCACGATCGGGCTGAAGACGGGCGAGACCGAAGCCGCCGGGCGCTGTTTGGTTGGGGCTGCGCGGCGCGACGGCGTCACGCTGGGGGTGGTGCTGCTCGACTCGCCGGAACTGGGGCGCCAGGCCGCCGCGCTGCTGGACCAGGGGTTTGGCGCGGTCTACCACCTGCCGGCGCTGCCCACGCCGCCGATCCCCGCCGGGCGCTGAGGGGCGTTTTGGCCTGCGGGGCCTAAAGGGGGCGGGCGTTCGGGGCTGAGGACGCGCCGTGCGTGCCATCTGCCCCACAGATCCCGATTCGGCGGTAGACTGACTGGTCAGTCAACTTTAAGGGAGGGCGTCGTGGATTTCGATGACACACCGGAGCAGTCCACCCATCGCGCCCGCGTGCGCGCGTGGCTGGAGGAGCACAAGGCGGAGGCCCCAGTCCTGCGCGGGCCCGACGCGCTGACCGAGGAGGATGCCATCGTCGCCGCTCGCCGCGTCTGGCAGGGCAAGCTCGCTGAGGCCGGCCTCGCCGGGGTCACCTGGCCCAAGGAGTACGGCGGCCAGGGGCTCGGCCCGATCGAGCAGGTCATCTGCAACCAGGAGATCGCGCGGGCCGGTGTGCCGGGGATCCTCGACGCGATCGGCGTGGGCATGCTTGGGCCGACGCTGATCGCGCACGGCTCCGAGGAGCAGAAGGGGCGCTACCTCGGCGCGATGCTGCACGGCGATGAGGTGTGGTGCCAGCTGTTCTCCGAGCCCGCCGCCGGCTCGGATCTGGCGGCGGTGCAGGCCCGCGCACGGCTGCAGGAGGACGGCTCGTGGCGCTTGTCGGGCCAGAAGGTGTGGACGACCAACGCGCAGTTCGCCGCCTACGGGCTGCTCTTGGCGCGCACCGACGTGGACGCCCACAAGCACAAGGGCCTCACCATGTTCGTCGTGCCGCTGGACGCCCCCGGCGTGACGGTGCGCGGGCTGCGCCAGATCTCCGGCGAGGCCGAGTTCAACGAGGTCTTCTTCGATGACGTCGCGCTCGACGCCGACGCCGTTGTGGGGGGAGTCGGAAACGGCTGGGGCACCGCCCTGACGACCTTAATGTTCGAGCGCGTCACGATCGGGCTCGGCGGCGAGGGGCTGGGGTTCAACTCCGCGCGCTTCGCCGGCGCGATCGCCGCGGACGAGCACGCCAGCAAGGACCCCGAGGTGCGCCATCGCCTCGGCTCGCTGGCCGCGGAAATGCTCGCGGTGCGCTTCACCGGCTACCGCACGCTGACGGCGCTGCAGCGGGGGCAGATCCCCGGGCCGGAGGCCGGCCTGGCGAAGGTCACGATCGTCAACGGCGCCATCTCCGCGGGCGAGCTGATCGCCGACGTTGTGGGCCCCGACGCGCTCGCGGAGGACTCCGAGTGGGCTTACATGATCTCCTTCCTCCCCGGCCTCAAGTCCGCCGGGGGCACCGAAGAGATCCTGCGCAACACGATCGGCGAGCGCGTCCTCGGCTTGCCGCCGGAGCCGCGCCTGGACAAGGGCATCCCGTTTTCGGAGCTGCGCGCGAAGGAGGCGGCGAAGGTATGAGCGCTTCGACCCCCACCCGCACCCGCACCACCGCCCCCACCCCGCACGCCACCACGCGCGTCCGCGGCACAAGCGCCAACGAGGGAGAGTCGCGATGAACCTGGCCCTGTCCGACGAGCAGGTGTTCCTGCGCGAGGCCGCGCGTGGCGCGCTCTCGCGCTTCAAGACGGTCGAGGCCGCACGCGACGCGCTGGATACCCCACAAGGGGGCACAGGCGGAAAGGGCGAGCTGCCCGACCTGTGGCCCGTCGCTTGCGAGGCCGGCTGGCCCGGGCTGCTGGTGGACGACGCGCACGGCGGCGCCGGGCTGGATGCGTTCGATGCGATGCTCGTGCTCGGCGAGTGCGGGCGCGTGCTTGCTGGTGTGGCCCTGCTCGGGCACCTGCCGGCGACGGCGATCCTCGGCGACTCCTCCGTGCATGCCGCCGGTGCGCTACTCCCGAAGCTCGCTTCGGGTGAGCAGCGCGCGGCGTACCTGCCTGCCTGTCCGCCGAATGACGTGTACGACTCGTGGTGCGTTGACCCCGCGCATGGGTCCGAGCGCCCGGAGCCGCCGGTCGCCACGGCCGCCGGCGAGGGTCACGTGACTGTCAGTGGGACGTTCTCGTTCGTTCCCGACGCGCCTGGCGCCGACGTGCTCGTGGGCGTTGCACTGCTCGATACCCCAGAGGGCACAGGCGGCAAGGCTGTCGGCGTCGCGATCAAGGGCGACTCTGACGGCGTGAGCGTCGAGGCCGTGCGGCGCTACGACGCCACGCGCTCGCTCGGCCACGTCACGCTCAAGGACGCCCGCGCCGCCCTGCTCGACGTGCCGGAGGAGTCGTTGGCGGCAGCCTGGTACCTCGCGCAGGCGCTGCTTGCCGCCGAGTCGGTGGGGGCGGTTGAAACGGCGCTCGAGGTGTCCGTCGCCTATGCGAAGGAGCGCCACACGTTTGGGCGCGCTATTGGGTCCTACCAGGCGGTCAAGCACTCGCTTACGGAGGTGCTGCGCCAGCAGGAGAACGGGCGCTCGCTGCTTTACTACGCCGGCTGGGCGCGGCTGGGCTCGCCTGGGGAGTTCCCGCTCGCGGCTTGCGCCGCTCGCTCTGTGGCTGGGCATGCGTTGGATACCGCCGCGCGCACGATGATCTCCGTGCATGGGGGGATCGGCGCTACTTGGGAGCACGACGCGCCGCTCTACTTCCGGCGGGCGCAGCTCTCGCGGCGCCTTCTTGGCGGAACCGGTGGGGCTACCGACCGCGTCGCCGGCGAGCTGCTGGTGCAGGCCGCTTAGTCGCAGCCGAAGCCTTAGCTTCTGCTTCGAGGACTGGGGAGCCGTAGGCGGCGTAGACCGCTTCGACAAGGGCTGGTTCTACGCCGCAGTTGATGCAGAAACCGTGCTGGGACCAGCCGATCGCGCGGGCCAGGACCTCGTCGGCGTAGGTCACGCCCGCTTCGTCGTGGCCATAGTAGTCGTAGGCGGCCCACCAGGCGGAGTCTTCCAGGGACATCGTGGCGCCGTCGGAGGAGAGCAGCCAGGCGGCGGCCATGATCGCGTCGTAGTCGTCATAGATCGAGGGGTGCGTGGTGGTCTGGCGGTCGTAGGCGGCTGGGCGGTGACCATAGCGGTAAGCGTTGGCCACCAGGTCCCAGGTCGAGACCGGACCGTTGGTGACGTTGAACTGCATCGGGCCGCCGCAGCAGCCAGCGAAGTTCAGGCCATGGTAGGTGGTGGGGGCTGTCGAGAAGGCCGACTCCTGGCGGTGGATCGAGGCCAGCAGCAGCCAGTTCACGCCGAAGGTGTGCTGCGCTTCAGCGTAGATCGGATAGAAGCCCGCCATCCAGTCCTCGGGGATGTGCACCTGGGTGCTCGTGTCGGCGACGTACGCGGCCATCGCGCGGCGCTGCTCGGCCGAGGTCGCCTGCGTGACGATCGCGCCGCTGGGGTCCGCGACGGGCGCCAGGCCCGCTCGGCCGCTCGCCGCTACAGGTGCCTGCGCCGCCTGGCCGCTTGCGGGCGTGGGGGTTGCAGCCACCGTGACGATCGTCGGGGCCGCGGCCGAGGCGGCGGAGGGGTTGTTTGCGGATTGGCCGACGAGCCCTGTGAGCACCGCCACCAGCACGCCCACGCCGAGTGCCAAGAGCCCGCCGGCGATCAGCCACGCGCGGCGTTCGGAGGGCGGGTCAGGGAGCAGCGCGGAGGGCTGGTCCGGGGGCGGCGCGTCCATACTTGGTCAAACCCCGATGGCGCGGCGAAGTACCCGGTCGAGCACCTGGTCCGGGAGCAGACGCTTCAGCCACGCCATTGCGTGGGCGTCGACGCCGACGAGGTAGCGGGCGCGCATGCGGCGCGCCGCGAGCGCGTCCTCGATCGTCTGCGCCACGCGCTCGGGGGGGATGCCCCGCTTGGCGGTGTCGCGCAGGGCCTTGGCCATCGCCGCGGGGACGTGGCCGTAGTACTGCTCGAGTTCCCGGCGGCACGGCGACGCTGTCGAGCAGCTCGTTGCCCTTGTCCCAGATGGGGGTGGCGATCGAGCCGGGCTCGATCAGCGCTACCTGGATGTGCGAGCGGCGCAGCTCCACGCGCAGCGAATCGCCGACCGCCTCCAGCGCGTACTTGGAGGCGTTGTAGGGGGACATGTAGGGAGTGGTGACGAGCCCGCCGATGGAGGACACGAGGATCAGTCTTCCGCCCGCGCGGCGCAGGGCTCCAATCAGCGCCTGCGTCATCGCCAGGTGGCCGAAGAAGTTGACCTCGAACTGCTGGCGCACCTCCTGCAGGGCAAGCATCTCAAGCGGCCCGCCCAGCGCCGCGCCGGCGTTGTTGACGAGCGCGTCCAGGCCCGCCGGCCCGGTGCGCTCCCACACCGCCTCAGCGGCGGCCGCGACCTGCGCGGGGTCGGTGATGTCGAGCGCGAGCGGCGTCACGCGCCGCGCGGCGGCTGGCTCCGCGGCCAGCGCCTCGCCCGCGGCTGGAGAGCGCACGCCCGCCAGGACATCCCAGCCCGCGCCGGCGAGGCGCAGCGCCGTGGCGCGCCCGATGCCGCTGGAGGCGCCGCTGATGAGGACCGTGGGCACGGGTCGAGCCTAACGCAGAGAGTCCTGGTGGTCGCCGGTGGCGCCAGGCGAGTGGCAACGCCGGGGCGGCGGGCGGCGCGTCAAGCGACGGCCAACGCCGAGCGCTTCTGCTCCAGCGCGCCCATCAGCTCGCTGAAGGCCGCGGAGAACTTCTCCACGCCCTCGCGCTCCAGCGTCTCGGTGAGGTCCTCGTAGTCCACGCCCGCGGCGGTGAGCTGCTCCAGCAGGCGGTGGGCGTCGGCGAGCCCCTCTTCCAAGCGCATCAGCGGGCGACCGTGGTCCTGGTAGGCCTCGATCGTCTCCTCGGGCATCGTGTTGACGGTGTCGGGGCCGATCAAGTCCTCAACGTAGATGGTGTCGGGGTAGGCGGGGTTCTTGGTCGAGGTGGAGGCCCACAGCACGCGCTGGGGCGTGGCGCCCTTGCTCGTCAGGTAGTCCCAGCGGGGACCGCGGAACACAGCCTTGTAGTGCTGGTAGGCGAGGCGCGCGTTGGCCACCGCGAGGCGGCCCTTCAGCTCGGCGGGGTTGGGGATCCCCTTGGGGGCGCTGCCGTTGGTGGTGCCCGGCGCGCCGCCGCTCGAAGCGCTCAACTCGTCAAGGCGCCGGTCGCACTCGGTGTCGATGCGCGAGACGAAGAAGCTCGCCACCGAGGCCACCTTGGCGGGGTCGCCGCCCTCGGCCACGAGGCGCTCCAGGCCGCGCACGTAGGACTCGGCTACCTCGGCGTAGCGGCGCAGCGAGAAGATCAGCGTGACGTTGATCGAGTGGCCCTTGGCGATCACGTCCTCGATCGCTGCCAGCCCGGGCTTGGTGGCGGGGATCTTGACCATCAGGTTGGGGCGGTCCACCACTTCGTGCAGGCGCATCGCTTCGCGGAAGGTGGTGGGGCCGTCGTAGGCGAGGCCTGGATCGACCTCCAGCGAGACATACCCGTCGCGCCCGCAGCCAGCCTCCCACACCGGGCGGAACAGGTCGCAGGCGTCCTTGATGTCGCGCGTGGCCAGGCGCCAGAACAGCTCCGGACCCTCCACCCCCTCGGCTGCCAGCTGGTGCAGCTGCTCGTCGTAGGCGTCGCCCGCGGTCATCGCCTTCTGGAAGATCGACGGGTTGGACGTCGCGCCGACGACGGCGTCGCGGTCAAGCAGTTCCTGCAGGTGTCCGCCGTGGATCGAGTCGCGCGAGAGGAAGTCCACCCACACGCTCTGTCCGAGGGCGGAGAGGCGGTGCAAGGGGGAGAGGGTAGGAGAAGACATGGAGCTAAGCGTCAGTCTAGGAGCGCACGGGCCCGCGCAGCAATGTTGTCGGCATCGAAGCCAAGTTCCTTCAACACTGTGGTACCCGGTGCAGACGCGCCGAAGCGGTCCAGGCCAAGGACGTCGCCTCCGAAGCCCACCCACTTCCACCAGCTCATCGTGGCGCCGGGCTCCACCGCAAGGCGAGCGGTAACTGCCGGCGGCAGCACGGAGTCGCGGTAGACGGCGGACTGCGCTTCGAACAGCTCCATGCAGGGCATCGAGACGACGCGTACCGCAGTTCCCTCATTGGCGAGGACACGGGCCGCATCCAGCGTGGTGGCAACCTCGGCGCCGGTCGCAATCAGGATCAGCGCAGGACTGTGGACCGGAGTCCCACAGCACATACCCGCCCCGCTCCAGCTCGCTCGCGGCCCCCAGGCCCTCGCCATCGCGGGCGAGCACGGGGATCCCCTGGCGCGAGAGCAAGAGAGCCACCGGCCCGTCGGGGCGCTCGAGCGCCACGCGCCACGCCTCGGCGGTCTCGTTGGCGTCGGCGGGGCGCACCACCCACAGATGGGGGATGGCGCGCAGCGCGGCGTAGTGCTCCACCGGCTGGTGCGTGGGACCGTCCTCGCCCAGCGCCACCGAATCGTGCGTCCAGACCCACACCACCGGCAGCTCCATCAGGGCGGAGAGCCGCACGGCGCCGCGCATGTAGTCGGAGAAGACCAGGAACGTCGAGCCGTAGGGCTTGACGATGCCCCCGTGCGCGCAGAGGCCGTTGACGACGGCGCCCATCGCGTGCTCGCGGATGCCGAAGGGGACGTTGCGGCCGGCAGTGCACGCGCGAGAACTGACCGGCGCCCTCGAAAACGGTCTTGGTGGACTCGACCAGGTCGGCGGCGCCGCCGACCATCGTGGGGGCGAAGGGACCGAAGGCCGCCATCGCCTTGCTGTCCCGCGGCGCGGGTGGCGAGGTCCTTGCCCGTGGGGAAGCGGGGCAGCGCCTCGCGCCAGCCCTCGGCCAGCTCGCCGGCCCAGGCGCGGTCCCACTCGGCGGCGGCCGCGGGCAGCGCCTGCCGCCAGCGCGGCGAAGCGTTCCTCCCAGCGCACCTGCAGGCCGACGCCGTGCGGGCGCAGGTCCATCTCCTCATACACCTGCGGGTCCACCGCGAAGTGCGCGTCGGGGTCGAAGCCCATCACCTCCTTGGTGGCGCGCACCTCCTCCTCGCCCAGCGCGGCGCCGTGCGACTTGGCGGTGTCGACGGCGTGGGGCGCGGGGAAGGCGATGTGCGAGCGCACGGAGATGAACGACGGACGCTCGGTTTCCGCGCGCGCGGCCACGAGCGCCGCCTCCAGCGCACCGACGTCCTCGGAGTCCGCCACGCGCTGCACGTGCCAGCCGTCGGCCGCCAGGCGCGCGGTGTGGTTCTCGCCGTCGAAGGAGAGCGCGGTGGTGCCGTCGATGGTGATGCGGTTGTCGTCGTAGCAGACCACCAGCTTGCCCAGCGCGAAGTGCCCGGCCAGCGAGGCGGCCTCCTGGCTGATGCCCTCCATCATGTCCCCGTCGGAGCAGATCGCCCACGTGTGATGGTCCACGACCTCAAGCCCAGGGCGGTTGAAACGCTCGGCGAGGAAGCGCTCGGCCATCGCCAGCCCGACGGCGTTGGCGAAGCCCTGCCCGAGCGGGCCGGTGGTGACCTCGATACCGGGCGTGTGCCCGCGCTCGGGGTGCCCGGGACAGCGCGAGCCCCACTGGCGGAACTGGCGCAGGTCCTCGAGGCCCAGATCCCAGCCGCGAGAGGTGCAGCAGCGAGTAGTGCAGCATGCAGGCGTGCCCGGCGGAGAGCACGAAGCGGTCGCGGTCGGGCCACGCGGGGTCGGCGGGGTTGGTGCGCAGCAGGCGCGTGAAGAGCGTGTGCCCGAGCGGCGCGAGCGCCATCGCGGTGCCCGGGTGCCCGGCGTTGGCCTTCTGCACAGCGTCCATCGCCAGCCCTCGGATGGTGTCGATCGCGAGCGCGCCGACCTCGCGCTCGGTCTGCTACCGTGCGACCAGCACGTGGTGGCTGATCCTAGCGAGGTGGGTGGCCACGCGTTTTGCGTGAAGGCAGAAGGTCCCGGGCGCGCCGGTAGCCGCTTCATCCAGCGACGCCGGTGGCGCTTGGGAGGGCCGCGGTGTGGCGGCCCGTCCCGGTCGTGGACGGGCCCTCAGCCCACTGAGGGCCGGCGCTGCGAGGGCGGCAGCGCCGCCATCGAGTGTGAGCGCCCGCGCGCGCACCAGCAGCGGGGCGGGCGCACCCGCACCAGCCAGTGCATGTCGTGGCGACAGTGCGAGCGGCGGTAGGGCCAGCGGGCGTGCAGACCCCGCAGCATGCGCTGCTCCTGACAAAAATGCGCTCTCATGTCATCCGACCTCCCTGCTACCCCCACAACCCGACTGCCCGGCGGCCCAAAGGCCCGTTGGCCATGTGGGCCAACGGACATCCCTCTCGTGCGCCTGAGAGTCACAGCTAATAGTACGTCGCCTACAGAAGCGATGCGTCAGTGCCCCCAGGTGCGGCGAGCCTCTCATCCTCCTCTCCACTGCGATCGTCCGTGACATAAGAACCATCCGCCTCTCGCCTAGTTGCGTCTCGACCCATCAGATTCCTTTGGCGTCAGCCCAGCCAGAACTAAAATAGCACGGTAAGCTCTTACATATAAATCATGTTTTACCCAGCCTGTCAAGATGCAACCGTCAGGACTTGGCAAAATCGCCGCGGCCGTCAAGCAAATGGCAGGCCCGCGACCCTCATATAAGGTGGTGCTGTGGAGGCTGGACAGGGAGGTCGGGAGAGGCGCCGAGGACTCCCCCGGGGGCCCCAGGCGCTGCCGCGCGAGCAGGTCGCGGCCGACCAGCGCGAGCGCCTGTTCGCGGCGCTGCTGGAATTGTCAACGAGCGCGGCTTCGCGGGCGTCAGCATCTCCGGGCTGGTGCAGCGCGCGGGCATCTCGCGCAGCAGCTTCTACGAGCACTTCCAAAACAAGGAGCAGTGCCTGCTGGCCGCCTTCGACGACAGCGTCGAGCGGCTGACGCGGCGCATGGTGGCGGGGCTCGACCCCGACGGGGAGCTGCGCGAGCAGCTCGAGGGCTCCTGCGCGGGCTGTTCGAGGCGACCGTCGAGCGCCCCGCAGGCAGCGCGCCTGGTGTGCGTGGAGGTCAGCGCCGCCGGGCCCGCGGGGGTGCAGCGCTGGGCGCAGGGCGCGGCGCGTCTGGAGCAGGTGATCGCGCGGCTGTTCGAGCAGGCGCCCGGCGAGGGCACGATCCCCGAGCCGGTCGCCAAGGCGGTGGTGGGGGCGCTGCGCAAAGTGGTCTACGCGCGGGTGCTCGGCGCGCGCAGCAAACGGGCGCTGCGCGCCGAGCTGGAGCGGGCGCTGCCCGGGCTGGTGGGGTGGATCGTCGGCTACTACCCCTCGCCGCCCGGGGTGGCACAGCGACCGCGGCGGCGGCGGACGTCGCTGCCGGTGGCCGGCAGGCGGCGGGCCGGGAACGCTGGTCGCGCTCACAGGGGCGGGCGCGCAGGCGCTACCGCGCGGGCTGCCCGGCGGCGAGCACAACCTGCCGCGCGGCTTCGTCGAGCACAACCAGCGCGAGCGGATCTTCGACGCGATCGCCAACCTCACCGCCGCGCACGGCTACCCAGCGGTCGGCCTGGAGGACATGGCCTCGCAGGCGGCGGTTTCGCTGCAGCACCTTCTACAGCCACTTCGAGAGCAAGGAGGAGGCCTTCATCGCCACCTACGAGGTGGGCCACGCGCGCGCGGTGAACGTCTGCATCGAGGCCTTCGCCGCCCAGCCCACCTGGTCGCGGGGGTGCACGCGGGGGTGGGCGCGCTGCTGGACTTCCTCGCCGCCGAGCCCGCCTACGCGCACATGGCGTGCGTCGAGGTCGAGATCGCCTTCCCGCGAGCTGACCGAACGCGATGCGCCGGGCGAACTCCTCCTACGCGGGGCTGCTGGAGTTCGGGATCGCCCAGGCGGCCGGGCCCGCAGCTCCCCACGACGGGCCCTCGCACATCGTCGGCGAGGCGATCGTCGGGGGCATTTGGGAGCTGCTGCACGACTACGTCGCGCGCGGGCTCACCGAGCGGCTGGGGGAGCTCGACCGACCACGCCACCTACATCGCGCTGGCGCCGCTGCTCGGCAGCGAGGCGGCGGCGGCCGTGGTGGCGCCCACGAGGCGGCGGCGCCAGCTGACAGTCCGGCCCCCCCACGTCGCGGCCCGCTGGCGGCCGGTAGGCCGCCTCTCTTTATCGTTCTCTCAGCGTCTCTCCGGTTCCTAATATCGAAACCCGGCTGCCACTGGTCCGTCGGGTAAGGGCACCATCAAGAACCACGAGGCCGTTGCCGAAAGCTCCGAACGTGGTGGCAGACATCGAATACGACGGCTGCCGGGACTCTTACCTGTTGCGCGCGCGGCGCACGGCTGCCATGTACGCGCGCCGTGCTGGGCGTCACCGGCATCGCGCTGATCGCCACCGCGGGGCGCCCCGCGCTGCTGGCGCACCCCTGCTGGTGGCCGCGGGGTTCGCCGACCATCACCGTGAGCGCGCTGATCCAGCTCTCCTCGCCGCGCGCGCGTGGCTGCGCATCGAGGAGTCGCTGGCGGGGGTCGCCGCCGTGCTGATCGTGGGCGTCGAGCGACCAGCGCGTGACGTCCTGAGCGTGCTGTGGCTGGCCGCGATCGCCAGCGGCGTGGTCGCGCGCGGCGGGCGCGTGCACTGGGTCGGGCGCTCGGTCGTGCTGTGCGCGCTGGCGCTGCCCGTGCTGCTCGAAGGCCGCCTCAGCGCCGACCACGCCGCGCTGTGCGTGGCCACGATGGGCCTGCTGCTCAGCTGCGGGCGGCTCACGCGCGAGCTGGGGCGGCTGCTGCGCGCAGGCGCGCTACGACGCCGACCACGACGACCTCACCGGGACGCTCGCGCGCGCCGCCTTCCGCGGCGTCGCTGGAGCAGGCCACCGACCGCGCGCGGGAGTCCGCGCCCGGTGTGCCTGCTGCTGCTCGACCTCGACGGCTTCGGCGTCGATCAACAAGTCCCTGGGCCATGCCGCGGGCGACGCGCTGCTGGCCTCCGTCGGCGAGCGCATGCGGCGACCGCCGGACTCCGCTCGCGCCGTCGGGCGCCTCGGGGGCGACGAGTTCGCGGTGGTCGCCGCGGCGAGGACGCCGGCGACCTCGCGCAGGCGCTGCTGGAGGCGCTGGCGCAGTGCAGCGATGAGACCCGCCGCGTCTCGGCCTGCGTCGGCGTGGCGCAGACCCCGCGCGACGGCTGCGACGCCGAGGCGCTGCTGCGTGCCGCGGACATCGCGCTGCGCGTGGCCAAGCGCAGCGGCGTGGGCGGCCAGGTCTCCTTCTACGCCGGCGGCCCGCTCAGCGGCCAGGGCGCGCACTGCGCGCGCTCGGCGCCTCACGCGAGCTGATCGGCAGGCGACGGGCCTGACGATGGCGGTGCAGCCGATCGTCGATCTGCGCCACGGGCACCATCCACGCCTACGAGGCGCTGGCGCGCTTCGGCAGGGCGGGACCGACAGCGCCGCTGCACTGGTTCTCGCTGGCCGAGGAGTTCGGCGAGCGCGACGCGCTGGAGCGCGCCTGCCTGCGCGCGGCGCTGGAGCTGCTGGCAGTGCGCCCGGTGCAGACGCGCATGGCGGTCAACCTGTCCGCGCCCGTTCTCCTGGACGAGCGCACACTGCGCATGCTGGAGCGCCGCGCGACCTCTCGGGCTTGATCATCGAGGTCACCGAGGAGGCGCTCGTGCAGAGCGAAGCGCAGCTGCATACCGCCATCGCTCCGCTGCGCGCACGGGGCGCGCGACTGGCGGTGGATGACATGGGCGCCGGCTACTCCGGCCTGCGCCAGATCACCACCGTGCAGCCCAGCTACCTGAAGCTCGACCGCTCGCTGGTGAGCGGCATCGACGCCGACGACGACCGCGCGGCCCTGGTGAGGCGCTGGTCGGGTACGCCGAGCACGTCGGTTCAGCCTGCTGGTGGCGGAGGGCATCGAGTCTCCTGCCGAGCTGCGCACCCTCGCTGGAGCTGGGCGTGCCGCTCGCGCAGGGCTTCTACCTGGGGCGGCCTGCCGTGCCTTGGCCCGTGGTGGAGCTGGGCGCCGCAAAGGGACTGCCTGCCCCAGCGCCGCCGCCGCTCTCCGTGGAGGACCACGCGGCGGATCGTCCCGCTGCCCTCGGCCACGGGCGGCGCGCCGTCGGGCGCGAGCGCGAGCGGATCGCACACGCCGGCTGAGCCAGCGCGTGCGGCGGGTCCGCTGGAGTGAGCTTTCGCCTTACGCGATACTGGATTTCTGGCTGGCCTTGACTAATCTTTTGGCATGCCATATCCTCAGCCCATGACCGGCAAAATCTCTTTGTGAGGGTCGATGGCCACCACTGAAGCCACCGCCTCCCGCCCGCTTGCCCTGCCGCCGCTGACCGCGGAGGACGCGGCGCGCTCGCTGGACCGCTCGCGCGTGCACCACGCTCGCGGCCAGGGCAAACGCTGGCGCCTGCTGTACCTGCTGGTCGGCCCCGGCATCCTCGCGATGCTGGGAGAGAACGACGGTCCGAGCATGATCGCCTACGCCTCCGACGGCGCGCAGTACGGGCTCGGGCTCTTCGTGCCGCTCATCCCGGTGCTGTTCGCGATGGCTTTCGTGTGCCAGGAGATGTGCATGCGCGTCGGCGCGGTCACCCACCGCGGCTACGGCGAGCTTGTCCTGCAGCGCTACGGGCGCACCTGGGGCTGGTTCGGCGCGGGCGATTTGACCCTCACCAACCTGGTGACGCTGATCGCCGAGTTCGTCGCCATCCGGATCGGGTTGGTCTACTTTCACCTCGGCGCCGGCGTGGCCGTGGCGCTCGGACTGGCGCTGGTCGCCTTCACGCTCAGCGGCGGGCGCTACTGGCGCTGGGAGCGCATCGTGCTCGGCCTGGCCCTCTTCAACGGGCTGTTCCTGGTGGCGGCGATCCTCGCCGTACCCCACCTCGGCGTCGTGACGAGCTCATCTGACCTCGGTCTCTTTCCCGGCGGCGGCTTCAACACCCTGCTGTTGCTGCTGGCCTCCACGATCGGCGCCACGGTGACGCCCTGGATGATCTTCTTCCAGCAGAGCGCCTCGGCCGACAAGGGCATGACGCCCCGCGACATCAACCACGGCCGCTACGACACCGCGGTGGGCGCCGTGCTGGCAGCCGTCTTCGGGTTGGGGGCGCTTGTGGCCGGGGCGGTGCTGCTGAGCCACGGCGGCGGCATCCAGGGCTTTGCGGGCGCCGGCTTCCCCCAGGCGCTGCGCCAGGTGGCGGGCGGCGCGGTCGGTGGCGTGTTCGCGCTGGGGCTGATCGAGGCCGGGGCGGTCGCGATCCTCACCATCTCCGCCTCCACCGCCTACGCCGCCGGAGAATGCGTGGGGGTCTCGCACAGCTTCAACTCCTCGCCGCGCAACGCCGCGGTGTTCTACGTCGCGAACATAGGGAGCGCGCTGCTCGCCGCAGTGGTCATCCTGATCCCGGGGGCGCCGCTGCTGTCGATCGCGCTGAACGCCAACGTGCTGGCCACGGTCCTGCTCCCCGTCAGCCTGGTCTTCATGGTCATGCTCGCCAACGACCGGGGGCTGATGGGCGCGTGGGCCAACAGGCGCTCGACCAACGTCGTGGGTGTCACGGTCATCGCCTTCGTAGGACTCTGCGGAGCCGCCTACGGCATCGACTCCTTCCTGCAGACCATCCACGTGGTGGGCTCATGAAGACCGAAGCGCCCGCCAGCGACAGGGTACAGGCGCCTTCCGGCATCCGCGAGCGCGACCTGCAGCCCCAGGAGCGCTTCGAGGACGAGCTGATCATGCACCTCGAGCGCGACCAGTTCGTAGCCGAAACCTCGCGGCCCGTACCACGGGCCACGCTCAGCACGCGTGCTACAGCCGGCCTGTGGGCGCTGCGCGTGTTCGTCGTCCTCGTCGGCCTGATGGTCATCTACACCTTCATCGACCAGCTGCACTGACGCGGGCGCGTCAGTCGGTCGCGGTGCGACGACCGTGCGGCTCCTCGCCAGTAGCCGCCCGCTCGAGGGGAGCGCGGCTCTCGACAGGAAGAATCTCGAAGTAGTTGGCAAAGCCGCGGCGGTGTGCCTCGGCGAGCCGCGCAGGCAGCGGCCGGCGCACCTCGCGGGGGATGACCTCTTCCAGCAGCGTGTGGCGCAGACCCTCCTCGACCGGGCTGCGGCCGGTCAGGTTCTCGAGCTCCAAGCGTCCGTGGGCGGTCGAGTAGTCATACAGCTCGTGTTCCTGCCCGACGAGGGAGATCGTGTCGCTGCGCCGCTCCCAGTGGGAATACGTCGCGTACTTCGCGTGCGGCGTGCGCATCGCGATCACGTGTCGTGGCGTGGCGCGGGCGTAGAGGGTCGGTGCGAACTCGGTCGTGACCTCGTCCGTCACGTGCGCGATCCACTCGCGGCCCCGGGCGGCGGGGTCGGCTGCAATCGCCGCGAGGTCCGCGCGCTCCGCGAGGTGGGCGTAGCGCGGGTCCTCGCGCCAGGCCTCCGAGCCAGTGGCGATCCGCAGCAAAAGCGGCGCCACATCGACGCTCGATGTCAGCTGGCTGCGCTCGGTGCCCAGCTCCCGCGTCAGCCTGCCACGCGGGTCGTGGACGTACAGCGGCACGCGGATCCCCTCCTCGTACACGCCGGCGCCCTTGCCGCGCAGCCCGTGCGAGGCCCCGTACTCGCCGTGGTCGGAGGTGAAGAGGATCACGGTGTTCGCGGCCAGTTCCGGTCGCGCGCGCAGCGCCGCGAGCACGCGCCCGACCTGCTCGTCAACCGCTCGCTGAAGCATCAGGTAGAGGTCCATGAACTCGGTCCACATCGTGTGCGCTTCGGGGCCGCTGTAGGGGACCTCGCCGAAGGTGCTGGCGGCCGTTTCCAGAAACGACAGCTGCAGCGCGGGCTTGTTGGCCTCGATCAGCTGCAGCGGGGTCTGGAAGTTCGCCGGGAGGGCGCTGAACATGGACGGCGCGGTGCGCTCCCCCGCCTTGCGCTCGGTGAGGCGATACCACCACGCTATGTCGTGCGGGTTCACGAAGGAGACGGTCGCGCACCACGGCTGCGTGTTGCTCTGCTGTTCCAGCCAGCCCTCGAACTGGCCCGCGATGTGCGGATCGGCCCTGAGCCCCTGGCCGGGCGCGCCGTCGGGCGCGGGGTAGGTGCCCCCGTCGAACCCGTAGCGCTCCAGCGACTGCCCGGCGCGGCGGCGATACCAGTCGTTGTCGCCGCGCGTCAGATGCCACTTGCCGTACCAGACGGTGGTGTAGCCGTGTTCGCGCAGCATCGTGCCGTATGTAGGGAAGCCCGGGTCGAGCGTGCTGCGCCCAGTTATCAGGCAGCCCGTCTGGTGCGGGTAGAGCCCGGTGAGGAACGCCGAGCGCGCGGGCGTGCAGTCGTTGGCCACCGTGTAGTGGCGCGCGAACGACACCGAGGAGGAGCGCAGGCGCGCGATGTTGGAGAGCAGCGCGTCGAGTCTGGCGCCCGGCGGAAACCACTGCGGGGTACGCAGCTGATCGACCATCACGACGAGGATGTTCGGCGCCTGCGCCGGCGCGGCCGCCGAGCGCACGACGCGCCCCTGAACGCTCGGAGACTGGGAGCCGCAGCCGGCGAGCAACTCGGCGGCAGCCGCCCCGCCCAGCGCGAGCGCACCGCCCGCCAGAGCGCCACGCCGGATGAAGGTACGCCGGTCGATCCCGCCGCCCTCTGGCGGGGGAGTGGCGCCCTCCGGCCGAGCAGGGCGGCCATGATCACGGGAAGATGTCGAGTTCACGTCATAGTCCTCAAGCGGTCCCACGCTCCGAAAACCAGCCCAGCCTAACGCCCACGTGGATCTATGCTTTCGAGCGGCCAGTGACGGACGACCCCGGGGCGCCAGTTGCCGTCCTCCTCGCGCGTCAGGACGAAGCGGCTGATCGTACGCTGGCCGCCCTCGTGGTCCCCGTAGAGCAGATCGACAGTCAGGACCCCGCCGGCCAGGAACGCCTCGGGCAGACCCTCGCGGAAGGGATCGTCGCTTGCGCGTATCGCCCCCTGCCAGAAACCGGTGTCGCCGGCGGGCACGTACAGGTCGCGTGTCTGGGGGCGGTGCTCCGTCGGCTCGGCGTGCGGAGTGTCGATCTCCGGGCGCCGCGCCATAAAGCGCCAGGCATGCAGAACCGCCAGACCGTTGCCGACGTTACGCAGCGGGATCACGAAGTAATAGCTCTCGCCCTCGCGCTCGACCGCGGCCATGCCGCCGTCGACGCTCACCATCCGACCCTCGCCGAAACGGACCATCTCGGGCGGATCGGTCACGCGCGAGGGAGCAAGCACCGGCCGCAGGCCGAGCAACAGCGCCTGCTCGGCGATACGCGTCGAGCGCTGCCCGGCACGCACCGAGGAGAACGTCGCCAGGGCAAGCACGAGCGTGCCGCCCGCGGTCGCCAGCGAGGCAATCGTCGGCCAGTCGACCGCGAGGGTGAGCGTCATCCGCCAGATGTTCTCGCCGGGAGCGGACAACTGCCTCGCCGGCGAGCAGATCGCCACCGAGACGCCCTGAGCGCTCAGCTCTTCCTGCACTGGTTAGGGCGAACGATGGCCACGCAGAGCAGATCGCCACCGAGACACCTGAGCGCTCAGCTCCCTCGCGATCTGCGCAGCACCGCGTCACACCACTGCACCCGACTTGACTGCGCAAAACGGTAGGATCACAGGTAACGTCGAGAGCCAGGAGGAGACATGCCCCGCTATCTGATCGAGAGGGTCTGGGACGCGCTGGACGAGGAGGAAATGGCGGTGAAGGGTCCGCTCTCGAAGCGCATTCTGGCGGACAACGCACAGTTCTCCCCCGTCACATGGGAGCACAGTCATGTGACCATGAACGAGGACGGCGAGCTGAAGACCTTCTGCGTCTACTCCTCGCCCAACACGGAGCTCCTGAAGGAGCACTCCGTGCTGCTTGGCGACCACATGATCAAGGGGATCTACGAGATTGGCGGCGACATCTCGCCCGCGGACTTCGACTGATCCATCGCCGCGACGTCGATGGTTGCGTGCAATTCGGCCATCGCGGCGATGGCGCGTCGCAGTCGTGCCCGTCGCCGCCGGGCGTTGTCGTCCTCCGGGATCAGCTCGAGCGCCTGGTTGCACAGCTCGACGGCCTCGTGCGGCGCCCACCCCCTGCCGGCCTGGTCCGCCGCGATGAGCAGGTAATCGGCGGCGTTCACAGCGTGGCCGGCCTCACGCCAGTGGCGAGCAAGGATCGCCGCATAGGCCGTCGGGTCTCCCGCCGCGCGCTCGATGAAGCGAGCCACCACCGCATGGCGTTCGCGGCGGGCCGCTTTGGGCAGGGTCGCGTAGGCGACCTCGCGGACCAGCCCGTGCTTGAAGACCAGCTCCTGGTCACCCGCGATCCGCGATGACGGGCTGCGGCGGATCAGGTCCCGGCGCTCGAGCGACTGCAACGTACCCGCGAGGGAGCCGTTGCCGCCGAGCGCCTGCAGGCTGCCCAGCCAGAAGAAGTCACCGACCACGGACGCGTCGAGGACCACCTGCCGCTCAGCCGCCGGCAGCTCGTCGACCCGCGCGGCGATGATCGCCTTGACGCTCGCCGGGAGCCCACCGGCACCCGCGGCGCCTCCCTCCGCAAGCCACGCAGCCAGTTCCTCGATAAACAATGGATTGCCGCCCGCCGCCGCATCCACGCGCCTGGCGACCGCCTCCTGCTCCGCCACACCGGCGAGCAGTCGACGCACCAGATCGCGCGCACAGGTATCGGTGAGAGCCTGAACCTGCACGGTGACGTTGGTCGGCAGCCGCGCCCAGGTCGGTCGCGCATCGAGGAACTCCGAGCGGGCGATCGCGAGCAGCAGCAGCGGCACTCCCGCAAGGCGCACCGAGAGCGCCTCGACGAGCTCCACGAGACTGTCGTCAGCCCAGTGCAGATCCTCGAGCACCACCACCGTGGGCTGCTCGCGGGCAAGCGCTTCGAGGAATCGCTGAGCGGAGGCGAACAGAACGTGCCGGTCCTCGACCGTGTCCTCGGCGAGGCGGGCGAAGATCGACAAACGGGTCGCCACCTCGTGCGCTTCGGAGGACGGCAGCAGCGACGCCGTGCGCTCGCCGAGCTTGCGGGCCGCTTCGTCAGCCGAATCGGTCGCGAAGATCCCACACGCCTCCCTGACGATCGCCCCAAACGCCCAATACGCAGCCGGCTCTCCGTACGGGAGCGGGCGGCCGTGCAGGATCCGTCCCCCGCCCGCCTGCACTCGCGCGACGAACTCCCGCGTCAACCGCGTCTTGCCGATCCCGGGGGGACCCACCAGCGTGACGAGCTGCGGATGGAGCTCGCCCGCGGTTCGCGCCCACGCCCTCGCCAGCAACTCCAGCTCCGCGTCGCGGCCGAGGAACGGCGCCGCGGAGAGCGGGCGGTCCGCCGGAGCCGACGTGACCCCACGAGCGAGCCACACACGCAGCGGCGCCTCCTTGCCCTTCGCGTGGATCGGCTCCACCGCCTCGCACTCGATCGCGTGCGCGCAGGCGCCGTGGGTCGCCTCGCCGAGCAGCACTCCCTCCGGCGGAGCGGCGGCCTGCAGCCTCGCGGCGGTGTTGACCGCATCGCCCATAACCGTGAGCTCCCGCCGGCCGTCCGGGCCCACCGGAGCGAAGATGACCTCGCCCGTGTTCACGCCGACACGGACGCGGAGTCCGCCGAAGAGCGCGGCCTCCTCAGCAGCGCAGTGCTGGATCTCCAGAGCCGCCCGCACCGCCCGCTCCGAGTCGTCCTCGTGGGCGAGCGGCGCTCCGAACACCGCCATCAGCGCATCGCCGACGATCTTGTCCACGGTGCCGCCGAAGCGCTCGACGATCTCGCCCATCTCGCTCATGCAGCGGTCGACCATCGACCGGATCTCCTCTGGGTCGGTGCGCTCCGACAGCGCCGTGAACCCCGACAGATCGGCGAACATGACGGTCACCCAGCGCCGCTCCCCGTCGACGTGCCCGGCAGAGCCGGGGGACGACTCACCTTCGGCGTTGCAGGGGGCACCACACGCTCCGCAGAAGCGAAAGCCCGGCGGATTGTCCTCGCCGCATGCCGCGCACGTTTAGGTGAGGGCGGTTCCGCAGTGACCGCAGAAGCGCTGCGTTGCGTCGTTGACCTCACCGCAGGCGGAGCAGCGGGCCATCCCAGCCATGACCTAATCCCCCCGCGGGGCGTCAGCCTGAGAGCGCGAGTCCACTTCGCGTGGTGAGGAGGTATCCGAGGAGCCCACCGTGCAACCCGTGCCCGCTAGGCGTACATGTCCGCGGAGATGCGGTTGACCTCGACCACCGAGTCGGCGGGGATGCCGACGCGCCTGGCGGCGGCGACGATCATGTCGGGCGACGGCGCCTCGTAGAGGCAGTAGGCGCGACGCCGGTCGGCGCTGAGGAACGAGAACAGCCAGCGCACGCCCTCGTCGGCATTGACCTCCTCGATCAGCCTGACGTCGTCGCTCGTGAGATCGAGCTGTTCGACAAACGCGCGCTCGATCACGTACATCGGCATGAGGAAGATGCTACCGCTCGCTCAGTCCCGCGCAAGGCCGCGCCGATAGGCGTATGCCGTCGCCTCGGTGCGGTTCGCGCACGTGGTTCGCGGCCGTGTGCTCGCCGATGAACAGCGCGGCCCCGATGGGCCATGCTACGGGGTAGATGAACTGTGTCAATCCAGGTCATGACAGCGGGCGTGGACCTGGGTACCGTCGCGGGTGCGATCGGAGCCATCGGAGCCATTTTCCGGGCGCCGACGATCCACCCCCTCGCCGGGGCCGAGTGGGAGTACTCCGGCGCGGGAAAATCGGAGCCAGCTTCCGGGGCGCCGACGAGCCAACGAAGACGAGGAGACTGAGATGAACACCACCGACGCGGCACAGGCAGCACGAGGGGAGCTCGGGGCAAAGTTCGCGGGTGAGCTGATCGGTCCCGAAGACCCGGGCTACGAGCAGGCGCGCGCGGTCTACAACGCGATGATCGACCGCCGGCCTGCGCTGATCGCCCGCTGCGCCGGTGCCGCGGATGTGGCGGTGATGGTCTCCTTCGCCCGCCGCCACGACCTGCTGCTCGCCGTTCGCGGCGGCGGCCACAACGGCGGCGGACTGGGAACCTGCGAGGACGGTGTGGTGCTCGACCTCTCGCTCATGCAGGACATCGAGGTCGATCCGTCCGCGCGCACCGTTCGCGTCGAGGGCGGCTGCACCTGGGCTCAGGTCGATGCCGCGACGCACGAGGCCGGCCTGGCCACGCCGTCGGGGATCGTCGCTTCCACGGGCGTCGGCGGTCTCACCCTGGGGGGCGGCATCGGCCACCTCTCACGCAAGCACGGGCTCACGATCGACAACCTGATCGAGGCCGACGTCGTCCTCGCCGACGGCACACAGGCCCGTGCGAGCGCCGAGGAGAACCCCGAGCTCTTCTGGGCGCTGCGGGGCGGCGGCGGCAACTTCGGCGTCGTCACCTCATTCCGCTTTCGGGCGCACCCCGTCTCCACCGTGCTCGCCGGACCGACGCTGTGGCCGCTGGAGCAGACGGCCGAGGTGATGCGGTTCTACCGCGAGTTCCTCCCCGCCGCACCCCGTGAGCTGAACGGGTTCTTCGCGACCATGACGGTGCCTCCCGCGGACATCTTCCCCGCCGAGCTGCACCTGCGCAAGGTGTGCGGCGTGGTGTGGTGCTGCACCGGCCCGCAGGACGCGGCCGCCGAGCTGCTCGCGCCCGTGCAGGCGCTCGGAACGCCGCTCCTGCACGGGGTGGGACCGATGCCGTTCCCGGCGCTGCAGAGTCTCTTCGACGGCCTCTACGTACCGGGACTGCAGTGGTACTGGCGCGCGGATTTCCTGCGTGAGCTCCCGGACGCGGCGGTCGAGCAGCACGTCGCGTTCGCGCAGCGGCTCCCAACGCTGCACTCGACCATGCACCTCTACCCGATCGACGGGGCCGTGCACGACGTCGGGGCCGCTGATACGCCGTTCGGCTACCGCGACTGCAACTGGGCCGAGGTGATCGTAGGCGTGGACCCCGACCCCGCCAACGCCGGCGTGATCCGCGACTGGACCGTCGACTACTGGGAGGCCACACATCCCCACTCAGCCGGCGGGGCATACGTGAACATGATGATGGACGAGGGACACGAGCGCGTGCGCGCGAGCTATCGCGAGAACTACGACCGCCTCGCCGCCGCCAAGGCGACCTACGACCCGGCGAACGCCTTCCGCGTCAACCAGAACATAGAGCCGTTGGTGGGGGCGTGAACAACCCCTCACCGAGCACGGGACGGCGCCAGGGCGCGCTGCCGGTGCTGTGCGTGCCATCTCAGCTCAGGCGTGTACGACGACGCTGCGGGTGACCGTCACCGCCGCGCCGTGCAGTGGTGTGAGCGTGATCTTCACCGTCAACGCCAGGCGCCGGCGGCGGCGCAGGGTGGCCTTGCCCTTGGCGCTCAGAGGCACGGAGAAGGACACGCTGCCCGCTTTCAGCGACGAGCGCTCCAGCCGCCCGACGCGCACCTGCACAGGGTGTCCCGCCTTGGCCAATGAGGCGCCGGCGGCGAACAGGCCGACTTCCAGCCGCCCGCCGGAGCCGGCCTGGGACACCTCGATCGACCCGTGCACCGTCGATCCGCGCTGGCTGCCGGCGAGCTTGAGCGCCCTGGATCCTCCTTCCAAAGGCGCACCGTGGCTGAGCTCGCTCCCCATCGTTGGGGTGGTCATCGGTGTGGTCGGTGTCGTGGCTGTGGGCGTCGTGGTCGGGGTTGTGCCAGTGCTGGCGCCTTCCACGACGATTTCGTACTCGGTGTAGTTCAAGGATGGCCCGCCGTTGAAGAGGGTCGAGCTTTCGAACCTGTAGGTCCCGGGCTGTTCGAACTTGCACCTGCCTTCCCAAGGGGCCTGCGGTGGGGTGGGGCTCACCGGCACGCTGGGCGAGCAGGCCGGCGCGCTGCCCATCCACGCGATGTTCGCCTTGGTGCTGGTGTTGTCGGCGAACACGACTTCCCCGCCGGCGGCGATCGTGACCTTGCTCGCGGGCGCCGGGCTCGGCCCCGAGCCGGGGGCTGCCCAGCACGGCCAGGCGCTCTGGACGCAGTTTTCGTTGACTTCGAGCTTCGCTTCGGACGGGGCGGCAGCGAGAGCCGGCAGCACGGCCACCGCCGTCCCGACCAAAGCAGCGATGGCGAAGAGCAAAAGCGTGCGCAGTCTCATCGTACGACCACGCTCCGTGCGATCGTCACCGCCGCGCCGTGTACGGGTGTGAGCACGATCTTCACGGTAAGCGCCAGCTTATGGTGACGGCGCAGCGCGCGCTTGGCCTGAGCGTCGAGCGAGACCGTGAAGGACACCGTGCCGGCGGGCGCCGAGGAGCGGACGAGCCGCCCGACGCGGGAGCCGCCAGGTCGTTTGACCTTGGCCAGCGAGGCGCCCTGGGCGAGCAGTTCGACTTCCAGGCGTGCGCCACCGTCGGCGGCGGGGATCTGGACCGTGCCGTGCACAACGTCACCGTGCCGAGTGTTCGCCAGCGCGAGCGTCGCAAGGGGGTGGCTCCCGGCCGGTGGGGGAGGCGTTTCCATCGAGCCGGGCGTCGTGGCCGTGGAGGCGACAGCGCCCGTGGAGGCTCCGCCGCCGGAGGGCTGGGTGGATGTCGTGGCCGTCGGCGTTGCAGTCGTCGGCGTGGTTGTGGGCGTAGTCGTGGTCGTTGTGGGGGTGGTCGTCGTTGTGGTCGTCGTGGTGGAGGTTGTGCCGGTGCTGGCGCCTTCCACGACGATTTCGTACTTGGTGTAGTTCAAGGACGGCCCGCCGTCGAAGAGGGTCGAGCTTTCGAACCTGTAGGTCCCAGGCTGTTCGAACGTGCACTTGCCTTCCCAGCCGGTCTTCGCCGGCGTCGGGCTAACGGGCACTTCCGAGGAGCAGGTGGGCTGCCCGCTCGGCGTGCTCGTCCACTTGATGTTCGCCGCCTTGCCCATCTCGTCGGAGAACGCCACGACCCCGCCATTTGCGATCGTCACAGACGGGGTGTAGCTCGGGCTCCCGCCCGGCCGCGTCCAGCACGGCCAGTTGGGCTCGTCGCAGTTTTCGTTGACTTCGAGCTTCGCTTCGGACGGGCCGGCAGCGAGAGCGGGCACGATCGCGACGGCAGCACCGAGCACGGCTGCTACGGGTAGGTAACGCTTACGCAGCTTCACAATCTCAGCCCACCTCTCAATCGAGTACCAGTCAGCCCCGCGTGCTCGTGCAAGGAAGCCGATGCACGCTCTGATAACCCAGGACTCCGGCCCGGCGAGATCCTTCCCGGCAACTCTCACCGACTTCCAGTCCCTGGGCCATCCGAGCTGGGCCAGACGCTTGAACCCCCGCCGCACCCCGCGCGAAATCAAACGTCGCTGCGCGTGCTGCGTGTCACCTTCCTGGCTGGCTCAGCTGCCGTCGGGATACGGCGCGTTTTCGCCGCGGCCGGCCTGTTGCAGGTCGGCGATATCGCCTGCGTGGGCCGCAAACCGCTGCTCTGGCTGGCCCATCCGCCGGAGGGGCTCAATAGCCGCCGCCGCTAGAGCCGCCGCCGCTGGACTTTTCCCCTTCCGATGGGCTGCTTGTGCTCGGCGGGGTGCTGCTGGAGCTGGTCGTAACGACACTCCAGGTGCCAACGTCTTTGATCCCCTGACCCCTGGTTTCACCGGACTGCTGGTCCCCCGTGAACGTATAGAGCGGCGTGCCCTTGTAGGTGACCTGCACGGTCCCGTCGGGGCGCTTCACGGTCCCGAGCGAGCCGACTTCGCCGCTGGGAGCGCCGCTGGACGGTGCGAGCAGCGGGTGCCAGACACCGACACACGCGGAGCTGGTGCAGATGAACTTGCCGTTCTGCTCGCCGCTGAGGTGATACAGCGTCATACCCTGGCTGTCGATGAGGATCGTGCCGAGCGAGCTGGAGGCGCTCTTCACGACGACGGCGCTCGATGAGCTGCTGCTTGTCTGTGCGGCGGGCTGGGTGCTGGCGGCCGAGCTGGTCGTGTTGCTGGACGAGCTGCTGCCGCAGGCGGCGAGCAGGAGCGACGCGGCGATTGCTGGGATGGGTAGCTTCAGTAGATGGCGCATGTGTTCACTCCTGTGACAAGGGGACGTGGTGCTGGCGCGTTTGGTCCTGCTGTACCGATAAGGACTCCGGGCGGGCGCGTTCCTTCCGGTGCGTCGTCGGCATTCGACGGACGGGCTGCGTCCCTCGCCGCCTGGGTCGCGTAAAGCGCTGCTCGGTCTCGGCGATCCAGTTCTCATGGCCGCATTTCCTCGGATCGCGCGGAGCACCGCGTTGGCCTCGCCGCCTCGGGCCCCTGACACCACGACGTCCCTCATAGCTGTAAAGCTGGGCGCTGTGAGCGGTTCAACCGTGACAAAGACCGCCGCCGCCGGTGCCCAGGTGATCCTCCTGACGCTGGCCGCCGGCCAGTTCCTGATGGCGCTCGACAGCTCGGTGATGAACGTCTCGATCGCGACGGTCGCCGAAGATGTCGGCACGACGGTCACCGGGATCCAGGGGGCGATCACGGCCTACACGCTCGTGATGGCGATGCTGATGATCCCCGGGGCGAAGGTGGGCGCGATAATCGGTCGCAAGCGGGCGTTCATGATCGGCTGTGTCATCTACGGCTGCGGCTCGTTCACCACGGCGCTGTCACAGAGCCTGCCGGTGCTGCTGTTCGGCTGGTCCTTCCTCGAGGGCGTCGGTGCGGCGCTCATCCTGCCGTCGATCGTGGCGCTGGTGGCCGGCAACTTCCCGGCGCCACGCCGTCCCGCAGCCTACGGGCTGGTGGCCGCCGCCGGGGCGATCGCGATCGCTGTCGGCCCGCTGATCGGCGGGCTCGCGACAACCTATGCGTCCTGGCGCTGGGTCTTCGCCGGTGAGGTCATGCTCGTGGCGGTCATCCTGCTGCTCGCGCGTCGCGCCGAGGACGCTCCCCCCGACCGCCGCCCGAAAATCGACCTGATCGGCGCTGTCCTGTGCGCCGCGGGCCTTGGCGTGTTCGTCTTCGGCGTGCTCAAGTCCGGCTCCTGGGGCTGGGTGGCGCCGAAGGCGGGCGCGCCTCAGTGGTTTGGAATGTCGCCTGTGCCATGGCTGATGGTCGCCGGGCTCGTGTTGGTCTGGTCGTTTCTGCGCTGGGAGGCGCGCATGGTCACCCGCGGCCAGGAGCCGCTCGTCGATCCGGCGCTGCTGCGCAACGAGCAGCTCGGGGGCGGGCTGACCATGTTCTTCTTTCAGTATCTCCTGATGATGGGGGTTTTCTTCCTGATCCCGCTCTACCTATCCGTGGCACTGGGGCTGTCGGCGATCGCCACCGGGGTTCGGATCATGCCTATGTCCCTGACCCTGCTGGCGGCGGCGCTGGGAGTGCCGCGGCTGTTCGGAGACGTCTCGCCGCGACTGGTCGTACGCGTCGGGATCCTCCTGATGCTGCTCGGGTTGCTGGTCCTGCTGGCAGCGATCGACATCGATGCGGGGGCCGAGATCGTGACCGTGCCGCTGCTGCTGGTCGGGCTCGGCCTTGGGGCGCTCGCATCGCAGCTCGGCGCTGTGACAGTCTCGGCCGTGCCCGACGAGCAGAGCTCGGAGGTGGGCGGGCTGCAGAACACGGTGACCAACCTCGGCGCCTCGCTGGGCACCGCCCTCACGGGGTCGATTCTGGTTGCCGTGCTGACGGCGTCGTTTCTGACACACATCGAGATGAGCGACGCGGTCCCGCAGAGCGTCAAGGACAAGGCGCACACCGAGCTGTCCGCCGGCATCCCATTCATGTCCGACAAGCAGCTCCAGGCCGCCGCCAAGGAAGCGGGCGCGAGCAGCGAGGTGACGCAGGCGGCGCTTGACGCCAATGCCCAAGCTCGCCTCGACGGGCTCCGCGCCGGCCTCACGGTCCTGATCCTGATCGCGGCCCTGGCGCTTTTCTTCGTCGGGCGAATACCGACGCGAGGACCCGGTTCCGAGCCGACACCGGCGCCGGCCTAGGCAGAGCCTCACCGGCGCGGCCTAGGCATTCGCGGTCGGCCAGTGAGGTCACTGGCGTCTGTGACCTCGAAGGTCTATGGTCCGAGCTGATTTCGATATCACCGCGCCCGCGGTGGCGGCCACGAGAAGGGACCAGTCCATGTTGCGACGGATGACGGACATGCCGAACGGTACGATCGGCTTTGAGGCTGTCGGGGAGGTCGAGGATGACGATTGGGAGGAGACCGTCGAGCCTGTGCTGCGTCAGGAGATCGCCGAGGGGCGCGATGTGCGGCTGCTCTACCTGATCGGCGCGGGAGCCCGCGAGGTCGAGGGCGACGCGATGAGCGCTGACACGGGCTTTCGCATGCGCCATGCGACCTCCTACGAGCGCGTGGCCGTGGTCAGCGACGAGGACTGGATGCGCCCTGCGCTGCGTGCCCTTTCCTTCCTGCTTCCCGGCAAGGCCCGGGGCTTCCGCGTCCGCGACCTGGTGGAGGCTAAGGCCTGGCTCGCAGAGGACGGAGCCTAGCGGGCGCACCCGGCTTGCCGTTCCCCCAGCGAGCCCAGCCAGATCGGTTGACGCGGCCAGAACACGAGGTGGTTGGCGGGTAATACCCGCTAGCCCGCGAGTGCCTTCTGCTTGATCTGGTCGAACTCGGCCTGGGTGATCGTGCCCTGGTCGAGGAGCGTCTTTGCGTTGGCGATCTGTGCGGTCGGGTCGCCCGCGCCTGCTACGGACTTCACGTACTGGTCCATCTGCGACTTGGCCGCCTGCTGCTGGCTGATCGCCCGCTCGGTCATCCCCTTGTGCTCCGCGATGAGGTAGACGAACACACCCAGGTAGGGAAGGACGATGACGAAGACGATCCATGCGGTCTTTCCCCAACCCGATATGTCGTCGCGGCGAAACAGGTCCGCGAACACCGTGAACAGGATCCAGATCCAAATGAAGAACGCGAAGAAGATCAGCATCGTCCAGAACACTTCGAGCAATGGGTAGGCGGTTGCGATCAAGGCGTGGCTCCTTTTGAGTGGCGTGGTCTCGTATTGGCGCTTACACTGGGCGTCGTTTAGGACAGCCCGAGATGCGAAGTTCGATGCCAACCGGCGCGGGCCGAAGCATATCCTCAGCCGAGCCCGTCTGTATAGCGGCGGACTCGTCGGCCCGGCGCCGGGCTTTGACGATTTCGCAGCTCACGACAACAAAGGGAGACCCGATGGACATCTTTGAGATCAAGCAGAAGGAGACCGTCAGCAGGGAGGAGGTCGCGGAGCGCCTGCGGCTCCTCGCCGACATGCTCGCTCGTCACAACGACCTGGAGTTCGACCGCGGCGGCATGCATTTCACGGTCCACGTCCCCGATCAGCTGCAGCTCAAGGTCGAGCTCGAGGTGGAGACGGACGAGCGCGAGCTCGAGATCGAGCTGAAGTGGTGATCGCAGCGCGCATCGTCTGCGTGAGCCGACTGCGTGAGGTGGTCGCGGCCAGCAGACCCGAG
Source organism: uncultured Solirubrobacterales bacterium (assembly GCA_963844765.1). Lineage (GTDB taxonomy): Bacteria > Actinomycetota > Thermoleophilia > Solirubrobacterales > Solirubrobacteraceae > Palsa-744. The sequence continues at coordinate 1,340,335 of CAWJPN010000002.1, forward strand.
GCGATCCCGATCCCTATGCCGGCTGCGACGTCGCTGGGATAGTGAACGCCGGTATGCACGCGTGAGTAGGCAACAGCGCTCGCAAGCGGCACGAGGACAGGCGCCAGTACCGGCAGTTCGGCGCTCGCGCCGGTGGCGAACGCGAACGCCGCGGCACTGTGGCCGGACGGGAACGACGTCGACCGCGGCGTGCGGATGAGCGTCGGGCGTGAGCGCGAGGAAGGCCGCCGCCGGCGCACGAGCAGCTTTGCCGGGCCGTTTGCCACCCCCGCCGCGATTGCGATCGCGATGAGGCCGCGCCCGGCTGCCCTCCGCCCCCGTCGCCCTCCGAACAGCGCGAGCCCGCCCGCGACCACAAGCCAGAGTCGCGAGTAGTCCGCCGCCCGGGTGGTCGCGACGAGGGTGCGATCAAGTGCGGGTGAGCGAGCCCCGAACGAGCGTCTCATCAGCCGGCGGTCAAGACGCTGCACGCGACGCCACATCGTCATCGAGCCGTCAGCACCAGCCGCCACGGTCGGGGGTGGCTCACCGGCCAGCCGCCACCCGTAGCAGCGCGCCCAGGTTGTCCGTGCTCAGCGCCGCAGCTCTGGCGGCCGGTGGCAGACCGATTCCGCTGGGCAGCCGCACCCGCAGCGCCCCAGGCAGCGACGCGAAGCGCAGGGGGGGGTCGAGCACCAGCGCCTCGCCGTCGAGCCCCACCTCCACCGGGCCCCCGGAGCGTACCTCGAACTCCTGAGTCGACCACGACAGAAGGCCCGGAAAGCGGCCCGCCTGGCCGACCAGCTCGAGCGCGACGAGCGTTGACACCTCGGCAGCGCTGCGCACCCGTGCGGCCAGGACGCCGAGCTGGCCCGTGTCGATTCGCTCGCGCGTGCCCGCGCCAGCGAGGCTCGCCAGCCGATACGGATTGTTCGATACGAGCACGAGCGGCGCGTCGTCGCAGCGGCTCCCGTCGGGAGCGATGAACTCGAGGTCGATCGGCTCCGCATCGGGGCCCAGCAGGTCGGGCAGCATGCTCGTCCAGGTCTCGAGCTTGGCATCGCGGTAGGCGTCGGACTGGACGACCTTGGCATAGACGCCGAGCGAGGCGTTGTTGACGAACACGCGGTCGTTGACGCGCGCGAGATCGATGCGCCGCTCGACGCCGTCTGTGAACGCATCCAGCGCGCCCACGACGTCATCGCGATCAAGGCCGAGGTCCAGGGCGAAATGGTTTCGAGTCCCCGCGGGAATGCAGACGTGGGCGACGTCGCGCCGAGCGGCAACCGTCGCCACAAGGGCCTGCGAGCCATCGCCGCCGGCCATCCCGATGACCTGCGCACCGCGTGCGATGGCGCTCTCGGCGAGCTCGAGCAGGTCATCGCCGGGCTGCAGAACAACCGGCTCGATGCCCCGTCGCCGAGCTTGAGCAGCGAGGTCATAGCGCTCGGCCTTACCCCCGCCCGACTTCAGGTTGACGATCAGCACCGCCGATCCGGCAGCGCCCACCGGCACGAGCGCCCCAGCCATGCCGCCAACCGCCGTCTCCCCCGTCCGCCCCAGTGCGTAGCGCGCGGCGAGTCCGAAAACGGCTAGCAGCAACAACAGCGCGACCAGCACCACCACCCCTTGCCAGTTGACCACCAGCACCACGATCAGCCCGATCCCGCTGAGCGCGGCGAGCGCGGCGCCGAGCGCTCGCCGAGCGCCGCGACGGGTCAAGGCGAACCAGATGGCCGCGCTGCAGACCAGCACCAGCCCGACCGCCAACACGGCGACGGGCACGTCACCCGCCAGCGCGACCGCGGCCACCACAGCCATGAGGACTGGCGCGATGAGCGCGAGGACCGCGGCGATCCGAGGCCGCCACGGCGGCCGCGCCGCAGGATCGCTTCCCGGAGTCGCGGGGGTCGCATGCACGGTGAGCCCCATCTTGCCAGGACACGTCAGCCCGGCTCGAGGCCTGCCGATCTAGGCGTTGAGGATCTTCGCCTTGGCGGCTGCGAACTCCTCGTCGGTGAGGACACCGGACTCGTGCAGCTGACCGAGCTCCTTGAGCTTTTCCATCGTGCTCTCTTCCGGCGGGGGCGGCGCGGCGGCCGTCTGCTGCTGTTCCTGGGCGCCCCGCTGCTCTTCTTCCTGTCGGGCCCACCGGCCCTGCTGGCGATGCTGAACAGCCCCGGCGGCGCCGCCTGCGATGGCGCCGGTAGCGGCTACACGGGCAACACGGCGAAGTAGTGGCATGCTGATCTCCTTCTCGTCTAGGACGCCGGCTTAGGCGGCATCGAGGGCTTGGATGGCGGCGATGATCTCCTGCGTGGGGACCCGCTGGAAGTCCAGCAGCCGTCCCCCGTTGCGGCGCACCGCGGCGGCGAAGGGACCGGCCCAGGCATTCTCGAAGCAGATCAGCACGGCCGCCTCGCCCGGCTCGAGCGCCTCTCCTGCCAGAGCCGCATCCTCGTCGCCGAGCATGCCGGTCCGCGCCCCTTCGAAGACGAGCAGGTCGCCCGCGCCGTCACCGTCGAGGTCGCCGACCTGGAGGCCCGAGACCACGCCCTCAGCGTCCTTCTGGACCACAAGCACATCTATGACCCGGATGATCCCCCGGTCCACGAGGTTCACGAACATTGGGATCGCCTCGCCGGTTCGCGGCGCATCCGGAGGGAAGCCAATCACGACGATGTCGATAGGGCCCAGCTCCAACTCCTCGCTGCTCAAGGCTCCTCCTCTGGTTGGTCTGCCGTCCTCCGAGGGATGCCGGCCATGGTCGGCTCATCGGTGCTATCGCGAGGGAGTGTAGCGGGGCCGTCGTGCGTTCGCCAGCGGCGTATTGCCAGCGATGGCCGCCCTCCAGCTCATGGCGCCCTCGGGCGGAATGGCCGCTGCTCGTCGTGGCCTCGACCTACGATCCGGCAGGTCGCCTCGGGCACTTCATTCCACACGCCCGGGATGTCGCCAAGCGGCTCCGATACGACCATCCGTGCGTCCTCTGACACCTCCTCGTACAGCTGTCGCTCGGGATAGAGCTTGCGCAGCGTAGGCACGTCGGTCGTGTAGAAGAGCGAGCGGGATTTTCCCTCGCTCGAATACCGGAATGCCCAGATGGCCTCACCGCTGGTCGTGGCGATCGTGCCCTGGAACGGATTGGCGACCCCGTGCCGAGCAGCCACCTCCTCCACCAGCCCGACGGCGCGCTCGATCGCGGTGGGCGGGTCGTCCTCAAGACCGAAGGTGAGGGCCAGAAAGAACAGTGTCTCGGAGTCGGTCTGTCCCGCGATCTGCGGATACAGCGACGGATCGACCGCGAGCACGAGGTCGCGCTTGATCGCGGCGAACTCGTTGATATAGCCGTTGTGCATGAACAGCCAGCGGTCGTGGCGGAACGGGTGGCAGTTCGTCTGCTGGACGGAGCTGCCGATCGCCGCGCGGATGTGAGCGAAGAAGTTCGACGAGCTGATGTGGTCCGCGAGCTCGTGCAGGTTTCTGTCGTTCCAGGCCGGCTCCGTGCTGTGGAAGACGCCTGGAGTTGGGGGCTCGCCATACCAGCCGACGCCGAAGCCGTCGCCGTTCGTCGTCTCGGCGCCGAGCCGCGAGTGCAAACTCTGTTCGATCAGCGAATTGGCCGGCCCATACAGCGCTTCCTTGAGCAGAAGCGGAGATCCTGAATACGCGAGCCAACGGCACATAGGCGGATCCTTTCCTGGATGCTGCAGGTTTGTGTCTGAATCGTCCCAGCGAGTGCGAGCGCCGAGCTTCGGGACGGCGCGCGGGTCACAGGAGGCTACGTCAGTTAACCACACTCCGGTCTGCGGTCATCCCGCGAGGACGCCCAATTGGGGTCCGGTACATTCCGTTCAATGGCGGCAATGGAACCAACGGTTGTCCGTCCGGTGTCGATGCCTTCAACACAGAGGACTACGCGCGGCGCATGACGCGCGGTCGCTGGGACAGGATCGGGACGCGCTGGGCTTTTCGGGTGTGCGTGCTGAGCTTTTCCGTGCTCGCCTTGGCCGCGTGTGGCTCGGGCGGGGCGACGAGCGTGGCCAGCAGCCTGAGTCAGACTGCCTCCAGCCGTGCGGAGGGAACGACCGCGGGCACCAGCGGCAGTACGACTACCGCCACACAGACCAAGCCCGCGATCCAGCACTCCCAGAACCAGACAGCGATCGCGCCGACGCAGACGGAGTCGGCGAGGACCGCGGCCGCTCCGGCGACTCCGACCACAACGAGCACCACGAGCACGGCACCACCTGAGACGAAGACCGTGACTCACACCAGTACGGTGACCGCGCCCCCGAAGACAACGACCGTGACCGCGCCAATACAGACAAACACCGTCGTCCAGACACAGACCGTCACCACCGCGACCACGACGTCGACCGGCCACGCCCCGGCCGCGGCGGCTGCCGGCGCCGCGGCCGCCGCAAGCAAAGAACCATCCTCGGAATCGAGCGGTCTGCCGGGGTGGGCTTGGGCATTGATCGGCGCTGCCGTTGCCGGCGGCGCGATCTGGATTATCACCCTGATTCGGCGCGGCCGAAAGGACAGCTCGCCGGGCAACGGAACGGGGGGCCCGGGGGCATCGGGCGACGAGCCGCCGCCCAACGCGTCGCCTCGAGCATGAGCGCTCCCGGCTCCCCAACCGCCGCCTGGCCGAGCGAGACGTCTGACCCGCCGGAAGGCGATCGCTCGACCCGCGCGGGTGCGGTGACTACCAGCGCCGACTCGTCGCCCCCGAAGGAGATGACGGTCCGCGGAGCCATCTTTCTTGGTGTCGGAGCGATGGTGCCGGCCAGCACTGTTTTCAATGGGCCGTGAAGAGATCGAACCTTCAACCTTGGGCTTTCGGGTCGTCACCTCGTAGTGGGGCGGGAGCCAGTTCCTGAGCAACTCGGCCCAGGTCGCCTCGCCGCCGTGTCCGGCTCGCTGTGGGTCGTCCTTGGCCTCGGCGTGGAGACGCTCCGGGTCGCCCGCGATGGCGGCAGTGCCCTCGGACACGGCTGCGTCGAGCCTGCCCAGGTCTTCGAGGAGGGCGTTGAGCGTCTTGGGGTCGGTGCGGAGGGACGCGTCCGGCTCGCTGGGTTCACCGGCCAAAACCTGCACGTGCCCATCCTCGGTCCGGATCGTCCATACCGGTTGCGTCGAGCGCGGTGCACCTCGCTCCGTCGTCGCACGATCAAGCAAAGCGCCATCGCGTCTGGCTGAACTGCTCGCCCTTGGCGAAGCCGAGAATGGTCCTGGGCGTGACCCGATAGACCAGCGCCTTACCCGCGCGGATCGCGTCGCTGAGACCAAACCATGTGCCCTCGGGTGCTGTGAAGCGCGCTCCGTACTTCGACTCGTAGGTGTTGGCGACCTGGTCGAGCTCCGCTCCATCGCCAACCTCGACAGCGCATCCTTCGACCACGACATCGAGACCGTCGAGTCCGTTCTGTCCCGTAGTGAGAATGCACTGTGGGTTCTGCTTTAGGTTCTTTGCCTTGCGCTCGGCCGGACCCGTGCAAAAGTACATCGCGTCGTCGTGCCACACGGCCAACAGCGGCGTGACGTGGGGCCGCCCATCAGGGCGCACGGTCGAGAGCCAGAACACCTCTGCCCCTTCGATGTGCCGGCGTCCCTCCGCCCAATCTGTCGGGTTCGCCCCCGGGCTACTGAACCCGGCGTGGAGCTCCGCGACCGGTATCTCTGCCGCCATGTCAGTTCCTTTCGTTGAGAAACTGGATCATCTCTCATAGACCCCACCAGGGTGCCCGAAGTCATCGATGCGCCCAATCGCCTGCGTGCTGCGAGCCTCTGAGAGTCTCCTGGCCCCCCTGGGCGTTTGGCCTGCAAACACGGGGGGCCGGGGTGGCGGGTGCGTGACCATCCCCGCCGGGACACCGTGCTTTGCCGATTTGACCGGCCTATCATCGGTAGAGCCAGAGATGCTGGGCATGGAGTTCAGATGCTCGCGCGGGGGTCGTTCGTGCTCCGCGCCCCGCGGTGGAGCGGCCGGTGGCTAGGCCGTGGCGGAAGGGGTCGGCCTGGCCCTACGTCGCCAAGAACGGCCGCCGCTCCTACTCGGTCGGGTTCTACGACCACGAGAAGGTCGAGCGCACACGGGCCTTTCCCTCGGTGCGCCACGCCCGCGCCTGGATGGACGACTACATCACGGCCGAGCGCCGGGGCCCGGACAGCCTGCGGCGGTTTCCTGCTGGATCTTGACGCGAAGGAAGCCAACCAAGCCGAGTCGCGGAGCATCGGGGAAGTGATCGAGCTCTACCTCGCGGTCAACGCCCACCCCCGCAACCAGGGCGGCCTCGCTCCCTCAACGTTCCAGCGCTACCTATCGGTCGCCAACCGCCATCTCCTCGGCAAGGCGCCCCGTAAGCCTCGCGGCGGGCCACGCCCACCGACACGCCACGCGGTGGCCCTCGCCTCCGTGCCCGCGGTGCGCTTCAACGAGCCGCTGGCGCCACGGGCGTGGCGCGAACAGATGATGCGCGACGGCGTCTCCAAACAGACACGGGAGCACGCCTGGCGTGTCCTCTCCGCCGCCCTGAGCTGGGCGGCCGGTTCGCAGACGGTGCCAGAGATCCAGACCAACGGGTGCATCCTCGCCAACGAGGGCGTCGTCAACAGACGCCGCTCCGCGCGGACGGGCGGCACGGGCTACGCACCCGTTGGCCGCCGGCACGGACCGCGTGTCCCCAGCTGGGCGCTCTCTCCGCAGGCCGTGGAGGCGATCCGCGAGCAGCTGCTGCGAAAGGTCGAGCATCGAGACCCGCTCCTCGCGCACTGCGACGCCGCGATCGTGAGCATGCAGTACGGGCTCGGCGCCCGCAACCAGGAGGTCTGGAGGATGCGCTGGATGTCCCTGAACGATGGCTTCGCGTGGGTCGTCGAGGTCCTCTCCCACGGGCAACTCGACGAGTGGGGCAAAACCGAGTACAGCACCCAGCGACGAGCGGCCATGCCCGGCATCCTCCAGGAGGACCTATCCGAGTGGCGGGAGGCCCTCAGGCGCAGCGGGCATCCGGCGCGCGACGTCGACTTCATCATCCCCGGGGACCTCGCCAGCGCCCGGCACGGAGTCCGAGACCCCCGGACAGGCGCCTGCCATGTCACCAAAAACCAGGCGGACACCTGGGGGCGAAAGTTCTTCACCCCCGCCGTCACGAAGGTCGCCGAGCAACCGGAGTTCTTCCAGATCCTCGGCGCGACACCCTACGCGCTGCGGCGCGGCGGCATCTCCCTCCGCCTGCGCGCTGAGGATCCACAGACCGTGGCGAGCGAGTGCGGCACGAGCCTGCAGATGCTCAGCGCCCACTACGCATTCGCGATCGAGGACCTGCGCCAACACGGACCACGGCCAGTCGATGTCGAGTGGCGCGCCGCGCGAGACACGCGAATGGGCAGCAAGCCTCACGAAGAAGACCTGAGCGCCGACGCCAAGGGAAGCCAGGACAAGGAAAGTAGGCGCAAATCATTCTTCGCTCGGCTCTCTGTCCGCCGAGGCACCCAGCGCGAGTAATCAGCCATTCGGTCCTGCGACAAGCAGCCGGTAGGCAAGCTGGGCGCGCTCAATCTGGGTTCGCGGAAATGCGGCCATGAGAACTGGATCGTCGAGACTGAGCAGCGCTTTACAGTCGCGCAGCCAGTTGCGCTCCTTCCCCTTGAGTTCAGCCGCTGTTTGGCTGGGGTCATCCACGAGCGAGAGGAGCAGCACGAGATCCGCGCGCTGGGCGTCCGGGTCGGCGTGCTCCATGATTGCCCGTGCCTTGATCAGCACCGCTCCCAGCAGCGTGGGGCGGGAGAGTCTCACCAGCGTATCCCCGATCTCGACATCGACGGTCTCCGTTCGCTCGAGCGCTTGAGTACCGCCAGGGATCTGGACGGTGCGGAGCCCACCGGCGACCGGCGGATTCTCGCGCAGTCCATCGGGCGCGAGCAGGTCTACCACCAGCCCGCCGCGCCGCCAACGATGGCTGATGCGGTCGATCGGCGACGGAGGGTCGAGCTTGAATCCATCGTCACGCAGAGCGCGTGCGATCTTCTCGAAGTCGGTGCGCACTCGCGCGTCGCCGAGGATGTCGATGTCAGTCGTAGCCCGCACGCCGGAGTCGCCGGCCTCAAATGCGTGCAGCTGAACCATCAGCCCGCCGACCAGCGTCCAGCCCTTGGGCAGCACCTGCGAAGCGAGACGCCCGAGTTCGCTCCACAGGTGCTTCGCCTCGGCGTCGGCCGGTGCAACCTTGACCGGTTTGCCGGTGTCAGCCATTCCCCGCCCGCGTGCTGTCCAGTCGCACGGCCCGCTCGTGTCCCACGCGCCGTGCTCGGGGGTCGGCGTGCTCGGCCAGATCTGCGAGAACGGCGGCTAGCGGAGCAACTGGACGGTGCAGGACGGGCCACATGTCCTCGGGAATCGCGCGGAGCACCACGTTGGCCTCACCGCCCCGGACAAGACCGTGCCGCTGTGTGACCTGTTCGATCGCGTCTGCCGCGACGTACGCTTCGACCTCCTCGCCGCCCTGCAGGCCGAGCCGGTAGTCCGCGGCCGCACTGACCCCGCTCAACATCAACTCCTTCCGGCTGGCGAGGCGGGAAAGCTCGGCGGGATGCGCCTGGAAAGCATGGCGCACTGCGCGATTACCCAGCTTTCCGAAAGACTCGGCCAAACCGTTCTCCTTCAGAGCGACCGACGCGCGCCAGCGGACCCTGGGCGAGGCCCAGGCCGCCGGCTCGCCCGACGCGAGCAGCAGCAGCGACCAGGCGCTCTGCGGGCTGAACGGGCGTCCCGCACGCCGACTCAGGGCAACAGCTCGGGCAAGGGATTCAGCCGATATCCACCACGTGCCGGCGGCCTTCTGGGCATCGATGGCGCCAGCGGAGATCATTGCGCGCACGCGCTGCTCGCTGACACCGAGACGACTGGCGGCGTCGCTGACCGGGAGAGACGGAACCGAGATCCCTGACATAGCCATAACTATAGCGCAGACACAATAATTATGGCTCTGCAATCGCAGGTTGGGATTGTCTGCCGGATCATGTGAGTCCGGTCGTGTGCCGACTATGCTCCTGGCGTGAAGAATGAGCTGGTCGTCCGGCGCGCGGACCCGGCGCTCAGGCGCCATATTCGCGGTTACTGGGGCTACGCGCACGAGCTGCCGGGTCCGGCGCGGCAGCGCGAGCCGCTTTCGACCGGGGTTGTCATGATTCTCGGGCTGGGACCGCGGCTGGGGCTGGCCGATCGGGCTGACCCGGCGCAGCCGGCAGCCTGGTTTGGGTCTTTTGTGGCTGGTCTCGACGATGCGTGTGCTGTGATCGAGCACAAGGGCGAGATGCGTGGCGTGCAGGTCGATCTGAGCCCGCTCGCCACCCGGATGATCTTCCGCGAGTCGATGTGTTCGCTTGCGCGCGAGGTCGTGGCGCTGGAGGACCTGCTCGGCTGCGAGGGGCGCGTGCTGGAAGAGCGGTTGATGGAGGCCGGCACCTGGGAGGAGCGCTTTGATTTGGTGGAGGCGATGCTCGCCGCCAAGCTCCAGGCAGCAGCCGAGCCGCCGCCGGATGTCGATTGGGCTTGGCGGCGTCTGGCCGCAAGCCAGGGAGGACTCCGTGTCGCCGAGCTCGCGGCAGAGCTCGGCTGCAGCCGCAAGCACTTGGCGGCGCGGTTCCGCGAGCACGTTGGTCTACCGCCGAAGCTCGTCGCGCGGATGCTGCGCTTCCGTCACGCGAGCGACCGTTTGCTGGGCGCTGACAGCTCGAGTCTCGCGGAACTCGCCGCCACCTGCGGCTACTACGACCAGGCGCACCTGGTCCGTGACTTCCGCGACTTCGCTCAGACCACTCCCACGGCCTACCTCTCCGAGCGGGTTACGTTTGTCCAAGACGCGAGCCCAGCCACATCCTAGGGTGTCCGGCAATCCGACCGAGGAGCATGAGATGGCCGACCAGGCACCAAATATCTTCCCGTTTATGAGTTTTGCCGATGCGGATGCTGCGCTGGAGTGGCTCGCCCAGGCGTTTGGGTTTCAGCAGCGCGCCATCCACCGCGACGATCAAGGCGCGGTCCGGCACGCTGAGATGTCGCTCGGCGCAGGCACGATCATGTTCGGGCAGGGCGATCCTGGCGATCGGGGAGTCTACGTCGCCGTCGAGGACGCGGACGTCCACTACAAGCGAGCGAAGGCAGCGGGTGCTGAGATCACGCGCGAGATCGAGGACACGCCGTACGGCTCGCGTGAGTACTCGGCACGCGATCTCGACGGGCACATATGGAGCTTTGGCACATACCGACCCGAGCCCGCGGCCTGAGCACGACCGTGGTCACCCAGCAACAGGCTCGATCGCTCGCACTCGGGCTGCCTGAAACGATCGAGCAGGACCATCACGGCCGACCCTCGTTCCGCGTCGCGGGCAAGATCTTCGCAACCCTCTGGGATGAGGACCATATGAATGTAATGCTCGACGAGGCCGGGATACTCACCGCTGCCCAGCGCGAACCCGAGACGTGCACGGAGTTCTGGTGGGGCAAGCGGCTCGGCGCCGTTCACGTAAACCTTGACCGGGTCGCCCCCGCCAGGCTGGCCGACCTGCTCACCGACGCCTGGGAGTGCAAGGCGCCGTCGAGCGTGGTGGCCGGCACACCTAGTGGTTCATCCGGCAGGTTCATTGGTGCATGAGGCCGGCTGCACCAAGCCTACGAGCCATTTTCCGAGGCCGGCTTGTCGTTGGTGCGACTCCAGATAGAGCCGCATTAGGTCGTACGGCTGGTGGGCGCGAGGGAGCAAACGGGCGCTCGGATCATGTGGGGCCTCGCACTCGGGAGTGGAGCTGGCGCCGCTAGCGTAAGGGCGCGTGCCTTCCGCCGACGACTCAAGGATCGTTCGCTGTGCTCACCGATGTTCGCGGGGACACGGGTCCGGCGTGGCTGCGACGGGAACTTTGCGGCAGCGGTCGAGATGTACCGCTGGAACTCGGCGATCACCGCCGCGTTCTGGGAACCCATCGGACACCTGGAGGTTGCGCTGCGGAACACGCTCGATAAACGGCTCGCTGCTCGTCATCGCCGGCCCGCAAGGCCAGGGTCCTGGCTGGACGACCCCGATGAGGAGTTGAGCGGTCGAGCCCGCCTGGATATCGCTGGAGCCCGTGACCGCGCTGGGGCAGAAGGGCAAGCGAGCAAGCGACGGACAGACAATCAGTGAGCTGAGCTTTGGATTCTGGCGCTTCCTCATAACCAAGAAGCTCACGGGACTGTGGCCGGATCTCGCCAGCGGTTTCCCTCACGCGCCCGACCGCCAACTCGGAACTGTCGAGGGTCCGCTCGGGCGCCTGCACGTCTTCCGCAACCGTCTCGCGCACCATCAGCGCGTCTGGAGCCACGCTCCCGAGGAGCACTACGAAGATCTCGTCATCCTCGCCGGCTACATTGACCCGGCTCTGCCTGTCTGGATAGCGACCACCAGTACGGTCCCACGGACCCTCAGCGCCAAGCCCTGAGGGTCCAATCACCATCAAGAATGTGTCCAGAAGCCCGCCGCAAAGTGGGCCGAATGGACCGCGTAGGATCCCATTATGGCCTCGAAAGCGCCATCAAATGGGGCTTACAAGCACACAATGGGAGGACAGCGCACTCAGCCGCACTGCGGGCACGCCGATTCCGCACCGCCACTGCACCGCAGATCGCCATCCCCTCTGCCCGAACCTGCCCTCCCAGGCTCAAAAACCGCGCAGCAACTGCGCAGCAAATCGCTATCATTTTTGCCCCAACTTGCCCGCACTTGTCCCCACACCGAATCGCGAAATGCGCTCCAGCACTGGTTTTTTCAATGGGTAGTTCCGGGGTTCGTTCCCACGCAAGCTGCGCGGGCTTAAATGCTAGCCCGAGGTGGAGGCGCGAGCAAGGTTCTCCCAGCAGGTGCAGTGGGGACTCCCAAGACGCCTGCTACGAGACTGGGGTTTCCCGCATAAACAAGCCGTTTTAGGGGCGTCGAGTTCTCCCAAGGCGGCGGTCGGCGGGTCTCCCAAGGTTTGGCTTTGCTGGCGTCGGTGGCTCCTATGCTCGCCCCCAGTGAACACGGAGATGCAGAGCGCAGGAAGACCGGAGTCGCGCAGGACGGTCGATGCGCTGGCGATGGCGCTGTTCGGTGTGGCGCGCGAACTCCCGGCGGCCGATCGGCGGGTGCTGCTCAGCGCAATCGACGGGCGGCTGCACGGCGTCGCCGGGGAGCGGGCGCGGGTAGCGCTGGAGGTGCTGCGCCGCTGCGAGCGCGAGACGCAGGAGACGGTGTCCAAGCGGCGGTACGAGCGCTGGCGCGACACGCACCCCGAGCGGGAGAGCCTGCCTTCTTCGACGTATGTGGCGAACAGTCTCGGCGGATCGTGGGCGCGCGCGATGGACGCCGCGGGCGTTTCGCCGTCGGTGGAGCACGCCACGTTTCGCTGGCATCGCCAGGGACCATCCCCTTCAGATCGTGAGGTGCTCGATGAGCTGGGCCGCTGCGCCCAGGAGGTGCGCGTCGACTTCACATTCGGCGAATATAGGGAGTGGGCGTTGACGCAGCGTGCGAGCGACCCTAACCGGCGGGGCCTGCTGATCAGCCCCAGCACCTTCATCGCCCGCTTCGGTTCCTTCACCCAGGCGCGGGTCGCTGCGGGGCTGGGGGAGTCCGGCCGCCATCGTGGCCCGAGGGGCAATCGCACCGAGTACACGCCCGAGGCGTGCATCGCCATGGTGCGAGCCGCGGCGCGCGACGCGCACACGACGCTGCTGAGCGCAAACGCCTATATGGCCTGGCGCGTGGCTCAGATCGAGGACGCCCGCCGGCGTGGGCTCTGGCGCCCGATCCCCGAGTGGAAGCTCGTTCGCGACCGGTTCGGCAGTTGGCCCAAGGCGCTCCTGGCGGCAGGGCTCATCACCCCGGAGAAGGCCGCCGAGTACCGTCGTGGCCAGGGCCGGCGTATGCCCGACGATCACATCGCCAAGTGGCTATGCGCGGCCGCGACGGAACTCGGACCCGGCATGACTGGCTATGCCTACAAGCGCTGGCGCCAGAAGCAGATCGACAACCCGACCGCGGGGTACCCGCCGAGCCAGCGACTGCTCCAGCTGCGCTTTGGCCGCTGGAGCGCCGCCGTGCACAGCGCGGACGCGGCACTCACCGCACCACGGCCCTTCGAGTACATCCTCGAGATCCTGCACGCGATGAGCACAGCCGCATGAGCAGCGAGACAGTGCAGGTGATCCGCGACATCCTGCCCGGCGTAAACGAGGGCACCCTGCGCGAGCTGCGCACCCTGATCGCCTACTCGCTGGCCGCTCCCTCGCCGGCGGAACTCCGGGAGCAGCGCCTGGGACTTCTCGTTCAGATGGTCGCCAACGCCCCCGGCTGGATCCCACGCGGCGAGGACTACGAAGCCGAACTCGCCAAGCGAGTGTCCGGCCGTGAGGAGTGGCCATCGCGCAGCCAACTCAGCCGCGCCTACGGCTCCTGGCTGCTCGCCGTGAGCGCCGCGATGGAGTTGCACGACCCCCACGGCCACATCCCACCCCCCAGCTACCAGGCCCGGCCCGTCGCAGGCCGGCCCCATACCCGCCGCACGGCAATCCTCGCCATCGCCCGCTGCCGGGGTGAGATCGGCGCCTGGCCAACCCAGAGCGACTATCTGCAATGGCGACGCATCCTGCGCCGCACCGGAAGGCTCTACGGACCCGGCGAGCCACGCCTACCCGACGCAAAGGCCCTACGCCGCATGTTTCGGCAGTTGGACCCGGGCGCGAGACGCGGCACAGCGTTGGGCAGAGCGCGGATCCCGCTGACACCACCCCCCTTGTCGCGTGGTCGCGCTGTACTGCTGTCACGGGAGCCGCCCCGATTCATACCGCAGACCTCCCCCAAGGTCACTTTCCGGGAAGGACGCCCAGCATTTGCGCAGGATAGCCAAAAGACAATCGTCGAATGTCTCCGACTGTCCGAATCAGGCGTCGCTGCCGTAGTACGGTCGCGCCCGATGTCGTCACGACAGCCACAGAAGACAGCGAGCCACAACGGGAGCGGCCTGGCCGGCCGGCTGGGAGCGCGGCGCGAGGAGATCGCGGAGGCGATCGTCGCTGTAGTCTGCGATGTCGCGCCCGATCCAACGCAAGAACGGGATCCCCTCTACGCGGCAGGACAGCGCGCCGCCGTCTCCGCGGCCGTCAACTATTGGCTGACGGGGATCGCGCAGGAGGAGGGGCAGCCGGTGCCGATCCCGGCGGCAGTCATCGAACAGGCCCACCGTGCGGCACGCGACGGCGTGAGCTTGGCGACGGTGCTGCGCCGCTACATGGCCGGCTACGGACGGCTCGAGGACTTCGTATTGCAAGAGGCGATCCATAACGATGTGCAGGGCGCCAAGACGGTTCTGGGCAGGGTGTTGAGGGCACACGCGCTGCTGTTCGATCGTCTGGTCACGGCGATCGAGGTGGAGTTCACGGACGAGAGCGAGCGCGTGACTCGCTCCCGGGAGCAGCATCGCGCCGGACTCGTGCGGGCGCTGCTTGCCGGCGGTCCCGTCGAAGCCGACGAGCTCGGCTACGAGCTCGATGCGTGGCATCTCGGCATCGTCGCGACCGGAACCAGGGCCATGCAGGTTGTCAATGGCCTGGCGGCGGCGCTGGATCGTGAATCCCTGAGCATGCCCCGGGGCGATGGAGTGGTGTGGGCGTGGCTCGGCGGGCCGCGAAGGCTCGACGCGGCTGAAATCAAGCGGTCACTTTCGAGCGAGAAGCTCACGGGAGCGTCGTTGGCGGTCGGTGAGCCGGCAAGAGGAGCTGAGGGCTGGCGTTTGACGCACCGCCTCGCGCAGGCGGCGTTGCTGATCGCCCAGCGGGCGCCGCAGAGCTACACACGGTTCGCCGATGTCGCGCTGCTCGCCATGGCGATACGCGACGAGATGCTGGCAAGGACGCTGGTCGAAAGCTTTCTCGCCCCCCTCGACAGCTCACGCAAAGGCGCTGCCCCGTTACGGGAGACCGTGCGTGCATACCTCGATGCCGAGCAGAAAATCTCCTCGGCGGCCGCGAAACTACAGGTGTCCCGGAGCACGGTGAATAGCCGTCTGCGCACGATCGAGACGAGACTCGGCCGGCTCCTACCGACGTGCCTGGCCGAGCTGGAGGTGGCCCTGCGCCTGGAGGAACTCGATGTCAACAGCAGCACCAATAAACCCGGCTGACCCAATGACCGTGCAAAGTGCTCAAAACTTGTACCTCCGACTTAGCAAATTGGCGCGGTATGAGCCCGATAAAGCATGGTACTCATACATAGGTCATCACCCAGAGTTGTGCTCAACGCAGAGCCACAGCGGGTGAAACCCCATCCATACCAACCAACACCATTACAACATCAGGAGGCATCATGAGAAGGCATCCAGTGAGAACGGGCCACAGCGCAACACCAGCCGGCGTGATGCAGGCCACGCCGCGCAACAAAGCTCCGCCCGCGGCTGATGCGACTTCGCGTGGTATGAGGCTGGGCGCTTGTGTGTTGGCGCTCATCGCCTTTTTGGCGTTCTGGGGTGCGGTCTCGCAGCGCGCCGCGGCGGCGAAGCTGCCGGAAAGCCCATTGGTGATACCGGGGATGCAGGCGTTGGATGGGGGTCAGCAGGGGGCAGCGCAGGAGCGGGCGGATCTGTCTAATACGGAAGCGGTCGTGGCGAGGGAGCGCTCGCGCATGCAGTACGAGAACCTGGATGGCGAACAGGCGAGGCGCCTGGCGCTCGAAGCGTTTCCGCAGCAGATCGGCCAGGTGGCCGACCAGGCGCCCCAGTTGCAGGCGGGGCAGTCGTTCGTGGGGTATCCGAGCGACAACGCGGCGCAGGTGGACCTCGGCGGCGGCAAGCGCGCGGTGGTCGACTCGACCGAGCCGATCGCCACGGTTGACTCGTCGGGTCAGCGTGTGCCCGTGAACCTGGGACTGCAGGAAGTGGGTGGGGGCTTCGCGCCGACCACACCGGCCGTGCCGGTGACCATCTCCAAGCACGCGGGAGAGGGGGCGGCGCTGGCCGAACTCGGCGTGTCGTTGACCCCTGTCGATAGCGAAGGCGCGCCGTTGGGTGGGGCTGAAGGCGTGATCGACGGCGCGAGCGTGTTGTATGCGAACACGCAGACGGACAGCGATACGGCGGTGAAGCCGGTGGCGTCGGGGTTTGACGAGCAGACGGTGCTGCGTTCGGTCGAAAGCCCGAACGAACTGTTCTTCCGAGTCGGCCTGCCCGAAGGGGCTCGCTTGGTGTCGGAAGGGAGCGGCGCTGTGCGGGTGATGGACGACGGCGGGCTGTTGGCGTGGATCGTGGCGCCGAGTGCGCGGGACGCGGCGGGGGTGGAAGTGCCGGTGTCGGTGAGTGTGTCGGGCGATACGGTGGTGTTGAAGGTTAATGATCGGGGTGCTGAATACTTATGGCCTGTAGCTGTGGATCCGACCGTTGTTGACAAACATCTCTCTGGCAATTGGCGCTCGGAGCATAGCGGCGAACATGTGTATGCCTATGAATATATCGAAGGAGAAGGTTGGGAGAATCAGATCGAGCCGACGCATGTTTCGGGCGAATGGATTGCCGAGGCGTATCCGACGCAGGGCGAATCGCGAATCTACGAGTTTGTCTCGGAAACATCTGGATCGAATACGGGAGCGAATGTGTCGAGCAAGCTTGGGATCGACAGTACGTCTGGGTGGGAACCCGAAGAATGGCAGCCCGTAAGTTACACAAAGACCTCGAAGACGCTATGCGTCGAAGCGGGATGCGCCTCCACGGCGGGTGTTCGGGAAAACAGCGCGGTGTTTCAGCAGGCCACGACCGGCACGGGCACAGAAGGCGACAACATATTTTATACAGCGTCGGTCTATATTGCGCAGACTAATGGCCCGTCGATTGAATTTGATACCACCGATGCGCTTATAGAAGGCCATCGCAATGTTCTTGCCAGCGGAGGAGGTTGGCTTGGCAGCAGCGCCGCGAAGGGTGGTGGTATTTGGGCCGCTAAAGCCAGCGATCCGGGCGTGGGAATCTGGAAATGGGTTTTTAGCTCACCCTCCGCGCCGGAATGGGAAGGCTCATCCGTCGGAGGATGCAGTGGAGTGATATGTCCGGAAAAAGAGGTGCTCTATGGGGAATATGAAGCAGTTGGAGGTGGAGGATCAGGCAACGGTAAAGAACTCTTGCCCGATGGTGAAGATCCGATCGAAGTAAAAGCGGCGGACGCGATGGGATTGAGTGCGACGGCGAAAGCTACGGTCAAGGTGGATGGCACGTCACCGTATGCGATTGGCGTTGTCGGTTTGCCGCCGAATCACGAAATCGGCAGCTCGCAGTATCACCTGACGGTCAGTGCAACGGATGGTAAATCGCCGGTCCCGAGCTCTGGTGTAGCGTCGCTCGCGTTTGCGGTGAATGGAAAAGAAGTGGGTAAAGCGTCGGGAAGCTGTTCGCCTGGTCCGTGTACGGCGAACCGGGAATTGACGATCAGCGGCACCGAATTCCCGGCGGGGCCGGACACCATAACAGTGACCGCGACCGATAACGCTGGGAATGTAAAAAAAGAAGAAATGCCGCTATTTGTGTCGCGGCCGACGCCGCCGGTCGCCGCAGGTCCGGGTTCGATGAACCCCGAGTCGGGCGAGCTGAGCCTGAGCGCGACAGATGTCTCGATCGCCGGGCCGGGCGCGCCGCTCACGGTGTCGCGCAGCTACGGGTCGATGCACCTGGAATCGGGCGCGGAAGGGCCGCTGGGGCCGCAGTGGAGCCTTGGGTTGGGGGGTGCGCAGAACCTCACAAGGCTCGCGAACGGGAACGTGCTGTTGACGGATGGCAACGGGCTGCAGGCGATCTACGCGAGCAAAGGCAGCGGCGAATTCACCGCGCCGAGAGGCGATGAAAGCCTGAAACTCAAGGAAGTCACGAACAAAGAAGGCAAAGCTGTCGAATTCGTGTTGACGGCTGCAAGCGGGGCGGTCACGAGGTTTACCCTGCCGGGCGGCACGGGGAGCGTGTGGACTCCGACGACGCAGGAAAGCGTCGGTGGCCTCGGTGTCACTACGGCCACGTATCGCACCGTGAAAGGAATGCTCCAGCCCACGCAGGTGTTGGCACCGGTCCCAGGGGGAGTCTCGTGTGGCGTAAAACTCGCCAGGGGGTGCCGCGCGCTCGCGTTCGTGTACAGCTCGAAAACGACGGCGTCGGGAGAAGGCGAAAGCGAATGGGGCGAATACGAAAACCACCTGAAGGAAGTCACGTTCACCGCCTACGATCCCGCGACGAGTACGATGGAAACCGTCGCTGTGGCTGCGTATCTGTACGACAAAGCGGGCAGGCTGCGAGCGGAGTGGGACCCGCGCATCTCCCCCGCCCTGAAGACGATTTATGGGTACGACGCGGCCGGGCACGTCACGGCGCTCACCCCGGCAGGCCAGCAGCCGTGGACGTTCACCTATGGGGCGATAGCGGGCGATACCCGCACCGGACGCCTGCAGGCCCTCACTCGCCCGGGCGCTTCGACGGCCGCGGGGACGGGCGAAGTCCCCAAAAACAGCGAAACGCCAAAACTCTCGACGGTCTATCCCGTCGAGGGCACCGAACTGAAAGTCTCGCCCGGAACATGGAGCGGCAGTCCCCTGAGCTATAGCTACCAGTGGGAAAGCTGTAGCTCGACGGGGAAAGAATGCACGCCGATCCTCGGCGCGACCAACCCAGGATACACCCCGCTCTACAAAGAGGAGGAACACACTCTGGTAGCCCAGGTGACTGCCACCAACAGTACGGGCTCGGCCACGGCGACCACGACCATCTCTCACGAAATACCGGTATCGGTGTTCCCGCCTACCTACTCGCTCCAGTTCGGCAAAGAGGGATCCGGCAGCGGACAGCTCAAAGCACCCACATATTCGGCTTCCTACCGCGGCAACATCTACGTCGCGGACACCGGTAACAATCGCGTAGAGCTATTCAACGACAAAGGCGGATATGAGTCGAGTTTTGGGACGATCGGGGAAGGCACCGACGAGTTCAAAGAACCGACAGGTATCGCCATCAATGAAGCCGGAGAAATATTTGTCGCCGACTCCGGCAACAAACGCATCGAGATCTTCAACTCTGAAGATAAATACGAAAGTGAGATATTTACCGCACAGACACCGACAGGGCTCGCTTTCGATGGTGACAAGATGTTCGTCATCGAAGGCGGCACCGTCGTCCAGGAGTATGAAATATACCGTGGCTCACGTAGACTCGAAACCTTCGGTAACACCGGCGAATACCCGCTCAAAATCGCCAAGGGCATCGCGTACTACAATAAATATTTATACATCACCGATGCCTCCACCAGTCACGTAAACCAGTACAAGATCGAAGGCGAAATAATAAAATTCGTCGAACGACTCGGCTCAAAAACAGGTGGCGGCAACGGACAGTTCAAAGAACCAACGGGAATCACCGTAGACCCGTCTGGCGACCTGTGGATCGTGGATGCGGGGAACAGCCGCGTGCAAGAGATGACCTCACAGGGGGAATATATTACGCAGTTCGGCGGCGCCGGCAGCAAAGAAGATCAGTTCACCAAGCCATTCGGCATCACGGTCCCCGAGTCAAACGAACCGTTTGTCGTGGACAGCGGGAACGACCGGGTCGAGAAGTTCATACCAGGCAAACAGCCGTCCGAACCGCCAGTCGCGCCCGCGGCCCCACCGAAACCCGGTAGCAGCGCGGTAACGACGATCGAGTACCACGTCGCCGTTTCCGGCGAAGGCGCGCCCTACGCGATGGGCAAAAGCGAAGTCGCCGCGTGGGGCCAGGAAGACAACCCCGCCGAAGCGACCGCGATCTACCCACCCGACCAACCGATGGGCTGGCCCGCGCAGCAGTACAAACGCGCGACCGTCTACTACCTCGACAGCGCCGGGCACACCGTGAACGTCGCCCAGCCCGGCGGGAACATCACGACCAGCGAATACAACTCCACCAACGACGTCACACGTACGCTCAGTGCCGCCGACCGCCAGGCCGCGCTGGCTGAAGGCAGCAAATCCGCGGAAGCCTCGAAGCTGCTCGACACCCAGAACACCTACAGCAAAGAAGGCAGCCTGCTCGAAAAAACACTCGGGCCACAGCACACCGTCAAGATCCCGGGCGGCAAAGAAGTCCTCGCCCGGCGCCACACCCAGTACTACTACGACGAAGGCTCCCCCGGCGGGGCCGTCTACGGGCTGCCGACGAAGATGACGGTCGGCGCGGAAGTCTCCGGCGGCAAAGAAGAAGATGTCCGCACCAGCACCACCTCCTACAGCGGCCAGAGCAACCTCGGCTGGAAACTGCGCCAGCCCACCTCAGTCACCGATGACCCCAGCGGACTGAACCTCACCCACAAGACCACCTACGAAGCCGCCACCGGGAACGTCAGCGAAACGACGATGCCGGCCGGCGCCGAAGGCACGGAGCTGCCGGTCTACGACCTCAAGTTCGGCAGCCTCGGCAGCAAAGGAGGCCAGTTCGAAGCACCATGGGGCCTCGCGATCGAACAGAGCACCGGCGACGTCTACGTCAGCGACTACGACGCCGACCACATCGTCAAGTTCACCAGCGGCGGCTCCTACCTGAAAATAACCGGCTCCAAAGGCGCCGGCCAGGGCCAGCTCAAAGACCCCGAGGCAATCGCGGTCACCTCCACCGGCGACCTCTACGTCGGCGACACGGGCAACCACCGCGTCGAGGAGTTCAACGCCAGCGGCAAATACCTCAGCTCCTTCGGCAAAGAAGGCACCGGCGAAGGACAGTTCTCAAAATCGATCGGCGGCCTCGCTGTGGACTCAAGCGGCGACGTCTGGGTCTCCGACAGCAGCAACGACCGCGTCGAGGAGTTCAACTCGCAGGGCAAATACGTCCGCGCCTTCGGCAAAGAAGGCTCAGGCGAAGGACAGCTCAGCGTGCCGCTCGGCCTGACAATCTCCGGCGGAACCATCTACGTCGCGGACTTCGACAACGACCGCATCCAAGAGTTCAACCTCGAAGGCAAATACATCGCGCAGTTCGGAGGCTGGGGCGAAGAAAACGGACAGCTCAAAGAACCCTGGGCGATCGCCGCAGACGCCGACGGCGACCTCTACGTCGGGGACCGCGGCCCCGACCGCGTCGAGGAGTTCAACCCATCCGGGAAGTTCCTCGCCTGGCTCGGCGTCTACGGCTCCGGCGAAGGCCAGTTCGACGACCCCGAGGGCATCGCCACCAACACCAGCGGAGACCTCTACATCGACGACAGCGGCAACGTCCGCATCCAGGTGTGGACCCCCGGCAACCAGGGCGCCCACACCACCAAGACCATCTACTACAGCGCCGGTACGAACTCCGAATACCCCACCTGCGGCAGCCACGCCGAGTGGGCAAACCTGACGTGCGAGACACTGCCCGCCAAACAGCCCGAAACACCCAGCCTCCCCCAGCTCCCCACAGCCACTTACACCTACAACCTCTGGGACGAGCCGGAAACCACCACCGAAACCGTCGGCTCCACAACGCGCACCAAAACCGTGACGTACGACAGCGCCGGAAGACAGCTGACAGCGGCGACGATGTCCTCGGTAGGCACCGCGCTGCCGACCGTCAAAAACGAATACAGCCCGGAAACGGGCGCGCTGACCGGCCAGAGCACCACCACCGAAGGCAAAACCCTGACGATCTCCTCTGTCTACAACAAACTCGGACAGCTCAAAACCTACACCGACGCGGACGGCAACACCGCCGGCTACGACTACGACATCGACGGACGCGTGGAAACACTCAGCGATGGGAAGGGCATCCAGACCTACTCCTACGACACCACAACCGGCATGCTCACCTCCCTGATAGACACCGCAGCCGGGACGTTCACGGCGTCCTACGACCCCGACGGCAACATCCTGACCGAGGACTACCCCAACGGCATGAAGGCCGCCTACACCTACAACCAGGCCGGCCAGACCACCAGCCTCGAATACATCAAGACCACACACTGCCCAAGCAAATGCACATGGTTCAAAGAAACCGTCGTCCCCTCCATCAACGGGCAGATCCTCAACCAGACCAGCAGCCTCTCAACCAAGAACTACACCTACGACAACGCCGGACGCCTCACCCAGGTCCAGGACACCCCCGCCACCGGCAAAGGCGGCTGCACCACCCGCATCTACGCATATGAAGCCGATACGAACCGCACCAGCCTCAGCACCCGCGCCCCCGGCAACGAAGGCGAATGCGCAACCAGCGGCGGGAGCACCGAACCGCATGGCTACGACACCGCCGACCGCCTCACCGACACCGGCACTACCTACGACACCTGGGGCAACACCCTAACCCTGCCCGCGGCTGACGCCAACGGCTCAGAACTCACGAGCACTTACTACACCGATAACCAGCTGGCCAGCCAGACCCAGAACGGGCAGACGATCGGCTACCAGCTCGACCCCGACGGCCGTACCCGCGAAACGATCACGACCGGCAAAGGCGCCTCGACCGTCACCTCCCACTACGCAGGCGCCACCGACACCCCAGCGTGGACGACCAACACCTCAGGCGAATGGACCCGCAACATCCCCGGCATCAACGGCCAGCTCGCCGCCACCCAGAGTAACGGCGAAACCCCCGTCCTCCAGCTCGCCAACCTCCACGGCGACATCATCGCCACCGCCTACCTCTCAGAAACCGCCACCAGCCTCGCCTCCAGCGCCGACACCACCGAGTACGGCGTACCCACCACCAGCCTACCCCCCAAGTACTCCTGGCTCGGAGCGCTGGAGCTGCCGACCGAACTTCCCAGCGGCGTGGTCGCGATGGGCGCCCGCTCCTACGTCCCTGAAATCGGCCGCTTCCTCCAGGACGACCCCGTCCCCGGCGGCTCAGCCAACGCCTACGCCTATACCTTCGGCGACCCCATCAACACCAGCGACCCGTCCGGCGCCTACGTCGCCACACCCGCCTGGCTCATCACCTCCCTCAACAACAGCGCCCACGCCGCGGTAGTCCGCGCCGAAGAAGAAGCCCGCCGCGCCGCCGAAGAAGCCGCCGCGCGAGCAGCCGCCGAAGCAGCGGCCCAGCAGGCAGCAGCCGAGGCCGCTATGGGAGGCGGAACCGCATTCGCCTCCGGAGAAGAAGAATGGAGCGAAGAAGAAGAATGGTGGGAAGAAGGCGAAGAAGAATGGTACGAAGAAGCCGCCTACCATCCAGGCGCTAACGGGCAGGAAGAAGCGCACTTGGAATCCGGTGTTTTCGTTCAGTCGCTGAACGGTGACGAAGTCGGTGCTGGGGGGAGGGTTGCCATGCCTGGGTCTACGGTGCCGCTTTGCAAAGCGGGCGTGAAAGGACCGTGCGCGGAGGATGCGAGACTAAATCTCAGAGGAGGTCTGTGCGTCGGCCTTGCGATCGCTGTGGGCGCGTGTGGCCATCCAGATGAGAGACCACCTACCGAGCACTATCGTGAGGCTCCAATTGAGCGAGGGGTCGGGAGAGATGCAGAGCGTTCGATGGAGGAGGACGGCGGAGATGGCGAGGCCGGCGAGGAGACCGTCGAGATTCTCTGTATTATATTTTGTCCTTGAAAAGGATGGCTTTATGAGCACTGGCATTGATGATTTTGAAGCACGTCTGCAGGTTGCTGAGGAGTTGAACAGTAAGGGTGATCTGTTGCTTCGCTCGAGGCGATACGAGGAAGCACTTGTGTGCTACGGGGAAGTCCTCGAGCGGTTTGGTGATGTTGTGGACGGGGAGCTCGGTAGGCAGGTGCGAACCGCACTGGGCAGGAAGGGCGGTGCGCTTGTGATCCTCGATCGTCTCAGCGAGGCTGATAGTGCCTTCGATCTGTTGTGCGAGCGGACTCGCTATGCGTCCGATTCCGAGCGCGCGTTGGCGCAGGCTCGCGAGGTGATCGCCCGGGTCATCCACAGCCGGGCATGTGTGTTGCTCAAAGAAAAGCGCTATGCTCAGACGGTCGCTGTGGTAGACGCATTGCTTGAGCGTTGCGATGGTGATCCTCCGCCGGGATGTGTCGATTGTGTGGTCGATGGCCTGAGGCTCAAGGCTGATGCGCTAGCTGGAGCGGGTCGTGCGCGGGAGGCGATCGTACTGCTGGGCGAGCTGTGCGAGCGTTACGGCTGCGTTGAAGAGTCTGCTGCGCGCATGGCCTTGGCTAAGGCGTTGAACAAAAGGGCAGGGTTGCTCAACGACTGCGGTGAACACGAGCGGGCACTCGAAATGTACAACAAGGTACTTACACGGTTTATGAACTCGCCCGAGCCTCGGCTACGCACCTCGGTCGCGGTTGCGATGGGTGGCAAGTCCTATATTCTGCAGGAGACTGGTCGCTATGCGGAGGCGCTCTTGGTCGAGGACGAGGCGCTCGAGCGCTTTGGTATGGATCCGCCTCCAGGGCGACAGTATGCGGGTCTTCACGCTCTCGCAAGCAAGGCGTGGATTCTAAATAAGCTCGGAAGGGCGCAGGAGGCGATCACGGTCTATGACGAGCTTGTGTTGCGCTACGGTGCGGAATCTGAACTCTACGTGCGCAAGAAGGTTGCTGACGCGCTAGAAGACAAGGCGCATCTGTTTTTTGCATGTGGACGCTTTGAGGAGAACATCGCGGCTCACGATGAGCTGCTCGCACGTTTTAGTGAGATCACCGAACCTGAGCTGAGTCTTTACGTCGCGAGGGCATTGGCCAACAAGGCTGTTGCACTGGAAAGGCTCGGTCGCCGAAAGGACGCTATCGCTATCGATGATGAGGTTCATGCGCGCTTTGCAGACGAGCCAAGGCTTAGCGAGCTTGTCGCCCGGGTGCTTCGCGACAAGGCGTCTTCGTTGAGCGAACTCGGTCGGATTGAGCAGTCGATCGCGGTGTTGGGTGAGATGGCCGAGCGCTATGGCGATGCAAGCTCGCCGACGCTGCGCGACCTGGTCGGGAACGCGCTGCGGAAAAGAGCCGAACTTTTAGCGGCGACTGGCCGGCGCGCTGAGGCAATCGTTCTGACCGATGCGCTGATCGCGCGTGTTAGCGATGAGCAGGATCCGAAGCAGCTGGCCCTCGTCGCTGATGCGCTTGCTACGAAGGGGGCCGCCCTCGTTGGCGACGGGCGCCATGAGGAGGGAATCGTGACCCTCGACGCGCTCATCGCCCGCTTCGAGGATGCTGATGAGCCCGAGTTGCGAATTCAGGTAGCGCTCGCGCTCAGGAACAAGGCAGTAGCACTCTACCAGCTCGGTCGTGAAGGAGAGGCCCAGAGCGTCCACGATGACATGGTGACTCGCTTTGGCGAGGATGCACTGACGGGGTTCGGCGAACTCGCCAAACGCTACGCGAAAGCAGATGGACCGCAAATGCGCGAGCTGCTGGTCTCGGTGCTACACGGCAAGGCTATTGTGCTCAGTGACCTAGGCCGCCAAGATGAGGCCTTGCCGGTACTCACTGAGTTGATCACACGCTTCCGGGATGACGAGAACTCGAACATCCAGGATGTCGTGTCAGACGCTCGCGCAGCCCGGGAGGAGATCCTCAGCGAGGAGAGTGACTAGGCGTGGGCGGCTTTGTGGAATCGTTCGTCTCTTGATGGCGTTGTCGGATTTCCGAGGCTGGCTGGTTTGCAGTACCGTTCCTTGGGTTCGGATCATATGATCATAGGGATGGTGAGTGATGATGGGGGCGGCGGGCGCGCGCGGCGAGCTGAATCAGGGTTGGATGCGGGGCGATTCGGCTCTGAAGGGGGCGATGCTGTCGGTGCTGCTCAAGGGGCCTTGCCATGGCTACGCGCTGGCGCGGCGGTTGAACAGGCTGCTCGGTCCGACGTGGGGTATCGAAGCGAAATCGTTGTATCCGCGGCTGGACCAGCTTGAGCGGGAGGGTCTGCTAGTCGGTAGGCGAGGCAACGGGCGAAAGCACGACCCTAATGGGCTCCGCCATCCCGCTCTGTACAGTCGGCTTAGAAGGGCCATGCGCTCATCTTGAGACCTGGATACATAGGGTCCCCCGCGGAGTGACCAGACTTGCCTGTACGTTTGCGATGGCGTACTCTACGCATTGCGGTGGAGATACGTTCCAGCAGGATTTGCACGAGGCCTCAAGTCGGAATTATGGGCATTATGTAATAAACGACGAGTCGACCGGTGACGGGGCACCAAGCGAGACAGAGGTCATAGAGGAGTCAATCGAGGTTGGCTTCTCGGACGATGGCTAGATGGTGAATAAAGGGCGCCTTGAAGGGCTAGTGTCCGGTCGATGATTCGAGACTGTGTTGGACCTGCTATTCTCCGCCGGAGCTAACGCTTGTGATGGGTCCGTGCTATTTGTCTGAAAGTAAGAACCAAGAAGAGATAATTGCCGGCTTTGATGCCGTGATCGCTTGTGACGGCGAGTCTGCGGACCCTGGGGCGTGCCTTCGCGTTGCCGAAGCGTTGGCCGGCAAGGGTGATGCCATGGTTGGCATGGGCCGCTACGATGAAGCGGTTACGTTCTACGATCGTATTATCGAGAGGTTCGGTGATAAGGACGAACCCGTTCTCGGTAAACAGGTACGTGTTGCACTGGGCAAGAAGGGTTCTGCGCTTGTAAGCTTGGATCGGCTTAATGAGGCTGATGCAGCCTTTGATGCGCTGCGTATGCGAACCAGCCAGGCGCCGAATCCCGAGAAGGCGTTGGCGCGGGCGCAGGAGACGATTGCGCGGATCTTCTACAGGAGAGTCGCAGTGCTGTCTAACGAGGGGCGTCATGAGCCGACGATCATGGCTGCTGATGCGTTGCTAGAGCGGTTTGCCGAGAATCCGCCGCCGGCGCGCCCCGACCTGGTAGTCAACGCACTGAGGCTCAAGGCATATGCGCTAGCTGCCACCGGACGTATACAGGAGGCGATCGTGCTGCTCGGCGAGCTTGTCGAGCGCTACGGTCGCCTAGAAGAACCTGCTGTGCAAGGGGCTGTTGCCAAGGCATTGAACAAGAGGGCCGAGTTCTTTGACCGCTGCGGCCATGGTGAGCAGGCGCTTGAGGTTTATGACGAGCTGCTTGCGCGTTTCGGAGACGCGTTTGAGCCTGAGCTGCGCACGTTGATCGCAGATGCGCTACGTGGCAAGGTCAGTGTGCTGCAGAGCGTCGGTTGCTATGAGCAGTCGCTCGCGGTCGAGGAAGAGATGCTTGAGCGCTTCAGTAGCGATCCACCTCCCAGGCGTCCGCACGTGGCGCTCGACGCTCTTGCCGGCAAGGCGTGGGTCCTGGGCAAGCTCGGTCGTGTGCCGGAGGCGATCGCGGTTTGTGACGAGCTTGGGCGGCGCTACGGCACGGAGTCGGAGCTTTATGTATGCGAGAAGGTCGCCTATACACTCAAGATGAAGGCGTCACTGCTGCTTGAGGATGGGCGCTATGCGGAGGCGATCGCGGTCGTCGATGAAGTACTTGCGCGCTTTGGTGAGGCTAGTGAGCCTGAGTTGCGTGTCCAGATTGCCGGTGCCCTGAACGACAAGGCTTTTGCGTTGGGCAGACTGAACCGCTGGGAGGCCGCGGGCACGGTAGATGAGGAGGTCATTGAACGCTTTGGGGACACGAGCAGCCCGAAGTTGACCGAGGCGGTGGCGCGTGGGCTGTGCCATAAGGCGTATTCCCTGAAGGAGCTGGGACGGTTTGAGCGGTCGGTCGTGGTATGGGATGAAGTGGCCCAGCGCTTCGGGGATGAGAGCTCGCCGGTGCTGCGCGCATTGGTTGAGCAGGCGTTGGGGGCGAAGGCCGAACTTCTGGGCGCAACCGGTCAGCATGCCGAGGCGATCGTTTTGAGTGATGCGCTGATTGCACGCATCGGCGACGAGGCCGACCCAAAGCAGCTGTCCCGCCTGGCGGATGGGCTTGCGGCCAAGGGGGCCGCCCTCATCGGCGAGGGACGCTATGAGGAGGCGATCGTGACACTCGACGAGCTGATCGACCGCTTCCAGGACGCGTCAGAGCCTGAGCTGCGTAGACCGGTAGCGCTTGCGCTCAGCAACAAGATGATGGCGCTCGGCCGGCTCGGCCGTGAGGATGAGGCCGAGAGCGCCTTCGAAGATCTGGTCACCCGCTTTGGCGAGGAGGCGCTGGCTGTGTTCGACGAATCCGCCAAGCGTTTCGCGAACGCCTCTGAGCCGTTTGCGCGCGAACAGGTAGCCTCAGCGCTCTACCGCAAGGCATGGGTCTTCCGCGACCTCGGCCGCCAGGATGAGGCCCTGCCAGTACTCATCGAGTTGATCACACGCTTCCAGGACGACGAGAACGCAAACGTCCAGGAAATCGTCGCGGCCGCTCGCGAAGCCCGTGAGGAGATCTCCAGCGAGGAGAGTGACTAGGCGTGGGCGGCTTTGTGGAACCGTTCGTCTCTTGATGGCGTTGTCGGATTTCCGAGGCTGGCTGGTTTGCAGTACCGTTCCTTGAGTTCGGATCATATGATCATAGGGATGGTGATGATGACGGCGGCGGGCGCGCGCGGCGAGCTGAATCAGGGTTGGATGCGGGGCGATTCGGCTCTGAAGGGGGCGATGCTGTCGGTGCTGCTCAAGGGGCCTTGCCATGGCTACGCGCTGGCGCGGCGGTTGAACAGGCTGCTCGGTCCGACGTGGGGTATCGAAGCGAAATCGTTGTATCCGCGGCTGGACCAGCTTGAGCGGGAGGGTCTGCTGGAGTCCGGCGAAGGTTCGGCTGCTGACAGGATGGCGGGTCGGGTGGTGTATACGCCGACCGAGCGGGCGGAGGCTGCGGTGGCGGATTGGATTGGGCGCACTGGCCCGCATCCTCCTGTTCGCAGCGAGCTGTACGCGAAGATCGTGACTTCGAGTCAGGAACACGCGCCGGCGCTGCTGCGGGCGTTGGATGTCTATGAAGTGGGGTGTCTCGCATTGTTGAGGTCCAGCGAGGAAGCGGAGGTTGGCAAGGTTTCGTGGGCTGGCGTGATCATGAATGTCGTTCGGGCTGGCCCGATTGCGCAGATCAAGGCCGAGCTCGATTGGGTCAGGGCCGCGCGGCAGGAGATCATCGAGGCCGTGGCGCGGTTTCCCCCGGGCTGATGGTGCTGCTGTCCTTCCAGGGTGTCAGCAAGCGGTTCCGGGATGGCCCGAAGCGCAAGACCGTCGTTTTGGACGGGGTGTCGATGGAGATCGACGAGGGGGACTTCATCGGTCTGCAGGGGGCCAAGCGTGCGGGGAAGTCCACACTGCTGCGCATCGCAGCTGGGCTTGAACTGCCGGATGAGGGCCGGGTCTACTTCGCCGGGTGCGATGTGACGGCGGCGTCGGAGAGCGAGCGCACGGAGTTGTGGCGTCATGGCGGGATCGGGCTGGTGTGCGGCGGCTGGTGGTCCTCTGGCGGCCAGCCGGTGCTGGATCATGTCGTGCTTGGCCTGTTGAGCGACAAGTTCTCACCGAACGAGGCGCGGGTCCGGGCCGGCCAGGCGCTGGATCGCGTCGATGCGAGGTCTTGTGAGGACATGCGGATGGACAGGCTCTCGGCGGGTGAGCGTGTTCGTGTGGAACTCGCGCGGGCGCTCGCTCGCGAACCGCGTCTGCTGCTGGTGGACGAACCCGCGGTCGTGCCGGGGTTGAGCGAACGCCGCGAGCTTTACGCGACTCTGCGCTCCCTCGGGGAGCAGTCCGGGTTGGCGCTGGTGGTTGCCTCGGAGGATCTTGAGGCGATCGCGGGTGCGCCGCGGATCATGTCGATCGACCACGGCCAGGTCCGCTCGACGGACTCCCGAGATAACCTCGTTCACCTGCCCGGCTTGCGTGCCAGCGGTGGGGATCCTGCGGCGTCCTGAGCCATGCTCGAGCTGCGCGATGTCGTGAAGCACTACCCGGCAGAGGCAGAGGTGGTGCGGGCCGTGGACGGCGTATCGCTCACGGTGTCCCCCGGTGAGTTCGTCGCGTTGTACGGCCCCTCGGGTTCGGGCAAGACAACGCTTCTGCTGCTGGCGGCGGGGCTGGCTGTGCCTGACCGGGGCAGTGTCATGCTCGACGGGCGGGATGTCTCGCGGTTCTCCGAGAGCGAGGGCGCGTTGTATCTCCGGCGGGAGGTGGGGTTCGTCTTTCAGTCCTTTCATCTGATCGCGGGGGCCTCGGTGCTGGACAACGCGGCGTTGAAGCTGCTGGCGGACGGGTTCAGCATGCACGACGCCAGGCAGAGGGTGCGCCCGTGGCTTGAGCGTCTGGGGCTCAAGGCGCGAGAGGAGCACACGCCTGCGCAGCTGTCGATGGGGGAGCGCCAGCGGGTGGCGATCGCGCGAGCGTTGGTGAACGAACCGCGGCTGCTGTTGACGGACGAGCCGACGGGGAACCTCGACTCCAAGCGCAGCCGTGAGACCCTCGCCCTGTTGCGAGATATCTGTCACGAGCGCGGTACCCCCGGGGTGCTCGTCACCCACGACCCGCAGGCGACGGCGTTCGTCGATCGGGTCCACACGCTTCGCGACGGGCGCCTGAAGAACGGCTTGGACGTCGAGCTCACCGTCGCCCTGTGATGCGGTTCCGCCCCCCGCTGAACCCCCTCATCTTCGGTGTGCGACTGAGCTCGCTGTTCTTCATCTACCGCTATCGCCTACGTAGCCACAAGGTGCAGGAGCTCTTGGCGGGCGGCGGGATCGCGATCGGGGTGGCGCTCGTTTTCGGTGTGCTGATCACCAGCACGAGCCTCACGCAGTCAGCGAAACAGCTTGTGCGGGGGACGATCGGCTCCGCGCGCCTGCAGCTCGTCGCGCGCTCCTCGCACGGGTTCGACGCCGGGCTTGCCGAAGAAGCCGCGAGGCTGCCGGGCGTGGTGATCGCGGCGCCGTTGCTGCGGGAGAACGCGATTATCGTCGGGCCGAGGGGACGCCGGTCGATCGAACTCGTCGGGGTGACCCCGAGCATCGTCCTGCTGGGTGGCGCCCTCACACGCGACCTGAGCACCGGGGAGCTGCTGATCGGCGACGGTATAGGGCTCCCATCGGGCTTGGCTGCCTCGGCTGGCGTCGAACCCAGGCAGTCGGTGACGGTGCTCGCCAGCGGCGACGCCCACCCGATTGTTGTGCGTGCCGTATTGGATGACTCGACGATCGGCGCCGTTGCGAGCAGCGACATCGCGGTCACTTTGCTTCCCGTTGCTCAGCGTGTCACAGAGCAGCCGGGCCGCGTGACGACCCTTCTGGTCAAGCCCCGGCCGGGTGACGATCGGATGGTCACCCACGAGCTGGAACATCTGGCTGCCGGGAGGGCGGATGTCGTGCCGGCGGATAACGAACTGCGTCTGCTCGACCAGACCGCCGGGCCGATCAACCAGTCCACGACGATCTTCGCAGCGATCAGCGCGATGGTCGGGTTCCTCCTTGCGCTCAACGCGGTTTGGCTGACGGCGCCCGAGCGACGCCGCTTCATCGCTGAGCTACGCACGAACGGGTATCACCGCCGGGAGATCTTTCTCATCCTCGGGTTCCAGACCGCGATCCTCGCCGTGGGCGCCTCGCTCATAGGCCTGCTCCTCGGCGGCATCCTCGCTCGCGTGCTCGCCCACCAGGCGCCCGTGTATCTGGCGGTCGCGTTCCCGGTCGGCACCGAGCAGGCAATCCAGCCGCAGGCGATCATCCTCGCGCTCGCAGCAGGAATGCTCGCCGCGTTCATGGCGTCGCTGCCGCCGCTCTGGGGCCTGTGGCGTCGCCGCGGGGCGGGCTCGATCGACCACGACCAGGACGAGTCCGGTCAGAGAATCGAGCCGCGGACTGTCCGCGGGCTCAGCATCGTCGGTGCTCTGCTCGTACTCATCGCAACGGGACTCGCGCTGCTCGCGCCGAGCCTGACGATCGCCGGCGGGGTGATCCTGGCAGTCGCGGTGATCTGCCTCGTGCCGCTCATCTTCGTGATAGTCGTGCGTATCCTGAAGCCCGCATGTGGCCGAATACACGGCAGCATGCTCTCACTCGCCGTCGTCGAACTGGAGGCCACCGCGACCCGCTCGATCGCCTTGATCGCCGTCGCGGCACTCGCGGTCTACGGCAGCGTCGCGATCCAGGGCGCCAGACACGACCTCCTCAACGGACTCGACCGGGCCGTCGTCGAATATCTGGACACGGCTGACATCTGGGTCGCCCCCGACAACAACTTCCTGACCGTCAGCAGCTTCCGCGCCGGCAGCACCCCGGCCGTGATCGCCCGGACACCAGGGGTCGCGTCGGTCCGCTCCTACCAGGGAGGTTTGCTTGACATCGGCCCGCGGCGCTTGTGGATACGCGCACGCCCGCCGCAGGACAGCCCGATGATCCAGGCCAGCCAGCTCCTGCACGGCAACCTCGCCCACGCAACCCAGCTGCTCCGCCAGGGTGGCTGGATCGCGATCTCCAACGGGTTCGCGAGCGAACATCACCTTGCCGTTGGGGACTCCTACACGCTGCCGACGCCATCGGGTCCCGCGCGCCTGGGTGTCGCCGCGATCACCACGAACGTCGGCTGGTCACCCGGCGCGATCACCATCAACACAAACGACTATCGTCGCTACTGGCAGATCACGGACCCCACAGCACTGGAGGTGAATCTCGCTCATGGTGTCACCCCCGCGCAGGGCAAGCGCTTGGTGGAAAAGGCCCTTGCCGGCCGGCAAGGCCTGCTCGTGGAGACCGCCACAGAACGTGAGGGGGTGTTCCAGGCCACAGCACGGGAAGGCCTGAAAAGCCTTGGGCAGATATCGACGCTTTTGCTGATCACGGCCGCGCTCGCGGTCGCCGCGGCGCTCAGCGCTGCGATATGGCAGCGCCGCACCCGACTCGCGGCGCTGAAGGCCCAGGGCTTCAGCCGCATGCAACTATGGCGGTCACTGGTGCTCGAGAGCGCTGTCGTGCTTGCGATCGGTTGTACCGACGGCGCGCTCCTCGGCCTCTACGGCCAGGCGCTCGCGGGCCGCTGGCTGCAGCTGACGACCGGGTTCCCGGCGCCATTCTCCCTCGGGCTGCCGGACATGCTCGGCGCGCTGGGGATCGTCGCCGGGGTGACGCTGCTCGTGGTCGCGCTCCCCGGTCTCTCCGCGGCGAGGGTCCCGCCACGGGTCGGCTTCCAGGAGTAGCTATGCAGCCCCAGATCTTCGCGCGAAGCTATCTGTGTGACAGCGCGTGCGAGAGACCGTCTGGCACTGGCTTGCGCGTTCGCAAAAGCCGCCCGTAGCTACTGGGCCCATGTTTTTCCGTGCGTGTGCCGCGAGGCCCGCGTCTGGCGTGAGCAGGCCGGCGCGATCCCCGACCCCTTCCTTCGCCGGCTCGCGCTCGAGGCTCAGCACACCAAGCGGGGAAACCTCGAGGGCGCCGCTGCGTTCGCCGCGTTCGCACCGGCCGCACACCGCAGCACCGTCACCCGCGCCCAGATCGCCTTCCAGGCCATATACGACTACGTAGACACCCTCGCCGAGCAGCCCGCGAGCGACCCGATCGCCAACGGACGCCACCTCCACCATGCCCTGCTCATCGCCCTGGACCCCAACGCCGCCCACCTGGACTACTACACGCACAACCCCCAGGGCGAGGACGACGGCTACCTCGAGCGCATCATCGATACCTGCCGAACCGCGCTGGAAGCACTCCCCTCCTACACCCTGGTCGCGGTGCCTGCGCGCAGAGCCGCGGCACGCATCGTCAGCTACCAGAGCCTCAACCTCAGGGAGGCCCAGGGAGGCCAGACTGCGCTCGCGCGCTGGGCGCAGCAGCAGACACCACACGGCGCCGGTCTGCGCTGGTGGGAGACAGCAGCATCGGCAGGCTCATCCCTGGAGGTCTTCGTCCTGATCGCAGCGGCAGCCAACCCCACCGTCCACGCCAGCGAGATCACCGCGATCGAAAACGCCTACTTCCCCTGGGTCGGCTCGCTGCACTCGCTGCTCGACAGCCTCATCGACCTCCCAGAAGACGCAGCATCCGGGCAGCGCAGCCTGCTCGACAACTACACCTCACCCCACGAGGCCGCCGAACGCATGACGTGGATCGCCACCCACGCGGCGCGCCTGACCAGATCGCTGCCAAACGGCCACGAGCACCTGCTGGTCCTCACGAGCATGACGAGCTTCTACCTATCCACCCCAGGGGTCTCGGCACTCCCGATCTCCCGCGACATTCTGGCCGCCGTGGACAGCCTCGCCACACCAGCCAAGCTCCTTTTCAGCGCCCGCCGGGCCGCCGCGCGTACTCACCAGCGACAGAAGGACGGGACGCGGTTGAATAGATAGCGTGCACTGTTCCCAAAAGAACAATCGTTCTGGCTAGGAATAGGCAAGCACCAGCGCAGCGGTATCTGGAGCAGACCGCGGCCCAGGACTACCGTGTCGGGGCCCGCGCCGGCGATGTCGCGTTGGCGATGCTCGATGGCCTGCCGGTTCGCTGGGGCGCCCGGAAGGCGCTGCTGCGACTGCGTGAGCGGACCGGATACACCGCCAGCCTGGTCGCGCTCGATGGCCCAGAAGCGGTGTATCTCAGCCGTATGACCGGGAGTCGGCGGGGACAGCACGCGATCGACGACGGCATCGGCGTCGGTGCTCGACTGGCCGCACACAGAACCGCAGCGGGCAAGGCCCTGCTTGCGCACCTCCGTCCCCCGCAGCGAAAGGCCCTGATCACAGAGTTAGTGCTGAAGTACCGTGGTTCAGAGGAGACGCTCACCAAGCGCGCGCTGCACCGCGAGTGCGTAAGCATCGTACGGACGGGACTCGCGGTACGCGGCGGGGCGGAGCCGCCTCAGCGCTCGATCGCGACCCCTCTGACAGACAGACGCGGCGCGGTCGTGGCGGCCATTGAGGTGAGCATGCCTGACGAGGAGGGCCGCGAGGCGCTGGCTGAAACGCTCGGTCCCGAACTGCTGAGCGAGGCCAAGACGATTCTTCTTACCGCCGACGATTTTTTGGAGCGAACCGGTTGACAACAACAGTCCGCCCTTCCGACGAAGACGACGAGGAGGTGCAGGCGCTGGGCAGCGGCCAAGGTCTCGCTCCGCTGGGCTCCCAGTCGCTCATGCGCGGCCTGGCGATCCTTGACCGCTTCACCCCCAAACAACCTATACGCGGAGTCACCGAACTCGCAGATGAGATTGGAATGTCAACCTCAACCACACACAGACACCTAAGCACCCTCGCCTCGCTCGGATATCTGCAACAAGGTCGCCGGAACGAGTACCGGCTCACCCTGAAGGTGCTCAATCTCGGGCTCTCCACCCTGGCCACCACGACGCTACGCGACCACGCCCACCGCTACCTGGAGGAACTCGGCCGGCACTCCTCCTTCAACACCAACATCGCGGTGCTAGACGGCCCAGAAATCCTTTACATCGACAGAGTTCACGGCAGCCGCCGCTCCCTCCGCCCGGACGCTCTGGACCTGCACGCGGGCTCCCGGCTGCCCGCGTACTGCACAGCGATGGGCAAGCTGCTCCTCGCATACCTCCAGACGACCGAGCGAACTCGGATCCTGCGAGAAATGAAACTCTCGGCCAAGACACCGAACACGATCACCAGCAAACGGGTGCTCCGCAAGGAACTCCCCGGCATCCGCGCCGCGGGCTTTGCCGTCAACGACCAAGAGCTCGCACTCGACACGTACGCGATCGCCGTGCCTATACGCTCAGCCGACCGCGAGGTGATCGCCGCGCTCAACATGGCCGCCCCGACGTGCGCCATCTCCCTCGCCAACCTCGTCAAGCACCTCAAGCCTCGCCTCCTCGCCATCGCCGAGCAGATATCGGCGCGCCTCGGTTATCGCGGACAGCCCGCACGCGAGCTGGGACGCCTCGCTCCCGGCAAAGAATGACTCCAGCGGGGCCTCTTCGGCCGATCCGCGTGGGGCTTCTCATCGCTCTCTGCGGCCGTAAGCCGAGCGCTCATGCGACCGTGGCATAGGCTGCAAGCTGAAGTTCCAATAATCGGGCAATACTGTTAACTTACTGCATGCTCTAGCTCCGCTCGTTAGCACCCTGCCGAGATTCGGCCTCTGATGACAGGGGTACTCGTCCGTCTGACTGGATACGCTTCCGGCGTATGAGTATCTTTCCCACCTTGTCAGTCGATATCTGGTCGGCGACGCCGACTACGACCACTCCGAACGGTTTCACATCGAACTGGAGAGCCGCTGGTCGATCCATCCCGTCTTCGTGCCGCACGGCGAGCGGCTGAAGAATCCCCACGACATCCCGGTCTGCGATCACGGGCCAATGGCCTTCCGTCATACCGACGGCTACCCCACGCTCACGCGACGCCTCGCGCAGGGCATTCCCCGAGGAACCCCGATGGACCTCAGCGGTGCCCGGCGGCGCTTTCGCTGCCCGATCGGACGCTGCCCCGACGTCACCCAGCGATTCGTCGAAGACCCCCGCGCGTACTCCTTCCTGCCCCGCCACGGCGACAGCCCGATGAGCTATCTGCGATCCGCGCTGCTCCTGCGGCGCAACAGCGTGGAGAGCATCAACGCCCGGCACAGCGCAGCTTGGCTGATATCCGTGCGCCGTCGGAGGCGCAAAAACGCCTCCGATAACCCCATAACACCTGGCCCGTGCAGTGGGGACTCCCAGACCATTCGCGTCCGCGAACCCCGGAACACTTCTGGCACCCCAGGAATCCCCTGCAAACAGGCTGGTTTAAAGAAATGGCGATCCCGGGACGAATCCCGGGATCGCCCGGAATGGGCCGTGAAGGAATCGAACCTTCAACCTTGGGCTTAAGAGGCCCCTGCTCTGCCAATTGAGCTAACGGCCCGCGAGAACTTAGGCGCGAGACGCCGGTTCGGGATGGGCTCGGGGATTCTAGCCGAGGCTCCGTTCGCTGACGGCGCCCACTGCAGAGGACGCGGCGCACCTCAGAACACCACCGTCCGCCCCCCGTCCACCAGCACGCGGTCGTCGAGGTGCAGCGCCACCGCCCGCGCGAGCACCACGCGCTCGATGTCACGGCCCACGCGCTCCAGTTCCTCCACGCCCATGCGGTGGTCCACGCGCTCCACGCCCTGTTCGATGATCTGCCCCCCGTCCAGCTGCTCGGTGACGTAGTGGGCGGTGGCCCCGATCAGCTTGACCCCGTGCTCGCGCGCGCGGCGGTAGGGGTCGGCGCCGGGGAAGGCGGGCAGGAAGGAGTGGTGGATGTTGATCGCCGGCGCTCCCACCCGCGTGAGGAAGGCGCCGCTGAGGATTCGCATGTAGCGCGCCAGCACCACCACGTCCACCCGGCCGACCAGCAGCTCGAGCATGCGCTCCTCGGCCTGGGCCATGCCGCCCGGCGCCGCCTCGCCCATAGCCTCCCGGTTCTCCTTCGTGGCATCGCCCCCGCTCTCCGCCCCGCCCTCCGCCGTCACGGGGACGTGGTGGAAGGGCACCCCCGCCCCCTCCGCCTCGCCCCGCAGGTCCGGGTGGTTGGAGATCACCGCCGCCACCTCCGCGTCGAGCTCTCCGCGGCGCTGGCGCCACAGCAGGTCCACGAGGCAGTGGTCGTGGCGCGAGACGAGGATCGCCATGCGGCGGCGCTCGTCCCAGAAGCGCAGGCGCCAGTCCATCTGGAAGCGCTCGGCGACCTCCGCCGCGAAGCTCTCGCGCAGCTCCTGGCGGGCGCCGGAGGAGGGCGCCTCATCCGCCAGAAAGAACTCCGTGCGTAGGAAGAACCTGCCGCCCACCGGGTCGGAGGAGTACTGGTGGGAGGACACTATGTTGGCCCCCCGCGCGAACAGCCACCCCGACACGGCGGCGACGATGCCGGGCTGGTCGGCGCAATCGACCAGCAGGCGCCCCGTGTAGCCCGGGCGCGCCATGCGGAGGCCCTACTTCTTCGGCACGGTCGTGGTTGGCGCCGGGGCGGTGTTCGGAGTGGTCGCGGTGATTCCCTTCGACAGCTCCGAGGAGGGGATCGTCACCGTCTGGGCCTTGGTGGCGCCCTTGCCCAGCTTGGAGGCCGGGATGGTCACCGTCTCATTGCCGCTCGGGGCGGCGCCCGTCGTCGTGCCACTGGAGGCGCTGCTCGAGGCCGCGGTCTTGCCGGCCTTGAGTTCGGCCAAGCGGCCTTCGAGGATCTTCTTGTCTGACGCCGGCGCCAGCGCGATGGCCTTCGCCGCCGCGCGTTCGCCTTCGTGTTTGTCCTTCGCCTCATAGGAGAGCACCGCGAGGTCGTAGTACAGCGTCACATTGGGGGCGCGCCCGGCGATCTCCGTCTTTAGGGTGCGCACCGCCACCGTGGGGTTGTTCAGGCCGCCCGTGCTGGTGTAGATCCTCATCACGTCGCCCGCCAGTTCGGAGTTGGGGTGGTGGGGCTCCACCTTCAGGTAGTGCTGCCACGCTTCCTGCACCTGCGCCAGGAGGGGCTGCGCCTTGCTGGTAAAGCCTTCTTCGCTTTCCACCTTGTTGTAGTTTTCGCCGTTGGCCGCCTCCAGCAGCAGGGCGTGGATCAGGCCGCTCCAGGCGTTGGGGTTGGAGGGCTGCTCGACGGTGACCTTCTTGGCCGCCTTGACCTGCGCGCCGTAGTTTTCGCCACCGCCGCCGCCCTTGCCACCGAGGAGTTCGGCCACGCCGCCACCGCCGAAGCTCCCCACGCCGAAGCCGACGAAGCCCAGGAAGAAGAGCAGCGCCAGGCCCGAGTAGACGATCCGCACGGTGCGCCGCCGGCCGCGGCCTCGCAGGTCGAACAGCATCAGTCGGTCAGCTCTGGGTTGGTGTGGTCGATGATCTCCTGCACGCTCTGCTCCGTAGCTTGGTCGGCGCTGCCGTTCGCCCCTTGGGCGCTCGCCCCCGGGGCGCCCTCCTCCTCGGGTGAGCCGGCGGCCATTCGACGCTCGCGCCTTGTAACGAACGACGCCAACAGGATACTCACCTCATACAGGAGATAGAGGGGGATCGTCTCCAGCAGCATCGTCGTGACGTCGCCCGGCAGGAACGCGGCGACGGCGGCGCACGCGACGATCGCGTAGCGGCGCCCGTGGCGCAGCTGGGCGGGGGTGACGATCCCAGCCCGCACGGTGGCCAGGATCGCGACGGGCACCTGGAAGACCAGCCCCATCGCCAGCAGCGTGGTGGCGGCGAACTTGTAGTACTGGTTGCCCTGCACCAGCACGTTGAACTGTTCGCTGTTGAAGTTCAGCAGGAAGTGCACCGCCGCGGGCAGCACCACGTAGTAGCCGAACGTCACGCCGACGGCGAACAGGAACGGGATCGCCACCAGCAGCGGCAGCACCGCGCGTCTCTCTTTCGGGCTGAAAGCGGGCAGCACGAAGCCGAAGAGCTCAAACAGGATCACCGGCAGCGAGAGCACCAGCGCGAAGTACAGGGTCACGCTGAGCGTCGTGGTCAGCGGCTCGCCGATCCCCAGCGTCACCGGCTTGTTGGCCGGCGGCACCTTCGGGATCTTTGCCATCTCCGCGCGCAGGCGGGGAATCTGAGCGGCGAGCTGGGCGCGGGTCGCGGCCGACAGCCCGCTGTGCGGAGCGCTGAGGGCCGTGGCGAGCGCCTCGGTCTCCTCCGCCACCGCCAGCACCCCCTGCTGGGCCAGGAAGGTCTGGCCCTGCGGCCCGTTGCCCTTCTTGGCCTGGCTCTCCGTTTCCTTGGCGAACGGCTTGTTGATGAAGGTCAACAGCGCGTGGTTCTGCCAGAAGCACACGCCGAAGGCCACCGCCAGGGCCAGGGCGCAGATCAGCAGGCGCGTGCGCAACTCGTCCAGGTGGTCAACCAGGGACAGGCGCTCCTGATGGCCGACCGTACGTATCGCGCTGGCCATTCCTCTCATGAAACTAGCAGCGCACAGGGAGCCGGCTACGTACCAACTTCCGCAAACCTACGTGTTCGTGCTCACTCCCTAAAGGGGACCTCATGGCGAGTCGATGACGGTGGGGAAGCCGCCATGTACTCCCAGAACGACAACCACGTAGGACAAGAGGTGCAGCTGGAGGCCTGGCTGCACGTCTGCACCAGCTGCGGCGGGGAGCTCGTCTACCCGATCGACTGGTCGGAGGAGCGCCCTGGCTACTGGCGCGTGCTCCTGCGCTGCCCGGAGTGCGAGGAGTGCCGCGAGGGGGTCTTTGGACAGGCGGCGGTGGAGCGCCTGGACGACGAGCTGGACCGCGCCACCGCGGCGCTCCTGAGCGACTTCCGGCGCATGACGCACGCCAACATGGCACAGGAGAATCGACTTCTTCGTGCGCGCGCTCGCCGCCGATGTGATCGTG
Source organism: uncultured Solirubrobacterales bacterium (assembly GCA_963844765.1). GTDB lineage: Bacteria > Actinomycetota > Thermoleophilia > Solirubrobacterales > Solirubrobacteraceae > Palsa-744. The sequence continues at coordinate 1,380,471 of CAWJPN010000002.1, forward strand.
CCGTCGGACTTCTAGAGGATCGAAAAAGAGGGGCCCGCCACCCTCTAGGAGTAGCGCTCGACCACCGCGTCGGCAACCAGATACAGCAGCCCCGTCCGTCCGGGCGCCACGCTCGTGGGGAGCGCCGCCTTGGCCTGCTCGACCAGCGCCAGCGCCCGCTCGCGCGCCTCTACCAGGGCGCCGGTGGCGGCGATGCGCTCGCACACCTCCCGCGCCTGCTCGGCGGTGTGCAGCGAGGCCAGGTCCACCGAGGCCAGCTCCGCGTCGCGCTCGCGGGCGAGGATCAGCGGCAGCGTGACGGTCCCGTCGAGCAGGTCGGTGCCGCGCGCCTTGCCCATGCGCTCCTCCGAGCCGGACACGTCGAGCACGTCGTCGAACAGCTGAAACGCCAGCCCGATGCGCCGCGCGAAGGCGCCCAGCGCGTCGGCGAGGGCGCGCGAGCCCTCCACCGCCACCAGCGCCCCCAGCCGGCAGGCGGCCTCGAACAGCGCGGCGGTCTTCAGCTCGCAGCGGCGCAGGTAGCGCTCGAGGGCCACCTGCGCGGCGTAGGCGTCCTCGCGCTGCAACAGCTCGCCGGCGGCCAGCGCCGAGGAGGCGTCAGAGAGCGCCTGCAGTTGGGCCACGCTGTCGTTGCGCGCCAGCTCGGCAAAGGCGCGTGAGAAGAGCACGTCGCCAGTGGCCACTGCGGTGGCGCGCCCCGCGGTGGCGACCACTGTGGGGCTCCCGCGGCGCAGGTGCGCGCCGTCGATCACGTCGTCGTGCACCAGCGTGGCGGAGTGCACCAGCTCCACCGCCACCGCCGCGCGCACCAGGGTTTCCTCGCCCTCCGCCGTGTCGCGTGGGCCGCCGGCGGCCTGGGCCGCGAGCACCACCAGCAGGGGACGCAGGCGCTTGCCTCCCGCCACCACCGTGGCCGTGGCGTGCGAGGCGAGCGGCACGCCGGCCTGTGCGGCCACCTCTTCGAGGTGGGCCTCGGTGCGGGCCATGCGCTCGCGCAGTGCGGGGCCGCCGCTGCGCATGATCGCCTCGACGGCGTCCACGTCGCCCGCGCCGTCGATGGTGTGCGTGCTCATCGGTCGCTCGACGGCCTGACCGTGCCCGAGTGGATGGTGACGATGCCCCCCGCGATGAGCAGCCAGCGGATGTCCCTCAGGCCGGCGCCCTCCAACTCGCCGGCCACGGCCACGGGGGCGGGGAAGCGCTTTACCGATTCGGGCAGATACGTATAGGCGGCGGGGTCGCTCGACAGATGCCCCAGCAGCGGCACCACCCGGTCAAACCACACGCGATAGAAGATCGAGAGCGGCGGGCGCAGAGGAGTGGTGAACTCGAGCACCACCACCCGCCCGCCGGGCCGCACGACGCGCGCCAACTCGGCGAGCCCGCGGGGGAGGTCGGCGTAGTTGCGCACCGCGAAGCCGACGGTGGCGGCGTCGAATGAATCGTCCGCGTAGGGCAGCTCCAGGGCGTCGCCCCACTCGAAGCGGAGGGGAACGGCGGCCGCGGCCGCCTTGACCCGCGCCCGCGCGAGCATCTTCTCTGAGAAGTCGCTGCCCACCACTTCCCCGCCGGGCGCCACGCGGCGCGCCAACTCCAGCGCCAGGTCGCCGGTGCCGGTGGCCACGTCGAGCACGCGCGACCCTGGCCCGACGTGCGCCTCATCGACGGCGCGCGCGCGCCAGCGGTGGTGCAGGCCGGCCGACATCGCGCTGTTGAGCAGGTCATAGACGCCGGACACGCGGTCGAACATCTCGCGCACCTGGTCCGCCTCGGGGGTGCCGGGCGTGGGGGTGCCGGCGGGTGGCGCCTCAGGCATCGCTGCCCTCAGCTACTTCAGCAGCGAGAGGAATTCGACCACCGCGTTGAACTTCTTCGGCGGCAGGTTCTTGAACGACGGCATCGGCGCCGTGGGGTTGACCAGTGTGCGGGCGATCCCCTGGCGCGGGATGCGCGCGCCGATGTGCGTCAGCTGCGGGCCCGGCCCGTCGTTGCCGTTGTCGCCCAGCTTGTGGCACGCCAGGCAGCCCGACTGGGCCACCACCAGGCGGCCGGCTTCGAAGCTGGCGAGCGTCTGCCCGCCGGCGTTCTCGACCGCCGCGGGCGTGGGCATTTCGATCACCGTGGGCGACCCGGCGTTGGCGCCGGAGTAGGTGAGGAAGGCCATTGCGGCGATCACCACGATGCCGGTGGTGGTGGCGATCGGCCGCCGCTCGGGGCGACGCTCGGGGCCCCTGTCGTAGAAGGGCAGAAGGAACAGCATGATCATCGCCAGCGTGGGGATGCCGATGGTGGCGAGCGCCACCAGCGAGGGCGGCTTGATCACGCGCAGCAGCTCGAAGAGGAAGAAGAAGTACCACTCCGGGCGCGGCACGTAGGTGGTGGTGGTGGGGTTGGCCTTGGACCCCAGCTCGGCGCCCAGCACGAGGGACATGCCGATGATGACGGCCATAACCACGCACGCCATCAGCGAGTCCTTGCCCACGGCGTAGGGGAAGAAGGGCTTGCCTTCGCTCTTCAGGACGGAGTATTCGCGGAGGTACTCCTCCTTCTCGCGCTGGTTCATGCCGCTACTTCTGCGCCGTGGGGCGCGAGGGGTAGAGGTACTGGCCGAGGCCGTCCAGCGGCTCGCCCGGGTCGCGCGGGGAGAAGCGCTGCAGCTCGGAGTTGACGCTGTAGCGGGCGCCCACCTGCACGTAGTAGCCGTCCACCACGCGCGTGTAGAAACGATCCAACGGACGCACCGGCGGCCCGCCCACGCGGCGGCCCAGCAGGTCGTACACGCCGCCGTGGCAGGGGCAGATGAAGCGCTCCGCCGCGTCCACCCAGCGCACCGGGCAGCCGAGGTGGGCGCAGCGCGAGGAGATCGCGATGAACTGCGAGTCGCGGTCGGTGGGGTCGACGTCGATGGCGGGGTTGAACTTGCGTATGTAGACGGTCGTCTTGCCCGCCTCGCCGATGCTGGGGTCCAGCGTGATGACCTCGGGGATGTAGTTGAGCTTGGTGAAGTCCTCGATGGTGCCCACCGTCTCCCAGGGGTGAGGGGTGCTCTTGAACAGCGGCCCCAGCGCGAAGCCCAGCGCGGGCAGCACGAAGGAGGCCGCGGCGATGCCCCCGGCGGCCTGGCCGCCGATCGTCATAAAGCGCCGGCGCGTCACCGTCTCGCCCTCGAAGGCGCCGGGGATCTGGCGGTCCAGGGTGTACTTGGACTTGCTCTGGTCGTGCTTGCTGGCCACGGGGGGCTAAGAATATCGCTTGCCGGCCGGCGCGTATCCCGGTCGCGGGGGTCGTGCGGATCGCTACGAGGCTCAGGCTGAGGAGGCGGAGGCGTGGACGGCGAGCGCGCGCATCGCGGGGAGCGCTTCGGGCGAGCCGGCGCGGGCGAGCGCCTTGGCGCGGGCGTGCTCCTCGCTGGGTCCCCACCCCACGGCGTGGGCGCCGGCGTCCCAGATGGCCTGCGCCAACTCGGGCGCCCCCGAGCCGTGGGCCAGCGCGGTGAGCGTGATGACGTCGGCCAGCTCACCCACCGCCACCACGTCACCTACCGCGACCAGGCGCGCGAGGCCGAGCGCGTACAGCCGGTCGCCGGCCAGCAGCCCCAGATCTGGCTCCGCTGGGCGCAGCAACCGGGGGGCGCCGTAGTGCAACAGGTAGCCCTCGTAGATGGTCTCCACCAGCAGCTCGTACTCGGCGGGCGCCTCCCGCGCGCGCGGGCCAGCCGCCACCATTTGAGCAGGCCCCCACCCGCCACCGTTAGCGGCGGGCGGCGAGTCGGGCAGCAGGCCAGCGAGCAGTCCGCCCTGCTCGCGCAGCAGGGCTTCCAGGCGCTGGAGGGAGCTCACGCCACCTCCCTAAATGCAGCGGCGGCGGCCTCGACGGTGCGCTCGACGTGCTCGGGCGTGTGTGCCAGCGAGGGAAACCACGCCTCGAACTGCGACGGCGGTGGGTACACCCCGCGCGCCAACAGCGCGCGGCACCACGCGGCGTGGGCCTCCAGGTCACAGCGCTGGGCGCCGGCCAAGTTGGCCACCGGGTCTTCTGTGAAGAACACCGTCAACAGCCCCGGCTGGCTCACCACCTGCACCGGCCGCCCCGCCTCGGCGGCGGCCTCGCGCAGACCCTCGGCAAGGTGCGCGGTGGTGGCGGCGAGGTGCAGGTAGGCCTGCTCGTCCAGCATCTCCAAGGTGGCCAGCCCGGCAGCCACGGCGAGGGGGTTGCCCGAGAGCGTGCCCGCCTGGTAGACCTCGCCCGCCGGCGCCAGCAACTCCATCAGCTCCTCGCGCCCACCCACGGCGGCGGCCGGGAGTCCGCCGCCGAGCACCTTGCCCATGATCGTCAGGTCGGCCTGCACGCCGGTCAATTCCTGGGCGCCGCCGGCCGCGACGCGGAAGCCCGAGATGACCTCGTCCAGGACCAGCAGCGCGCCGGTGGCGTCCGCCTGTTCGCGCAGCAGCTCCAGGTAGCCGGCGCGTGCGGGCACCAGCCCCATGTTGGCGGGCATCGGCTCGGCCACCAGCGCCGCCAGTGAGTGGGCCTCGGTGGCCGCCACCAACTCCTGCGGGTCGTTCCACGGGACCACCACCGTGTCGGCCGTGGTGGAGGCGGGCACCCCCGCGCTCGAAGGCAGCGCGGCGGTCGCGAGCCCCGAGCCGGCCTGCGCCAGCAGTCCATCGACGTGGCCGTGGTAGGCGCCCGCGAACTTCAGCGCCTTCGTGCGCCCCGTCGCCGCGCGCGCGAGGCGCAGGGCGGTCATGGTCGCCTCAGTGCCGGAGGAGGTCATGCGCACCATCTCCACGCTCTCGATGCGGGAGGTGACCTCTTCGGCCAGGCGCACCTCCGCGGGGGTGGGCGCGCCGAAGGTTGTGCCCAGCTGGGCGGCCTGCGCAACGGCGGCGAGTACGGCGGGGTGGGCGTGGCCGTGGATCAGCGGGCCCCACGAGCAGACGTAGTCGACGTAGCGGTTGCCGTCCACGTCGAACAGTTCGGCGCCCTCGCCGCGCTCGATGAAGAGCGGGTCGCGACCGATCGCGCGCATCGCGCGCACAGGGGAGTTCACGCCGCCGGGCAGCACCCGCAACGCGCGTCGGTACCACTCGGCCGAGTGGGTGTCGGAGAGCGATGTCATGGGGTTGACGACGGCCAGATCATCCACTCAGCGAGTCGGGGCCCGCGAAAAGAGCATGCCCACTGGAACGGCGCCACGTCGGCTCGCGCCAGACGGCGCCCATACGAGGACGGTAGGCCACAACGCGGCCCGCGGGCCGCCCTAAAGGCGGCCCTCTCCTCCATACTCGCGCTCCCACTCCTTGAATTCCCCGGTGAAATACAGCAGCCGGATCTTCTTGAACTCGGTCGAGCTGTACAGCGTCGCGCGCTCGTGGATCCCCATCTGCTCGGCGATCGCGTCGAGCACCGCGTCGCACTCCTCCTTGGAGCGCCCGTGCGCCATCGTGAACACCGAGTAGGGCCAGTCCGCGTACGTGGGGCGCTCGTAGCAGTGGCTGATCCCGCGGAACGCCGCCATGCGCGGGCCGAGCTCGGCGATGCGCTCCGGTGGCACCTTCCACACGCCCATCCCGTTGGCCGAGAACCCCGCCCGGCGGTGGTAGAGAATCGCGGCGACCCGGCGCAGGATGCCGCGCTCGCGCATGCCCTGCATGTGCTCCAAGAGTCCCTGCGTCGTCATGCCCAGCGCCCGCGCCGGCTGGCTGTAGGGCTCGGCGGTGACTGGCATGTCGCCCTGCGTGGCGCGAATAACGGCGATGTCCAGCTCGTCGTACTCGGCGGCCTGGAGCTCCACCGGCTCCTGCGCCACGCCCTCCGTGCTCAGCGCCTTGGTGTCGCCCTCCATTTCCAGGTCCATGCGGATCTTGAACAGCTTCAGCGTGGGCAGCTGGCGGATCGACTCCGCGCCGGTCAGCTGCTGCAGCACGTCCAGCGTGCCCTCCAGCCCCAGCCTGGAGTCGGGCTCGGTCGCGAGCGTGAACCACATGTTGAAGTCGTGGTTGCGCAGGTAGTTGTGGCTCACTCCGGGGTGCGAGTTGACGATCTTCGCCGCCCGCCACGGATGCTCGGGGTCCACCTTGGCGGCCACCAGCATCGAGCTGTACCCCAGCGCGCGCGTGTCGTAGATGGGAGTCACCTGACGCACGATCCGCTCGTCCAAGAGCCGCTGCACGCGACGCATCGCCTCCTCCTCCGCGATTTCGGCGGCGCTCGCGACGGAGGCGTAGGGGCGGGGCTCCAACGGGAAGCTCCCCTGCATCAGGTTCAGCAGGCGGCGGTCCATGTCGTCCAGCGCCACCGCCGCGCCCTCGTTGCGGCTGCGCGTCTTGGGGATGGCCGCCGTGGCGCGGTCGGCCACCACCGCATCCTCCACCTCCGCCTGAGCGGGGGCGGGGGCGCCTGTCGAAACCTCTGTATGGGTGTCTACTCGGCTAGCCATCTGGCGGCGTCCTTTGCGTGGTAGGTGATGATGACGTCCGCGCCCGCCCGGCGCAGGGAGGTCAGCACCTCCATCACCGTAGCCCGCTCGTCCAGGTATCCGGCGGCCGCGGCGGCCTTGACCATCGCATACTCGCCGCTCACGTTGTATGCCGCCACCGGCAGCTGCGTGGCCTCCTTGACCGCGCGGATCAGGTCGCCGTACGCCAGTGCGGGCTTGACCATCACCATGTCCGCGCCCTCCTGCACGTCCAGCAGCGCCTCGCGCACCGCCTCGCGGCCGTTTGCGGGATCCATCTGGTAGCCTCTGCGGTCGCCGCTGGCGGGGGCGCTGTCGGCGGCCTCGCGGAAGGGGCCGTAGAAGGCCGAGGCGAACTTCGCGCTGTAGGCCAGGATGGGCGTCTGGGAGAACCCCTCCTCATCCAGCGCCGCGCGGATCGCGCCCACGCGGCCGTCCATCATGTCCGAGGGCGCCACCACGTCCGCGCCCACGCGCGCGTGGGAGACGGCGGTGCGGGCGAGCAGTTCGATGGAGGCGTCGTTGTCCACATGGCCATCGTCTCTCAGTACGCCGCAGTGGCCGTGGTCGGTGTACTCGCAGAGGCACACGTCGGCGATGACGAGCAGGTCTGGCACGGCGCGTTTGATGGCCGTGGTGCACATCTGCACGACGCCCTCGTCGTCCCACGCCGCGGAGCCTTCGGGATCCTTCTCGGCGGGGAGTCCGAAGAGGAGGACCGCCGCCACTCCCAGGCGGGCCGCCTCCTCAGCCTCGGCCACCGCGGCGGCAACGGACAGACGCTCGACTCCGGGCATCGTCTCGATCGGCTCGCGGGCCGGTCCGGTCTCAGATACGAACAGGGGCGCCACAAGCTGGCCGGCGCGCAACTCGGTCTCGCGCACCAGCCCTCGCAAGGCCGGCGTCGAGCGCAGGCGGCGCATGCGCGTCTGTGGAAAAGCCATTACTTTTCGAGGATAGAGCCCTGCGGGCCGTTGCTGCCGGCCTTCGCTGCAGGCCATTGCTGGAGCAGTCGTCGGAGTTCCGGCCGTTAGACTTCACCGCCTCATGTCTGGCCGGGGAGGGGAGCGACTACGCACGATCGTTTATGTGGATGGATTCAACCTCTACTACGGCTGCCTGCGGGCCTCCGCTGAGCGGTGGCTCGACGTGGGGGCATTGTGCGAGCGCATGCTTCGCGAGGACAGCGAAATCGTCGGCATCAAATACTTCACCGCGCGAGTGAAGGCGAGGCCCGGCGATACTCAAGCGGCACAACACCAACAAATGCAACGCCAGCAGATCTACCTTCGTGCCCTCGCGACGGTATCCAATCTGACTATCCACTACGGACACTTCATGACGCGAGCGGCAACCAGGCGATGTGTCAAGGATCGAGGGGGAAAGGCCGCCTACACCGAGGTCTGGATCACCGAGGAGAAGGGCTCCGATGTAAACCTCGCCAGCCACCTCCTGATCGATGGCTTCCGGGCGAGATACGACTTGGCCGTCGTCGTCTCGAACGACAGTGACCTCAAGGACCCCATCCATTTCGTGCGATACGACCTCAAAGCACCCGTCGGCGTGCTCAATCCGCACCGGAACCGAAGCTACGCTCTGTCGCCGCGGGATCTTCCAAGGGGCTCGTTCTACAAACCGATCAGGAGAGCAGCCCTCAGGGCCAGCCAATTCCCACCTCAGGTCCCCGACGCCCGAGGGATCATCCATAAGCCGCCGGGCTGGTAGACGCGCCTAGAATCGCAAAGGCCGCCCGGAGGCGGCCTCGCATCCCTGCAGCCGAAGCGAACAGGGGGGGTACCGATGCATGATAGCGGCTGAGGAGTCGCTGCGCCTTGGGCAGTTCTGGGCGGCTGCATGCGGGCATGTTCGTATAACAGCAGCCAGAGTTTGCCTAGCTAGTAAAGGCCGATTTGGACGCGTTCGCTGTAAGTTCGCCGCAGAGCCATCCTCGACGCCCTACGCGCGCCGCAACCCCACGCGCGCCAGCACGCCGAACAGCAGCGTCAGCCCCAGCAGATGCGCCAGCGACCCCCCGAGCGCCGGTTCTGAGTCGTTGACCGCCGCATCCAGCGCCTGCAGCGCGGCTTTGAAGGGGAACACCGCTGAGACGACGCGGATCGCGTCATACACGCCTGGCGCCACCGCGCCGGCGGGCACCAGCGCGAGGAAGGCCAGCGGTAGAGCCAACAGAAACGCCAGCAGCGAGGCCGCGCGCACCTCGCGGGCCACGGCGCCGATCGCGACGCCCATCGCGCCGAACGCCACCGCGCCGGCCGCGAGGGCGAGCACCCACAGCCCGATGCGGCTCCATTCCAGGGTCACGAACGCGCCGATGCCGGCCAGCATCGCGAAGGCCAGCACCCACGCGCAGCCGGCGGCCAGCAGCAGCTTCTCCACCACCAGCCCCCCGGGGGAGATCAGGGACCCGCCCATCCCGGGTCCGATCAAAGGCCCGCCCCGCCCGGGTGGGCCCCTGAATTAACCGCGCCAGCGTGTGCTCTTCGCGCTCCAGCGCCACGCCGCCCGCCGCCAGCAGCACGCACACGAACATCAGCGAAATGCTTACCGCCACGACCACCGCGAAGGTGTCCAGGGGCGTGCGGCGGCCGTGCACGGTGGTGGCGTTCACCTGCACCGGCTGGCCGACGGTGGCCAGCACGTCCTTGCTGATGTTGAGGTTCTGGGCCGCGAAGCTCGCCAGTTCGCGCACCCGTTCGAGCTCCTGGCGGTCGTGGCCAGGCGGAGTGCGGGCGATCACGCCGCCCAGCGTCGCCGGGACCTGTTCGAGGCCCAGCAGACGGGGCTGGTTGATCCCCAGCTGGCTGAGGTCGCCCCCCTGCAACAGCAGGTCGATCCCCCTGGAGGCCAGCTGACGGATCTGCTCTGAGAGTTCGAGGTTGGCCTGCGCCACCGCCGCCTGGATCTTTGACTGCGCGAGGCTCTGCTGCAGGGCGTCGCCGTTGTAGATCACTTCCAGCTGCCCCTGGCTCAGCACCGAGGAGAGCTTGGAGGCGATGTTGGCGGGGATCACCACCCCCGCCAGCGCTTCGCCGGAGCGCACCTTCGCGACCGCCTGCGCGCGCGTGGCTACGGGCAGCGGCTGCACTTCGCTGAACAGCTGCGAGTAGTAGCGCCCCACTTCAACCTTGCTCCCTCCCAGTTCCACGGTCGCCCCGGGCGGCGCGAGGTTGGCGATCGCCACCTTGGGCTTGCCCGGCGAGCGCGAGATCGCCAGTCCGATCAGCAGCGCGATCGCGATGGGATACACCACCAGCACGGCCACGAGCACGCGTGAGCGGCGCAGGATCACCAGGTCCTTGCCCAACAGCCACCGCACCGCAGCTAACCGGCCCTTCCCGGCAGTGGACCCGCCGGGTCGCGCTGTCCGTGCCTGCGGCCCAGGAGATAGGCCGCGAACGCCTCCTCAAAATTGTCCTCCCCCGCCCCGCCGCGGGCGACGGCCTCTGCCATCAGCGTCTGGGGCGAACCGTCGAACAGCAGCTTCCCCTCGTCGAGCACCAGCACCCGCCCGGCGTAGCGCTCGGCCTCGGCGACGTTGTGCGTGGAGAACACGATGCTGGTGCCCTGTGCGGCCTGCCCCTCGATGAACTGCCATAGCCGCCCGCGCTGGATCGGATCGAGCGCTGCGCTGGGCTCGTCCAGCAGCAGCGCCTGCGGCTCGGAGAGCAGCCCCACGGCGATGTTCACGCGCTGGCGGTTGCCGCCGGAGAGGCGCCCCACCTGCTCGTCGGCGCGCTCGGCGAGGTCGGTCTGTTCGAGCATGCGCCGCACCGTCTCTTGCGGATCGGCCACCCGCTCCAGCCGCGCCCACAGGGCCAGGTTCTCGGCGACCGTCAGCTTTGTGTAGACGGCGGGCTCCTGCGGTACCCAGCCGATGCCCCGCGCGCTGCCGGCCACACTGCCTTCGTCAGCCCCCAGCACGCCGGCCAGCACCGACAGCAGTGTCGTCTTGCCCGCGCCGTTGGGACCGATCAGCGCCACCAGCTCGCCTGGCCGCACAGCGAAGGAGACCTCGCGCAGGGCCGTGCGCTCGCCGTAGCGCTTGCTCACGGCACTGACTTCGAGCACCGCCTCTCCGCTCACAGCATCCCGCCCGGCGTGCGCTCCCAAGGCTCGAGGGTCAAATGCCGGCTCAGATACACGACCGTCTCGCGCAGGATCGCGAGGATCGGCAACGCCACCAGCGCGCCCACCAGCCCGTATATGTGCAGGCCGAGGAGCAGCGCGAAGATCACCAGCAGCGGGTTGATGCGCAGCGTGTGGCCGAACACCTGCGGCGCCACCACGTGGCCCTCCAGCTGCTGCAGCCCCACGAACAGCAGCCCCACCCACAGCGCGGAGATGGGGTTGGTGAGCAGCGCCACCAGGACGGGCGGGAACGCTCCCAGGATCGGGCCGAGGTAGGGGATCAGCTCCATCAGGCCGAAGAACACGGCGAACACCACCGCGTACTTGCTGCCGGCGGGGAAGATGCCCAGCACCCCGAAGAGATACAGCGCCACCCCCGCGGTGGCGCCCATGATCACGCTGAACAGCAGCTGCCCGCCGACGTAGCGCGCCACCGCGTTCTGGATCAAGGTGGGGTAGTCGTCCGCCGGGGTGCCGTCCCCGTCGGGCATCGCGTGGCGCACCAGGCGACCGATGCGATCGCCGTAGAGCAGCGTGTAGACGGAGAGCACGAACACCAGCAGCACGTCGAAGCTGGCGCTCACGATTTCCGTGGCCAGCCCGCCGCCGAAGGTGACGATTTCGCTGGAGCTCTTGGAGATCTTGTCCTGCAGGGTCTGCAGCGCCGTCTTGCCCTGCTTGACGAGGTGCACGTGGATGCCGTGGCTGTTGAGGTACGTCTGTAGTTCGGCGATGGTGCGGTTGGCTTCGTTGACGATGTGCGGCAGGTTGTGGGTGAACGCGCGCACCTGGTTGGAGATAGGGTTGGCCAGCAGGAAGCCGATCCCGGTCAAGGTGAGGAAGAATGCAAGGTAGACACTCAACACAGCCAGGCCACGAGGGAGGCGCGAGCGCTGGAGGAACGCCACCGCCGGGTTGAGGATCAGCGCGATGACTCCCGCCACCACGAACAGCAGCAGCACCTTGCCCGAGGCCCTGGCCAGCGCCCAAGTCGCCAGCAGCGCGAGCGGCAGCAGCACGAGCTGCACCCAGCGGGGGACCACCACGCGCGGGGGCTTTGCGCGCGGGGGGCCCGGCTCACCCGGCCCAGCCACAGGCCCGGAGCCCTGCACGCCCACGGTCTCGCGCTCCTCGGGGCTCGGCGGCTCTGCCGGCGCCGTCGTGATGTCCTCGACGCTCATCTCCCTACCGTCATGGCCCCAGTATGGCTGAGGTGCAGGCGTCGACCGCCACCGCGCAGACCCACAAGGGCGCTGCCGCGAGCATCCTGTTCGTGGGGGACTTGGTCGGCAGCGTGGGTAGGCGCACGCTGCTGGAGTGCCTGCCCCTGCTGCGCGAGCGCTATGACCCCACCTTCGTGGTCGTCAACGGCGAGAACGTGGCGGGTGGACTGGGCATCACGCCGAAGGCCGCGCGCGCGCTGTTCGCCGGCGGGGTGGACGCGATCACGCTGGGCAACCACACCTACCACCGCCGCGAGATCTACCCCTACCTGGACGAAGAGTCGCGCATCCTGCGGCCGTTCAACTTCCTGCGCGGCCAGCCCGGCCACGGCACGTGCGTGGTCGAGAAGGGTGGGGTCCGCCTGGGGGTGGTGAGCCTCAGCGGCAACCTCTACCTGCGCGCGGGGCGCTCGGCGTTCACCGAGATTGACGTGGCGCTGAAGGAGCTTCAGGCCTGCGAGCACGTGCTGGTGGACGTCCACGCCGAGGCCACTTCCGAGAAGATCGCGATGGGCTGGCTCTTGGACGGGAGGGTGAGCGCGGTGGTGGGCACCCACACCCACGTCCCCACCGCCGACGCCCGCGTGCTGCCCGGCGGCACCGCCTACATCACCGACGTCGGCATGACGGGCGCACGCGGCGGCGTGATCGGCGTCAAGCGCGAGCAGGCCGTCGAGGCGCTGGTCACGCAGATGCCGGTCCGCTTTGAGACCTCAGAAGAGGATCCATGGCTGATGGGCGTGCTAGTCCGCTGCTCGACAGCGAGGCGGGCTGACTCGATCGAGCAGGTTCTGATGCCCCGGCCACCGGGTCGGTGAGGCGCCCCAGCAGCGCCAGCATCACCAGTCCAAAGAACCACGGGATGTAGAGGTAGAACCAGTGTTCGACGCCTAGCTGGGTGGCGAGCAGGATCGCGGCCGCGGCCGCGGCGAGACCCACCACGTCGGGGCGGCGCGGCACCACGGCCAGGCCCACTGCGAGCAAGATGGCAGCGATCTCCACGGCGAGCTGCACCGAGCCAAGGCCGCCGTACAGCCCCCACACCGAGAAGGGCGAGCCGCGGTTTGTCTGATAGACGAAGGTGCGCTCGTAGATGGTGTGCCACGAATCGTGGCTGAGCGCGGGGATGCTCACAACGGCGACGGTGAGCGCGAAGGCGAGCACGAAGGCGCCCAGCGCGCGGGCGCGGCGTGCCCGCGAGGGCAACTCACGCACCCCATGTGTGGCCAGCAGCGGCGCGAGCGCCAGCGGCGCGAACTTGGTGAGCCCCGCCAGCGCGGCGAACACGCCACGCGCGGGGGCCGAGGTGGCACACAGCAGCGCGGCGAGCACCAGCACGCAGACGAGCGTGTCGTTGGAGTTGGACTCCAGCGCATACAGGGTGAAGGGGTAGGAGACCCACGCGTAGGCCAGCGCGATCCCCAGCGTGGGCCCACGCACGCGGCGCCCGAGCAGGAACAGCAGCGCCACCGCCAGCAGGTCGAAGAAGATCGCCGCGGCGTGGGCGGCGGGGAGGTCGTCCCACTGCCCGCTCCAGCCGAACACCTGCTGGAAGGGCACGTAGGTCTCGTAGTTGACCGGCCCGTAGGTGTCGCCGTGTTCGTTATCCGCCGGGTACCCCCCGTAGAGGGGCCGCCCGGAGGCGACGCGCTGCGCGCCGATCACCCCCGCGTAGCCCACATCGATCACGTTGGAGTCGGTCACGTTCAGGGCGATGCGAAAGCCCAGCAGGAACACCACGCCGAGCGCCAGCCACAGGGGCGGCACCAACAGGCGCAGGGCGGGCCTGGGCCGCGCGGGCGTCCCCGCGGGCAGCGGCGGAGGGGCGCCGCCGCGGAAGGGACGCGCCAGCGCCAGCATGCGCGCCAGCAGGTAGAGCAGCGGCGGGTACACCAGCGGCACCGAGAGCCCGATGCGGGCGTGGTTGAAGAACGCCAGCGAGACCGAGAAGAACAGCAGCACCAGCAGGTCCAGGTGCAGCAGCGAGAAGGGCCGGCGCCAGTCAAAGAAGGGCGCGAAAAAGAGCACACACAGTGGCAGCCACAGATAGACCGCGTTGACGTGGCGCCCGAACGCGCCGGGGTAGCCGCGCGCCATCGTCCACGCCACCTGAAAACCGGTCCACTGTTCCAGCACGCGCCCAGTGGCGTCGGCGATGTGGATCTGCACGATCTCCTTGGCGCGACGCGAGAAGAAGCTCACCTGCCAGCGGTCGGGGCCGTCCAGGTAGGCGCCCCCGTAGGCTCCGGGGTTGCGCGCCCGTTCGCGGCGCACGACGGGCAGGGCTTCGGCGATGCGCAGCACTTCGTCAGGGGACATCCGGCGACCCGGGTAGGGGATCTCGGACGGCGCCACGGGCACCGGCCCGGTGGAGACGGCGGCCGTCGATGAGGAGGAGTGGGGGCCGGTGGGTGCGGCGACAGCGGCGAGTGCCAAAAGCGCAAGCGCAAATGGGTGCAGGGGCATCGTCCTGCGAGGTTACTGGCGCGTGCGGGAGCGGTGCGTACGTTTCACGGCTTGGCGCCCCGAGCACCAGCGCGGGCGGGGCGGGCGCAGGGCGGCGTGCACCGCCGCGCACACCCGCTCGACGTCGCTGTCGGTCATCTCAAACCAGAGCGGCAGGCGCACGAGGGTGTCGCTCGTGCGCTCGGTTACCGGCAGCTCCCCCGCGGCCCTGCCGAAGCGCCGGCCCGCGGCCGAGGAGTGCAGCGGCACGTAGTGAAAGAGGGCGTGGATGTTCTGCGCCGCCAGCGCCTCGATCAGCGAGTCGCGGCGCGAGCGGTCCTCGAGCAGCAGGTAGTACATGTGCGCATTGTGCGCGCACTCGGAGGGCACCTCGGGGCGGCGCAGCAGGCCGTCCTGCTGCAACGGGGCCATGCGCTCGTGGTAGGCGTCCCAGATCGCCATCCGCCGCGCGAGGATTTTCTCGGCGTGCTGGATCTGCGCCCACAGAAAGGCGGCGTTGATCTCGCTGGTCAGAAACGACGAGCCGAGGTCCACCCAGGTGTACTTGTCGACCTGCCCGCGCAGAAACTGGCTGCGGTTGGTGCCCTTCTCCTGCAGGATCTCCGCGCGCGCCACCCAGTCGGCGCGGTTGACCAGCAGCGCGCCGCCCTCGCCGCAGGTGAGGTTCTTGGTCTCGTGGAAGGAGAGCGTGCCGAGGTCGCCGACGGTGCCCAGCGGACGCTCGCGGTAGGTGGCGGAGAAGCCCTGCGCGGCGTCCTCGATCAGCACCAGCCCATGCCGCTGGGCGATCGCCGAGAGAGCGTCCAGCGAACAGGCCACACCGGCGTAGTGCACCGGCATCAGCGCCCGCGTGCGGGGGGTGATGGCTGCCTCCACCAGTTGCTCGTCGAGGTTGAGCGTGTCGGGGCGGATGTCCACGAAGACCGGGACGGCCCCGCGCAGTGCCACCGCGCTGGCGGTAGTCGGAAACGTGAACGAGGGAACCACCACCTCGTCGCCGGGGCCGATGCCGGCCAGCAGCGTGGCCATCTCCAGCGCCGAGGTGCAGGAGAAGGTCAGCAGCGCGCGCGCGCAGCCCAGGCGCTGCTGCATCCAGGCCGAGCAGCGCTCGGTGAACGGCCCGTTGCCCGATAAGTGCAGGTTGTCGATCGCCTGCTGGATGAAGCCGAACTCGTCGCCGGTGGCGTAGGGGCGGTTGAAGGGTATCTTTGCCGGGAGGCGCGCGGCGTTTGCCTGGAGGGGTGCGGCGCCGGTTTCCATTGAGTAAACGCTCCCACTTATCCATAGGAGCGTCAAGCGGGCCGGGCGGAGCGTTTGGCGGTGAAACGGTCCGCTGGTAGCTTCACTTCGATGCAGTTGGACATTCAGACCGAGGGTCCCCTCCTCAGTGTCGTGGTGCCCGTGTACGGGTGCCAGCCGTGCCTGGAGCACCTGCACGAGCGCCTGAGCGCGACGCTCTGCGAGATGGGTGTCAGCTACGAGATCGTGCTGGTCGACGACCGCTCCGAAGACGGCTCGTGGCCGACGATCGAGCTGCTGGCAGAGCGCGACGCCGCGGTGCGCGGCGTCCTCTTGAGCCGCAACTTCGGCCAGCACGCAGCGATCACCGCCGGCCTGCGCTACGCGCGCGGGGAGTGGGTGGCGGTGATGGACTGCGACCTGCAGGATCCGCCCGAGGAGCTTCCGCGCCTGTTCGAGAAGGCGCTGGAGGGCCACGACATCGTCTTCGGGCGGCGCTCGCGTAAGCCGACCGGTCTTATCCGGGGGCTGCTGGGGCGCCTCTACTTCGGCGGCATCCGCGTGTTCGCCGGCGTCCAGCTCGACGGGCAGTACGGCACCTTCAGCGTCATCTCGCGCAAGGCGCGCGACGCGTTTCTGACCTTCCGCGATCAGGACCGCCACTACATGATGATCCTCACCTGGTTGAAGTTCGACACCGCCTCGGTCGACTACACGCCAGCCGAGCGCTACCGCGGGCACAGCTCCTACAGTCTCTCCAAGCTGCTGGACCACGCGCTGGACGGGGTCTTCTTCCAGACCACGGTGCTGCTGCGCTGGATCGTCTACATGGGCTTCGGTCTGGCGGCGCTCGGGGTGCTGCTGGCGCTGCGCGTGGTCTACGCCAGGGTCGTCGGCACCGTCTTTCCCGGCTGGACGAGCATCGTCGCCGGGGGGCTATTCATCGGCGGCTTCATCATCCTCAGCACCGGCATCACGGGGTTGTACATCGGCAAGGTCTTCGACCAGGTGCGCGCGCGGCCGGTGTTCGTGGTGGATCGTGTGGTGGAAGACGCGGGGCTGGCGCGCCACGAGGACGACGAGCACGAGCGCGCGACCCGCACCCCCATCCCCGGCTCCAGCACAGTGCCCGCGAGCAGCGTGGAGGCCGTTTAGTGCCGAGTCAGAGCGAGGCCGACGCCTGGAGGCGACGGGGATTGTTGATCGAGGCGCCGGTACAGCACCCCTGGTCGCGTACCCACGCCGCGCTGCCGGCGGTCGAAGAGGGCAAGAGAGGGGACCTGCACATCTACTACTCCCCCCGTGACGAGCGGGGTCGCGCGCACATCGCCAGGGCTCGTCTGGAGGTGCAGCCCGGCGGGGCACTACGAGTAAGCGGACACGAGCCCGAGCCGGTCTTGAGCCCCGGGCCGCTGGGCGCCTTCGACGACGCGGGGGTGACCGTCTCCTGCGTGGTGGCTGCAGCAGAGGGCACGCTGCTGTACTACACCGGCTGGGCGCTCGGCATCAGCGTGCCGTTCTACTTCTACGCGGGCCTGGCCATCCGCCCGCACGGCGAGCGGGAGTTCAAGCGTGTCTCGCCGGCGCCGATCCTCGAGCGCGACGCGGTGGACCCCTACCTGACGGCCTCGCCATGGGTGCTGCACGAGGGAGAGCGCTGGCGCATGTGGTATGTGGGCTGCGCGCGGTGGGAGCTGGATGCAGACCCCGCCGGCACCGTACGCCACTACTACCACGTGCGCTACGCGGAGAGCGACGACGGCGTGCACTGGCGGCGCGAGGGAAGGGTGGCGCTCGACTTCAAGGATGCCGGGGAGTACGCGATGGGCCGCCCCTGCGTGGTGCGCGACGCGGACCGCTACCGGATGTGGTCGTGCGCCAGAGGCGACACCTATCGACTGGCCTACGCCGAGTCGGCCGATGGGGTGCGGTGGGAACGCGCGGACGCCCGCACCGCCCTGACGGGACCCTGCGAAGAGTGGGACTCGGAAATGCAGGCATATCCCGCGGTATTCGACTGGGGCGGGCAGCGTTATCTCCTCTACAACGGCAACGGCTACGGCCGCAGCGGCGTGGGCTACGCCGTGGGCGGCCGGGAGGAGTAGGCAGCGATGGCCTGGGTGTACGTGGGCATTTCGGTGATCATCACGGCGTACGGCCAGTTGGTGGTCAAGTGGCGGGTATCCAAGCGCGGGCACCTGCCGGCCACGCTGAACGGCAAGCTGCACTTCTTCCTGAGCCTGCTCAGCGACCCGTGGGTGCTGAGCGCGATGGCCACCACGTTCATTGCGGCGCTGTGCTGGATGGCGGCGCTCTCGAAACTGGAGTTGAGCCGCGCGTACCCGTTCTCCGCCGTGTCGTTCCTCTCGGTGCTGGTGTTCAGCGGGCTGGTCCTGGACGAGGGCATCTCGGCGGGCAAGATCGCCGGCGTGCTGATCGTGGTCACCGGGCTGATCGTCGGCGTGAGGTCGTGAGGGGGACATGGCGGTGGTGCAAACGGCGACAGCGGGCAGACCACGGGCGCAGAAGACGGTGGCGATCCTGCAGTCCAACTACGTCCCCTGGAAGGGGTATTTCGACCTGATGGCGCGGGTGGACGAGTTCGTGGTGTACGACGACGTGCAGTACACACGGCGCGACTGGCGCAACCGCAACCGCTTCAAGGCGCCCGAGGGCGTGCGCTGGTTGACGATCCCGGTGCAGGTCAAAGGACGCTACGACCAGCGCATCGAAGAGACGTTCGTGAGCGACCCCGACTGGGCCGAGCGCCACTGGCAGACGCTGCGCTCGTGGTACCGCAAGGCGCCGCACTTCGAGCGCTACGAGGCGGAGCTTGAGAGTCTGTACCGCGGGACGCGCGAGCGCGGGCTCTCGGCGATCAACCGCCGCTTCCTGGAGAGGCTGCGCGATCTGCTGGGGATACGAACCCCCCTGAGAGCTTCGAGCGAATACGCCACGAGCGGGCAGAAGACCGAGCGCCTGCTGGGGATCTGTGCGGCGGCTGGCGCCACGCGCTACCTGTCCGGTCCCGCCGCGCGCGAGTACCTGGACGAGGAGCGCTTCCGCGCCGCGGGGGTCGAGGTGCAGTGGATGAGCTACGAGGGCTACCCCGAGTACCCGCAGCTGCACGGACCGTTCGAGCACGGGGTGAGTGTGCTGGACCTGCTGCTGAATGTCGGTGAGGAAGCCCGCGCGTACATGCTGGGGGCGAGATGAAGCCGGTGGTGATCTTCGGCGTAGGCGCATTCGCACAGGTGGCGGAGGTGTACCTGCGCAAGGACAGCCCGCGCGAGGTGGTCGCCTACACGGTGGACGGCGAGTACGTGAGCGCGAACGAGTTCGCAGGCCTGCCGGTAGTGGCCTTCGAGCAGCTGCTGGAGAGCCATCCGCCCGAGCGCGTGGATCTGCTCGTGGCGACCGGCTTTCGCGGCGTTAACACGGTGCGACGCGGCATCTACGAACGCTGCAAGCAGCACGGGTACGAGTTCGTCAAATACGTGAGCTCGAAGGCGATGATGATGAGCGACGAGGGGGTGGGGGAGAACACGTTCGTGTTCGAGGCGAATGTGATCCAGCCGTTTGCGCAGATCGGCGACGACGCGGTGGTGTGGAGCGGCAACCACATCGGCCACCACAGCCGCATCGGCGACCACTGCTTCATCGCCTCGCACGCGGTGATATCTGGGCATGTGGTGGTGGGCGAGATGTCGTTCGTCGGCGTGAACGCGACCATGCGCGATGGGATCACCTTGGGTCCGAAGTGCGTGATCGGCGCCGGGGCGGTGGTCCTGCGCGACCAGGAGGAGGGCACGGTGCTGCGCGCCACCGAGGCGCCCGTGCACCCCAAGAAGAGCTGGGAGCTGCGCAATTTCTGAGCGGACGCCAGGCGACGTGGTGACTCCGGTCGCGCGCTACTACGCACAGAAGCTGAGCGCCCACGGCGTGACGCCGCAGGGAGTGGACTGGAACTCCGACGAATCCCAGCAGCTGCGCTTCAGCCAGCTGCTGCGCGTGACGGAGGGCAGACGGGACGAGTACACCGTGCTCGACTATGGCTGCGGCTATGGCGCGCTGGCCCAGCGCCTGATCGCTGAAGCAAAGCCATTCCGCTATGTGGGGTTCGACGTGTGCACGCCGATGATCGAACAGGCGCGCGCGGACGTGCGCGACCCGCGGTGCACGTTCACCGACCGCGAAAACGACCTGCCCGTTTCTGACTACACCGTGGCGAGCGGCATCTTCAACGTCCGCCTGGAGGCGACAGAGCAAGAGTGGGACGCGCACATCCTGAAGACGCTGGAGAGTCTGGCCGCACACAGCACCAGGGGGTTTGCCTTCAACATGCTCACCCGCTACGCCGACAGGGAGAAGCTGCGCGACTATCTCCACTACGCTGACCCCGGCGAGTACTTCAGGGTGTGCAAGGAGAGATGGTCGCGCAACGTGGCGCTGCTGCACGACTATGAACTGTACGAGTTCACCATCGTGGTGCGGCTGGGGAGCGAGCCGAAGTCGCTGCTGAGAGACGCCTGAAGGCCTTCAAGGTCCGAAGCCGAGCGGACTCTCATCTCGATGCCGTTCGTCCCGCGGCACCTCAGCCCTGGTGCGCGCGGTACAGCCTCTCTTCCGTAGGCCGGTAGTACTCATCGCTGGAGGTGACAACGCGCGTGTACCAGCCGAGCAGCTGCTGCGTGCGGGGGGACTGGGCGAGGATGAAATCGTCCCCGAGCGCCCTTACATAGTCGATCTGCTGCTTAAGAAGGAGCGGGTGAACATGTGGTTGATCGCGAGGCGGTCGCGATTGGTCATGTTGCGCCCCGCCGCGTGCCAGAGGGTGGAGTCGAACACGAACATCGAGCCGGCGGGGCATTCGACCGCGACGGAGGCGCCCTCCATGAAGCTCTGCCCGGGTGGCCCGGGGCGCTGGTGGGTGCCCGGCACGACGAGCGTGCCGCCGTTGGCAGCCGTGAACTCGTCGATCGCCAGCATCGTGTTGACCGAGGCCATGTAGCCGTCCATGTAGCGCGGGAAGTCCATGTGGAAGGTGTACTGCAGGATTTCGCCGAGCGCTCCGTCGTAGGGCGGCAGGATGAGACCGTTCTGCAGGTGCATGATGGCCGTGTCGGAGACCGTGTTCTCCACCACGGCGAGCAGCTCGGGCAGTTCCAGCAGCTCGGCGAAGACGGGGTCGTAGCTGAGCATCACGCGCATCACGCCGACCTCGCGAGCGCGATCCAGGCGCTCCTGCCCGACCTCTTCCAGGGTGCGCGCCTGCGCTTCGTACATCGCCACACGGATGCGCTGCAGCAGCGCGGGGGAGAGGACGTCGGTGACAATCCCCGCGCCCGTGTACTTCAGGGCGTCCAGGGTGTTTGCCAGCCAGTCGGGGTCGGTGCTCGAATTGATGGGCAGCATCGGTTGAAGCGTATTCGTGGCAGGGGGCTTGTCAAGCGGCCCGGGAAGGGTCCAGTCAGACACACTTCCGCGCCCGCTGGAGCCGCAACGACGACGTGCGGCGGCCAGCGGAGGAGTCGGCGCGGGTCGCTACTTACCCTCCGGCCATGGCGAGCATGCTGTTGCCCACCGCGGAGTCCTCGCCGCCAACCGCCGGACGCGAGCGCGGTTGGTGGCTGCGCGCGGCGCTCGCGACTGCGCTCGTAGCGGTGCTCGCCACGTGGCTGGCCTCGGGCGTGGCGCCCTCGGTGGTGGCGCGGTATGTGGCCTTCGAAGCGCTGTGGGTGGTGCTGCCGGGGTGCCTGCTCTACACCCTGCTGAGCCCCACCCCGGGTGGGCGTCTGCGCACGCTGGCGATCGGCTGGCCGCTGGGCTTTGCGCTGGAGGTGGGGGCGTTCGTCTTGACCGCCGAGCTGGGAGCACGCGGGGCGCTGGAGTTGCTGCCGCTTGTTTCTCTCCCTCTGGGCGGGGCGATCATGGCACGCCCGGCGGGGCGAGCCCGAATGCGAGCACTGGTGAGACGATCCGGAGGCACAGACCCATCGGCTGCCGGATGGCTGGCACCCCTGGCCGTCGCCGCGGCTGTGGTGGTGCTGGCCTTCACCTTCTTCGACGCATATCCGCTGCCCGAACGCGCGCGCAGCGTGTCCTACAGCGAGGACAACGTCTTCGACGTGGCGCTGGCGGCGGAGGCACGCCACCACTGGCCGATCACCGAGGCGTGGGTGGCGGGTGAACCGCTGCGCTACTACATGGGCGTCTTCATCCACGCGGCGGCGCTCAACCAGGTGGTGGGCGTCTCCCTGGCCGTCTCGTTTCTGCGGTTCTTACCCAGCACGATGTTTCTGATCGCCGCCCTGCAGCTGTGGGCGCTGGGGTCGAGCCTGGGGCGCTCGCGCTGGATCGGGCCGCTGGCGGCGGCGCTGCTGCTGGTGACACAGGACGTGAACCTGGACCCGCTGAAGCTCTTGGTGCTGCAGATCGACCCCTTCACACAGTTCCCGCTGAGCCCCAGCTTCGCTTTCGGGGTGCCCTTCTTCCTGGGCGCGCTGCTGCTGCTCCAGACGCGGCTGGTGGCGCCGCGGGAGCACGCGAGAGAGAACACCCTGGGGCTGCTGCTGATGGTGGGGATCTTCGTGGCGGGGATGGCCTACGCGAAGGCGTTCGGGGCGTTTGACCTCGTGGGCGGGCTGGGGCTGTACTGGCTGTGGATGGTGGCGCGTGGCAGGGCCTCGCGCACGCTCACGGCCGCGGTGGCGGTGGCGGGGGTGGCGGTGCTGGCCGTGTACTTCCTGGCGATCTCCGGCGGGGGGTCCTCGACGATGACGCTGCACCCGCTGGCGTTCCTGCAGGAAGGCAACACGCTGGAACGCGCCAGCAAAGTGGCCAAACAGGTGGCGGGACCGGGGCTGTACTGGCTGGTGCTGGCGGCCGGCGGGAGCGTGCTGGCGCTGCTGGCGCTGACGCCGCTGCTGGGGGCGGGGTGGCTGCTGTGGCGCGAACGGCGCGAGCGCGGGGCCTTCGACTCGCTGGCGCTGCTGCTGGCGGTGTTCGCGGTGGGCATGGCGGGGTACGCGATGCTCGGCGCGCCCGGCGGGGTGCAGGGGGTGTTCTTCGTATACGGGTACGTGGCGCTGGTGCCGGTGGCCGCGCTGGGGCTGGTACGCCTGTGGAGCGAAACCCCACAGCCAGTGAGGCGGGGGCTGCTGCGCGCCGGGGTGGGGTTGGTGGCGCTGGGGGTGGCGCTGGCCATTGTCGCGGGGTCGGCGAGCCTCACGGGCGCGGCGAGGGACGCCTGGATCGTCTTCTCCTACGGCGCGGTGGCGGGGGTGGTGGCGTGGACGGTGTGGAGGCTGCAGGGTGGATACCGCCCGGTGTTGGCCTCGCGCGGGGCGCGCGTGGTGGCCTGCTGCATACCCCTGTTGACGGCGCTGGCGCTGGTCAAGCCCGTGGCCCTGGCGGGCAGCGGGGCGTGGAAGACCGTGGTGGGCAAGCCGACCTCCGCCAAGGACGCACCGGGCGAATACGGGATGAGCGCCGCGCTGTATGAGGGGCTTGAGTGGGTGCGCACGCACACCACGCCCTGCGACGTGCTGGCGGTGAGCAACGTGTGGGACAACGCCGCCAGGGCGGAGTCCGCGTACTTCTACTACCCGGCGTTCGCCGAACGGCGCACGTTCCTCGAGAGCTGGCACTACACCGCGGGCGGGCAGACCGGCGCGCAGCCCTACCCGGAACGGTTCGCGCTGAACCAGAGCGCCACCCAGCAGGGCAACCCCGCGGCGCTGCGCGAGCTGGCGCGCAGAGGGGTGAAATACGTGCTGATCGACAAGACCCACGGCGGCGGCGCGCCAGAGCCGGCGAGCGTGAGCACGCTGGTGTACTCGAGCCCCGCGCTGAACGTGTACCGCCTACGCCCGGTCGCGGGAGCACCCCGCGGGTGCGCGGTGGTGAGCTGACCTTTTGGAAGGCTACGCCCCTCCGGGGCTCCGCTAAGGGCCGCGTGGTGTACGCCGACCTGTCCTGCCGCTCACGCAGCGGAGAGCGCAGCGGGCGCTAGGCCGAAGTGCGCGGCGATGAGGGGGGCTACATCGCGGATGGCCCACTGCCAGTGCGGGGAGCCCGGCCCTTCCATCGCTGAGCCCGGCCCTTCCATCGCCGCGCCCGGCTCGCCGGCTCGCCCTCCCGCCTGCAGCCCGCACAGGATCAGCGCGCCGAGCGAGTCGCACGCGTGCAGCGAGCCGTGCGAGCCGCCGCCGACGTGGGCCTGGGCGCCCCAGTCCACGAACTCGTAGCCGGGGGCGGCCGAGAGCAGCACGTCGCCCGAGGTGGGGCAGCTCAGCGCCGACCACACCCGCGCCAGCGCGTCGGGGTAGGAGGGCGCGTGCAGGCGGTCCTCGCGCAGCGAGGCCTCGAGCACCGCCAGCTCGCCCTCGACGTCCCAGCGCCAGCCGCGCGCATCGGCGACAGCCGCGCCGGGCGCAAAGCGCAGCTCACCCACCGAGGGGCGGGCGATGACGCCCTGCGGCGGCGCGCCCTCGGAAGAGCGCTCCAGCCACATGACCAGGTCAACTCCGTCGATCTGCAGGGAGCGCCTGATGACCGAGGAGCGCAGCGTGGAGCGGCGCTGCTCGGCGAGCACGTACACCATCGCCGCGCGCTGGGAGGGGCAGACGGCGATCCGCGGTTCCCCCCGCCTGGCGCCGGTGAGTGCGCGTGCGCCGGGGAGCGAGCGGGGGGAGCGGGAGCGGGAGGGTTGCAGCACCTCCAGCTCGCCCAGCTCGTCCTGCAGGGCGATGGTGTCGGTGATGGGCGCCTGGGAGTGGTCTGCCATCACCACCACCGCGTGCTGGGCGAGGAAGGTGTCCAGCCCCCCGCCGGCGTCCACCACGCGCGCCAGCTGGAGGTCGGCGGCGGCGATCGACTGCACCTGCGCCGCCGGGCCGTCCTTGTGCGAGCGCCAGTCGTTGTCGGGGAGCGAGAGCAGCAGGAAGTCGAACAGGTCGTGCTCCACCAGGTAGGCCCCCACGCAGCCGGAGTGGCGGTCGCGCACCCCCGGCATGCCCAGCCCCGAGCGACAGCCGGTGGGGCGGGAGGAGAAGATGTCGGCGTAGAACAGCTCGCGCGGCCCCAGCACGGGGTGACGCACCAGCGGCGAGGCCAGGCGGGTCAGCGCGCTGTCGCGCTGGGGCTCGTGGCGGTGGCGCCCGCGGTACATCAGGTAGGTGGTGCCGGCGGTGCGCACCTGCGCGTCGTCGAGCGCCTCGAACAGCGTCAGCGGGTGCGCCGCCAGGTGGGCGCGGTTCATGTTGTAGACGGTGTCGGTCAGCTGGCGGGCGATGCCGAAGCGCTGCACGGCGCGAAAGGAGGAGCCGTACTCGATGTAGCGGGCCTCCGCGCGGGAGTACCAGTTCATGCCCGGGATGTGGTGGCGCTCCTGGCCCACGCCGGTGACGATCGAGGCGGCGCACACGGGGGTGACGGAGGGGAAGGCGGCCACACAGTCAGAGACGTAGCGCCCGCGCTCCATCAGCTGCGCGAGCACGGGCGCCTCCCCGGCGGCGACCGCCCGCTCTAGCTGGGCGGGGGCCATCGCGTCGATCACGCAGAGGACCAGCTTCGGCGCGGTCACCAATCAGACTCCACAGCCGCACTTGCGTTCGGCCGTCACCGACCCAGGATCCGCAGGCCCGCGTACTTCTCCCCCGCCCGCCGCCGCGCCCCCAGCGCCAGCCACGCGAAGGGGACGAGCGCCACATAGCCCAAGGGGTGCAGCAATGCCACCAGGGCAGCCACCACCAGGGCGGTGGCGTCGACGTAGAGGGTCAGCGCTTCGCGCGCGCCCCGTTCGGTCAGACGCGCGCGCGCGCGTCCCACCAGCGGGCGCACCCCGGCCTGGCCCAGCAGCGCCGCGAGCGCACCCCCCAACAAGCCGGGCCAGGAGGCGTCGCCGTGCTGGGCGAGGGTGCCGGCGAACAGCAGCGCTCCGACGCCCACGCCCAACCCTGCGACGGCGGCGCCCAGCGGGCCCGCCTCAAAGCGCTCGGCGCCGATACGCAGCTGCAGCAGGTAGGCGACGAGCAGGGCCGCGGCCATCACCACCAGCCACCACCCGGACTGCAGGAAGGAGTAGGCGCCGTGCGAGAACCCCACACCGAGTGCGCCGGCGGAGGCGAGCGCGCCGGCCAGCAGCGCGGGCAGGAAGGGCCGCAGACCGGCGGCCAGGCCGAGGCCGAGGCCGAGGCCGATGTAGAAGGCGAGGTTGTTCATCGCGGCTGCACGCAGCCTATCTCGCCCGCGACCTACGCCTCCGCCAAGCTAGGCTCTCAGACCATGGCCACGGACGACGGCACCCGCACGGTCCGCCCCACGGCGCGCGAGCTGGCGCGCTACGAGGAGCTGTTCGCCGCGCGCACGCGCGGCATGCGCTCCTCGGCGATGCGCGAAATGATGGCTCTGACCGAGCGCCCCGACGTGATCTCACTCGCGGGGGGGCTGCCCGACACCTCCACCTTCCCGCCCGAGCTGTACGCCAAGCTGATGGCTCACGTCGCCGCGCACGACACCGCGCGGGCGCTGCAGTACGGGCCGACGGGGGGGATGGCGGTGGTGATGGACACGATCGTGGAGGTGATGGCGGCCGAGGGCACCGCGGTGGACGCCGAGGACGTGATCGTCACCACCGGCGGCCAGCAGGTGATCGACCTGGTGTGCAAGACGCTGATCGACCCGGGCGACGTGATCGTGGCGGAGGCCCCCACCTACCCCGGCGCGGTGCCGACCTTCAGCGCGTATCAGGCCGAGGTGGTGCAGATCGAGATGGACGAGCACGGGCTGCCGATCGACGCGCTGGAGGACACGCTGGAGCGCCTGCAAGCCGAGGGGCGGCGCCCGAAGTTCATCTACACAATCCCCAACTTCCAGAACCCCGGCGGGGTGACGATGTCGCTGGAGCGCCGGCGGCGCCTGGTCGAGGTGGCGCGCGAGCGCGAGCTGCTGGTGCTGGAGGACAACCCCTACGGGCTGCTGCGCTACGAGGGGGAGGAGCTGCCCACGCTGTACTCGCTGGACGCCTCCGCCGCCGGGCGCGGCGGGGCCTCGGACCTGGTCATCTACCTGGGCACGTTCTCCAAGATCCTCTCCCCCGGCGTGCGCCTGGGCTGGGCGGTGGCTCCCCGCCCGGTGCTGGAGAAGCTGAACCTCGGCAAGCAGGGCGCCGACCTGTGCTCCTCGCCGGTCACGCAGCTGTTCGTGGCGAGGTACTTCGCCGAGGAGGACTGGCGGGGGTACGTGCAGACGCTCAAGGACCTCTACCGCCGCCGCCGCGACACGATGCTGGCGGCGCTGACGGAGCACTTCGGCGAGCAGGCCCGCTGGACGCACCCGCAGGGCGGCCTGTTCATCTGGGCGACGCTGCCCGACTACATCGACACCACCGACCTGCTGGCGCGCGCGCTGCAGAGCGAGGGCGTGGCCTTCGTGCCCGGCCGCGCGGCGTACATGGACGGGCGCTCGGGCGCCTCCTCGATGCGCATGAACTTCGCTGGCGTGCCCGAGGCAGACATCCGCGAGGCGATCCGCCGCATCGGCAAGGTCGTGGGGCTGCAGGTGGGGCTGTTCGGGACGCTCACTCGCAACGGAGACGGCGCGTGAGGGTCGCGGTGCTGAAGGGCGGCCGCTCGCTGGAGCGCCAGGTTTCGCTGCGCTCGGGCGCGCAGATCGAGGACGCCCTGCAGCGCCTGGGCCACGAGACGGCGGTGATCGACGTCGGCCCCGAGCTCATCAAGCAGGTGCGCGCCGCGGAGCCCGACGTGGCCTTCATCGCCCTGCACGGGCGCGACGGCGAGGACGGCGCTGTGCAGGAGCTGCTGGGAGCGATCGGCGTCCCTTTTACGGGCTCGGCTCCCTCGGCGTGCATCCGCTGCGCCGACAAGGTCCTGGCCAAGCACCTGATGCGCGACGCCGGTATCCCCACGCCGGACTTCCACGCCTTCAACGAGACCGCCTTCCGCGAGCTGGGCGCGGCCGCCGCGCTGAATGACATCGAGCGCCACCTGGGCTTCCCGCTGGTCGTCAAGCCCGCCGGTCAGGGCTCGGCCCTGGGGATCAAGTTCGCCCGCTCCTCCGAGGAGGTGCCCAGCGCCTTGCTGGCGGCCTTCTCCTACGATCGTAAGGTCCTGCTGGAGCGCTACGTGCGCGGCCGTGACCTGGCCGTGTCGGTGCTCGAATCGGAGGGCTTCCCCCAGGCCCTGCCGGTGGTCGAGGCGACCCCGCGCGAGGAGGACTTCTACGACTTCGAGGCGCGCTACCAGATCGGGCGCACCACGTTCGTGTGTCCGGCCGAGCTCCCCGAGGGGTTGCAGGCGCAGGCGCAGGAGCTGGCGCTGGCGGTGTACGCGCTGCTGGGCTGTCGCGGGTTCGCGCGCGTGGACCTGATGCTCGAGCACGACAGCGAGCGCCTGTGGGTGCTGGAGACCAACGCGATCCCCGGCTTCACCGAGACCTCTCTGCTGCCGCAGGCCGCCGACGCCGCGGGCATCGGCTTCGACGAGCTGGTCAGCCGCATCCTCGCGAGCGCCGGCTAGGAATCCCCTGCGGCAAAATCCTCGGGCGACACCTCGTCCAGGAACTCCTTGAACTTCTCCACCACGTCCTCGGACTCCTCGATGTTGTGCTCGAACTCGATCGCCGACTCCGCGATGACCTCCTCGGCGGCGAAGATCGGCGCGCCGCAGCGCACCGCCAGCGCGATCGCGTCGCTCGGGCGACTGTCGATCTCAAGCTCGCGCCCGTTCATCGTCAGCGTGATGGACGCGAAGAAGGTGTTCTCGCGTAGCTCCGTCACCGCCACCTGCGTGCACTTGGCCTCCAGCTCGCCCAGCAGGTCGTACAGCAGGTCGTGCGTCATCGGCCGCGGCGTCGAGGCGCCCTGCAGCTTCATCAGGATCGACGCGGCCTCCGGGTGCCCGATCCAGATGGGCAGGAACCTGTTGCCGTCGACCGTCTTCAACAACACGATCGGCTGCTTGCCGACCATGTCGAAACTGACGCCGTAGATGACCATCTCCTGCACGAGCATCCTCCGGGAGGGTGGGGCTCAGAGTATAGGTGCCCACTGGGCCTGCATTGAGGCCTTGGGGCCTGTCTCAGACAGGCCCTTATTCGGGCCGCGGTCGATGGGGGGAGGCGCGAAAGCTCCACAGCTTGTTTCCGAGGAAGTTCAGCGGCGTCGAGGCCGCCACCGCCAGCGCCTCGGCCGGCACCTTGGCCATCCCGGCGCTCTCGACCAGCAGCGTCAGCAACACGAAGCCAAAGACCGCCGCCACCACGCTGACCGCAAAGAAGCGCACAGCCTGGAAGCGCACGCTCCCCGCCGCGGCGTCAAACGTCCAGTGGCGGTTGAGCAGGAAGTTGTTGCTCACCGCCACCATCCACGCCACCACGAAGGCCACGCGGTAGTCGATGCCCAGGGCGTGCACGCACAGCGCGTAGACGCCCACGTTGACGACGAACCCGGTGCCGCCCACGAGGCCGAAGCGGACCAGCTGCAGCCAGTTCG
Source organism: uncultured Solirubrobacterales bacterium (assembly GCA_963844765.1). Lineage (GTDB taxonomy): Bacteria > Actinomycetota > Thermoleophilia > Solirubrobacterales > Solirubrobacteraceae > Palsa-744. The sequence continues at coordinate 1,409,521 of CAWJPN010000002.1, forward strand.
CCGGGCGGCGCATCCCGTGCAGCAGCCGCATGTGCGGGCGCAGCTCCACGGACGGAGGGACGGGCGGGCGCTGCAGCCCCACCGCGGTGGCCTCATCGTTCATCTCCCTTAGAGTAGCGAGCCGGTCTCGTGGATGGTGCACGGGCGGGTCCCGTTGGTAATGCACGGCGACTGGCGTGGGTCCGCCGCAATCGGGCTACGCTGTGCGCGGTGAGTTCTTTGCCTGACACGGGGGTCCGCTCACGCCTGGGCCTCTCGCGGGTCCAGCTGGCCGCCGCGCTGGGCGGCGTCGCCGCGCTCGCCGTTGTCGCGGTACTGGTTCTCGGTGGTAGCGGCTTGGGCCACTCGGGCGCGAAGGCCCAGACTTCCGAGCACAGTGTCCTCGCCGCTTCGACGGGCCACCGCGTCAAGACGAGCACCCACACCACACCGCCCCCTTCCACTACCGCGCCTGCCACCACCACGCCTGTCACACCGCCCCCTTCCACCACCACGCCTGCTGGCACCACCACGCCAGCTCGCCCGCCGCTCACACCGAGTGCCACCGGGGCCTCCGCCGGCGTGCAGCCCGTCGGACAGCGGCGCCTGGCGGCCAACGAGGTCCCCGACCCCGAAGCTGCGCGCAGCTTCCCCGCGCCCGCCTCGGCGCGCCACAAAGCCGCCGTCACGCCCGACACCGCGGCCGAAGCCGTAGTGGCCCCCGGAGCGCCCTCGGACGCCGAAGTGCGCCAGGAGCTCAACCAGATGCACGCTGCCGAACGGGCCGCGCAGCGCCAGACGCTCACGCCGGTGGCCGGCGGCGAGTCGATCGGCGGCAACGGCACCATCACCCCGCCGCCGGGGATCCCGGCCGTGATCGCCAAGGTGATCGCGGGGGCCAACGCGATCGCCGACTTCCCCTACGTCTACGGCGGCGGGCACGCCTCCTTCGTGGACAACGCGTACGACTGCTCGGGCTCGGTCAGCTATGCGCTGGCGGCCGGCGGCCTGCTCTCCGCGCCCGAGACCTCCGGCGAACTGGAGAGTTGGGGGGCGCCCGGGCCGGGGCGCTGGATCACCGTCTACGCCAACGCCGGCCACACCTACATGTACGTTGACGGCATCCTCTATGACACGGCCGGGCGCAGCGGCGTCTACGCCTCGCGCTGGCAGGTCGGCGGGACCGACAACGCGGGCTACGTGGTGCGCCACTGGCCGGGGTTGTAGCGACGCGAAGGCCGGAGCCGTAGATCGCGAAGGCCGAGCGCCTCAGCGGTGCAGCACGAAGGTGGTCAACACCGTCGTGCTCTGCGGGTTCTGCGAGGCCGCGTTACGGACCACCAGGCGCAGCATCAGCGACACGCTGTGCACGTGGTGCAGGCGCTTTGCGGTCTGCTTGGAGAACTTGATGCGCACGGTGGAGTGCCCGCCCTTGGTGGTCACGAGGATCGCCTGGCCGATCACCAGCGAGGGGGGCGTGCCGGCAGGCAGTCCCGCCGCCACCTGGCCCTTGATCCCCAGGCCGCGCGCCATCTGAGCGTTGAGCAGCACCTCGAAGTGGCCCGCCACCTGCTCGTTGACGGAGTAGTTGACCAGCAGCCCGCGGCGCAGCGCCTGGGTGAGCGAGCTGTTGCTCGCCGCCGCCTCGGCCACCGGGCCGGGAACGGTGGGGCCGGCGTGGGTGCCGCCCGAGCCGCCGGTGGTGCCGCCGGTGCTGCTCGGGGACGAGGACCCACCGCTTGACGACGCGCTGCCCGAGCCCGAGCCGCCACCTGTGGAGGGCGGGGCGGGGGGCGGCGGGCCGTTGACGGTGATTTCATGGGTAACGCTCACCGTGTTACCGCCAACATCGGTGGCGGTCAGCGTGACCTTGTACGTTCCGCCGTACTGGTAGGAGTGGAAGGTGCCCGCCGCGCACGGTTCCGCCCACGGCGAGTTGCAGGTGAAAGCGGAAGGCGAGTTCAGCGTGGGGCCTCCCGGCGCGTAGCCCGTGACCGTGGGGGTGCCATCGCCGAAGTTCCAGGTGAACAGCGGATAGGCCACCTCTTCTTCGCCGCTGGGCAAGAACCTGGTGCCGGCGTTGAGAGTGATGTAGGACTCCATGCCGTCGAAGCCAACCAGATCGCCCGCGTTGACGGGGTTGGGCGCCGTGAATTCCGGCCTCTGGTTGATCCCCTCGAGGCACCGCAGCGACGCGCCCGGATAGGGCAGCTTCAGGGCCGCCAGGTCGAAGGCCGTGTTGAGGTAGTAGTTGCCTTCTCCGAACGTCGTGTTGAAAAGGTTGCCGGCGCCGCTGAATTCGTTGGCGGAGACACTGCCGCCGATCGCGCCCGTGGCAAAGAAGTTGCGGCACTCGTCGGTTGACTCGTTGTGGTCTTCGTCCTGCCACGCATCCAGCAACGGGTCGGTCACCGTGTTCTGCTGCTCAACCGCGATCTGGTTGATGATCAGATCGGCCAGCCCGCCGTCATACCAGCCATCCCCACTGCGAGTCGTGGTCTCGTTGGGCTCCTCCTGGTGGGGGCCTTCGAGGGCTTCCTTTTCTTCGAGCTTCTTCTTTTCTTCGGGGCCGAGATGTTCGTCTTCCGTTATTTCTTTTTCGGTCTTCTTCTTCGCATGCTCGGGTTCCTCGATTTCAGGGGTGCTGGCCGGATTGAAGCCCCCGTCCTGGCAATCGTAGGCGGGAGTCCGGTCCGCGGGGGCGAGATCGCCGTCGCCGAGCCCACCCGCGGTCCACGGGATCATCGCGTAGAGGATGGTGTTGGCGTTGCCGCTGATGGGGTTTTCGGGGCTGATGTCCGAGTGGTAGCTGCAGAAGCTGTTTTCGTAACTTTCGGTGCCCTTCCCGAGGCTGTCCGAGCAGTGCCCGGAGGGGCCGCCCGCATCCAGGCAGACCGTGACTCCCGGGGGGGTGAGGATGTAGAAGATCGTCCCCATGCCCTTCTGCAGTTCGTGGGTGCCGATGAAGTGTTCGAGCTGCTCACGCACCTGCTTGTCGGTCAAACAAGTGATGCGGTCGCCGAGCGCCATCGGATGGGGGTCCACGCAGTTGCCATGTTCTGGATACGGTTCCGTGTCCGGGAAGGCGCCGCGGAAGGTGAGGCTGTGGCCAGCGCTTTCGTTGGCCTCGTCGGTGTACTGCTCATCGACCGTGAGCACGTTGGCGAAGGAGCCGCTGGCAGTCCCGAACCTTTCCAGAAAGTCATTGATCGTTTCCTGCCAGTCTCCGTCATACTTCTCCTTCGGATCCCAGTAGATCGCGTACACGTTGCTGGAGTGCAGGACGGGGTTCCCGTGCGGGTTCGCGAAGGTGCTGGCCAGAGCAGTGGACGTCCCGATCGTTTCGTCGTTGCGCGGCTGCAGGCCGACGACGGTCGTGCCCCCTTCCGTCGGGACGCTCGCCACGACAGCCTGGGCGGGCGCGGACAGGCCAAGCGTCGCGGTGGCCACGACGGCGGTAGTAGCGATCCAGGTGCATAGGGCGCCGCGGGTAGCGTGCAGACGGGGTAGATGCCTCACGGACCCCTCTATCGGCACAGGTCCGGCCGTACCTTAGCCCCGCTCGACGCTATCCACGTTGCGTTGACTCGGCTGCAAGGCTCCGCGTACGCCCGTCGGAAACAGCGGAGGGCCGGGGCTGGCCTAGGGTGTCTCGTACAATCCCGGCTGTTTGGCTTTGGCTGGGCTGGGTGGTACGTTCGCGCGCTAACTACCCACAGGGCCAGCCTGAGTGCTGGCTGCCACCGTATTGAGTCTGAGGAGGCCTCTATGTCGCGTATCGCGCAACTCGTCCCAGCCGTCCGTCTGAAGGCCGGCTCGCAAGGGAGCGCAATGAGCCGCAAAGCCGTCTGGTTGGCGAGCCTGGTGTGATCTGCCCTTGCTTTTGTGGAGTCGTGGTTCTGGAGTTAGGCGGTTTGGTTGGTGGTGTTGTGTAGTGTTTCGTATTCGGTTGGGGTGAGCATCCCGAGGGCGCTGTGACGGCGTCGGGTGTTGTGGAAGGTCTCGATGTAGTCGTGGATAGCGGTGGCGAGCTCGATGCGTGTCTTCCAGCGCCGGGAAGCCATTGCGCAACATGATGGAAACGTCAGGGCACTGGCACGCGAGTGACTTAGCAAGCACGCCGTACACTGACATCTGCGGGCTGCGGTTGCTCCTCGGCTCCGGCGCCCGAGCCGGCCCCCCACGCCGCGGCCCGTTGGCGGCCGGTAGGCCGCCCCTCCTCAATAGCCCTCACCCTCGCGCAAACCGCGCCACAGGTGATCCGCGAGGCGCAGGGCGAAAACAACGATCATGAACGTCGAGTTGGCCTGGCTGGAGGTTGGGAAGGCCGAGCTGCTGGCCACGTACAGGTTCTCGCACCCGTGCACCGCCAGGTTGGGGGTCAGCACGCCGTCCGCGGGGTTCGCCGCCATCCGCGTGGTCCCGCTCTGGTGGCAGCCGCTGGACAGGCGTTCGCGGATCGCCCGCCTGGGGGCCTCGTAGATGTACTCCAGGTGTCCCAGCTTGTGACGCTGCAGGTACGCGTCGAACAGTTCGTGCGCGCGCGCCGCCCCCTGGAGGTCGCGCTCGGCAATCTCGATGTGCGTCGCCAGCCGCCGCACCCCCACCGCGTCGCGCACGGAGGTCAGCTCGACGTGGCTTGCGTGGTTTGGCAGGTGCTCGCCCTGGTAGAGCAGGTCGTACACGTTCTCCCTGCTGGGCACGAAGAACCCGGGCGCCTTGCGTCCGCGCTTGAGTACGCGCCGGTAGCCGAAGCTCAGCGCGAAGGCGACGGTGGCCCTCAGGTCCCTCACCACGTTCGCCACGTGTGTGCCGGCAGGCGTGCGGATGGTGGCGTTGATCTGGTGCTCGCGTATCCCCTCGGACACGAGGTGGCCTCCGAGCGGAGAGACCAGCAGGAGATACACCAGCGACATCACCCCTTTGCGGTGCCCCGCGTCGCTCATCTCCGGGTTTTCCAGCCACATCGCCAGGTTTGGCAGCTCGTGCTCTATCAGGCACTGCGGGGAAAACGTGAACCGTCGCCGCACGTACACCCCATCGGGCCCGCGCTCGTAGTCGTAGATGGTCTCCTGTGGCGATGTGCTGAAGTGCACCCGCGCGATGCGTGCCTCGACGTGGCCCATGTACCACCGCCCGAGGTGGCCCGAGTGGTTGCCGATGCCCTCCCGGTGCACCCGGTCTGAGGCCAGCAGCAGGCGGGTCGCCTCGAGCCCGCCACACGCCAGCACGTAGCGCGCGGCGCGCGCTTTCACACTTTTGCCGTTCCCCGTCCGCGCGGTGAGGTGGGCGACGCTCGCCCCGTCCTGCGCGCACACGATCTCGGTGCAGGTGAGGTTGCTCACCAGCCTCAGCCGCGGCGAGCTCTTCAGGCGCGTGCCGTACTCGCGCGCGAAGTTGGTCGGCAGCGACCACCGCTCCAGCGAGGCGGCGCTCATCTCCCCCTCGGGCCAGCCGGGGACGATGGAGCGCCCCGCGAGGCTCGGGGCCTTGCGCACGTCGAACACCGCCTCGCCGCACCTGCACCACCTGCAGGCCCGCGCGAAGCAGCCCTCCAGCTCCTCGTACCCCACCGGCCAGCGCGCGCCCTGGGTGACCTCTCGCGGCTGGAAGTCGATGGGGTCGAACGGCACACACCGCCCACCCCAGACGTTCGACGCCCCTCCCACCTGGCGGCGCGTGGCGATCCGCATCGGCGCGTGCCCGGGGTCCTCGCCCACCGCGTCTGCCAGGCGCTGCGTCTCGGCGTCTGGCGCGTCTCCGCCGCTCTCGATCAACAACACGGAGTGGCCGGCGTCGGCGAGCTCCAAGGCGAGCACGATCCCCGCCGGGCCGGCCCCCACCACGGCCACCTCCGCGTGCAGTTCCGTCCCTGATGTGAGACTCCTCGCGTCTATTCGCACGGCGCGGGCATCCTTTCGCGAGCGCTGCACGAGGAGCTTTCGGGCACCTCCGCACCGTAGGCTCCCGCGGCCGGCTCGGCAATGACTGGGTGGCCCTCGCCGGTGCAGGGCCAGGTGGCTTGCCTGGCGCGTTTCCGACTAACCGCCCGCCTTTGACGCAACCCTCACGGCAGCACGCCGCACCGTTTGCGCGACAGCCACGATCTATCGCACAAGCGCCTCCTGGATCAAAGCGACTATCTCAGAGGGGGAGAGCAGGGAGCTATCGAGGGCCAGGTCACAAAGCGGGCCCAATTCCTGTGCCTCCCGCTCGACCTGGGTCGCTGCCAGAGCGTCGAAGCTCATCTCGCCAGCACATGCTCGAGCCCGAAATCGCTCACGGCGCACATCCACTGGCGCTGTCAGGAAAACCGTTAGGAGCGGCTGCCGCCAGCGTTTGAGGGCTGCTAGCTGGGCGCGCGTTCGCACTGCATCGACAACGACCGGCGATCCCTGGGCGAACTCACTGATGCCGTTGGCGAGCCATTCGCCTGGACATTCGCTCTCGAGGCGCGCACCATGCTCAACCAGCTGCGCAAGATCGAGGGGACCGGCCTCGTGCGCGGCTCGCGCTATCGCAGTCCTTGCGGTCGCGAGGCGGGCATCCAAGCGCTCTGCAAGCGAAGCCGCCACGGTGCTCTTCCCGCCGCACGCGGGGCCCGCTAACGCGACGCTGCGAGACGGGGTGGCAGTTGGCATCGCGCTCGTTCGGCCTCGCTTCCTCGCAACCGAGACTAGCGGGCGTTTAGGCTACGCGAGCGAACGAGTTGTGTTCCTGCGCTTCCTTCACGAGTGTTTCGATCTGACCGTTGAGAGCCGGGGTCAACGTCTGGAGGGCGTCCCGTGCTGAGGCTCCCCCCACGATCCGCTGGAAGACGTCACCCGTCTCGCGCAGAGTGGCCCATTCGATCTTCTTCTGCACCTCCACCCGGCTGAACTCCTCCAGTGTCTCAGCGTTGTAGGCGTCAGGGTAGTCGCACTTCAGCATACGCCTCTTCTCTTCCACGCAAGGGGGACGAATCTGAATTTGGAAATCGAACCGGCGTGGAGCTCGCGCGGCCATATCGATGGCCTTGACGTTGTTCGTAGCCACCAGGTAGACGCACCTTGCGTTGTCGCGCAGATCCTGCAGCGCGGGAAGGAAGCTGGTGGTGAGAAACCGCTGCTCGAACGTGCCTCCTCCGTCGCGATCGCGCATCAGCTCCTCCATCTCGTCGAAGAAGATGACGACGTCCTCCAGCTCTATGAGTTGGTCGAAGAGACGGCGCGTAACCGTGGGGATCAGCAGCAACCCTTCCGCCGCGAAGTCCGCCGGCGTGATCGTCAGCAATGGCCACCCGAGATAGCCAGCGACCGCTTTGGCGTAGGTGGTCTTCCCTGTGCCGGGGGGCCCGAAGAAGATCCCCGAGCGAACCAGGTTCTTGCGGCGGGGGTTGCGGGCCAGCGAGTAGGGCTGCTCGGCGGAGGATGCGATTTGCAGGGGCGCGAGCATGCGCTCGCCCAACAGCTCGCCGACCAGCACACCCGAGGCGCCGTCGAGTTCGACCGAGGGTTGGTAGAGCTTGGTAAAGCTACCCGGATTGGGCCTGCGGGCAGGATGACCGCGACCGGTCTCGCGCATCACCAGCGAGAGTATTCGCCCGGCGAGATAGGTTCGATAGTTCTGCAGGAAGAGGTACACCTCGGCCGTGGCCCACGACTCGGGCTCCTTGTTGTCGGCCAGATTGCCCGAGCGCCACAGTGACACGTCGACTCGGTAGGCGTTGCGCTGCGCCCACGACACGGCTCGATCCAGTGCCGGTTCGTGCTCGGCCAAGAGGGTCTGGGCGTCCTGGAACTCCCGCAGGAGCGCGTTCAGCAGCTCGAAGGCGAAGGGATATGCGTCGCCGCTGGCCCCATAGTTCAACAGTGGCTCCTTCTTTTCCCAGATGCCCGTCTCCAGCTGCGCAGCGAAGAGCGCGCGCAGGGCCGCGGCGACCACCGAATCCCTGGTCGTCTCGCGACGGAAGCGGCGCTGGATGAGCAGGTTGTAGCCGAGCTGATACGCATCGGCCTCGTCGTCCTGGGCGGTGAACAGGCTCAGCTGCCGGTAGAGCTCACCGGCCGACCAATCCAAGCTCGGTGCGCACTGCTGCGAATCGCGCTCTCCCCAGCTCTCCAAAGCGACCAGTGCCCACCACGTGAGGAAACCGTTCGGCGGAAAGCCGCCAAGACTGACGCCAGGATTGCCAGCGGCCTCCCGCAATGCAGCTATCGCATCCGGAAGCAGCGCAGGAGCGCCCGCGGACATGCGGCGCAGCACGGGCAGCAGTTGTCCGAGCGTGTATGGATTGTTGTGGTCAAGCTCCCCTGTCTTCAAGCTCCGCTCGGTCCAGCGTTGCCCCAGGGCCTCGATGATCGGCGCGAATCGAGCACGGTCCCCCACGGCCGGGGAGGCCAGCAGCGAGCGCACACAGGTGGTCGTGCTGGAGATGCTCATACGCTGATCGTCCGTATGCTCGGAAACGGGCTTCAAGGCAAAGGGCGACAGGCTGACTTCCCCGCGTTCGAGTCCTGTGAGAATCGGCGCCGTAGTGGAAGCGCTGCAGAGCCTGCAGATGACCCTCCGCCAGCTGTTCCAGCTGGCGCTTGCGGTCCCTCAGCTCTATGAAGCCAGCCCCGGAGGGCAGGTCCTGCCCGAGCAACCTGGCTGGGGCGCTTTTTCGATTGAGATCCGAGAGCATGGACTCCCAGTATGTGGCCACCGCCGGATGTCTAGGTCTTCAGACCCTCGTGCAGGGCCCTTATGCGGCAAGGGCGGACGTCTCGCGCTGCGCGTTCACACGCTCCTTGTCGCTCACGGCGTCCGCCAGGCGAATGTCGAGGACGTTCGCCAAATGGAGCAGGTAGAGCTGGACATCGGCCAGCTCGTCGGCGACCCCCTCCGTCGGGTACCCACCAGCACGCTTCAACCCGATCTGCTTGCGCACAGCACGCGCCAACTCTCCAATCTCCTCGGTGAGCAGGAGCATCGTGTCCTGGGCGCTCTCATGGTCGTACCCTCGGCTGGCGGCGACACGCCCGTAGTAGTCCTGCAGGACATCGAGTGGCCTTGCGGGGGTATGCGTGCCTCGAACCAGCGCCCGGGCCACCGCTTGCTCCACGCCTCCAACCGCCTCTACGAAGTCCCGAAGCGCCATGTCGGCGGGTGGCGTGCGTGCAAAGACCGGGATTCCCAGCGCGTGCGCCACACCCAACTCCAGCGCCGCGCTCGGCCCTACGTAGCCGTCGGGGGCGTGCAGCCACGCGAAATCCGCCTGCTGCAGCGAGGCGATGTGGCGGGCCTCCACCGCCTTTGGGGTCTCGTGCAGCTCACCCGCACCCAGGACAAAGCCGTCGATTTCAGCCACGAAATCGACTTCCAGGGGTGAGAGAACCAGGCACCCGGCAACGTGCAGCTCGTCGAAGTCAGCCTGCAGTTGTGGCAGGTCGCGACGGAATGACCCGCACACCACTGCCCTGACGAGGGAACGCGGTGCGGTTAGCGCAGAGTGCAGAGCGGTGGACTCAGATGGCCGCATGTGGGACCATTATCGGGACACTGTCGGACGGAAGCAGTCCCGACTAGGACCGAAAACGGTACCAATCTGGCCCATGATCAGTCATCCAGCGAACCCATACCCCCACGACGAGCTGTCCTTGCGGATTCTGGAACTGTTGCTCAGAGGTCGGATGGCGTCCTCGCAGGTGGTCAAGAACCTGCAGCCGGAGGGCTTTGCGAAGACGACAGTGTCGACCGCGATCAAAGCCCTGTCTGAGGCCGGCACCATCTCCTTCGAGCCCACGGACGCCCAGCAGACAAAGCCCGGTCAGCCGAAGGGCTATTACTTTCTGGACGCGGAGCAGCGGCGGCGGGCGGAGGAAGAGGAAGCCGCTCGTCCGGCCGATGGCGCCGTGGAGCCCGGCATGACCCTGGTGGTAGCCCGCTTCGAGGGCTCTCAGATCCCTCACCTCATGGACGTGCTGGGCAACATCAATCTCATCGCCGGGGCCAGCTGGATCGGGCGCCTGGACGGGGATGCCAACGCCTACATGTTCGCCTTCCACCCCGACGAGGGCTCGCTGTCGAGCGATCGCCTCACTGCAGCGCTCGCCGAGAATCGGCCTACGGACGAGTATCGCCGTGATACGGGAGGTGAGCAGCGCCCACGAGTTGCTCACCTACGCCCGCGCGGTTCGCAGCCCCCGGCCGGGTGGTCAGCTGGTTTCCCTGACCGACATGAGTAGGGTCCCTACGAGCGCGGCCCAGAGCCCCGGCGCCTAGAACTGCGCCTCGACGGCGAACCGACTACAACGCACTCGTGGCGCACAGCAGCGCTTGGTCCCGCCTTTGGTCGTGGTCGTTTTCGACGATGCCCTTCGATGGGCGATCCTGGATTCGAACCAGGGACCTCTTCCTTATCAGAGAAGCGCTCTAACCAACTGAGCTAATCGCCCGTGCCGATGCGACCAGCCTTTTGCACTCCACAGGCCCAAAGCGGACGCCACAAAGTCGCGCCACCATGAAAGCCTGGAGTTCAAAGCCCTCGCAACAGGGGCCATCTTATCGCCAGCGAGACGGGGCCAAGGCAGACCCGCGCATCAACTCGACCCGCCGGCCCACAAGCTCAGGCAGCTCGGCGGGTAGTCCCTCGGTTTCGCCCGCCGCTGCCGCAATGGTCGCGGGCAGGCGATCGAGGGCGTCCGCCACGGTCTCTTCGGCGCTGCCCCTCCCCAGGCCCCACCGCGTCGCCTCGTTGACGATCCGCTCGGCCGTCACCCGGTCGGCCTTCTGCACGCTGTCCACGTACATCGCGAGCTTGTCGTCGAGGGGGTACAGGCGCGTCGAGAGCAGGTCGTAGAGCGGGGCCAGCCGCAGCGCGCCCGACTCGGTGTGCATGAGCGAGAAGTTCTTGCCGTGGGCGTCGCAGTTGCCGAGTGCCACGTTGAGGGTGACGGCGCGCAGCAGGGTGGCGGGCGCGGCGGGGTCGGCGACGTCCTGCAGCACCCGCGCCATGCGGGCCAGCGAAGGGCCAGCGTCCTGCTCGTATTTCCTGTCCGGCGGCAACCCCAGGGCCTGGCAGAAGTCCTCCTGGTGCACCCGCCTAACCGTCCCGTCGGGGCTAACGATGCGGTCGAACCGCTCGACCACCAGCACGGGGCGCCCGTCTACCAGGGCGGTCTCGACATGCGCAGTCGCGAGCCCGAGGTGCGTGGCCACGCGCATGCAGAACGCCTCGTTCTCGACGGTGTTCTGAAAGCGCTCGATCTCGGGCTTGAGGATGTGGGTCGACGGCGTGCCCGCGACGGGCCGGCCCCACGTGCCGTCCGGCAATCGCGTGAGCAGCAGCTTCTCCTGGACGCCCGCCAACGACAGACGGACGTTTCGGTCGACGCCGAGGGGCGCGCTGCGGAGGTTGGCGACCAGCTGGGCGAGGTCGTCGGTGCTGAGCGGCTCCGCGGTGCGCGTTGTGGACGCGCCAGGCGGTGGCGCCCCCTCGGGCTGGACGACGAGCGCCCCGGCACAGTCCTTGCCGAGAGCCCCCAGCAGCCCGAAGACGTCACTCGCCGGCAGGTCGAGGTCCTGGGCGATCGCCCTGCGGGGCTCGCCCTCGGGCAGCAGTCCGTCGAGAAAGGCCCGTGTTACCCCGTTGGGGTAGCGCTCGCGCGTGAGTGGCAATGCCAGCGACAGCAGTGGTGTGCCGCCCTCGTACGTGGAGAGCGCGTCCTCGGTGTAGGACAGGCGCAGTCGGTTGTTTCGCTCCTGCTCCACGACCGCCACCTGGTGGCCGTAGAGCCAGACGGCCAACCGCTGCGCCCTCACCACTCCGCCCTCTGCAGGGTCGCCCGCACGCCGAGCAGCTTCAGAACGCGCAGGATGCGCCGCACCTGCTCGGTCTCCTTGCCCTGCTCCAGATCCGAGAGGTAGGTCCGGTTGAGGCCGGCCATCTCGGCGAGTTGGGCCTGGGTCAGAGCGGCTTCTTCGCGGTAGCGGCGGATTGCGGGGCCGACCGAGGCCGCCGTGTAGAGCCGGAACGGCTGGTCAGAGTGTGGCGTTGCCGCGGGCGGGTCGTGCGGAGCGTGCTGGCCGTTGTCACCCCTCGTACCTGGCGTCTGCATATCCAGACATCATAGCAGTTTGAATGGAATGTCCGTATTCCAGGACATCAGCCTATCGTGTGTCTATGTCCTGATTTCCAGACAAGCTCGGCTCAGCTCAGCCGCAGGCGCCGTGCCAGTTCAAGCGCCTCCTCGCGCGATGCGAACGCCAGCTCGACCCGGTACCCCCCGTCGCGCCCGGGTCGTGCCTGGGCCTCCGACCCCAGGGCCGCGGAGAATGCGTCGGATATCTCGCTGGCCGCGGCTTCCTGGTCGGGGTGCAACTGGCCTTTGCGCGCGCGCCCCGCCCGTGCAGTCTTTCTTCCCGCCCCGGAGGCCCCAACGTTGCTGCGCCGCGCGCGGTCTTCCAGCACGCGCACCGACCACCCCTCCCCCGCCGCGGCGCGCGCCAGGCGCCGGCGCGCGGTGTGGTCCTTGGCCAGCAGCAATGCGCGACCGTGACCCTCACTGAGCGAGCCACCCTCGATCAGCGCCAGCGCCTCCTCGGGCAGCTCCAGGAGGCGCAGCAGGTTGGAGACCGCCACGCGGCTGCGCCCCACGCGCAGGCCCACCTGCTCGCGCGTGAGCCCCAGCTCCTCGACCAGCGCCACGCAGGCGTTGGCCTCCTCGACCGGGTTGAGGTCCTCGCGCGCCATGTTCTCGATTAGCGCCACCTCCAGCGTCAGGGCGTCGTCGCGGGGGCGCACCAACGCAGGGATGGTGTCCAGGCCGGCCAGCTGCGCAGCGCGCCAACGCCGCTCGCCGGCGACCAACTCGTAGCCCCCGCCCGGGCGGGGGCGCACCAGCACCGGCTGCAGCACCCCCCGCTCCCCGAGCGACCCCGCCAGCGCACTCAGCGCCTCCTCGTCAAAGCGCCGCCGCGGCTGGCGGGGATTGGGGGAGATCATCTCCACAGGTACCTCGCGCAACTCCTGCTCGGCCCGCTCCTGGGTGGCGCCCGAAACCGACAGGATCGCCTCCAGCCCGCGGCCCATGCCGCGCTTGGGCGGGCTCATTCCTGGCCTCGCACGAAAGCGCTTCTCAACACGGGGTCCGGCCTCTCAATGGAGCTCCTCTCGGATGGATCAAGCCCCGCCGGCACGGACCCACCTTCAGCACGAACCCCATCTCTCTCGACACGAACCACCATCACCCGCGCGCCGCGACCTCTTTGGCCAACTCGAAGTACGCCTCCGCCCCCGCGCTGTGCGGGTCGTGGTGGGTCACGGGCAGCCCGTAGCTGGGCGCCTCGCCGAGGCGCACGTTGCGGGGGATCACCGTGTCGAACACCAACTCGGGGAAGTGCTCGCGTACTTCGCGCTCCACGTCGCGGCCCAGGCGGGTGCGGCTGTCGTGCATCGTCAACAGCATCCCAGCGATGGTAAGGCGCGGGTTCAGCTCGCGCTGGATCAGCGCCAGCGTCTCCAGCAGCCCCGCCAGCCCCTCCAGCGCGAAGTACTCGGTCTGCACCGGCACGATCACCCGGTCGGCGGCCACCAGCGCACACACCGTCAGCGGGCCCAGCGAGGGCGGGCAGTCCAGCAGGATGTACTGAAAGCGCTCGCGCAGCGGCGCCAGGCTCTCGCGCAGGTGCCCCTCAAAGCCCTCCAACCGGGGCATCTCCACACTGGCCCCCGCCAGCCCCGCGCCCGCCGGCAGGATGCTCAACCCAGGCACGGGCGTTGACGCCAACGCTTCATCGGGAGTGCTCTCGCCCGTCAGCACCTCATACAGCCCGGGCGCATGCGCCCGTGAGAGTCCCAGCCCGACAGTGGCGTTGGCCTGCGGGTCCACGTCCACCAGCAGCGTCTCGTACCCGGCCTCGGCGATGCACGCCGCGACGTTGACCGCCGTCGTGGTCTTGCCCACGCCGCCCTTCTGATTGGTGATCGCGTAGACCGTGCCCACTGGCGGGGACGCTAGCAACCGAGTGGGCGCTTGCGAGCGATGCCCGGCCTGCGCGGGTAGCGCGGTGGCGTCTCACCCGTCTTTTCGTACACGTGCAGGTGGTGCTCGCGCGCGCCGGCGTAGGGCTCCACCCAGCGGATCTCTACCAAGCGCAGGCCCAACTCTCCGGCCGCGGCCAGCGCCGCAGCCTCCTCGCGGGCATTCCGCCGCCCCCGCCAATCGACCAGCGTCCCTCCCGTGCGCAGCAGCGGAGCCGCGTACTCGAGCACCACCGACTGGGCCGCGAGTGCACGCGCCGTAACGACGTCGTTGGCCGCCAATCCGTCACGCCACTCCTCCGCTCGCACACACACGACGCGGGCGTTCAGGACATCCGTCGCCGCCCGTTCGATGAACGCGCACTTACGGGCCTGGCTCTCTACCAGCGTCACTTCGCAGCGAGGCAGCGCCACCGCCAGCGCCAGCCCGGGGAAGCCAGCGCCGGCGCCCAGGTCGGCGATCGACGTGGCCTTCCCGACCACCTCCAAGCCGAGCGCTACAAGCGAATCAGCAAGGTGGACCTCCGACGCATCGTCTGGGTCACGTACCGTCGTCGGAGCAAACGGATCACTCGACAGCTCGTCCAATATCTCGGCGAACCGATGCTGCTGCTGCTCGCTCAGCCCGTAGCGCCCACACAGAGCTGCGAGGGCGATGTTTCCCGTGAAACGTTCATCCATCGAGCGGTGAGACAACCAGATACCGCTCCGGTTCCTCGCCCTCCGAGTGCGTCTGCACGTCGCCGCGATCGCGCAGGTGCTCGTGCACAACGCGCCGCTCGGAGGAGGGCATCGGATCCAGCTCCACCGGCTGCCCCGTGCGCAGCGCCTCCTCGGCGGCGTCGTCGGCGTCCTCGTGCAGCACGCGCGCGCGGCGGGCACGGTAGCCGTCGGCGTCCACCACCACGCGGGCGGTCGCGGGCCCGCCGCGGAACACGATGCGCTGGGCCAGGTGCTGCACGGCGTCGATCGTCTGCCCGCGGCGACCGATGAAGAGGCCCACGTCGTCGCCTTCGACATATCCAGTGAGCACGCCGTCGGCTTCCTCCACCTCGACCTCGACGTCGAGGCCCAGCCCGTCGACGACCTCCTCCAGCAGGTCGGCGAGCAGGTCCAGCGGATCGGTGGAGGTGGGCTCGGGCTCGGGCTCGCTCATCGTCGCCGTCCCGAGCGCTTCTTCTTCTTGCGCGGTGGGGGTGGAGGGGTGGCGGCTCCCGCGCCCACGCCCGCCAGCGCGGGTTCGGACTTCGGCAGCCCGGGCAGGCCTTTCTTGCCGTTGGCCGAGCCCGTGGCGGCGCTCGTGTCGCTTCCCTTGCCGACAGGCATCGAGGGGGGTCCAACGCCGCGGCGCACGAAGAACTGCTGGCCCATCGTCCAGGCGTTGGTGGTGATCCAGTACACCAGCAGCCCGGCGGGGAAGCGGAAGATGAACAGCACGAAGACGAGCGGCAGCGCCATCATCATGCGCCGCTGGTTCTTGTCGGCGGTGGCGGTCATCATCACCGTCGAGGCCAGCTGCGAGCCGATGTAGAGCAGCAGCAAGACCACCAGCACGGCGCCGGTGGCCTGCACGGTGATGTCCGGGATGAACAGGAATTTGGCCGACCCAGGAGCGACCTGGTTGCAGCCGATGCTCTGCAGTTCCTTGGAGTGGTGCGCGACGATCGCTGCGTTGGTGAGCACGTGGAAGTGCTGGCGCAGCGCCGGCCCGCAGATGTCCAGCTTCAGTTCGGTGCGCAGCATGTAGAACAGCGAGATGAAGACCGGCAGCTGCAGCACCATCGGCAGGCAGGAGGCGAACGGGTTGACCTTGTTCTCCCGGTAGAAATTCATCATCTCCTGCTGCTGGCGCTGCTTGTCGTCCTTGTACTTCTCCTGCAGCGCCTTGATCTGGGGCGCCAGCGCCTGCATGCGCTGCATCGAGCGGAACTGGGAGACGGTCAGCGGCAGCATCACGGCGCGCACCACCACCGTCAGTCCCACGATCGCCAAGCCCCAGCTGACGCCGGCGTGTTCGTGGATGAACACCAGCACCGACTCGAACACAGAGATCAGCGGCGAGAAGGCTTCCTGGATGATGTTGGCGAAGATCGGCATCGGTTCTCACGTGGCCTTGAAAAGCCGCTGGGCCTGCACGGGATCGTACCCGCCGTGGCTGAAGGGGTTGCACCTCAGCAGGCGCCAGGCGGCCAGCACCAGCCCGCGAGCCACGCCGTAGCGGCCGATCGCCTGAACCGCATAGCGCGAGCAGGTGGGCTCGTACTTGCAGCGGCGCGGGAAGGCGGGCGAGAGCACTCGCTGGTAGAGCACGATGGGAGCCTGCGCCAGCGCGCGCAGGGGGGCCTTCGCGCGTGTGCGCGCGCGCCGCGGCGCAGGCCGGTCCATGGGCAGCCCGGCAGACTGGGGCGAGGGCCGGTCGGTGGGCCGGGGATGCGCGCGCCTCACCCCGACCCCCGCAGGCCCGACTTCTCAAGCAGCTCCACCAGCGCGGCGTCGACGCCGGCCAGCCCCTCGCGCTCGGCCAGGGCGGAGACCTCCGGGCGCGCCACCACCACCACGTCGTGGCCAGCGCTGAGACCGTCCTGCGCGTCGAAGGATTCGCGCAGCAGGCGCTTGACGCGGTTGCGCTCGACGGCGCCGCCCACCTTGCGCGACACCGACAGCCCCAGCCGCGGACGCTGCACCGCGGGGTTGGGAAATGCGTACAACACCAGATGCCGGTTGGCCGAGGAGCGCCCCTGGCGGTACACGCGCTCGAACTCGGCGCTACGCGAAAGACGACCGCGGCGAGGGGATCGCGGCTTCATCGGCGGGTGGGTCCTTTGTCTGTCAAGCGGACAGGCGCCTGCGGCCTTTGTCGCGCCGGCGCTTGAGCGTGAGCCGCCCCGCACGGGTGCTCATCCTCGCGCGAAACCCGTGTGTACGGGCGCGCTTGCGCTTCTTGGGCTGGTAGGTGCGCTTCATCGTTTGAAAAAAGAGATGGGATGGGTGCCGGCAGAGCCGGCACCAGATGGGCCGCGTCGTGGGGGGCCGTCTCTGGTGCCGAGGACACCTCGCCACTGCCGTGGCAGGGGTCTCCGAGTGCTCCAGTATACCCGTGTCGCGTCGCCGGGCCGCGCCTGGCCCACAGAGAGTGCGGCGGAGGCTTTTCCCGCCAATTGCGGGCACGCGCGGGGCGAGCACGGGTGGCCTTTGGATATATTCGCTCGCGCCGGGTCTGCCGCGCGGCGGGCGGGGCTCCTATTCAAATCGGTCCATTTTTCTCCCGGGAGGGGCGGGTCAACGCTGCCGTGAGCGACGAGCTGAAGCACATCTGGAGCCAGGTGCAGGCAGAGCTGGCCGCGGCGGTGGACGAGCCCACCTATCGCATCTGGCTGGAGCCGCTGCGGGCCCGCGAACTGGACGAGGGGCGGCTGTTCATCGACGCCCCGCCGCACGCGCGGGGCTGGGTGCGCGAGCGCTTTGGACGACTGCTGCAGACGTGTGCCGCTGCCGTGGTGGGCCCCGACACGGTGGTGGACGTGGGCGAGCGCCCTGCGGCTGCGGGCGAGGACGGGCGTGATGGTGAGGGCGCGAGGTGGGCACAGGGAGCCCGGAGCGCAAACGGCTCCTCACGCGGCGCACGCTCCCGCGAGAACCAGCGAGGGGTCGGCGTCCACAGCAGCGGACGGGCCAGCGCGAGGGCCAGCGGAGCCACAGCGGCTGAGGACAGGACCCCGGCGGGCGAGAGCCAGCTGCTGGGTAACCCCAAGCTCACCTTCGAGCAGTTCGTGATCGGCGACTGCAACCGCCTGGCCCACGCTGCCGCGCTGACGGTCGCCGAGATGCCAGCCCAGGCATACAACCCGCTGTTCATCTGCGGCCCGCCGGGCGTGGGTAAGACCCACCTGCTGCGCGCGATCGCCACGCTGCTGGCCAACCACAGCCCTGAGCTGGTGGTGCGCACGAGCACCGGCGAGGCCTTCACCAACGAGTTCGTACGGGCGCTCGGCGCGGGGGACCTCGAGGACTTCAAGGCCCGCTTCCGCCGCGTGGACGTCCTGCTGGTCGATGACGTGCAGTTCCTGGAGCGCAAGACCAAGACCGAGGAGGAGTTCTTCCACACCTTCAACTGGCTGCACGACGCCGGTAGCCAGGTGGTGCTGAGCTCAGACCGCCCGCCTCGGGACCTGCAGGCCCTCGAGGACCGCCTGCGCGAGCGCTTCGAGGCCGGTCTTGTCGCCGACATCCGCCCGCCCGACCTCGCCACCCGCCTGACGATCCTGCGCAAACGCGCCCACCACGACGGCGTGAAGCTCGCCGACGACCTTGTGTTGGACACCATCGCCCAGCGCGTGACCCTCAACGTACGCGCGATCGAAGGGGCGCTGATCCGCATCGTGGCCTTCAGCTCGCTGACAGGCCGCCCTCTGACCAGCGAGCTGGCCGAGGAGGTTTTGCACGGGCTCTACCCCACCACTGCGCAGGTGGCACACTCGATCGCCGACATTCAACTGGCGGCATGCGAGCAGTTTGGGGTTTCTGCGGAGGAACTACTGTCGAGCACCAGGGTGGCCAGAGTCGCTCAGCCCCGCCAGCTGGCCATGTACCTGGCGAGAGAGCTCACCTCCGAGTCTCTGCCAGCTATCGGCAGGCGTTTCGGGGGGCGCGACCACACCACGGTGCTCCACGCCTGGCGGCGCACCGACGCGCGTCTCTTGACCGACGCTTCGACACGCGAGGCTGTGCAGAAGCTGCGCAGCCGCTTGGGGAACAGTGCGACATGACCGAGGCACCTGAGACACTTCCTCGGTTCAGCTCACATCCCATCCACAGCTCCACGCCTGTCCACCGGCTTCACGTCTGCCAACTCACATACCCACAGGCTCTACTGAACCAACACCCTCCATCAAGGCACAGACACCGTGAAGATCTCTCTCCCCACCGCTGAACTGCTGACTCAACTGCAAACCGTTACACGGGTGGCTTCCACGCGCACCGCCGTGCAGGCTCTCTCCGGCGTGAAGCTGGCCGTCGCTGAGGAGGGCACCCAACTGTTGGCGACAGACATGGACGTGGGCCTCTGCGTCCCGCTGCAAGCCGATGCTGAACGCCCCGGTGAGGTGGTGCTCCCCGCGCGCCTGCTGCTGGACGTTGCCCGCGCGCTCCCCCACGAGCGCGTGAGTCTCGAGTTGCGTACAGCTGAGCAGGACGTCGAGCTGATCTCCGGGCCCGCCACCTTCCATCTGCGCACGCTGCGCGTGGAGGATTTTCCGGCGCTACCCACAGCGTCCCCCGAGAACCGGGTGGTCCTGCCGGCCGAGGCCTTCGTGCAGACAGTCTCGCGGGTCGCCCGCTCGGCTTCCAAGGACGAGACTCGCCCGATCCTCACCGGCATCCTGATGGCCGCCGCCGAGCAGGAGCTGCGCATGGTGGCTACCGACTCGTACCGCCTCAGCGTCAAGCAGACCAAGCTCGAGTCCCCACTGGAGGGGACGCTTGAGGCAAACGTTCCCGCCCGCGCCCTGCAGGAGCTGGTGCGCATCGCCCAGCAGGTGGAGAACACCACGTTGTCGGTCAGCGTGGGCCAGAACCAGGTGATCTTCCAACTGGACGGCATCACCCTCTCCTCGCGCTTGCTGGACGGGCAGTTCCCCAACTATCGCCAGCTGCTGCCCGAGTCGGTGGAGCACGAGCTGCGCCTGGCCACAGCCGAGCTGACCGAGGTGGTGCGCCGCATCAGCCTCATGGCCCAGAAGAACACCCCGCTGCGCCTGGGCTTCAGCGAGGGCGAGCTGACGGTCTCCGCTCAGACCCCGGACGTGGGCGAGGCCAGCGAGACGATCCCGGCGCCCTTCCACGGCGAGCCGTTTGAGATCGGCTTCAACCCCGAGTTCCTGCGCGACGGGCTGGAGAGCGTGGAGAGCGACGAGTTGGTGCTGAAGCTGATCAGCCCGCTGCGCCCGGGATTGATCGAGTCGCCGGAGAGCGGGGACTTTGTGTATCTCATCATGCCGATTCGCCTGAACGTGTGAGGGTGTTGAGCGTCCAGCTGCGCGACTTCCGCACCTACGCGCGCGCGGAGGCGCACCTGGGCGAGGGGCTGACGGTGGTGCACGGACCCAACGGGGCCGGCAAGTCCAACCTGCTGGAGGCGCTGTTCTTCGGCTGCACCGGGTACGCGCTGCGCACGCGCAACGAGCGCGAGGTGGTGCGCTTCGGCGCGCAGGCCACCCGCGTGGTGGTGCGCGCCGTCGAGGGGTCGCAGGAGCACGAGCTGAGCGTGGGCTACGGGGTCTTCCCCGACAGCGAGCGACCCGTGAAACGGATGCGCGCCGATGGGGCAGGCGTCGAGCGCATGGTCGATGTGCAGACGCGCCCGCTGGTGAGCGTCTTTGTGCCCGATCGCCTGGAGCTGCTGAAGGGCGGCCCGGCACCGCGCCGCGCCCACGTCGACCGGTTTGTGGCGGCGGTCTGGCCCCTGCGCACCGCCACCCGCCGTGCCTATGCCCGCGCGCTGGCGCAGCGCAACGCGCTGCTCGCGGCGATCCGCGGCGGGCGGGCCTCACGGGAGACGCTGCCCAGCTGGGACCACGAGGTGGCGATTCACGCTGTGGCGCTGCGCGATGACCGCGCAACCGCTGTGGATCTGCTCGCCGGCCCGTTCGCCGAGCGCGCCGCGCAGCTGGGCCTGGAGGGGGAGGCTTCCCTGGAGTACCGTCCCCGCTCGCACGCCAAGGACCCGGAGGAGTTCGCCGCTGAGCTGCGCGAGCGCCTGCCGGGCGAGCTGGAGCGCGGCTTCAGCGCGCACGGGCCCCACCGCGACGAGCTGGCCTTCCGGCGCGACGGGCGCGAGCTGCGCACCTACGGCTCCCAGGGCGAGCAGCGCTTGACGCTGCTGGCGCTGCTGCTGGCCGAGCGCGCGGTGCTGGCCGAGCAGCGCGGCGAGACCCCGCTGATGCTGCTCGACGACGTGATGAGCGAGCTGGACTCCCACCGGCGCGAGCTGCTGTGCGGTGAGCTGGCGGACGGCGGGCAGAGCGTGATCGCCACCACCGACCTGGCCCACGTCCCTGCCGCGGGCGATGCACGCACGACGCGCCTGCGCATCTCCCCGGGCGCCGTGCTGCAGGAGGCGCTGGCAGCATGAGACGGGCAGCCCCTCGCCCCCTCGCCATGGCGATGGAGGGCCTTACTGCCACGATCGCGCCTGCCACCCCGCTGGCGCGTGTTCAAGGGGCGTGGGCAGAGGCCGCGGGGCAGGCCGTCGCCGAGGCCGCGCGCCCCACCGCCGAGCGCTCCGGCGTGCTCACGGTGACCTGTACCGCGGCTGTGTGGGCGCAGGAGCTCAGCCTTATGGCAGTGGATCTCCTCGCTCGTCTCAACGCGGTCCTTGGCGAGGAGGTGGTCCGCGAGCTGCGCTGCCGGACAGGATGACCCTGCTGGCCCCCGAGGAGGCCATTTTTTGGCTTGTTTGCAGGCGATTCGCCGCCTCGTACCGCTCGCTGGAACCCCTTACTGTGCTATCATCTCCTACACAAACGCACCCGCCCCGGCCCGCGGTCTTTGCACCGGGAACCGGGGCGTTCTCACGTCATCGGAGGATCATTGGCCACAGGTGAGCAAAGCCCGAGCCCGCAGAGCCCGAGCCCGAACAAACACGCGAGCTCTCGCGCTGAGAGGGATGGCGTGGCCAACACCTCGGCCGGCGTAGCCGCCGGCTACGACGCGCAGGACATCACCGTGCTGGAGGGCCTGGAGGCGGTGCGCAAGCGCCCGGGCATGTACATCGGCTCGACCGGCGTGATGGGTCTGCATCACCTTGTGTACGAGGTTGTGGACAACTCCGTGGACGAGGCGCTGGCGGGATACTGCACTGAGGTCGCCGTCACGATCCACCCCGACAACTCCGTCACCGTCGTGGATAACGGCCGCGGCATCCCCGTCGCGATGCACGAGAAAGAGGGCCGCCCCGCCGTCGAGGTGGTGCTGACCGTGCTGCACTCCGGCGGCAAGTTCGGCGACGGCGGTGGCTACAAGGTCTCCGGCGGGCTGCACGGCGTCGGCGTGTCGGTCGTCAACGCGCTCTCCGAAGCGCTGCGCGTGGAGATCCACCGCGATGGCTATGAGTGGTCGCAGGAGTACTCGCGCGGCGCCCCCCAGGGCGAGCTGCAGCGCGGCAAGAAGCTGACCAAGGACGCCCCCACGGGCACGACCATCACATTCCTCGCCGACGCCGACATCTTCGAGTCGCTGGACTTCGACTTCCACACGCTGGAGGAGCGCCTGCGCGAGACCGCCTTCCTCACGCGCGGCCTGAAGATCTCGATCGTCGACGAGCGCGCCGAGGGCCACTCCGCCGAGTTCCAGTACGAGGGCGGCATCGAGGACTTCGTGGCCTACCTGAACGAGAACAAGGACACCGTGCACCGCAAGGTCGTGTTCTTCGCCGGCGAGAGCGAGGAGGGCGCCGCGGAGGTGGCGATGCAGTGGAACTCCTCCTACCAGGAGTCGATCCACTCCTTCGCCAACAACATCAACACCCGCGAGGGCGGCTCGCACATGTCGGGCTTTCGCTCGGCGCTGACGCGCACCTTGAACAAGTACGCCCGTGACAAGGGCCTGCTCAAGGAGAAGGAGGACAACCTCACCGGCGAGGACGTGCGTGAGGGGCTGACCGCCGTCATCTCGGTCAAGCTGCGCGACCCCCAGTTCGAGGGGCAGACGAAGACCAAGCTCGGCAACCCCGGCGTGGCGGGCTTCGTGGAGTCGATCGTCAACACCGGGCTGGGCGAGTTCCTGGAGGAGAACCCCTCCGAGGCGCGCGCGGTGATCATGAAGTCGGTGCAGGCCCAGCGCGCCCGCGAGGCGGCGCGCAAGGCACGCGACCTGACGCGGCGCAAGTCGGCGCTGGAGAACTCCACGCTGCCCGGCAAGCTGGCCGACTGCTCGGTCAAGGACCCCTCGCTGGCCGAGCTGTTCGTGGTCGAGGGCGACTCCGCGGGGGGCTCGGCCAAGCAGGGCCGCGACCGCAACACCCAGGCGGTGCTGCCGCTGCGCGGCAAGATCCTCAACGTCGAGAAGTCGCGCATCGACAAGGTGCTGCAGAACACCGAGGTGCAGGCGCTGATCACGGCGATCGGCACGGGCGTGCGCGATGAGTTCAACATCGAGAACGCGCGCTACCACAAGGTGGTGCTGATGACCGACGCCGACGTGGACGGCGCGCACATCCGCACGCTTGTGTTGACGCTGCTGTTCCGCGAGATGGAAGAGCTGATCAAGGCCGGCTACGTGTACATCGCCAAGCCGCCCCTGTACAAGCTCAAGCAGGGCTCGCGCGAGCGCTACATCGAGCGGGAGTCAGAGCTCGAGGAGATCCTCCTCTCCGATAAGTGGGAGAAGCTAACCGTGTTCGACCGCCACGGCACGCAGTTCAAGCTGACGGAGAACCGCTGGCAGCGCTTCACGCGGCTGCTCAAGCAGTACGAAGGGTGGGCCTCCTCGCTGCGCGCCGCCCACGGCCACGAGATGGTGCAGTTCCTGGAGGAGTCCTCGCTGCTGGACGAGCAGGTGATGAGCGCCGAGGCTGCCGTCGAGCTGCTTTCGCGCACGGGCACTGCGGGCGAGACGCACGCCACCGAACTGAGGGAGGAGCTGGACCCGTTGGAGCTGCGCGTGAAGGCGATGGAGAACAGCACCGGTTTCGCGCGCACCCACCGCATCAAGCGCACGCTGTTCGAGTCCCAGGAGTACCGCCAGCTGGCCGCGGTGCACAAGCAGCTGATCGAGCTGGCCGGCACCCCCGCCTTCGAGGTGCGCCTAGGCGACGCGCGCGACACCGCCCCCTCCTTCGAGGCGCTGCGCCAGTCGGTGATGAGCGTGGTGCAGAAGGGCGTCAAGCTGCAGCGCTTCAAGGGGCTGGGCGAGATGAACGCGGAGCAGCTGGGCACCACCACGATGGACCCCGCCTCGCGCACCCTGGCGCAGGTGACGTTGGAGGACGCTGCCGCGGCGGACCGCACCTTCTCGATGCTGATGGGGGATCAGGTGGAGCCTAGAAGGGCATTCATTGAGGACAACGCCAGAACCGTCGTGAATCTGGATGTGTAGGGGGTGAACAATGGCCTCGACTGATGTGATCGGCGGCGGCAATGTGGAGCCCCGCGCGCTAGAGGAGGAGATGCGCACCGCGTATCTCGACTACGCGATGTCGGTGATCGTCGGCCGCGCGCTGCCCGATGTGCGCGACGGGCTGAAGCCGGTGCACCGCCGCGTGCTGTACGCGATGAACGAGCTGGGCCTCGGCCCCACCCGCTCCTACGCCAAGTGCGCCAAGATCGTCGGCGAGGTGATGGGCAACTATCACCCCCACGGCGACTCGGCGATCTACGACACGCTCGTGCGCATGGCGCAGGAGTTCTCGATGCGCAACGAGCTGGTCGACGGACAGGGCAACTTCGGCTCGATTGACGACGATCCGGCAGCCGCTATGCGCTACACCGAGGCAAGGCTGGCGCGGATCGCCACCGAGATGCTGCGCGACCTTGACATGGACACGGTCGACTTCGTGCCCAACTACGACGGCTCGCGCCAGGAACCGCTGGTGCTCCCCGCGCGCTTCCCCAACCTGCTCGTCAACGGCAGCTCGGGGATCGCGGTGGGGATGGCGACGAACATCCCGCCGCACAACCTGCGCGAGACGATCGACGCGACCGTCGCCTACATCGATGACCCCGATATCGAGGTCGAGGGGCTGATGAGGCACGTCAAGGGGCCGGACTTCCCCACCGGCGGGATCATCCTCGGCCGCGCTGGCATCAGGGACGCGTACGAGACCGGGCGGGGGCGCGTGCGCGTGCAGGCCCGTGCGCACGTCGAGCCGTTGAAACAGGGCAAGGAGGCGATCGTCGTCACCGAGCTGCCGTTCATGGTCAAGAAGGGCGGCGAGGGTGGGCTGATCCAGAAGATCGCCGACCTCGTGCACGAGAAGAAGATCGCCGAGATCTCCGACCTGCGCGACGAGTCCGACAAGCGCGGGATGCGCCTGGTGATCGAGCTCAAGCGCGATGCGATCCCCAAGGTGGTGCTCAACAAGCTCTACAAGCACACCTCGATGCAGTCTACGTTCGGCGTGAACATGGTGGCGCTGGTGGACAACGTTCCGCGCACGCTGAACCTGCGCTCGGTGATCCACAACTACGTCGCGCACCAGCGCGAGGTGATCGTCAGGCGCACCAAGCACGAGCTCTCCGAGAAGGAGGCGCGCGCGCACATCCTCGAGGGGCTGCTGATCGCACTCGACAACCTCGACGCGATCATCGAGCTGATCCGCGCCTCGCGCGACCGCGACGCAGCGCGCGAGCAGCTGGTGGAGCGCTTTGCGCTCAGCCACATCCAGGCCACGGCGATTCTCGACCTGCGTCTCTCCCAGCTGACGGCGCTGGAGGCCGACGGGATCAAGCAGGAGCACGCCGACGTGACCGAGCGGATCGCCGAGCTGCGCAGCATCCTCGGCGACGAAAGCCGCGTGCTGGCCGTGATCAAGGAGGAGCTGGCGGAGATCCGCGAGCGCTTCGGCGACGAGCGGCGCACGGAGATCACGCACTCCGAGGACGAGATCGACATCGAGGATCTGATCGCCGACCAGCAGATGGTGATCACCATCACCCATACCGGCTACATCAAGTCGCTGCCCTTGGCGACCTATCGCCAGCAGCACCGGGGCGGGCGCGGGATCACGGGGATGGACATGAAGGACGGCGACTTCATCGAGCACCTGTTCATCTGCTCGACGCACGACTACCTGCTGTTCATCACCAACCGCGGCAAGATCTACCGCTCCAAGGTGTATGAGCTGCCCGAGGCCCAGCGCACCGCCAAAGGCCGCGCGCTGGTCAACATCCTGCCGCTGCGCGAGGGCGAGCGGGTGCAGTCGGTGCTCTCCACGCGCGACTTCACCGAGGGCAGGTACCTGATCTTCGCCACGCGCAAGGGGATGGTCAAGAAGACCGAGTTCCTGGCCTACAACACGCCGATCAAAGCCGACGGGATCATCGCGATCAAGATCAACGACGACGACGAGCTGGTCGCGGCCAGGCGCACCAGCGGCGAGGACGAAATCCTGATGGTCTCCCACGACGGCAACGCGGTGCGCTTCGGGGAGGGCGACGTGCGCGCAATGGGCCGAGACACGGCCGGGGTGCGCGGCATGAACGTATCTTCGAAGGGCAACAAGGTGCTGGCGATGGACGTCGCCCGCGACGACCAGGACCTGCTGGTGGTCACCGAGAACGGCTACGGCAAGCGCACCTCGGTGGCGGAGTACCGCAAGACCAAGCGCGGCGCGATGGGCGTCAAGACGATCACGCTGACCGACCGCAAGGGCGGGCTGGCAGGCGCGCTGGTGGTGCGCGAGCACGAGGAGCTGCTGTTCATCTCCAGCGGCGGCATGGTCCAGCGCACGTCAGTGCGCGGCATCAACCGCTACGGGCGCGCCTCGCAGGGAGTGCGCGTGATGAACCTCAAGGACGAGGACGTCGTCAGCGCGATCGCACTGGTCGTGGAGGGCGCCGAGGACACAGCCGCTCCGGTCGTCGAGGACGGAATCGGAGACATCGCGGCCGTCAACGGCGTGGCTGACGCCGCGGACGAGGAGTGAGGGAAAAGCACCCTTGCCGAACGTCACCTCCGTCCGCTACTCTGGCTGGACCAGAGAAAGGAGGTGGTCCAAACGTTGAGTGACAGTTCTTGTGGGACCCTGGAGGTGACCGGCCGCTAGGTCGGGCAGGCTGGACCGCTTAGCGGAATCCAACCCGGGACACCCCGAGACGATCGCCGGAAATGGTCCCTCCGGCAGCACAAGAGAGTCTCGGTCTTTTCCAGTCAGAGCAGCAACGCGAGGGGCGCCGAATGTCTAGTCGAACGGTGCCCCTCGCCGTTTTAAGCCTCGCCGGCCTCGCCTGTCCGCCTTCGTCGTTTCAGCGGGATGCCCCGCGCCGCCACGCCACGCCGCGTCGCAGCGGCCGACGATCAGCTCTCGATGAGGTCTCAGGCTGCCGCGGGCAGGTACTGCCGCCACGCCGCGGGGATCGTCGGCGACGCCACGTGGATGAAGATCTCCGCGCGCGGAGTGCGCGGCGCCCGCCGCGGGTGCATTCCGGCCTGGCGCGGCAGCCGGTCGCCCTTGCGGCGGTTGCAGGGGGCGCAGGAGGCGACGATGTTCTCCCAGCTTGAGGAGCCGCCCTTGGAGCGCGGGATCACGTGGTCCATCGTCAGGTTCGAGCGCGAGCCGCAGTACTGGCAGGTCCAGCCGTCGCGCGCGAACACCGCGCGGCGCGTGATCTTGCGCCGGTGGGCGTCGCGCGGCACGTGGACGTAGCTGACCAGACGGATCACCACCGGGCGCGCCACCGTGGCGTGCTCGGAGTGCAGCTCCCAGCCGCCCCGCTCCACCAGCTCGGCCTTCTCCTTGAGCAGCAGCACCACGGCGCGGCGCACGGTGCAGACGTTGATCGGAGCGAAGGTCGCGTTGAGGACGAGCACCCGGCCACCTTCACGCCCGCGCCGCTGGTGCTCGGAGAGCGGCGCGGACCCCACTGGAGCTGGTGGAACTGTGGCTTCCATCGCAGCCGGAGTGTAGCGAGGCGGAAACTCGGCTCAAGCCACCCGGGCAGTGACGTGTCTCGCCGTCCGGGCAGTGATGTGCGTCAAGCCACTGGGAAGGAGCCGAGCACGCGCACCTCCTGGCAGAAGGCGCGCAGCCCCGCCACGGCGCTCGCCACCGGCTCCTCGCCCATGCTTCCCTGGAGGTCCACGAAGAACATGTAGTGGCCCAGCCGCTCGCGCATCGGGCGCGACTCGATCTTGGTCAGGTTGATCTCGCGGCGCGCGAACTCGTCAAGGCAGCGCACCAGCCAACCCGGACTGTCCGCGCCGGCGCCCCAGAAGACGAGCGACGTCTTGCATCCGCCGTGGTGAGCGCCTGCACCTCCACCATCGCCTTGCGCGGCCGTGGGGACCCCGTCGCTGACGGTCGTGCCTGCAGCGGTTTCACCCGCGGGGCGCTCGCGCAGCGGGGGCCCTACGGTGTGCTCCCCGGCGCGCGCCAACCACACAAAGCGCGTGGCGTTGTCGCCGCGGTCCTGGACGTCCTCGCGCAACACCACAGCGCCGTAGATGTCGGCCGCAAGGCGTGTGCCCAGAGCCGCCGTCCGGCTCCCCTCGCCGCCGGCCACCAGCCGTACGGCCTCGGCCGTCGAGCTGGCCGGCAGCACCTGCGCGTGGGGGAGTTCTGTGCGCAGGAAGCGGGTGCACTGGCCCGGCACCTGCGGATGGGAGAGCACCGTATCGATCTCCCCAAGCTCGATCTCCTCCTTCGCGATCAGCGAGTGCCTGACGCCGAGCAGTGCTTCGCCGACGATCTCAAGAGCAGGCTCGAGGTCTCCGGCGAGCAGGTCCAGGGTGACCGTCACCGAGCCGTCGAGCGAGTTCTCGATCGGCACGAGCGCCCACTTGACGGCACCCTCGCGCAGCGCGCTGACCGTCTCATAGATGCTCCCCAGCGCCACAGGCTCGACGGAGCCGGGCGTGGCGCTGGTGAGCAGCGCCTCCTCAGTGAAGGTGCCAGCCGGCCCCAGGTAGCCGACACGCGGAGGCATCTCAGAGAGCGGACTCGCGCGCGCCGCTGGGCGCTGGCGTGGAGAGCGCCAGCTGCACCGCCTCGGCCTCCTCGGGCGAGAGCTCCAGCTCGCCCTGGCCGTGGTGCACCTGCTTGGCGTACACGCGCGCCTGGTCGCGGTGGTGGATGCAGGAGAGCACGATCCCCGAACGCGAGCTGTCGAGCAGCGCGATCGACACGGACTGGCGCCCGGAGAGCTCGTTGTAGGCGTCATAGCGCACCAGCGCGCGGTGCGCGATCGCGCCGTGCAGTGCCAGCTCGGCGGATTCCAGGCGTTCATCCAGTCCTTCCGCAACCCCCATCACGTACTCGCGCAGGCCGCCAAAGGCATCCTGCAGATCGACCGCGTGGGCGATCACATCGCGCTCGGACTCCCCCAGGACCAGGCGCTGGGCGCTGCGCAGGCGACGCAGGCTGAGTGCCAGCGCCAGGCAGCCGAGCAGCGCCACCACGGCCACCGCCGCAGCCGCGAGGGCGACGATCCCCTGGGGTTCGCTCAGCGAGGTGGCCACCACCGGGACAACTTAGAGGGTGGCGCACCCGTTTGCGGGCACACCCGAAGGGCACACCCAAAGGGCACAGGCAGGCAGGCAGGCCGGCTGGCCGAAACGGGGACGCCACAGGCGCGTGTCTCCCGGCTTCGGTCGGGCCCCTCTCTATTTCATAACCCCCTGGGCTATTCAAACACGACGTTGTAGGTGCCCTTGTTGTTTTCGACGTTGGTCTCGCCCGGGACCGGCTGGATGTTGACGGCGACGCTGGAGGCGACGTTCAGCGTGACGCCTTCCAGGGGGATGTCCACGGGCACGGTGGTGCCCGGTTCGGTCTTGTTGATCGTGTGGGAGCCCTTGGTCTGCTTGCCGCCGCTGGTGACGGTGACTTCGACCTTGACGTTGGTCTCGGAGTTGGAGCCGCTGTCTTCGACCATCACCGTGAAGGTCGGGTTGGCGCCGCCGCTGACGTGGTTCACCGTCGGGGCGGGCTGCAGCGTGGTGGAGCCGACGCTGACGCCGATGAGGGCGCTGCCGTGGGTGCCGGGGGCGAGCGGGCCGTTGCTGGAGCTGGAGCTCTTGCCGCCTGACAGGCGCGCCATCACCGTGGCGGGTTCCAGCCAGCCGATGTTGGGCAGGAAGTTGCTGGTCGTGAGGGTCTGTTCGGTGATGCCGGCGCCTGTGAGGGTCTGCTGGATCAACGGTGCGACGCGCTGGGAGTAGACCACGTCGGAGGCCAGGAAGCTCTCCATGTCGCCGGCGATTTCGGTGCTGGCCTGCTTGCTCTGGCTGCCCAGCGCCGTGGGCACCTTTTTGGACACCTTTTCGACGCCTTCGACACGCAGGTCGAGCACCAGCAACAGGTCGCCCTGCGCCGAGTTCATTTCTCCCGGCACGCTCAGGCCCTTCGCGCGCGAGACCTGACTCTTGGCTTCGTCGATCAACGGGCCGATCGCGGTCGCGACCTGCAGCGGAGTCTTGCTGGAGGCGCTGGAGAGCGCCGCAAAGAGCGGATGGGAGACCTGCTGTTCGGATTCGCCGATGATCTGCCCGACGCTCTGGTTGTAGCTCTTGAGCGCCGATTCCCTGCCGCTCTTCAGGCAGCCGTTGACGAGCAGCACGACAACGATCAGCAGCACCACCCCCACGCCCACGGCGATGCGCCGGCGCACGAGCAGCGTGTGCCGGTCGATCGAGCCACTGCCGCCGCCGCCACTGCCGCCGCTGTGCTGCGGGCGGCGCGGGCTGGGGCGCGGCGCGGCGGTGGTGCGGGGCGCTCTGGGCGACGGCCGAGGGGCCTCGTCCTCGTCATCGTCGAAAAACGACAAAAGGCTCCTTGGAGGGCGTATTAATCTCGAGGAGTACACCAGTATGACCGGCGGCCACCTCCCTGAAGTCTGCAACTTCTCGCTCGCACCGGCTTTTCCTGCCTGTCCCGGGCAGGGGGCCGGTGGGCGGGTGGCGAAAGCAGAAGCCCGGTGGACTCGCTCGACACCCTCGTGCTCGCCCGCGGCGAGACCCTTGTCCTCGGGCGCTACCGCTTGCGCGAGCGCCTGGGAGCGGGTGGGTTCGGGGTGGTGTGGAGCGCCTACGACGAGCGCCTGCACCGCGATGTGGCGCTCAAGCGCATCTTCCTGCCCTCCGATGACGAGGACTCGATCGCCGAGCGCGCAGCGCGCGAGGCGCAGGCCACGGCACGGCTTTCGCACCCGGCGATCGTCGCCCTGTACGAAGCGCGCACCGAGGGGGAGGCGTTCTATCTGATCTCCGAGCTGGTGCAGGGAGACACGCTGGGGAGGCTGATCGCCGAGGAGGCCCTGTGCGACGAGGAGGTGCTGCGGATCGGCGTGGCGCTGAGCGGCGCGCTGGAGCATGCCCACGCGCGCGGGGTGATCCACCGCGACGTCAAGCCGCAGAACATCCTGATCCCCCACGACCCACTGGACCGCGGCGTAGGAGTGGCCAAGCTGACCGACTTCGGCGGCGCGCGCCTGGCCGGCGAGGACGTCTTGACGCGCACGGGGGACGTGCTGGGCACGCTCGCCTACATGGCCCCCGAGCAGAGCGAGGGACGTGAGGCGACCGCGCAGGGGGACCTGTACTCGCTGGCGCTGGTCCTCTACGAGGCGCTGTGCGGGGTCAACCCGGTGAGGGGCGCCACGCCGGCGGCCACCGCGCGGCGGATCGGCACGCCGCTCACGCCGCTGGAGCGCTACCGTGGCGAGCTGCCGCGCGAATTGACATGGGCGCTGGACGGCGCTCTGGCGCCGGTGCCCGCGCAGCGCGGGACGCTGCCCGAGCTGCGCGGGGCGCTGGAAGGAGCGCTGGAGGACGCTCTCGCCGAGCGTGCTCCGCGCCGCTCTGACGGCCGTGACGATACGCCTCGCACCGCTCTGCGACCCACCGCTCTGCGTCCACGGCGTTCGCCCATTCGTGGGCGCGAGATCGATCGTCCCCGTCTTTCCCATTCGCATCCTGACGGTGCACGCCATCCTGATAGCGCGCTCCATCCTCAGGCTCCACTCGCAGGCGACGAGCACCCAGCCCGTCGCCTGCAGGTCCCGCGCGCGGTGTGGGCGGTGGCGATCGCGGTGGTGGCGATCTGGCAGGCCGCCGCCGGGCGTCCAGGGGTGGCGCTGCTGGCGACGGCCGCCGCCCTGCCGCTGCTGATCGCACCCCGCCTGCCCCCGCAGGTGCTCGCCGCCGCGGCGGCGCCGGCGCTGGGGATCGTGGGGCTCGCCGGCACATTCCCCGCCATGGCCGGCCAGGCCAGGAGCTGGGTCGCCCGCGCGGCGCTGGGAGCCCTGGGGTACTGGTGGCTGTGTCTGGCCGAACCGCTGCTGGGCCGGCGCCTGTGGCTCGGCCTGCCGGGCGCCTGGGCCTCCACGCCAGGGGCGCACGCGCTCTGGGAGGGCTCGCTGAGCGCCACTGCGCAACACGTCCTGGTCCCGATGCTCAGCGTGGGGGTACTGCTGGGGGTGGTGCTGTGGGCGACCGCTGCGGTGCTCTTGCCGTGGCTTGTGCGCGGGCGCAACGCGGCCCTCGACGTGGTGGCCGCGACGGTCTGGACGGCCGCCCTGCTCGCCGCTCTGCCGCTGCTGGAGCGTGGCCTGCCGCACGGCTTGGGGAACCTCGCGCCCCGCGGCGCGCTGCTCGGTGCACTGCTCGGCGGCGCCCTCGCGGTGGTGGCCCGTGCATTACGCGGGCCTGTCTGACTAGCATGACCAAGGGGGACCCGCCGCCAGCGGTGCGGCGTGGCCTCCCTCGGACTGCTTCCATGAATCCCTTGAGGGCACTAGAGACAATGCTCGCCAACCTCGTAGAGGGTACGTTCGGGCGTCTGTTTCGCTCGGAGGTGCGCCCAATGGAACTGGCGCACAGGCTGGCGCGCGAGATGGACGAGCACCGCACTGTCTCCGTTTCGCGCGTGTACGCGCCCAACGAGTACTCCGTATGGCTCTCGCCGGAGGACAGGGAACTGTATGAAGGGGTCGAGGGGGAGCTGATCGAAGAGCTGTGCGCCTACCTGCTGGAGCACGCCCGGCGCGAGAACCTGATGCTGGCCTCGCCGCCGCGGATCGCCTTCCACACCGACGAGCGCCTGTCGCTTGGCGAGTTCGGCATCGAGGCGAAGCTGGCCTCGCCGGAGGGTCATGAGGGGCGGGGCGCTGAGGGAGCGCACGACGTCGAGGGAGGGCGTGCCGCTGCCGGATCCCGCGAGCGCGGCTGGCATGGCGATGGCTTCGCGGAGGACGAGGGGGCGGGGGAGGAGCACGA
Organism: uncultured Solirubrobacterales bacterium; assembly: GCA_963844765.1. Classification (GTDB taxonomy): domain Bacteria; phylum Actinomycetota; class Thermoleophilia; order Solirubrobacterales; family Solirubrobacteraceae; genus Palsa-744. The sequence goes on from CAWJPN010000002.1 coordinate 1,442,432, forward strand.
CGACTGGACGGCGCCACCGCTGCCTGAGAGTCCCAGCAGTCCCATGCCTCCCCCGGCGCCAGCACCCGCGGCCCAACCTGCGGCGCGGGAACCCGTCGCCAAGCACGGCGAGACGTTGATCTACTCGAGCTCGCAACGTGTCGGAGCGCCGGTGCAGGAGGCCCGCGAGCGGCGCCCCTCGCGCGCGATGCTGCTGCTGGGCGGCCGCCGGGTGCTGGTGCCGCCGCCCGGAGCGGTGCTGGGGCGCAGCCGCGAGTGCGACATCGTCCTGGACGACGTGGGCGTGTCGCGCAGGCACGCCGAGATCCGCCCCAGCGCGGAGGGCTGGGTGCTCTCTGACCTGGGCTCGACCAACGGCGTGCGCCTGAACGACCGCAGGCTCCGTGGCGCTCAGCCGCTGGGACTGGGGGACCGCATCGAGCTGGGCTCCACCGAGATCGTGTTCGAAGTCCGCTGATGACCACGCTGCAGCCCGTATCGGTGGCGCTCAAGTTCGGCTTCGTGGCCGTCCTGTACCTGTTCCTGCTGTGGGTCTCGCGCAGTGCCCTGCAGGACCTGCGCGGCAGACGTACGCACTCCTCGGGGATGTATGGATCCCACCCCTCCGGCGCACAGGGCGCAGCGATACCGCCCGACGCCACGGGCCTGCACTCGGCCTCCTCGCTGGGCCCGGTGGACTATGCGCGCCGCGCGCCGCGACTGGTGGTGGAGCGCGCGCCCGGTCACGACCCGGGGATGATCTACGACCTGGACGGGAACATCGTGCTGGGCCGCGGGGAGCGGGCGGAGATCCGCCTGGAGGACCCCTTCGCCTCCTCCAGCCACGCCCGCATCTACGAGCAGGGGGGGGCGCTGGTGATCGAGGACATGGGGTCCACCAACGGCACGTACCTCAACGAGGAGCTGCTGGAGACCGCGCGCCCGCTGCACCCCGAGGACCGCGTGCGCATCGGCGACAGCGAATTCGCCTTCGAGGTGGACTGATGCTTGGATCCCACCCACCCGCTGGCGCCCACCGAACTCGTCGGGACGGGTCTGAGCAATGCTGAGAGTGGCCGAGCAGTACGCGGGGAGCGACACCGGGCGCCAGCGGCGCGCCAACGAGGACTCGCTGCTGGCGCGGGCGCCGCTGTTCGTGGTGGCCGACGGCATGGGCGGTGCGCAGGCCGGCGAGGTGGCCTCGCGGATCGCGGTGGAGTCCTTCGGCGACGGGCTCGGCGACGCGGCGAGCCCGGAGCAGACGCTTGCCGAGCACGCGCGGGCGGCGAACGCGCGCATCTACGAGCTCTCGCAGAGCAACGCCGAGCAGGCCGGTATGGGCACGACTCTGACGGCGCTGTACGTGGGCGAGCTGGAGGTGGCGATCGCGCACGTGGGCGACAGCCGTGCGTACTGCCTGCGCGAGGGGGAGCTGCTGCGCCTGACCGACGATCACTCGCTGGTCGACGAGCTGATCCGCCAGGGCAGGCTGACTCCCGAGGAAGCCGAGGACCACCCGCAGCGCTCGATCATCACGCGCGCGCTGGGCCCGGAGGAGGAGGTGGAGATCGACACGCGCTCCTACCGCGCGCGGGGGGGCGATGTGTACCTGCTGTGCAGCGACGGGCTCACCACGATGCTGGGCGAGGCGCAGCTGGCGGAGGTGCTGCGCGCCCACCCGCGCCTGCGCGACGCCGGCGAGGCGCTGATCGCCCAGGCCAACGACGCAGGGGGTCGCGACAACATCACCGTGATCCTGCTGCGCGTCGAGGACGTCCAGGTGAACGGGGGGGAGAGTCCGCAGCACACAACCCTGACGGAGATGGGTGTCGAGGCGCCAGCGGCCGCCCCTTCGCCGAGGACCGTTGTCACCCCCCGCCAGCCGCGCCATCCGACACCAGCACCCCAGCCGCGCGCCCGCTCGCGCAGACGGTGGCGCCGCGCGGTGGCGCCGCTGGTGACGCTGGCGGTGCTGGGCCTGCTGCTGGCAGGCGCCTACCTCGCATTGCAGTCGGTCTACTTCATCGGCACCAACAGCCGCGGGCTGGTGACGCTCTACAGCGGGGTGCCCTACGAACTGCCCGGCGGGATCAAGCTCTACAGCAGCAGCTATGTGTCGGGCGTGAGTGCTGAGACGCTGAGTGCGGCCCGCCGGCACACGCTGCTTAACCACTCGCTGCGCTCGGAAAGCGACGCCGGGGCGTTGATGCGCAGTCTCGAACTGGGGCAGCTGAGCGAAGGATGAACCACGTGGGCGAGCGCAGCGGCGCACAGAACCTCCGCCAGGACAGCGGTCGGCAGGGCGCCTGGCGATGAACCGTCCGATCGTCCGCCTGTACGGCCTGGTGGTGGTGCTGTTCGCGCTGCTCGTAGCATTCACCTCGCGCTGGACAGTCTTCGAAGCCGCCTCGCTGCGCTCGAACACGCTCAACAAGCGGGGCCAGCTCGAGCAGGAACGCATCGCGCGCGGGCCGATCGTGGCGGCCGACGGCGAGGTGCTGGCGCGCAGCGGGCGCAACTCCGAAGGTGTCTACACGCGCGTCTACCCGGCGGGCGAAGAGTTCGCGCAGGCCGTGGGCTTCTCCTACACCGAATATGGGCAGACCGGGTTGGAGCGCTTCCGCAACGCGCCGCTGAGCGGCGAAACGACCAGCGAACTGCAGGGGATACTCAACCAGCTGCAGGGCGTGCGGCCGAAGGGCGATGAAGTCGTGACCACGCTTGACCCCCAGGCGCAGCGGGTGGCCCTGAGCGCGCTGGGCGAACACAGCGGGGCGGTGGTGGCGCTCGACCCGCGCACGGGCGCGGTGACGGTGATGGCCTCCACCCCAGGGTTTGACCCCAATGCGCTGCGCTCCCGCGCGCGCTACACCAAGCTGCTGCGCGAAACCAGCACGACGCCTCCCACTCGCTCACTGGTCAACCGCGCCCTGCAGTACGGCTACGCCCCTGGCTCGACGTTCAAGGTGGTGACGGCCACGGCGGCGATCGACTCTGGTGAGTTCACCCCCGAATCGACGGTCAGCGGGCGCAACGACATCATGGTCTCGGGCGTGCCGCTGCAGAACGACGACGGTGAGAGCTACGGCCCGCTGACGCTTACGCAGGCGCTGGCGAAGTCGGTCAACACCGTGTGGGCGCAGGTCGCCGAAAGGGTGGGCAAGCGCACGATGGCCCGCTACATGGAGCGCTTCGGCTTCGACCGCAAGCCGCAGCTGGACTACCCCGCCGATGAAATGTCGGCCAGCGGCGAGTATGTGGGCACGCGCCTGCTGTCCCCCACCAGCCCGCGGGTGGACGTGGGGCGCATGGGGATCGGCCAGGACAAGCTCCAGGTGGTGCCCCTGCAGATGGCGGAGGTGGCGGCCGCGGTGGCCAACCGCGGCAGGCTGATGGTGCCGCACCTGACGGCGCGCATCGTGGACCCCGACGGGCGTACCGTCGAGCAGGTGACTCCGCGCGTGCAGTCGGTGGTGATGCGCCCCTCGACGGCGACCGCGGTAAGGGGAATGATGGAAGCCGTCGTCAACGAAGGCACGGGCACGGAGGCGCAGATCCCCGGAGTGCAGGTGGCGGGCAAGACGGGCACGGCGGAGACGCAGGTGGGCACGGCGATCAACAACGTGTGGTTCATCGCCTTCGCGCCCGCCGCGCACCCGACGGTGGCGATCGCGGTGACGCTGAAGGGCGTGCCGGGACAGGGCGCCAGCTTCGCCGCGCCGGTGGCGCGCCAGGTGATGGAAACGTTGTTGCGGGGCGAACATGGTTGACCCGCCCGGCCACCGCGATCCTGTGCACCCCACGCCAGCCCGATCGCGAGGCGAGGCATGATCGAGCCAGGAACCACCATCGACGGCCGCTACAAGGTGGTCTCCCGGATCGGCTCGGGCGGAATGGCCGACGTGTACCTGGCCGAGGACCAGCTGCTGGGGCGCCAGGTGGCGGTGAAGCTCTTGCAGCACCGCTTCGCCGAGGACCAGGAGTTCGTGGAGCGCTTCCGGCGCGAGGCATCCAGCGCCGCGGGGTTGTCGCACCCCAACGTGGTGGCGATCTTCGACCGGGGGGAGTGGGACGGGACGTACTACATCGCGATGGAGTACCTGCCCGGGCGCTCGCTGAAGGCGATCGTGCGCGAAGGGGGGCCGATGGACCCTGCGAGCGCGATCGAGATCGTGATCCAGATCCTGCGCGCCGCCAAGTTTGCGCACCGCCGCGGGATCATCCACCGCGACCTGAAGCCCCACAACGTGATCCTCGACGAGGAGGGCCGCGCGAAGGTGACGGACTTCGGGATCGCCCGCGCGGGCGCTTCGGACATGACGCTGACGGGGTCGATCATGGGCACCGCGCAGTACCTCTCGCCCGAGCAGGCGCAGGGCAAAACGGTGAGCGAGACCTCCGACCTGTATGCGGTGGGGATCGTGCTGTACGAGCTGCTCACCGGCAGGGTGCCCTTCGACGGGGAGACGGCGGTGAGCATCGCGCTGATGCAGGTCTCCGCACAGGCGCCGCGCCCGAGCGCGCTGAACGCGGCCGTGAGCCCGCTGCTCGATGCGGTGGTGGCGCGCGCGCTCGCCAAGAACCCGGAGGAGCGTTTCAAGGACGCGGATGAGTTCATCGCGGCGCTGGAGCAGGCGCGCGCGGGGGAATCGCCGCTCAGCGCGCTCGCCGGCGGGCCATTGTCGGGGGCCATTCTGCCGGCCGCAGCCGGTGCGCTCGCCGCGGGTGCGCTCGCCTCCCCTCCGCCTGTGCGCACGCTCTCGGGCGCGGCCGCCGCTGGCGGTGCGGGGGCGCCGCTCTCCCCGGGCGGCGTGGTGGGCTCGGCTGGCGCGCGCTCGGGTGGGGGGCCTCCATCGGGTTCGCTGCTGCTGCCCGCGGCGGGGGAGGCCGACGGCGAGCCTGGGACGGGTGGGCCCGGTGCGGGCGATCGCCGACGCTGGTGGTGGGTGGGTGGCGCGCTCGTTCTTGCCCTGGTGGCGCTTGCGCTGGTGCTGCTGCTGGGCGGCGGGGGGAGCGGAAAGGTGACGGTGCCCAACGTCACCGGCCAGGGTCAGGGGATCGCCGTGGCGCGCCTGGAGCAGGCGGGGTTGACGGTCGCGTCGAGCCAGGCGAGCAGCTCAGCCGTGCCCAGCGGGGACGTGAGCGCCCAGACCCCGCGCGCGGGCAGCGCGGTGAGCAAGGGCAGCCGGGTGAGCGTTGTGGTGTCCAGCGGCCCGGCCAGCCTGGCGATGCCACAGGTGGTGGGGGAAACCGAAGGCAAGGCGGTGGCGAAGCTCAAAGCTGCTGGTTTGAGCCCGAGCACGCAGAGCCAGCCGAACGCCAAGGTGGCCCAGGGGACGGTGGTCTCCACCGACCCCTCGGCCGGGATCGAATTGCAGGTGGGCAGCGCGGTGACGGTGGTGGTCTCCAGCGGCCCGCAGCAGGTGAAGGTGCCGGAAGTGACCGGCTCCACCCAGGCCGAAGCGAAAGCGGCGCTGACGGCGGTGGGCCTGAAGGTGGGCACCGTCACCCAGCAGCCGCAGGCGGCGGGCGGCAGGGCGGCGGGCACGGTGCTCTCACAGGCGCCGGCGGCAGGCACGGCGCTGCAGACCGGGCAGGCGGTGAACATAACGGTGGCGCAGGCGCCGAAGGAAACGGCGGTGCCCGAAGTGGTGGGCCAGAACGAGACCCAGGCCGCCGCCGCACTGGGCCGCGCGGGGTTCAACCCGAAAGCGGTGTCGCGCGCGGTGAGCGAACCGGCGCAGGTGGGGGTGGTGCTCAAGCAGAGCCCCGCCGGTGGCCATCTGGCGTCCAACGGCGCCACCGTTACGATCGCCGTGGGGGTGCTGGAAGCGACGAGCACGGGGACCAGCACCAGCACCACGACGACGTCGGCGAGCACCACCACGACGACGACGGCGCAGGCCGCCAACCCCCCCGCGGCGGCGCCGTGAGCACTGCGCCGTCAACGCCGCCTCCGGCTGCGACGCTGGCTGCGTCCTCGACACCCCCCCATATGCCGTGAGCGGGCAGTCGAGATTGCTGAAAGTGGCGGTGCTGGCCGGGGGGCGCTCTTCCGAGCACGACGTGTCGCTGGCCTCCGCAGCGGCGGTCAGCGACGGGCTACGCGCGGGGGGCCACGAGGTGGTGGGGGTTGAGATCGACCGCGCGGGCGCATGGCACGCAGAGGGGGAGTGCCTGACCGTCACCCCCGGCGGAGGACTGCTCGGGACGGACGTCGTTTTTCCCGTGCTGCACGGGGCGTTCGGCGAGGACGGAACCGTGCAGGGGATGCTCGAGACGCTTGACGTGGCCTATGTGGGGGCCGGCGTCGCGGCGTCGGCGGTGTGCATGGACAAGGTGCTGTTCAAGGAGCTGATGGCCGCCAGAGGGGTGCCCCAGGTCGATTACGTGGGCGTCCGCGCGGAGCGCTGGCGAGCGGCGCCCGCTGACGTGTTGAGCGACCTGGGCAGACTGGGGCTGCCGGTGTTCGTCAAACCGGCGCACATGGGGTCCTCGGTGGGGATCGTCAAGGTCACCGAGGCAGGGGCGCTCGCGGCGGCGGTGGAGCAGGCGTTCGCCTACGACCCGCTTGCGATCGTCGAGGCGATGGCCACGGGCCTGGAGGTGGAGTGCGGGGTGCTGGGCCGCACGCAAGTCGAGCGCAGCGCCGAGACGCCCGCCCCGGCGCTGGCCTCCGAGCCGGGAGAGATCGTGGTGGGCGGCGCCGAGTGGTACGACTTCGCAGCGAAGTACGCCGAGGGGGGGATGGAACTGGTGGTGCCTGCGCGCATCTCGCCAGCCGCGCGCGAACGGGTACGCGAGCTGGCGGCGCAGAGCTTCGCCCACACCGGCTGCGAGGGGCTGGCGCGGGTGGACTTCTTCGTGGAGGGCGAGGAGGTGAAGGTCAACGAGCTGAACACGATGCCCGGGTTCACGCCGACGAGCGTGTACGCGAAGCTGATGGAGGCATCGGGGGTGGGCTACCCGCAGCTGGTGGAGCGGCTGTGCAGGCTGGGGATCGAGCGCCACGCGGCACGGCGGGCTTATAGGTATTGAGCGCAAGACCGCCCAGAATTGATCCGGCCGTAAGGTTGAGGAGGTAGGCTTGTACTTTGGACGTGCGAGCCCCGATCGAGAGCATCGCTGATTTCGAGCGACCCCCTGTGGTCGAGATGATTCTTGGTGTGCAGTTCGACCGAGCCGTCGTTGACTTGGAGGTGCTGGCCGAGTTCGCGCTCGCGATCAGATCCGAGTTCCCCAGCCGTGAGCAGGTTGAACCGCTTCCTCGGTCGAGCGAGTCCTTTGCCCGCCCGCCTGCCGCTCCCCGTCTTGAATTCCGTTTTGGGACTCCGCGGATGCCCCGAACCTGGTTTGTCAGCTCGGATCAGCGGCTGCTCGTTCAGCTCCAGGACGATCGTCTGAATCTCAACTGGCGACGGGTCGAGCCTGGAGACAGGTATCCACGCTATGCGGTGCTTCGCCCAAAGTTCGACGAGCTTCGTGGGCAGCTCGACGAGGTCCTCGAGCGGAACGGACGGGAGCCGGCAGTGGTCGACTACGTCGAGGTGAGCTACATCAATGAGCTTGCACCTGCGGCCGAGCTTCCTGGCGACGCGCATCCAAAGCTCGCGGACATGCTCACCACCGTGTCAGCGGTTGGCCCCGGCGGTTTTCTGCCGGAACCCGAAGACGAGGGCTACGCGGCACGGTTTCGTATCCACTCTGAAGACATGAGCGAACCCGTGGGTCGTCTTGTTGTAGGTACGGACACGGCCTATCGCACCTCCGACCAGCGGCCGATATACCTGCTGAAGCTGAGCGCCAACCTCGTCGGCTTATTCACCACAAAGGACGCGGTTATCGATATGCTGGATCTCGGAAGAAGTTGGATCGTCAAAAGCTTTCTGCAACTCACCACTCCCGAAATCCAGAGCACTTGGGGGTCCTCGTCATGACGCTGCTCGCGCCACCACCGACCACGCCGAGTGTCTCGCCGGCCCACTTTCAGACTGTCGGGTACAAGGCATCCAGCCCTTATATCTCGGAGTCCGCCAAGATCGTGGTAGATGTCGACGCACCGCCGGTGTGGATTGCCGACGTGGTGCGCAAGATCAATGAGCTGCTTGCGCTTAGGCCCGACTGGGACACGTACGGAGCACAGCCCATCGATCCCAAGCATGTCGAATCGGGACTGATTCTTCTCCAGGACTTGGCTTTCACCGACTCACCCATGCCGGTCGTTGTGCCAACGGTCGCGCGTGGGGTTCAGTTTGAGTGGGAGACTGCCCGGGGCGCAGTCGAGGCGCGTGTGGACGACGAGGGCAGCTGCATTTATGTTCGGGATGGTGCAGGTGAGGCCGAGGGCACGCCAGCCCCAGGGCTCGCCATGCGCGCGGCGGTAGTGATAGCTCCGTCGGCATTGGTGGCGTGAGCCACCCGCCCAGGGAGGACGATCCGGTCGCCGATGATACGCGGCTCTTCCGTCGGATCACGCGACACCATCTTGTCGACGCGCCGGGCGACCCGCTTGGCAAGCGCATCTCAAGTGCCGCCTTCCACGCTTCAACGGTCGATCATGGAGTCTCTGTTTCGCTTGAGGACACGATGGAAGCGCTTGGCACGGTACCGTGTGACCTGATGCTGCTGAAACGAGCGGCTGTGGGTCTGGCCTACGTGACCGCTGGCCAAGTTCGCGCTCCGGAAATCGGTAAGGATGTGGAGCGTAGACCAACGGACGAGGACCCTACGCACGGGAATATCATTGGTCCGGACTCTGCTGGCAGGAGGAGGCAGCTTGCACGCCTCGCCCAGGCGCAGTGGGTACTTCAACCAAGCCCCTGAGTACCGCGTTCGGGCTCAGCGGAACAGCGTCAACTCCGCAAGCGAGGCCGACTGCTGCCCGGGGGGCAACGTGGTGAGCCATACAAGGTAATAGCGAAAGGCCCGGCCGCCCGGCAGCGAAAGCAAAACGTGCGCGCGGTTGCGAACCGACGCGTCCGAGCCCACCGGCCCCACCCAACCCCGGGCGGTGAGCGGCGTGGAGTCGCCATACGGCAGTTCGAACTCGATTTCGTTGGCCACATATACCTGCACGGCGAACCCCGGCGTGGGCGTCTGGATCTCCAGCTGGCGGGCAACGACGCCGGGGGCGGCGTCCAAATAGAGCCCAACGCCCACGCCACCGGCCTTCTTCAAAGTGCCGTCGTAGTAATCGGCGGTGGACCAGGAGGTGGAGGGGTCGGAGTCGATCGCCAGGTCGTCCCCTTCGGGGTCTTCGGGGCCGGTGCCGAAGGGGTTGTAGTCGTGGGCGGCGTTCTGGGCCAGCGAGACGGGGACCAGGCCGGGGCGCGCGACGGCGCCGGGGGCGACGCCGGTGCCGCGCTGGGTCTCCCCGGCGGCGGCCACGAGCACGGCGGTGACGAGCAGCGCGAGCAGCGCGAAGGAGAGCAGCCAGCGCGCGGGGTGGCGCATTCGCCACGGTAGCCGCCGGCGGGCGCGGAGGGGAAGCGAGCGCAGCACCGAGGTGACCTCGCCGGTGGCCTGGCCGGAGCGCGCGGCCTCGATCGCCAGGGCCTCCTCCAGCTCGGCCAGCAGCGCAGGGATGTCCGGGTAGCGGCGCTCCAAAGAGTGCGCCGTGGCGCGGTCCACGATCGCGGCGGTGGCGGCCGAGACCTCGGGGCGGCGGCGCTGCACGTCGGGCACGGTCTCGCGCACGTGACGCATGGCGACCGCCACAGGGGTGTCGCCCGTAAAGGGGACCGAACCCACGAGCAGCTCGTACAGAACGATGCCCAGCGAGTAGATGTCGGACTGTCCGGTGACGGGCTGGCCGAGGGCCTGCTCGGGGGAGACGTAGTCGGTGGTGCCGAGCACGCGCCCGGCGAGCGTGAGGCCGGACTCGGTGAGCGTGCGGGCGATGCCGAAGTCGGTGATCTTGGCAGAGCCCTCCAGCGTGAGCAGGACGTTCTGGGGCTTGACGTCGCGGTGTACGATCGAGCGCTCGTGCGCGGCGCCGAGGGCGCGGGCGATCTCGATGACGTAGGCGAGGGCCTGGGTGATCTCAAGCGGCCCCTCGCGTCGCACGAGGTCTTTCAGCGTCTCGCCGGCGACGTGCTCGAAGACGATGTAGGGAACCCCGGTGCCCTCTTCCCGGACCCGTTCCCAAGCCCGTCCCCGGAGCGCTCCTCGCCGGCGTCGATGACGGTGACGATGTGGGCGTGGTTGAGCCGCGCGACGGCGCGCGCCTCGCGGCGAAAACGCTCCAGCTGGTCGGCGTCGGAGGCGACCTCGCGACGCAGCAGCTTGATCGCGACGGGCCGCTCCAGAACCGTGTCGAAAGCAAGGTAGACGGTGGACATGCCGCCCTGCCCGATGCGGGCATCGAGGCGGTAGCGCCCACCGAGAGAGGTGCCTAGCAGTGTGTCGACCACGTGCCAGTCAGCTTAGAAGCGCGTGCCCCTGTCCTTTTTAAGGAGAGGAGGGTCGCGTGCCGCGAGCCCGCAGCTGGGCGCCGCCCACGCCGCGAAGCGCGTGCCCTCCGCGCGATCGTTCGTGCCTCACGGCAGGGCGGGGTGGCAGTACACGACTGCCGCGAGCGCCCAGCGGTAGAGCGAGAAGGGCAGCAGCGAGCGCCCGCGCCGGCCCGGCGCCAGCAGGGGAGAGCAGGCGAGGGTCGAGAGGAAGGCCGCGCCGGCGCCGAGCGCCAGCGGTGCGCCCAGCCCGGAGGGGACGCCGCGCTGGGCCAGGCGCCGGCCCTTGAGCACGGTGGCGCCGAAGAGCACGGGCAGGGCGACGCGCCAGGAGAGCGCCTGGGAGTCCTCACGCGTGAAGCCGCGGGCGCGTGCGGCGGTGAGGGTGGCGCCGTTGCGCGAGACGCCCGGAAGCAGCGCGAGTGCCTGGGCGAGCCCGAGCGCCAGGCCGTCGCGCGGCCCGGCGCCGGCGGCTGTGCGCGAGGCGGTGCTGCGGATGTCGGCCACGGCCATCGCCAGCGCGCCGCCGGAGAGCCCGAGGGCGATCGTGCGGGGACCGCTGAGGCGTCGCTCGATGAGCCCCTCCAGTACGTAGCCGACCAGCGCGGGGGGAGCGAGCGAGAGCGCCAGCACTGCAGCCCGCCGCCGGTCGAGGCAGCGCAGCTCCTCGGTGAACTCCACGCGCAGCGCGAGGGCCAGCGCGAGTGCGGCGCCACCGTGCAGGGCGACCTCCAGCGTCTTGGCCAGCTCAGGGTCGAGCTCTGTGGAGGGCCAGCCCGCGAGGCGGGGAAGCAGCGCGGTGTGCGCGGAGGAGGAGACGGGCAGCACCTCGGTGGGCCCGTGCACGAGGCCGAGGAGGACAGCATGGCGCAGCGGCATGTGCGGAGCTGCTCTCACCTGTGCCCTAATCACCCGGCGCTCGGTCGGCAAAGCGAGGCTCACTCCGCTTTGTCTTACCCCGCGCTCGATCGGGCAACGCGAGGGGCAGTTCCTCCTCGATCAAACCGTCGCCCGCCGCGCGGCGCGGCGGCGCACCAAGAGGTAGGCGACGCCTACCACGGCCGCGGCCACCAGCGCGTAGTCGACGTACTCAAAGCCCTTGCGCACTGTCTTCCATTCGCTGCCGAGCCCGTGTCCGGCGAAGGCCAGCCCCACCACCCACGGGATCGAGCCGACGATCGTGAGCGCCGTGAAGCGCGTCAGCGGCATCCGCGCGATGCCGGCGGGCAGCGAGACGAAGGCGCGCACCAGCGGGACGAGGCGCCCGAACAGCACGACGGGCTCGCCGTAGCGCTGGAACCAGCGGTCGGCGCGCTGGATCTGCGCGGGCCCCATGTGCACCAGGTGGCCGTGGCGTTCCAACAGCTCCAGCCGCCCGCCGCGCCCGACGGCGTAGGCGATCCAGGAGCCCACGAGCGTGCCGAGCAGCCCGGCGAGGATCACCCCCAACATCGTCAGGTGGTGCTGCGCACCGCTGGAGGCGGGGTCGGCGACGGCGAAGCCGGCGAACAGCATCACCACCTCTGAGGGGATCGGGATGCAGGCCGAGCCGAGCGCCATCAGCACGAAGACGGCGGGCAGCCCGCCTTCGCCCACGAAGTTTGAGGTTTCGTTGACGACGGATTCGGTGACGGACGCCAACACGACGGTGTGAGGGCCAAGAAAGCCAAGGAGGATGGGAAAGAGGCCGAACACGCCCGGCCAAGATACCGTGCGCCTGCGCATGCGTGTGTGGATCGACCTGACCAACAGCCCCCATGTGCTCGTGATGCGCCCGGTGATCGACGTGCTGCGGGCGGACGGCCACGAAGTTGAGGTCACGGCGCGCGACTTCGCCCAGACGCTCGGCCTGCTGCAGCGCTGTGAGATCTCGCACACCGTGATCGGCCGCCACCGCGGCGAGCGCCTGGGGGCGAAGGCGGTGGGGCTGGCGGCGCGCTCCGCGGCGCTCACGCGCTGGGCGCGGCGCCGGCGCTTCGACGTGGCCCTCGGCCACGGCTCCAACGACGTCAGCGTGGCCGCCCGCCTGCTGCGCATCCCCTCGGCGACGATGTTCGACTACGAGTGGGCGGCAGTGCAGCACCACGTCAACTGCCGCCTGGCCCGCGCGGTGGTGGTGCCCGACGCGATCCCCGCCGACCGCCTGGAGCGCTACGGCGCGCGCGGCAAGGTGCGCGCATACGAGGGCCTGAAGGAGGAGTACTACCTGGCCGACTTCGAGCCCTCCCCCGCCGTGCTTGAGGAACTGACCCTCGACGCGGCGCGGGCGATCGTCGTGGTGCGCACACCGCCGGAGGTGTCGCTGTACCACCGCTTCGAGAACGACGTGTTCGCGGGCGTGCTGGAGCGCCTGCGCGACGCCGTGGCCCAGGGGGTGCAGCCGGTGGTGCTCCCCCGCACCGCCCCCCAGCGCGAGCAGTTGCGCGGCGTCGCGGGCTTCATCGTTCCCGAGCAGGCCGTCGACGCGCAGTCGTTGATCGCCCACGCCGATCTGGTGATCTCCGCTGGGGGCACGATGAACCGCGAGGCGGTGGCGTTGGGCACCCCCGTCTGCACCACCTTCGAGGGCCGCCCGGGCGCGGTGGACGAGCGCCTGATCGCCGAAGGGCGCCTGCGCCGCCTCACCGACCCGGCCGAACTCGACCTGTCCAAGCGCGGGGCGGGTGGGGTCCTGATCTCCGGAGCGGGGGAAACGCGGATCAGGCGCGACCCGCGCATCCTGGTCGACCTGCTGCTCTCGGCCCGCGAGCGATGATGCGCCGTACAATCAAGGCGATGCGCCGACGGATTCGCTCGGTGGCCCTCCCCCTGCACCGGCACTCGCTCCCTCAGCTCGCCGTGGACGGGGTGCTGGTCGCGCTCGCTTACTACACGGCCTTCCAGCTGCGTTTCGACAACGGGCCGCACGGGCCCTACGTGTACCTGCGCGAACGCACGATCTGGTGGGTCGCCATCGGCGGGGTGATGGTGCTGGTGCTCTCGCGCGTCTACCTGCGCTCCTGGAGGTACTCCGGCCAGCGCGACTACGAGGCGATCCTGCGCGGGGTGATCGTCACCACGCTGCTGCTCGTCGTCGCGGTCGCGGTGGTGCGCCCGGTGCAGATCCCCTCCCACCACCGCACGGTCGCGGTGGGGCTGCCCAACGGGGTCGTCGCGATGTTCTTCCTGCTGGCGCTCGTCGCGCTGGTGGGGGTGCGCGTGCTGGTGCGCACCGTCTATGAGCGCCGTCCGCTGGCGGCGCTGGGGGGGGTGCGCGAGGGGGAGCGCTCGGTGCTGATCGTCGGCGCCGGCGACGGCGGGCGCCTGGTGTTGCGCGAGATCGCGCGCAACCGCGAGCTGGGACTGGCCCCGCTGGGGTTCCTCGACGATGACCCCCGCAAGCGGGGGTTGCGCATCGACGGGGTGCGCGTGCGCGGGGACACCCAGCGCGACCTCCCGCGCATCCTCGAGGAGGCCGAGCCCGACGAGGTGATCATCGCGATCCCCTCCGCCCCGGGGTCCACGCGCGCGCGCATTGTGCGCGAGTGCCGCCTGCGCTCGATCCCCGTGCGCACCCTGCCGACGGTGTTCGAGCTGCTCAGAAATGGCAGTCTCTCCGCGGCCGGTGGCGCCGTGCTCGCGCGCCAGGTGCGCGAGGTGCAGGTCGAGGACGTGCTCGGGCGCGAGCCGGTGCACATGGAGCTGGACCGGGTCGGCGCCTACCTGGCGGGTGAGACGGTTCTGGTGACGGGCGCGGGCGGCTCGATCGGCTCGGAGCTGTGCCGTCAGATCGCGCGGGTATCAGGTAGCCCCCCCGCCGCCCCCGCCGCCCGCCTGATCCTGCTCGACCACGCCGAGGACAATCTCTTTGAAATCCAGCGCGAGCTGCTGGAGGAGCGCCACGTGCAGCCCGCGACGCTCGTCGCGGTGCTGGCCGACTGCAAGGAGGAGGAGCGCATGCGCGAGGTCTTCTCCGAGTATCGCCCAACGGTGGTGTTCCACGCCGCCGCCTACAAGCACGTCGGCCTGATGGAGGCCAACCCGGTCGAGGCGGTGCGCAACAACGCGATCGCCACCCGCGTCGTCGCCCACGTGGCGGGCGAGGCGAAGGTGGGACGCTTCGTGTTGGTCTCCACCGACAAGGCCGTGGCCCCCGCGACGGTGATGGGAGCGTCCAAGGCGCTCGCCGAGTTCGCCCTGGAGGCAGCCACCGCGCGCTGGCCCGGCACCCGCTACAAGGCGGTGCGCTTCGGCAACGTGCTGGGCTCCTCTGGCTCGGTGGTGCCGATCTTCCGCCGCCAGATCGCCCGTGGCGGGCCGGTGACGGTGACCGACGAGCGCATGACGCGCTACTTCATGACGATCCCCGAGGCCGTGCAGCTGATCATCCGCGCGGGCTCGTTGGACGCGGCCGACGCGGGAGGTGAAGTTCCCGCCCACCACCCCGTCCACAGCCGTGCCGTCGAGGTGTTCGTGCTCGACATGGGCGAGCCCGTGCGCATCGTCGAGCTGGCGCGCGCGATGATCGAGCTCTCCGGGCTGGACCCCGAGCGCGACATCGACATCGAGATCGTCGGCCGCCGCCCGGGGGAGAAGCTGCACGAGGAGCTGTTCAACGACTACGAGCGCCGCTGCGCGACCGCGGCCGAGAAGATCCTCCTGGCCGAGCGCGCCCCGCTGGGTGTGAAGACGGTGGAGGCGATGTTCGAGGAGATCAACCTGCTCGTGCTGGAGGGCGACGCGGCTGGCCTGGCTGCCAAGGTCGCCGAGCTTTCCGCGGCGCGCGAGGCGCCGCGCGAGGGCGTGACGCCGTCAACTGGCGACAGTGCGCCTGTGCCCCTCATACACTCCCAAAGTTCATGACGGCGCCGCCGCTGGCACTTTCCCTGTCCGACTCCTTCACGAAGGTCGGCGCGATCGCCGCGTTTGCCGGCCTGCTGGGGATCGCGCTGCTGGCGCTGCTGTTCTTCGCCCAGGCCCGCGAGCTCAAGCGCCTGCGCGAGTGGGCTGAGGCCGAGCCCGAGCGCGCGGCGGAGCGCGAGCAACGCATCGGCGCCGCCGTGGCGCTGCGCATCCAACGCGCCACCGCGCAGATGGCGCGGCCGCCTGCCCGCGTTGTGAGTGCAGCGCAGCCTGTCGCCAGCGTCGTGGCAAAGGCGCCTGCGCTCTCCCTGCTGCCGGCCGCCCCGGTGGTCATCGCGACGGGCCGGGCGGCACTCGAGGTGGCAGACCCGCCCGCGGAGGAGCCACAGCCCGAGCCGGCGTCAGAGACTCCGGTGGCAGAGTCTCTGGTGGCGGAGCCTCGCGTGCTCGTACCCGTCTCCGCCGAGGAGCCCCCCTCCGAGCAGCGGGCCCCGGCGCTGGTCGCTGTCGCCGCCTCCACGACTGCCGTGGCCGCCCGCGCCGCAGAGGCGCCTGCGCGAGCTCCCGCACCGCCGCCGCCGCCCGTCTCGCCTCCCCGGCCCCTCGCGCGCGACCAGGTCCCCAACGGGTCCTCTCCGCCGCCTCGCCGCGTGACCCGCCGTGTCCGCAGCGGTCCCCCGCCGGGGCCGCCCTTCCTGCGCGAGCAGCGTTCTCCCTCGCGCCTGCCGCTGCTGCTCGTGGGAGGGGCCGTGGTTGCCATCGTCGTGGTCCTGCTGGTGGTGGTGCTCGACTCCGGTGGCAGCGCCTCTTCGGCTGGCTCCTCCAAGGCGAACCTCTCCTCCTCGACCTCCTCCAGCGGACACACGCACAGCACCCCTTCTGCCTCGCCCCCCGTCGAAGTCGCCTCCGCCCCGGCGGAAACGCATGTGGTGGTGCTCAACGCCACCGAAACCGCGGGGCTCGCGCACCGGCTGTCGAGCAACCTCCAGCAGAGTGGCTACACGCTCGCCACGGCGCTCGACGGCACGCCCACCGGGCACTCCAGCTCGGTGGTGCAGTACGCGCCCGGACACCACGCCGACGCCGAGCACGTGGCCCAGACGCTCGGCATCTCGCAGGTGCAGCCGCTGGAATCGGCCATCGCGGCGATGAGCAGCGGGGCGAGCGTGGTGGTCATCGCCGCCGGCGAACAGTCCGCCTCGGCCGGCGGCGAACAGTCCTCCGGCGGCGGCGCACAGAGCTCTGGCGGCGGCGCACAGAGCTCTGACGGCGGCGAACAGAGCTCCGCCGGTGGCGAATCCAACTCGGCGCCTTGAGGGTCCGACCCTCGACCGCCCCAGTCGCACGTCCCTATCGGGACGGGCTTTGAGCCGGATAGACCCATAACCCCCTTCCTCGACATCCCCGCGCGCACCGCCAAGCCGCGCGAGCGGGGGCTCACGCACGTGATCGACCGCGGCCTGTCGGTCGCTGCGGTGGACGGTCTGATGGAGACCGCCGGTGACAGCGTCGACATCGTCAAGCTCGGCTGGGGCACGGCCGTGGTGAGCGCCAACCTGAAGCCCAAGCTGGAGCGCTACGCCGCCCACGGGGTGCCGGTGGTGCTGGGCGGCACGCTCACCGAGGTGGCGATCCGCCAGGGGCGCGTCGAGGGTCTGGTGCGCTGGCTGGGAGAGCTCGGCCTGCGCCACGTGGAGGTCTCCGACGGCACGATCGAACTCGACCAGGACGCCAAGCACGAGCTGATCGCCCGCCTCGCGCAGGAGTTCACTGTCCTCTCCGAGGTGGGCTCCAAGGACGCGCAGGCGATCATGGCCCCTTACGTGTGGATCGAGCGCATCCAGGGCGACCTGGAGGCGGGCGCCTGGAAGGTGATCGCCGAGGCGCGCGAGTCGGGCACCGCCGGCATCTTCCGCGCCGACGGCGAGGTGCGCAGCGGGCTGATCGATGAGATCGCCCACGCCGTGGACCCCGACCGCATGATCTTCGAGGCCCCCCGCCGCGACCAGCAGGCGTGGCTGCTGAAGTTCTTCGGCCCCAACGCCAACCTCGGCAACATCGCCCCCGACGAAGTCCTCTCGCTGGAGACGCTGCGCCTGGGCCTGCGCTCGGAGACGGTCGGGCACTTCGCGCTGGACGGCGGGGATTGAGCGCGCCCCAGCCGCTGGCCAGAGCAGTCTTCGGGGCGCTCGTCCTCGCCTGCTTCGCCGCCTTCGCGATCACCCAGCACTTGAAGCACACCCCGACGGTGGTGCAGGACTTCAAGATGACCCCCTACTTTTTCCCCCACGCCGTGGGGGCGCGGCGCCTGGAGCACCTGTCCTTCCGCATCGCCAACAGCGATGAGGTCACGGTCACCGTCCTCAACGCCGCCAACGAAGAAGTTGTCACGTTGCTGCGCAACCGCCCCCTGGCCCGCTACACGCAGCTGTCCTTTGAGTGGGACGGCCACCTTGGCCCCACCTCCTCGCCGGCCCCCGCGAGCGGCACCCCGCACGACCCACTGCTGCCCCGCGACCACGGGCCGCTGGCCCCGGCCGAGGAATACCACGTGCGCGTGAGTCTGCGCCGCCAGAACCGCCAGGTCTCCTCGCCGCGTAGCTTCACGCTGTCGCTGACGGTGCCGAAGGCGGCCGGGTGAGCACCGCCGCGCAGCTCGCCCTTGCGCTGCTCGTCGCGCTCGCGATCGTTGCCGCTCTGGCGCTGTTTATGCGCACCCGCCCACAGGCTCTCCCTATCCTGGCGATCTTCGCGCTGCCCTTTCGCCTGCCGATCTCCGCCGACGGGCGGACCGTGAACCTGCTGATCCCCTTGTACCTGGTCGTCGCCGCCGGCACGCTGGTCCACCTGTTGCCGGCGGTGCGCCGTTCGCGATCGGTTCGTGGCTTCATCCTGCTCGACTGGCTGCTGCTGGCCTCGGTCGTGCTCTACGCGCTGCAGGCCTCCTACTCCAGCGACCATGTCAAGGCGCTGGAGAACATCGCCTTCTTCTACCTGCCCTTCGGGCTGCTGTACGCGCTGCTGCGCCAGGTGCGCTGGACGCGCGAGCTGCTGCTCACGTGCCTCGGGGTCGCCGTCGCCGAGGCGCTGCTGTTCGCCGGCGTGGGCTTCGTCGAGTACGCGCGCAAGGAACTGCTGCTCAACCCCAAGGTGGTGGCGGCCAACGACTACGACAACTACTTCCGCGTCAACTCGCTGTTCTTCGACCCCTCGATCTACGGACGCTTCCTGGCGCTGGTGATGCTCGCCGTCACGACCGTCGTGCTGTGGACGCGCTCGCGGCGCGACGTGCTCGTGGGCGGCGCGGTGCTGCTGTGGCTCTTGGGTGGGCTCGTCACGAGCTTCTCGCAGTCGAGCATCGCCGCGCTCCTGCTGGGCCTCGCGGTGCTCGCGGCGTGGCGCTGGGACGTGCGCTCCACCGTCTATGTGTCGCTCGCCGCGCTGGCGATCGCCGCGGTGGTGGCGCTGCTCGCGCCGCCCAGCCTGCACATCGGCCTGAAGGGGGCAGGGGGCTCGGCCAACAACGCCACCAACGGCCGCGCCCACCTGATCTCCGGGGGGCTGTCGCTGTTCGCCGAAGACCCGCTGCAGGGGCACGGCTCGGGCTCCTTTGAAACGGCCTACCGCGCGCACAACGCCAACACCTCGGTGCAGAACGCCACCTCGGCCTCGCACACGATCCCGATCACGGTGGCGGCCGAGCAGGGGTTGGTCGGGTTGGCGCTGTATGTGGCGCTGCTCGTGGTGGCCTTCACGGTGCTGTTCTCCGGCGCCGGGCGCTCTCCCCCGCGGATCGCGCTGGCGGCGTGCTTCGCCGCGCTCGTGCTGCACACCTGGACGTACGCCGACTTCCTCGAGGACCCGCTCACCTGGACGCTGCTGGGCATCGGCGCGGCGCTGGCGTGAGCGATGCTCGGTTACCTCAAACGCCTCCTGCGCACCGGCGCGGCCTACCAGGCGGCGGACATCGTCGCCAAGGGCATCGCGGTCATCACGCTGCCGCTCTACACGCGGCACGTCGCACCCGCCGAATATGGCGCCTACACCACGCTGCTGACCTCGGTGATCCTCGCCTCGATCTTCCTGCGCATGGGGATCGGCGAGGCGTTCATCCGCTTCTACTTCACCGACCACGACGAGGCGCGCCGCGCGCGGATCGCGCGCACCGCGATGGCCGCCGTGGCGTGGACCACCACGCTCGCCGCGCTGCTCGCCGTGGCGTTCGCCGGCCCGCTCTCGCAGCTGCTGCTCGGCTTCCGCAACGCGGAACTGCTGGACTGCGCGGTGGTCGGGCTGTGGGCCTTCACGAACCTCGAGATGGCTTACGCCCAGCTGCGCGTGGACGAACGCGCCCGCGCCTACATGTACGCGTCGGGCGCGAACGTGGCGATGACGGTCATCTTCACCGTCACGCTCGTCGTCCTCGCAGGCGAGGGCGCGCGCGGCCTGTTGCTTGGAAACTTCGGCGCTTCCGCGCTGGTGGTGCTCGGCCTGTGGTGGGTGCTGCGCCGGCGCTTCTCGCTGCGCGTGCGCGTCGAGGACCTGCGCGCGATGCTGCGCTTCGGGCTGCCCACGGTCCCCGCCGAAGCGAGCGTCTACGCGCTGCAGGTGGTGGACCGGCTGTATATCTTCCGCGCCTACTCCCACTCCGCGGGCGGCGAATACTCGATCGCGCTGCAGCTCGCGACCGTTGTGTTCGTGTTCGTGCGCGGCTTCCAGTACGCCTGGCCGCCGCTGGCCTACTCGGTGCAGAGCGACCGCGAGGCCGCGCGCCTGTACTCGCTGGTGACCACCTACTTCGTGCTGGGCACGGGGTTGGTCGTCTGCGCCGTGGCGCTGCTCGGGCGCTGGATGGTGCGCCTGCTGGCCGCGCCGGAATACTTCGGCGCGCACACCGCGCTGCCCTGGCTCGCGCTGGGCTGGACGCTGTACGGGCTCTACCAGGTGCTGATCGTGATTACTGGCCGCGCGCAGGTCACCCAGCGCAATCTGCCGCCGGCCCTGGCGGGCCTCGCGGTGAACGTCGTCCTGCTGCTCGTGCTCGTGCCCTCCTCGGGCGCGGGCCTCGGTATCGCGGGCGCCGGAATCGCGCTGTGCGGCGCCTACGTGGCGATGCTGGCGATCATGCACCTGCTCACGCGCAACGTCTTCGCCGTGGGCTTTCAGTGGCGGCGCCTCGCCCAGCTGACGGCGATCCTCGCGGGGGTGGCGGTCTCGGGCGAGCTCTTGCTGCCCACCGCCGGCTTGGGCGGCCTCGTGCTGCGCGTGCTGTGGCTGCTGCTGATCCCGGCGCTGCTGGCGCTCACGCGCTTCTTCCCGCCCACCGAGCGCGAGCAGGCGCGGCGCCTGGCGGTCGACGGCCGTCGCAGGGTCGCCGCGTTCCGCGCCGGCGGCGGCGAAGTCGAGGCCTACGCCGAGGACCCGCTACGGGATCTGTGAGCGGTTGCAGTCCGCCGCGGCCTCGCGCAGCCCTTCGCCCCGCGACGGCCACAGCGTCGCGGTGACGTGGCGCCAGTAGCGCCGCGGGGAGTGGCCGGGCAGCGCCAACGCGGCGAGCGCGCGCAGCGCGTAGGTCCAGGCGCTCAGCAGGCGTACGGTCAGCGCCGCCAGGCGCGAGTGGTGCTTGCGCATGTAGAGGTCGCGGTTGCGCGCCATTTCCACGATGCGCCGCTCGGGGACGGCTGCCGTGGACAGCTGCTCGTGGTGGATCGCCACCGCCGCGGGCACCCACACGCTGCGCCAGCCAACGTCGCGCAGGCGCCGCGCGAAGTCGACCTCGTCGGAGTAGACGAAGAAGTCGGGGTCCAGGTAGCCGACCTGGGTTGCCGCCGCGCGGCGCACGAGCAGCGCGGCTGACTGGCACCAGTCCACCTCGCGCGTGCGCTCGCCGCGGCTCTGCACGGTGAGGCGGCGGTGCAGGAGCAGCGCGCCCGCGAGCGCCGTCAGCGGCGTGGGGAAGCGCCAGGCGGAGGGCTGCTCGACCCCGCCGGGGCGCAGCAGCCTGGCCCCCGCGCAGGCCGCCTCGGGGTGCTCATCGAGCGCCTGGTGCAGCGCCAGCGTCGCCCCCGGCTGCAGCTCGGAGTCCTCGTTGAGCAGCAGCGCGCAGCGCCCGCGCGCGCGGCGCAGCAGCTCGGAGTCGTTCAGGCCCTTGCCGCGGCGTTCGCCGAGGGCCACCACCTCGTCCACCGCGGGGTGCTCGCGCGCGGCCTGCGCCGAGCCGTCGCGTGAGCCGTTGTCGAGCACCAGCACCTCTGTCTGAAACGGCACGGCCGCGCGCTCGCGCGCGATCGCGTCCAGTCCTCGCAGCAGCAGCTCGCGCTGGGAGGTGTTGACCACGCAGTAGCTCAGCTCGACGTCCGCCACGCGCCTATTGTCTCCGTCCATGCGCGTGCACGTCGTCGACCCCTCGGCCTACACGCCGCCGTACGACCACGCGCTGTGCCAGGCCCTCGCGCGCGAGGGGGCGCAGGTGCAGCTGATCACGAGCCACTTCGACTACGGGCCGGTCGCGCCCGCGGAGGGGTACGAGCGCCGCGAGCTGTTCTACGGGCTGGCGCACCGGGGCGCGGGAGACGGCGAGACCGACGCGCGCGCGCGCCCTGCCGCCGCGCCGCGCTCGCGCGGGCGGATGGCGCTGAAGCTGGCCGAGCACGTGCCGGAGATGCTGCGCTACCGGCGCCTGGCGCGCGCGGCCGACGTGGCGCACTTCCAGTGGCTGACGGTGCAGCCGGTCGACGGCCACCTGCTGCCGCGCCACGGCCGCGACTCGGCCCGGCCGAAGCTCGTGCTGACCGCCCACGACGTGCTCCCGCGCGAGCCGCGCCCGGGGCAGCTGACCGCGCAGCAGCGCCTGTACGAGCGCTTCGACGCCGTGGTGGTGCACTCTGAGCACGGGCGGCGCCGGCTCACGCGCGAGCTGGGGATCGACCCCACACGGGTGCACACGATCCCCCACGGCGCGTTCGCGCACCTCGCGCAGGCTCCACCGGTGCCCCCGCCGCACGAGACCGACAGACCTGTGGTCCTCTGCTTCGGCCTGATGCGCCCGTACAAGGGCCTCGACGTCCTGATCGAGGCGTGGCGGGGGATCGAGCACGCCGAGCTGTGGATCGCCGGCATGCCGCGCATGGACATCTCCGCGCTGCGCGCCGCCGCCCCCCCGAACGTGCGCTTCGACGCGCGCTTCATCGGCGACGGGGAGCTGCCCGCGTACTTCCAACGCGCCGACCTCGTCGTGCTGCCCTACCGCGAGATCGACCAGTCGGGCGTGCTCTTCACCGCGCTGGCGTTCGGCAAACCGCTGCTGCTCTCAGACGTCGGCGGCTTCCCGGAGGTGGCGGCCACGGGTGCGGCCCGCACCGTGCCGGCAGGCGATCCGGCGGCGCTGCGCCACGCGCTGGTCGACCTGCTCGCCGACCCCGCGGAGCTGGCGGAGATGGCCGGCCGCGCCAGGGCCGCCGCGGCCGGCCGCTACTCGTGGGGGCAGATCGCCCAGGCGCACCTGCGGTTGTACAGGCAGCTGCTCGAGGGGTAGCGGCCAGCCGGGGATTGCATCGTGTGCAGCACATGTGATAGTGTGCATCACATGCCATCTACATCGATGATCCAGGTTCGCAACGTCCCCGACAAAGTGCACCGCACGCTGAAGGCGAGGGCCGCCTCCGCCGGGATGTCGCTGTCCGACTACATCAAGCGCGATCTGGTGCAGTCGGCGAGCGCCCCGAGCATGGAGGAGATCGACGCGCGCATTCGCACCCGCGGCCCCTCGCGGGTGCGGGCGCAGACGATCGTCTCGGCCCTGCGCGAGGTCCGCGAGAGCTGAGCCGGTGCTCGTCGTCGACGCCTCGGCGCTGGTCGCCTATCTGACGAGCGGCGAGCACGCCGAGGCGGTGCGGACACACCTGCTGACGCCCCACGAGGCGCTGTGGGCGCCGCATCTGATCGACGCCGAGGTGGGCCACGTGCTGCGCCGCGGCGTGCTCGCCGGCGAGCTGGGCGCGGCCGCGGCGCGCGAGGCCCTGGTTGACATGGCGGACCTCCCCCTGCGCCGCGCCTCCCACCGCGGCCTGCTCGACCGCGCGTGGGCGCTGCGCGAGAACCTGAGCTTCTACGACGGCCTGTACGTCGCGCTGGCCGAGCGGCTGCGCGCGACGCTGCTGACGCTGGACGGCGGCGTCGCGGGCGCGCCGGGGGTCAGGGCGAGCGTGCTGCACGTGGGGTGAGTCGAGGCTTCGGCTCCAGCGCGTCTCCAGACTGTCTGGTTGACCATACCCCGCACCGCCGTACACTCTCTCTCTTAGCGGGCCGAGCCGGATTTAGGGTCCGCCGCTGGTTTGCCGCCTCGGGTCGTGCGCCCGGGGCGGTTTTGTGCTGCCCGGATCTCCTGGGTGGTCGTGTTCTCGATTGCTCTGGGAGGGGATCTTGATGCTGCGTCGCTTTGTGCTGCTGTTGGCCGGGTTGCTGGTGGTCGTGGGGTTGGGGGCGCCGGCGGGGGCGCTGGGGGCGGGGGAACCGGGTGGTTCGTTTGTGGAGGTGGGGCCGATGTGCGGTGTTCTTCACGGCCGTGGGCGAAGGCTATTGTGGGCAGGCTGGGGCTGTCGCTCCTGTGGTCAGTGAATTGTGGGCGCGGCTTGGGGGGATCGAATCGGTGTCGATATCGGAGCCTTCGCCTGTTCAGTGCGAGGCGTGCGATGCGGGGGCGGTGCAGGAGCCGGCGGTGTTCCAGGGCGCTTCTGAAGATGGTTCGAAGGCGTTCTTCTTGACCGAACAGGAACTGTTCGCGGGGGCTCGGGGGATGAACCTGTACGAGTACGATTTCGATGATCCGCTGCATGAGAAGCTCGTGCGTGTCTCGACTGGCTCTGAAGAACCCGAAGTGCAGGGTGTCGCGCGGGTGTCCGAGGACGGGACGCACGTGTATTTCGTCGCGAAGGGCGTGTTGAGCGGCAGGAACGCCGAAGGCCGTGAACCTGTTCTGGGTGGCGAGAACCTGTATGTGTTCGAGCGTGACGCGGTGTACCCGGCGGGGCGCGTTGCGTTCGTCGCGACGCTCTCCCCGGCGGACCTGGTGGATTGGGAAGCGGAAGACGAACGCCGGCCGGTGCAGGTCACGCCGGATGGCCGGTTCGTGGTGTTCCAGAGCGTGGCTGATCTGACGGCGGGGGATACGAGCAGCGAACCGCAGGTGTTTGAGTACGATGCGGTGGCGGAAAGGCTGGTGCGTGTTTCCACCGGCCAGGCTGGTTACGCGAGCGGGTTGGCGAACGGGTGCGAGCAGTGTGTATGAGTATCGCAGCGTCGGTTCGATCGCGGATGGCGGTGTGTATCTGATCTCCGATGGCACGAACAAGCAGAATGCGATCGCGGATGGCATAGATGCTTCGGGTGGGGATGTGTTCTTCGGGACGGCCGATCCGTTGCTGGCGCAGGATGTCGATACGAACTACGATTTGTATGACGCGCGGTCTGGTGGTGGTTTCACAGCGCCCGCAGCGCCGGCGGGGTGTGTGGGTGAAGGTTGTCAGGGCGCTCCGTCGGTGGGTCCGTCGTTTGGTGTGGCGGGTAGCGTCGGTGCGGCGGCTGGTGGGAATCTCCCGCCGGCGGCGGCGCCCGGTCCTGTGGCGTCCGGTCCGGGGCCCAAGCCGAAGAAGCCCAGGGCGAAGCGCAGGCATCACGCCGTCAAGCGCAGGCAGCAGAAAAAGAAGAGAGGTAGGTCGGTGGAGGGCAGGGGTTCTGTTGTCGATGTGAAGGGCCGGGGGTGATCGCTGTGGGTTTCGGTGCGAAGCGGTGTGCGAGGTGTGTGTTGCCGGTGTTGCTCGCGGTGTTGGGTGGTGTGTCGTTTGATGCCTCCTCGGTGTTGGCTGCGGGGACGCCCGCGTTCTCGATTCATGCGGTCGCGGAGCCGAGCAGCTTCTCGGCGGGCGATGCCGCGGCGTGCGTCGAACAAGAAAAGTGCGATCGCTATCAGGAGGTGGTCCTAAACGTGGGTGGCGCGCAGTCGAGTGGGCCGGTCACGTTGACGGACACGCTGCCTGCGGGCATCACATTCCGGGAAGTCGTCCAGTTTGCCAACGCGTATGGTCTGAATGGGGATGAAAGCGGGGAACCGTGGGAATGCTCGGCGAGTGAAAACTCGCAGGGCCGGTGGGTCGTGACGTGTTCGTTTCGGAATCGATGCCGGTGGGTAGCTATACGCCTGATCTGGAATTATGGGTGAACGCTCCCGGGGTGGGCGTGCGGGGTCCGTTGCGCAACGAAGTGGCGGTCAGCGGTGGCGGGGCGGCTGCTGTCTCGGCGAGCCAGGAAACCCCCGTCAGCGCGCCGCTGCCGTTCTCCGTGGACGAATTCAGCGTGGAACCGACCGCGGCGGATGGCACGTCGCTGCTGGGCGCGGGTGCGCACCCGTCGGCGTTCACCACGAACATCGGGTTCCCTCTGCCGATATGGAAGGCCGGGCCAAGGTCGTTTGTGCCCGCGGAAGAGGTCAAGGATATCGTGGTGGATTTGCCCGTGGGGTTTGTCGGCGACCCGCTGGCGACACCACAGCGATGCACACAGACCGAGCTGCAGGAAAGAGAAGGGCCGTACCTGAACGGGATCGAATCTGGGTTGAACGATTGCCCGCCGGGGAGACGGTGAACGTGAGCATCGACCGTGAAGGGTTTATCTTCAACCCGACGAACTGCAGCCAGTTGCAGGTCGCGGGGACGATCACTGGGGCGCAGGGCGCGTCGGCGGGCGTGTCGAGCCCGTTCGCGGCGACCGGGTGTGCGGGCTTGCCGTTTCATCCGGTGTTCAGTGTGAGTACGCAGGCGAGGACGAGTAAGAAGAGCGGGGCGAGCCTGACCGTGAAGGGTGCGTTCCCCGCGGGGAACGCGAACGTCCGCAGCGTCGCGGTGACATTGCCCAAGCAGCTCCCGGCGCGCCTGACGACGATCCAGCAGGCATGCCCGGAAGCGACGTTCAACGCGAACCCCGCGTCGTGCCCGGCGGGCTCGGACATCGGGGTCGCGACGGCGACAACGCCGATCCTCGCGAACCCCGTGATGGGCCCGGCGTACCTGGTCTCCCACGGTGGCGCGGCGTTCCCGAACGTCGTCGCGATCCTGCAGGGCGAAGGCGTCACCGTCGATCTGACGGGCAGCATCGACGCGGCGTCGCGGAGGCCGCCGGCATCGAGGACCAGGGCCAGATCTCCAAGCTCCTCTCGCGCCTGAAGGCCCTTGGTGGTATGATGGCGCCACCATGATGGTACGAACTCAGATAACGCTCAAATCGGACTCCCACCGTCGCGCGAAGCGTCGTGCCGCGGAGCGGGGGATATCGCTGGCGGAGTATCTGCGCCAGGTGGTGGATCGCGATCTCGGCGAGCAGCCCAGGGGGGACATCTCGGCCATCATTGGCCTGTTTGACACCGGCGCCTCGGGTGGATCCGATGTCGCACGCTTCAAGGAGCAGTATCTCGACGAAGCGTTGTGGCAGGACTACTTGCGCAGGACAGGCCAGCCTCCCCGTTGAGCCTGTTCGTCGATACTTCGGCGTTCTACGCGGCCGCCGACACTGGTGACTGTCATCACGTTCGTGCGGCCGATCTGCTGGCTGGAGCCGATGGGCTCGTCACGACCGATCACGTGCTGATCGAGTCGTGGCGTCTGATGCGAGTTCGGGGTGGTTTCGACGCCGCGGAGGGGTTCTGGGGGAAGCTCCGCGGCGGCTTGGCCACAATCGAGATGGTGCTGCCCGGCGACCTCGACGCCGCCTGGCGCATCGGCGAGGTCTTTGCCGACCAGGACTTCTCGATCGTCGATCGCACCAGCTTCGCTGTGATGGAGCGCTTGGGTGTCTCGAGCGTCGCCAGCTTCGACGACCACTTCGCGATCTACCGCTACGGGCCGCGCCGCGAGCGCGCGTTCGAGGTGCGCCGCTGAGTCTCGAAGCGCCCATTTGACCATATCCCGCGCCCTCGTACAGCGCCGCTGGGGGCTGTACGAGCAGCTGCTGGCGGGTTGAGCTGGAGACAGGGTTCCGCCCTGTCACGCGCAGTGGTATATTCTTGCCATGGTCGCAACCATCGATAATGCCGGGCGGATCGTCATCCCGAAGCGCCTGCGCGAAGAGCTGCATTTCCGCCCCGGCCAGAGGCTGGAGTTGAGCGCCGTCGACGGACGGTTGGAGATCGAGCACCCCACCACGCCGATCCACCTGGAGGAGCGCGACGGGCGACTCGTCGCTGTCGCCGACCGTGAGATGCCGACGCTGACAGCCGAGATGGTGCGCGAAACGCTGGAACAGATCCGCCGGTGAGCGGGGGCGGAAGTGCTGTCACCCCCGACAGCAGCGTCGTGATCGCGGCCTTCGCCACATGGAACGAGTTTCACGAGGTGGCGATCGAAGCGCTTGGCGACGCCAGGGATCTTGTCGCGCACGCTGAGTTGGAGACCTACTCGGTCCTGACTCGCCTGCCCGAGCCGCAGCGGGTCGAGCCGGAACTGGCGGCGGAGCACCTGCGCAGGGACTACTCAGGCAAGCGCCTGTCCTTGCCTGAGGCGGCTGGGCGGGGTCTGGTCCACCGGCTCGCGGGCCTCTCGATCGCGGGCGGAGCGGTCTACGACGCGCTCATTGGCGCCACAGCCGCGTACCACGGCTATCGACTGCTCAGCTGCGACCGTCGCGCGGAAGCCGTCTACGAGCGCCTGGGGGTCGAGGTCGTCTACCTCTGAGAGCCACGCCGCAGGCCGTCGTTTGACCATAGCCCGCGCTCTCGTACACCTTTGGGCTTGACAACTGCTGCTCAGTCTGCTTATTATGTTCTCGCACGGCTCCCCACGGGGGTCGGGCACACATAGGATCGGGTTTGGGTCTGGCCCCTGCGGCCGGCTGTGATTCGTGGGCAGGGTTTCTCGGGAGAGGGACATTGATTTCGAGCTGTGAGGGAGATGGTGTTCGCGTGAGTCGGGTTTGGGCATACGTGTCGAGGGTCTTTACCGGCCTGTCGGGGGCCGTTCTTAGATGCAACAGCGTTGCTGGTGCATCTCTCTCTCTCTCTCTCTCTCTTAGCGGGCCGAGCCGGATTTAGGGTCCGCCGTTGGTTTGCCGTCTCGGGTCGTGCGCCCGGGGCGGTTTTGTGCTGCCCGGTTCTCCTGGGTGGTCGTGTTCTCGATTGCTCTGGGAGGGGATGTTGATGCTGCGTCGCTTTGTGCTGCTGTTGGCCGGGTTGCTGGTGGTCGTGGGGTTGGGGGCGCCGGCGGGGGCGCTGGGGGCGGGGGATGCGACGGAAGCGTTCTGTGCGAATGAAGGGCTGCCGGGGTTTGAGAGCTTTTTGCCGGATTGCCGGGCGTATGAGATGGTCTCGCCGTCGTTTAAGGACGGCGAGCAGGTGGCGGATACGGTTGCGGTGTCGAGTGATGGGTCGCGTGTGCTTATGAACGACTATGGTGTCTTTGCGGGGGCCGAAGACGATTCCGGGCCTGAGGGTGCCTTCTATGTGTTTGCGCGTTCGGGTTCGGGGTGGGTGGCGTCGTCGGTTACTCCGCCGGGCTCGTTGTTTTCCTACAGCTTCGGTACGGCGGCTAGCAGTGATTTGAGCAGGGTGCTGTTTAGGGTGCGTTCGGCGTCGGAGTCGTTGTATGCGGAAGATTTGTATGTGCGTGAACCGGACGGTTCGTTTGTGGAGGTGGGGCCGATGTTTCCGCCGTCGCTGGCGGACGGTCCTCCCTCTGGTGCATATCCGCTACATGGCGTCAATACGCTACAAACTATATATGCAGGTGCGTCGGCGGATCTTTCGCATGTGCTGTTCGTGATTCACCCGAGCAGGGTGTTTGGTAATCCTGTGACTCCGCTGTGGCCTGGTGATACGACTGGCAGTGAACAGTCGATAGGGGATTTATATGAATATGTGGGCAGGGGGAACACGCGGCCTTCGCTGGTTGGGGTGGATGGGGAGGGGCGTTTGATCAGCGATTGCGGGACGCACTTGGGCTCGGGAGAAGAAGAAGGAGACGTGTATAACGCGGTGTCGGGGGATGGAGGTACGGTGTTCTTCACAGCCGAGGGTGAAGACTATTGTGCGCCGGCTTTCAAGCAGGCGGGGGCTGTCGCTCCTGTGGTCGGTGAATTGTGGGCGCGGCTGGGCGGGATCGAATCGGTGCCGATCTCGGAGCCTTCTCCTACTCAGTGCGAAGCTTGTGATGTGGCGTCGGTGAAGGAGCCGGCTGTGTTCCAGGGCGCTTCCGCGGATGGGTCGAAGGTGTTTTTCCTCACCGAACAGGAACTGTTCGCGGGGGATAAGGGGATGAACTTGTACGAGTACGATTTCGACGACCTGGAGGGCGCGAAGGTCGTGCGGGTCTCGATGGGCTCTGAAGAACCGATGGTGCAGGGTGTCGCGCGGGTGTCGGAGGATGGGTCGCATGTGTATTTCGTAGCGAAGGGTGTGCTGGGCGGCAGGAATGCCGAAGGCAGCGAACCTGTCCTGGGTGGCGAGAACCTGTATGTGTTTGAGCGTGACGCGACGTATCCGGCGGGGCGTGTGGCGTTCGTCGCGACGCTCTCCCCAGAAGACGCTTTTGACTGGCAGGCGATTGACCAGCAAAGGCCGGTGCAGGTCACGCCGGATGGCCGGTTCGTGGTGTTTCAGAGTGTCGCGGATTTGACGGCGGGGGATGCGAGCAGCGAACCGCAGGTCTTTGAGTACGATGCGCTGGCGGAAAGGCTGGTGCGTGTCTCGAGTGGACAGGCGGGTTACGCGAGTGGGTTGGCGAACGCGAACGCGCACGGTTCGGAAATCCCCATCCAGAACTATTCGGGCACCGTAGGGGTTCTGCCGGCGATGGCGGCGACCCGGTTGGCGGTGTCGGCTGTGGTTGAAGGCGGCCAGGTCGTTTCGCGGGTCGTGTTCCAGAGCAAGGGTGCCTTGACGCCTGGTGCTGAAGGGGCGGCTGCCGCGGGTGCGAGCAGTGTGTATGAGTATCGCAGTGTCGGTTCGCTCGCCGATGGCGATGTGTATCTGATCTCCGATGGCACGAACAAGCAGAGCGCGTCTCTGGATGGGTTGGATGTGTCGGGTGGGGATGTGTTCTTCGGGACCGCTGACCCGTTGTTGGCGCAGGATGTTGATACGAACTACGATATTTATGATGCGCGGAGCGGTGGTGGGTTCCCCGCGCCGGCGGGCCCGGTGGGGTGTGAAGGCGAAGGGTGTCAGGGCGCCCCGTCCGCGGAGCCGTCGTTTGGTGGTGTGGCGGGGAGTGTGGGCGCGGTGGCGGGTGGAAATGTCCCGCCGGCTGCGGCGGGGTCGGCCCCCGTGGCGGTGCCCAAACCCAAGCCGAAGCCGAAGCAGAAGCGTCGGCATGGCGCGAAGCGCAAGCGCAGGGGAAGGCTCGTGAAGGGCAAGAGATCTGCTGTCGATGTGAAGGGCCGGGGGTGATCGCTGTGGGTTTTGTTCAGAAGCGGCGACGTGCGGAGTGCACACTGTTGGTGTTGGTGTTGGGCGTCGTGTCGTTTGGTGTTGGGTCTGCGTCGGCTGCGGGGACGCCTGCGTTTGCGGTGCACGCGGTCCCTGAGCCGAGCAGCTTCTCAGCGGGCGACGCCGCAACATGCTCAAGCGAAGAAAAATGCGATCGCTATCAGATCCTGGTCAGGAACGCGGGCGACGCGGCATCTGCTGGGCCGGTCACGTTGACGGATACGTTGCCCGCGGGCGTCACATTCCGGGAAGTCAACAATCAGATTAACGCGTCTGGTATTAACGGGGCTGGAGAAGGCGAATCGTGGGAATGCGCAGCGAGCGAAGATCCCGGGGGACGGTCGGTCGTGACGTGTTCGTTTTCGGAATCGCTGCCAGTAGGTAGCTATACGCCGGATCTGGATATATTGGTGAACGCCCCGGCGGTAGGTGTTTTGGGCCCGTTGCGTAATGAAGTCTCGGTCACTGGGGGCGGGGCAAGGGCGGCGGCCTCGGCGAGCGAGGAAACTCCTGTCAGCGCGCAGGCTCCGCCGTTCGGTGTGAACGAATTCAGCGTCGAACCCACTGCTGCGGACGGTACGTCGCTGTTGGGCGCCGGTGCGCACCCGTGGGAGCTGACGACGAGCATCGGGTTCCCGCTGCTCATATTCAAAGCTGAACGAGAAGGACATGAGTTTGTCCCTGCTGAAGAGGTCAAGGATATCGCGGTGGAATTGCCGTTAGGGTTCACCGGCGATCCGCTGGCGACAGCGCAGCGATGCACACAGACCGAGCTGCAGGAAACTCAAGGGCCGAACGCGAACGGAACCGGGGCTGCGGTGAACGATTGCCCGGCGGGGAGCCGCGTGGGTACATTGGCTTTCCTCGGACTCAGTACGGGCGGTGTGTACAGCATATCGGGTGGCGGTAACATGACGGGCATTTACAACATGGTGCCGGAGGGCGGTCATGCGGCAGAGTTCGCGTTCAGAGCGGACGGTGTCCCGGTGTCCTTGTATGGAAGCGTTGTGCATACCGCCTCCGGATACGTTCAGCGTGTGACAACCCCGGGCCTCCCAGAGTTAGTGAGGACGAATGATGTCTGGCTCACGTTTTTCGGCGACCCGGGCCAGGTGGACGGAGGAGCGTCCGAACCGGCGTTCTTGACCAAC
This sequence comes from uncultured Solirubrobacterales bacterium, assembly GCA_963844765.1. Classification (GTDB taxonomy): domain Bacteria; phylum Actinomycetota; class Thermoleophilia; order Solirubrobacterales; family Solirubrobacteraceae; genus Palsa-744. The sequence continues at coordinate 1,474,321 of CAWJPN010000002.1, forward strand.
CCGGTGGATTGCTCGACGGGTGGTTTGTCGAGCCGTGTCGAAGCGGAATCCTATGAAGACCCAGGCCACCCGGTCTCCCGCGAATCCGTCACATACCCGACGCTGACAGGCTGTGGGCTGCTGGCATTCGACCCGTCGCTGTCGTTCGGGCCAAGCGTCGGTGAAGGCGGCACCACCCAGGCGGATGAGCCCTCGGGTTATACGACGGTGCTGAAGGTCCCGCAGACCAGTGCGTTCAGCGAACTGGCGACCCCAGAGGTCAAGAATGTGTCGGTGACGTTGCCTGAAGGTGTGGCGCTCTCCCCGTCGTCGGCGGATGGTCTTCAGGGTTGCACCGAAGCGCAGATCGAATTGGATTCCACGACCCCGGGTGGGTGCCCGCTTGCGTCGCAGATCGGGACCGTGGAAGCGGTCACGCCGATCCTGAGCGAACCGTTGCAGGGCCGTGTGTATCTCGCGCAGCCGAAGTGCGGTGGCGAAGGTCAGCCGGCGTGTACCGCGGCGAGCGCGAGCAACGGCGAACTGTATGGCCTGTACGTGGAAGTGCAGGGTCCGGGGTTCACGGTGAAGTTCCCCAGTGTCGCCTCGGTGGACCCCGTGACGGGCCGGGTCACGGCGCGCTTTGAAGACCTGATCCAGCAGCCGATCAGCGAATTCAAGCTGCATCTGAAGTCCGGGCCACGGGCGCCGCTGGCGAACCCCCAGTCGTGTGGGGCGGCGAGCACGGTGAGCGATCTGACGCCGTGGAGTAGCCCGGTGACGCCGGATGCCGTGGGGTCCAGCTCGTTCAATGTGGACTGGGACGGCAACGGCGGGGCGTGTCCCGCGGGCATGCCGTTCAGCCCGGGTTTCAGCGCGGGGACGGTGAGCCCGGTGGGTGGTGCGTTCAGCGCGTTCTCGCTGACGGTCTCGAGGCATGATCGTGAACAGGACCTTTCGGGCCTCTCGCTGACGATGCCGCCGGGCCTGTTGGGGCGCCTGGCCGGTATCCCGCTGTGCGGGGAACCGCAGGCCGCGCAGGGCGCGTGTTCGGCGGGGAGCCAGGTCGGGGCGACGACGGTCGCGGCGGGGTCTGGGCCGCACCCGTTTTGGACGCAGGGCCGTGTGTATCTCACGGGCCCGTATAAGGGTCAGCCGTTTGGCCTGTCGATCGTGGTGCCCGCGCAGGCTGGGCCGTTCAACCTCGGTGATGTGGTGGTTCGCGCGGCGATCCACGTCGATCCGAACACGGCGCAGATCACGGTCACGAGCGACCCGGTGCCGCAGCTGTTGGACGGTGTCCCGTTGCGGATCCAGACGGTGAACGTGAGCATCGACCGTGAAGGGTTCATCTTCAACCCGACGAACTGCAGCCAGTTGCAGCTGGCGGGGACGATCACTGGGGCGCAGGGCGCGTCGGTGGGCGTGTCGAGCCCGTTCGCGGCCACCGGCTGTGCGGGCTTGCCGTTTCACCCGGTGTTCAGTGTCAGTACGCAGGCGAGGACGAGTAAGAAGAGCGGGGCGAGCCTGACCGTGAAGGGTGCGTTCCCCGCGGGGAACGCGAACGTCCGCAGCGTCGCGGTGACATTGCCCAAGCAGCTCCCGGCGCGCCTGACGACGATCCAGCAGGCATGCCCGGAAGCGACGTTCAACGCGAACCCCGCGTCGTGCCCGGCGGGCTCGGACATCGGGGTCGCGACGGCGACAACGCCGATCCTCGCGAACCCCGTGATGGGCCCGGCGTACCTGGTCTCCCACGGTGGCGCGGCGTTCCCGAACGTCGTCGCGATCCTGCAGGGCGAAGGCGTCACCGTCGATCTGACGGGCAGCATCGACATCAAGCACGGTGTCACGAGCAGTACGTTCGCGAGTGTCCCCGACGCCCCGATCAGCTCGTTCCAGCTGACGCTCCCGGAGGGCCCGCACTCCGGCCTGGCGGCGGTGGTCCCCGCGAAGGCGAAGGGCAGCCTCTGCGGCCAGAGCCTGGCGATGCCGTTCACGATCACCGGCCAGAACGGCGCGCAGGTCAAGCAGGACGTGAAGATCGCCGTCACCGGCTGCCCGAAGACCAAGCCCAAGGCCAAGAAGGAGAAGGCCCGTGCGAAGAAGCGCGGCAAGGGTGGGAGGAAGTAGGCGGGATGGTGCTCGTGTCCTCCCGTGAGGCGAAGCCTGGGGCGCGTACCCAAAGGGCACAGGACACCCAAAGGGCGCACGGCAAGCGTGCGCGTCCCGCCACGGGCGGCGCCGAGGGTGCGCGGGTCAGCGGCGTCGGCCGTGAAAAGGTCAGTGAGATCCAGCGCGCCAGGATTCTTGCGGCGATGACGGAGGTCGCGGCCGAGCGCGGCGCGGGGAACGTGACGGTCGCGCACGTCGTCTCGCGCAGCGGCGTCTCGCGCCGCACGTTCTACGAGCTGTTCGACGACCGCGAAGTGTGTTTCCTGGCGGCGTTCGACGACGCGACGCAGCGAATCGCCACGCGCGTCGTTGCCGCGTACGGGAGCGAGCGGCGCCCCCATTCGAGGACCGCCTGGCGCGAGCGCATCCGCGCCGGACTGACGGAACTGCTGGAGTTCCTGGACGAGGAGCCGCAGGTGGGCCGCCTGTGCGTCGTGGAGTCGCTGGCGGCCGGTCCCCGTGCCTTGAATCGCCGCGCGCGCATCGTCGCGGACCTGAAGGAAGTGCTGGAAGAAGGCCACGCGGAGGCCAAGGGCACGCCCCCGCCGATGACAGCGGAGGGCGTCGTCGGGGCAGTCTCCTCCGTGCTGCACGCGCGCCTTGCCGCGACGGGCGCGGCGGGATCGAATCCCCCCACGCCCGGTGGCTCGTTCGCGGAGCTGCTGGGCCCGCTGATGGGCATGATCGTGCTGCCCTACCAGGGCGCGGCGGCTGCGGCCAGGGAGATTGAGCGCCCCCTGCCCCCACGCCCCGCCCGACCCCGCGCCACGGGAAAGGACCCCCTCAGGGAGCTCGACATGCGCCTCACCTACCGCACGGTCCGCGTCCTGCTCGCGATCGGCCAAGCCCCCGGGGCGAGCAACCGCGCGGTGGCCGAGGCCTCGGACGTCGAGGACCAGGGCCAGATCTCGAAGCTGCTCGCGCGATTGAAGACGCTCGGCCTGGTCGAGAACACGGGCGCGGGGCACCTCAGCGGCGAGCCGAACGCGTGGCAACTGACAGCCAAGGGAGAGCAGGTGGCCGGGGCGATTCAGAGCCAAACGTCGCAGTAGGCGAGAATGGCGGCCGATGCGGACCGCCCTGGAGATCGTGCTGTGGTGCTCGCTCGCCCTGATCGTGTGGACGCAGCTCGGCTACGCAGCGGTGCTGGCGCTGCTTGCGCGGGTGCTGCGCCCCGAGGACGATCGCATTGCTGCGGCCCATAGCGGAGCCCCCTCTGGGGGCGGAGCCTTCCCTTTCGTCTCGCTGATCGTGGCCGCGCACGACGAGCAGGACGTGATCGCCGCGAAGGTAAAGGACGCCCTCGCGCAGGACTACCCGCGCGCGCGGCTGGAGGTGGTCGTCGCGTGTGACGGGTGCAGCGACGCGACGGCGCAGCGCGCGCGCGAGGCGAGGGCCGACCTCGTGCTGGAGCTCCCGCGCGGGGGCAAGATCCGCGCGCAGGACGCCGCGGTGGCCGCCTCGCGTGGGGAGGTCGTGGCGTTCAGCGATGCCAACTCGCTGTGGGAGCCCGACGCGCTGCGCGAGCTGGTGGGCGCGTTCGCGGACCCGCGCGTGGGGTACGCGTGCGGGCAGGTGCGCTTTGTGCAGGCCGCCACGGGCTGGGGCGCGACCAACCAGGAGGGGGTGTACTGGCGCTATGAGATGGTCCAGCGCGCGGCGGAGTCCAGGCTGCGCTCGGTGACGGCGGGCAACGGCGCGATCTACGCCACGCGCCGGGAGTCGTACATGGTGGTGGACCCCGTGTGGGGACACGACCTGTCGTTCCCGTTCAAGATGGTCAAGCGCGGCTGGCGCGCGGTGTATGTGCCGGGGGCGCGGGCGAGCGAGAAGATGGTGCCCTCGATCGAGGGCGAGCTTCAGCGCAAGCGGCGCATGATGAGCCACACGTGGCCGATCGTGCTGCGCGGCGGGATGCTCGACCCGCGCGGGTACGGGGTCGGCTACGCGCTGATGATCCTCTCCCACCGCGTGCTGCGCTACTGCACGGCCTTTCTGCACGTGCTGGCGTTCGCGGCGAACTTCGCGCTGGTGCTCGCCTACCCGCCCGGGGGAACAGGACCCACCCACCCCGCGAGCGAGGTGTACACGGTCACGTTCACGCTGCAGGTGCTGCTGGGCGCGTGCGCGGGACTCGGCGGCCTGATCCGCATCCGCCCGCTGCTGATCGCGCGGTACTACTTCCTCACGACGGCCTCGCTGGCGCTGGGGCTCTGGGATTGGCTGCGCCATGGGACCAGCGCGTCGTGGGAGGCGGCGGAGGGGACTCGGTGAGGTGGCGCGCACTGCGAGAATGCCGCCGGTGCGCCGCGCGATCGACATAGCCGTGTCCGCGACGGCGCTCGTGCTGACCGCGCCGCTCGTCGCCGTGGCGCTGCTGGCGATCCGCCTGGAGACCCCGGGCGAGGCCCTGTACCGCCAGCGGCGCGTGGGCAAGGACGGGCGCGAGTTCGAGGTGCTGAAGCTGCGCACGATGGTGCAGGGGGCCGAGCACCAGGGCGCGGGGCTGGCGATCGACGCAGGCGACGCGCGCATCACGCGCGTGGGGCACGTCCTGCGGCGCACCTCCCTGGACGAGCTGCCCAACCTGCTGAACGTGCTGCGCGGCGAGATGTCGCTGATCGGCCCGCGCCCGACCCTGCCCCACCAGGTCGCCCAGTACTCAGAGCGCCAGCGCGGGCGCCTGCGGATCCGCCCCGGGATCACCGGCTGGGCGCAGGTCAACGGCCGCGCGGCGCTGCCCTGGAGCGAGCGGATCGAGCTGGACCTGTACTACATCGAACACCGCGGCTGGCGCCTGGACCTGGAGATCCTCAAGCGCACACCGGCGATGGTGCTTGGTGGCAGCGGTCTGTACAAGGGCGAGACGGGGGGGTGGAGCGCGTGAGCCCGGCCGTGCTCCTCACAGGGGTGGGTAAGCGCTACGACATCGTCGCTTGCTTCGCCGCGCTGACGAAGACGATCGCCGCCGACCCGAATCCGCTGGCGCCCGCGCAGTACGCGGCGCACGTGCGTGTGAAGGTGCCGCTGATCGATCACCCAGGGTACGTGCCGGCGCTCGCCGCGCTGTGCGAAGAGCACGGCGTGGGCGCGGTGATACCGCTGACCGACCTCGATATCGAGGTGCTGGCGCGGGCGCGCGAGGAAGGGCGCCTGCCCGCGCTGACGCCCAGCTCGGAGGTGGCACGGGCGACGTATGACAAGTACGAGACGCACCTGCTGCTGGGGCGCCTGGGGTTGCCATCGCCGGCCACGGTGCTGCCCGAGCAGGAGCCCGAGGGCTACCCGGTGATGGTCAAACCGCGCCGTGGCTCGGGTGCGCGCTCGATCCACCTTGCGCGCGACCGCGCGGAGAAGGAGTTCTTCGTGCAGTACGTGTCCGCCCCGCGCGCGGGGTACACCAGCGAGCCGGTGATGGTGCAGCGCGCGATGGGGGGGCCGGAGATGTCGATCGACTGCCTTGGCGACCTGCAAGGCCGCTGCCTGAATGCCATACCGCGCACGATGGAAGAGTCGCGCGGGGGCGAGTCAATCAAGGGGCGCGTGGTGCACGACGCGGAGCTGATCGAGCTGGGCAGGCGCGCGATGGAGGCGCTGCAGGTGCGCGGGCCGGCGACGATCCAGGTGTTTCGCGACCCCGAGGTGGGGTTGGGTATCACCGACGTGAACACCCGCTTCGGGGGGGCGTTTCCCGCGCCGGCGTATGCGGCGCTGGAGGGTCGCACGTACCCCGAGCTGATCGTAAAGATGGCGGGGGGCGAGAGCATCGCGCCGCACGTGGGGGAGTTCAACGCCGGGCGCACGTTCACGCGCTACTACTGGCAGCTGGAGCTGGATGAGGGCATGCAGCCGACCGGGCGGGAGATTGTAAGCGGCGGGCCGCCGGGGCCACGGCGGTAGAATCGGTGGTGGTGAACCCGCTACTGGCAGATGCACCGGCGGCGCAGAGCCCTGCGCAGCCTTCGACTACGCAGGCGCCGGCCGCGTCTAACGGGGCTGGGGCGGAGCCGCCTAAGTTGCCGCCTGTCGCTCGGCGTACGTGCAAGCACTGCGGGGCGGGGCTGGCTGAGGGGCAGGAGTGGTGCTTGCAGTGCGGGGCTGGGGCGCCTGGGAGCCTTGCCTCTGAGCGCGATTGGCGACCGCTGGCGGTGATCGCTGCCGCGAGCGCGATTCTGCTGGCTGGGGCTGGGACGGCGGCTTACGCGGCGCTGAACCAGACACCTGTGAAGCCGCCGCCGCATGTGCTGATCGCGCAGGTCCCTCAGGCAACTACTACTACGCCGGGCTCTACGTTGAGTACGCCTACGACGACGCCCGCGCCGACGCCGACGCCGACTCCGACGACTCCGAGCAAGAGCGGGTCTTCGACCTTGGGGCTGCCTTCGAGCACGATCAAGCCGCCCAAGCTGCCCTCGGTGGTGCCCACGCCCACGGGGGGCACTCTGCCGAGGCACACCACCATCCCGGCGCCGCTGCCGACGCCGACAAACACGACTACTACGCCGACCACCACTCCGACCACGACCAACAGCGCTACCACGCCCGCCGCGCAGACGCCCAACCCGATCCTGCTGGACACCGATGCGGCTTCGACGTACAACCCCTCGGAATATCCGGCCTCCTACTTCGGCGACCCCAGCCTGGCGATCGACGGCGAACCCTCCACCGCCTGGACGGTCCAGGTCGAACCGAAGACCGCGCCGGCGATGGCCGCGGGGCTGGCGCTGGACTTCAAGACCCCCACGCAGCTGGGGAGCCTGGAAGTCATCACCACGACCCCTGGCATGACCGTGCGGGTGTTCGGGGCGAACGGCAGCGCGCTGCCCGCCACGATCGCCGCTCCCGCCTGGAAGAGCCTCAGCGGGCTGCACGTGGTCAAGAAGAAGAACGGGATCGTCAAGCTGCGCACGGGCGGCAAGGCCTACCGTTTCATCGTGCTGTGGCTGGCGAAGGCCCCCGCGGCCTCGGTGGGCGCGCCGGAAGCGCCCGGCCACGTGAGCATCGGCGAAGTGGTGCCGTACCCGCCTGCGCCGACGAGGTAGCGCTGCCGACCTACGCCGGCGAAGCAGCGCGGGCCGTGGCGGTCGCTGCGGTGCTGCGCTTCGCTGCCTTCTTCGCCGTCGCGCCCGTCCGTGCACGCCGGGGGCGCGGCGCGGCCCACACCTCATCCAGGTAGGCGGCGATCTCGTCGGTCAGCCGCGCGGGGTTCAGGCGCAGCTCGACCAGCGAGTCGGCCTGCAGGAGGCGGCCGTGGGGCAGCTCCTCTGCCAGCTGGCCGGCGTCGGAGAAGGGGTGCACGGGGTCGCGGCGGTGTCCGAGCACCAGCGCGGGCGTCTGGATCGTGCGCCGCTCGCTGCGCGGCGGGGCGATGCGCCCGAAGAACAGCCCCTGCAGCAGCGCGCCGCCCGGCCCCGGTTCCTGGCGCACCAGGTCGAGCGCCACGTTGCCGTAGTGCGGCAGCACGCCCCGCGGCACCGCCCGCGCGCCGCGCCCCACGAGCTTCATGATCGACTCGCCGAAGGTCAGCGCGAGCAGGATCGGCGTGAAGGTCAGCGCGGAGGCGGGGATCGCGTTGTCGAGCACGGGCATCTCGATCACCATCGCGCGCAGGCGCTCGGGCGCCTTGACGGCGAGCTCGAGCGCCGCGTTGGCGCCGAGCGATGTGCCCATCGCGACCGCTTCCTTCAGCTCCAGGTGGTCCAGCAGCGCCAGCAGCTGATCGGCGAACAGGCTCATCGAGTAGCGCCACATGTCGCGCGGGCGGTCGGAGGAGCCGTGGCCGAGCAGGTCCACGGTGATCGCGCGGTTGCCGCGCGCGGCGAGGTCTTCGGCCAGCGGGCGGTGCATCTCCTGGGAGAGCAGCAGGCCGTGCACGAGGATCACGGGGCGGCCCTCCCCGTACTCGGTGTAGGCGATTCGCTGGTCCTGGTAGGTGAAGGACGCCATCTGGGCACCCTATCGGTCGGCGGGGCAGCGAAGATGACAACGCGGCGACGCTCTGCGACGGATGGCGCAACCCGCGGGGCGTGCTCGCTTCCCCCATGCCGCACACAAGACCCGAGCGGTGCCGTGGAACGCTCGGGTCATTGTGTGCCCCTCTCCGGCGGTTCCTCTGCACGTCCTGCGCAGATCAACCACCCCATGAAACCCACAAACGGCCGAGAAGGTGCGGTAGCGTTGACGAACCCCGCGAATCGGTACCGAACCAGGAGGGCCAGATGGCCAAGCAGCCCCGCATCCTCGCCGGACAGACAGCCGCGATCACCGGCGCAGCGCGCGGCATCGGCCGCGCCACCGCGCAGGCGCTGTTGCGCCAGGGCATGAAGGTCGCGATCGGCGACGTGGACCTCCCCGCGGCGCAGGCGACTGTCTCTGATTTGGCCCCCACCCACCCCACTGCGGTGGCACTGCCGCTAGACGTGACGGATCGCGAGTCGTTCGCGAAGTTCCTCGACGACGCCGAAGCGCAGCTGGGCCCGGTGGACGTGCTGATCAACAACGCCGGGATCATGCCCGTGGGGCGCTTCATCGACGAGGACGATCTGACGGCGCAGCGGATGATCGACATCAACCTGCACGGCGTGATCCTCGGCACCAAGCTGGCGCTCGCGCGGATGGTGCCCCGCGACCGCGGGCACGTCGTCAACATCTCCTCGCAGGCCGGCAAGTTCGGCGCGCCGGGGGGCGCGACCTACTCGGCCACCAAGCACGCCGTCGTGGGGCTGACCGAGGCGGTGCGCGGCGAGCTGCGCCTGATGGGCGCGCACATCGACGTGAGCTACGTGATGCCGTTCGTGGTCAACACCGAGCTGGGCTCGGGCCTGGGCGAGGCGCGCGGGATGCACGTGCTGGCGCCCTCCGAAGTGGCCGACGCGATCGTGGAGGCGCTGCAGTACGGAACGGTCGAAGTGTGGGTGCCCAAGTCCGCCAAGCGCACCAGCCAGTTGGGCGTGCTGCTGCCGCGCCGCATCTCCGAGGGGATGGCCCGCGCAATGAAGGCCGACCGCGTGCTGGCGGGCGCCGACGTGAACGTGCGCAAGGGCTACGAACTGCGCGCGGCGCGCTCGGAGCCAGCGCTTGCCCCGGCGGAGGAGCCGGCGCAGATCGGCCAGGGTCCTGGTGACTATGCGTTGAGGGAGTCCGAAGGTAAATAGCGAGAACCTCGCCTCTCCCCGACGCGGGTCAGCTTTCCTTCGTTGACCATTTCTTCGAGCAGGCGGAGTGCCCCGGCTCGGTCGAGTCCAGTACGGAGTCGGACGTTGGCGTTTGTTAGCGGTCCTTCTTGCGCCATCTCGAAGAGGAGGTCGCCCAGCTCCGTCCGATTGAGCCTCAAGCCGGCCGGTGCGCTGATCGAGTCCGAGAGAACATATACCGATCCCCTTGTCTGTCCGTGCTGAACGAGTAGACCCGCGTCTCGCAGGCGACGGAGTGCCTGGCGCGCATCTGAGCTATCGATGCCGAGGAGCTCTCGAACGCCGGCATTCGTGACTCGCTCTCCTCGCGCAGCGTGCACGAGAATCAGGCGATCCGATGGCTGGATCAGCCCCATCGCCTCCACCTCCCGTACCCACGCTCGCTCTGCCGAGGTTACGGTGCTCCGGGTAGGTAGGGAGACCTCGACGGCATGCCCGAGATCCTTGAAGCGCGGTGCATCCAACAGCTCGCTTCGCATCGAGTCGAGCATCACGTCGATGCCTCGGCCCGCGTCCTCGGCTAACTTTGCTTGACGCAGGACGCTTATGATCCTGACATTGCGTGCGGATTGGGCATCACGGATGTTCTCCTCGGTGACCGGCTCGGGTAATCCTCCTGGGGAGATGACGCGAACCTCGTCTGGATGAATCTCAACGCGAATGGCGACGCCGCTCATCTCATAGGAGCGATGCGCGACGGCGTTGGCGAGTGCCTCTCGGAGCACTACGAGGGGCAGTCTTGGCAGCTCGTGGCGATGAATGCCTATCACCACCAGCTCGTGACCAAGCTCTTCGGCGATGGTGGCAGTCGCCTCTGCGACCTGGCGGTCGAGCGGGCCTCCGATTTCGATGCGGCGGTCGTACTCGCTTGCCCCAGGCGGATATCGGAGGATCTCGATGTAGGCCTTGCCAAAGACCGTGCTTGGATCGTCCAGCAGGTACATAGCCCCTGCGACAGTCAGGTTGGAGGTGTTCGCCAGCAGAAGCCCGCGTTCGCGGAGGCGCCCTTCGAGTCCGTTGCTGCTCCAGCCGTATATCTCTCGGATCTTTCCGAGCTGCCGATCCCTGACAGCCGAAAGCGGGATGCCCGCGTCGTGCTCATCGAAATGCTCAAGCGATCGATCGATCAGTAGTCGCCGAAGCTCGTCTCCAAAGAGGGCGACCTTGTGGGATCCGCGACGCGCAGGACACGCCCACTCGAGGTCTGCGCGAAACCATTGACCCTCTTGGCCACTGCGATGGCCAGGATGGGCCTGTCGCCCACGAGTATCTGGCGGATTGAATAGCGGCCGGGATCGCGCGTATCCCGAAAGGCCTGGCTTATTGCGTCGAGCGTCCCCTGAGTCGGCTCTCGCCCGGCGATGCTCCCATCGTCTTTGACGCCGACAAAGATGACGCCTCCCTCCGCGTTGGAGAACGCGACGATGGCGTCTTGGAGGGGCTGATTGCCGGTCCCGGTCTTGAACTCGACGTAGTCGGTCTCCTCGGCAAAGACGCGCTGGAACGCCTCTGCCGAAGGGAAGCCACTGGGCTGGCTGCGGGACGCTGGGTGTAGGGGCGGATATGGCATTTTTCGATATTCGCTAGATGCAGAAGCATAATAGCTGCATATCTATGCATAATGCATCCGCCACCGATGCAGAGCATCGATGGCCAAAATAGCCCTATTTGCTGCGCTTTTGTAGGGCCAGACAAGATGCCAGGCGCTCATCTGTTCCGCTGGCAAATAGATCGGACGGAACCCTTTACGCCCCCAAGGCGAAACGACTTGGTCTGTGCCCAAGGGTTGCGGTGGGATCCTCAGATCGTCGCTACACCGCAGTGAGCCACTCCGCGATCAGGCTCCCGATGAGCGGCCCCTGGTCCTCCTGCAAAAAGTGCGAGGCGTCGGGGATCACCGTGGGCGTCCCGCGCCCGATCGCCTGCGCGAAGCGCTCCCCCGTGGCGAGCGGCAGCACCGGGTCGGAGTCTGCCCACAGCATCAGCGTGGGGCGGCGATCCTCGCGCAGCGCATCCAGCACGCGCTGGCCCGCCGCGCCGCCGGGAGCCTCAGGGGTGAGCGGCAGCATCAGCGGGAAGGCGCGGGCGCCGGCCTTCGATTCGGGGGAAGGAAAGGGCGCTTCGTAGGCCGCGATCACCTCATCGCCCGGGTCCTGCTTGCAGGCGCCCTTGACGAGAAAGCCGACGGGCAGGTCCTCGGTGCGCTCGACGAAATCGCGGAACGCTGTCCACGCCGCGGACATGCGCTGGTGGCCGGTGAACAGGCCGGTGTCGAGGATCACCAGTCGCTCGATGCGCGCGGCATGCTCGACGGCCAGGCGCAGCCCGATCGGGCCGCCCCAGTCGTGCACGACCAGCGTGGCGCCGCGCAGGTCCAGGTCCTCCAGCAGCGTGGCGGCCAGCTCGACGTGGCGCTCGTAGGTGTACCAGTCGATGTCGACGGGCTTGTCCGAGCGCCCGAAGCCGACCAGATCTGGCGCGATGCAGCGGAAGCCCGCGTCGCGCACCGGCGGGATGACGTGGCGCCACAGGAACGACCAGGTGGGCTCGCCGTGCACGAAGATCACCGGCGCGCCCTGGCCCTCGTCGAGGTGGGCCAGGCGCAGGCCGTCCACCTCGCGGTAGTGCGCCTGGAAGGGGAAGTCCGGCAGCCCCTGCAGCAGCTCGTCGGGGGTGCGGACGGCGTCGGTCATCGCGCGCCCAGCATACCCCCGCCCGATCGGTTAGGCTCGCGCGCAGGGAAATGCACGCCACACTCCATCTGATCCCCCTGATGGCAGCCGCGAAGACGAAGAGCAAGGTGCCCTTCTACATCGCGGGCGGCCTGCTGGTCTGCTGGGCGCTGCTGGTCTCGGTGGGGATCGGGCTGCGCCGACCGAGCTTCCCCAGCGACGCCGCTGGGGAGCGCCTGCTGATCGCGATCACCGCGTTGCTGGTGGTGGCGGCGACGGCGACGGCCGTGGCCACCTCCGGCGTCGGCGCGTAGGGCGGCGGCACGTAGAGTTCGAGTTCGGCGGCGTGCGCGGCCGTGAGCGTCCCGTGGCGCTCCTCGACGAGCTGGCGGTCGAAGTGCTCGTCGGCGCGGGCCGCGACGATCCCGAGCGCGACAACGAACCCTGTCGCCAGGCACATCGCCCCAAGTGTCGAGGCCAGGATGAATGTCAACGAACCCACTGCCGCTAAACCTGCGGTCGCTCTCTCACGGACCTACGGTCAATCCCTCACAGCTCAGGCTTGCAGCGTTTGACGATCTATTCCAGTCCTGCACGTCGTCTTGCCGCTATCTCCGCTTAATTTCGAAGTGCGCAACAGCGGCTCGGCCGGACAGCGCTGCAAGATCGCCCGTTGCTTTATGCCTATTGCCACATTCTGCCGGGGCTATCGGACGACTGGCTCCAGCCCAGCCAGCGCCTGGAGCTCCAGCTCCGCCTGCGCCACGATCGCCTGCGGGTCGGGCACCAGCCCGGCGTCGACCAGCAGCCCGATCGTCACCCCGTCGTGGTAGCTGAAGATGCTGACGGTCATGCCCACGCTGCCCGACACCGGCGCCCACACCAGCACCGCGCGCAAAGGCGTGCCGGCCAGGTACACCGGCTCGCGCGGCCCCGGCACGTTGGTCGTCATCGCGCTGGCCTTGGCGGTGAAGATGTCGATGATGCGCCGCTCCACCCGCCGCGGGGTCAGGCCGATGCCCTGCAGGACCGCGTAGGAGACCGGTCCCTCGCGCGAGCGCTTGATCGCGGCCATCCTGCGCGTGAGCTCCTGCAAGCGCTCGCGCGGACCGGCTAGGTCAACGGGCAACCTCAGAAACACCAGCCCGAAGCGGTTACCCAGCTCGCGCGGGATCGGCTCGTCCAGCGGGCGCAGGTTGAAGGGCACCAGCGTCCTGATCGCGCGCGGCTGCTCGCCGCGCTCGCGCAGGTGAACGTGCAGCGCGCCGCTGACGGCCGCCAGCAGCACGTCGTTGACGCTCGCGCCCTGCGCGCGCGCGGTGGCCTTCACCTGCGCCAGGTCCAGCCGTCCGGTCCACGCCACGCGTTTGGCCACGCCCAGCTCGCCGCGCAGGGCGGTGCGGGTGTCGGGCGGGGTGAGGAGCAGTTTCGCCAGCGCCTGCGCGTTGGCTGCCGCGCTGGCGACCCTCCCAAGCACCCGCTCCCCACGCCGGTAGGCGCGCACGTGGGAGCTGCGGGCGGCCACCAGACGATCGGGCTCGGGCGGCGCATCGGCCGCTGCGTCGGGGGTGGCGTCGGTCAGCGACAGCATCACCTGCGCCAGCGCGATCCCGTCGACGATGCTGTGGTGGATGCGCACGAGCAGCGCGCAGCCCCCGCCAGCGCGGTTGCACAGGTACATGTCCCACAGTGGCTTCTCGCGCGGCAGCGGCGATGCGATCAGCTCGCCCACCAGCTCCTGCAACGCCTCCTCGCCCGGGGGCAGTTCACGGTTGTGCACGTGGCGAGCCAGGTCGAAGTTCAGGTCTTCCACCATGGAAGGTCCGCCTAGTGGTCCGCGGCCCTCCACCACAAGCTGATGAAAGCGCGGGTAGCGCTCCACCAGGCGGGTGTAGATCCCCGCGCGCAGTCGCTCTCCGTCCAGCCGCTCATCGAACAGCATCACGAAGTTGATGACCATCAGGTTGGTCGGCCTGTCCATGTGCAAGAACGCCACATCGGCGCTCGGCAGACGGTGTTCCGTCTTGATCCCCATGACCCTCCAACTCTGTTTGCGGCAACTACCCCTGAGGGGAGGCTACCATCGTTGGCGATGGCTGTCCTCGACAGCTCCGCCGAGCTGGCCTCCCGCGCCCTGGAGCGCTACCGCGCGGGCCGCGGCGAGTCTGAGCGGCTGTGGAGGCGCGCTCGCGGGGTGCTTCCGGGTGGCGTCAGCGGGGCGGCGAAGTACTACGCCCCCTTCCCCCTCTTCCTCGCCTCCGCGCAGGGGGCGCGCGCCACCGATGTGGACGGCAACGAGTACGTCGATCTGCTGATGGGCGCGGGGCCGATGCTGCTCGGCCACGGCCACCCGCGCGTGCTGGCGGCGGTGCGCGAGCAGCTGCCGCGGATGACCAACCCGATGCTGCCCACCGAAGCGTCGGTGGTGCTGGCCGAGCGGATGCGCGGGCACATGCCCCACCTGGAGCGCCTGCGCTTCGCCAACACCGGCTCGGAGGCCACGCGCTCGGCCGTGCGCGTGGCGCGCGCGATTGCGGGGCCCGCCCGCCCTCTGATCGCCAAGTGCGAGGGGGCCTTCCACGGCTCCGACGACATGTTCCTCGTCTCCGGGCACGCGCGCACCGTGGCCGGCAGCGACACGCGCCCGCAGCCGGTGGTGGACTACCCCGGGCTGCTGCCTGGAGTCGAGCGGGGGGTGGTGGTGCTCCCCTACAACGACCCGCTGGCGGCGAGTGAGCTGATCGCCGCGCACGCGCACGAGCTGGCGTGCGCGATCGTGGAGCCGGTGGCGTTCTCCAGCGGCGGCGGGATGCCGGCCACGCCCGAGTTCGCGCGGGCGCTGCGCGAGGCCACAGAGCGCCACGGGGTGGCGCTGATCTTCGATGAAGTGCTGTGCGCGTATCGCCTGGGCCTCGCCGGCGCCCCCGCGTGGCTCGGGGTAACGCCGGACCTGGCGGCGGTGGGCAAGGCCGTCGGCGGGGGCATGCCGCTGGCAGCGTTCGGCGGGCGGGCGGAGCTGATGGAGGCTGCTCTCCCGGACGCGATCTTCCAGTCGGGCACGTTCACCGAGAACCCGGTGGCGATCGCCGCCGGCCTAGCGGTGCTGGACGTACTCGAGACGGAGCCCGTGCTGGAGCGCGCCGACCGCACGGGCGAGCTGCTGCGCGCGGGCCTGAGCGAGCTTCTCGCCGCGCGCGGCGTGACCGCCGCGGTCACCGGCGTGGCCTCGATCGCGCAGGTCCACTTCGGCGTCGAGCTGGTGCAGAACCGCCGCGACGTGCTGCGCGCCGACACGCAGGCCACCCACGCCTTCCAGCTGGGGATGGTCGCGGAGGGGGTGCTGTGGCCCCCTGGACATCCTGCGCTGACCTCGGGAGCGCACACCGAGCAGGACGTCGAGCAGGTGCTGTCCGGCGCCAGAGCGGTGCTGTCCGATCAGTCGTTAGAGTGGCGCAGGTAATCCGAATGATCCCCAGAGGAGGAAGGTCTCGAATGCGCTCTGCCGCTGCAATTTCGGTTGTTGTCGCCCTGGTCCTGGCCGGCTGTGGCACCAGCACCAGCACCACGACCACCGGCACCATCTCCTCCAGGGCCTTTCATCCGGCGGGCGTGAGCATCACCCCCACGACGCCACCTCCGACCAAGACGGTCTCGCAGGTGACGTGGGACGAGCCGTATGGCGAACCGCCTTCGCTGGACCCGCTGAAGTCCTACGGGATCCCGGAAAACACGGTGCTCTCAAACGTCTGCGACGCGCTGCTGCGCACCGGGCCGGACCTGAAGCTGCAGGCGGGGCTGGCCACCAGCTGGACGCACCCGACACCGACGACGTGGGTGTTCAAGATCCGCGAAGGCGTGCACTTCTGGGACGGGACGCCGCTGAGCGCCGAAGACGTGGTGTACAGCCTCAACCGCCAGCTGAACCCCAAGCTCGGGACCTTCTACACCGCGTGGGTGGCGGACATCGCGAGCGTCACGCAGAGCGGCAAGAACGAAGTGACGCTGACGACCAAGATCCCCGACGTGATCGTCTCGCAGATGATGGCCTCGGGGCTGGGGACGGTGATCGAGAAGAAGTACGCCGAAGCCAAGGGCGCGGCCTACGGGACGCCGGCCGGCGGGATCATGTGCACGGGGCCGTTCGAGCTGAAGAGCTGGCAGCCAGGCCAGCAGATCGTGCTGAGCCGCAACCCCAGCTACTGGGACACGACGCTCGAGCCGAAGGTGCAGACGCTGACCTTCAAGTTCGTGACCGACGCGACGACGCTGACCGACGCGCTGGAGTCGGGCGCGATCGACGGCACGTACGAAGTGCCGGTGCAGGCCGTGCCGCTGTTGAAGGAAGCCGGGAATGTGTACTACGGGCTGAGCACCAACCAGGGCATCCTGCAGCCGATCCAGTCCACGGGGCTCGACTCCAACGAGAAGATCCGCGAAGCGCTGTCGCTGGCGATCGACCGCGAGGGCATCGCCAAGAGCACCTTCCAGGGGCTGGCGGTGCCGGAGCTCGCGGCGGTGCCACCGGACTCCTTCTCCTACGCCACCACGCAGTACCAGAAGTGGTACCTGAGCGTGGGCACTCCCACCACGCCGAACCTGGAAGCGGCGCGCAAGCTCGTCAAGGAAGCGGGCAGCCCAACGACCGCAATGACGATCGGCATCCAGCAGGGAGACCCGCAGGCCGCCGCGGTGGCGACGGCGATCCAGAGCGCGGCGCAGCAGATCGGGTTGAACATGCAGATAAAGATGCTGCCAACGGCGCAGTACGTGGAACTGGTGTTCTCCGAAAAGGCGCGCGCGGGGATCGACTGGACGACGGGCAACAACAACTACATCGACCAGGCCGAACCGCTGCAGGTGTTGTACTACTGGGGACGCAGCAACAGCCCGTACAACCTCGACGGGTTCGCCAGCAGGGAAGTGGACAAGCTGTTCGCGCAAGCCCGCGCGCAGAACAACCCGCAAGCGCGCGCGACGCTCGCGATCAAGGCGCTGCAGCTGTGGGTCAAGCCGGTCAACAACATTCCCCTGTACGTGGCGCCGCAGCGGCTGTTCATGAACAAGCGCATCACGGGCGCGCCGGCGTCGTTCTCCACGTTCCTCTACTACCCGTGGGCAGCTGAGCTCGGCGGCACCTGAGAAGGCGGTTGCCCGCCGACTGCTGCGCGCGCTGGGGACGCTGCTGGTCTCCAGCTTCCTGATCTTCGCCGCGCTGTACCTCGCGCCGGGCAGCCCGATCGGATATCTGACACACGGGCACACGCTTTCGCCCGAAGCGGTGCACTCGATCGAAGCGCAGTACCACCTCAACAAGCCATTTCTTGAGCGCTACTGGCTGTGGCTGACAGGCGTGGTGCAGGGTGAATTGGGTAAGTCCACCATCACGCGCGAACCGGTCACCGCCCTGCTGGCGCCGCGTCTGGGGGTGACGTTCACGCTCGTGGCGATGGGCGCCCTCCTGATCGTGGTGGGCGGGATCTTCCTGGGCGTGCTGGCGGGCGTGCGCGGCCGTCGAACCGAGGGCACGATCCTGACCGCGACAACGGTGGGGATGGCGATTCCCTCGTTCGTGACAGCCACCATCTTGATTAACTATTTCGCCCTGAAACTCGGATGGTTCCCCGTATACGGGGCGGGCAGCGGGTTCGGAGACAGGCTGTGGCACCTGACGCTGCCTGCCATCTCACTGGCGCTCGGGCTGGTGGCGTACGTGGCGCTGATAACGCGCGCGGCGGTGCGCGCGGAGATGGGTTCAGAGCACAGCGATACAGCGCGCGGGCGCGGGCTGCGCGAGGGACTGGTGATCCGCCGCCACGTAGTGCGCAACGCGATGATCCCGGTGGTCACCGTGTCGGGCATTACCGTGGCCAGTCTGGTCGCAGGTGTGGCGGTGGTCGAGACAGCGTATGAACTGCCCGGCATCGGCGCGTACCTGGTGCAGTCGGTGAGCAACAACGACTTCCCGGTCGTGCAGGCGATTTGCCTGATCCTGGTCGTGGTGTACGTGGTGGTGAATGCGGTGGTGGACGTGCTGTATCTGCTGCTGGACCCGCGCCTGCGGAGGACCAGATGACGTCCGTGCAGCCCACGACTCCCACCGGCCCCGCCCCTACGCGCCCGGCCCACCGGCTCGCCGGGCATCTCGCGGACGGTGCGGCGCGCAGCCGGTCGCGACCGGGTCGCGGCTGCGTGCGTGGTGTTCCTGGCGCTGGTCGTGCTAGTGGCCATCGCGGCCCCGCTGATAGCACCGCACAGCCCAACGGAAGTGAACCTGTCAAACGTCTATGAGGGCCCATCGCTCGAACACCCGATGGGGACGGACGCCTCGGGGCGGGACATCCTCTCGCGCGTGATATGGGGCGCACGTTCCAGCCTGCTCGGCCCACTGGGTGTGATCGCACTGGCGATCATGCTGGGCGTGTCGATCGCGCTGGCGGCGGCGTGGTGGGGCGGCTGGGTGGACACCGGTCTCTCGGCGGTGATCGACGTGCTCTTCTCCTTCCCGGGGATCGTGCTGGCGATCATCGCGGTGGCCGTGTTCGGCGTCGGCCTGGCGGCGCCGGTGATCGCGATCGGGATCGCCTATACACCGATCATGGCTCGCGTGGTGCGGGGCAGTGCGATGCGTGAACGTGAGCTGCCATACATCGCCGCCGCCACTGTGCTGGGTCTGCCGGCGCGGCAGATCGTGTGGCGGCACCTCTTACCGAACGTGTGGCCGCTGATCGTCGCGCAGACGGCGATCATGTTCGGCTACGCCACCATCGACCTCGCGGCGATCTCCTTTCTCGGCCTGGGCCAGCAGCCCCCCAGCTCGAACTGGGGGTTGATGGTCGCCGAAGGCCGCCCGGCGATCCTCGCTGGGCACTCCGCGCAGGCGCTTTACCCAGGGATCGCGCTGATCCTCGTCGTGCTCAGTGTGATGTTGCTCGGCAGGCGGTTGGGCGACCGCGCGGGGACCGGCTTATGAGTGGGGATCGGGCTGTGAGCGGGGCGCCGCTGCTGGAACTGGAGCGCCTGCGCGTGGCGCTGCCGACGCGCGAGGGAATGCGCACCATCCTGCGCGACGTGTCGCTGACGGTGGCCGAGGGCGAGGCCGTGGGGCTCGTGGGGATGAGCGGGTCGGGCAAGACGATGACGGCGCGCGCAGTCGTGCGCCTGCTGCCGGCGGGTGCGGATGTCGGCGGGGCGGACCCATCTTTGACCCCAACACCGCCACCGATCCGCTTTGTGGGGCGCTCGGTACTCGACCTGGACCGCGAAGAACTGGCGCGCTACCGCGCGAGCGACGTGGCGATGATCTCCCAGGACCCCCGTGCGCACATCAACCCCGTGCGCCGCATCGGCGACTTCTTGACAGAGGCGTTGGTGTTGACGCTGGGAGTACAGCGCGCGGAGGCGACCGCAAAGGTCACGAGACTGCTCGACGAAACGGGCGTGGAGGAACCGGAGCGCCGCCTGCGCCAGTACCCGCACGAACTGTCGGGCGGCCAGCTGCAGCGCGTGATGATCGCCGCCGCGCTGGCGGCAGAGCCGAAGCTGCTGATCGCCGACGAGCCAACCACGGCACTCGACGTGACGACGCAGTCGGAGGTGATGGCAATGCTCGATGACGTGCGCAGGGCGCGGGGCCTGGCGCTGCTGTTCATCACCCACGATCTCGACCTGGCGGCGGCAGTGTGCGAGCGGACGGTCGCGATGCGCGCCGGGGAGATCGTGGACGAGCGGCCCGTCGCCCGCGGGGACCTGCTCAAACAGTCGCTCCAAGCGGCGCCCGCATCCGCAGCGGAGTCACCCGTCCTGGAGGTGTCCGGTCTGCGCAAGACATTCCGCGTGCGCGGAGAGGACGGGCGGCGCGCCGACTTCCTCGCGGTGGACGACGTCTCCTTCACCGTCCAAGCCGGCGGGTCGCTGGCGATCGTGGGCGAGAGCGGGTCGGGCAAGACGACCATCGCGCGCATGATCGTCGGCCTGCAGACCCCAACCGCGGGGGCAATCGCGGTGGCGGGCAACCAACGCGACCGTCCCCCGCGCGGCGCGCGCGAGCGGCGGACACGCGGACGCGAGGCGCAGATCGTCTTCCAGGACAACTACTCCTCGCTCGATCCGCGCCAGCGCGTGGGCGACGCGCTGGCGGAGGCGGTGGACCTGCACTTCCAGCCAACGCCGCAGGAGCGCAGGCGGCGCGTGGCCGAGCTGCTGGACAGTGTCGGCCTGAAGCAGGAGCACGCGAAAGCCCTGCCACGCACCCTCTCCGGCGGCGAGCGCCAGCGCGCGGCGCTGGCCCGCGCGCTGGCGGTCAAGCCGCGACTGCTCGTGCTGGACGAGGCGGTGTCTTCGCTCGACGTGGCGACCCAGGCGCAGATCCTCGACCTGCTGGCCGGCATCCGCGCGAGCACGGGCACCGCCTACGTGTTCATCTCCCACGACCTGGCGGTGGTCCGGCGGGTGAGCGATGAGGTGCTCGTCATGCGCCGCGGGCGCGTGGTGGAGCGCGGCGCCACGCAGCAGATCCTCAGCGCCCCCACCGACCCCTATACCCGCCTGCTGCTCGATTCGGTGCCACGCCCGGGGTGGAGGCCGCGGCGTACCGCGGGGTTTGGATAGGCGAGACGAACAGTCGATACCTCACTCTGGTCGTCTCGCCCATGCGCCTCAAGCTGCAGTCGCTGCATACACTCGCTACGGTGTGACGATCAGTCTTTCGAGGAAAGTCTTGCCTACGTATTCACCAGTGCCAGCGCGAGGTAAGGTCGCAACTCCCCCACTTATGATACACATATTGTCTCGTGGTCGTGGCTCCTGACGCCACGGAAGGTTCGCTACGGCAAAATTGACTTCCGATTCCATATTACCAAGCCTGGTTACGTAGGTGACGGTTTTCCTCGCGGACATTGCCCTCAGCCAAACCTGACAGTGTGCAGTAGTAAATTTTATCCACCGGCACGTGTGATTTACCGCAGGGGCGATAGATAGATCACCTTTGTGTCCCGGTGCGCTCCCGAGGAGAGCCGCGAGGACGAGTACACAACCATTGGCCGGCTCATTAGCGATCGCCGTCACTGCTTCCATAGACCCACCTACATTCAGTTCGCAAGTGGTAAACATGGGGACCAACCTGAGTCTATCCTCCGCCTGGGTGATGTTGCTGCCTGCATTATATTCTGCTCCGGTGCAGGTGATCGAGCTATCAATTCTGGGTTCCAGTTTAAATTCCTGCACATGTGGGCCCCCGCCAGGTTCTACATTTTTGACTTTTGGTTCGAAACCAAACCCATTGTTGCTTGCGAACCTCCGTGGTGCGGCCGCCAGCAGCCTGGCCCTGGCATCGGGAGGGATCCCGCTTCCTTTGCAGCCTTCGCTTGCGTATTTTATGCCTTCAATTTCAAATATCGTTTCGGGTTCTTCCAGCGTGAGTTCTTCGAGAGAATAGTAGTACGCCCACTGGAGTTCTTCTCCTTCTCCAGTGACTTTTATAGCGCAGGATCCTGCTTCCAATGCGATTTTGCACCCTTTGAGCAGCTCCACCTTGGAGCGAAAAAGACCTGGACCTTCTTCTCCTTCAAATCTTTCCGGCTGACTCAGCTTCAGCCCTTCTTTGCATTCGTTCGTCGATTTTAACCGCTTTGGGTGCTTCTTTTCCCAGAGTGGCTTTGCATTTCAGCAGTTCAGGCGTGACCAGCAGCGTGGTCGATTTGCCTTTGCTCCCCGGTGCATAGGTCGATTCTTCGCAGGCGATGGTACCTGCAGTTTCGGTTTCTTTTTCACCTAAAAGAGTCAGTTTGGTCTGATGGTCAGTGAATTTACCGCCTTTGGATTGATAGGCCAGAGGATTGTCTTCGACAAGGTCCAGTTCCGCGGCGCCCGCGAAGGCGACCGCTTTGCTCGCTTCTATGCCAAGCGAAGCGCATCCGCTGTTGACTTCCCAAACCATACCGGACACGGCGGGGATCAGTTGCGTGTTTTCGGCGTTTCCACCGCCCGAGCTCAGTTCCAAAGCTTTTGGTTCCTGGCTGTTGATCTTGACTTCACAGGTACCGACTTTTATCGTGCAGGTGTTCACTATCTTGACTGGAGCTTTCGTCTGTTCTTCGGTCTGTTTGAGTTCCATTTCACAGGCGCTGAGTTTCGTTTCGGCTTCTTTCAGTCCGCTTGCTTTGGTTTGACATTCGCCCCAGGTTTCGATTTTGACCTGGAGGTTGGGTCCCTTCTTCTGCGATTTACCTTCTTTACCGGCAACGGCCCACGCGGCTCTGCTGGCTTCTTCTTCTTCTTCTTCCGGCGCCTCGCAGGTAATCCGTGCGCCTCCGCCTTCGAATGCGGCTCCATAGACTTCGCCTTTGCCTTGGTTCGAGCTCCCGTTCTTGGATTCGAATTCGGCGAAGGCCGGAGTCGCCGACGTCAGGAGCAGCCCGACGACGGTGAGTCCGGTGAGTATCTTTGCTCTGGTCATCCCTGTGTCCTCCATGTCGTTCGTTGGTGATGGAGGGCGACCTGAAGCCAGGGTCTAGAGGTCTCCTCCTGGCCCGTGGCCCGGCCATCGGTGGCCCGGTGGACTTCAGGCTTCGGGCTGCCCAAACGATTCCACGAGCACTGGATGCCTTCAAGGAGGCCAACCGGGGCCGGGCCAGGGGCCTGAACCGGCGGACCGGGGTCCGCGCGAGGGCGCCGGAAATGTTTCTGACGGGCGCCCGGGGTGACGGGTTACAGGTGGCAGGTGGTATCCTACGGCCATGAGGAAGACCAGCATCTACATCGATGACGAGATCGACTACGCGCTCCGGTTCATGGCCGCGGCTAGGGGCACCACCAAGGCTGCACTCATCCGCGACGCGCTCGCCGACGCAGTCTCACGGGCCGTGAGAGTCAGGCCACGCGCGTGCGGCGTGTTCGACGGACCCGGGGATCTCTCCGAGAATGTCGATCGCTACCTGGCGGAGACCGGGTTCGGCGAGGCGTGACCCATCGAGACGTAGCTTGATCGTCCTCGACACATCCGTCGTGCTCGCATTCATGGACCGGCGCGACGCCAACCACGAGCGCGTGCGCGAGTGGATGCAGACCCAGAAGCAGGAACTCATCACCACTCCGCTCGTCGTCGCCGAGCTCGATCACCTCGTCTCCAGGCAGGGCGGTCCCGGCGCGGCCCGCGCCCTGCGCGAGGATCTGGACAACGGCGCCTACCTCGTCGAATGGTGGCCAACCGCGATCCACGACACGGTCGCTCACGCCAAGAGCTACGAGTCGATGGAGCTCGGCCTCACCGACGCCTCGCTGCTCGCGCTCACCGCACACCTGCGGACGACCAGCATCGCGACGCTCGACGAACGGCACTTTCGCGCCCTGAAACCCACCTCTGGGGGCGAGGCGTTTACCTTGCTGCCAGCCGATGCGCCCTGAGCCTCATCAGTTCAGGGCGCGGTCGAGCGATTCGATGTCGAGGTCTGGCTCATCCGCGCCCCGCTCACCTAGCTCGTGCGAGGCGAGCGCGGTATCGGTGAGGCGCAACTCGTAGGGCTCTCTCGGCTCGTCAGCTGATACCTGCTTGGTTCGCATCGCCTTTCTACTGTAGACCCTGACGGGGACGGCGGACGACATGGGGGCGCTGCTGCTTCTCATCTCCGATGGTACGCAAACCCTCGCGCGTCACGGCATACATGAACGGGCGTGGCGTCTTTGCGGCGACCTCTTCCATTCGCTCCCAGCGCGAGGCGATCACGACGAGCGTGTCCCACTTGGTGGCGTTGCCGGCGGCGGTGAGGCAGAAGACGCCCACGCCATGGCGTGTGTAAGCCTCACGCTCGCCCGGGCGCCGACGAATGCGCTTGTCGCGCGTGATGACCAGCCAACCCCGTTCTCCGGCGTGCCGCAGCCACGCCGTATCGGGTGTTGCGTGGGAAGGAGCGCCGGGACCGCCCGCGTAGAGCACATCGCCGCGAAGCGCCGCGATGGCGGTGGCCACCGGCAGTGGAATGCTGGCGTCGAGATAGAACGTCATGTTGCGTGGCGCAGTCCCCGCTCCCAACCGAGCTGTCATGTGGAAGGACTATCCGACGGTCTTCAGGTCACGCTGCGCGGCGCAGTCCACGCTCCCAGTCGAGCGCTGCCTGAACATCGAACGTCCCCAGGCCATAGTCGGCCGCGATCTGCTCGACGGACTCCCCTGTATCGGCGGCCTCCGCCAGCAGCTCCGTCCGCACTCCACCGACCTGCGGGATACCAAAGGCGAGCGCGGGATCGATCGCGATAGGCGAACTGTGACCGAGGGGCAGGATGCGTCCGACGAAGTCCTCCCCCGGCGCGAATTCGACCTTCTCCAGGAATGCGGCTACCGGCTCCGCCCACTGCACCTGCCCCTTGAGAGCACCGAGGCGCACGAGATATAGCGAGGACGGCAGCTTGGCCTCGAGCTGAAGACTGTAAACCAGTTCCTTGCCATCGATCAGGGGCTTGAAGTGCGCCAGAGGGTAGGGCACCCCGAATGTACGACGGGCGCTATCGATGAATGGGCGCATTTGCTGCAGCGGGACGCGCTGGCCGCGGTACTCGCGCAGGAAGCCCGCCTCGACGAACTCTGCCCACGTCACGCTCTCCAGCCCGGTGGGCTTGGACCGGATTACGGGAGGGTAGAACCGACCCCTGACCTTCGCGCCCTCCAGCCAGCGCTTAAGCGTACGCGCGGACAGCCCGAGGTAGCGAGCGGCCTCGGGGATCGAATACAGCGGGCGATCAAGCGTGATGGTGGCCATATGCAGGTAGTTTCGCAGGTGCAGGCACGAAACCCGCCTGTGACCCCACTTACCCCCACCACTACTACACCTCGGCTCGGATATATCGATTGGGCCGGTGCGCTCACCACCACCGCTTCCGCGCCCGCGTCAGCAGCTCGCAGCCGTCCTCGGTCACGATCACGTCCTGCTCGAAGTAGGAGGAACCAAGGCCCGCGCGGGTGGGCATCGCCTCGACCGCCAGGCACATGCCGGGCTGCAGCAGACGCTCCTCCGTGGGCAGAATCCACGGCCACTCCCAGCCTAGGCCGAAGCCGTGGCCGTGCGGGGGGAAGCCGATCGAGAGGGCGGAGGCGTTGTCCATGTCCAGTTCCTCGTCGCCATCCACCGCGAGCCCCACGGCAAGCAGGTGGCCGTGGACGGCCTCGAACACCGCGCTGGCGGGAACCCCTGGGCGGACAACAGCGATACCTGCCTCAACGGCGTCGATGGCCCCCTGGCAGAGGGTGGCCTGCTCGTCGCTGGCAACCGGCTCGTTGCCGCCAGCGAGTCCGCCGCTATCCGAGCCGACGATGCACGTCCGCCCGAAGTCGAACAGGTAGCCCTCGACCGCGCCGTAGGAGTCGGTGTGAAAAAGCTCGCCGGGCTCCAACACGCGCTGCGACCACGAGGGGAGGTGATTCCAGGTGAAGTAGTTGGAGTATGGGCCGGAGGCGACGGAGGTGTCGAAGAAGTGCACGCCGGCGGCGATGCCGACGCGGTAGCCCTCGGCCGTCGCCTGCGCCTCGGTGATTGGACCCCGCCCGCCTCCCCGCCCGCCCCCGCCGAGGGCCGCCTCCATCATCGCCGTGACCACCGCGTCCCCGACCTCGGCGGCCGCGCGGATGCGCTCCAGCTCGAAGGGGCTTTTGATCACGCGCAGCGCTTCGACGAGGTCGTCGGCGTCCACCAGCTCACAGCCCGGCAGCGCCTCGCGCAGCAGGCCGAAGACACGGGCGCTCATCACGTTCAACCCGCAGACTCCGACGCGCCCGCGCTCAAGGCTCCGCTCGCGCAGCGCGCCCGCCACGGCGCCGGGGAAGTCAAGCGCGAAGCGCACGTCCTCCACCCCAATGAGGTCGCGGCGGTAGTCGGCGCCGTCCACCACCAGCAGCGGCTCGCGGTCGGGGGCGAGCAGGACGGCGGAGTGCGAGCGGCCCACCCAGTAGTCCTGGAAGTCGGGCGTGAAGCCGATGTTGCCGTAGTGGCCTGAGAGGTAGAAGACGTCGGCGTAGGAGTCGATGCAGGAGGCGCCGCGCGAGACCGCCAGCAGGGCGTCCAGCCCGCGCGCCCCGCATTGCTCCAGCGCCCGCTGCCAGCGGCCCTCGTACTCCCCGGCGGGGACGGGGGCGGGGAGGGAAGCGGCGCCTGGGTCGCTCAACGAGCCGTCCTACATGAGGCTCGACGGAGGCGAGATGAGGCGGGTAGGGGCGCGGCGGCGCGCATGTGCCTACCCTACTCGCAGATGCCGACCCACCCACAGGCCACTTTCCGATGATGCGGATCGGCGTAGAGGCGGAGTCCGCCCACCGATGATGCGGATCGGCGTAGACGTGGGGGGCACGTTCACCGACGTGGTCGTGCTCGATGAGGCGGGTGGTGCGACCAGATGGCTGAAGGTCCCGACCAACGAGGCGGAGCTTGCCGCGGGCGTGCTCGACGCGCTGGCCGCCGCGGAGGTGCCGATGGCGGAGGTCTCGCACGTCAAGGTGGGCACGACGCTGGGGGTCAACGCGGTGTTGACGCGCAGCGGGGCCTGCACGGGGCTGATCACCACGCGCGGGTTTCGCGATGTGCTGGAGATCCGCCGCACGCACCGCGCGCGGCTGTTCGACCTGGACGAGCGGATCCCCGACCCGCTCGTGCCGCGCGACCGGCGCCTGGAGGTGACGGAGCGCATGGATGCCGAGGGCGAGGTGGTGGAGCCCTTGGACGAGCAGGGCGTGCGCGCCGCGTGGCGCCGGCTGCGCGAGCAGGGGGTGCGCTCGCTGGCGATCGTCTTCCTGTTCGCCTACGAGAACCCCGCGCACGAGCTGCGCGCGCGCGAGATCGTGCTGCGCGAGGGGGGCGCCGAGAGCGTGTTCGTCTCCTCGGAGGTGCTGCCCGTGCACCGCGAGTACGAGCGCACCTCCACCACCGCGATGGCGGCGTACGTGGCGCCGGCGATGCGCGCTCACCTGGCTGAGCTCGACGAGCAGCTGCGCGCACGGGGGCTGGCGCCAGGACGGCTGTCGGTGATGACCAGCTCCGGCGGCGTGCTGGGCTCCGAGGCGGTCTCCTCAACGCCGATTCCCAGCCTGCTGTCGGGTCCCGCGGGGGGCGTGGCGGGCGCGCAGCGGCTGGCCGAGGAGGCGGGGATCGAGGACGTGCTGACGCTCGACATGGGCGGCACCAGCTGCGACGTCTCGGGGATCGTGGCGGGGCGCCCCGACGAACGCCTGGACATCTCGATCGCCGGCCTGGCGGTGAGCTACCCGACGTTCGACATCAACACCATCGGCGCCGGCGGCGGCAGCGTCGCCTGGATCGACCCGGGAGGGGTGCTGCGCGTCGGTCCGGACTCCGCGGGGGCCAACCCCGGTCCGGCGTGCTACGGGCTGGGCGGGAGCGAGCCGACGGTGACCGACGCCAACCTGGTCCTGGGGCGCTATGACCCGGCCGCGCCGCTGGGCGGGGTGCTCTCGTTGCAGCCCGCGCTCGCGCGCGAGGCGGTGGAGCGCGCGGTGGCCCGCCCGCTCGGCATGAGCGTGGAGCAGGCCGCGGCGGGGATCGTGCGGATCGTCAACGCGCACATGGAGGGCGCGGTGCGCACGATCTCGCTGGAGCGCGGCCGCGACGTGCGCGACTTCACGCTCGTGGCCTTCGGCGGCGCCGGCCCGGTGCACGGCGCCGACGTGGCGCGCGAGCTGGGGATCGAGCGCATCCTCGTGCCGCCCTGCCCGGGCTGCACCTCGGCGCTGGGGGCGGTGGCGGCCGACGCGCGGCACGACCTCGTGCGCACAATCGCGCGCCAGGTGCGCGACGTGCGCGCCGAAACGCTGCGCGAGACGGTGCAGAGCATGGGGGTGCAGGCGCAGGCGGCGCTGGCGCGCGAAGGCTTCCGCGCCGCGGAGTCGGTGCTGGAGCTGTGGCTGGACCTGCGCTACGAGGGTCAGGCGCACGAGCTGTCGGTGCGCTGCCCCGAGGCGTTCCCGCCGGCGCCCGCCGTGGCGCCCGCCTTCGCCACCATCCTGGTGGAGGCGGTGGGCCGCTTTCACCGTCTGCACGAGCGGCTCTACGGCCACTCCTTCCCGGACATGCGGGTCGAGCTGGTCAACGTGCGCGTGACCGGCCACGGGATCCTGCCGAGCCCCGCGATGTGGTGGGACTGGTCGCAGACGCGCGCACCAGGCCTGCGCACCGACGAGCCCCGTGCGGTGTACTTCCTGGAGGTGGGCGACTTCATGCAGACGCGCGTGCTGCGCCGGCGCGAAATCGAGCCCGAGCAGGAGGTCGAGGGGCCGGCGGTGATCCACCAGACCGATGCCACCGTGCTGGTGCCCCCCGGCATGACGGCCTTGGGCCATCCCTCGGGGAGCCTGGTGCTGCAGCGATGACCAGGCACGACGCGATTGGGCGTGTACGGAGCCACGCTTTGACCGTGGGCGACACGATTGGGCGCTCACTGGGTCACGCTGTGACCATGGGCGACACGCGCGGGGTGGCGCGATGACCAAAGACGAGATGATCACGCACGAGGTGATCCGCCACGCGCTGACCGCCGTCTCGCGCGAGATGGGGGTGACGCTGCGCATGACCTCGTGCTCGCCGATCTTCAACGAGGGCAACGACTACTCGTGCGCGATCTTCGACGCCCAGGGGCGGCTGGTGACGCACGGCGAGTTCCTGCCGATCCACCTGGGGGCGCTGTCCTTCTCGGTGTTCCACGCTCGCGCGGCCTTCGCGCAGGAGGGGCTGCAGGAGGGGGACACGGTGATCATGAACGACCCCTACCGGGGCGGCTCGCACCTGCCCGACGTCACGATGGTCTCGCCGATCCTCCACGAGGGCGAGACGGTCGCCTACGCCGCCAACCGCGCGCACCACCTCGACGTCGGCGGCGCGGTGCCCGGGAGCTTCTTCTCCGGTGCGACCGACAACTACCAGGAGGGGCTGCGGATCAGTCCGATGAAGCTGTTCCGCGCGGGCGAGCGCGACGTGCACCTGCTCCAGCTGGTGAGCGAGAACTCGCGCTTGCCCCAGCAGATGCGCGTGGACATGGAGAGCCAGGTGTCGGCCAATCGCACCGCGATCGAGCGCGTGGGAGCACTGCACGAGCGCTACGGCGCGCAGGTCGTGAGCGCCGCGATGCGCGATGCGCTGGACTACTCCGAGCGGCGCATGCGCGCGGTGATCGCGAGCTGGCCCGACGGCGACTACAGCGCCTCGGACTGGCTGGACAACGACGGCGTGCAGGTGCAGCCGCGCGAGATACGCGTGACGCTGCGGGTGCGGGGGGAGCGCATCGAAGTGGACTTCACCGGCTCATCCGAGCAGACCGAGGGACCGCTGAACAGCGTGCTGGGGTACACGTGCTCGGGCGTGTACATGACGCTGCAGGCGGCCACCGACCCCGATATCCCGCCCAACGCCGGGTGCCACCGCCCGATCGAGATCGTGGCGCCCGAGGGGAGCATCGTCAACCCGCGCTTCCCCGCGCCGTGCACGGGGGGCAACGAGACCGTGTTCGTGATCAGCTCGGCGATCTTCCGCGCGCTGGCGCAGATCGCGGGGGCGCGCACGATGGCGTGCGACCAGGGGTCCTCCAACAACATGCTGATCTCCGGGTATGACCCGCGCGTCTCCAGCATGGACGCGCGCGCCTCCGGTGCGGACCCCCACGGCGCCAGGCGCTACGTGCTGTACGAGTACCCCGAGGGCGGCTGGGGCGCCAACGCCGAGCGCGACGGGTTGAGCGCGGTGTACTCGATCGCGGGCAACACCTGGAACGTGCCGGTGGAGGTGGTGGAGCGGCGCTTCCCCCTGCGGGTGGAGCGCTATGAGCTGCGCCAGGACAGCGGCGGCACGGGCACGCACCGCGGGGGGTTGGGGATCCGCCGCGAGCACCGCATCGTGGGGCACGACGCGGAGGTATCGATTCTCGGCAACCGCGTGATGGTCCCCCCGTGGGGGTACGCGGGCGGCGGCGAGGGCGGCGCCGCCAAATACCAGGTGAGGCGCGAGGGCAGCGAGCCGATCAACCCGGCCCCCCGCTTCGGCTCCAAGGCGGCGGGCGTGGCGCTGTGCGCGGGCGACGTGGTCGTGCAGGACACCGCCGGTGGGGGCGGCTGGGGGGACCCGCGCGCGCGGTCACGCGAGAGCGTGGAGCGCGACGTGCGCCTGGGGTACGTGAGCGCCGAGGCGGCAGAGCGCGAGTACGGCTACCGCCCGTGAACACGAGCAACCGCGTACAACGGGACGCCCCCCGCGCGACCGGTGGGTTTCACCAGGACGCCCCGCGGTGAACACGCCCAGCGAGTACTACGCGCGGATGGCGCTGATCCGCCACTTCGAGCAGGCCGCCTACCGCGCGTACGAGCGAAACGAGCTGGAGGGCACGATCCACGCCTCGATCGGCCAGGAGGCCGTCGCGGTCGGCGTGGCGGCGGCGCTGGAGGACGGCGACAAGATGCTCAGCCACCACCGCGGCCACGGCCACGCGCTGGCCAAGGGGGTGGACCCCGGGCGGCTGATGGCCGAGCTGATGGGCCGCAGCACGGGGGTCTGCGGCGGCAAGGGCGGCTCGATGCACGTGGCCGACGCGCAGAACGGGTTTCTCGGCTCGCTGGCGGTCGTGGGCAGCTCGATCCCGCTCGCGGTGGGTGTGGCGCTCGCCGCGCGTCGCGCGGGCACGGACGCGGTGTGCGTGGTGTATTTCGGCGACGGGGGAGTGAATCAGGGAGTGCTGTATGAAAGTATGAATCTGGCGGCCGTGTGGCGCCTGGGGGTCGTGTTTGTGTGTGAGAACAATGCCTACGCGATCACCACCCCTGCCAAAAAGGTGACAGCCGGCGAGGGCGTGCACCCGCGCGCGCAGGCGTTCGGGTGCAGCGCGCTGCGCGTGGACGGGCAGGACGTGGAGGAGGTGGCGGGCGCCACGCGCACGCTCGTGGCCGAGGCCCGCGCGGGGCAGCCGGCGCTGCTCGAGTGCCTGACGTACCGCTTTCTCGGTCACTCCCGCTCGGACCCGCCGCACGGGCGCTACCGCACGCGCGAGGAGGTGGAGCGCTGGCAGGGCCGCGACCCGCTCGCGCTGCTCGCCCAGAGCGCGGGGCTGGACGCGCAGGAGTGCGCGGGGCTGGACGCGCAGGCGCAGGCGCAGGTGCAGGAGGCGGTGGAGTTCGCGCGCGCCTCGCCCCGTCCCAGGTTCACTGAATTGGCTAGGGATGTGTGGGGCGATGAGTGAAAGGGTCCTTTTTGGAGGGAGGGGCGCGTGAGCGGTGAAGACTCGTCAGTCGCCTCCTTCCCGGAGGCGATCAGGTGCGCGCAGGAAGACGCGATGGCGGAGGACGAGTCGATCGTGCTGCTCGGCCAGGACATCGCCGCCGGGTTTCCCTTCGGCGCCACGCGCGCGCTGGCGGAGCGCTTCGGCGAGGAGCGCGTGCGCGACACGCCGATCTCCGAGGCCGCCACGATGGGGTGTGCGATCGGCGCGGCGGCGATGGGTGTGCGCACCGTGGTCGAGGTGGACTTCGCGGGCTTTCTCCTGCTGGGGCTCGACCAGCTGGTGAACAACGCCGCCAAGCTGCGCTACATGAGCGGCGGGCAGCTGCGCGTGCCGCTCGTGGTGCGCGCGGGACAGGGGCCGCTGGGGGCCTTCGCGGCACAGCACTCGCAGACTCAGCACGCCTGGTTGGCCTCGGTGCCGGGGCTGGCGCTGGCGGCGCCGAGCGATGCGCAGGACGCCTACACGCTGATGCGCTGGGCGCTGCGCCAGCGCGACCCCGTGGTGGTGGCCGAGGACATGCGGCTGTACCGGACGAAGGGGCCGCTGTGCAGGGAGACTGCCGCGCTCCAGCCATCCGGTGGCTCGTCCTTTGCCGCTGCCCTCGATGCCCCCCCGCCCTGCCCGTCCGTTCCCCGCGCGCGCGTGGTGTGCCCAGGCCGCGACGCCACCATCCTGACCTTCGGCTTCGGCACCACCCTGGCGCTCGGCGCCGCACAGGAGCTGGCCACAGCCGGTGTCGAGCTGGAGGTGGTGGATCTGCGCATGCTCTCCCCCCTGGACGAACAGACGATCGGCGAATCGGCCCGGCATACTGGTCGCGTGCTATGCCTCGGCGACGATCCGCTGCTCGGTGGGATCACCGCCACGCTGGCCGCGACCGTCGACTCTGTCGCACATGGTGCTGTGGTGGGCCGCTTGGGCGCGCGGCACTGGCCCACCCCCTTCGGGTCGTCGGAGGCATACGTGTACCCGTCGGCGGGCTCGGTCGTTGCGGGGGTGCGGCGGCTCCTCGCCTGGCCCGAGGAGGCGACGGACGCAAAGATCGTGAACGGCGACTTCAGGATGGCGGGCGCCCAATGATGCCGCCGCACCCGGCTGTCCCCCGGCATCGCGAGGCGCCACGGTGACCATCATCGAGCCCGGCTACATGGAGGGCACGCGCGGCGCGATGGCCGTGGACTGGGAGAGCCGCATCGACATGGCGCGCCTGCGCGAGGAGCGCATGGCCCGCGCCCGCGAGGCGGTCGCGGCGGCAGGCTACGACGCGGTGCTGCTGCTCTCAGACCCCAACATCCGCTACGTCACCGCGGTGGCCACGACCTCCGTGTCGGGCGCGGGCGGCTTTCACTATTCACTGCTGCTTGCCGACGGGCGCATCACGCACTGGGACAGCGCCGACCATGCGATCCACCAGCGACGCACGTGCCCGTGGCTGAAGGACGTGCGCTACGCGGCGCCCGGCATCGGCATCGTGCCCGCCGCGCTCGGGCCGGGGCCGGCGGCGGAGTTGTTGCAGAAACAGATGGCCAAGGAGGTGGCCACGGCCCTCTCCGAGCACGGCGTGCTGTCGGGCAGGATCGGCCTCGACGTGGGCCAGCCGGCGCTGCAGGGTCTGCTGGAGCGCCACGGCTACGCGGTCGACGCGGGGGCGGGCGCGGCGCTGGCGCAGGCCCGCGCGCGCAAGACCGCTGACGAGGTGGAGTGCCTGCGCCTCAGCGCCTCCGTCTGCGAGGCGGGGTTTCAGGCGATGCGCGAAGCGATCCGCCCCGGCGCGCGCGAGAGCGAGGTGTTCGCACGCGGCGTGGCGCGCATCATCGAACTCGGCGGGGAGCACGGCGGGGGCAACATCTCAAGCGGCCCCAACACGTGGCCCAAGAGCCAGGCCGACACGACCGACCGCGTGGTGCGCCCCGGGGACGTGGTGTATTCCGACCTCTACAACATCGGCTTTCACGGCTACCGCAGCTGCTACTACCGCACCTTCAGCTGCGGGGCGCCACGGCAGGAGACCCGCGACGCGCACTCGCGGGCGGTCGAGAGCCTGTACGCGGTGCTCGACGCGATCGCCCCGGGCGTCTCGACGGCGGAGGCGGCGCAGCGCTTCCCCGACGCCAAGGGCGAGTACTGGGACTACTACGGCGCAACGGAGGCGTGGCAGATGACCACCAACCACTGGGGCCACGGGATCGGTCTGTCGCTGTACGAGATCCCGCTGACCTGGCGCGGCGCCACGGCGGAGGGCGCAACCGTTTATGAGGAGGGGATGACGATGGCCGTGGAGACCCAGGACCGCGACGGCCACGGCCAGGGGGTGCGGGTCGAGGAGATGGTGGTGGTGCGCGAGGGCGGGGTGGAGTTGCTAACGCGCTGGCCGATCCAGGAGATAACCGTGTGCGAGTGAGGGTGGCGCGCCGGTCCCACCGCGCCAGCCGTACTCGCCGGGCAGGAGACAGCTCGTGTCGGAGGGTGCCCTGAGAGGCTAGAAGAAGAGGGTGCTGCGCCTGCTGGGCATCCTCAACCGGGCCGGGCTCGTCTCCACGCGCGGGCGCTGTCTGCGCACGGCCCGATGGTGCGCGTGGAGCGCGGTGGTGTGGGGACTCGCACTCGCCTCGCCCCTCGCCGCGAGTGCTGCGACGGGAGGATGCCCGAACGAAGAGCTGCGCTCGGAACTGCACTCTGGGCAGCTGCCCGAATGCCGGGCGTATGAGATGGTGACGCCGCCGTACAAGGAGGGCTCGGCGTCGGCTTATGACTTCGCGGTGTCCGAAAACGGGGACCGTTTGATCGAGTCTAGCTTTGTGGGGGCCTTTGCGGGGGCGGAAGAAGCCGGCCTCAATTTCAACAGCGCCTTTTCGGGCGTTGCGTATGAATACGCGCGTGGCCCCGGGGGCTGGGTCGCCCATTCGCTTGGGCCCTCGGCATCGGAATACAACGCGAGCAGCGAGGGCATGTTCGACATCGGCACCGGCCTCGAAGGCGGGGTGTGGGAGCTCAGTAGATTATCGCAGCCGGAGGGCGTTACAGGTCTGTTTTTGGAGCGACCGTGGGGAACGTTCGTCGAAATCGGGCCCGCGACACTGAGTCCGGTTGAAAAAAACGCCGGTGTATACTCCTACGCGGGTGTATCGGGGGACTTGTCGCATGTCCTTTTTACGATCAATGTATCCGGGTTTTACTGGCCGTCCGACGCGACGGTGCCCGGTTTGCCATCTCTGTATGAGTATGTCGGTCGGGGAAGAAAGAAACCGGCCCTCATCGGGGTCAGCGGGGAAGGCGAAAGCACGGAACTGATCAGTCAATGCGGGACGCGTATGGGGTCGAGCAGGCCAGAAAGGGCAGAAGGATCGATGTACAACGCAGTCTCCGCAAGCGGTAATCGTACCTTCTTCACCGCAGTCGGCGCCGACGACGACATTGGGCCACCGTGCGGCGGCAAGCAGCCTCCGGTCGATGAGCTCTTTGCCAGAGAAGAAGCTCCACAGGAAACGCCTTCCGGGGAAACGAAGATAGTCACACAGACCATTCCCATATCCGAGCCTTCGCTAGACCACTGCTCGGAATCTCCTCATTCTCCGTGTGCCGACGGGCATTTCGAGGGAGCCTCGCAGGATGGCTCGAAGGTATTCTTTACAAGCAAGCAGCAGCTGCTCCCCGATGCGGCCGAAGGCTCTCTGAATCTCTATGAGTATGAATTCGAGCCCGGTAAGATGCACAGGCTCCTGCTGGTGTCGGCCGGCAGCAGCGAACCGGACGGTGCCAGTGTGCAGGGCGTGGCGCGGATCTCCGAGGACGGCTCGCACGTGTATTTCGTGGCGCAGGGTGTCCTTACAGGCACCGCCACGAACAGGTTTGACGACAGTGCGAAGGAAGGGGCCGACAACCTCTACGTATACGACACGGCAACGGAAGAGACGTCGTTCATAGCCACGCTCTCGCTAGGCGATGCAGGCGATTGGTCACGAGTGGACGCACGGCCTGTGCTGACATCACAGGACGGCCGGTTCTTGGTCTTCCTCAGCGAAACCGACATCACGCACGAAGGCATCGGCGCCGGCGTTCAGCAGGTCTTTCAGTACGACGCGGAAACGGGCGCGCTCGTGCGCGCGTCGATCGGGCAGGACGGCTATGACGACAACGGGAGGATCGCACCGCCGCCCGGTGCGGAATTGCCATCCACCGGCTTCGCACGGTCTGATTCGCCGACATTGAACAATAGCTCGCTGGCCACGGAAGATGGGATCGTGTTCTTTGAGAGCGCCGCCGCGCTGACCCCGCAGGCCTTGAGCGACCAGACGAATGCTCAAGGGGAGGTGATCCCAAACGTCTATGAGTACCAGAACGGGATGGTTTACCTGATCTCAGACGGCCAGGACACAGCGACGGTGCGCAGCGTACCGGGCTCGGTGTTGCTGGGCTATGACCCGTCGGGCAGCAATGTGTTCTTCATGACGTCTGATCCGCTGATCGCAGAGGACACCGATACTCAGCGGGATATCTACGACGCGCGTGTGGACGGAGGTTTCCCCCCGCCGTCTTCGCCGCTGGGTTGCGTGGCCGATGGTTGTCAGGGCCCGCTTAGCCCATCGCCACCTGCGGTAACGCTGGGCGGCAGCGAAACCCAGACTGCACGGGGCGACGTGCCGCCGTCGACCGGCGAGTCGCGTGTGAAGCCGAAGCCGAAGAAGGCCAAGGCGAAGAAGCGTGCGCGGAGGACAGCGACGAAGAGGCGTGTGAAGGGTGCGCGTAAGGCTGCGCGTAAGGCCGCGCGTGGTTCCTCCGCGCTGGGAGCAGTGCGATGAGGAGATCGGGGACGATGTACACACGTGTGTGCTTTGCCGGTCTCGTGCTTGTGGCTTGCTCGCTGGTAGGCGGCGGAGTTCTGTCCACTCCCAGCGCGTTGGCGGCGGCGAGTACTGGATGGACGGTTCGCTCGGTCGCCGAGCCGACTGGTTTTTCTTCGGATAAGGGCAGATACGTGCTGCTGGCGACGAATGTGGGCGCTACGCCCTCGGAAGCACCGATTACCATCTCTGACACGTTGCCTGCGGACGTGGAACTTATTGCTGGTAGAGGTGAAGATTTACGCACCGAAGATGACTTTGGTTGTAAGATGAGTAACCCAGTCGAATGCACCTATGGAGCGCAGGTCGCGCCGGGCGATACGCTGCTTGTGAGGATTGAAGTCAAGGTCAAGAAGGGGGTGTCGGGTGACATCCTGAACTACACTTCAGTCTCTGAAGGCGGGACGTCGCGTGCGGCGGCGACCGAAACGACGACGGTGGGCGAAGCGCCGGCCGCGTTCGACATCAAGGATTTCAACCTCCAGCTCTTCAATGCTGGCGGAGCTTTGGATACGCTCGCGGGGGATCACCCCTACACGCTTGCCACCAGTTTCGACCTCGCGAGTGTAAGCCCGACAGCCGGGCGCTATGGACCTTTCGAGGAAGCGAAGGATGTCGTGGTGGACCTGCCGCTCGGTATCGTTGGCGATCCCCTGGTGGCTCCGAAGTGCCGGCTGAGCGCGCTGATGTTGCGGAGCGGGGTGACGGCGTGTCCAGTTGCCAGCAAGATCGGAGCGGTTGTGGTAGAGGATTCGGGAGGCTCGTTCGATCCGTCGGAAGCCCCAGATGAAAATGTCACGGCGCTCTACAACCTGGTGCCCGAAGCGGGCTATCCCGCGGAGTTCGGGTTCACGTACTTCGGTGTGCCCGCTGTGCTGTACGCGAGCCTCGCGTATACGGGTGTGGGCTATGTTCTGCGGACGGCGGTGCCGGGCGTGTTCGAGGCCGATGTCAGCGGTGTGTCTCTGGTGCTGTTTGGCAACCCCGCGAAGCGCGACAGCGACGAAAGCGGATCCCCATTCTTCACTAACCCGGTGGACTGCTCCGCCGGTCCGTTGTCGGCGCGGATGAAGGCGAACTCATGGCGGGATCCGGGGGATTGGGCCGAAGCGACGTCGACGGTCTACCCTGGGATCACCGACTGCGACATGCTCCAGTTCTCGCCCAGCCTGCACGTCCATCCAGAAACGAGCCAGGCAGATGAGCCGGCCGGCTACGAAGTGAACCTGGAAGTCCCGCAGAACGAAGAGTCGCTGACGCCGGGCACCCCGGAGCTCAGGAACGCGACGGTAACGCTGCCGGCAGGTGTATCGGTTTCGCCGTCGGCGGCGGATGGTTTGGTGGGCTGCGAAGCGACCGGCCCGAATGGGATCGACATGCCTGCAAACGGCCCCCCCGGCGCGGAACGCAATCCCGACGAAGCCGGCGAAGGCGAAGCGATCGGACCCGACGGTCTGGCGCATCTGACCGCCGGCCACTGCCCGTCGGCCTCGACGATCGGCACGGTCGAAGTCGCGACGCCGCTGCTACCGAGCCCGCTGGAGGGGCACGTCTACCTCGCGACCCCCCGGTGCGGTGGGTCGGGTCAGCCCGTGTGTACTGCGGCCGACGCCATGAACGGGAACCTCTTCGGGCTCTATCTCGAAGCGGCGGGCTCGGGCGTGGTTCTGAAGCTCGCCGGAAAGGCGTCGGTCGACCCGGCGACGGGGCAGCTCACGGCCAGCTTCACGGAAAATCCCGAGCTGCCCTTCAGCGACCTGAAGATCCGCCTGAAGGGCGGCGCGCGCGCGCCGCTGGCCAACCCGCAGGCGTGCGGCCAGGCGACGGCGAGCAGCGTCATGACGCCGTGGAGCGCGCCGGTGACGCCCGACGTCACGCCGCTCGCGCCCTTCGATATCGACTGGAACGGGGCGGGCGAACCGTGCCCCGCGAGCCTGCCGTTCGCGCCCGGGTTCATCGCGCACACCACCACGCCCGCGGCGGGCGCCTTCAGCCCGTTCGTGCTGGCGCTCACACGCACCGACCGCATGCAGTACCTCTCGCGCCTGCAGGTGCGGATGCCCCAGGGCCTGCTGGGGACGCTCGCGGGAGTAGCGCTGTGTCCGGAACCGCAGGCCGCGCAGGGCGCGTGCTCCGCGGCGAGCCACATCGGCACCGCGACGGTCGCCGCGGGCGCCGGGTCGCACCCTTTCTGGGTAGCCGGTCAGGTGTACCTAACCGGGCCCTACGAAGGCAGCCCGTTCGGGCTGAGCGTTGTCGTGCCCGCGCAGGCGGGGCCGTTCAACCTCGGCGCCGTCGTCGTGCGGGCGCACATCGACGTCGACCCGAGCACCGCGGCGATCACGATCACGAGCGACCCGCTGCCGCAGATCATCGACGGCGTGCCGCTGCGCGTGCAGGCCGTCGACGTGGACGTCGAACGCCCCGGCTTCATCTTCAACCCGACGGAATGCACGCAGAAGGCGGTCACGGGGACCGTGGCGGGCGCGCAGGGCGCCTCGGTGTCCGTCTCCGCGCCGTTCGCCGCGGGCGGCTGCGCGGCGCTGCCGTTCAAGCCCAAGTTCACGGTGTCCACGCAGGGCCAGACGAGCAAGAAGGACGGGGCCTCGTTGGACGTCAAGATCGTCGCCGGCGCGGGGCAGGCGAACATCGCCAGGGTCGCCGTGTCGTTGCCAAAGCAGCTCCCCTCGCGGCTGACAACGATCCAGAAGGCCTGCCCGGAAGCGACGTTCGCCGCGAACCCCGCATTGTGCCCCGCGGCCTCGGACGTGGGCACGTCGAAGGCCGTGACGCCGCTGCTCGGCGTTCCCCTCACTGGACCCATCTACCTGGTCTCCCACGGCGGCGCGGCGTTCCCCGACCTGGTGCTGGTCCTGCAGGGCGAGGGCGTGCGGCTCGACCTGGTCGGGAGTATCGACATCTCCAAGAGCATCACCAGCAGCACGTTCGCGACGGTGCCCGACGCGCCGATCTCGAGCTTCGAAGCCAGGTTCCCGGAGGGTCCCCACTCGGCTCTGACGACCGCTCTGGCCGGCAAGGCCAAGGGCAGCCTCTGCGGCACGAAGCTCACGATGCCCACGACGATCATCGGGCACAACGGGGCGCGGGTGCAGCAGAGCACCCGCATCGCCGTCACGGGCTGCGCCAAGGCGCCGAAGGCTGAGCGCAAGCGCAAGAAGTAGCGCGCCAGCTGAGCGCCGCCGAAAGATTGACCGATCCCATAATCTGTCTGATCGGAAACATTCCGGGCACGCTAAAGGCCCGTCCCGTCTAGGTTTCCAGCCGGTCGGTTGCGCAACTGGGCCATAGGTTTGGGATCATTCCGGTCGAGGGCCAATCAAGGTCTTCCCAAGCAACCAACCGTCGCCGGCACGGTCATGGCCAGGCCGGCGGCACAACAGAAAGGTAGTCTCATGTCAAAAGTAAGGCTCATCCTGGCGGGGCTGGTAGCCCTGCTGGCGTTGAGCTCCATCCTCCCGGCAGCATCGCTCGCCGGTGGCGGCCCGTTCTGGCGCCAACGGAAAGCGGCAGCCGAAGGCAACGGAGTGAAAATCTCAGAACAATCGCCGGTGAAATTTCAAGCAAAAAGCGGTAGGTCAATTCTGTCGGGAACCGTAGGTACCACGGCGACCAAAATTGAATGTGCTGAAGATCGGGCTGGAGGTATCCTCTACAACAACAGCCTCCAGGGTCAAGGCAAAATAATCGTATCCTTCTTTGGATGCACGACGGAACTGCCAAAATGCAAAGTGGTTGAACCGATCGTGTTCAAGGCCAACTTACATCTGGTATGGAAATGGCAAGGACTGGCAAAAGAATTAGAAGGACAAAAACAAACCGAAGCTGGGCAAGTGCCTGATCTCCTGTTCTATACGGGTGAAATAGCACAAGGAACCACCACCCTTGAAGAAAAGGAATTCGTTAAAATTGAATTGAAGAAAAATACGGAAGGCTCCTGCTTGGAGGAAGGTGTCCCACTTGAGGCAAAGGGCTATGAATCGGCGACACTAACGCCAGAAGGAGTCGAACACTGGACGACTAAGACCAGCATAGGATTCACCCCTGGACCACATGAACAACACTTCTGGAACGGGACAACACAGGTATCTCTGATCACATCGCTAATGTTTGACAGTAAGCCTGCAACGTTTACAAGCCAAGACGAAACAGGCCCCTTCCTGACCCAAAAGAACGAACAACAAGAAGTCTCTGTCTTCGAAAGCTAGGTGTATTAGCTTGCACAGGGGGGCCGGGCGAATGCTCGGCCCCCCTGTCTATGTCGGCCCGCGCGCTACTGTTCACCGGCATGTCTGTCCCGGACTCCACCGGTGAACCACCGGACCAGCCGGTCGCGATTCTCACCGGCGCCTCGCGCGGGATCGGGCTGGGGATCGCTCGACAGCTCACCACCGCCGGCGTGCGCGTGTTCGGGGTGGCTCGCACTCCTGGGGAGGCGGTACACCTGCAGTGCGACCTCTGCGCTCCGGGCGCCACCGAGCGGGTGGTGGTGGCCGCGCTGGAGACGCACGGGCGTGTTGATGCGCTCATCGACAACGCCGGCCTGCTGCTGGAGGGCGCCTGCTGGGAACAGCCCGACGAG
Source organism: uncultured Solirubrobacterales bacterium (assembly GCA_963844765.1). Taxonomy (GTDB): domain Bacteria; phylum Actinomycetota; class Thermoleophilia; order Solirubrobacterales; family Solirubrobacteraceae; genus Palsa-744. The sequence goes on from CAWJPN010000002.1 coordinate 1,515,035, forward strand.
GACGTCGACGCAATGGTCGCGCTCAACCTCACAACCCCCTTCCTGCTCGCGCAGGCAGTGGCGCGCCACTGGGTCAGTGACGCCGCCCCCGGCACGATCGTCAACGTCTGCTCGGTCGAGTCCCAGGTTGGCTGGGCCTCGCCGCCGCACGCCGTGTACGCCGCCACCAAGGGCGGGCTGCTCGGGCTGACCCGGGCGCTGGCGCTGGAACTCGCGCCGCACCGCATCCGTGTCGTGGCGATCGGGCCAGGCCCCACCGCGACCGCGATGACGCCAGAGCTGCCTGAGCTGGCCACGGCGATCCCGCTCGGCGGGCGCCCCGCGACGCTGGAGGAGATCGGCGACGTGGTGGCCTTCCTCATCTCCCCCGCCGCCCGCTACATGACGGGAGAGATCGTCTACGTGGACGGGGGGTATCTGGCGCGATGATGCCTCCCGCCTCGGCGCCTCTCAGTAAAGATGAGCCATCCTTCCCCCGCCGCTTCGCCGGCCAGCGGGCGGTGGTCACGGGCGCCGCGTCGGGCATCGGGCGCGCCGTGGCGCGCCGCCTTGCCGCCGAGGGCGCCACGGTCCTCGGGTTGGACACAGACGAGGCGGGCTTGGAGGAGACCTTCGACTCCCTCGCCGGCTCCAGCTTCCAGGTGGCCGACGTGCGGAGCGAGGAGGCCGTCGCTGCGGTCACTGGCGCCGACGTGCTCGTCAACGCGGCGGGCGTCCTCGAGCGCCACGACTTCCTGGCACACCCGCTGGAGGCGTGGCAGCGCACGCTCGCGGTCAATCTGGTGGCGCCCCAGCATCTCTCTCGCGCGTTCGCTCGCGCGCGTATTCAAGGGGGTGGGGAGGCTGCCGCGGCCCGGGTGGAAGGCGGCGCGCAGGCGGGTGCGTTCGGGGCAGACGCGGGCGCCCCCGGGGCGCAGACGAGCAGCGCCGCGATCGTCAACGTCTGCTCGGTCGAGTCCTTCGTCGCCATCCCCGGCCACGCCGCCTACACCGCCTCCAAGAGCGCCCTGCTGCTGCTCACCCGCGCCTTCGCGCTGGAGCTGGCGCCGCACGGCATCCGCGTCAACGCCGTGGCCCCCGGTGTGACGGAGACGGGCATGAACGCCGCGCTGCGCGCGGACTCCGCGCAGGCCGCCGCGCTCCGCGAGCGGGTCCCCATGGGGCGCTTTGCCACACCTGCCGAGCAGGCGGCAGGGATCTGCTTTCTGGCCTCGCCCGAAGCCTCCTACATCACCGGCGCCACGCTGCCGATCGACGGTGGTTGGCTGACGCAGTGAGCGCGCCGTCTGGCGCTCTCGGGACGCCGCGCGCGGCAGGATCGGCAGCAGCGTCGGAAACGCGCTTCGCGGCCCTCTGACGGAGCCCCTTTGGGGCGGAGTCCTTTTTTCCTTCCCTCATCCACATGCGTGCCGTCGCGCGGGAGCTGGGCTACTGTTCGTGGCGATGTCCGCCACCCTTGCTGTCCCGCCGACCCTCGGCGAGTGCGTCGCCGCGCTGGCTGACGGGACCGTCACCTCGGCTGAGCTGGTCGAGCGCACCCTTGTGCGCATCCGCTCCACGCAGTCCACCCTCAACGCCTTCCGTGTCGTGTTCGAGGACTCCGCGCGCGCCGATGCGGCCGAGGCCGACCGGCGTCTGGCCGTCGGTGAGCGGCTGCCCCTGCTCGGGGTCCCGGTCGCGGTCAAGGACGACGTGGACGTCGCCGGGCATCCGACCGCCTTCGGCTGCCCCGGCGAGTTCCAGGTGGCGCGCGAGGACAGCGAGCTGGTGCGCCGCCTGCGCGCGGCCGGCGCGGTGGTGGTGGGCAAGACCAACGCGCCCGAGCTGGGGCTCTACCCCTTCACCGAGGGCTCCGCGTTCGGGGCCACGCGCAACCCGTGGAATCTCGACCACACGCCCGGCGGATCCTCGGGCGGCTCCGCGGCGGCCGTCGCCGGCGGGCTGGTGCCCGTCGCCACGGGCTCCGACGGGGCGGGCTCGGTGCGCATTCCTGCCGCCTGGTGCGGGCTGGTGGGGCTCAAGCCCCAGCGCGGGCGCATCTCCACCTGGCCCGACGCCGAGGCCTTCAACGGGCTCACCTGCTTCGGGCCGCTCACGCGCACCGTGGCCGACGCCGCGCTGATGCTCGACGTGCTGAGCGGTCCCCACGCCGGGGACCTGCACACGCCGCCCGCTCCGCCCGAGTCCTTCGTGGCCGCCGCCGCGCGCGAGCCCGGACGGCTGCGCATCGCGCTGTCGCTGCGCGCCCCCTTCAGCGGCGCCCCCGTGCGCCTGGACGCTGAGATCCGCGCCGCCGTGCACCGTCTGGGCGGGGTCCTGCGCGAGCTGGGCCACTCCGTCGCGGTCGATGACCCGCGTTACGGCCCGATGGGGCTCACGCTGGTGGCGCGCGGGCAGTCCGGCGTGCACGAGTGGTCGCGCCGCGTGCCTGACCGCTCGCTGCTGCACCCCGTCACGCGCTCTTCGGCGCTTGTGGGGCGCTTTCTGGCGCGCCCCGTCCTGGGTGTCGCGCGGCGCCTGGAGCCCTTCTTCCAGCGCCGCGCCGGGGCCATCTTCCAGCGCGCCGACGTGCTGCTGGTCCCCACCACCGCCGCGCCGGCGCTGCCGATCGGGGCCACCGCGGGGCTCTCCGGTTGGGCCACCGACCAGCTCGTCGCCGGCTCCTGCCCCTACGCCTGGCCGTGGAACGTGCTGGGCTGGCCGGGCGTCTCCGTCCCTGCCGGGGTCAACCGCGATGGACTGCCCTTCGGCGTGCAGCTGCTCGGCCCCGCCAACACCGAGGGACGGTTGCTCTCGCTGGCCGCTCAGCTGGAGCGGGTGGAGCGCTGGCCCGAGCGCGTGGCGGCGCTGGCCGGGCACTGGCAGCCCTCCGTCGCGTAGCGGTGGCGCCTACCTGTGGCGTTTTCGCCGCGCGTGGGACACGACGGCGGCGGATAGACTACGGCGCGTGAGCGGCGCGGACGGCGGAAAGGGCGAGGACGCCTACGCCAGCTCCGGCGTCGACTACGCCGTGCTGGACGCCGGCAAGCGCCTGGCGATTGACTCGGCGCTGGTCACCTCCTCGCTGCTGGCGGCGCGCGGCGGGCGCGCGCTGGACGACTCGCGCGGCGAGCCCGCCTTCGTGTTTGAGCTGGCGGGCCAGACGCTGGCGCTGGTGCTGGAGGGCCTGGGGACCAAGTCGGTGATCGCGCGCATGGTCGCCGAGCAGCAGGGGGTCAACTGCTTTCGCGCCGTCGCCGTGGACGCCGTGGCGGCGATCGTCAACGACCTCTGCTGCGTGGGCGCCCGCCCGCTGGTGCTGAACGCCTACTTCGCCACCGGCACGCCGGAGTGGTTCGCCCACAGCGAGTGGCACGCCGAGCTGATCGCCGGCTGGGCCGCTGCCTGCACGGAGGCCGGCTGCGTATGGGGCGGTGGCGAGTCGCCCTCCCTCCCCGGTCTTGTGGCGGCGGCGGACATCGAGCTGGCGGGCTCCGCTGTGGGATCGATCCCCGCGCGGCGCGCGGCCGTTCTGGGGCAGGACCTGGCGCCGGGCGATGAGGTGGTGCTCGTCGCCTCGGCCGGGCTGCACGCCAACGGCTCCTCGCTGGCGCGGATGGTGGCTCGCGAACTGCCCGAGGGCTTTGCCACGCCGCTGCCCGGCGGCGGGGGTACTTCGGGCGGTGGGGCTTCCGGTGGGGGGTTCGACGGCGGCTGGGCTGGTGGCGGCATGACTTCCGGGCGCGAGGCCGGCGGTGGGGAGACATTCGGCGAGGCGCTGCTCGCGCCCTCGCTCATCTACTCGCCCCTGGTCGAGGCGGTCCTGGACGCCGGCATACCGGTCACCTACCTGAGCCACATCACCGGCCACGGCTTTCTGAAGCTGATGCGCCCCGCGCGCCGGCTCACCTACCGGATCACGCAGCTGCTGCCCGTACCCGAGGTGCTGGCCTTCCTGGCGCAGCGCGCGGGGATGAGCGAGCGCGCGGCCTACGCCACGCTCAACATGGGCTGCGGCTTCGCCGTCTACTGCGCCGCGGGCAGCGGCGAGCAGGTGGTGGACATCGCGCGGGGCAGGGGGTTGGAAGCAATCGTCGGAGGCCTTGTGGAGGAGGGTCCGCGGCGGGTCCTGCTCGAGCCGCTGGGGGTCGAATTCATCGACGAGGAGCTGCGGCTCGGGCCGGGACAGCAGGAGCCCGGGGCCTGAGCGCGGAGGCCCCCACCGCTGGGGGCGCGAGGACTGTCGCCGGGGCCACGTTGACGCAAGCGCGATCCGGGGTAGTGGAGAGGCAGTGGACGCCTTTCACACTCCTGGCCTGCCGCCAGCAACGTCGAGAAAGCGAGGACCCATGAACGCCGTGACGCTCGGAATGACCGGCCTGGAGGTATCCCCGATCGCCTTCGGCACCTGGCAGTTGGGCGGGGATTGGGGCGAGTTCGACGAGCGGGAGGCGATCGCCGCGATCCGCCACGCGCGCGAGCTGGGCATCGACTTCTTCGACACGGCGCAGGCCTACGGCTTCGGGGCCTCCGAGCGGCTGCTGGGCAGGGCGCTGCGCGATGAGCTGGAGCACCACCGCGAGGAACTGGTGATCGCCACCAAGGGGGGCCTGCGCATCGATCCCGAACAGGGCCTCCTGCGCGACTGCAGCCCCGAGTGGCTGCGCCAGGGGGTGCAGCAGAGCCTGCGCTCGCTGGGGGTGCAGTACATCGATGTCTACCAGGTCCATTGGCCCGACCCCCACACCCCGTTCGCCGAAACGGCCGAGGCGCTGGGGAAGATGGTGGAAGAAGGGAAGATCCACCACGTGGGGGTCTCCAACTTCAACGCGAGCGAGATGGCGGAGTTCTCACGCACATTGCCGGTGGAAACGCTGCAGCCTCCCTACCACCTGTTCCGCCGCGAGATCGAGGCCGACGTGCTGCCCTACGCGCGCGAGCACGACATCGGCGTGCTGGTGTACGGGCCGCTCGCGCACGGTCTGCTCAGCGGGGCGATGGACGCCGAGACGACCTTCGCCGCGGGAGACTGGCGCGCCAACAGCCCGCTCTTCGGCGGCGAGGCGTTCCAGCGCAACCTGCAGACCGTCGCGGCGCTGGAGCGCTTCGCGCAGGAGCGCGGTTGCAGCGTCTCGCAGCTGGCGATCGCCTGGACGCTCGCCCACCCGGCGGTGCACGTCGCGATCGTCGGCTCCCGCCAGGCGGCCCACATCGAGGAGAGCCTGGGCGCGCTTGAGGTGCGCCTGAGCGGGGATGATCTGGAGCAGATCGACCGCATCATGAGCGGCGCGGTGTCGGTTGCGGGCCCCTCGCCGGAGACGACCTGAGCAGGTGAGCACCCGGCCCCGCGCGCATCTCGCGGGCACCGGCCGGCGCGTCGACACCGGGCCCGAGCAGGCCGAGGACGTGTCCACCGAAGCCACCGCCCACCAGCCGCGCGCCGGCGGCGCCCGCTGCAAGCAGTCGCTCCACGGCGGCCTCCACGGCAGGGGTCGAGACCTCATAGTTATCGCGCAGGCTGGCGTGGGAGGCGTTCAGCAAAGCCCCGACCTCCGGCAGCTCGCCCGCGCGCAGCGCCGCCACAGTGTGCTGCACGCGGTCGTTTTCACCGAGCACGTGAAGGGCGCGGCGGCGCAGCGGTTCGAGCAAGCCTGCCACGGCGTCCGGGTGGGCGTCGCGCAGCGAGGGGACTCCCAGCAGCGCGCAGGCCTGCGCACACTGCGCGTGGCGCTCGTTGTAGCCCGAGCCAGCGAGGGCGTGGCGCTCGCCGGAGTCGAGCGTCACCAGGCGCCAGCCACCATCCAGGCGCAGCGGCACGGGTTCGACGGTGAGCGTCTGGAAATCGATGCAGAGCGCCGTGTCGGGCGCGCCGTACAGCGAGGCGAGCTGGTCGAGCAGGCCGCTCTGCGCGCCGACCCACTCGTTCTCCACGCGCGCGCACAGCTGGGCCAGGGCAAGCCGGCCGATCTCTGTTACCCCCACCAGAGCAAGCAGGGCAAGGCCCAGCGCCACCTCCAGTGCAGCAGACGAGGACAGCCCCGCCCCCAGCGGAACGTCGCCGCCGATCTCCAACCGCGCGCCCACGAGCGGAAAGCCGGCGCGGCGCAGCTCGGCGACCATGCCGCGCGCGAATGCGCGCCACCCCGGAGCGCACCCAGGCTCCGCGAGCGCAAACTCGTCCTCCTCGCCGAGGTCCAGCGCCCGCGCGTGAACGCGCTCGCCGCCGCTCGCCCACGCCTGCACGGTGACACCCTGGGCGATCGCGAAGGGCAGTGCGAGCCCTCTGTTGTAGTCGGTGTGCTCGCCGATCAGGTTCACGCGGCCGGGAGCGAACGCTGCGACCCTCTCATCCGGCACGGGCGATCGCCTCGCGCAGCGCCGCGGCCGACTCCTCGGGCAGGACGTCGCCGATGAAGGTGCCGGCGCCCTGCTCGGAGCCGGCGAGGTACTTGAGCTTGTGGGCGGTGCGCAGCGGGGGGTAGAACTCGACGTGCAGGTGGCCGTGGCGCGCGCCGTGTGGACGCTCCTCGCCCTCCGCCTGCGGATGACCGCGCGCAACCCCGTCGGTGGGCGCCTGGTGGACGACCATCACGTAGGGGAAGGGCCGCTCGAAGAGCGCGTCAAAGCCACGGGTGAGCGCCTGCAAGGCCGCGGCCAGCGCGCGCAGCTCGACCTCGGTGCAGTCCAGCAGGGAGGGGCGGTGGGCGCGCACGACGACGTGCACTTCGTAGGGCCAGCGGGCGGCGAAGGGGACGAAGGCGACCAGGTGCTCGCTCTCGTACACGACGCGGCGCCCGTCCTGCAGCTCCTGCGCCAAGAGCGCGCACGGCGCGCAGCCGCCCAGGCGCTCGTCGGCCGCAAGCTCCAGCAGCGGCACGGGGGGCAGGAAGGGGTAGCCGTAGATCTGGCCGTGGGGGTGGTGCAGGGTCACGCCCACCTCGACGCCGCGGTTTTCGAAGATCAGCACGTAGTCGATGTCCTCGCGCGCCCCGAGTTCCTCGTAGCGCTGGCGCCAGACCCACACGAGCGCCTCGGCGCGCTCGGGGGCGAGCGTGGCCAGAGAGGCGTGGTGGTCATCGCTGTACACCACCACCTCGGCTGCTCCGCGCGGCGCGGAAAAGGCGGGGAAGAGATTGTCGAAGACCGCGATCTCAAACGCGGGGAGGGGGATCTCCGTCTCGGTACCGGGCGCGGCCCCGGCGGGCGTGGGACAGAGCGGGCAGCGGTCCTCCGTCGGCAGGAAGGTGCGCTCCTGGCGGTCGATCGCGTACACGACGGGCTCACCGCGCAGCTCGTTGAAACGCTGCTCGCTCACGAGCTCGTCGAAGCGCTGCTCGCGGACGCCTTCGCAGCGGGGCGAAGGGTGCAGACGATCAGCTTGCGGCCGTCGTGCTTGACGCACAGCTCCAGTGCCAGCGGTCCATAGAGCGCCTGCCGATTCGGTCCGTCGGCCATGCCCTGGTTATACCCCGCCGCGAAGTCATTGACTACAAAGGTGCTCGACCGGGAAAGTATTAGATGGCGCTGTGCCGTCCGCGCAGCACATCGAGTGGAGGAGACGAGATGTCAGACACCGGCCAGGTAAGCGAAGCCGAAGCGATGGAGCGCCCTGACCACCACGACCTCCTGGAGCCGACGAGGCCCGGGTTCGACCGGCGAACGTTCCTGCGCCGCACGGCGATGACGGGCATCGCGGCGGGCTCGGCCAGCACGATCCTCGCGGCGTGCGGGTCCAGCGCGTCGAGCGGCAGCGGCGGCACGAGCGACGAAGTGTTCGGCAGCCACCCCACGTACAAGTTCGTGTTCGTCAACCACGTGACGACGAACCCGTTCTTCGTGCCGACGCAGTATGGAGCAGCGGATGCGTGCAAGCTGTTGGGCTGCTCCTATTCGTGGACGGGGTCTGAAAGCAGCAACGTAAACCAGATGGTGAACGCGATGAACACTGCGATCACCAGCGGCGCCGACGGCATCGCGGTGGCGCTGATCGACCTGCACGCCTTCAACGCGCCCACCGAAGCCGCGCTGAAGGCCGGCATCCCCGTCGTCGCCTACAACGCCGACGCGCCCACCAACAAGCGCCTCTCCTACATCGGCCAGGATCTGGAAAAGGCCGGCGAAGATATGGGCGAACGGATCGTCGCGGCGGTGCCCTCGGGCGACGTGGCGCTGTTCATCGCGACGCCGGGCTCGGCGAACCTGCAGCCGCGCATCGAAGGGGCGCAGAAGGCGATCAAGGCCTCGGGCAAGCCGATCGCCATCCACACGGTGGCGACCGGCGCGGCGGTGCCGGGCGAGCTCTCGACGATCGAAGCGTATTGGGTGGGCCACCAGAGCACGAAGGGGATGTACGCGGTCGACGGCGGCTCCACCGAAAGCCTCGCGCGGGTGATGCAGAAGTTCGGGCTGCCCGCGAAGGGCATCAAGGCCGGCGGGTTCGATCTGACCGAAGCCACGCAGAAGCTGCTGCAGGAAGGGAACATCGAATTCACAATCGACCAGCAGCCCTACCAGCAGGGGTTCCTGCCGGTGCTGCAGCTGTTCTTCTGGCACGTATCGGGATCGTTGTCGGGCCCCGCCGAAGTGGACACCGGGCTGAAGTTCCTCAACAAGGAAACAGTCGCGCCGTACGTCGAATCGAAGACCCGTTACGAGGGAACGTCCTCGGCGGTGACGGTGGTGCCGATCAAGGCCGGGACTCCCGCGTAGGCGCGGGCGGCCCGGCGAGCAGAGGGAGCTGACATGGCGAACGCGGCGGGGGAGCCCGGTGCTTCGGTGAGCAGCACCCCGGCGGGGGGCGGCGCTTCCACCACCCCGCCAGAGGGTGGCGCTTCGGTGCGGCCCACTCTCCCGCCCGGAGGTGGCACTCCGGCGGCACCCGGCGGACCGGGGCCGGAAGGTGGCGGTGCGTCCCCGCCCGCGCACCGAATGCCCTCGCGGGGGGAGGTGCTGGAACGCGTGCTGAGCCTGCGCGAGGGGAGCATCATCGTCGTCACCGTGCTGGTGGCGGTGTACTTCTCGCTGCGGACGAGCACGTTCCTGACGGGCTCGAACTTCAAGACGCTGCTGCCCTACTTCGCGCCGTACGCGATCATGGCGGCGGGGGTCGTGTTCGTGATGATCCTGGGGGAGATCGACCTGTCGATCGGGGCCACGTACCTGTTCACGCCGTTCCTGTTCTACAAGCTGGCCCAGGCCGGATTGCCGCTCGTGCCGGCCGTGATCGTCGCGCTGATCGCGTGCGTGGCGGTGGGCCTCGTCAATGGGTTCTTCATCGCGATCGTCGGCATCAGCTCGTTCGTGGCGACGCTCGGGATGCTGTTCGCGCTGGAGGGACTGGCGCTGATCGTCTCCCACGGCGAGCCGGTGGAAACGCCGGGGGCGCGGGTGACGACGAGCACTCACAACGTGACGCACACCATCAACGGCGTGCACGTGACGCTGCCGGAAACGGTCAACCACATCGGCACCTTCGCGCGGATCTTCGGCGCTGGCACCTACTCGGAGTTGATCTGGGCGCTGGCGATCGTCATCGTGCTGCAGGTCGTGTTGACGTTCACCCGCTGGGGGTTGTACACGGTGGGTGTCGGTTCGAACAAGCTCGGGGCGGCGGAGGCGGGCGTGCGGGTGCGGCTCGTGGTGATCCGCAACTTCATGCTCTGCGCGACGACGGCCGGGCTGGTGGGGATTCTCGAGGCGGTGCGCGCGGGCTCGGTGCAGCCCGACCCCGCGGGGGCAAACGAAATCCTGCTGGAGGTGATCGCGGCAGCGGTGATCGGCGGCACGCTGATGACGGGCGGGTCGGGGACCGTTGTGGGCGCGCTGATCGGGGCGCTGTTCCTGGGCATCCTCCACGACGGATTGATCCTGCAGGGCGTGAACGCCGACTACCTGCTGTTCTACCTCGGCTTGGCGATCATCGTGGCGATGACCGCCAACGTGTACGTGAGGCGCGTGCGTGGAGGGGCAACCCGTGGCTGAGCAGACGGGCCCCGACGACGTGCTGCGCGTGGAGCACATCGCCAAGCGCTTTGGGCCCGTCACGGCGCTGCGCGACGTGAGCCTGCACCTGCGCAAGGGGGAAGTGCTGGGGCTGCTGGGCGACAACGGGGCGGGCAAGTCGACCCTGATCAAGATCGTCTCAGGATTCCAGAAACAGGACTCAGGCCAGATGTTCGTGCATGGCCAGCCCTACGCGCCCCGCAGCGTCGACGAGGCGCGCGGGCACGGTATCGAGACTGTGTACCAGGACCTGGCGCTGATAGACGAATTATCGGTGTACCACAATATGTTCCTACGACGTGAGAAGGTGCACCGCCCGCTGCCGTTCCTCGCCAACCGCGAGATGAAGCTGAAGGCGCGCGAGGCGCTGGATGAAATCGGCATCAATATCCCGCGCATCGATGTGGCCGTGGCGCGGCTCTCGGGCGGCCAGCGCCAGGCGATCGCGGTGGCGCGCACGGCGAACAGCGACGCTGACATCCTCCTGCTGGACGAGCCGCTGGCGGCGATGGGCGCGAAGGAGGGGGCGATGATCCTCGACCTCGTGGCGCGCCTGAAGGCCGAGGGGCGAGTGTCGATAATCATGATCCTCCACAACTACGTGCACGTCTTGCAGGCGTGCGACCGCGTGAGCATGATCGAGGACGGGATGATCGCCCTGGACAAGCCGACGGCCGAGACCTCCGTCGAGGAGCTGACGGAGATAGTCGTCAACGAGTACCGCCGCGCACGCGAAGCGAACCAGGCAGCCGCGGGACAAGCCTGAGCCACCGACGCTGTGGCCATATACCAGATCAGTTCGGCTGATTCTCACATGTGACGCCCTTGGCTCCCCGCCTGGCGAAAGGGGCGAAAAAGTGGAACATGTCCCGCAACTGGGCATGCATCGCTTATCCGTGCGATTGGAGGACCGATGGCTGCAGAAGGGCTGACGAAGACACGGTGCACCTCGATGGGCGCGTGTCTTCGGGCTCGCAGCGCACGGCGTGTGTCGTGCAGGCCCCGAGCGCCTCGTGAAAACCGAGGTATAAAACTGAAGTCTTACAAAAATCTTACAAATATCGGAGGAGTCGTGTTATGCGCAGGTTTGGCTTGAGAAAGGGGGTGCTGATCCCGACCGGTGTTGCCGTCGCGCTGGCCATGGCGGGCATCGCTGTGGCTTACTTCACAACCGTGGGCAGTGGCACGGGTACGGCCACCGTCGGCAGCAGCTCGAACGTGACGCTGCACGGCACGGTGGCGAGCGCGCTCTATCCGGGCACCTCCTCAAACGTGACCTTCACAGTCGACAACCCTTCGCTCGGCTCGGTGTCCGTCAACACGATCCACCTGGAAAGCATCACGCCCGACGCCGGCCACAGCGGCTGCAGCACTGTGATCACCGGGGGCAACCCGGACTTCACGATGCCCGACGTCACCGCCAGCCAGAGCTTCCCGCACGGCAATGGCCAGGCCGTCACCGCGACGGGGACGCTCACCATGCACGAAACCGGTGTCAACCAGAACGCCTGCCAGGGCGCCACGCTGACGTTGAACCTGACGAGCAACTAGCACTGGGCTGAGCCGTGAGCACGAAGAGCGCCAGGCGGAAGGTGAGTCTGGCGCTGCTCGCCCTCCTCACCCTGCTTGGCGGCTGCGCCTATCGGTTCCATGCGGTGGACTCGTCGCCAGCACGGCCGCGGGTGTCGCCGCCGATCGCGGCGAAGCGGGTCGGGAGGATACCGCGGGTCTCCGGGGGGAACGGCTACGCGCAGGGTCGCGGCGCAGGCTCGCAGTGCTCGTCGGGAGGGTCGCAGCCCGAACCGTGCGCAAGCCCGACGCCCGAACCGGGTCCACTCGCCGGGGCCGGGGCCGGGGCCGGGGCCGGGGCCGAGGGCGGGGCCGGCAGCGATGACAACGTCCAGGCGAGCGCCCCCGGCTCATCTGGCGGCGCGCCCAGCTCCCCCGGGTCCTCCGCACCGCCGGTGGTCCCGCGGCCGAGCAGCAAGAACTTCTCGATCGGCGATGGTGGCATCGTCGGCGGATCGCTCCAACCGGGCGCCGGGCCACAGGCGATACGCCTCGTCCTCAGCAACCCCAACGGCGTCTCGATCTTCGTGACGAGGCTGACCGTAACCGTGCACGGCGGCAGCGCCGGGTGCGACAGCGCCGAGAACATCGGTCTCGTTCAGTCAGACGTGTCAAGCGTGGCTCCGCTCGAAGTCCACGCTCACGGCTCGGTCACCCTGCCGGCGCGGGGCCGCTCGGCGCCGACGATCCAACTCCTGGACCTGCCCGTCAACCAGGACGCCTGTCAGAAAGCCCGCTTCCCGCTCAGCTTCACCGGGAGCGCGCACTCATGAGATGGGTACGTGCAGGGACGCCCGCTCTCCGCTCTGCCTCACCGGGAGCACACTCATGAGACGCGCTTCCATCAAACTCCTGCTGGGGAAGATGGCCGCGCAACTCGGCGCGTTGGCCGTCGTGGCGCTCGCCGCCGCCGCGGGCGCCCTGGCGTACTTCACGAGCACCGGCACGGGCACCGCCGCCGGTGGCGTCACCGTGCTCGCGGCGCCGACGATCTCCTCCGCAACGCCGGGCGCGGGCTCCGTCGCGCTCAGCTGGAGCACCGTCGCCGCGCCGGGCTCGGGGACGGTCTCTTACTACGTCAGCCGCGACGGCGGGGCGGCGGAAGGCAGCTGTCCCACCTCCACGGCGCCCTCGACGGCGACGAGCTGCACCGACACTGGAGTTGCCGTCGGTCTCCACGAATACACCGTCACGGCGGTGTGGCGCGCGTGGAGCGCGACGAGCGCCAGCGTCGCTGCGACGGTCGCCACCGACCCAGCGACCCATTTCCTGCTCACCGCCGCGTCCACGACGCCGACGGCCGGTGAAGCGGACAACCTGACCATCACGGCGCTGGATGCGTACGGCAAGACCGCCACCACATACACCGGGTCGCACAACCTCACCTTCGGGGGCGCGGGCAACAGTCCGAGCGGCAGCCATCCCACGGTGTCGAGCGCCACTGGTACGGCGACGAACTTCGGGACGGCGACGGCGATCACGTTCACCAATGGCGTCGCCACGGTGTCGGGTGCGAACAACGGCGTGATGAAGCTCTACAAGGCGGAAACCGCGAGTATCACGGTCGTTTCGGGAACGGTCAACAACGGCACGGGGCTGTCGGTCACGGTAGGGCTCGCGGCGACGAGCTTCTCGATGACGGCCGCCACGACCACACCGGCGCCGGGCGCGAGCGACAGCCTCACCATCACCGCCAAGGACACCTATGGCAACATCATGACCAGCTACACGGGCTCGCACAATCTCACGTTCGGCGGACCGCACACGATCGGGTCGTTCACGCCGACGGTCACCAGCAGCGAAGGTACGGCGACGAACATCGGCACGGCGACGGCGATCGCTTTCACCAACGGGGTGGCGAGCGTGTCGGGCGCGAGCAACGGTGTGATGACGCTGTACAAGGCGGAGACGGTGAGCGTGACCGTCACCGACGGCACGCTGAGCAACGGCGCGGGGCTGTCGGTGACAGTCAGCCCCGCCGCGGCGGCGAGCCTCGCGCTCGGTGCGGCGTCGCTGACGCCGACGGTGGGGGTGGCGGACAACCTGACGGTGACCGCGAAGGACACCTACGGCAACACCGCGACCAGCTATACGGGCTCGCACAACCTCACCTTCGGCGGGGCGAGCAACGGGCCGAGCGGGAATGCGCCAACAGTGGACAGCAGCGCGGGCACGGTGACGAACTTCGGGACGGCGACGGCGATCGCGTTCACCGCGGGCGTCGCGACGGTGGCGGCCGGCGACAACGGCGTGATGAAGCTCTACAGGGCCGAAGCGGCGAGCATCGCCGTCACCGACGGGACGCTCTCAAACGGCGCTGGTCTGACGGTCACGGCGGCGGCCGCGGCGGCGGCGAGCTTCTCGTTGACGGCGGCCTCGACCAGTCTCACGGCCGGGGAAGCGGACAATCTCACGGTCACGGCACTGGATGCGTACGGCAACGTCGCGACGAGCTACACCGGCTCGAAGAACCTGACGTTCGGCGGCGCCGGCACGGTCGGGGCATCGACCCCGACCGTCACCAACAGCTCGGGCGTGGCGAAGAACTTCGGCGTGGCCACGGCGACCACGTTCACCGCCGGCGTCGCCACGGTGTCAGGGTCGAGCAACGGTGTGATGAAGCTCTACAAGGTGGAAACGGCGAGCGTGACGGTCACCTCTGGCACGGTCACCAGCGGAACGGGGCTGTCGATCGCGGTGAGCGTGGGCGCTGCGTCGAGCCTCGCGCTGGCAGCGACATCGACCACGCCGACGGCCGGCGCGAGTGACAACCTGACCATCACCGCGGAGGACGCTTACGGCAACACGATCACGAGCTACACGGGCTCGCACAACCTGACGTTCGGCGGACCGCACGCGATTGGGGCCTACACCCCGACCGTCACCAGCAGCGCGGGTACGGCGACGAACATCGGCACGGCGACGGCGATCGCTTTCACCAACGGGGTGGCGAGCGTGTCGGGCGCGAGCAACGGTGCGATGACGTTGTACAAGGCGGAGACGGTGAGCGTCACGGTAACCGACGGCACGCTCTCCAACGGCGCGGGCCTGTCGGTGACGGTCAGCCCCGCCGCGGCGGCGAGCCTCACGCTGGGCGCGGCGTCACTGACGCCGACGGTGGGGGTGGCGGACAACCTGACGGTGACCGCGAAGGACACCTACGGCAACACCGCGACCACGTACACGGGCTCGCACAACCTCACCTTCGGCGGGGCGAGCAACGGGCCCAACGGGAACGCCCCGACGGTGGACAGCAGCGCGGGCACGGTGACGGCCTTCGGGACGGCGACGGCGATCACGTTCACCGCGGGCGTCGCGACGGTGGCGGCCGGCGACAACGGCGTGATGAAGCTCTACAGGGCTGAAGCGGCGAGCATCACCGTCACCGACGGCACGATCTCGACGGGCGCCGGTCTGACGGTCACAGCCGCCGCCGGGGCCGCGGCGAACCTCGCGTGGGTGCACGTGACGCTGAGCGCCGGCAGTCTGAGCTCGCCCTGCCTGTTCACCTGCACGGTCACCGCGCTCGGGGAAGCCGGTACGTTCACCGCCAAGGTGGCGGTCACCGACACCTACGGGAACACCGTCAGCGGCGTGGGGGCTGGCCACACGGAGACCGTCTCGACGCCCGCCAGCGGGGAAGGCAGCGGCGGCAGCTTCACGGCGCCCACCGCGGGGACGTCGGTCACCATGACGATCGCCACCGCGGGCGCGGCGGAATCGACGGCGCAGTTCACGTTCAAGGCGCAGAGCGGCGCGTGGGTGTCCGACACGATGACCGTCCAGAAGCTCGCGGGCACGGCCTACACGAGCGCGACGGCGACCCTGAACAAGTAGACGGTCAAGCGCGCGTGCGGGCGGCGTGCTCCAACGTGTCGAGCGTTACCTGCGCGAAGCGCGCCCACGAGAACTCCTGCGCGCGTGCGCGTGCGCGTGTGGACAACTCCGCCCGGCGCTCATCGTCGCCCAGCAGCGCCTGCAGCTGCTCGGCGATGTCGGAGACCTGCAGGGGGTCCGCGTAGGCCACGGCGCCGCCCCCCACCTCGGGCAGCGAGGAGACGTTGGAGGTGAGCACCGTGGCGCCCGCGGCCATCGCCTCCAGCACGGGCAGCCCGAAGCCCTCGCCGAGCGAGGGGTAGCAGAACACCGCGCAGCGGCGGTAGCACTCGGCGAGGGCGGCGTCGGAGACGTAACCCAGGCGCGTGCAGCGCTCGCCGAGGGAGCGCAGCGCCTGAAGCGTCCCCGTGGTGTCCCAGCCGAGCGCGCCCACCACCACCAGCGGGTGGGCGTCCTGCAGGCGGGGGTCCAGCGTCGCATAGGCCGCAACCAGGCGGGGCAGGTTTTTGCGGGGCTCCAGCGTGCCCACCGCCAGCACGAAGCCCGGCGGCGGCAGCTTGGCCGCCTCGTCCGCCTCCAGTGTGGGGGACAGCGCCGGGGCGACCCCCAGGTGTCCCACCACCGTGCGCGAGGCGGCGCCGGGGAAACGCCCCACCAGCGCCTCGGCCGTGGCCTGGGAGATGCTCAGCAGCGCCGCCGAGCGGCGCACCGCCAGCCCCAGCGTCAGGCGCTCGATCGCGCGCGAGCGGCGGTTGGGGTGCATCGCGGGCTCGAACGTCGTGAGGTCGTACACGATGGGGACGGCCGGCACGCGCAGGAAGCCGGTCGTCAAATAGGAGTTGGTCGAGAGGAACACGTCGCACTCGCGGTTGGCCGCCCGCGCGGCGCGCACGTGCCACCAGGGGTCGCGCGCGTCGATCAGGCGCCACTGGAAGCGCTCGTCGAGCGCCGGCGGAGTCCCGTTGGGCTCGTGTGGCCCCTCGTCCGGCACGGGCGCGTGTTCGGCACCCTCTGTTGTCGCTGGCCTCGCCGCCCACGGCTCCCGCGCGTATAGGACATAGCGCCGCCCGTCGTCCGGGCGCGCCGCCAGCGCGCACAGCAGCTCGCGCACCACCCTCCCGCGCCCGGCCGGCACCTCGACGGCGGCACGCGCGTCGATGCCGATGCGCAGAGCCTGCCACGGCGGCGCCGAGGCAGGCGGGGGAAGCGTGGGCAGCGCCGGTGTGGGTGTGGTGGAGGAGGGCCGCGGCGCGGGCTCGACAGGGGAAGGGGCGGGCGTGGGCGTGGCTGAGGAGGCCGAGGCGGGCGTGCTCACACAAAGAGGCTAGACCCTATGGCGTGGTCGCCCGGGTGGGTTGACTGCCGGAGGTGATGGTCGGACACTCCTCGCGGGGGTTTGTCTGGCCGGAGAGAAGGCTCCGGCTGACCCCATGAGATGAGGAGGTCCGGCCATGAGTGGAACGATGACGTGGGTAGGGCTTGATGTCCATGCCCGCTCGACATATGAGGCAGCGATCGATGTGATGACTGGTGAGCTCTCGCGGGTGCGGTTTGGTCCTGGTGTGCAAGCGCCGTTGGGGTGGTTGTGCTCGTTGCCGGGTCCGGTCAGGGCGTGTTATGAGGCCGGGCCGACCGGGTTCGGTCTTTACCGGGCATTGACCGCAGCAGGAGTCGCTGCGCAGGTGATCGCGCCGGGCAAGACCCCGCGTGGCCCGAGCGACCGGGTGAAGACCGATCGCAAGGACGCTGAGCTGTTGGCGCGCCAGTTGCTGGCGGGCTCGTTGACGGCGGTCGTTGTCCCGCCGATAGAGGTCGAGGCCGCGCGTGAGATGACACGCGCTCACGACACCTGCCGCCAGGAGCTGATGCGGGCCCGTCATCGCGTTTCAAAGATGCTCCTGCGTCACGGCCTGATCTACCCGAAGCCAAAGACCTGGACGGCCGAGCATCGACGCTGGCTCTCCCAACAGCGCTTCCAGGAGTCACCGGGCGACGCGGTGTTCGCCGACTTGCTGGCCGCGGTCGACGGCATCACATCGCGCAAGGCAGCGATTGCGCTGAAGGTCTCCCAGCTCGCCACAGACGAGCAATGGTCGCCTACCGTCTCAAGGCTCAGAGCGTTCCGCGGAATCGACACCCTGACCGCACTCTCGATCCACCTCGAGCTCGGCGGCGACTGGAAACGCTTCGAGCGCGCCACGTCGCTCTCGTCATGGCTCGGACTGACGCCATCGCTGAACCAGTCCGGCGAGACATCTCGCCAGGGTGCGATCACCAAGACCGGCTCGATGCTCGCCCGGCGGCTGCTGGTCGAGTCGGCCTGGCACTACAGTCGCCCGCCCAGACTCGGCGCGACACTGGTCAACCGCCAGCAAGGCCAGCCCGATCACATCCTTGCGATCTCCAACCACGCCCAGCAGCGCCTGCACCGCGTCAACCGGCGGATGCGCGCCCGCGGCAAGCCACACAACGTCACCGTGGTGGCCTGCGCTCGCGAGCTCGCGTGCTTCCTCTGGGCCGCCGCCACCGCCGACTGACCCCCGCAAACAGGACCCAGCAACCAAACCCCTCCCCGCCGGGCCCAACCCGACGCGATCACCCACGGCCACTTGACAAACGAACCGACATATCAGCTGTCCTGCCACGGGAGGTTGGCGCTGTAGCCTCACCCTCCCATGCACGTCGGCCTGAACCTGATCTTCCTGGTGCCCGGAGAGACCGGCGGCATGGAGGTGGTCGCGCGCGAGCTGGTTCCCGAACTGGTGCGCGCGGCGCCGGGCGTGCGCTTCACCGCCTTCGTCAACCGCGAGGCGTCCGCCGCGGCGGACGGCCCCTGGGGCACGGTGCTGCCCGCGGTGACGGTCCCCGTACGCGCCACCAGCCGTCCGCAGTGGGTGGCGGGCGACCAGGCGCTGCTGCCGGCGATGGCCGCTCGCCACGGGGTGGACCTGCTGCACAGCCTGGCGAGCATCGCCCCGGGGTGGGGGCCATTCAAGCGGGTGGTGACGGTGCACGACCTGATCTACGCCCGCTTCCCTGAGACCCACGCGGGCGTGCGCGACCTGGGGATGCGCGTGCTGGTGCCCCTCGCGGTGCGCCGCTCCCACCGGGTGCTGGTCGACTCCCACGCCACGCGCAGCGACTTGATCGATCTGCTGCACGCCCCCCAGGAGCGCATCGACGTGGTGCCCCTCGGCCTGGGCACCCCTCGCCGCCAGGGTGGGCTTCCGAGTTCCGAGGTGCGCGAGCGCCTGGGGCTCAGGGCGCGCCCCGTGGTGCTGGGTCTCTCCGCCAAGCGCCCCCACAAGAACCTCGCCGTGCTCGTGGGCGCGCTCGCGCGGATCCCCCCGAGCGCCGCCCGGTGGTGGTGCTGCCCGGATACCCCACCGCGCACGAGGCCACGCTGCGCGAGCTCGCCGCCACCCGCGGCGTGGCCGAGGACGTGCGCTTTCTGGCGTGGATCTCCGAGGAGGACCTGGAGGGACTGTGGGGCCTGGCCGCCGCGTTCGTGTGCCCCTCGCTGTATGAGGGCTTCGGGCTGCCCGTGCTGGAGGCGATGGCGCGCGGGGTCCCCGTGGCGTGCTCGGATGCCTCCTCGCTGCCCGAGGTCGCGGGCGAGGCGGCGCTCTTGTTCGACCCCCACGACGAGGCGGCCCTGGCCGCGACACTGGAGCGGCTGCTGGGCGACCCCGCGCTGTGCGCGACCCTGCGCGCGCGCGGACTGGAGCGCGCCAAGGAGTTCACCTGGGAGCGCACCGCGCGGCTGACGCTTGACTCCTACGCGCGGGCGCTGGGGCTGGGCGCGGTGCCCGCGGCGTGGACGGCGCGCGCTTCGGCGGACTAGGGATGTGGGTGTGTGCCCACCTGACAGGGAGTCGTCCCAGCGCGAGCGCGTCAGGCATCTGCCGGCAGCAGACGGAACGACTTCCCGCGAACGGTCAGTACGCGAAAGTGTCGCTCGTCGAGCGTCAGGACGTCGCGCACGCGGTGACGCTCGGCGAGCACCACGATGGAGGCGTCGGCCAGACTGATCTGAAGGTCGGCGTAGCGTTGGATGAAGGCGTGCGCTCGGACGACATCTGCGCCTGTGATGGTCTCGAGCAGGTACGCGCCGCGCTCGACCTCTTCGAGCAGGCTGCCGCGCGCGGCTGGGCCGGCGCGTGAGGCGACGAGGTAGTCGAGCTCTGCCAGCACGAATGGTGAGAGCAGGAGCGGCGGACGCGCCGCTGCGAGGCTGGCGGCAGCCTTTCGGTGATGGCTCTGGCTGGCATCGAGCGCGGCCAGCAGGCCGCTCGTATCGAGCAGGATCACTCGCCGAAGCCGTGGGCGAGCTCCTCGTCCACCCGCTCGGCGAGGGTCGGATCGCCGCTCTCGAACAGCGGCAGGCGGGGAGGTGGGTAGGTGTGGCCGGCGGTCGCCGTCGCCAACGCCGAGCGCACGACCTCAGCCTCACTGCGGCCCTCTACCGTGGCGGTCCGCTCCAGTGCGGCCTTCAGCTCATCCGGAAGATAGAGGGTCGTACGCTTCATGCCATACATCATGCCACACGTTGGCGGCAGAGACAACCCCTGACTCAATCGCGCGCCGCCACCGGAGCGCCCCCCGCGTAGCTCGCCAACACCTCCGCCAGCGAGTGCTCCAGTGACAGGCGCTCGGCGTTGGCGGCGTACCACCGCGCGGTGCTCTCCCGCAGCGCCACCCCCGCAGTGCAGACGCGCACGATCGCCGCGGCCACCGCCTCGGGGGTGTCCTGTCCCACAAGCACCCCGTTGACCCCGTCGGCGATCAGCTCGGTGGCGGCGTTGTCCTCGCCGGCCACCACCACCGAGGGGGTGGAGTGGGCGGCGGCCTCGACCACCACCAGCCCGTAGCCCTCGCGGCTGGAGGTCACCAGCATGCAGGCCGCCCTGCGCATGTCCGCCTCCAGCTCCTGCGCGGGGGCAAAGCCGGGGGTGGCCACGACCTCCTGCACCCCGTGCGCCGCCACGGCCTCGCGCAGCGCCTCGCGCTCGGGTCCGTCGCCGTAGAAAACGGCCCGCAGGCCCGGCACGCGCGGGGCAGCCAGCGCGACGGCGGCCACCGCCAGGCCCACGCGCTTCTCGGGGATCAACCGCCCCGCAAACAGCACCAGCGGCGCCGCCTGCGCGGGCGGCGCGGGACTCGGCGATCCTACGTAGGGCACTGAGGAGTCGGCCGCGCGCGGCGCGGCGTCAGGGGATTCGGCCTGAGGCACCGGCGCGTCGGCTGGCGCCGCCGCGGAGCCCGCGGACCGTGCGTCGGGCGCGGGCGGACCAGCCCCCGTGGGGGCCACGGCCGGCGGGGACCCTGCATAGAGCCCTGTGAGGACCTGGACGCGGCCCCCTCTCATCCCTTCCTCTTCCAGCCGTCGCGCGTGCAGCTCTGAGAAGCAGAACGCGCGCTGGGGTACGCGGGCGCACGCGCGCTGGACCGCGGCGCCCACCCATCCGGCCACGCCGCCGAGGTAGGAGCGCCAGTAGGCGCGCGACCACACCTCAAACCAGTCCACCACCAGCGCGTATCCGCGCAGCGGTCGCACGGCCGCGGCGGCCAGCAGCGGGAAGTAGGGGAACGAGCACGTGTGCACCACCTCATAGCGGTGGCCGTGGCGCAGCAGGTGCCACCCCACGCCCGCGCCGAAGCGCAGCGGCGGGCCGATGCGCCGGCGCCCGCTCGGGGTGTAGAGGGGCATGCGCGGACCCGCCACGACCACGCGCACGCGCGGGTCGATCCGCGCGTGCTCGCCGGGGGGCCACTGGCGCAGTGTGAGATACGTCACCTCGTGCCCCTCGGCGGCCAGACGCTCGGCCACGTCGCGGTACCAGCGCTCGGCGCCGCCCACCGTGTGGGGGTAGAGGCAGTCGTAGACCAGACAGATGCGCATTTGGGCAAGAGCCTAAACAGCAATGATTAGAGGGGGCCGCGCACGGAGCCTCCCAGCGCGGCTTTTCCCAGGGTTCGTCCGCTAGCATCGGTTTCGCCAAAGCGCCACTTTTCGCCCCGCGGCGAGTTATGGGTGTGGCTGTGCGCCGCTCCCCGCGGGCGGCCGGCCATGGAGATATGAGCACGCTCGAGCAGACACCCCCTGTCCTCGCCGACGGCGCGCCGGCGCCGGCGCCGCTTGTTTCTGTCGTCATCCCCTGCCTCAACGAGGCCGCCAACATCGAGCAGTGCGTCAGCGCCGCCCTGGAGGTATTCGCCGCCACGGGTATGGAGGGCGAGGTGGTGGTCGCCGACAACGGCTCCTCCGACGGCTCAGCCGAGCTGGCTGCCGCCGCGGGGGCCAGGGTGGTGCACGAGCCCCGCCGCGGCTACGGCTCGGCCTACCTCGCCGGGTTTGCCGCCTCGCGCGGCCCCTTCATCGTGATGGCCGACGCCGACCTGACGTATGACTTCAAGGAGATCCCCCGTTTCGTCGCCGCCCTGCAGGAGGGCGCGGAGATGGCGATCGGCGACCGCATGGACAACATCCAGCCCGGCGCGATGCCGTGGCTGCACCGCTACGTGGGCAACCCGCTGCTGACGGGCCTGTTGAACTTTCTTTTCTCCACCGGCGTGAAGGACGCCCACTGCGGCATGCGCGCGGTGCGCCGCGACGCCTTGGAGCGCCTTGACCTGCGCACCACGGGCATGGAGTTCGCCTCCGAGATGGTCATCCGCGCGGCCAAGGAGCAGATGGTGATCGCAGAGTTTCCGATCGAATACCACCCCCGTGGCGGGGAGTCCAAGCTGTCCAGCTTCCGCGACGGCTGGCGCCACCTGCGCTTTCTGCTGGTGCACTCCCCCACGCACCTCTTCATCGTCCCCGGCGTGTTGTTGGCCGGGCTGGGCACGCTGATCGTGGCGCTGGTGGGCGGCGGTCTTGAAGTGGCCGGGCGCTCGTGGGGCATCCACGCGCTGATCGGCGGCTCACTCTTGATGATCGTCGGCGTGCAGGTGGTGGCGCTGGGGTTGTGCGCCCACGCGTATGGCACCTACTTCATGGGCTTCCGCGACCCCTGGTTTGACCGTATGCGCACGCGTCTGCGCCTGGAGCACGGCCTCTTGCTGGGGGGGCTGTTCATGCTGGCGGGCGTGGCGACTGGTGCGGTGATCGTGGCCACCTGGATCTCCCACGGGCTGGGGTCGCTCTCCGACGAACGCCTCGCGGTGATCTCCGCGTCGCTGTTGATCGTGGGGATCCAAATCTTCTTCTCCTCCTTTCTGCTCTCGATTCTCGGGCTGCGCCGCGACTCCGTCTCCGCCAACTAGGCCCCGCACCGTGAGCCACTGCTCTCGAGCGGGCCGCTCCGCTCCCCTGACTCCAACCAGCCCACCCGCGCCGTGAGCTACTTCATGGCCGTTGTGGGGGGTGCGGTGGTCATGTGGGCCTGCTTTTGGGGCTGCGGGCTGGCGCTGGAGGGTTTGCTGCGCGTGCGCCTGGCCAACGCGCTGCTGCTGCCGCTCGGGCTGTGCGTGGCGTTGGTGTTGGTCTTCCCCGGCTACGTGGCCGGCGTGGACGACGTGCTGGCCGTCGCGCTGCTGGTGGCTGTCACCCTCGCCGGCTTCGGCGTGGCGCTGGCGCGCGGGGAGCTGCGCGCGCGGCTGAACCCCGGGTGGGCTGGCGCGGCGGGGCTGGCCGCGTACGTCCTCTACATGCTCCCCGTGATCGCCTACGGCCACTGGACGTGGTCGGGGTATGACTTCGTCGGGGACTCCGCCTTCGAGATGATCCTCGCCCACCACATCAAGGGCTTCGGCACGGTGCTCGGCTCGATCCCCGAGACAAGCGAAAAGGAATTCCTCAAGGCCTACCTGGAAAGCGGCTACCCGCTGGGCACCCAGTCGCTGCTGGGCACCTTCTCCGGGCTCACCCACACGCGCGTGGAAGTGCTCTACCAGGGCTTCATCTCCGCGCTGGCGGCGATGGCGGCGGTGGCGCTCGCCACGCTCACCGCCGGCCTCTTGAGCGCACGGCGCGCGGCGGTAGTGGGGTTCGTGGCGGTGGCGGCCAACCTCACCTACCAGTACGCGCTGCAGGGCGGGATCAAGGAGCTGGGCCTGCTGGCGACCGTGTGCGCGGCTGCCGCGCTGGCGCACGCCGCGCTGAGCTCGCGCGGCGGGGAGCGGGAGCCGGCGCCTTCGCCGGGTGGTTCAGGGCCGCCTGAGTCGGCCACAGGTTCAGGGCCGCCGGGGTCGGCCACGGGCTCCACCGTGCCGGTGCCTGAGGGCGCCATCGGCCCCTACGCCGCAGCTGTGCTCCTGGCCGTCGCGGCCGCCGCGGCGCTGGCCACCTACAACGCCGTGGCCGTGCCCTACCTCGCTGGGCTGCTTGTATGCGGCGCGGTGTTCGTGGTGGTCGTGCAACGGGTGCGTCCCTCCCTGCACTGGGTGGGGCCGCTGCTGGCGGGCGGGGGACTTGCGGCGGTGCTGTCGATCCCCTCGCTGCTCTCTTTCCAGACGTTCTTCAGCGTCGCCTCCTCCGGGCAGGGCGCCACGGGTGTGGGGGCGACCCAGTTCGGTCAGCTGCTGCGCGCGCTGCCGCTCAGCCAGATCAGCGGCGTGTGGTTGGCCGGGGAATACCGTCTCCCCGTCGTTCCTCAGCCGGCCGAGCGCCTGACGAAGCTGGCCACCATCGTGATCTTCGCGCTGCTCGTGCCGGGCATCGTGTGGGCGTGGCGGCGGCGCTCGGCCGGACCGCTGCTGCTGCTGGGCACCACCGCGCTGGTGCTGGCGGTGGCGATGCCGCGCGTTTCCCCCTACGGCCAGGGCAAGCTGCTGGCGATGGCCGGGCCGGCGGTGGTGTTGATGGCGCTCGTGCCGTTGGCCCTGGTGCGCGGGCGCTGGGCGCCGCCGGCGCTGGCGGTGGGCGCGCTGCTGTGCCTGGGCGTCGGCGCCTCCGACGTGCTCGCCTACGGCTATGACCGCGTGGCGCCGACCGCCCGCATGGAAGCGGTCCGCCAGGTCGGCCAGCGCTTCGCCGGGCAGGGGCCGGTGGAGTGGAACGAGTTCGAAGAGTACGCCAAGCTGCTCGCCGACCCGGCGCTGATCAGCGCGCCTTTCGAGGCGCTGACCCCCGCGCAGGTGCAGCTGCGCGCGCCCACCTACTTCTACGGGCACTACTTCGACCTCGACCAGGAGCTGCTGTCGTTCGTCGAGCGCTACCCCATCATCGTCACCCGCCGCTCCCCCGCGGCGAGCCGCCCCCCCGCCAACTACCGGCTCGTCTACGAGAACGCCTACTACGAGGGCTGGCAGCGCACCGCCCGCCCGCAGGTGCTCGACCACCTGCCCGAGCAGCAGATCGACTCGCCCTCGGAAACGGTCGCCTGCCCGGCGCTTGAGAGCTTCGTGGCGGGCGCGCCGGCGGGCAGCGAGCTGGAGGTCGCGGTGGCACCGGAAGTGGCAGGGTTCAGCCCCCTTTCCGATCCTACCCTCTCGCACGGCTGGGGGCCGGACCCCAACCAGGTGGGCGCCGTGACGACGTCCACCCCCGGGCACACGCAGGGCACCGTGCACGTGCGCGGCGGGCGCTACGTGGTGTGGGTGCAGGGCGACTTCCCTCGCCCCGTGCAGGTCTTCGTGGACGGCCGCTCGGTGGGGTGGGTCTCGGGCTCCAACACGCCCGAGCAGTGGCTGCAGGCCGCGACGGTGACACTCGCTCCGGGAGCGCACACGCTGCGCCTCTACAAGCACCCCGGCCGCGCCCACTTCGGCCCCGGGGAATGGGGCATCGGCATAACGGGCGGCGCTGCGTTGCAGCGTCAGGAACCGGAGCGGCTGTACACGCTGCCGGTGAGCCGCTGGCGCACGCTGTGCGGGAGCCTTGTCGACTGGGTCGAGCTGGTGCGGCCTTGAGGGCGGCGGTAAGCGCCCCGCGGCGGACGCGCGCGACGCGGCCGAGGGGTCATCGCCATCGCGGCGGCGGGAGGTGCCATTGCGGCAGGTGGAAGGGCCATGCGCTGGCCCACTAGGCGCCGGACCGGCCCCGGCGGGGGCGCCACGCCGCCGGTGAGCGTGGCGATCCCCGTGCGCGACGGAGGCGCGCTGCTGGAGCGCACGCTGGCCGCGCTGGCCACGCAGACCGTGGAGCACGAGCTGGTGGTGTGCGACTCCGGCTCGCGCGACGGCTCGCTGGAGCTGGCGCTGGCGCACGGGGCGCGCGTGGTGGAGATCGCACCCCGCGACTTCAGCCACGGCACGACGCGCAACCTGCTGATGGCGCAGGCGCGGGGGGCGCACGTGGCGCTGCTCACCCAGGACGCCGAGCCCGCGGGCGAGCGCTGGCTGCAGGAGCTGCTGGGCGGCTTTGAGCTGGCGGCCGACGTGGGGATCGTCTACGGCCCCTACCTCCCCCGCCGCGACGCCGCGCCGGCGGTGGCGCGCGAACTGGAGGGGTGGTTTGCCTCGCTCGCCCCCGACGGCGCCCCGCGCGTGGAGCGCCTGGAGGAGCGCGAGCGCGCGCTGCCGGCGCGGGAGCTGGTGCGCCAGCGCGACTGGGAGTGGGTGGGCCGGCGCGGGTTCTTCACCGACGCCAACGGCTGCGTGGCGCGGGCCGCGTGGGAGCGCGCGCCCTTTCGCGCGGTGCCCTACGCCGAGGATCGCGTGCTCGCACTGGACGTACTGCGCGCCGGCTACGCCAAGGCGTACGTGCCAGCCGCGGCCGTCGTGCACTCCCACGCCTACACCCCCGCCCAGGAGCTGCGCCGCGCCTTCGATGAGTGGCGCGGCCTGTGTGAGGTATACGGCTGGCGCAGCTCCGCCGATCCGCGCCACCTGGCGAGGGAGCTGCGCGGCGCCCCCACCCGTCACAATGTCTTGCGTCTCACCGGCGCCGTGCTGGGCTCGCGCGCCGGCCGGCTCCCGCCGGGCCTGCGGCGGCGGCTGTCGCTGGAGGGCCGCGCAGGGTTTGCGCCGCTGGACCTCGACGCGCCGGCCGATTCTCTTCAGCCACCCACTCCTATCGGCGAGTGAAGCCTGTCTATGCGCGACAGCTCATGCCGCATCGGCGGCCGGCGTCTCACGCACCAGCCTCTCGGCATCCGGCACGCGCACATGTCTGCCCGAGGGCAGAACGACCGTGATCGCCCCCTCGCTTTCAAGCTGCTGGCGAGGACCGAAAAACTCTATGCCCAGTGGCTCAACGCTGTTCTCGTCGTAGAAAAACACGTGCCGGGGATCGTCGCTGTCGCCAATCTGACCGCCACCGGCTCGCAGATGATCGATCTCCGGGAAGTAGGCAACGGGCTCGAAGTTGTAAGAACCAATCTTCATAATCGCCTCCACGCATCCGGCACACGCCGCATCGCATGGGCTGTCACCACTGTAACAGCGTCCTCGTGAATCTCAACTACGACAACCAGGTGCGCACTCGGCCCCACGCCGCCGGCAGCCAGTCGCTCACGGCCGGGCATCTCGTCGGCATAGCGCACTGCTCGTGCCACCGCTTGCCCGATGACGGTCTCCGTCAGATAGGCGCGGGTCTCTCGGCTCTTCTCATCTTCTCCGCGTGCATGACGCAGTGCCGCCTGGGTCAGCGTGATTTGCCGCCCTGTAGGGTCCATCGTGCTCGACAAGACGGGGCTGAAGCGCCCGTATTCGTCATGGACGCGGCCCAGTCGATCGATCCACACGAGGCTCAGGCTACGGTTGGGCCCGGTTGTTTGGCTGGTTTATACGCTGCTGGACACCCCGACGCCTCGCGCAGGAAATCAACATGAACCAGGACCACCTCAAACCACTGACGCTGCGCCGGCGCATCCAGCTGACCTACCGCCACCTGGGGTGGCGCACGCTGCTGTTCCGGGTGTTCACCCTGCCGCTGCGCCTGACGCCGCTGCGGCGGTATCTGAAGCCGGCGAGGCGGGGCCTCGACAACGACTACCGCCGCGCCGTGGCGTGGTATCGCGAGCACGGCGAGCCCGTGTCGATCGTGATCCCCTCCTACCGCGACGCCGAGCGGGTGGCGACGCTGGTGGCGAGCATCCGCGCGACGGTGCCCGCGAGGATGGCGCGCATCTTCGTGGCCGACGACGCCTCCGGTCCGGAGAACGTGCAGGCGCTGCGTCAGATCGCGGGCATCGAGGTCATCGAGGGGGAGGAGAACGCCGGCTTTGCCGCCAACGTCAACCGCGGGCTGCGCGCGGCGCTCGCCACGCGCGAGAGCGAGCTGGGGCACGGCGGCGACGTGGTGGTGCTCAACTCCGACACCGAGGCCCGGCCGGGGTGGCTGGCGGGGCTGCAGTACGCCGCGCGCCAGGAGGACGACATCGGCATCGTGGGGGCGCGGCTGCTGTATCCCGACGGGCGCATCCAGTTCGCCGGCACGGTGCGCAACCTGGGGGCGCCGGAGTGGTTTGACCACCGCTACCGCTTCAAGCCCGAGGACTGGGGGCCGGCTGCGCTGGCGGGGCCGATGCTGGCGGTGACCGGGGCCTGCATGTACGTGCGGCGCGAGCTGATCGAGCGCGTGGGGCTGCTCGACGAGCGCTACCCGATGGCCTACGAGGACGTGGACTGGTGCCTGCGCGCGTGGGAGGCGGGGTTCCGCGTGTTCTACTTCCCCGCCGCCTCGCTCTACCACCACGAGTCGCTCACGCGGGGGGTGAACGTGGGCGAGCGCGAGCGCGCCTCCCAGCGGGTCTTCTGGGAACGGTGGGGGGATTTCTTCGACGCCCGCCCCGTGCGTTCGCGAGACGGCAGGCTGCGCGTGATCTACGTGACCGAGGGCACCGGCATCGGCGGCGGGCACCGCGACATCTTCGAGCACCTCAACGGGCTGTCCGAGCGCGGCCACGACGTCGCGCTGTACACGCTCGGGGAGCCCCCCGACTGGTTTGATCTGCGCGCTCCGGTGCACACCTTCGAGGACTACGACGAGCTGATCGAGGCGCTGGCCGGCGAGCAGGCGATCAAGGTGGCGACGTGGTGGAACACCGCCGCGCCGGTGTGGATGGCGAGCGTGCTGCACGGGGTGCCGGTGTATTTCGTGCAGGACATCGAGACCTCCTACTACCCCGACGACGAGGTGGTGCGCCACGCTGTGATCGCCTCCTACCGGCCCGAGTTCCACTACATGACGATCTCCGGCTGGAACCGCGAACGCCTGCAAGAGCTGGGGCTGAGCGCCGAGCTGATCCCCCCCGGCATTGACCTGCGGAACTTCCGCCCGCGCCCTGAGGTGCAGCGCCGGGGGGGCATGGTGCTGGCGCTGGGGCGCACCAACCCGCTGAAGAACCTGCCCCTCACCGTGGCCGCCTGGCGCGCGCTGCCCGAGCCGCGCCCGCAGCTGTGCCTGTTCGGGATCGAGCCTGAGCTGGTGGGCGGTGAGACGGGGATGCGGGACGAGGGGATGCGCTACGTGGACTCGCCCAGCGACGAGCAGGTGGCGGAGCTGCTGGCGCAGGCGACGGTGTTCGTGCAGACCTCAACGCACGAGGGCTTCTGCCTGCCGCCGCTTGAGTCGATGGCCACAGGGGGGGCGGTGGTGTGCACCGACGCCCACGGCAACCGTGACTTCTGCGTGGATGGCGAGAACTGCCTGATCCCCGCCCCCGAGCGCGGGGCGGTGAGCGAGGCGCTGGAGCGGCTGCTGGGCGACGCCGAGCTGCGCGCGCGCCTCGGGCAGGCGGGGATGCAGACCGCCCAGGAGTACGCATGGGAGCGGCGCATCGACGCGCTGGAGGCCTTCCTCGAGGGGGTGGCCGCGCCGCGGCGGGTGTCGCTTGACAGCGGGGCGGTGCCCGGCGGGTGAGACGCAGGCGGGGCCGACGCCCGGGGGCGGTCGCAGGGCATCTCCGTGGCAGGGGCGCGGCCGGGGGGCTAGAGGTCCTCGGCGATGTGGGGCGCCGCGCGGTTGAACACGTAGAAGCCGAGCACGAAGACCGCGACCACGACCGCCGATGGCCCCAACAGCCCGGCCCAGCTGCCGATCGTCTGCCCGGCGCTGGGTGTGGCGTGGGTGACCATCGCGTGGCGGAACTGCTGGAAGACGGCGACCAGGGGGTTGAGCGTGTAGAGGTGAAACAGGAACGTGTGGTAGGGGATCAGCCTTTCGCGGACGGCGAGGACCGGGATGATCACCGGTGAGCCGTAGAAGAGAATCTGACTGAAGACTTCCCAGATCGGCTGGATGTCGCGAAAGCGCACGAACAGCGAGGAGAGCAGCATCGCCATGCCGGTCGAGAAGACGATCAGCATCGCGAGGATCAGCGGCAGCTCAAGCCAGCTCAGCATCGGCTGGACGCCGGAGATGAGCGCGAAGATCAGCACCACGACGAGGTTCAGCATCAGGTTGAAGAAGGCGAGCAGGACGACCGCCAGGGGGATCACCAGCCGCGGGAACTGGATCTTGCGCACAAGGTTCTCGCGGTCCACGACGCTGCGCACCGCGCCGGCGGTGGCTTCGCCGAAGAAGGTGAACAGCACGATCGAGCCCAGCAGCTGCACGCCGTAATACTGTTCGCTGGGCGCGCCCTTGTCACCGACGTGGCTGATGACGACGAAGAACACATACAGCACGCCGAACAGCAGCAGCGGGCGCATCACCTGCCACACGTAGCCGAGCGCCGAGCCGAAGAACTTAAGCTTGAATTCGTTGCGCGCGATGTTGTAGGTGAGGTGCCAGAAGCGCGTCCAGTCGTCGGTCAGCGCGCGCGGTCCGCGGATCGGCTTGCCGCGTGGTTCGGCGAGAGTGCCGGCGCCCCCGCCCTCGGCGGTCGGGATGTCCAGCAGCTCGCTGCTCACGCCGTGGCTCCCGGCGATACGCTGCTCACGCCGTGGCCCGCTGCTCGAGCGCCACGGCGCCGTGGCGCGTGATGTCGGTCTGCACGGGCACCTCGACCAGCCCGCCGCTGGCCACCGCGCCGGTGACGACGAAGGAGAAGCGCGCCTCGTAGCGGTCGATGATCGACAGCCCGCTGCCGCGGTGGCTGATCGTGAAGCACGGCTCGTAGCGGCCGGGGGCGAGCATGTTGTGGAAGGAGAACGCGAACACCGCCTCCTCGCCGGCGTGGAAGACGCCGCTGCGCTCGTGCTCGTGCACGGTGGTGCCGACGATCACCGGCTGGTGGTGCTCGTTTTCGATCGTCAGCGTGACCGCCGGGTCGCGCACGCTGGCGTTGAAGGTGACCAGCGCCTTGAGCGTCGTGGGGACCGACTGGGGGGCGATCGTGAGCCGTTCGCTCGCTTCGTCGCCCAACCACACGTCGCTGACGCGCGCCGCGCCGTCGCCGACGCGGGGGATGTCCTCGTCTGCGGAGTCGGTGGGGTAGCCCACCGGACGACCGAAGGAGACCTCCAGGTACTTGTCGGCCACCAGCGCGGGTTCGCCGAGCGCCACCATCTCGCCGCGCTCCAGCAGCATGGCGCGGTGGCAGAAGCGGTTGACGGCTGACATGTCGTGGGTTACGAACACGATCGTGCGGCCCGCGTCGCGCATCTCGTGAAATACGTCGAAGCACTTCTGCTGAAAGCCGGCGTCGCCGACGGCCAGCACCTCGTCGATCAGCAGGATGTCGGCGTCGACCTGGATCGCCACCGAGAAGGCCAGGCGCACATGCATGCCCGAGGAGTAGTTCTTGAGCTTCAGCTCCTCGAACTCGCGCAGTTCGGCGAAGTCGATCACGGCGTCGTAGCGGCTGCGGGCCTCGCGCGGGGAGAGGCCCATCATGATCCCGTTGAGCACCACGTTGTCGCGCGCTGCGAGGTCCTGGTTGAAGCCGACGCCCAGCTCGATGAACGTCGAGAGCCGTCCGTTCATCCAGATCTGCCCGCTGTCCACGCCGTAGATGCCGGCCATGCACTTCAAGAGCGTGCTCTTGCCGCTGCCGTTGCGCCCGACGATCCCGAAGAACTCTCCCTGGTGCACCTCGAAGGAGATGTCCTGCAGCGCCTTGAAGCTCTCATGGCGCGTGCGCCGCAGCGGGTGCAGCGCGCGCTCCTTGAGCGTATGGGTGCGCTCCTCGGGCACGTTGAAGGTCTTGCTGACCGCTTCGACGAGGATCGGCGGCGTGGCGCTGCTTGCGAGTTGGGGCATCTGGGGGAAGGGTACCGTGGGGCTCGCGGGTGCCCCTCGCCTTCGGCGTGCGCTCGAAGCCTCGCAGTGCTCTCTCCGTCGGCAGAGAGGGTGTTCGCTGGCAACCTTTGAGGATGGCGCTCGATACGCTCGCTTCAGTGACACCTGATGATTGGACATCGCACACCGCGCGCGCCGGCGAGTTGTTGCGGCAGGGCCCAGAGCTTGCACCGGGGCGCCCACAGGGGCGCGTTCGCGCCGCGCTGCGCCGGGCGGTGCTGCGCGCGATCGGTCCCTTCACCCACCACCAGCACGAG
This sequence comes from uncultured Solirubrobacterales bacterium, assembly GCA_963844765.1. Taxonomy (GTDB): domain Bacteria; phylum Actinomycetota; class Thermoleophilia; order Solirubrobacterales; family Solirubrobacteraceae; genus Palsa-744. The sequence continues at coordinate 1,546,751 of CAWJPN010000002.1, forward strand.
CTCGACCGCGAGATCATTGGCGCCCTGAACCGCCAGGAGGAGATGTTGGCGCACCTCTCTGAGCGCCACTCCGAGCAGATCGAGCGCCTGGAGCAGCTTGCCCGCGAGCTGATCCTCACGGCGGAGTCGTTGCGGCGGATCGCAACGGGGGCCGCTGAGAGCGCCGATGCGACGATGCGCTCGGTCGCGCCGCTGGCGAGGGACGCGGCTGAGATCACGGCCGAGTTGCGCGCGGTGCCATACATGGCGGACAGCCCCTTCGAGAGTTTTGGCTCGCCCGTGGGGCAGGTGGTCGGTTTTCGCTCGCGCGGGTCCGAGGACGGCGTCTCGGGCTCGGACTACGCGGCCTTCGAGGACCTGTTCCGCGGACCGGCGGAGCGTGTCCGGGAGTCACAGCTCCCGTATCTGCCGCTGCTGCGCGAGCACCAGCCCGTGCTCGACGTGGGCTGCGGGCGCGGGGAGCTTTTGAGCCTGCTCGCCGAGGAGGGCATCGAGGCTCGTGGAGTGGACAGCGACGCGGGTATGGTGGAGCGCTGCCGGACGCTCGGTCTGGAGGTGGCCCGCGGCGACGTTAACGAGTACCTGGAGGGTGTGCCGGATGGCACGCTGGGCACGGTCTTCTCGGCCCAGGTGATCGAGCACCTGCCCTACCAGGAGCTGCGCCGGATGCTGGCGCTGGCGAAGCTGAAGCTGGCGCCCGGCGGCGTGCTGATCGCCGAGACCGTCAACCCCCATAGGGTCTCCTCGCTGAAGACCTTCTGGGTGGACCTCACCCACCAGCACCCGATCTTCCCAGAGGTGGCGCTGGCGCTGTGCGGGATCGCCGGCTTTCAGTCGGCCTATGTCTTTGCGCCGAGCTTCGAGGACTTCGAGCTGGCGCGCTTCGAGGCATCCTCCTACGCCGTCGTTGCCCTCGCGCCGTAGCATCATGCCGGCGATGCGCGTCCTGACCCTGGCCACGCCCGCGACGCTGCCCCAGGCGCGGGTGCTCGCCAGCTCGCTGTGCCGCCAGCGCCCCGACTGGCCGCACGAGGTTCTGCTGATCGCTCCGCGGGGCTGGAAGGGCGCGACCGAGGAGCAGCTGCGCGTGCGCAGCGCCGCCGAGGCGCTGGATCTGGACATCGAAGCACTGATCGGCCGCCACGATGAACAGGAGCTGATCGCCCTGCTCCTGCCGCGTCTGCTGAGCGTTTACTCCAAGCGCGCGGAGGGCCCGGTTCTGCATCTGCCGCCCACGGCCTGGGTGCTGGGCGACCTGGAGCCGGTGGCGGTTGCCCTGGCCGCGCACAGCGTGCTGCTGGTCCCCCGCATGAGCGCTGACGTGCCCGACGACGGGTTACAGCCCTCCTTCACACAGATGGAGGCGGAGGGGCGGATCGAGCAGACGATCATGGGAGTGGATGGCACGCCGGGCGCCGAGGGGTTCCTTGTCTGGTGGGCCGACCACATCGAAACGGCGATCGGCTCGCTCGACGGACTCCAGAGTGGTCAGCGGCCCGAGGACCGGCCGTGGTTGGCGCGCCTGCTGGAGCTCGCACCGGCGCGCTTCGCCACAGCCGTCCTGGAGCACCCGGGCTGCAATCTGAACATGTGGAACCTGCACACACATTCGCTGGATCGGGCCGCCCGGGGAGTGCTGGTGGACGACCGCTGGCCGCTGCAGTTCCTCGACCTACCGGGCTTCGAGCCCGACCGCCCCCACCGTCTGAGCGCGCTCGCCAGCCGGGTACGGGTGAGCCGTTCGCCGGTGCTGCGCGAGTTGTGCGTGGAGTACGCGAATGAGCTTCAGCGCGCGGGCTGGCGGGAGACCAATCACCGCCGCGACGTGGGACGCCACATGCCTGATGGGACTGTGTATGACGAAACGCTGCGCTCGTTGCACGAACGAGCGCTGGCGTTGGGGGAGTGCTTTGAGGACGTGTTCGAGCCGGGGGCCTGGCAGGCGTTTCTCGCATGGCTGCAGGGGCCGGCGCCGAGTGGCGCGGCGTACGGAGTCACGCGCTACGTGTTCTACCGCGTGGCCCACGAGCGCCCGGATGTGCTGCGCGCCTACCCAGACCTCGACGGTGGGGATGGGGCCGAGTACGTCGCCTGGTGCCGAGCGTTCGGACGCGAGGAGATGGACATCCCCGATCGCTTCATGCCCTTGCAGACAGACACCCCGACCGCCGAGCAGCAAGCTGTGGCGAGGGAGCCCGCTGGACCAAGTGCGGCGGTGGGAGCTGCTCACGTGGATGTGGCAGATGTGGCGCAGCGGGTCGGGGAGTCCGCTCCAGCGGTGCGTGTCACCGGCTACCTCAACCACACGCTCGGCCTGGGCTCGGCCGCGCGCGGGTATGTGCAGGCGCTGCGCGCGGCGGGCACGCCCACGAGCACTGTGAGCGTGCCGCTGTTTCACATGCAGGCGGGGACGAGACTGCAGGAGGGCTACGGCGAGCACAGCTTCGAGGACCTGGTGCACGAGGGGCGCCACGGCTACGAGGTGGTGGCGGTCAACGCTGAGGAGCTCCCCGACTTCGTCGCACGCCTGGGCGAGAACTACTTCCAGGGGCCGCGCATCGGGGTATGGGGCTGGGAGACGAACAGCATTCCCGCGCGCTGGAAGCGGGCGTTCGAGTTGGTGAGCGAGATCTGGGTGTACTCGCGCTTCATGGCCGAGAACTTCGCCGCGGTGGCGCCGGTGCCGGTGATCGCGCTGGCTCCGCCGGTGCAGCGACCCGCGGAGCGCGCCGAGCCGCTGCGTTTGGGCGTGACTGACGGATTCGAGTTCCTGTTCGCGTTCGACTATCTCAGCACGGTCCAGCGCAAGAACCCGGTGGGCCTGATCGAGGCGTTCAAGCGGGCGTTCGCGCCCGGCGAGGGGCCGCAGCTGCTGATCAAGACGATCAACGCACCGCTGCGCCCACTGGCTGAGGAGGAGGTGCTGTGGGCCGCCCACGGGCGCCCCGACATCCACGTCGTGGATCGCTCGCTGAGCGCCACCGAGCGCGACGGCCTGATGGCCGGATGCGACTGCTACGTCTCGCTGCACCGCTCGGAGGGGTTCGGTCTGACGCTGGCCGAGGCGATGGCGATCGGCAAGCCGGTGATCGGAACTGGCTATTCGGGCAACGTCGACTTCATGACCACCGAGAACAGCTACCTGGTGGAGTACGAGATCACCCGCGTGGGGCCGGACTGCGAGATTTACCCCGCCGACGGGGAGTGGGCTCAACCCAGCATCGAGCACGCGGCGGAGCTGATGCGTCGGGTGTGGAGCGACCCCGAGGGCGCGGCGGCGATCGGCGCGCGGGCGGCGCAGGACATCGCACGCGTACTCTCACCCGAGGCCACCGGCGCCGCGATGCGCCGACGGCTGGAAGAGCTTGACCGGGGCGAGGGAGCCCTCTCCGGGGACGCCGCTCAGCCCGTCGTGGCCTGAGCTGTCTCGCGCGTCTCGCTGGGGAGTGCACCTGACGCGTTCCAGTGGTGAACGGCGTAGGCGTCGGGAAAGCTCTCGTGGCGGCGGTGGGGTTCGTCAAGGTAGTACGGATAGAAAAGCTCCGGAGGGAAGAGGGTGACGTCCGGTGTCTGCTCCAGCAGCAGGCTGAAGAAGTACGGGCCGTTGGCGTCACGGGAGTGCGCCCCCAGGCCGACCGTGGTCGGCGCCGCCTGCGCCGCCCAGCGCAGCAGCGGATGCTCGGGGACACAGCCGATCAGAGCATTCGAGGCGCGGCCAGGCGACTCCAGCGCGGTGAAGGCATCGATCCCACCCAGCAGCGGCTCCAGCGAGCGCAGGCATTCGAAGTCGGTGTCGATGTAGACGCCCCCGTGGCGGGCCAGCAGCTCATAGCGCATGAGGTTGGACAGTTCCGAGAGGTTGCGCGTGTGCTCCGCCACGCCCTCCAGGCCCAGCGCGGGCAGGTCCGCCTCGGTCCACAGGCGCATTTTCCAGTCGGGGTGGTGCTCCAGCCAGGTCTCCCCGAAGCGCGCGAAGAGCGCCGGCATCTCGTGCGAGCCCACCCACACGCGGTGAAAGATGCGGGGGATACGCAGGCGCCCGGCGCGACGGCGCAGTAGAGGCCGGGCGCCCGGCACGGTTGCCCGCAGGCGCGAGGCGGGAGCGGCGGGCAGCGCGGGCGCCTGTACAAGCACCTCCACGCGCAGCTCGCAGCCGAACCAGCGGTGGCCCTCGTGGAGCACGTCGACCTCCAGCGTGTAGCGGCCCGGCTGCTCGGGGGCGGCGACGTGCAGCGGTGTGAGCGCCTTTGCTCCAGAGACGACGAGTCGGGGGAAGGGAGAGCGCAGGCCCTCGGGCGTGTGGATAGAGCCATCGGCGTTCAGCCAGCGGTATGAGAGGCGGATCTGCGGGAAGTGATCCAGGCCCCACGGCCAGCGCTCGCTGCCCCGGTTGGTGACGGCGAAGAACAGATGGCGCGCCTCCCCAGGGGCCATGCGGGGGTGGGTCTCATACGGCTCGATGAGGGCCTGGTAGGCGCTGTCCGGCACCTCGCGGCGCTCCCAGAAGCGGTCGAGCTCGGCCAGCTTCAAGACGGGCGCCGGAGGGCCCGAGGAGGACGGCACGCCGCGGTCATCCCCGGGCGCGACGCCGTCGGAATCCTCCGGAGCAGTGCGCTTGTCCGGTTCGGACGCGTGGCTGTTGCAGCTGCTGGGTACGGTGAGCTTGTCCGGTTCGAATGCCTGGCTGTTGCGGCTGCTGGGTACGCCTTGGAGTGTCCCGTGGAGTGTCCGCTCGATCGCCGGCACGTCGATCGCGGGCACCGTGCAAAGGCGCGGAGCGGGAAGCAGCTCGGGCAGGTAGAAGGCCTCGTTGAGACGCGCCCCGCCCGCCGCCAGCAGATGCGGGCGCTCCACCTCGTAGCGCACGGCTTTGGTGCGTCGCTCCTGCTCGGAGCTCAGCAACAGGTCGAGGTGGTAGATGGGCTCCGCCACGTAGGCGCATGGCGTCTCTGGCGCAGCGTGCAGGTGCTCGACACCCGGGAAACGCAGCCCCCCGTCGTTGCGCACGAGGCAGTTGAGAAAGTCCGCCGACCATGGAGTCTCATCCAGCACGCGCGTGGGGTTGGGGTGAAGCCAGCGGCGGGCGATCCAGTATTGGCGCACCGCCACGGAGTCGATCAGCTCGGGCAGACGCTCCAGCAGCGCCGCGGAGGGCAGCTCGTCGCCGTCCAGGCGCAGGATCCAGTCTCCGCGACACTGCGCGTGCAGCCAGCCGAGATGGCGCTCCAGCAGCCGGAACTCGATTCGGTGCACGACGTCGGCCAGGTCGAGGTAGCGTGCGAGTGTCGCAGGGTCCATGCGCGAGTCCAGCGCCAGCACGAATCTCGTCGGCCATGCCGCGCAGAGGTTCGAGGATCGCCGCGACACGCCCGGCCGGCTCGGTCGTGATCATGCAGACGGAGAGGGAGCGGCGAATACCCAAGGCCTCAAACAATACGGCTCGGGGTGCACCCAGCGGCGCGCGAGCGGGGGGAGCAGGCGGAGCGCAGGCACCACGAGCTTCCTGGCCAGATGGGCTGTCTCGTCGCTGAACTCCGGCGGCAGACTGCTGGCTGGCAGGGGCGTTAATGTACGGCTCGTTCAAGACATGAGTAACGTCCCGCCCCCGCTCGGACCCGAGCACGACACAGAGCCTGCGCGCGCTTCGTCGTCATCGCCGCGCTGCTACATCGTCTGCGCGACCCAGCGCAGCGGTAGCGGGCTGCTCTGCCGGGGGCTGGCGAGCGCTCGCGTCGCCGGTACGCCCACCGAGTATTTCAACCCCGACAACCGCGCTGCGCTCGCTGCCCGGTGGGGCTGTGCCCCGGAGCTTGGCGCCTACGTGGCGGCGCTTTGCGCCCGGCGCACCGCGCCCACCGGAGTCTTCGGCATCAAGCTGCACTGGGACCAGTTCCAGCAGCTGCGCGCGGAGGCGCTGGGCGTCAGCGGAGCGGAGCCTGAGTTCGAGATCTCAGCCCGCTTCCTGGAGGACCTTTTCGCAGCGCCACTCTATGTACACATCCTGCGTCGCGACGTCAACCGCCAGGCAGTCTCGTTCTGGACGGCGCTGCGAACGGGTGTGTGGTCGCAACCGATGGCCACTGCCGGCCCGCCGCCGGAGATCCCCTACAGCTTCGAGGGCATCGAGCGCTGCCGGCGCCTGATCGAGAACGCTGAGCTGCATTGGGATCGCTTCTTTCGCTTCAACGACATCGAGCCGTTGCACGTCGTCTACGAGGACCTTGTGGCGAGGTATGAGCAGACGATCGGTGGGCTGCTTGCAGCCGTCGTCCCGGAAATGTGTGAGGTGACGGTTCGCGCGCCGGAAAGCCGACGGCTGGGCAACGAGCGCTCCGATGCCCTGCTCGAGCTCTTCGCCCGCGACCGCGAGATGCGCGGACTGGACGATCCGCGCGTCACCGTCGTCGCCGACGGGCGTTTGGAAAGCCTGGAAGGGCAGCTCGCGAACTTGCAATCCAGCCGCAGCTGGAGGCTGACGCGACCGTTGCGGGCAATGAGTGGGCGAGCGGCGCCGTCGCGAGCTGCGTGAGGTGGGCGCCTGCCGCGCGGAGTCCTCGATGCACTGCTAACAGCGTCCCGAAGTCTGTGTCCGCCGATACGAGGACGCGTTGCTCTTGCTGTGCACGACTGAAGATCTCTTCGTCGCTTGCCGCCTGCAGTCCGTAGTCGCGAACGTGCGTGGCGTCATGCCCGGTAGCTTTGAGCCGCTCGGCGACGAGCGGCGAGAGCGCGTTGTCAATCAGAAATCTCACCCTGCAGCGGCAAGGGGCAGCTCGCGCTCGCGGACGGCCTCTGCGGCGTAGTGCATAGCCTCGCGAACGTCCTCAGCCTCCAAGTCCGGGTAGGCGGCGAGGATCTCTGGGTTGCTCATACCGTCGGCGACCATATCGACCACGGTCGCGACTGGGATCCGCAGGCTGCGGATACATGGGACGCCGCCCATCTGGTCTGCTCGCGCCGTGATCCTTGTGAAGCTCATCGACTCCCAGCTTACCGCGTGTGTAAATGCCCGCCCGAGTATCCCGCGCGAGTGCGGCGACTCCTCGCTCACAGGGTTGAATCCAGCAGTCGGTCGACATCTTCACGAAGGAGAGGGACCCCCGGAGGTGGTCCTGAGGGGGCCGGTTTGTGGCGAGCCCGGGTGAGCTGCGAGCCAGACTCCCGGAGCCAGGGAGGGCTGGCACGATCTCACGACGTCAGCTGTGGCCGCGAGTCCGAGGCGCAGAGTGTCCTCGCGGCGCCAGAGCGACGGCCTCTGGGCGACGGTAATGGCAGGCATAGCGCCGGCTGGCTGATGGTTGCGTTGCGGATCTGCAGGGCAAGCAGGCGGGTGTCCGGTGGATATTGGGCCAGTGGGGCGTTGGTCAGGAAGTGCACCAAGTTGTGACCTGGGGCCAGGGTGAGATGGGCAGATAGGGTGGTTCCGTGTGAGTTGACGGTGGTATGGACAGTCACATTGCCGGGGTACGTGACCACCAGGCTGCTGCGCTTTGCCAGCCCAGTGGCGGCGGTTGCCGTGAAGTTCACCGGGCGCGCGATCTTTTCGCCGAAATCATCTGCGGCGGGTAGAGCGCGCTCGCCGCGAGCTGCGTGAGCTGTGTGCCCGAGTAATCGGCCTGTTCGAGCTGGGCGATGGCGCTGCCGACGGCGACATGGGACTTGCCGGTGAGCTGTTGCGCGGCGGGTACGTCGATGACGGGCTGCGCGGGCAGGACGCTGACAAGCTGACGTACGGCTGCGTCCTGGCGGGGCTCGCCAAGGCGTTGCGGCCATGTGGTCTGGCGCTCCTCGATCGTCTGCGCGAGTCGCTCAGCCTCGCTTGCCGCGCGGGTGGTGGCGTGCCGCGAATCGCTCGCACCAGCTGCTGAGGTTGCCTTGGCTGTAGGCGCCCAGGCCAAGGGGTGTGGGCGTATCGTTCGGGGTTGCGGCCTGCAAGGCGTTCCGTTCCTTTCAAAGTCGCACCTTCTTTGTAAGGATAGCAGTCGATCATTACGGAGCTGTGAGCGCTCCGAAAGGATGCGCAATTGGCAAAGACCCTGCCTACGGGAGCTTCCGGACCCGGACCCGCATGATACGAAGAGCTGCGGGCCCCATCCACCTGAACAGTCATGCCATCCCGGCGAAACCGTAAAGTGACGACGATGACTTACAGCCCCCCGCTGGCAGAAGACTACCGCGAGACGCATGCAGTCGAGTCTGAGGAGGCTCCAGCCAGACGGCCATCATCGGTACGAGCGCACCGGCTGAAGCACGCAGCTGGCTCCGTGCCGACATGGCTGCGCGCGCTGGCCTTCTACCTGCTGCTGGCTCTACTCACCATTGGCCGGTATGCGATCAAGGACCCCACAACGGTTTGCGCGTGCAGCGCCTCCACGGACCCGGCCTCGTACATGTGGGCGCTTTCCTGGTGGCCGCACGCCCTCGCACACGGGCTCAATCCCTTCTTCACGCACTATCTCTGGTCTCCCACCGGCGTGAACGTGGCTCAAGGAGCGATGATCCCGACGGCGGCCATCCTGTTGGCTCCCATCACCGCCTTGGCTGGGCCTGTCTTTTCTTACAATGTGCTGGCGGTCTGCAGCCCTGCCCTCGCTGCCTTTACTGCCTATTTGCTGTGTCGTCGCCTGGTTGGGCGCGAGCTACCCGCCTTGGTGGGTGGGTATCTGTTCGGGTTTTGCAGCTATGAGTTCGCACAGCTTCTGGGGCATCTGAACCTGGTGCTTGTCTTCCTCATACCGGTCATGGCTCTGGTCGCTTTGCGTCGTGCCGCGGGGGAGATGTCGCGCAGGTCGTTTGTGTTTGCGATGGCGGCGCTGCTCATCCTGCAAGCTGGTCTGTCGACGGAACTGCTGGCCGAGTGCGTGTTCTTTGGAGCCGTCGTCCTTGTTTCTGCCTGGTTTTTGGTACCGCGCCCGAGGCGCACATGCGTTGCGCGACTGGCGGCAGAGATAGTCGGAGCAGGATTGGTTGCGGCAATCTTCATTTCTCCATTTCTTTACTATGCACTCTTTAGTGGAAGTATTCCTAAGGGCTCTCCAAGTTTTCCAAATGTGTACAGTCTTGACCTGCTCAATCCGTTCTTTCCGACAACGATAACTTGGCTGGGTGGACATGACTTCTATCTCTTGGGGCTCACATATGAGAAGAGCAACGGTTCAGAGGCTGACGGCTATCTCGGAGTGATACTGATTGCCCTCTTTTTGATATGGCTTCTAGGTAGACATAGGCGTAGCGAGCGTGTCTTAGTGGGCTTGGTCACAATAGTGGCAGCTGTCAGTTTGATCGCGGCACTTGGGCCACATCTGCACATAGCTGGCTATCAAACGATAACCCTGCCCTTCAGCTGGATTGAGCATCTACCGCTTTCTAATAATATTGCGCCAGGCCGCATGATTTTGTTCACCACACTTGCTTTGTCGGTGGGCATCGCTGCATATCTGGCCAGGGTTGAGGGGCGGGCCGGTGTAAGGTGGCTGGCCGTCCTACTGGGCATAGTGCTGATCCTCCCAGACGTCAATAGAACCTTCTATGGGGCACCCGTAAACAATCCGGCCTTCTTTGCAGCTCCTCTTTACAAGCGGTATCTTCATCACAATGAGACTGTACTTGTTTTGCCCTTTGCCTTGAACGACGTATCTATGCTCTGGCAGGCTGAGAGCGGGTTCTACTTTTACATGCCTGAGGGCTACGTCTCCGGAAATATCCCACCTCCATTCAACGCTCAGATAACGGCTGTTCAGCTGTTCACCGATGTCCCGCCGCCGGCTGCTGCGCTCGGTTCCTTTATTCGCGATCACTCTGTGAGCCATGTAATCGTAGATCCAGCGTTGGCCGGGCCGTGGCCCGGTGTGCTCGCACAGCTCGGTCTAAAGCACAGGCTGGTGGGAGGAGTACTGCTGTACTCTGTGCCTAACGCACCTGCTTGAAATGCAAATGAACATGGTTACCTCCAAAATGAGCATGTCGTCAGTCGAGTCGCAACCTCAGTCAGGCACCGTATCGACGAGGGTCGACCGGGAAGATCTGCTGCTTGCCTCTATCTTCATGGCGGCGGTGGCGCTGACGATCTCGATGCTGGTGCTGGCAGGACCGCTCGGCCATCTTCTGCCCCGAGGTGATTTTCAATTCTTTCCCAGCGTCATGGTTCTTATCTACCACAAGCCCACCGAACAGATGCGGTATCTGCTTGCGGTTGCATTTGTGCTCGTGCTAGGGCTTGTCTATGCAGTCGTTCCGACACCTCATTGGTTGAGTACGACCCAAGCGCGACGCATGTTGGTGCGCTCACTGGGCATATGCGGATTGATAGCAGGCGCAGGTGTCGCCGTTTGGAGCTGGAAGGCGCAATTCCATGACTTCGATGGTGAGGGGCCGACGACGCATTTTGGTAACGGCGATCTGGTTGTTGCAATCGCGATTGCTGCAGCGTTGATCTACCTGGTCAGGCTGCGGCCTCGCTGGTTCGAATCCAGGCTTCTTCTTACTCGTCGTCCTAAGAGTTGGTTGTGGGTCGCGATTGCGGCACTTCTAACCGCATGCTGGCTGCTGCCATCGGTCTTTCGAGAGCAGAACCTTGCCTTGGCAGACCAATATGTGACTTTTCATCTCCAGTTCACCTTCGACGATTTTGTCGCCGTCGTCAATGGGCGTACGCCATTGGTCAACTATGCCGAGCAGTATGCGTCGCTACTACCATTCGTAGTGTGGCCAGTACTCCGCCTTGGTGGTCCGCAGGTGGGCGTATTTACTGTTTCGATGTGCGCCCTCACTTTTGTGGCACTCCTGTCCGTTGAGCGAGCGCTGGCTCTTGTCACGCGTAATGAGATACTGGCACTGGCTCTTTATGTACCTTTCCTCGCCACCAGCTTGTTCTTTATCATTCGTGGAAGTGAGCCGTTTAACTGGGCTAGCTACTACGCCGTATTTCCGATGCGCTATTTTGGGCCGTATGTTTTGCTATGGATATGTATACGCCACATTCGAGGACTCCGCCCACACGGTTCAGTTGCCGTATTCGTGTGTGCGGGCCTCGTCGTCCTGAACAACGTCGAGTTCGGTTTGCCCGCATTGCTTGCCGCATTCATCGCTGTTTTGGCAGGATCTGAACGTGACGCAACTGGCATCTTGCGTGTCGTCAGAAATCTTCTCGTCGGGCTCGTCATCGCGCTTGCGGCGGTCAGCGTCTTGACTTTACTATTCGCGGGACAGCTACCAAAGCTTGGGCTATTGACCTATTATGCGCGCCTTTTCGGTGAAGGTGGTTTCGGGCTTCTACCCACGCCCCTGGGTGGCCTCTATATGCTGGTGGATATGACATTTGGTGCCGCCGTGTTGGCGGGCGCTTTGAGATATAGGGATCGTTCTCCGGACAAAGCCTATACAGCGGCTCTTCTTTACAGCGGAATACTGGGCCTCGGCGCAAGTAACTACTACATGGGACGCACGCACCCCGGCGGTCTGGTCGTGCTTTTTTCAATCTGGGCGCTCAGCGTCGCTTTGCTGGCGTTGCTTGCTTTGCGCGCCCTGGCGGCTAACCGTGTAAGTGCGCGCGTTTCATCACTTGCACTCGTAGGGAGCGCATTGATCTCGCTTGGCTTGGCCGGGACTTCGATTGCGCAGTTTCCAGTGCCGTGGACGCAGCTTCGCCGAATCGCGGCCAGCGCACCACCTCCCTCGCCATATGACATATCTGCCGCCGTCGCTTTCGTACGTCGTACCAGCCATCGCGGAGAATCGGTTTTGCTCCTTGCTCCACTCGGTCATCAGATCGCTTTCTACGCTGACGTTGACAACATCGCCTCTGTCAACAACCCGACCAGCGTGCTTACCTACCAGCAGCTGGCTGAAGCCTTGACGGCGCTGAAACAGGCGCGAGGGAATCGTATTTACACCCTTGGAACCTATTCAGAGGTCACGGCCGCGCTGGCTGCCGATGGCTTCAAGCCCAGGGTGGATCCCTCGAGCGGAATGACTGGGTGGTGGCGCTGAGACCTACCGGCACGAACCCGGCCTCTCCCCGGGGTCAGCTCTGCTCATGTCCGGTCGGCAGGTCGTCTGGCAAGCACGGTATAGCCCAGGCAGTCGTCGCCGCCGTCCCGCAGAAGCGACAGCCTGGCCAGGAGGACGCTCGCTGCCAGCAGGGGCGATAGCGCGAGGCCGCCAGCACGCAGGGCCAACCTCCGCAGAGACCCTTCCTCGTGAGGCATCAGCAGGGGCAGGATGAGAGCGATCACCTTGTAGCAGGCGACGGTCAGGGCGTTGCCACGTCGATATATCCTGATTTCCGTAAATCCGCTCTTGCTCAGAAGGTGCTTTAGGCCGGAAGGGGTGAATCGCCAGTAGTCGAATGGCACATAGTGCCAGCGCGCCGCGAACGGCACTGTGAGGATGAGTCGTCCGCCGGGCCGCAGCGAACGCATGGCTTCCGCGAGGAAGTCCAATGGATTCAGAACATGCTCGAGTGTCTCTGTACACAGCACGGTGTCGGCCATGAGGTCATCCACTGGCCATGTGTCGCCAGTGAAGTACTCCGTGTCAGGTATGCGATAGCCAAAACGGTCCTTTGCGTCTGCCGTGTCGATGCCGACGTACTTCACGTCCGCGGGGACGAGCGTGCGGTAGGGCTGCGCGCCGCAGCCGACGTCCAGCAGGGTGCCGTGGACGGCTTTCAGCTCGCAGGCGAGATCGTTCCAGATCGAGCTGGCCTGCAGGTCGAAGAGGCGACGCGCACTGGTGATCGCTCGACTGGTGGGGCCGTCGAGCTGGGTGAAGGCCGGCGGCTGCCAGCGCTCGTCGCTCTGGTCGCCGACGTCGGTTCGGGCCGCAGCGACCCTTCCCATCAGACGTCTTCCCGCACGCCGTAACGCTCCCACAGTTGCGGTCTCGCCTGCAGCCACGCGCCGGTCTCGGAAAGGCCGTCGTCGAGGCCGGTCGTTGCCTTCCAGTCGAGCAACTCCAACGCCGCACGGGCGTCGGACACCCAGACGTTCGTATCCCAGTCGCGCTGCTCCATCGTGCCCCAGTCGGGGAGCGCTGCGACGCCAAGGGACCCGCGGGCTACCTCGACCAGCTCGTCCAGGCACGTCTGTGTGCCTGAGCCGATGTTCAGGGTTGCGCCGGGGCCGGCGGGTGCGCCAAGCCGGGCCGCCCGCAGGAGCGCCTCGCAGCAGTCGTCCACGTAGACGAAGTCGCGCGCCGTCTGCGGGCCGACAAGCGGCGGGAGTCTCCCACGCATGGCCTCCCGCACCAGCGCCGGGATGAGACGGCCGGGATCCTCCCAGGGGCCGTAGATCGAGTACAGGCGCAGGGTCACCGCCGGTAGGCCCTGCGCCGCTGCGAGCGCGGTGAGGTGGGTGCCTGCGGCCTTAGTCACGGCGTAGTGGGAGTTGGGTTGCAGCCACTCGTCCTCGCGCGGAGGGTGGGCCTTCAGGCCATACTCCGAGGAGGAGCCCGCATTGACGAAGGCCTGCACACCAACGGCGCGCGCGGCCACGAGCAGCGCCGCCGTGGCGCTGAGGTTGACGGCGATCATCGCCGCGAGGTCCGTCTGTGCGGGGTAGGCGCCGTGCGCAGCCATGTGGAAGATCCACTGCGGCTTTGTCCTGGCCACGGTCTGCTCGATCGCGGCGGAATCGCGCAGGTCGAGTTCAAGCACGCGCAAGTCGGCTGCGACGTCTTGCAGCCGCCACGAGCTGCTGCCGGGGCGGGTGACGGCGATCGTCTCGTGTCCGGCTAGGGTCAGATGGCGAACGAGATTTGCGCCGAGGAAACCCGCGGCGCCGGTGACGAGCGCTCTCACCGACGCGATTGCTCCGGCGTGTGCACGATCACGACATCAATCCGGCTTGCGTGCGATCAGGCACAGGTTGCCGAGGGGCACGGTCACCCGGATACGGCCCATCGGACCCGACCGCAGGCCCGGCAGCAGGCGGGACTTCAGTCCGGCGGGCAGCGGCACGAGCTGCATGAGGTAGGCCACGCTGTAGGTGTTGCGCACGCTGCGCACCTGCGGGTCGCGAAAGCCGACCTTCGCGAAGAGGGAGCGCATCGTGGCGGGCGAGTACAGGTAGGTGTGCTCGATGTCGACGATCGGGCTGCGCTCGCCGAGCAGCCGCGCCGACCAGGCGCGGACATTATGGTTCAGCGCGAGGATGTGCCCCCCCGGTCTGAGCACCGCGATGCACTCTTCGAGCAGGGCGAAGGGGTCGGCGATGTGGTCGAGCAGCTGAAACAGGCACACTGCGTCGAAGCTCTCGGGGGCGAACAGCCCGCTGCGCATCATGTCCTGCACGATCGCGCCATCGAGCTCTGGTGACGCCTTCGCCACGGCGTCGGCGCTCGGCTCCACGCCACGCACCTCCCGCCAGCCCTGGCGGCGAGCCTGCTGCATGAAGAAGCCGTTGCCGCAGCCGATCTCCAGCAGCGCCTCCTGGCGCGGCGAGCGTGCCTGAAGCCAGCCGAGCGCGCGACCGTAGGTCGCCTGCAGCGACTCGACCTCCTGGCCATAGTCAAAGCTGCTCGATGCATAGAGTTCAGCGAGCAGCTCCTCGCCGGCCACCGGGTCCGAGCGTACGAGCCCGCAGGTGTGGCACGTGACCATCCGGTAGTGCACGCGATCGGGCAGGCGCCGGGCCGAGAAGACCCTCGCGCTGAATGCCTCGGGGTCGAAGGTTGCCGGCCAGCGCTCGGCGGCGTCCCCCTCGCGCTCGCAGATCGCGCAGCGCGTGGCGCACATCTCGGGCAGCTTGGTGTCGAGCGCGTCGGTCATGGCTGTGTGATCCGCTCGCGTCCCGGCCGTCCACGCTCCCCGGGGGCGAGCCCGTTCTCGGCGGGCGCTTGGCCGGAGGCGTTGCGCTCCGGGGGCCGCCGGCCAGGTGTGTCGCTCTCACGAGGGTGCTGGTCGGGGGCGTCGCTCTGCGGGCTCTGGCCGGGGTCGTTGAGGACGCTCTCGACCAGGTAGGGCGGACGGTGCTTGCTCTCCTCGTAGATGTGCGCCACGTAAGAGCCGATGATCGCAAGGCATAGGAGCTGGATGCCCCCGATGAAGAGCATGCCGACGATCAGCGTAGTAAAGCCCTTGGGGGCGAGGCTGGGGTCGGCGAAGTGCAGCACCAACTGCGCGATGAGCGCAAGGAAGGAGACACCGACGCTGAGCAGCGCCAGCCAGGCGATCAGATCGAGCGGCACGTAGGAGAACGAGACGATCGCGCGGCGCGCCCAGCCGATGTTCTTGATCAGTGAGTTGGTGGTCTTGCCGAACATGCGCTCCGGTCGCACGTAGGGCACGCCGACCTGGCGATAGCCAACCCACGCGCGCAGCCCTCTGATGAAGCGATGCGACTCGGGCAGCCCATTCAGCGCATCGACGACGCGGCGATCCAGCAGTCCGAAGTCGCCCGCGTCGAGCGGGATGTTGAGGTAGGAGAGGCGGCGGAAGACGCGATAAAAGAGCTTGTATGCGCGGCTCATGAACGCCGTCGTCTCGCGTTTGACCCGCTCGCCGTAGACGATGTCGAATCCCGCCTGCCACTGCTCCACGAACTGCGGGATGACCTCCGGTGGATCCTGCAGGTCTCCGTCGAGCAGGACGACGGCGTCTCCCGTCGAGATCCGCATCCCGCTGGTGAACGCGCTCTGCGAGCCAAAGGCGCGCGTGTGATTGACGACCACCACCTTCTGGTCGTGCGCAGCCAGCTCGGTCAGTACCTCGCGTGCGTTGTCCGGGCTTCCGTCGTTGACGAAGATGATCTCGTAGTCGGCTCCAATCTCGCCGAACATCTTGCTCAGGCGCTCGTGCATGATCGGCACTGCCGGCGCGTCGCGGTAGCAGGCGATGACGGCGCTCAGCTTCATGCTCGGGCGGTGTCCAGCGCCGTCTGCGCAGTGGCCGCGAGGCGCTGTGCGGAGAGGCCGAAG
This sequence comes from uncultured Solirubrobacterales bacterium, assembly GCA_963844765.1. GTDB lineage: Bacteria > Actinomycetota > Thermoleophilia > Solirubrobacterales > Solirubrobacteraceae > Palsa-744. The sequence continues at coordinate 1,562,666 of CAWJPN010000002.1, forward strand.
CGGTCCTCCAGGAACTCCTGGCTGCCGGCCAGCCCGCGCGGAACCACATCGACGCCGGCGCGAATCAGACGAGTGCCGAGACCGCGCTCGGCGATCGTCTCAGCGACCAGCGAGCCGAGGCCCCCGTTCAGATAGTGCGTCTCCACCGAGATGGCCAGCGAGACCCCACCCAGCAGCTCGGCCAGACCCTCAATGGGCGAGGGGTTGAACGTCGAGACGACGGCGACCGTGGCGGCGATGCCCTCCTCGGCGAGCAGTTCCGCCGCGCGCCGCGCCTCGCTGGCGATGGAGCCGATCGCGATCAGGGCGACGTCGCTACCCTCGCCGATGAGCTGGAGGGCACCGAGTGCGAAACGACCGTCCAGCCCGGGGACCGGAGTGCCCCGCTTGCCGATGCGGAAGTAGATCGGTCCGGTCAGCTCGCGCGTGGCCATCACAGCTGCGCGCGCCTGCGCGCTGTCCGCGGGCGCGACCACCGTCAGGCCGGGCTGGGTGCGCATGATCGCGTAGTCCTCGAGTGCGAAATGCGTGATGCCGTTGAAGCCATAGTCGAAGCCCCCCCCCAACCCGATGATGCGCACCGGCAGGTCGTGCAGCACCGGCCCGTTGCGCACAAATTCGTAGGGCCGCATCGTCGCGAACGTCGCGATCGAGTAGACGAACGGCACGTAGCCAGCCTCGGCGAGGCCGGTTGCCATGCCGACCATGTTCTGCTCGGCCACGCCGACGTTGAAGAAGCGCTCGGGAAAGCGGCTGGAGAAGACGTCGAGCACCATGTAGCCGAGGTCGCCCGTGAGCAGGACGACGCGCTCGTCGGCTGCCGCCAGCTCGGCGAGTTGAGCGACGAAGTCGTCTCTCATACGGCTGCCGCCTCCAGCTCGGACAGCGCCTGGGCGTACTGCTCGTCGGTCATCGGCAGATAGTGCCAGTCGATTGTGTGCTGCATGAAACTGACGCCCTTTCCGAAGGTCGTCTGGGCGATGACGATATGTGGCGCCCCCACCATGAAGTCCAGAGCATCGATCGTTGTGGACAAGTTCGATATGTCGTGTCCATCGAGCTGATGGACGTCCCATCCGAACGCGCGCCAGCGCTCCGCCGGGGCGTCCAGGCCAAGTACGTCGCGGGTGTACCCCATCGCCTGCTGTCCGTTGAGGTCAAGGATTGCCACCAGGTTGGCAAGGCCGTGGTGGGCGGCGAACATCGCGGCCTCCCAGACCGAGCCCTCGTTGAGCTCGGCGTCGCTCATGACGACGAAGACGCGCCGGACGGATTGCTGCATCCGTGCGGCCAGCGCCGCTCCCACAGCAACCGGCAACCCCTGGCCCAGCGAGCCAGTGCAGAAGTCCACGCCATCCAACTCGCGCTCCGGATGCACGCCCAGCAGCGTGCCATCGGCACAGTACGTGCCAGTCGTACCGGGGGGCACGTGACCGGTCAATTCGAGCGCGGCATAGAGAGCGAGCGCCGCGTGGCCCTTGGACAGCACTAGGCGATCCTGCTGCGAGCGGTTGCTCGGCAGGCGCAGAGCGCCGCCATAGAGCACCGCGAGGATGTCCGCGATCGACAGCGCCGAGCCGATGTGGCCGACGTTCGCGCGCTTGGACTGCTCGATGACGATGCGACGGATGCCGTCGGCAAGGGCCGCGCTCTGAGGCTCGATCACCGATCGACGGTACCATGCGCCTCCGACGTTTGCGCGCGTCGCGCGGGGGGTTGGCGCATCGTATGTCGGCGCCCTCTTGACGCTCGTCTACGTTAAGCGGATGCCACGGCCTACACGAGCGCGGAGCGCTTGGACTCAGAGCGTGCTCCCGACATGGACCCAGCGCCTGCGGGGCTCCGGCCTGCTCGCACAGGGCGCTCGCTACGCACTGACCGGGGGCACAGTGACGGTCGTCTATCTCGGCAGCACGACAGTGCTGGCCGAGGTGGTGGGACTGCCCTTCCAGCTCGCGCTCGCGATCGGCGCCTGCACCGGCGTGTCGGTTCATTTCACGCTGCAGCGGCTCTTCGTCTGGGCCCACCACGAGGAATATGCGCTGCCGCTCCATCACCAGGCCGCTCGCTACTTGGTGTTCGCCGGCGCGCAGTACGGGCTCACCGCCGTGTCGACCGCGGTCCTGCCGGCGGCCCTGGGGCTGCCTGTTTACGTGGTGTACTTCGCCACCGTCGCCATCCTCGTTTCGTTGAACTTCCTTGTGTTCCGCAACGCAATTTTTCACCCCAAGGCCGGCGTCTGAGTCACAAAGCTTCGTTGTGCCACCCTCCTATGTTGTCGTACCAGTTCCACGTTGCCCCATTGGCGCCTGGGTAGAACACTCGCATTTCGCTTTCATTTTCGGCCCGGTCAACTGCTGGGCTCGTACCGGGCGCGAATGTCTCACCAGCCAGCGCTTCATTGTGCCAGCCAGTGGTGTTGTAGCTCCATGCCCACATCTGCCCGTTGACGCCCTGGTAGTACACCCACATGTCGCCGGACGAGGGGCCGCTCGCCGAGCGGACTACCGTCGGGCTTGCGCCTGCTGCGAACGTCTCACCAGCCAGCGCTTCATTATGCCAGCCAGTGGCGTTATCTCTCCACACCCACATCTGCCCGTTGACGCCTTGGTAGTACACCCACATTTCGGTTTCCGACCGGACCACCGTTGGGCTCGTACCGGGCGCGAATGTCTCACCAGCCAGCGCTTCATTGTGCCAGCCAGTGGTGTTGTAGCTCCATGCCCACATCTGCCCGTTGACGCCCTGGTAGTACACCCACATGTCGCCGGACGAGGGGCCGCTCGCCGAGCGGACTACCGTCGGGCTTGCGCCTGCTGCGAACGTCTCACCAGCCAGCGCTTCATTATGCCAGCCAGTGGCGTTATCTCTCCACACCCACATCTGCCCGTTGACGCCTTGGTAGTACACCCACATTTCGGTTTCCGACCGGACCACCGTTGGGCTTGCCCCCGCAGCGAACGCCTCACCGGTCAGCTGTTCGTTGTGCCAGCCGGTTTCGTTGGCGTACCACACCCACATTTGGCCGTTGGCGCCTTGGTAGTACACCCACATGTATGTAGGAATACGTGCAACCGCAGGGCTCGTGCCGGCCGCGACGGCCTCGCCGGTGAACTGGATGTCGTGCCATTTCCCGGGTTCACTGTTCATGTCATACCAACTTGACATTTGCCCATTCGCGGCCTGGTAGAACAGCCATTGATCACCGGCCGAAGAGCCACTTTCAGAACGTATGACCGCTGGGCTCGGTTCGGGAAATGGAGGGAGTGCCTGATCGCTACCAGTCAGCGTCATCTGGCCCGTGGTGCCCGCGATGGCTTTCCATCCGCCCGCGCTGAATGGTGCTTCCTGGAAGTAGCCCACCCGGTGTTCAACCATCGCGATGACTTCACCGGACATCACCATCTGGCTTGGGCTTCCCGCGATGGCTTTCCATCCGCTGGCGCTGAATGGTGCTTCCTGGAAGTAGCCCACGCCGTTTTCGATCATCGCGACACGATTACCCGACAGCATCATTTGCGTCGCATGCGTGGCTATGGCTTTCCATCCGCTGGCGCTGAATGGTGCTTCTTGGTAGTAGCCCACGCCGTTTTCGATCATCGCGACACGATTACCTGACAGCACGATCTGCGTGGCGTGCGACGCGATCTTTTTCCACCCGTTGGCTGTGAATGGTGCTTCTTGGTAGTAGCCCACGCCGTTTTCGATCATCGCTATGCGGTTGCCTGATAGCACGATCTGGCTTGGGCTTCCCGCGATGGGTTTCCACCCGTTGGCTGTGAATGGTGCTTCTTGGTAGTAGCCCACGCCGTTTTCGATCATCGCTATGCGGTTGCCTGATAGCACGATCTGGCTTGGGCTTCCCGCGATGGGTTTCCACCCGTTGGCTGTGAATGGTGCTTCTTGGTAGTAGCCCACGCCGTTTTCGATCATCGCTATGCGGTTGCCTGATAGCACGATCTGGCTTGGGCTTCCCGCGATGGGTTTCCACCCGTTGGCTGTGAATGGTGCTTCTTGGTAGTAGCCCACGCCGTTTTCGATCATCGCAACGTACTGGGCAACTGTCGGAGCACCCCAGGGGCTACCCAGGCCGGTGGGTCCGTCATAGCCAACGCCGGCCGTGCAGAGGTAACTACCGCCGCAGCTTCCGTTGCTTCCTGACACGACATCGTCCAGAGCCCCGGTGCCGTTCCGCTGAGCCTCCTGATAAAAGGCCTCAGCACCTTCGAGCGATCTTGTATATGGGTTTGCGAGGGCCATCGCGCTCGCGATGATCGGCGCGGACACGCTGGTTCCGCCAGTCAGCCCCCACGGGCTCTGGGGATGATCGTAGCTATCGTAGATGGAGACAGGCGTATTCTCGTCGGCGACCGCTGCGACGTCGTTGTTTGTTCTATGTGTGCATCCGCTGTCTGTTTGCCATGCCGGCTTAGGCTCGTAAGCGCTGCACCCACTACCCGTGCCAACCCATTCTTTACCGTTATAGTTGTACCACACGCTTTCTGTCCAGCCACGGGAATTGGATGCCTTGGTGAGTGTTGTACCGCCAACGGCGATTACGTCGGGTGACGCGGCCGGATAGTTAACCTGATAACCATGATCGCCAGAGGATGCAGTGATGGGCACGCCAGGATGATAGAAATAAGAGTTCAATTCGGTATCGCTAGACGCTTCTTCCCCCGCCCAGCTGTTGCTGACCTCTGTCGCCCCTAGCGCTATCGCCTCGTTCTCTGCCTTATATAGGTTGCCTTCCTTATTGTTATTCGCCTCGACCAGAAGAATGTGGCAATTAGGACAGATTGCCGAAACCATGTCCAGATCCAGAGAGATCTCCCCACCCCACTCTTCTTTTGCGTGTTCCCCTGTTTCAGCGCGTTCGGGATAGGAAGTGCCACCGGTCTGATTAACCTTCCTAAAACAGCCATTCCCGGTCGTGCATGCCGAGATGTCATACGTTGAGCGGTAGGTTGCTAGGTCCGCTTCTGCGTTCGGATCGTCGTATGCATCGACGATTGCAATAGTCTGTCCCGATCCCGCTGATGTCGAGGGCAAGTCGTACGCTGAGCGAAGGTTCGCCGGAGAGAAGCCACCATTCTCGCCGCTGCCTTCAAAGGTAGGGCTGGCCGCTTGGTCGGCGCCCGCTGGCAGCGGACCACGCTCCACGGTCTTGGGAGACGGATCAACGACCAGCTGGCACGCGGCACGGCCCGGTTCTGGCTTGGGCGGGCATCCGAAATACGGTTCGGTCTTGGATGGTGTCGGCGAAATTCTCGACCAGCGCGCGCTGGCTATCTGCGCCGAGATACCCACAAGCGCAAGATCTAGACAGAGGGCTACCAGAAAAGCGCCGACAGGTCCCGTGCGCCAAGGCCGTGCTGAGCCAGTCGGCTGCCACCCATTCACATCGCCGGTATGACCGTCGAGCTTGTGGTCGGACCTTTGAAAATTCATCACTCCAGCCTCCGTAGCTTGCCCAATGAACCAGAACGAGAAGCACCCTTGCACAGACAAAAAGCGACGACAAGTCTGCACACTTGCAGGGGGTTTGTTTCATTGTGTACTTCACATCACCGCACGAGACGTCTGTATAAGTGAACGTCGCTCCTGTGGAGCGTCGAGCGGAGGCAAGTGCCCGGCACTTTGCCTACGGCGGTGGACGTTTTCCGTTAGCCGCGCGCGTTCTCGGGGGGTGACGGCTGATGTGGGATGCGCCAGATCGAGGGAAGCGCGCGTAGCATTTGCGTCGGGACCTCGCGGAGGTCTGCGTCTTGTCAACAGCGGCATTGAACGAATCGGGGGAACGGAACGCGAGTCTTCTGAAGCAGATCTGCGTGTGGCAGGCGCTCTGTATGCGGGCATCCGAAAGTGGCCACTTCAAGCCGCCGCGCCGGGGCCAGTTCAACCCGCGGCGCCCAGCATCCTGCGCGTGCATCGCTTCGCTGACGGGAGCCGCCGCATGAGCTTCCTCGCGCTCTTTTTGAACGCTACACGTGGCCGTCGACTGTAGGGTCCGGGAGGCGTGGGCGAGCGCCTTGTGGCCTGTTCATCGGAGCCGTCGCGGTGCCGTACTCGCCGCTGCAACGGTCGTGAATGTCTGGTCGGGGCCTTCCACGATCTGGCCGTTGCTCGTGTTGGCCGCGATCACCCGGTAGTGGTAGGTCGTGCCAGGCTGCAGAGTCGCTCCGATGCCGGCCAAGTCGAGGCTTACCGATTGAACGCCGGCCCCCGCCTGGATGTTTTCGGGTCGGCGAGGCGCCCGAGCAGCACGCTGAATGCGTCCTACGCGGTGCCCTCTACAGTACGGTCGGGAGGGGTGAGGGCGAGCGTCTGCCCGGCCTGTTCGAGTGCCATGACGGCCTGCGCTCCCAGGGTGCTGAGTGTCCACGCGTTGGGGTGTCCCGCTCGCCCTGCCTTCTTGATCACCAGCTCGGCTTGCCGCAGGCCCTCGAGCAACTTCGAGAGTTGGCCCTGGTGGCGGAGGTCGATGCCTTCTCCGATCTGGCTGTTGCTCGCCCCGGGATGCTTTGCCAGGTACCTCACGCAGTCGCGCATCCGATATGCCCGGGGCTCTGACAGTGGCGGCGGGATCACCGGGCTGCCCGCCGCCTCGGCAGGTGCCTGCGCCCGCCGCTGCGCTGCGCTCCGTGCCTGCTCGAATCTCCAGACGCACCGCTGGCGTGTCGAGGTAGGGGCCGATCACCACCATCAACTCGACCAGTGCTGCCCGTACACCGTCCCGCCATGGACCCTCTCCCAGCAACGCCGCGGCTGTCGCGGCGTCCAGCTCGCTGAAGGTCTCCCGCGCGGCGGCGAGGATGCACTCCTTGATGTTTGGGAACATCTTGTAGAACGCCGAGCGGGGCAGGCATGCCCGGTCGGCCACCGCCTGCACCGTCACTCCGTCAGGTCCTCGCTCGGCGAGGACCTGACGAGTCACCTGGAGCAACCTCGCTCGCCGCGCCTGTCGGGCGTGCTCGCGCGAGAGCCCTCGCTGCGCGCTCGGTGACCCCCCGTTTCCATTCGCTTGTCCTTCGGCCAACGCCGACCCACCTATTCAGAGATTGTTCTGTCGATGCTCGGATCGTTGTCCTGGCGATCCGCGCGCCGGCCTGGGACATTCAACAGCAATTCCAATTAATTGACTGTATGGCCGGGTGTGTTTTTAATCCCGCGGCCATTTTCGATCGGCCATCGAGGGTGACCACCGGTCGGAAGCTCGCCGGCTGTGCGCTCGTCGAGGTCGGTGAAACGAGCACGGTGCTCAGCGTCAGGAACGCGTCGGCTTGCTACGCCGCCACGGCAGGAGGATATCCTGACAATCCCTGCCGGCTGGGCCTCGCCCCGCCGCCGATCCACCTCACCTGGGAGAATCGCGGCGAGGTTCCCCACGATGCATGGTGGCCGGGACGCCCTGGGATGCAGCTAGCCAACGCCAACGACACGCTCGGCCTCGACCGAGGCTCCGTCGTCGTGTGCATTCCCATTGCGGCAGGCGATGCGCCGGCGCTGGCCAGCGTACGGAGCGTGTTGGAGCACCCCGAAGCCTCCGACGCGGTGCTCCTCGCGGGGCCCTCCGCGGCGCTTGACCAGCTCGCGCAGGCGCTGGACGGGGATGCGGGCGCCACGGCGCTCCTTGGCCTGGCCTCCGAGCCGGGCACCGCGGTCAGTGCGCTGAACATGGCGATCCGGGTGAGCGCCCCCAGCGACGTGGCGCTGGTGGTTCCGGGCGTGCTGGTCGCCGCCGGCTGGTTGGAGGGACTCCGGATCGCGGCCCTCAGCGACTCGACGGTGGCGAGCGCCACCCCGCTGTCGTTGGGGATGGGTGCGGTGGAGTTGGCGGGCGGCGGTCCCTCCCGATCCACCGAGGAGGCCGCGGCACGCGTGCGTCAGGGCGCCCTGGCCCTGCATCCGCGGATCGCGACCGTCGGTCCCGGCTGCGCCTACATCCGCCGCACGGCCCTGGAGCTGGCCGGCCCGCTCGATGAGTCGCTGCCCCTCACCGAGGCGCTGACGGACCTCGCGCTGCGCACGACCGCCCTCGGCATGGTCCACGTGGCCGCCGACGACGTGCTGGTGGAGGGGTCGGCCAGGGGTTTGGTCGAGGGCTCGGTCGGGGGTTTGGTCGAGGGGTTTGCCGGGGGTCTGGTCGAGGGCTCGATGAGGGGGTCAACGGGGTCAACCGAGGGGCCGCTGGGGGAGTCGGAGCCGGCCGCGGGATCACTGGCGTTCGCGAAGCGAGCCGAGAACGACGTCCAGCAGACCATCGCCGGCGACGAGCAGGGACCGCTGCGCCGCTCGCTCGACCGCGCGCGCACGACGCTGGGCGGGCTTTCGGTGACGATCGACGGCCGCGCCCTGAATGCGAGCGCCGGGGGCACCCAGACCTACATCATCGAGCTCGTCCTGGCGCTGGCGCGCGGGGGCGAGGTGGCGCTCAGGGTGCTGGTCCCGCCGGACCTCTCGCAGCGCGCGGAGGACGCGCTGGCGAGCGTTCCCGAGGTGCAACTGCTCACCTACGAGCAGGCCCTCGCCGGCGCGCCAAAGAGCGACGTGGTGCACCGCCCGCAGCAGGTCTTCACGCCCGATGACCTCACGCTGCTGAGGTTGGTGGGCGCGCGCGTGGTGGTAGGCCAGCAGGATCTGGTGGCCTACCACAACCACTCCTACCACCGCGATGGCGAGGCGTGGCGGGCCTATCGGCGCACCACGCGCCTGGCGCTCGCGGGGGCAGACCAGGTGGTGTTCTTCTCCGAGCATGCCCGCCGCGACGCGCTCGCAGAGGACCTGCTGCCGGCGGGGCGCACGCACGTGGTGGGGATCGGCGCCGAGGCCATCGAGCCTCCTCGCGCGGCTGCCGCTCCGCCGGCGTTGCCGGGCGGTGCACCGGCTTTGTCAGGTGGCGCCCCCGCGTTGCCGGGTGGTTCGCCAGCTTTGTCCGTCGCTCCACCGGCGGCGTCCGGCGGCGTCCAGGCGGCGGACAACCTCACGGACGGCCCCTTCCTGCTCTGCCTGGGCGCGGACTACGCGCACAAGAACCGCCCCTTTGCGATCGAGCTGCTAGGTGCATTGCGAGAGCTGGGCTGGACCGGGCGGCTGGTGCTGGCCGGCGCGCACGTGCCCCATGGGTCCTCGCGCGAGCGTGAGCAGGCACTCTTGCATCGCTCCCCTGAGCTGACCGAGTTCACGGTCGATCTCGGGGCGGTCGACGAGGAGGGCAAGGCGTGGCTGTACGAGCACGCCTGCGCGCTGCTCTACCCCACCCTCTATGAGGGCTTCGGTCTGCTCCCCGTGGAGGCAGCCCGGGCCAGGCTGCCGTGCCTGTTCGCCGCGCAGGCCTCGCTGTCGGAGCTGGCCGGCGAGGCCGCCACCCTTGTGCCCTGGGACGCCCACGCCAGCGCCCGCGCCGTGCTGCCCCTGCTGAGCGACGGACCTGCGCGCGAAGCACACCTTGCGGGGCTTCGCGCGCTCCCCGTCCCCGGCTGGAGCGAGGTGGCCCAGCGGCTCGTCGCGGTCTATCAGCACGCTCTGGCAGCGCCGCCCTGCGAGGCGGCTCCCCGGGCGTGGCAGGAGTTGGAGCGCGAGGACTACATCCTCAGGCTCGCGCAGGACATCGCCGAGCTCAAACGGACAGCCCAGGAGTACCAGGACGCCTACCACTCGCTTGAGGCCCGCGTCAGCACGGGCCTGCCGCTGATCGATAGGGGCGGCCTGCTGAGCCCCGCCCAGCAGCGCGGCCTGATGCGCATCGCCGGGCGCGGGCGACTCGGCGCGTGGGTGGTCGCGCCGCTCGGGCTACTGGGGAGCCCTTCCGACGAGGAGGATGGGCAGGTCTAGCCGCCTCGACGTGACGCGGCGACGTGGCTGAGGCGACCGAGCACGTCGGTGGTGGGGGCGACCTTCGCGTTCTCGTAGTCGCACAGCCGCGACGCCGAGGTGCCGGCCGCGAGGGCGAACTGGCGGAGTGTCATTCCGGTCTGGGCACGCCAGGAGCGAATCTGCGCCGCGTACTCGGCTCGCCCCCGTAGGGCCACCTCCTCGCGGGCGTGCCGGATCACATCGGCGATCAGCGCATCGACCCCATAGTGCTCGCCCCAGGCGACCACGCTCTCGGCCGTGCGCGCGGCCGGACCCCAGGGGTGCTGGCGGATCGCGTCGGCGAGATGACGCCAATCCGACAGCGAGCCGCGGTCGATGACCGTCTCGATCGCCTCGGCCGGCCACCGGTCCTGCGGTTCGCCAGGATCGAAGTCGAGGTTGCGAAAGCGCACCGTCATCGCGCCATCTTCTCCGCGAGGTCCGCGAGCACCGCCTTGACCGTCGACCACTCATGCCAGCGACGGTCAAGCGCCTTGTAGCTGGCCAGCTGCGTGGTGGTTTCCTTGTCACGAGGTCGCGGGTCGGCCAGCTGCCTGACGAGCTGTGTGGCGACAGCCTCCGGCCGGCGGTTGACATCGGCGTAGTAGTCATCGATGCCGCGCAGGACGGTCGCCGCCTCGTCGAGTCCGATGCGCTCGGCGAGGGCCGCGATGTCGAGGTAGTCACGGGTCTGGTTGCGGCTCAGGGCAAGCCACGCCTTGATCCGCAGGATCTCCGCGGCGGTTGGCACGCGCAGCGGCTTGCCCCGTACCGCGATCTCGGTGCTCTCGAGCGGCCGACTGCGAAGCAGCTGGCGTACTCCCGTCTCGATGCCGCCGAGCTCACCCAGGATGATCTTCCCGGGCTGGGCCCTGGCCGTCGACCAGTCTCCAAGCGCTTCCAGGTTCTCCAGGATCGAGTCGAAGCGTTCGGCGAGATCGGCGACGACGTGGTCGTTGTCGAGCGACTTTCTGTGGTGCGCGTGAAGCGCCGCCGCGGACCCTCCCACCAGGACGGCGCCGGGTACCAGCGCCTGCAGCCGCGTGGCCTTCTCCAAGACTTCCTCCAGCGAAGGCTCCATTTACGGAGATTACCAGATCTGAGAACAGATACCCAGCTTTCTGCTCGCTCGCCGGGAGCCACGACGCCCTGTCCGCCACCAGGCGCTGCTGCCTGACAACTCGGCGTGGGCGAGAGTGGATGGACCAGCGCCGTAGCGCCTGTCACCACTCCCGCGTTCCCTTGATGAAGGCAAAAGCGTCTCCCCCCTCGGATACCCTGAACCAATGCCCCCAACCCCCACCACCGCGCCCCACCCGACAACGGAGCCCATCGAGCGGGGGCTCCCCTCGGGCGTGTTCCCCGCCCAGCGCCTGCGCGAAGCCGTGGCCCGCGAATGGATCACCGCCGGTGACTGGCGCATTCCGACGGAGTCGATCCAGCCGGCGAGCCTCGACCTGCGTCTCGGAGACCATGCGTGGGCGCTGCGCTGCAGCTTTCTCCCCGACAGCGCCTCCACCGTGGAGGAGAAGATCGAGGATCTGGCCTTCCAGAAGATCGACCTGCGCGACGGGGCCACGCTGGAGCGCGACCGCCCCTACCTGGTGCCGCTCAAGGAGGAGGTCCACCTGCCGGCGGAGATCCGCGCCAAGACGAACCCCAAGAGCTCGACCGGCCGCCTGGACGTGTTCACGCGCGTCATCACCGACCGCAACCACCGCTTCGATGAGATCGCCGCCGGCTACCAGGGGCGCCTCTACCTGGAGGTGGTGCCGCGCTCGTTCGCGATCCATGTGAAGACCGGGCTGTCGCTCAATCAGGTGCGCCTGCTCAGCGGGGACGCGCGCCTGAGCGACACGCAGGTGGTGACGGTGCACGAAGAGTTCCCGCTGCTCTACCTCGACAGCCACGCGCTGCGCGCCTCCGAGCTCTCGCTGGCGGACGGGCTGTTCCTCAGCCTCGACATCTTCGGCCCGGCGGAGAACGTGGTGGGGTACCGCGCCAAGCGCAACTCCCTGCCCGTGGATCTCGCCAACAGGGGCAGCCTGAAGTGGCAGGACTACTGGGATCCGGTGCACCCGGAGAAGGGCAACCGGATCGTGCTGGAGCCCGAGGTCTTCTATCTCTTGCTCTCCGCCGAGGGGGTCAGCATCCCGCCGCCCTACGCCGCGGAGATGCTAGCGTACGACCCCACGGCGGGCGAGCTGCGCACCCACTACGCGGGGTTCTTCGACCCCGGCTTCGGCTACTCGCGCGGCAAGCGCCGCCACGGCAGCCGCGCGGCGCTGGAGGTGCGCGCGCGCGATGTGCCGTTCATGGTGGAGCACCGCCAGCCGCTCTGCAAGCTGGCGTTCGAGCGCATGGCCGAGGAGCCCGACGTGCTCTACGGACGGGACTTGGGCTCCAACTATCAGGGCCAGCAGACGATGCTGAGCAAGCACTTCGTGGAGCAGACCGCCGGGGCCGCCCAGACCGCGCTGCGCGAGAGCGGGGAGACGCCCGCGGCGATGGGGTAGCCTGCCGCGCACGATGCAGACGCTGCCCACCCGCCTGCAGGGTCCCATCCTGATCGCGCCGCGCAGCTTCGCCGACGAGCGGGGCTTCTTCGTGGAGACCTACCGCCAGCAGTGGCACGCCGAGGTGGGGATCCCCGAGGGGGAGCGCTTCATCCAGGACAACCACTCCCGCTCCAGCAAAGGAGTGGTGCGCGGGCTGCACTTCCACATCGGCTCCGGCGTGGCCAAACTGGTGCGCTGCTCGCGCGGGCGCATCCTCGACGTGGTGGTGGACCTGCGCCACGGCTCCCCCACCTTCGGCGAGTGGGAGGGGCACGAGCTCGACGAGGAGCAATTGCACGAGCTGTACATCCCCAGCGGCTTCGCCCACGGGTTCTGCGTGCTGAGCGAGGTGGCGGACGTGCTGTACAAGCAGAGCGCCTACTACGACACGGCGGTGGAGCGGGGCATCGCCTGGGACGACCCCGACGTGGGCATCGAGTGGCCGCTGCCGCGCGCGGAGCTGAGCGTATCGGCACGCGACGCCTCCGCACCACGGCTCGCCGAGGTGAAGGACACCCTGCCCTTCCGCTACAGCGGTTGAAAGAGAAGGGAGAGGGCCGGCAAAGCCGGCCCGCGAGGGCCGCGCGGCGGGCTGGCGAACGCTGGGAGGGGGCCTGAGGGGGAGGCTCCCACGGGCGCAGCCTCAGGCGGAGCCGCCTGCACCGCGAGGGCCGCGGCGGCGTGGGGGCCCACGTCGAGGTCAATCACCGCGAGAGAGCTGGTGGGGGCGGCCTCATCCAGGAGCCCAATGCCGAGGCACTTCAAGGCCGCCTCGTGGCGCACCCACTGGCGCAGAAACTCCCGGTGGCGGGCGCTCGGAGGCAGCGCGCGCAGGCGCTGCGCCGCGTCTGGGCCAAGGACCCGCTCGGCCAGCGCCACCTCGTCGCGCGGAGTGCGAGGAGCAAGCAGCTCAACGTCCACCCCCACCGGAGCGCCCCGGGCGAGCACGTACAGCGCCAGCCCCGCGGAGTGCGACACGTTGAAGCTCAGCAGCTCGCCCTCCGGCAGGGCGGGCTTGCCGTGGGGGCCGGTCTGAAAGCGCAGTGCCCCGGGGGGGCGCTCCAGGTAGCGCCCCAGCAGTGCGCGAAGCACGCCGCGGCTGCTGGCCCATCTCGCTCGGGCAGGCTCCCGCACGATGCGGGTGGCCCGGGCACGCTCCTCGGGCGAGAGCAGGTCCACCAGCTCGTCGGGCACGGCGTCCAGATCTGCCCGCCAGACGTGCACCACAGGGCCGGGGGGGGCATCGCCAGGGGCGTCCGAATGCGCGTCCCTACGGATCGTCACTGGGGTCAGGCATCCGGCCAGCAGCGGTCCACCTCGGTCAAGCGTTGCGCTCATACACCGATGCTATGTACATAGTGATCGTTCACGCTCTACGTCGTACCTTCTCGCTCTCCCGCCTCGCCCTCGCCGCTGTCCTCGCCGTGCTGGCGGGGAGCATGCTCGGCAGCGCGCTGACCCCCACAGCGGGTGCGGCGGAAGCCGGAGTGAACCTGAGCGACCTGACGCCGGCCAACGTGGAACAGGCGGCGCAGCTGGGGGCCCGCTGGGTGCGGGTGTTCGCGCCGTGGAGCGTGCTCGAACCGCAGCGCGGCGTGCGCTCCAGCAACTGGCTGTGGACGTACGAACAGATGTTGAACGGGCTGCCTCGCGGCACCCACGTGATCATGGATGTCGTCGACACCCCCGCGTGGGAGAGCGGGTCGAGCGCCGGCAACGCGCCGCCGCGCAACCCCGCGGACTACGCCAGCTTCCTGCACTTCCTGGCGCTGCGCTGGGCGGGGCGGGTGAGCGCGTATGAGGTGTGGAACGAGGAGGACACCTCGCAGTGGTGGGCCAACCCCGAACCGGCCGCCTACACCCGCCTGCTGCAGGCGGCGTACCCGGCGGTGAAGAGCGCCGACCCACACGCCGAGGTGGTGCTGGGGGGGCTGACGGGCAACGACTACAACTTCCTGGAGGGCGTCTACCAGGCCGGCGGCAAGGGGTACTTCGACGCCGTGGGCGTGCACACCGACACGGCGTGCAGCGTCAACTCGCCCTACTCCTTCATGCGCAACCCCGACGGGCGCATCGAACCGGACGCCTTTCTGGGCTACCGCGAAGTGCACGCCACCGAGCTGGCCAACGGCGATAGCAAGCCGATCTGGATGACCGAGGCGAGCTGGCGCACCACCTCGGCGACGTGCTTCGAAGGCGCTTGGGCCGGGCAGAAGCTCGAGGGCGTCACCGAAGAACAGCAGGCCACCTACTTGCAGCAGGCCTACCACTGCCTCGCCGAAACCCCCTACGTGCAGGTGGCGCTGTGGTTCCCTCTCGTGGACGAAGGCGTCGTGACCTCGGGCCTGCTGCGCTCGGACCTCTCGCAGAAGCCGGCCTACGCGGCGATGCGCTCCTACCTGGAACACGGCGATCAGCTGACCGGCACCTGCGCGGACTTCGCGGGCCCGAAGATCACCGTGCAGAGCCCCAGCAACAACCAGCGCTACGCCGGGCGCCTGAAGATCAAGGCGGTGGCCTCCGACCCGGCGGGGATCGACCGGGTGCGCCTGTTCTACGAAGGTCACCTGGTGCGCAACTGGGAACCGTATTACCTCACCCACACCTACCCGCTGAGCACGGTGGCTGAAATGCACTGGCTGGGGGCGATGAAGCTCTCGACCGGGCGCCACGTGCTGACGGTGGTGGCGATCGACAAGATGGGCAACTCCTCGAGCGCCCAGCTGGTCGTCGTGCACCTGCGCGAACGCCGCCACCACTGAGAGCCCTGCGCCGGGGGCCTCTGGCAGGCGCTCAGACGCCCGTGCGCCCCTGTGAGTGACCACCTCGCAGAGGGCTCCCTGGCAGACTTAGGGGCCATGTCCACCCGCATGGAGCGCCTGCGCGCGCGCACCCACGGATACACCGTGACCCCCGAGCAGTACGCCCGTGTGAGCTACGTCGCGCTGGGCGCGCTGACGCTGATCGTGCTGACCGGCGCGGCGGTGCGGCTGACGGGCTCGGGGCTGGGGTGCCCGACGTGGCCGCGCTGCTACGGCAAGGTGTACCCGCCGCTGAACACCAACGCGGTGATCGAGTTCTCCAACCGCCTGCTCACCTTCCCGGTCTCGGTGGCCGCCGTGGCGGCGTGGGTAATGGCGCTGCGCCGCCGCCCCCGCCGCCGCGAGCTGGTGCACCTGAGCGCGCTGCTGCCCCTCGGCGTCCTCGGCCAGGCCGTGCTGGGAGGGCTCACGGTGAAGGGCGACCTCGACTACGGCTGGGTGATGGGGCACTTCGCGCTGTCGATGCTGCTCCTGGCGGCCGCCGTGGCGCTCGCGTGGCGGGCTACCTATGCAGGGGACACGGACCATTCCCCCCGCCCGCGCGCGGAGGACCGCGCGCTGGCGGGGCTGGTGCGCGCGCTGGTGGGACTCGGCGCGCTGACGATCTTCGCCGGTACGGCCGCCACCGCCGCGGGCCCCCACGCCGGGGGCTCGCCCGGCCAGCGCATCAACCGCCTGGACTTCGACGGGCAGGGCACGATGGACTTCGTGATCCACCGCCACGGCGAGCTGGGCCTGGCCTTCGGGCTGCTGGCGGTGGGCGTGTGGTGGCTGGCGCGCCGGCGCGCCGCCGACCCGCTGCTGCGCCGCGCGCTCACCGCGACATGCGTGCTGATCGCCCTGCAGGGGGCCGTGGGGCTCGACCAGTACGAGACCCACCTGCCCACCGAGCTGGTGTGGGTGCACGTCGCCCTGGCCTGCGCCTGCTGGCTCTCCTGCCTGTGGGCAGCGTGCGCCGCAGGGAGCCTGCAGCCGCGCTCCGAGCCCGCGCGAGGCCACAATTTGGAGCCTTTGGCGCCCGGAAGTCAGGCAGGCGGGGCGTCGTCGTCCTGACGAACCGTTAGCCTGCTCGCAGCAAAGACACTCGAGAAGGGAGTGGGATGACCAAGAACGAGCTGGCTGAGAAGGTGGCAGAGCGCGCGGGGCTGACCGGAAGTCAGGCCCGGGAGGCGCTGGAGGCGGCGATCGGCGCGGTCTCCGACGAGTTGGCCGCAGGTGGTGAGGTGGCCCTTGCCGGTTTTGGCAAGTTCAGCATCAGTCATCGCTCCGCTCGCCAGGGACGTAACCCGGCGACGGGCGAGACGATCAACATCGCCGCGAGCAAGGCGGCGAAGTTCTCTGCGGCGAGCGCGCTCAAGAACCGCCTGAACCCCTAGAACGCGAGGACACCTGGCGGTCACCGGTCCGTGGGGAACCGGTGACGTCCGGGCGCGCTCGCTGGGGCGCCAGGGGAGAATCGGTGCCTCCTGAAGGGTGGGCGCCTCGGGCGCCTCCTAAAGTGAGGGCAGCACCCACGCGACCAAAGGGAGCCCCGATGTCCGCACGCCGAGGAACACTGGCGGTGGCCTGCCTGGCCACGGCGATGCTGATGCTCGATATCGCCGTGATCAACACGGCGCTCTCCCACATCGCCCACGACCTGCACGCCTCCCTCACCGGGTTGCAGTGGATCATCGACGCTTACACCCTGACGCTGGCCACGGTGGTGTTGAGCGCCGGCTCGCTGGCCGACCGCGTCGGGCGCCGGCTCTTGTTCGCGTGCGGCACCGCCCTGTTCACCGCCACTTCGCTGGTGTGCGCGCTGTCGGGCTCGATCGTGGTGCTCGACCTGGCGCGCGCCGTGCAGGGCGTGGGCGGCGCCATGATGTTCGCCACCTCGCTGGCGCTGATCTCCGCGACCTTCTCTGCGGCGGCGGACCGCGCCAAGGCGTTCGCCGCCTACGGCGCCACGATCGGCGCGGCCTTCGCGATCGGCCCGCTGGTGGGCGGGCTGCTGACCAGCGGGTTGGGCTGGCGGGCGGTGTTCTTCGTCAACGTCCCCCTCGGCCTGCTCTGCCTGGCGGGCACGCGCACGTGGGTGGCCGAGTCGCGCGACCCCGCCCCCCGGCGCCTTGACTGGCCCGGGCAGGCGACCCTCAGCGCCTCGCTGTTCCTGCTCGTGCTGGCGCTGCTGCGCGGCAACGCCGCCGGCTGGGGCTCGCCGGCGATCGTGGCCGAGCTGGCGGGCGGCACGGCGCTGCTGCTGGCCTTCCTCGCCGTGGAGGCCCGCGCGCGCGAACCGATGCTGCCGCTGCACTTCTTCCGCTACCCCGCCTTCAGCGGCGCGCAGGTGGCGGCGTTCGCGATCTCCGCCTCGTTCTTCGCGATCTACCTCTATCTGACGCTCTACCTGCAGGAGGTCTTGGGCCTCTCGCCGATCCAGACGGGCCTCGTGTACCTGCCGGGCACGGTGGTGATGTTCTGTGTGTCCGGCGCCTCCGCGCCGCTGGTGCAGCGCACCTCCGCGGGCCTGCTGATCACTGCGGGGCTCGTGCTGGTGGCGGGCGGCATGGCGCTGACCACGATAATCGGCCCCCACACCTCCTGGGCGCTGGTGCTGCCCGGCGAGATGCTGGCGTCGATCGGCACGGGCATGTTCAATCCGGCCCTCTCCGCCGTCGCGCTGAGCTCGCTCCCCGAGCGCCACGGGGGGCTGGCGGCCGGCGTCAACGACACCTTCCGCAACGCCGGCGTGGCGCTCGGCGTGGCGGTCTTCGGCGCGCTGGTCCCCGCCGCCGCGGCGATCGGCCACGGCTCGGCCTCCTCATACGTCAGCGGCCTGCACCACGCCTTCTGGCTGGCCGCGGCCGTGGCCGCCGTGGGAGCGCTCGCCAGCGCGCGCCTGATCGGCGTGCGCTCACGCGCCGGCGCACAGTCCCACGCCGCGCTCGAAGCTACCTAGCCTCTCAGCCGCAGCCGGTGTTGTTGCCGCAGGATGAGCAGGTGTAGCAGGACCCGGTGCGCTGCATCATCCCGCCGCACTGGCTGCACGCCGGCCCGAGGTCGAGGCCCTGCAAGCGGGCGGGGACGACCGGCGGGGAGTCGGTGAGCGCGCTCGCCGGGGCTGCGCTCGCACCCGGCCCGCCCGCGTTTGCACCCTGTGCGTCGGTGCTTGCGCTCGGTGCACTCGCGTCCTGCGGCGGGCCGGCGGTGTCCGAGGACTGCACCGACTGCGCCGCCTCCTGCGCGGCCTTGCGGGCGCGCACTGCTGGGGTGAGGATGCCCAGCTCCTCCTGCGCGTCGGTGCTCATGAAGCGCGAGGCGAGCCAGCGCATGATGTAGTCGGGCATCGACTTGGCGAAGGGGATCTCCGGGTTGGAGGTGATGCCCTCGGGCTCGAAGCGCATGTAGGAGAACTTCTGCACCAGCGTTTCCAGCGGCACCCCGTACTGCAGGGCGATGGAGATGGCGGTGGCGTAGGAGTTCATCATGCCCCGCAGCGTCGAGCCCTCCTTGCCGATGTCGGTGAGGAAGATCTCCCCGACGGTGCCGTCCTCGTACATCCCGGCGGTGATGTACCCCTCGTGGCCGCCGATCGAGAACTTGTGCGTGATCGACTGGCGCTCGCGCGGCATGCGCTTGCGGCGCGGGCCGGCCTCGGCGAGGGCCTTGCTGACAGCCTGCTCCACCGCCACCTCGACGTCGATATCCGACGTCGCGCCCGCCCCGGCGTGCTTCTCCTCCTGGGCGTCGGTGCGCAGCGCCTGCGCGGTCTTGGAGCCATCGCGGTAGATCGCCAGCGCCTTGACGCCGAGGTGCCACGCCTGCGTGTAGGCGTCGGCGATGTCCTGCGCCGTGGACTCCTGGGGCATGTTCACCGTCTTTGAGATGGCGCCTGAGATGAACGGCTGCACGGCGCCCATCATCTGCAGGTGGCCCATGTGGGAGATCGCGCGCTCGCCCACCGCCACGTCGAACACCGGCATGTGCTGCTCGGCCAGGCCGGGGGCGCCGACGATCGTGCCGTGCTCGGCGAGGTGCGCCTCGATCTGCTCCACCTGCTGCTCTGTGTACCCCAGCGTCTGAAGCGCGAGCGGGACGGTGCGGTTGACGATCGTCATCTGCCCGCCGCCCACCAGCTCCTTGAACTTGACCAGCGAGAAGTCGGGCTCCACACCGGTTGTGTCGCAGTCCATCAGGAAGGAGATGGTCCCCGTCGGCGCCAGCACCGTCGCCTGCGCGTTGCGGTAGCCGTGCTCTGCGCCCAGCGCCACCGCGTCCTCCCACGAGCGCCGCGCGCCCGCCAGCAGCTGCTCATCGCCGCAAGCGTCATCGGCGATCGCAAAGGCCGCGTCGCGGTGCATCGCCATCACGCCGTTGTGGGCCTCGCGGTTCTCCGGGTAGTGCTCGTAGGGCCCCATCGCCGCGGCCACCTCGGCCGAGCGGCGGTAGGCGCGGCCCGTCATCAACGCGGTGATGGCGGCGGCTGTGCCGCGACCTTCATCGGAGTCGTAGGGCATGCCGTTGCTCATCAAATAGGCCCCCAGGTTGGCGTACCCCAGCCCCAGCTGGCGGAAGGCCCGCGCATTGGCGGCGATCTCCTCCGTGGGGTAGCTGGAGGGGCTGACCACGATCTCCTGCGCCAGCAGCATCACGTCGACGGCGTGCTCGAAGGACTCCACGTCGAGCGTCCCGTCCGCGCGGCGGAAGCGCATCAGGTTCAGCGAGGCCAGGTTGCACGCCGAGTCATCGACGTGCATGTACTCGCTGCACGGGTTCGAGGCGTTGATGCGCCCGCTGTTGGGCGAGGTGTGCCAGCGGTTGATGGTGGTGTCGTACTGCACCCCCGGGTCCGCACAGCGCCACGCGGCCTGCGCGATCTCGCGCATCAGCTCGCGCGCGGGGATCGCCTCACCCACGGGCTCTCCGGTGGCGCGCGCCGTCAGGCGCCACTGCTCGTCGTTCTCCACCGCGCGCATGAACTCATCGGTGATGCGCACCGAGTTATTCGCGTTCTGGTACTGGATCGAGTTGAACCCCTCGCCGTCGATCGACATGTCAAAGCCCGCGTCGCGCAGCGCCTGCGCCTTGTCCTCCTCCTTGGCCTTGCACCAGATGAACTCGCGGATGTCCGGGTGGTCGATGTCGAGCACGACCATCTTCGCCGCCCGGCGCGTCTTGCCCCCCGACTTGATCGTCCCCGCCCACGAATCGGCGCCGCGCATGAACGACACCGGCCCCGAGGCCGTCCCGCCTTTGGCCAGCGGCTCCATCGAGCCACGGATGCGCGACAGGTTGATCCCCGACCCCGACCCCCCGCGGAAGATCATCCCCTCCTTGGTGTTCCACTCGAGGATCGACTCCATCGTGTCCTCCACGGAGAGGATGAAGCAGTTGTGGACCGCGACGTTGTTCGAAAGGTACTCCCCCGACTCGGTCTGGATGTCGTAGACCTCCATCTCGCCGAGGTCTTCGATCGCGACGATCTCCTCCTCGCGCAGGTCGGGGCAGCGCTTGGGGTTGCGCAGCTCCAGCGAGCGCAGAAGGCGCTCTGACTTATCGCGGGCGATGAAGCCCACCAACTCGGCGAAGCGTGCCCGCTCGGAGCCGATCGAGATGACCACCTCGTGCATGTCGTGACGGTCATCGCGCTTCTCGCTCTTGTGACTGCGGCGCGAGTAGATACCGAGTACGCCCAGCAGCATCTGCACGTCCTCCGTCCAGCGCTCGCCGATGACCGCGAATCCGACGCGGGCGTTCTCGTAGCGACCGCGACGAACCGACACATAGCCATCTGCCTGGAAAAGGCTGCGCAAGTAGGCCACGATCTCATCGTGGGAGGCGGTGAAGAGCCGTGGCGGGACGCGCATCTCGGTGCCGCGTGCCAGTAGCCCCCAGCGCTCCACGAAATCGCGCAGCACCTCTCCGTAGAGGCGGACGCGGCGGACGCGCACATGCTGGGTGTCCGCCTCACGAACCTTGCGGTGCACCTCTGGGAGGGCGACGTCCAGGTTCCTCATCACCCAGTCGTACTCGTCGTCGCTTGCCACCTGGAACTCGATCGTCAGCGAGCGATTGGTGCCCTTGTACTGGCCAACGAAGCCATCCGCCTGCAGCCACCCGGCCAGTGCGGCCTCGGCGACGTCAACCTGATCGATCTCCGTCAGCTCCTCCATGGAGGACTCCAGACCACCTGCTCCAACCGCCACGCGGATCGGGTCACTGACCTTTGCACGGTGCGGGTGCAGATGCATCCGCATTCCCACCTGGAGCTGATCCATGCGCAGCCATGCCTGAAGGGTGCGCCGCTCGGCTACGGCCTTGACGATGTGGTCCGGTGTCGCTTCGATGAAGCTTCCGTTGCGCAGACGGGCGCGGAGGACACGCTTACGTCCATTCGCCTTCGTCGCGAGGACACGAGTCACGCCGTTGGCGTCGTAGACCTCCTGACCGATCCGATTTCCCTCCACCAACTCGCCGATCGGAACCATGCCCTGCGGCGTCGAGACGAGCGCGTGATGGGGCTGGCAAGCTGAGCACTGCGGGCGCTCCTCGAAGCCCACGTTGAACCACACGGGCGAGTTGAAGGCCGCCATCTGGTGCAGCAGGATGTGGGTCAGCTCGGCCTCGAAGGCCTCGCCGTCCTCAACGCTTGAGAAGTAGCCGCGCTCGCGCCCCCAGCCGGCGATGGCGCCCGCCACGCGGCCCACCATCTGCTTGACCGAGTTCTCGCGCGCGGGCGAGTCGAGCTGGCCGCGGAAGTACTTCTGGGCGACGATGTTGGTCGCGTTCTGGCTCCAGCTCTTGGGGAACTCCACGTCGCGCTGCTCGAAGGCCACGCGGTCGCCGTGGCCGATGCGCGCGTCGCGGCGCTCCCACTGCACCGTCTCGAAGGGGTGCACGCCGGGCGTGGTGAAGAAGCGTCTCACCGAGAGCGCGCTGCCGGGCTCTGACTCCTGGAGGGTGGTGGGCTGCGGGGTGTTCTGCATCGCTGTTGCTCCTTCCGCGCCAGCCTCACGTGACGCCTGCTCGCTGTTCCAATGGGGTCGAGCATCGTCCCGTACCGATCGGACGGAAAAAGTGGGGTGAGTGGTGTTAATTCTAGAGGCCTTCAGTGGCCCAGCCGAAGCCAATCCGTGAGCTCGCCCCACGTCGCCGATATGCGCAATCCGGCCTCCGCAAAGGAGTGGCGTGCAGCCAGCAGCCAGTGCGGTTCGTACGCCCACCAGCGCGCCGCTCCCCACGCCGCACAGGCCAGGATCAGGAGCACCGCCAGCGCGGCGAGCACCAGCGCGCCCGTTGAGGGCGAGGAGCTGTGGGCTGCGGTGTGTACGACCACCACCGTGTGCTGAAGGCCTGTGGGCATTGCCACAATGCTAGTGCTCCGCACCACGCGGCCCCCTCGGACCCCCTTGTGGGGTCTTTATAGATCGGTCGGCATCCAGCCGACCTTTTGATATTAAGGTCGCCCTCCAGGCGCCCTTAACCGGGCCTTCGGCCCTCCAAAAATGTCCTCCACCGCGGCCAGCGCGTCGCGCAGAACCTCCGGCGCCGCCCGCTCGGCGTCCAGCACGCGGATGCGCTGCGGCTCTGTGCGCGCCAGCTCCTCGTAGGCCGCGGCGATGGTCGCGAAGAAGTCCTCGCCCTCGCGCTCCAGGCGGTCGGGCGCCAGCGCGCGCGCGTGCTGGCGGGCGCGCCCTGTCGCGGGGGCGATGCGCAGCAGCAGCGTGCGGTCGGGCGCCAGCCCGGCGGTGGCCAGCTCGTTGACGGCCCTTACGGCTGCCACTCCCAGCCCGCGTCCGGCGCCCTGGTAGGCCAGCGAGGAGTCCACGAAGCGGTCCAGCACCACCGTCGTGCCGGCGGCCAGCAGGGGGGCGAGCCGCTCGTGCACGAGCTGCGCCCGCGCCGCCGCGTACAGCAGCGCCTCCGCCGCCGCCGAGGGGGCAAGCCGGGGGTCCTTCACAAGCGTGCGGATGCGCTCGGAGAGCTCCACGCCCCCCGGCTCGCGCAAGACCTCCACGGGCGCGCCGCGCACCTGCAACTCGCGCGCCAACCCCTCGGCGAGCGTGCTCTTGCCCGCGCCGTCCAGCCCCTCGATGGTGATCAGCCGGCCGCGTGCCATGGCGGGGACGCTAGCGTCTGGCGCTGCGCGGGTGGCACGCGGGTCTGCCGGGGGGCCAGGGCCTACGATGGGCTGAGTGTTGCTCAGCGACCCAGCCGTGGCGCTCCCGGGCATCGACGCCCACCCGCACGCCCTGGCGGTGCTCGGCCCGGCGCTCCCCCCTGCCGGTAGCCCCTCGCACGCCTATCTTTTCCACGGCCCGCCGGGGACGGGCCGCCGCAGCGTGGCGCGCGCCTTCGCCGCCGCGCTGCTTGCCGACGGGGCGCCGGACCCGGGCGCGGTGGCCGAGCGAGTGGCGCGTGGCGCGCACCCCGACCTCACGTGGGTCACCCCGAGCGGGGCGGCGGAGATGCTGGTGGGCGACATCGACGAGGCCGTGGTGGGGGGCGCCGCGCGGACCCCCTTCGAGGCGCGCCGGCGGGTGTTCGTGGTCGAGGGCGCCCACACCATGTCCCCCGCGGTGGCCAACCGCCTGCTGAAGACGCTGGAGGAGCCGCCCGCCTACGTGCACCTGGTCCTGTTGGCCCACCGGCTGGCCGATGTGTTGCCGACCATCGCCTCGCGCTGCCTGCACGTGCGCTTCGACCCGCTCCCCTCCGCGCGCATCGAGGAGCGCCTGGGAGGGCCTGGGGCGGAGGGTGCGCAGGCAGACTCCGCGCACCTGGCCGCCTGCGCGCGCCTGGCCAGCGGCGACGCTTCGCTGGCGGCGTGGCTGCTCGGCGAGGAGGGCCAGGGGGTGCGCGCGGGGGCAGAGGCATTCGTGCGCGGCGCACTGCAGGGGAAGACCGAGGAGCGCCAGTGGGCCGTCCTCCTGGAGAGGGCGCGCGCGGCAGGGGTGCGTGCCGGTGAGGCATCTCAGCGGCAATGGGAGGCCGAACAGGAGCTGTGGGACCCCAAGGAGCGTCGCCGCCGCGCGCGCGAGGCCACCGAGGCCCAGCGTCGCATCGAGCGGCGCGAGCGCACGCGCACCCTCGACGTGGCCCTGCGCCTGGCCGAGACGTGGGTGCGCGACGTGTGGTGCGTCGCGGTGGGCGCCCCCGAGGCGGTCTACGCGGTGGACCGTCCCGCGGAGCTGCGCGCCGACAGCGCCGGGCGCGAGCCCGCGCGGCTGCGCGAGGGGGTGGAGGCCGTCGCGCAGTGGCGCCTGCGCCTCGCGGTCAACGTCGCCGAGGAGCTGGCGCTGGAGGCGCTGGCCTACAGACTGCAGGATTTACTGGGCACCCACCCCGCCCCCGGGGCAAGCAGCGACGTCACGCGCCGCGCCAGCCCTTCGCGCAGCGAGACGACCGCGGCACGGTAGCGCCGCGCCTTGCCTCCCAGTCCCTCGCCGCCGCGGGGCAGAGGCTCTTCGGCGCCGGGTAGGGCCAAATCAAGGCAGGTGCACGCCCCGTCGGTGTCCCCTGCGCGGCGGGCGGCCTCCGCCCAGACCACTTCCAGGTAGGCCAGCGCGGCGGGCAGCTGCTCCTCGGGGACCTCGCGGGTCTCGACCTCGCGCACCACGGGAAGCACCTCGCGCTGCAGCCAACTTTGCTCAGCGTGGACACGCAGCAGCAGCGAGACCTCGGGCGGCGTGGTGGGGATGGGGGGTAGCTCGGACATGGGAAAGAGGATGGCGCGGGGGAAACACACTCTGCCCTTTGCGTCGGCTGGCAGGGAGGGTGGCTTGAGGGAGAACCGGCGCCACTGCGCGCATGGGCCTGCTTGCCGCACGCACAGGGCGGGGAGCCTCGAACACACGGCTAAAGCCCGCTCCCGCGTGGAGCCGATGCGGTTAGAGATGGTGTCCATGCCCCTCGACCGTCGTCCCCGCCCTGCCGGCCGCCAGGCGCAGGACCCCACGGCGCGCACGCCCGGCCAGCACGCGCGGGGCATCGTCAGGCGGTTGCGTATGCGCACGCTGGTGACGCTGGGGGTGCTGGCGGTGGCCACGGCGCTGCTGGGACGCACCGAGGGCTGGCGCCACCCTCTCTTCCTGGGCTCCGAGGTGGCGCTGCTGGTGGCGATCTTCATCGTCTCGCGCTACGTGCTGCCGCTGGTGGACCGCCACGACCGCGGGGCCACCGGCGAAGAGCGGGTGGGGGGCCTGCTGGAAGAGCTCTCGGCCGCACAGGGGTGGTACGTGGTGCACGACGCCACCCTGGGCAACGGCAACGTGGACCACATCGTGATGGGGCCGCCGGGGGTGTACACCGTCGAGACCAAGAGCCACCCCGGTCCGGTGCGCGTGGCGAGGGTGCACGGGGCGGTGCTGGCCCAGGCGCTCTCCCAGCGCCGCGCGATCGAGCGGGTGACGGGCGAGCGCGTGGACCCGCTGCTCGTTTACTCGCGCGCGTGGGTGGACCGCCCGCTGGCGCGCAGGCGAGGCGTGCAGGTGGTGCCGGCGGGGATGCTGCTCTCCCACCTGCAGCGCCTGCCCGCCCGACTCACGCCCGAAGAAGTGGAGCGCGCGCACCGCCGCCTGGCACGAGCGCTCGCGGCGCTGCACCCGCCGCGCAGACGCAGGAGCGCGGGCAGGGTGGGGTGGCACACCAGGAGGTAGGGAGAGGGAAGGGCCGCCACAAGGGCGGCCAGCGGGCCGCGAAGTGGCAGGGAGGGCGGCGAGTGGGGGGCACGATCCAGCGCAGCGACCGGGGCTGGCTCTAGCGTTGCGGGGGTGAACGCGACAACGACAGCGCCGACAGCGGACCAGCTCACTTCCCTGGAGCGGAGGGACGGGCTCCCGGGAGCGACGCCACACTTCCCGGAGGGGGTCCCGCCAACCCAAGGCGTCCCGGCGCCCACCCCCGGGGAGGGGACCGGATCTCCTCCGGCGCCCACCCCCGAGGAGCTGCTCAGGCGCTTCGGGCTGCAGGCCTTCCGTCCGGGCCAGCGCGAGGCCGTGGCGGGGGCGCTGGCGGGGCGGGACACCCTGGTGGTGATGCCCACTGGAGGTGGCAAGTCGCTGTGCTACCAACTCCCCGCCCTGGCCGGGCAAGGGCTGGTGGTGGTGGTGAGCCCGCTGATCGCGCTGATGGCCGACCAGTGGCAGCGGTTGCGCGACACCGGCGTGCGCGCCGCGATGCTGGCCTCGGGCCAGGAGGAGGGCCACAACGCGCGCGCGCTGCGCGACATCGAAGGCGGCGAGGTGCAGTTGGTGCTGGCGGCCCCCGAGCGCTTTGCCTCACGTACCTTTCGCGAGGCGCTGGCCCAGCGCAGGGTGGCGCTGTTTGTGGTGGACGAGGCGCACTGCGTGAGCGAGTGGGGGCACGACTTCCGCCCGGACTACCTGCGCCTGCACGGCGCGATCCAGTCACTCGGGCGCCCGCCGGTGATGGCGGCCACCGCGACGGCGACACCGCGGGTGGCGCAGGAGGTGGCCGAGCGGTTGGGACTGCGCGAGTGGGTGTCGGTGCGCTCTGGCTTTGACCGCCCGAACCTCACCTTCGACGTGGTGAGCGTGGAGGGCAAGGGCGCGGTGGCGCGCAAGCGCGCGGCGCTGCTGCACGTGCTCGGCCAGCCGGACGCGCGCCCGGCGATCGTGTATTGCGGCACGCGCAAGGACACCGACCAGGTCGCCGCGATGCTCGTCGAGAAGGGGCTCTCCACGGTGCGCTACCACGCTGGAATGGGCGCGCAGGCCCGCCGCGACGCGCAAGAGAGCTTCATGACGGGCGAGGCCGAGGTGGTGGTGGCGACCAACGCGTTTGGGATGGGTGTGGACAAGGCGGACGTGCGCACCGTCGCCCACTGGGCGCTGCCCACGAGCCTGGAGGCCTACTACCAGGAGGCGGGGCGCGGCGGGCGCGACGGGAAACCCGCGCGGGCGTTGTTGCTGGCGGCGCGCATGGACCTGGGCCGCCTGATCCGTTTCAACACCGAGCGCCACACCACCGTGGCGGACGTGCGGGGGTACGTGGGCGGGCTGCGAGCGCACGCGCACGAGGGGGTGCTGACGATCGCGCCCAGCTGGGCCGGCGCGGACGGCCCGGCGATGGACGAGCGCGAGCGGGTGCTGCTGTCGATCGCCGAGCGCGCGGGGGCGGTGGAGCTCGAGCCGGGCGCCGGCGGGGGACTCCAGGTGAAACTGACCGGCCGCGGGGACCCGCGTAAGGCGTACGCAGCGATCAAGGTGGCAAAGGACCGCGGGTGGGAGTCCTACAGAGCGATCGAGCGGTTCATCTCCAACGGCGAGCGGTGCCGCCGCCGCCAGATCCTCGACCATTTCGGCGACCACGAGGCGGGCGCGCCGAGCGGGCGCTGCTGCGACGTGTGCGAGGTGGACAGGGAGCTGGTTGCGGCGCTGGCGCGGGGGGTGGGGAGCACGGCGCGGCGCCCGTCGGCCAGGCGGCAGGCGCAGGGCTCGCCCGCCGAAGCCGCCCCGCTGCAGCCCGTGGACGAGGCCCGGTACGAGAAGCTGAGAACGTGGCGGTGGGGCCGGGCCGAGGGCAAGCCCGCCTTCACGGTCGCCTCCAACGCGGTGCTCGAAGAGATCTTGCGCGAGCGGCCCTCAAGCCGCGAGGGGCTGCTGGCGATCCGCGGCATCGGGCCGGCGTTCTGCGAGAAGCACGGGGACTCGCTGCTGGAGGCGCTGGCGGGGCTCTGACCCTGCAGTCCCAGCTGCCGACTCCCGGGCGGCCGCTGTCGTAGTGCGCTGTGGCCTTGAATCAGCCGAGCAGCGCCAGCAGCTGCTCGCGGTCGGGGCCCGGCATCGGGAAGCGCTCATGTTCGGCGGCCAGCTCGAGGATTCGCTCGGGCACGCCGGGCCGGGCGAAGGTCTCGCCGAGCGGCGTGAAGCAGCCGCGGGATTCCAGGAAGGCCCTGAAGAGGTCGGGGTCGTGCGGTACCGCCGCGAGCAGCGCTCCGCGCAGGGCCAGCAAGGGGTCGCTCGGCTGTGGCGGCTCCAGGCCTTCGCGCAGCGCCTCGATTTCGCGCAGCCGGCCGCGATCCTCCGCCACCGTCTCCCGATACCAGGGGGTCAGCTGCGCCTCGGTGGCCGCGTCCCACGCCTGCGCGAACTCCAACGGATCCTCCAGGTGCGCGCCGACGACCTCGCGCAGACACTGCGCGTGCAGCAGCCCGAGCGCCATCCCGCGACCGAGCGAGGGGTTCGTGCACGCCCAGGCGTCGCCCAGCAGCGCGAGGCCGGTGAAGAGCGGTCGCCCCTCGTGCAGCGGACGGCGGTAGCGGTCGATCAAGCCGCCCATCGATATCAGGTGGCTGATCGGCTCGCCCTCGAGCCAGTGCGCGTGCAGCGGGCAGGCCTCCACGACGGATCTCCACAGGTCGGGGTCGCGCAGCCGCTTCAGTGCCTGGTCTCCGCTGGAGGTGGCGGCGGCAACCGCCCACGTGCCGTTATCCGCAGGGAGGGTCAGCAGCGAGAAGGTGCCGAGCGGCGCGAGCAGGGGGCCGATGGGCTGCGGCGTCGTCCCGTCCGCCGAGCGGAAGTAGCGGCCGTAGTAGATGAACCCGGAATCCTCGGACTCCTCGTGCAGGGGTCCGATGTTCGCGTCGGCGCACCAGCGCGGCAGCTGCGAGCGCCGGCCCATCGCGTCCACCACGAGGTCGGCGTGCAGCGTCTCGCCCGAGTCGAGCCGCACGCCGCTCACGTGCGGTATCCCGACGCCGAGCTGCATAACCAGCTCCTTCACAGCCGCACCCCGACGCACCTCGACGCCGCGCTCGCCCTCTGCCGCTTTGCCCAGGACCTGCTCGAAGACTGGGCGCCGGGCGGTATACGCGACGAACCGCTCATCGCCCTCGCGTGGGCCGGCCTCAGCCAAGGGGGGTGGCATCAGCCCGAGCAGATCCAGGCGCGCAGCGCCCGCCGCGACGAGCCCCTCAAAGACGTCGGGCAGCGTCTCCTCCAGCATCACGCGGCCAGCGGGCTGCAGGAAGTGGGCCATGCGGAACTGGGTTACGCCATCGCGCGACCACGTATCCCACGCCTCATCGACAGACTCGGGCACCGGAGCCGGGTCGCGCTCGAGCACCGTGACGGCGTGCCCGTCGCGCGCCAAGAGCAGCGCGCAGGACAGCCCGCACACCCCGCCGCCCAAAACTACGATCCGGGCCATGCGGCTCAGCGCCCCCTCGCGTGGTCAGCAGGCACGAGGGGCCTCATGAGGGCAGGAACTCCACCAGCAGCCGGTTCACCTCAGCGGGCGCCTGCAGCTGCATCCAGTGTCCCGGGCCGTCGAGGCGCTCGTAGCGCCACGGACCGGCCACGGACCTTGCCGAGTTGGTCATCTGCGCCTCGGTGAGGGCGATGTCGCCTGAGCTCCACACCCCCATCGTCGGGGACTGGATCGGCGGCAGCTCCAAGCCCGCCTGCAGGTAGGACTCCGGCGGTATGTTCGCGCGGTAGTAGTTGAGCCCCGGCGTGAGCGATCCGTTCGCCTCCAGAGCGGCGATCGCCGCGTCGGCGTCGGGGTGGTGTGCCCACGCTCGGAAGTTGGCCCAGTCGTTTGCCGAGAGCCACTGCTCGGCTACTTCGGCGAACTGGAAGAGGAGCATGTACCAGGACTTTTCGTGCTGCGCAAAGCCCTCTGCCCTGAACGTCGCCGGATGCCCCACGGAGAGCGCGACGAGATGGTCGACCCGATCGCCGGCCAGCGCGCCCAGCCCCCACGCGAGCGCCGCGCCCCAGTCGTGCCCCACCACATGAGCCCGCTCCACACCGGCGTCGCTCATCACCGCCAGCACGTCGCCGGCCAGCAGGGGCAGCGCATAGGCCTGCACCTCCGCCGGCTTGTCCGAGCGGCCGTAGCCGCGCAGGTCGGGGACGATGACCTTGAACCCCGCCTCTGCCAGCGCCGGCACCTGATGGCGCCACAGCCGCCCGGAGTCGGGAAAGCCGTGCAGCAACACCACCGGGCTGCCCTCGCCCGTGACCTCATACTCGATGCCCACACCATCAACGTCAACGCGCACCGCGGCCCTCCTGTGAACGGCGGCAAGGGGAGGCGCCTCGCGGAGAAGGGAGCCTGGCTTTGCGCGCTACCGCCGCCATGCGCCCAGTCCGGTCAGCCTGCTGTCCGCACCCTATCGCTAAGCTTGACGCGATGCCACTGCTCTCGACCTCATGAGCAGGTATTGCGCCGACGTAGCTCAGCTGGTAGAGCACTTCACTCGTAACCGAGCCCCCACGAGGCGCCCCATCTCTAGGCAGGGTGCCATTTTCTGCTCCTTAGCAGGTGGTTTTGGGTTGTCGCGTTGCGGACAGCAGCGGACAATAGCTGCAAAAAACTATACCGATTTGCGGTGACGTGGCGGTAAAGCTAGGGCGTTTTGCGGCAGAGCCGACGGCCGGGGTCGAACCGGCGACCTCGCCCTTACGAGGGGCGCGCTCTACCAGCTGAGCTACGTCGGCGAGGCCTGAATCCTAGCGCTGCGGGTCCGAGGGTCGCACGAAGCCCGTTGAGGCAGGCACCTGCTTTCAGCGGGTCGGCGTGGCAAGCTGGGTGACGCCTACGTGCTCGCGCAGCCAGCGCACGAGCGGGGCGGCGGCCTGGAGTTCCTTGCGTAATGCGGGTGCCTGCGCTTGGTTTGTGCAGCCATAGGCCGATTTCGTGACGGCGGGCGACCGTGAGGCGGCGTCGCCGCAGGAACTCGGCGCGGGGGTGGTCGGCCGGGTAGCCACGCGGGGCGCGCACGAGGTCGGGGGCACTTATCCCCAATCCCACGTCCCGCGCTCGCGTGAGCGGCGCGGCGGTGCGTCTCGTATCCACGGCCCAGCGGAGGCGGTGGTCCGTCGTCGCAGTCGTATACAACTCCGATCGTCGTATCTGCCGTATCGCTTCCCAATGAACATGCCTGGCCCCGTCGGACCGGGCCTCATCATCCTGGTCCGGCGGGTGCTCGACTCGCTACCCGCGATGCCCGTAGTGCGTCCGGCCCTCGTGCGACCATGAAGTGTGAGGTTTCTCGACCGGAGTGATGCCCAGTCGCATAAGGAGCCCTCACCAGCAATGTTCACTGGATCCAGGAGGTTGATATGGCGACCACAACGGTCGACTACGCAGGGCAGGTGCTGACAGACGTCCGCGAGCAGATCGCCGTGGACGACGATGTCCTCTTCGAGACGAAGGCTAGGCGGAACCTCGTTAAGCGCCACGCGCGGAGCTTTCCGGGGGCACTGAAGACCTTCGACTCTGGCAGCGTCGCGCATGGCACTGTCAACAGGCCGGTGTCGGACGCCGACTGTGGCTTGGTCCTCGATCGGCGTACGTACCCGGGGCTGGGGCCTGACGGCGATGACGAACCCCCCAACAACATCGTGTGGAACGTGGCCGTCCATGTCCTCGTGGGTGTGCAGGAGGTGTACCCCGAAGCAACATTCGAGGTATGCAAGCGCGCGATCCTGATCGAGTTCAACGAGCCGATCGACGACGAGCAAGACCCCAGCGTGGACCTCATCGTTGCCCTCACCAGAGCCGACGGCGACGGGCGCTGGATCCCGAACACAGAGGCTGGCGATTGGGACGCTTCTGATCCCGAGGAGCATACGGCTCTGCTCAACGGCCCGGACACCAAGACACGAGTCCATAGGGCGAGAGTGATCCGCTTGGCGAAGGCGGCAGTAAAGCAGGACTCGACACCCGTCATTGCCTCGTTCAACCTCGAGGCGCTTGCCCTGGAACACGTGGACGCGGACCGCACGATCGCGGAGAGCCTGCGTGACCTGCTCCTCAACAGCGCAGATGCCTTGGCCTCCGGCCCCACGCCGGACCCCGCGGGCGTCTCCGATCCCATCAAGCTTCCTGACGACGTGACGTGCATAACAGCCGTCGCACGGCTGCGGGAACTCGGCGAGGTGGTCGCCCGGGCAGTAGATGCCGACGGCCTTGAGGCGGCCGAAACCGCCCTCTCCGAGGTCTTCCCCGATTACGTGGAGCCCGGGGCCGCCATCCGCAGCCTCGGGGATGCGCTCAGGCTACGTAGGAACGCTCTGATCGCCGCGGGCTTCGGGTCGGGCGCAGCAGAGCTCAAGCCGGTGCGAGCGTTCGGGCGATGAGGCGGGCGAAGCCCGGAGGCTGGTACGACGACTTCCGCTACCGGCTCCGCTTCGACGGGAACGCTCGCCAAGCGTTCCGGTCGCTGCGGGTGTCGAGGACGGGCAACGGGATCAAGGGCGCCGTCGTCTACACACTGGACGTGACCGTACCCGAGTTCAATCAGTGTCGGAAGATCAAGATCACGTTGATGAACTGGATCCGGCCGTCCGTGCGGTCCGTGACGGCGGACGGGCCGACCTCGTCGCCGCACCGCTACGACGATCACACCCTGTGCATCTGGTACCCCGAAGATGGGCAGGATCTGGCATGGCAGCCAGAGGAGGGCTTGCTCGGCCTCATCCGGTACGCGCAGGTGCATCTCTTCAAGGAGGAGTTCTGGCGCCGCTACGACGAATGGCTGGGGTCCGAGGCACCCCACGCTGAGGGCGAAGCAAAGGAAGCAGCGTGATCGTCGCCGCGGATGCCTGGACGATCATCCCGGTCATCGTCGGCGCGGCCACTGCGGCGGCCGGGGTCCTCACCTGGTTCGTCAATGGCGTGCGCACGGAGCGTACCCGGCTGCAGAAGCTCTACGCCGACGCCTACTCGGCTGTCGTGTCGTACCAGGAGTTTCCGTTCGTGATCCGGCGGCGACGTGCTCCCACCGTCGATCATCCTGAGATCGGGGGCGAAGAACGCCTTCGGATCTCCAGTGCGCTTCACGGCGTGCAGGAAGCACTGAACAACTACCGTGCGCAGATCAGCACCGAATCGGTCAGCGTGTCCGAGGCGTACGAGCACCTCGTAACGAGGACGCGCGAGATCGCCGGGACTTACATGCACGAGGCATGGGATGCACATGCGCTCGACAACGACGCCGGAATGAATGTTCGCCTCGATTATGACGATCTAGCCGCACCGCAGGATGCATACCTGAACGCCGTGAAGGCCGATATGACCTTCTGGCGCGTCGCGTTTCCCCGGCGGCGAATCCCCACGGATAAGTGACTGCTACGCCATCGCACCCTGGTGGGC
This sequence comes from uncultured Solirubrobacterales bacterium, assembly GCA_963844765.1. Lineage (GTDB taxonomy): Bacteria > Actinomycetota > Thermoleophilia > Solirubrobacterales > Solirubrobacteraceae > Palsa-744. The sequence continues at coordinate 1,596,009 of CAWJPN010000002.1, forward strand.
GCCCCGGCACAATCGGCGACTGGATTGCACAAGCGCTTCGGACGCGTCCGCAGTTCTTGCAGTATCCCGTCGGGCTGATCTAGCCGCCCACGATCGGCTGCCCTGCCCTCGTTGCCCTCAGAGTGAATCGCCCCGAGTCTGTTGGATGGACGGCCAGCGGATCAACAGAGACAGGAGCCCTTCGGACTGACGGCCACACCACACGCGAGAGCAGGAGCGCCAGCCAGCGAACTCCACAGTTGCGCTCTGTGGACGAGCAGCGTACGCCAGTGCGGGCGTGCAGTTGGCAGGAAGAGCAGTATTCTGGTAGATTATGCGCATCTTGCCAACCTCCGCTATGGGCACCGACGCCGTTGATCTTGCAGTGCGAGAGATCGCTGCGCGGCATGGTGGCGCGGCATCCGTCGTCGAGTTGCGTGCTGAGCTTGGCCTGTCGGAGCGCACCCTGCACCGCAGGCTCAGCCAGCTCGTCGCTGCGGGCACCGTCTTCCGTGTGAGCCGGGATCGCTACAGCAACCTCGCCAGCGTGGATGCGCCTACCGGAGAGGCCGAGGAGATTGTGAGGGGCATCGAGCGCTTGGATGCGGACGCGCATCTTTCCGGCTATGACGTGCTCTCGGGTTTCGCCCACCAGTTCGTCTTCGAGTATCCGCATCTCGTGTGCTGCCATCCCCCTCACGCCGACGGTGTGGCTGGCGCTCTGGCCGAGCAGGGCTTCGTGGTTCTGGCCGCCGGGCCGGGGGCGCTGCGTGGACCGGCGATGCCCCGGACAGTGCTGTTGCGCCGCCAGCCTGTCGTCGCGCGCCGCACGCTGGTACGCGGTGCTGTGGCCACTCCGGAGAAGGCGTGGGTGGATCTGCTGCGTGAGACGCGCCGCAGCGACGCGCCGTTTGACTACGGCGAGCTGGGGCGCCTGCTGCGCGCGATGAGCGACCGGGGGATCAATCAGCAGGCACTCAGCTCCTACGCACGGCGCATAGGCTACGGAGACTGGCTGCGAGCAGCCACCGGACAGCTGCAGCCCGTGGGAGCAGCTCAGGTTCAGCTCGCGGCGGGTTACGCCGCGTGAGCATCGACGATCACTTGGGCTGTCCAATGTCGAGCCCTGAATCCTAGCGCTGTAGGGCTCCGTATCGCACGAAGTCCGTTGACTCAGGCGCCTGCTCTCAGCGGGTCGGTGTGGCGGCCCGCTGAGTGATGCCTACGTGCTCGCGCAGCCAGCGCACCAGTGGTGCCGCGGCCTCGGTTCCTCGCGGATGCGAGCGCCCGCCCTGGGCTTGTGCAGCCACGGGCCGATCTTGTGACGGCGGGCGACCGTGAGGCTGCGCCGCCACAGGATCTCCACGCGGGGGTGCTCGGCCGGTAGCCACGCGGTGCGCGCACGAGGTCCGGTCAGTTCAGCTCAAGGCACACGTCCTGCGCATGTGTGATCGCTCGCGTGAGTGGCCGGGCGGTGCGTCGACATGCTCCTTGATCGGGGACCAGGACGAAAGCGCGTGTCTTTTCCAGAGCGGAAGAGGCGTGGGCGATCCAGATCGGCTCGGCTTGTCACATGACGAGTGCGACGCTCAGGCTGCTTCCAGCGCATCAAGCCAAGCAAAGAGATGGGTTGCGGTGTTCTCAGGGTTGTCATCCTGCTCCGCCGTGGTCAGCTTGCCGCGGTGGGCTATGTCATTGCGACGCTTGAAGAGACGCTCGACAGCTTGATATAGCTCTGGGTCATCGTGGTTAAGAGACCGCCCCGTGATGGCCCGGCAAGTCTTGTGGAGCAACTGTGGCACGCTTTGGACGACTTCACGAGGGTTCGCAATAATGATCTCTATCAGAGGTGCACGCTCGGGCGTTGCAAGCTCCAAAAGCCGAGTCTTAACCTTCACCTCACATGCGATTGCGCACAGCAGCAGGTCGCGAAGGGGATCTGACGCACCTGGCAAGACCGGGAGAGCGCGTGCATCAGCAAGTAGCACCTCGGCCAACGGTGGAGTATCGCCAGACTGCACGAAGAGGACGGTCGTCGTCAGCGAGTGCAACTGTTCGCGCTCACCTCGTCCGAGGGTGCGGGCAACAGCGCTTGCCGCTCCGCCCATGGCCAATGGGAGCTGAACCTCCGCATCGAGATCTAGAAGCTCTACGCCCAGAATCTCTGGTTCTTCATAGGCTGCGCCGCGCTGCTGTGTGCCGCCGACCCGAGCCCAGGCTCGGAGGAGCTTGTAAGAATTCAGTGCCGACGTCTCTGCTTGGTTAACCACGTCGTAGAAACGCTCTCTCGGCCACGCGTCGGTGTTGCCGTCTGCGAAATCGGCAGCACTGAGGTCGTCCTCCAGATCGACCGTCATCTGGACGATACGGACACTCAACAATGCAGGCAGGTCTCCGTAGATACCGATGCCTCCCCCACCGAAATCTTCTCCCTGGGGCTCATCTTGGGTCGGAGCCTCCGGAAGAAGAAGGCGCACTGGGGGATCGACGCTCAACTCATACTCACGCCCAAGCTCGTGAGTCTGAACCAAGAGCTCACCGATATCGAGTCGCAGGACGGCGCGGAGTTGAGTCATTCGTGTGTGTGCAGACTGATTTGGATGGCTGCCCACGTGGCCTTGTAGGCGGAGGTGCCTGAGCTTACGAAAGTCCCGCGTGAGTTTAGCCAGGCCGCCGCATCTCATGCGGCGAGTAGCAGCCGTCCGCCCACGGCTCGCCGGGCCGCCTCGCGCTCGGCCTCGGCGTTGCGGGGCCGTCGCGGCGCAGGTCCTCCCGGCCGAAGCCGGCCATGTGGCCCTATGGGCATCACCGGTTACCCGAGCCTGCACATGCCGCCGGACCTGGACTTTACCCGGCCTCGGATTCAGACTCACCCTGCCCTTCATTACTGTATTTGTCGCCTATACCCAACCATCGGCGCGAAGCCGGCCGACAGCGATCTCGATCTGTTCAGGCGTGAATTGCGCCTTCCTTGGGTTCCAGGCGTAAAACGCTTTGGCGATCGCTTGATCGGTGCGCGCGTTCTCGTTGTCCGCCACCCAGTGCGCGGTTGCGAGCAACTCCAGCCCGAATGGAGTCTCGAAGCCCTCGACCAGTTTTCCAACACGATCGAATCGTTTGCTCGTCTCCGGGTGTTCAGCCAGGAACGCACCTGCCTTCTCGACGGCGCCGGGCAGTAGCATCATCTGCTCGGTCGGCGCATCTCCACCAGCTGTGTAGCCAGCGATCAGATGTCCATTGATGGCTTGGAGTACGTGCCGGAGATTCTCGGCGTACGGACCGTAGGGAGCCTTCACATACCGCAGTTTGAGCGGCTCACCGGAGGCCTGTAGGAAGTACATCAGCTTGTGGACCTCGAGGCAGGCTGATCGACGTATCCATCATTCCCGTGAGGTAGCGCCTGATTAGACCGACCAGCGCGGCGCGCCCAGCGGTCATCTTCGGCGCGGCGGTCGCTGCCGTGCCCTGAGGGTGTCCGCCTGGCTCATACACGATCGCTCGCACATCGGGGAGATTGGCCAACGCGCTCGCGATGACCGGTCGCACATCGCGCCAAGCGAGCCCCCCAAGCCCGCTGCCGAGCGGAGGGATCGCAACCGAGCTGATACCGCGAGTTCGTAGCTCATCCACGAGCGCATCCATCCCGGACTCGATGTCTTCGATGCGGCTCTTGCTTCGCCAATGTCGCTTCGTGGGGAAGTTGACGATCCAGCGTGGCGCGGGCATCTCGGTGTCATACACGAACATCCGCCCAGGCTGGACGTCCCCTCGCTTGCAGGCGGCAGCGTAGGCCTTGAAGTTGGCAGGGTAGGCGTGCTTGAAGTGGAGCGCGATGCCGCGGCCCATGACGCCGACGCAGTTGACCGTGTTGACCAGAGCCTCGGCTTCGGCCTGGAGGATGTCGCCCTGCGTGTACTCGATCATGATCGATCTAAAAGTACCATTGGGGGAGGACATCGACGGGCGACTGGTGGGTGGCGGCCGCGAGCGCCGTGAGCACCCGGGCCTGGACTTGCTCGGACCTGACGCCGATGCGCTCAACCAGGCTCCACGGGACGAATCGCCGGACGAGGAACTCGGCCTGCTTGCCCTCCTTGATGTCGGGATTGCGGAAGTCCGTAGCCAGAACAGCAGTCCAATTGAGTTCGCTGAGCTGAGCCAGGCTGCTCCTGAACGGCGCGTATGTTGCGCCCGCGTTCGCGAGACTGAACGCCCATCGGCTACCGGAGCCCGTCACCCACTCCACCATTCTCTTGAGGTTGAACTCAAGATGGATAATCGGGTCCTGTCCGCCCCGGTAGGTCAGCCCAGGATGGTTGGCCATATGGAGCAGGTAAAGCATGATCGAGCGTGGGCAGAAATAGAACGGGACGTATTCGCCAACCGTGTCGTTCTCGTGACATTTCACAGGGAGCCGCATGCGGTTCTCCTTGATCTCGCTCATGCCGATGGCGACTCGAGGGCCACCGCGCGCGAGCATCTCGATGTCTGACAAGAGTCCGTCGTCGTTGAGTATCGAGGCCAGGTTATTGACGTGAGTGATGTGGTAGACCCACGTCGGATTCGGGGGACTGTTCATGTCGCGACGTCACCCTCGCGAGTCGAACACACACTTGGGACGCAACGCGCTCGCCGATCCATCGTCGAGGCAAGTCTAGGCGCCATGAGGCGGTGCTCATGTTCATCCATGCGGCCAGCGCTTCCGCGAGTCCCTCCGGGCGGGAGCTTCAGAACTCACAGGCATTGTTACGACGCCTGAGGGGCCGCCTGCGGGAAGGGAGCCAGGCGAAGAGCTTTCCCCGATGCCGCTCGCCTTCGTGGTCTGTGGCGTTGAGCTCGGCTTGCTCACGCGCGCGGTGGTCTGCTTGCGCGGCGCGGGCGGCGCGCCACTCGATGTCGGGGGGTCGTGGTCCGTGTTGGCGTAGGTCGTCGATTGCGAATGCGTAGTGGTCGCTGAGCATCTTCAGGCTTGTGCCGCACTCGCTGGCGACGGTCTGTGGGTCTTCGGCGCGTAGGCGCAGTGAGATGCCGCCGCGGCGCAGCGAGTAGGGCGTTGCGCCGAGGATCGGGAAGAACTCGGGGTGTTGCGCGGCTTGCGTGACGGCTGGGGTGAAGAAGCGGGCGCCCCACGCGCGGGCCTGGCTTTCGCTGAAGTGGCAGGCGCCGCTGCGCGGGGTCGCGCGTTCCGTGCTGAGCACCGGCAAGATCCCCGGGGATGATGAAGTCGAGCTCGCGGGCGGGGTGCCCTGCGCGTTGCAGCGCTGCCCGCCAGTCGGCCAGATCCTCACGCAGGAGGCTCGGCATGAGAGAGCGTCGCTGGGTGCTGTGCGCAGTTTTGCCCCATTCGTCCAGTTGCCCGCAGGAGAGGACCTCGAGCACCCATGCGAACTCGCCGGCGAGCGACATCCAGCGAAGCCCCCAGACCTCCTGGTTGCGCGCGGCGAGCCCGTATTGCAGGCTCACGATCATCGCGTCGCGCTGCGCGAGGATCTTGCGCCGGCCGTCGATCCGTGCGAGCATCTGCGTGCGGATGGCCTCCACGGCCTGCGGGGAGAGCGCCCAGCTCGCGACCAGTGGCCCGCTACGGCGGGCCGCAGGGGTGTACCCGGTGCCCCCGGCGCGCAGCGAGCGGCGCCTGTTCCCGCGCGGCTCGCTCGCCAGGCCGCACCCGTTGATTTCGATCTCTGGCACCAGGTTCGACGCGACGGCCCAGCTCAGGGCGGCCGAAAGCACACGCCACGCGTGCCCGCGTGTCGCTTTGGAGACGCCTTCACGTACCATCTGCTCGCGCCACGCCCGCGGCGCCTGCGGCCCGTTGAAGCTCACCGCGGGCACTGCCGCCACGGCCACCGCGTAGCGTTTGGGTGCCAGCGTTCCGTCCTTGGGCCGGCGACGCGGCTTGCCCAGGAGATGGTGGTTGACGATCGACTCGTAGCGCTCGTAGGTGGTCGGTGCGAGCCCGCCCTCGTTGCGCGGGTGGGCGTTGACGTGCAGGTAGAGCTCCAGCACCGCCCCGATGCTCCGACCCTCCCGCTCGTTGGCCTCCTTGGCGTCGAGGTCAAGCAGGAACCGCCGCAGGCTCTCCCGGCCGCGGCGCTCGGCCGTGACGTAGTCGTCCATCCAGGCGCGGGCGTGGCGGACCGACGGGAACGTCCGGCAGCGCTCGTGCCTGTCGTGGTCATAGAAGCCGACGGTGTAGGACTTGCGCCCGCTCTTGCACCGGTAGGGCCACGCCGAGCGTTTCGGCCACGGTCTAGCCATCGGCCACCCCTCGTCGCCGAGGCGGGCGGGCTCGATCCTTGAGCGCTCGCATGAGCATCATCTCGACCGCTGTCCAGATCAGCCGCTCCGTGGACCTCCGATCAGAATCGGGAAAGCGCGGTATCGCTGCGGAGAAAGCACCCCACAAACGACGCGCCGAACACACCAACATCACGATTTTGCAGGGAAAACGCCTCGGGGGGCCACTTTCCTCGTAACGTCGGCGAGTCCTGAATCCTAGCGCCGCAGGGCCGCTCGAAGCCCGTTGACTCCAGTCGCCTGCCTCAGCGGGTCGGTCGGCTGACGCCTACGTGCTCGCGCACCCATTGCACCAGTGGAGCGGCGGCCTGGAGCTCGTCGCGGATGCGGGCGCCCGCTCTGGGCTTGTGCAGCCATGGGCCGATCTCATGACGGTAGGCGACCGTGAGGCGCCGTCGCCGCAGGAGCTCGGCGCGGGGGTGGTCAGCCGGATATCCACGCGGCGCGCGCACGAGGTCGGGGCCGTTCAGCTCAAGGCCCGCGTCCTGTGCACGGGTGATTGCTCGCGTGAGCGGCGCCGCAGTACGCCCAGCATCCACGGCTCGGCGCAGACGGTCGACCTGGTCGGGGGCGGGGTTGTGCAGTCCCGCCGCGACCAGCAGCCCGTCGAGTGAGAGCTCGACGTAAAACCCGCCTGCACCCTCGTACCCGATCGCCAGGCCGACGTGCTCCTTGATCGGGGGGCCAGGACGGAAGCGCGTGTCGTTCCAGGGACGGAAGAGGTGCGCGCCGCCCAGATCTGCTAAGTCCTCGCCGAGTGCCCTGACGGGAGCGATGAGGCGCTCGTCGTAGCGGGCTCGGTTGGCCTTGAACCAGTCGCGGTCGTTGTTGGCCTCCAGTTCGCGCAGGAACTCGATCGCGTCGAGTGGGAATCCCTGGAATGCTGGCATCGCGCGGATCGTGCTCGTTCTCGAGTTCTCGGCAAGAGCGCCGGAGACCGTCCCAATCATCGGGGCCGTCGACCAGGAGCATAGTCGGGCAAGTCCCCCGACTTCGTAGCGCATTCGTGATCCTCGTGGTGTCCGCCGTCGACACCTCTGGTCGCGAAAACAAGTGTAGGTGAAGTCTGATAGGTGAAGTCCGGGTTAGCCGTGAAGGCGACACGCCCGAACGACTCGACGATGCTCCGGCGCGCCTCGCCGTCGTGGGTCTCGCCGGGGGGTGGTCGGCGCGGGGGTCGTTATCGTTGGAGCGGTGAGCAAGGACGCGCAGTTGAGAAAAGATGTGAGCTTCGACGGCATCGCCGCTGCTTTCGAGAGGGACATCTACGGCTCCTCCAAGGGACGTGTTCGCTTGGGCGTACTTTGGGAGGATCTGCTCGGCAGCGTTCCGGGCCTTTCGGGCGATGGTCTTCGCATCCTTGACGCAGGTGGCGGTGCGGGACATATCGCGCTGCGATTTGCCCAGCTTGGTCACAGGGTCGTGTTGTGCGATTCCTCCCGCGAGATGCTCGATCGCGCTCAGGCAGCAGTCGACGCGGCGGAGCCGGCAGGTGAGGTTAGGACTGTGCATGCCAGCATCCAAGAGCTTCGGGCTGCGCTCGATGGCGAGTGCTTTGACGTAATCACCTGCCACGCGGTGCTCGAGTGGCTTGCTGACCCGAAGGATGCTGTGGGCAAGCTGGTGGCATTGCTAAAGCCCAATGGATACTTGTCGCTGATGTTCTACAACCGCAATGCCGCGCTCATGAAGACGGTCCTGAGTGGCAGGTTCGCCGCGGCGCTTCACGAACGCGATGCGGATCCCACTCGACAGGGCTGGGGGGAGGGCGCGACGCCCTTTGACGCGGACACCGTGGCAGGATGGATTCTCCAACTTGGTCTGCGGGTGAGCTCAAAGGCCGGCATTCGCATCTTCCATGACCACGTCCATGACGAGTCGCTGATAGAGGAGCATCTCGACGAGTTGCTCGAGGTCGAGAAGGCTCTGCGGCAAGTTGAGCCGTTCGCTTCGCTCGGGCAGCACGTCCACCTCATAGCACAGAGATCCCAGTCGCATTAACACGACATAGTTCGAAATGAGTCCGGGCTGGAGTCGTCCAGACTCAATGCGAACCATTTGCCCTGCTGGCGAGCGGTCGAACGTCGCGAGGACCCCCCGGGCAACACCCTGGGGCCAGAAAGTTCGTCGTTGTAGTGCTCGAGGACGCGGTCATTGCAGCCCAGCGACGGCTCCCGTGAGGTCGCTGTTACCCTCGGCAGGCTCGCGGTGTGCCGCCTCGTGAGCGCCCGGCCCGGCTCGCCTATTCGATCTCTCCGCCCCAGCCGAGGTGGACATCGCGATAAGAAGGCTGTGTGAGCGAGCGCTGATATTCGAGCACGGGCAGACCGAGCCCAAATTCAAACGGCTCACCGACCACGACGAAGCCCTCGCGCGCGTAGAAGCGCCGGGCGCGTGCTTGGCCGGTGGGGACGAACAGGCGCATGGCTGTGAATCCGCGATTGGCGGCAGCGCTCGTAGCGTGGTTGAGCAGCTGCGTCGCGACACCCGAACCCCAATACGGTGGCTTGACGAAGAGATGACCGAGATGGGCAAGGGACTGGTCTGGTGCCGCCCGAAAGGAGTGGCGTGCGGCCGGGATGAACGTCGCGTGCCCGACGAGCGTTTGCTCCTCTTGAGCAAGCTCTCCCCAGAAACCCGGGTCCCCGATCCAGTCCTGCAGCCCGCGGGCCTGCTCGCTCGCCGGCGGAGGCTGCCAGCCAGCCGGTGCGAACGCGCGATAGCCAACGAACGCATCAGCGACCAGGGCAGCAAGCTCGTCGATGTCATCGTGAGCGATCTCGCGAAACGCCAGAGCCTCGGCCATCTCCCAAAACTAGCGCGCCCGCCAACAGATTCGATACGACGGGGATTTCGCTGCGCTGGCCTTAACTTTATGCTGCAAGGGATGCAACGGGTCGTGATCGTTGGTGCCGGGATCGGTGGCCTGTGCGCCGCACGGGCCGTGGCCCTGGCAGGCCACGAGCCGGTGGTGCTTGAGCGCTTCCCGGCCGGCACCCCGGTCGGCGCTGGGCTGCTGCTCTGGCCCAACGCGGTGCACGCGCTGGACGCGCTGGGGCACGGTCCGGCGGTGCGTGCGGTCGCCGTGCCTGCAAGACGCACAGTGTTGCGCGGTGCCACTGCGCGCACGCTGTCGGAGATGGATGTTCAGGCACTGGAGAGCCGCGTGGGGGCGCCGATGTTGCTCATCGAGCGGCCTGCCCTTCACCGGGTGCTCACCGAGGGGGTAGCGGTCCGCTGCGGCGCGGCGGTGAGCGCAGTGGACGCTCGGGGCGTGACGCTCGCGGACGGAGAGCGGGTCGACGGCGACGCGGTGATCGGCGCGGACGGCATCGGCTCGGTCGTGCGTGCGCACGTCTGTCCGGGCGCCCGGCCACTCGACAGCGGCTACACGGTCGTCCGCGGCATCGCCGACCACGACATCGGGCGCGGGGAGACATTCGAGGTGTGGGGCCGCGGCGAGATTGTCGGTGGGGCGGCGCTCCCCGCCGGACGCTCCTACTGGTTCTACGAGGCCCCGAGCACACTCATCGACGGGCGTGCCCCGCTCGCCGCCCTCGACGCCGAGCGCTGGCCCGCACCGACCCCCGCCCAAATCGCCGCCACTCCACCCGAGAGGGTGCTCGTCAACCGCATCCTACGCCTGGGCGTGCTCCCCACATGGACGCGCGGGACAGTGGCGCTGCTCGGCGACGCCGCCCACGCAATGGAGCCCAACCTCGGCCAGGGCGCAGCTCAGACCATCGAGGACGCCGAGGCGCTACTCGTCACATTACGCGCGGGCGGCGAGCTGTCGGGCGCGCTGGCCGACTACGCTGCGGCGCGGCGCGCAAGAGCGCGCATGCTGCAGCAGGAGTCCTCGCGCTTCGCCCGCCTGGCGCTCTCAACCCACACCGGCACCCGCGACCTGCTGATGCGCCTGAGCCCGGAGGCCGTGCGCCGCAGAGCGATGAACCGCCTGATGCGCCACCACGCCCCGCGCCGCCCAGAGCCAGCCCACTGACGACGTGCGTCGCCCTGGTGGGTCAATCTGCGTGGGAGCGTTAGTCGGCCTTCTGCCATGCCAGGATGGATGCGCGGCCTGGTCGGGCTGGTGCTCCTCCGTCTGCGATCTGGTGTGCGAGGCGTTGTAGGCCCGTGTTCAGCTCGTGTGGATGCTCGCGCTGCAGACGCTCGAAGTAGCTGGTCTGCGCTCGCCAGTGCTCGTCGAGCAGCTTCTCGGGGTGTGAGGCCAGCGCGGCAAGCGAGGCGTCGTGGAGGTCGCTGAAGACTACGGGGTGGCGCTGCGCGCCCGGTAGCAGCGCGAGCAGGTGCGTGAGCGCCAGGTGGGTGCTGTGCATCCATGCCCGTGTCGAGGGGAAGAGGTCCCGGAGCCAGAGATCCTCAATGTCCTCGCGCGTATAGACCATCAGCGCTAGCTGTCCCCCGCGTCGCAGAATCCGTTTGGCCTCGGCCAACACGGATGTCTGGTCATCGACGTGGTGGAGCATCGATACGAGCATCACCGCGTCGAAGCTCTCGTCGGCGAGTGGTAGGTGCTGCGCGTCTGCGGTTATCGTCACGAGCCCCTTCTCGCGGGCGCGGGTGAGCATCTCGGGTGAGCGATCGATCACCACGGGATCCCAGCCTCGCTCCTTGAGGGCGAGGGCATAGTTGCCCGTGCCTCCGCCGATGTCGGCAAGGCGAGGCCCTGGCGCTCCCTGCAAAGCCGCGCACAGTGGGACGAGAACCGACGGGCTCGCTGCGCGGGTACGGTCATACGTCCTCGCTTGGCGCGAATAGTCGGGCAACAAACCCATGCCAGATCATGGTACGAGCTGATCGGCAAACGCGGCCGGTAGGCTGCCGGGCGAGATGTGGGATGGGTTGGCCAGACGCCTCGAAGGCGAAATCGTAGAGCTGGAGCCACTCCAGGCCGCTCACGAGGAGGGGTTGTGGGCGGCGTCCCAGCAACCGGAGATATGGGCGTGGACGACGCCGGTCGGCGAGAGCCGCGAGTTCTTCGACTCGTGGTTCGCGGCGAGCCTGGCGTCGAGTGAGGCTGGCAGCGAGTGCGTGCTCGTCACGGTCGCTCGCTCAAGCGGCGAGGTGATCGGCAGCACGCGCTTTCTCGCGTTGCGCCCGGAGCATCGTGGTCTTGAGGTCGGCGCGACCTGGCTGGTGCCCTCGATGTGGCGCACGGGTGCCAACGCGGAGGCGAAGCTGCTGATGTTGGGGCACGCTTTCGAGCGGCTGGGGTGCATGCGGGTGGAGTTCAAGACTGACGCTCGCAACGAGCGCTCCCGCGCCGCGCTCTCGGCGTTGCCCGCCCACTTCGAGGGGATCTTCCGCAGGCACATGCTGACGCCGAACGTGGGTGTGCGCGACTCCGCGTACTACAGCGTGACCGACGAGGAGTGGCCGGAGGTTCGTGCCAATCTCGAACGCCGGATCGCCGCCGCACGAGTGCGTCCCGGGTGAGCCCGGCCAGATTGTGATGGAGGGCCGCGTCAGAGCCGTCGGGGAGATCGCGAGCCTGGTGTGCCGCGATGATTTGGGTCACCCGGCACTCATCGTCGACACCGATGACCTCGCCAGACCACGGCTACGCATCCCGACGCCAACCCCTCCGCCACAGCAGTCCCCCGCGGCCTGAGTAGTGGTATTGGGTGCGTCGGGATGCCTCGCTTCCAGTCGATCTTGATACCCGTGGCAGAGGCGGAGGCGCTGGTGGAGCCGTTCCGGCGAGACGGCGACTGGTCAAGCGCGCACGGCGTTCCGGCGCACATGACGATCGCGGGGCCATGGCCACTGGCTGTACGTCTTCCTCCCCAAGCACTCCGGGACCTGAGCGCGGCTATCGCTGGCGAGCGGTACACCCTCGAGTCCGTCGGGACTCTCGGCGGCGCGATCTGCCTGTTCTGCAAGGACGATCACGCACTGCTGCGCTGGCGGGCAAGCATCCTCAAAGCGGTCGGTGTACCGGATGGGGTCGATGAGCAGTGGCGCATCCACCTGACGGTGTGTCGCGGGTCCCGCGAAGGGACCACCGGGCAGGTCGAAGAGGCGATGGGGAACGCCCTGCCGTTGCGCTGCGAAGTACGCGGCTTGCTTCTCGCCCAGATGCACGCCGATTCTCGGGTAACGGTCCAACCTCTCTGAGCGAAGCTGCCTCACACTGGTCACCCAACCTCGGGAGGGTCGCGATACCGTTCGCCCCTTGGAACAGGTCTGAGAGGAGGGGGCTGTCGGTGGCGGATCATAGGCTTGCTACGCGCTGGATGACCGGGCTCGCGGGCCCTCACGGTGGCGATCCTGTTCAGCGCGCGCTGTGGGCGCCACCCGCCTTTCGCTCGGATCGCCTCGATCAGCCGGGACAGTCGATCCAGCGGTAAATCAGCCCGTCACGAAGCTCGTGGAACGAGGGTGGAGCGGGCGGCGGGTCACTCGAGAGCCGCGCGATCACCTCGCGCGGACCGTGCAGATCCTCTTCAGCCACCGTCGTCCAATGGATCTCGGGATGCAGCAACCCAGCCAAGCGCCCCCAGCGGCGACGCTCGATCGCATCGAGTACGTCACATACCGCCGGGACCTGCTCTGCCACGACGGCGATTATTCCATAGGGCCGCAATGCCTCAACTTCTGCGATCCTCCCCGCGTGACCGAGCTTGCCGTCGTCCCAGTCCCAGAGGACCGGTTGGACGATCTTCAGCCGGTGTGGCGTGCACTCTACGAGCATCACACCGCGCTGACGCCGCACCTACGCGATCGTGAGGTTCCGCTCGAGCAAGCCTGGAGGTCGCGCCGGGAGATCGAGCAAGGGTGGCTCGCGACAGAGCCCGAATCGTTCGTCCTCGCCGCCCAGGAAACAGATCGCTACGTCGGCTACGCGTTTGTGAGAGTTCGTGCTGGAGCGGGCTTCGCCGCATCATGGAGCGCCTCAGACCCGCTGGCCGAACTCGCAATCCTGGTCGTTCTGCCCGAGATGCGCGGACAGGGCATCGGATCGATGCTGCTGGACGCCGTGGAAGCAAGGCTGCGAGAACAGATGATCGAAGACATGACCATCGGAGTCATCACAACCAACACCGAGGCGATGCGACTCTATGAACGGCGCGGCGCCGTGCCGCTCCTCACGCAGTTCGTTCACCGTGTCCGACCAGACGGATCGTGAAATCACGGTGGGGGCCGCGACAGCCTGCGTAGCGAGCAGGCGTCGGCCACCGATCACAAGCTCCCCGATTAGGGCGAGGAGACGATGCTCCGGCCGGCTCGCCGACGGCCGCGAATACAAGATCATCAAGCGCTTCCACGAGCCCGAGCCGCTGCAGCAACGACTCGCCGAGTTCGGCTGGAACGCCCAGGTTCAGGCGACGAAGGGAGTTCTTCATCCACGGGCACGCCACGCCAGCCCCGTAGCGCCGCTCATGGGCCGGCGCTGCCAGGCGTGTGCCGCTTGACGAACTCGCTCTTGGCCTCGGTGTACGCTTCACGGTCATCGGAATAGCGATCCGCGAGCGCGCGCTTCAGTGCCACGTACTCACCCGCAAGGACGGGATCGGCACGCAGGCGGTCGCGAAAGCGCAGACGACGCTCGAGTTCCCCAGGCTCGTCCACGAGGTGCAGGTGGTGGGTGCGGTGGGCGGCTGTCGGGTAGCACAGGAACCGCCGGTGGACGAGCGTCGCGTTGAACGCCTGCGGGTACTGGTAGCCGCCGCGCTGCACCAGCGCCGCGATCGGCGCGTCGAGGTCGTCCACGAGCGTGATCATGTCGATCACCGGCTTGGCCGCCAGACCGGGGACGGCGGTGGACCCGAAGTGGTGCAACTCCGTCCCGGCTGGCAGCAGCGGCGCGAGCCGCTCACGCTCGGCCCGATAGGCAGCCGGCCACGCGGGGTCGCACTCGACGATCTCCACCTCGGCGTTGCGCCCGCCGGCCCGAGCCAGATCCTCGGCTGCGGCGCTGCGGCCTGTCCCGCATCGCCTCGACGAAGGAGAAGACCGAAACGCTGTACGACCTGATGAGCCGCGCTGCGCACAACCGCCGCTCGTCCTGCGTAGACGCGGTATGGGAGCCCGGTAGGCTTATGGCCTACGGCTGGAATCAGTCGGCGGTTCGGTGCGCTGGCTACGCTACGTGGGCGGCCTCCATGACGACGGAGGTCTTGAACTCCGTCGGCGACTCACTGCGGGCACTCTACTCCCAGCCTAAGTTCTTCGACGAGCATATCGTCCCCTTGACGAAGGGAATCGATGCGGTGCGGCAGTCGGCGCCGCTCGACGAGCGCTCGATCCGCCTCGAGGCGGGTACGTCCTAGCCTAGTGCGGTGATTGGCAGGAGGGGTAGTATTTCGTTATATTCTGACCATCTTGCCAGCGTCCGCCGTAGACCGCAGCGGCGCTCGGCGTAGTGGCCACTCCGGAGAAGGCGTGGGTTGACCTGCTGCGCGAGACGCGTCGCAGCCGGGTTTGACTACGGCGAGCTGGGGCGCCTGTTGCAGGCGATGACTGACCACGGGACCAGCCAGTGCGCACTGAACTCCTACGCGCGGCGCATCGGCTACGGGGACTGGCTTCAAGCGGCCACGACGCAGCGGACACCTGACGGTGCGGCTCAGATCCAGCTCGCGGCGGGCTACGCCGCGTGAACCTCACCGATCATCAGGAACAGTTCAAGCGAAAGGCCCAAAAGCGCGAAATCTCTAGGCTTACCATTTTTGACGCTCCTGCTCCCCTCGTATCCGACCGTCAGCCCGAAATGCGCAGAGCGGAATGCGCGCTCTACCAAACACCCATCCACCCACGGGAAGAGCAGAAGCGCCCAAAATGGTCTGCCAACCAATAGACCCTCCGGCTGTGGTAGACCGGGTTGAGCTTTCCGGCTCCGGGGGCACGGGGGGCCTGGCTCGATTCAACGAGTTCTACAAACAACTGGCGGCGCTCCTGGATGGCTTGCAAGCTTGCGAGCCGCACAGCCGTGACCGGACGCCAGGCGTCAAATACGTTGCCGTCCCGCATACACCTGGCGTCTATCTGTTCACCGACTGCGGCAACCACCGCTACGTGAGTCGGGCAAGGAATCTCAACCACCGCTTTGGCCAGCACGTGGCCGCAAAAAGCCGGCACAACGCGGCGTCATTCGCCTTTAACATGGCCAAGCGTGCCGCCGAGAAGGCGGACTTCCCTGTCATCGGCGTCACGCGCGAAGCTCTGGATGCTGACCTTGAATTCAACGAGCGATTCTTCACGCCGGCGAAGGCGCAGGTGCGCGGCATGGAGTTTCGCTTTGTCGTGTTCAGCCCCCAGAGGGTGGATGTCGACGCCCTCGCGACGATCTTTGAGGTTTATGCGTCGATGCTGCTTGGCACCGAGGGTGATTTCAACCGCTTCGCAACGCATTAACGCGCCTGTGTGGCGTGCTCATCGAGTATTTGCTGGACATGGCGCGGAGCGATTCGCTCGACATCTTCGCTGGCTGCGAGTTGTGCTGTGGCATCTACGAATTCGAGAACTCGACGCAGGTCGCAGTCGACAAGGAAGTAGGCGGCTTGGAGCTCGGCAAGCGCGAGCGGCTCGATCAACTCGTCAACCCGAGTATTGATCCCGGCTGCTTTGAGCCGGCGCTCGAGTACGCGCGAAAGCGCGAGATCGTCGCTCCCGGACGGAAGCTTCGTCACGTCCACGCGCGTGAAATTGAAGCGGCGCTCGACCTCAGGCACCGGAGCGACCTCGCGAAAGCGGGGCTGGATCGCGACGATCAGGTCGAGCTGTGTGAACTCGGCGAGGGTGCGAGTGCCGTTGTTGTAGAGGTTTGCGATTGCGGCCGCGTCCAGTTGGCCGCTTGGTCCGGAGTGCGCAAAATGATCGGTGTCGTCGATGACTATCAGTGGCCGGTAGTCACGAGCGACCTGGCGCAGGACGTCCTCCAAGTCGGCGCGGACACTCGCAGCATCGTGCTCGAAGGTCAGCGACTTGAACGCCTCTTGGAGGCTCGCCTGATAGGAGAAAACGGGCGGGGCGATAGACGCTTTGTGCGTGACTGTTTTCGGGGTATAGGTCGTCCGATCCGCTGCAGCAGCCGCGAGGCGGTCGGGATCTACATTCGCGAAGCCATAGCTGTTGACTCTGATGAGCCCGAGGATCATGCGCATCAAGTGCTGCGGCTCCTCCAACGCGCTGGGAGCGTCGCCGGTGTTCACGAACAGTGGGTGAGGCGGGCGTTGGAGTGTCGTTCGCTTGGCGATGTCGGCGAGCGCGCGGAGGATCAGGCTTGTCTTGCCGGCGCCGGCTTCGCCATATACGTGTAGGCGCTGCGGCGGCTCGTGTTGGGTGAGCGCCCGATAGATCTTAGTCTCGGGTCGCTCGTCGTTGGGTGTTCCGGCAAGCTCGTTCGAGGGTACATACAGGCGCACCAAATCCTCCGCATCGGTAACGGAGGCAAACACGTGGCGGTCGGCAACGTCGCGCAGGCTCATGTGGGCGGATCGGGGTTAGGTTCGTATAGCTTGCGCGGACGTCCGGGGCGATCATCGCTGGTGTCGTTGAACCCCCGCAGCAAGCCCGCTCGCTCCATCATTGCAAGCGTTCGTGCGGCATGGGGACGGGTCCAACCCATCCGCTCCAGGAAACCCGGATCGGCGGCCGCGACAGGCGCTCCGCGTGCTTCGATCTCAGCAAGCGCCATATGTGCCGTGCGCCCCAGGCCAGCTGCGATCACCTCGCGGCGGCGCGCGGCGTTCTGCTCGCCCTCGAGCGTCCCGCCGAGCGTGCTCCGTGCGAAGCGCACAACCTCACGCGGGTAATCCACCAGCGGACGCCTTGGCTGCTGGAGCACGACGCGCGCCTCATCCTCTTCGAGGCCGCGGCACAGCAACTGTTCGATCTCCTGTTTGTCGAGCGGTGGAATCTCGAACACCGCTGAGAAGAATGCGTCCGCGGGCGGTTGGCGAAGCGCGCCGCTCTGTTCGCTGCTGACCTCCACAACCCACTGATGTGGCAGCGCCCAAACCTCCTCGCGCAGGCGGCCGAACAACTCGAAGAGGCCGTTGATATCTACAGGGTCGAGAAGCAGGATGACGCTCGCGGGTGCCGCTGCCAAATGGCGTACCGCGCGTACCAGTGTGACGACCGGCGTCGCGAGGTTCGCGTCGGGCTCGATCTGTGGCAGATCGAGCCCATCGGCAATGAGGGCGAGCAAGTCGCTGGTGCTCCGAGCTGCGCCGGCATTGACCGGTGCGACCTTGCGATCATGCTCGCGTAGGTCGGCCGCAAGTCTACGAAGCGTCGTAGTCTTGCCCGATCCTCGCGGCCCGAACAGCAGGACGTTACGGTCCCCGAGGACCTCGTCAAGCAGCCGCCGCTCTAGATCGGGACGCTCGACATAGAGGTCGGTGTCTATGCCGTCGACGAGCAGTGGGCGATCCCTGAAACGCATGTATGCACTAATGGTACAGAACGATTGGTGCCTTGACGCACTGAACGAGAAGTACCGGCCGGCAAGGCTCACGCTCCATCGCCGCGCTGACGAGTAGCGAGCCATGCGACGAAGGCTTTGCGTCGGCGGCCCTCGCGTTTGTGGCCTATCGCCTCGCGCTGAGCTTGCTCACGCGCGCGGTGGTCTGCTTGCGCGGCGCGGGCGGCGCGCCACTCGATGTCGGGGGGTCGTGGTCCGTGTTGGCGTAGGTCGTCGATTGCGAATGCGTAGTGGTCGCTGAGCATCTTCAGGCTTGTGCCGCACTCGCTGGCGACGGTCTGTGGGTCTTCGGCGCGTAGGCGCAGGGAGATGCCGCCGCGGCGCAGCGAGTAGGGCGTTGCGCCGAGGATCGGGAAGAACTCGGGGTGTTGCGCGGCTTGCGTGACGGCTGGGGTGAAGAAGCGGGCGCCCCACGCGCGGGCCTGGCTTTCGCTGAAGTGGCAGGCGCCGCTGCGCGGGTCGCGCGTTCCGTGCTGAGCACCGGCAAGATCCCCGGGGATGATGAAGTCGAGCTCGCGGGCGGGGTGCCCTGCGCGTTGCAGCGCTGCCCGCCAGTCGGCCAGATCCTCACGCAGGAGGCTCGGCATGAGAGAGCGTCGCTGGGTGCTGTGCGCAGTTTTGCCCCATTCGTCCAGTTGCCCGCAGGAGAGGACCTCGAGCACCCATGCGAACTCGCCGGCGAGCGACATCCAGCGAAGCCCCCAGACCTCCTGGTTGCGCGCGGCGAGCCCGTATTGCAGGCTCACGATCATCGCGTCGCGCTGCGCGAGGATCTTGCGCCGGCCGTCGATCCGTGCGAGCATCTGCGTGCGGATGGCCTCCACGGCCTGCGGGGAGAGCGCCCAGCTCGCGACCAGTGGCCCGCTACGGCGGGCCGCAGGGGTGTACCCGGTGCCCCCGGCGCGCAGCGAGCGGCGCCTGTTCCCGCGCGGCTCGCTCGCCAGGCCGCACCCGTTGATCTCAATCTCTGGCACCAGGTTCGACGCGACGGCCCAGCTCAGGGCGGCCGAAAGCACACGCCACGCGTGCCCGCGTGTCGCTTTGGAGACGCCTTCACGTACCATCTGCTCGCGCCACGCCCGCGGCGCCTGCGGCCCGTTGAAGCTCACCGCGGGCACTGCCGCCACGGCCACCGCGTAGCGTTTGGGTGCCAGCGTTCCGTCCTTGGGCCGGCGACGCGGCTTGCCCAGGAGATGGTGGTTGACGATCGACTCGTAGCGCTCGTAGGTGGTCGGTGCGAGCCCGCCCTCGTTGCGCGGGTGGGCGTTGACGTGCAGGTAGAGCTCCAGCACCGCCCCGATGCTCCGACCCTCCCGCTCGTTGGCCTCCTTGGCGTCGAGGTCAAGCAGGAACCGCCGCAGGCTCTCCCGGCCGCGGCGCTCGGCCGTGACGTAGTCGTCCATCCAGGCGCGGGCGTGGCGGACCGACGGGAACGTCCGGCAGCGCTCGTGCCTGTCGTGGTCATAGAAGCCGACGGTGTAGGACTTGCGCCCGCTCTTGCACCGGTAGGGCCACGCCGAGCGTTTCGGCCACGGTCTAGCCATCGGCCACCCCTCGTCGCCGAGGCGGGCGGGCTCGATCCTTGAGCGCTCGCATGAGCATCATCTCGACCGCCGCTCAGCTCAGCCGCTCCGTGGACCTCCGATCAGCACCGGTGGAAAGGTGCGGTAACGATGCGGTGACGGCACCCCACAAACGACGCGGCGAGCCCGGGAAACATTACGATTTGCAGGTAAAAACGCCATGGGGGTCCAGTTTCCTCGTAATGAAGGGGTCCGGGGTTCGAGTCCCCGCGTCGGCTCTCAATCACGATCTCAAGTGGCGACGAGTCGATCTCGTGCTCGCCACGCAGGGCTTCGAGGACCTGCGCGAACTGCGCGCGCAGCCGATTCAGCTCGCGCTGGCGCACGAGCACGCCCCACGCGAGGAGCCCAAAGCCGAGGAGGCTGACGAAGCCGAGCGCGGCCGCGATCTTGGCGCTCAGGCTGGTGGCGGCGACGCCCGGCGGAGACAGGGGAAGACCATGTGTCGTGTTCCCCGCGCGCGCCGGGGCTGGTGCGGCTACGGGACTCTCGACGGGACGGGTGTAGCGGGCGATCGCGACCATCGTTTCCGGTGAGAGGCTGTAGGTGAGGGTGTTTTCGATCCAGTACGCGGCGCCGCCTTCCCGCCAGGCGACGGTCTTGATGTGTTCGCCGTCATAGAAGAGGCTGTACGTGCGCGAGCCGATCTGAATTTGCTGGCTCGGATGGCTGAGCAGCGGCGGGTCGGTCCACGTGCTGCCCTGAACGTCGTAGTACTGGCCCAGTTCGCCGCGGCCGACGACGATCACGTAGGCCGGGAAGCGCTGGCCGCCGGAGCCCTGGATGGTGTAGGAACGCAGTTCGTCCGGCGGGGCTTCCGCGGTGGTCTGCTGGTACTGCGGCGCCTCTAGGGCGAACGGCAGACGGGCAGCCATCGCCCGCGCTTCGCCAATTGTGGAGTCCGGGGTGGGAGCGAGCGAGAGCGCGGCGGGGAGCGAGCCGTGGTGCAGATGCACCGAGCGCGCTGCGCTGTTCAGCTTGTGCTTGGGCAGCGCGGCGGTGCCCGCCAGGAATGAGTGCACCGACGCTGCGATCTGCTGGGTGGTGGCGGTGTCGTAGGTGGAGTGCAGTTCGACCTGGAAGGGCACCTGGCGCACGGGCTTGCCGGCCGATTCGACCAGCAGCTCGAGGAGTTGCAGCACTTCTAGCGCTTGTCCACCGTCATGTAGACGCAGCCCATTTCGTCGACCGCGCGCTTGAACTTCGGGAAGTTGGTGACAAAGACGTGGTTGATGACAGGGATGCCGAGCACCCGCTTGAGCGTTTCGACCATCAGCTTCACTCCCCCGGAGGTGCTGTCGCCGCTTTCCTCGTAGCCGAACGTGTAGGCGGAGTTGATGCGGTTTTCTTCCACTTCCCCGTTCAGCCTCGTGAACGGCACCCGCAGCTCGCGCGGGATCGAGAGCATCGAGAATCGTCGGCTTGCTCGGGTCGATCCTTACGAGCAGCATCTCGTTGGAGTGCGGCAGGACCGCCCCTGTGGGGTTGTCCTTCGGGGGCGGGCGTTCGTCGTTGCCGACCAGCAGCAGCGTCTCGGGTTCGCCCCTCCCGGTCGGCGCGAGCACGGCCGGGGCGACCTTGACCGGCTTGCTCTGCCGAGCGCGCTGACGACGTTGCCAATCTCGTTGCGCACCAGGACGTAGGTGGCCGCTCCGGAGAGCATGACGATGCCCACCGCCACGAGCAGGACACGCTTTGCCAACCACCAATCGCGACGCGGTGGCTCCTCGAGCGCAAGCGAGCCCGGAGAAACCCCCGTCACGGCTCACCCGGGAGCACGAGCCCGGTCTGGTAGGCGAGGACGACGAGCTGTGCGCGGTCGCGGGCGCCCAGCTTGACCATCGCGCGGCTGACGTGCGTCTTGGCCGTTGCGGGGCTGATCGTCAGCAGCTCGGCGATCTGGTCGTTGCTCAGGCCTCTGGCCACCAGGGCCATGACCTCACGCTCGCGCTCGGTCAGGGCATCGAGCTGCGCAGGCGGCGAGCGGCGATGCTCGGGGGCGGCGAGAAACTCGCCGATCAACCGTCGCGTGACGCTGGGAGACAACAGCGCGTCGCCGGCGGCGACGACGCGCACGGCTTGCAGCAGCTCTGTCGGCTCGGCATCCTTGAGCAGGAACCCGCTGGCCCCGGCGCGCAGCGCCTCAAAGACGTACTCGTCGCTCTCGAAGGTGGTCAGGATCAGCACCTTCACCGCCGCGAGCTGCTCCTCCGCGGCGATCTGGCGCGTGGCCTCCAGCCCGTCCAGAATGGGCATCCGGATGTCCATCAGCACCACGTCCGGGCGTGCGTGACGGGCGAGGCTCACGGCCTCCTCGCCGTTGGCGGCCTCACCGACCACGGCGATGCCCTGCTCACCCTCGAACAGCACGCGCAGCCCGGCTCGCACCAGCGGCTGGTCGTCGGCGAGCAATACGCCGATCATGAGTCCGCCGCGATCGGCAGGCGAGCAAACACGCGGAAACCGCCGTCGGCGCATGGCCCGGCCTCGAGGTCGCCCCCGAGCGCGTGTGCCCGCTCACGCATGCCGAGGATCCCGTGACCTGGCTGTACATCGGCGTGGCCGTTTGCACCGGCACCCCCGTTCACAGCACCGGCGCGCCCATTCATGGAGGAGGCGCCGCAGCCGTCGTCCTCGACGGTGATCGTCACCTCCTGCTCGCCGTAGGAGACCCAAACCAGCGCCTGGGTTCGCCCGGCGTGGCGCAGGACGTTGGTGAGCGACTCCTGCACGATGCGGTAGGCCGCCAGGTCCACGCTCGCCGGCAACCGTCGGTGCTCGCCGTGAATGACGATCTGGGTGGGCAGGCCGGCCTTGATCGTGCTCGCCAGCAGCGTGTCGAGCTGACCCAGTCCGGGCGCCGGCGAGCGTGGCTCGGACTCCTCGGCCTGGCGCAGAACGCCCAGTATCCCGCGCAGCTCCCGCAGCGCTTCCCGGCTGGTCGCCTTGATTGTTCGCAGCGCCTGCTCCGCGTGTGCGGGGCGGTCATGGAGGACGTGCGCCGCGACCCCGGCCTGCAGGCTGATCGTCGCGATGCTGTGCGCGAGCACGTCGTGCAACTCACGCGCGATCCGCAGACGCTCGGCGTCGATCTCGCGCCGCGCTTGCTCCTCACGGCTGCGTTCGGCCTGCACGGCCCGCGCCTCGATCTCCGCTACGTACGCGCGGCGGCTGGAGATCTCCCAGCCCAGGAACAGCGCCGCCAGCGCCAGCGCGGGCTCCAGTGCGGTCCTGGCGTCTGACCATCCGCGGTACTGAAAGAAGCCGCGGGCCAGCGCCAAGGCTACCCCGGTGAGCACCGCCAGGACCAGCGCCCGGCGCCGTCCCTCCAACCGGTGCTCGTCGGCAGCTGCGCAAACTGGGGGAAGACGATGAACGAGGCGTACATGCCGGCGCCCAACAGGAAGGCCGCGAGGTTCGTCGTCCAGACGCCGCGGATGCGCATCATCGTCATGTCGATCAGCGGGTTCTCGCTGCGTACCTCCACGGCGATCCACACCACCAGGAAGACCACGCCGAGCAGGATCAGGCCGAACGTCCTGGCCGATCCCCACCCCCAGGTGGTGGTCTCGCTGATCGCCAGCAGCACCATCGAGATCCCGATGGTCATCAGCACAGCGGCCAGCCAGTTGATGCGCCCGGGAAGGCGGACGGGCGATTCGGGAATGAAGCGCCACGTCGCAACGGCCGCGACGAGGGTCGCGACGAGCGGGATCCAAAAGAGCCAGTGGTAGTTGAGGTGCTCGACGATCACGCCCGAGAGCACGATGCCGATGCCTGCGCCGACGCCGAGAATCGCCGACAGCAGGCCGATGCTGCCAGCGACCTTCTCGCGCGGGAACTCGTCGCGCACGATGCCGAAGGCGAGCGGGAAGATCCCGCCGCTGGCGCCCTGGATGAAGCGGGCCACGATGATCACCGCCAGCGAGCTGGAGACAGCAGCGAGCAGCGTGCCCGCGGCGAGCACCACGAGCGTCAACAGCAGCAGGTGCTCCTTGCCGTACATGTCGCCGAGACGGCCGATGATCGCGGTCCCCACCGAGGCGGAGAGCAGGTAGGCGGTGAGCAGCCAGGTGATCCCCGTCTCGGTGGTGTGGAGCGCGTGCTGCATCGTCGGCAGCGCGGGCACGACCGAGGAGCTGAGCATCGCGTAGGCGACCCCGGCGAGCGAGAGCACGGCCAGGATCAGCGTCGGATGGGTGCGGTCTGTGGTGGTCGTGGAGGTCATCGCGCCGTCGCGGCGCCGCCTGCGGGGGGCTCCCGCCAGCGCACTCCTCACAGTAGCGACGGCGCTTCGCGACCAGGCGAACACGCCGTCTGTGGGCATCCGACGGTGGTCCGCCTCCCGGCAGCTTCAAGCTCACCCGACAACCAGTCCGGGTCCAGGACCCCAGCAACGCCGTGTGCTACCGCACAAGGGCTCTCGGAGACGAGGCCGGTCGCCGCGACTGGTATCGGCTACCGCGTCGGAGCGCCGCGGGTGTGATGGACAAGTTCTACTCTATTTTTCAGAAGTCGCTATTTCTTGCACTGCGGTTTTCGTTTCAAACATACCGGTGAGTGTTGCCGGATTTTCATCAAATGTGAGTTTTGGTTCTACCTCGACGAAGACTTTGCCGTTCCAGAAATACTGTTCAATGGGTTCGAGCAGGGTGGTCGCGAGGCTGGTGCCCCATTCGCCCGGTCTGGCTGGGATCACGCTCCCCGAGAAGTCACCTCCGACTTTAAATTTCCCTACCAGCACGCCACATCCGGAGCCTTTGAAGCCGACTTCTGTCAGCGTTCCTTTGGGCAGGGTCGTAGCGCCTTCTTCTATCGGTGTGGGGGTGAAGATTACGCCTGGCCACGCCAGGTGACCTTCGGCGCGGACTTCGTTGTTCGTTCCAATTTTCGTTTCACAGCCTTTGAGTTCGGGTTTCACGAGTACTGGTTCATCGTATAGCAGCAGTAATTTCTCTTGTCCCTGCAGGCTGGAGTTGTATACGGTACCTTTGGCCTGCACGGATTTTGCTGAAATTTCAATTTCAGTTCCGACAATTTCGCCGTGCAAAATCTGCTGTTCGCCTTCTCCACTGAGGCTTTCCGCCGCTTTTCCTTCGATTTTTGCCCCTTCGCCTTTTTCGCCACTCGCCCGGTGATGCCAAAACGGGCCCGCGCTAGACCCCAGAACCTCGATAACCCCGTTTTCGTTTGTAAGATTCAAGAAGACAAAGTTGGCGTTGATGGTCGCTGTGGTAGCACTTTCTCCACATTTGGCGGACGTGCCCGAGATTGGGACTTTTGCTTGTTCTATACGCAGAGCCGACGGTTCGCTCAGACCGTTTACTCCGGCGAGATAGTCTTCGGCGGTCCCCAGGGTAGCCCCTGCTTCTATGCGTATTTTGCAGGTCGCGGATAGTTCTATATCGACCCCTGCGGCTTCTCCTTTGGGTATTGTAAGTGTCACTTCGTTCTTGTTGCCGGCGGTGACGGTCCAAGCGCTCCCTGCCGTGACCTGAGGGGAACCGCATTCAGAGAATTCTGGTGTGACGGTCCACGTACCGCTTTCTTTGGAGGTTTTCCCAATACCGGATGTATCTCCACATTTAATTTGTTCGTTGCCGACCGCAATCGATAAATTGGTTGAAATGGGCATGACTTTTACCTGTGCTGGGACCCACATTGATGCCTGGCTCGAGGCCGGAGTCAGCACGAGAATCGCTATAGGTAGTAGAGCGTTTAATGTATGTTTAATGTATCTAGGCATTTTTTTGACCTCTCCTCAGCTCGTACTGATGGCTCTGTTCTGCTGGTTGATCATTGCGAATATAATCGTGCCAGATCTACCTGTTGTATTCATGCCGCCATTCGCAGCGCATTCGTTGGCGGGCTGTTTGATTGCGATATTCACACCGTTCAGGTACCAGAGTGAAGGATTTGAAATGCCGTTAGTCCTAGTTAGATACCCCCCCGTTAATCCCTGTGAGGTTATGAAAATAATACAACCAGCTCGCTGTTCGATTTCTATTTCGGTTGTCCCCGATAGTACAAGTCTCGCGCTGTTTGCAGTTAGGCTGACCGCTTCAAGAGGATTACGTATTACCCTAGTATGAGTGGCGACCCATCCTGCGCCTTCCTGTCTCTGGCATGTCGGAGGATCCAGGCGCAAGGTCCCTAACCAGAGATTTGCGGCCGCTATTTTGCCAGTTAGCGAAGCGGCGCAAGCAACCTTATAAGTCGCGGCACCCTTGGTGGTTATGAGTTCAAAAAGTGGGGCTATTGCGGCAACCCTTGCTCCAGTGGGAGCCCAATTGCCGGCTACTGCAGGGCTGGCGCCGGTCACCAACGTGGCCAGTAGCACCATCGCGCATAATGCCGGTGCGCGATACCGGCTTCTTGTTCTCGATTCGAGTCTTGACATAGTCACTCCTTTGGTGTCTTGTTTGGAGGCCGATGTGTTTGCTCGGCATGGCGTCTGCCCATAGTTGGGGACGGAGCGAACGTAGGCCCGCCTGGAGGCAGCAGATGGACCAGCTGATCGGCCTTGTGCTGTCATGCAGAATCATTCAAGCTGAGATCGCTGGGGGAGAGATGGTCGGGCCAGGCACAGGGCCGGGTAGTCAGCGAGGTCGCTGCTAGGTCGATGGCGCTGTCCCGCGGTTATCGTTAGTCCGCTGACGGAACATCGACCGGCAGGGCCGCGGGGCGGGGGGGCTGTGCCTCTGCGGATCGCGCTGGAGGGCGCCTTTTTGTTTCCGTCTCGGTCCGATCGAGACTTGGCCAGTGCTCTCGCCAGGTACAGGCTGAGGGCCTATAGCTCCAGCTTCCCGGAGCGCTGGTGGTCCAGCCGTCGAGCAGTAATGATAGGGGGATGAGCAGAGGGTCGAACGTCGGCGCGAGCGTGGATGGGGGCGGGTTCACCGGCGGCAATGGTGGCCCGCCCGCCTCGGCGTCCACTCCAGGCCCGCCCACCCCACGCGCGCCCGCCAAGGACAACTACAAGTGGATCGCCCTCTCCAACACCACCCTCGGCGTGCTGCTGGCGACACTGGACGCCTCCATCACCCTGATCGCGATGCCCGACATCTTCCGCGGTATCCACCTGGACCCGCTGGTGCCGGCCAACAGCTTCTACCTGCTGTGGATGATCTTGGGCTTCCTGGTGGTCTCCAGCGTGCTGATCGTGAGCTTGGGCCGGCTGGGGGACATGTACGGCCGGGTGCGCATGTTCAACCTCGGCTTCGTGATCTACACCGCCGCGTCGCTGGCGCTGACGGTGGACTGGATGAGCGGGCGCGCGGGGGCCAGCTACCTGATCGCCTTCCGCGTGGTGCAGGGCGTGGGGGCGGCCTTTCTGCTGGCCAACGCCGCGGCGATCATCACCGACGCCTTTCCGGCCAACCAGCGGGGGATGGCGCTGGGCATCAACAACATCGTCGGCGTCTCGGGGCTGTTCGTGGGGCTGGTGCTGGGCGGCATCCTGGCGCCGATCGACTGGCGGCTGGTGTTCCTGATCTCGGTGCCCGTGGGGCTGTTCGGGACCGTGTGGGCCTACATGAAGCTCGAGGAGCGCTCACAGCCGCGGCCGGCGAAGATCGACTGGTGGGGCAACGTCACCTTCGCGCTCGGGTTGATCCTGATCATGGTGTCGGTCACCTACGGCATCCGCCCCTACGGCGGGCACGCCACTGGGTGGGGCTCACCGCGCGTGCTCGCCCTGCTGCTCGCCGGAGCGGCCTGCCTGGTGGCCTTTGCGGTGATCGAGCAGCGGGTGTCAGAGCCGATGTTCCGCCTGCCGCTGTTTCGCATCCGCGCGTTCACCTTCGGCACGCTCTCGACCTTCCTCTCCGCGGTGGCGCGCGGCGGGCTGCTGTTCATGCTGATCATCTGGCTGCAGGGCATCTGGCTGCCCCAGCACGGGTTTGACTTCACCGAAACGCCGCTGTGGGCGGGTATCTACATGCTGCCGCTCACGGTGGGCATGCTGATCGCCGGCCCCACCTCCGGCTATCTGTCCGACCGCTACGGCGCGCGCTGGTTCGCCACGGGCGGGATGCTGGGCGCCGCGCTGAGCTTTCTGCTGCTGATCCTGCTGCCCACCAACTTCCCCTTCCCCCTGTTCGCCCTCGCGCTCGCCCTCAACGGCATCTCGATGGGCCTCTTCGCCTCGCCCAACCGGGCGGCGGTGATGAACAGCCTGCCGCCCGGCGACAGGGGGGCGGGCGGGGGGATGAACCAGACCTTCCAGAACTCCGCCCAGGTGCTGTCGGTCGGGATCTTCTTCACGCTGATGATCCTCGGGCTGTCCAAGAGCCTGCCCGCCACGATGACCGCCGGTCTGCGGGCGCACGGCGTGGCGCCGGCGACGGCGCGCAGCGTCGGGCGCCTGCCGCCGGTGTCGATCCTGTTCGCCGCGTTCCTCGGCTACAACCCGATCCAGAGCCTCCTGGGGCCGCACGTCCTCGCCGCGCTCTCGGCGGCCAACCGCGCGACGCTCACCGGGCGCGCGTTCTTCCCGCAGCTGATCGCCGCGCCGTTTCGCACCGGATTGCACGAGGCGTTCGCCTTCGCGATCTTCGCCTGCGTGATCGCCGCGGGGGCGTCGATGCTGCGCGGCGCGACCTACCACGACAGCACCCCCACCGCGGAGAGCAACGGAGACCGGGCAGCGGGAGGACCCGCGCCCAGGGAGAGGGGAAGAGGACCGGCAGAGCCGGTCCGCGAGGGTCGCGCAGTGGGAAGCGGGGCGCCTGCCGACTATGGAGGCGGCAGCGCACGCGAGGCGCGCCACTGAGGCACGCTCAGGGGAATGGCCGGCCGGCTGCGAGGGCCCTACGCGGGCGGCAGCGCCGCCGAGCCGTGCCACTGAGGCACGCCCAGGGTGATCATGCGCAGCTGGCGCCGCGCGACGGCGCTGACTTCGGCCTCCGCCGCGGTGTCGCCGACGGGCGCGTCGAGCAGCGCCTCGGCGGTGGAAACCATCGTGTTGACCATCAGCCCGGCGAGCAGCTGCAGGTCCTCGCCGCTCCAGCGGTCCAGGTAGGGCAGACGGGCGAGGTCGGTGGCGAGGTCGCTGGCGAACAGGCGGATCTCAGCGCGGATGGCGTGGCGCAGCGAGGCAACGCCACCGAAGCGCTCGCGCGCGATGAAGCGGAAGTGGGCGTCGTGCTCGTGCACATAGTCGACAAGGACCTCGACGGAGTTGGCGATCATGTGCTCGTAGGTGCGCGGGTCCGCGCGCGCCGCGCGAAGCATCGCGCGCAGCGTGCGGAAGGACTCGTCGATCAGCACCAACCCCAGCTCCTCCATGTCCGCGAAGTGGCGGTAGAAGGCTGTGGGGACAATGCCCGCCGCGCGCGTGACCTGGCGCAGCGAGAGGCTCGAGAAACTCTGCTCCTTGAGCAGCTCGAGCGCCGCGTCGAGCAGCGCCTGGCGGGTGAGCTGCTTGCGCGCTTGGCGTGTGGCGGCGTTCTCTGGAGTACGGCTGTGCACGGGCGGGTGTGACGAGGCTCACAGACGTATCTGTTACCTGACGCCTTGCACAGTGTACTGGGTAAGGTAGTCTGTGAACAGTCGTACACTGAAATGTAGAAGGAGCCGAGAAAGTTGCCCCCTGCCACCGCTCCCCCCGCAACCGCGCCTCCCCTCGGGCTGGCTCGCCGCCTGCTGCACTCCAACCTCCTCGAGGCGCTGGCCTACCCGCACGGAGTGGATCGCTACGTCGAGCTGGTGCGTCCACTGCTCCTCAAGCGCGACGTGCGCGCAGAGGTCACGCAGGTGCGCCACCAGACGCCCAAGAGCGTCACGCTCACGCTGCGCCCCAACGAGAACTGGGGCGGGCTGAGCGCGGGGCAGTTCGTCAACGTGAGCGTCGAGGTGGACGGGGTGCGCGAGACCCGGCCCTACTCTCCCGCGGGCTCGCAGCACGCGCCGGGCGGCACACTCGAGCTGACCGTCTCGACCCACCCCGAGGGCAGGGTCTCGCGCCACCTGCGCGCCGCCGCGCGGCCGGGGACGATCGTCGGATTGAGCCAGGCGCAGGGGGAGTTCGTGCTGCCCCGCGCGCGGCCCGAGCGCGTGCTGCTCGTCAGCGGCGGGAGCGGCATCACGCCGGTGATGGCGATGCTGCGCACCCTCTGCGATGAGGGCCTGGCGGACACGAGCGAGGTCGGATTCCTCAACTACGCGCGCTCACCCGAGCTGGCGCTGTACGGCGCGGAGCTTGAGCAGCTGGCCGTCCGCCACAGTGGACTCAGCGTCGCCCGCGGCTTCACGCGCGGAGATGCGGGGCCGCTCAGCGGGCGCTTTTCGCGCGAGCACCTGCACGCTGTCATCGCCGAGCACGCCGACCACGGCAACGCTGCGACCTTCGTTTGTGGCCCGCCCGCGCTGATCGACGCAGTGCGCTCGGTGTGGTCGCAGGACGGCCTCCCCGCGCCGGCCGTCGAGACGTTCACGCCCACCGTGCTTCGCTTCGACACCGCCGAGGCGGTGGGCACGCTCAGCTTCAAAGCCAGCGGGCGCGAGGCCGCCAACAGCGGGCTGGTGCTGCTCGAGCAGGCCGAGGACGCCGGGCTGACCCCTGACCACGGGTGCCGCATGGGCATCTGCAACACCTGCAGCTGCCACAAGACGGCAGGAACCGTACGCAACGTCCTCACCGGTGCGCTGTCGAGCGCCGGCGAGGAGCAGATCCGCATCTGCGTGTCGGTGCCCGTCGGCGACGTGGCGTTAGACCTCTGACTCCCCACCCAAAGGAACCCAAATGCCCACAGCCACACCGAGACTCACCCCCGAGCAGCTGGACGAGTTCGGCAAGGAGCTCGACGCGATCCGCACCCGCGTGATGGCGGACCTCGGCGAGCGCGACGCGACGTACATCAAGAAGGTGATCCGCGCCCAGCGCGGGCTGGAGGTCGCCGGCCGCGGCCTCTTGTGGGCGAGCTTCCTGCCACCCGCGTGGCTCGCGGGGACCGCGGCACTGTCGCTTTCAAAGATCCTCGACAACATGGAGATCGGCCACAACGTGATGCACGGGCAGTACGACTGGATGAAGGACCCGGCGCTCAACGGCCACACCTTCGAGTGGGACACGGCGTGCCCGGCGGACCAGTGGCGCCACTCGCACAACTACATGCACCACACCTACACCAACATCCAGGGCAAGGACCGGGACATCGGCTACGCAGTGCTACGCATGTCAGAGGACGAGCGCTGGCGCCCGTACTACCTCGGCAACCCCATATACGCGACCCTTCTGGCGGTCTTCTTCCAGTACGGCGTGGCGCTGCACGACCTCGAAACCGAGCGCATCGCCAAGGGCACGTGGAACCTGGACGAAAAGCGCTCGATGCTGGCCGACATGTGGCGCAAGGTGCGCGGGCAGACGCTCAAGGACTACGTGCTGTTCCCGGCGCTGTCTGGTCCCGCCGCTCCCTTAACGATCGCTGGCAACGCGACGGCCAACCTGGTGCGCAACCTGTGGGCGTTCACCATTATCTTCTGCGGGCACTTCCCCGACGGCACGCACGAATTCACCAAGGAGCAGGCCGCCAACGAGACGCGCGGTGAGTGGTACTACCGCCAGCAGCTGGGCTCGGCCAACCTGACGGGCGGCAAGTGGTTTCACATCCTCGCGGGCAATTTGAGCCACCAGATCGAGCACCACCTGTTCCCCGACATCCCGGCCCACCGCTACGCCGAGATTTCGGTCGAGGTGCGGGAGATCAGCGAGCGCTACGGGCTCCCCTACAACACCGGCCCGCTGCACCGCCAGTTCGGCAGCGTGGTGCGCAAGATCGTCAAGCTGGCGGTGCCGCCGCGCGAGTGGGTGGGAGAGCAGGTCGATAAGGTGGTGCCCCAGGCACTGAGGCCGGTGCTGGCGCCGCTCGTTGGACGCGGCCGGGAGACCGTCAAGGACGCCCCGGCGACGGCCCCCACCGAGGCGCAGCCCAAGGAGCTTGTGGCGGCTTGACCGTGGAAGACCCCCTCGACAAACTGGAGACGCGCAAGGACACCATCCAGGTGGCGGTCGAATCGGGCGCCACCCACGTGGGCTCGATCATGAGCATCGTCGTCGGTGCGGTGCGCGAGGTCACCCGCGAGGTGGGCGACTGGGCGACCGACGTCTTTGAGATCCGCGACGCCGCCCGCCGCGCGCGCAGGGACGTCGATATACACCCCGAGGACCCGGACTCCCAGCGCCGCTGAGCGTGTGGCCGGCAGGCGCGGCGGCACCCCACCGCGCGGCCCGCTGGCCGGCGATTAAGGCCCACCCACCCGGCCCTCCTCCTTTCCCTTCCCCGCGAGGTGCGCGGCGCTCGGCCTATGCGGTGAGCACCGTCTTGATTCCGCCCCCGAGAAAGTGCTCGCGCAGCACCTGGGGGGCTTCGTCGAGTGGGGCCACCATGGTGGTGACGCTCTCGGGGTGCAGCCGCCCGTCGAGCATCAGCTCCAGCACTCGCGGGATCAGTGCGCGGGCGTGGGTGCGGCCGAGGTGCAGGGTCACGTTGCGCACGTACATCTGCAGGGTGGGCACGCGCGCGCTGCGGTGCAGGCTCCCCGCGCTCGTACACGTCCCGTCAGGAGCCGTCTGGGAGAGGGCCAGGCCCAGCTTGTCGATCGTCAGGTCCACCACCAGCGGCGCCGGCCGGCGGCGGCGCAGCTCGCGCGGCTGCAGCGTGGCGATCCCCAGGCGTTCGGCGTGCGCCCGCACGTGCGGGCGGGCGTCCACCAGGTGCACGTTGCGCACCCCGTACGCGCGCGCGATCAACCCGGTGTAGAGGGGGTTGCTGGCGGCGAACTTCACCTTCGTGTTCATCGCGGCGAGGATCAGCACCTCCGCGTCGGGGTCCGCCTCCAGCAGCGCCGGCACGTGGGGGGCGATGTGGCGGTAGGCGTCGCACACGTTGTCCGCGAGGCTCGCCGCGGCCGCCGGGTCGATGCCCGCGGGCAGCGGCACGAGCATCGCCTCGGCGTAGGGCACCGCCATCTCATCGGAGAACGCGCCGCCGTAGTGTCCGGTGGTCAGCCCCATCCCATAGGCGGCCGCCGGCACCACGCTGGTGCAGCTCCCCGTGCGCCCCGCCCTGCAGGGGGTGCAGGTGCCGCAGTTGATCTGGAAGGGCACCACCACCCTGTCGCCTGGCTTGACCGAATGCACCCGCTCGCCCACGGCCTTCACCTCCGCCACGCATTCGTGCCCCAGGTGCAGCGGCAGCGCGAACTGCGTCGCCCCCAGCGCTATCGGGCAGTCGATGTCGCATGTCGAGGCGGCGATGGGGTGCACCGTCGCCCCGTCGGGGCCGGGTGTGGGAGGAGCCAGCACCTCGCGCCAGCGCAGGCGCGTGCCGGGCGCCACCTGCAGCGCGCGCATCCGTCCGCGCGTGGGCCTGGCTCGCTGGACGGCCCTGTCGCTGACGGTGGCGCCCACCCGGCGCAGGCGCTGCAGGCCGTCGCGTTCCAGCAGCACGGGCATCGCCGCGGCGGCGGTGGGCGTGAGGAACCCCGCGTAGTGGCGCACCCACCCGTGGGGGCGCTGGCGGCGGCCCTCCGCGCTGTTCGGAGGCTGAGCGGTGGGGCCGTTTGGAGGCTGAGAGGAGATGGTGTCTGCGTCCATCAGGGGCTCGGCCTGATGGTACCGACGTTCACGTGCATCACGGATGGAGCCCCCGCGTACAGACGGTTCACGTGCATCACGGATGGAGCCCGATGGTGCCGACGATCTTCCCCAGGTACCCGGCGCCGCTGGTGGCTTCGGCTTCCTGCAGCTGGGCTTCCAGGTACCTGGTCTGGGTGGCCATCCGCGACTGCGCCCGCTGCTCGTAGGGCGCCAGCAGGCCGGGGGGCACTTCCGAGGGGCCCTTTTCGGAGGCCTTCAGTCGCTGCACATCCACGGTGGTGCTTTCGGGGAGGCTCTTGTAGCCGCTCTGCGCCCACGCCTTCGCGTCGGCGCAGACGTCGGGCATCGCCAGCGCCGAGAGCGCGCTGAGCCTGGCGGCGTACTCGTGCACCGTGCGCGTCACCCGGGGCGAGCTCCAGTGCAGGCCCGCGACGGTGCGCGCGAAGCGCGCGATGGCCGGGGCGTCGGAGTGGTAGACGATCCGCGTCACCGCTGCCACCACCTCTTCGTAGAGCAGTTCGGCTTCCGGGTCCTGGGGACCCTTGGCGGCGACCCCGGGGCATTCGTTGCGGATCTGGTCGATGAGGCCACGGACGGTCGCTTCGGCGAGCGGCAGGTGCGCCTTGGCGGAGCGGCTGAGGGCGTAGTCCGCCTGGACGTACACGCGCGTGGGAGCGGCGTCGCTCGCCCTGGCCTGCGCCGCCGCCGAGGTTGCCCCGAGCGCCGCCAGCGTTGCAGCGAGTGCCAGCGCCGCGGCGAGGATGCAGGAGCGTCTGCTGCCCGAGCGTCTGCTGCGCATCCCCACAGTATGGAGCCTTGCTCCCCTTTTCCCGGAGGGTAGGCGCGGGCCTGCCCCTGCCTCTCCCGACCTGTGGACCGTCTTGCGTCATTTGCTTTGCTGTGCACCGCTGCCAATAACCTTCGCTGCTGTGAATGCCGGGATTCAGCTCACAGGCCTTGAGAAGTCCTTTCGCTCGCCGCAGGGTCCCGTGCGGGCCGTGCGCGGGATCGACCTGTCGATCGCTCCCGGCGAGACGGTCGCGCTGCTGGGACCCAACGGGGCGGGCAAGTCGACCACGATCGACATGCTGCTCGGCCTGACGCCAGCGGACAGCGGCGAGGTGTCGCTCTTCGGTCGCTCCCCCCGCGAGGCCGTCGCCGCGGGCGTGGTGGGCGCGATGCTGCAGAGCGGCGCGCTGATCCGTGACCTGTCGGTGCGCGAGCTGGTGGGGCTGATGGCCTCGCTGTACCCCCACCCGCTGCCCGTAGAGGAGGTGATCTCGCTGGCGGGCCTCAGCGAGGCCGCCGCCCAGCGCACGCAGAAGCTCTCCGGCGGTCAGACCCAGCGCGTGCGCTTCGCCGTGGCGCTTGTGGGTGACCCCGAGCTGCTGGTACTGGACGAGCCCACCGTCTCGATGGACGTCGAGGGGCGCCACGAGTTCTGGAGTGCGATGCGCTCCTACGCCGCGCGCGGCAAGACGGTGCTGTTCGCCACGCACTACCTCGAGGAGGCCGACGCGAGCGCCGATCGCGCCGTGCTGATGGCCCACGGGCGGATCGTCGCCGACGGTCCCACCACGGAGATCAAGGCGCAGGTGGGCACCAGGACGATCCGCGCCACCCTCCCGGGCGTGCCGGTCGCCGAGTTGGCGGCGCTGCCCGGGGTCTCCACCGCCGAGCGCCGCGGCGAGTCGGTGGTCCTGCGCTGCGCGGACTCCGACCGCGCGATCGTAGCGCTGCTGCAGCGCCACCCCGAGACGCGCGACATCGAGATCGCCGGGGCGGGGCTGGAGGAGGCCTTCCTTGAGCTGACCAGCGACGATGACGGCCACGGCCGCGGGCGCCTCCCCGACGACCAGGGACACGCCGGCGGCCATGCTGGCGAGGGCCCAAGCGACGGCCACACCGGCGCGAGCACATCCGAGCACTCAGGGCCGTTGCACCGATCGGGGGGCAGGTAAGGCGATGAACGGCCTCATGTACACGCGCTTTGAGCTGCTGCGGGCGTTTCGCAACCGGCGCTTCTTCTTTTTCTCACTCGGCTTCCCGCTGGTGCTGTTCTTCGTGATCGTCCTTCCGCAGCGCAACGTCACCGACTTCGCCGGCACCGGGGTCTCCGCCCCGCTCTACTACATGGTCGGCCTCGCCTCGTTCGGGACGATGTTCGCGATGGTCTCCAGCGGCGGGAGGATCGCCAACGAGCGCCAGGCCGGGTGGACGCGCCAGCTGCGCATCACGCCGCTGCCGGTACGCAGCTACTTTCGCGCCAAGCTGCTGACGTCGTATGCGACGGCGCTCACGAGCCTCGTGCTGCTGTACCTCGCCGGCGTCTCGCTCGGGGTCAGCCTCTCGGCGCACGACTGGCTTGAGATGAGCGGCTTGGTGGTGGTCGCGCTGCTGCCCTTCGGTGCGCTGGCGATCCTGCTCGGGCACCTGATGACGGTCGAATCGATCGGCCCCATCACCGGCGGCACGGTCTCACTGCTGGCGGTGCTCAGCGGCACGTGGTTCCCCGTCACCGGGGTGCTGCACGAAGTGGGGCAGTGGCTGCCCTCCTACTGGCTCGTGCAGGCCGGCCGCGTCACGCTCGAAGGCCACGGCTGGGGCGCCCAGGGGTGGGCGGTTGTGGGAGTCTGGACGGTGGTGCTTGGCGTACTCGCGGGGCTTGCCTACCGGCGCGACACCCAGCGTGTTTGAGCGGCCCCGGTGGCGCAGCGTGCAGCCCGTGTCGCCACAGGTGCGCTGGAGTCGCCCGGCGGAGACGGTCTGCAGCAGGCCTACGATCCAGCACGTGGGGCAGCCGCGGAGTGCGACCATCCCAGGGGCTGCGAGCAGGAGTGCGGCTGGGCCGACGCTCGGCACAAGTGCAAACGCCGAGCCGAGCAGCCCGAAGCCGATCGCGCCGCGCGTGAGGTGGGCGGCAATCGAGGGGCGGACAAGGGCGCCGGTTGTGTGGGTAAGGGAGCCAGTAGTGTGAGTGAAAGTGCCGGTGGTGTGGGTGAGGGCACCGCGGTCATCGTGCATCTTCTGTGCCTCCGGGGCTAGAGATGTGGGGTGTGCCAAGCTGTGAGCGGAGCGTCTGGCGAGCGCGGTGCAGACGCGACTTCATCGCGGCACGCCTGAGGCCAAGCGCCTGGGCGGTCGCCGCTCCGGACAGGCCCTGAATGTCGCGCAGGACGAGGACGGCGCGCTGCTCAGAGGGAAGTTCTGCGATGCAATCCACGATCCGCTGGACCTCCAGGCGGGCGAGGGCGGTGTCTTCGGCGGAGGCCTCGGTCGCGGCAGTGGTCTCGGTCGCGGCGGTGGGAGCGGGTCTGCGCAGCATGAGTCGCGATCTGCGGATGCACTCATGCCGCACGATCTGGAACACCCACGAGCCGAGCGCCGCGGTGGCGCGCAGCGTCCCGATCCGCCGGTACAGCACGATCAGCGCCTCCTGCGCTGCGTCCTCCGCGTCCTCGGGTGTCGCGCAGAGCGTGTGGGCGAAGCGCTGCACGTGTGCGTGCGAGCCGCAGACAAGCGTCGTGAGCGCGCGCGGATCGCCCTGCTGGGCCGCGCTGACGACCTGTGCGGTGGGCCAGGGCCCGGCGGCGCGGCTGGCCGTATCAGTCACGAGAGCGGGCTCTTCTGGTGAAGAAGATGCAGCCGCAGACAATGACGGCCGCGGCGATGAGGTAGATGACGATGCTCACAGTGTCCCCTTCTGGTTGAGTTGAGCCCTACGCGCTCTTCGCTCGAGCGTGAAGGCGTGCAGATAAGAGGACTGCCGTCGTGGAAAGGATTCACCTCGCAAACCCGACCCAAGCCACAGACTGACCGCCGCGCGATGAGGGCTGGTGCGCCTACCTCGCCACTGCAAAGTGGTTGGTTGAGTAGCGGTGCGCCCACGCTGGCGCGGAGGCCGTCTAGCGGGAAAGAAAGGAGACAATCTCAGCGAGCGCCCGCGGATCCTGCAGCACGAACAGGTGGCCGCCCTCGTAGCGTTGCAGCTCGCTGCCGAGGATCCGCGAAGCGATCGCCTCGGAGTTGGCCGCTGGCGCCAGGCCGTCATAGCGCCCGCAGGCCACGAGTGTTGGGCAGCGGATCCTCTGAAGACGCGACCAGACGTCATGGCGGCTGCGGGCCTGCAGTTGCAGTCGAGCACCCTGCCTTTGATCCGGCGTCATGGGGCTCGCCTCTCGTGCGATCGCTTGCTCTACCAGCACCTTGTCGCTCGGGTGGGAGCTCAGCCACTGCGGCGAGAACCGCGTGTCGAGGTTCCGAAGCCAGACGCGCGCGCGCTCATCGGGTGCCATGCTGTCGAGCTCGTGCAGCGGGTAGCTGCTCCCGCCCTCGCCTCCGGGGGAGGTGCACAGCAGCGCTAGCCGCTCGACGCGCTCGGGCCAGGTGACGGCGAACTCCTGCGCCACCATGCCACCAAAGCTGATGCCGAAGACCCACGCCGTCGGCCAGCCGGCATAGTCGAGCAGCGCCGCGCCGTCGGCGGCGTAGGACGCCATCGTGAAGCTGTCGTGCGATGAGGGTAGGCCGGTCAGACCGAGACCGCGCTGATCGTGCACCAGCACCTCGAAGCTCTGGGCCAGGAAATCGATCAGAACGCGCGAGGACGCGATCGTGGCTCCCGAGCCGTTGAACACGAGCAGGCGTGGACCTTCGCCGAGCACCTCGTACTGGATGTCAAGATCGCCTACGGCGAGCGTGGTCACTCGCGCATTCAATCACGCGATCGCTCAATGCCTGGCCGGCCGACCGTCGCGGCGACCGAACAACGGCTACAGGCGCGTTGTCGCGCGCGGCGCCATCTGCGTGTATCGCCGGGACGACCGGGCGCGGTACAGACCCAGGTGAGCCCGCGCTTGGTCGTGAACGTCGCGAAGGGCTCTCACGATCCGAAGATCGCGATGTCAGCCCACCCGTACGTCCCGCATGTGGATATGGGCGACCAACGCGACGGCCGCGGGCTCGATCGTGAATCTTTCCTTCCAGGAGACCGCCAACGGTGCCCGCTGGTCCGTCGCCTCCCGGAGGCCAGCGTGCCCGCCCTTTGACCGTGAGGCGTGGGCGGGGAGCTGCATGTTGCGGCTCCCCGCCGCTGCGATTATCTTGTTGCAAGCTGGCGTCTAGTGGGTTCCCCGGCAACGTTTGCCGGTTTCCGTAACGAGGGGTGATGGTGCTGGCGGCGAAGTCCTGGGTCGAGATCGATATTCGACCGGGGA
Organism: uncultured Solirubrobacterales bacterium; assembly: GCA_963844765.1. Lineage (GTDB taxonomy): Bacteria > Actinomycetota > Thermoleophilia > Solirubrobacterales > Solirubrobacteraceae > Palsa-744. Next base: position 1,634,139 of record CAWJPN010000002.1, read on the forward strand.
GGAGCTATGGCTGCCAGGGTGCAGTTGCGGGAAATCACCAGCGAGGAGGGCAACCGGCTGTTGCGGATCGTGCGGCGATCCTCGGGGTCGGTCGTGACGTGGCGTCGCGCGCAGGTCGTGCTGCTCTCCGCGCAGGGCATGTCCCCGCCTGCGATCAGCGAGGTGGTGTTCACCGATCCGGACACAGTTCGGGAGGTCATCCACAACTTCAACCGAGATGGGTTCGATGCGCTCTATCCGCGCTACCGGGGCGGGCGGCCGCAGACGTTCACGCTGCCCAAGCGCCAGGAGATCAAGCGGATCGCGCTGAGCGACCCGGTGGACCTCGATCAGCCGTTCGCGACTTGGAGTCTTTCCAAGCTCGCTGACTACCTGGTCGCCGAGGGGGTGGTCACGGACATCTCCCACGAGGGCTTGCGTCAGCTCCTTCGCGAGGAGAACGTCCGGTTTCAAGCCGTGAGGACGTGGAAACGCTCGACCGACCCGGACTTCAAGGCGAAACGTGACCGGATCGTCGAGCTCTATGAGATGGCCGAGGCCGGGGAGGCAGTCGTGATCTGCCTCGATGAGTTCGGGCCGCTGAACCTGCAACCCCAGCCGACTGTCAGGCCGACTTTGGGTTCTCCCGTTTCAGCCTGGACCGTCCTGAGGGCTTCGCCAGGAAAATTGAAGAGACCTTCTCTTGCTTCTTCCAGTTCCGGCTTGACTTCAGCAGCCATGCTGCCGGAGACCGGCTCAGTACCCGCGAGGACCCCGCAGCCTTTGCCGAATTTGAGTTCTACGAAGACTTTCCCTTTTTCTGGTTCGAATACATCTACGGCTCTCGCAACTTTTCCTTGCCCTCGGTTTTCTTCAGTCAGAGCAAAATACGTTTCACTTGATTGGTTATAATTGGTTCCGCAACGGCGCATTCGCTGACAGATGTTTTACATGATGAATAGCTGATACGGCCTTTGCCTTGACCTGCATGATTTTTACCTTGACTTTCGAAAGCAGCGAGTTCTGATCTGCTGCCCTTGCATTCGATCGTCAGAGACTCCGCAGGTACCGCAAGCGTAGCGGTGCCTTTGAGTTGTTGTTTGACCGGTTGACGGGCTCCTGGTGCGGGGACGACCCCAGTTATTTGGGCCGTCGGAACCCAATCGACCTTGATATATTTGCCTACCGTTCCTTCTGAGCAGTCCGGGTTCTCCCAGTTACCCGTTCCATTTTCAAAGGTTTCCGCACACCAAATAGAAGTACCAGCCTGATTGGTGCCAGGTATCCTCGTCTTTATCAGTATGTAGGGTAAACCTGCTGCTCGTGCTCCTCTGCACTGGGTGTCTGGCCGGTTTCCCCTTGCTGGTGTTTCTGCGACAGGCAGGCAAAATGATGTCACGGCCATCGATGTCGAGGCTGTGGCGCCACCGAGTGCACAAACCGCCACGAGCACCGGCACTATGAGCCTGATGCGTTTCCTCGTCTCGCTTCTCCGAACATTGTCTTGACCTCCTGCCCGCTTTGTTGATATGTGACGTGCCCAGCGGCTCGCCGTGCTGGCTCTTACGAGCATCGGTGTCCTCCAGTTGGTTGGTTTCGGGGTGGGTGCGAGCCATCTCCTGGCTCGTCCTGCGTGGTAGCGGCATCTTCCAGAGCTATGTCCTAGCAGGCAGAATAGTTCGATGCAAGGGGGTTAGGGCGGGGTGGCAGCTATGCCTCCACCTGCGGCCGCTGAGGCCCTGGCGGCTGGGGGTCGGTCCACGTTTGCGCTCGCCATTGCACGCGTTGGAGGTCGCCGTCCAGGCTCCCGGAGTGTTTCCGTCTCGCCTGCGTGTCAGGAGTCCAGCGCGGCGCAGGCAGCCGTGACCGCTGCATCGAACCCGCGAGCCATCGCCTGGCTCATCTCGGGAGTAGCGGCCTTTCTTAGAAGCCGTGTCCTAGCAAACAGCTAGAGGAGTCCTCTAGAGAAGTGCCGGGGTTCGTCCGATGCGCGCTGGGCTCGTGCGACGTGACCGGCGTATATGAGGGCGAACATGTCTCCCAATAGATTGTCGGGGACGGCGTCGGGTTCGATCAGCTTCTCCTGAGTTAGTCCGAAGGCCAGGCTGAGCAGAGCGGTGGCGATCTGCTCGGGCGCGGCGAGAGGTGGTGCGCCTAGGTGCTTCAGGCGCGCTTGCAGTCCTTTCGTGAGCACGGAGCGCAACTTCGCTTCGCGCCTGATGTAGCGGGCGCGGAGCTTGGAATCGCGGATTGCCTGCGAGCGATACTCGTTGTCCAAGAGCAGCAGCTCGCGTTGTCCGGAAACCAGCGCGAGGAAATATCGGTTCGCCTCGGCGGCCATGTCGTCCTCGGGTGGTGCGGACTCCAGCAGCTTGATCGCTTCGCGCATCGGATGGTCGATGCGCTCCTCAAGCAGGGCAAAAAAGAGGTCGTCCTTGCCCGAGAAGTGAAAGTAGATGGCGCCCTTGGAGTAGCCGGCGCGAGCAGCGATCTCATCCACCGACGCGTCCCGGTATCCACGCTGTGCGAAGACCTCCATTGCGGCTTGCAGCAGCGCGGCACGCCCGTCGCGCCCTTCCGCGCGCGCGGCTCGGGTGCGCCGGTCCAGTCGACGCTGGCGGTTCTGGGTTGCAGTCGCCATCTCGGTTCGTGTAGCATACCTACTGACCGGTCAGTAGGTATTCGTGACGCGAATCTGGAGCACCATCGCTTGTATACCGCCATAGCCCCACCCTCGCCCTCACGATCCCTATGTCGCGCGGAAGCCGGACGATCTGCCGATCAGGACGCCGAGGGCCGGTTGTGAACTCGGGTGCCGCACAAGCGTGGTTCATTGCCGGCGCGATCGTGTTTATGCTCGCCGGCGGCCTGCATGCGCTCGGAGCGTTGCTCGATACTGTCCGTCCCACGTTCTTCGCTCCGATCGAGGATTCAGTGAAAGCGATGATGGAGGGCACAGGCATGCGGTTCCGGAGGCTGTTCCCCGGCGATGCTGCCAGGCAGTCGATGTGGAGGTTTTGGCTCGGCTTCAACGTCAGTCACGGCCTCGGCGCCTTCACCTTTGGGCTGTTTTCGCTGCTGATAGCCGCCCATGACTTCAAGCTGGTCGACCGCATCGATGCCATCCGGCCGCTCACGATCGCCGTCTCTGCCGCCTATCTGGCCATCTCGCTGCGCTACTGGTTCTACCCAGTAGTGATCATCACCGGCGCCGCCACGGTGTGCTTCATAGTCGCCGCCGTGCTCTCGGCATGAGGACGAGGGCTGCGGCGGGTCACACCGCAGCGATGCAAACGAAGCTCTACGTCATACCCACGCATCCGTGTCGCACAGGGATGCTGATGCTGGAGCACAAGGGCATCCCCTGCCGACGGGTAGATCTGCCTGCCCCCCTGCACCCGCTGGCGCTGCGGCTACACGGCTTCCGCGGCAACGCGGCGCCGTTTCGCGACATCGATGGCCGACCCCATCGCATGCTCGCCCTTGCCGACCGGATGGGCACCGTGCCCGCGCTCCTCCTTGACGGTAACCGAGTGATGAGGAACCGCGATATCGCTCGCTTCCTCGACGAAGTCCAGCCCGATCCACCGTTGTTTCCCGCCGAGCCAGCCAGGCGGCTCGCGGTCGAAGAGGCGGAGCGATGGGGCGATGAGATCTTCCAGATGGCGGCACGCCGGCTCCTCCTCGCGGCCATGCTGCACGGCCGGGATGGTATCCTCAACCGTGGCGAGGACGGCCGACTCGGGACGCTGATATCGCGACACGAGACCGCGAGGTTCGCTGTGGCGCGCGTCGTGGCTCGGATCGCCTTCGCTGTGAATGCTCGATCTGACGGCGACCTGTTGGCGGCGCTGCCGGGCATGCTCGACCGTATCGATGCCTGGACCGAGGCCCAGGTGCTAAACGGCGAGCACCTCAACGCGGCCGATTTCATGATCGTTACGAGTCTCGCCCTGCTCTGCTACCGGCCCGACGTTCGCGCAGAGCTCGAGCGACGACCGGCGATCCGACTCCTCGACCGGGTTCTGCCCGAGCCTTGACACGAAACGCGGGGGGTGGCCTTCGCCACGTCGGCGTCCCCACTGTCCGGATGCGAGCAGCAGCGCGACGCTGTCGCCTCGGACCCAAGAGCGAGAGCGCGTACGCCGCAGTAGCAGACGCTCGCAAAGGACGGTGGGTGTCGCGCAAACGGTTGAGACTGGTGGGGTGACGCGTGTTGGTGGTGGTGATCACCTGGACTGTGCTCGTGTTGCTTTGGCTGGTGGGGGCGACGGGGTCGGGGCCAGAGCGGCGTTCAGGCCGCTGCGGCGGCTATCTGGTGCTTGTGGAGCTTGAGTAGGTTGTGCGTGGCGGTGATTAGCCGCCATTCTGAGCGTGCGGCGGATCTGCCTCGCCGCTGGAACTGGTTGATGCGCCGGTTGTGCTTGGTTTGAGCGAACACGGGCTCGACCATCGCCTTGCGTTTTCGGTAAAGCCCGCCGCCGTGGTCGCCGGCGAGCATGGCGCGCATGAAGGCGTAGCGGCCGCCGTCCCAGCCGCGGCGCGGCGTGTCACGCTTGCCGGCATCGGGCGGGATCAGGACCTGGGTGCCGTTGCTGACGACGTTGTCGATTTGATCTTCATGCCAGTAACCGCTGTCCGCGACCGCGACCCCGGGCGCCTCGCTCACACCGATTTGCTGCAGCTCGCGGCGGGTGGCCTTGACCATCGGCTCGAGCTGCCCGAAGTCTGGTGAGGTGAGCGTGACCTCGGCCGCCAAGAAGATCTGGTGCTCGTTCACGGCGGCCTGCACGTTGTAACCCTGGGTGTAGCTGCGCGGCGTCTTGACGTTGCGTGAATCGAGGTCGGTTACGTTGATCTTCCCCGGCGGCACCTCGGGCGCCACATATGGGTTAGGGCGTGCCCCGAACCGCCGGCCGTCCTTCGTCACAGCAGTCGCGCGATGATGCTCATAAGCGTCGTTGGCCTCGCGCTCGACGCGCAGGTTCTCCTGAAGTCGCTGCTCTGCTAGCAGTAGCCGCTCGGGTCGCGAGCGTGGAATCGGCTGAGCCGCCAGGCGCCTGTGCTCATCGAGTTGGTGGCGCGCCTCGCGCACCCACCCCTTGCGTCCCTGCACCCGCGCGACGATCGCCTCGGGATCAAGCACGAGCTCCACACCCTGCGATTCCGCGTCAGCCGCCTCAGCCCTCGGGTCTTCTTTGCCTGCACGTTCGCGCGCGAGCTTCTCCTTGGCAGCCCGCAGAGCAGAACGCCGCCCTTCACTGGTCCGCAGATGCTCAGGCAGCTCATCGCCACGCGCATCGCCATATAGCTCATCCTCGGCAGCATCGAGATCGCCGGCCTCCTTCAGGATCTCCCGGGCGAGCTGCTCGTAATCGAGGTTTGAGTGATGCGACGCGTTCGCGTGCACCTTCGTCCCGTCGATCGCGATCAACCCGACCTTCACCAGCCCCGACTCCCGACAGAGTCCCAGCACCTCGCTAAACAACTCAGCCAGCGCTGTCTCGTGGCGCACACGGAACCGTGCGATCGTCGCGTGATCGGGCGTCTGCTGCGCCGCGATCACACGGTAGGCAACATCCTCCACGCAGCGACGCTCGATCCCCCGCGAGGACCGCTCACCCCTCGCATACGCGTAGAGCAAAAGCGAGACCATCATCGACGGCTCGAACGCCGCGCGACCCCACCCATCCTGACGATAAGAGCCATAGAACGCCGCCAGATCCATCTCCTCCACCGATGCCAGCACGAACCACGCGAGATGACCCTCCGGCAACCAATCCCGCGGGTCCGGCGGCATCAAAAACGACTGCTCACGATCACACGCCAAGAAGTTCATAGCCATACACCGAAGTGTCTTAACGACCCCGGACAGACCCCCAGTTTGCGCGACACCCACGACGACTTCCGGGCACGCTGGCCGAGGATCAACACACGCCCGCTCGCGTACGGCGAAGTGAAAGGCTCGCCTCGCAGCGCGCCAACCTGCTCCTCGCCAAGGCAGCCACCCGCCGGGGGTGAATCGAGACGCCCGGAAAGTCGGCATGCGGCGTCGGGTACAACGTCCGAACCTGGACAGCCTTCTTGATGATCTCATGGAGCCGGTGGCTCGACAAGTCAGGCGGCGGGTTGTCGAGGAGATCGACGGCTAGGCTTGTTGATTGTCCTGGGGCCTACTCAGTGGCCTCGTCGTCGCGTGCGGTCGACGGTGATGCGTTGGCTGTTGGCTCATCCTGGGTGGGCTCCTCGGGTGCGATCACGCTCGTCGCGAGTTCCCTCCACCTCAGAAGCTCGCGCTCGACTGCCGCGGACTCTGCCTCGCGTATGAGCAGTTTGAGCAGCGCGGAGGTGCCGACGTAAAGGATTGCCGGGGCGGCGCGGGCGGTTCAGTGGCTGCCATGCCCGCCATCGGGCCGCTCGCCGCACCGCGAGAAGCGCCTGTGCCGGCGTCAGTTACAGGTCCGGTCAGAGGACCTTGTTCGGCGAGCACGTCGCGCAGGCTCCGCGTGGCTGGATGAAGCGTCCCCCGCACGGTTGATGACGGTCTGGGTCCGCGGGGCCCTCTTGAGCGAGGTATCTGGGCCGATCTGGGTGTGCCGTGGCTTGGCCATGCTCAATAGGCTACCGCTTGCCAGAGACGCTTCGGCCAGTTACTGAGTCCGCTCCTGCATGGCGCGGAGCTCGTGAAGAAGCGCGTCGCGACGGCCGCGCCTGCGGTAGGCCTTCTTCAGCGACGGCAACTTCTGTGGCTTGCAGAGCAGACAGCCGGCGCGGCGTTGCTTGGGGCGACCTCGCTTGTGGTGGGTCATGACTCCAAGCTATCAGCAGACGCCGTTCCGCAAGCTCGGCGTGGTTGGGCGGTGCGAAATGGCCCTTTCTTGCGCCTCTCTGAAGCCGGCGCTGCGCCCTGCACGGCGAAGCTGCTTGGAGCGCCCGCCGCGGTTCCAACAACGACCAAACGCTCCCCGAAAATGCCACGACTGGGACGCGAAAGAAACCGTCATGCGCAGGTCGAGGCTTTGGTAAGGGTGCTGCTGGAGCCGCAGGGCCGCGGTCAACGTCAGATGGTGCTGAGTGGCGCACGGCGCCGGTAGGTCAGTCGATCGTCCCGGGCCTTGTGACCCAAACACTCTCGATCCCCAGCACCCGGCAGAGAGGGTCGAAGTGATGGTCGTAGTGCAGTACCCCCGCACCGCGACCGGCGGCTGCGGTGGCGATCAGGTAATCGGCCGCAGGTATGCGCCGCTCACCCCGCAGATCGCGTGAGGCGCCGATGGCGGCGTCCCCGGAACTGCGTGTCACGGGAGCCTGCGTGAGCGCTTGGAGGGCGCGATCAAGGTCGCGGAACGCCTCCTCGTCACGTGCAGCGGCCAAGAGCTCCAGCGCTACAACTGGGCATACGGCCAGGTGGCCGGCGTCGCGGGTCGCTGCCCACCTGGGCAGAACCTCGGGATTGGTGCGGCGATTCCACGCGGACGTGTCAAACACCAGCGGCGAGCCGGAGCCGTATGGCTCAGCGTCGTGCTGCATGGAGCTGCTCAGACACCGAGAAGTCGAAGCGGTCGTCCTCGCCCGAATCGAGCCGGCGCAGGAACTCGAGCGCTTCCTCACGCTGGTGTTGTTCTGAGCGTATTGCCTGTGCTCCGCGCAGGGCGAGGTCGTGCACTGCGCGTGATCGAGGCTTGGTCCCGCCCAGTTCCGATACAGCGGTCTCCAGCTCGGGGTCGAGGGTAACCTGGATGCGGGGCTTCGTCGGTGGCATCCTGCAAGTGTACCGCACAGCTGGTACACTGAGGATCTCCGAGGCAGCTACAGGGGACAGCGCCATCTGCGAGCTTCGTAGTGTGTAGCGAGGCTCATGGGCAGATCCAGGCACCAGCAGACCGGTATTTCCACGTCGCAGATGGCGGAGGTCGTAACGCGGACGCTGCGCGAAGGCGAGGGGGTCTGGATGGTGCAGGGCTCGCCTTCGGAGGAGGAAATCGCAGCCGCGCGCGCCGACAACCAGGCGTGGATCGAGCGCCTGCCGGGGCACTTGGCGGCCGCGAAGGAGCTGTTCGCCGGACACGACGCTTTCGATCTGCTCGGCGGAATCCTGATGTTGCAATCTGTCCAGCAACGTCTGCCGCCGCCGAGTCGCGAGCCGTTTCTCGATGGCTTGATGGCCGGCGAGACTGCCGCGATGGTGCTCCTCGAGCGCCCGGCGCGCGCGGCGAGCAGGGCGCCCGAGGAGCCTCTCCTCGACGCGATGCACGCGGCGCTGCCTCACTTGAGGAGGCTGACGGAGCACGCGTCGATCGTACTGTCGGAGGCCTGGGAGCATTCCCCGTCCGAACCGCTCGTGAACATGCACAACAGGTTCATCACACGCTACACGTTCATGCCGGTCAACGAGACCGATGCGCAGGCGCGAGCATGGCTGCATGAACTGTTCGGGGATCGCGAGATAGACGGGTGGCTCGTCGAGCTTCTCGGGTTCGGCGTGGATGACGCGGAGAGCCTGGTGACTGCCGCCTACGCATTGATCGTCGAGCGCACGCAGGGGCCGGTGGCGATCGAGGCAGGTGTGGGGCAGCGGTTCTCGCTGACCGCGGCGGAGCTGGCTGAGCGCGCGAGCGTGGCGACCGAGGCCGCGGACGCGTTCTGCGGGCTGCTCTCGCAGACGTTCGGCCAGCCGGAGCGCAGCTGGCCGACGCTGCCCACGCCGCTGCGCCAACGGCCGATGCTCGACGATGGGTCCGGTGGGCACCTGATCGTGGCGCCGGCGCTGCTGCGCCGCGGCCTGCGCTACTCGCTGGCCGCGGCGCTGAACCCGGCGCTCGCGTCCCCGGTCGCGGGTGATGAGCGCATCTACCAGCGCTATCTGAAGCGACGCGGCGAGCTCTTGGAGGCACGCGCGATCACTTCGCTGGAGCGGTTTCTGAAACCGACGGCCACCTATCGGAACCTGCATTTCCGGGTGCGGGACGCCGAGCCGCTCGAAGGCGAGATAGATGGGGTGCTGCTGATCGACGGCACCGCTATCGTCGTGCAGGCGAAGAGCGCCGCGACGCGCATTGACGCCGTCGCCGGCGACGCGGATCGGTTCAGGGACGCGCTGCGCGGCATCGTCACGGAAGCGATGCGCCAGCACGACGACGCTCGCGTCGCGCTGCGAGCGCGGCGCGACGCGGTCGAGTTCTGGGAGATGGTCGGCGAGCGTCGCGTCGACCTGGAGGTTCCCGACCTCGTCGGCGCCGAGATCCTCCCTGTGACGGTTACGCTCGAAGATCTCGCCGGCTGCGCTCCGATCTCTTGGGAGCTGCCCGAGGCGAAGCTCGCGACGGCGGGCGAGCTCCCGTGGATCGTCAGCCTCACGCCGCTGGAGATGATGATCTCGCTGCTCGAGTTCGAAGCCCAGCTGATCCAGTTTCTGCGCCGTCGCTCGCTGCTCAACGACAGTCGCAACCTGGACGTCACCGACGAGATCGACATCTTCATGGAGTATCTCCACGACCATCTCGCGGTGGTGTACGAGACCCGTGAAGAAAATGGGCTGCCACTCATGCTGATAGCGCCGGAGCGCTTCCATGAGCTCGATGACTGGCTGCTCGCCAAGGAGATAGGAGATACGACCGTGCAGCCGCCTGGGCAGGCGCTCAACAACGGGCTGCGAGAGCTGCTCGCGAGGCTCGAGCGCGACCGCCCGAGCGGCTGGCTGGGGGTGTCGGTGGCGCTGCTTGACGGCTCCGCGCGCGCCCGTAAGCAGCTCGGGACGCTGGCACGCAGAGTGTTCGCCGGAAAGCAGCGCCGAACCGTCGGAGTGCTCGGCGACATAACGCCGGCGGGTGAAAAGGTGGCGATTATGCTGGTCGGCGAAGACAGTCGGACGCGTCTCGACGATACCCGCGCGGCCGAGGAGTGCCTGGAAAGAGCGCGCGCCCACGGCCAGACGACACTGATTGCGTTGATCGTACCCAAGGACAACTCGTTGCCGCTGCGGATCGTGTGGCGCGGGACGGTGCCGACCCCGGTCAGCGCGTGAAACTCAGCTACGTGTGAGCTCCGCCTCGCGCACGTGGGGATGGGGTGGCTGGGCGGCGCGGAGGGGTGACGCCCAAAAATGCGCCGCCAGGGACTCGAACCCTGCCCGCCGGATTAAAAGTCCGGTGCTCTACCCGATGAGCTAGCGGCGCGCAGGATGCAGTCTGCCACATGTCCTGCCGCTGATGGTGGGCGTAGGTCTAAAGCTCGTTGAGGCCGAGCCGAAGCCCGAGGGAAGGCCTAGGCGAACGTGACGGTGACCGCGGTCGACGAGCTCGCCCCTCCGGCGGCGGGAGCGAAGCTCGCGGTGAGCTTCACGCGCAGCTGCCCGGCGGTGGCTGCGCAGCGAGGCTGCGCGGGCCTGGGGGAGTCTCACGGCGAGGGTCACGCGTCCGGCCCCGCCCGACCGGGAGACGGCTCTCACTCCGCGTCCGCTCAGCCTGAGCCTGCCGGCGGAGGGTGTCTGGAGGACGATCGTGGCGACCCCGTCGCGCACGTGGTGGCTGAGGATCCGGACCTTGCCGGGCTGCTTCGTGCCCGCGGTGGCCGCTGGTGTCGAGGAGGCCGGCGCGGAGGGCACGTCCACCACCAGCGTCACGTCGCTCCCTGGGAGGTCGGTGCCGCCCGAGCCCCCCGAGCCGCCTGAGCCGCCGGGACCCGAGCCGGAGCCATTGCTGCCCGAGCCTCCGGAGCCGTTGCCCGAACCGCCTGAGCCACCGCTGGAACCGTTGCCGCCTTCACCCTTGCTTTCCGGTTCCAGCACGCCGAGGACGAGCTTCTTGGTCCCATCGATGAGGCCCATCGTGCTGCCCTTGCCGCCCACTTCGGCGATCGTCGCGGGCAGGCCGGCGGAGAGTCCTTCTGCGGTGCCCAGGTCGGTGGCCAGTGTTTCCAGCGGCATGCCGAGGTTGTCAGCGAGCGAGCCGACGGTCGAGGAGCTCCAGGACAGCCCCGTCAGCAGGTCGCCCACGATGGGCGTCAGCTGGGAGGGCGTGGCGGTGGCGAACAGGTGGTCAACCACTTCGGCCAGCTGGGCGGGGCTCAGCAGCGCCAGTTCTTCGGCGCTGAGACCGGTGGGCAGCGTGTCGAGGTCGCTGCGCAGCTGGGTCAACCCCGCTTCGGGGAGACCCCCGACGAGGGTCCCCAGGATCGGTTGCAGCGCCGTGAGCTGTTCGGTGCTCAGGGTCCCCGCGAGGCCGTCCACGAGCTTGGCGACCTGCGCGGGGCTGGCCCCCGCGGTGAGCGTGCCCAGGAACTGAGACAGCTGTTCGGGAGTGAGCCCCGCGACGAGCTGTTCGGGGGTGAGGTTCTTGTGAGCCAGGCTCAGCACCAGGTCGAGTGCCGGATTGGCGAGCACGCCAGCGGTGAGTTCGCCGAGGGTCGCCGAGGGCTTGCCGCTGAGCAGCGTCGAGACCAACGTTGTCAGCTGGGGGCCGTGCGCGCCAAGGAGACCTTCGTTGGCACTGGACAATAGTGTGCCCAGCTGAGCGTTGGTCAGCCCGAGGTCGCTCACCGGGAGCGTCGAGAGGATCGGGTTGAGTCGGTTCACGGGAACTTCGATGGCTGCCGGCGCTGCTCCGCTGGTGCTGGGTGCGGGTGTTGTGGACTGCCCCGATGCCGACACGGTTGGCATGGCTGTGAGCAGCGCGATCGCCACTGCCGGCAGCGACGCCGCGATCCAGCGGCGCTGCCAGGGACGAGTCTCGCTGCGCTGCCGGAGATGATTGCGCATGGTTCTCCCCATTTGATCTTGTTGACGGTGCTTGTCTACTACTCGGGGACTTTTAACGTCCAACTTAGACAGAGGGTTCGTAGTACATGAACTTCATCGACGCATGTACTATTCCTATGGGGTGTATATGCAGGCTTTGCGCGCGAGCGATTGGCTGAACGTTCTCAGGAACCGCAGCTAACGGTCGGTGGGGCGCTGCTCGGAGGCCACCCGCAGCAGCTCCTCGATGCGCGTCAGCTTCACGCGGGGGCGCCCCGCAGGCTCGCCGCGCAGGCGCTCGTGGCGGTCGATGGCGGTCCATCCGGAGTACGTCACGAGCGAGGGCTGGCGGGTGCGCAGCAGCTCCTCCACCGCCTCGGGCGCCGGCGAAGGCGGGTCCAGCAGGCGCCCCTCGGCCACGTCGGCGAGGATCGCGTCGACCGTCTCCTGGGCGTCCTTCTTGTTGGTCCCGATGACCCCCGTGGGGCCGCGCTTGATCCAGCCCACCACGTACTCCCCGCGGCGAGTCGCCTCGCCGTCGAGGACGCGCCCGCCGGCATTGGGGACGACGCCCGCACGCTCGTCGAAGGGGACCCCCGGGAGGGGGCGTCCGCGGTAGCCGATCGCGCGCAGCACCAACCCAGCGGGGATCGTCTCGCGCTCGGCGGTGGGCTGCGCGCGCAGCGCTCCCTCGGGGGTGAGGACAAGCTCGTTGCGCACCGTCTCCACGGCGCTGACGCGCCCGGCGGCGTCTCCGAGGAGGGCCACGGGGGAGAGCAGAAAGCGCAACACGATCCTTCGCCGCCGGCCCGCGGGGGGGCGGAGGGAGTAGTCGCGCAGGACCTTCACGTTGCGCTCGGTGGCGGCGCTGGGCGGCGCGCCCCCGCTCGCGCCGTTTTCGCCGGCGGCCTGGGCGCGCTCCATCTCAGCCGGGTCGACCACGACGTCGGCGTCGTCCAGCTCTCCCAGCTCCAGCAGCTCGGGGTTGGTGAAGGCGGCCTGGGCAGGGCCGCGGCGACCCACCACCACCACCTCCTCGATGCAGGAGCGCTCCAGCGCCTCCAGGGCGTGGTCGGCGGTGTCGGTGCGCGCCAAGTCGGCATGCGAGAGCGTCAGCATGCGCGCCACGTCGAGCGCGACGTTGCCGTTTCCGACCACCACCGCCCGCTTGCAGGAAAGGTCGAACTCCAGGGAGCGGTGGTCGGGGTGGCCGTTGTACCACCCCACAAAGTCCGTCGCCGGCCAGCTGCCGGCAAGGTCCTCGCCGGGGATCCCCAGCGCGCGGTCCGCCGGCGCGCCGGTGGCGTAGACCAGCGCGTGGTAGTGCTCCAACAGCTCCTCCCGGCTGACATCGCGGCCCAGCTCGACGTGCCCGAAGAAGCGAAAGCGCGGGTGCGCGGCGGTCTTCTCGTACACCCGCGTCACCGACTTGATCTTGGGGTGGTCGGGCGCCACGCCCGAGCGCACCAGCCCGTGCGGGGTGGGCAGACGCTCGAACATGTCCACCTCCACCGCCGACTCCTTCAGCAGGTGCCCCGCGGCGTAGAAGCCCGCGGGGCCGGAGCCCACCACGGCGATGCGCACGGGAGCGGAGTCGGTGTCGGTCATCGGTTTTTAAGGAGAGAGAGGAGGGGGCCGGTGAGTGCGGAGCCGCCGCTGTCGCCGCGGCGCGAGGTGGGTGTGGAGTGGGCGGTTGAGGGAGTGTGGGGTGAGAGGCGATGGGCGCGGCCCGACTCGAACGGGCGACCCCCTCGGTGTAAACGAGGTGCTCTGACCAACTGAGCTACGCGCCCCTTGCCAGGGGGACTAGAAGCCTATCCAGTCGCGCCTGCGCTCCCCGGTCGAGCTGGAGGCGGCAAGCGAGTGCACTCGCACTGCGCGGCCCGCTCGGCCCCCCTTGTGGGGGCCTCATCCAAATCTCTCCCGCTGGCGCCCCGCGCGCGCGTCCCTGTCATGCTAGAGGCGTGCACGGGGGTAGGCGATGGGGCGCGCGGGTCGCACTCGGGGTAGTGGGCGTGGTGGTGGTCCTGCTGGTGGCCGCCCAACTGCTGCTGCCCGGGATCGCCGCGCGCCAGGTGCGCGAAAAGGTGGGGCGGTACGGGACGGTGGTGAGCGCCCACGTCAGCGCCTTCCCCGCCGTGGAGCTGCTGTGGGGGCACGGGGACTCGGCCTCGGTGCGCGCCGGCGCGCTCAGCCTCAGCTCCACCCAGGGCGTCGCCCTGCTGTGGGAAGGGCGGGGGGTCACCGACGCCGACTTCACCGCCGCCTCGCTGCAGGTGGACTCCGTGCAGCTCTCCCAGGTGGTGGTCAGCAAGCGCGGCTCCGCCGTCGTGGTGCAGGGCACGGTGAGCGAATCCGACCTCGGCGGGGCGCTGCCGGCGGGCCTTGAACTGCACTCGGTCACCGACGCCGGCGGCCACTTGGTGGTCCAGGCCACCGGCAGCATCCTCGGGATCAGCGCCACCGTGCCCGTTGTGGTGCAGGCGCAGGAAGGGCGGCTGGTCGCCGAACCGCAGGGGCTCCCCCTGGGGGGGTTGGCGACGCTGACGGTCTTCTCCGACCCGCGCTTGCGCGTGGAAAGCATCGACGTCGCTCCGCTCCCCTCCGCGGCGGGAGCGCCGTCTAACCTGCGGTTGACCCTGCGAGCGACCCTGCAGGGGAGCTGAGGCGGGGGCGCACCCTCACCGGCATCCCCCGGCGGGGGCTGATGGTGGGCATCTGGCGGATGCTCAACTCGAAGCTGGGCGCCACTTCCAGCGCGCACCGCTGCAGCAGCAGGGTGGCGATGGTACGCACCTCCAGCTGCCCGAAGCGCATCCCGATGCACGTGCGCGAGCCGCCCCCGAAGGGCACGTACGCGCCCTTGGGCAGCCTGGCCTTGGCCTCGGGGGCGAAGCGCTCGGGGCGAAAGCGCTCAGGCTCTGCGAACACCTCGGGCAGGTGGTGGCTGGCCCACGAGCAGTAGTTCACAAACGCGTCCCCCGGGACTCGGAGGCCCTGGAACTCGAACGCCTCCAGCGAGCGCCTGGGACCGATCCACGCCGGGGGGTACATGCGCAGGGTCTCATCCAACACCTGCTCCAACTCTGCCATCTCGCCGCTCATCAGCTGCTCCGCGGTGGGGGGCGCGCCGGCGAGCAGGGCGTCCTGCTCGGCCACCACGCGCGCCACCACCTCGGGGTGGGAGGAGAGCTCGTAGACCATAAACGCCACCGTCGAGGTGGTGGTGTCGTGCCCGGCGAACAGCAGTGTCATCACCTCGTCGCGCACCTGGGCGTCGCTCAGTCCCTCGCCCTGCTCGTCGTGGGCGTCCAGCAGCAGGGAGAGCACGTCCTCCCCGCGCTCCCCCGTAGCGCGGCGGCGGGAGATCTCCGCGTAGAGGATGCGGTTGAGCTTGCGCGTGGCCTGCTGCTGGCGGCGCCACGGCGTGCCCGGCCCGCGCAGCAGACGCAGCGGCACCGGTGTGGCGTAGAACCCCAGCGCCTGCTCGAAGCACCCCGCGGCGTCCACCTCGCGGGCCTGCCTGCCGTCGGGGTCCAGCCCGAAGAGGGCCCGCATCGCGATGCGCAGGGCCAGCGCGCGCGTCCACGCGTAGAGATCCAGCTCCGCGCCGGGGGTGAGTGTGCGCAGCGCCCTTTCGGTCTCCTCCCTCATCACGTCGATCGAGGCGGCGATGCGCTCGCGGTGAAACGCCGGCAGCATCGCCGTGCGCGAGCGGCGGTGGTACTCGCCGTCGGTCGTCAGCAACCCGTCGCCCAGAAAGGAGATGAGGTCGCGGAAGTGGCCTTCGCGCCACTGGAAGTTGGAGGCGTGCGAGACGGTCATGTAGTGGTTGGCCTCCGGGCCCAACATGAACACCACGTTGCCGTGGAAGAGGCGCAGCGTGAACACGGACCCGTAGCGCTCGTGGGCCTCCAGCAGCAGCGGCAGTGGGTCCTCGGTGAAGCGCCTCGTGCGCGCCATGCTGAAGTCCGTGTCCCCCGGCGGGAAGGGCACCTCGGAGGCGCGCTCTGCCTGGAGGTCCTTGACGAGGGCCAGCAGGGGGTTCATCGCGCGCAGCGGCGGCGGGTTGGCTACGGGGGGCATCGTGCCTCTAAGCGTACACCTCCTACTGGCTGGCTGGCCAGTGGTAAGGTGGGGTACGGGTAGGTGCCTTGGGTCCGCGCGGGCCTCAGTCTGGGACTTGGCAGCCCGGGGCGAGCCAGGGGAGCGGTTGAGGGCATCAGAGGTGAAGATGGAGAGGCCGTAGGCAGAGGGCGTGGCATACTCTGGATTCGCGCGTGGCCCGGTCCTCGGTCCTGCGCTCACGCGGGGGCGTAGCTCAGCTGGTTAGAGCGCCGGCCTGTCACGCCGGAGGTCGCGGGTTCGAGTCCCGTCGCTCCCGTAGTAAGAAAGCCCTGGAAATCGGGGCTTTTTCTTTGGGTGGTGGCTCTGATATTTGGGCCGTTTCCACGTTGAGTACCGCTCTTGAGTACCGCATAGGGCCTTGTTTTGTAAGGGCTCGGCGTAGGGGCCGGTTTGCAGGCCGGAGGTTGGGGTTGCGATGGGGGTCCGAGGCAGGTCAACGCGGTCCTCGGCGGACGGCTTGTGAGCCGGCTGTGAGGCGCTCTGGCACTGAGGTGCATCTGGTCTGTGTCGCCTTTTGCCGTTCGGCTGGCGGCCTGCGCGGTGTCTCGGGAAGCGGGGGGCACCAGGCGGGGAGCGCAGCGCGTCAGCTGAGCAAGCCGACCGAAGGGAGGCGCTTCAACGCGGTCTCGGCCTGCGTGCTGACTCGGGGTAGCGGGGCCGTCTGAGAACCTAATTCGTTGGCCGGTCGGGCGGTTTGAGGGTCAGTAACCCGCATGGCTCTTCGATTGCATCCTTGCCCGTGAGAGGCTCCGCCCCCAGCCCACAGCGCCGGCCGCTCACGCGGGAGGACGTTCTCGACGGCCGCGCTGTCGCCGAGCTGCTGCACCTGCCGATCTCGACGGTGCTCGAATACGCTCGGCGTGGGCTGCTGCCTGGGCACAAGCTCGGGCGTCGGTGGGTATTCCTGCGGGATGAGGTCGAGGCGGCCGTGCGAGGCCGGTCGATGGGCGAATGGTGAGCGCGGGGTGGTCGCCGTCCTCGAAGAGGCTCCCTTCTCGTAGGTCGCGCTACTGTGGTCGCGTGTTCGACGAGGCCGTGATAGCCGAGGCTGGCCGGCGGCTGTCTGAGGCTGCCCCAGAGGCGCATGTGGTCCTCTTCGGCTCCCACGCGAGGGGCGACGCCGGCCCTCACAGCGATCTTGACTTCTTGGTGGTCGAGCCGTCGGTTGACGACCCGACTGGAGAGTCGGTCAGGTTGCGGAGGACCCTGCGAGGACTCGGCCTGTTCGCCGATGTCATCGTCGTAAGCGAGCATGAAGCCGAGACGTGGGGCGACGTGCGCGGGAGCCTGATTCACGCCGCGCTGTCCGAGGGTCGTCCCCTGGCCGCCTGATGTCCGACGACGCCGATGATGTTCCGCAGGTGCTGCTCGGACTCGCTCGCGACGATGAGCTTGCCGCGAAATCGTTGCTGTCAGTCGAGGGCGTCACCGACGCCATTCTTGGCTTCCACGCCCAACAGGCGGTCGAGAAGTCGTTGAAGGCGGTGCTGGCGTTTCGGGAGGTCGAGTTCCCGTTCACGCACGATCTCGATGGACTGCTTGAGCTATGCCAGGGTCACGGCATCAACGTGCCGGAGGAGCTTTCCGACGTGGACAGCCTCTCGCCCTACGGCGTTCAGCTCCGCTACGGCGCAATCCAGCCGAGCGTTCTCGATCGCGACGAGGCGCTGCGCTGGGCCGCGTCGGCCATCGATTGGGCGACGAGCATCATCGACCAGCCGACCGACAACTGAGTACGGCCGATGGTGCCGGTCATGCCCTCTCGGGCTGATGCGTTGTGGCAACACGAAATGCGAGGTTGACCCGTTCCACATCCTCGGGCCGCGCCTTGGCGTGCATGTAGCGCTCTGTGGTCGTGATCCGCGAGTGGCCAAGAAACTCCTGAACGAAGCGCGCGTCGGCGTGCCGCGCGATGAGGCTGCCGGCGGCGTGGCGCAGCGCGTGGAAGCGCAGGGGCCGGAGGCCAACGACATCGCGAGTGCCCTTGAAGCGGCGGCGGACGGCGGAGGGATCGAGGCGCCGGCCGAGGCGTGAGCAGAAGACGTAGTCCTCGCGTGCGGTGTAGTCGATGCGGGCCTGCAGGCGCATGAGCGCCTCGGCGGCGGGGTCCGCGAGCGGGATGAAGCGGGCCTGCCAGCTCTTGGTCGGTCCCTCGATGCCGGCAGAGACGGCGCGGTGGACGATCAGGCGGCGGGCCTCAAGGTCGATGTCCCCCCAGCGCAGCGCGAGCAGCTCGCCCAGGCGCAGGCCGGTGTAGGCGGCGATGCGGAACAGCTCGCCGTCCTGCAGGTCCTCGCGGCGCCTCCAGGCGATCTCCTCGTCGTCCACGTGGGCGGGCAGCGGGCCGTGGTGCCATCCATCGGCGGCGGCCTGTGCAAGCGTCTCGATCTCCTCGGGCTCGTAGAAGTCCAGCACAGCGGGCGGTGGCTCGCGGCGCTTCGTGGTCGCTTCGACGGGGTTGGCCGGCAGGCTGTAGGTGTCAGCACGCCGCCCGTAGTTGAAGATCGCGGAGAGCATCTGGCGGTACTTGTTGACCGTGCGCGGTGAGACGCCCGAGCCGTCGAGGCTGCGCAGGAACGCCGAGACCTCGCGCGTGGTGACCTTTGCGGCGGGCCGGTCGCCGAGCGCGGCCATGACGTGACCGGGGCTCTTGCCCTTGCCGCGTTTGTGCGGCGTGCCTGGCTCGGCGAGCATGTAGCGGTAGTCGCTGAGCGTGGAGGGCTTCGCGCCGCGCTCGCGCTCCAGGTGCTCCAGCCACTCGGCAGCCAGCTCGCGGAGGGTGACGCCGCGCTCCTGGCGCTCGCGCTCGCCGGCTTCGATCGTGCGCTCCACGCGGTCGTGCTCGGCGATCAGCTCGGCCATGCGCACGGTGGCGCGCTTCTCATCCAGGTAGCCCTCCGGAATCCGCCCACGGCGCGGGCGCCAGTCTTCGCCCGGCGCCTCGCGTTCAAGCCAAGCCGGCCCGACGCGACGCTTCACCTGCCTGCCACGGCGGCGCCACTTCGCCTCGAACACAGGTCCCTCGCGGCGCTCTACGACGACCAGCGCGCCTGTCGGATCGGTGCCGCCCAATTTGTCGTCAATCTGCATCGATTATGGAGAGTACCACACGAGTACCGCGTAACCGCGAGTACCGCTTTGAGTACCACACGGGCCAGAAAAGCCAGTCATAACGCCATTTTGAGCGACTATAAACCCCTGAAAACACTGGCTCCAGCACACTCGCCCCGGCCTGTCACGCCGGAGGTCGCGGGTTCGAGTCCCGTCGCTCCCGTCTTCGGCACCGATGCTTTCCGGTCGGTGCTCAAGTGCTTGTTGTGCGGCTTGGAAGTAGGGCAGGAAGGCCTCGTGCGGTTGGATGGCGACGATCTGGCCTTCCTTTGCCCATACCTGCTCGAACAGGGAGAGGAGGAGCTTGCGTCGCTCGGCGGGCTGGTTCTCGAGGTCCCAGAAGCGCGCGAAGTCGGCGAGGACTTCCTTGGCTTGGTCGATGCCGGGGTCGACTGGCGGTCCGAGGCGTTGCAGCTCTTCCTCGATGGCCTGGCGGCGCATCGTGTACTGGGGCTTGGTGAGGTCGCCCAGGACGTAGAGGTCCTGGAGGCGTTGCAGTTGGGAGAGCAGTTCGCTTCGCCGCTCGGTTCATCCCTTGGTTGCGGGATCGTCAGTTGAGGGGGCGTCCTTGGGGTCTCGTTCGTTGAGAAGGCCCGTGCAGCCCACGATGTCCCCTGCGATGGGTCGGGCGCGGAGACGGGCGCCCGGTTTTTCTCGTGTCTTTTGGGGGCGCTCCCGTGGTTTACTTGCGACGCCAACGAGACAGGGCACCTACTACCCCAAACAGGAGATGGCAGATGGGATTCTTTAGTCGAGACAAGCCGAGCGCACCGCCGAAGGTCGAGCGGCCGATCGTCGTACGGCCTGCGGATCTTCCAGGGTTCTCAGAGCGGCTTGAGGCCGTAGTGCGGGTCCTGTACGGGGCCAACGACGCAGCGATTCGAGGCGCGGTCCGGGCGCTGTCGGAGAGCGTCGGCGGCTCTGATCCGTGGAGCATCGGCTTCGAGCAAGGTGACTCCACGCGGCTGTGGCGGTGGTCCGCGCAGGCCTGCGAACTCGCGAATGAGCAAGGCGAATACGGACTCGCGCCCCACGTGTTTGTTTTGACCTTCTGGTGGAAGCCAAGACAATCCAAGATGACGATTAACGACTTCGCCGACATGTGGCTGGACCCGCTCCCACCAGACGTCGACCGCGCGATCTTGAAGGCGACCTCCGAAGCGCTCTCCCACTTCACGGATGACCAGGCGGTCGCGCAGACGGCCAACGAGGCGCTCACGGCCGGTCAGCTCCGCAACGGAGTACAGGCGGCGATCACTTCCTAGCGGGAGGTATCTGCGCCACATACCGGGTTACCGTGAGACGAAGGCCAAACAGTCGCGCCAATCATGCGGATGCGGCCGTGTCTGGAATGTGCTCTCCAGCGCGCGCACGATAGTTCCAAACTCGTGGTGTCGGATACCTACCACCACGGCGCAGCCGTGGTGGGACTTACCGGCCTCCAGCCATTCATGACAGATGCGAGGAAAGTCCGCGACGTCGAACGTCACCAGGATGCGCCGCTGAACGCTGGCGAGCTCCATCAGCTCCTCATCCGGACAACCGTCAAGGTCGCGCTCCTCGTTGACTGCGGGCACGTCGTGGCCACGCGCCCTCAGAGCCACGCCGATTCGACGGCCCGACACGTGCGCGTCGAGGAGCAGTCGCAACTGACCCGCTCAGTCGAGT
The DNA here is from genome assembly GCA_963844765.1 of uncultured Solirubrobacterales bacterium. Taxonomy (GTDB): domain Bacteria; phylum Actinomycetota; class Thermoleophilia; order Solirubrobacterales; family Solirubrobacteraceae; genus Palsa-744. The sequence goes on from CAWJPN010000002.1 coordinate 1,654,759, forward strand.
TCGACCGAGATAACGTCAGCGTGCGGGTGCTCTGCTCGCAGTTCCGCGAGCGGTCGCCGGTCCAGCGCGATGAAATCGTCGATCTCCTGCGGGAAGCGTCCGTAGTAGCTAAGCGCGGTCTGCAGCTCGCGCTGGGTGAGGTCGGTCTCCGCAATTGCTCGATCAAAGCTCTCGCTGAAGTCCTTGTATGCCTCGACGACCTGCCACACGTCCAGGCTCGTGCCGATCAGCCAAGCACGACGATTGTAATCATCACCACGAAACGCAATCCCGGGAACTAGCCGAGCCTTCAGAGCCTCCTCCGCCAGCTTCTCGACCACGCTGCCCTTGCTGCGCTGCGTACGCTTGGCCTCCGCTGTGACGAAACGGTCGGTCTCCTCCGAGAGGCGCAGGCTGAATGGTGCCGACTTACTGGCCATAGCCGTCATTGTAGTCGATGTATTACGCGGTATCAGAGCCTCTCAGTCTTGGGGAAGTAGTGCTCAAGGCTACTCGCGTACTCCAGCATTCAATGGAGATAGTCTTACTCTCAGACAATGGTGCCGAAGATGCCACACGTTCCCCCGCAAGGAGTCCCGCGATGAAGCTCTATGTCTGTTACGGCACCTTCGGGCCTGCTTCTCGTCATCCCTGCGCGCGCGCTCATAAGGCGCTCACTGCCGCCGGCTACGCGCCAGAGGTCGTGAGGACGTACGGCTGCTACGGGACCGACCGTCTGTTCCGGGGCCGCTGCGCGGTCAAGCGCTTGACGGGCAACTACAAGGTCCCCACGCTCGTGCTCGACGACGACACGGTTGTCGATGAATCCGAGAAGATCGTCGCCTGGGCCAAGGCCAATCCGAAACCCGAAAAAAGTGAAGAGTATCCCTCACCCCACGCGAGTTGACTGACCGCCGTCGACCGGGAGCAGCGCGCCCGTGATGAAGCGGGCCTCATCGGAGGCGAGGAAGAGCCCCGCGTGAGCGACGTCCCATGCTGAGCCCATCCCGCCCTTCAGTGGCACGCTCTCGTCGCGGGCAGTTGCGTACTGCTCGCGTGGCACGCCGATGTGCTCGGCGACCGCGTCGACGCCCATCGGCGTGTCGATCAGACCGGGCAGGATCGCATTGACGCGGACTCCGAACTGTGCGTAGGCCTGCGCGAGGGAGAGCGTGAGCGCATTCAGGGCGGCCTTGGACATCTTGTAGGCGTGGGGCGGGTTGGTCAGCAGCGTCGCTCCCGCCATCAGCGAGGCGACGGATGAGACGTTCGTGATCGCGCCGTGGCCCTGCTCGCGCAGGACCGGCAGGGCGGCCTTTGCGATCAGGACAGTGCCGCCGGCGTTGATACGCATGATTCGCTGCCAGGCCTCGAAGTCGATCCACTCGCACCATCCGTCGCCGAGGCCCACCCCGACGTTGTGGTGCACGATGTCCAGCGCCCCGTAGTGCTCCAGCGTGGCGGCGACGAGTCGCTGGCAGTCCTCCTCGGCGCTCACATCGCCGATGACGACCGTCGCCGATCCGCCGGCCGCGTCGATCTCACGGGCCGTCTCTTCGATCGAGGACCGCTCGTCGTTGAAGAGCACCACCCGGGCGCCCTCGCGCGCGAACAGGATCGCGGTGGCGCGTCCGTTGCCGATCTTCTCGCCCGGAGTCTGGCCGGCGCCGGTCACGATCGCGACCTTGCCTGCGAGCCTGCCCCGGGCTCCTCCGGATGCGCTCCCCGGTGCTCCTTCGGGTGCGCCGGCTCCCGCGGGTGCGTTCATACCTCACGCTCGGCGCGTGCTGTGAGCGTGGCGAGCGGCGGATCTGGCTCCAGGCCGGCCGTCGCGATCAGTCTTGCGATCGACATGTAGTGGCCGACGACGAGCAGCAACTCGATGAGCTGACGCTCACCGAGACGTGCGAGGAGGTCGGCCACAAGCTGCTCGCTCGCCGCGCCGTCGAGAACCACCTCGCGCGCGAAGCGCAGCATCACACGCTGGACATCGGTGAGGCTCGGGTCAGCCTCGCGGTCATGCTCGACGGCCGCGATCTGCTCGTCGCTTGCCCCCACCGAATGAGCGATCGGGACGTGCTGCACCCACTCGTAGGGGGACTCCACGAGGTGGGCCACCTGCAGGATCGCGAGCTCACGCAGGAGCGGGTCCAGTTCCAGGCGCGTCAGCAGCGCCGCGCCGTACTTCAGCCACGGCTCGAACGCACTCTCCGCGTGGGCGACGATGCGAAACAGGTTCAACGGCGTGCCGGCCAGCACCTTGCCGACTGCGTCTGGGGTGCTCGCGGGATCCATCAAGGGCAGCCGGGCCATATCGGTCTCCTGTCTGTTTGTAGCCGTGTCGCGGTGTCGGTGTCGCGGGGGCGTCGTTCATAGCACCTTCCTCGCCACGACCCACGTTTCACATGTCCACCGAGTTCTTGCGAGCGACAGTGGGCGAGGAGGCGACGGGTGAGCGCGCTCACCTCAGCACAAGACCACAGGTCGCATTGACCATCGTCCCGGTGATGCCCGAGGCGCGGTCTGAGGCCAGAAACGCCGCCACCTCGCTGACGTCGGCCAGCCTGGGCGCGCGGCGCAGCACCGACATCCTCGCGATCATCTCCTCGGCGCTCTGCGGGGCCGGCGCGTTCTCGCCGCCGACCTCGGTGAGCTTGCCCGGCGAGAGGGTCTCGACGACGCCTGCGGTCCAGATGCCGCAGACGCGCACGCCGCGCGGGCCCACCTCGGCCGCCAGGTAGCGCATGAACGCCTCGGTGGCCGCGTCGGCCGGTCCGGTGCTGCCCATGCCGGGCATCGCTCCGGCGCCCGAGGCGCTGTTCAGGTGCAGGATCGCGCCGGAGCCCTGCTCGACCATCTGCCGCGCTGCGGCGCGCGCCGTCAGGAAGTTGCTGCGCAGGCCGTTGTCGACGGCGCGCAGGAGATCCTCGGCGGCCATCTCGATCAGCGGCGTGCCCTGCACGTCCCCGCGGCTGATCAGGTTGAGCGACACGTCGACGCTGCCGGCCTCGGCGACCACCCTCGCGAGATGTGCGTCGACGGCCTGCTCGTCGAGCGCGTCGAGGACGGCCGGCTCAGCCGCTCCGCCGGCTGCCGCGATTGCGCCCGCCGTCGCCTCCAGCGGCGCGGGCGTGCGCCCGACGAGGAAGACCCGTGCGCCCTCGCGCGCGAAGACGCGCGCCACGCCGCCGCCGAGTCCACCGCCGCCGCCGTAGACGATCGCATTCTTGCCCTCCAGCAGCCCGTTCATCTTGCCTCCTTCCGCTGCTGACTGGCTACCCGGCCAACAGGTCACAAACTCCTTTAGAATCCGCTGCGGCGCGGCCCGCGCCGCAGCGCTCAACAACGACGGGGAGCAGCCAGGATGACACAGAAGACGTACGTGATCGGCGTGGGGATGACCAAGTTCGACAAGCCTGGCTCCAAGGAGGGCGACTACCCCGAGTGGGCGTATGAGGCCGGCTCCAAGGCGCTGGCCGACGCGGGGATCGCCTACGAGCTGGTCGAGCAGGCCTTCGCGGGGTACTGCTACGGCGACTCCACCTACGGGCAGCGCGCCGTCTACGGGCTGGGGCTCACCGGGATCCCCGTGGTGAACGTCAACAACAACTGCTCCACTGGCTCGAGCGCGCTGTGGCTCGCGCGCCAGGCGGTCAAGGGCGGGCTGATCGACTGCGGGCTGGCGATCGGCTTCGAGAAGATGGAGAAGGGGTCGCTGGGGATGAAGTACACCGACCGCACCCCTGCGCTGGACAAGCACATGCAGCGCATGATCGAGCTGCGCGAGCTGGAGCCCTCGCCGTTCGCGCCGCAGATGTTCGGCAACGCCGGGCGCGACCACATGCAGCGCTACGGCTCCACGCCCGAGCACTACGCGTGGATCGGCTGGAAGAACCACAAGCACTCGGTCAACAACCCCTACGCGCAGTTCCAGCAGGAGTACTCGCTGCAGGACATCAAGGACGCGCGCATGATCCACGACCCGCTGACAAAGCTGCAGTGCTCGCCCACCAGCGACGGCGCCGCCGCCGCGCTGGTCGCCAGCGAGCGCTTCGTGGATGAGCACGGTCTTTGGGAGCAGGCGATCGAGATCGCGGGGCAGGCGATGGTCACCGACCTCTCCTCGAGCTTTGATGAGACCGCGGACTGCATCAAGATCGTGGGCGCCGACATGACGCGCAAGGCCGCCCAGCAGGCCTACGAGGAGGCTGGGATCGGACCCGAAGACGTCCAGGTGATCGAGCTGCACGACTGCTTCAGCGCGAACGAGCTGATCACCTATGAGGCGCTGGGACTCTGCGGCGAGGGCGAGGGCCACAAGCTGGTCGAGGGGGAGCAGACCACCTACGGCGGGCAGTGGGTCGTCAACCCCTCGGGCGGGCTGATCTCCAAGGGCCACCCGCTCGGCGCCACGGGGCTGGCGCAGTGCTCGGAGCTGACGTGGCAGTTGCGCGGCAAGTCAGAGAAGCGCCAGGTCGAGGGTGCAAAGGCTGCGCTGCAGCACAACATCGGCTTGGGCGGCGCGGCCGTGGTGACGGTGTACCGGCCGGCCGCGTGACCCGCGCGCCGGAGATGAGAGCCGTCGGGGATCGGGCCAGTCCACCCACACGGGAGCGGCCCACGCTGTGAAGCGCACCATCTTCGAGGCCGAGCACCAGGACTATCGCGACACCGTCCGCGGCTTCTTGGCCGCCGAGGTGACGCCCCACCACGAGCAGTGGGAGCGCGAGGGGATCGTCCCGCGCGAGTTGTTCGCCAAGGCCGCCCGCCAGGGGCTGCTGGCGATGGCGGTGCCCGAGGCCTACGGCGGCGCGGGGGTCAGCGACTTCCGCTTCAACCAGGTCGTGGTGGAGGAGGTGGCCTACGCGGGCGTCGCCGGCAGCGGGCTGGGGATCACGCTGCACAACGACATCTGCCTGCCCTACTTTCTGGCCTACTGCAGCGAGGAGCAGCGCGCGCGCTGGCTGCCGGGGATCGCCGACGGGTCGCTGATCACGGCGCTGGCGATGACCGAGCCGGGGATCGGCTCAGACCTGGCCTCGATGAGCGCCAGTGCCACGCGCACCGGCGACGACGAGCACTACAGCGTCAACGGCGCGAAGACGTTCATCACCAATGGCATCAACGCCGACTTGGTGATCGTGGCGCTGAAGACCGACCCGGCAGAGCGCCACCGCGGGATCTCGCTGCTAGTGGTGGAGCGCGGGATGGAGGGCTTTGAGCGCGGGCGCAACCTGCAGAAGGTGGGGATGCACGCGCAGGACACCGCCGAGCTGTTCTTCGCCGACGTGCGCGTGCCTGTGGCCAGCCGGCTGGGAGAGGAGGGGCAGGGGTTCTCCTACCTCGTCGCCAACCTCGCCCAGGAGCGCCTGTCGATCGCGATCGCCGGCGTGGCGGCCGCGCAGGCGGCCCTGGACTGGACGCTCGACTACGTCAAGGAGCGCACCGCCTTCGGCACGCCCGTGGGGTCCTTCCAGGCCTCTCGCTTCGCGCTGGCGGAGATGAAAACGGAGATCGAACTGGCCACCGCCTACGTCGATCAGGCGGTGATGGCTCTGGGCCGCGGCGAGCTGTCAGCCGAGGACGCGGCGGGCGCGAAGTGGTGGTGCACGGAGCTGCAGGGGCGCGTGGTGGACCGCTGCGTGCAGCTGCACGGCGGGTATGGGTACATGACGGAGTACCCGATCGCCCGCGCCTACGCCGACGCGCGCGTGACGCGCATCTATGGTGGAGCCAACGAGATCATGAAGGAGATCGTCGGGCGCTCGCTCGGCGTGTAAGCGAAAGAGGGAGCCACATGACAGACCGCAACCGTCGCCTCCTGCTGGCCGAGCGCCCCACGGCCATGGTCGGCCCGCAGAACATCCGCCTTGAGGAAACCGACATCCCCGAGCCGGGCGAGGGGGAGGCGCTGGCGCAGGTGCGCTACCTCTCGATCGACCCCACCATCCGCACCTGGATGGACGACGCCCCCGGCTATCTGCCGCCGATCGCGCTTGGCGAGGTGGTGCGCAGCGGCGGCGTGGCGGAGGTGCTGAGCAGCAACTGCGCGCGCTACGCGCCCGGCGACTGGGTGTTCGGCATGACCGGCTGGCAGGACTACGTGCTGGCCGACGAAGGCGAGCGCACCCTGCAGGTGCTGCCGCCGGGGGTCTCGCCGACGGCGGCGCTGGGCGTACTCGGCCTCAACGGCATGACCGCCTACTTCGGGCTGATCGACGTGGGGCGCATCAGGGAGGGCGACACGGTGGTCGTCTCGGGCGCGGCGGGGGCGACCGGCTCGAGCGCCGGGCAGATCGCCAAGCTCAAGGGCGCCGCCCGGGTCGTGGGCATCGCCGGCGGCCCGCAGAAGTGCGCGTGGCTGCTCGATGAGTTGGGCTTCGATGCGGCGATCGACTACAAGAACGAGGACGTCCCGGCGCGCCTGCACGAAACGTGCCCGGACGGGATCGACCTGTACTTCGACAACGTGGGCGGTGAGATCCTCAACGCCTGCCTCGCGCAGCTCGCGCTGCGCGGGAGGGTGGTGCTGTGCGGCGCGATCTCCTCCTACAACGCGCCCGAGCGCCCGCCCGGCCCATCCAACTACACGGCGCTGATCATCAGGCGCGGGCGCATGGAGGGCTTCATCATCCTCGACTACTTCGACCGCATCCCGCAGGCGCAGGTCGAGATGGCCGAGTGGCTCGCGGCGGGCCAGATCAAGGCGGCGGAGCACATCGTGGAGGGGCTCCAGCACGCGCCTGAGGCGCTGAACCTGCTGTTCACGGGGGGCAACACCGGCAAGGTGATGGTGCAGGTCTGAGCGCCGCCGGGAAGGATTGCGGCGGCGCGGGGTCCTTTAGAGTGCCTGACCTCAGGCCAACGCCGCTCCCACTCCCAGCCCACACCCGACGAACGACGGAGGCTCCCGTGAAGCGCACCCGCATACTCCCCATGGCCGCCCTGCTCACCGCGACGAGCGCCCTGGCGCTCGTCGGCACAACGCTCGGCGCGTCCGCGTCCACGCCGGCCCGAGCGGCGTTGTTTCACACCGTCGAACTGCGCAATACGAGCCTCGGCAAGGTGCTGGTCAACGCCTCGGGCTCGATCCTGTACGAGTTCTCCAGGGACCCCGCGAAGAAGGACACGTGCGTGAAGATCAGCGGGTGCTCGGAAATATGGCCGGCGATGCCCGTGCAGGGCAGGCCCTCGGCCGGTTCGGGCGTCAGCGCGGCCCTGCTGTCCACCATCAGCCTGCCCGGGGGCGTGCGCCAGGTGACTTATGCCGGGCACCCGCTCTACATCTATGCAGCGGCCCCCACCTCGACTTCATACGTGGGAGCGAAGCAGTTCGGCGGCACGTGGTATGCGCTCAACGCCAAGGGGCACGCGGTGAAGTAGACCGGCTCAGGCCGGCTGGGCCACCAGCAGGGGGGCGCCAACCCGCGCCCTGGCGCGCACGCGCGTGCCGTGGCGCGGGGAGAAGGTGACGTTGCGCCGCGCCACGTGCTCGGCGCGCATGCTCACGGGCTCAAGCACGGAGCGGCGCAAAACCGTCTCCAACACAACGCGCATCTCGAATTCGGCGAAGGAGGCGCCCAGGCAGCGGCGGATGCCGCCGCCGAAGGGGATCCAGCCGTAGGTGGCGGGGGCGCCGTCGAGGAAGCGCTCGGGGCGAAAGGCGTAGGGCTCGGGGTAGAGGTCGGCGCGGGTGTGGGTCAGCCAGATCGCCGGCGTCACGTCAGCGCCGGCGGGCAGGTGCAGCGAGCCGGCGTCCAGGTCGCAGGCCAGGCGCCGGCCCGCGAGCGGCACCACGGGGCGCAGGCGCAGGGACTCGGAGATGACGGCGCGCAGGTACTCCTCTTCACCGGCCTGGACCTCGGCGGTCAACCGCGCCAGGGCCGCAGGATGGCGCAGCAGCAGGTCAAACGTCCACGCCAGCGCGGTGGCGGTGGTCTCGTGGCCGGCCAGCAGCAGCGTCACCAGCTGGTCGCGCAGCTCGCGGTCGCTCATCGGCGCGCCGTCCTCCATGGGGGCGCAGATCAGCAGCGAGAGGATGTCCTCGCGCTGCTCCAGGTCAGGATCGGAGCGGCGCTCGGCGATCTCCGCCAGCAGTGGCTCATCGATCGAGCGCACCAGCTCCTCCAGCGAGGCCAGCGGGTCACCGCGGCCGAAGCGCGAGGAGAGCATGAAGCGCAGCTGCAGTCCCACCGAGGAGGTATCGCCCAGCAACAGCGGCAGGCGCTGGCGCAGGCGCTCGGAGCGCTCAGGGTCGGTCACCCCGAAGACGGCGCGCAGGATGACCTCCAGCGTGACCGCCTGCATGCGGGGGTGCAGCGCGAAGGTCTCTCCGTGCGGCCAGCTGTCGACCTCGCGCTCGGCCACCTCACGGACGATCGACTCGTAAGAGCGCATGCGCTCGCCGTGAAAGGGCGGCAGCATCGCGCGCCGCCGCGCCAGGTGCTCGCGACCCTCGAGCAGCAGCACCGAGGAGGCCCCCATCACCGGCCGCAAAGCCAGCGTGCGCCCAGGCGGCAGGCCGTGGGAGTGCTCGGCGTAGAGCACGCGAATGGCCTCCGGGTCGGAGAGCATCACCGTGGGGCTGCCGGAACCCAAAAAGCGCACGCTGAAGGCGTCGCCAAAGCGCCGGCGGCAGGACTCCAGGAACCCGATCGGCCGCGCCAGCCACCACACCATCTGCACGGCCGGCGGCTGAGAGGGGCCAGGGGGAAGCGCGGACACGCCCCATAGCCTGACACAAACTGGCGGCGTGGCCAAACCCGGGGCGCCCGGGCGATGCGGCGAGACCGGCGGCACGGCGCGGCGAGACCAGCGAACGGCGACCGGGCGCGCGAAAACAGCAAGGAAGGGAAGGGCGGCCTACCGGCCGCCAGCGGGCCGCGCAGTGGGGGGCGGGCGCTTCGGGCAGGACCTAGACGCCTGCCCCGGGGGCCTGGATGAGACCTTCTCCCGGGAGCTTAACGTTGCAGGGGCGGAACGAGCGCGCGTGACGGGTGGGGCGGAACGAGCGCACCGGGCGCGGCGGCTGGGCGCGGGGGTCGTTGCGGAACGCGATCCCCGTGACCGCGCGGCGAGCCACGGCACGGGCGAGGATCGCCTCGGCCACGGTCACTGGATCGACGGCGTACTGGGAGTCGAGGACGAGTTGTCGAAGTAGCTGGATCTGTCGCTGCATCGGGGGCACTCATTTATCGACGGTCACGGCGAGGGCTCGAAGCAGCGGGGCGCCGGCTCGACAAGCGTTCGAAAGGGTGCCAGCGATACCGTTGTGCCTGAGCTGAGGCCCACACTGAGCTGAGGTCGCACCGAGCCGAGCAACAAGGAGGACTGAGATGGGAAGAGTCGTCGTTAGCGAGTTCGTCACCCTCGACGGGGTCTTCGAGGCGCCGGGCGGCGGCGAGGAGTTCGCGCTGGGCGGTTGGTCGTTCAAGTTCAACCGCGGCGAGGAGGGCGACAGGTTCAAGCTCGACGAGCTTATGGCCGCCGATGCACAGCTGCTGGGCAGGGTCACCTACGAAGGCTTCGCCAGGGCGTGGCCCGCGATGACCGACATGGGCGAGTTCGGCGAGAAGATGAACAGCATGCCCAAGTACGTTGCCTCCACCACCCTCGCCCCCGAGGATGCGCAGTGGCAGAACTCGACGGTCCTGGGCCCCGACGTGGCAGGCGAGGTGGCGCAGCTGAAGGAGCGCGTGCAGGGCGACATCCTCGTCGCCGGCTCCGCCACGCTCGTCAGGAGCCTGGTCGGGCACGGCCTCGTGGACGAGTACCGACTGATGGTGTTCCCGGTGGTGTTGGGCTCCGGCAAGCGCCTCTTCGCCGAGGGCACTCCCTCCGCTACTCTGCGCCTGGTTGACCACCGGCCCGTGGGTCCTGATGGCGTCGTGATCCTCACCTACCAACCTGTGGCGGGCTAGCGGCCGGCGTTCTCTGCGCGCGGACGGTGTCGCGGGCGCGGCCCCCTCTCTTCTCAAAAAATCCTTTTCCAGGAGGGCACGATGACAAGATTCAGGTTCAGCATTTCGATGTCGCTCGACGGCTTCATCGCGGGGCCTCACCAGAGCGAGGAGCAGCCGCTGGGCGAGGGGGGGCTGCAGCTGCACCAGTGGGTCTTCGCGTTAGAGGCGTGGCGCAGCCCTCACGGCCGGGAGGGCGGCGAGGTCAACGCCTCCACGCCGGTGGTCGAGGAGTCGCTGCGAAGCGTGGGGGCGACGGTGATGGGCCGCCACATGTTCGGCGGCGGCGCGGGCCCGTGGGGGGAGGAACCGTGGGACGGTTGGTGGGGTGAGGACCCGCCGTTTCACCATCCGGTGTTCATCCTCACCCACCACGCGCGCGAGCCGGTGAGCAAGCAGGGAGGCACCACCTTCACCTTCGTCACCGAGGGCATCGAGTCGGCCCTCGAGCAGGCGCGGGTCGCCGCCGCTGGCAAGGACGTGGCGCTGGGCGGTGGCGCTGAGGTGGCTCAGCAGTACCTGCGGGCGGGGCTGCTGGACGAGTTGCAAATCAACCTCGTCCCGGTCCTGCTCGGCGCGGGCACACGGCTGTTCGAGCACCTCGAGGGTGTGCAGCTCGGGCTGGAGTGCACGGGCGTGGTGCAGGCCCCCGGCGTCACCCACCTCACCTACAGCTGTCGCCGCGCAGCGCTCTAGGATGTTGTCCGTGCTGTGCCAGCAGGGCCCTGCCGTGCTTTTGGGGCCGTGCTGTGCTTACAGGGTCTTGCTGTATTTGCTGGTCTGCTGGTATTTGCAGGGTCTGCTGCACTTGCAGGACGCGGAAACTGAGGGTCTTGGGAATCGAAAGAGGGAGCGCTTGTGTCCTATCCAGTTACGTTCGAAGCTGACTACGTTGAGCAGCGCAACCGGCTGAGTGTGTTTTTCAGGTTGCTTCTGGTTATTCCACTTGCCATCTGGCTGTACGTGTACGCGATCGTGGCCTACGTGGTGATCGTGGTGGCGTGGTTTGCGATCGTCATCACCGGCACCTACCCGCGCGGTCTTTACGATTTCGTTGCGGGCTTCAACCGCTTTCTGGCGCGCGCCACCGCGTATGCGGCGCTGCTGTGTGACCCCTACCCCTCCTTTGGCGGCTCTGATGACCGCGCCTACCCGGTGCGCATGGAGTTCGCGGGGCCGCTGGACCACTACAGCCGCGCGAAGACCTTTTTCCGCATCCTCCTGGCGATCCCGATCGTGATCCTGCGCTACGTGATGAACCTGCTGCTCGAGGTCGGCGCGGTCGCCGCCTGGTTCGTGGTGCTCTTCACCGGCAAGATGCCCGCGGGCTGTTCGACGTGATGGTTCTTGCCAACTCCTACACCGCGCGCTCAGACGCTTACCTGGGCCTGTTGACCGAGACCTACCCTCCCTTTCAGGACGAGCAGACGCGCGCCGCGGGCACGGGTAGGGTGCAGGGGAATGGCGACTTGGGATGACGTGCGCGGCAAGTCGCTGGCCCAGGCCTACGTCGAAGAGTCTCTGTAGGGCCATCCGTTCACTGGCAGGCTTACCGCGGCTGGCTCCACCTCTATGCCGCGGCGTCCCTCTATGCCGCGGCGTCGCCGACGCGCCTGGGCGGCGAGCGCCTGGAGAGCACGGCGCCCCAGTCGGCGTCGTCGATCCTGCCGGGCCGGGTGTGCTGGATGAACTCCCGCAACACCTCAGAGAGCCCGCCTGGGTCTTCCAGGTGGGGAAAGTGCGCGGCGCTGGGCAGCGTCTGGAAGTGGCTGTTGGGGATCGCCTCGTGTGCCCGGCGTCCGTGCCGCAGCGGGATGGTGTTGTCGCGCTCGCCCCACACGAGCAGCGTGGGCATCGACTCCAACAGATACAGGCGATCCGTCGCGCTGACCCGCTGGCCGTGCACATCGATCACCGAGCGCAGGGTCTGCAGGAACGCCTGGCGCGCATCGGCGTTCTCCAGCGGGCGCAACGCGCGAGCCAGCGCCTGCATATACACGCCGAGGCGAACGTCGCGTTGGTGCAGGCGGCGCCCGGAGTCCCTCAGCGCGCCGAGCAGGCGCCGGTGGATGGTCAGCGACAGCAGGGCGGAGACGCCGGGGAGCGCGGCGCTGCGCAGCACCGGGCTGACCCCGTGGCCGAGGCCGCCGGAGGAGATCAGCACAAGTCGCTCGGTGCGCTGGGGGAACTGGTAGAAGAACTGCATCGCCACGCCCCCTCCGAGCGAGTGCCCGACGATGCTCGCGCGATCGATCCCCATGGCGGCCAGCAGGTCGCGGATGCTGGAGGCGTGCGCCCCCAGGGAGTAGTCCCCGCGTGGCGCCGCGGAGTCCCCGTGCCCGATCAGGTCCGGCGCGATCACCGTGTAATCCTCGGCTAGGTTGAGCGCCACCGAGCGCCAGTGGCTGGATGAATTGAGCATCCCGTGGATCAGCACGACGGGCGGTCCGCTGCCCGCGACCCTGTAGACCACGCGGCGTCCGTGCAGCTCGATTTGCCACTCGTCAAACCGCGGTGGGAGCGTCGACACGGACACCGGCCGCGGAGTCTCCCGCGTGTGCGGGCGGTCTGCTCCGGTTTGCCGGGAAGTCACGACACGACCTCAACACCCCTCACCGGGGTAGGCTCCCGCGCGCTCGCTCATCCGGCGGTGACGATAACTTTGACAATCTGCTGGCCGACGTTTGAGATGTGATTGGTGTTGTCATTGGTCCTGAGCCATATCTCGCCAGTCGTTGCCGGTGTCAAGTTCACCAGTGTATTGCCGGCCTCGAAAAATCCTGGATTTGTGATCCCGCCCCGACATCCTTCTGGGACGTTGGGCGGCGAGCTGCCGATGAACCCGATCAGCGACTCAACGGGATCGTTGTCATCGATCTTCCAGCAGCTTTGATAGACAGACGGGCCCAGCCCGTTCGCATCGGAGAAAGGGAAAAATCGAGGGTTGCCGCTCCATTTGCCATCGGAGCGTGTGTCGGTCCACAGGTGCTGCCCGGCCGCGATCGACACACCCGTGTCAACCCATGGCGCGGTGACCTCGACCGTTACGATCTTCTGACTGACCGTTTTTTGTCCCGCGGCGCTTATTTCGGCCGAGATGGTTGGGTCTCTCCACGCGGCTTCTGCTGCCGGCTTCGTCCCTCGTAGCTGCGCGGCGAGTCCTGGCGAGAGCTTGGCTGGGGTTATCGCTCCGTTGTGAATCTTCGCGCCGGTAACTGCGCCGGCGCGGATCTGCCCGGTCCCGACGCTGTTGGTGGGCAGCTGGGTTGCTGCGTAGGACGTGCCGCCAAGCGCCACGAACAGCGCAAGAAGGCCTATGTGGTGACGCTTGAGGTAGCTCAGCACGCGCCAACCCTAGCAGCAGGTGCCCTCTTACTTGGCAAACACCCGGTTGGCCAGCTGCGCTTCGCCGAGCGTCTCAAACGCGACCAGCTCGCCACTGGCGTTGTAGGTGAGGACGTCGGCGCTCTCGACCGTCTCGCTCTCGAGACGGACCGTGGTCAGGACCACGACCTTGTCGCCGTCGGCGATGAAGTCATGCGGCGCGGTACGGAGGCCCCTGCTCAGGAACTTTCCCCACAGCTCGCCGACCGCCTGCTTGCCCTTATGGACCCCGGTCAGCGCGTTGTCGCCGCGCACCTTCCACTCGATTGAGTCGTCGATGTTGCGCATCGCGCCCTCGGCGTCGCCACTGCTGAACGCCGCGTAGGCTTCCTGCGCGGTCTGCTTGTTCTCCTGGGCACCCATTGTGTGAACCTTTCCTTTGGATTGAACAACAGAGGGGCGTAACAATACGGTAGGTGCGCCTGCACTGCAAGGCGGATCGATTTCGACAGCCCGCGCTCGGCGAACCACGCTCTGAACAGGCCTGACCGGAGAGTGAGGGGTCGGAGCTCCTGCTCACCCGCTGAGGCCAGTAATTGACAGCGTTCCAAACAGTTATCAAGCCTGTCTTCGGAGATCTCATCGTGGAGCTGGCGCGGCTACGCCTATGCGCCACTCAGCCGGCAAGGTAGCGGACGACGTCCTGTGCGTCGGCGGCAAGCGCGGCGGTGTCCCTGCGGGTGAGCCGGACGAGCGGCTCGAGCACGACCTCGCCACGAGGCATGCTCCAGGTGGCGGCGGCGCGGCCGCGGACGAGCGCAAAGGGGCGGAAGAGGCCGTTGACCGTAACGATGGAGCGGTGCGGGCCAAGGACCGCCTCGCGCGAGCGCCAGCCGAGCAGAACAGGGTCGAAGGCGCCGAGCAGGCGGGGTGGGGGTATGGGCGCGGCGGGTGGCTGTCCGGCGAGCTGCAGCAGCCCATCGGCGCGCGGTGCGAGCAGGGGCGCGATGGCGGCCAGCCCGGCACGGACGTCGCGCAGGGGCAGCCCGGCCCACTTGGCGAGGTCGCGCTCCTCGGCGGGCGCGTGCCCAAGCAGGTAGCGCCGCGCGAGCTCCGCCAGCGCACGGGGGCGCTCAACGGGTGGTGGCGGGAGGCCGAGCCAGTCGCGCACGAGCACGAACGCGTGGTGGCCGTCGCGCAGCGGCCCGCGCACGATGAGCCCCCGCAGCGAGGCGCACAGCAGGAGGTGCACGAGCGCCTGGCCCTCGGTGCGCACGCCTGCGGTGGCCAGGCGGACGCGCAACTGCTGGCGGGTGAGCGGTCCATCGGCGGCGAGCGCACGCTGGATCACCTCCACGCCGCGGGTGGCGGCCTCAGGCGGCAGACCCTCCTGCGCGAGCCGCCGCGCGCTGGCGGTGTGCAGGGTAGGGGCGGTGAGGGAGTGCAGCCAGTGGTAGTCCTCGCTGCGCACGAGGTGCAAGGTGCCGCGGTTCAGCCACGTGATGAGCAGCGCGCGCTCGTCAAGCGCAGCGTCGACGGCGGCGGCGGACAGCCCGGTGGTGCGCGCGCGCACGGCGAGGCGCGCCCCGCGCGGGTCCTGCCCCTGGATTGCGAGCAGCCGCTCCGCGACGGCGAGCGGACCGCGGGCAGGCTCCCCGGCGAGCAGCTGCGCGGTGAGACGCTCAGCGATCATCGACGGGGCCAGTATGGCGAGCAACGTGTGCCGCACGCCCCCCAGGGGAAGTGAAGGCTCGACCGAGCTCACATCGAACCGCCGAACAGATCGTCATCGAGATGGTCGAGTCTTTGCCCCCAGCGCTGCTGAAACCACTCCTCCCTGGCGGCCACGGAGCCCGAGGTGGCGGTGTACGCTCTGCTGGTGCGCCGCGTTCGAATCGCCGCTGGGTTGGTGCTGACGCTGATCTGCACCGGTGCTGCCGTGGCGGGTGCTACTCAGCACCCTCCCACCTTGGGATCTGCTCGCTACGCGAAGGCGATCGGCGGCCCGTCCCCAGGGTTCGGAACGGTCGCCCCGAAAGAGGTCAACGCGAATGGCGATCCGGGCAGTGTCGTCTACGACGTGAGCTGGGCAGGCTGGGGCCGCGCTCAGACCGTCGGGACCGGAAAGAGCTACGCGCCTGGAGCCCACGGCGGCTGGTCGGCGAGGCTCGTTCCAACCGAGCTTCGTGCGACAGATCTCGGCCAGTGTCAACCGGGCGGCCCAGTTGTCTACCGCCACTTGTGGTTGCGCGCCAAGGGAGAGCCTGGGGTCCGCGGTTGGACGCCCTGGTCGCAGTGGCCAGAGATTACCTACCCCAAGCCACAGCTGCTCTGCTGAAGTTGGCGCGAGGGCCGGTGGCTGTCGCTGCGTAAGGCGAGCGTTTGCTCTCCACTGCCTGAGCCAGAAGCCAGCGATGTAGCGCGCGCAGCCCAGTCTCATCGTCCCTGGCCTTGGCAAGCAGAGCGCCAGCTGCATCTGTTCGTCGTCACACTTCGACAAGCACCCTGCCCTCGCATCCGAGCATGCCACCTTGCAGCAGCTCACGGTTGGCGATGGGGGCGCGCGGCTCAAATGGCTGCCGCTTCGCCGGGGCTATACAGAGATGTTGGAAGAGTTCATTTTCGCTGTGGCAATGGCCGACTCTTTGGCCGGTGTTTCGCCCTCAGCGGGACCGTGTGTAGGTTTGCTTGATGAGCCGGGCTGCCGTCATGATCAGCGCGGCGACAAGACCAAGGATCCCACCAACGATGGCAGCAGGAACGCCAAGCTCGAAGACGGCAAACCAAGCCGTCGGTGCATAAGCGACAAGGCCAACGACCAGCCCAACGATCGCCCCGATCACGCCCATTGAGGCCGCTCCGACGATTATCCACCGTACAGGGAGCGGCATACCACGTAGCTCAGTGATCGCATTCATAGGCCTATTATCGCGAAGCGTTATCCCCGGAGATGCTCGGGGTTATCCGTCCAGGCCGCAGCACCAAACCACAGTTCTTCGACTGTCTCGGCGGGAGGCGGGGACGTCAGGCTTATCCGCGAGCGCACGCAGTCCAGCCTCATCGCCCGATATCCGTTGCCCAGGGTGAACTAACACTGGCAAACGTCGATAACACACTGTACCTATCGGACCCGGCTAGTGACCTGAGTACAGTATCTATGTCTGGTGTAGTGCGGCGCGTCCTGACGACGGGACCAGCGCTCTCGCCAGCTATCCAAGGCCCCGACGGTCGCCCCTGGTGGACAGGCACGACCGAAATACACGCTGGCAGCAAAACATTCTCCTACCCTGCGATTTATGAGCTAACACAAGCCGGGACCGAGGCACTTGTCTACCAGCTACCGCAGGAAAGTTGGTATGGGGTGCCCCGTAGTCTTGCCGCAGGTATCGATGGCGCCGTGTGGTTCGACCTATCCCATTTTCTCCCATCGCCGGCACTTGGACGGTTCAGCCGCTCCACTGGCCTGAGCGAAGTTGCGATCCCAGGGGACTGGCCCGGGAACGCGACAGCCGGACCAGGAGACAGCATGTGGTTCACGCAGAGCTTCCCGCCAGCAGTCGGGCGTGTCGATGAGAACACCGGCACAGTCATGGAGTGGGCCACACACGGCGAACCGCAGGCATTGGTCGGCGGCGCCGAAGGGACACAATGGTTCGTAACCGATTATCCCCACGCGCTCGGTGAGATTACCGCAGCCGGAGTCGTCAGCGAATACCCGCTAGCAAACGCCGGCGACCGAATCGTTCTCACGGCCGGCCCAGATGGTAACATCTGGTTTGCCAGGGATACCGCACAGATGTTACCGGGCGCACATTTAACGGTCGGACGTATCACGCGGCAGGGCACAATTACCGAATACCCCATCCTGACCCTCTCTGAAATAACCTCACCGGCCAGCATGGTCCTCGGCCCCGACAACAACCTCTGGCTGGCGACAACCGAACCCAACGCCCTAGTGCGAATCAATCCTTCGCAGCTAGCCTCAACAATACAGGTCCCTAGGCTCGCTCCTAAAACCACACCACGGACACAATACCGCTACACTTGGCGCTCGACCATCGAGCTCATCGAAGAGATATACTAGCATCACGTGACCCCAGAGCGCAAAATCTCACTGCGGCCCAAACGGCTGGCCGGTCGCGCGCTACGTCCCATAATTGCCCGCAGGGGAGAGTGGCGAGTCCCTGCAGGACTCGCCCGTGGGCTGGTGATCGAGGCCGATACGGCCACGCCCCTACACACCTATCTAGGCACCGCCGAGCTTGAGCTGTCACGACACATCCGCAGGCTCGTGCGCCAAGGTGATCGCTGCTGGGAGATCGGCAGTTACGACGCCATCAACGCAATGGCCCTCGCGCGACTCAGCGGTCAGCAAGTGCTCAGCCTTGAGTTTCAAGCAGACGCAGTGGCAAGAATGAAACGCAACTTGGCGCGCAATCCCGAACTCAACTCTTTCGTAGAGATCGTCCAGTCCTACGTGGCTCACGAACGCCGCGAGGAGCCCGCAACGATCACGATCGACAGCATCGTGCAACGAGGCCGGCCCGCGCCAGATTTCGTGCTAATGGATGCCGAGGGTGCCGAGGCACTGATTCTCAGCGGAGGCCGACAAGTGCTAACCGAGCATCACCCCTCGCTGATCATCGAGACCCACGGGCCGCTGCCCGAGCAGCAGTGTCTAGACATGCTTGACGAGTTTGGCTACACGAGCCACTACTTCGTGCAGCGGCGCCGATGGTGGCGCGAAGATCGCAACGCTGAGGTCAACCGCTGGCTCATCGCGCCACGTCCACTGGGCTCCCCGTTCTAAGAGGGCCTAACAAAAGTGGTTGATGTGGTTCATGCAGATGGTTGCGCAGGCGAGGGTGGGCATGGCTTCGTGGATGTCGGCGCGGCGGGCGTGTCGGCGGGCGAGGTAGCGGTTGGCGTGCAACCAGGAAACGGTTCTCTCGACCACCCAGCGGTGGCGTCCCAGGCCAGATCCGTGAGCGGCCTTGCGTCTTGGGATCTTGGGGGTGATCCTCCGGGCACGCAGCTCGGCGCGATGTTTGGCCGAGTCATAAGCCCCATCGGCGTAGACCCAGCGGGGCCGGAACTTGCCGTGAACGCCGACCGGAGGCACCCGGTCGATGAGCGCCAGCAGCTGGGTGATGTCGTTGCGGTTGGCGGCGGTCAGGATGACCGCGAGCGGGATGCCCTTCCCGTCGAGGATCAGGTGGTGTTTGCTGCCAGGACGCGAGCGATCCACTGGGGATGGGCCGGTGTGCTCGCCCCCCCTTTGGCCCGCACATGCGAGCTGTCGATGACCGCGCGGGTCCAGTCGAGCTGCCCGGCGTCTTGCAACTCGTCCAGGAGCACATGGTGCAGGCGCTCCCAGACGCCGGCTTCGTTCCATTCCTGCAGGCGCCGCCAGCACGTCATCCCAGACCCGCAGTCCATCTCCTGCGGTAGGTGCTCCCACGGAATCCCGGTCTTCAACACGAAGATGATGCCCGTCAACGCTGCCCGGTCGGGCACCCTGGGACGCCCAGTGATCTGCGGCGCCCTGACCGGCAAAAGCGGCTCGATTCGAGCCCACAACTCGTCACTCAGCAAAGGTTTAGCCATAGCCCCGGTCTTCGACACCCAGACTCAGAACCCTACCTTTTGTTAGGCCCTCTTAGAGCGAGGAGTCGGTCGTGCTTGAGCAACTCGAGGTCGACCGTCGCTGCGTCGTGTGTGTCCAGGTAGGCGCTTATGCGCGGATCGTTGTCAAGGTCTTCCTGGTCGCCGCTTGACGAGAAGCGAAAGCCGTTGACATCGATCCAGTCGAGTGTCTGCGGGGCGGCCAGATGGGCGTCGTCGATGTCGCGACTGACGAGCGCGTCTATGAGCTTGGCGTCGAGTTCTCGTAGGCGGTCGCGGCGCTTCTCTGGTCTGAGGTAGTCGATGAAGTCGAAGTGCTCCTCGCGGCGGCTCATCATCGTCGCGACCTTCTCGGCCAGACTCATCTCTGGCGGGTAGGACGCTAGCCGGATAGTACCGGTGCCCAACAGCTCGGGCAGCTCGATGATCGTCGACCGGTGCGAGTCGCCGAACGAGAAGTCGAGCGTCGTCGTGATCTTTCGCCGTCACCAGATGCGCGATCAACTTCACCCGCACCCCGTGGTATTCGGCGTCTTCGCGCATGACATCCGTTCGGATGGTGTCGGTATCGAATGCGAGCCCGTCGTCCACATCGAGCTTGGTTGCGACGATCTCGGCGACGGCGGCCGCGACGACGGCCTCGTCGTTGCTGACGCCCACCGTAGAGAGATCGGCGTCCTTGGTCATTCGGCGAGCCGACATCGCGGCCATCAGCATCCCGCCCTTCAGGGTCATCTTGTCGGCGTATCGCGACGCGGCCAGGCGGCGCAGGAACCCCTCGACGGCGTAAACGACGAGCAGGGCGTTAGTGTTGCCGCCGTAGTCTGAGCGGGCGAGTGCCTGGATCTGGCGGAAGATCCGCGTGGCGCTCTGTGTGCGTTCGACGGTGTCGTCGCTCACGCGAGGATCACCTCGAGCGCCTCCCGGATCCGGCGTTCCCCGCCGAGTTGCCGCGCGAGCGCGGTTAGTCGCAGCGGGTCCGCCCCGGCTTGCCGCGTGTAGCGCGGCAGCGCCGCGAGCGCTACGTCGCGCCCGACGATGTGGGGCACGCGCATCGCGTCGACGATGCACCGTGGCGCCGAATAGATCCAGAACGGCTCGCTGGCGTCGGTGTGCTGAGCAATCCGGTCCAGGCCGAACGTCTTGGCGGCGAACCGATGCAGCCGGGTCGCCGGCATGTCGATCTTCGGCCAGTGGGCGCCGCGCGGAACGGCGAGGTCGATTCTCGCCGGCAGCTCGTCGGACAGATCCCAGTACGACAGGCCCGAGCTCAGGCAGATCGTCCCGTCCGGAACCCGCGCGGCGAGCGCCGCGAACTCGGTGTTCATGGCCGGGTCGCTGTCAACTGACTGCATCACGCCGCGCGAGAGCACGACCAGATCGCCCTTGTCACGCAGCCGATAGATCTGGTGCCGCGGGATCCCGGCGTCGACGGCCTCGCGGACGCGGAACGGCCGGTTGCCGAAGTGATGCTTGATGATCCTCAGCTCAGAACGCAGCATGCGATAAATCCTAACCACCTCATCGGCAGGTGGTGAGCTTTTGTTGGTCGCCCTGGGTAGCGAGCGGTTGGAGCGCACCATGCAGACCGTCCTGCAGCTTCGGCGGTTCCGGCGCGGCGGTAGGGGTGCCATCGCGTCCGGGTTCGGCAGCAGAATTGGCTGGTGTCTGGTCTGTTCGTCAACGCCTACGACATCGCATTCGAGGGCGACGTGACTCTCTGGCGCTTTCCCCGTCTCGACGGCGCCGACAAGCGTGACGCCTAGCTCAACGCGTGGGTGTCGCTGTGGACGGACGCCGATACGTTCTGGTGCACTCGCAAGCCGGCTGAGACCTCGCAGGCCCGTTCGGTGTCGCTCCCGACCGCTGATCCGCGGGACTGATCGGCGGGGTCCTGCTCGCCGTCCTCGCCACCGTCGTTTGGACGGTGATCACGGCCCGCACTAGGCGAGCACCCTAGCGTGATCGCCTCCTCCCGACGCGATCCTCCCACCTCGGGGCTGCCTGCGATCGCCTTCGCTTTCTTGTCGTATAGGGCCGGCCATCGCATTGGCGACTAGACGAGCTCATCGGGGATCAGGACGTGGTGTGCATCCGCGCGGACGCGAAGGCCCGTCGGCTGCAGAAGATCTTCTATGCCCCGGCCCCGAAGGGCTTTGAGCATCTGCGCAACAACGGGGCGTGATCGCCGCCGACCCCGAGCGCTTTGGTGCTCTACGGGGTCACCGACTCGAAGACCGACGCCTCGAACCGGTGGCCTCCTGGGTGTTTTCCGCCCAATATGCGGCCTCAACTTCCGTCGACGTGAATCTTGAGTTCTCAATCATTCTATGTTTCTACCTAATGCCTGCACCATGACCTGCAGGCGGGGACCCTATGGGCAGGCCGGCGACCGGACACCTCCACGAGAACCGCTCGCGTGTGACGGGCAGGATCACCTCATGGGGTATGCAGTTCATGTGGCCCGGTGCGTGCTTGCTATGAGGCCGGGCCGACAGGGTTCGGGCTCTATCGCGCCGCGAGCGCGGCCGGGGTAGCCGTCGAGGTGATCGCGCCGGGCAAGACACCAAGGGGCCCTTCAGACCGGGTGAAGACCGACCGCAAGGACGCGGAGCTGCTAGCGCGGCTGCTGCTCGCCGGCTCGTTGACCACGGTCGTCGTCCCACCGGTCGAGGTCGAGGCCGCCCGCGAGCTGATGCGCTCTCACGATGCGTGCCGAAGGGACCTTATGACCGCCCGCCACCGGGTCTCGAAGATGCTATTGCGTCATGGCCGGGTCTATCCCGAGTCCTCGACCTGGACGGTGGCTCACCGGCGGTGGCTCTCGGCTCAGCAGTTCGATGAGACGGCCAGCGATCTGGTGTTCGCCGATCTGATCGCTGCCGTCGATGGCCTGACGGCGCGCAAGAGCGCGATCGCGGAGCGGCTCTCGCGCTTGGCCGAAGACGAGCAGTGGTGGCCGACCGTCGCGAGGCTCCGCTGTTTCCGGGGCATTGACACACTGGCCGCGTTCGCGCTTCACCTCGAGCTCAGCGGCGGCTGGCAGCGCTTTCAGCGAGCGAACGCGCTCAGCGCGTGGCTCGGGCTGACCCCGTCCCTTCACCAGTCCGGGGAGTCATCGCACCAGGGGTCGATCACGAAGACGGGATCGGGCTTCGCTCGCCGGCTGCTCGCCGAGGCAGCCTGGCACTACCGGGCGAGACCCACGGATCGGGGCGACACTCCAAAACCGTCAGCAAGGCCCAACCCGACCACGTCCTGCAGATCGCTAACCGTGCCCAGCACCGGCTGCACCGGGTCTATCACCGGATGCGCGGCCGCGGCAAGGCGCACAACGTGATCGTCGTCGCCTGTGCCCGCGAGCTGGCGTGCTTCCTCTGGGCAGCAGCAACCGCCGGCTGACCCCGGCCTCCCGACCACAACCACCAGCCCACCAAGTGGGCGCGATCAACCCTGCCCACTTGACAAACACCACGACATATCAGTAGCTGTCCAGGGCGGTCGGTGGCGGTCGGGGTTCCGATCAGCTCGACCCACCCGACCCCGCTGGCGAGCAGTAGTGGAGCACTGGTGAAGAACTGGTACGGGCATAGATCGCGCTCGTGATCAGCAGCGCTCCCTGGCGTACCTCGTCCGGCATCCGCTCGAGTGCGAACTGGATCCCGTCGGCTGTTGTTGCCCGCAAATGCTCGCCCGTCGCGGGCGCCACGAGTACCACGTACGGGCGGTATGCCGGCACGGCGCAACCGGCACGCCACTCGCGAGGATCCTTGCCGTGAGTCACCAGATCCTGAAGCGAGGGAGGATCACACGGACGGCGCCAGGCCGACACGAGGCGACCCCGCGATGTCCGGAATGGGCACGGGTGGACTCGAACCACCGACTTCCCGCGTGTGAAGCGGACACTCTAGCCACTGAGTTACGCGCCCAAGGCACTGGATTCTAGAGCGATGCGCCAGCTCGTGGCTAGGCACCCTGGAGAAAACGCAAATCAAAAGCAATTAGGCCACCAAGCGAGCGCTCTCTTGATGAGCCGACAGCTTCAAAAACACAGCAATTGCTGGACTTTTCTGGGCCGCGTAAGACCCGGAAGCTGTGATCCTGCAAGTGTGAAGCGAGCGCTCTCCCGCTGAGCTACGGGCCCTCAAACCGCGATTCTAGGGGCTCCCAGCCCCCTGGGGCGCGTGCCCCAGGCGACGGCCCACCGACCGCGGCCCCACCCTCAACTCCCAATAGGCGAAGCCGGAGGCTTGGGCGCCAACCTGGCCTCCGCAGGCGAATAGAACTGCACGAGGCTTTCGACCTCGCCTGGGCGCAGGGCTGCGCCGAAGGCCGCGGCGCCCCCCAGGCGGCGGTAGGCGTTCAGCAGGTCTTCGCCGATGACGCTGAGGTTGTAGTGGCCGTCGTACACACAGCCGATGTAGAGGTTGGCGTTGGCTCGCAGGAAGCGCACCGCCGAGGGTAAGGCGTTGGCCAGCTGGGTGCGCACGGCCGGGGAGAGGCTGCCCGTAGGAGTGCCTCCGCCTGCGTTTGCGCCGGTGGCGGAAGGTGTCCCCTGCGCCTGTGTGCCCTGCGCCAGCGAGGATGACCCGCTCTGGGCTCCCGAGGACGGCCCTCCCAGCCCTCCCGCGGAAGACCCTTCCAGTGAGGATTCCGTGGCGCTGCCCACCGCGGCGGCGGCCGTCATGGTGAAGGTCCAGCCGCGCTGGGAGAGGCCTTCGTAGGACAGCAGCAACCCGGCGATGGCCGCGGCCGCGCCCGTCAGTTCCCCCGCGTAGGAGATGAAGCGTGGGGTGGCGATGGCCTGGGCGCGCCGCGTGGCGGTTGAGATCGCCCGGCGCTCGGAGGGGGTGAGCTGGGAGGGGAGCCCGTGGACTACCACCGGCCAGGCGGCCCTGGAGGCCGCCACCTCGCGGCGGATGCTGGACTCGACTCCGCCCAGGCCGTGGCTCACGATCGCCAGGTCGGCGCGCTCCAGTTTTCGTTCGGCGGCGCTGGCCCCTGGTTGGAGGGCCTTGGCGAGCCCCCCGGTGTGGCCGCACCCGGCGAGCGCGGTGGCGAGGGCGCCCGCCGCGAGCAGTCCTGCCGCGAACGGCCTCGCTGTGAGCAGTCTTGCTGTGAGCAGTCTTGCTGTGGCCCGTCCCGCTGTGAGCCGCCCGGCCGTGAGCAGCCTTGTCGCGGGTGGCGCCACCGCCGACAGCACCGCCGCGAGCCGCGGGCGTGCCACCCGGAGCTAGGTGGAGAGCAGGTCGACGACGAACACCAGCGCCGAGTTGGGCGGGATCGTCGGGGGGGACCCCTGCGCGCCGTAGGCGAGGGGGGCGGGGATGATCAGCTCGCGCCGGCCACCCACCTTCATGCCTACCACGCCCTGGTCCCAGCCGGGGATGACCTTGCCTTCGCCGAGCGTGAAGCTGAAGGGTTCGTGGCGGTTCCACGAGGCGTCGAAGACTTTGCCGTTGGAGTAGAGCACGCCCACGTAGTTGACGGTCACGGTGTCGCCGTCCTTGGCTTCGGGGCCGGTGCCGACGATCAGGTCCTTGGTGATGAGCTTGGTCGGCGCGGCGCCCTTGGGTGGGGTGACGGTGGGCTCGGTGGAGAGCGGGCCACTGGTGGGGGTCGTCCCGGTGGTGGCCGTGGAGGAGGTGCTCGACTTGGCGATTTCCGCGGCGGCGTTGGTGTTCTCCTGGCCGACGCCGATGGAGGAGCTGTTGCCGCTCGAACCGCACCCTGCCACGAGGGCGGTGGTGGCGAGCATGAGGACTGGGCCCAGGCTGGTGCGCAGGCGCCGGCGCGCGCGCGCGCCGGCCGTGGGGTGGTGGGGGTCGCTGAGAAGGTTCATCACGGCGGGCAGCCTAGCGGAATGGGAGGTGTATGTGGGCGGTTGCAGCTTTGCTGTCTCCCATCGGGCGTGTCGCGCCTTTGCCACGCATCGACCCGTGCCCCCGCCACGCATCGGCCTTGCCCCCGCCACTCCCCCCTCCATCTCCGACCCGACCCACCCCACCCGACCCCCTATGATCTGCTGCGGACCGTGCTAGGCGGGGAGGTAGCGGTGCCCTGCACCCGCAATCCGCTCTAGCGGGGCTGAATTCCTCTCTGAGGGGTTCCACCCCCGGTTGCTCCGTCGCTTGGGGCGTCGATGGCTCGGGTCCCGCGCGGTGTCGGCTTGTGAATCAGGTCAGGTCCGGAAGGAAGCAGCCTTAAGCGATCCCCGGCAGGCGCAGCGGGCGCTCCCGATCCGGAGTCGCGGGTGGCGGTAGGCGCCGGAGGGCGGGAGCTTCGACGGGGGGTGCACGGTCCACCTATACGCAGCGCCGGTACACCCGCCACGAGCGGTTGGCCGCCGTGGGCGCAAAGCCCGGGGGGACGGTGGCGTGCAGCCGCCCCGGGTCGTGGAGGTCGAGGATGTAGTCTTCTTCGACCTTGTGCGTCGCGGGCTGCAGGTAGGTGCCCCGCGCGAGGGTGCGCACCTGCGCGCTCACCACGGCGGCGGGCGAGGCCACGAGTTCCAGCGCCAGCAGGGGGATGGGGCGGTGGTTGGGCACCCCCACCTCACCGCAGCGCAGCGAGACGGCGCCCGAGTGCACGAGCGCCACCAGGTCGCGCTGGATCGACTGCTGGCGCGCCAGTGCGTCGAGTTCGTTGTGCAGGGAGCGGTATTGGGCGGGAGCGTAGGCCACCAGCGCCACCGCCACCACCGCCCCGCCAGCCATCCACGGCCGCCGCCGGCGGTCGTCCGCGGGGAGTTGGGTCCAGCCGCACACCCCCGCGCCGCAGAACAGGCACAGCACGGCGGCCCCCAGGAAGGCGTAGCGCGTGTTGATGGGCAGCCCGGCGGTGGCGAAGGCGGCGAACACCACCACCGCCACCACCCCCACCGCGGCTCCCACGCGCGCGCCCTCGCGGGCGCGTGAGGGGAGCCACATCAGACTCAGGACCCCGCCCAGCGCGGCGCCCACCAGCACGGGGGGCCGCAGGATCTCCCCCAGGCGCCGGGGGATGTACTCGGGGACGTTGGCGATCCCCGTGACCCGGTCCAGTTCGCGGGCGGTGGCGCGGGTGTTGGTGAGCGACCACAGCGCATTACCCGTTACCAACAGGTCGCTGAGCACCCAAGCCAGCGGCGCCGCGCACGCCAGCAGGGCCAGGCGGGCGAGCTGGGGGCGGGGGTACCCGGCGCGCAGGGCCAGGTACAGCCAGTACAGCCCCGAGAACACCCACGCCTCGGGGCGCAACAGCCCGGCGAGCGCCAGCAGGGCGAGCACCAGCCCCGGCGAGTGGGTGAGGGGTAGCGGCGCGCTCGGGGAGGTGGTGGATGCGGCGGCCTCAGGGGGCGGCGGCGCGCCCGGATGGGTGGTGGAGGCGGCGGCCTCACCCTCCGCTGCGGGCTCCCCGGGGGGACGCACGGCGACAAGCACCGCGCAGAGCACCAGCAGCAGATAGGGCACGTCCACGTAGGCACGCACCCCGTAGGAGACGATGGGGACGCGAGTGAGCAGAAGCACTGCCGAGAGCGCGCCGGCGGCGCGCCCAAACCACAGCGCCCCGAGCCGGTACATCACCCAGCCGAGGCCCGCCAGCGCGATGAACGCCAGCGCCACCGTGACGCTCTGCATCGCACGGGGGCCGAGCGGAGAGAGCACGACCCCCAGCGCCTCCACCAGCGGGTGGGGGGTGGGGGCGACGGGGATGCCGTACTGCGGGGTGTGCCCGTGGGCCAACTGCTGCCCCCACACCAGCGCGTAGAGGGTGTCGTAGTTGGCGAACCCCACGCCCGCCACC
This sequence comes from uncultured Solirubrobacterales bacterium, assembly GCA_963844765.1. Lineage (GTDB taxonomy): Bacteria > Actinomycetota > Thermoleophilia > Solirubrobacterales > Solirubrobacteraceae > Palsa-744. The sequence goes on from CAWJPN010000002.1 coordinate 1,681,431, forward strand.
GCGCGCAGCAGCAGCGCGCCCACGAGCACGGCGGGGAGAGCGCCCAGGCGCTTGAGGTGAGCGTCCACGGGGCCGGACGCTATCCAGTCGGGCGCTGCCGGGGGGCCGGGGTAGACTCAGCCACGTGGCCTCAGAGACCGTCCCCGAGCAGAGTGTCCCCGCGCAGACACTCCCCGCCGAGCAGGCACTCACGGCCGAGCAGGCACTCCCCTCCGCGCAGACCCTCGCCGCGCCCGCCGAGCAGACCGTACCCTCGCTGTACCGTCGCCACCGCCCGCGCACGTTCGCCGAGGTGGTGGGCCAGGAGGCGGTGGTGCGCACGCTGCGCCACGCGGTGGAGCGCGGGCAGGTCCACCACGCCTACCTCTTCGTGGGGTCGAGGGGTACGGGCAAGACCTCGATGGCCAAGATCCTGGCGGCGTGCCTGAACTGCGAGCGCGCGCCCACGGTGGAGCCCTGCGGGGCGTGCGAAGCGTGCGTGGGCATCGCCAGAGCCACCTCGCTGGACGTGATCGAGATGGACGCGGCGTCGAACAACTCGGTGGACGACATCCGCGAACTGCGCGACTCTGTCGCCTACGCGCCGGTGAGCGGGGGCCAGAAGGTGTACATCCTGGACGAGGCTCACATGTTGTCAACGGCGGCGTGGAACGCCTTTCTGAAGACCCTCGAGGAGCCCCCGCCAAGGACGGTGTTCGTGCTGGCCACCACCGAGGCCGCCCGGGTCCCGGCGACGGTGGTGGACCGCTGCCACCGCTTCGACTTCCAGCGCCCCACGGTGGAGCAGCTGGCCTCAGTGGTGCGCCGCGCGGCGGCAGCCGAGCAGATCGAGATCCCGCCGCAGGCCGTGGCGGCGGTGGCGCGCGCGGCGACGGGGAGCTTCCGCGACGCGCTGGGCACGCTCGAGCAGCTGGTGACCTACAGCGGCTCCGCCATCGCGCTGGAGGACGTGCTGGCGGTGCTGGGGGTGACCGACGCGGCGGTGCTGGACGAAGTCTTGGACGCGGTGCACGCGGGCGACGCGCGCGCGGTGCTGCTGGCGGTGGCCGCGGCGGCGGACAGCGGCCGCGACGCGGGCGCGCTGGCGGGCGACCTGGAGGTGCGCGCGCGCGAGCTGCTGGTGGCGCAGGTCCTGGGGGAAGTCCCCACCGAGCTGGCTCTGACCCCCGAGGCCGACGCCCGCCTGCTGGAGCAGGCCGCGCGCGTGGGCGCCACCACCACCGTGCGCCTGCTGGAGCTGCTGGGGACGGCGCTGGAGGGGGTGCGCGCGGGAGCCGACCCCCGCACCCAGCTGGAGCTGGCCCTGGTGAAGGCCGCGCGCCCCGAGGTGGACGGTTCGGTGAAAGCGCTCACCGCCCGCCTGGAGCGCCTGGAGAGCCGTCCGGCCGGAAAGGAAGGAGGAGGGCCGCCAGAGGCGGCCCGCGGGGGCCGCGTAGGGGGAGCATTGACGGCGGTCGAGGCGCCGCCTGCCGTGGGAGACCCGCCGGCAGGTGGGCCCGCGCGCCCGACGGCTGCAGACCCCACACCTGCCGAGCCACTCCTGCCGGCTGCTGGGCCGGAGCCACCGCCTGTCGCGGAAATCCCCCTGCCAGCCGAGGGACCAGCTGCCGCGCCGGCCGCGCCACCGCCCGCCACGGAAGGCCCTCGGCCCGTCGAGCGATCCGCTGCCCCGCCCGCGGTCGAACCCTCGCCCGCCGCCGAGTTCCCGCCCGCCGCGGAAGCCCCGCCCGCCGCGGCCGAACCCCCGCCCGCCGAGGAGCCAGCTGCCGCCGCCCCCTCGGAAACGCCGCTCGACTCCCTGGCCTCCCTCTGCGAGCTGTGGCCCGCCGTGGTCGAGGCCGTGCGCGCGCCCAACGCGATGCTGGCCGCCGCCATCACGGCGGCCCGCCCGGTGGAGCTCTCCGGGGAGGATCTGCTGGTGGCCTTCGACCCGGGGGCCTCGTTCATGATGAAGAAGGCCTCCCACCCCGACGCCCGCACGCTGGTTGCCCAAGCGCTGCGCGAGCTGACAGGCAGGCGCCTGCGGCCCACCTACGAGCTGCGTGCCCTCGCTGAGGAGCCGGGCGCCGCGGGAGGGGGACACACCGAGGAGGAATGGGTGGCGCGCTTTGTGGACGAGCTCGACGCCGAGGAGCTGCCCGGCGAGTGGGCTGCCCCCGGCGAGGCCGCCACCAGCGACATAGTTGCCCCCAGCGAGAAAGCCGAGTAGCCGATGCCCCAACCGAAGAAGCCCAACATGCAGCAGATGCTCCAGCAGGTGCAGAAGATGCAGCGCGACATGGTCACCGCGCAGGAAGAGCTCAAGCACGAAACGGTGGAGGCCTCCGCCGGCGGGGGGATGGTGAGCGTGCGCGTCACCGGCGACCTGGTGCTGACCGCCGTCACCATCGACCCGAGCGCCGTGGACCCCGAGGAGGCGGAGATGCTGGGGGACATGGTTCTGGCGGCCGTCAACGAGGCCGTGCGCGCCGCCCAGGAGCTGGCCAGCAAGAAGATGAGCGCCATCAGCGGCGGGCTGGACCCGAGCGGGTTGGGCGGCCTCGGCTTGCCGGGTATGTAGGGCCTCTGGCCTTGAACACCTTCGCTCCCCCCGTTCAGAAGCTCGTCACCGAGCTCGCGCGCCTCCCCGGCATCGGCCAGCGCACCGCCCAGCGCCTGGCCTTTCACATCCTGCGCACCCCCCCCCAGGAGGCGCTGGAGCTGGCCGAGGCGATCCGCGAAGTGAAGGCCCGCATCGGGCTCTGTGAGGTGTGCTTCAACCTCGCCGACTCCCCCCGCTGTCGCATCTGCGAGGACCCCCGCCGCGACCACTCGCTGATCTGCGTGGTGGAGGAACCGGGGGACGTCATCCCGATGGAGCGCACCCACGAGTTCCACGGTGTCTACCACGTGCTGGGTGGCGCCCTCTCCCCGATCGACGGCGTGGACCCGGAGGACCTGAAGGTGGCCGAGTTGTACATCCGAGTTCTTGCCTCCACCCCCTCCTTTACGGCTGCGGCGGCGGGCGAGTCCGTTCCGCCTGACGCGGCCCCTGCGTACTTGCCGTCCGTCCCAGCTGCTCAGTCGGGGGCGGCAGCCGAGCTCGTTCCGCCTGACGCGACCTCTGGCGGAGCCCCGTCAGGGGCGGAGCCTTCCCCTTCTGTGAGAGCCCCGTCAGGGGCGGAGCCTTCCTCTTTTCACGGCTCCTCTCCCCCGGTGCGCGAGGTGGTGCTCGCCACCAACCCCACCACCACCGGTGAAGCCACCGCGCTGCACATCGCCGCCGGACTGCGCGAGCGTGTGCCCGAGTTGCGCGTCACGCGCCTTGCTTCGGGGCTGCCCGTGGGGTCAGACCTGGAGTACGCCGACGAGGTCACCCTCGGCAAGGCCCTGGCGGGGCGCCGGACTCTGTAATCCTCCCGGGCGTGTCCGACCTTGTGGTGATGAAGTTCGGCGGCACCTCCGTCGCCGACGCTCCGCGCATCAAGCGCGCCGCGGCGCGCATCGTCGCCAAGCGCCGCGCCGGGCAGCGTGTGGTCGCGGTGCTCTCCGCGCGCGGCTCCACCACCGATGAGCTGATCGCCGCCGCCGAGGAAGTCTCCGCTGCGCCGGACCCGCGCGAGATGGACATGCTGCTGTCCACCGGCGAGCGCATCTCCTGCGCGCTGTGCGCGATGGCGATCCACGACCTGGGCCACCGCGCGATTCCGCTGACGGGGTCCCAGGCGGGGATCGTCACCGACGAGTCCCACACGCGCGCGCGCATCCTCGACGTGCGCGCCGAGCGCATCGTTGCCGCCCTGGAGGAGGACTCGATCGTGCTGGTCGCGGGCTTTCAGGGTGTCTCCTCCGCCGGGCGCGACGTCACCACGCTCGGTCGCGGCGGCTCGGACACCACGGCTGTCGCGGTAGCCGCTGCGCTGGGCGCCCGCGAATGCGAGATTTACACCGACGTTCCCGGCGTCTTCTCTGCCGACCCGCGCTTGGTCGGCGACGCGCGCCTGCTCCCGCAGGTCTCCTTCGAGGAGATGCTGGAGATGGCCGCCTCCGGGGCCGGTGTGTTGCAGCTGCGCTCGGTCGAGTACGCCCGCACGCACGGCGTGCGTATCCACTGTCGCTCCTCGTTTGTGGACGCTCCCGGTACGGTGGTGGTCGACGAGGCCGACACCATGGAGCAGCCCCTGATCACAGCCGTCACCCACTCCACCTCCGAGGCGCGCCTCACGCTGGTGGGCGTCCCCGACGAGCCGGGCGCCGCCGCGCGCATCTTCGCTGCCCTGGCTGAGGTGGGTGTCAACGTGGACATGATCGTGCAGAACGAGCCCTCCGCGGCGGGCGGGCTGGCGGAGATCTCCTTCACCGTCCCCCGCGAAGACCTGGTGCAGGCGCGCTCCGCGCTGGCGCCGTTGCAGGGCGAGGCCTTCGCCGAGTCCTCCGCCCACGAGGAGATGGGCAAGGTCTCGATCGTGGGCGCCGGCATGCGCTCCCATCCGGGTGTCGCGGCGCGCGTGTTCGCCGTGCTGGCCGAGGAGTCGATCAACATCGAGATGATCTCCACCTCGCCGATCAAGATCTCCTGCGTCATCCCCCGCGCCTCGGTGGCCGCCGCGGTGCAGGCGCTGCACTCGGCGTTTGCCCTGTCCGGTCCCGACACGGTCGCCGTCGAGGAGCCCTTCCGCCCGCGCGGCGCGCTGTAGGGCGCCAGCCGGTGCCCGCCGCGCTCGGCGCCGAGTCGAGGAGCCCTTCCGCCCGCGCGGCGCGCTGCAGGCCCACGTTCCACCGCGTCCGCGTTCCGCGTCGGCAGCTGGCTGGGCGGACTTAATCCCTTCGGCTGAGTCCGCTAATTCAACGCTATGGAAACTCTCGCCTACAGCAACGCCCTCCTCCGTCCGCCGGACTTGCGACGGCTTGTTAAATGTCCTTGCACTTTGCGCGCAAACCTGCAACATTCCCTGCCTGAGGCAGGAGCACGAGGGGTGCGACGGCCTCGATAAACCAGAAGTTCAGTTGCCCCTGAGGGCTTGGAAGTGACGAGCAAGGAAGCGGAGAGCAAGGAGGCGGTCAGTACATGAGCGGCGAGACCACCGGCGAGGTCGAGACGCAGCAAGTTCCGTGGAGCGACACCCCCACAGCCCCCCCCAGGGGCTTCAGGGGACTGGGAGCACGACGGCGCGGGGGCATGGGGCTGGCCGCGCAGCCGCAGATCACCGAGGCGCGCGGCCCGGCGGCCTCGCTGCTGCGCGACGCCCTCTTCCGCCGCGTCCTGCTGCTGGCCGACGTGGTGGCGATCGTCGGCGCCTTCGCGCTCACCGTGGGGCTCTCCTCGCGCTCGCTGCAGCTCACCTGGGCGTTCGTCGCCGGTCTGCCCATCCTGCTCGTCTGCGCCAAGCTGTTCGGGCTGTACGACCGCGACGAGACCCTTTTGCGCAAGACCACGCTCGACGAGGCGCCCAAGCTGCTGCAGGTGGCCACGCTCTGCGCGCTGGTGGCGTGGCTGGCGGGCGGCCTGCTCGTCAGCGGCACCCTCGACCGCCACGAGGCGCTGTTCCTGTGGCTGGCCCTGGTGGTGGGGCTGGTCCTGGCCCGCACGGTGGCCCGCTCGCTGGCCCTGCGCCTCTCCCCGACCGAGCGCTGTCTGTTCATCGGCGACGGCGTCTCCGCCGAGGCGATCCGCGCCAAGCTGGAGCACCGCTGCGGCATCAAGGCCGTGATGGTCGCCCAGATCGACCTCGACAAAACGGCCCCGTGGTCGACCGACTCCTTCTCCGCCCCCCGCCTCTCGGAGATCCGCGACCTGGCCCGCTCGCTGGACGTGCACCGCGCGATCGTGGCCCCCCGCTCCGCCGACGCCGGCGAGACGCTCGACCTGGTGCGCACGCTGAAGGCCGTCGGCGTACGCGTCTCGGTGCTCCCCCGCCTGCTCGAGGTGGTGGGCTCCTCGGTGGAGTTCGACGACCTGCACGGCATCACCGTGATGGGCGTGCGCCGCTTCGACCTGACGCGTTCCTCGGCCGCCGTCAAGCGCGTGTTCGATCTCACCGGCGCCACGCTGGGGCTGATCGCCGTCTCCCCCCTGCTGCTGGCGGCGGCGGTGGCGATCAAGCTCGACTCCCGCGGCCCCGTGTTCTTTCGCCAACTGCGCGTGGGCCAGCACGGCCAGCGCTTCTACATGCTCAAGTTCCGCACCATGGTCCCCGAGGCCGACGCGATGAAAGACTCGCTGCGCCACCGCAACGAGGCGCAGGACGGCTTCTTCAAGATCGCCGACGACCCGCGCGTCACGCGGGTTGGCAGGTTCCTGCGCAAGTCCGCGCTGGACGAGCTGCCGCAACTGCTCAACATCGTGCGCGGCGAGATGTCGCTTGTCGGCCCCCGCCCGCTGGTGGTGGAGGAGGACCAGCGCATCGAGGGCTGGCACCGCCGCCGCCTGGAGCTGATGCCGGGGATGACCGGCCACTGGCAGATCCTCGGCCCTGCCCGTGTCCCGCTGCGCGAGATGGTGGCGATCGACTACTTATACGTGGCCAACTGGTCCTTGTGGACCGACGTCAAGATCCTGCTCCGCACGGTCCCGCACGTGGTGGGCCGGCGGGGGCTGTAGCCCCGCTCGGCGCCGCGGTGGGCCGGCGCCTGCTCGCTCTCGGCCGGCATGGCGTCGGCGCGGGCGGCCATCCTGCACATGCATATCACCGCTCCCACGACGGTCAGCCAGATGAGGGGGATGAGGAAGAGCATGGGAGTGGGGTTCGAGGTGGCCGGGGCCTATTCCTTGTATCGGACGTCTCTTGCACTTCCTTGAGTACCCCGCCCTACCCTTCGACGATGACCCCGAAGACCTGCGAGTACACCGCTCCGGGGTTGCCTTCGGAGAAGGCCGCCGGCACCTGCGGGGCCACGCCCATCCCCGTTTCGGTGTAGCTGCTGTCGAGGATGTTCGCCAGGTGCTCGGGCGAGGCCACCCACGCCGCCACGATCGCGTTGGGCGTGGACAGCTGCAGGGTGCCCCAGGCGATGTTTTCGCCGATCGTGTAGCCCACCTGTTCGTTGGGGATGTACCCGGTGGCCTTGACCCGCTCCAGCGGCGTTTCCCCGCTGGGGGACACGTGGGCGAAGTAGTCCTGGCTGACCATTTCCTGGCTGTGCTCTTCCGCGGCTTCTTCGAGCTCCGCGTTGCGGCGCAGCGGCAGCTCCGCGTTGCGCGCCCTGACCTGGTTGACGAGGCACAGGGTGGCGGCGTCCACCGCTTCCACGTTCGCTGCTTCGGGGCGCACTTCGGTGTTCTGGCAGGGCGTCGCCAGCACCCGCGCGATGGTCGCCGCGTCGCTCTGCGCGGTGGCGACTGCGCTGGGCGCCGGGGTGGTGGCGGCGCTCCCGGCGGCGCTCCTGTGCTGGGCCTTTGGCTTGTGGTGGCGGTGCCTGTACGCGCGCGTCGCGTGGGCCGCGCGGCGGCACTTGCGCAGCTCGGTGCGGCGGCGGGTGCCGCGGCGTGTCGTGCGGTGCGCTACGCGGCTGGAGGCGCCGCAAGGGCGGGGGTGGGCTGCCGAGGAGTGCGCCTCGGCTGTCGCGGTGGCTCCCAGCGCCAGCAGGGCGCCGGTCAGGAGGACTGTGAGGAGCTTGCCGAGGTGGTGGCCCATACCTCCGCCATCGGGCCGCTTCCCGCCGCCCTCAAGGGCTCGCGGCCGCATTTGGACAGGAAGGGCGCTCGCCCCTGCCGAGGCGCGGCCTTATGCTGTGCGCCGTGGGTGACACCTACCCCCTGCTCGGCGGCGGCTTCTACCGATGAGGCGTCCGTGGCTGCTCGTGGCGCTTGTCCTGGCGGTCGGCGTCGCCGGCTCCGTCGTCGCCCTGGGCGCGCGCGAAGGCAACCCCCAGTTCGTCTCCGCGCAGCAGTCCCTCACGCCCGTGGGGGCGCCTCAGCTTGAGCGCCTTTTGCTCACCACCTCCGACCCCCGCCCGGGCTTCAGCGGGCGCGCGGTGGGGGCCCGCTGCACGAGCGCCACCGCCAACTCGGCCCTGGGCAACCCCTGGACCTGCGTGGTGCGCTATCCGGTGCTCCCGCGCGTGCGCTACGCGGTGCTGGTCCACTCCGACCGCTCCATCCAGGGGTCAGGGCAGCCGGAAGGGACGCCCGTGCGGGGCGCCTTGATCGTCAGAGGGTGTTGTGTAGCGCAGACTCCCTGACCCTGCCGCCTGCCGGGATGGTCGAGGGTTGGCTCAGCCCAGGTCAGTTGGGGCGGTAGCCCGCACGCCTGATCAGGCCAAGTCGTCGCGCAGCTTCTTCAACGCGCGGTAGATGCGGCCCTCGATCGCGCTCTCGCCCTCGCCGAGCACGCGCGCCACTTCGTGCAGCTTGAGGTCCGCGCCGAAGCGCAGTGCCAGCGCCTCGCGCTCGTCTTCGCTGAGCTGCGCCAGCGCGCGCTGCAGCTCGTCGCGGTGCTCCACGGCGTCCAGCGCGGGGTCTGTGGACTCCGGCGCGGTGCCGGCGCCCACGTGCTGCAGCACGCGGTCCTCGTGGCCCCGGCGGCGGGCGTGGTCGCGCAGCAGGTTCAGGGCGATGGTGTACAGCCAGCGCCGCTCGCTGCCCTTGCGGGGGTCAAAGCGCTGGCGTGAGCGCAGCACGCGCTCGAAGGTCTCGGAAGTCAGGTCCTCGGCGAGGGCCCTGTTGCCGGTGCGGTAGGCCAGGAAGGAGAACAGGCGAGCGCCGTGTTCCTCGAACAGCCGCTCGAAGGTGTCGGAGCGCATACGCCCGGACATTCTGCCGGTTCTTGGCTCGCTCTTGCGGCGAGCCGAGGAGCCTGTCAGTTCGTGGGCCATCGGGTTCCCTCCCGGGGTCTCTGCGTAGGGTTCTTGCATTCTGGCGGAAACGGCTTGGGCTCCGGGACGCTTGCTGTGTCCCGGAGCCCTTGCTCTGCCGTCTGCTTCTAGGTGTTGCGGTGCTCGATGTACGTCCTCTGTGCTCTAGGAGCAGAGGTTGTACGTGTGGGTCTCCGTTACGGTCTTGCCCGTGCTGAGCGTCACCGTGATCTTGACCGTGGTCGCGCCCGTGCCGCAGGGCAGGTCGGTCAGCACGATGTTGTCCGATGCTGCCTTGCCCTTGATGGTCTTGAGGTGCTTGCCGTCGACGCTGATCGAGACCTTGCGCAGCTTGTCCCTGGGGGACAGCTTGACGTGGATCTTGACCCTGCCGCTCTTCTTGACGACCTTGCTCGTCGAGGTGCCCGCCACGCCGATGTTGCCGGCGCTCTGCGAGCCGGTGATCGTCACCGTCGAGGAGTCGTAGGTGTTGGTGATGTTGGTGTTGCTGGTGTTGTTGGTCGTGTTGTTGTCGTTGTTGAAGCTGCCGTTGTTGCAGTCGAAGTTGCCGTTCCCGTTGCCGTTTTCGTTGCCGTTGCCTTCGCCGCCACCATTGCCGTTGCCATTGCCGTCGAGGTTGCCGTTGGCGCAGATGCTGGTGGTCGAGCTATACTGCGCCTGGGCGGCGTTGCCCGCGGCGCCACCGCTGTCGCCGGCAGCCAGTACGCCACCGGTGCCCGCGGCCATCAGGCCGACGGTGAGTGCTGCGACGACGAGGCGGCGCGGATTGGCGCGGCCGGTCGCGGCCTGGGCGCGCGACATGGCTGTCGTCTTGATCTGGTCGAGCTCGAGCGGGCTGGCCTCGGGGCGCTCGCCGCGCATGCGCTGCGCGATGCCCTCCAGGTCATGCTCGTGCTTGTCGTTCTTGCGCCGCATGTCTTCTCCTAGTCGTCTGGGCAGAAAAAGTCCGTCGATAGCCCATACGAACGGGCCGCTGGTTTTCCGACAGGCGGTCCTAAAGACTCGTGATCGAGAACTTCCCTGAGCTCAGCGCCGCGCGGCGCAGGGCCGGCTGAAGCGCTTCCCACTGGCGCGGGCCGCCTCTGTCGAGGCTGCGCAGGGTCCTTTGCAGCAGCGGCTCCAGCGGGTTCAGCTCGAGCGCCCGGCGCGCCGGCCCGCGCGGGTCCTGGCCGGCGCCCGCGCGGGCCACCGCCAGCCAGTACCAGTCTTCCCAGCTGTGGGGCTCGTATTCGGCGGCCTTTTCCATCGCCCCCACCGCCGCCGGGGCGAAGCCCAGCTGCAGGTCGCATACCCCCACGATCGCGTAGGCCTGGGGGCGCTCGGCCGAGAGCGAGAGCGAGGAGAGCGCAGTGCGCTTGGCGGCCTGGCATTCGCCGCCCAGCAGTTGCTGGCCGCTGTGCTGCAGGCGCGCGTAGGAGGTGCTCACGAGCAGCGGCGCCACCGCCAGCACCAGCCACCCCAGCGCCACCAGCGTGCGGCTGGCCGGCAGACCGCGCAGGCCGACTCCCCGATCGCGCGGGCGCGCCAGCGCAAGGCCCGCGAGGATGAACACCGGCAGCGTCACCGCCGGCATCTGCCAGTCCCAGTCGACGGCCTGGTGCACCGCCCACGCCAGCGCCACGGCGAACAGCGCCGCGTAGATCGCCCGGTCGGGGCCGCGGATGCGCGCGGCGAGCCCCACCAGGATGCCCCCCACGACGAGCGCGATCAGCACCCCCCCCACCACCCCCAGCTCCGCGAGGCTCTGCAGGTACAGGGAGTGGGTGTCGGTCACGTACGCCTGTTCGGTGCGGTACTGGGGGTAGAACTGCTGGTAGGTGCCCGCCCCCGTGCCCTTCGGCGTGTTGGCGTCGTAGATGTCCAGCGCCGCCCGCCACAGCGGCAGCCGGCCGTCGTTGGCCGGGTCGGTCAGCCGTTCGCGGGTCTGGCTGACCTGCGCCTCGTGCGTGCCGTTGACGAACTTGTCGTACTCCCGCCTGATCGCGCCCGCCGCGCCGAGGGCCAGCGCGAGCACCAGGACGAGCGCGGCCACGCCGGCGCCGATGCCCACGCGCACCCGCTGGGGCGGCGGGGAGCGCACCGCGGGCGCGCGCGCGAGGGCGCGATCGAGCGGCACCAGCGCCGCTCGCACCACCGCCGCGACGACCATGCAGACCACGACCACCACGGCCACGTGGTGCCCCTGGGAGACCCCCTGGGCGCCGGTGGGGGTGTTGGAGGCCAGCGCCGTGGCGTCCCACGCCGAGCGCATCGCCACCGCCGTCGCCGGCACGGCTGCCAGCAGCGCGCCGGGCAGCGTGTGCAGGCGCGTCAGCAGGCAGTACGCCACCAGCCCGATCGCGGCCACCCCCAGCGAGCCGCGCGAGAACGTCAGCAGCAGCGTGGCCCCCGCGGCGGGCAGCAGCGCCGCGGCGCCCACGCGCACGCCCCAGTGCTCGGCGGGGTCGGCGCTCAGGTGAAAGCCCAGGATCAGCGCCATCGCCGCGACCATCCCCTCGGCGTTCCAGTACGTCAGCGGGTAGTTGAGGCGATCGGCGAAGAACTGCGCCGTGGTGGGCCACGTGTGGGGCAGCACGCGGCTGATCAGTCCCGCCAGGCAGATCGCGCCGAGGCCCACCACGAGCGCCCGGATCAGCCAGCTCGCTCGCGTGCGCGTGTAACGCAGCGAGCCGAAGAGCACCAGTGCCAGCACGTAGAGCATGGTGCGGTCGTAGCTGTCCAGCACGCGCGCCGTGGCGTGCGCCCAGAGGGCCGAGGTCAGTTGCCAGGCGGCGTAGAGGGTCAGCGCGGCGAGGGGGACGGCCAGGGCGCGGCTGAAGCCCTCGAAGGGGCGCTCGCCCAAGGTGGTGCGCAGCACCAGCGCCTGGGCCAGGACGATGGCCACGAAACCGGGGGCGCTGGGGAAGTAGCCGCCGGCGTTGAAGGCCAGGTAGAGGACTGCCGCGGGAGCGAGCAGGACGACAGCGACCATGCCGATCCGCTCCAGCGGCTCGCGCCGCTCCGCGGCTACGGCCGGGGCCTGTTGTTGCGACGCCGAGCTCATCCCGAGCGCTTGGGCGGACACGGTGTGGAGGGTACTCCAGGGTGGCTCAGAGCAGCTTGTGCAGCGGGTATAGGTTCAGGAAGCCGTACACCAGCGCCACCGTCCAGCCCAGGGTCGCCGCCAGCGGCATGCGGCGCGGGCTGAACAGGCGCGCAGCGACGATGTAGACGCCGGGCATCACCACCACCATGTAGTAGATGTAGCTGATGCGCCCGGTGACGAAGCTGTCCACGGCGAAGGGCAGGAACGCGCCCACGCACCAGCACGCTCCCACTGCCGCGACGCCGTCGCCCTTGCGCCACGCGGCGGCCACCGCGGCGAACAGCGCCGGGATCGCCATGAAGATGATGAAGGGGTTGATCGCGCCCTGGAAGGCCACGGTGGCGCGGCTGGCGACGAGGTGGCCGTTGACCACGGAGTTGACCGCGACCTTGGCGTAGTTGATGGTGCGCTCGTTCAGCAGCCACTCCCAGGGGCTCGAGGAGATGCCCACTTCGCCGGGCTTCATCTTCAGCAGCTGGGCGTAGTGGTAGATGTGCAGGAGGTGCGTGAAGGGGCTGCCGGCGTAGGTGACGTGGCGGACCGGGTCATACGCGGGGACGAGCACGTCCAGCAGCCAGAGGAGGCCAAGGAAGCTTGCCGTGGTGGCGGCGAGAAAGAGCAGGAGAGCTCGCCAGCCATTGCCGACCTGGCCGGTGGGGAGTGCGGCGGTGGAAGGCGCCTCGCCGGCAGGGGCGCCCACCTCGCCGGGGACTCCCTCGGCAGTCTGGCGCGCCCGACTCCTTACCGCCCACCTGATCCAGCCCAGGCGCGCATAGCGCAGGGCCTCCAGCAGCACCACCACGAAGACCAGGTAGAGCGCCACTTCTTTCATGCACCCGCCCACGCCCAGCGCGACGCCCGCCAGCAGCGGGTGTCTTCGCATGTACAGCGCCGCGCCCACCAGCATCATCGCCACCGCGTAGATGTCCAGCGTCGCGATGCGTCCGCCCACGAGCAGGAGGTTGTCCAGCGACATCACCCCCACCGCTCCCAGGGCGAGCCACGCGCTGCCGCCGGCGGCCTGCACCAGCACGTACAACGCGACCATCGCCAGCAGCCCGAAGAGGACGCTGCCGATGCGCCAGCCGCGGGGGTTGTCGCCGAACAGCTCGATGCCGCCGGCGATCACCAGCTTGGCCAGCTGCGGGTGCTCGGCGTTGGGGTCCTCGTACTTGGGGGCGCCGTGGTAGGGCGAGCCCACGGGCGGTTCGATTCCGTCGATCACGCGCGCCGCGTTGACGTAGTAGCTCTCGTCGAAGATCAGGGTGTGGTTGGAGCTGTCCTTGCACGGGGTCGTACAGGGCTGGCCGAGGTCGAGGACGCGGGCGTAGAGGGAGAAGACCAGGATCAGGCAGAGCAGGACGGTGGGGGCCAGGGGGTCGGCCAGCAGGCGGCGGGTCAGGCGCGTCGCGCGGGAGGTCAGGGCGCGCAGGCTTGAAGCTGCGGCTCGCAGCCGGCGCGTGGGGGGGCGCATCGCGGAGAGGCTATCTCAGGGGCGGTGCAGGCCGACTCAGCCGCGACGCTTCTTGGGCCTGGGCTTCGGACTCTTCTTGCGCACGCACTTGGCGCCCTTCTTGACGTAGCCCTTCTTGCACTTCGCGGCTGGGAGGGGGCCGTAGTGCACCGGCGGGAAGACAGGGATCGGCACCAGCAGGGGGGTGGCGGGGATCGTGATGCTCTGGGAGGCCGATGCGGTTGTGAACGTGCGGTCGGGGCCTTCGCTGGGGCCGGCCGCGTTGGTGGCAACCAAGCGGTAGTGGTAGGTGGTGCCGGGCTGCAGGTTCGTGAATGTGGCCGTGGGGGTCACTCTGCCCGGTTCGCCGATCACACTGCCGAACACTCGCGTTTCGTAGCTGCCGGCGGCCGCGCCGAGTTCGAGGGTGTAGCTGGTGGGAAGCCCCTCGGAGTAGAGGATCCCGGAGATCGTTGCTTCGGTCTGGGTGACCGCGGTCGCCGGGCCGGTGATGAGGACGGGCGGGATGGTGGGGGGTGAACCGTTGGAGAGGGTGTGGAAGATGTGGTCGGGACCCTTGGTTTCGCCACCTCCGTTGATCGCCACGAGTCGGTAGTGGTAGGTGCGGTTGGGCGTCAGGTTCGCCGGGGGCGCCTGTTCCACTGGGATCGGCGAGGCGCCGGCGCCGATCCCTATGTTGGGAAGGATCTGGCCGTAGTTTGCGGTCAGACCGTATTCGAAGTGGTATTCGGTGGCGCCGCTGCCGGGGTTCACTTCGCCGTGGAATAAGACGCTGTCGGTGGTTATCTTCGAGGCTTCGCTCGCCGTGACCACGGGCGGCAGGGGCGCCGTCGTGAACGTGTGGTCTTCGCCGGTGTCGACGAATCCGGTGGCGTTGGTCGCGTCCAGGCGGTAGTGGTAGGTGGTGCCGGGTTCCAGGTTGGCCACGTTTGCCAGGGCTGGTTCGGCTTCGCCTTCTCCGACCTTTGTGTGTTCTGTTTCAGAGCCATAGGCTTCGGACGTGCCGTACTGGAAGTAATATTCTGCGCCGCTGGTCTTTTCCGTGTTGACGAGGCCTTCGAGTGTCGCGCTGGCGGCCTTCACGTTGGTCGTCCGACCGGTCGTGGCGCTCGGCACCGTCACGTGGCTGAACATATCCACGACGTTGCTGCTTGGATCGGCTACGTAGACCGTATGGCTGGTGGAGTTCACCGCGATGCCCGGCGAGCCTCCGCCGAAGGAGGACATGAAGCTGGCGCCAAAGCCGTTCTGGCCCAACGCCGGGAGAGGCTTGCCCGCCGCGTTGAACTCAAACACCTCATAGTTTCCCTCGCCTTCGGGCTCGACGCCGATCAGCGCATCGCCAGTCAGTGGGTCCACGCCCACCGTGCGGACAAAGATTTCCCTGGCGACGTCGGATTCGACATATCTCTTTATGAATTCGGCGCCAAGCGCGGTGTACTCGACGACCCGTTCCGCTTCGGAACTCGCGACATAGACATCGTGATTGGAATCGACCGCCAGGCTCCACGGCGGGTACGGTTCGGGTCGGCGTCCGGGTTCGTTAATGAGTCCGGGTTTGAACTGGGCTACGTCGGTCCCTGCGTTGGTGAACACATCGACAAGCCCGTGGCCGCTGTCAGATACGTACACGTCCCCGCTGTTGGCTTCTCCCGTTGTCGGGTCGACGGCCACGCCGAGCGGTTCGGAGAACGTTGGAGCTTCCACGGGCACCGCCTGACAGCCGCGTTCCCAGCCCGACAGCTCGCACAGGTATTCGCCCGTGGCGGTGAACTTGTCCACGACGTTATGCCCGGTGTCCACGACGTACACGTCGCCGGTGCTCTGATCGACTGCCACCGCGGTAGGGCCGGCGAACGAGCCCGCCGGCGTGGCGGATCCATCGAACTGCGACAGATAGGTCCCCAAAGCGTCGAACTTCTCGACGCGGTTGTTGCCTGTGTCGACCACGTACACATCGCCGCTCGCCTGTTCGATCGCCACCCCGTTGGGATTGGAGAATTCGCCATTGCCCGAGCCGCCCAGCCCGGCTTCCCCGATGTGCCCGCTGAGCGGACCGTAGCGCTGCTCGGCTGACGCCGGGGCAGTGGACAGCGCCATGGCGCCGATCAGCACGCCCAGCGTGGCCATCGCCGCCAGGGCGGCGCGCAACCCCGTGGTCATCGCCGGCCTCTCCCCTGGAGGGGAACGCGGCTGGCGCTGCCGGCCTTCTTGGCTCTCGCCTTCGCCTTCTTCTTCGCCTTCGGGCAGCCGCTGACGGCGATCTTCGTGCTCTGCTTGATCTGCGCGCCGTTCTGCCCGATGATCGTCGTCGGCATCGCGAGCGCGGTGCCGCAGAGGTCGCCCTTCGCGCTTTCCGGCAACGTCGCCGCCAGCGCCGAGTGCGGCCCCTCGGGGAGGTTCAGTTCGAAGCTGGTGAGCGGCGCGTCGGGGACGTTGGCGAACGTGCTGCTCGTCACCCCGTTCCTGGCGATGTGGATCGACGCGGTCTGGTCGATCCTCACACCGTCGCCCTGCAGGATCAGCACCAGGTCGGGGAACGCGGCGCCACCGTGTGAAACCAGGTACGCGGGGCCGCTCAGCGGCACCGGCAGTACGGGAGTCAGCACCCTAGCGATGCCGATCGCCGATGCCGCGGGACAGCTCGCGGGGTTCGCTTCGAAGGTCGCGGCCGGGCAGGCCTTCTGGATCGTCGTGAGCCGCGCGGGCAGCTGCTTGGGCAGCGACACCGCGACCGACCTGATGTTCGCCTGGCCCTTCGTGTAGGCGACCTTCGCGACCAGGCTCGCGCCGTCCTTCTTGGATGTCCTCGCCTGACTCGAGACCGTGAGCTTCGGGCTGAACGGCAGGCTCTTGCAGCCTGCCGCTGCGAAGGGGCTCGACAGGTTCGCCATCGCGCCGAGCGAGCCGGCCACCGTCGCGGCGATCTGGTGCGCTTCGCAGTTGGTGGGGTTGAAGATGAACCCGGGTCGGCCGATCGTCACGTTGACCGTCTGGATGCGCAGGGGGATCCCGTCGACGATCTGCGGCAGCGGGTTGGTGGTGACCGTCAGGACGCTCGTGTCGGGGTTCACGCTGATCGCCGAGCGCACGACCACGTCGCCAAGGTTGAACGGCCCCGCCTTCGCGGGTACGACGACGCTCAGGCCGAACGGGGCTCCTCCGTAGCCCACGGTCAGGTACACGTGGCCCGTGATCCAGAAGGGGTGCGACCCCGGCCCCGCGGCGACCGTCGTCGTGCCGATTTCACTCGCGGAGGAGCACGTACCCGCGGCGGCCTGCGGTTCGCCGCACAGCGACACGCTGGAGAGCATTCCCAGCAGGCCGGGCGGGGTGGTGACGCTCAGCCGCGAGAGGTACTGCTGGCGGTCGCTCCGCGAGAGCGTGAGCGTGAATGGGCTGAAGGCGCCGGCCGCGGCGGAGACCGTGCCCGCCGTGAGCGAGGGCGTCAGCGGCGGCGTCGCCGGACAGGGGGTTTCCGTGCCGCCCCTGCCGTCCCAGTCGACGGTGAACGAGGAGGACGGCGTGGCGTCGGGGGTGATCGGGGCGCTCCACGGCGAAAAGTCGGACGTTGTCGTGGCAACCCCGCACGTGAGCGGGTTGGCGAGCGATGCCCGGGGACCGCCGTCGAAGTGCAGCGCGATCTTGCCGACTGGCAGCTGCGGGTTTTCCTTGAACGTCGCCGTCAGCTGGCCCGTTAAGCGGTTGAGGGACACGCTGCCCGGGAGCTTGACGATCACGCCGGAGCCGGCGGCTTCCAGGTAGATATGAACGAGGTTGCCGTCGGCGGCGTCCGCTTCGGTGCAGGGCAGCTGGCCTTCGCCGCCGCAGCCGGGCTGGCCGAGGAACACGTGGCCCTCCAGTGGGCTTTCGAGCAGGGGCGTGGTGATCTTGACGGTGCCGACCGTCGAGGCGCTGGGGCAGTGGCCGGCCGTCAGATGCGCCAACCCGTCCGGTCCGAGTGCTTCGCCTTCGCTCAGCTTTCCTTCAAAGGCTTCGGAGGCGTAGCCGTTGCCGGTGGGGATGTCGATGCCGTGCGGACCGTTCGCTTCGCAGGCCACCAAGCCGTCGGCCGCGGAGGGCGACACCGACACGCCCGGAGGCAGCGTCACGGTTGCGTTCCTCAGCTCGGGCGTGCCCGGCGAGAATGGGCTTTCCGTCTGCGGGATTTCGATTTCGAAGCCGTACCCCGAGGGCTCGTCCGCCCGGGTGGTTTCGGGCTGGACCCTCAGCGTCGGCTGGAACTGCAGCAATTCGCAGCCCGTCAGCTGAGGGTAGACTTCGGCTTCCTTGGAGTAGTACACACCTGGATGTTCCCACGTATCCACTTCGATTCTCGCGGGCGATGAGCCGCCTGCGCAGTCAACTGGATTGGTGAAGAACGGGGAGGATGAACTGGAGCCCCCGTCGCGCTGCCCCGGTTCGCCGAAGAACGTCAGGGAGGTGCCGATCGTGCTGAGCGCCGGTATACCGGGCACCGTGACCTGCAGGCCATACGTCGATCCGATGCGCACGGCGCGCGCGTAGATGAAGACGGGCGTGCCGAGATAGGTGAACCCGAACTCTGCCTGATAGCCGGCCTCGGGCGTGAGGTTGTACACGGCCGTTGTCCCGCCGTGTGGCGCTTCTGAGATACGGAACGCACCCGGGGACGCCTCGAACACAAGCATGCCGATCCTGCTGCTGGGTGGGCACCCCGTTTCAGATGTCGTCTTGAGCATGACGTGCAGCGGGCATCTGGGGGTGCTCTGCGGGTTGCCGAGGAAGCCCAACGGCAGGTCGACCACGACCTCCCTGAGTTCTTCCGGCGGATGGTAGCTCGCTCCCGACCCGCCTGTTTCCTGATTGTCGGTGTTGAGATCGAAGTTCGTCGTGATGCTGTAGGGGTGTCCACCAGCCTGCAGATCTGGCGCTCCATTTACCCCGAGCGCCTGGAGACTGAAATCCTTGACTCCGGACCCCGCCTGTGCTTCCCGTATGGGGGTCTGTTCGCTCGTCGCTAGGGCGGGCGCCCCGCCACCCGAGACCGACGCCGAGTTGACCACCTTTTCGGAGAGGCTGGATCCTACGATGACGTTGATCGTCACACGGAGCGTCCCGCCGACTGGTATTTCCGCTGGGTCAACGCACTGCAGAGGTTCTTTGGGCGGCAGGGTGCAGTCGAATTCCCCATATCGTTCGGTGCTGAGATCTTCGCCTTCTATGGACACGGCTTCCACGCCGGGCGGCAATGCATCAGCGATGGTGATGGGACTCTTGCTGCTTTCATTGCCCACGTTCGTCACGAGCAGGGTGTAGCTGTCGCAGTTCTGGGAATGCCTATGTTCGGTGCACAAGACATTCCCCGCCGAAGAGAAGTTCGTTGGCTGCGCAACGGAGCGAATCGTCCACGCTGGGCCCGCCCGGCGCTGCGACTGCGCTGGTGGCGAACACGACCACGCAAGCCGGTAGTGCGATGGTCGCAAGAATCAGGGTGCAGGCGCGGTTTCTTATGGTTCTCATCGCTGTCGCAGACTTCCCCGCGTGGGACTTCGGCGATTCGCCTTCCTCGTGGTCTTGCGCTTCCTCTTGGTCTTTCCGGCCTTCTTCTTGACCTTGGCCTTTGCCCCGGGTGTTGCCGGAGCGATGACAGGCGGCACGCTCAATTCGGCTAGCTGAGTGGCGCTGGCGGGGGTCAACAGTTCGGGCGTTGGGCTGAGCGTGCCACGGCATCCTTCGCCTTCGCATGCCGGTGCGGCCGAGGCGGCCGGAATCCCGCCGTTCACCCGCGCGTCATAGATATCCTGCTGGGTATCCGTGTCCTGGTCGACCAGCGAGTCGGAGGTCTCGAAGAATACGTTTTCACCGCTGAGGTCTGACCCGAGCAGCAACACGCCCGGGCCGGAGTGAAGGGTGGATACGTCGTGGCCGTCGGAGATCAGGTAGACGTGTCCGGCTCGGTACTCGTAGATGTTAGGCACCACCTGGCCCAGGCTATCTGTCTGATCGCTGAGCGCCTGCGGTGTCAGTGCATCGGGGCTTTCGAAGAACACTGCGCCATCTTCGGGCGCCAGCACACCATTGGCCTGGGCCGGCGAATCGTCATTGGTATAGATATAGCCCGACGGCCACGCTGTGATCTTCGCGCCACTCGCCGGGGTCCGGTTGTCGTCGGCGTAGCCTTCCTCGCCAATCGACGCGCGCGCCAAGGAGGCCGTCTGTGCGTCATACTGGAAAATCTGCTCGATTCCGGGAGTCACGTCTTCGTGTGTGAGATCTGCCTGACTCATGAATACAAGCAGACGACCATCCTGCGAGGCCTGTACGGGCCGCTGATCGGCTCGCTTCCAGTCCGCGTTTTCGTCTTCCGGCGAGAGTGTGGCGATGAAAGATGTATGTCCTTCGCTGAACACATACAGGTTATCGAAACCTTCTGTGGCCGTTGCGCCCACGCTGTTGGCGACAGGCGTCAGGACGCCCTTCGCCACGAAGTAGACGTGAGAGCCGTCCTCGGAGATCCGCATGACTCCCTGGACGCGCGGATTGGAACTGCCGCCGGACACCAGCACCAACCTCTGGGTCAACGTGGGCCCCGAGCCATTGAGTTCGTCCTCATACAAGTTGCATCCCCCGACCCCTTCTGTTCGCACGCATCCCTTCGTTTCGTGCGGGGGGAGTCCGACGCCGACGGCGCTGTCGCCGGGCGTGTTGTCTTCGCTCGCACCCGCCAGCAGCCTCTGCGTGCTCGTGAAGAAGACCTTGGAGCCGTCCTGTGAGGCGCCCTCGAAGTTGGCGTCCGAACAGGGGGACGGCAGACTTTCCTGACATGAAATGGGGACGGTGCGCATTTCTCCTCGGGCATCATGCGATTCCGAGGGAGGCGTTTCTTCTCTCGCAAACAGCTCGTCGGCCGGTGGCTGCGCTGCGCCGCAGTGCTGGTCATCTTCGCCGATCGCCGTAAAGAAGATCCGATCGCCGCTGGCGGAGATGGCGTTGTACATCGAGCCAAACGAGCCATCTGGTTCATTTGGCGTACTCGATCCCAGACGTGTTCCGCAGTCGCTTATCAGCTTGCCGTTTTCATCCAGGCCGACAAGCGCCGGTATCGTATTGTCTGTGCCAACGTACTCGTACAGAGTGCTCCCTGCCCCAGTCGTTCCGTCGCCCGGCCAACGGAACCCCGCCTGGGTGGAGAATAGAATGTGAGATAGATCGGCCGATCCACCGATGTATGTGTACTCACCTCCGTTGGGCACGCATGGTTCGGGCGTCGCGGGCCCCACTCTTATGAATGTGCCACGCGGTCGCTCGAGATAGAAATCGGTCACGCCTTCGGGCTGAAGTTCTTCTTCCCCTTCCATCGTGGGACAGTGATAAGCTTCTGGCGGCGTGCCCGGTGTGGTGACCGCATGTCTGCCAAGCTTCCATAGTGTGGCGCCGAGGTCGGCGCTCGCGTCGAACAGGCCGTTGCTTACGAAGGTGGACCCGGGCGGGCTGAGTGGCAATGCGCTCCAGCCCGCTGGTTCGGTTGTGCGCGAAAACTCATAGGTGGCGCCCAGAAGACTGGTGCCATCTCCCAACCCGTCTCCTTCAACGCCGGAAAAGGCCCCCAAGCTCGACCCCACGATGTGAGACCCGTCCTGTGAGATGGCGAGCACGGCACTGATATAGGCACCCTCCTTATATGCGGGCGTCACGAGTTCGTATGCTCGACAATCAGGCAGTTGCTCCGAATGCAGTTCGGAGCGCAGGGCTTCGTTTGGACAGGTGCTAGCCGACGCCCTGGCGACAGGCAGCAGGCCCAA
The DNA here is from genome assembly GCA_963844765.1 of uncultured Solirubrobacterales bacterium. Lineage (GTDB taxonomy): Bacteria > Actinomycetota > Thermoleophilia > Solirubrobacterales > Solirubrobacteraceae > Palsa-744. The sequence goes on from CAWJPN010000002.1 coordinate 1,702,567, forward strand.
ACTTAGAGCAGCGCAGCATACGCCGCGTAGAATAAGTGCCCTCCACATTGCTCAGTCCCACACCCTCTCCAATACACGTCACTCTATCAGTAGGATATTATAATTTTAGCTATGAGCAGACGTGGATGCGGCTGTGTTTCTCATTGTTTGACTAATTAAGGATGGGACCGCGACTCAAGTTCGCGGTCCCATCCTCTATTCAATTGTATTGAGCTAACTGTTATTTTTCGAAGACAGAGATTTCTTCTTTTGCGGATTTTGCTTCGGCAGAGCCGGTTAGTGTAGATACATTTCCGTCAAAAATGAGTTTTGGCGTCGCTTCTACTGATAGACTCCCGTTCCAGAAGTGTTGTTCTTTCCATCCTGGATACGCGGTTATCAGCGTTCTACTCCATTCTTCAAGGTTTTCTGGTTTGGTTGTGGCTGATTGACTGCCTTTTATTGGGAATGTACCTGCCAGGACACCACACTTTGACGCTGGCGAGAAGGTTATTTCAGTGAAAGTACCTTCGGGCAGTTTTGTTTCACCTGCCTTGATTGGTGCGGGGGTAAAGATAATGTCAGGCTTTTGCACGGTTACGGGATTTTCTGTTAGTTCTGACGACACCCCGCGGTATTTCCACGCCAGGTGACCTTCGGATTTGACTTCATTGTTTTTGTTCGCCCCAATTTTTACCTGGCATTCGGGGAGTGTCGTCGGTTTTACGAGTTTAGGTTCGTGGTAGATTAGTAGGACTTTGATTTGTCCCTGTAGGGTATTGTTATAGATGATCCCTTTGACTTGTACGGATTTCGTAGTGATTTCGATTTCCGTATTTGGTTTACCCGTAATTTCGCCTTTTAGGATCTGTTCCCCGCCTTCACCGTTGAAGCTTTCTGGCTTGGCTTCTTCGATTTTTTCCCCTTTGCTTGAATTACCGACTTTCCTCTGGTGCCAAAATGGGCCGGCTTCCGACGCTCCAAACGCTGCCGGGGCTCCAATGGACCCCATCGTCAGCAGCGCCAGGAAGCCGAGCACGATGGCCCTGGTTAGTTTGATAGACACTACGTTGCTCCTTCTTGTCGTGCCCCGCTAAGCGGGGCGTGTGCGTAGCGAGCGCCGCGACCAGCCTCAGCGCGGATGCTGGCCGCGCGACGCCCACGAGGATGCCTTCCGGGGACTCCTGAGCCGTCCGCTGAACCCAACTTCTGGAAGACATGGACTCAGTATGGGGCTCGGCGCGAGCAAGTCAAACGGGTCTTCGGCTCGGCCCCGTGCGGGCCTCGTGCAACCCGCTCTCCGCATTGCCTCGCGACGCCCCCGGCGGACCTCCAAGGCCCAGCCCGAGACGGCGTTAATCCTGGCTGAAGCCGATGTCCAGGCGCCGCCGAGGCCCGGCAGCTAAGGCCCGGGCTCGTCTCCGACCCCCCAGACGGCCGGCCGAGGGGGCCGGGAAAAACGTTTCCAACTGGCCCCGGGCCAGTCCCCAAAAATGTTTCCGACCGCGCCCCGACGGGCCCTGCGCTGTGCCTCTGCGGCCCCAGAGGGTGCGCGCGATTGTTTTCGACTGCAGTCCACCACGCTCGAGCAGGCGGCCCCGCGCCCCTACAACCGCACCACGTTGGGCAGCGCCCCAACCCCGCGCGTGACCCCGCGCAGGTCCACCACCAACCTCGCCCGCCGCGCGACCAACTCGTGGTCCACGCCCGGATGAGCAGTGACGATCAACGCCAAATCAGCGTCTCCAAGCACCTCCTCCAGCGGCACGGAGGAGAGCCCGAACTCGCTCAGCGAGGGCACGTGCGGGTCGTGATACCTCACCTCGGCTCCTGCGGTAAGCAAAAGCGAGACGATCTTCAACGCAGGCGACTCGCGGATGTCGCCCACCCCCGGCTTGTAGCTGACCCCGAGCACGGCCACGCGCGCGCCCTTCACAGGCAACCCGGCCGCATTGAGCGCCCGCTGGACCTTCGCGACGCAGTGGTAGGGCATCTGCTGGTTGACCTTCCCCGCGAGCTCGATGAACTCCGTGCTCATGTCGAACTCCCTTGCGCGCCACGACAGGTAGAAGGGGTCCACGGGCAGGCAGTGCCCCCCCATCCCCGGCCCGGGCTCAAAGCGCATGAACCCATAGGGCTTGGTGGCAGCGGCGTCCACAACCTCCCAGATGTCGATGCCCATGCGGTCGGTCAGCATCGCCAGCTCGTTCACCAGCGCGATGTTGACCGAGCGAAAGATGTTCTCCAGCAGCTTTGTCAGCTCGGCGGCCTCGGGGGTGGAGACGGGGACGAGGTGGTCGCACACGAGCCCGTACAGCTCCTGTGCGCGCTCAGCGCAAACGGGGGTCAGCCCCCCAACCACCTTGGGGGTGTTGCGCAATGTGTAGTCGGTCCGCCCAGGGTCCACCCGCTCGGGCGAGAAGGCCAAATGAAAGTCGCGGCCGGCGGCCAGCCCGGACTCCTCCAGCAGCGGGACGACGCGCTCGCGCGTGGTGCCGGGATAGGTGGTGGACTCCAGTACCACCAGCTGGTCTGCCTGCAGCACCTCCGCCAGCGCCCGCGTGGAGTCGATCAGCGGCCCGAGGTCGGGCTCGCGGTTGCGCGTCAGCGGGGTGGGCACGCACACCAGGACCGCCTCGGCCTTGGCCAGGCGGGCGTAGCGGGTGGAGGCGTGGATGCGCTCGCTCACGGCGCGCAGCTCCTCGGAGGAGACGTCCTCGATGTAGGACTCCCCGGCCTCAAGCGCCGCGACCTTGCGAGGGTCGATGTCCACCGCGACAACCTCGCAGCCCTCGCGGGCGAAGGCCACCGCCAGGGGCAGCCCGACGTAGCCCAGCCCGATCACACCGACCGTGCGCACGGAGTGCAGCCTAGAGGGTGGCGCGGGCGGGGCGTTACCAGGTTGAGACCTGGCCGGCGGATCAGACCCCGGCACCCAGGCGCGCAGGGCTCGTGGGCACGGGGGCGGAGGAGTCGCAGGACGCGGCGGTGCGGCTATCAGGTGAGACTGGGTCGTGGACGGAGCCCGTCTCCGGATGCGCCGTGAGGATCAGCGTGCGGCCTGCTGTCCTGGGGGCTACTCGGTGAGCCAGTTCTCGACTGCGAGGTCGGGCACCCGCGCGAAGTGACGGACGTTGCCGGTCACCACCGTCAATCCGCGGGAGAGTGCGATCGAGGCGATGCGCAGGTCCGGCTCCTCCAAGCGCCTCCCCTCGCTCTCCAGGCGGGCTCGCAGCGGCCCGTATACCTCAGCCGCGGCCGAGTCGAAGGGCAGCACGGTGGTGGCGATCGACACCACCTCGCGGACCTGGCGCGTCAGCCGCTCGCTATCCCGCTTGGCCGCTCCATAGAGCAGCTCGCCGAGCGTGATGGTCGTGGTGGCCTGGTCGGCCGGGGGGATCTGCGCGAGGCGACGGATCAGGTGGAGCGGCGGCTTGCGGCGGATTACCGCGCTCAAGGTATCGGTGTCGAAGCAGTACATCCGCCTCAGCCGAGGTCCGGCGCCGGCCGGTCGCGGCTGCGGCGCCGGACCGCGTAGATCTCATCCACTGCCTCATCGAGGTCCTCCCACTCGGCCAGTGCGCCCGCGACGGCGGCGAGACCGATCGGTCGCTCGGCGGTGCGTCGCAGCGCCTCGGGGGTTGGCGGTCCCAGCACCACCGCCGGCCGGCCACGGCGCGAAACCACGAAGTGCTCACCCGAGTCGACGCGGTCGATCAGCTCGGAGAAGCGCCGCTTGGCCTCGGCTACCCCAAGGGGAGCGCAGGCGGTCTGAAGGTCATTTCTGCTATGAGAGGGCATCTGCGCAGAGTATGACAGATCTGCGCCCTAATGACATCTATGGGTCAGACCCCGGCGCCCAGGCGCGCAGGGTTCGCGGGTGCGGGGGCGGAGGTGTCGGGGGACGCGGCGGACGTGAGGGCGGGCGCCTCAGCGGCAGGCGCGACACCGGCGCCGGCCTCCAACTGCGCCTCGTGCCGCGCCAGGTGCTCGGCGATGAAGGCGTCCACCACGTGGGGGTCGAACTGCAGGCCGGCGCAGCGGCGCAGCTCGGCCAGCGCCTGCGCCTCGCTGCAGGCGGGCTGGAAGGGGCGCTCGGAGATCATCGCGTCGAAGGAGTCGCAGACGAAGACGATGCGCGAGGCCAGCGGGATGTCCTCACCGCGCAACCCGCGCGGGTAGCCGCTGCCGTCGTGGCACTCGTGGGTGGCGCGCACGATCTCGGCAACGCGGGCCAGGGCGGGGGCGGCGCAGAGCACGGCGGCGCCGATCGAAGGGTGGCGGCGCATCAGCTCCCACTCCTCCTCGTCCAACGGACCGGGCTTCTGCAAAACGGCGTAGGGGATGGCGACCTTGCCGATGTCGTGCAGCTCGGCGGCGTGCACGGCGTCGGCGTACTCCTGGTCGCAGAGCCCCAGGCGCCGCGCCACGCCCGCCACCAGGGTGGCCACATGGGAGGAGTGCACGTGCAGCTCGGGCGCGTGCACGGCGAGGATCTGTAGCGCCAAATCGCGTGTCTGCCGGCCGGCGGAGGGGCGCGAGGAGTCCTTGTAGGCGTACATCCGCTGGTCGGCCAGCTGCAAAGCCTGCTCGGGGTCGGCGGTCTCCTGGGGCAGCAGGACCGAGCCGAAGGAGGAGGTGATGGAGAAGCCGTCGCCTTCCTCGCTGAGGGCGCTCATGCAGGCCTCGACCGTGGCCTCCCCGCCGCCCCACAACAGCGCGCAGAACTCGTCGCCGCCGAGGCGGTAGGCGCGCCCGTGCGAACCGACGGCGGCCTTAAAAGCGCGTGAGAGGCGGCTCAGCAGCAGGTCTCCGCCGGGATGCCCGAAGGTGTCGTTGTAGGCCTTGAACCCATCGAGGTCGAACATCAGAAGCCGCACGGGGCGCTCGGGGGTGACGCCCGACCACACCGCGGCCATGTCTTCGGAGAGCTGGCGGCGGTTGGCCAGGCCCGTCAGCGGGTCGAGGATCGCTTCGTCGCGGTTGTGAAGCTCGGCGGTCTCCAGCGCCCACACGATCGAGACCACCGCGGTGAGCAGCGCCAGCGTGGCGATCACCGGCACCGGATCGTCGATCGTCGCGCGCGGGTCCAGCCCAAGCGTGACGGCGAGGATCACCACGACCGTCAACGCAAGCCCGGCGACCACCACGCGCGGGCGAAAGCGCGCGGCGACCATCCCCGCGGGCAAGACCAGCCAGGGCAGCGCGGGGGAGTGCGGCCCGCCACTGAGCCCAACGCCGGTGGCGAGCAGCCCCAAAGTGACGAGGATCGCGCACACGCTGACCCGCTCGGGGTGCGGGGAGCGGGGCATGCGCAGGTCGACGTTGAGGAAGTTCAGGGCAGAGAGGGCGAAGAGGATCAGCGTCCACCAACCGAGCCAGGGGGCGGAGACGATCAGCGCGACGCCGATCGCCCCGGAGCCGACCTTGCGGATCGTGCGCACGCGGTCGTTGGCGTCCACCACCCTGCTGCGGTCCAGTGCCGTGGGGCACAGCCAACTTTGCTCCATGCCCCCTCTTCGTCCCTGCGCGCCCTGTACTTAAGACCCGCACGGGGGGCCACAGCGCATGGGCGAGGTGGGCCACGCGTATGTGCAAGGGCTCCAGCCCACGGCGAGCGGCAGGCAGGTGGATGTAGGAAGGACCCCCATAAAGGGGGTCAGCGGGCCGCGTGGTGGGGGACAGGGCCCGCGCCGCAGCCACGCGCGGCCCTCGCCGGTCGGCGCGTGCGCAGGCGTGGGCAAGGGGAACAGAAACGTTCTCGGGTGCTCTGCTCGGGAGTTGGCCTTTACTCTCCGAGCTCGCGCTACGCCCTTGCCGCGGGCGCTTGAATCCACTGGGTGCGAGGTGCACGATGGGGGCGTGTCCCACGCCAGTCGGAGAGCGATGCGTCGCCACACGGACCCCCAGGGGCGCCTGCGTGGGCCCCCGAGCGCCCCGGTCGCAAGATCCCGTGGCAAACCGCGCACTGCCTGAAGAGGGCCGCTGCTGTTAGAGCGCGTCCACGAACCGGTCCTGCCGCAGAACGGCATGGCCATACTCCAGGTGAAATGATTAGATATGAGGAGATGTGAATATGTTTAATTTACGATTGATACTCGGCCTCGCGATTGCGGTTGCAGCCCTTGCCGCGTCGGCTGCGCCTGCTTTTGCTGAATTCGAATCCCAGAGCGAAGTATCGTCGGGCAAAGGTCAGGTGATCCAAATAAAATTCGTAGGGGGCGGTGCAGGTGTTATGTGCCAGGCTTATGAAGAATCCAGCGGCCCGGCGAAATGGACCACGCCAAACGGTGGAAGGCCGGCGACAAAACTTCACGTTGAAGTCGAAAAATGGGGGAAATGCACGGGCACTTTCGCAGGGGTCAAAGAAGTTGTCAAAGTCAGTGGATGTGCAATGGAATTGAAACAGGCCGGCACCAGCAGCCAGGGTCTCGTGAGCGTCCTGAAAACCTGTACGATCACCTCGTCCATCTGCGAAATAAAGATAGAACCGGGAGCAAACAAAGAACTGAAAGAAGTCGAGTTAACAGATTCCGGTGCAAGTAGCGAAAATCTGGCGCTGGAACCGGCTGTCAATGGTATTACAACGACCGTCAGTGGAACGCTCTGCCCCATAAAAGCCACCAAAGAAGGGAAACTCGAAGGCGCGGCGGACATGGAGGCAGTCCAGGCACAGGATCCCAATCGAGAATTTGATCTGACGCCCACCCCGGCGAACAGACAGTTCAATGCCGCCACCACCACTGGGACCGTGAAAATCAAAAACGCGCGGGCGGTACAGAGCACGGTGACCCTTATATTCCCCAGCGAACTACCCATGGGAACGTGGACACAGCCAACGGCGGCGGAACTGACCGCCTGCACGAGAGTGTATGCCGTGGGGAATGAATGCACCCTGAATGTCACCTGGAGGAACATGGGCGGGGGCTTCCTGAGCATCGCCGTGATAAGCACGAACGCAAGAACCGTCATACACCTGGCGGGCGCGTGAGCTTTCAGCTGTAGAAGAGTCGGTAGGCAAACGACCGCGCCGGTGTGGAGCCGGCGCGGTCGTGGCTGACTGTTCTCACAGCCCGCACGAGGTTCTCCGCATGGGTGCCGCACGTCACGCCGCGCAGGTCGAGCAGCAGGTGGGCGCAGCGGGCCACGTCGTTGTGGTCGACGGTGGGGTGGGCGCTCATCCGTGCAAATCTCTAGCGAGAGTTTATGACTACACGGATGGTAGAGAGACGGGTGGCCGCTCTGGTGCGGCGCCTGGCTCCCCGCGTGACGAACGCCGGCAAGCGGCTGGTGCGCTCGCCGGATCGAAGCTGGGCTGCGGAGATGGTAGGCGCTGCTGGCGGTCGCCCTGGCGGGCGGTGCGGCAGACGGTCAGGACGAGCAGGTTGAGGGCGGCCCAGAGGGCGGCTATGGCGAGGAGGAGCATCGGCTGAGCCTATTCTACAGATTGTTGACTGATTATGTGCAGAATAGCAGGACGTAGCTTTCCACGGTGGGACGCCTGTCGGGGCGAAGGTCTCGAGCAGCTGTCACACGAGCGCAAAGGGGCGCCCGTGCCAACCCAGCTACAGCTCAAACGCGGTGCGCCCGCCGCAGGCGAGCAGGTCTTCGAGCAGCGCGCGACCCTCGTCGAGCACCGGGCCGCCGTGGGCGAGCAGGAGGTGGCGGAAGGGGACTTCGTCCAGCAGACGCTGGCAAGATGCGAGCAGCCCCCGCCGGGTGGCGGGCGGGTCGTCCATCAGAGAGTCCGGGACGAAACCCAGCGGCCCACCGCTGCCGGGGGCCCCACCGCGCACGACACCGTCGGCGAGCACCAGCGCGGCGTGGGCGGGGAGCTGAAGCACGGTGTCATCGGGGCAGATCGCGCCCATCTCCAGGGCCACGGCGGGGCCGGGGAGGGCAGCGCCAATCGCGAACCCCTCCACCGCCTCCCCGTGCGTGAACTCGTGCAGTCCCGCGACGTTGCACAGCACGGGGCAGCCAAAGCGCTCGGCGAATAGCCCGGCGTGGCGGTAGTGGTGGCGGTTTGAGAGCACCACCGCCCGCGGCGGGTGCGAGCGCGAGGCGAACCATTCAAGGCCCCCGGGCGGGGTGAGCGGATCAAACACCACCCCTGAGTCCTCGAGCCAGTAGGAGGAGACCTCGGAGTGGATCTGCGGATGCACCGCCCGCCAGTGAAAGACCCCGGGAAGAACCTCCTGCACAGAGCTTCACGATAGCCGAGGAGAGAAGGGGGTGGTCATTGAGAAGAGACCCCCACAAGGGCTCGTCGACCGCGTTCAGGTAGAAGTTCATCTTGCCTGCGAACTCCGGCTTGAAGTCCTCGATCTTGAGGTCCACCACCACAAAGCGCCGCAGGATGTAGTTGTAGAAGAGCACGTCTATGAAGAACTCTTGGTCCTCGCCTGTCTCTCCAATCGCGTATCCGCAGCGGAAACTGGCGGCCCACGAGCGCGAAGCCGCGGCCCATCTCCATCAAGAAGGACTCGACGTCATTGAGCAAGGCAAGCTCGAGGTCGCGCTCCTTGGCCTGCTCGGAGAGGTTGAGGAACTCAAAGTTGTAGGGGTCCTTGAGCGCGCCGCGGACCAACTCCGAGTCCGGTTGGGGAGGGAGTGCTCGAAGGTCGTGAGCGCGCTGCCCTGGCGCCCGTGAAGGTCGGTCGCGATCTGGACTTCGAGGACTTGCGCGACCAGCCGTTCTCGGCGGCCTTCGCCGCGTACCACAGGCGGGACACGGGGTCGTCGAGCTTGTCCAGCAGGCAGCGAACGTGCCCCCAGGGAAGTCATCCGGCCATGCCGCTGCCATCTGGCGCATGTAGTGCAGGTTGCTGCGCGACAGACCACTCATGTCGGAAAACTCTCGCCTGAGGTCTGCCGCCAGCCGCTCGATGACCTTTGCCCCCCAGCCCTCGCGGCGCTCGCGCTCAAGGATCTCGCGCCCAATCTCCCAGTAGAGGCCGATGAGCTCGCTGTTGACCGCGAGCGCCGCGCGCGTGCGGGCCGCGGCGATCCGGGTCTTGAGCGCGGCGAGGAATACGGGGTAGTCGGCTGGCAACTGGGCCTGCACGTGTCACCTCCCCCGCCGCGGGGCTCCGCTGCCGGGTTGGGCAGCTCGCGCACCCCCAGCTTGGGCCAGCGCCCGGACTCCGCGAAGGCCGTCAATTGGCGGTGGGGCGCCGGGGCGCAGTAGTACTGCACGGCGTCATAGCGCTCTTCGAGCGTCTTCAGCCTGCTCCTCACGCGGCCCGGCTCCTTGGTCGTCAACTCCACCTCGATCGCCACCCGCCGTCCCTCGAAGACGACGAGCCCGTCGGGCCGGTACCCCACCCACGGGCTCTCCGTCGCCAGCTGGCGTTCGGGCACCCACACCGTCTCCGGGCGCCCGTCCCTGGATATGCAGCCGCACGTCGTTCATCGCCCCACATGCGCCAGCTGCACGGTCTTGGGGCCCACCTCGCGATAGGGCAGCCCAGACGCCTGCAACCCGGCCTTCGTGAGCCACACCCAGGTGCGCTCGCCCACCAGTATGTGGCGTGTGCGCACCCACCCTGCCTCGCGCATCCGCTTCACCAAGGCGGACACCGTCGGGTTGCTTCTTGCGATCAACACTTCCAGGTGGTCCATCCGGGCGGCGTACTGCTCACCCAACCGCCTCAACACCATCGTGTCGCGGTGGTCCATCACCTCACCGCGCCAGTGCTCCGCGTCGGGCCTGTTCATCTGCCTCCCCTTTCCTGGGTGTGCGGTCTTTCCACTTGCCTATTCCGACGGCGCGGGTCAGGCGGGACAGAGGGTGAGGCGCCGGGCCATCACGCTGGGCCCGGGCGCCCAGAGCGGCCTCAATTCAGCTCAAAGGCCATCGTGTCGCGTGGCGAGCGGGTAGTGACGGCGGACGAACGCGCCGCAGTGCGGGACGGTGAAGTCGACGAGGCCGTGGCGCGGGGCGTAGATGACGGCGTTGGCGATGAGCGCGTCGCGTAGGGGCGAGACCGACTTCGGGGTGCGTCCGAGTCGGCGTGCGACGGCGGCGCTGGGCTGCGGTCCGTCGCCGAGGTCGGCCATGCCAGCGGCGTAGAGCTTCTCGGCGTTGGTCAGCCGTCCGATACGGCCCTCGAAGAAGTTCTCGTCGAGGTCGTCCTCGACGAGCGCGAGTGCGGCCTGGGCGTCGTCGGCCGTGATGCGCGGGCCCTCGCCCTGTGTCCATGCGCGTCTCCCGTACTCCTGTAGGAAGTATGGGTAGCCCTCGGTGTAGGCGAGCCCCCGCTCAAGCGCCGGCTCATCCCACTCGACGCCCTGGCCGCGCGCCGGCAGGACTAGCGCGGCGCGTGCGTCTGCGTCGGCGAGCGCGCCGATGGTGGGGTAGACGAACATGCGCTCGGCGTAGGATTTGGCTTCCGCGGTCAGCGCGGGGATGAGTGGCAGCCCGGCGCCGACACATGCGACTGGCAGAGACTTCTGCTTGGCGCGATGGAGGGCCATGACGAGCGCCTCGTAGTCGTCTCGGTCGAGGTTCTGCACCTCGTCCAAGATGAGCGCGAAGCCGACGCCTGCCTCCGCGGCTGCGAGACCGACAGCGCCAAGCACGTCACGCATGTCCTCGGCGAGGTCGCCCGAGTCTGCCTGACCGACGGCTGCCTCGACATCGAGCCTGAAGGACACCTCGCTCGGCAGGGACACCTCGAATGCCTTCAGCACCCGCAGTGCCTGGCGCAGGCGCGCACCGGCGCGCTTGCGTGCGCTCAGCTGCAGCATCGCACGCCGCGCGGCACGACCGAGGAGCGCAGCGACGGAGGAGTTGCGCCCCACCTCCATGGTCTCGGCGGGCCAGCCGGCCTCCTGACACATACGCTCGAACTCGTTGAGCAGCACGGTTTTGCCCACGCCGCGCAGCCCGGTGATGAGGACGTGGCGCTCGGTCCCGCCCGCTCTCAGCTGGGTGATGATGCTGTGCAGGTGAGCGAGCTCCCGCTCGCGACCGGTCAGTGCCGGTGGCCGGGCGCCGGAGTCCGGCGTGTAGGGATTGAAGGTGTCGCTGCCTCGGCCCATCTCCGTCCTCTCTATGGATGTCTAGCATAGTCTAGCTAAATCTCTAGATATGCCTAGATTTCTCTAGACCACGACGCTCCGTTAATTCAGGCGGCGCACTCCGATCGCGAGTGTGCGGGCGCGGCATTTTGTGCAGCGCCTGTGGTCGTATTTCTCCCCGGTCCCACTTGACGCGGCCCACGGGCGCGCGGTAGCGCGCCTCTATCTATCTTCTGGGCTTCGGGTGCGCCCGGTGCTTGAGGCCATGCTGATGCACCCGTTGGTGTACACCGGCCCGCGCATGGTCAAGCCCCCCGTCGTGCAACTGGCGGGGATGCTGCGCGCGGTTGGTCGCTACATCGACAGCGACGTGTGGATCTGGCAGTCCAACATGGCTGGGCAGTTGCTCTTCTATCCGCCCAACGTATCCGGCTGGGACGCCACCAGGTGGTTGAACACCGGCACGTGGCTGGCGCGCTTCAACCTCGCCGCCAGCGTGATCGGCGAACAGCGCGCGCTAGTCCCGGCCGTGGCGCGAGGGGCGGTGCCGAGCGAAGCGCAGGCGCTGTTGGAAGAGGCGAGTGCCTTCTGGGGGGCGCCTCCGCTCAGCGAAGCGACGCGCAGGGCGCTGCTCGCCTACGCCCAGGCTGCCGTGGCGTCGGGCATGCTGCGCACGCAGCTGGCCCCGTTTCAGCTCCCGGGGGGCGCCGCCCCGGCGCTCCCGGCTGGGTATCCAGTGTCAAGCGACCAGTTCCCGGCGCGTCTGGCGGGGGTCGCACAGCTGCTGGGGGCGGGCATGCCGATCAGTTGCGCCACCGTCTCCACCGAATCGGTGTTCGACACGCACAGCGGCCAGGTGGGCGCCCTGGACGGCGCTCTGGGCGGCGCCGTGCAGGCTCTGTATGCATTCCAACGCGACCTGGAAGCGCGCGGGCTGGCGGACCGCGTGCTGACGCTGGTGTGGTCGGAGTTCGGCCGCCGCGCACACGAAAACGCCTCCGCTGGGACCGACCACGGGGCGGGGGGCTGCGCGTTCGTGATGGGCGCCCAGGCGGCCGGGGCAATGGTGGGGGAGTGGCCCGGGCTCGCCAGAGGGTTGGACGGGGAAGGGAACCTGAAGGCCACCTCTGACTTCAGGGGGCTGTATTGCTCGCTGCTTGAGCAGTGGCTGGGGCAGGACGCCGCGGCGGTCATCCCCGGGGCCGGTCGTCTGGCCCGGGTTCGGGTCGTGGGATAGGGCACGGCACGAAGCCTCAAGAGACAGGTACAGGCGAGCGGCCGGACCGTCAGGCGTCGGGCGGCTCACCGTCGTAGACCGCGTGGGCCGCCTGGACGATGTTCGACAGCTCGCTGGCCAGGGCGGGCAGGTCGGGAAGCGCGGGCTTCAGATCCGCGGGCGGTGTCTCGGTCAGCTTGACCCGGTGGGGGAGCACGCAATTGTCCAAGGGCGCTTGGACAAAGGACGGCCAGCTTCAGGCGGCGTGGGGCCTCCTGGGATCCTCTGACCGTGTCTCATCAATGAGCATAGGGCCGAGCGGCGTCTATCTCGACGATGAACTCGGCGACGGCGTCTGCGGCGGCCTGTACATCGTCGGGCAGGTCCGCCGTGAGCTGGCTGACGTCGAAGCGGTAGGGACTCCACCCTTGATCAGAAAGCGGGGTTGCTCGTCGGCTTGGACCCTGTCGAGCGCGCCGATCAGGGTCATCGTGGATATCCACCGGCGCATGCGATCGGGGGCAATACCGTGAGCCTTCGAGTAGTCGCCGACGAGCCGTTCGAGATGGCTGTGCCTGATGGGCATGCGCTGGGGCGGTTTGAAATCTGCGGTCACCGGCGCATCCCCGAACCGGCCTTCACGCCAATCTCCCGGCGCAGCTGAGCAGCCTCCTTGCGGGTGAGCCTGCCGTTGCTGGCGCCATGGTCGATGGCCTGGCCGATCAGCGCTGGGCCGAGATGGGCGGCGTGGCTTTGGCGGATCGCGTGTGCCGGGGTCACGATCGGGATCCCTTCGTGGAACGTCACGTCCGCGGCGGGGAGGTTCTCGTGATGGATCCGGTACAGGACGGGGATTTCACGTCGTATCCGGTGGTTGCTTGGGACTGTGAGGTGGATCTTGTTCGGGTTGACGTCGCTCAGCTCATACAGATCGAGTGCGGTCTCATGGGAGAGCACGCCGCGCGTGCCCCTGGGCCACAGCGTCGCCTCCATGTAGGAGTCAAGTGGGGATACCGGGAAGTAGTGCAAGCGGTAGAGCCCGTGTCCGCGGCGCTCGAGCGTTCCGTGCTCGGACATCCGTACTAGTGTCATTGGCTGGATGCCCAGCTCACGGGCATCTCGCTGGCTCACGAATCCGTACTGGTCGGCCGCGACATCAGCCAGCCGGTTGAACGCCGCCCCAGGCACCAGGACAAAATAGCACAAAAAATGCTAGCTTGTCCCGACGGGGACGCCCTGCGGGGCCACGTCGTCTCGTCCTCGCCAGCGGAGGATCGCAGCCGAGGGGCTGCCGACGACGGTGCAGGTCGTTCTCGCCGGACACGGTAGACGTCACCGCAGCCGAACAAGCCGCCACCGTCACCGACAGCCTGTCGGTGTTCGCCGAAGGCGGGTTGAGCCTCGAAGCGCCTCCTCCGTGCAGGTCACGAACGCCGTGCCCCGGCTGGATGGGTCGCTACCTGGATCTCACCGGCACGGGTAGTGGGTCAGTTTGAGGGTAGGCGGATCAGTTTGGGATGCGTGCTCGCAGTGCGAGCAGCACAAAGAGGGCTTCTTGGTCGCTGGCTTTCGCCGTCGCCAGTGTCTTGATGCTCTGCTCCGCGTCATCCACACTGGCCACCGCCGTCGGGCGAGAGACGGGGCTGAGATGGTCGTAGTCGGCTCGATGCCGTGCCTCTTGTAAGTCACAAAATGCACTTGCGACTTCAGCGACAGGAGTCGCTTTCAGTCTTTTCACGAGCGGACGGACGTGCTGGTTGATCCTCGCCTCGCCCGTGCGCCCAGCAATCCACTCGCAGGCTTGCTTCATGTCCGCATGGTTGAAGAGGCGCGCGACATGCAGTTGTTCTTCTGGCTTGCCGTTGGGCAAGAGGCTTTCCGCTGCACCCAGCGAGAGGCGATGGAACAGCGCGTAGTAGGCCAGCGACGCGGCCCGTCGCATACGGAATGTGTCCGGCCGTCCGCGTTTAGTTGGACCCAGACGAGCCCGCGCCTCCGCAATCAGCTTCGCGGAGTCGATCGGTGACGGAGCACGCTTAGTTTTCTTCTTGCGCTTCGCCGTCGTCAAGATGGGGGTGCTCCGGCTCAAAGACGACGTACCAGGGGACATCGAGATTCGGGAGGCGGTCTGCGATCGCCTCCCGCACACGCCGACGTAGCTCCCAGAGGTCATCGACGGGCCAGTGATCCAATCCGCCGGGTGGATTCGCGAGCACAAGCACGACAAAGAGCGCTACGCGATCAGAAGAGTCCTCGCGCATCTCGACCCGCACATCGCGTACGATCGTGTCGCCGGCCGACTGGTCCCTCAGCGCGGGCGGCAGTTGCTCGACTGTCGCCGTCATGGCATTGAGTCTATCGGCATCGGACGTGCATGTCGATAGTACACCTGGCTGCGCGCAAAACCTTCAAGCCGATAGTTCGGCGATCTCGCGTAGCGTCCAGACGTGATCGGCGACACCGGCCGCCATCGCGGGAGTGCGCGGGTACGGCTTGGTGAGCGTCTGGTGGGGCCGGCCGAAGTTGTAGTACATGTAGTGCAGGCTGACCGCTGCCGCTAGGTTCTCGACCTTCTTGCTGAAGCCATTCGTGAGCCGCGTGAACCGCCGCATCCCCATTCTGACCGTGAGGTTCTGTCGCTCGATGTAGCTGGTGCTGACCTTCGCGGGGTCAGGGTCGCCCAGCCGCATCTTCTTCGTTGTGCCGGTGCAGACGGGCGGGCTGTAGCGGCCTCCCCCGTGGTACGGGGTCTTGTAGTGCTTGATGAGCTGCGCCCAGTCCACGTCGCCTGGGTTGAACACTAGGCCGACCGTGCCGCGATACGTCGCGTGGCCGTCCGTACTGAGCTGGATGCGCTCGCCCAGGCGGCACTTGAGGTCTTCGAGGAACGTCCAGCAGTCGCCAAGGTTGCGCTCCCCGACCAGCCACGACGGAACCAGCTTCGTGTCCGCACAGACCGCGATCCAAGTCCATACGTCGCCGTAGCCGAAGGTCCCCTTGTGCTCGTCGGGGACGTTGCCCTGCTTGGCGTAGCAGAACCCCCACATCTCATCGACCTGGATCATCTTGCAGGGGAGTGGCCGGGCCTCGCTAGGGGCCTGGACGGGGAAGGGAACCTGCGGGCCACCTCTGACTTCAGAGGGCTCTACTGCTCGCTGCTCGAGCAGCGGCTGGGCGCCGACGCCGCGGCGGTCATCCCCGGGGCCGGCCGGCTGGCACGGGTGCGGGTCGTGGGATAGGGAGCCCGACGCTACCCCACAACCGGCTCCTATGAGGAGGAGACCTCGACAACCTGCCTGACTCCGGCGTTCAGGTGCGCCGAAAGCTGCCGGAGCGTCTGGTGCCGGACCAGCGGATGGTCTTGTCCTTCTGCATGCGACTGGTCAGGCGCTCTACCGTGGCCAGGGAGACTCCCAGCGCTCGCGCAAGGTACTGGTTTGTGACCGCTCGCCCGGTGTCGATCTCTGCAAGCACCCATGCCGCACGTTGCTCTGCTGACATAGAGGGCCCATCGACGAGCCGATCACCCTCATCGCCCTCACGATCACCCTCATCACCCTCACGACTGCTTCCATTGCCCTCCGCGAAGAAGGGGTGCGTTGGGATCGTGACGCGCACCACAACACCAAGCTCGCGCCAGTCAGGTTCGGGGTAGCCGTCATCGAATGTCGTGCTGATACGTTCGTAGCCCGACCCGAGAATCTCCATCAGGTGTAACTCGCGCAGGATGCGTACGATGGCACGGTTGCGTACCCGGCTGATGCCCTGCTTGATCGTCTCGACGGTGGAGCCGTAGACGAAGCAGCCCGGATTCTGGATCTCCAAGCGGTCGTCGAAGATCGCGATCAGGATCTGTGAGCCCGCCATGGCGTAGTCGGTGTGGGCGATCGCGTTCAGCAGCAGCTCCCGCACCGTGACCGGTGCGTACTCGGGCACATCCTCACGCCGCATCTTTCCCGAGAAGCGTCCCCCCGTGCGGGTGTTCCGCGCGACGAACGCCTCCACCTCCGCGATGGCGTCGAGGACTGTCCCCTCGATGTCGAGCTGGTCGAGGATCTCGGCCTTCGTGGTTCCGCGGAAGCGGGCGCAGCGCACGCGAGCGTCGGGGACGAGCCTGGCGCGCGAGGCATCCTTGCCGAACAGGATCAGTCCAGCGTTGGAGGCCACCACCGAACCGCCTGCGTATTCGGTGAGCAGCTCAAGGGACTGCAGTTGGCGACTGTCGGTCTTGATGCCTCCATTGCGTAGGTAGAAGCGCAAGCGAGCGGGGTCGAGATCGTTGCGGCTCGTGTCTGCCCGTGGTATCGCATCGAACGACTGACCGGCTATCTCCCGGCGCAGCTCGTCGATTCTCGGTCGAGCCGAGGCGCTGATTGGTCGAGCCGACGCGCTTGTAGAAGCCTTTCTCGCCTTCGGCCTTGATACCGAATGGTCCCTTCCAGCGCAGTACTTCAGCTACAAGCACATTGTCGGCGCCGACATGTTGCACAGATATCTCAACCGGTAGGAGCGGCTCGATGCTGTCGGCGATGGCGCGTGCAAGCGCCTCCTCATCCTTGAGTGGATCAACGAGTCCGGGCACCGTCCTGTCGTCGTCGACCCCGACGACCACGTGTCCGCCGGCCGTATTCCCCATGGCAGCCAACGTCCGCACCACCTTAGCCATCGATGATAGGTCACGCTTGAAATCAAGTTGTGGTCCCTCGTGGGCGTCAAGAAGCTTTTGGACATCTCGCACGGCCACATCCTATGACGCGTGTCTGCGGACCACGGCGTGTGCTGCCCAAAGTGGTCGGAGTTCGGCCGCCGCGCCCACGAAAACGCCTCCGCTGGGACCGACCACGGGGCGGGGGGCTGCGCGTTTGTGATGGGCTCCCAGGCGGCCGGGGCGATGGTGGGGGAGTGGCCGGGGCTCGCCAGAGGGTTGGATGGGGAAGGGAACCTGCGGGCCACCTCTGACTTCAGAGGGCTCTACTGCTCGCTGCTTGAGCAGTGGCTGGGGCAGGACGCCGCGGTCATCCCCGGGGCCGGTCGGTTGGCGCGGGTTCGGGTCGTGCGGTAGGGCACGGCTTGACCCTCAGGGCAGTTGTGCAACAGCCTGCTGCACAATTGCCGACGGGTCCTCGGCTGCCCACGCCCCGCGCGAAGGCCCGCATGTAGCGCGGGTTTCGCAGGGACAGGCCCCTCATGTCGGGAAACTCTCGCCTGAGGTCCGCGGCCAGCCGCTCGATCGCCCTCGCGCCCTTGGCGAGCGCCCCAGCGCACGGCAACGTTCGCGCTCTAGCCGGGCTGTGCTCAGCCGCTGGGAGACACGACCACGAGATCGAGTGGTTCGCTGTAGTCGATTCTCGAGGCCCTCCATGTTCGCGAGCGCTGCGCGCACCTGCTCGGTCGCCTTTGCTCCGCGCACTCCTGGCAGCGACACTTCGCAGCGAACCGTAAAGCCGGTCAGGGTCTGATCATCTCGTAGGCCCTCTCCGGGAGCACCGAGTCGGACCTGTACCCCGGAGGGCAGGGCATGGTGTAGCCGATCTGCAACATCCTCTGCCCATTCCCTGGTAGGAGCGGAAAGCACGACATCGGCATATTCGCGGTCGGGCAGCGAAGTGGCCGGCGGCGTGCGGGCAAGCTCGCCTAGCACGGCCGAAGTGGCAGAAGCCTGGGCGCGTAGAGTCGGAAGCTTGGTGCGCCACTCACGCGCCGGGCCGGCCTGCGCGTGAACCAACAACTGCAGCCGCTCTAAGGGGGATGGCTCTGCGTGTGTCGCCATGGAATCGAGTGTAGTCATTCCGGCGGCCTGGTTTCGACAGCATCGACGCGGCAATCGAGCGCAGTGAGCTGCTCCGCGATGACGGGCAGCATTTCGTCGCTTGCTCGCTTGCCTTCCTCCAGTGGGACGAGGCGGCGCTCGATCCGCCGGCCGAGCTCTGCGGTTAATCGCTCAAGCTCACCTCTGGGCTCGCACAAGGGAAGTGTCCCGTTCCCGGGTCCAGGGGCTTGGACAAAGTTTCGTGGTACCACCACATGGCACTGCTGGACAGGTACAGGCGAGCGGTTGTGTGGCGGCGCGCTGCACAATCCTCGCCGGACCGTCAGGCGTCGGGCGGCTCGCCGTTGTAGACCGTGTGGGCTGCCTGGATGATGTTCGATAGCTCGCTGGCCAGGGTGGGCAGGTCGGGAAGTGCGGGTTTCAGGTCCGCGGGCGGTGTCTCGGTCAGCTTGACCTGGCCGGTGCTGTAGCGCGCGACGGCGACTGGGGCGTCGATGCTCCGTAGCGCCCATTCTGTCACTGTCTTGTTGCGGCCCGGACACAGCACCAGGCCGATCGACGGCTCGTCGCCCGGCTGGCGCTCCAGCTCGTCGACCGCTGTGAGGTAGAAGCTCATCTTGCCGGCGAACTCTGGTTTGAAGTCCTCGATCTTGAGGTCGATCACCACGAAGCGTCGCAGGATGTAGTTGTAGAAGAGCAGGTCGAGGAAGAACTCCTGGTCTTCCCCGGGCTCCCCGTCGATGACTTTCAGGGGAAACTGCCTGCCCACCAGCGCGAACCCGTGGCCCATCTCCATCAGGAACGACTGAATGTCGTTGAGCAGGGCAAGCTCGAGGTCGCGCTCCTTGGCCTGCGCGGAGAGGTTGAGGAACTCGAAGTTGTAGGGGTCCTTGAGTGCGTCTCGTACGAGTTCTGAGTCCGGAGGGGGGAGGGCATGCTCGAAGGTCGTGAGCGCGCCGCCCTGGCGTCCGCGGAGGTCGGTCGCGATCTGGGCTTCGAGTACCTTGCGCGACCAGCCGTTCTCGGTTGCACCGACGGCGTACCAAAGACGGACCTCTGGATCCTCCAGCCTGGTCAAGAGAGCGATGTTGTGCCCCCATGGCAATCGTCCAACGGGCTGTTGGACAATCTCCTCACCGCCTTCGGGCTGAGGCCACGCGGCGGCAAAGCTGCGCATGTAGTGCAGGTTGCTGCGCGACAGACCCCGCATGTCGGGAAACTCTCGCCTGAGGTCCGCGGCCAGCCGCTCGATCACCTTCGCGCCCCATCCCTCGTGCCGCTCGCGCTCGAGGATCTCGCGCCCGATCTCCCAGTAGAGGCCGATGAGCTCGCTGTTGACCGCGAGCGCTGCGCGTGTGCGGGCCGTGGCGATGCGGGTCTTGAGCGCGGCGAGGAACGCGGGGTAGTCGGCGGGCAGCTGGGCTGTGCGGTGGGCGGGGGCGTTGGTCATGGGTTCGCTGGGAGCGCGTAGGGGGTCGAGGAGATGCGTGGGCGGGGTGGGGCCAGAGAGGGGGCCGGGCCTGTTCATCTGCTTCCCCTTTCCTGGATGTGCGGTCTTTCCACTTGCCTATTCCGACGGCGCGGGTCAGACGGGACAGGGGGTGAGGCGCGGGCCATCACACTGGGCCGGGCGTCCAGCACGGCCTCATCAGCTCACGCCATGTCCTCGTGTGGCGAGCGGGTAGCGACGGCGGACGAACGCGCCGCGGTGCGGGACGGTGAAGTCGGTACCACCACATGGCGCTGCTGGGCAAGCTCAAGCGACGAGCTGCGCTGCTGCCCCTACCTCTTTGAGTGGAACGCAAGCGATGACCGCGGGTGTTGCGATCGTTGCTATGGTAGGACGGTCATGAGCCTTCAACACGCCATTGCTGGGCGAGCTGGGTCTGTGCCTGCCTTCAGCGGGCGGGCGACGAGCGAGTGGGAGCCCGATCTACCTGTGGAGGCCTATCCCTCCTTGCGCGCCGCGGCGAAGCTCATCGGCGTCAGCCCAAGCACGCTCTCGCGTCGAGCTGACGTGGTGCGGGTTTCCGCGGCAAACCAGGAGCGCATCCCGGCGGGCGAGGTTGTTCGCTTGGCGGCCATCTACCGGCGAGCGCGAGTGAGTCGCGTCGCCGCGGCACTTGTGGAGCGTGCAGCTGGTGCGGGCGCTGAGGCACAGGAACTCGTAGGCGCCGAGGTTGACCACGCGATGGAGCAGGTCCCTGTGCCGTCAGCGAGTCCTGGTGTCGCCGCTTTCATCACCGAGGCACATAGGCGGTTGCCGGAAGCGCTGGCTGCGCAGGTCGAGGCGACGGTAAGGCGCGATGTCGAGCCGGGGCGCAGCACCGTCGGGTGGACCCCGGAAGAGGGCTAACGCGCCAGCTGGCGCGGTGGAGTCCATTGCATGTATCGATCGCCGGCAGCCCGATAGGCACGCGGCGGCGCCGTTGAACCGAAACCTGCTCGCGCGTAGACGTTCGTGCTTGCTCGTCACGGAGATCCGTGTCGCGCCGCTACGGCGAAACGGCGGTCGCGGTATCGAGTCCTCTAACTCCAGGACGGTCGCCGGGGTCCCGTCGCCTCGGCTCCCATCGTCCTTCCAGCACACCCGTCGAGGCGAATGCCCGACCAGGTACGCGAGGAATCCCATGATCTCAGAGCGCAAATTGCGTGCCATCGTGGTGAGGCTAACGTTGGACTGGGATGGCACGGCCAGCTGGAAGCGGCGGGCGGGCCCTCTTCCGTGCAGGTCGCCAACACCGTGCCCCAGCCCCCGCCCACCATCAAGCGGGTAAGGCCACGGTGGGGACCAACGACAGCGCTGGCAGCGAGGCAGGAGGTGGCTGACAGGAAGCAGCCAGGAGACCCCCACAAGGGGGGTCGTGCGGGCCGCGTAGGGCGGGACAGGGGGGAGGGCAGGACCGGCGGCTCGGTGCAGGCGAGCGCCGCCAGCGCTTCAGGCAGCAGAGCCGCGCGATGCGCACCGACACCGAACAGTCGGCCGCAAAGTCTCCCTTACGGTGTTCGGGCCGAGTGGGATAGTGAGCGCTGCGCGGCGTGCAGGCCGTGGCGCTCCGTCTTGCGGAAGGCTGGCGGACCGCTTTCATCCCCTGGCCAGAGGGTCGCGTCGCGGTGCCCCCCAACGGGTCTGATACGCCGCTGCGCGCCGGGAGCGGGGGGTCGGCGCGGTAGGTTGCGCGGATGAAAGCGAACGTTTATGTCGACGGTTTCAATCTCTACTACAGCGCTTTGCGCTGGCGCTTCCCTGGCTGCAAGTGGCTGGATGTCCGGAAGCTGGCGGAGCTGCTGCTGCCCAACGACGACATCGCCGAGGTGAAGTACTTCACAGCCCGAGTCAGCAGCGAACCCGACAATCCCAACCAGCACCGCCGGCAGCAGAGCTATCTTCGTGCGCTGGCCGCCACGACGTGGCTGCCGTGGTCACCAACGACACTGACCTGGTCGAGCCCATACGCATGGCACGAAACGAGTTGGGCGTCAGGATCATGCTGCTCGCACCGAACCCACGTCCAGCCGCACGGCTGATCGCCTCGGTT
Organism: uncultured Solirubrobacterales bacterium; assembly: GCA_963844765.1. GTDB lineage: Bacteria > Actinomycetota > Thermoleophilia > Solirubrobacterales > Solirubrobacteraceae > Palsa-744. Next base: position 1,724,096 of record CAWJPN010000002.1, read on the forward strand.
GACGGCGTCCGGCCGATACGGCACGGAGCGCTCAGCGCCGCTCAACTGCCCCTGACGTTGCAAGACCGCAAGGGGGAGATTCACCGGCCACGTGAGTGGCGACCCGACAAAAGCTGAGGCCCGGCACTTGGCCGGGCCTCGCGCCCAGCCAGCGAAGTGACTGGGGATATCGTGCGCTCAGTTTACAACGCGCGGCGTCGGGCGGCTCACTGTCGTAGACCGCGTGGGCTGCCTGGATAATGTTCGACAGCTCGCTGGCCAGGGTGGGCAGGTCGGGAAGTGCGGGTTTCAGGTCCGCGGGCGGTGTCTCGGTCAGCTTGACCTCGCCTGTGCTGTAGCGCGCGACGGCGACTGGGGCGTCGATGCTCCGTAGCGCCCATTCTGTCACTGTCTTGTTGCGGCCCGGACACAGCACCAGGCCGATCGACGGCTCGTCGCCCGGCTGGCGCTCCAGCTCGTCGACCGCTGTGAGGTAGAAGCTCATCTTGCCGGCGAACTCTGGTTTGAAGTCCTCGATCTTGAGGTCGATCACCACGAAGCGTCGCAGGATGTAGTTGTAGAAGAGCAGGTCGAGGAAGAACTCCTGGTCTTCCCCGGGCTCCCCGTCGATGACTTTCAGGGGGAATTGCCTGCCCACCAGCGCGAACCCGTGGCCCATCTCCATCAGGAACGACTGGACGTCGTTGAGCAGGGCAAGCTCGAGGTCGCGCTCCTTGGCCTGCGCGGAGAGGTTGAGGAACTCGAAGTTGTAGGGGTCCTTGAGCGCGGCGCGTACGAGTTCTGAGTCCGGAGGGGGGAGGGCATGCTCGAAGGTCGTGAGCGCGCCGCCCTGGCGTCCGCGGAGGTCGGTCGCGATCTGGGCTTCGAGTACCTTGCGCGACCAGCCGTTCCCGGCGGCCTTCGCCGCATACCACAGGCGTCCCGCGGGGTCGTCGAGCTTGTTGAGCAGCACCAGGTTGTGCCCCCAGGGCAATTGTGCAACAGCCTGCTGCACAATTGCCGACGGATCCTCGGCTGCCCACGCCCGCGCGAAGGCTCGCATGTAGCGCAGGTTTCGCAGGGACAGGCCCCTCATGTCGGGAAACTCTCGCCTGAGGTCCGCGGCCAGCCGCTCGATCACCTTTGCGCCCCAGCCTTCGTGCCGCTCGCGCTCGAGGATCTCGCGCCCGATCTCCCAGTAGAGGCCGATGAGCTCGCTGTTGACCGCGAGCGCTGCGCGTGTGCGGGCCGTGGCGATGCGGGTCTTGAGTGCGGCGAGGAACGCGGGGTAGTCGGCGGGCAGCTGGGCTGTGCGGTGGGCGGGGGCGTTGGTCATGGGTTTGCTGGGATGGCGTAGGGGGTCGAGGAGATGCGTGGGCGGGGTGGGGCCAGAGAGGGGCGTCGGGCCTGTTCATCTGCTTCCCCTTTCCTGGATGTGCGGTCTTTCCACTTGCCTATTCCGACGGCGCGGGTCAGACGGGGACAGGGGGTGAGGCGCGGGCCATCGCACTGGGCGGGGCGCCCAGAGCGGCCTCAATTCAGCTCAAACGCCATCGTGTCGTGTGGCGAGCGGGTAGCGATGGCGGACGAACGCGCCGCAGTGCGGGACGGTGAAGTCGACGAGGCCGTGGCGCGGGGCGTAGATGACGGCGTTGGCGATGAGCGCGTCGCGTAGGGGCGAGACTGACTTCGGGGTGCGTCCGAGTCGGCGTGCGACGGCGGCTGGGCTGTGGTCCGTCGCCGAGGTCGGCCATGCCAGCGGCGTAGAGCTTCTCGGCCTTGGTCAGCCGTCCGATGCGGCCTTCGAAGAAGTTCTCGTCGAGGTCGTCCTCGACGAGCGCGAGTGCGGCCTGGGCGTCGTCGGTGGTGATGAGTTGGAGTGGACCACTCCAGTACCTGGGGTAGACGCTGCTCGGGACGTCAGCTGATGGAGCGTGCCGATAGCGATAGCGATCAGGTCCGCCAACCCATCCCGTGCCCAGCAGCCTTAAACCAGCCGGAAAGAACGAGACTGACAAGGGAGAGCAATGCCTGTCATCGACTGACCTGCCCGGCGGGCTCGTCGCGTCCTCGTCAGCGATGGCCATGCGCGTTGCCCGCTCCAAGTTCGTGGCCTGCCGCTCGACGGACGCCCTTGCCTGGCCGGAGGGTTACTGTGGAGAGGATCTGAGCCTGGTGATCGCCTGCTCGAGCGCGGGCAGGTCGCGCTCGACGATCTCAAGCACTCGCCGCATCTCGATGTGGAAGTACTCGTGTGCGATGAGGTCGCGCAGTCCGGCTACATCTTGCCAGGGAACCTCAGGCGCCTGCGCGCGGGTGTGGGCCGATACGTGCTTGACCGCCTCGCCGATGACGACGAACTCATACAACAGTGCGTCGTGAAGGAGCGGATCGTCGTTGAGCGAAGGCTCCTGCCGCGCGCGCTCGATATGAGCTTTGATCGCAGCGATCGCCTCGCCGATGTCGTGTAGGCGTTCTTGTTCTGAGCGACTCATAGCGGTATTGCCTGTGTGAGGACCGCGGCCCGGATGTGCTCTTTGAGCATGTCTGGTGTGGCGACGTCGACGGGGACGCCGAGGACGTCGCTGGCCTGCCGTCTGAACGCGGCGAGGTCGAGCAGCGTGTGTCCCGGCTCTAGGTCGACCAGCAGGTCGACGTCACTGCCGAGGTGCTGCTCGCCGCGGCTGACCGAGCCGAACAGGCGCACATCGCGCGCTCCGCATCTGGCGGCGGTTGCGAGCAGTCGCCGGCGGCGACTGCGCAGCAGGTGCATGTCCGGCCCCTGCCGGTCGCTTGACGGGCTGTCCTCTGCTGGGCCGGTTGTGAGGATCGCACGCCGTCCGCACGCCGCCAGCAGCCGCTGGAGAGTGGACAGCGTGGGCGCCACGCTGCCCCGCTCATAGCGCGCGACCGCAGGCTGTGAGGTGCCCGCACGCACGGCAAGCTCTGCCTGGGTCAGGCCCGCCTCAAGGCGTGCGCTCCGGATCACGCTGGGGATCTCGTGCATGCACCTATAATACCTCTTTCAGTATATCGAGACTGCAACCCGTAAGCATCGCCGAAAGCGGATCAGGCGACGCCGGGAGTACATTGCCCGCCGCTCGCTGGCGTCCTCGATTTGAGGGAGGCGCTGCCGATTACGGGAGGGTGCCCCTCGCGCGCAAGGAACCTCGGCTGCCTGCTCCCGCGGTACTCGCGCGCAGCTCCTCGCGCCGGGGCAGACGCCGCGTATCCGCTGGCCCGCACAGCCCGCTGCCTGTGTATTCCGGGCCGTTCGGTCCTGAGCAGGCGGAACGGTTGCTGTGGCGCGCCGGGTTTGGGCCGCGGCCGGGAGAGGCCGCGCGGCTCTCCACGCTGGGGCTGCGTGGAGCTGTCCTCTCGCTGACGCGCCCCGCGCGTGAGGTGCTGCAGGGGCCGCCGCCGGTGACCCAGGCGGGGCAGCCGATCGAGCCCTATGAGGTGTACGGGCACGACGTGTTGTGGTGGCTTGACCGCATGGTGCGTACCACCGCGCCACTGGTGGAGCGCATGACGCTTGTGTGGCATGACTGGTTTGCCACAAGCCAGCTGCAGGTCCCCTCGCCGGCGCTGATGCTTGCGCAAAACGAGACCCTGCGGCGGCTGTGCCTTGGCAGCTTCGGCGCGCTGTTGGGTGCGGTCACGATCGACCCGGCGATGCTGCTCTTCCTCTCGGGCGCCCAGAACGTCAAGGCCGCCCCCAACGAGAACTACGCGCGCGAGATGCAGGAGCTGTTCACACTCGGCGTCGGCGCCTACTCCGAGCGCGACGTGCGCGAACACGCCCGTGCGCTGACGGGCTGGACCTGCACATGGAATACGGCGCGCCAGCCTGAGGACTTCCGCTTTGAGCGGGCCCATCACGACGATGGCGTGAAGGTCATCTACGGCCGGCGGGGGCGCTTTGACTGGCGGGACTCCGTGCGCCTAGCGCTTGCCCACCCGGCCCATCCGCGGCATTTCGTGCAGCGCCTGTGGTCGTATTTCTCCCCGGCCCCACTTGACGCGGCCCACGGGCGCGCGGTAGCGCGCCTCTATCAATCTTCTGGGCTGCAGGTGCGCCCGGTGCTCGAGGCCATGCTGATGCACCCGTTGGTGTACACCGGCCCGCGCATGGTCAAGCCCCCCGTCGTGCAGCTGGCGGGGATGCTGCGCGCGGTTGGTCGCTACATCGACAGCGACGTGTGGATCTGGCAGTCCAATACGGCTGGGCAGCTGCCCTTCTACCCGCCCAACGTCTCCGGCTGGGACGCCACCAGGTGGCTGAACACCGGCACGTGGCTGGCGCGCTTTAACCTCGCCGCCAGCGTGATCGGCGAACAGCGCGCCCTGGTCCCGGCTGTGGCCCGGGAATCGGTGCCGAGCGAAGCGCAGGCGCTGGTGGAAGAGGCGAGTGCCTTCTGGGGGGCGCCTCCGCTCAGCGAAGCGACGCGCCGGGTACTGCTCGCCTACGCCCAGGCTGCCGTGGGGGCCGCCACCCACCCGGAGCAGCGCGAAACGTTCTCGGTGCTGGCGCTCAACGGGCTGCGCGCGCTTGTGACCGCCTCCCCCGACTACCACACCTGTTGAGATGAGCCCTCCGCCCGCCCGCCCCGCGTGTGCCTGCCGCGACTACGATCGCTCCGAGCTGCTGCGCCACGCGGTGGCGCAGGCCGGTCGCGGGCTGCCCGTTGTGGAGCCGGGGATGCCCCTCCCAGCCGGCACCGGCCTCTCCCGTCGCGGGTTCCTGCTGGCCTCGGCGGGGCTCGCGTTGTCGGTCTACGGCGCCGGCCGTCTGCTCGACCCGGCGCGCTTTGCGGAGGGCGTGGCGCGCGCTGCCGCGGGCCCTGCGCCGCGGGTGCTCGTCAGCGTGTACCTGCAGGGGGGCATCGACTCGATGTCGGTGCTCTACCCGGCGGGCGACCCGCTCTACGCCAAGTACCGTCCCCAGCTGGCGCTGCCCGCGGACGCAGGTCCTGCGTTCAGCGAGGACCCGCGCCTGCACTGGCATCCGCTCGCCGCTCCACTGGCGGGGCTGCACGGGGAAGGCAAGCTCAGTGTGCTGCCCGCCGTCGGCTACGCCCACCCCGACGAGTCGCATTTCACGAGCCGTCATTTCTGGGAGGTGGGCGCCACCCAGCCCGACCTGCTCACCGGCTGGATGGGTCGCTACCTGGATCTCACCGGCGCGCCCGACAACCCGTTGCAGGGGCTCTGCCTGGACGAGGCGCTGCAGCCTGCGCTGGCGACAGCGCGCATGCCGGTGGCCACGCTCGTCAGGCCGAGCGCCTACTCGCTGCAGGCGCGAGAGGTGTGGGGGGCGCCGCAGGAACTGCTCGCGGGGGCGCTCGACGCGCTGGGGCACGCCGGGCTGGGGTCAGGCGACGCGGCGATGGCACAGTCCGGGGAGGCTGCCGTGGCGTCGGGCATGCTGCGCACGCAGCTGGCCCCGTTTCAGCTCCCGGGGGGCGCCGTCCCGGCGCTCCCGGCGGGATACCCAGTGTCAAGTGACCAGTTCCCGGCGCGCCTGGCTGGGGTCGCGCAGCTGCTGGGGGCGGGCATGCCGATCGGTTGCGCCACCGTCTCCACCGAATCGGTGTTCGACACTCACAGCGGCCAGGTGGGCACTCTGGACGCCTCCCTGGGCGAGGCTGCGCAGGCCCTCTATGCGTTCCAGCGAGACCTGGAAGCGCGTGGTCTGGCGGACCGCGTGCTGACGCTGGTGTGGTCGGAGTTCGGCCGCCGCGCGCACGAAAACGCCTCCGCTGGCACCGACCACGGGGCGGGGGGCTGCGCGTTTGTGATGGGGACCCAGGCGGCCGGGGCGATGGTGGGGGAGTGGCCGGGGCTCGCCAGAGGGTTGGACGGGGAAGGGAACCTGAGGGCCACCTCTGACTTCAGGGGGCTGTATTGCTCGCTGCTTGAGCAGTGGCTGGGGCAGGACGCCGCGGCGGTCATCCCCGGGGCCGGTCGTCTGGCCCGGGTAGACGTTGTGCGGTAGGGCACGGCATGAAGCCTCAAGGGAAGTGTCCCGTTCCCGGGCAGCGCGCTGCACAACCGTCGCCGGACCGTCAGGCGTCGGGCGGCTCGCCGTTGTAGACCGTGTGGGCTGCCTGGATGATGTTCGATAGCTCGCTGGCCAGGGTGGGCAGGTCGGGAAGTGCGGGTTTCAGGTCCGCGGGCGGTGTCTCGGTCAGCTTGACCTGGCCGGTGCTGTAGCGCGCGACGGCGACTGGGGCGTCGATGCTCCGTAGCGCCCATTCTGTCACTGTCTTGTTGCGGCCCGGACACAGCACCAGGCCGATCGACGGCTCGTCGCTCGGCTGGCGCTCCAGCTCGTCGACCGCTGTGAGGTAGAAGCTCATCTTGCCGGCGAACTCTGGTTTGAAGTCCTCGATCTTGAGGTCGATCACCACGAAGCGTCGCAGGATGTAGTTGTAGAAGAGCAGGTCGAGGAAGAACTCCTGGTCTTCCCCGGGCTCCCCGTCGATGACTTTCAGGGGGAATTGCCTGCCCACCAGCGCGAACCCGTGGCCCATCTCCATCAGGAACGACTGGACGTCGTTGAGCAGGGCAAGCTCGAGGTCGCGCTCCTTGGCCTGCGCGGAGAGGTTGAGGAACTCGAAGTTGTAGGGGTCCTTGAGCGCGGCGCGTACGAGTTCTGAGTCCGGAGGGGGGAGGGCATGCTCGAAGGTCGTGAGCGCGCCGCCCTGGCGTCCGCGGAGGTCGGTCGCGATCTGGGCTTCGAGTACCTTGCGCGACCAGCCGTTCCCGGCGGCCTTCGCCGCATACCACAGGCGTCCCGCGGGGTCGTCGAGCTTGTTGAGCAGCACCAGGTTGTGCCCCCAGGGCAATTGTGCAACAGCCTGCTGCACAATTGCCGACGGATCCTCGGCTGCCCACGCCCGCGCGAAGGCTCGCATGTAGCGCAGGTTTCGCAGGGACAGGCCCCTCATGTCGGGAAACTCTCGCCTGAGGTCCGCGGCCAGCCGCTCGATCACCTTTGCGCCCCATCCTTCGTGCCGCTCGCGCTCGAGGATCTCGCGCCCAATCTCCCAGTAGAGGCCGATGAGCTCGCTGTTGACCGCGAGCGCTGCGCGTGTGCGGGCCGTGGCGATGCGGGTCTTGAGCGCGGCGAGGAACGCGGGGTAGTCGGCGGGCAGCTGGGCTGTGCGGTGGGCGGGGGCGTTGGTCATGGGTTCGCTGGGAGCGCGTAGGAGGTCGAGGAGTGCGTGGCGGGGTGGGGCCAGAGAGGGGCGTCGGGCCTGTTCATCTGCTTCCCCTTTCCTGGATGTGCGGTCTTTCCACTTGCCTATTCCGACGGCGCGGGTCAGACGGGACAGAGGGTGAGGCGCCGGGCCATCGCACTGGGCCGGGCGTCCAGGACGGCCTCAATTCAGCTCACGCCATCGTGTCGCGTGGCGAGTGGGGTAGCGACGGCGGACGAACGCGCCGCAGTGCGGGACGGTGAAGTCGACGAGGCCGTGGCGCGGGGCATAGATGACGGCATTGGCGATGAGCGCGTCGCCGATCCAGTGAAGGGGTCCCTGTAGGTGGTCCAGGGTCTATGCGTGGTCTGGTTGGTTGTGGTTGGTTTCTTTCCTTGCGTATTCGGCGGGTGTGAGTCCGTCGAGGGCTGAGTGTGGCCTGTAGGTGTTGTACTGGATGCGCCAGTCCTCGATGATGACCTGGGCCTCGGTGAGGCAGGCGAACTCCTCGATGTTCAGCAGCTCGTCGCGGAGGCGGCCGTTGAAAGACTCGACGAATGGGTTCTCCCACGGGCTGCCGGGCTCGATGTACGCGGTGCGGGTTCCGGTGAGGCGGCAGTAGTCGCGGAGCGTCCAGGCGATCATCTCCGGGCCGTTATCAGCCCGGAGGTACGTGGGGGCACCGCGGTCAGCGACGAGCTGCTCGAGGGTGGTGATGACGTCCTCGGCGGTGCAGTTGCGCGCGACCCTGATCGCCAGCGCCTCGCGGGTGTACTCGTCGAGGATGTTGCAGAGCTTGATCCTGCGGCGGTCGGAGGTCTCATCGAACTGGAAGTCAAAGGCCCACACCTCGTTTGGCCTGCTCGCCCGTAGACGCGCTGCCTGCCCCGTCCCGAGGCGGCGGCGCTTGCGGGTCTTCACGGGGCGCCGTAGGCCCTCCTGGCGCCAGATCCGGCGGGTCCGCTTACGGTTGATGCTCCAGCCCTCGCGCAGCAGGATCGTGTGCGCCGTCTTCCACCCCCACCGCGGGTGACCCCCCGCGATCTCCCGCAGCCGGCCTGCCAAACGCTCATCCTCACTGCTCGGCGGCCGTGGTGCTTTGCGTTGCGTGCCCGGTGCTGGCCCGCGACACGGCACGCGCGGCGCTCTGAGACCCCGAAGCGCTCCTGCAGGGTGCCGACGGCCCTACGCCGGCGCCCCGGGGTCAAAAGTTTCCCTCCGCCAGCTCCTTGAGCATGTCGATATCCAGCGCCTGCTCCGCGACGAGCTTCTTCAACCGCTGGTTCTCACCCTCCAAGTGCTTCAGGCGCTTGGCTTCGTCGGCCTTCATCCCACCGTACTGCGCACGCCAACGGTTCCACGTCGCCTCGCTCACCTCCAGCTGGCGCAAGGCCTCCCCCAGCTCGCGGCCCTCGTTCAACAGCCGCTCGCCCTCACGGATCTTCCTGACTGCCTGCTCCGGCGTGTGCCTGTGTCGCTTCATGATCGTGTCCATCCTTCCATCCCATCACGGGAAACACGACCACGCATCCAGCCTGGATCACTTCACGGGGACCCCGTCAATGGCGCCCGGGCCTGGGTGCGCGTGAGGTCGCCCGGCCGAAGGTCTATCTGACCGACACGGGTCTACTGAGTTGTCTGCTGGGAGCGGATGAACGGCGCATCGCCGAGGACCCCCAGGTAACCGGGAGGGTGCTGGAGAACTTCGTGGTGGTGGAGGTCCTTAAGCACATGGACTGGGCCGAGCATCGCTCCAGGCTCTATCACTACCAGCGCGAGCGCGAGGACATCGAATCTCGTGATCGAGCGTGCCAATGGCGACATCGCAGCCATTGAGGTCAAGGCCTCGACAAGGGTCACCACAGCGGACACGCGCTGGATCCGCAAGCTGCGCGACGGCCGCGGAGCTAAGTTCAAGGCCGGGATCGTCATCTACACAGGCGCCCAGACCATCCCACTCGGCGATCGATTGTGGGCGGTGCCGGTCAGCGGCCTCTGGGCCTGAGGTCGGCCGCCCCCGCGGTTTGTCGAGAGCAGGGTCACGTAGGCGTGGCGCTCGCGACGCGCCCCGCGCATGAGACATTACTGAGACCGGCAGGCCAGCGACGAGCGACGAGTGGAGTCTGATCTACCTATGGAGGCCTATCCCTCCTGCGCTGCGCGCCGTGAGCGCCGGCCAACCGCGCGTTGCTGCTGGGCTACTATTGCACCCCCCTCCATGGCGGCCTATCTGCAATACTTTGGGTGTGCCCAAAGTCCTTACATCGAAAGCCGCTGATCGTCTCCGCCGCTCGAGGTTGCGAGGTCTGGTTTTATCATGGCGGCACCGTGGAATCGTGCCCGCCGATGTGATGCTCGCCTCCTATCCGCGTTCAGGAAACACGTGGACCAAGTTCATGCTGGCCGAGCTGCTGACAGGCGCAGAGGTTGACTTCTGCTCAGAGGACGAGGTTGTGCCCATCGTGGGTCGTCACCTTCGTGCGAGGCGCACCCTGCCAGGAGGCGGTCGGCTTATCAAGACCCATGAGCCGTATTGTAGGGCCTACAAGCGCGAGCGCGCCATTTACCTGGTGCGCGATGTACGGGACGTGGCGTTGTCGTTTCACAAGCTGCGGGCTGTCGAGGGTTTCGACGACGAAAGCTTTGAGGTCTTCCTCGTTCGCTTTGTCCAAGGTGACATAGGTGGACTCGGAAGCTGGCAGGCGCACGTGACGTCATGGCTGGAGGCGGCGTCTGACCCCGCCTCCGACATCATGGTTGTGCATTACGAGGAGCTCGTCGATGACACTGTCGCAAAGCTCGGTGAGATCGCAAGGTTTCTCGGCGTCTCGATCGATGATGCACGGCTTCGCGAAATCGTGGATAACAATCAGCCGGACAAGATGCGTGATCGGCCGACCCCATATTCGCAGGAGCGCATGTCGGTCACAGTGGGCAGTGGTACGTATAATGGCTGGCGCACGCGTTACTCAGAGTCGGCGTTAGCTTGTCTTGAGCCGGCGATGAGGGCGATGCGCAGAGCGGGCTATACGACCGACGACGGTTCTGTGGTCGCGCCCTCCCGGCTCGCCGACTGAGGGATCGAGTTCAAAAGACTGATCCGTCTAAGTCCGCACAGGTAAATCGCCCAGAAGGCGATCACAAATATCACAAACGCTGCCACCATGCTCCCAAGTGCGGCAACTGCAAAGATAGCTATCGATGCAACCGTCGTGATCGATAGCGCATTGAGTGCCATGAACCGGCCTTCGTTGTAAGCGACAAGCACTCCCTCTACCAGCCCGTATAGGACGCGGGCTGGACCAGCCAGCAGCGCCAGGGCGAGGTACTCAGCGCTTTTCGCATACTCCGGTCGCCCCAGCGCATCAAACATCCATCCAACGATCGGCGTAAAGGCCACGACGATCGCTGCAAGGACGAACGGAACGATCACGATGAAGTGCTCACGTTGCGAGATCGTCGAGATCTTGTGACCCCTATCTAGGCTGCGACTGGCATGGGGGATAACCGCCGCCACAACCACCGACCCCATGCGCTGCGGGAGGTTGAAAAGCACGAGGGAAACGTCGACGATCGCCACAACCGTGTAAGAGTTGAGGGCGGCTGCCGAACGCACGACGAGCGGCAGGATGGCAATGCCGACCGTCGCGGCGCCAAGCCACATCGAGATGCTCAACAATTGGCGGGAGCTGGGAACAGCGCTGTGCGCCTTATCCGCAGCATGTCCAGCGGTGGTGGCCCGCGGAGGAGCGGTACGTATCGTAAAGAGGATCCCGATGGAAAGGCCGATGACGTTGCCCAGACAAAAGACTCCGAGAGCGGACAGGTCGGTCACGCCGATTCCAGAGCGCCACACAATGGCTAGCAGAGTCACTTCGCCGACGCCCGCGAGCGGCATGACCGCGGCTGCTGAGGCTATCCGGCCGCGTCCACGCAAGATGCCCAGCGTGAGCACCGAGTACACCAGAGTGGAGATCCCGACCGCGGCGATCACAAACGCCAGCGGCGAGTCGAGCAAGACACCAGCGATGGTCGCCACCAGCGCCGTAGCCACGACCGTCGGCCAGATGCCTGCTCGGACCGCTGCGCGTATGATCGCGGAATCGTCAGCGGGGGCGATGATCGCTATGTATCGGGCCACGCTGCTCGGTATGCCGGTGGAGCCGATTATCCAAGCCGTGTTGTAGACACTGAGGATCAGCGACAGCCGCCCGTAGGCTGATGGCATCAGTGCGGCGATGAGAATGCTCCGGAAGCAGAGCTGGGTGATGACGATGGCGATATTTCCGGCTCCGAGCACGACGATGTCACGCCGGACCCGCCGCAGGATGGACGGCGGTTCGCCAATGTCGGCAGTATGCGCCGGAGAGTTGTCTGTCAGTGACTCCTCGCCAGATAGCGCCTGTCTGCTTGGGTCAGTGTCGGTGTTATTCTCGACCGCGGGCACGTGCGGCAGCTTACGACATCGCTGTGAGTGCTTGTGCCTGAGCGCCCTGCCTCGCCAAACATACCTACGTGGTTGGCGGCCAAGTCAAGCCCTGACGCGCCGACGCAAGGGCGATGGCCCACGTCGTGGACGCCAGGACTGGCCTGGTAGAGCTCGGTGCCCGCGCCGCTCACAGGCGTCCTTGACCTGCTCGTCAAGCAGCCCGCATCCCGCGATACCGTGGAGCGCCTCAGGGTTCGGCGACGTGGTCTTTCGGGGGGGGGGGGGGGGCGTGGTCTGCAGCTTGGATTTGTCCACCCACGCTCATGGTGTGCTCTGCCATTGGGACAGTGGCGGCGCCATGGCGGGATGCCATTACTAGACATCCGATGAAGAGACCGCAAGGCACAAAGAGATAGCGGTCGTAAAGCTGGTTCTCGACAAAATCCAGAAGAAGCCAGACGCTGAGGACGCCACATACCGCACCAGCGAGTGCCCGCAAATCGGAGTTCACACGGACCCTTCGGGCGAAGGTGAATGAGGCATGAATCGCGCCAAAGCTGAAGGCCAACCAGGCAAGGAGCGCCGCTACGCCCCCAGCCGCAAGGAGTGAAAGATAAACGGTCGAACTCGCTCTCACGGTGGAAAAGCCCACACCATATATAGGGCTAGAATCAAACTGCTCGGTGGCTATCTGCCTAGCTTCGCTGCGCTGAGCGTCGGATCCTTCGACCCCTGCGACTGCCCGCGATGACGCACCTGTAAGACGTTCGAGAGATATAAATGATACATGGGGCGATATCAAGGCCGCGGCTACAATGACTCCTACGACCCCAGTAGCCAGCAGTTTGAGCGAGTGGCCACGAATCGCCGGCTGGAAAAGCGGTATCGTCGCAAGGACAAACACCCCACCGACGGCGCCACCACGAGATCCTGAAGCTAACAACCCCAAGACCAGTAGCACTACGACACATAAGTAGGCCGTCCTGAGGCTGCGGGATGGCGATTGCATCATGCGTGCTACGAGGATGGGCATTGCAAATATGCAGACGAACGCAAGATGGTTCGACTGTGTCGTAAGACCGGCCACTCGATCAAAGTTCACCACTCCGGTCAGCTCTTCTCCTACGTGTGTGTGGAAGAAGTAGTCGGATGTACCGACTGCAGCGTTTACACCGGCAGAGAACAACCAACAGTCAACCACGAGCCACAAGGCGCCGAGACCGCTGGCGATCACGCCGATCACCAAGGGTGTGAGGAGCAGCGCCGCCACAAACTCAAGACCTGGCAGTATGGATCCTGATCCTGCGACAAGCCCTGAGAAAAAGACCTCGACGAGCAATACATATGCAGGATAAACGAGCCATCTCGGTACTGTCCACGCTCGAAGAAAGCCCCACTCGGCCCCGGACGCAAAGGCCAGCGTTGCGAGAACAAAGAAGACATCGCAGATCGCGAGCCCCGGACCCGCCCGCAAGCCATTCCAGCTACTGGTTATTATCCCGAGGCATAGAAAGGTAAGACTGGTAACCCGAACTAGGCCGAGACTGCGGTACGTTCGCATCCAGGCTGGGCGGGCAGTGTCGATGCTCTTGCGCGCCAGCACCAACATTGCAACACCTACGACAATTATCAGGAGTCCGAGGCGGAGATTCTCCAGATTATGAAGACGGGCCACCAGCGCACCCAGCAGAACTCCCACGGCACACAGACAAATCGCGAGCAGCATTGCTCCAGAACGAATTCGTGGCAATGACCGCATTTCCGGGACCCTATCGCAAAGAGATGCTGCTCGTATCGTGCCCTCCTTGGGCGCGGGGCCTCAGCATCGCGGGCGCGACCGAGCGTCAGCCTCCGCCTGCGGGTGATCGAGCGCCTCACGACGGGCGGCCGGTGGGCAGACCTCGATCGCAGGTACTAGCCCGGATCGTTCGTTAACGGTCCGCGCCCCGGGTGGTCCGGGGCGCGGGATGTCCGGCTGAGCTTGGAGAATCGGGGTTGTCGAGTCCTTGTTCCCGAGCCCAGGAGGTTCACCGTGTGGGTGCAGCGCGATGGCCGCAGTTTCAAGGTAGATGTCGTGTCGGACGGAGAGGGTTTGGTGTCGCATGCGGGCAGCGCTTTGCTGGCTCGGGTGGCTGATAAGACGGGGCTGACGGGAGCGCTGTCCTCGGGGCTTGCGGGCTTGAAGAAACGGCGTTCCGGGCACGATCAGGGTCGCGTGGTCCGTGACTTGGCGGTGATGCTCGCCGACGGCGGGGACTGTCTGGCTGACCTGGGGGCGCTCGGCGACCAGGAGTCGCTGTTTGGGGGTGTCGCGTCGGCCTCGACGGCGTTCCGGCTCGTCGACCGGATCGCGCGGGACCCGGAGGGGTTGGGGCGGTTGCGTGAGGCTCACGCCAGGGCACGAGCGCGCGTGTGGGAGATCATGGGCGCCCCGGAGCGTTTGACCATCGACCTGGATGCCACGCTCGTTGGTTCGCATTCGGAGAAGGAGGGCGCGGCTGGGAACTTCAAAGGGGGTTACGGGTTTCACCCGATGCTCGCTTACGCGGATGAGACCAGCGAAGGGCTCGCTGGCGAACTGCGGTCGGGGAACGCCGGTGCGAACACCGCTGCCGACCAGATCAAGGTCGCCGAGCAGGCCCTTGGGCAGATCCCGGCCGGGCACATCGAGAACATCGAGTTGTTGTTGCGCGTCGACTCCGCTGGTGCCAGCCACGAGCTGCTGGCCTGGGCTCGGGAGGGCAGGATCGAGTTCTCCGTTGGCTATGAACTGAACGAGGCGGTCCATGCCGCGATCCTCCAGATCCCTGACAGCGAATGGGTTTCGGCGCTCCACCAGGACGGCAGTCCGCGCCTCAACGGGCAGGTCTGCGAGATCACCAACCAGCTCGATCTGGCGGGCTGGCCGCACGGGTCAAGGGTGATCGTCCGCCGCGAGCGCGCGCACCCCGGCGCGCAACTCTCCTTCACCGACCACGACGGGCATCGCTTCCAAGCGATCCTCACAGACCAGCCCGGAGTATATCGCGCACGTCGAGCGTGATCACCGCGGTCGCGCCCGTGTCGAGGATCACATCCGCAACGACAAAGACACCGGCCTGCGCAACATGCCGTTCCGCGATTTCGAGCACAACCGTGTCTGGCTCGAGCTCGTGCGGATCGCACACGACCTCCTCGTGTGGACCAAGCGTCTGCTGCTCACCGGCGAACTCGCCAAAGCAGAGCCCAAGCGCTTACGCTACCGACTACTGCACGTCGCAGGGCGCCTCGCGTTCCATGCCCGCACGGCCACGCTGCGAATACAGGCCAACTGGCCCTGGTCCAGCGATCTCACCACCGCGTTCCAGCGCCTCAGAGCGCTCCCAACGCCTCCGGCCTGACCCGACCAGCAGCCCCGGAGATCACCAGTCTCACCCGGCGCGACGCGCCCCGCGAAGCCCGCCCGCGCACCCCCGCCAAACCGCCGCCAGCGCCCCCAGCCACACAGCAAAACCCGCAACCCAACCCTCCCCGACGACCCCACCGGCCTCACCCCCCAACCAGCCCGCCAAACACTCACATCACACGGCATCCTGCACGATCCGGGCTAATGCCCTAGGCTAGTGACGGGCTGACGCCATTTCCTCTGGCCACTCGCTAGCATACCCTGCGCGCACAGCGAGCGCGATCACTCGTCCCACCAGTGTTATGACCTTTGCAATAATCGACCCTGTACGTTCCATCCTCGTCTACAGCATTGCCATAACATGCAAAGTCTAGACTCTCCAGAACATGTTTCAGCCGGTCAGGACCTTTACCGATACAACACTAAGACAGAAATGCAAAGTCTAGACTCTCCAGAACATGTTTCAGCCGGATCCGGCGTCGTATCGGCGCGACCGCCCGCTCTTCAGCGGACGACGACGCTCGGGAGAAACCAGGCATTTGCCGTAGGAGCGCTGATCCTATGTGTCGTCATACCTGGCCTCCTCACGGAATGGCAGGTGACGGGGTCTGTGGGCACCAAGGGCTCTGTTCCTCTGCAGATCCTGATTACGGCGTGGGCGGGCCTTCGGCTCGCCAAGTTGTGGGCACGAGGCGAACCTCGTCCTTTCGCCTTCATCTTCTGGCTATACGTGTACGTGTGGCTGGGGCTTTCTGGCCTGGTCCAGATGGTAAACCAAACGACACCGTGGCTGATTCCCGTCAGCTCGTCGGCGGTGTGGCGGAGCCAGGTGATCGTTGCACTCGGACTGGCTCTTCTCGAGATCGGTCACCTAGTTCCAGCACGCCAGAGGTCGCAGAGAGTCGTCGGAAGGCAGATCGTTGACTCGCGGGTCAGGATCCTGGTCGTTTTGGTATTAGTCACAGCGCCAATCTGGTATAAGATACTTGGCGGGTTTCACACGCTGTTCAGCAGTCGTCAGGAACTTACAAAATCGCTCATCGGTACCGCTGCGGAAAAGAACTTGACGATCGGCGGTTTCAAGACTGTATTTTCGACAGTTCCCGCGTTCATGGCCCTCTACGCTGTAATCGTGACGCGCCAGTACAAGCTCTCACAAAACCGCTCGCGCGTGATACTGGCATTGCTCGTGGTGGTCGCGTTGGTGCTGAATAGTCCCATCTCCAACCCACGGTTCTGGACAGGGACCGTCCTGACCGCGTTGATCTTCGCCGTGCCAAGCGTCCAGAAGAAGCCCTCGGCAATGAGGCTTGTGATCGTAGGAGCGCTTCTTCTCAGCATTGTCCTCTTTCCCTATGCCGCCTATTTCCGGTGGTCGTCAGGGTTCAAGTCGCCACCCGGCATCGTCCAGACCTTCGAGACAAAGGGGGACTACGATTCGTTTGAGATGATCACCGCCGGGGTTCAGTACACATTTGACAAAGGGTTGCGCTATGGCGACCAGGCCCTTGGAGATCTGCTCTTTTTTGTACCTCGCTCCGTTTGGCCGTCGAAGGCGGAAGATACCGGGACATTTATCGGCCATCATTTTGAACTCGCCTATACGAACCTGTCTGCCCCACTTTGGATTGAGACGTACATCGATTTTGGATATATTGGCGTGATAGCAATATTTTTCTTATATGGCCTACTGATGCGCCGCTGCGATGATCAATTCGTGAGGGGAGACTCCCCGTTTGCGCAGTTCCTGATCCCGCTCCTTGCCGGCTACACTGGCATTTTACTTCGCGGACCGCTGCTCCAGGCGATGGCGCGGCTGGCATGTATATTGGCGATCTCATGGCTCATATCAAAGCGTGGGGCGAAAAGGTCAGACGCGATTGCGGTCGAGGCATAACTCCTTCCGCGATCATGCGGCCCTGGCGCGGGCAGCGAGCTTGTATACGTCCAAATGAGCTTCCGCGGCGCGGACCCAGGTGAACTGGGCAGCCCGGTTGAGTCCCTTCTCACGCAGTTCGGCTCGCAAGTCGCCGTCTTGTATAAGGCGCTCCAGGGCAGCCACTATCGAGTGATCGTCCTCGGGGTCAAAGGCTAGAGCCGCTCCGCCACAAACCTCGTCCAAGGCCCCGATGCGAGACACTGCAACGGGGCACCCACACGCCATCGCCTCAAGTGGCGGCGCCCCGAACCCCTCATAGCGACTGGGAAATACGAGTCCGATCACGTGGCGGTAAAGCACTGGCAGCACGTCGAGTGGAACATAGCCCAGGTGGTGAACGCGGTTCGCCACCCCCTGTCGTCGAATCTCATCATCCAGTGCTGTGCCGGCATCGTACCGCTGTCCGGTGAGCACGAGATGCACATCTCTATCCCTCATCTGGGCGAATGCGGCGATTAGCATGCGGTGGTTCTTATGCGGCCAAAGATTGGCTGGGTAGAAGACGCATCGTTGCGGAACACCGAGCTTGTCGAGTATCGCTCGATCCTGGGCGCCGCTGCGGGGTTGGAATCGCTCGTGGTCCAGTCCATGGTGAATCGCATGTACGCGCTCACCGGGCACTCCTAGCGTCTCCATCAGACGTGCACGCGAATACTCGCTCACCGTTATCACCTGATCTGCATGACGCGCAGAGGCGTCGTATGCGATGGCGCGATAGGCACGCTCGTGACGCGAGAAGTTCTCTTTCATGTCGTGGTGCTGAATATCGTGCAGCGTGACGATCCGGGGAAGCCGCAGTCGCGGCAGCGAGACAGCGACTGGATAGTGGACTGCGACGATGTCGGATGGTACTTCACGGCGCAGTCGCCGGGGTAGCAGTGCTGCACGCGCCAACGAGTCTGCTCGCGCGATCGGACTATCCCGCAGACGGAAGCCGTCAAGCGTGTGAATCGAGACGTTTCCTCCCTCCAGAGGGGTGTAAACTTGTGCCAGTTTGGCATTGGCGAGTAGCCTGATACGACACGGCGCGAGCGTGCGATAAGCTGCCAGCAGCTCTCTGGCGTACGACTCGGCGCCGCCCACTCTACCGGGCCAAACGGTGACCATGCTGACACCGACGGCGTCGGCAGATGTCAGTTCGGTGACACCTGTCTCTTGGAGAACGTTTGCGGAGCTCACGACCATCGCCAATCTCGCTGCGTCGGGAAGCCAGGAGCATAGCCGCAGGCTATGCAACGTGTGTTGCAACATGCTCCGTATGTCTGCATGGCGAGCGTACCGTGTGTCTGGCCGAATAAAGCAAGCGGGCCAGCTATCGGATACAGTAGTCTATCTCCGTGCCATTGAAGATTCAGCTCTGGAGTTATAATTACGATCCTGAGCCCACCGGCATCGGACCCGTAAGTCGGGTCTGGGCGGAGGGGTTGCGCGACCGCGGGCACCAGGTCGAGGTGGTAGCCGCCCATCCTCACTATCCGGAGCCGGTGTGGGGGTCCAGGGCGCTTCCCTATCGCGAGGTGCGCGACGGAATCCCCGTCGTCCGCCTGCCGCTGTGGATCGGACGTGAGACGGCGGCTGAGCGCTACCGGCAGGAGCTGTCGTTCATGGCAGCCCAGTTCGCTGCTCTGCCGGCGCTGTCTCGCCCGGACGTCCTTGTGTCCGCGTCTCCGTCGTTCCCGGCGCTCTTCCCTGCCATGCTGAACGCTCGCGTGCGCCGGACGCCCTGGATGATCTGGCTGCACGACATCCTTCCCGATGGGGCGGCATCGAGCGGGATCGTCGACGAGGGCAGCCTGGTCATTCGTGGTGCCCGTCGTCTGGAGCGTGCCGCCTACCGCGAGGCCAATCGCATCGTCGTGCTCTCGCACGCATTCACCCGCAATCTGACCGAGAAGGGTGTTCCGGAAAGCAAGATCCAGCTGATCTACGACCCCGCGACGCGGGTGCCCAGCCAGGAGCCTTCCTTTGCGCCTCACACGCCTCCTCCGCGCCTGCTGAGCATGGGCAACATCGGCTATTCGCAAGGTTTGGCGCCTCTTGTCGCGGCCTTCGAGCGTTCGGATGCTCTCCTCGGCACGCCGGTCCAATTCGTCATCACCGGCAACGGCATGGCCGCGGAGGACACGCGTTCTGAGATTCGCTCCGAGCGGGTCGAGATGCCCGGCGTCGTCGACGACGAGCGGCTCGAGCAGGAGCTTCAGGCAGCGACCATCGCCTTCGTCAGCCAGCAGTACGAAGGGGCCGAGTTCAACATCCCCTCGAAGATCATGAACTTCATGGCCTACGGCCTGCCGGTCCTCGCGGCTGTCAACCCAGGCGGGGAGGTTGCGATGATCGTCGAGCAGGCCGGCGCCGGATGGGTGGTGGACAGCTCCGATCCCGACGTCTTTCCGCGCAAGCTGGCGGAGATCCTGAGAGCACCGGACGAGATCGTCGCGCGAGGACGCGCGGCGTATCAATACGCGCGGCGCAACTTCACCCAGGCTGGTTTCGCCGAGCGCTTTGAGAACTCGCTCGGTGAGGTGATCGAACGCCACGGCGGCGCTTAGACGCGCTACCGGGCGGGGCTCAGCGCTGCGGCCTGGTCGAAGATCCAAGCATAGGTCTTCTCAAGACCTGCCCGTAGAGAGATGCCTGGCTCCCAGCCCAGTCTTTCCTGGATCATCGTGTTGTCGCTGTTGCGGCCTCGGACGCCCTTGGGCGCAGAGAGGTCGTACTGACGCTCCAGCTTGATCTCAGCGATGTCCTCGACGATGTCCACGAGCTGATTGATGCTCACCATCTCGCTTGACCCGAGGTTGATCGGCTCGAGGATATCCGAGTCGAAGATCCTCTTGGACCCGTAGACGCAGTCATCGATGTACATGAAGCTGCGGGTCTGCTCACCGTCTCCCCAAATCTCGATCTGGCTGCTTCTTGAGAGCTTAGCTTCCGCCACCTTGCGGCAGATCGCGGCCGGCGCCTTCTCGCGCCCTCCGTGCCAGGTGCCCTCGGGACCATAGACATTGTGGTAGCGAGCCACGCGCGTATACAACCCGAAGTCCTCGCGGAAGTGCCTGCACATGCGCTCGCTGAAGAGCTTCTCCCAGCCATAGCCGTCCTCCGGAAGCGCCGGGTATGCGTCGCTCTCCTTCAACCCAGGGTTGTCTGCGTCGGTTTGCTTGTCAGCCGCGTACACGCAGGCTGAGGAGGAGTAGAAGAAGCGCTGTACATCTTGCTCAATCGCCGCCTGCAGCATGTGCGTATTGATGAGCACCGAGAGCATGCACAGCGCCTTATTGTTCTCGATGAAGCCCATGCCACCCATGTCGGCGGCGAGATTGTAGACATCGTCGGCATCAGCGAGCGCGTACAAGCAAGCGTCTCTCAAGCGAAGGTCTGCGACCGTGTTCTCTGCCTCGTCATGGACCTGATACCACTCCTCGAGCGGCTTGAGATCGATCGAGCGGACTCGATGGCCTTCGCGCAACAGGTCGGCGACGAGATGGCCGCCGATAAAGCCTCCGCCACCAGCAACTACGACTAGATCACCGCTCATTGGACCTCCATGCCTCAGGGCGCTCGATAGCTTTGATGAGTAAAAATCGCGAAAGGAACCGTAGACCACGTTCCACGGGAAAACTATATCTGATCTGGTCCGACTTGGTAAGGACGTCCGTCTGTCTTCTGGGGGCCGGCAGCGTGGCCTCTACCGAACACCCAGCCTTTGTTTGAACTCCTCGAACGCGCTTCGCTCGCCCGCAAAGGCAAGGGGGGGCATCCGCTCGATCGGGACCCAGGCTGCGCCAGAGCTCTCGGCGGAGAGGGTCAGCTCGGCGGGAGGCCCCTGGCAGTGGAAGGCTACGTCGACGGTCCACTTGCCGTCGTCTCCGTAGCGGCTGGTGTATGCGCCGATGATGCTCGGCGCCTGGACGTTGAGCCCCGTCTCCTCGAAGATCTCCCGCCTGACGGCCTCGACCGGCCTCTCGCCAGCCTCTACGAATCCTCCCGGGAGCTCCCAGCAGCCTCGGTAGGGCTCCTGGCCACGCTCGAGCACCAGGTAGCGTTCATCGCGCTCAACCAGCGCGAACGCGGTGACCGCTGGGTTGTCGTAGTGCACGAAGTGCTCCCGCTGGCATCCTCTGCGCCCGCGATCTGGTCCGCTCGCGAGCTGGATCAACTCATCGCCGCAGAGGGGGCAGAAACGAAATGCGACCACGGACGCGATTGGCATGGCGCAGGCAGCGTAGCGGCTGCGCTTCGCGGCGGCCTTTGTCGTATCCTTGAGATTGGCTACCATCCCATCCGGATGTTGCGCATGGAGCGGCGCGTTGGTCTACTATCCCGACCTTGTGGATGTCTACAGAGCAGTCGGCTTTCGTTCCTGAGCCCATGGATGCGGCAACAAAGAAGGCAACTTGATGGACTCTGAGCAGGCAAACCTAAGCATCGAGCAGGTTTTGGGCGTCATGCGTCGCCGCGCGCCCTGGATTCTGTTTTGCTTCGTACTCGTTACAGGGGCTGCTTTCGGCGTCTCCAAGCACCAGACGAAGAAGTACACCGCGACGGCGTCGCTCGTCTTCAACAACAATCAGCTCAGTCAGCAGGTGGCTGGGCTGCAGGCCGTTAGCAGCAACAACCAGGCGGCCCTGCAGAGCACCAACGTCAAGCTCGTGCAGCTCGGGGACATGGCAGCGAAGACCGCGAGCCTGCTTGGTCAGGGCTTGACCGCCGAAAAGGTCGCCGAAAACTTGAGCGTGAGCGCGCAGGGCGAATCGAACATCGTCGATGTCTCCGCCACTGCGACCTCCCCCACGCTTGCGGCCGACATCGTCAACACCTACACAAGCCAGTTCGTAAAGGTGCAGCAGAACAGTAACCACGCCTACTATGCCTCCGCGCTGGCACTCGTCAGCAAGCAGCTTGCGGCGATGTCGCCGAAGCAGCGGCTTAGCCCCGCCGGCCTTGCCCTGGCGGGTCGCGCCCAGTCGCTGGGGGTCCTTGCCGAACTGCGCAACGGCAATGTCGAAGTCGCGCAGACCGCGACGATCCCGACAACGCCGTCGTCTCCTAAGGTTTTGCGAAACACGATCCTCGGCGGGGTTTTGGGCCTAATTCTCGGCTTCGGCATCGCCTTCCTGCTGGAGCGCTTCGACCGCCGGATCAGGGAGCCCAAGGATCTGGAGGCGATCTATCGCCTGCCTCTGCTTGGGGTCGTGCCCGAGAGCAAGGCGCTCTCGCGCGCCCCGCAGCGCGACGGGGATGCACCAGCCGCTCTTCCCCCAGGCGAGGCCGAGGCCTTCCACCTGATCCGTGCCCACCTGCGTTACTTCAACGTTGATCGTAAGCTGCGCGCGCTGATGGTTGCGTCCGCCGCTCCAGGCGACGGCAAGACGACGATCGCCCGCCATCTGGCCTCTGCGGCGGCAAGGATGGGCTCGCGCGTGCTGCTGATCGAGGTCGATCTCCGTCGTCCCACGCTAGCCCAGCAACTCGACGTCTCTCCCGGCCCAGGGCTATCTGATGTTCTGATCGGCGCTTTCCCGCTTAGTGAGGCTACGCAGTCGATCGCGCTGAATGTCCCGTCAACCGACGGATCACCGGCGCGCAGCTTCGATGTGCTGGTTGCCGGCGCGGTGCTCCCGCCCAACCCCGGCGAGCTGATCGAGAGCCACACCATGCAGGCCCTGCTCGACCAGGCGAAAGCCATGTACGACCTGGTCGTCATCGACACCCCACCGCTGACCGCGGTTTCCGATGCCTTCCCTCTGCTGAGCAAGGTGGACGGCGTGATCATCGTGGGGCGCGTGGGCCGCAACCGCCGCGACATCGCCGAACGGCTGCACGAGACACTCACCGGCGCTGGCGCTCCGCTGCTAGGCGTGGTAGCGAATGGTGTCAAGGTGAGCGGTTCGGGGTCCTATGGGTACGCCTACGACTACGTACAAGCACGCCCCACCACGCGGGCATCTTCCTCCTCTCCCTCGGCAAATGGGGGGCCAGCGTCTGATGTGCCCGCAGGGAGATCCTGAGCGGACGGCCGGTGGCGGTGGCACCTGCAATGCGCGACTTTCGATCGAGCTTCGGGTTGTTATGCGTATGAGCGAGCCACATCTGCTCAAAGGAAGGCGACTTAGGTGTCGGGGGCAGCGACAGTTCGCTGCACTACTGTGCTTGGGCGCGGCTGGACTTGCGAGCGCCATGCCCGCATTTGCCACTTCCCCCACCTCTTTGGTGCCCACAATCAATGGGGTATCTGCTTCGAATGTGACCTTCTCATCGGTGGTCCTGAGCGGCAACATCAATCCTCAAGGCCAGGCAACCAACTACTATTTCCAGTACGGTACTACCAGCGGTTACGGCGCTCAGACACCCCTCGCTCCGGCTGGCAATGGCACCATCTTGATCAGGATCAGTCAGCTGGTCAGTGGGCTGCAGTCCGCAACTACATACCACTTCCGGTTGGTGGCAACCAACTCCGCGGGGACGACCACCGGCATAGACCACATGGTCACTACCCCCAAGGTCCCCCTCTCGCTGCAGATCGCCGGCGTCCCCAACCCGCTCCCCTTCGGCGCTCCCCTCTTGGTTGAGGGCACCCTCTCGGGCACCGGCTCGGCCAACCACGCCGTCGTGCTGCAGTCGAACCCCTTCCCCTACCTGGCGGGCTTCAAGACGGTGGGCAACCCCGAGCTGACCTCTGCCACGGGGGGCTTCTCCTTCCCGGTGGTTGGTCTGCTGGAAAACACTCAGCTGCGCGTCCAGACACTCGGTTCGCCCACGATCACGAGTCCTGTGGTATTGGAGCAGGTGGCGGTGCGCGTGTCCTTCCATGTGCGCCGCGCCCGCCGGCGCGGGTTTGTGCGCTTCTATGGTGACGTGGCTCCGGCTGAGGTCGGCGCGGAAGTGGGCTTTCAGCGTGTGGTCCGCGGTGGGCGCACCGTGAACGATGGCGGCACCCTCGTCAAGCCGGGCACCTCGACCGTCTCGACGTTCTCGGCTGTGGTTCGCCTGCGCCACCGTGGGGTGTACCAGGCGCTTGTAAAGATCTCTGACGGCGCGCACGTCTCGGCGTACTCCGCGCCGATCCTGGTTCGCTGAGGTGCGCGTTCGCTTCAGGTCAGCTTCACGCAAAGCGGCAGACGAGCCTCAGTAGCCCTCGACCACGATCCAGCCCGTCACAGCCGCCCCCATAGCCGTCGGAAGCGTTAGCGTAGTGGTGCTCACCGTTGCCCCGAAGGATGCGGGCTGACTCAGGATGAGGGGTTCCTTTTGGAACGCCACGGGGAACGCGATGGTCTGCGCGGTGCCGCTCGCGTTCTTGTAGCCTTCGAGGTAAACGAGGAATCGCTTGTAGGTCCCTCCTACAAACGGCTGGGACGACTTTGCCTTCCCCGCTGTCGTGCCGCTGAGTTCGGCCTGTGTAGGAATTACATGAGCCTGGCCCTTTTCATCGATACCGAACACGAGGCTACCGCCGCTTGCTTCGGCGGCGTAGTAGTAATTAGACTGCCCTCCCGGCGCAGCAATAACGTTACATATAGTCTTGGTGCTGTCATCGTTGTATATTCGCATCTGGCCAGTGCGTGACTTGACCACACCAACCCCCGCCGATACTGACGCACTGGCCAATGCGTTTACCGTTATCTCGCAGCCGATCACCGTGCTATCCCCGTAGACCGTTGTCGGGTTCGTATTGTTGCTGACATCAATCACGCTGTTCTGCACCTGATAGAGCTGCACGGTCCCGGTCGCGTTATAGGGGTATGCCTCGTTCGAGTCCATCGAGCGCTGGTTGAGCCAATACACCGACGCCGCCTTGACACTCGATGTGCCCATGATCGTCGCGGGATAGGTGACACCCTCCATAACGGGGGCGTCGAAGTACCCGGCCTGCCCTGCCTGCATCCATTCCGCTTCGTTGACCTGCCAGACCATCCCCATTGGAATGCCGTGTGCCTCGATATCACCCTTGATGCTGCGGCAGTTGATAAAGTTGTAGCCGATGCTCCAATAAGGGCCACCGGGAGCGACTTCTCCCTGGACGCGCATTGCTCGTAGTCGCGTCTCGATGATCTCCTCAAAGTGGAACAAGGGCACACCGATCGGTGTCACGATGGACCCCGCGCTAAAACTATAAATCGGCACGAGAGACGGGAAATCGTCGGACGATTCGACCGGGATCGTGGTGGCCCCGGATGCGGCTCCGGTGGTGTAGAACACCTGGCCGTGGGGGCCGCCAGCCGCTGACTCCACGAGGATGTTGCCCGCTGGGAGCGTGGAGGCAAGCCCAGAGCTAAGGGTGATCGAAGAAATAGTCGTACCCGCCGTCAACGCGCCTGAGAGAGCCCCGATAGATGTCGGTGTGTAGGACTGGAGCATCGCCGATATGTGATCGAGCACCATGAACTCGCCCCTCCCGCTTTCAAGGCTAGGGTTCGGGCCGGCCCATATCGCCTGTAGCGTGTAGGGCATATTGTTGAAAAGAATCCTCTCCAGTCTCGTCAGGTCATACGGGCGCTGCAACTGGATCGCGTACTTCACCGAAGAGGGGACGTTGGCGGCGTTGATCTGAATGCCTTTAGTCAAAAAGGCTGCAACAGTATATGGTGATGGTCCGGCCGCCCGGATGATCGCAGGACTCGTTGAATAACTCCCGAAGTCACTAGTCGGGGTTATCTTGAAGGAGTACATGCCGCCGCCTTCTGACTCGAACGCCACGCACTGATTGAGGCTAAGCATGTCGGCGGTCATAAGCGAGCCCCTAGGTGGCATCGCGATCTTTCCGCCAATAGGAGAGCCACTCGTGGGCAGCAGGTTGGCGGCCTTCTGAGTGATCGCCCAATCGAGCCGTTGTTCGAGTGATGTGGCAAACGGATAATCGACCTGCGCATTCGAGATACTTGAGTAAAAGGCGCTCAACTTCTTGCCTTCGCCATTACAGAAGACTTCCTGCTGGGCGACGGTCGCAGCCGACTGAAGCGGCCTGATATAGCCCTCACTCACAACCCCAATGTTGGCTTGAGCGTTCCCCTGTTCGGCGGGTGTATGCGTGGCCCCGGCACTGCCGCTTACCACCGAACTCGGCAGCTGCGCTTCCGGCAGCTTGCCGCTGCCACCCAGCGTTGCCACGCCACCCGCCACGCCGAGACTGGAATCGGGGACCGCTTCGACATCGGCCGGGGTCAGAACCACCGCCCCAGTCTGGCCGTTGACGCTCGTGACTTCGCTCATGCCGGCTCCCTCACTCGTTTCGAGACCGCTGATAGGTGGCCTTGAAGTGGAAACTAAATGTTGGAGTAGCACCATAACTTATAACCAGCTTGCTGATAGGGCGGTGTAGTGACAAATTCGCCGCATATTGCGGCATCGCGATAGTTGGTCCACCGCCCGGCGCGGCGATTACCTCGGCCAGACTTGTCTGGGTCTGCGGACTCCACGACACGGCCCTCAAGGCGAAGGACGTCTCTGTTGGGGCTTGTCCGCGAACCACCCCCGCGGAATCGCTCTTGCATGGGCGCTTGGGTCCGGCGCGGCCTGCGTCGGCACGCTGCCGCGGGCTCGCCGTACGCGGCCTCCCGGGACGCCGGAGCCGTCCTCTTCAAAATCTGGCCCTCCTCTTCGCGGCTGTGGTGCGGTTGCGCCACCGTGGCGTCTACCAGGCGCTCGTGAAGATTTCTGACGGCGCGCACGTCTCGGCGGCGTACTCTCTGCCGATCTTTGTGCGCTGAGGCGCGCGTTCGCCTCAGGTCTGCTTCGCTGGGGGAGACCTCGCTCGCGACGAGGTTCTCGGCGCCCCCGAGCGGCTGAAGGCGGGGCCGAGAAAAGCCCTGAGAAAGGTCTCTGGTGGGGCGCATCCGATCGACCGTGTGCCAAGCCCCAGCCGCGATGGCCCACCACAGCGGATCGCCGGGCGAGCGGAGGCGACCCGCCGGGGACCGCGCCAACGCGCCCACACCCCCACCTGGTGGGGCCCGACGCTCATCGGTATCCGCACGCTGCTCGACGAAGCGCAGGGCAGCGAAGGCCTTCTGTCGGAGCTGCCCGCGAAGGCAAGCCCTGCGTACTCCGCGCCGATCCTCGCTCGCTGAGGGTTCTACTCGCCGAGTTCGCGCAGATCCATAAGGTCGCGCTCGCGGGCGGCTGTCCGCTTCATGGTGCGCAAGTGCTCGATCCCGCAGACCCGGATCATGGCGCCTCGGAACGCCACCTCGACGGCCTGCTGGTCCAACTCGGGATACGCAGAGTCCGTGTCGATCCCGGGCACCCACTGCATGATGTCCAACGCACCATGGCTGGTGTCAAGGCGAAAGTTGGCCCCCTCCGCCAGCTGCGCTGGGTCTGTGGGGTCGTAGGGGAACTCCTCGGGGACGAACTCGTCAGCGCCGATTTGCCTGGCCTCAATCTCTTTGAGCAGGCGGGCAAGCCGGGCCAGGTTGTCGGGGGTGGGATCGGGAACGATGTCGAGGTCCTTGGTGGCGCGCACAAAGCCATGCACGCCCACCGCCACTCCTCCGATCACGACAAACCGGACCTGCGCCCCGCTCAGCGCCAGCAGCAGGTCATCGGGCTCGAACATCGTCCGGCACGCCTTCGCGCAGCTCGCTCATGAACCGGCTGAGACGCAGCGTCTCCTGCAGGCGCTCCTCCGGGGTCATCTC
Source organism: uncultured Solirubrobacterales bacterium (assembly GCA_963844765.1). Classification (GTDB taxonomy): domain Bacteria; phylum Actinomycetota; class Thermoleophilia; order Solirubrobacterales; family Solirubrobacteraceae; genus Palsa-744. Next base: position 1,751,673 of record CAWJPN010000002.1, read on the forward strand.
GCGGTCGCGCCGCGCGCGAATCTCACGTGCGCGCTCCTCTCTTGTGCGCTCCGCGCGGGTCCACTGCGGCGGACGGTGTTCAGTCACTCCGCCATGGTAGCCGTGCGTAGTGGGTTTGGTGTCGCCCGGCGCGGCCCGAGGGCCGCGCCAGCACGCCTGCCTTGGGCTCGCCGTGCGCGGCCCTCGCTGGATCCCGGATTGTCTCCTCCCTCGTGGGTAGCCTGCCCGATCGTGCCTGTTCCAGTGCCCCCGGCCATCGGCCTGCCGCTTCCGCGGGCCGCGGATGCCCGCGCGGCTCCCAAGAAGCTGGCATGGCTTCTTGCCGAGCACGGTCACGGGAGGGAATGGGCGCGCGTACTGCGCGTCCCTGACCACGACTCCGCGCGTCTATGGGGCGCAATCGCACGAGCGCTGATCGACGCACCCGTATCCTCGATACGAGACCTGAGCCCATTTGGAATCGTTTGCGAGGTCCGCCTCGTCCTCACGCTCAACGCACGCACCTCACCGGTGCTTACAGCGTGGCATTACGCAAATCCAGGCGACCCGCCACGCCTGGTAACCGCCTACCCAACCCCCTAAGATGGAGACCAATGACAGCCGTTCATGAGATCACAGCTCTAGATCTGGTCGAACTCACCGAGGCAGTCGGAGGGGTTCCGGCAGGCGCTCGTGGAGGAGTCCTGGAGTTGCGCGAGCACGATATGGCGATGCTTGAGATCACCACCATGCCGCTCGAGCCCCTCCTCGACCGGATCGTCTTCGCTCCGCTCGCCAAGCTCCGTCGCATCGGCTGACGCGGATCTTCCCGCTGACGCCATGAGTGTCCAGGTTGGCTCCTACACCTTTGACCGTGTCCGCCGGGTGGAGATGATTCTTGCGTGAGCTGGACGCTGGCGCTACCCTTGGCTCGATGGCTACTCGCGAAAATTTGATGCGCGCTGTGCTTGACCTGCCCGAGGAGGGCATCGACCCTACACTGGACTTCATCGCCTCCCGCTACCAGGATCCGGTCCTGCGGCTGCTGGACAACGCACCCGACGAGGATGAGGAGATCACCGCCGAGGAGGAAGCGGCGGTGGCCGAGGGTCGCGCCGATATCGCCGCGGGGCGCGTCCTATCCCACGAGGACATGCTGCGCAAGTACGGATGAGCGAGGCTCCCGCGGGCGGATGGACCGTCAGTTATGCCAAAGCGGGCCGAGAAAGACATCGCACGACTCGACGCGAAGTTGCGACACCGTGTGCAAAGCCCCAGCCGCGATGGCCCACCACAGCGGATCGCCGGGCGAGCGGAGGCGACCCGCCGACCTCGAGCTTGCCCTCGCATAGGCGCCCGGCCCGCCGGCACGCTGCCTTGGCTCGCTGTGTGCGGTCCCTCTTCGGTTGAGGCCGGTCTTCGTGTCTACCGGTCGTGGGCTTCTATCCAGTGCTCGACACCGTCGATGAACCGCTCTGATGCGGCGATCGAGTCGTGGTCATCGGGCTGGGGAGTGCCGAGCCATGAGTAATCGGCTGTGTTGCGCAGCTCGAAGAGGCGGCGCAGCTCGCCGCCAAGTGTCGCGTCGAAGCCGCCTTCCTTGATGACCATGAGGCCGAACGCCGAGAGGACGCCTGTGTGCTTGGAGCGAGTCTCGCCAAGCGTGAGCAGGGCGGCCTCCGCCGCATAGAACGCGCCGTAGTAGGCGCGGGAGATGGCCTGCTCGGGGAATTCCGCGGCCGCCAGCGCGCGTGCGGCTCGCACCTCGGTTCGCGCCCGAGCGAGCAGCTGGCTGGCGTGGTCGTTCAAGTGACCGGCACGCCCTCGGCGCGTGCGCGCATGAGGAATGGCTCGCTGGGCTCTCGCCACTCCGCCGCGGAGATGGGAATCTCGGTCACCACCGTGTCATTCTCAAGCGAGTGTCGCCAGAGGATGCCGTTCATGCGGGCCAGCTCTCGCTGGCGTGAGGGCACCTCGTCGAGCACCACCAGCAGGTCGATGTCCGATTCGGGGTGCGCGTCCCCGCGAGCCCAAGAGCCGAACAGCAGGACGTCCATGAGCCGCCCTCCATACATGTCGCGCAGGTCGCGCGCGACCCTGCTCGCGACCGCCTTCCCGTCGAGCGTCGCTTCGACCTTGGACATCGCCATTTCCTGACCGAGGATACCGTGGGCGCTGGGCATTGTCACGGCGGCACGCTGCCTTGGGCTCCCCGTGCGCGGCCATCGCTGGACGGCGGAGCCGTCCTCTTCCTCTTTTTCTGTAACGGTCCTCGCCGCTCCCGGGGGGCTACCATGGGAGGCGATGCTCCGCGTCGTACGGCGAGGGCCTTCTGTTGGAGCTGCCCGCGAAGGCCAGTCCCGCCGACCTCGAGCTTGCCCTCGCATGGGCGTCCAGCCGGGCGCTCAGGGAGAATACGAGCCGTGGAGAGCGTGGTCGATCCTTTGGGGCGCACCGTCCATCTGACGGTCGGGTGCTGGGAGCACGTCATTGACGGCCACCCTTATATGGCGCCCTACAAGGCCGATGTGCTCCGGGCGCTCCGGACGCCCACTGAGCGGATCGAGCGGGCTCGGCCCGGCCAGGACTGGTTCTATCTGAGGGACGCGGGTCCGAGTCGATGGCTCAAGGTCGTAGTAGCCTTTGACGAGGAGTCCATCGGGAGAGTGCTGACAGCGTTCCCCCGGAGAAGCAAGCCATGAGTGTCCACATTGGCCCATACACCTTTGACCGTGTCCGCTATGACCGTGACGCGGACGTGCTCTACCTCTCCCAGGGAGACCCCGCGCGAGCGGTTGACTGGGACGAGACGCCGGATGGGCACGCCGTCAGCTTCGATCCAGACGGCAACCTGGTGGGCCTGACGCTCATCGGTATCCGCACGCTGCTCGACGAAGCGCAGGGCAGCGAGGGCCTTCTGTTGGAGCTGCCCGCGAAGGCCAGCCCCGCCGACCTCGAGCTTGCCCTCGCATAGGCGCCCGGCCCGCCGGCACGCTGCCTTGGCTCGCTGTGTGCGTGTGGTCCCTTCGGTTGGGGCACAAAGCCATGCACGCCCACCGCCACTCCTCCGATCACGACAAACCGGACCTGCGCCTCGCTCAGGGTGAGCAGCAGGTCATCGGGCTCGAACATCGTCCGGCACGCCTTCGCGTAGCTCGCTCATGAACCGGCTGAGACGCAGTGTCTCCCGCAGGCGCTCCTCCGGGGTCATCTCGCGGTCGTGCTGCGCCCGAATCTCACGGACGCGCTCCTCTCGTGCGCGCTCCGCGTGGGTCCACTGCGGCGGAGGGTGTTCGGTCACTCCGCCATGGTAGTCGCGCCCGTGGTTGGCGGCCGCCCGCACGCGGCTGTGGTGCGTTTGCTGCTCGTCGGGTGCTGATCCGGCCGGTCACCGGCGCTTGCAGCCTGCGTCGCGGTGGGTGCCACGGCAAAGCAAAACCCCGGCGACATGCACTAGGTGCAGAGGCGCATCCGGGGTCTTCCCGACTGACTGTAGCGCATCCGGGGACGCGACTACGGTTCTCCTGTGTACTTCTCCTCTGTCGCTCTCTCGCCCTCCCAACTCGCCGCCGTGCGTACCGCGATCGGTACAGACCGACTCGCTACGTACGACATGGCAGTCGGCGGGGACCCTGCACAAGCAGTCGACCTCTACGGCTGGAACGCCGCGGTCAGCGCTGCGCTCTTCGAGGATCTGAGCGTGCTCGAGGTGGCCTTGCGCAATGCCTGCCAGCGCGAGTTGCGAGCCTGGAACGCCGCGCAGGGCCACACGAGCCCGTGGTACCACCATCCCGCGCTCACGCCTGGCGGAATGCAGGACATCGGCAGAGCCCGTCAGCGTGTGATCCAGGGCGGGAAGCCTGAGACCGAGGGCCGTGTGGTCGCAGAGTTGATGTTCGGGTTTTGGCGACTGCTGCACAGCAAGACCTATGAGGCGACTCTGTGGACGCCGTGCTTGCGGCACGCGTATCCGTTACAGCGACCGAACGACCGATCGGCCGTCTATGACCGTCTGGATCGGCTCAACACGCTGCGCAATCGGATCGCTCACCACGAGCCGGTCCATGGCTCGACGATCGCCAAGACCGGGCTGGACATCGCCGGGATGCACCAGGCGCTGCTCGACCTCCTGCACTGGGTCTACGGTGACGTGCGGCACTGGGTCACCGCACACAGCCGTGTGCCAACGCTCCTGCGAAATCGTCCGTGACCTCCGCGGCGCACCTCGTCCAGGGGGTCAATTCTCAACCGGCGAACGGGGGTCAGTTTCTCACCGGCGCCGACAGCACGTCTCGGCGTACTCCCTGCCGATCCTTGTTCGCTGAGGCGCGCGTTCGCCTCAGGTCTCCTTGAGCAGGCGGGCAAGCCGGGCCAGGTTGTCGGGGGTGGGATCGGGAACGATGCCGAGGTCCTTGGTGGCGCGCACAAAGCCATGCACGCCCACCGCCACTCCTCGCCAAGCTCCGTCGCATCGGCTGAGGCGGATCTTCCCGCTGACGCCATGAGTGTCCACATTGGCTCCTACACCTTTGACCGTGTCCGCCGGGTGGCGATGGTTCTTGCGTGAGCTGGCCGCTGGCGCTACCCTTGGCTCGATGGCTACTCGCGAGAATTTGATGCGCGCTGTGCTTGACCTGCCCGAGGAGGGCATCGACCCTACGCTGGACTTCATCGCCTCCCGCTACCAGGATCCGGTCCTGCGGCTGCTGGACAACGCACCCGATGAGGATGAGGAGATCACCGCCGAGGAGGAAGCGGCGGTGGCCGAGGGTCGCGCTGACATCGCCGCGGGGCGCGTCCTCTCCCACGAGGACATGCTGCGCAAGTACGGATGAGCGGGGCTCTGCCGGCACGCTGCCCCGGCTCCCAGTGCGCGGCCCGCGCGGGACGGCGGAGCCGTCCCTCTTCTCTTTTTCTGTAACGGTCCTCGCCGCCCGCGGGGGGCTACCATGAGAGGCGATGCTCCGCGTCGTAGCCACTGCCACCTCCGAAGCCGAGGCCGAAATGATCGTCGCGCGCCTTACCGAGGCCGGCATCCACGCGCTCCAGAAGCCCACCTCGGGCATCGGCGGCATGCAGATCGGCGGCGGGGCAGGGGGGCGTGAGGTCTATGTGGAGGAGCCCGACGCCGAACGCGCGCTTGAGCTGCTGGGCGCGCAGGAGTTCAGCGACGATGAACTGGCCGCGCTCAGCGAGCAGGCCTACGAGGAGAACACGGGGCACGCTCCTCCGCCGGACCTCGGCTAGGGGCGCCTCAAGGCTGCCGCACTACTGGCCGCTCGCTACGCTGGTGGGGTGAGTTCGGTGGAAGACCCCGCCTGCGTCACGGGCCAGCTTGCCGCAGCTGCGGTGCGCGACCCGCTCGCGGTTCCCGAGGCGGTGCTTGCCGCCCGCCGGCGTTCGATGTCCGAGCGTCTGGAGCTGGCCTTGAGTTGGAACGCCCTCGCCGCCGAGCTTCGCGCGGGTCTCCTCGCCGCCACCGGTACGCGACCCGGCCGGTGACGCCTGCAGGCAGATTCGATGCTCGCGAGCTGTTCGTGGCGCTCGCCCGTCGAGATGTCCAGTACGTGACGATCGGCGGTATCGCGATCCAGGCGCATGGGGGCACGCGCCTGACACAGGACCTTGATGTGGCAATCGCCGCGTCCACCGACAACTTCGCGCGGCTGGCCCTCGCGCTGCTCGACCTCGACGCGCGAATCCTCGGGCCGGACGGACAGCGCTCACGGTCGGTGCCGACCGCGGCGCTCCTGGGATCGAGCGACCAGTGGCACCTCATCACCGCACATGGGCCACTCGACGTGCTGACTCTGCCCGCTCACCTCGGGCCGTTCGATGAGGTGCGAGCCCGCGCTCACGAAGTTGCCCTGGGCGACCTGTCGATCCCGATCGCCCACCGCGAGGATCTGCTGAGGATGAAGCGCGCCGCCGGCCGGCCGCAGGACCTCGCCGACGTGCGGCTGCTCGAATCGCTCGACGACGCACCCTGAGGCTCCCTCCCGCGGTGACCCCTTCGGAAGTGTGGGCCGCCCCCTGACATCCGGCTGCCTATCCCCTACTGTGCAGCACCATGCACATCGACCCGTACATCGTGCTCGGCTCCGCGGTCGTCGGATTCCTCGTCGGTATGACGGGCGCGGGTGGGGGCGCGCTGATGACACCGATGCTGATCCTGCTGTTCGGCGTGCAGCCCGGCGCGGCGATCTCCTCCGATCTGGTGGCGGCGGTGGTTATGCGCCCGATTGGCGCCGCCGTGCACCTGCGCCGCGCCACCGTCAACCTCAGCCTGGTGGGCTGGATGGTGCTGGGGTCGGTGCCGATGGCGTTCGCCGGCGCCTATCTCCTGCACCTGCTGGGCAACTCCAAGTCGGCTCAGTCCCACGTGGAGCTGGCGCTGGGCATCGCGCTGCTTGTGGGCGCCGGGGCGCTGGTGTTGCGCTACGCGCTCGACGCCCGCACCGGCCAGGCGCGCACCGCGCGGGTGGGCGACGTCGTGGCGCGGCCCGCGCCGACGGTCCTGATCGGCATGGTGGGCGGCCTCGTGGTGGGCATGACCTCGGTGGGCTCGGGCTCGCTGATGATCGTGATGCTGCTGTTCCTCTACCCGCTGCTGGGCGCCAAGCAGCTTGTGGGCACCGACCTCACCCAGGCGGTCCCGTTGACGCTCGCCGCGGCGCTGGGGGCGCTGGCGTTCGGCCACGTCGAGTTCGGCGTCACCGCCTCGCTGATCCTGGGCTCGGTCCCCGCCGTGCTGGTGGGCTCGCTCGTCTCCTCCTCGGCCCCCGACCGCTACATTCGCCCGGTCATCACCTTCGTGATCGCCGCCTCGGGCCTGAAGTACGTGGGGCTTGACACCACCGCGCTGGGCTGGGTCCTGTGCGCGACGCTGCTGGTGGCCGCCGCCGTGTGGCTGGCGTACCTGCGCCCGCGCGGGCGCGCACGCGCGCTGGAGGCCGCCGCCGCGACGCCGGCGGACACCCCGGCGACCCCGGGCTAGCTTGTGCGCGTGCCGGCGGCTCGTGCAGGCGCCGAGGAGGGGAAGAGGAGGAGACGGCTACCGCCGTCCCGCGGGCCGCGCCGTGGGGGACCGGGGCTGAGTGCCGGGGCGGCCCTCGGGCCGCCCCGTGTGTCGGAAAGTGTTGGTCCCGTTCGTATAGGCAGTGGGGGATAAGCTGTCGTACCCGGGGATGAGGGTGGCGACGCTTTCTGCAAGGCTCTCCCACAGCACGGATGCCCACCACCTACCACCTACCCCACCTGCGCACCCTGGAGGCCGAGGCCATCCATGTGATGCGCGAGGTCGCCGCCGAGTTCGAGCGGCCTGTGCTGCTGTTCTCCGGGGGCAAGGACTCGATCGTGCTGCTGCGGTTGGCCGAGAAGGCGTTTCGGCCGGGGCCGTTCCCCTTCCCGGTGCTGCACGTGGATACCGGCCACAACTTCCCCGAGGCGCTTGAGTTCCGCGACCGGCGCGTCGCTGAGTTGGGCGAGCGCCTGCTGGTGGCCTCAGTCGAGGACTCCATCGCCCAGGGCCGCGTCGTGGATGAGACGGGCCCGCGCGCTTCGCGCAACGGGCTGCAGACGGTGACGCTGCTCGACGCGCTGCGCGAGCACGGCTTCGACGCCGCTTTCGGCGGCGCGCGGCGCGATGAGGAGCGCGCGCGCGCCAAGGAGCGGGTGCTCTCTTTCCGCGACGCCTTCGGCCAGTGGCACCCCGCCGACCAGCGCCCGGAGGTGTGGTCGCTCTACAACGCCTCGCTCTCGCGCGGCGAGCACGCACGGGTGTTTCCGATCTCCAACTGGACAGAGCTGGACGTGTGGCAGTACATTGCCGAGGAGGCCCTGGATGTCCCTTCCATCTACTTCGCCCACGAGCGTGAGGTGTTCGAGCGCGACGGGCTGCTCTATGCCGTCTCGCCCTTCGTGCCGATGGAGGACGGCGAGGAGCCCTTCTCTACATCGGTCCGCTACCGCACGGTGGGCGACATGACGTGTACGGGGGCGGTGCGCTCCGATGCCTCCACGCTGGAGGCCGTGGTCTTGGAGATCGCCGCCACCCTGGTCACCGAGCGCGGGCAGACGCGCGCCGACGACCGCGCCTCGGAGGCCGCGATGGAGGACCGCAAGCGGCGAGGTTACTTCTGATGCCCTCCCTCTCTTCCCCCAACGCCCTCCACACCTAGATGCCCTCCGCCTCCTCCAACGGCTCCCACGGCGCCCTCGCCACGGCCAACGGCGCTCTCGCCACGCGCACCTCCTCCGAAGAGGTGTTCCGCGAGCTCTCCGAGCGCCCCGTCGAGCTCTTGCGCTTCGCCACCGCTGGCTCGGTGGACGACGGCAAGTCCACGCTGATCGGGCGCCTGCTGTACGACTCCAAGCAGATCTTCTCCGACCAGCTGGCCCACCTGGAGCAGACCTCCGAGCGGATGGGCCACGACTTCCTCGATTTGTCGCTGCTCACCGACGGGCTGCGCGCCGAGCGCGAGCAGGGCATCACCATCGACGTCGCCTACCGCTACTTCGCCACCCCCCACCGGCGCTTCATCATCGCCGACACCCCCGGCCACGAGCAGTACACGCGCAACATGGTCACCGGCGCCTCGACCGCCGACCTGGCGGTGGTGCTCGTGGACGCGCGCAAGGGCGTGCTGGCGCAGTCGCGCCGCCACGCCTTCATCTCCTCGCTGCTGCACATCCCCCACCTCGTGGTGTGCGTGAACAAGATGGACCTCGTCGACTTCGACGAGGCGGTGTTCGACGCCATCGTCGAGGACTTCGGCGCGTTCGCCGCGCGCCTGGAGGTCCCCGACGTGACCTTCATCCCCGTGTCCGCGCTGCTGGGCGACAACGTGGTGGAGCGCTCGGAGTCGATGCCGTGGTACCAGGGCCCACCGCTGCTCTACCACCTGGAGCACGTCCACATCGCTTCCGACCGCAACCTGATCGACGCGCGTTTCCCCGTGCAGTGGGTGATCCGCCCGCACTCCTCCGGTGGCGACTACCGCGCCTACGCCGGCCAGGTGGCCGGCGGCATCCTGCGCTCCGGCGACGACGTGGTGGTGCTGCCCGGCGGGCAGCGCACCACAATCGCGGGCATCGACACCTTCGACGGCCCGCTGCAGGAGGCCTTCCCGCCGATGTCGGTCGCGCTGCGCCTCGCCGACGATCTGGACGTGGGCCGCGGCTCCACGATCGTGCGCCCCCACAACCTCCCCACCGTGTCCTCCTCCTTCGAGTGTCTGCTCTGCTGGATGTCCGAGCGTCCCCTGGACCCCGCGCGGCGCTATCTGGTCAAGCACACCACCCGCACCGCCGCCGTCGGCTCGGTCGAGGTCCGCTACGCGATCGACGTCGACTCGCTGCACCGCGACGCCACCGCCACCACGCTGGCGCTCAACGATTTGGGCCGCGTGCGCCTGGAGCTGGCCTCGCCGCTGGTGTTCGACTCCTACCGCCGCAACCGCGTCACCGGCTCGCTGATCGTGGTGGACGAGGCCACCCACGAAACGGTCGCCGCCGGCGTGGTGCTCGACACCGAGACCGAGGTCGAACCCGACGCCGGCGCCCACACCAAGGCGGTGCAGAGCCCAAACGTAAAATGGCAACGCTCCACGCTCACCCGCGCGCAGCGCTGGGCCTCGCTGGGGCAGCCGGGGGCGACCATCTGGTTCACCGGGCTACCCGCCGCGGGCAAGTCCACCATCGCCGGCGCCGTCGAGCACCACCTCGTCTCAGCCGGACGCCCCGCCTTCCTGCTCGACGGCGACAACCTGCGCCACGGCCTCAACGGCGACCTCGGCTTCGACGACGCCGCGCGCTGCGAGAACGTGCGCCGCACCGCCCACGTCGCACGCCTGCTGGCGGAGTCCGGCACGGTGGCACTCGTCAGCCTCGTCTCCCCCTACGCGCGCGACCGCGAGGAGGCAGCCGCCCTGCACACCGCCGTCGACCTGCCCTTCATCGAGATCTTCGTCGACGCTCCGCTGGCGCTCTGCGAGCAGCGCGACCCCAAGGGCCTCTACGCGCGCGCACGCTCAGGCGAGCTGTGCGGGCTGACCGGGGTGGACGCGCCCTACGAGGCTCCCGCGCAGGCCGACCTGGTCCTGCACTCCGGGCGCGAATCGGTCGCCGCGGCCGTCGAGCGCGTCATGGACGTGCTCGGGGCGCGGCTCTTGCACCCGCCGCTTGGCGAGTAAGTAAAGATTTCCAGCTCCGGTAGGAACTTTCCGCCGGCATACGTATTAGGTATACGAGGGCCCTTTTTCGTCCGCGCCCTGGGGGACGCGGACGGGGCTCTCTTCAACGCCTCACGAAAGGACCCCATGCGCTCCGTAGGACGGCCCCGCCGGTACGTGGCCCGCTTCTGGCTTGCTCTCTTCAGGCCCTTCCTGCGCTACAGCGTCACGCGCGACGCCTTCGTGCTGCGCCTGGTGGGGCGCTCCGTCGGTCCCGTACTGCGCCCCAATCGCCGCCGCCGGCGGCACGCTTCGTTTGAGGGGATGGAGCGGCGGGTGGGCGCTACCTAGCCCAGGCCCTTCGCGCAGCGGCTTGCGGTCGCGCTGGGCGTGTACTTGTGTAGGGGCGGGCCTGGGCGGCACTTTTCGGGGATCCCGAGGGCAGTTCGGCGATTCTGTCTCCGACTTTCCTAAATTTTTTGGCAAGCCAAAACTGGCTCCAGTGCAGGGTTTAGGGCCGTCTGGGCAGCTCCTGATCCCCGTTTGGCGCTCGAGGTTTTTCTGGAGCTTGTTCGCTGGCTGGGATCGGGGGCATACTGGGTCCAGGCCACCTCCCAGCAGTTAGGGCCTAGGTGCGAGTCGGGGCCGGGTTGCTGGGGGAGGTCCATACAGGGCCCCCGACGGGCCCGCCCCGAAGTCGAGGCGTTCCTGTCGAGGCCCATCCAACGAAGGCCCCGGCCTTGGTCGGGGTGGAAGGAGTAGTACCGTATGTCAATATCTAGAACTAAGGTCTTGGTGTTCGGCCTGCTGGCGTTGGTGCTGGTGGGTGCGGTCGCTGGGGCCTCGGCTTCGGCTAGTCCGGGGCCGTTTTGGTATCACCGGCCGGTCGGGGAAACGCTGGGCAGCGGGGTGAAAGTCGCCGCCAGCGCCCCGGAATCATTCAAGGGCGTAGGAGGGGAACAGAGGCTCCTTGGCACTATCGGCAAAGAAGAAGTTGAAATAACCGCGAGCAGCGTGCAGGTGAAAGGCGCTATCTCCAACAATGCATTCCAAGGGCAAGTCAAACTGGAATTGATCTATAACCAACCACGGTTGATAAAGCCCACGTCGCTTGCGTCAACCTGCGTGGTGAAGGTCGGGGAAAACAACATAGTCCAGGTCAAAGGCCATTTGATGTGGAAATACAAAAAAGGCGGAAGCGAACTGACCGAACAAGGCGCTGCAGGGCAAAAGCCAGAGATTGTCTTCACGCCAAAAGAAATCGCACAAGGTGCCACAGCTCTGCCCGGTGGGGTCTTTACTGAAATCCATTTCTCCACCAGCGGCTGTGGATTATTTCCGCCGGTGGCGCCCGTAGAAGGTAGTCAGATCGGGTATGGATCTCCGTCGGGCCTCGGAGAATGGAGTACAAATCTGGCTGTCAGAACCACAGGAGGCACGGAAGAACTGGTGCACTTCTGGAACGGCGAAAAAAATGTCGAAGGAAAGGTTGGTCTAAAATTCGATAAAAATGAATCTAGTCTTATCGGCCAAACAGAAGTTAAAGCCAACCAACAAGAAATAGCCGTCAAGGAAAGCTAGGGGCTATCGAACTGAATAACAATCTGGCGGGGTCCCGTGTGGCCCCGTCAGATTGCCTTACGTAGTTAGACACACGGGCACTCTCCCTGACCTCGCTACGGTATAAAAAGGCTTTAGGGTATAGAGGGTCGCAGGAGGGGACTAGCGGGAATGTCTGAGGGTTGGCGAGGAAGATTGGCGGACATGCGGAGGTGTCTGCTACTGGGCGGCGCCGTCGTGGTGGTGCTTGGGTTCCTCGCTCTACCGGTCGCCCGTGCATCGGCGAGCGCTTGTCCGAACGAAGCGCTACGCTCGGAACTGCGCTCGGGGCAGCTGCCTGAATGTCGTGCATACGAGCTCGTGTCGCCCATTTACAAGGAGGGCACGGTCGTCAGTACCGCGCTTGCGGTATCCCCAGATGGTTCACGCTTCATCGCGGGAAGCATTGGTATCTTCGGAGGTGCAGGAGAGGGTGAATTTCTTGGCAATGGCAGTTTGCAGGCTGTGGCGTATGAGTTCTCGCGCATCGAACCGTCGGGCTGGAGGGTTTCTTCGCTCGCTCCCCCTGGGTCGATATACAGCTCCAAGGGTATGGTCGACGCGTCTGCCGATCTTGGCAGCTCACTGTGGGAGCTGGGGACGCTGCAGCCGGCGCAGCCCGAAGGTGTGACCGACTTCTATCTAGAGCGGCCCCAGGGCACGTTCACGGAGGTCGGCCCCCCGGCGCCAAGTGCACTACACCCTGGGGACGCCTTAAGTTATTACGACTACCTCGGTGCGTCGGCCGATCTCTCGCACGTGCTCTTCTCGGTGGAACGAGGCTTTCGTTGGCCGTTCGACAAGACCGTGAGTGCCGGAAACACTTTGTATGAGTATGTCGGTGCGGATCAGCAAGAACCGTCGCTCGTGGGTGTGAGTGGGGGTCGGGGGAGCGAAGAACTGGTGAGCCAGTGCGGCACGCGGTTGGGGTCCAGCGGGTCCGAAGAACGTGTGGCCGGCGAGCAGGGCGGTGCGGCAGGGTCGCTGTACAACGCGATCTCCGCTAGCGGCGCCAGGATCTTCTTCACAGCGGTCGGCAAGGACGAAGTTCGTGCCGGGGAACCGGCATGCGACGGGGAAGCACCGCTGATCGACGAGCTGTTTGCGAGGGAAGAAGTGGAACCGGAAGGCTTCGCAACGACCGCGGTCTCAGAGCCATCGATCGCCTACTGCTCGGCCGCTCCCTCGCCTCCCTGCGCGGATGCGAACTTCGAGGGCGCCTCGCAGGATGGTTCGAAGGTCTTCTTCACCAGCACGCAGAAGCTGCCGGGCGTGGAAGGCGCGAGCGAGGATGAAAACAGCGCGGACAGTGCTGTCAAGAGCTGCTCGCTCACGACCGGCCCCGGCGGCTGCAACCTGTACGAGTATGAATTCGAGCCCGGTGGCGCCCACAGGCTTCTGTTGGTGTCTGGCGGCAGCAGCGAACCCGAAGGTGCGAGGGTGCAGGGGGTCGCGCGTATCTCCGAGGACGGGTCGCATGTCTACTTCGTGGCCAAGGGCGTCCTGACGGACGCGCCCAACAGCGTCGGGAGCCGCGCTGTGTCGGGGGCGGACAACCTGTACGTGCACGACACGCTGACAGGCGAAACGATGTTCGTCGGCGAGCTCTGTTCCGGCAAGGAAGAATCGGGTTCCGTGCATGGTGTTGCGCAATGCCCCGGCTCAGGAGGAGACGGGTCGGATTGGGCTCACGCCGACAACCGACCGGTGATGGCCTCTCAGGACGGGCAGTTCCTGGTGTTCGCCAGTGTGGCTGACTTGACGGACGAAGGCCTCATCGGCGGCAAGTCGCAGGTTTTCCAGTACGACGCCGCCACGGGTGGCCTTGTGCGCGCCTCGATCGGGCAGGGCGGCTACAACGACGACGATCGCGCGCCCGTCGCAGGCTCCACGATCGTCGGCAGGTTCCCCGCGGCGCCGCCCTACGTCACCGCTGACTCTCCAGCGATTGCCGCGGGCACGCTGGCGCCCGAAGATGGCGCCGTGTTCTTCGAGAGCCCCGATGCCCTCACGCTGCACGCGCTGGCCGACCAGCCCGATCTGCTCGGCCAGGCCGTTCCGAACGTTTACGAGTACAGGGATGGAAGCGTGTATCTGCTCTCGGACGGGCACGACACATCGGTCGTCAACGGCGCCCCGGGCACCTCGCTGATCGGCTCGGACCCGTCGGGCGACGACGTGTTCTTCTTCACCGACGACTCGCTGATCCCCGAGGACGGCGACACCCAGCAGGACATCTACGACGCGCGTGTGGATGGCGGATTCCCGACGCCCTCCGCTCCGCTCGGTTGCACTGAAGAAGCTTGCGATGGTCCGCTCAGCGCCACGCCGGCGCTGCCCGGCGCTCGGCGGGAGCGCGACCCAGGTCGAAGAAGAAAGTCAGCTGCCCGTCGCTGCACCGGTGAAGTCCAAGGCCAAGCCGAAGCCGAAACCGAAGGTCAGGAGGAGGGCGAAAGTCAGGAGGAAGGCGAGGGCCAAGGCCGGTCGTCGCGCGAGCAAGGTGGGGCTGTCCGGCCAGACTCGTGGGAGCGCTGCACGATGACGACGAAGCTGAAGCGCATCGGCGCTCACTTCGCCGAGAGCCTGCTCGCCACGACGCTCGTGCTGCTCGCCGCTCCGCTGTCGTTCGGTTCGAGCGCGGTCGCCGCGCCGGCTGGGCCGGGCTGGTCGATCCGCTCGCTCGCGCAGCCGACGGACTTCTCCTCGGTCAACGATGCGAGGTGCGAAACAGGAGCAGGCGGAGCCCAGGTTTGCGACAGCTACTCGCTGGTCGTGACCAATGTTGGCAGTGCGGAAGCCGCTCCGGGGACGACGATCACCGACACGCTGCCGCTGGGTGTGCGTGCGCTAGCGATCGAAGGATTCGATCTTACAAAGAGTTCTAGTGTCCCGGACCTGGTGTGCAGCAAGATCCCGCTGCGCTGCGTCGACGAAGGCGGAGTGTCGGCGGGCGACACGCTGTTGGTGCAAATCCAGGTGAGCGTCGTGAGTAAGATCGAAGAAATGGGAGTGCTGAGCGTGCCCAATTCAGCGTCCGCCTCCGGTGGCGGGGCGCCCGCGGTTGTGACCGAAGAACAGACAGCGATCAACCCCAACCCGGCACCGTTCAGGATCGAGGACTTCTCGCTGCAGCCGTTTGATCGCGCCGGCGCGCCGGATATCCAGGCGGGAGGGCATCCATACGCGCTCTTAACGAGCCTTGACTTCAGCAGTGAGAACAGGGAAGTGCTGGGAGGGAAGATCATCTACAGGCCGCCCGAAGAAGTCAAGGACGTGATCGTCGACCTGCCACCTGGCTTTGTTGGCGATCCCCAGGCGCTCCCCAAGTGTCCCTTGTATGCTCTGATCGAGGGCAACGACGAAACGTCGTGCCCCCGCGAGAGCAGGATCGGCGAGGTCGTATTCGAGGCATCCCCGGGGGCCTTTCGCGCCTCGGAATCGCTGGAAGGCAGCCAGACATCGGCTGTGTACAACATGGTGCCAGAGCCCGGCTTTCCCGCTGAGTTCGGCTTCACCTATCTTGGCAAGATGGTCATCATGTACGCGAGTTCCGTGCGTATCGGGTCAAGCTACAGGCTACGCGTTACGGTGCCCGGGATACCCAACCTGCAGACGATCGGCGTCTCGCTGCTGTTCTTTGGCGATCCCGCTGAAGAGGATGGCGGATCGCACTCCTCGACGCCGTTCTTCACCAACCCGGTGGACTGCTCGGCTGGTTCCCTGTCCGCCACGGTCGAAGTGGACACGTGGGAACACCCCGATGAATACCAGACCAGGGAAGCGGTCTCCTACCCCCAGGTAACGGGCTGCAACATGCTGCAGTTCCAGCCGACGCTGTCGGTCGCGCCGGAAACCACTCGGTCGGACGAGCCCTCCGGCTACACTTTCGAAGTCGCCAACCCCCAGTACGAAAGCGCGTTCACACCCGGCACTCCGGAGCTGAGGGACGCCACCGTGACGCTGCCGGCCGGCGTTTCGGTCTCCCCATCGGCTGCCGACGGTCTGCGGGCCTGCGCGGCCAGCGGCCCGGAAGGGATCAACCTGGGCAGCGAAGATACGGGCGTGGCCGGTGAAGATCTGGGCGACCCGGAAGCGACCGAACTGGGTGAAGGTCACGGGGGCCCTGGCGGGAACTCGAGCCCCTACGACGACGGGCTCTCTCACACTGCGCCGGGTCACTGCCCGGCCGCTTCGACGATCGGTACGGTGGAAATCTCCACGCCGCTCTTGACAAGCCCGCTGGAGGGCCACGTGTATCTTGCGCAGCCCGGCTGCGGCGGAACCGGCCAGGCACCATGCAGCGAAGCCGATGCGGCCAACGGCACGCTCTTCGGCATCTATGTGGAAGCGGCGGGATCGGGCGCCGTGCTGAAGCTTGCGGGGAGCACTTCGGTGAACCCCTCCACAGGGCAGATCACCGCCTCCTTTCAGGAAAATCCGCAGCTGCCGTTCAGCGCGTTCAAGCTGCACTTCGACGGCGGCCCGCGCGCCGCGCTGGCCAACCCGCAGGCCTGCGGTCCCGCAACGACGATCGGCGACCTCTCGGCGTGGAGCTCGCCCACGACGCCCGACGTCGTCGCCTCGCCGTTCTTCGACGTGGACTGGGACGGCGCGGGGGGCGCCTGTCCCGCAACGCTGCCGCTCACCCCGTCGCTCGTTGCGGAGACGACAAACCCTACCGCGGGCGCCTTCAGCCCCTTCACGCTGACGATCGCCAGGGCCGATCGCCAGCAGTACCTCTCGCAGCTGAGCGTCACCACGCCGCCGGGCCTGCTGGGGATGCTCTCCAGCGTGCCGCTGTGCCGCGAACCGCAGGCCGCGCAGGGCACGTGCCCCGCGGCGAGTGAAATCGGCACGACCACGGTCGCCGCGGGCGCGGGCTCCCACCCCTTCTGGATCACCGGCCGCGTGTACCTGACCGAAAGCTACCGGGGCGCGCCGTTCGGCTTGAGCGTCGTCGTGCCCGCCGTTGCGGGCCCCTTCGATCTAGGTGTGGTGGTCGTGCGCAGCGCGATCACGGTCGACCCCAACACCAGCGCGCTGACGATCACGACCGACCCGTTGCCGCAGATCATCGACGGCGTTCCCCTGCGCATCCAGACGGTCAACGTGAGCGTCAACCGGCCCGACTTCATGTTCAACCCCACCGGCTGCCATACCCAGCAGATCGCGGTGACGGTGGCCGGCGCGCAGGGCGCGCTCGCGCACGTCTCGAACCCGTTCACGGCGGCGAACTGCCGGGCGCTGCCGTTCAGCCCCAAGCTCACGGTCGCAAGCCAGGCCAGGACCTCGAAGAGCAACGGGGCGAGCCTGCTCGCGAAGGTGACCTACAAGCCGGGGCAGGCGAACATCAAGTCGGTTGCGGTCGTCCTGCCCAAGCAGCTGCCGGCGCGGCTGACGACGATCCAGCAGGCCTGTCTGGCCGCCACGTTCGAAGCCAACCCTGCGGCGTGCCCCGCGGGCTCGCTGATCGGGATCGCCAAGGCCACCACGCCGGTGCTGCCGGTGCCCGTGAGCGGGCCCATGTACCTGGTCTCGCACGGCGGCGCGGCGTTCCCCGACCTGGTGCTGCTGCTGCAGGGCGACGGCGTCAGGGTCGACCAGACCGCGTCGATCTACATCTCCAAGAGCGGGGTCACAAGCAGCACGTTCGCCAACATCCCCGACGTCCCACTCAGCAGCGTCGAGCTGAGCTTCCCCGAGGGGCCCCACTCAGCGCTCGCGGCGACGCTGCCGGCCAGCGCCAAGGGCAGCCTCTGCAACACCGCCCTCGTGATGCCGACGACGATTACCGGACAGAACGGGGCACAGATCAAGCAGAGCACCAAGATCACAGTCACAGGGTGCCCGAAGGCCAAGAAGGCCCGCAAGGCGAAGACGCGGGCGAAGAGGGCCGCCGCGGCCGGCCTGCGCGCCGGACATGAGGGGGGCAGGTGAGCGCGATGCGCGTCCTGAGGCGACTCGCCGTGCTCAGCGCGATGCTGGCTGCACTGCTTGTATGGGCCGCTCCCGCCAGCGCGCTTGAAAGGGACGCCTTTGAACCGGCCAGCTATTCGCCCTTTGGTCCGCCCTCTCTGTTCTCACATCCCACTGGTATCGCGGTCAACGAGACGACAGGGGAAGTGCTCGTCGCCGACGGTGGTTCGGCAAACGTGGTGGACGTCTTCGGGCCGGAAGGCGGCAGCGTGCTGGGAACGTTGACGGGCACGGGGAGCGAAACGTTTGAATTCGGAAGCGTGTCGGCCGGTGTCGCGGTCAACAACGACTCCGCCAGCCCGTCGTTCGGGGACGTCTACGTCAGCGATGGCAAGCACGGCGTGGTCGACAAGTTCGAACGCACGGGACCAGCGGCGTACAAATACGTCTGCCAGCTCAACGGCTGGTATGGCCCGGGCGAAGAAGCGTGCCACTCCAGTGGTGGTGCTCCCGGAGAACACTTCATCTTCCCGCTGGGCGCCGCAGTTGACGTCCAGGGCAACGTGTATATCGCCAGCTTCGAACCGGAAAGAGGCGCGATCGACGAGTTCGACAGCGCCGGCAGGGGTGTCATGCAGGTCAAGGGCACCGAAGCCAACCTGCTATCGGGACACCCCTCCGGTGTGGCTGTCGACCCGACCGGCGACATCTTCGTCCAGGATTTCTCTGGCGAAGAACACGGGGCCGGCGAGCTGAAGCGCAGCAGCCTCACGGGTGGAGTTGCATCCGAAGAGAGCATCGCGAAGAATGCGACGGCTGTTGCGGTCGATGACTCCACGGCCAACCTCTATGTCGATTTTGGCTCCCAGCTGACCGAGTATCTGTCGTTGGGCCTGGGGGAACTGGAATTCGGCAGCGAATTCGGCGGTGGCATCCTCAGCGAATCTCTGGGTGTCGCGGTGGACAGCGCGACCCACACGATCTACGCGACCGACGCCGGCAACGAGGACGTCAGCGCGTTCGTGATCAAGCCGATCGTCCTGCCCGACATCAAGGGCACGTGCCAGGTGTCCGCAGTGACGGCCGAAGCAGCGACGCTCGCCGGCGAAGTCAACCCGCTGGGCGAGGCCGGCGCGTCGTACACGATCGAATACGGTCTCTCGGGCTACGAACACCAGACGGGCGGCGAACTCTCCGGGACCGGCTTCATGCCCGTATCCGCGCACGTCGAAGGTCTGACGCCCGGCAGCACCTACCACTGCCGCATCAGCGCCACCGACACCGAAGCCGGCGCCCACGGTGCGGTCAACCACGGCCCCGACGGCACCTTCGAAACCCTCCCGCTGCCCCCGATCGTCAACGAATCTCCGCCCACCGCCTCCGAAGTCAGCACCGAAGGCGCTGTCTTCCACGGCGTGGTGAACCCCAACCACGGCAGCACCACCTACCATTTCGCCTACGGCCTGAAGGCGCACGACTACACCCAGTCGCTCCCCGGCGTGGGGATCGGCTGCGGCGGCGAAGGCTCCGCGGAAGGCTGCGGCACCACGCCCGTGGCGGTCGAGCAGGCCTCCTCTCCGCCAGGCGGCCTGCAGCCCGGCACTGTTTACCACTTCGCGCTGATCGCGACGAATGCCGGCGGCACTACCGTCGGCGAAGACGAGATCTTCCGCACGCCCCCGGCGGGCGCCCCGCCCGCCGAACTGCCGATCGTCAGCACCGGACCGGCAGTGGCGGTCGGCGCCAACGGCGCCACCCTCGAAGGCCTGGTCTACGCGGAGGGGTTGGCGACGACATATGAGTTCGAGATCGGCTTCGAGGCGGGGGGGACGGTGATCTACAGCACCGCCCTCTTCGGCAACCTCGGGCCCGAATCGAGCGACCCCCACGTCTCGCAGGAAGTCGGCGGCCTGCAGCCCGGGCGCGTCTACCACTACCGGCTGCTGGCCTTCAATTCAGCCGGTGTAAGCGAAGGGCCGGACCGCACCTTCACCACTGCCACGATCCCCACGGGGATCGTCCAGCCGATCACGCCCGGCCTGATTCCCACGCCTGTCTTTCCGCCGGTCAAATACCCCAAGCCCACGCCCAAAAAACACCACAAGGTCAGGAAGCGCGGCAAGCCCAAGAAGAAGGCCCACAAAGCCCGCAGGGCTCGCGTCCGGCGGCGCGCATAGCTCAGTCCTGCAGCAGCCCCAGCGAGGCGAATCGTAGGAGCGCCGTGTCCACCTGCGCCGCCAGTTGATCGCGCTGCGGCTTCTCCTCGGCCAGCTCCGCGCACAGCGCCTCCCTGTCGCGTGTGCCGTCCAGCAGCACCAGCAGTCGCGGCTCCAGCTCGCCCTCCAGACGCACGTTCGCGTGCAGCAGCGAACTCACCGCCGGCCTGCCCGCGGCGGCTTGCGCGTGGGCCAGGGGGCTTGCCCGCGGGCGCTCGCCCGGCTGCGCGCTGAGCGGTGGCGGGGCTGTCTGGAGCACCACGATGCGCGCCAGGTACGCCTGCAGCAGCACTCCTCGCAGGCGCTCTGCCACCAGCTCGCGCGGCGTCTGTGGTCCGGCGGCCTTCGTGGCCTCCTCCAGCAGTTTGCCGAACTGCACCGCGGCGGGCCACGCCCGGGCCAGGGCGTGCATCGCCGCCTGCACCAGAGGCTCGGTTGTGCTCATCGAGAAGCCCTGGGGGGTGGTGAACGTCAGGGCGGGCTCGCCGCTGTCCTCCCGCTCCCCCACCCGCGCCTGCGAGCTAACCGCAAAACGCCCCACCTGGCCCACATCCAACTCACGGTTAACGGGCGCCGCGGCGTGGCACAGCAGCGTCTGGCGGAACATGCGGTTCTTGAAGAAATCAAGGTACTGCTCGCGCGCCACAGCGTCCTCCCCCAGTTCCTCCATCAAACGCCCCGCGCTCTCCGGCACCTCGCGCATCTGGCTCTCGAACATGTCCGCCTCGCTCAGGAAGGCCAGCTGGTGATGGTTGGCGTGGGCGATGAACTCGTGGAAGTAGAACGGTGTGGCGACCTCCGCCAGGTCGTCGTGGAACAGCAGTGCGGTGCTGTAGCGCAGCATCCGCTCCATGTGCTCGCGCAGCACCTGCGCGTAGGGGGAGGGCGCCTCGATCGCGACGATGGTCTGCATCAGCTCGCGCGCCGCCGCCAGTTTCTGCTGGGGGTCCTCGATGCCGCGCACGTGGTAGCCGAGGATGTCGCGCGCCATGTCGCGCAGATGACTGCCCGGGTAGGCGTTGTAGCTGACGTACCCCACGCCTTCGGGCGCCATGTGGCGGCGCATCCCTGCCAGCAGCCCGACCCGCGCGCGGGGCGGGATCCACGAGTACACCCCGTGGGAGATGACGTAATCGAAGGCCTCCCACGCTTCCTCGGGCAGCTCTTCGAGGTTGCCCACGCGCAGCTGCACGTTCTGTAGCCCCGCCGCGGCCGCCAGCGCCTCGCCGCGCTCGATCGCGCTGGCCGCCGCGTCCATTCCCACGAAGCTTGCGCCCGGCAGCGTCTGCGCCAGCGACAGCAGGTTCCCGCCGTCGCCGCAGCCCAGCTCCAGCACGCGCGCGGCGCTGGCGGGGGCTGGGTTC
Organism: uncultured Solirubrobacterales bacterium; assembly: GCA_963844765.1. GTDB lineage: Bacteria > Actinomycetota > Thermoleophilia > Solirubrobacterales > Solirubrobacteraceae > Palsa-744. The sequence continues at coordinate 1,772,919 of CAWJPN010000002.1, forward strand.
AGGCCGAACAGGCGGGCCACGACCTCCAGCCGCGCCGGGTTCGTCGCGGGGTGGGCGTACCCCGGGTAGGCGAGGCTGTCGTAGGCGTCGATTAGCTCTTGAGGTTCGCGCCGATGTTGTAGTTCAGGGTCTCGCTGCCCCCGATGCCCTTGTCGGTCTGGATCAGCGTCTCGGCGGCCTGGCGGAAGCTGAACGTCACCTCCTCGGTCGGCAGCTTGTCGCTGGAGGACTGTCCATCCTGGATGCTGGAGACGAGCACGTCGGTGAACTTGAACTCGAGGTAGTTCTGCTCCTTGCCCGCGGCCTTGTGGGCGAAGTACAGGACCGCTTCCTTGATCTCCGTGCCCGCGCCCGCCGCCCGGAACAGCAGTGGTGAGGCGCTGTCCAGCGTCTTGGTGATGGTGAACGACCCGATCGACACCTTGCCGGCGCCGGCCCCGCTGCCGTTCGTCTGTGCGCTCTGGCTGGCGCCGAAGGAGAAGGAGTCGATCTGGATGTCGTCCTTGTGGTACTTGTCGGTCGCGGCTCCGTCGATCCCGTCGAGCTTGAGGAAGGTGCCGCCGGCGGGGTTGCTCAGCCCGAAGTCGGTGCCGCCGATCAGCGGCGCTCCGGCGGCGCCCTGACCGCCCGCCGCGCCCTGGCCGCCGCCGGGGCCCTGAGGGCCGGCGGGCCCCTGGGGTCCGGGCGGGCCCTGCTGGCTCCAGGTGATCTGCGTCTCCTGCGGTTCGGGCTCGCACACCGCCGCCGGGTTGGGGATGGAGTTGGGGCCACCCACTGCGCCGCCGAGGGTGTGGGGCAGGCTCGGGTCGACCACGCGCAGCGCGCCCGGGGCCTCGGTGGCGAAGGTGCTGCCCTCGCTGTTCGTGTAATCGACGGTGGCGCCCGCCGGACCCGCGTAGCACCCCGTGATCACCCCGCCGCTGCCGGGGATTGCCCCCACCGCGAGCGCGGCCCCCGCGCCCAGGGCCGCCGCTGTCGGCAGCCCGAGCTTCAGCGCACGGCGCGTGCGTCGCAGTCGCTGCGCCTCGCGTACGATCTGATTGGCCTCTTCCTGGCTCATCCCGTCCTCCTGGCTCGGTTTTGAGGATCTTCAGGTTGTGGAGCTGTTGTTCGGCCTGGCCAGCGAATCCTACTGTGCGAGCGCCCCTTAAGTATCTTTCTCCAGTGAGTGCTGCAAGCGCTCCAGCACCCGCACCACGCGCAGGCCGCTCTGTCCGTCCGAGCGGGGCCGCTCTCCGTTGCGCACGCACTGCACGAAGTGCTCGCACTCCAGGCGCAGGGGCTCTGTGTTGGGAATGCGGGGGGAGAAGATGTCGCCCGAGCGTGCGATGTACTCGCCCCAGCTGTTGCTGTCCTCGTCGAACCCCTTGTCGTAGACGGTCAGCTTGCCCTCGATCTGCATGTCGTCGAAGGTCGCCATCCGCTTCGCCCCGACGACGGTCAGGCGCCGCTCCTTGTGGGGGTCGAGCCAGGAGAGGTGCAGGTGCGCGACGGTCCCGGAGGGAAACCGCAGGTAGCAGAACACCACGTCCTCCACGCCCGCGCGCACATACGAGCGGCCGTGCGCCACGCACTCCTGCGGCTCCTCGTCCAAGAGGTGCAGCACGACCGACACGTCGTGTGCCCCCAGGCTCCACAGCGCGTTCTCGTCCGCGCGGATCTTGCCCAGGTTCACGCGGTTTCCGTAGAGGTAATACATCTCGCCCAACTCCCCCTGCGAGACCATCTCTTTCAGGCGCGTCACGGCCGGGTGATACTCCAGCAGGTGACCCACCATCAGGGTTCTTTCTGCCTGCACGGCCGCGGCCACGGCGCGCTCGGCATCGGCCACCGTGGTGGCCAGCGGCTTCTCCACGAAGCAGTGCTTGCCCGCCCGCAGCGTTCGTGTCGCCAACTCCGCGTGGGTTGGCACCGGGGTCGCCAGCACCACCGCGTCGAGCTCGGGGTCCGCCAGCAGCTCGTCCAGGTTCTCGCTCTGGCGGGCGCCGGGGGTGCTGCGCGCCACCTTTTCGCGCGCCTCCTCGGAGGCGTCGCACAACCAGCTCACCTCGCAGTCGGGCAGTCCCGCGAAGTTCCGCGCCAGGTTTGGGCCCCAGTAGCCGAGGCCCACGACGCCGAGGGTGGTCACGACATCCGCCCGATCGCCGCCACGCAGCGCTCCGCCGCGTGCCCGTCCCCGTACAGCTGCGGGCGCTCTGCCGGCGGCTCCTGCGCAAGCGCTCTCAGCGCCGCCTGCGCGTCGAGGTCCACGAGCGTGTTCCAGCCGCACTGCACGGTCTCAACCCACTCGGTGTTGGCTCGCAGCGTCACGCAGGGCACCCCGGCAAGGTACGCCTCCTTCTGGACGCCCCCCGAGTCGGTTGCCACCGCGCGCGCGCCGCACAGCAGCGCCGTGAACTCCGCGTACCCAGCCGGTCCTGTCAGGTGCATTCCCGCAGTGTTCTCCAGTTGTGCCCACAGCCCTGCGGCGTGCAGGCGCTCGCGCGTGCGGGGGTGCACGGGGAACACCACCGGCGCCCACTCCGCCACGGCCTGGAGCAGTGCCGCCAGCTTGGCCAATCGCTGCTGCTCATCGACGTTGCCGGCCCGGTGCGCTGTCGCCAGCACGTACTCGCCCGGGCGGACTCCGTGCTCGGGCGCCACCTGCTCGACCTGCTCGCGCGCGCGCGGCTGCCAGCGCAGCGCCACGTCCACCATCACGTCGCCCACCACCTCTGCATGGCCTGCGACCGACTCGCGCGCCAAGTTCTCCGCGGCGGTCTGTGAACTACACAGCAGGAGATCGCTCAGGTGGTCGGTCAGCACGCGGTTCAGCTCCTCCGGCATGCTGCGGTCGTATGAGCGCATCCCAGCCTCCACGTGCACGACCGGTATGTGCGCCTGCGCGGCGGCCAGTCCGCCGGCGAGCGTCGAGTTGGTGTCGCCGTAGACCAGCACGGCGTCCGGGCGCTCGGCGCCGAGCAGCCCCTCCAGCGCGCCCAGCATCTGCGCTGTCTGCGAGGTGTTGGAGCCGCCCCCGATCCCCAGTTCGCGGTCGGGCCTCGCCAGCCCCAGCTCGGTGAAGAACACGGTGGAGAGCGCGTCGTCGTAGTGCTGCCCGGTGTGCACCAGCCGCTCTTCGTGCTCCTCTCGCAGCAGCCCCGACACGGCCGCGGCCTTGATGAACTGGGGGCGGTTGCCGACGATGGTGAGGATCTTCACGCTGCGCAGCTTATGCGGCTGCACCAACGACGGCCGTGGACCAGTCGATCACCGACGTCGGTCGCACGATGTGGCGCTGCATACCCAGCTCCTTGGGGTCCAACCCCAGCGCCAGGCCCACAAGCTGGGGGAGGTGCAGGACCGGCATCTCCAGTTCGCGCCCCACGGCCTTGGCGGCGAGGGGCTGCTGCAGGTCGAGGTTCAGGTGGCACAGCGGGCAGGGCGTCACCAGGCAGTCGGCGTCGGCGTCCTTGGCGTCGCCCAAGTGTGTGCCGGCCTGCTTGAGCGAGGCCTCCTTGTTCATCGTGATGATCGGAAAGCCGCAGCACTTGCGTTCGCCGGCGTAGGCGATCACGGTGCCGCCCAGCGCCTCGATCACCTGCGCCAGGTAGTGGTCGCGGGGGTGCTCCGCGTCGATGCCCAGACGGTCGCGAGGGCGCACGATGTAGCAGCCGTAGAAGGGCCCCACCTTGAGGTTCGTCAGGGGGCGCTTGACGCGCTCGCGCAGGTTGTCCAGGCCCAGCTCCTCGACCAGGAGCCACAGGAAGTTTTTGTTGGTCAGACCCTTCTCGTAGCTCAGCCCCTCCGCGGAGATCGTCTGGTTGACGTGCGCGCGGTACTCCGCGTTGGCGTCCAGGCGCTCCTGGCACTCGCTCTGCGCGCCCTGGCAGGTGGAGCAGATGTTCATCATCAGCTCCGCTCCCTGCACCTGCTGGGCCAGCGCGAAGGTGCGCGCGTTGAGCGTGTCCGCCAGCTCCTGGTTGTGCTCGGCGATCACGCCCGCGCCGCAGCAGTTGGCGCGGTCCAGCTCGACCAGCTCGATGTCGAGCAGCGGCGCGACGGCGGCCATCGAGCCGTGCAGCTCGGGGGTGAAGCCGCGGCTCACGCAACCGGGCCAGTAGGCGACCTTCATGATGGTGTGCTCCCTTCGCCGTTCGCGCCCCCTGGGGCCGCGGCCCCCGCCAGAGTGGGCTCGTCGTCCTCGTCGTACCCCGTCACATACAGGTTCAACTCGTAGCGCTCGGGCTTTGAGTCGATCTCATCGAAGTACTTCTTCACCGGCTTGGGCGCCTTGTGGGGGTGCCTGAGGATCTTCGAGAGCGTCATCTTGCCGCGCAGCAGCCCGCGGATCGCGGTGGGCATCCCGGCGATCAGCTCGGGGATCGCGCGGGGGTGGAACTTGCCGCCGTAGGAGTCGGGCACCAGGTCGGTCTCGTGCAGCAGCCCGTTCTTGCGGATGTTCTTCACGAAGGCGTGCTCGTGGCGGTAGCCGTTGTTCTGGTCGACGATGTGCTCGTCGGCGCCGGCGATGCGGCGCAGGCGCATGATCTGGCCCATCGGGTTCACGCCCTTGGGGCAAGCCTCCACGCACTTGAAGCAGTGCGTGCAGTCGTAGATCCCCTGGGGGTCCTGGGCGAGGTCGAGCAGGCGCTCGTTGCGCTCGGCGTCGCGCGGGTCCCCCACGAAGCGGTAGGCCTTGGCCAGCGCGGCCGGGCCGATGAAGCCGGGGTCCACCTCCATCGCCAGGCAGTCCGAGACGCAGGCCCCGCACTGGATGCAGGCCATCGACTGGGTGACGTCCACCATGTTCTCGCGCCCCACCAGGTACTCGCGCTCGGGCACGGGCTGCTTGGCCAGCAGCCAGGGCGTGACGCGCTGGATCTTCTTCCAGTGCACCGCGTCCATGTCCACCACCAAGTCCTTGATCACGGGCATGTTGCCCATCGGTTCCACCTCGATGGTCCCGTCGGGCGAGCTCGCGCGGGCGTGGTCGAGGTGGGTGTGGCAGGCGAGGCCCGGTTCGCCGTTGATCTTCACCCCGCACGAGCCGCAGATCGCGGCGCGGCAGGAGCAGCGGATGCCGATCGAGCCGTCGAAGCGGGCCTTGGCCTGCAGGATGCCCTCCAGCACCGAGCGGTGGGGCTCCAGCTCGATCGTGTGCTCGTCCCAATAGGGGGCGTCGCCGGACTCGGGGTCGAAGCGGCGCAGTTTCAGCGTGAACGCCTCGGGTGGACGGTGGGTCTCGGCCATCAGTACTTCCTCTCCTCGGGCTGCCACTGGGTGATGGTCACCGGCGAGTACGTCACGCCCGGCCCGTCGCCGTTGAGGGTAACGTCGATGTGCTTCAGCCACTGCTCGTCGTTGCGCGCGGGGAAGTCGGTGCGGAACTGCGCGCCGCGTGACTCCTTGCGCTCCAGCGCCGCCACGACGATCGCCTGCGCGCAGTCGAGCATGTAGCCCAACTCGATCGCGCCGAGCACGTCCTGGTTGAATACTGTCCCGCGGTCGTCGATGTATGAGCGCTCTGAGTCCTCGCGCAGGCGCAGCACCACGTCAAGCGCCTTTTCCAGCCCGGCCTGCTCGCGGTAGACCGCGACGTACTGGTTCATCGTCTCGCCCAGCTCGGCCTTGATCTCCGAGACCCTGCGCGGGGTCGGGCCGCCGGTGCCTGCACCGCGCGGCCGCGCGATCAGCCCGTCGATCATCGCCACGTCCGCGCGCAGCTGCGCGTCGGAGACGCTGGGCAGCGGCATCGAGGCGGCGCGCGCCGCGGCGTGCTCGCCGGCGCGGCGGCCGAAGATCAGCGTGTCCAGCAGCGAGTTGGCGCCCAGGCGGTTGCCGCCGTGCACCGAGACGCAGGCGACCTCGCCGGCCGCGTACAGCCCCGGGATCTGAGTGGCGCCGTCGATGTCGGTCTTCACGCCGCCCATGATGTAGTGCTGGCCGGGGCGGATCATGATCGGCTCGCGCGTGATGTCCACGCCGGCGAAATCCTTGCCGATGTTGACGATCTCGCGCAGCGCCTCCAGCGTGCGCTTGCGCGGGACCTTGGTGATATCGAGGTAGATGCCCTCGCCGTTCACCCCCACGCCGCGGCCCTCCAGGATCTCCGTCTGCTCGGCGCGCGAGACGACGTCGCGCGAGGCGAGGTCCAGCTTGTTGGGGGCGTACTTCTCCATGAAGCGCTCGCCCTCGGAGTTCAACAGCACCGCGCCCTCGCCGCGCGCGCCCTCGGTGATCAAGAGGCCGTTCTCGACAAGCGTGGTGGGGTGGTACTGCACCATCTCCATGTCCATCAGCGGCGCGCCGAGGCGGTAGGCCTGGGCGATGCCGTCGCCGGTGACGATCAGCGCGTTGGTGGTGGGGCTGTAGACCTGTCCCGCGCCGCCGCTCGCCAGGATCGTGTTCTTGGCCGCGAACACCTCCATACGGCCGCTCCGCACGTCGCGCGCGACGACCCCGCAGCACGCGCCGGCGTCGTCGCGCAAGAGCGAGGTGACAAACCACTCCTCGTAGCGGTCGACCTGTTCGTGGTGCTTCATCAGCTGCTCGTAGAGCACGTGCAGGATCGCCTGCCCGGTGATGTCGGCGACGTAGGCGGTGCGCTTCATCGAGGCGCCGCCGAACGCGCGCAGGTCCAGCTCGCCCTTCTCGTTGCGGTGGAAGGTCACGCCCATGTGCTCCAGGTGCATCACCTCGTGCGGCGCCTGTGAGCACATGATCTCGATCGCGTCCTGATCGCCGAGGAAATCCGAGCCCTTGACGGTGTCATAGGCGTGCGAGCGCCAGTCGTCAGCGATCGAGATCGCGGCGTTGATCCCCCCGGCGGCGGCCACCGAGTGCGAGCGCACGGGGTGCACCTTGCTGAGGATCGCCACGCTGGAGCCGGCCTGGGCGGCGGCGAGGGCGGCGCGCTGGCCTGCGAGACCGGCGCCGATGATGAGGACGTCGTATGAGGGCATTGTTCTCTGGTCGAAAGTGAGGAGGGGGAGGGCCGCAACTCTATATACCGGCGGCCTCGGCAGGTGCCGCGGCGCTCAGAGGCCGGTGGCGGGGCGCAGCGCCTGGCGGATCTGGGCGACGGTGATGACGCCCTGCAGGACCCCGTCGCCGTCGACGGCGACCATCGCGCCCAGGCGACCCAGGCCCTCCGAGCGCAGCAGCGATTCCAGCGGCTCCTCCTCGTCGATGCGCACCGGCAGGTTCTCCTCCAGCACGTCCACCACCTGCAGGGCGGGGCGCCCGGCGGCGATCTCCGCGTCCAGGCGCTCGGAGCGCACCACGCCGAGGAAGTGGCGCGCGGGGTCCACCACGGCGAACCACGGCCAGCGGTAGCGCCCGAAGAACTGCTCCTGGGCGTCGATCAGGCGCAGCTCGGCGGGGATCGTGACGGGCTCGGAGTCCATCACGTCGGCGACCGTCAGCCCCTGGATGCGCTGGCCCATCGAGCCCTGCGCGACGGCCAGCGAGGCGCCCTGGTAGATGAACACGCCGATGAACAGCAGCGCGATGCCGCCGATGCCGCCGTAGAGTCCCAGCAGCGCCAGCCCGCCCGCGCCGAGCAGGATCGCGAAACCCTGGCCGGTGCGCCCGGTGGCGCGCGTGGCGCGGTTGCGGTCGCCCGTCAGCCGCCAGATCGCGGCGTGCGCCATCTGGCCGCCGTCGAGCGGGAAGGCGGGCACGAGGTTCAGGATCAGGACGAGCATGTTCAGCGTGGCCACCCAGCTGAGCCACACCACCGCGGGGGTGCTGTGCACGCCGCCGCTGCCCACCGCCACTTCGAAGAAGTGGCGGTTGTTCACGAGCGCCGCCCCGGCGGCCACGCTGAGCAGGATCACCGCCAGCGTCACGGCGGGGCCGGCCGCCGCCACGCGGAACTCCGGTCCGGGCCCCTCGATCGCGCCGCTGGTGCGGGTGATGCCGCCGAAGGCCCACAGCTCGATGCCCAGGACCTGCAGCCCGTTGCGGCGCGCCACCAGCGCGTGGCCCAGCTCGTGCATGATCAGCGTCACGAACAGCGACAGCACGCTCGCCACCGTCACCAGGTAGGCGGTGGTGTGCGAGCCCCCCAGCACTTCGTGGAAGTAGGGGGTGAACAGGAAGATGTAGAGGAACAGCACGAAGAACCAGCTGGCGCCCACGCCGATGCGGATGCCAAATACGCGGGCCAGCTGGAATGAGCTGCGAAAGCGCATGGTTCTCATGGTAGGAGGAGTTGCGTCTTGGCCGGTCGGTTCACCCGCGCGCGGCGCGGCTTGACAAGAGGTTCGTTGGGCGGCTGGCCGTGGGCGTCGGGGGTGGTGTCTGAGTGAAGTCTTACACCTGCGGGCGGCCGCGCTCGATGATCGCCTCGAAGTCGCTGCCGGCCGGCAGCGTGCCGTACTCCAGGCCCCCCTCGCCGCCCAGGCGCGAGGCGCAGAAGGCGTCGGCCACGGCGGGGGCGCCGAAGCGCACGAGCAGCGAGCCCTGCAGGGCCAGCGCCATCGACTCGACCACGCGCCGGGCGCGGGTCTCGAGCGTGGCGGGGTCTGAGAACTGGTCCATCAGCCGGCCCACGTGGGCGTCCAGGCGCGCGTCGGCGCCCCTGGCCTCGCCGACCTCGGCCATGAAGACCTCAAGCGAGCGGGGGGTGCGCACCAGCGCGCGCAGCACGTCGAGGCTCATCACGTTGCCCGAGCCCTCCCAGATCGAGGCCAGCGGCGCCTCGCGGTACAGGCGCGGCATCCCCGACTCCTCCACATACCCGTTGCCGCCCAGGCACTCCAGCGACTCAAAGGCGTGGTTGGGGGCGCGCTTGCAGACCCAGTACTTGCCCACCGCGGTGGCCAGGCGCTTGAAGAGGTGGGCGTCGCTCAGGTCGTCGGTCCCGGCGCCGGCCTCCGCGCCGGCTTCGTCGTACGCGCGCGCCAGACGCATCGCCAGCATCGTCGCGGCCTCCGACTCCACGCACAGGTCGGCCAGCACATTGCGCATCAAGGGCTGGTCCACCAGGCGCTTGCCGAAGGCCGAGCGGTGCGCGGCGTGCCACGTGGCGGCTACGACTCCCGCGCGCATGCCCGCGGCGCCGCCGATCACGCAGTCCAGGCGCGTGTGGCCGACCATCTCGATGATCGTGGGCACCCCACGGCCGGGCTCGCCCAGCATGCGTGCCCAGGTGCCGTGGAATTCGACCTCCGAGGAGGCGTTGGAGTGGTTGCCCAGCTTGTCCTTGAGGCGCTGGATGTGGAAGGGGTTGCGCGTGCCGTCCGGGAGCACGCGCGGCATCAGAAAGCAGGAGAGGCCGTCGTCGGTCTGGGCCAGCACGAGGAAGATGTCGGACATCGGCGCCGAGCAGAACCACTTGTGGCCGGTGATCTCATACTCCGCCCCGGCTCCCCCGCCATTTAAAGGACGGGCGACGGTGGTGTTGGCTCTGACGTCCGAGCCCCCCTGCTTCTCGGTCATCGCCATGCCTGAAATGGCGCTGCCCTTCCGCGCGGCGGGCACCAGGCGCGGGTCATACGTGGTGGCGGTCACCAGCGGCTCCCACTCCGCCGCCAGGGCGGGGGTCGCGCGCAGCGCGGGGACCACCGCAAAGGTCATCGTGATGGGGCACGCGAAACCAGCCTCGGCCTGCATCGCGGTCATGTACAGCCCCGCGCGCGCCACGTGTCCTGCCGGTTCCTCGGTCGTCCAGGGCAGCGAGTGCAGCTCGTTTTCGACCCCCATCGCCATCAGGCGGTGCCAGGCGGGGTGGAACTCGACCTCGTCGATGCGGTGCCCGTAGCGGTCGTGTGTGCGCAGCACCGGCTTGTTCTCGTTGGCCTGCCGCCCCCAGTGCTGCTGCGGCTTGCCCCCGACGAACTTGCCCAGCGCGGCGGCGCGCTCGGCAGCCCAGCCGCCGCCCTCGCGCTGCAGCGCCTCCACCAGGGGGAGGTTGGAGGAGAAAACGTCCACGCCCTCCAGCGGCGGGGCCTGGTTGAAAACCTCGTGGGTCTGCCAAGTGTCGCCCTGGCGCGGCGGGTGGGCGGTGGTGGCCATGGGACTGAAGGTTACTCCCCCGCGATAGCATCGCCGCGCACCGCAGGACCTACCCAAGGACCCCCCATGGCCAAGATCAAGGTGAAGAACCCCGTAGTGGAGCTCGACGGCGACGAGATGACGCGCATCATCTGGTCGTTCATCAAGCAGCAGCTGATCCTGCCCTACCTCGATGTCGATCTGAAGTACTACGACCTCGGCATCGAGAGCCGCGACGCCACCGACGACGCCATCACCGTCGAAGCGGCGCAAGCGATCAAGCGCTACGGCGTGGGGGTGAAGTGCGCCACCATCACACCCGACGAGGCGCGCGTGGAGGAGTTCGGGCTGAAGGAGATGTACCGCTCGCCCAACGGCACGGTGCGCAACATCCTCGGTGGGGTGATCTTCCGCGAGCCGATCGTGATCGCCAACATCCCCCGCCTGGTGCCCACCTGGACGAAGCCGATCGTGATCGGCCGTCACGCCTTCGGCGACCAGTACCGCGCGACGGACACGCTGATCCCGGGGGCGGGGCGGTTGACGCTGAACTTCACTCCCGAGGACGGCGGCGACCCGATGGAACTGGAGGTCTTCGACTTCACCAGCCCTGGCATCGCGATGGCGATGTACAACCTCGACGCCTCCATCACCGACTTCGCGCGCGCCTCGATGCGCTATGGGCTCGACCGCGGCTACCCGGTGTACCTGTCCACGAAGAACACCATCCTCAAGCGCTACGACGGGCGTTTCAAGGACATCTTCCAGGCGGTCTTCGACAGCGAGTTCAAGAGCGAGTTCGAGGCGGCCGGTCTCACCTACGAACACCGCCTGATCGATGACATGGTCGCCGCTTCGCTGAAATGGGAAGGGGGGTACGTGTGGGCGTGCAAGAACTACGACGGCGACGTGCAGTCCGACACGGTCGCCCAGGGCTTCGGCTCGCTCGGGTTGATGACGAGTGTGCTGATGAGCGCCGACGGGCAGACGGTCGAGGCGGAGGCCGCACACGGCACGGTGACAAGGCATTACCGCATGCACCAGCAGGGCAAGCCCACCTCGACCAACCCGATCGCCTCGATCTTCGCGTGGACGCAGGGGCTCTCACACCGCGGGCGCCTCGATGACACCCCCGCGGTAAGGGAGTTCGCGCAGACGCTGGAGCGCGTTTGCGTGGAGACGGTGGAAGAGGGCAAGATGACCAAGGACCTGGCCCTGCTCGTGGGTCCCGACCAACCGTGGCAGACGACGCAGGAGTTCCTTGCGTCGATCGATGAGAACCTACGTAAGGAGATGAATCAGTGAGTAAACCTGTAAAGGTCGCCGTCACCGGCGCCGCCGGCCAGATCGGCTACGCGATCCTGTTCCGCATCGCCTCCGGCGAGATGCTGGGCCCCGACACCGAGGTGCACCTCAGCCTGCTGGAGATCCCCGCGGCGGTGAAGGCCGCGGAGGGCACCGCGATGGAGCTCGACGACTGTGCCTTCCCGCTGCTCGCGGGCATCGACATCACCGACGACCCCGCGGTGGCCTTCGACGGCGTCAACGTGGCGCTGCTGGTGGGCGCGCGCCCGCGCGCAAAGGGCATGGAGCGCAGTGACCTGCTGGAGGCCAACGGCGGCATCTTCAAGCCCCAGGGCGCCGCCCTGAATTCGCACGCCGCGCAGGACGTGAAGGTATTGGTGGTCGGCAACCCCGCCAACACCAACTGCCTGATCGCCCGCTCCCATGCCGGTGACATCCCTGTGGAGCGCTTCACCGCGATGATGCGCCTGGACCACAACCGCTCCGTGGCGCAGATTGCCGCCAAGACGGGTGTGAGAGTGGCAGATGTCACCAACGTCAGCGTGTGGGGCAACCACTCCGCCACGCAGTACCCCGACGTGGTGCACGCCAAGGTCAGCGGCTCCCCCGCCCCTGAGGCGATCGGCGACCAGCAGTGGGTGGAGAACAACTTCATCCCCACCGTCCAGAAGCGCGGCGCCGCGATCATCGAGGCCCGTGGAGCATCGTCGGCCGCCTCCGCCGCCAACGCGGCGATCGAGCACGTGCGCGACTGGGCGCTCGGCACACCGGAGGGAAACTGGGTCTCGATGGGAGTCGCCTCAAACGGCTCCTACGACATCCCTGAGGGGCTGGTCGTCGGTCACCCCTGCACGTGCAGCGGGGGAGAGTGGGCGATCGTGCAGGGCCTCGACATCGATCCCTTTTCACGAGCCAAGATCGACGCCTCCGTCAAGGAGTTGCAGGAAGAGCGCCAGGCGGTACAGGAGCTTGGGTTGATCTGAGGCTTGACCTGGGCGAAGCGGAGTGTCTGGACGGGTCGGCCCTTTTGATTGGGCCGACCCGCCGGACGGTTTCGGTACGAGGCGCCGCTAGGCTGCCTTGGGGTGCCAACCGCGGCCCTGCTTCGCCACCTTGTTTTCCTGCTCGAGGCTGGGCAGCACGCGGTACAGGTAGTTCTGCTTGATTCCCATCCGCGCCGCCAACTCGGGGATGGTGACACCGGGCTGCTCACGTACGATCGCCAGTGCCTCGGCTGAGCGTGTGCCGCTGCCCTTGCGCCGTCCCGCCTTGCGGCCGGTGGTTGGGCGGCCCGCTGGGCGTCCTGGTGGGCGTCCGGGCGGACGTCCGCGCCGCGCCGGTGTGGCTGTCTCCTTGGCGGCCTCCGCTGCCGGGGCGGCGACGGTTGCAGTCGCGTTCTTGCTGCCCTTGGGGCGGCCTGGCTTGCGGCCGCTGCCCTTGGGACGGCCTGGCCCGCGGCCGCTGCCCTTGGGGCGACCCGGTCCACGGCGTGCGGGGGTCGCTGTGGCGGTGGCTGCTGCGGGAGCGGCTCCTCCGACGCCCTCGAGCGCCGCGGCGGCCGCCTCCAAACGGCTGTACTCATCCACCAACGGCTTGAGCTCCGCCAACCGGCCGCGGATCTCCTGGCGCTTCTCGTCGAGAAAGTCAGTCACGTTTCAGTCCTGTTCATTAGGGCAGATGTGATGTACACCACATCATTATTTCCGTTCTTATCCACTTACCTTACACGATTGGGAGAGCTTGTCATCCCTGCGCAATGCTACGCCCGTCGGCGGACGCAGTTTAACTGTCGAGCAGGGTGGCCAGTCGCTCCAGTGTGCGGTGAGCCTCGCGTTCGGGCATTCCACCTACCAGCGCCCTGCTGGCGAGCGCTCCGACGGGCCCCAGCGGAGCGCGGAACTCGTTGCGATACTCAAAGCGCGTGCCGTCTCCCTGGGCCGTGAGCGTGTACTCGGTGCGCGCGCGTGAGCGGGCCGGTCCCTTGCCCTCCCACACCGCGTGGCGCTCGGGCTCGCACTCCGCCAGCCGCCAGTGCACGTCGAGACTGACGCCGCGCAGGTGGACCCGTTGGTCCATCTCGAACCCCACCCTTGGCGGACCGTCGTCGGCGTGGCGCAACTGGCGGTGAATGGTCACCCAGTCGCCCAGGCGCGCGGGGTCCATCACCGTCTTCCACACCTCGGCAGGGGTGGCGGCGAGCTGGATCGATGCGGTCACTGTGCTCATTGGTGGGGCGCGGCGCGGGAAAGGTCGGCGGGAGCTGGAGGGTGGGAACCTATCGCCAAGGCGCTCAGAGCGTCAGCGTGCCGCCAACGGCTCGCTCGCCTCCCATTCGGCCAGCGCGTGCTCCACGGCCGAGTCGAATGAGTGCACTCGCACCCCCAAGAGCTCGGCCGTGCCGCGCGCGTCGGCGGGCAGCAGGTCTCCCTCCAGGCTCTCCATCAGCGGCAGCATCAGCGCGGGGTCCTCACCGGCGATCGCCGCCGCCACGCGCGCCGCGACGGGTGTGACGCTGACCGACAGCCCCACCGCGGGGCGGTTCACCAGCATCAGCTCGGCGATGCGCTCGATCATCTCGCCGTAGCTGAGTGTGTCGGGTCCGCCGATGTCCAGTGAGCGGCCCCCCACCGCCGGCTCGTGCGCCGAGGCGGCCAGCATCTCTGTCACATCGCGCGCATCGATCGGCTGGGTGCGAAAGCGCCGCCACGCGGGCAGCGCGAGCACGGGCATCCGCTCCACCAGTCTCACCATGAAGCGAAACGAGCGCGAGCGCGCGCCGATCACGATCGAGGCGCGCAGCGCCACCGAGTCGGGAACGGCCTGCAGCAGCGTTCGCTCGACCGCCACGCGGCTTGCGAGGTGACGCGAGAGCGCCGTTGCGGGCGCGCTGGGCAGCGGGCCGCCGAGGTACACGATGCGCCGCACCCCCGCGCGCCGGGCGGCATTGGCAAAACGGGTCGCCGCGGTGCGCTCGCGCGCGGCGAAGTCCGCGGCGGAGGCGCTACGCGTGGGGGAGGGGTCTGGCGAGGACGCGTGAGGGCCTGGTTTCGCATTCGTGGAGGTGGCGCCCTGGCTCTCCATCGAGTGGATCAGGTAATAGGCGACCTCGACTCCCGCGAGCGCCCGGGTGAGGCCCGCGCCGCTCACCACGTCCCCCTGCACCACCTCGACCCCCCACGTGGTTGGGAGGCGCAGGCGGGTCGGGTCGCGTGCCAGCGCGCGCACCTCGTGCCCTTCGCGGTGCAGCTGCGGCAGCAGCTGCGAACCGATGAAGCCCGAGGCGCCCGTGAGGAGAACGTGCATCATGTGTGGATGATGACGGTCGATCGTTGCGACGTGGTGGTGGTGGGCGGCGGCATCGTCGGGCTTGCCGTGGCGCGCGAGCTGACGCGCGAGCTGCCCGCGCTGTCGCTGTGCGTCCTGGAGCGCGAGCCCGAGCTCGCCACGCACCAGACCGGCCACAACTCGGGCGTGGTCCACGCCGGCATCTACTACGTCCCCGGTTCGCTGAAGGCGCGCCTGTGCGTGGCCGGGGCGCGCGAGCTGTACGCCTACTGCGCCGAGCGCGAGATCCCCTACGAGCAGTGCGGCAAGGTGATCGTCGCCACCGACGCCTCCGAGCTGGCCCGTCTGGATGAGCTGGAGCGCCGCGGGCAGGCCAACGAGGTGCCGGGTTTGCGTCGCCTCGACGCCGAGGGCATCCGCGCGCTGGAGCCCCACGCGGTTGGAGTGGCGGGACTGCACTCTCCCGCGACGGGTATCGCCAGCTTCCCCGCGGTCGCGCGCGCCTACGCGCAGGACGTCACCGAGGCGGGGGCGGCGGTGGTGACGGGGTGTGAGGTGCTTGGCGTGCAGCCCGGCTCGCGCTCGGTCGCCTTGACCCACACCCGGGGCTGCACCGAGGCCACGCACGCGATCTTCTGCGCCGGCGCCTGGGCCGACCGCCTGGCGGTCGCCGCGGGCGCCGACCCCGACCCGCGCATCGTGCCCTTCCGCGGCGCCTACCTGCGCCTGCGCCCCGAGCGCGCCGGCTTGGTGCGCTCGCTGATCTACCCGGTCCCCAACCCCGCGCTGCCCTTCCTCGGTGTTCACCTGACAAGGCACATCGACGGTGAGGTCCTGATCGGCCCCACCGCGCTGCTGGCGGGCGCGCGCGACGCCTACGCGCTCTCGCGTGTGCGCCCGCGCGATGTATTCGACACGCTCGCCTGGCCCGGCTCCTGGCGCATGTTCGCGCAGTGGTGGCGCACGGGGATAAGTGAAGTGCGCCACGCGGTGGACCGCCCCGAGCTGGTGCGCGTCGCCGCGCGCTACGTCCCCGAGCTGCGGGTGCAGGACGTCGAACCGTCCTTCGCCGGCGTGCGCGCGCAGGCGCTGGCGCGCGACGGGCGCCTGGTCGACGACTTCGTCTTCTCCGCCACCGCGCGCGCCCTGCACGTGCGCAACGCGCCCTCGCCCGCCGCGACCTCGTCGCTGGCGATCGCCCGCCACGTTGTCTCCCGCGCGCGGGAGGCCTTCGCGTTGTGATCGGCAGCGCAGCTATCCTGCCCTGCGCGACCCGCTGACGGCCGGTAGGCCGTCCTCCTCCTTTCCCTTGAGTGAAATCTCCGCAACGTGCGGGGTGTTTGGCTTGCCTATCACAAAAAAGTGACTTATTGCGGGGTTGCTGCGGGTAGAAGTTATTTCTCTGCGTTTTGCGGAATCGGTCGCCGTGCGGGGCGCGGGGGCGTGCTTTGATGCCTGCCGTGGCCAAGGCGCGCAAGATCAGCTGTGAGGACTGCTTCTTCAAGCGCAACATGCTGTGCGCGCTGGATCTGGACGAGCCCTGTGCGACCTTTCGCCCGCACGAGGCGCAGTTGAAGCCCCCGCCGCAGCTGCGCTTCGTCTTTCGCCAGGAGCGCCGCTCGCACTCGGCGTGGGCGTTCCCCTCCGCGCAGGAGCAGGCCGCGCTGCACGCCTGAGTCAGCGTTCTGAGTGGCGCGCGATCCAGTTCGCTCCCGGGGTGTCGGTGAGGCCGTGCACGACGATCGAGCAGAACACCACCAAGGCGGTGAGGTCGAAGATGCGTTGGCCGCTTGCGATGCTCTGGTCGAGCACGATCAGCGAGAACGTCATGGTTGCCACGCCCTTGGGGCCGAACCACCCCATGAAGAGGCGCGTCTCGCGGTCGGTCTCGGTGCCCATCAGTGCGATCCACACCGCCACTGGCCGTGCGATCAGGAAGGTCACCGCGACCAGTCCCACGGCCGCCCAGCCGTCGTTGAACAGCGCGCTGAAGGTCAGCAGCGAGCCGAACACCACGAACACCCCCAGCTTCACCACCTCCACGATCTCTTCCGCCCCCTGCGCGAAGTTGTGGCGCAGGTCCGGGCGGCGCACGCCCAGCACGATCGCCGCCACAAACACCGCGATGAAACCGTTGCCCCGCGGCGAGAGCACGGTGAAGCCATACGTGGCGAACGCCACCCCCAGCGCATACAGCGCCTTCTGGTGGGCGGGGATGGAGTGCTCCAGCGAGTGGCTGCTCGTGCGCGGCATCGCCCACGAGGCCACCCACCCGCAGGCCAGCCCATACACGAGGCCCAGTCCGATGTCCTGCACCACGAACTTCCACCACACGAAGTTCGAGCTGCTGGCGCTCAGCGCCGCGAGCAGCGCCAGCACCGCGGGCAGCGCCAGCCCGTCGTTCAGCCCCGACTCGAGGTTCAGCGAGTGGCGCACCAGCCGCGGCACGCGCGGGTTGGTCACGATGCTCGACGTCAACACAGGGTCGGTGGGCGAGAGCAGCGCGCCCAGCAGCGCCGCCTCGGTCCAGCTCAGCCCGATCAGCGCGTGTCCGGCCAGCGTGACCACCAGCGCGGTGATCGGCATCGCCACCGCCAGCTTGCGCAGTGGCAGGCGCCAGGCGCTCTGCAGCATCTCCCCCTCGACCTCCAGCCCGTCGCGGAAGAGGATCACGATCAGCGCGGTGTAGGCGAGATCGCGCACAAAGGTGGACTGCGCGCCGAAGTGGATCCACCCTGTCCCGCCGTCGCCGAGCAGGAAGCCGGCCACGACGAACATCGCCGTCAGCGACAGAAAGCTGCGCCGCGCCAGCCCGCTGGCAAGCGCCCCAAGGATCAGCAGGCCGCCGAGCACTGCGGCCGTCGCCTGGAAGCTGGGCACCTTTCAAGGGTATATTGGGTATACCCCGGTAAAGATTCCCAAGCGAAGGTGGTGCCCCGATGGGTAGAAAGCGCAAGCGTGAGCAGGAGCAGGAGGAGGCAGCGCAGGCGAGCCTCAACAACGCGGCGGCCGAGCTGGCCGAGGCCGAGTCAGAGGAGTCCGCGGGCAGCGAGGGCGGTGGCGGCGGCTTGGGCAAGCTCGTGTTCCTGCTCCTCGTGGCCGGCGTGCTGGCGCTGGTGCTGAGCAAGGATCTGCGCTCGAAGCTGCTCGATGCCCTGTTCGGCGCCGAGGAGGAGTTCGACTACTCCTCGACCACGATGCCCGCCGCCGACTTCTCCGCCCCCTCCGTCGGGGCCTCCGCCTCCTGAGCCCCCTGCGGGCCGACTCCCCACCCACCATGACCGACACCGCCACCGTAGAGCCCGCGCCCGAGCAGCTGCAGCCCAGCGGCCCGGGTGAGGGCGAGCGGGGGGAGGCCAGGTCCCTCTCCCCCGAACGGGGACAGGCCGGCGAGAAGGCCCAGCGCATCATCGAGGCGATGCGCCGCTCCGTGGCCCAGCGCGGCGCCGCCGGCTCGACCTTCGACGTGGTCTCACGCGAGGCCGGCGTCTCGCGCGGCCTGCTGCACTACTACTTCGGCACCAAGGAGCAGCTGCTGGTCGAGGCCGTGCGCCGCGATTGCGAGCTGCGCATGCAGCGCCTGGAGCAGCAGCTCGCCGGCGCCCGCACCGCGGATGACTTCATCAACCTGATGGCCGCGCAGCTGCAGGAGACCGTCCGCGAGGACCCCGAGGTGGTGGCCCTGGTCTGCGAGCTGTTCACGCTTTCGCGCCGCAACGCCGACATAGCGGCGGAGTACGCGGGCCTGATGCGCTCCACGCGCGAGCAGGTGGCGGGCATGCTCGCGGCCGGCCAGCGCGAGGGGGTCCTGCAGCTGCACGCCCCGCCGGAGGCGGTCGCCGAGGTGATCTTCGCGCTGGCAGACGGCGCCGCGCTGCGCATGCTCGCCGAGCCGGATCGGGACTTCTCCGAGATGATCTCCGTGGGCATCGCCTGCGTACGCACGCTGCTGGCCGATTGACGCTCCGGCGGCGGGGGAGCGGGGTCGAGCGGGCTGTCAACCCGGCTTTCGGGCGCTGGCACTCCTATAATGGGACTGCCAATGCCGATCTACGAGTACCGCCGTCCCGATGGGACCACCTTCGAGCTGATCCAGTCCTTCAGCGACTCTGCGCTGAAGAAGGACCCCGAGACAGGGGTAAAGGTCGAGCGCGTCCTGCACGCCCCGGCGGTCCACTTCAAGGGCAAGGGCTTCTACAACACCGACTACGGGACCAAGAAGCGCCAGCGCGAGACAGCCGCCGCGGGCGAGGGCTCCGGTTCCTCCTCAGACGGCTCCTCCAGCGAGAACGGCGCGTCGAAGGACTCCTCGAAGGACTCGGGTTCGAAAGACACCAAGTCCGAGAGCAAGGCGTCGGGCGAGAAGGCGAAGGACACGTCTTCTTCTTCGAAGTCCAAGTCGGACTCCAAGCCCGTCGCTGCTGCGAAGTAGGCGACTCGACTAACGCTTACGCGGCGTGCCGTTCGGCCTCATGCAGGAGGTCGGTGATGACTTCGTCGACACGCTGGCCGCGCTCTGCCGCGATCTGCTCAAGGCGCGTCGCGTCTTCGCGCTTCACGCCGACCAGAATCGTCAAGCGGGCGTTCGGGTCGCCCTCGTAGACATCGACATCATCGGGGCCAAGCATCGCCAGATCGGCGTCGAAGTCGCCGGGCTGTGGGTCAGGATCTGTCCAAGGGTCCTTGCTCATCGCTCAGTCTCCAAGGAGTCTACGCTCTTTGTTCGCCGCGGACCAAGCGGTGACGATCAGCCAGGTGGTCGGATCGACGGTCTGCTCGATCACGAGCGTCAGGATGCGTCCCCCGTCGGTGCGCCCGATCAACAGGTGACGCTGTGCGCCTCGATTGGACCCGCGTGGATTGTGAGCCACGACATGCCGGTTCTGCCGCACTTGTTCGGCTTCCTTCGCGGAGATGCCACGCGCGCCGAGCTTTTCGACGGCTGGCACGGTCGCAAGGAGCACCCCAATCGTGGGCGCCCAGCGCCAGGTCGGCTCATCGGCGCAGCAGTGTCGATATGTCCATCGGGGCAACGTTGCGCAGCGCTAGGGATGTTTCGCTTGATTCTGGCTCGTCGCCCGCCTGCGGCCCTGGCCATCTCCAAGGACACACGTCCACCGGGAAGTCTCTGCATCGTCTTTCCCTCAGGACTTGACAAGAGCCATCACTTGTGCCTATAGTACTCCTGTCGCTGTGTCCTGTCAGGCCACGGCAACACGATAGGTCGGGTCAGGGTCCTCCCGTTTGGTTTACGGGTCCATGGACCGTATAGGGATGTTGAGAGGGATTTCGATCGCTTTAATGAGGGTGTATGAGATGAGTGATCTTGTTTTCACCGCGCACGGCGCGGCCAATGGTCTTACGGCCCCTCTGGGGACCGTAACCAGATGCTCCAGCATCGCTGAAGCATCTCTCTCTCTCTCTCTCTCTCTCTTGGCCCGGATCGTTAGCTTCTAGGCCTCGGTTTCGTTCTTCCGTCTCGGGTCGTGCGCCCGGGGCGGTTTTGTGCTGCGCGGGTTCGCACCCGGGCGGGCGTGTTCTTTTACTGCTCCGGGAGGGGATGTTGATGCTGCGTCGCTTTGTGCTGCTGTTGGCCGGGTTGCTGGTGCTCGTGGGTTTGGGGGCGCCGGCGGGGGCGCTGGGGGCGGGGGATGCGACGGAAGCGTTCTGTGCGAACGAAGCGTTGCCGGGGTTTGAGAGCTTTTTGCCGGATTGTCGGGCGTATGAGATGGTCTCGCCGCCGTTTAAGGATGGGCAGGAGATCGACTCGGTGGCGGCGGTTTCGAGCGACGGGTCGCGTGTGCTCGCAAGTGGAACGTATGGTGTCTATGCGGGTGCTGAAGACAACTCTGGAGATAGCGGGGCTTATTATGTGTTTGCGCGTGGGGGTTCGGGGTGGGGGGTGTCGCCGGTGACGCCGCCGGGCTCGCTGTTCCCCTACAGCGAATTTGCGGCGGCGAGCAGCGATCTCAGCAGGGTGTTGTTCAGGGTGCGTTCGGCGTCGCAGTCGTGGTATGCGGAAGATTTGTATGTGCGCGAACCGGATGGTTCGTTTGTGGAGGTGGGGCCGATGTTCCCGCCGTCGCTGGTGGGCGGTCCTCCAGCAGGCGCATTTCCAGTGGCAGGCGCCTTTACGGAAACTGGTAAGTATGCGGGTGCGTCGGCGGATCTTTCCGATGTGCTGTTCCAGATTCGGCCTCCCCGGGGCTTCGGTGTCGGTGTGACCCCGTTTTGGCCTGGCGATACGACTGGCGGTAGCGAAGGGCCCGGGGATTTGTATGAGTATGTTGGTAGGGGGAATACGCGGCCTTCGCTGGTTGGTTTGAATGGGCAGGGGCGCTTGATCAGCGATTGCGGGACGACGTTGGGTTCGTTCTCGCCTGCGGCTTATGGGTCTGGGGATGTGTATAACGCCGTGTCCTCCGATGGGGGTGCGGTGTTCTTCACGGCCGTGGGCGAAGGCTATTGTGGGCGGGCTGGGGTTGTCGCTCCGGCGGTCAGTGAATTGTGGGCGCGGCTTGGCGGGATCGAATCGGTGTCGATATCGGAGCCTTCGCCTGTTCAGTGCGAAGCGTGCGATGCGGGGGCGGTGCAGGAGCCGGCGGTGTTCCAGGGCGCTTCTGAAGATGGTTCGAAGGCGTTCTTCTTGACCGAACAGGAACTGTTCGCGGGGGCTCGCGGGATGAACTTGTACGAGTACGATTTCGATGATCCGCTGCATGAGAAGATCGTGCGTGTCTCGACTGGCTCTGAAGAACCCGAAGTGCAGGGTGTCGCGCGGGTGTCCGAGGACGGGACGCACGTGTATTTCGTCGCAAAGGGCGTTTTGAGCGGCGCGAACGCTGAAGGCGGCGAACCTGTTCTGGGTGGCGAGAACCTGTATGTGTTCGAGCGTGACGCGGTGTACCCGGCGGGGCGCGTTGCGTTTGTCGCGACGCTCTCCCCGGCGGACCTGGTGGATTGGGAAGCGGAAGACATAGAGCGGCCGGTGCAGGTCACGCCGGATGGCCGGTTCGTGGTGTTCCAGAGCGTCGCCGATCTGACGGCGGGGGACACGAGCAGCGAACCGCAGGTGTTTGAGTACGATGCGCTCGCGGAAAGGCTGGTGCGTGTCTCCACCGGCCAGGCCGGTTACGCGAGCGGGTTGGCGAACGCGAACGCGCACGCCTCGGAAATCACCATACAGTATGGCTATTCGCACCTAGCTGGGTTTCAGCCGGCGCAGGCGGCGACGCATTTGGCGGTGTCGGCTGTGGTTGAAGGCGGCCAGGTCGTCTCGCGGGTCGTGTTCTCCAGCAAGGGCGCGCTGACGCCTGGTGCGGAAGTGGCTGCTGGGGCGGGTGCGAGCAGTGTGTATGAGTATCGCAGCGTCGGTTCGATCGCGGATGGCAGTGTATATCTGATCTCCGACGGCACGAACAAGCAGAATGCGATCGCGGATGGGTTGGATGCTTCGGGTGCGGATGTGTTCTTCGGGACGGCCGATCCGTTGCTGGCGCAGGATGTCGATACGAACTACGATTTGTATGACGCGCGGTCTGGTGGTGGTTTCACAGCGCCCGCAGCGCCCGCGGGGTGTGAAGGTGAAGGTTGTCAGGGCTCGCCGTCGGTGGGTCCGTCGTTTGGTGTGGCGGGTAGCGTCGGTGCGGTGGCTGGTGGGAATCTCCCGCCGGCGGCGGCGCCCGGTCCTGTGGCGCCCGGTCCGGGGCCCAAGCCGAAGAAGCCCAGGGCGAAGCGCAGGCATCACGCCGTCAAGCACAGGCAGCAGAAAAAGAAGAGAGATAGGTCGGTGGAGGGCAGGGGTTCTGTTGTCGATGTGAAGGGCCGGGGGTGATCGCTGTGGGTTTCGATGCGAAGCGGTGTGCGAAGTGTGTGTTGCCGGTGTTGCTCGCGGTATTGGGTGGTGCGTCGTTTGGATCTTCCCCGGTGTTGGCTGCGGGGACGCCCGCGTTCTCGATACATGCGGTCGCGGAGCCGAGCAGCTTCTCGGCGGGCGATGCCGCGGCGTGCGCCGAACCGGCAGAAAAGTGCGATCGCTATCAGGTGGTGGTCCTAAACGTGGGTGACGCGGAATCGAGTGGGCCGGTCACGTTGACAGACACGCTGCCCGCGGGCATCACATTCCGGGAAGTCGTCCAGTCTTACGGCGCGTATGGTATTAATGGGGATGAAAGCGGGGAGCCGTGGGAATGCTCGGCGAGTGAAAACCTGCAGGGCCGGTGGGTCGTGACGTGTTCGTTTTCGGAATCGATGCCGGTGGGTAGCTATACGCCTGATCTGCAATTATGGGTGAACGCTCCCGGGGTGGGCGTGCCGGGTCCGCTGCGCAACGAAGTGTCGGTCAGCGGTGGCGGGGCGGCTGCTGTCTCGGCGAGCCAGGAAACCCCCGTCAGCGCGCCCCTGCCGTTCTCCGTGGACGAATTCAGCGTGGAACCGACCGCGGCGGATGGCACGTCGCTGCTGGGCGCGGGTGCGCACCCGTCGGCGTTCACGACGAACATCGGGTTCCCTATGCCCATATGGAAGGCCGGGCCAAGGCCGTCGTTTGTGCCTGCTGAAGAGGTCAAGGATATCGTGGTGGATTTGCCCGTGGGGTTCGTCGGCGACCCGCTGGCGACACCACAGCGATGCACACAGACCGAGCTGCAGGAAAGAGAAGGGCCGTACCTGAACGGGATCGAGGCTGCGGTGAACGATTGCCCGCCGGGGAGCCGTGTCGGTACGATGGTCTTCGGCGGCGGCCTGAACCGGGGGGGCGTGCTCAACATGTCGGGTGGCGGTAACTTGACGGGCGTCTATAACATGGTCCCGGAGGGCGGCTATCCCGCGGAGCTCGCGGTCAAAGCGGACGGTATCCCGATCTACCTGTATGCGAGCATCGTGCATACCGGCTCCGGGTACGCCCTGCGGGTGACGACTCCGGGTGTCCCGGAGATAGCGAGGATCTCCTTTGTCTCGCTGTCGTTCTTCGGCGCCCCGGGTCGGGTGTTCGGGCAAGGGTCCGAAGCGGCGTTCTTGACCAACCCGGTGGACTGCTCGACGGACGGCTTGTCGAGCCGCGTCGAAGCGGAATCCTATGAAAACCCGAATCACCCGGTGTCCCGCGAATCGGTCACGTACCCCTCGCTGTCGGGTTGCGGACTGCTCGCGTTCGACCCCTCGCTGTCGTTCGGTCCGAGTGTCGGTGAAGGCGGCACGACGCAGGCGGATGAGCCCTCGGGCTACACGACGGTCGTGAAGGTCCCGCAGACCAGCGCGTTCAGCGAACTCGCGACCCCGGAGGTCAAGGACGTGTCGGTGACGCTGCCCGAAGGCGTGGCGATCTCGCCGTCGGCGGCGGATGGGCTGCAGGGTTGTGATGAAGCGCAGATCGCGTTGGATTCCACAAGCCCGGGTGGGTGTCCGTTGGCGTCGCAGGTCGGGACGGTGGAAGCGGTGTCGCCAGCGGTGTCCGAACCGCTGCAGGGCCGTGTGTATCTCGCGCAGCCGAAGTGTGGTGGCGAAGGCCAGCCGGCGTGTACCGCGGCGAGTGCGAGCAACGGCGAACTGTTTGGGCTCTACGTGGAAGTGCAGGGTCCGGGGTTCACCGTGAAGTTCCCCAGTGTCACGTCGGTGGACCCCGCGACGGGCCGGGTGACGGCGCGTTTTGAAGATTTGATCCAGCAGCCCATCAGCGAATTCAAGCTGCATCTGAAGTCCGGGCCGCGGGCGCCGCTGGCGAACCCCCAGTCGTGTGGGGCGGCGAGCACTGTGAGCGATCTGACGCCGTGGAGCAGTCCGGTGACGCCGGATGCGATCGGGTCCAGCTCGTTCAATGTGGACTGGGACGGCAACGGCGGTGCGTGTCCCGCCGCGATGCCGTTCAGCCCCGGTTTCAGCGGGGGCACGGTCTCGCCGGTGGGTGGTGCGTTCAGCGCGTTCACGCTGACGCTCTCCCGCCACGACCGCGAACAGGATCTGTCGGGGCTCTCGCTGACGATGCCGCCGGGCCTGTTGGGGCGCCTGGCCGGTATCCCGTTGTGTGGGGAACCGCAGGCCGCGCAGGGCGCCTGTTCCAGTGCGTCTCAGATCGGGACGACGACCGTCGCCGCGGGGTCGGGCCCGCATCCGTTCTGGACGCAGGGCCGGGTGTATCTAACGGGCCCGTACAAGGGCCAGCCGTTCGGCCTGTCGATCGTGGTCCCCGCGCAGGCCGGACCATTCAACCTCGGCGATGTAGTGGTTCGTGCTGCGATCCACGTCGATCCGAACACGGCGCAGATCACAGTCGCGAGCGACCCGCTGCCGCAGCTCGTGGACGGTGTCCCGTTGCGCGTCCAGACGGTGAACGTCAGCATCGACCGCCAGGGGTTCATCTTCAACCCAACCAACTGCAGCCAGCTGCAGCTGGCGGGGACGATCACAGCGGCACAGGGCGCGTCGGCGAACGTGTCGAGCCCGTTCGCGGCCACCGGTTGCAGCACGCTGCCGTTTCACCCGGTGTTCAGTGTCAGTACGCAGGCGAGTACGAGTAAGAAGAGCGGTGCGAGCCTGACCGTCAAGGGTGTGTTCCCCGCGGGGAACGCGAACGTCCACAGCGTCGCGGTGACACTCCCCAAGCAGCTCCCCGCACGCCTGACGACGATCCAGCAGGCATGCCCGGAAGCGACGTTCGACGCGAACCCCGCGTCGTGCCCGGCGGGCTCGGACATCGGGACGGCGACCGCTACGACGCCGATCCTCGCGAACCCGGTGATGGGTCCGGCGTACCTGGTGTCTCACGGTGGCGCGGCGTTCCCCAACGTCGTGGCGATCCTGCAGGGCGAAGGCGTCACGGTGGACCTCACGGGCAGCATCGACATCAAGAAGGGCGTCACGAGCAGCACGTTCGCGAGTGTCCCCGACGCCCCGATCAGCGCGTTCGAGTTGACGCTGCCGGAGGGTCCGCACTCGGGCCTGGCGGCGGTAGTCCCCGCGAAGGCGAGGGGCAGCCTCTGCGGCCAGAGTCTGGCGATGCCGTTCACGATCACCGGGCAGAACGGCGCGCAGGTCAAGCAGAACGTGAAGATCGCCGTCACCGGCTGCCCGCGGGTGAAGAAGGCCAAGGCGAAGCCCAGAAAGCACACCCAAAGGGCGCACGGCAAGAAGGGAAAGAAGTAGGGGTGGCTGTCGCCGTGTCACCCGTCTCGCGCGAGGGTGCCGCTCTGCCTGAGGGTGGTCTCCCGCGCGAGCATGTGAGTGAGATCCAGCGCATGCGGATCCTCGCCGCGATGGCGGAGGTCGCCTCCGAGCGCGGCGCCGGCTCGGTGACCGTCGCGCACGTCGTCTCGCGCGCGGGGGTCTCACGCCGCACGTTCTACGACCTGTTCGCCGACCGCGAGGAGTGCTTTCTCACGGCGTTCGACGAGGCGATCGGCCGCGTCGGCGTGCTGGTGCTGGATGCCTACAGGCGCCCCGGCGCGTGGCGCGAGCGCATCCGCGCGGGCCTGTGGGCGGCGCTGGTCTGGCTGGACGAGGAGCCCGCCACGGCGCGCCTGTGCGTGGTCGAGGCGCTGGCGGCTGGCCCGCGCGTCTTGGAGCGCCGCGCGGTCCTGCTGCGCGCGCTGGTCGCCGCTGTGGACGAGGGACGGGGGGATGTCCCCAAGCGGGCCACGCAGCCGCCGCCGCTGACGGCGGAGGGGGTGGTCGGCGCGGTGTTGTCGGTGATCCACACGCGCCTGTTGGAGCGCGGTGAGAAGCCCCTCACGGGCCTGCTCGGCGAGCTGATGAGCGTGATCGTGCTCCCCTACCTCGGGCAGGCGGCAGCACAGAAGGAGCTGCACAAACCGGCCCCCCCTCTCCTGAAAATCAATTCCGGCGCCCACCGCGACCCGCTGGACGGGCTGGAGATGCGGATCACCTACAGGACCGTGCGCGTGCTGATGGTCATCGCCGCCTCCCCCGACGCCTCCAACCGGCAGATCGCCTCGGGCGCGGGGATCTCTGACCAGGGCCAGGTCTCAAAGCTCCTCGCGCGCCTGGAGCACCTGGGTTTGATCTACAACCGCGGCCTCGGGCCGGTGAAGGGGGCGCCCAACGCCTGGCAGCTGACAGCGCGCGGGCGGGCGGTGGAGGGGGCGATTCGGGTTCGCACCGCGCGGGGGTGAGGTGCGCTCACCACACCACCGGCACGCCGTACGCGGCGAAGGCCGGGTCCTTGGTGAGGATCGCGCAGCCCTCCCGCTTTGCCTGGGCGATCAGCAGGCGGTCGAAGGGGTCGCGGTGGTGGAGCGGCAGGCTGCCGCCGGTCTGGGCGTGGCGGGCGGTGATCGCGAGCATGTCTGCGCCCGCTTCGTCGATGCGCTCGATCACGTCATCCGGTGCTTCCAGTTTGCCGATCTTGCGCTTGATCGCTATCTCCCAGACGTTCACCGCACTCGCGTGGAGCTGTGCGTCGCGCTGCGCCATTGCCTCTTCAGCCGACCTGGAGAGGCGCCCGTCGGCGAACAGCAACGACAGCAGCGCGTGTGTGTCGAGCAGCAGCTTCAATCGTCGATCATGCCGAAGGCGCGCTGCAGATCCTCTGGCAGCTCGTCGAAGTCGTCGGGTATGTGACCCTGACCCTTCCACACGCCCTTCAGCGACAGCAGCCCGCGCGGCGGCTCGTCGTAGGGGACGATCTTGGCCACCGGGCGTCCGTTGCGCTCCACGACGATGTCCTCGCCGCTGCGTGCGCTGTTCACCAGTCGCGAGAAGTTCGTCTTCGCCTCGTGCATCCCGACGCGGGTCATCGCTACATCCTAGCAAGGTTAGCTAGGCTAGTCGGGCTCACCCTGGGCCTCACCCCGCCTCGAACCGCGCCGCCGCCGCGTGCCACTGAGCTTCGGTGACTTCCAGGCCCTCTTCACCGTCGGGCAGCGTGAGGTTGCCCGTGGGCTCGAGGATGTGCGTGGGCGGCGTGGGGGATGTGGCCAGCGCGGCGAACAGCCCCAGCAGCGTGGCGCCGCTCATATCCGAGACGATCGCGGGCGGCGCGCTCCAGGCGATCCACGGCAGGCGCAAGAAGCTGGAGGGGCTCATCAGCTGCGACTTCATGTCCTGAAAGAGCGCCTGCTGGTGCTGCTCGCGGTTGAGGTCGGTTTCGTCGGGGGCGCAGGCGTTCTCGCGCGTGCGCGCCAGCGCGAGCGCCTGCTTGCCGTTGAGGTGGTGGGCGCCGGGGGTCAGGCGCAGCGTGTAGCCGCCGCGCGCGGAGCCGCCGTCGAGGTAGGAGATCACGCAGCCGCTCGTGTAGTTGACGCCGCCCATCGCGTCCACCAGCTGGGGGAAGTTTTCGAAGTTCACTTCCACCACGTGGTTGATCGGGATGCCGAGGTAGCGCTTGATCACGGAGATCGCCAGGGCCGGGCCGCCGAAGGCGTTGGCGGCGTTGATCTTCTGCTCGCCGTGCCCGGGGATTTCGACCACGGTGTCGCGCGGGATCGACAGGCGCGCGGCGTGCCCCGCGCCGGTGCGGATCAGCATGATCGAGTCCGAGCGCCCCGGCCCGGTCGTTTCCGCGCCCGGTTCCCTGCTGTTCTTCGGCCGCCGGTCGGAGCCCAGGACGAGGATGTTGTTCGCCGAAAACAGCGGGTATCCGGCGGGGTCGAGCACGCCCTGCACGTTGGCGGGCGGGCTGTCGCGGTTGAACTGCGCGCTGATGAGGAAGAGGACGAGCGAGAGCGCCACCCACGCCAGTGCCAGCGCCAGGAGCGCCAGGACGCCACGGCGCCAGGTCAGGCGCGGGAGGCGGCGCGGCCCGCGGCGCGGGGGTGGCGCGGCGAGCAGCGACCCCCCGTTTGCGCCCGCGCCCCCGTCCCCACCGCGGCCCCCCTGGCGCCGGGCACGGTAGCGGGTGTATTGCGGCGGCTTCTCGGCGTTGGGCGCCTTGGGCGCGCGCGGAGTGAGCGCCGGGGAGTCGGGTGAGGGCGGCAGGCGGGGGCGACGGGGCGAGGCCACCCGCTCAATCTATAGTCGCCCGCCCGTGGGCCCTGACAGTTCGCTGGCAGGCGTCGCCCTCAGCCGATCAGCACCGGCCGCGCGAACGAACTCGCTTCGGGGATGATGCCTTCGGGTGGGACGCCGAACCACTGTTCCAACAGCGAGCAGTACATTGCGCGGAAGTCGCAGGTGGGGAGCAGGTTTTCGTTTTCGTCGAGCTTCGCCAGGCCGGGGAATTCGCCGACCATCTTGCCCGCCACGCGCGTGCCGATCAGGAAGGCCAGGCCGGCCGCGCCGTGGTCGGTGCCCGAGCCGTTTTCCTGAGGGTGGCGGCCGAACTCCGACCACAGCTGCACGACCACGCGGTCGGCGAGCCCGCGCGCTTCCAGGTCGCGCTGAAAGGCGAGCACCGAGGCGACCGTCTGGCCGAGGTCGGTGTCGAGCGTGGAGACCTCGTTGGAGTGGGTGTCGTAGGAGCCCACCCCCGTCAGCGAAGCGCAGCGGATCGGCAGCCCCGCGTCGAGCATCGCCGCGAGCGCGGCGAGGCGTTCGGGGAATTCGCCGCCTTCGGTGGGGTAGGGCACCGGCGAGGTATAGGCCGGGTGGCCTTCGACTTCGGCGAAGGGGGCCATCGTGTTGAGGATCAGGCTCGTATCCAGCGAGGCGTCGCGCGCCTGCGCGAAGGCTTCGGAGGGCGCGCCGAGCGTCCCCAGCTGCCCGTAGGTTTCAAGCGCGGGGGCGTTCAGCGGTTCGCCCAGCCCGTAGGCCCACAGGTTGTAGTGGGCGGGCGAGGTGACGGCCGCCACCGGGACCTTCGCGGTGGCCAGCGCGGGCGCGAGCGAGTAGTCCAGCGAGAGCCCCTGCAGCGGGTTGCCGGCTTCGCCGGTGGCGTCCAGCAGGCGCCCCATCCAGCCCGAGCGCGTCTGCGTGTCGAGCTGGCCGACCTCCCAGTAGTGGCGCGAGGTGAAGTGCGACTCGTCCGGGGGGTCGTAGCCGACGGCGGGGAACACCGTGACCTTGCCTTCTTCGTGCAGCGTGGCCAGCCCGGCGGCCTTGGGGTGCCACATCAGCGAGGGGTCCTCGCTGAAGGTCGTCCCCGTCCCCTCCTTCAGCGCGAGCATTTCGCGCAGTTCGTGATAGCGGGATTCTCCCACCGGCGCGAGCACCGACAGCGCGTCCCAGCCGCCTTCCATGAAGATCGACACCAGCACCGGCTGGTTGGGGGTGGCGGCCGCGGCGGCGGCGATGCCCTCTGCGAAGTGGCGGGGGGACAGCGCGGAGGCCCCGTACACCGACAGCAGCGCCCCCGCGGAGCGCAAAAGGAAGGAGCGCCGGTCAAGGCCCGTGCCGGCGGGCAGGGGCATCCCCGGCTCGATCGCGGGCAGCCCCCGGCCCGCGACGGCGGCGCCGCGGCGCAGCAGCTGGGCGCGGTTGAACTCGTTGCACGCGCAGGACCGGTTCATGGTGAGACCTCCAGAAAACAATTTTTAGGAGGACCCCACAAGGGGGTCCAGATGGGCCGCGGCGTGGGGAAAGGGAGCGTAGTTGTCACTTTCAACTCACCTGCATGTCGGGAGAAGTGGCGATCAACATGCGCAGCGCGTTCTGGCGCATCGCGCGCAGCGGGCTCAGTTCCCACTTTGCGGTGTGACCTGAGAGGCAGTCCTGCGCGAAGGTGCCGAGGCAGTCCTCGGTTTCCTGGCTCAGCAGCGGCGAGGCCCAATAGGTGAGCGCGCTGCTCATCGCCGCCGTGGGGCTCTCGCTGGGGTCATAGGTGGAGCCACCTTCCGGCCAGGGGTCGGGGTAGGTCTTGGCGACCACGCAGTTGGCGATTTCCCAGCGCGCCTTGGCGGTGGAGGTGTCAAGCCAGCGCGTGAAGTCCCAGCCCGAGACGTTCGGCGGGTAGAACAGCTGCTGGCCGGCCTGCGCGGAGAGCCAGGTCCAGGCCGTGGTGTCGATGTAGCGGCCCACGGCGCGCAACAGGCCGGCGTTGTAGACGACGGGCGGGGTGACCAGCTCCGGGCCTTCGTAGAAGTCGGGGTGCAGCAGGATCGCCTCCACCACCGCCTGGATCGAGAAGCCCGAGCCGGTGTACAGCCCCTGCAGCGAGGCCAGCGTGGCTTCGTCGGGCGGGGAGGGGATGAAGTAGCCCCACAGCTTGGTGACGAAGAAGGAGGCGTGCAGCGGATGGCTGACGCACAGCCGCACGGCGTCTTCCCAGTCCCAGTTGCCGGTCTGTTCGAAGACCGTCTTTTCGCCGTTGTCGTGGCGCGAGGGGGCGTAGCGGAATTCGTGCAGGCCTTCTTCGTCGGACCATTCCGCGGTCCAACCGGTCAGCACGCGCGCCATTTCGCGCACGTCGTCCTCGCTGTAGGCGCCGCGGTCGGCGCCGAGTGAGAACAGCTCCATCATCTCGCGCGCGTAGTTCTCGTTGGAGTCCCCCTTCTGGTTGTAGATGCCGTCGAGGAACACCAGCATCGCCGGGTTGCAGGTGACGGCGAGGAACAGATCGTGAAAGGAGCCCAGCGCCAGCGAACGAAAGAGTTCGTTCTGCTCCAGCATCAGCGGCGAGGAGTCGACCTTTTCGTTGGAGTTGGCAAACCAGTCGTGCCAGATGAACGTCATCTTCTCCACCAGCGGCTGGTCGGAGCGGATCATGCGGTCAAGCCACCAGCAGTGGTCATCCCCCCATTCGGTGGTGGGCGCCAGCGGGTGGCCTTCTTCATCGGTCGGTTCGGGCCCGCTCAGCGTCGCCGCGCCAGAGGGGCGCGTGAGGCCATAGACGACCTGGCGCAGCGGCTGGCCGACGAGGCCCTGCACCTCCCCGGGCGCGGGCCCGAAGCCCGCGCGCCACAGCAGCCGCTGCGCCTGGGCCTGGGTGATCGGCGCACCCAGAGATTCGACCGGGGCGCCGGAGGAGGGAGGAGGTGTCGAGGGCGCGGTGGGCAGCGGCGCGCCGGGCAGCCCCGAGGCGTGGTGCACGGGCTTGGGCAGCTTCAGCTTGCGCCGGCGCTTGTGGTGCTTGGCCTTGTGGTGCTTGGCGGGCTTGTGGCGCTTGCTGAGCTTGGCGTGCTTCTCGCGCGCGTCACGCGCGTGTTTGGCGGCTGTGGCGATTGGGGTCCCTGTCATGGGACGCGCGCGGTCTGGATGGTGGCTCGCGCGCGGGTCATCGGACGCGAGGAGGCCGGCTCGGGGTGCCCATGCCCTGCCTCTCGGCCGCGCCGGCCGCTCGCCCTTCGCCCGCTGGCGCGTTTTCGGCGGATGTCGTATTCAGACGGGGTTTGGCTTGGGCGGCTAGGATTCAGGCATGCCGACGCTGGTCCTCGACCCGCCACCCTACGAGATCCAAGAACTTCTGGAGCACCGCAAGCGCTCCGGTCTGCACCGCCTGGACGAGGTGTGGGAGGGTGTGCTGCACATGGTTCCCGCTCCATCCGGCCGCCACGCATACATCGCGCAGCAGCTCGCCGTGCTGCTGGACGGACCGGCCCGCGCCGCCGGGCTGGTGCCGGCGATGGGCGAGTTCAACCTGGGCAGCTCAGAAGAGGACTTCCGCGTGCCGGACGGCGGCGTGCACCGCACGATCCCGCTCGCCACGTGGTATCCGACGGTGGCGCTCGTCGTGGAGATTGTCTCGCCCGACGATGAGAGCTGGCAGAAGCTGCCCTTCTACGCCGCTCACGGGGTGGACGAGGTGCTGATCGTCGATCCCGCCGAGCACGCGGTGCACTGGCTCGCGCTCACCGACGGCGAGTACCGCGAGGTGCAGCGCAGCGGGCTGATGGACATCGGCCCCACCGAGCTGGCCGCGCGGATCGACTGGCCGTAGCTTTCCCCACTACGCGGCCCATAGCGGAGCCTCCTCTGGAGGCGGAGCCTTCTCCTATCCTGCGACCAAGGCTCCGCGTCGCGCGATTGTCTGTTCGGTTTCGCGTAGAGCCTCCACGAAGATCTCCAGGCCGCGCAGCAGCAGCTCGCGGGTGATGACGAGCGGGGGCAGGAAGCGCGCGACGTTGCGGTAGTGGCCGCCCAGCTCGATGATCAGCCCCTTCTGGCAGCACACCCCGCGCAGTTCGGCCGCCAGCTCGGGCCATGGCTCGCGGGTGTGGCGGTCGCGCACGAGCTCGATCCCGATCATCAGCCCGCGGCCGCGCACCTCGCCGATGGCTTCCAGGTCGGCGCTCGCCTCGCGCAGGGTGCTTGTTGCCAGCTCGCCCAGTGTTGCGCTGTGCGCGACGAGGTCGTTGCGCCGCATGTACTCGATGCCCGCCGCCCCCGCCGCCATCGCCACCTGGTGGCCGCGAAATGTGCCGATGTG
The DNA here is from genome assembly GCA_963844765.1 of uncultured Solirubrobacterales bacterium. Lineage (GTDB taxonomy): Bacteria > Actinomycetota > Thermoleophilia > Solirubrobacterales > Solirubrobacteraceae > Palsa-744. The sequence goes on from CAWJPN010000002.1 coordinate 1,805,743, forward strand.
CGCGCCCGGCTCCCACGTGTCGAGGCTCGCGTCGTAGGCGATCGCCGACAGCGGGTAGCCGATGCCGCCCAGCGCCTTGGAGAGGACGACGACGTCGGGGGTCACCTGCTCGTGGTCGCAGGCGAACATGGCGCCCGTGCGGCCGAAGCCGGTCTGGATCTCGTCGACGATCAGCGGCACCTCGCGTGCGCGCGTGATGCGCCTCACCTCGCTCAGCCAGCCGCTCGGCGGGACGATGGTGCCGCCCTCGCCCTGCACCGCCTCGACGATCACCGCCGCCGGCTCGGGCACGCCGCTGTGGGGGTCTTCCAGCGAGCTCTCCAGGAGGCGCGCGCAGGCCAGCTGGCAGGTGTCCGGGCGTAGGCCCAGGGGGCAGCGGTAGCAATATGGGTAGGGCATGAAGTGCACCGGCGTGTCCGTCGGCCCCCCGCACGTTGTGTCGCTCGTGAGCGCCAGCGCGCCCTCGGTCATGCCGTGGTAGGAGCCCTGGAAGGCCACTACAGGCCGCCGGCCGGTGTGTGTCCGCACGAGCTTCAGCGCCGCCTCCACCGCGTCGCTGCCCGTTGGGCCGCCGAAGTGGATCCGCGCCGTGCGCTTCAGCGCCCCCGGCAGCACCTCCTTGAGCGTGTGCATCAGCGCCAGGCGCGCGCGCGTTGGGAAGTCGAGGGCGTGCACCAGTCGGCGCTGCTGCTCGGTAGCGGCCCGTGCCACTGTCGGGTTTCCGTGCCCCACGTTGAGCGTCCCCGCGCCGCCGAAGAAGTCGAGGTACGTGTTTCCGTCCGCGTCCTTCACGGTCGCTCCGCGCCCCTCGGCCAGGGCGATTGGCACCGCGCGGGGGTAGCTGCGCGCGCGGCTCTCCACGGCGGCCTGTTCGGCCAACATGCGCTGTGAGCGCGGCCCCGGCACCGGCCCGTTCACATTCGGCGCGGGCGCGAAGTGCAGCTCTTTGTAGGGCTCTGCCAGGATCGGCTCGGGCGGAGGGCCCGCGGGGGGCGTCGGCTGGGCGGGTGCTGAGGCCTGTCGGCGCGCCGGCGCGGATTTGGTGCGGGTCGGCCCGTCGTTCATCGCGCCCGCCACCCTGCGATCGCCGCCTGCCCCAGCGCCACGCCGCCGTCGTTGGCCGGCACCACACGGTGCACGTGCACGTCGAACCCCGCCTGCTCCAACGTCTCGTACGCCCCGCGCAGCAGCCACTCGTTCTGCCACACCCCGCCGCTCAACACCACCTTGCGCAGCCCCGTGCGCCGCGCTATCTCCGTGCACGTGCGGCGCACCACGTCCACGACGGTGCAGTGAAAGCGCAGGCTCAGCTCCGCCGCTTTGCTCCCGCCCCTGCCCACCAGCTCGGCCAGTTCGGCGACCATCGGGCGTACGTCCACGCGCAGCGGGCGCTCGTCGCTGTGCAGCTCCCACGCCAGCGGCTCCGCGCGAGTACCCGGCTCGATCAGCTGTTCGAGCTCGATCGCCGCCTGCGCTTCATAGCGGCAGCGCTCCCTGACCCCCACCAGCGCCGCCACCCCGTCGAACAGCCGTCCCATGCTCGACGTCCACGGCGAGCTGACCCCCGCCTGCACCATCCGCGCCATCACGTGCCTTTCCTGCTCTGAGCGCTCGCCCACGACCGGCACGCCCTCCAGCGCCCCCAGCTCGCCGTGGGCCGCCACGAGCAGGGAGAGCGCGGTGCGGAACGGCTCTTCCACCGCCCGGTCTCCGCCCGGCAGACGGAAGTATTCGAGGTGCCCCGCGCGTTCGAAGCCGCCGTAGTCGCCGACCAGGAACTCGCCACCCCAGATGTGCCCGTCGATCCCGTAGCCCGTCCCGTCGAAGATCACGCCCACGACGGGCTCGCTCAATCCGTGCTCGCACATGCATGCCGCCATGTGGGCGTGGTGGTGCTGCACTTCCAGGGTCGGCAGCCTGTTCTGCTCGCGCGCGTAGCGGGTGCTCATGTACCCCGGGTGCGCGTCGTGGGCGATCAGCTGCGGTTTGACCTCCAGCAGCTGCGCCATGTGCTCGATCGCGTGCTCGAAGGAGCGGCGCGTGGCGTCGTTCTTGAGGTCGCCGATGTGGTGACTCAGAAACAACTCGCTCCCCCTGGAGATGCAGATGGTGCTCTTCAGCTCTGGTCCCACCGCCAGCAGGGGCGGCATCTGGAAGGGCGCTCTGACGGGGACGGGGGTGTATCCGCGGGCGCGGCGCAGGGGCGTCACTTCTGCGCGTCCCCCGACCGAAACCGCGCGCACGATCGAGTCGTCCACGCGGGTACAGATGTCGCGGTTGTGTGTCAGCACCGCGTCGGCGATGTCCGCCAAGCGTTTGAGCGCGTCCTCGTTCGTGTACGCGATCGGCTCGTCTGACACGTTGCCGCTGGTGGCCACCAGGGCGTCGATCCCGTGGTCGAACAGCAGGTGGTGCAGTGGCGCGTAGGCCAGCATCACCCCGTACCGGCGGTTGCCGGGGGCGATGCCAGACGCAAGCTCCACGCCTGCTCGCTTCGCCACCAACACGATCGGCCGCGCCAACCCGCTCATCAGCTCCGCCTCGCGCTCGCCCACGGTGGCGTACCGGCGCACCGCCTGCAGGGTCGGGGACATCACCGCAAACGGCTTCTCCTCGCGTCGCTTGCGCCGGCGCAGTTCCGCCACCGCGGCCTCATCGCGGGCGTTGCACATCAGGTGGTAGCCGCCGATGCCCTTCACCGCCACGATCGCGCCCCGCGCCAGCAGCGCCACCGTCTCTCTGACGGGTTCCTCGCTCTCCAGCCTGCCGCGGTGCGGGTCCCACAGCTCCACGCGCGGCCCGCACGTCCAGCAGGCCACCGGCTGGGCGTGGAAGCGGCGGTCTGAGACGTCGTGGTACTCCGCCGTGCACCGCTCGCACATCGCAAACACCGCCATGGTCGTCATCGCGCGGTCGTAGGGGACGCCGCGCACGATCGAATACCGCGGGCCGCAGTTGGTGCAGTTGATGAACGGATACCGGTAGCGGCGGTCGGCCGGGTCGCTCATTTCCGCCACGCACTCCGCGCACACGCACGTGTCGGGCGAGATCAGCGTCTGCGCCTGCTCGCCGCGCTCGGAGATCTGGATCCGAAAGCCCTCCAGGGCGACCTCGTCGTAGCGCTGCTCCACAAGCGCCACGCTGTCGATCCGCGCCAGCGCCGGGGCGCTGGCGCGCACTTCGGTGATGAACTCTTCGAGCACTTCCGCGGCGCCCTGCACCTCCAGCACAACGCCCTCGGAGTCATTGCGGATCCAGCCGCACAGCGCGTGGCGCACCGCAGTGCGAAACACGAACGGGCGGAAGCCCACCCCCTGGACGATTCCGCGGATCTCATAGCGGCGCGTCTCGCGCATCAGTGGTCCACCCGCTTGCGCGCTGAGATGGCCGAGGGGCAAGCAAGACACTTACTAAAAGGCCCGCCCACCCCGCGTGGCGTACTACGTACGTGAGTTGACCGCCTGTACCCGAAGGGTGAGAACGCAGTATTGCGTAGCTCCTCGGCCATCTCAGCAGAGCCGTGGCAGCTCAGCTCCGTAGAGGACCTCGACCGGCGCCTCCGTGCCGTCCTCTCCTTTCATCGTCACCGCGTACTCACTGCGTGCGCGCACCTCCCCCACGATCGCCGCCGCGGTGCCGTGGGGCTGCAGCCTGACGGTCTCCAGCACCTCCTCGGCGACCTCGCCGGCGACGAACATGCACAGGCACCCCTCGTTGGCCAGATACAGCGGATCGACCCCCAGCATGTCGGCGGCCATCGCCGTCTCGGCCTGGATCGGCAGCCGCGCGCGCTCGATCGCCACCGTCACCCCCGCGCCGTCGGCAATCTCGTTGAGCACGGTGCCCAGCCCGCCGCGCGTCACGTCGCGCATGCAGTGCACCCGCTCGGAGTGCTCCTCCAGCACGTTCCACACCAGCCCGTCCAGCGGCGCGCAGTCGCTGAGGATGCGCTGCTCGAACCCCAGTCCCTCGCGCAGCGAGAGGATGTGGATGCTGTGGTTGCCCAGCCAGCTGGTGACGATCACGGCGTCGCCGCTCGCCACGTGGCCCACGCCCAGCTCCACGCTTCCGTGCACTTCGCCGATCCCGGTGGTGTTGACGAAGATCTTGTCAATCTCCCCACCCCTTACAACCTTGGTGTCCCCCGCCACGATCGTCACCCCCGCCGCGATGGCGGCGTCTCTGACGGAGTCCAGCACGCGCTCCAGGTCGGCGATCGGAAAGCCCTCCTCGAGCACCAGCGCCAATGTGAGAAAGCGCGGCATCGCGCCACTCACCGCGAGGTCGTTGACGGTCCCGCAGACCGCCAGCTTGCCGATGTCGCCGTTGCCGAAGAAGATCGGATCGATCACGAACGAGTCGGTCGTCACCGAGATGCGCTCGCTGTCGATGTTCAGCACCGCGCTGTCTTCCATGCGCCCGTGGTGCACGCTGCCAAGACGTGGTGCGATCAGCTCGCCGATCAGCTCCTGGCTCATGCCGCCGCCGGTGCCGTGATCGAGTGCAATGAGCTTGTCGGTGGCGCCGCTCATGGGATCGCCACCACGCTGAACTCCGGGAGCTCGCCGGCCGCGACGGCCGTCGCCAGCTCGTCGGTGGTGAGGATCGTCGCGCAGTAGGACTTCAGCCAGTCCAGCGCGCGCGTCTTGTCCTCTTCGTGCGCGGAGACCACCGCGTCGGAGGGCACGATCACGTTGTACCCGCGGAAAAACCCGTCCGCTGCGGTCGTCTGCACGCAGATCTGCGTCTGCATCCCGGTGATCGCGATGGTGTCCACGCCCAGCTGTTTCAGGCGCTTGTCCAGCTCAGTTTCGTAGAACCCGCTGTCCTTGTTCTTTTCCACCACCACGTCGTCCTCGGCCAGGAACTCCGCCATGATGCGCGCTCCCTCCGAGCCCTTGGTCACGGGCAGCCACCCGTCGTAGCGCTCGGCGCGCGGGTCGTCCTCTTTGTTGATCAGCTGCAGGTGCACCACCGGGACGTCCAGCGCGCGCATCCTCGCCAGGAACCCCGTCATCTTCGGCGTGAACTCGGCCACCGCCGCCCGGCGTTCCTGATTCTTGTTGACCAGGTCGTACTGCAAGTCGTTCGTCAAGACCGCGCAGCGGGCCACTTGGCTCCTCCTCGTCCTCGTCCAGTGCTGGTGGGGTTTCGCGTGTGTGGTGTCTTGCCCCCGGCGGGCCTTGCGGGCCCCACCGGGGACTGGCAGGACATCAGGTAATCGTCAATATATTAGACGTGTCCAGATGATTCTGGACTTCGCCGGACTTATCCGGTAGCTTCGAAATCATGAACCGCCCACCATTTTCCGCAAGCCCCCCCGCGGCCCCGCCGGCAACAAAGATCCCGGATCGGCCTGGAGGCTCGACTTCTGAGCCTTCCGGCGCCGTTCCAGGTGGCTCCAGTCCTTCAGATTCGTTTTTGACTCCCCCCGGTTCCGGGTCCGGGGGCGGCGCTGCGTCTGCGTTTCCGACTGCCGCGCCCGCCGTTTTCTCCGGTCCCGACTACGACCCGGCGGAGCTCGAGGCGCGCTGGCAGGGGGTGTGGGACACACAGAACGCGTTTGCCACGCCTCCGCCTCAGGACGCGCGCCCCCCGGCGTACGTGTTCGCCGGCTGCCCCTTCACCTCCGGCGACGCCCACATGGGACACATCCGCAGCTACACGATCGCCGACGCCTACGCCCGCTTCCTGCGGGCGCGGGGGCAGGCGGTGCTGTTCTCGCTGGGCTTCGACTCCTTCGGCCTGCCCGCCGAGCTCGAGGCCGTGCGCCGCGGCGTCTCCCCACGGCAGTGGGTGGACCGCTGCGTGGAGCGCATGGGCGGACAGTTCCGGCGGCTGGGCTACTCCTGCGACTGGCAGCGCACCTTCGTGTCCTCCGAGCCCGACCACTACCGCTGGACGCAGTGGCTGTTCGTGGCGATGCTCGAGCGCGACCTCGTCTACCGGCGCGAGGCCCAGGTCAGCTGGTGCGACTCCTGCCAGACCGTCCTGGCCGCCCTGCAGTCGCAGGACGGCACCTGCTGGCGCTGCCACGGGGAGGTGCGCTTCCGGCGCCTGCCGCAGTGGTTCATGCGGATCAGCGCCTACGTGGAGGACAACGAGCGCGGGTTGGAGACGCTGCCCGGCTGGAGCAAGGCCGCGCTGGGCGCCCAGCGCGCGGTGATCGGCCGCGTCGAGGGCGTGGAGCTGGACGCCGCGCTGCTCGACGGAACCTCGCTGACCGTGTTCACGCCCCACGGGGATGCGATTGCGCAGGCGGCGTTCGTCGTCGTCTCGCCCGCGCATCCCGAGGTCGACCGCTGGGTGGCCGAGCCTGAGGTTGCCCGCCAGCTGGAAGGGGTGCGCGAAGCGGGCTGGCGCCGCGACGACCGCGACCTGGAGCAGGTCCCGGTGGTGGAGACCGGCGCGCTGGCCGCCGTCCCGGGGGTCCAGGGCATGCTGCCGATCGTCGTCTCGCCGCTGGTCGATGCGCGCTTCGGGCCGACCGCAGCGCTGGGGATCCCCGCGCTCGACGGGACCGACGCCAGCATCGCTGAGCGGTTGGGGGTGGGCGGGGGTGAGGGACCAGGTGCGAAAGCCGGGGGCACCGTGGGCAGTTCCTGGAAGATGGCCATGTCCGAGGCTCGTCCGCGCCCCGCCGTGCGCTACCGCGCGCGCGACTTCGCGATCTCCCGCCAGCGCGCCTGGGGCGCGCCGATCCCGCTCGTCCACTGCGCGAGCTGCGGCACCGTGCCGGTGCCCCTGGAGGAGCTGCCGGTGCGCCTGCCCGATGATTTGCAGGTGACGGGGGCCGGCAACCCGCTGGAGGAGCGCGCGGACTTCATCGAATGTTCCTGTCCCGCCTGCGGCGGGCCCGCCCGGCGCGAGACCGACACGATCGACTGCCACGTCGACGGGATGTGGATGTGGATGCCGATCTGCGTGCCCTTCGCCGATCGCCCGCGGCACATGTTCGATCACGAGGAATACCGGCGCTGGCTGCCGGCGCGGCAGATCGTGTGGGGCGCCGACGCCGGGGGGTACATGTTCGACCAGCGCCTGGTGGGCAAGGTGTTGCAGGACCTCGGTGAGCTGCCGCCGGTACCGGGGCGCGAGCCGTTCACCAATGCGCTGATGCACCAGATGATCCGCCTGGAGGGGCGCAAGATGAGCAAGCACCTGGGCAACGTCGTGGACCCCAACGAGCTGGTGGTGCACGTCGGCGCCGACACGGTCCGACTGGCCGTGTTGCAGGCGGCCTCCCCGGGGCGGATCTTCAACTGGAACGAGCAGCCCGTGCGCTACTGCCAGATCTTCCTCAAGAAACTGTACGGCTACGCGCAGCCGCGGCTGGCCGGGTGGCAGGGGGCCGGCGTAGCGGAGATCGATGCTTCCGAGCGGCTGCGGCGCAAGCTGGCCAACTGGTGCCGGGTGGCGTTGCAGAAGGTGACCACCGACTACGAGCGCCTGGAGATGCAGCGCGTGGCGCACAACGTGATGCTGCTGCTCACGCGCATCCAGGACTTCGAGCAGCGGGTGGTGGAGCACCGCGGCGAGCTGGAGGCGGCCGACCGCGAGGCGATCGTCGCCGCGCTGCTGCAGTTGGTGCAGATGCTCGCGCCGCTGACGCCGTACATCGCCGAGGAGCTGTGGTCGGTGGCCGGCCGCGAGACGCTGGTCAGCCTGGCACCGTGGCCGGAGCCGGGGGGTGCGCGCGGGGAGATGGGGAGTGGGTCTGGGGAGTCGGGGAGCACGCGGGCCGAACCGGGGGGTGCGCCTATGTAGACCGGGCCAGCAGCAACCCCTTCGCGCGTCCGTAGCTCAACTGGTCAATGGCGAAGTAAGTAGGCAATGAGGGATGGCGCGGTGCGAGTCATTCAACCGGCGGTTCAACCAGCCGGCGGCTCTACGCCGCTACCGCGGTCGCTGCGTCCGAACTCTCCGTCGAAATCGATGCCTAAGAGCAGCGGCCTTTGGAGCCGCAGATACGGGTTCGATCCCCGTCGGACGCATCCCGAAAGGCTGAGTGCGCGACCGATCCCCATGGGACCTGTCGGCTTGTTGGACGGCGGGCTTGTTCGGGACGGCTGGGCTTGTTCGGGACGGCGGTAGGACAAACGTCCAGAGCGCGTGAGCGGAAACCCGTGTTCCCGTCTTATCCGCATTACTGGAAACTGGACATTACGCTGCGTGTGGGCCAGCCACCCCGAAAACGATCGTCACTGCCCTGCGCGGATCCCGCTTGGCGTGGTGGTCGAGGCGTGGTGGCGCGAGCGCGAAGAAGGCCCGCTCGAGCGGGCCTTCTTCCGCTTCCTGTGGAACGGCCGCGAATGGCTCGGCTATGGTCTGGAGGACGGTCGCGTGCGCGGGGTCTACTGTCCGGTCCACTGCGCCGAGCGCGACGCGCGTGCGCCCGGCGCGCGGCAGCTGGAGGGGACGGCCTGTTTAAGGCCGAGGAACACCGGGGTTTACGCTCGGAGGAGCCGTTTGGCGTCGGTCGGGTAGTCTGCCCGCCGTGGCCCGCACCCTGATAGGAGAGCTCCAGCAGAAGATCGGCGCGGAGGTGGAGCTGCGCGGGTGGGTCAACGCGGTGCGCGACCAGAAGCGCGTGCAGTTCGTGATCCTGCGCGACCCCACGGGGATGGCGCAGGTGGTGCTGGGCAAGGACGATCCGCCGACGGCGCTCAACGAGCAGGTGTCCGCCCTGACGCCGGAGTCTGCCGTCACCCTCACCGGCACGGTCGTGGCGGACGAGCGGGTCAAGCTGGGGGGCTTGGAGGTGCAGTTGCAGGGGCTCGCCGTGGACGCGCTGGCAGAGCCCGAGTTGCCCATCACGCCAGAGTCGGCGCTCGACAAGCGGATCGACTGGCGCTACCTGGACCTGCGCCGCCCCGACCGCAGGCTGATCTTCGAGGTGCAGGGCACCGTCGAGCACGCGATGCGCGAGTACTGGCGGGCGGAGGGGTTCATGGAGATCCACACGCCCAAGTTCATGGGCTCGGCGAGCGAGTCCGGGGCGGAGTTGTTCAAGGTGGAGTACTTCGAGCGCACCGCCTACCTGGCGCAGTCGCCGCAGTTCTACAAGCAGATGGCGATGGCGGGCGGCTTTGAAAAGGTGTTCGAGGTGGGGCCCGTGTTCAGGGCCAACCCCTCCTTCACCTCCCGCCACGACACGGAGTTCACGAGCGTCGACGTGGAGATCTCATGGGTGGACTCCCACGAGGATGTGATGGCCTTCGAGGAGGCCTGGCTGGCGCACACCTTCGCCGCCGTCAGGGAGACCCACGGCGAGCAGATCGCCGCGACGTTCGGCGTGGAGACGGTGGTGCCGGCGACGCCCTTCCCGCGCGTCACGCTGCAGCAGGCCAAGGAGATGCTGAAGGCTGCCGGGCATGTGGCACCGGGGGCGGACGACGACCTCGACCCACCCTCAGAGCGCGCGCTTGCGGGGCTGATCGCCGAGGAGCACGGGCACGAGTTCGTGTTCGTCACCGACTACCCGGTGGCGGTGCGGCCCTTTTACCACATGCGTTACGCCGACCAACCCGAGCTGACCAAGAGCTTCGACCTTTTGTGGAAAGGCATCGAGATCACCACGGGCGCGCAGCGCGAGCACCGCTATGAGCAGCTGTTGGCCCAGGCACGCGACAAGGGCGTGGAGACAGAGCCGATCCAGTACTACCTCGACTTCTTCCGCTACGGCCCGCCCCCGCACGGCGGCTTCGGCTTCGGCCTGACGCGGCTGCTGATGAAGCTGACGGGCCAGGACAACGTGCGCGAGGTCACGTTCCTGTATCGCGGGCCCAACCGGCTGGAGCCGTAAGGACACCGCCCGGCCAGGAGCCCCCACTCCCGGCCGGACGGAGCTGTCCCTCCCCGCGGTCAGTCCCCAGAGCCGGCCGCGGTTGTGGCGTCGAGAGATTGAGTGCCCACCCACCCGCACTGCTCGACGTCGTCTAGTTCAATCTGCAGCGGAGCGTGATTCGAAGGCCGGTGCCCCTGGCGGTAGGCGTGGGCCACGTCGCAGCGACGCACGTGCGGAGCCAGACTCTGGGAGGCGAGGGCAAGGTCGATGCGCAGGCCGTAGTCGCGCGCGTAGTGCCCGTCGCGCTGGTCCCAGCAGGTGAAGCCGCGGTCGTCGGGGTGCAACTCGCGGTAAACGTCCACCAGCTCACCCTCCTCGAGGATCTCGCGCAGGTCCGAGCGCTCGGCCTCGCCGGCCAGATAGGAGCCGTCGAACCAGCTCGGCTCGTACACGTCCTGGTCGGTGGGGGCGATGTTGAAGTCGCCGGCCAGCAGCAGCGGACGGTCGTGGGCCTCGTGCACCTGGCGGGCCATGGCCTCCAGGAAGGCGAGCTTGCCGGCATCGTCGACTTCCTCGCGGGTGTGCCCGGCGGGGACGTAGACGCAGCCGATCACCAGGTCCTCGATCGTGACCTCCAGCCAGCGTCCCTCGGCGATGTCGTGGTGGTGGTCGAGGGCACTCGTGCGGTGGGTGACGCGGTGGTCGGAGCGCACCAGGATCGCCACGCCGCCGCGCCGGCGGCCGGGGGAGTGTTGAGAATGGTAGCCAAGCTGGCTCAAACGCCCGCGGGGAAAGCGGTGTTCGGGGCAGCGTGTCTCCTGCAGGCAAACGACGTCGGGACGCTCAGAGGCGAGCATCTCGGTGAGGCGCGGCCAGCGCGCGCGAATGCCGTTAACGTTCCAGCTGATCACTTTCAGTGGGTCTGTTGCTATCAAGACAATCCTCCCTGCGCCCCCGGATGGAAGCCCTCGCAGGGAAATGTATGGATGTGAGTGGAAGACGGGTAGGTCTACCTGGGCCAATCTCCACAGGGCCTATTAGACGTTTGGGAGAAAGCTCGTTTCTCTCTGCCACCTGACAGGAGGGCGTCTACCATCACGCGGGCAGCTTGACATCCAAGGACCTTGACAATAAGACGTTGCTCACGATGCCCAGCGAGCGGGAGACAGGGGAAGGAAGGGGGGAGAGAGGGGGCCGGTTTGTGCGAGGGCGTGGGGCCGCGGCGATCCCGGAGCGGGGCATACGAGCGGGCCGGGGCAGGGCCTGCTGACGGGCCAGAGCACGGTCTCCCGCCGATCCCGGGGCAGCGCTTGCGGCCGGGCGCGACCAGGCGGAGTCGGGCGGAGGCCACTCGCCGGACGAAACCCGCACCGGACGCCGGCCCAGCGTACCGTCCGCGCCCGTGACTACCTTCAAGAGCATGAAGGTCAGTGAGCTGAGCGATGGCATGGAGATCGATCAGGTGCTCTTGGTGCGCGAGGTGGAGCGCCGCCAGCGCCGCGACGGTGGCGACTATCTGCGTCTGCAGCTGGGGGACCGTACCGGGGCGGTGAGCACGATGGTGTGGGAGGAACTGGGCGAGGTGCTGGAGGTGGCGCGCCCCGGAGAGCCCGTGCACGTGCGCGGGCGCTACAACCGCCACCCCCGCTTTGGACCCCAGATCAACCTGCGCGGCATCTCTGCCGCTGCGCCGGGGACATATGCGATGGAGGACCTGCTCGACGGGCCCGCGCGCAGCGCCGAGCAGATGGAGACCGATTTGCGCGAGCTGCTGGGCACCATCCGGGAGCCTCACCTGGCACTGCTGCTGGAGCGCGTGTTCGCCACGGACAGCCCGCTGTGGGAGGGCTACCGCAGGGCGCCCGCCGCCAAGCACTACCACCAGGCCTACCGCCACGGGCTGCTCGAGCACTGCCTGGGGGTGGCGCAGGCGGTGAGCGCGATCAGCGCCACCTTCCCCGGGATCGACCGCGACGTGGCGGTGACGGGGGCGCTGCTGCACGACGTGGGCAAGGTCGAGGCATACACCGAGGACCCACGCAACATCGATTTCACCGACGTGGGGCGTTTGCACGGGGAGATCGCGCTCGGCTACTACCGCATCCGGCGCATGACGGAGGACATCGAGGACTTCCCCACTGAACTGGCGCAGGCGGTGGGGCACATCATCCTCTCCCACCACGGCTCGCTGGAGCACGGCAGCCCGGTGGTGCCTTGCACGCGCGAGGCCACCCTGGTGCACATGATCGACAACCTGGGCGGTCGCCTGGGCAGCTTCGACCGCCTGGAGAAGGAGCTGGTGGCCGGCGAGCAGTGGTCGGGCTTCGATCGGGCGATCGGCTCGGTGGCGCACTTCGCCGGGCGGGCGGAGTCGCCGGAGCCCGTACGCGAAGCGGCCTGAGGCCGCACCCCACCGCGAGGTCGTATCCGGGCCCCGCGCGGCACCGCCTGAAAGTCCGCAAATTGCGGGTGTGAGGGACGGCGCCAAGCACCGTCTCCCCGGGGAGTTCTATCTTTGGAGGGATGGCCAAGGACACCGAGAAACTGATCCGCCAGCTATCGCTGATCTCCTACCTGATGGCCGAGCGCAGACCGGTCACGGCGCTGGAGATACGGCGCGACGTGGAGGGGTACAGCGCGATGAACGAAGACGCCTTCGCGCGGCGCTTCTACGCTGACAGGGCAGAGCTTGAGTCGCTGCGCATCCAGCTCACTGTGGACCGGCCCGCCGATGCCGCGGCCGAGCAGGAGAACTACTCGCTGCGCTCGGAGAACTTCCATCTGCCGGCGATCGAGTTCTCCGACACGGAGCTGGCGGCGCTGGCGACCGCGCTGCACCTGCTCGACGGGGAGTTCGCCTACGCCGAGCCGCTGCGCCTGGCGCTGCAGCAGATCACCTGGGGGCGCCCCAGCCCCCTGCGCGCGCCAGAGCAGAGCTCGGTGGCGCTGGGCATCACCGCCTCGGCGGGGGGACATGATCTATCGACGCGCCTGGCCAAGATCGAGACGGCGATCTTCCGCCAGAAGACCGTCACCTTCGACTACTACACGATGGAACGCGACGAGGTGGGGGCGCGCCGCGTGGACCCCTACCACCTGCTGTTCCAGGGAGGGCAGTTCTACCTGCTGGGGTGGGCGCACGAGCGCAAGGCGATCCGCGTGTTCCGCCTGTCGCGGATCCGCGGCAAGGTCTCCTACGCGACGAAGGCCGAGCACGACTTCAAGCGCTCGGAGGAGTTTGACCCGCGCGTGTATGCCAACCGCGCGGAGTGGCAGTTCGGCGAGCAGCTGGGGGTAGCCGAGGTGCTGTGCGCGGAGCGCATCGCGTGGCAGATCGAGCGCCACTTCGGCCGCTACGGGGAGATCCAGGCGGTCCCCGACGGCGAGGAGGGCGACCGGCTGTTCCTGACGCCCTACGCCAGCCCGCGGGGGATGGTCTCGTGGGTGTTGGGCCTGGGCGAGCACGCCCGCCTGCAGGGGCCGGAGGAGCTGGTGGAGGAGTTGGCCCGTCGTCTGGAGCTGCTTGAGGAGCGCCACCTCGAAGGCCCGCCCGAACCCCTCGGGGAGGCGGACGGAGGGCCGGGCGCCGGCGGTGCGGGTGGCGCACACGCGGGTAGGGCACACGCGGGCGGCGCCCACGCAGGCCGCGCACCCCTGGGCCGCACTGGGGCAGGAGCTGCGGCGGTGGCACGCAGCGGCGCCAGTCGTTCGCGCCGGCGCCAGGAGGGCGAAGCCGGTGAGGAGGACGCACGCGGCGCAGGCGCGGGCGAGGCGGCGATCCGCCCCGAGCGCTTCGCGCGGCTGGTGACGCTGGCGAGCATCCTGATCGAGGCCGGCCGCGCGGGCCGGCGCCTGGGCATGGAGGACATCCGCGGGCGCCTGCAGCTGAGCGATGAGGAGCTGCGCGAGGACATCGACGTGCTCAACATCGTCAACTTCGGCGGCGGGTCCTACGTGCTGTATGCGGAAATCATCGAGGAGGAGGGCGAGATCGAGGTGGACCCCGAGCCCTACAGCGACAACTTCGACCGTCCCGCCCGTCTGTTGCCGGTGGAGGCCAAGGCGCTGGTGGCGGCGATCGACCTGATCGGCGAGCACATCCCAGAGGGCTCGCTGACAAGCGCACGCGAAAAGATCGTGGCGGCGCTCGGCGAGGACCCGATGGAGCAGGGGCTGCAGGTGGCGCACGCCACCGCGAACGACTCCGAGGTGGCGCGGCTGGTGTCCCAGGCGATCGTCGAGCACCGGCTGATCGAGCTGGAGTACTACAAGGAGAACGAGGACGAGTTCTCCCTGCGGCGCGTGGAGCCCTACGCGCTGACCAACGGGCGCGAGGGGTGGTACGTGGCCTCCTATGACCCCGAGCGCGCTGCGATGCGCCACTTCCGCCTGGACCGCGTCAAGCGCGCGAAGGTCTGCAAGGAGACGTTCGAGCCCCGCCCCGAGGTCGACCCGGGCGCCGAAGTGGATGGGTGGCTACGCACCGGCGAGGTGCAGGCGGGGCGCACCGCGCGCGTGTGGATCTCTCCCGAGCGGGCGCGCTGGGCGCGCGAGCAGCGCCGCGTGGTGGCCGAGCGCGAGGACGGCTCAATCGAGGTCGAGCTCGGTTTCGCCGGCGTGGGGTGGCTGGTGCGCGAGGTGCTGAAGGAGGCGGGCGACGCGGTGATCCTCGAGCCCGAGGACGCGCGCGAGGCGTTGCTTGCCGCGGTGGCTAAGCTGCGCGCGGTGCCGGCCGGGGTTTAGGGTGGTCTGTCTCCGGGTGCCGGAGCAGCGCTCTTCTATCGCTTTCTAGGGCATTCTAGGGTGAGAGGATAGAAGATCCTGGAAAACGTGCTTCCCGACTACCCGGAGGATCGTCGCTCTCTGGAGAGTCTGCCGGTCCCGCGTTCTAGTGCTTTCTAGCGTACTCTAGGCTAGTAGCCTAGAGTGGCCTAGAAATGCTAGAGTCCGAGCTGTGGATCCAAGGCGCAACCCCTATGCGCCTGGGGCCGGGACGCGGCCGCCGGCGCTGGCGGGCAGAGAGAGGGAGATCGATGCCTATGAGGTGCTGCTCGATCGCCTGAAGGAGGGGGTTGCCGGGCAGAGCATGATCGTTACCGGGCTGAGGGGGGTGGGGAAGACCGTGCTCCTGAACACGTTCGAGGACGTCGCGATCGACCGCGGATGGATCGCGGTGCAGCGCGAGTTCGATGAGTCCACGTCGTTGCCCGCGGTCGTCGCCCGGAGCATCAGGCAGGTGATGGGGGACCTCCGTCCGAGCCGCAGGATCGCTGAGAGGATCAGGCGGTCGTTTGCGGGGCTGGGGACGTTCTCGCTCAGGGATCCAGCTGGCTTCGAGTTGAGCTACACGCCATCGGACGGTACGACGACCGATGCCCTGGGGGAGGACTTCGTCGATCTGCTGCTCGCGCTTGGGCAGGCTGCGGCAGAGAGGGGGCGCGGTGTGGTCTTCCTGCTGGATGAGGTTCAGTTCGTGCCCGCCGCCGAGTTTGGTCCCTTTGTGTTGGGCCTGCACCGGCTCAACCAGAAGGCGCTGCCCGTCACCTGCGTCGCCGCGGGCCTTCCCAGCCTGCCCGCGCTGGTGGGTGAGGCGAGGAGCTACGCAGAGCGTCTGTTCGACTACCCCCGGCTCGAGCGACTCCCCAAGCCGGCCGCCGCGGCCGCCCTGCGGGATCCCGCCCGCAGCCGTGATGTGACATTCGAAGATGACGCGCTCGACTACGTCGTCCGCCAGACGGATGGCTACCCCTACTTCCTGCAGCAGTACGGGAAATACATCTGGGATGTCGCCTCCGCGGAGCGGATCACCAGGAAGGACGCCGAGGTCGGCGGGCGCGAGGCTCAGCGGCGCCTTGACGACGGCTTCTATCTCGTGCGCTACGAGCGTGCGAGCGACGGTGAGCGCTCCTTTCTGCGCGCGATGGCACTGTGTCCCGGGCCCCCCTACGCCATCGGTGAGATCACGCGCAAGCTCGGCAGGACCGACCAGCGCTCGATCTCGCCCCAGCGCGACGCGCTTATCAAGAAGGGCCTGATCTACTCCGCACGCCATGGCACCGTCGACTACACCGTGCCGCGCTTCGCCGAGTACCTGCAGCGCCGCGAGGAACACGGATAGGCGCGCCGGGCACTGTTAAATGCTGAGGCCCAGCACCAGGGGTGGGTGCTGGGCCTCGCTGAGCGTCGCCGGAGAGGTGGGAGCAACGCCCAAGTTTTTGTTGGGGCTTGAGCGGCCTACTAGCGGCCTACTTCTTCTTCTTGGTCTTCTTCTTCTTGACCTTGGGGCCGTACTTCTTCTCGGCCTGCCTGTCGCACGCCGCCCGCTTCTTCTTCGGCTTGGCCGCGCACGCCTTCAGGGCCTTTTCGAGCTTCGTTTCGACCTTCTTGATTTCCTTTTCTTCAGGCGGCACCGGGATGATCAGCGGGTGCGGCGGTTCGACGATCGGGTTGGCGAAGCTCGGGGTCGTGAACGTCAGTTCGGCGCCCGGCACCAGGCCATCCGCGTTGATCGCCACGATCCGGTAGTAGTAGGTCGTGCCCGGCAGCAGGTTCGTGAGCCCGAACGCCAGCGCCACGGATTCTGTGCCGCTGCCCACTTCGCCGAAGGTCGGCGTGTAGAGGACCTTGCCTTCGACCAGCGTGCCCACTTCCAGGACGTAGCTGGTCTGCAGGCCGTCCGGGTTGACCGTGCCGTTGATCGTGGCAGTCGTCTGGGCCACTTGCGCGCTCGACTCCGATTCCACGATCGGGGGCTGTCGGGGGGATGTTGTGAATGTGCTGTCCGGCCCATATGTGGTCCCGGCTTCGTTGTGAGCGACGATCCGATAGTGGTATTCCGTGCCCGCATTCAGTTCTTCGAGCTGCTGCGGTTCGATTGGCTGTGAACTCGCGCTGGCTGGCATGTCGGCTTCCTTCGTGGGGGAGCCTGACGCGCCGTATGCTTCGGTTTCGCCGTATTCGATGTAATAGGTGGTTGGGCTGTTGCCCGGGTTGATTTCACCCAGCAGCGACGCAGTCGTGCGGGTGATGTTGGACACGGGCTTGTTGATCACCACGGGCAGCGCCGGCTTTGTGGTGAATTCAAGTTCGACGCCTTCGATGACCGGCGTTCCCCCAGGAGGGAAGCCAAGGATGCGGAAGTGGTACGTCGTGCTCGGTGTGAGCCCGGTGATGGCTTCGGAGACAGGCATGAAGCCTATGGTTTCTCCGACGACCAGCTTGATCGGAGTCATGTGTTCGGTGTCGCTCCCAGTCCCATACTCGAACTGATAGCTTCCGCCTTCAGACCCCGTCTTGACTTCACCGTTGAGCGTCGCCGTATCAGATGTTTCTCCGGCCGCCGCGCCGGTTTTGACTTCGACCAAGGCCTTCGTTTCAAATTCTTCCGTCGTGCCTTCCACTTTTTCGACCGAATTGGTCGCCGTGAAGCGGTAATGGTACTTCGTCACGGCATTGAGAGGCTTCAGTTCGACGGTCACGGGCTGAGGGGTGAGGGCAGCTGGTTCAGGCAGGGCCGGACAGGCTTCCGTATGTTCAGACACGGAAGTTTCGCCGTATTCGACCACGCACGTAGTCGCCGCGCCGCCCGGATTGATCATGGCCGATACCTTCGCGCTGATCGCTTCTGGGGCAGCGGACTCATTCGTGATTACTGGCGCCCCAGCTTCTGTCTTGAACGTGAGACTCGATCCGGTCAACGAGCCAAAGGGGTTCATCGAGACCAGGCAGTACGTGTATTCTGTCCCTGGTGCGAGGTTCTTCACTTCTGCCTGCACGGCCTTTTCCTTGGCATTGCCTACATAGTCGCCGAGTACGGGAGCGCTTTCCCCTCCGGCGCAGGCTCCTCCGGTGTTGTAGTCGAACTGATATTCAAGTTCTTCTGCCGTGCCGCCCGGGTTCAACGTGCCGTGAAGCTTCACTGTCGTGCCGTGGACTTCTGCTGCGCCAGTCGTCGGCGCTTCCTTCGGCGCTTCACCGGCACCGTACATCTCCACGTCGTTGTTGCCAAAGTCGGCCACATATACGAAGTGGTGTGCCGCGGCAACGCCAGGATTGAAACCGCTGGAGCCGCTTGCACTGAACGGCGTGAGCGCTGTGCCGGTTTCTGTGTACGGCTGTATCTGAGCACCACCTTCGTTGACGACGATGATTTCGTCAGTCGAGGAATCGAATCCGACGGACTGTGAGGCGTGGCTGTCAAACACGCCATCGGAAGCTCCACTTTCACTGAACTTCAAGACATTTTCGCCATGGTTGCCGTCGTACACGTTCCCGTGTGCGTCGACGGCCAGGGAATAGGGGTTGCCAGCGTTCGTGATTGTCTTTTCCAAATGACCCGCCGGGCTGAACTTGTCGATGACGTGCGTAGCTTCATCGCCGACCCAGATATCGCCATTGGAGGGACCACCGCTGTTGTCTACTGCGATCCCCACTGCCGCAGTGACACCTGCTGGCAGGGCGAAGGAACCGAGTGGTTCTCCTGTTGGGCTGAACTCGTCGACGGTATTGGGGCTTTCCGCACGGGAGGTCACATAGAAGTCCCCCGCGGAGTTAACGGCAACTGAGACTACATCCAGGTTGCCCGGGAAGGTCAAGAAGTTCCTATCCGCACCGCCGATGTTGGGGTTGGCGCCGCTGAACGGGGCGGGCTGACCAAATGCGGTGAATCTCGCGACCGACGACGGCGGACCTTCTACGGCAACGCTCGCGACGTAGACATCTCCATTATCTTCTCCACCGGAGTTGTCCACCGCAACGCCAAACGGGAAAGAATAGCCGCCGATTCCAGAACAGATGGCTGGCGCCGAGCAGAGAGCCTGATAGGTTCCAGACGCACTCGCTATCCCAGCCCCGGCTCCCAATACACCCAAAGCCACCATGCAGGCCACAACCAGCCTGGCAACGCTCCAACGCCCAGTCACAACACCTCTCCTATCCCTATTCATTTCCCGGCAACCACCCTTTCCACCCTCGCCACACCGGCACCGGTTGGATTGATGCTTCTCCTCGCATGCCGCTTATCGATATTTAGAAAGATCGAGCTTCTCTACCGCTCCTCCTCCAACATCCAACGATAACCCCGCGCTCATTCGGCCTGCCGAGGCGTTTCTAACTCGGTTCGCTAGGCTCTTGCGCTTATGCAGCCGCTCAAGGGACTGATCCTCTCCGGGGGGAAGGGCACGCGCCTGCGGCCCATCACGCACACCAGCGCCAAGCAGCTGGTCCCGGTCGCCAACAAGCCCGTCCTCTTCTACGGCATCGAGGCGATGGCCGCCGCCGGGATCGAGGAGGTCGGGATCGTCATCGCCCCGGAGACTGGCCCCGAGATCGAAGCGGCGGCGGGCTCCGGCGAGCGCTTCGGGGTGCGCCTCACCTACATCGTCCAAGCCGAGCCGCTGGGCCTCGCCCACGCGGTGCTCACCGCCGAGCCCTTCCTGGGCGAGCACCCCTTCGTCATGTACCTGGGCGACAACCTCCTACAGGGCGGCATCTCCGACCTCGTCACCGCCTTTCGCGATCACTCCCCCGACGCGCTGATCCTGCTCACGCCCGTGCCCGACCCCGAGAACTACGGGGTCGCCGAGCTCGGCCCGCCCGCCGCGGCGGGGGAGGTTGGGCGGGTTGTGCGCCTTGTCGAGAAGCCCTCCGCTCCGGCCACCGACCTGGCGCTGGTTGGGGTCTACATGTTCACCCCCTCCATCCACGCCGCCGCGCGCGCCATCTCCCCCTCGGCGCGGGGGGAGCTTGAGATCACCGACGCCATCCAGCGCCTCGTTGACTCCGGCCTGCGCGTGGAGCCCCACATCGTGCGCGGCTGGTGGAAGGACACCGGGCGCCTGGAGGACATGCTGGAGGCCAACCGCCTGATCCTCGACAACCTCGTCGGCTCCGTCGAGGGCGAGCTTGTCGACTCGCAGGTGGACGGTCGCGTCGTCGTGGCTCCCGGCGCGCGCCTGGAGCGCACCACTGTACGCGGGCCCGCCGTGATCGGCGCCGGCGCGCAGCTGCGCGACTGCTACATCGGCCCCTACACCGCGATCGGCGAGGGCTGCACCGTCTCCGGCGCCGAGGTCGAGCACTCGATCCTGCTCGCCGGCTCCTCGGTCTGCGACCTGGACGGGCGCATGGAGTCCTCTCTGCTCGGGCGCAATGTAACGGTGCGCCGCGGCGATCGCCAGCCGCGGGCCTTCCGCTTCATGGTCGGAGACAACTCGGACATCTCGATCCTGTGAGGTTGCTCGTCACCGGTGCTGCCGGAATGCTCGCCCATGACGTGCTGCGTGTCGCCGGGCAGTCCGGTCACGAGCTTCTGGCCATCGACCTGCCCGAGCTGGACATTGTCGACCCCGCTGCTGTCACCGCCTACTTTGAGTGCCACCGTCCCGACGCGGTGGTCAACTGTGCGGCGTGGACCGATGTGGACGGCGCCGAGTCTCAGGCTGCGAACGCCAACGCGGTGAACGCCACGGGCGCCGGCAATCTGGCACGTGCCGCCGCCTCGAGCGGCGCGGCCCTCCTCCATATCTCTACCGACTACGTTTTCGCCGGCCACGCGCCCCTGGACGCAGAGGGGCGCCCTCGCCCCTACCTGGAGTCAGATCCCACCGGCCCGCGGTCGGTCTATGGGCAGAGCAAGCTCGCCGGCGAGCTGGAGGTGCTGGCGGCCTCCCCGCGCCACACGGTGGTGCGCTCCGCCTGGTTGTTCGGGGTCGCCGGGCGCAACTTCGCCGACACCATGCTGCGCCTCGCCGCCGAGCGCGAGGCGGTGCAGGTGGTCGACGACCAGGTTGGCTCTCCCACCTGGACCGGCCACCTCGCGCCGGCGCTGCTCGGCCTGTTGGAGCGCGACGTGCGTGGTCTCGTCCACCTGGCCGGGTCGGGTGCGGTCTCCTGGAACGGGTTCGCGCGGGAGATCTTCCGCCAGGCCGAGGTGCCCTGTCGCGTCGAGCCCGCCACCACCGCGCAGATGGCGCGGCCCGCCCCCCGGCCCGCCTATTCGGTGCTGACCTCCGAACGGCCCGAGGTCTTGGCGATGCCCGACTGGCGTGACGGGCTGGCCGGCTATCTCGCGGCTCGGGCTGGCATGATGCGCGCATGAGACTCCTCGTCTGTGGCGGCGCCGGCTTCATCGGCTCCACCTTCGTGCGCCAGCGCCTGCTCGAGCACGGTGACGAGGTCACGGTGCTCGACAAGCTCACCTACGCCGGGCGCGAGGAGAACTTCCACGACTTCGCCGACCGGCCCGGCTTCAGCTTCCAGCGCGGCGCCATCGAGGACCCCGAGGCGGTGGCCGAGGCGCTTGCCGCCTGCGCTCCGGAGGCGATCGTCAACTTCGCCGCCGAGACCCACGTCGATCGCTCGATCGCCGAGCCCGACGCGTTCGTCAGAACCCACGCGCTGGGCACCTACGTGCTGCTGGAGGCCGCCCGTGCCCATGAGCTGCGCTACCTGCAGGTCTCCACCGACGAGGTCTACGGCTCGATCGAGTCCGGCACCTTCACCGAGGACTCCCCTCTGCGCCCCTCCTCGCCCTATTCGGCCACCAAGACCGGCGCCGACCTGCTCGTGCAGTCCTACTTCCACACCTTTGGCCTCCCCGCGCTGATCTGTCGCGGCTCCAACAACTTCGGGCCCTACCAGTATCCGGAGAAGCTGATCCCGCTGATGATCCTCAACGCGCTGCACGGCGATGCTCTGCCGGTGTATGGCGATGGGATGCAGGTGCGCAACTGGATCCACGTCACCGACTTCGCCCGCGCCATCTCCCACGTGCTCGCCCACGGCGTTCCCGGCGAGGTCTACAACGCCGGCGGCCCCGACGAGTGCCTCAACCTGGAGGTCGTGCGGCGGATCGTGGAGTTCACCGGCGCCGATGAGTCGCTGGTCAAGTACGTAGCCGACCGCCCCGGCCACGACCGCCGCTACTCGCTCTCCTCCGAGAAGGTCCGCGCGCTCGGCTGGCTTCCGCGCGTGCGCTTTGCCGAGGGGCTGGAGGAGACGGTCGCCTGGTATCGCGCCAACGACTGGTGGTGGACCCCGATCCGCTCCGGCGCCTACCGCGAGTACTACGAGCGCCAGTACGGGCTGGGGCTTTCCTGACGGCTGCGCGCTCCCGCGCTCCCGCGCCCGAAGAGGTCCCAGACGGCCAGCGCAGGTCGCCGGCTGCCCGCTACGCCAGCGCCGCGATCTTCCAGCTCCCGCCCTGCTTGACCAGCTGCATCGTGCTGATGGCGCTCTTACCCGACCACGTGCTCTTCACGCGCGCGCTCGCCGTCGCGCCCGTCACCTTGATCGATTCCACCTTCAGTTCAAACACGTCCACCTCGCCGAGCTGCGTCTTCAGCGCCGCTTCGCACTTCCCCCCCGCCGCTCGCAGGCGCACCAGCACGACGCTTGCCAGGTCGTTCTGGCACACCTTCTGCTCGTTGAGTGCGGTAGCGTCGCTCTGGAAGTCTGAGATGCGCTGCGCCACCGCCTTTTCTTCGCCCTTGAAGCCGCTCGTTGAGACCGTGCTCGCGCACGCCGTCATCCCCGCCGCCGCCAGCATGGTCGCGGCGAAGGCCATCGCCGGCTTGAGAGGGTTTGCGCGCATTGGGGTCCTAGAGGCTACGCAACCGGCGTGAACGGCGCTTCTCGGCAGGACGCGCTTACTGCGCTCGCCAGCGAGGTGAAGGCCTGCACACGCTGCCCGCGCCTGGTCGCCTGGCGCGAGCAGGTCGCCCGCGAGAAGCGCGCCGCCTTCGCTGGCGAGAACTACGCCGCCCACCCCGTCCCCGGCTTCGGCGACCCGGCGGCGCGCGTGCTGCTGCTCGGCCTGGCCCCCGCTGCGCACGGCGGCAACCGCACCGGCCGCGTCTTCACCGGCGATCGCTCGGGGGACTTCCTGTTCGCTGCACTCTTTCGCACGGGCTTTGCCTCCCAGCCCACCTCCACTGGCCTGAACGACGGCCTGCGCCTGCGCGGCGCGTGGGTCACCGCGGCGGTGCGCTGCGCGCCGCCTGCCAACCGCCCCACCACCGAGGAGCGCGAGCACTGCCTGCCGTGGAGCCTGCGCGAGTTGGGCCTGCTGGAGCAGGTGCGCGTGATCGTCTGCCTGGGAGCCTTCGCCTGGGACGCTGCTCTGCGTTTGCGCGCGCAGTTGGAGGACCAGCCCCTCCCTAGGCCGCGTCCCCGCTTTGCGCACGGCGCCGAGGATCTCGGCGAGCGCCTGCACCTGCTCGGCTGCTTTCACCCCAGCCAGCAGAACACGTTCACGGGCAAGCTCACCGCGCCGATGCTCGACGCGGTGCTCTTGCGCGCGCGGGGATTGATGAAGGCGTAGCCCCCCCTGAAGGGGGGCTCTTGCCGGGATGAAGGCGTAGCCCCCCCTGAAGGGGGGCTCTTGCCGGGATGAAGGCGTAGCCCCCCCCGAAGGGGGGCTCTTGCCGGGCCTACTCGCGCTCGTCGTCGCGGCGGTAGCCCAGCCTGGCGGAGATGCGGTCGGCCGTCGAGACCAGGTGCGGCCCGAGGTGGTCCACCAGCTCCTCCAGCGAGATCATCGAGGAGTGCGCCGCCATGTTCACCGCGGCCACCACCTCGTTGTTCTCCGAGCGCACCGGCGCTGAGATCGAGTGCAGACCCTGTGCCAGCTCCTCGTCGTTGACCGCAAAGCCCTCCTCGCGCACGTGCTCCAGCTCGGTGCGCAGGGCCTTCTTGCTGGTGATGCTGTTGGGCGCCCGCTTGGCCAGCTTCATGTCGCCGATCAGATCCTTCTGCTCCTCTTCGGGCAGATAGGCCAAGAGCAGCTTGCCCATCGAGGTGCAGTAGGCGGGCAGGCGCGAACCGAGGCGCAGCCCGAGGTCGATCTGGCTCTGCCCGCGACGGTAGCTGCGGGCGCGGTCCACGTACAGGATCTCCGGACCGTCGAGCACGGCCATGTTGACGGTGTAGCTGGTGCGCTGGCGCAGCTCCTCCAGGTAGGGCTGGGAGTGCTCGCGCAGGCCCGTCGAGTTGAGCGCCGACATGCCCAGGTCGGTGACACGCAGGCCCAGCCGGTACTTGCGGGAGGCCCCCTGCTCCAGGTAGCCGAGCGCCACCAGGGTGATCACGTAGCGGTGGGTGGTGCTGCGGCTCATGCCCAGCTCGTCGGCGATGTCCGCGATGCCGAGCACGGGGCGCTCGGGCGTGAAGCAGGCGAGGATCGCCAGACCGCGCTCCAGCGACTGCGAGTAACGCGGTTCGCGCAGGCTGGGCACCGAGCGGGTCCGCTCGCCGTTGGCGTGGTCTCTGTCTATCTTTGTACTTGTTCTTGGCATGTTGTCAGGCCCCTGTCTAGTGTCCCAGTTTTAACTCATCTCAACCCAAAGAAACTATGTCTGACTTCGTCCGAACCTCCATCATAGGCCGAAGTTCGGATGTTCTCAATCATAAACACTCTGCACCTCCGCAGTGCCACTGCCTGCGGTCATCGTCAGGCGGCGCTCCTGCGGATCCCAGGAGATCGCCACGGCGAGTCCTTCCGCCGGCTCCAGACACCTGACGTGTGTGCCTCCGCAGGGGAAGCTCGCGGTTCCCTCGGGCAGCTCGCACGACCACGTGCGCCGCTCTTCCAAGCGGCAGCATCCGGGCGTCACAGCGATCTCGGGGCTTGACAGCAGCCAGCGTTCCGCTATCTGGGCAACCTCCTGCGCGAGGGCGTCGGTGTCGCCCAGCGCGTCTGCGCTGAAGCCCGCCTTGCGCACGTGCCGACCCACGCGGTACACATCCACCGAGCCGTCCTCGTCGATCTTGCTGGAAACAATCGCCAGCTTGTCGAAGTCCGGGCTGCCCAGACTGTCGTGGGCAGGCGGCTGCTTGTCCGCGCTCCACGCGCCCGCCAGGGCCGCGTTGAGCGCAAGGCTCACGAGGTGGCAGCGCGAGTGGCTGCGCGACACCCTCCCGCGGTAGTCCTCGTCGACGCTCAGGCGCACCTCGTCGCCCACCTCGATGGTCAGCTCCTGCGGCGCGCAGTGCACGACGCAGCGGATCGCCTCCGGCGCTCCGGCGGGGGGATCGGGGTCGTCAAGGCCGAGTCTGCCGTCCCGCAGGAAGCCCTCCATGCACTCCACCGGAGCCTGCTGGGAGGCGCCGGTCAGCGTGCACCGGTCGGCAGGCTGGTCGGGCCAGCGCGGGGACTCGGGATGGCAGGGGGTGCGCTCCACTGCGAACAGCACCCGCGTGCCCTCCCGTCCCACGGCCATCACCGTCGAGCTCTCGCTCGTGCTGCCGGCTGGGTATGTGATGAGCAGGTCTGGCATGGTCTTTGCGGTCGAACTGGGCACGTGGTTCCCTGTAAGCCACTGTACCCGCAGAATGGACCCCCGGGCCTTCTAACTGCGTCAGTGTCTCCGACTGTTTGACTTGACCGCCCCAGCCTGCATATGGTCAGCAGCGTGACCCGCGAGACCACCGATCCGTCGCTTGCCGCTCCGCTTGCCACCACGCCGGGAGCGCTCGCTCCCGAAGTGCCCGCTCCCGCAGCGCCTGTCTCGCCCACGCCCGCCGCGGTGGCGCCGCCCACCAACCGCGAAACGATCGTCATGGGCGAGCGCCGCGCCAAGGTGGACCGGCTGCGGGCCAGGGGCCAGAACCCCTACCCCCACGACTACCCCGACCGCACGATGATCGCCGCGATCCACGCCGCGCACGACCCGCAGGCGCTCGGGACGGGAGAGCACCCGCAGTGGCGCTACCGCATCGCGGGGCGCATGGTGGCCCGTCGCGGACACGGCCGCACGATGTTCGTGGACGTGCGCGACGTCGGTAGCTGGATCCAGGTCGTGGCGCGGCTTCAGGCGACCGCCGAGGATCTTTTCCAGCGCATGCTCGAGTTCGACGTGGGCGACCTGATAGGCATCGACGGCGCGGTCTATGTCACCCCCAACGGGCAGCTCTCGCTGGCCGTGCAGGGGTGCACGCTGCTGGCCAAGGCGCTGCGCCCGCCGGCAGCCAAGCACCACGGGCTGGAGGACCTGGAGACCCGCTACCGCCACCGCGAGCTTGACCTGATCGCCAACGAGGCCACACGCGAGCTGTTCGTCACGCGCGCCCGCACCATCGCGGCGCTGCGCGAGTGGATGAACGAGCACGGGTTCGTGGAAATCGAAACCCCCGTCCTGCAGACGCTTGCGGGGGGCGCCAACGCGCGGCCCTTCGTGACCCACCACAACGCCCTGGACCGTGACCTGTCGCTCACCATCTCCGGCGAATTCCATCTCAAGCGCTGCGTGGTGGGCGGGCTGGAGCGCGTGTACATGCTCGACAAGTGCTTCCGCAACGAGGGCATCTCGCACAAGCACTCGCCCGAGTTCACGTTGCTTGAGTGGGAGATGAGCTACGCCGACTACCGCGACGTCTACACCTACATGGAGCAGCTGATCGCTGGCGTTGCAGAGCGCGTGAGGGGCACCACCGTGCTGCCCCAGCACGACGGCCGCACGCTCGAGTTGACCCCGCCCTGGCGGCGCGTCTCGGTGCGCGACGTGATCGCCGAAAACCTCAACCTCGACGTCGCCGTGGCAGAGCGTGAGGAGCTGGTGGAGCGGCTGGGGGATCGTGTCCCCGCGCAGGCCACCTGGGGGCAGCTGGTGGCGGCGCTCTACTCCAAGCTGATCGAGCCCCACATCTACCAGCCCACCATCGTCTATGACTTCCCCGTCGAGTTCCACCCCGTGGTCAAGCGCCACCGCGAGCACCCCGAGCTGATCGAGCACTTCGAGGTCGTCATGCGGGGGATCGAGGTGGCCAGCGGCTCCACCGAGCTCAACGACCCCGACGAACAGCGCCGGCGCTTCGTGGAGCAGCGCAACCGCCGGCCGCTGGACGCGGGCGAGGAGCCCTACCCGGCCGACGAGGAGTTCGTGCGCGCGATGGAGCACGGCATGCCGCCTCTGGGGGGTGCCGGCATCGGCGTCGATCGCCTGCTGGCCGTTTTCACCGGGCGCGAGACGCTGCGCGAGGTCATCCCCTTTCCCGCGCTGCGCGATCCGCGGTGAGCGCGTCCCACTGACCCGGCTCGGCTCGCACTCATCTGTCATGTCCACCTCCGCCACCTCCGCCATGTCCAGCCCGGCCGCATTCGACAGCGCTGCCGTGACGCGCGTCGGTGAACTGCTCGCCCGCACCTGCTTCGCCGAGCGTGTGGAAGCGGCCCGGCGCATGGGCTTTGCCACCTATGAGCCCTGGCCTCCCGTCGGCGGGCGGGAGGCGCGGTCGGGCGATCTGGGCGAGAGTATGTGGCGGCTCGCGCACCTGGGCGAAGTCGAGCGCGAGCGCTTTGCGCCGGCGGTGTGGGAGGACCTGTGCGCCGTGGGTCTCGCTGCGGAGAGCGACTCCGCCTGCCCCGACGGATCAGGCCACTGCGGGCGCTTTGAGTTGACCGCCCACCGTGGGCTGATCGCCGCACGCGACCGCCCGCGCGAAGGCGCCCGCGGGGGAGTGCACATCGGCGAGGACTCGCTGCGCTTCGCCGAGGCGATCCTGGCGGTGGCGGCGCGCGGGCGCGCGCTTGACGTGGGCTGCGGCTCGGGGATCTCCACGTGTGCGCTGGGCCGTACCTGCGAGCAGGTGCACGCGATCGACGTGGTGGAGGCTTGCGTGGACGCCACAACCCTCTCGATGGGCCTCAACGGGATGGGCGAGAAGGTGCGGGCGGGGCTGGCCCGTCTTGACGCCTACGATCCTCCGCTGCCGTTTGACTGCGTGGTGGGCAACCTCCCCGGCGTGCCGGTGCCGCCGGGTCTCGTCTACCCGCCCGACGGAGCTGGGGGGCCGGATGGGCTGCAGCTGATGCGTCTCTTCCTGGAACGTTGCCACACCTCACTCGCAGGCCCCCAGGGCATCGTGGCGATGCGCTTTCAGAGCCTCGGCGACGCGCACGGTCCGCTGCTCCTGTCCGAGTTGCGCGAGTTGGCGGTGCGCGTGGGATGGGACGTCTCGGTGATGACCGAGAGCCGCATCCCCGCTGCGGTGCGAGCGGCCCTCACCGCGCACCACGCGCTGCCGGTCAACCCTGGGATCGCCCCTTTGCCAATGCTGGCTCGTGCTGATGAGCACCTGGCGGAACTGGGCTATGAGGAGTACTACGCCTCGACGCTCGTCGCACGACCCGGGGAAGGATCGGTGACGTACAACGACCTCTCCGGCCCCAGTCTGGTCGGACGGACGTTGAGGCTCACGAGCGGAGTCAATGTCTCGGGTGTGGCGCCCACCGTCATACCGACCTACTACGGCCGCGCGCACGACCTGCCCGACAGCTTCTGGGAACTGGGCTCGCTGGCGTTTATCACCGAGCCTGCTACGCGCATCGAGCAGGTGCTCGAATGTCTCAGCAGGCCCTCGACAGTTGCGGAAGTGCTACGGCAGGCGTTCGCAGATCACGCCGCCGTCGACCCGATCCGCGCGCGGTTCCTGCAGGTGACGGTGGAACTCCTGGCACTGTGCCTGGTGGAGGTTGGCGCGGTGCGCGTCTGCGCTTGATTCGTTAGGAGGAGTGCGGCAGCGCCTGCAGCAACTGCAGCGCGAGATGCCGGTCGCCGGTGATCTGCAAACCGTCGGCGCGGCGCAGCGGTCCGAGCGCGTCGATCCAGTCGCCCGGGTCGCCCGCGATGCGGGTCCAGGGCATCATCGAGCCAAGCTCCACCGGCGTGACGTGGCCCTGGGCGACGTTGAAGAGGTGACAGTCGCCTCCCGCGGGCAGCTCGACGATCATTTCGACCACGCCGTCCGGAGGGTGCTGGCGGTCGAGCAGCAGCGGCAGCAGGCGCAGCAGGGCGCCGATGTCGATGCGCTCGCTGGGCTCCGGGAGCGACCACATGTGGAGCATGCCCCAGCGCGTGAGGGCGGCGACGATCGGCAGCAGCGCGGAGCCTCCGGCGGTCAGCTTGTATTCGACCCGCGGCGGAAGCTCGCGAAAGCGTTGTCGCAGGATCAGCTCCAGCGAGAGCATCTGCTGCAGGTGGCGGTTGAGCACGCCGGTGCTGATCCCGGGCAGCTGGCTGCGCAGGTCGCTCAGGCGCCGGGGACCGTCGGCGAGCGTCAGGACGATCGGCAGCGTCCACTGGTCTCCGGTGGCGGCCAGCGCCCGCGCGAGCGGCGTCCATTGACGGTGCCCGCGCGAGGCCGGGGGCTCGCGCGGCAGCGCACGGGGGCGCTCGGAGAAGGGGGTGCCCGCCCGTTCGAACTGGCCTGGCCAGCCGGAACTCCGGATCGGCTCGCCGTATCGGTCGAGCTCGTCGTCTTCGCCCCCGCGGAGCATACGCGCCAGCATACTGAAACTATCCCGTGGTTGGAATATCGTTTAGTACACCCCCGAAAATGATCCGGGTGGGGCCTCGCGCTCAGCTGTACTCGGTTGCCACAACGCGCCCGTTGCCAGGACGGGCGTAGCGGGTGCGTACCAGGTCGCGCACGGCGAAGGAGCGGATGATGAACCTGTCCCGACCATCGAAGTGCGGCTGAAAGGGCGAGCGGCCGTGCACTGAGCGGACGTTGTCCACCAGCAGGATCTGGCCCTGCTCCAGCACGACCGAGCGGCGCTCGGCACGGTAGACCTCGACGACGCGGGCGATCAGCGCCTGCGCCTCCTCGTTCAGGCCGCGCATCAGGTCCTGGTCGAAGACCACCGTGGGGTCCTCGTCGGCGCCGCCGATGATCGCCAGCGGCCCGCGCTCGTCGCCTTCGATGAACTCGTGGCCGTCCTGGCAGAAGGAGCCGTCCACGCCCGTCATCCACAGCGGCTGGCGCAGCAGGGCGCGCTCGAAGGCGTTCATCTGCGCCACCAGGGCGTGGGCGGGGAGCACGTAGGTGCGCGCCTCGGAGTGCCCGCGCAGGCACGCCAAGGAGAGCACGTCGGGGCGCAGCAGGGAGAAGGCCTGCTCGGTGTGCAGCTCCAGCTCCACGCGCGAGCCCAGGCTGGTCTGGCTCTGGGCCAGCGCCCGGTTGGGGACCATGTCCTGGTAGAGGCGCCCGTAGCCCTCGGCTTCGTAGGCCAGCATATGGCCGCAGATGTGGTTGACGACGGCCTGCACGCGCGCCAGCGGGGTGCCCTCGCCGAGGTGGCGGCGGTTGTCGGGAGGGGTCGGCGGCGGCTTCTCCACAGGCAGGCGATCCAGCAGCATGGTGCCTGAGGCGGTGCCCTTGGCGGCGAAGTCCGCCAGCAGCTCCACCAGGCGGTCGGGCGCGCGCCGAGCGGCGCGGCGGGCCTGGCGGCAGAACAAGTCGGGGGACTCCGTGGGGGAGACCGTCAGCTCGTCCCCCAGCTCCAACAGCCATTCGCGCTCGGCGGGCTCCAGCGTGACGACGTCGGGCGCTCGCTCGGGGGCGGGCGCACCCTCTGGACTACCCCCCGTCGCGGGGGGCAGGCAGGCGGTGGCGGGGGAGGGGGCGTTGAGGGTGGAGTCCATCGCTCCAGTCTTGGTCACGGCAGGAGCGCGGTCAAAGGCCCGGGCGCGGTCCCCGTGAATGCGCGCTAGCCTCGCCTCTCGGTGTCTCTGATTTTCAGCCAGCCCGTGCGCGAGTGGTTTGCGGGGGCCTTCCCCTCGCCGACGCCCGCCCAGGAGCTGGCGTGGCCGGCGATCGCGACGGGGGAGCACGTGCTGCTCAGCGCGCCCACCGGCTCGGGTAAGACCTTGGCCGCCTTTCTGTGGGCGCTCGACCGCCTCGTGACCGACCCGCTGCCGCAGGGAGAGCGGCGCACGCGGCTGGTGTATGTGTCGCCGCTGAAGGCGCTCTCGCACGACATCGAGCGCAACCTGCGCGCGCCCCTGCGGGGCATCGAAGCGGGCTTGGACGCCGGGAGCGGCCGGGGGCGGCGCGTAAGCGTGGCGATTCGCACTGGCGACACTCCCGCGCGCGAGCGCGCGCAGATGCTGCGCAGCCCGCCGGACGTGCTGATCACGACGCCGGAGTCGCTCTACCTGATGCTGACCTCGCGCGCGCGAGAAACCCTGCGGGGCGTGGAGTGGGCGATCGTCGATGAGATCCACGCGGTGGCCGCCACCAAGCGCGGCGCCCACCTGGCGCTGACGCTGGAGCGCTTGGACGCGCTGGCCGGCGGGCAGACCCAGCGCATCGGGCTGTCCGCCACGCAGCGCCCGCTGGAGGAGGTGGCCCGCTTCATGGTCGGCCCCCTTCGCAAGTGCCGCATCCTCGACGCGAGCGCCGCGCGCAAGCCGCTTGACCTGCAGATCCACGTGCCGGTGGAGTCGATGGTGGAACCCGATGCGCCGACCGAGCTCGACCCGCTGGCCGGCGGCGAGCCCACCACCCGCTCCATCTGGCCCGCCATCTACCCCGAGCTGCTGAAGCTGATCCGCGAGCACCGCTCGACGATCGTGTTCGTCAACAACCGTCGCTCCGCTGAGCGCCTGGCGCTGCGCCTCAACGAGCTGGCGGAGGAGGCAATCGCCCGCGCCCACCACGGCGCGCTGGCGCGCGAGGAGCGGATGGTGGTGGAGGAGCTGCTGAAGGCCGGTGAGATCCCCTGCATCGTCGCCACCTCGTCGCTGGAGCTGGGGATCGACATGGGCGCGGTGGACCTGGTGGTGCAGGTGGAGTCGCCCAAGTCGGTGGCCGCCGGATTGCAGCGCGTCGGCCGCGCCGGGCACTCCGTCGGCGACACCTCCAAGGGCCGCATCTTCCCCAAGTTCCGCGGTGACCTGCTGGAGTGCGCGGTGCTGGTGAGGCGCATGCGCGAGGGCGCGATCGAGCCGACGGTGGTGGTGCGCAACCCGCTCGACGTGCTGGCCCAGCAGGTGGTCGCGATGGCCGCCGCCGCCGCCGAGGAGGAGGAAGGGGTGGTGTCGGTGGACGAGTTGTATGCGCTCGTCACGCGCACCCACACCTACGCCGAGCTGACCCGCGGGCAGCTGGAGAACGTGCTGGACATGCTCGACGGGCGCTACCCCTCCAGCGAGTTCGCGGAGCTGCGCCCACGCATCGTGTGGGACCGCGTGGCAGGGGCCATCCGCGCGCGGCAGGGGGCGCGCCGGCTGGCGGTGACCAACGCCGGGACCATCCCCGACCGCGGCCTCTACACCGTGACCCTCCCCGACGGGCGCCGCGTGGGGGAGCTCGACGAGGAGATGGTCTACGAGGCGCGCCCGGGCCAGGTGTTTCTGCTGGGCGCCTCCTCCTGGCGCATCGAGGAGATTGGGCGCGACCGCGTGATCGTCACCCCCGCCCCAGGCGTCCCCGGCGCGGTGCCCTTCTGGAAGGGCGACGGGGTGGGCCGGCCCAAGGAGCTGGGTGAGGCGGTGGGAGCGTTTGCGCGCTGGGCCGTGGACCAGCTGCCGCAGGTCTTGGAGCGCGACTACGACCTGGACCCGCGCGCGGCGCGCAACCTCGTGGAGTACCTGCGCGAACAGCAGGCCGCCACGCGCGTGGTGCCCTCCGACAGGACCATCGTGGTGGAGCGCTTTCGCGACGAGATTGGCGACTGGCGCGTGTGCGTGCTCTCGCCCTACGGCCGGCGCATCCACGCTGCGTGGGCGCTGGCGCTCGCCGCGCGCATCCGCGCGGAGCGGGGGCTGGAGGCCGATGCCATCGCCAGCGACGACGGCATCGTCGTGCACCTGCCCGACTTTGAGGTGGGGCACTCTGAGGGGTATGGACAGGGGGACGAGGGTCAGCGGGGGAGCGAGGATCGGCAGGGCGGAAGGGGTGAGCGAGGCGCGGGGGGCGAGCAGGGCGAGTGGGATGAGTGGGACCTGCTCGATCTGGTCCTGGTCGAGCCTGAGGAGCTGGAAGACCTCGTCGTGGCCGAGCTCTCCTCCTCGGCACTCTTCGGCGCGCGCTTTCGCGAGGCCGCGGCACGGGCGCTGTTGATCCCCCGCGCCTACCCCGGAAAGCGCCGCCCGCTGTGGCAGCAGCGCCTGAAGGCGCAGTCCCTGCTGGAGGTGGCCCGCCGCTACGGCGAGTTCCCCGTCGTGCTGGAGACCTACCGCGAGTGCCTGCGCGACGTGCTCGACCTGCCCGGGCTGCGCGACCTTTTGAGCCGCCTCCAGCGCCGCGAGCTGAGTGTGGTCGAGGTCGAGACGCCCACCGCCTCCCCCTTTGCCTCCTCGCTGCTGTTCGACTACGTCGCCACCTACATGTACGAGGGCGACACCCCCAACGCCGAGCGCCGCGCGGCGGCGCTGTCGCTGGACCGCGATCTGCTGCGCGAGCTGCTGGGCCAGGAGGAGCTGCGCGAGCTGCTTGACGCCGAGGCGCTGGCGGCGCTGGAGGACGACCTGCAGCACCGCTCCCCGCGCACGCGCGCCGCGACGCGCGACGAACTGCACGACGTGCTGCGTCGCGTTGGCGATCTCACCGCGGCGGAGGCCTCCGAGCGCGTGCACGACGGCGTCGACGCGCAGGCGCTGCTGGATGAGCTGGTGCACGAGCGCCGCGCCGCGCTCGTGAGGGTGGCGGGCGAGGAGCGCTTCATCGACGCCGCCGACGCGGGGCTCTACCGCGACGCGCTCGGCGTGGTGGCGCCGGGGGGGCTGCCCGCGGCGTTCCTGGCCGATGTGCCCTCCGCGGCGGTGAAGCTGTTGCGCCGCTACGCGCAGACCCACGGACCCTTCCCCACGGCCGACCCGCGCCGGCGCTTCGGGTTGGACCCGGGGCTGGCGCTGGCCGAGCTGGAGCGCGCGGGCGAGCTGGTGCGCGGCGAGCTGCGCCCGGGGGGCAGCGAGCGCGAGTGGTGCGACACGGAGGTGCTGCGCCGCCTGCGCCGCGCCTCGCTGGCGGTCTTGCGCAAGGAGATCGAGCCCGCCGACCCCCGCGCCTTCGCCGCCTTCCTGGTGGGGTGGCAGGGAGTGGACCGCTGGGGCGCCCCCGGCGAGCGGCCTCTCGGCGCCGGTGTCCCTCAGGGTGGCTCGCCCGCGTCCGGCGCCCGCGCGGGGGAGCGGCCGCCGGCAAGGCGGGAAGCCCACCCCACCCGCCTCTCCGACCCCGCGGGGATCGACCGCCTGCGCGAGGCGCTCATCCCGTTGCAGGGCCTGGCGCTGACCCCGCAGGTGTGGGAGCGCGACGTGCTGCCCCGCCGCCTGGGCGCCTACTCCCTCACGTGGATGGACGCCCTCTGCTCAAGCGGCGAGCTGGTGTGGGTGGGCGCCGGTGCGCTGGGCCGCTCAGACGGTCGCGTGGCGCTCTACTTCCGCGAGGACGCCGCTCTATTGGGCCCGCCCACCCCCCCGCCGCGTAAGGGCGAGTTCCCTGCTGAGGCTCTGCACGCGCAGGTGCGCCGGCGCCTGGGCGAGGGCGCGTGCTTCTTCAGCGACCTGCTCGCTGCCC
Organism: uncultured Solirubrobacterales bacterium; assembly: GCA_963844765.1. Lineage (GTDB taxonomy): Bacteria > Actinomycetota > Thermoleophilia > Solirubrobacterales > Solirubrobacteraceae > Palsa-744. Next base: position 1,839,827 of record CAWJPN010000002.1, read on the forward strand.
TCCAGGCGCCCGCCGAGGTGCTGGCGCAGGCACTGTGGGATTCTCGTCTGGGCGGGAGCCGTCACCAACGACGCCTTCGCCCCGCTGCGCGCCCCCAGGTTGGCTCTCGCGCGCGCTTCGTCCTCCGCCTCCGCCCGTGGCGCAGCGGCGGGCGCCACCGCCCCGCAGCCGGGCGCGCCCCCCCTTGCGGGTGGGATGCCGGGGAGCGCTCGCCGCCAGAGCCGCGCCCCGCGCTTCTCCGCGCGCCGCGCCGCCCGTGCCGCCACGCGCGTGCACCCGCCTGGGCGCTGGTCGCTCACGGCCGCTCTGTTCGCCGCCGCCGGCGCGGACGAGGTGGACCCGAGCGCGCGCCGCCGCGCGCAGGCGGAGCTGCTGCTGGAGCGCTACGGCATCCTCACCCGCGAGCTGGTCCTTGCCGAGGGTGTGCCGGGCGGCTTTGCGGCGCTCTACCCCGAGCTGTGCCGGCTGGAGACCCTGGGCGTGGCCCGGCGCGGCTATTTCGTCGAGGGCCTGGGCGGCGCCCAGTTCGCGCTGCCCGGCGCGGTCGAGCGTCTGCGGGCACAGCGCGCGCCCGAGGAGGCTCCGGCAGTGGTGCTGGCCGCCACCGACCCAGCGCAGCCATACGGGGCTGCGCTCCCGTGGACGGCGCGCCAGACGGCCCCCGCACGGACCGGCCCCCTCTCATCCTCCTCTCCTCTCCCGTCAGCCTCCGCTGGGCGACGGCCCTCGCGCGTGCCCGGGGCCCACGTCGTGGTGGTGGGGGCCGAGCCGGTGCTCTACCTCGAGCGCGGACGGCGCGCGCTGCAGGTGCTCTGCGCCGGCGAGGACCCGCGCGTGGAGGTGGCGCTGGGCGCGCTCGCCGATGCAGCGCGGGCGGGGGGCCTGGGTCGTGTGGCCCTGGAGCGGGTCAACGGCGCGCCCGTGATGGGCACCCCCTGGGAGGCCGCGCTGGCGGCCGTCGGCTTTCACGCCGGTCCCCGCCGCCTCACACTCAGCGCCTGAGTCGGCGTCCTTGCCGGGAGCCGGGTCGTGGGCTTCGCTGGTGCGCGGAGATTCCGGGGAGGGTCTGCGTCGTGGCTTCCCCGATGCAGAGAGAGGTCTGGCGGCGGCTCCGGGTGCGGGCTTCGCCGGCTACTCTCGCCCGCGTCATGGCCCGCGTCGGCCCGAGAAGGGTCCAGCGCTTTTCTGGAGCGCTCTCAGCCGGCTGCGCAAATTTTTGGCCCGCGCCCCGTTAAGTCCCTGCATATTCCGATCTTCTAGGCCCCTCTGGGGGGAGGGCTAGAAACATTCGGACGCATCCCAGCAATAAATACTTGCGAACCACTAAAATTTCTGCTTGTCTTCTGAATTGTGGGGATGAGCGGAACCGGGAGACACGTGAGGCCGCTGTACCGAAGATTACCGCACGGTCCGCATGGGATGGACCGGGAAGTGGTCGCTCGCCATCAGCGCACCCGCCTGTACGGCGCGATGACCGAGGCCGTGCACAAGTGGGGCTATCCGAACACCACGGTAGCCCACGTGATCGGGTTGGCCGGGGTCTCGCGGAGGGCCTTCTACGAACAGTTCGCCAACAAGGAAGAGTGCTTCCTGGCGACCTACGACATCTCCGTCGCGCGCTCCAAGAAGCGCGTGCTCGACGCCTGGTTGACCGACCGCGGCTGGGCCAACCGCCTGCACAAGTCCTGCCAGGCGTTCGTCGAGGACGCCGCCCGCAACGCCAAGTCCACGCGTCTGGTCCTGGTCGAGGGGTTGGGCATCGGTCCGCGGGCGCGCGAGCGGCTGCTGCTGGCCGCCGGCGCCTACGAGCGCGTCGTGGCCACCGGTTTCAGCGTGGCCCCCGACGGCATCAAGCTGCCGCCGCTGGCCCCCAAGGCGATCGTCGGCGGCGGGCGCTACGTGACCTCCGCGCGCCTGCGCCACGGGCGCGAGGTCGAGCTGCCGGGGCTCACCGACGAACTGCTCGACTGGGTCTCCGCCTACCGCTCGCCCGTGGCCGGGCGTCTGGCCACCATCGCGCTGCCCAATCCGCCCCACGTGCCCGCCTCGCCCGCGGGCTTCCTCTCCGGCGACGACCGTCGCTCGCGGGTGCTGGGCGCCGTCGTCCACCTCACCCTCGACGAGGGCTTCGCCGAGCTCTCCGATCCGCAGATCGCCCAGTTCGCGGGCATGTCCACCGAAGCTTTCCACAAGCAGTTCCCCAACAAGGAGCAGTGCTTCCTCGCCGTGCTTGACGAGTTTGCCGAGGAAACGATCGCGACGATCGCCGCCGCCACGGCACGGGCCAGCACCTGGCCGGAGGCCGTCTACCTGGGCGTGGGGGCGGCCGTCGACTACTTCGTCGCCCACCCGGGGCTCGTGCGCATGGCGTTCATCGACCTCTTCGACGTGGGTCCGCGGATGGTCGACCGCCTCAACGCCACGCTCGACCGCTTCGTCAAACTGCTCGAAGAGAGCGCCCCCGAGCCGCGCCGCGCCCCCACCCTCGCGGCTGAGGCCGTGACGGGCGGACTGTGGACGGTGCTGAGCGGCTACGCGGTGCGCAACCGCCTGCGCTACCTGCCCTGTCTGGTCGACCACCTCGCCTTCCTCGTGCTCGCGCCCTACCTCGGACCGAAGCCCGCGATCGAAGCGATCGAGAGCGCCAAGCAGCGCCCGCGGCGGCGCTTGGGTCCGCCATCCTGAGCTGCCTGGCTGCCCCGCCTGCCCCTCGCCTATCGTAGGGTCATGTCAGAGCCACCAGGGGTGCTGCCGCGACCGCGGCGGGTGGGCCACAAGGGCGCGGCCCACATCGCTCCCGGCAACACGCTGGCCTCCTTCGAGGCGGCGGTGCGCACGGGCGTGGACATGATCGAGTTCGACATCCTCTCCGAGCGCCCCGACGGCAGCGGGCGCCTGCTGCTGGCCCACGACTACGAGGCGCTGCGCGCCAGTGAGCCGCTGACGCTGCAGGAGGGCCTTGAGCACCTTGCGGGAGCGGCCTACGAGGGCATCGAACTGGATGTGGACGTCAAGCTGCCCGGCTATGGCCACCGCGTGGTGCAGGCGCTGCGCGAGACGGGCCTCGTGGCACGCTCGCTGGTGAGCGCCACCTACCCGCGCGAGCTCGACGCGATGCGCGCCGTGGAGCCCTCGCTGCGCGTGGGCTGGTCGGTCCCGCGCGCGCGCCGCGACTACACCGAGAACCGCTGGACGATGGCCCCCGCGCTGGCGATGCTCACCGGCTACCGCGCGTGGCTGCCGGGCCGCGCCCGCGCGGAGCTGCGCGCGGGGCGCTTTGACGCGATCATGGCCCACTGGCGCCTGGTCACCCCCGCGCTCGTGCGCGCTGTGGCCGCCGGTGGGGGACAGCTGTATGTGTGGACCGTGGACGACGCCTCTCAGATGGCGCGTCTCACGGCGATGGGCGTCGACGGCATCATCACCAACGACCCCCGCCTGTTTGACTGATGAACCCCTTTTCAGAGACCTACGCGTACCCGATGGTTTCCCATCACGCGGCGAGCGGCGGGGCCGTCTCGGCGGCCGGCGGCTCTGCTGGCGCCTCGCGGTAGGCCAGCGCTGAGGGCACCCCGCGCAGTCTGCCCTGCAGCTGGCTGAAGACCTGCGTGGCGGGGGTCTGCGTGGGCCATGCGTAGTCGGCCACGAATCTTTTGCACGCCACCGCGTCGGCGGGCTCCAGCACGGCGGCTGCCATCTCCCGGGCCAGACTGAGCATGCCCTCGTGCAGCCGCCCCATCTCCCAGCTCACGCGGCCGTCGGGCTGCAGTTCCATGAAGTCGTTGGCCAGCAGGTATCCCAACTCGACGTAGGCGGCGCCCGCGTCGCCGTACAGCCAGGGCCCGCGGCGCAGGTAGTGCAAGAGCTCTGCGAGGAACACGTCGGCGATGTCCACGGGCCCCAGTCCGATGAGCGAGCGCCAGGTGGGGGTGAGGGTCAGCAGCAGCCCATACACGTCGCTCACCGCCTCCTGCATCATCATGAACGACTCGTGCCCCAAGTCCAGCCGCCAGCCGTAGTCGGTGCTGGGCAGCGTCGCGGTGTGGCCGATGTCGTGGCCGCGGAACCACCCCAGCAGCGCGCGCTCGACGGGCGCCTGGGGGTTGCGCGCGGGGCCGCTGAACACCGCCTCGCCCAGGGGCTGGCTGATCACGGTGAAGCGGTCGCGGTAGGCGTTGCGGAAGACGATGGTCTTCTTGCGCTGCCCCGGCTCGCCCTTGACGCCCTCGTCCTCGGGCAGGAAGTAGGCGAAGTGCTTGGGGTACGCGTTGGCCTCGCCGCCGCACGCCACCATGTCGGTGACGCGCATCGGATAGGACTCGTCCAGGCGCAGGTCCGCAAGGCGAGGGGCAGTTTTCATTAGTTCCGAACACAGCTCGGCGGCTGCCTGGGGCAGATGCTCGTCCAGCGAGCGCACCATCTCGTCGTAGGAGCGGTTGGCCACCGCGGCCACCACCGTGTGCAGCGGCGAGGGTGTCTTCAGGCGCCACGTGCACTGTGGCCCGCACAGCACCGTCAGCTCGGGCAACTCATAAAGGCTGCCCTCGCGCAGCGCCGCCTCGCGGTGAGAGCCGCCCTCCAGGAATGCCGCGGCGCGCATCCGCACGATCTCGCCCTCCTCGCCCTCCATGGTGGCGGCGATCTGTAGGAGCATCTTCCCGCTGCGCTCGGCGAGCGCGTCAACCGCCTCAGCGCTCAGTGGCGCGCCCTCGCGCGTCTGCAGGCTGCGCAGCGCGTCACCCACGGCAGCCAGCTCACGCAGCGTGGGCGCAAGCGGCTTTAGCTCCTCGCTCAGCTCGGCATGCAGGGGCACGTAGCAGACGCCGTGCTGTTCTTCCTCGGGCCAAAACAGAGGGCAGGGAGCGGCGCTGGGGCCGTTTGCGGACTGGCCGGCGAGGGCGTGGGTGTCTGTGTATTTCATCGTGCCCTCACGGTAATTGGGCTGCTAGAAGCGCTCAAGCAGGCGCTTCTTCAGTGCCCAACCAACGCGCCGGCGCGGGCGCTTTGTGTGTCTGACTCAGCCGATGGTGCAGGTGGCGGCGGTATACCCGGCAGGGTCGGCGCCCGCCAGGCTCTGGTGCCCAGCGGTGGTGGTCCGCGTCACCGCGTAGACCACCTTGGTGCCGTGACGCCACTGAAAGCTCACCACGCCGCGCAGCGTGAAGGGCCCCGCGGGGGGCACGAGCTGGAAGTTGCGCCCCGACTGGCTCGCCGTCCCGGCGACGTGCCCGGGCTGCACGGGCTGAAAGCCCGAATCGGCGCCCTTGGCGATGTACACCCACTGCTTGGTGGCGCTGTCTTCGTACTGCACGCGAAAGCGCATGAAGAGTTTGTCTGCGGAGGTCCCGTCGCTGGGCATCGAACCGCGAATGCCGATGGTGTCGGCCTGGTCATGGGGGTTGCAGACGTCCACCGTGGCCCACAGCTGGCGGGACTGCAGGGGGGAGTGCCCCGGCGCGAGTGCGCCTAGCGCGGCGAGTGACGCCAATAGCTTCAGCGAGACCATGAGACGAAGATAGCGCCGGTTAGAGGACACACGCGCCGGGACCCGCCAGCGGTGTGATATCTCCTCATGCGTGGAGGGACCCAGCTCAGCTGAGGTGGTGGATCTGCTTGGGCGCGTGCCCGTGTTCGCCACGCTCGTACCCGAGGACCTGGAGCGGATCGCCCAGCTGGCGGTGCCGCGCCGTTTCGAGCCCGGCCAGGCGGTGTTTCGCGAGGGGGACTCCTCGGACACCTGCTACGTCGTGCGGCGCGGTCACGCCCGCGCGGTGCGTGAGCACGGCGATGGGCGCACCATCACGCTGGCCACCTTCGGACCCGGCGACATCTTCGGCGAGCTGGCGCTGTTCGAGGACGAGCGCCGCTCGGCCACCGTCGAGGCGATCGAGGAGCTGGGGGTGGTGGCCGTCCTGGGCCCCGACATGCGGCGGCTGATGATCGAGCACCCCCAGATCTCCACGCGCCTGGTGATCGCCCTCGGCAGGCGTCTGCGCGACAGCAACGAGCGCCTTTCGCGCCAGTCCTTTCAGACTGTCCAGTCGCGCGTGGCCTCAGTGCTCGGCGAGCTTGTCACCCGGGCCGTCGCGGAGGGCGCCCCGTCCGCGGAGGTGCCCGTGGTTGCCACCCAGGCCGACCTGGCCCAGCTGGCGGGGTCATCACGCGAGTCGGCCAGCCGTTTCCTGGCGGTGCTCGAGCGCGCCGGCGTTATCTCACAGGGGCGTGGTCGTCTGGTCGTGCACGACCCTGATGCGCTGCAGGCGTATGTCTTCTAAGAAGCCAGCGAAGGCCACGAAGAAGCCCACACGGGCGCGGGAGCGCTCAGCCGGTGGTGTCGTGGTGCGGGTGCGCGCCGGGGAGCGCTCCGCGCCGGCGGAAGCTGTGGTGATCGTCCCCACACGCCGCGCCGCTGATGGCTCGAAGGTGCTGTGCCTGCCCAAGGGGCACCTCGACGGCGAGGAGACCCTGCAACAGGCCGCCGCCCGCGAGGTGCGTGAGGAGACCGGCGTCACCGCGGAGCTGATCGGCGACTTGGGCGAGGTGCGCTACTGGTACCGCCGCGATGGCCGTGCGGTACCCAAGTCGGTCGCGTTCTTCCTGTTTCGCTACCTCTCCGGCGACACGGCTGACCACGACGACGAGGTGGAGGTGGCGCGCTGGATGAACCTGCGCGAGGCCCGGGAGGCTCTGAGCTATGAGGGCGAGCGCGAGGTGGCGCGGCGGGCGCTGGCGGCGCTGCGGGAGCTGGGAGGGGCCGCAGGGGCGCTGCGGGGCTCTCCGGGAAACGGCCAAGACCGGTAGCCTGCCGTCTGTGCAGGTGCTGAACTTCTACTCGACGATCTTCGCCGACGAGCTCAAGCGAGGCCGCAAGACCGCAACTATCCGCCTCGGCGATAAGGCGGCCAAGTACCGCAAGAACCAGCTCGTGTTGGTGACGATCGGCTACCAGTACTCCCCGCGCGAGCGGATCTTCGAGGCCGTGATCGACCAGGTCGAGGTGATGCGCCTGGCCGAGCTCTCCCCGCGCGACATCAAGCACGACAACCCCGAGTTCCGCCGCCACGAGGAGCTGATCCACTTTCTAGAGCAGATCTACGGGCGCACCGTTACGCTGGACGACACGGTCACGGTGGTGCGCTTCTCGCAGATCATGGACAAGCCCGTCGGCATGACCGAGGCGATGAAGGGCTTCGGCGGGGCGCAGAACTGACCGGCGGCTGGCACTCTCGTAAAGAAAGTGCCAATCACCCTTGACGACCGCGGCTTTTCCTATATATTGACGGGCGTTGGCACTCGATCCGTGTGAGTGCCAAGGGCGGCGGCCAAATGCCCATAGGGCTTGGGCTGCCGGACTCTCTTTCCATGCAAGCGGAGGTTATTTCAACATGAAGCTCAAGCCCCTGGGCGATCGGCTGATCGTACGGGCGATCGAGGAGGAGGAGAAGACCGCCAGCGGTCTCGTGCTCCCCGATACGGCCAAGGAGAAGCCACAGAAGGGCAAGGTTCTCGCCGTCGGCGACGGGAAGGTCAACGAGGACACCGGTAAGCGGACGCCGCTTGACGTCAAGGAGGGCGACGAGGTCCTCTACAGCAAGTACGGCGGCACCGAGATCAAGGTTGACGGAGAGGATCTGCTCGTGCTGCGCGAGTCAGACGTCCTCGCCAAGGTCCTGTAAGGAGATCTGAGAGATATGGCTCACAAGGAACTGAAGTACGGCTCGGAGGCACGTTCGGCCCTGGAGGCAGGCGTCGACGTGGTCGCCAACGCCGTCAAGGTAACGCTCGGCCCCAAGGGCCGCTACGTGGTGCTGGACAAGAAGTTTGGCGCTCCCACCATCACCAACGACGGTGTCACCATCGCCCGCGAGATCGAGGTCGAGGACGTCTTCGAGAACCAGGGCGCCCAGCTGGTGCGTGAGGTGGCCACGGCCACCAACGACGTGGCCGGCGACGGCACCACGACGGCCACCGTGCTGGCCCAGGCGATCGTGCGCCAGGGTTTGAAGAACGTCGCGGCCGGCGCCAACCCGCTGGCGCTCAAGCGCGGCATCGAGAAGGCCGTCGACCAGGTCGTCAAGAACATCGCCTCGCAGTCCAAGGAGGTCTCCGGCAAGGACCAGATCGCCCGCGTGGCGACGATCTCCGCCGGCGACGAGGAGATCGGCGACGTGATCGCCGACGCCATCGAGAAGGTCGGCAAGGACGGCGTTGTCAACGTCGAGGAGGGCCAGACGTTCGGCATGGACCTCGAGTTCACCGAGGGGATGCAGTTCGACAAGGGCTACATCTCGCCCTACATGGTCACCGACCAGGACCGCATGGAGGCGACCCTGGAGGACCCCTACATCCTGATCGCCAACCAGAAGATCGGCTCCGTCAGGGACGTGCTGCCGGTGCTCGAGGCAGTGATCCAGTCGGGTAAGCCGCTGCTGATCATCGCCGAGGACGTCGAGGGCGAGTCGCTGGCGACGCTGGTGGTCAACAAGCTGCGCGGGACGTTCACCGGCGTGGCCGTGAAGGCTCCAGGCTTCGGCGATCGCCGCAAGCGCATGCTGGAGGACATCGCGATCCTCACCAACGCCGAGGTGATCACCGAGGAGATGGGTCTGAAGCTGGAGAACACCCAGCTCTCCCAGCTCGGGCGCGCCCGGCGTGTGGTGGTGGCCAAGGACAACACCACGATCGTCGACGGCGCCGGTGAGGCCGGGGCGATCAAGGGCCGCATCAACCAGATCAAGGCCGAAGTCGAGAACACCGACTCCGACTTCGATCGTGAGAAGCTGCAGGAGCGCCTGGCCAAGCTCTCCGGCGGCGTTGCCGTGGTGAAGGTAGGCGCGGCCACCGAGACGGAGATGAAGGAGAAGAAGCACCGCGTCGAGGACGCCCTGCAGGCCACTCGGGCGGCGCTCGAGGAGGGCATCGTGCCGGGCGGCGGCGTCGCGCTGCTGCAGGCCTCCTCGTCGGTGAAGACCGACGACGGGCACGACGCCGACGGTTCTGACGACGAGCGTACGGGAGCGCGTATCGTGCTCCGGGCGCTTGAGGAGCCGCTTCGCCAGCTGGCTGAGAATGCTGGGTTGGAGGGAAGTGTGGTCGTCAACGACGTGCGTAAGGCCAAGAAGGGTCAGGGCCTCAACGCCTCCACCAACCAGATCGTGGACCTGGTGGCGGCTGGCGTGATCGACCCGGCGATGGTCACCCGCTCTGCACTGCAGAACGCGGCGTCGATCGCCAAGAACATCCTCACCACCGAGGCAATCGTCGCGGAGGTGCCCGAGAAGGAAGGTGCCGGCGGCCCCGGCGGAGGCATGCCGGACATGAGCGGGATGATGTAAGCAGGGGCCTCCCCTGGGCAGTGCGGCCGTCGCGCGGCGATGGCCTTTTAGTGAGGGACCCGGCTGCTGCCGGGTCCCTCGTCGTAGTGGAGGTGCCGCGGCCGTAGGCCGGCTGTGGTCAAGCACGCGAAGCTGCTCAGCCGCAACGCTATCCGATCTGGTCGGTGCTCTACTCCGGATTGGTCGGGCGGGTGTGCCGTGTAACTCAGGGGCGCTTGTATGAGAACGCCAGCAGCCCCGCCTGTTCAGAGGAGTGCAGAGCCTGTTCGCGCAACGCTTCCGCATTGAAGCCGGGCTTGGCCGGGATCCGCTTCGGCAGCGCGTACAGGAGGAATGCAAAGCGGGTGTTGGTGCCTTTCGGGGGGCACAGCGAGTAGCGCGTCTGGCCGAAGCTGTTGCGCCCCACGATCGCCCCCGCCGGGAGGGTCTGGCCGGCTGCAAGGCCGTGCAGGCTGGGACTCAGGCCGGCCACCGCCCAGTCAGCGAAGAGCTTGCCACCCACCGGCAGGAAGTTGAAGACGAACAGGTCGAGTTCGGCGGTGTGCGCTGGGATCTGGCTCCAGCTGATCGGCGGCGAGATGTTGGCTCTGTCGCAGGTGTAGCGCACCGCGATCGGGTTCAGGTTGGTCGAGCTCGCCAGCGGCAGATCGATGGTGGGCACTTTTTCGGAGGACGTGGCGCTTGTGGTGGTCGTGGTGGTGCTCGACGTGCTTTCGCTGGTGGACGTCGCTGTCGCGCTCGCCTGGGTCGTGGACGACGTCGACCCTGACCCTGAGCTGCCACAGCCGGCCAGCACCAGCATCGCGATAGCGGCGCTGATTGAGATCGTCTTCGTTCGCGCTCCTGCGTGCATGGTGTCTCCTCTGAACCCGCAGCCGTAAGCGGCGACGGCCACGGACGGGTTTCGATATGAGGAATGACCCTTGCAGATAGGGTGCGGCGAAGCCAAGCGAATCGGCGAACTGTTTCTGACGCTATTCGACCGCGCTCACCGGCCGCGGACCCTCGCCCACGTACTTGGCGGTGGGGCGGATCAGGCGTCCCTCGCGCTTCTGCTCGAGGATGTGCGCCGACCAGCCGGCCACGCGCGCGCAGGTGAACATCGGCGTGAAGAGGTCGGGCGGCACCTCGGCCTGGTCGAGCACCACGGCCGACCAGAACTCCACGTTGGTGGCGAGCACGCGATCGGGCTTGCGCGCGTGCAGCTCCTCCAGGGCCGCCTTCTCCAGCGCCTCGGCAGCCTGCAGGCGCGGGGAGTGCAGTTCGCGGCACGTCCGCCGCAGCACCCGCGCGCGGGGGTCTTCGGCGCGGTAGATGCGGTGGCCGAAGCCCATCAGGCGCTCGCCGCGGTCCATCGCGTCCTTGACCCACCGCTCCGCGTCTCCACACTGTTCCACTTCCTCGAGCATCTTCAGCACCCGTGAGGGCGCTCCGCCGTGCAGCGGGCCGGAGAGGGCTCCCACGGCGGCGGACAGCGCGGCGGCGACGTCGGCGCCCGTGGAGGCCACCACGCGGGCGGTGAACGTCGAGGCGTTCATGCCGTGCTCGGCGGCGGAGATCCAGTAGGCGTCGATCGCCTTGACGTGATCGGGGTTGGCCTCGCCGCGCCAGCGGATCAGGAAACGTTCGGCGATCGAGCGGCCGGCATCCACCTGCTCCTGGGAGACCGGGGGGTGTCCGCTCCCCCGCGCTGACTGGGCCACGAAGGAGAGCGCCATCACCGAGGCGCGCGCCAGGTGCTCGCGGGCCTGCTCGTCGGAGATGTCGATCAGCTGCCCAAAGCCCCACTCGGGCGCCAGCATCGCCAGCGCCGACTGCACGTCCACGCGGTGGTCGCCCGAGCGCACCGTCAGCGCGTGCGGTTCGGCGGGCGGGAGACCTGGTTTGAAGTGGCCGTCCACCAGCAGCCCCCAAACCTGCTCGTAGGGGACGGCCCCCACCAAGTCCTCGATGTCGACGCCCCGGTAGCGCAGCGCGCCCCCGGCCCTGTCGGGCTCGGCGATCTCGGTGGCGAAGGCGACGACGCCTTCAAGGCCCGACTGTACTTCCGGTGCTGTCTGAACCTCGGTCATGGCACTCGCTTTCTGGGCTTCGTGGGCAGGCACATATGATGCCTGTTCTCGATCCCGGAGGAGGAGCCAGTGCCCGACAGCGATCTGATGTTCCGTCCCGCAGGCGAGCTGGCGGAGATGGTGCGCGCGGGGGAGGTGTCCGCCAGCGAGCTTGTGGAGCTCTCGCTTGCGCGTATCGAGGAGTTCAACCCGCAGCTCAACGCCTTTGTCGAGGTCGACGGCGAGCGAGCGCTGGCCGCTGCGGCAGAGGTGGCCCCGGGCGATGAACGTCCCTTCGCGGGGGTGCCGGTGGCGATCAAGAACAACCGCCCCGTCAGCGGCCTGCGGTTCACCGACGGGTGCTCGCTGATGGCAGAGCACGTCGCCGACTACGACCACAACGTCACGCGGCGCCTGAAGGAGGCGGGGTTCATCGTGATGGGCACCACCACCTTGCCCGAGTACGGCATCCTGCCAGTCAGCGAGGCGCGCGTGTTCGGGCCGACGCGCAACCCGTGGGATCTGGAACGTACGCCCGGCGGCTCCTCGGGCGGCTCCGCGGCGGCGGTGGCCAGCGGGATGGTGCCGGTGGCCCACGGCAACGACGGTGGCGGCTCGATCAGAATCCCAGCCGCGTGCTGCGGGCTGGTGGGACTCAAGCCCCAGCGCGGGCGCGTCTCGGTCGCCCCCGAATTGGGCGAGTCGCTGCTGGTGTGCGACGGGGTCTTGACGCGCACCGTCGCCGACACCGCGGCGATTCTCGACGTGCTCGCCGGGTACGAGGCTGGAGACGCCATCTGGGCGCCGCCACCCGCCGAGCCGTTTGCGCTGGCGGCCCGGCGAGAGCCAGGAGCGCTGCGGATCGCCACCACCACGCTGCCCCCGGTCGCCGACGCCGTCGTTGACCCGGTGTGTGCGAGAGCTGTGGCCGAGGCAGCGGAGCTGCTGCGTTCGTTGGGGCATACGGTTGAGGAGGTCGATCCACCGTGGCAGGTCGAGGGTCTCAGCGAGCTGTTTGGAGGCGTGTTTTCGATCCATGTGGCGTTGTCGATCGCCTACTCCGGGGTGGTTGCCGGTCGTGAGCCCACCATGGAGGACATGGAGCCGATGAGCTGGGCGATCTTCTCCATGGCCCAGCACATCAATTCGGTGCAGGGGTTGGCGATGACCTTTCAGCTGGAGAGCTTCACGCGGCGGTTGGTGGCCTTCCTGGAGCCCTACGACGTGCTGCTGACGCCGGCGCTGGCGGAGCGCCCGCTGCCCTTGGGCACGCTCGACACGGGGGTGCCCGAGCCGATGCAGACGTTCACCCGCTCGGGTCTCTTCACGCCGTTCACTCCCGTGTTCAATGCCTCTGGCCAGCCCGGGATCTCAGTGCCGCTGTTCGAGGGCGAGGACGGCCTGCCGCTGGGGGTGCAGCTGGTGGGGCGCCCCGCCGGCGAGGCGCAGCTGCTGGCGCTCGCCACGCAGTTGGAAACCGCGTGCCCGTGGGCCGCGCGGCGCCCGCCGGTTTCCTAGCGTGCGTGGGCAGGAGCCAGGATCGCACGCATCGGCTCGGGCGTGATGCCCAGGCGTTCGGCGTCGGCAGCACCACGCGAGGAGATCATCGAGACCTCCATCAGCTCAGCCTCATCCCAGGTGGCAAACGCGCGTGTGCCCGTGGTGGACTCCAGCAGGCGCAGCGCGCGCGAGACCACCGGGGTGGGCACGTGCAGGAGCGGCCGGCGGCGGTCCAGCGAGCGCAGCACCAAGCGCACGATGTCGTTGTGGCTGAGCGTCTCAGGACCAGCCAGCTCCAGGCGCTCGGCATCGCCGGGCTCGCCCAGCGTCGCCAGGGTTTCCGTGTCGCCGGGCTTGCCCAGCGCTCCCATAACGCACTCCGCCACGTCCTCCGCCCAGATCGGCTGGTAGAGAGCACGGCCGCGCCCAGAGACGGGAACCAGCGGCAGCAGGGCGAGACGTTCGAGCAGCGTCAGCCATGGATCGCCAGGCGCGTAGACGATCGAGGGCGCAACGACGGTCGAGTGCATCTCGCTCTCGCGGACGGCCTGCTCGGCCAGGGCCTTGGCCCGGAAGAAGCGCGCGCGGTGGTGCGTGGAGGCGCCCAGCACGGAGAAGAACACAAAGCGCTGCACGCCGGCTCGCTGTGCCGCCTCCACCATCCGCCACGTGGCGATGCCGTTCAGCTCCTCGATCGACCCGCGTGGCTGGTCACGGATCGAGGCGGCGAGGTGCACGACCGTGTGCACGCCGCGCAGGGCGTTGCGAAACGAGGGCGGGTCGGTGAGGTCGCCCAGGGCGATCTGCACCCGCACGCGCTGGGCGCCCAGGCGCCGCGGATCGCGCACCAGGCAGCGCACCGAGGCGCCTTCGGCCAGCAGACGGCTGAGCAGGGCTGAGCCCACCAGTCCGGTGGCGCCGGTGAGCAGGAGCATCCGCCAAACCTAACGGACTATGCGGGCCTCTCCGGTCGGGCCTGCGTATCCCTGTCGGGAAAGGACCCTGGGATGGATCCCCCCGGGCGCGGCAGATGCGCCGCTAATATTCGCTGCTCCCCCTGGGAAGACGACCAAACCGACCGCAGAAGGAAACGAATGGCCTACGTGATCGCTGAGCCGTGCATTGGCACCAAGGACAACTCGTGTGTCGAGGTGTGCCCTGTCGACTGCATCCACCCCACACCCGACGAGCCCGGGTACGACGCGGCGGAGATGCTCTACATCGACCCCGAGGAGTGCATCGACTGCGACGCCTGCGTGGAGGCCTGCCCCGTGGACGCCTGCTTCGCCGAGGACCAGCTGCCCGAGGAGTGGCGCAAGTACGCCCCGATCAATGCGGAGTACTTCGCGAACAGCAAGTAGGCGCGGGTCGGTTTGGAGAGGGCCCCATAAAGGGGCCCGAGAGGGCCGGTAGGTGCGCAGCCGGCGCGCACGCCGATCACGTTGCGGGGCGCTCCGCGGTGCCTCAAGGCCATTCTCAGGCCATTGGCAGGGACATGCCAGCCGGCTTCGGGCTCTCCGGCGGTGGGGGTGCAACAGGCGGCGCGGATGGGGTGTCCAGCGTCGGCAGCACCGGCAGCGCCAGGGGCGTCATCGCGATGATCCCCCGCGCCGCCTGGCGGATCGCCTGCGCCGCTGGGTCGTCGGGGTCCTCGATGACCAGCGGCGTGCCGCTGTCGGCCTGCGCGCGCAGCGGCATCGTCAGCGGCACCTTGCCCAGGAGGGGCACGTCGAGCTCGTCCGCCAGCTCCTTGCCGCCGCCCTCGCCGAAGATCGTGTAGCGCTCGCCGGTGGGGGTGGTGAAGCTGGACATGTTCTCGATCACCCCGCCGATCTCCAGCGACACCTTGTGCGCCATCTCCGCTGAGCGCCGCGCGACCTTCTGGGCGGTGGGCTGGGGGGTGGTGACGATCACGAACTGGGCCTGCGGCAGCAGCTGGGCGAGCGTCATCGACACGTCGCCGGTGCCTGGGGGCAGATCGATCAGCAGGTAGTCCAGCGCGCCCCAGTCCACGTCCTTCAGAAACTGGGAGAGCGCCTTGTGCAGCATCGGCCCGCGCCACACCACCGCTGCGTCCTCCTCCAAGAAGAAGCCTATGGACATCACCTTCACCCCGTGCGCCTCCAGCGGCAGGATCTTGCGCTCGGAGGAGACCGGTGGGCGGGTGGCTCCCAGACCGAACATGCGGGGGATCGAGTAGCCCCAGACGTCGGCGTCGAGCACTCCCACGCGCTTGCCGTCGGCGTGGAGCGCGGCGGCCAGGTTGGCGGTCAGGGTGGACTTGCCCACACCGCCCTTGCCAGAGCCGATGCACAGCACGTTGGCGACCTGCGCAAGCGAGCCGTCGGGCAGGCTCCCGCCTCCCAGCTTCTGCTGCAGGGCGGCCTTCTGGGTGTCTGTGAGCACGTCGAAATAGACGTTGACGTGCGTCACGCCCTCCAGGGCCGAGACTGCCTGTGCGACGGAATTCTGAAAGTGACTGCGCACGGGACACCCAGCGGTCGTCAGGGAGACGGTCACGTCGATCACCCCGCTGGGGCCGATCTCGACGGAGCGCACCATGTCGAGCTCGACGATCGAGCGCCGCAGCTCGGGGTCGATCACGGCCTGCAGGGCCTTGAGGATTTCGTCTCTGCTGGTCATGCTGCCTCGCATTCTCGCAAACGCCAGGCGCTTTGCCGCTTCGCCCGTCCGCATCGGGATACGTACCTGAGTGCCGCACTGCCTCTGAGGCTCTCACAGGGGGGATTGCGGGCTGGAACTCTCACAGGGGGATTGCGGCTTGGAATGCTCCAAAAGCGCCGACGAGCTCCTAAAGCGCCGACGAGGCGGCTGGGGGGCCGCCTCGTCGGCTGAGGGAGGAGAGGGTCCTTCTTCCGCCGGCGGGATATGAGGCCGGCAGACTCTCCCGCTGTCCAGGTCTCTCCGGCCTGGGCGGGGGAAGATCGCGGTGTGGCTCAGACCAGGTTCAGCACGCGCTCCTGGAGGCGGTCGACGAGCTCCGTGCCGTCACGGCGGCGCTGGCGCAGTTCGCGCTCGACCCGGGTGCGGGTCTTGCGCACCTCACGCTCCAGCCGGTTGCGGGCCGTGATGCCGCGCCGCTCGAACTTGGTCAGCTGGGTCTGGGCCTTGGAGGGGCTGGCGTAGCTTGAGAGGCTTGCATAGCTCGAGATCGCGTCGTTCACGCTCGAAACCACCCGGTCGCGGGCGATCAGGGCGGCGCCAACGGGGATCAGGACTGCGCGCTCGGCGTAGCTGGTGCTCGTCGTCTGGGCGGCGGTGCGGCGCGGGCGAGCAGTTGAGGCGGTCTTGGTGCGCGCAGCGGTGCGCTTGGCGGTGGCCGGCTTGCCGGCGCTGGGGGAAGTGGTGTTGGCGGTTGCCATGGGGGGCGAATCTCCTTCTTCCTCTTCGACGAGGAGTGGGTACGTGTTCTTGTTTTGTGGGCGTCGGCGAAGCCTGTCGCCGAACACCTGTTTGTACCCTCTGTCTGGTAGATCGTTACACCAAGACCTTACCAAGAAGTAAAAGCCCTGTGAAATCTGTCTTTATTCAGGTCGAGCTTGTAACAGGAGGAACGTGTGTTCGGGCAAGCCACAGCTCGGGCGCCTGCAGCTCGGCGGTGGTGGGCAGCATCTCCGGGCCGCTCCAGGCCCGTGCCAACGCGGGCGGCCCGCCCGCGGCGACGACGGCGTCGCAGAAGCGACGTCCGCCCTCGTACTGGCGGAGCTTCAGCTCGAGCCCCAGCAGGCGCTCCAGGACGCGCCACGGCAACCCCCGCGCCTCGCGCCGGTGCGTCATCGCGGCGCGCAGGCGCGGCAGCGAGGGCAGCAGATCGACGCCCACCGCGTCCATCACGTGCTCGGCGTGGCCCTCGATGAGCGACATCGTCGCCTGCATCCGCTCCACCAGCTGCCAGCGCTCCTCGCCGAGGGTCAGGCGCAGCAGCTCGCCGTGGCGCAAGCGCTCGACGAGCCCGCGCACGTCCGTGGGGTCGGGGATACGCAGTAGCTGGCTTAGCGAAACGTTGGCCTGTAGCCCATCGAGTAGCCCTTCCAGCAGTCCGCCCAGGTGCTTGCGCAGCCATGGGGCGCCCGAGAACTGCACGGCGTGGGTGACCTCGTGGATGGTGACCCACGAGACCAGCTCGTCCTTGTCCACACGCAGGCTGTTTGCGGCCTGTGCCAAGTTTGGCGCGACCAGCAGCAGGCGGGGGGTCACCGAGGGGTCGAGCAGGGCGAGGTCGTACTGGCCCAGCACTCGCTGGGAGAGCACACCGGTGAGGGCCCCTACCTGCGCGCCCAGCAACAGCCCTGAGGCCACGCGCGCTGCCTCGGGCAGCCCCAGCTCCCAGCCCTGGCGGCGCTTGGAGGATTTGGAGGAGCCCTCTTCCAGGCGCTTGGTCATTCGCTCCATCAGCGGTCGCATGGTGCTGAGGTTGGCCGCGATCCACACCGGGCGGTCAACCGTCTCCAGCGCAGGCAGCACCGCCGGGCATCTCCAGGCCGGTGTAGTCGCTCACGCGGCGGGCGAAGTCGTGCGCGAGCGGCTGCACCGACTGCGCCCGCACCCCCCCGTCGGGTGGGGAGCCGGCGAGAAACTCGCCCACCCGCTGCGCTGTGGCCCAATCGATCAAGTCCATCTTCAGAGCGTAGCCCCCGCGGGGCACTTGGCAGGAGGGCGCATATCCTTAGGCCGGTGTCCGTCTCGCTCGATCGCCCCTCCAACGTGAGTCTTCGGCCCGCTCTCAAGGAGGGTGGGGCGTTCTCTGAGCGGGCGGAGGTGCGCGACGTGCTCGCCTGGTTGCGCCTGCTGAGCGATCCGCGCGATGCCGCCGCTGTGTCTCGTGCACTGGTTCGCCCCCCGATCGAGCTGCGTCAGGTCGATCTGGTTCGTGTCATCCAGGTTGCCCGACGGCGCAGCCTGGACATGGTCGCGGCGCTGGGGGTGGCGATCGAGTCGCCGCAGATCCCACCGCAGGCGCGGGAGCGGATTCAGCGTTTTCTGCAGCTGCACAAGGGTGCCGCGCTTGCCCTGGAGGCGGGACGTCCTGACCTGTTCGCGCGGGTGGTGCTGGGGGCCGAGCGCCAGGATCGCGCACAGGAGGCGGACGGGCCCACCGAGCGCCTGCAGGCCACGCTGCGCGTGCTGCGCGAGGAGGTGCTCGGCGACGTCACGCGCATCGCCGGGCGTCTTTCGGAGATGCGCCTGGACACCGACCTGGATGTTTCTCATGGGGTGGCTCGCTACCTGGAGCTGGTGAAGCTCACGGCTCTGCTGGAGCGGCCAGCCGGGCAGAGCATCGCCGAGGCGCTGCCCGACATCAATGCTCGGCTGCTCGCGGCCGCCACTTCGATGCAGCGGGAGATCCTCCAGACCTCGCCGCTGGATGCGGCGCTGCTCGCCGCCGAGCAACGCGATCTGGGGGAGCTGGAGGAGCGAGGTGAGCGGCCATGTGTGCAGGCATTTGCGGCCGGCGAGGAGCCCTCGCTCCAGCCCTTCCTGCCCCGCATGGGGCAGGGTCTGGTGCTCTCGGCCTCGGACATCGAGACCTACCGGAGCTGTCCTCTCAGATACAAGTACGCGCGCGTCCTGCGCATTCCCACCGAGCAGACGCTGCACCAACGCTTCGGGATCATGGTGCACCAGGTGCTCGAGCGCTACCACGCCTCCCGGGCGAGCACTCTGGCGGAGATGATGAAGCTGCTTGCCACAGCGTGGCGCCGCGGCGGCTTTGGTGACAGTGAGCAGGAGCGCGAGCTGCACGAGAAGGCGCGTGCAGCGCTCACGCGCTACCACGAGCGCCTGGGCGAGGACGACGCTGAGCCGGTGTGGTTCGAGCGCTCGTTCTCTTTCACGCTGGGGCCCCACCGAGTGCGGGGCCGCGTCGATCGCATCGACCGGCTCCCGAACGGCGAGTACGAGCTGATCGACTACAAGACCGGCCGTCCCAAGAGCGCCGAGCAGCTGGGGGAGGACATCCAGCTTTCGCTGTACGCGCTGGGCGCCCGTGAGGACTGGCAGCTGCAGGCGCCCCGGCAGGCTTACTACTACGTGCTCGACGACGAGAAGGTGCCTGTCCCTCCGCGCGGTGAGCGCGACGCCGAGTGGATCGCCGAGACGGTTCTGGAGGTCGGCGAGGGGATCATGGCGCAGAGCTTCGAGCCGACTCCGTCGGAGAGCGCGTGCGCGATGTGCGACTACCGCATCCTCTGTCCGGTCGCGGAGCGTTAAGGGTGCCTGCGCTCGCGGAGTGGTGAGGGCGGCTCCCGCTCGCGGCCCCTGCGGGTCGTGGGGCGCTGAGGGCGCGTGCCCTACGGCCCCTTCGGCCCCTCCCGCCCGCGCTGGCGCAGAAAACGCTGGAACTCGCTGGCCAGCAGGTCGCCGGAGGGCAGGTCGTCGGGCATCAGCGGCTCCTCCTCGCTCTCCGCGTCGCGCTCCAGCCGTTCCACGAAGGCCTGCACGTCGGGGTCGCTGGACACCGCCAGGCCCACCTGGCGCTCGTAGGTCTCCGCGGCCAGCTCCAACTCCGAGGCGTCCACCGAGACTCCCACGAGGCTTTCCAGCCGGCGCACCAGCGCCAGTGCGGCCTTGGGGCTCGGGGCGGCGGCGACGTAGTGGGGGATGCTCGCCCACAGGCTCAACGCGGGCATCCCGGCGTCGCTGGCCGCGCTGTGCAGCACGCCCACGATGCCGGTTGGTCCCTCATAGGTGCCGGGGCCGGAGGCACCCATGCGCTCCATCAAGGCCGGGTCTGAGGCCAGTCCGGTCATCGCCACCGGACGGGTGTGGGGGACGTCGGCGAGGAGCGCTCCGAGGGTGATCACCATCTGCACGCCCAGCGCCTCTGCCAGCTCGACGATCAGCGAGCTGAAGGCGCGCCAGCGCAGCGAGGGCTCGACCCCTTGCACGAACACCAGGTCGCGCGGTGCGCGCGGGATGGAGGCCTCGAACATTTCCACGCCCGGCCATTCGATTTCGCGCGTGTTCTCGTCGGTGAGTTTGATGCGCGGCCGATTGGCTTGGAAGTCGTAGAACTCCTCGGTGTCCACCCGCGCGAAGCGTCGCGCTCCCAACGCGGTGCTCATGAAGGCCACGGCGGTGGAGGCGGCGTCGCCGGCGTCGTTCCAACCCTGGAAGGCACACACCATCGCCGGGGCTCTCAGCCCGGACGGACGGTGGTCCCAAATCAAGGGCTGCATCCGGACCACCGTACATCATGGGCGGATGAGCTCCACGTCTACAGAGGAGATGACGGTGGCCACCCCGCGCGAGGGCTCGGCCACGGAGGTGACGCTACGCGAGGATTCACCGACGGTGGCCACCCTGCGCGTGGGTGAGGAGGTGGACGGGGTGTTCGCCTGCTCGCGCAAGGAGCGCCTGCTCTCCAAGGCGGGCGCTCCTTATCTGACGGTCGAGCTACGCGATCGCACCGGCGCGATCACAGCGCGCGCCTTTCGCGATGCCGACCTGCTCGCCGGGCGCTTTGAGCGGGGCGATCTGGTGCGGGTGCAGGGACGCGTGGAGAGCTTCCGCGACCAACTCCAGATCGAGCTGCGTGCGATCGCACGGGCGCAGGGTTCCCAGGCCGACCCCGTCGACTTCCTGCCCACGGCCCACCGCGACCTGGAGGAGTTGGAGGGCTTCCTGGAGCACCTTGCACGGGAGGTTTATGACCCGGGGTTACGGGGGCTGCTGGAGCGTCTGCTGGGCGAGCAGGCGCTGCGCGTCGAGCTGCGCCGCGCGCCGTGCTCGATCCCGCGCGGCGGCGGAGGTGGCGCAGGCGGGGGTGCCGGGCCGGGGCGCGCGGGAGGCGGTGTGACCCACCACGCCTACCTGGGAGGCCTCCTGGAGCACACGGTGGCGGTGGCCACGATGGCCTTGGAGCTGTGCACCGTGCACCAGCGCCTGGATCGCGACCTGCTGCTCACCGCCGCCCTCGTGCACGACGTGGGCAAAACGCGCGAGTTCACCTACGGCGCGGAGATCGCCCGCAGCGAGGAAGGGCGGCTGCTGGGCCATATCGAGTTGGGGCTGCGCTTGCTTGCCCGTTACGTACCGCGCACTCTAGGCGCGGAGCGGCGGCTGGCGCTGGAGCACTGCGTCATCACCCACCACGGCTCCGAGGGTGGCGCCGGGCAGCGCCCGGCGACGGGCGAGGCGATCGCGCTGTACCGGCTGAACGGGCTCGACGCCCACCTGAAGGGCGCCTTCGAACACGGCCTGCCCTTGTAGCGCTGTTGCTGCGTTGTAGCAGGGCGGCGGTCTGGCGATTGGCTCGGGCGGCTGGTTTCAGCCAGGAGAGCGGTCTGGCGCAGCGATCCGAGACGCACCTCTGAGGTCAAGTGCGGGTGCGGGAATGCCGATCAGAAACTGATGAGCTGGTTTCGACGCCGACAAGCCCGGACGGAGGCCGCTGAGCAGGCTCCCTCGCCGGAGCCGCCCGAGTCCGCTGCGCCCTCCGCGTCAGCCCCGGTCGGGGCGGCTGCCCCCTCTCCCGAACCCGCTCCCTCCCCTGAACGTGCCCCCTCCCCTGAGCCGGCGAGTCCCGCGGCGGCCACCGGCTCTGAGCTGGTCGCGCTGGAGTCCTCCACCGCCGTCGCCACGCTGGAGCGCCCTGCGGCTGGGGAGGACCCGGCGGCCGGACCCGGCGGCGCCATCGACGCATCCGGCCTGGACGGTCCCGCGGGCCTGCTGGACGTGTCGGGCGGAGCGCTGGCGGGCGGACTTGGGGCGCCGGGTGGACTTGGAGCGCCCGGTGGACTCGGGGCGCCCGGTGGACTCGGGGCGCCGGGAGGACTGGGAGCGCCGGGCGAGGTGGGCGACGGCAGCGGGCTCGGCGCCCCCATGCGCCCCGTGCGCCCCGGCAGGCTGATCGGCGAAGTGGTGGTGGACCTGGGCTTCGCCGAGCGCGCGGCGGTGGAGGAGGCCGTCAACGTGGCCCGCGCCCAGCGCAAGCCCACCGGACAGGTGCTGGTGGAGCAGGGCATCCTGCGCCAGGACCAGTTGGCCCGCGTGGTGGCCGAGCGCTTCGGCCTGGACTACGTGGACCTCTCCACGCACGAGCTGGACATGGGCGCCGTCAACCTGCTCAGCGCCGAGGCCATCAAGCGCTACCAGGCTGTGCCCGTCGGCTTCATGGAGGACGGCGCGCTGCTGCTGGCGATGGCCGACCCCACCAACATCCTCACCATCGACGACATCGCGATGATCACCAACCGCCGGGTACGCCCGGCGGCGGCCTCGGCGGAGGACGTCAAGCTGCTGGCCACCCGCCTCGGGCAGATGCAGGTGTCGATCGAGGACCTCGTAGAGGACGAGCAGGACACAACGGCCGAAACGATGGCCGAAGAAGCCGACCAGGACGCCCCCGTCATCAAGCTGGTGCACTCGATCATGGCCCAGGCGGTGCAGCAGGGGGCCTCCGACATCCACGTCAACCCCGAAGAGGGCGACATGCGCGTGCTGTTCCGCATCGACGGCGTGCTCTTCCCGGCGGCCACCATCCGCCGCAAGATGGCGCTGGGGATGGTTTCGCGCATCAAGATCATGGCCGACCTGGACATCTCCGAGCGGCGCGTGCCCCAGGACGGGCGCCTGGCGCTGACGGTCGAAGGGCGGCGCATCGACGTGCGCGTCGTCACCCTGCCACTGGTGCACGGCGAGGGCGCGGTGATGCGCATCCTCGACAAGGGCGTGGTGGTGCAGAACCTCGAGTCGCTGGGCATGCAGCTGGAGGACCAGGAGCGCTTCGCCCACGCCGTCGCCCGCCCCCACGGCGCGGTGCTCGTCACCGGGCCCACCGGCTCGGGCAAGTCCACCACGCTGTACGCGGCGGTCAACGTGCTCAACGACGGCGCCCGCTCGATCCTCACGATCGAGGACCCCGTGGAGTCGCGCATCGCGGGGGTCAAGCAGATGCAGGTCTCCACCAAGGCCGGCGTCACCTTCGAGACGGGGCTGCGCTCGATGCTGCGCGCCGACCCCGACATCATCATGGTGGGCGAGATCCGCGACCGCGAGACCGCTCACATCGCGGTCGAGGCGGCCCTCACCGGGCACCTGGTGCTCTCCACGCTGCACACCCGCGACGCGCCCTCGGCGCTGAGCCGCCTGATCGACATGGGCATCGAGCCCTTTCTCGTCTCCTCCGCGGTGGACTGCGTGGTGGCCCAGCGGCTGGTGCGCATGCTCTGCCCGCACTGCAAGCGCCCCGCCAACCTCCCCGAGACGGTGTTGGAGGAGTACGGGCTCTCTGACATCCAGCCCTACGAGGCGGTTGGCTGCTCGCGCTGCGGTAACTCCGGCTATCGCGGTCGCGTGGGACTCTATGAGGTGATGACGGTCTCTGAGAAGATCCGCGCCCAGATCCTGGCCCACGCCTCGGTGGACGAGATCACAGCCACCGCCGTCGAGCAGGGGATGCGCCGCCTGCACGACGACGGCATGGAGAAGGTCCGCGCCGGGCAGACCTCGATCGCCGAGGTCGAGCGGATGACGACGAGCCTGGTGTAGCCGGCGGGCTGTGGTCCGCCGCCGGGTGGGCGGGGATGGCACGCCGGCCCCGCGAGGTGCATGCCGAGGACCTGAGCGCGGAGGCCGCTCCCCGCGTATAGGTCGAGGGAGCGGCGCCAGCCCGGGTTGGGAGACCCGCGGCCCCGCGCGTCAGCGAACGCATCCCGTCGGCTCTCGCCACCCACCGGGATGCGCCCGCTACGCGGCCCCTCTAATCCTTACTTCTTCTTGCCCTTCTTGCCGGAGTGGCCCTTGCCCGTGCTCTTGCCCCCGTGCTTGCCCTTCTTGCTGGCCTTGGCCACTGCGGGGCAGTGGCGCGGGCGACCGAGGTCGAACGGCCCGGAGATGGCCTGGGTGATGACTTTCTTTTCGTTCAAGTACGCGTAGGTGACGGTGAGGATCGGATCCACGCGCGGTTCGGTGCACAGCTTGGAGGCGATCGCGAACTGACCCGTGATGGTCTCCCAGGCCTGGGTCGTGTTTCCGACACAGTTGAAGCCCGACCCTGGGATTTCGCCGTTGCAGGAGAAAGAGTCGGTGGTGACCGCTTCGTTCTTCTCGTTGGTCACCATGGGGGCGCTTTCAAAGCCGGTGCTCTGCACCGGCCCGGTCTGGATTGCGTACCCGCTGATCGGGCCGCTGCAGGAGATGCTGTAGCGCACCTGCTGTTCGCTGGAGCCTTCTTCGGCCTTGCCCGGCGAGACGTAGCCGCTGCACTGGTAGTTGTTGGGGTTGCTTTCTTCCGCTGCGTACCCGTAAGTCGGGAGCAGCAGCAGGACGAGTGGGCCCAGTATCGCCGGGAGCCAGCGGATGGGTCGGCGTGGGGCCCGTGGGGCGGACTGGGACATGTGCAACGTGTTCTCCTTATTGGTGGGTGGGTTAGCCACGGAAGACCTCTTCGAGGTTCTTCCGGGGTGTGGCGGGGTGAAAGGTGGTCGAGCTCTGGCCGTGGGCGCGCAGGAACGGCGAGAGCACCAGCGCTCCCGGCGGCTGGGTGGCCAGGGTGGTGGCCCCGGCGCTGGCGCCTGGGGTGGCGCCGGCGGAGGCGCCCGGGGTGCCGGCACCGGCCGACGTGCCTGCGTCCGCCGAGCCGGCGCCCAGGGGCTGGGTGCTCGCGGGAGGGGCCGCGAACACGAGCACCAGCAGCCCGCCTTCGCGATAGGCCGCCGAGGCGGTGATCTGCGGCACCTCTTCGCGCAGGTAGCGGTCGGTGCTGGCCAGCCCCGCGGGTGAGCCGGGGGGGCAGGTGGAGGACCCCGCTTCTTCGTGGCACCCCGGCGCGGTGAGCACGCTCAGCTGCGGCGCGCTCTGCCCGGAGAGCAGCGCCGCGTCCGTGCCCAGCGCGCTGGCGTCGAGGGGGGAGTAGGCGCTCAGCAAGAGCCCCTGCCCCAGCAGCTGGGACAGGTAGGGGTCGGCCGCGGGCTGCGCCTCGGCGGCGGCGAAGCCCTGGCCAGGCAGCACCACCAGCCACACGTGGGCGATGGGCGGGGCCGCCGCGGGAGTGGGAGACGTTCCCGTCCCGGTGGTCACGGGAGCGGCGCTCAGGGTGGGGCTCTTGGCGGCCCCTGTGGTTGGGGTCGCGCCTGCCGACCCGCTCGCTCCCGCGCTGCCCGCGCCGGTCGCTGTCCCACTGTTCGCCGCGCGCCCCGCCCTCGCCCCCGCCGCGCTCGCGGGCGTGGCGGTGGGAGACACAGACGTCGGCGTGGGCGTGGAGGTCGAGGAGAGGCCGGCTGCCAGCGGGGAGGCGGCTGCGGGGCAGACTGTCTGGGGGGAGGCTGCGGGGCAGGCTGCAGACGTGGACGCGTGCGCCGCCAGCAGCGCGGGCAGCACCGCCGACACCGCTGCCCCACCCGCCGTCGGCCCGGCCTCCGAGCTCTGCGGCGCCGGGCCGATGGCCGCGCCCAGCGCGATGCCCACGGCAAACAGCACGGCCGCCAGGGCGCCGCTCACCCT
Organism: uncultured Solirubrobacterales bacterium; assembly: GCA_963844765.1. GTDB lineage: Bacteria > Actinomycetota > Thermoleophilia > Solirubrobacterales > Solirubrobacteraceae > Palsa-744. The sequence goes on from CAWJPN010000002.1 coordinate 1,865,178, forward strand.
CACCGAAGGCAGCCGTGGGCCGGACTTCGCTGGTGGAGGAGGGGAGGAGAGGAGGGGGTAGGTCATGTGGTGTCCGCCTGTCGGGCCGGCAGCGTAGCGCAGTTCTTCACAACTTTCCTAATCTTGATCGTCTTTATGAAAAATATGTTACGGTCTACGCCTCGACGCTGTCAATACTCGGAACGTCAACTTGAAACGGAGCTGTCCATGAAGCGAATTCGCCGCCTCTCGGCTGCCTTAACGCTGTCGGGTGTCATAGGGACCTTGGCCCCTGTGGCCGCCCTGGCGGCGAGCGTGATCACGATCAGCGGTGCCACCGCATCTGCCCCGCTGGTGACGCTGCTCGCCCAGAAGTACGTCAAGACCCATCCCCACCAGGTCAAGTTCAAGATCGCCCAGGGCGGCACCAACGTGGGCATCGCCGACGTCGCCGCCGGTCGCGTGACGATGGCCGACGTCTCGCGCGACCCGCTGCCCAGCGACCCCACCGGCCTGGTGTTCAACCCCATTGCCCGCTACTTCGTGTGCGTGGTCACCAACAAGTCCAACCCCCTCGCCAACCTCACTGAGGCCCAGGCGCAGGCGATCTTCACCGGCAAGGTCCGCGAATGGAGCCAGGTGCCGGGCTCGAGCGCTCACGGCACGATCGATCTGATCAGCCGCACCTCGGCGGCGGGGGTCCTGACGACCTTCCAGACGCTGTTGCTGGGCAACAAGACTGTCTCCTCGATCGCCGCCCAGGAGCCCTCTGAGGGACTGCTGCAGCAGAAGGTCGAGAGCGACCCCAACGCGATCGGCTTCCTCTCCGACTACTTCGCGCTGAAGGGCGTCAACCCGGTCGGCTTCAACGGCGTGGGCTGCTCGCTGGCCAACGCCTCCTCCGGCCAGTACCCGGGCGTGGCCCACTTCTATGAGGTCACCCGCGGGCCGGCTACCGGTGCGGGCGCGGCCTTCATCCAGTGGATCCTGCACAGCTCCGCCGCGCAGAAGATCATCACCACGGCCTGGCTGCCGCTGAGCTGAGGTCGGGATGCTGGAGCGCCTGCGTCAACCGTGGTCAGATCGCCGCGCCGAGCTCGTGCTCGGCGCGGCGGCCTGCTCGGTAGCGGGTGTCATCGCGCTGATGATCGTCTTCGTCGCGGTTGGTGCGTGGCCCACGTTCGCCCACAACGGGCTCTCCTGGCTGGGGGGCGGAGGCAACCCCGAAACCCAGATCGGAAACATGCTCCACACAGGGCCCCACCCGCCCGCGGTGGCCTACCACCTGCGTGCCTGGCCGCTGATCTACGGCACGCTGTTGACGGCCGGCCTGGCGCTCGTGTTCGGGCTTGTGTTCGCGCTGCTGGCGGCGGTCTTCCTCGTGGAGTTCGCGCCCGCCGGCGTCAGGCGAGTATTGAGCCCGGTGGTGCGCCTGCTGGCCGGGGTTCCCTCCGTCATCTACGGTCTGTTGGGGGTGCTGGTCTTGGCTCCCTTCGTGGGCAACCACGTGATCAGCCCGGCCGAGAAGCGCTCGGTGGAGTATGTGGTGCAGCTCGACGGCACCGGCCTGCTGGTGGCGGTGGTGGTGCTCACGGTGATGATCACCCCCATCATGGTGGCGCTCATCGCCGATGCCTTGAGCGAGGTGCCTACCGCTTGGCGCGAGGGCGCCGTGGCGCTGGGTGTCAACCCGCTGCGTGCCACCTTGGCAGTTTCGCTGCGCGCCATCCGCCCCGCGATCGTGGCTGCCGGGGCGTTCGCCTGCGCGCGCGCGGTGGGCGAGGCCGTGATGCTGGCGATGGTCTCCGGCTCGGACGCCTTCAGCCCCAAGCCCTGGGACGGGGTGCCGTTCCTGTTCGAGCCGCTGCTGACGCTGGCCGCCTCGATCTTCCGCAACGCCGAAGGGTTGAGCGCGCCCGCGGTGCGCTCCAGCGTGGACGCCTTCGCGCTGCTGCTCCTGTTCTCGGCCTTCGTGCTCTCACTGGGCTCCTACCTGGTGAAGCTGCCGCTGCGCCGCCACCACGCGGGGCTGCGATGAACGCCTTCCAGCAGGCCCTCCCCGCGAAGGCGCCTCGACCGAGGCGCTCCTCGCTGCGCTCGTGGCGCTGGAGCGATCGCCTCTTCTACCTGCTGGCCTGGGCGAGCGGCCTCGCGCTGTGCCTGATCGCCGGCGCCCTGGTGCTGTACATGCTGGTGAAGGGTCTGCAGTACCTCAGCCCCTCTCTTGTTTTCAGCCGCCCCCGCGCGGAAGTCAACCAGGCCCAGATCGGCGGGTTCCTGGACCCGCTGTTGGGCACGCTGCTGCTGGTCCTCATCGGCGTCGTGCTGGCCACCCCCGTGGCCGTCGCCAGCGCGGTGTGGATCGTCGAGTACGGGCAGGGGCGGGTGGGCCGGCGTCTGGCGCGCGTGGTCGAGTCAAGCGTGGAGATCGTCGCCGGCACCCCCGACATCGTGATCGCGATTTTCGCGCTCACCCTGTTCCAGCTGGGGGCGTTCTCCTTCCTGTCCTTCACCGCCTCCGGCGGCGGGGTCTACGGGCGCTCGTTCCTGACGGCCGGAGCGGCGATCTCGCTGCTGGCAATCCCCCCCGTGTTCCTCGCTACGCGCGACGGGCTGGAGGCGCTGCCCCGCCACCAGCGCGAAGGCGCCTTCGCGCTGGGCAAGACCCGCGTGGCGACAATCCGCCGCGTGCTGCTGCCGGGCATCCGCCCCAACATCGCCACGGGGGTGACGCTCGGGATGGGGCGCATCGTCGGCGACACCGCGATCGTCTTCCTGCTGCTGGGCGTGGGCGCCTCCGAGCGCATCGAACCGCAGGGCGGCGCGCCGGGGCTGGGCGTGCTGCGCGGCACCGGCTCGACGCTCACTTCCTACATCTACTCCAACTCCCCCGCGGGCGAGGGCAACGCGCCGCAGAAGGCCTACGCCGCCGCCTTTGTGTTGCTCTTGATGGTGCTGGGGCTGAACGCTGCCGCGGGCTTCATTTCCGGCCGCGGGCGCTCGGGCAAGCTGAGCTTCGGGGACCGGGTGAGGTACGGCGCATGGGCCTGAGCGAGTCGATCCGCTCGCGCGAGCGCGCTGCCGAGGAGGTCCCCCCGGTCAAGCGCATCGTGCTCGACCGGACACCCACGGCCGTACCCCCGCCGGAGCTGAACGGCGATGGCGCGCCGCGCCGGCGGGCCGCGGTGGCCGGGCCCGAGCGCCTGCGCTTGGAGGGCGTGAGCGTGCTTTACGGCGGCAAGCCAGCCGTCAAGGACGTGTCGCTGTCAGTCCACCAGGGAGAGGTCTTGGCGTTGATCGGTCCCTCCGGATGCGGCAAGACGACGCTGCTGCGCACGCTCAACCGCCTCACCGAGCTGACCCCGGGGGCCACGCGCGGGGGCAGTGTGCTGCTCGACGGCGCCGAGGTGCACGAGCTGCCCGACACCGACCTGCGCGCGCGTGTGTCGATGGTCTTCCAGCAGCCCAATCCCTTCCCGATGTCGGTGTTCGACAACGTGGCCTTCGCGCTGCGCGAGCAGTCGCGCAAGCGCCCCCGCCGGCGCGAGATCGAACCGCAGGTGGTGGACGCGCTGCGCCGCGCCGGGCTGTATGAGGAGGTGCGCGAGGACCTGCACCGTCCCGCGCTACGCCTCTCCGGAGGCCAGCAGCAGCGCCTGTGCATCGCCCGCGCCATCGCCCTGCGCCCGGAGGTCTTGCTGATGGACGAGCCCTGCTCGGCGCTGGACCCCCGCTCCACCGAGACGATCGAGCAGCTGATCGGCGAGCTGCGCTCCGAGTTAGCGGTGGTGATCGTCACCCACAACCTCCAGCAGGCCCACCGCGTGGCCGACCGCGTGGCGTTCATGTACCTCGGCGACCTGGTGGAGCACGGCGAGGTCGAGCAGGTCTTCCGCGAGCCCCGCGCTCCGCGCACGCGCGACTACGTGAAGGGCGTGTTCGGATGAGTGAAGAGTGTCGGCTCGTGGGTGTCCAGATGGGCGGCGAGCGTCGGCTCGCGGGTCTTCAGATGGACAGCGGAGTGTCGACGTGAGCGCGACGACGCTGTTGACGGTGGTGGCACTGGGTGCCCTGGCGCTTACGCTCAGCGCGTGCGAGAGCACCGAGAGCGAGAGCGCGCGCCTGGGCCGCGAAGGCGCCAAGTTGATCGCCAGCGCCGGCACGCTCGGCACGGGCGGTGCCAACCCCGACGTCCGTGTGGGTCAGGTGGCGCTCGTGCAGGGCGCCGGGCGCACCGCCGCGGCGGTGCAGCTCACCAACACCGGCCCCGGCGCACAGCTCGACGTGCCCGTGCTGATCGACGTGCGCAGCCCCCAGGGGGCGTCGGTGTATCGCAACGACATCGAGGGCCTGGAGCCCTCGCTGCAGCAGATGGCTCTGCTGCCTGCGCACACTTCGGGGTGGTGGGTGGACGACCAGGTGCTGGCCTCGGGCACGCCCTCTTCGGTGAACGTGCGCGTCGGAGCGGCCAAGGTCAGCGCCGGGAAGGCCGCCTCGGTCGCCTCCACCGGGGTGCAGGTGAGCGGCGTGACCCTCGGCAGCCAGGAATTCGTGGGCCCCTACCTGCAGGCCACCGCGATCAATCACTCAGGAGCGGCCCAGCACAACATGCCGATCTTCGCCGTGGCCCTGCGCGGCGCGCGCGTGGTGGCCGCCGGCCGTGCGCTGGTTCCCTCCCTCGCCGCGTCGGGCGCCGGCAGCCAGGCCAGCTTCCGCCTCTATCTCGTGGGCTCCACCGCGGGCGCCCGCATCGAACTGACCCCTGCCCCCACCACGGCGCAGTGAGCAAAGGAGCGCAGCCCGAGTGAGCTCAGAACCTCCCCACACCCCCTCCCGGCCACACACGCAGCCACCTGCCCAGCCGCACGTCCAGCCGCATACCCAGCCTCACGTTCAGCCGCACGCCCAGCCATCGCCTGTGGGTCCAGCGACCGTCACCCATCACGACATATCGACCGTGCTGGCGCGCGAGCCCTGCGCCGGCTGCGGCGCGCCGCTGGGCGCCGACCAGCGCTACTGCCTCTCGTGCGGGATCCCGCGCTCGGGCACCAGGTTGCCGTTCCTCGACGTGCTCCACACCGAGGCCGCGGCGGCAGGCGTGGTGGAAGCGGGTTCTCAGCCCGCCTCGCTGCTGCGCATGGCTGCGTTGGCGCCGGCGGACGGGTTAGGACCCACCCCCTCCGGCGGCTGGTCCGGGCAGGGTGGCGGTCCCGCTGCGCGCCTGCGCGAGTACACTCCGCTGTTCGCCCTGTTGGGGGTGCTGCTGCTGGCGCTGCTGATCGGGCTGCTGCTCGGACACTGGGCGAGCGGCGGCGGCAAGACGGTCGCCGCGACTCCCGCCAAGCAGGTGGTCGAAGTCAAGGGCCTTCCCGCGGCCACCGCGGCGCCGGCCGCCACTGCGCCGGCTGCCACGTCCATCGCCACCACACCCGCTCCCTCGTCCTCCGGCGCAAGCGCTGGCAAGGCAGCGACGACCACCCCGCACGCCACCAGCCCCACGGTGAGCAAGCTGGCCCAGACGACCGGCAAGGAACACGCCAAGGAAGTCGAAAAGGCTCTCGCCAAGGGGGGCGGTGTGCTGAGCACAGGCGGCGCGCCGCCGCCCAAGGAGCCCTCCAAGGCCGAAGCCAACAAGCCGATCGGCGGCGGCTCGGAAGTGACAAGCATCGAATGAGCGCCCGCGCGCTTGACAATCCCCTGTCCAGGAGGCGACGATGAGGACGTTGACCGAGCTGCGCCGTCCCACCGACACGCACATCGCGGCGCTCGGCAGCTCCCTTGCCGAGCTGCGCCGCCAGCGCCTGGAGCTGGCCGAAAAGGTGGCCGGCCTCACCTGGGATCTCGGCGGGCTCACCTACGAGATGGCCGTCCGCGACCACTACCGCCTGGACGTGCTCGCCCGCCGGGCGGCGGAGCTGCAGGAGGCCGATGCCCAGTTGGGTGAGGTCGAACGCGTGCTCGCCGCCGCCGAGGAGGGCGTTCACGGCACCTGCCGCGCCTGCGGCTCGGTGCACAGTCGCGGCGCCGCCTTCTGCTGGCATTGCGGCGCGACGCTGTTGAAGGAGGCGCGTCCGGCGGTGCTGCCGGGAGCGGCGGACGGCGCTTTGCCTACCTCCCTAGGTGATTAGACGATTATGCGTATATGCGTATAGACGGCTAATCGTCTAAAATAGGGTCATGCTGCTTCCGACCCCGTCTCTCACACCGTCTCTGAGCGCTCGTCTTGACGAGCTCGACGAGCTGCGTCGCACTTTGGGACAGGAGATTCACCGTCCCGCGCGCTGGATGGGTACGCTGCGCCGCCTCGTCCAGGCCACCTCGATCGAGGGCTCCACCTCGATCGAGGGCTTTCACGTGTCCGCTGAGGATGCGCTTGCCCTACTGGGTGGTGCGGAGCAGGTCGATCCCACCGACGTGGACCGCATGGCAGTTGCCTGCTACGGGCGCGCGATGGACCACGTCGCGGTAATGGCCATCGATCCGGCCTTCGTCTGGCTCGATCGCGTGATCCTGGACCTGCACTACGAGGCCTGCTACTTCCAGCCTCGGGAGAGTCCCGGCCTGTGGCGGAGTGGTCCGGTCGGGATAACCGGCGGCGACGGGCGTCTCGTATATATGGGGCCAGATGCCCAGGAAGTTCCCGCTCTGATGGCCGAAACTGTGGCTTGGTTGCAGGAGGGCGATCTCGACGCACATGTGGTCGTGCGGGCCGCCATGGCCCATCTGCACGTGGTCTCGATCCACCCCTTTCGCGATGGCAACGGGCGCATCTCGCGCATCGTGCAGTCGCTCGTCCTCGCCCGCGATGGACTCCTCTCCGCCGAGTTCGGCTCGATCGAGGAGTACCTGGGAGAAAACACCCTCGCCTACTACGCCGCTCTCCAGGAGGCACACGGCGAGCGCTATCAGGCGGATCGAGACGTCTCAGGGTGGGTCGCGTTCTGTGTCGAGGCGCATCTCGTGCAGGCCCGCCGGCGACTCACCCAGATCGAGACCGCACGGGCGAGATGGTCCTTCCTGGAGGACCTGGCGCAGCGACGCGGCTGGCCCGATCGGCTGGTGATCGCGCTGGAGCAGAGTCTGGTCGGCGGCTCAAACCGTGCGCTCTACGGGAGGGAGGCCGAGGTGTCTCCGGCTACCGCCAGCGCTGACTTTCGCCGCCTCCTGGATGCGGGATTGGTCGTGCAGCGCGGGCAGGGACGCACCACCCGCTACCACGCCGACGAGGAGTTGCGCAAGGCTGTCGATGCCCATGTTCAGCTAGACACGCCCCAGTGACAAGACGGCTGTGGGAAGCTGGCTTGGCGACTGGGTCTAGCTGCCGAACGGGTTGGACTGCTGCTCGGCGGGAACCGCGGGCTGAGGTGGGGGCGCCGGGGGAGCCTGTGCCGCGACCGGCTGGGCCACCGGGGGCTGCGGCTGCTCGCCGGCGTTCAGCGAGGGCGGCTTGCTCTCGCCACTGACGGAGTCCTTGAACTCGCGCATCCCACTTCCCAGCGAACGGCCGATCTCCGGAAGCCGCTTGGCGCCAAAGACCAGCAGCAGAATCACCACCAAGACGACGATGTGGAGTGGATTATCGAGTCCCATCCACGCTCAGTCTAGAACACGCGGGTGGCGCTCCCGTTTTTGTTTCCCCCATGCGCGGAGCTTCCCCGCGGGGGCTGCCGTCTGGCGCGGCTTCCCCATTGGGGTTGCCGCGCCTGCCGTCGCCTGCCACCACCACCCGCGCTTCCCCGCACGTCACTCGCTGAGCGTCCGGCGCACAAGCTGGGCGGCCACCAGCAAGAGCAACACGGCGAAGGCGGCGCGTAGCGCGGCGCCGGAGAGCGCGTTGGCGAGCGCCACCCCACCTGCGACGCCTGCCAGCGAGAGCCCGCCCACCAGCAGGGCGTCGGTGCGGCGCACGTTGCCGTAGCGATCCTGCTGGTAGGCCCCCACCAGCGCGACCGGCACGATCGCCAGCAGCGAGGTAGCCTCGGCCTGGTGCTGACCCAGTCCCAGGAAGAGCACCAGGCCGGGCACGAACAGCACTCCTCCGCCCACGCCCAGCAGACCCGCCACCACGCCTGCGGCCACGCCTATCGCCACTGCGCCGATCACTGCGCCAGCAGCTCCACCGCGCTCGCCACCAGCACGCCGGCGAACAGCAGCGCGATCGCCCGGCTGGCCAGGCGCTGCTGCAGCCAGGTCCCGAGCAGCACTCCCCCGACCGCCGGTATGCCGATCAGCGCGGCGTCCAGGACGTGCACGTTGCCGTAGACCCCCTGCACGCCGGCGGCGAACGCCGCGATGAAGACGATCGCCGCGAGCGAGGTGCCGGTGGCCTCGCGCTGGCCGTAGCCCATCCACAACACCAGCAGGGGCACGATGACCGTGCCACCCCCCACGCCGAAGACGCCGCTGAAGAAACCGGCGGCCGTGCCGATCGCCGCCAGCTTGAGCGCGCGCCCTGCGGCCATGCCGGCCACAGGGCGGTCAGCCATCATGCGCGCCATACTAATGCTCGTGTCCCCGGCCGCCACCCTCGTGGAGGCGCTGGAGCCGCTGCGCTCCGATCCCTCCCACGCCGCTGTACTGCTGGACATCGACGGCACACTTGCGCCGATCGTCAGGCATGCCGATGACGCGCATGTACCCGAGGCCACGCGCACCCTTCTGATTGAGGTATCCAAGCGCTACGGGGTGGTGGGCTGCGTCAGCGGCCGTCGCGCGCAGGCGGCGCGCCAGATCGTCTCGATCGGCTCCATCGCCTACATCGGCAACCACGGCAGCGAGCTGCTGCGCCCCGGCGCCACCCGCGTGGAGATCGACCCGGAGGTCGCTGCCTGGGGCGAGCGCGTGCGCGAGTTCGCGCTCCGCGTCTACACCAGCGAGCACCAACACCTGCGCGTGCGCACCGAGGATAAGGATGCGATCGCCGCATTTCACTGGCGCGGCGCTCCCGATGAGCAGGCCGCGGCAGCGGCGGTGAGAGTGATCGCCGCGCGCGCCCAGGAGGAGGGCCTGGCGGTGCACTGGGGGCGCAAGGTCCTGGAGGTACGCCCCCCCGTGCCCCTGGACAAGGGTCTGGGGGTCACGGCGCTGCTGAGCGCTCCCTCCGGGGCCGGTGCGGTCGATGGTCACCTGTTCACTGCGGCGCTGTACGTGGGCGATGACACGACCGACCTCGACGCCTTCCGCGCGCTGCGGGAGCTGGAGCGCTCCAACTTGCTGCGCAGCTCGGTGTGCGCCGCGGTCAGCTCTGAGGAAGCGCCGCTGGAGCTGGTGCGCGAGGCCGACCTGACGATCGACGGCACGAGCGGAGTGCGCGGGCTGCTCGAGGCCCTGCTGTAGTCACGGTCGCAAGTGCGTTTCGTGGACTTCCTCAAGACGACGGTGCTGCTCAGCGCCGCCGCGGCCACGGCGCTGGCCGGTGTTACCGTGCTGGCCGCTGCCGCGGCCTCCGATTCGCTGCTCGTGCCGCTGGCCGCCGGCTGGTGGGTGGTGGCGGCTCTGATCGGGCTGCGCCTGGGCCGCCGTGCCGAGACCAACCCACCGATCGCCCGCCTGCTGGCTGGTGCCAAGGCTACGACCGCGCTGCCCGAGCACAATCCGGCGAGCATCCTCGTCAACCGGCTGTGGCCGCTGCTGCTGGTCACGCTGCTGGCCGGCGGCCTGGCCTTCTTGGCTCCGCAGATCCCCGGCATCGGCGCCGGCTTCGGGATCATCTGGGCGCTTGCCTGGCGTCGCCAGGACGCGGCGGTGGCGGCGATCGAGGAGCGCGACGGAGCGCTCTTCTACGTGCGCCGCACCTCACCGGTGCGTCCGATGGCGCTGGAGCGCGCCCCCGGTTTCAAGGCGCTGCGGGGGCGCGGGGCGGGAGGGTCGCGCTCGACGGGTGGCGCCGCCACCTGATGCTCGACGTGCTGATTGTCTCGCTGGGCTCCACCAGCGGTCTGCGTGCGGCCGACGAGGAGCTATGTGGCTCGCTGCAGAGGGCGGGGGCGAGCGTCGAGCTGGTGCGCCCGCAGTCGCTCGCCGAGGTTCCCACGCTGATGCTCACCGACCTGCGCTGGGCGCGCGCGGCGCGAGCGGTGGCCGAGTCCCGCTTGCGCCAAGTCGAGGCACGGGCTGTCATTTATTCCAGCACCACCGCTGCGTTGTTGTGGCCACGACCGGGCGCCATTCGCTTTGACGCGCCCGCCGCCGGCAACCGTCCGGGGCGTCACGGTCTGTGGCAGCGACCGCTGGAGCGCCGGCGCCTGCGCCAGGCGCCGCTGCTGCTGCCTTGGAGTGAGGGCGGGCTTGCCGAGGTTCCTACAGGGACGGGTGTGCAGCCCGCGCGGGCCGACCCGCGTGCGGCAGGGGGAGATCGCGCGCTGGTGCTGCCCGTGCCGGTCGAGCCCTCGGCGCCGCCGCAGAGCGGCGCAGAGCGCGACATCGCGGCCATCACCTACGCCGCCAACCCGATGAAGAAGGGCCTCGACCGCGTGCTGGCGGCCTGGCTGCGCGTGCGCCGGCCGGGCGAGGAGCTGGTGGTGGCTGGAGTCGATTCGCCGGACCTCGCCAGGGTGGGGCTCCCACCGGCAGGCGAGGGGGTGCGGGTGACTGGGCTGCTGGAGCCCGCGGAGTACCGCGCGCTGGTTCGCCGCGCGCGCGTGTTCGTCTGTGCGCCCCGTCGCGAGGACTACGGCGTGGCCCAGCTGGAGGCGCTTGTCGACGGGTGCCAGCTGGTAACCACCGTCGCGCCGGGTCCGTATACGGCGCTGCCCATCGCTCGCGAACTCGACCCGCGGTTGGTGGGCGACAATCTCGCCGGCGCCCTGCGCACCGCCCTGGACAGCCCCGCAGCCGACTACTTCGGGCGCGCTCTGGCGGCGCTCGAGCCCTTTCGTCGGGCGCCCGTCGACCGGGTCGTGGCCGAGGAACTGCTGCCGCGGCTGCTCGCAGGAGCGTGAGGGCCGCGTCCGTCGTCCCCGCCATTGCCGCTGCGTCCGCCGCCGGGGCCGCGCTTGCCTAGCCTGGCAAGCTCCGCCCAGGGCAGCGTGTTGAGCACATCCTCGCGCCTCAGCCACGCCCGCCGCGCGGTGGCCACGCCCCAGCGCATGTTGGCCAGCGTGGCGGTGCGGTGGGCGTCGGAGTCGATCACAATGCGTACTCCCGCCTGGACGGCGGCGCGGGCGTGCACGTCGGAGAGGTCGCGGCGGTCGGGGTTGGCGTTGATCTCAAGCGCCGTGCCCGTGCGGGCCGCCGCTGTGAAGACCGCCTCCAGGTCCACTGCGTAGGGCTCGCGGCGCTCGATCAGGCGGCCGGTGGGGTGGCCGATGGCGTCCACGAGGGGGTGCTCGATGGCGGCGATCATGCGCTCTGTCATCGCCTGTTCGCCCATCGAGAAGGCGGTGTGCACGCTGGCCACCACCCAGTCCAGCTGGCTCAGCAGCTCGTCCGCGTAGTCCAGCGAGCCGTCGGGGAGGATGTTGACCTCGCTGCCCGCCAGCACCTCGATGCCGTCGATTGCCGCGTTGGCTTCTCCGATGCGCTTGATCTGGCGGCGCAACTCCTGAGGCGAGACGTCGTTGCCGAAGCCATGGGAGGCCGAGTGGTCGGTGATCGCCAGGTACTCATACCCGCGCTCGCGCGCCGCCACGGCCATCTCCGCGATGGTGGCGCGTCCGTCGGAGGCGGTGGTGTGGCAGTGCAGGTCGCCGCGGATGTCCTGCTCGGCGATCAGTTGTGGCAGTCCGTCGGTGAGCGCCGCCGCCTCCAGCTCGCCGCGGTTCTCGCGCAGCTCGGGCTCGATGTAGGCCAGCCCCAGCAGCTCGTACACCTCCGCCTCGGTGGCGCACGTGCGCGTGGTGGCGTCGGCGTCATCGAGGACTCCATACTCCGAGACATGCAGGCCCCGCCGCACGGCGGCTTCGCGCAGCGCCGCGTTGTGCAGCCCCGAGCCGGTGAAGTGCTGCAGCAGGTTGCCGTGCTGGGCGAGCCCGGCGATGCGCAGGTCCACACTCACGCCCGAATGCGTCCGCGCGCGCGCCCCGGCGGCGCCGGCGGAGGAGACGCTTTCGACCTGCTCCAGTCCCTCCAGCAGACCCGCCAGCGCCTCTGGCTGAGTGGTGGTGGCCACCACGTCGATGTCCTTGACGGCGTCCACCATCCGCCGCGCACTGCCTGCCAGCTCGATCTTCGCGTCCTTCGGTGCGCCCTCGCGCAGACCGGCGATCAGCGCCTCGCCTTGCTCCAGCGCTGCGGGCAGCAGCAGTCGCGGCGCGCTCTGCGTGGCCCCGGCCTCCAGGGCCGTCAGTACGTTGGCCTCGAACTTGGGTCCCAGTCCGCGCACGTCGCGCAGGCGCTGAGCCAGCGCCGCCTCGCGCAGCTGATCGAGCGTCTCGATGCCCAGCTCGTCGTGCAGCAGACGCGCGCGCTTGGGGCCGAGTCCCTGCAGGCGCGTCATGGCGATCAGCCCCGGCGGGAACTTCGCGCGCAGCCGCTCCGTGGAGGGGGTGGTGCCGGTCTGCAGGAGCGTCAGGATCTTCTGCTGCAGCGTGTCCCCCACCCCGGCAAGTTCTGTGGCCTTCCCCGCGCGCGCCAGCGTGGCCACCGACACGGGCGACGCGCGCACGGCGCGGGCGGCGTTGCGGTAGGCCAGCACGCGGTGCACGATCGCGCCGTCCAGCTCGTACAGGTCGCCCAGTTCTTCGAGGGCGTCGGCGATGGTGGCGTTGGAAACATCGGGCACGGGGATAAGAGTGCCGTACGGACTCCGGTCGCGCTCCTTCGTGCATAGGCCAGCCCGGTGGCGCCCACTCGTGCGTAGGCCCGGCCGGCCGCACCTCTTGTGCAGTAGGCCAGGCTGGCCGCGTCACTCGTGCGTGGGTCCAGGCGTGAGCTGGCGCCCACTCGTGCGCTCATCCGGCTGGATGGGCAGGCAGGCCGGGCTTGTACGCTACGCCCCATGCGCGTCCTGGTAACAGGCCACCACGGTTACATCGGCTCCATCCTCGTCCCCCTGCTCTCCGGCGCCGGCCACGAGGTGGTCGGCCTGGATACCTATTTGTATGAGGGTTGCGACTTCGGCGAGGACGCAGCGCCGGCCGTACCGGCCCTGCGCATGGATGTTCGCGATGTGAGCGCGTCCGATCTCGAAGGCTTCGACGCGGTGATGCACCTCGCCGCTCTCTCCAACGATCCGGTGGGCGACCTCAACCCCGATTGCACCTATGCAATCAACCATCGCGCATCGGTTTCGCTGGCCAGGGCGGCCAAGCAGGCGGGGGTGGGGCGCTATCTGTTCTCCTCCTCGTGCAGTCTCTATGGCGCCGCGGGCGAGGACTGGATTGACGAGAGCGCCGCCTTCAATCCGGTGACTCCCTACGGGGAGTCCAAGGTGCTCGCCGAGCGGGAGATCGGAGCGCTGGCCGACGACTCCTTCAGCCCCACGTTCCTGCGCAACGCCACCGCCCACGGGCTCTCACCCCGCCACCGGGGCGACCTGGTGGTCAACAACCTCACCGCCTTCGCCTTCGCTACGGGCGAGGTCTTGATGCAGAGCGATGGCACCCCGTGGCGGCCGCTGGTGCACATCGAGGACATCTCGCGCGCCTTCCTGGGCCTGCTGGAGGCGCCGCGCGAGAAAGTGCACGGCGAGGCCTTCAATATCGGCGGCGATGCGGAGAACTACCAGATCCGCGACATCGCGCGGATCGTCGAGGATGTCGTTCCCGGCTCGCGTGTCGCGCGCGCCGCGGGCGCCGGGCCGGACAAGCGCAGCTACCGCGTGAGCTTTGCCAAGCTGGCGCAGGCGTTCCCCGAGTTGAGTCCTCGCTGGGACGTGCGCGCAAGCGCCGAGGACATGCTCGCGGCCTACCGCGAGAACGGCCTCGCCATCGAGGACTTCAAGGGCTCGCGCTTCATGCGCATCGCCCGTCTGAAGGAGCTCATGGCTGAGGGACGGCTTGACGGGGAGCTACGCTGGAAAGACCCGGTAGCGGTGGCAGTTCCTGCTCATACCACTCGTACGTAGCTTCGAGGCCCCGCCGCAGATCCCATTCGGGCGCCCAGCCAAGGTGCTCGGCGATGGCGCTGCAGTCCAGCCACTGGCGCGAGAGCTCGCCGTGTGGAGTGCCGTGGCCGTGAATCTCAGGCTCGCCCTCCTCGCACCCGGCGATCTCGATGAGCTGCCTGACGACCTCCAGCACCTTCACCGGGCGACCGATGCTCGCGTTCCACGCGCGCCCGTGCAGCTCTGCGCGGTCGAGCGAGCCGGCCACGGCCAGGTATGCCTCGACTGCGTCCTCGGCGTACAGGAAGTCGCGCTCCAGCTGCCCGTCGGAGCGAATCACCGGCTGCTCGCCGCTCAGCAGCGCCTTGACGGTCCCCGGGATGAGACGGGAGAAGTTGAAGTCCCCGCCGCCGAACACGTTGCCAAAGCGCGTCACGGCGACCGGCAGCCCGAACGTGTGGGCGTAGGAACGGGCGATGATGTCCGCACACGCCTTCGAGGCGTCGTAGGGAAAGCGCGGTTGCAGCGCGTGTCCCTCGCGGTAGGGCAGGTCCTCGTGCACGCCGTAGGCCTTGTCGGTAGAGGCCACCACCACCTTGTGGGGCGGCTCAGTGGCGAGGCGGCAGGCCTCAAGCAGATTCCAGGTCCCGCGCACGTTGACCTCGTACGTTTTCAGCGGCGAGGTGGTCGCCGACCCGACGATCGCCGTCGCCGCGAGGTGGAATACGGCCTGCACGCCGTGCTGCTCAAGCGCGCTGCGCAGCGTCCCTGTATCCATCAGGTCGGCAGCCACCGCGGTGCAGCGCTCGTCCAACCCACGCAGACGAAAGCGCGAGAGCTCGGCGGGCGGCCGGTCCAGGACGAGTAGCGTGGCGCCCTCGTCGAGCAGCCGCTCGGCGACCCAGGAGCCGATGAAGCCCTGGGCGCCGGTGAAGAGCACGCGTGTGCCCGCCCATGTGCTCACCGCGCGTCGACCAAGTCTCTCACCGAGCGCCGAGCTTAGCGCCTCTGGCGTTTGTGGGCAGGGCTTCGGATATGTCCCGCCCCACCGGCGGAGACGTCCACCGACATGTGACACCCCCCAGCCGACATAGGCGACACGACCCCCAGCCGACATAGGCGACACGTTCCCGCCGGGCAGGGGTGCGTGGCGCGAGCGGACCGCTCAAAGCTCTAGGGTTTCGAGCATGTCCGGCAAGGCCTGGCTCATCCTCCCCACCTACAACGAGGCCGAGAACATCGAGGCGATCGTGCGCGCCGCCGGTGCGGTGCTCGCCGACGCGGCCCTCGAGGGGCACCGCGTGCTGATCGTAGACGACGGCTCGCCCGACGGGACCGGCGAGATCGCCGAGCGCCTGGCCGCGAGGTGCGACTGGGTTGAGGTGCTGCACCGCCGGGAGAAGAACGGCATCGGGCCGGCCTACCTGGCGGGCTTTCGCCACGCGCTGAAGCACGGCGCCGCGTATGTGATGGAGATGGACTCTGACTTCTCCCACGACCCCGCTGACCTGGCCAGGCTGCTGGAGGCCGTGCACGGCGGCGCCGACCTGGCGCTCGGCTCGCGCTACGTGCCCGGTGGGGGGGTCAGCGAATGGGGTCTGCTGCGGCGCTTCGTCAGCTGGGGCGGCTCAACGTACGCGCGGCTGGTGCTGGGCCTGCGCGTGCGCGACCTCACCGGCGGCTTCAAGTGCTTTCGCCGCGAGACCCTGGAAGCGATCCACTTCGACAGCGTGCGCTCGCAGGGCTATGCCTTCCAGGTGGAGCTCACCTACCGCGCGGTGCGCGCCGGCTTCGAGGTGGTGGAGGTGCCGATCGTCTTTCGCAATCGCCAGCAGGGCGAGAGCAAGATGTCATGGCGCATCGCCGCCGAGGCCATGTGGCTGGTGCCGCGGCTGCGCTTCGGGCGCCAACCGCCTGCGCTCGCCGCCGTGAGCGCCCCCGCAGAGCGAGAGGTTCCCACGCTACGCTGAGGATCCGCGCGAGCCCTCACGCCTTCAGATCCCGGCGGGGGCCCGCGGTGCCGACCGCCGAGTGGCAGATCCCGACGCTCCAGTAACCGGTGCCGACTGCCGAGCAGCAGGTCCCGACGCTCCAGTAACAGCGCCCCCGGGCCGATCAGAGGACGATGGACGCCTCCGCCTACGCCCTGGCCCACGGGGTACGCCGCACGCGCGTCACGCTGCGCGCCTGGAGTCAGCACCCCGGCCAGGTCGTCGGTCGCTGGGCGCTGGGCTCCCTGGTGGCGGCAACAGGGCTGCTGCTGGCGGTGCTGGCGATCTCTGAGCTCTCGGGGAGCTACACGCAGATCATCGTCCTGCGCCCGCCCTTTGCGGTGGGAGAACCGTCAGATGTGACGAGCGTGTTGGGGCACAACCTGCTGGTGTTGGCGCTGCACGCGATGGCGTGTGTGGCGGGGTTCATCGCCGGCAGCTCCCTCCCGCTGCAGGCCCAATCGCACAGCGGGGTTTCACGTTGGGTGCACGAACACGGCGGGCGTCTGGCGATTGGGTTCGTGGTGTGCGCCACCACCTTCTCGCTCTC
The DNA here is from genome assembly GCA_963844765.1 of uncultured Solirubrobacterales bacterium. Classification (GTDB taxonomy): domain Bacteria; phylum Actinomycetota; class Thermoleophilia; order Solirubrobacterales; family Solirubrobacteraceae; genus Palsa-744. The sequence goes on from CAWJPN010000002.1 coordinate 1,881,682, forward strand.
CGCGCAGGCCTGGGTGCTGGGGCACACGCTCGCCGGCGTCGCCAACTTCCTGGAAGTCTCCCCGGCGCTCTTGCTGCTGGGGGTGCTGCCCCATGCGCTCCCGGAGTTGGTCGCCCTGTTCCTGCCGCTGGCCGCCTGGATCTTGGCGAGCCGCCGCGGCGAGTGGGACCAGCTGCTGGCGGCCACCCTGGTGACGGTCGCGGTGGCGGTGCCAGTGCTGGTGGTGGCGGCGCTCATCGAGGTCTACGTCTCGCCCCATCTGTTCGTCGCGCTGACCGGCATCCACGGGCCGATCACGCGATCCTGGTAGCCGCCCGGTCCGCCGCCAGCAGACCGCTCGGGCTGGTTCGGCGGCTCTTTCGCCGGCGCACCCCCGATCCGCTCGACGGGGTAGTGGGTCAGTTTGAGTCTAGCCGTGTGAGTGGTCTAGCTTCGGGGGGTCCGTAGGTCAATTTGCCCCCCGCGCCGCGTCAACGACCGGGGGGCGTGGCAAAGGAGGGTGAACTCCCATGCAGGAGAAGCGTAGTCGCCCCACGTGGGCGGATGACCCCGGTGTAGCGCAGCGGGCCATCGTGTTGCAGGTCCTCCGCAATGACCACCACGAACGGTGGACCCGCAAGGAACTGAAGCGCGAGATATACGACATCAAGGGCCGCGTCATCAACAAGGCGCTGAAGCGCCTGCAAGAAGAGGGCGTCGTAGACCTCGACGAGGAGTATGTGTGGCCGACACGGTGCGCCCAGTACATGGACGAGTTGGGCATGGTGTCGATATGAACGCCCAGGACCAGGACGGGGCCTTCGTCCATCGCCTGCGCGTGGAGCGCGGCATCACGCAAGAAGCACTCGCGATCAAGGCTCACGTGACCATCGCCACGCTGTCGCGGATCGAACGCGGCGTGACTGCCCCGAAGGTCGGCACGCTGAGGAAGATCGCCGCCGCGCTGGGCATGAGCTTGGCGGAGCTGGTCACGGCCGTCGAGCAGGACTGAGCACGGCGAGCGCCACGTCGCAGCGCTGGGCGTGGCGCTCTGCTCTTCAAAAGCGAGGAGCCCGCCGAAGCGGGCTCCTCAAACCCTATGGCACGGGACCAGCAGGGCTGGTCTAGCTCCAACGGGCGATTCTCTACCACCTCGGAGCGTAGCGCACTGGGTGGCGGGTTGGCAAGGGCGCAGGAATCCGTCCGGTCGGTGCCGAATACTCTCATGAGTGCCCCCGCCGGGATTCGAACCCGGGACCTGATCTTTGGTAGAGAACCGCTCTATCCGCTGAGCTACGAGGGCAACCGCTCCCCGCGTCAAACGAGAAGCCCAAGAAGACTACGGATGGGTGCGGCGGAAATGTGGCTGTTGGGCGTGGCGCTCCCCGTGGTGGGTACGATGGTCCCATGAGCCAAGGAACCCCAGCGTCCACCAAGCCTCACACTCCGACCCCATGCCCGAAGAAGGTGATCGTCAACGCCCAGGAGCGCCCATGCATCCATAGCGCGGGCCACCTTGGGCCGTGCCAGGCTGTCGCCTAAGGAGGCGCTACGATCCGCTTATGGCCGATCTCAACCAGATCGCGCACCGGATCGTCCGGGAATCCACGGAGCCCAAGGCCCCCGAGGCGCCAGCGCAGGTCAATGGGCGCAGCGGAGGCTTAAAGGGCGGCAAGGCCAGGGCGGAGAAGCTCACGCCCGCGCAACGCTCCGAGATTGCCCGCAAGGCTGCGCGGGCGCGCTGGACCCAATAGGCCACCTATCCAGTCGAATCCTCAGCGGTGACAAGGCCGGGCTTCATAGCTGCCAGCACAGCAAGCATCTGACTCCAGGCTTGCTCGCTTATCGGGAACGGCGCCTGTACTAGCGCCCATCCTGTAGGGGAGTACGGCACCTGGATTGTCCGAATATCGTTCGGGGTCCCTCGGTCAACTGGGCTTGGGGGCTTATCGAGAGCTGGCGTTGGCGGGGACACGGTGTGGTTTGCCAGGGGCGGGCTAGGGACGTTATCCGGCGGGTCTGGAGATACACTAGCAGACGAATCGGCCAGCTTTGCAAAGGCGAGGGTACGCTTCCACTCGGCGACAAACTCCGTGGCGCCGCCTCGCGTAAACCCCATTTCCCCCGTCAGGCTAAAGATCAGACTTTCGTCCGAGGGAAGCGTCGCTCCATATTGATCCCAAAGTGCAGCGTGCACCTTGGGCATAAGGGCAGCCTTGCGGATGTTCGGGTAGTCGCGCTGGCCTTCCCGCTCGGCTCGAACGATGTCGAGAGCAAGCGGAGTGAGCCGGGAGCGGCCATTCCCAATATCCTCAAGCAACCCAAAGCGCTTGAGGGCCGCGTGGACACTCCCTCCTCCGCCACTCTTGGGCTGGTAGCCCCAGTGCCGAAGCGCAACCTCGAACGCTACGGGATGGTGCTGCTCATTCTCCCAGAGCGCGCTTGCGCGCTCGATTGCTGCGCCCACATCGATGCCTGGGTAGTTCGGGCTCCGGGGCCGCTTCTTAGGTGTCGTATGGTCGGTCATGCGGATAAATCTAGCACATATCTCTGATATGGAGAGGTCAGCTTATCCCCTGCTACCCGGCTGACTACCCGTCTGAAGGCGGATAGGTTATGATGCTCGCTCATGAGGAGGTAAGAACCGCCGAGGCTCCTAAACGCCGTGGCCTCGGCGGCCCAAACCATGAGAGCACCTGTGGGTCCCGTCGCAAGCGGCTGTGGCGGGGCTCACGCCGTTGTTGGGGGCTAGCAACCCGAATCCAACCCCCACATCCTACAGTTTTTCCGTCCGATGCCTCAAGCATAATGGTCATTATGAATCGTCTGAGCACAGAGAAGCGCGCGCAGATCGTGGGCTGTCTGGTCGAGGGCAACAGCATCCGCTCCACGGTGCGGATGACGGGCGCGGCGAAGAACACCATCACCAAGCTGCTGATTGACCTTGGGGAAGCGTGTGCGGGCTATCAGGACCGGACGCTGCGGGACCTGCCGTGCAAGACCATCCAGGTGGACGAGATTTGGGCGTACTGCTACTCCAAGCAGAAGAACATCCCTGAGGAGCACCGGGACGAGTTCGGCTTCGGGGACGTGTGGACGTGGACCGCGATCTGCGCGGACACGAAGCTCGTCCCGTCATGGCTGGTAGGGGAGCGCACGATGGAGGACGCCTGGTGCTTCATGGCGGACCTCCATAACCGGCTCCCCAACCGTATCCAGCTCACGAGCGACGGGCACAGTGGCTACCCGAACGCGGTGGGGCTCACGTTCGGCAAGGACATCGACTTCGCGCAGCTCATCAAGATGTATGCCGCAGAGCGCAGCGGGCAGGCCCGGTACAGCCCCGCCGCGTACACCGGCAGCCGTGTCCGCGTGGACCGGGGCGACCCGGACCCCGCGAAGATCAGCACGAGCTACGTGGAGCGCCAGAACCTCACGATGCGAATGGGGATGCGCCGGTTCACGCGGCTGACCAACGGCTTCTCCAAGAAGGTTGAGAACCTAGCGCACGCCGTGAGCCTTCACTACATGTACTACAACTTCGGGCGCAGGCACCAGACGCTCGAATGTACGCCAGCGATGGCCGCCGGGGTCGCCGACCATAAGTGGAGCCTCCAAGAGATCGCAGGACTGACCGACTAGATCCTGGTCAGGACGACATGCCGTGGAGAAGATTCAGTCCCCTCTCGAAGGCCCATCTCGCCATGCCACCGCCGACTTGCCTGAGCTTCCGCGATCTCGCCGCTAGCCGCCTCGATCTCGTAGACCCAGACACCGGAAGTGGCTTCGCGTGGTGCCGGAGACTGCAAAGGCTCGAAGCTGAGGGCGACGCTGTAAGTGACCACTCGCTCACTGTACTGCGACACCGCTGTGGCCCAAGGCGCGGCTAGACTCAAACTGACCCACTACCCTCGACGGCCCTTGCTTTACTTTGTATAGTGAAGAGAGGGCAAAGCCAAGCACGAGACGACAGGAGACCGAGATGGCAGGCAGCTTGAGTGAAGTGACCGACAACAACTTCGACGCTGAGGTGCTGGAGTCCGAGACCCCTGTGTTGGTGGACTTCTGGGCGCCGTGGTGCGGCCCCTGCCGCGTCGTGGCTCCGGTGCTCGAGGAGATTGCCGGCGAACGGGAGGACTTGCGGATCGTCAAGCTCAACATCGACGACAACCAGCAGACCGCCGCGCGCTTTCAGGTGCTCTCGATCCCCACGATGATCCTCTTCAAGGCCGGCCAGCCGGTGAAGACTGTCATCGGGGCCTACCCCAAGCAGCGCCTGCAGGCGGAGCTGGAGCCGGCGCTTACAGCGGCCTGATCAGCCCCGCGCAACCCGACGCAGCGCAATATCAAGGGGCAGGCCGTCGACGAGGGCCTGCTCGCGGTGCTCCATTGTGGCTTGCGCACCCGCGCCTGCGGGGTGCAGCTCAACGGCAAGGGTCTCGCCCACGAGGTAGTCGCGGTGGGCCGCGGCGGCGTCGAGCAGGGCGGGGTCGCCAGAGAGGCATAGCTCGATCCGGTCCTCGACCTCCAGGCCGGCGCTCTTGCGGGCGCTCTGCACGGCGTGGACCACCTCGCGTGCGCGCCCCTCGCGGCGCAGGTCCTCGTCGATCGCCAAGTCCAGCGCCACGGCGTGGGCGCCCTCGCGCTCCACCGAGTAGCCCTCAGGGGCGTGCATCGAAACGAGCAGGTCCTCGGCGCCCAGCGTGTGGTCGCGCCCGTCGATCGCCACGCCCACCTCCGTGCCGCCGCGCACCGCGGCCACCACGTGGGCGGGGTCCAACGCGGCGATGGCCTCCGCCACGCGCGGCATGTCCTTGCCGAAGCGGGGGCCGAGGGTGCGGTAGTTGGCCTTCACCTCGTACTCCCCCAGCTCCTCGGCGCCGGCCACGAAGCGCACGCGCCTGACGTTCAACTCCTCGCGCACCACTCCCTCCAGGCGCTCGATCGCGGAGCGCTCGCGGCCGGCGGCCACCACCACGGCCTCGGCGAGGGGCTGGCGCACCTTGATCTTGGCCTGCCCCCTGGCGGCCAGTCCCAGGCGCACGGTCTCGCGCGCGATCGCCATCGCTGCCTCCAGCTCCACATCGCGCGGGGGCAGCTCGGCGGGGGAGGGGAAGTCGCACAGGTGCACGCTCGCCAAGGTCCCGTCGAGGTTGTCGTAGATCTCGTCCGCCACGAAGGGGCAGAAGGGGGCCAGCAGCTTGGCCACCGTCAAAAGGCAGGTGCGCAGCGTCGCAAATGCGGTCGCATCGCCATCCCAGAAGCGCCGCCGCGAGCGGCGCACGTACCAGTTGGACAGCTCATCCACCAGCTCGGCGATTGCCCGCCCCGCGCTCGTCGCGTCGTATGCGTCCAGGCGTTCTCCCACCAGCTCCACCACGTCAGCCAAGCGCGACAGCGCCCAAACATCCAGGTCGTCGGGTGCGGTGTCGGTGGCGCCCTCCATCAGGGTCTGCGCATTGGCGTTGGCGTACAGCGTGTAGAAGAAATACGTGCTCCAAAGCTGCTTCAGGAAAAGACGCACGCCCTCGCCGATTGCCTCCTCGGAAAAGCGGTAGCCGTCCCAGGGCTGCTTTGAGGTGAAGAAGTACCAGCGGAAGGCATCCGCGCCGTATGTATCGAGCACCTGCCAGGGTTCCACTGTATTGCCCTTTGACTTCGACATCTTCTGGCCTTCGCTGTCGAGGATCAGGCCAAGGCATACGACATTGCGGTAGGGAGACGCATCGAACAGCAATGTCGACACCGCCAGCAGCGAGTAAAACCAGCCGCGCGTCTGATCCAATGCCTCGCACACGAAATCTGCAGGGAAATTATGCTTGAAGAGCTGCTCGTTCTCGTGCGGCGCGTGTAGCTGCGCAAAGGGCATCGCGCCGCTGTCAAACCACACGTCGATCACCTCCGGCACGCGTCGCATCGGCTGCGCGCACTCAGGGCAGGGGAACTGCACGTCGTCCACAAACGGGCGATGCGGGTCCTCCAGTATGACGCCGGACAGTTCGTTCAATTCGGTGAATGAGCCCACCACGTGCACGTGTCCCTCTGCGCAGCGCCACACCGGTAGGGGAGTGCCCCAGTAGCGCTCGCGCGAAAGGGCCCAATCGACGTTGTTTTTCAGCCAATCTCCGAAGCGTCCATGCTTAACATGCTCGGGATACCATGCGACGGCGTCGTTCTCTTGGAGCATTCGCTCGCGGACCGCTGTCGTCATGATGTACCAACTGGCCTTGGCGTAGTAGATGAGAGGTGTGCCGCAACGCCAGCAGTGAGGGTAGGAGTGCTCATAGTCATCTGCTTTGAAGAGCAGACCTCGTGCCCTCAGATCGTCGATCAGCTCGGCGGCAAGTGCGGGATCCTTGACGAAGCGTCCCGTATATCCGAGCACGCCCTCGTCGTATCTGCCGTCTAGGTCGACGGGATTGACGACCTCGATCCCAACGGCGGCGCCAACCCGGAAGTCGTCCTCGCCGAAGGGCGGAGCGATATGGACCAAGCCGGTGCCGTCGTCGGTGGTGACAAAGTCGTCGGCGTAGATCTGGTACGCCTTCGACCCAAGGCCATCCACATGGCCAAATGGAGGTGAATAGGAGATCTCTGTCGTCAGCTCGGCTCCTGAGAATCGTTGCAAGCTGCTTGTAGTTCTCTCCGAGCACGCGATCCGCCAAGGCCTCGGCGAGGATCAGCACTTGGCCGTCGACTTCAGCTCTCACATAGTTGATCTGCCGACCTGCGGCTACAGCGGCGTTTGCTACCAGCGTCCATGGAGTGGTCGTCCAGACGAGCAGCGCGTCACCCTTCCTCACCTGCGACCAACTGGGCGCCTGCTCGATAAGGAACCGCACGTACACCGACGGGTCCACCACGTCGCGGTATCCCAGGGCCACCTCGTGCGAGGACAGCGCGGTGCCGCAGCGGGCGCAGTAGGGCACGACCTTGTGACCCTCATACAGCAGCTGGCGCTCATGGATCTGCTTCAGCGCCCACCACACCGACTCGATGTAATCGGCGTCCAGTGTGCGATAGGCGTGCTCCAGGTCGATCCAGAAGCCGATGCGCTCGGTCAGACGGTTCCACTCCTCCAGATACGTCCACACCGACTCCCTGCACTTGGCGTTGAACCGCGCGATCCCATACGCCTCGATCTCGTCCTTGCTGGAGATCCCCAGTTCCTTCTCCACCCCGATCTCCACCGGCAGGCCGTGGCAGTCCCAGCCGCCCTTGCGCTGCACCTCATAGCCGCGCATCGTCTTGTAGCGCGGGTAGATGTCCTTGAACACGCGCGCCAGCACGTGGTGAGAGCCCGGGCGCCCGTTGGCGGTGGGGGGTCCCTCATAGAACACCCACGGCTGCGCTCCCTCGCGCAGGCGCACGGACTCCGCGAAGACGTGGCGCTCGCGCCAGCGCTCCAGGACCTCCAGCTCCAGCGCGGGCAGATCCTGGCGCGGGTCCACCTCGCGGGCGGGCAGCAGCTCGTGGCGCGGTGGGGCTGTCACGGCGGCCCATTGTAGGGCCCGTCTCCGTTGGCCTCAGAAACACCGGCCCCGATTCGCTCGACTATCGGTCTGGTCCTGTCTAGCTTGATTGCGATGGCTCGATCCGACGCCAACCGGGGCGCCCGCGCAACGGCCCCCGCACGCCTGCGATGAAGGCGGTGATCCTCGCCGGGGGGCTGGGTTCCCGGCTGAGCGAGGAGACCACCGTGCGCCCCAAGCCGATGGTGGAGATCGGAGGCAAGCCGATCCTCTGGCACATCATGAAGATCTACTCGGCTCACGGCATCGAGGACTTCGTGATCTGCCTTGGCTACAAGGGCTACGTCATCAAGGAGTACTTCGCCAACTACCAGCTGCACACCTGCGACGTCTCCTTCGACCTCGCCCAGGGCCAGCTGGAGATCCACCGTTCGGCCACCGAGCCGTGGAAAGTAACGCTGGTGGACACCGGCGAGGGCACGATGACGGGGGGCCGTCTGAAGCGCGTGCTGCCCTACGTGGGCGAGGAGGACTTCTGCTTCACCTACGGCGATGGGCTGGCCGACATCGACGTTGGCGCGCTGCTCGCCCAGCACCGCGCGCAGGGCGCGCTCGCGACCGTCACCGCCGTGCAGCCCGCCGGGCGCTTCGGCGCGGTGGAGATCGAGGGTGCGCGGGTGAGCTCCTTCGAGGAGAAGCCCCGCGGCGACGGCGCGTGGCTGAACGGCGGCTTCTTTGTGCTCTCCCACGGCGTGGACCGCTACATCGCGGGCGACGAGACTGTGTGGGAGCAGGAGCCGCTGCGCGCGCTGGCCCACGAGGGGCAGCTCGCGCCCTATCTGCACGGGGGCTTCTGGCAGGCGATGGACACGCTGCGCGATCGGCACGTGCTGGAGCAGCTGTGGGACTCCGGCGCCGCTCCCTGGCGGGTCTGGTCGTGAGCGCCAGCTGTCGCTTCTGCCGCGCGCACGGGCGGTTGCGAGCATGCGCCTGTGGTCGGCTCTGCCGGGCGGATGGGCGGTCGCGGCCGTGAGCGCCAGCTGTCGTTTCTGCCAGGCGCCTCTGGAGGACGTCTTCGCCGACCTCGGCAGCTCGCCGCTGGCCAACTCCTACCTGCCCCCCGAGCAGCTGGGGGCGATGGAGCCGTACTACCCGCTGCGCGCCCTGGTGTGCGGGCGCTGCTTTCTGGTGCAGCTGGAGGAGTTCGAGTCGCCCGAGCGGATCTTCTCCGACTACGCCTACTTCTCCTCCTACTCCAAAAGCTGGCTGGAGCACGCGCGCGGCTACGTCGAGCTGATCGTTGCGCGGCTGGGGCTGGGGGAGGAGAGCCAGGTAGTGGAGGTGGCCTCCAACGACGGCTACCTGCTGCAGTACTTCCGCGCGCACGGCGTCCCCGTGCTGGGCGTGGAGCCGGCCGCCAACGTCGCCGCAGTGGCGCGCGAGCGGGGGGTGCCCACGCTCGTGGAGTTCTTTGGCCGCGCCACAGCCGCAACCGTGGCCGCGTCCAGCCCGGCGGACCTGGTGGTGGCCAACAACGTGCTGGCCCACGTGCCCGACATCAACGACTTCGTGGGCGGCGTCAAGGCGCTGCTCAAGCCCGGCGGGGTGGTGACCATGGAGTTTCCCCACCTGCTGCGTCTGCTGGAGGACAAACAGTGGGACACCATCTACCACGAGCACTTCTCCTACCTGTCGTTCCTCACCGCGTGCCGCGTGTTCGAGGCGCACGGACTGCGCCTGTGGGACGTTGAAGAGCTGTCCACGCACGGTGGCTCGCTGCGCATCTACGGGGCCCACGCTGAGGATGCGGGCCACGCCGACTCGCAGCGTGCCGAGGAGCTGCGCGAGCGCGAGCGCGCGGCGGGCCTTGAGCGGCTCGCCACCTACACCGACTACGCCCCGGGGGCGGCGGCCGACAAGCGCCAGATCTTGAGTTTTCTGATCGCGCTGAAGGACGAGGGCCGGCGCGTGGTCGGCTACGGGGCGCCGGCCAAGGGCAACACGCTGCTGAACTACTGCGGCGTGGGCGGGGACTTCCTCGACTACACGGTGGACCTCAGCCCCCACAAGCAGGGCCGTTTCCTGCCGGGCAGCCGCCTGCCGATCCGCGACCCGGAGGTTCTGCGCGAAGAGCGCCCCGACGTGGTCGTGATCCTGCCGTGGAACCTGAGCGAGGAGATCGCCCGCGAACACGCCTACGTGCGTGAGTGGGGCGGGCGCTTCGCGGCGCGCACGGCCACGCGCATGGAGTTGCTGGCGTGAGGGTCCATCCGACCGAGCTCCCCGGCGTGGCGGTGGTCGAACTGGAGCTCCTGTGCGACGAGCGTGGGTCCTTTGCGCGCACCTTCGACGCCGAGTTGTTCGCTGCACACGGGCTGGACCCACGCGTCGTGCAGTGCAGCGTCTCCTTCAACGCCCGCGCGGGCACGCTGCGGGGCTTGCATTACCAGGTGGCCCCGCACGGGGAGGGCAAGCTGGTGCGCTGCACCCGTGGCCGCGTGTGGGATGTGGCTGTGGACCTCCGCCCCGACTCGCCCGCCCATCGCCGCTGGCTGGGGCTGGAGCTGGCGGCAGGCGGAACAAATTCGGTGTTCATCCCAGCCGGCTGCGCCCACGGCTTTCAGACGCTGGAGGACGACAGCGAGGTGCATTACCAGATGACCCACCCCTACGTGCCCGAGGCGGCGCGGGGGGTGCGCTGGGACGACCCGGCGTTCGCCATCTCCTGGCCCGACCCGCCGCTGGGTGGCGAGCGTGTTATCTGCGAGCGCGACCGCTCCTTCCCGGACTGCGCTCCGTGAGCCGCGTGCTCGTCACCGGCGCCGGGGGTTTCATCGGCCGGCACACGCTCGCGCCGCTGCTGGGCGCCGGGTATGAGGTGCACGGGGTGAGCACCCGGCCGGTGTCCGGTGACGCGCCACCTGCTCTCACCGATGGACCGGTCGACGCGCCCGAGGCAGGGGTGCGCTGGCACCACGCCAACCTGCTCGCCCCAGGGGCCGCCGCCGAGCTGATCGCGGAGGTGCGGCCCAGCCACCTGCTGCACCTCGCCTGGAACACCCAGCCGGGGATCTACTGGACGACGCTCGAAAACCTCGACTGGGTGGCGGCCAGCCTGGCGCTGCTGCGCGCCTTCGGCGAGGCTGACGGGCGGCGCGCGGTGGTGGCGGGCACGTGTGCGGAGTACGCCTGGCAGCCTGACACTCACTGCGTGGAGGAGGAGACACCGATCCTCCCCGGCACGCTCTACGGCGCGGCCAAGCACGGCCTGCACGTGGTGGTGCGGGCGTGGGCGCGCCAGTGCGGCGTGGCGCTCGCGTGGGGCCGGGTGTTCCACGTGTACGGCCCCCACGAGCACCCGGACAGGCTGGTCAGCGGGGTGGCCTGCGCGCTGCTGCGCGGCGAGGAGGCCAGGTGCACGCACGGCCGGCAGGTGCGCGACTTCCTCTACGCCCCCGAGCTTGGGAGCGCCTTCGCGGCGCTGCTGCGCTCCCGGGTCAGCGGGCCGGTCAACATGGCCTCCGGCGAGCCCCTCAGCATCGCCGAGCTGGTACAGGAGATCGCCGCGGCGGCGGGGCGCCCCGAGCTGGTGCGCCTGGGCGCGCTGCCCGCCAACCCCGCCGAGCCGCGGCGGCTGACGGCGGAGGTGCGGCGGTTGCGCGAGGAGGTCGGCTGGACGCCCACCGTCGGCCTGCGCGAGGGGATCGAGCGGACCGTCGACTGGTGGAGGAGCGCGCTGTGAGCGACGCGAGCGACCTGGACGTGGCGATCGTGGCCTACCGCGGCTGGGATCTGACCGACAGCTGCCTGGGGCACCTGCGCCGCCAGAGCATCCCCCACAGCGTGGTGGTGTGCGACAACGGCTGCGACGAGGGCACCGCTGCGCGTCTGGCCGCCGAGTATCCCGAGGTGAGGGTGGTGCGGATGGCGCGCAACATGCCCTACGCGGTGGCCTGCAACGCCGCGGTGGCTGCGGGTGGGGCGGAGGTGGTGGTGATGATGAACAACGACGTCGACGCACCGCCCGACTTCTTGAAGCACCTTACGTCGCCCTTCGCCGGACGTCCCCGTCTGGGTTCGGTGGGGTCGCTGCTGCTGCGCCCCGGGGGGCGGGGGATCGACAGCGCCGGGCTCGTGGCCGACCGCACGCTGGCTGGCTTCCCGCGCTTTCACGGCGGTTCACCCGCGGATGCGCGCAGCGACAGCCTTGCTCTGAGCGGCCCGTCCGGCACGGCGGCGGCTTTCCGCCGCGCGGCATGGGAGCAGGTGGGGGGTCTGGACGAGGCGATCTATGCCTACCTGGAGGATCTCGATCTGGCGCTGCGGCTGCGGGCGGCTGAGTGGGAAACAGCGCTGGCTCTCGATGCCGTGGCAGTGCACGTGGGCTCGGCCACCTTTGGCCACCGCTCGGCCGAGCAGCGGCGCAAGATCGCCCATGCCCGCGCCTACCTGCTGCGCCGCTACGGGGTGCTGCGCTCGCGAGCCGCCCTGCGCGCGCTGGCCACCGAGGCGATCGTGGTGGCCGGCGACGCTATCTTCGCGCACGACCTGCAGGCGCTGGCTGGCCGGCTGGAGGGCTGGCGCGCTGCCGCGGGCATGCCGCTCACGGCGCCTCCACCGGCGGAGGCGATCGATGCGCGCATCGGCTTTCTCGACTCGTTGCGCCTGCGCCGCGGGGTCTATCTCGCGCCAGGGCGCACGGCGGCTGCGCGCTCGTGGGCCGTGCACGGAGCAGAGCAGCGTATGTCGGCGCAGAAAGCAGGCGGGCCAGAGCCCCACGCTGAATAACTTGAACTGTCCTGCGGGTTTCTGTAATTTGCTGGGTACCCGTCCGGTCTTATATTCACAACACTTCTACTGATATGGCCACGAAAAGCCCTCCCCCCACCACGAAAAGCCCTCCCTCCAGATCGCTGCCCAGGCTTGACCCGGGCGCCTTCCGCGCGCGGGGCTACACGATTGTCAAAGGACTCTTCGATCCTGACGAGGTCCGGCGACTGCGCGCCGTCGCGCAGGAAACCGTCGCTGCGGCCGAAAGGGAGGGGCGCGCCGGCAGCGACCCGGGCAGCGAGGGCACCATCCGCGGCGGCCCGGGCGACCTGCTCAGCATGCCATCGCTGCGCCACGTGCTGCTGGACCCGCGCGTGGTGGAGGTGACGTGCGAGCTGCTCGGGGGTCAGCCGCAGTACTTCGGAGACAGCAGCGTGCGCGTCGGCAAGAACGGCGTGCGCGGCTGGCACCGCGACAACGTCAACCGCAGGCGCTGGCGTGGAGGGCCTGACTGGCAGGATCCCTACCCGCTGCTGCGCTGCGGTCTGTACCTCCAGGACCAGGCGCGCCACAGCGGTGGCCTGGCGTTGCGCCCTCGCTCCAATCGCCCGGGGCTGGTGCGCCCGACACTGCCCAGGCTGGTGGACGCTGCCGCGGGGGACCTCGTGGTGTGGGAGTTGCGCACCGTGCACTCCGGCGAGGCGGTGCGTCTGCGCGGACTGTCCGGTTTGCCGCTGCACCCGCGTCTGCAGACGCGGGTGCCGCAGGGCATGCGCGTCGCCGACGACGGCGAGCGGATCGTGCTGTTCATGACCTTCGCTCGCCCCGGAGCCCACCTCGACCACTATCTCGACTACCTCAAGAGCCGCGACTACATGCAGGCGACCTGGGCCGTCTCGCGTTTCGGGCCGGAGGTGTGGGAGCAGGCAGAGCGGGCCGGGCTGCACGTGCTGCAGCCTGTCCCCGCGTACGGCGCGACGCCGGGCGATGGGGATTGAGACTGGGCGCCCGGCGGTGCGTGAATCTGGGCAACGGCGGACGACCTCCTCATACGAACTCGCGCACCGCCTTGGCCACCCGCTCCAGCTGCTCCGTCGTGAGGGCTGGAAAGCACGGCAGCGACAGGCAGCTGGCGTAGTAGTCCTCGGCCGCGGGGCACAGACCTGGGCCGTAGCCGTAGGTGCGCGTGTACCAGGGATGCAGGTAGACAGGACGGTAGTGCACCTGCGCCAGCACGCCGCGTGCGTGCAGGCCATCGTACAGGCGCCGCCGGGCGCTGGCGCCGTCGCGGTGGCGCACCACGAACAGATGGTGGGCGTGGCGGTGGCCGGGGGGAGCGGCGGGCGCCAGCTCCAGGCACTCGACGTCGCCGAGCAGCTCTCTGTAGCGCAGCGCCAGCTCGTTGCGCCGCGCGACGGAGCGCTCCAGCTTGGCCAGCTGCGAGCGTCCCAGGGCCGCCTGTATGTCGGTGAGCCGGTAGTTGAAGCCCAGGTCGTGCTGCTCGTAGTGCCAGCCGCCCTCGTGGCGCTCCAGTCGCGCCGGGTCTTTGACCATGCCATGGCTGCGAAACTCGCGCAGGCGCTCGGCCGTGGCGGCGTCACGGGTGGTCACCATGCCGCCCTCGCCCGAGGTGATGGTCTTGACCGGGTGGAAGGAGAACACGGCCATGTCGGAGTGCCGGCAGCAGCCCACCGGCCCCTCGGGCGTGAGCGCCCCGATCGCGTGCGCCGCGTCCTCGATGATCGCGACATCGTCTCCGACTGCCTCCTGGATCGCGGCTACGGGGGCGGGGAGGCCGGCGAAGTGCACCGGCACCACACAGCGTGTGGCCGGCGTGAGCGCTGCCGCGATCGTCTGCGCCGAGACGTTCTGGGTGGCGGGGTCGATGTCGGCGAAGGTGGGCGTCGCTCCGACGTAGGCGCCGCAGTTGGCGCTGGCGGCGAAGGTGATGGCGCTGGTCAGCAACTCCTCGCCGGCGCTCAGCCCCGTTGTGTGCACGGCTGCGTGCAGCGCGGCTGTTCCGGAGGAGAAGGCCACTGCGTGTGGCGCCTGGCAGGCCGCCGCAAAGGCCTCCTCGAAGAGGCGCACGTCGGGACCCTGGGTGAGCCAGTCGCCGCGCAGCACCTCCACGACGGCGGTCACGTCGTCATCCTCGATGCACTGGCGACCGTAAGGGATGGACACAGCGCGAGCGTACCCGAGGGTCCATGCCGTTGTGTGTGCATGGGGCGCGAAGCGATCGTGCATGTGCGCTGAGAGGCTGATCCGCGCCAGAGAGAAACGTTTTGCGGGGCTCTTTTGGTCGTCCGGCCCGAGCCCACATGGTGTCTTCTGATATTGGAAACAAAACTATCAATCAGGGTTAGCAGATGAAATACTTCGGAGCCCTTCGGAATCCCCCACGATGAGTGTGCATCCCAGCCCATACCTCCAGGACAAGGTGATCCTGATCACCGGCGGCACCGGCTCGTTCGGGACCGCCTTCCTGCGCACGTTGCTGGCCAGGCACGACCCGGCGGCCGTGCGCATCTACAGCCGCGACGAGCTCAAGCAGTACAACCTCCAGCGCGCCATGGGCGGCGACGAGCGGGCGCGCTTTTTGATCGGCGACGTGCGCGACGCAAAGCGTCTGGAGATGGCCATGCGCGGCGTGGACGTGGTGGTGCACGCTGCTGCGCTCAAGCAGGTGCCGGCGTGCGAGTACAACCCCTTCGAGGCGGTCAAGACCAACATCCACGGCGCCGAGAACATCGTCGCCGCGGCGATCGTCAACGACGTGCCGCGCACGCTGGCGCTGTCCACCGACAAGGCGGTCAATCCCGTCAACCTCTACGGCGCCACCAAGCTGGCCGCAGAGAAGATCGTGACCCAGGGCAACGCCTACGCCGGGGGCTCGCCGGCTCGCTTCGCCACGATGCGCTACGGCAACGTGGTGGGCAGTCGCGGCAGCGTGATCCCGCTGTTCAAGGCCCAGGCGGACGAAGGGGTGCTGACAATCACCGACGAGGCCATGACCCGCTTCTGGATCACGCTCGAGCAGGCGGTGGAGTTCGTCATCAGCTGCCTGGCGCTGATGCGCGGCGGCGAGGTGTTCGTGCCGCGCATCCCCAGCATGAAAGTGCTGGAGATGGCCGACGCCATCGCGCCGCGCGCCACCCGCCGGATCATCGGCATCCGGCCGGGGGAGAAGGTGCACGAGGTGCTGCTCACCGAGGACGAGTCCCGCCGCGCGCGGGCGCTGGTGGACCGCTACGTGATCTACCCGCAGCTTCCCTCCTGGGCGATCGCCGCCGAGGAACTTGGCGAGGAGCTGCCGCCGGGCTTCCGCTACTCCAGCGACAGCAACGACGCATGGCTTGGCGCGGAGGACATCCGCACGATGGCCGAGCTCATTCCTGCGGTGGCGTGAGCATGTCGCCGCGCCTGGGTCTAAAAGCCTTCCCGGCGCCTTTGGTGAAACTGGCGGAGCGCACGTTCTTCCAGACGCAGCAGGCTGACGCGCACGGCGAGGGCTACCATCCGCGCGGCTATGCGAGGCTCTCGATCGCGCTCAACCGGGTGGTGGTCGAACATGGCCTGCGGGCGCCGTGGATGTGGTCAGCTGAGAGTTGCCAGGAGTTCTGGGCCAACATCGAGCGCGGCGAGGACTCCAACGCGCCAAACGGATACGCGGTCAAGTCGACGGAGATCGTCGATCTGCTGCACGAGTTTTGGCATCCCGATGTGGCGTTGACCGACTCAGTATTGGAGATCGGCTGCAATGCGGGCGCCAACCTGGCGCGCCTGCACGAGCTCGACTACTCGAGCCTGGGCGGGGTCGAGATCAACCCGCACGCCATCGCCGAGATGCGACGGGCGTTCCCGAAGCTGGCCGAAGCGGCGATTGTCCGTCAGGGTCGGATCGAGGATGTGCTGCCGGTCCTGTCCAGCAATTCAGTCGATGTCATCTTCGCGATGGCGGTGCTCCACCACATCCACCCCTCGAGCCGTTGGGTCTTTGCGGAGATGGTACGCGTCGCTCGCCGCCACGTCTGTGTGATGGAGCCCGAGTCGATCATGTCGCACTACATCTTCAGCCGCGACTACCGCCGGGTGTTTGAGGGTCTTGGGTGCCGGCAGGTGCGGGCGGTCGAGATCGGCCGGTCCGGCTTCCCTGACGTGGCAGAGGACTACTACGGCTACACCGTGCGCCTGTTACGTGCTCCGGGTTCCTGAGCGCGTCGCCCGTTGGCGCAATGGCGCCTGGGTTGCGGGAGGGGTTCCCGTCAATACTTCTGTATCGGGGATACGCACGATCGTTCGTGGAATCGTGGCGCTTGTCACGCTGCCGCTGCTGGTGGATCGCCTCGGCTCAGAACCAGCCGGGCTGTTCGTGTTCGCGACCACGCTCACGGGCTACTTCACCACTGTGGAATACGGCGTGGGCATGAGCGTCACCAAGTACATTGCCGAGCACCGGGCCACTGGCGAGGACGAGCAGCTTGGCTCGATCATGCGCGCATCGCTGCTGCTCATGTTGGGGCTGGGCGCAGTCGTCGCCGCGGCGGTGGCGGCGCTGGCGCTGTTCGCTGGGCAGGCGCTGTTTTCCGGCGCCGCTGTGAGCTCGCAGGCGGTGCCCACGCTGCTGGTGGCAGCGGCGACCGCCTTCTTTTACTGGCCCTCGCGCCTCGGGCAGGCCGCGCTGCGCGGCCTGGAGCGCTACGACCTCTGCGCCACGATCGAAATGTCCTGCGCGGTCCTTACGCTCGGGCTGATCTTCCTGGTCAGCGACCTGACACACTCGGTGGCGATCCTGACCGGGCTGTTTGGCGCTCTGCTGATGTTCGAAGGCGCCGTCGCCGGCGTGCTGGCCTGGCCCCACCTGGGTCTGCGGCGGGGCGTGGGTCGCTGGTACGGGTCACACCTGCGTCCCGCCATGGGCTTCAGCGCCGGACTTTTCCTGATCGGCCTCTCGGACACGTTCATCTACGAGAGCGACCGCATCGTCGTCACCGCGTTAGTGGGTGCAGCGGCTCTCGTGGTGTACGAGGTGGCGCTGCGCCCTCAGACCGGCGTACGCCTGATCGCCGGGCTGGTGGGATCGGCGCTGGTTTCCACCTCCTCACGGCTGGTCACGCAGGGTCGCAGCGCCAGGCTACGTGAGCTTGTGCTCGTCGGATCGCTATATGGCGTCGTCGTCACAGTCCCAATCGTGGTCCTCATCCTAGTGTTGGCGCAGCCCATGGTCGAAGCCTGGATCGGCCACGGGTACGGCCGTTACGCCAACTATGTGCAGATCTTCGTCTCCTACTGGCTACTCGGCGCCAATACGGGCGTGCTGATGAGCGCGATCTTTGGATTCGGACGTATCCGCTTGTTCGTATGGCTGACGGTTGCGGGAGCGGTGCTGACGCTGGGGCTGTCGATCGCACTCACCGCCGCCTGGGGCACGGTGGGGGTGATCTGGGGCACCGTCATTCCCTCCTGGCTGGGCTTCCCGCTGTGGATGCATTTCGCGCTGCGCCATCTGGAGATACCCAAGGCCCGCTACGCCCGCGAGGTGTTCGCTCCAGGCTATCTGCCGATCGTGGTGTGGGCCGTTCCGGTGATCCTGCTCGCGCAGGCGCTGCATCCCCACGGCCTGCTCGGCCTGGGCGCGTTCTGTGCGATCGCCCTCGGCGCACTGTGGCTGGCGCTGTTGCCGACGCTGCGCGCGCGCTGGCGGCGCATGTTGGTCGACGACCGGCTGGCGGCGGTGGCGGCTTGAGCGCGAGCAGGCGCCTGATCGTGGTGGCGCGCGCGGATCCCAGCGGGCGCTACGGTTGGCTGCCGGCGCCCAGCCGGGGTGATACGACGGTGGTGCTGGACGAGCTGGCCGGTTTCGACCTCGCCGCCCGCGACCCGATTCCTTTCGATCGGCTGGAGAGCTGGGAGGAGCGCAACGCGGCTGAACACCACATGGCCGACCTGCTGAAGGCGATCGGCGAGCACCCGTCGGTGGCGGCGATCGAGCACCGTGGCTTTCCCCTGTACGAGTTCGCCGAATACCGTCTGCGCCCGGAGGTGGCGATGTTCCTGCGAGGGTGGACGGTGGCTCGCGTGGGTGCCGCCGCGGGCGAGCTGACCTGCGACCCGGCGCTGTCGCCCGCGTTTCTCATCGGTGTGCGCGCCGGCTTGGGCCTGGATTTGGGGGCGACGCCGTACGTGCTGCCGCCGGCGCTTCCAGGCTCGCGCCGCCGCCGCCAGGTGGCCCGTCAGATGATGCGCGTGCTCGCCATGGCCTCGCGGCCCGAGCGCGTCAGCGTGGCAGCCGTTGCCGCGGGCAAGCTGTCGCTTGCGCTGGCTTCGCTCTCCGCTGAGGACACACGGGAGGCGGGTCTGGGCCTGATGCCCTTCCCGGGCCTCGACCACGGCAACGGCCTCCTGCTGGCGCTGCGGTGGCGGCTGCCGCTGCTTGCCACCTACGGTCCCGCCCACATCGGCGCGAGGGTGGCGATGAACCTGCCCGAGAGGCTCGAGGTCGAGCCGGAAGCTGCGCTGGACCGCGCGCTGACGCTGCTTGTGCGCCTGGTGCTGACCGGCGCCGCGCCCGAGCAGGAGCAGGCGGTCAGGGCGCTCGGCGGTATGGGCCGCGCGCGCTCGCTGCGGGCCGTTGTGCTCCCCAGCGCAGCCTACGGCGCCTCTCGGTTGCTGATCCGTTGGGCGCACGAGCGCGGGTTGAGGGTGGGTTCCATGCAGCATGGCATCTATGTGTTCCGCGACTACGACGGCGGCGACCGCAGGGCCGACGTGCTGTTTGGCTGGGGCGAGGGTACGACCGAGCAGACGTGTGCCTGGGTCGAGCCGCGGCCGGCGGTGCTGCCCGTGGGCGTTCCCGGCACGCCGCCTGCACCGTTCCGTCCCGTACGTGCCTCACTGACGCACATGCTGATCGCCACCACCAATACGCTGGAGACACCTATCACCCCGGTTGCCTCCTGCGAGACGTTCCTGCGAACGCTCGCTCCGGGCCTGCGGCATCTGGCGGCGGCCGGCGTCGATCTTGAGCTGCGGCCGCACCCCAATGAGGATCCAGCGCGTTACCGGCGGCTGCTCGACACCCTTGGGCTGAGCCTGAGGGTCTCTGCCGAGGGGTCGTTCCGAGCAGCGGCAGAGCCCACGGACATCCTCGTGTCCTCTGGGTCCTCGGTGGCCTTCGAGGCGGCGGCGCTGGGACTGCCGGTCCTGCTCTGGGTCGGCGGCACGCCGAAGTGGGTGCGCGCGCAGCACCTGGTGGCGCCGTGGACGGAGAGCCCCCCGGGCACGTTCGAGACGAGCGGGGACTTCGAGTACCTGGTGGAAGCGCTGCTGGATCGCCGCGCGCAGGGTCTGGATCTCGCCATGGAGCTCAGCCGGCGCCTGGCGCGCTACGCCCAGCCGTTCGACCGCGCCGCCTTCGCGGCCGGACTGCGGATGCTCGGTGAGTGACAGGGCTGCCGCCGAGGGTTCGGGGGTCCGTCCGGGTCCTCACCTCACTACCTCGGTCACCAGCCCAGCGTCGCGACAGGCCCGCCCCGCGGCAGCCAGCTCGGGGAAGTCGATTCCGCTCAGCTCGGCCGCCTCGAGCAGGTCGTGCTCGCCGTCGGCCAGGTTGAGCAGCCACAGCAGCGCGACCGAGAAGGCGGAGCTGTCACGCGTGCCGAGCGTGTCATATAGCCCATGGGGGCTGAGCTGCGGCTCGCCGAAGGGAGCCTGGCTGACGTAGCGCACATTGGCATCGAGGACGCCGAGGATCCGCTCGTAGACGTCGACAGATCCGCGCAACGCCGCGCAGGAGATCAGGTCGCGGTCGTCCAGCGAGGTGTGGTACTCGGGGTAGGTGCCGTACATAGAGCGCATCACCGATGCCACGGGCAGGTTGAAGCCGGGGGAGCAGTACTGGCGCTCGTCGCTGCCCGTGGGAAAGAAGGCGAGCACTCTCGGCTCCTCCGGCAACCTGCTGAGGACGTGCAGCGCCGCGCGATCGGCAAGAGTGTCGCCGCGCCGTGAGCGCTTGAGCGTGAAGCGGTCCTCGGTGCCGGCACAGCTCACCACGTAGCCTGCGCGCAGGTGCTCGCGCAGATGCTCGCCCCGCATCGCCAGATAAGCGATCGCTCCGATCGTCTCGGGCGCGAAGACGAACCGGTACGTCAACCTTCGCGCGGGCCAGCGTGAGAGGCGCCGGTACAGGAAGGCCGCCACGAGTGGGCCGGAGAGCTCGTTGTTGGCGAGCGAGGGGTGGCACGTGTAGGTCGAGATCAGCACCTCGCCCTCCTGGGATCCGGGCAGCACGGCCTCGCCGATCGAAAGGCTTCCCTGGATGTGCTCGGTGTCGATCACGACCTCGTAGCTGCCCTCCGGCAGGGTGTCACGCTCATGCTGGGATATGCAGAAGCCCCAGCGCCGCTCGTAGTAGCTGGTGACGTAGGGGATGGCGTGGGGCTGCTCAGGGAGACTGTGCAGGTGCTCGTCGAGATCCTCCAGTGCGAGCGTCCCTTTGAACGGCGCAGAGTAGTTCAGGAGGTGAAGGTTGTTCTCGTGCACGTCCAGTATCCGCTCACCGGTGGGTGTCAGCACGTATGCCTCGCGCACCACCCACTCCGGTGGGATCGTCCAGTCGAATACCCTGGTGGCGCTTGGCACCTCGATGCGCTGCAGCGGTACGACCTCCGAGAGGATCGAGAGGGTTTCACGAACGCCCTCCCCGGTGATGCTGCGCAGCAGTGGCCAGAGCCGATCGAACAGCCGTTCAATCTCATCGATACTCTCCGGCCCATGGGCAAGGAGCGCGTCGGTGCTCATTCGCTACCTCTTCGTCGCCTCGATCACGCCCGCTGAGCACAGGAAATAGCCACGCCAGCCGGACGGGTCGTGCTCCAGTGCAAATGCCGCCTTGCGGAATGCAGGCCCCAGGGTTCCCTCCAACACGGGCGGCGCGGGGTGATAGTGGTACCAGTGGACACGAACATCGTCAAAACCACTGCGCTGAAAATCATCGACGAGCTCAAAGGGGTTGTGAAACTTGGAGAGGATCGCGTCGTACCCTGGGGCTCTGCTGTCGCCGAGGGTTGCGCGTATCGCGGGCTGATCCATCGCCAGCCTGGATTCCAGCCGCTCCTCGACCACGCGCTTCACTGCCGGATCGACCCCCGCGAGCAGGTCATCGAGGATGAGCTCCTTGGTGTTCCTGTTGAAGGTGAACAGCGAGAACAGCTTGTTGCGAAACTCGACCAGGGCCGTGCCGCCCTGCCTCAGCAGCATCCCGACGTTCTCGAGAAACAGAGCGTCATTGGCGACGTGAGGCAGCACGCCGGCTGCGATGACGGCGTCGAACTGACCGTCACGCAGGTGGTGAGCGATGGTTACGCTGTCCTCGATGTCTCCCCACGAGACCGCTGAGGTGGCCAGCCCTGCCTCGGTCAGACGAGCCTGCGTGCGCTTCACCATCGAGTGGGAGATGTCGCATCCGGCGACCTCCATGCCCATGCGCGCGATCGTCAGCAGCGGCGTCCCCTCGCCGACGCCCACCTCATACACGCGTCGCGCCCGCAGGGAGGCGAGGCGGTTGGTGAGGATCTGCAGCCTGAAGTAGTTCGCGGGGTACTCCGCAAGCGTGTCGAGGTTCTCCCGCTGGTACTGAAAGTGGTAGTCCGCGGCTACGGCGTCGTAATGAGCCACGACGCTGCCTGACTCGGCACTGGTTTTGGGCTGGGTGCTCACCAAACCAACCTACCAAGCACGGCCTGAATGGGCAACTTAACAGAAACATATGAACGAACAGGATTGGCGCGGCGCGTCATACCGGCTATTCTCTAAGACGGTTCGGTCTCGATCGCAACGCCCGCCACGGCATGCCGGGCGTTGGCGACTGCCTCCTCGCGCGTGGCACCCGTGGCGATCACCACCCCGACGCGCGCGCGATGGCTGGACGGCGGCGGCACCTCCTCGCCGGGGCTGACCCTGACCTCGCACAGCGCCACCTCGGGCCGGGCCGCGACAGACTGCGCGCCTGTCACGCGGACGACGCGCCCGGGAGTGGGAAACATCCAGCGCTGGGCCACGCCGGAGTGGCGCGTCGGGCGCAGATCATCCGCGCCGGGGGTTTCGCCGAGGGCGATGCGGATGGCCTGTGCAACGAAGTCCACGCCGGTGCTCAGTGGGATCTCGTGCGTGCAGAGATAGCCACCGCTCAGCCGCACGGCCACCTCGATCACGTGCGGGACGCCATCGTACATCACTATGTCTCCCTTGAGGACGCCGTAGGGCAGGCCCAGCGCTTCGGCGGCGTGCTGGAGCACCTCGCACACCGCGGTCCGGGCCGCGGGGTCCAGCCGGCTCGGCAACTCCCCGCCGTTCTCGATCATGTACGGCGCAAAGCGCCGAAGGTGCTCGTAGTTGCGGTCGGCCAAGCCGATGGTGTGTACGACGCCGTCCATCACCAGCGACTCGGTGCTGAGCTGGGGGCCGTCGAGGAAGCGCTCCACCATGACTCTGCCGCTCGGGGACTCGCGCAACGCAATCTCATGAGCCCAGTCGAGATCGACCTGTGCGTCGCGCAGGAGCAGCACGCCGCGTGCACCGCGGCTGTCGACCGGCTTGAGGACGAGCGGATATCCCTGCGCCGCCACGTATGCACACAGCTCGGCGGCCGTGCGCGCTGCCGCGAACCATGGCACGGCCACTCCGTGCTCGGCCAGAACGCGCTTCATCGCGAGCTTGTCGATCGACAGCCGGGCCGCGTCCAGCGGAACGCCGGGCAAACCGAGCTCGGCGGCCACGCTGGCAACCGTGAGCGGCACGTCGGACGCGATGCAGATCACACCGTCGATCCGGCGCACCTGCCGGTCGTAGCGCTGGGCGGCCGCCACTGTCGCCTCGACGTCATAGGTGCTGGCCAGCAGGCGATCGTCGCCGGCGAGGAGCCCCGGTGCGCTCGGGGATCCGTCGCTGACGACCACGTGCAGACCCATCTCGCGGGCGCGGGCGATGCCCGCAAGGGCCTCGCTGCCGCCGCTCACCACCAGCAGCGTGCGTTCGTCTGGCGCGCTCGCGCTGCGCCACTCGGGCGTGGCTTGGGGGCGCACAATGGGAGCGCTTGCGCCGCATTCCTCGAACATGGTCTGGGCGGGTGTGCCGGGGGCGCTCATGTTGCAGCTTCCCGATAGGGCCACATGCGGTCCATGGTCTGACCGGCGAGCAGCATCGGCACCACGTCCTCGGCGGGGTCGATCAGGCAGTGCACGAGCGCTGGCCCCCGCACGGCGAGCATCGCTGCCAGGGCGTCTTCGATCTGCTCCTCGCGGTCGACGGTCCAGCTGGGGATGCCGTAGGCGCGGGCGAGGGCGGCGAAGTCGGGGTTCCACTTACGCCCACAGGTGGGGTCGTCCTCCCAATTCTGCAGCTGGAACTGCGAGACGATCCCAAGGCGGTGGTTGTCGAGCACCACCAGCTTCACGGGCAGGTCGCGCTCCACCACGCACGCCAGCTCCTGGATGTTGATCTGCAGCGAGCCGTCCCCCACGAAGCACAGCACCCTGGCGTCGGGGCGGGCGAGCTGGGCGCCCACGGCGGTGGGGAGGTCGTAGCCCATCGCTCCGTGCCCGCCCGACGTCAGCAGAGGACGGCGGGGGAAGTCGAGACTGAAATGACGCGCCACCCAGTGCTGGTGGGAGCCCACGCCGGTCACGCACACCACCTCCTCGCCCGCGGTCAGGCGGTTGGCGGCCAGTACGACGGGCTGCGGCTTCAGTGGGCCGCCCTGCTCCCAGCTCAGCGCGTGCTCCTCCTTCAGTGCCGCGATGCGCGCGTGCCACGCCTGAAGGTGGCCGGCTCGTCCTGCACCGTGCTCGTCGCCTGCGCCGCCCGCCAGGCGCTCCAGCAGACCTGCGAGCACCTGGCGCACGTCGTCTGGCAGCGCCATGTCGGAGCGCACGCGCGAGTGCTCGAGCTCGCCCGGGTCCAGCTCCACCCGCGCGATGGCGGCATCCGGCGCGAAGCGCTCGGGCAGCGAGCCGGTCTGGCGGATGTCCAGACGCGAGCCCAGCACCAGTACGAGGTCGGCTTCGTGCAGCGCGATGCCGGCGTAGCGGCTGCCGGTGTGCCCGTGGTAGCCCAGCGACAACGGGTGCTCGCTGGGCAGCGCCCCGAGCCCCAGCAGGCTGTGCGAGACGGGGATGCCGAGAGCGTCGACCAGCGCGCGCAGCTCCATGTGCGCACGCGCCAGGAGGACCCCCTGGCCGGCGACGATCACGGGGCGGCGCGCCCTGAGCATGCGCACGGCCAGCGCGTCGAGCAGTTCCGGGTCGGGCTGAGAGGGGGAGGGGGCCGCCCCGGAGGGGCGGCTAGCGAGGGCCGCGGCATGGGGTACAGAGCTGCCGGGTGAGATCGACTCGTCAAGCTTCCCCCGCTGCACGTCCATCGGCAGGTCCAACAGCACCGGCCCGGGCCGTCCTTCGGCGCTCACGCGGAAGGCCCGCTCGATTGCCTGCGCCACCTCCTCGGGGTGGCGGGGAAGAAGCTGGAGCTTTGTGATGGGGCGCATCACCGCGGCCGTGTCCACCTCCTGAAAGCCCCGCTGGCGAATGGGGCGCTGCTCGCGCATGTCGCCTGTGCCCACCTGGCCGGTGATGACCACCAGCGGCGTCGAGTCGAAGTAGGCGTCGGCCACGGGGGTGACGAGGTTGGTCACGCCCGGCCCGGAGGTGACCATCGCGACCTCGGGCCGGCCGCGGAGCCGTGCAGCGGCGAGCGCCGCGTAGCCCGCGCCCTGCTCGTGGCGGGCGGTGAAGATCTCGACGCCGCGCGTCAGAGCGGCCTCGAACACTGGGGCGATGGTGCCGCCGGGGAAGACGTGGATGCGCTCGATGCCGTGGCGCACGAACGCCTCGGCGACGGCGTCGGCGCCAAGACGGTCGGCGGCGCCGGCCGAGCTTGCAGCGGAGTCTCCGCGCGCTCGGCTCAGCGGTGTGGGATCTTCGCCACCGTCCTGCAGCGGCGTCGGTGCTCTAGCCAAGGTAGAGCCCCCCGTTAACGTTGAGCGTATGCCCGGTCACATACGGTGCCGAGGCGGCCAGGAAGAGCGCGCTCGCGGCTACCTCCGTGGCCGTACCCGTCCGGCCCAGCGGGACTTGGCGCAACTTCTCGATGCCTGCCTCAGACGCGATCTCCGCCCGCGTCATCTCCGTGTCGATCAGTCCCGGCGCGATGCAGTTGACGGCTACCTCCGGGGCCATCAGGCGCGCGAGCGAACGTGTCAGCGCGATCACCCCTGCCTTGGCCGCCGAGTAGTGCGGCGCCAGCGGACCGCCCAGCTGTCCGCCCGAGGAGGCGACGTTGACGATCCTGCCAGCCGCCTCACCCTCGCGCAGCCAGGCAAGCGCCTCCTGCGCGCACAAGAAGACGCCCTTGAGGTTCACCGCCAGCACTCGCTCCCAGTCCTCCTCGGTGATCTCCGCGAAGGGCTTCTGCTGCAGCAGGCCGGCGTTGTTGACCAAGATGTCCAGACCGCCGAACGCCTCCACCGTCCCCCTCACCAGCGCGCGCACCTGGGCCCGCTCGGTGACGTCTCCCTGCAGGGCCAGCGCGCGGCCGCCGCCGTCCGTGATGGTGCGCACCACTCCGTCGGCTGCCTGCCGGCGTGCGCGGTAGTTGACGACCACGCTGGCCCCGGCCTCGGCGAGGGCCAGCGCGATTGCCTCACCGACACCGCGGCTGGCGCCGGTGACCAGAGCCGTGCGTCCCCGCAATGGCCTGTTCATGCCGGCTCCCGCAGAGCGCTCATGCCGGCTCTCGCAGCGCCCTCACGCCTGTCCCGCAGCGCCGTCATGCCAGCTCTCGCAGCGCCGTAGCCACTCGTGTAGCGCCCCGGCCGTCCACGAGTTCGAGCCCGCGTCCTGCCATCTCCTGCAGGTGGTGCCCTTCGCTGCGCAGCTCCACGGCCCGCGCGGTCATCCGTTCGGCGTGGTCGGGCCCATCGACGCGGATCGCCTCCGCGGTGCCGTGAGCCGCGAAGGCCGCCGCCTCCGCTGCGGCGGGCGCGCCCACCGCCAGCGCCAGCGCCGGCGTCCCCAGATGCGCTGCCTCCAGCAGGGTGTGGCCGAACCGCCCCACCAGCAGGTGCGCCCCCGCCAGCGCGCGGGGCCACTCCCGCGCGTCGTCCAGCACCTCGCCGGGCGGCCGTGGTCCGCGGTAGGCGGGTCCCAGCACGCTCAGCACCGAGAGTCCGCTCTGCCGCAGGGCGGCGGCCAGCGTCGACGTCAGGCCCTCGGGGTCGCTGCCGCCAAGGCTGAGCAGCACGTCCACGCCTGCCAGCGGGGACCGCGCTGCCGCTCGCACGTCGCGGCGCAGCAGCACATGCTCGAAACCAGCCAGACGGCGGCCGTTGGTGGGCGGCCAGCTCACGCCGGTGGGGGGATCCACGACGAGGTCGGCCACTCCCCTGCCCGAGCCGGGGTCGTCGAGTAGACACACGCGCTGGCCCCGCGCGTGCAACTGCGCCACCGTTGCGGCCGTGGTGGGCTCGCGGCGGTCGATCAGCACCACCGGCGCCGCTGCCGCTGCGTCCATGCGCACGCGGGCGGATGTGTCCCAGCACTTCAGCGCGCGTTCGGTTGCGGCATCATCCGCGGCAAACGCAGCGCGGCCCTCCAGCTCCTCAAAAACTGCCATGCACCGCCCCATGTGGCCCAGACCAGCGCGCGGCCCGCCGTCCACGAGCAGGATCGCCAGCGGGGTTGTCACGGCGGCGTGGGGCGCTAGCGTGTGGGAGGAGTCCATGGGCACGATCGCGATGGTTCAGGCACGGATGGGTTCCACGCGGCTGCCCGGGAAGGTGCTGCAGCCGCTTGCCGGACGGCCGGCGCTGGTGCGCATCGTCGAGCGCCTGCGCGCGGCGCCGGGGGTCGACGAGGTGGTGGTGCTCACCTCAGAGAGTCCCCGCGACGAGGTGATCGTCGAGCTGTGCGCGGCGCACGACATCCGCTGCCTGCGGGGCAGCGAGCTTGACGTGCTCGACCGCTTCCAGCGGGCCAACCGGGCGCTTGGCGCACAGCGGATCGTGCGGGTCACCGCCGACTGCCCGCTGATCGACCCTGAGGTCGTCGGGCGGCTGCTCGCGCTGGCCGCCGCCCAGCCCAAGGCCGCCTATGCGTCGGTCGCCACGGGGGCGATCGGGGCTGACTCCGGGTATCGCCGCTACCCCGACGGGCTCGACGCCGAGACGTTCACCGCGCAGATGCTCGCCGCTGCGTGGGGTGAGGCCGGCGAGGCCTACGAGCGCGAGCACGTCACCCCCTTCATCTGGCGCCACCCCGAGCGCTTCCCGGTGGTGGTGCTGGAGGCCGAGCGGGATCTGGGCGATGAGCGCTGGACGATCGACTACCCGGCGGACCTGGAGCTGGTGCGCGCGCTGTATGAGCGGCTGCAGGACACCGGGGACAGGCCGTTCGGCTTCCGCGAGGTGTTGGCCCTGCTCGAGCGCGAGCCCGCACTGCGCCTGCTCAACGCCGCCCACCGGGTGGCCTCCTGAAGCGCGGGGCGACACCTAGACCCCCACCGGCAGCGCCGCGCGCAGCGACCGCAGCGGGCGCAGGCCGTCCTCGGGGTCGGCCCGCCACGGCACATCGGGCAGCTCCACCGGCATCGGGCGCTTGGCGCCGTTGCCGTCGATTGCTCTGTTCTTCGCGGCGTCCCTCGCGGCGGTGGTGTCCGGGCCGGGGACAGCAGTCCCGTCGGCTGCTGCGGGTTTTTCCTCCCCCTCTCGATGCTTGGTCTGCGCGTGGGGCTCTCTCGCGGAGTGGCGCAACTCTCCCTCGCTCGACGCGATCAGCTCGCGCAGCCGCTTGGGGCTCCAGTTGTGCTTCCCCGCCTCGTGCCCGTGGCCGTCGAGGTCGATGTGCAGCTCCACGTCGCTCGCCTTCCACCTCGTGATTGCACGGCGCACCACCCGCTCCGAGCAGGTGTGGTCCGACCACCCCACCGGTACCCCGAAGTGCTCGCGCAGGGTGGCGATCGCGCTCAGGTTGGCCTGCTCGGGGGGTGTGGGGTAACCGGAGACGCAGTGCAGTAGGCGCAGCCGTCGCTCCGCGCCGCCCTCCCGCGCCACCGCTACGGCCGCGGCGACCTCCTTCAGGGTGGCCATGCCGGTGGACAGCACGAGCGGCCTGCCTGTGTCTGCGCAGGCGCGGATGAGTGCGGGCCACAGCAGCTCGTAGGAGGCGATCTTGAAGAAGTCCACGTGCTCAGCCAGCTCCTCGACTGCCCACAGCGCGAAAGGGGTCACGCCCAATTCAACGCCTCGCTTGCCGCAGCGCTCGCGCACCGGCCCCAACAGCTCCAGCGGAAACTCCCACGCACGCCTGCGCTCCAGCTCCGGGTTGGCCTCCAGGGCCTGCGGGGCGAACAGGTCCTCCACGCGGAACACCTGCAGCTTGACCGCATCGCAGCCCGCCCACGCGGCGGCGTCCACCAGCGCCTCGCAGCGCGCGCGATGGGCGTTGTGGTTGGAGCCGATCTCGGCGATGAAGCGGGTCACGGCCGGATCTCGGTGGTGAGGGCGATCTGCTCCCCTGCGCCATATCCAGAAGCGCAACCGTTCCGGGGTAAGAGCCTGCGGCTGGTCACGACCGCTGTCCGGTCAGCAGACTGCGGCGGCGCTCTGCCTCCGCCACCTGCCGTTCGAGCCCGATGCGCAGGGGGGTGGCCGGCTCGTAGCCCAGATCGTGGCGGGCGTGCTCGACGGCGCCCCAGGTGTCGCGCACGTCTCCCGCCTTGCGCTCCTCGTGCTCCAGGCGCAGATCGTGGCCCAGGACGCTTTCCAGCTCGCCCAGGATGTCCAGCAGCGAGCGGGGCGCGCACGAGGCCACGTTGTAGAGCGCCCCTGCCCTCCCCCGCTCGGCGGCGGCCAGCGTAGCTGCCACCACGTCGCCCACGTAGGTCATGTCGCGCAGCTGCTTGCCGTCGCCGAACACGTGCAACGGCTCCCCCGCGGTGGCGGCCTCGATGAAGCGCGACAGCCCCATGTCCGGGCGCTGGCACGGGCCGTAGACCGTGAAGTAGCGCAGCCCCACGGCATCCAGCCCCAGCGCAGAGGCGTAGGCGCCCGCCAGCAGCTCGGTCATGGCCTTGGTGGCGCCATACGGAGACACCGGATGCAGAATGGCCTCCTCTTTGGCCGGCAGCTGGGCGACGTCTCCGTAGACGCTCGAGGAGGAGGCGTACACCACCCGCACTCCAGCCGTGGCACAGGCGTCGAACAGCGACCTGGTGGCGTTGATGTTGGCGTGCACGTAGTCGTCGAAGTCGCTCCAGGAGTCCCTCACCCCGGGACGGGCGGCAAGGTGGAAGACTGCGTCGACTTCCTCGATCAGTCCCGGTAGATCGGCGAGTGCCAGGTCGGCCTCCACCAGTTCAAAACGTTTCTCACCTGCCAGCGAGGCGATGTTGAGTTCCTTCAGTGGTCGCTCGTAGTGCGCGCTGAAGCAGTCCACTCCGCGCACCTCGACGCCCTCGTCGATCAGGCGGGTGCTCAAATGCGAGCCGATGAAGCCGGCTGCTCCGGTGACAAGAACTCGTGTCAAGAAGAGTAGGATATGGAATTATCCCAACGCTTTCAGATACTCCCGACCAGCCTTCGACCGCCGCGGTCGTGGCCGAGACCTCGCGGGCCGTGTCCACCGGGGCCGCTCCTCCCGCGCCTTTGATCGCAGCCTCGCAGGCGCTGTGGGAGCGCGCCCTGCGCGTGATTCCCACTGGCACCCAGACACTCAGCAAGGCCCCCTCGCAGTTCGTGGAGGGCTTCTCGCCCAAGTTCCTGCGTCGTGGCCTCGGCTCGCACGTGTGGGATGTGGACGGCAACGAGTACATCGACTACCCGATGGCGCTCGGCCCGATCCTGCTTGGCTACGACCACCCCGCCGTGACCGAGGCCGTGGTGGCGCAGGTCCACGAGGGCACCACTTTCACGTTGATGCACCCCCTGGAGGTGGAGGTGGCCGAGCTGCTGGTCGAGCTGGTGCCCTGCGCCGAGCGCGTGCGCTTCGCCAAGAACGGCGCCGATGCCACCGGCGGCGCGATCCGCGCGGCGCGGTCGCTGAGCGGGCGCGAACACGTGATCGCCACCGGCTACCACGGCTACCACGACTGGTACATCGCCTCCACCGAGCGTTCCGCCGGGATACCCGTCGCCAACCGCGGTCTGATCCACACCGTTCCCTTCGACGACCTGGGTGTGTTGGAGCGCGCGCTGGCCGAGTGGGAGACAGCGGCGGTGATCATGGAAATCCCCGGCCACGAACCCTCCGCTGGCTACCTGCAGGCGGCGCTGGAGCTCGCGCATCGTCACGGCGCGTTGCTGATCCTCGATGAGATCGTCACAGGCTTTCGCTACGCGCTGGGAGGCGCGCAGGAACTGTTCGGGTTCGTCCCCGACCTGGCCTGCCTGGGCAAGGGCATGGCCAACGGCTATCCGCTCGCCGCGGTGGTTGGGCTGGAGCAGCCGATGCGGGCCTTCGAGGAGGTGTTCTTCTCGATGACCTACTCGGGCGAGACCGTTTCGCTGGCGGCCGCCAGGGCCACGCTCGAAGTGCTGCGCACAGAGCCCGTCATCGAGCACATCTGGGCGCGCGGCGCCGAACTGCGTGAGGGCCTGCGGCGGCTTGCCGAAGGAGCGAGCTTCGGCGTTGAGCTGGCCGGCAACCCGCCGCGCTCGGCGATCGGCTTCAGGGAGGTGGAGGGCGCGGAGGAGGGCGGGGAGTTCAGCACGTTGCTGCGCGGACTGTTCCTGCAGGAGTGCCATCGCCGCGGGGTGCTCTTCGGTGGGCCAATCTTCACGACTTACAGCCACAGCGAGGGCGACATCGCACGGACGCTGGAGGTGGTCGAGCTGGCGCTCGAGCGCATGGAGCAGGCCCACGGCGCAGGCAATGTGGCTGATTACCTGGAGGGAAGGCCGCCTGCCGTGGTGTTCCGCTCGCACAGATGATGGATATGCGGGAAACTGATCCTCCGGCGCTTGTCCTCGTGCAGGCCAGCTCTCGCTCCTGGTCCGGTGACGAGGACTACTGTCTGCGCGAATTGGAAGGCACGCCGCTGGTCGCTCACACGATTCGCGGGGCTCAGCGTCGCTTTCCCGAGACGCCGGTCAGGATTCTCGCCCCCGCATTCGACCGTGGCGGGCGCATTGATGAGATTGCGCAGAGCGCCGAGGGTGAGGTGTTGGTGCTGTACGGCTTCGACGCCTCGCCTCTGGATCGGATGCTGATGGCCATTGAGGGTCTCCCGGCTGAGGTCTACGTGATGAGAGTCGACGGTATGCACTTCTCGGCCGACTTCGACCTCGTGGCAGCCATGCTCGAACGGGCTCGCGAACGGGAACTCGACGGAATCAAGACGCCAGACGATTTTCCAGCTCACCTCAGCGTCGACGTGTTTCGGACTGGCGCCCTGCGTCGCGCGCGAGCCGCCGTCGATACTGACGACAGTCCCTTCCTGGTACATCCGAAGTTCCTGATCTCGTCCCTTCCGGGGTTTCGCTTTGAACGGTACGAGGACGTGCCCACCTACACCGATGCCCAGCTGTGGGACATTCGCAATAGTACGACGGAAATCCTGAGCGATGTGGAGAGGCAGGAGATCGGCAGACACAGAGAGGATCTCGCAGGGCGACCAGCTGGGCTACCACTACGAACTGGCACTACGTTACATCCATGCTGGAGATCGGGTGCTCGATGTGGCGTGTGGTGTCGGGTTCGGAGTCAGGATGATGACCGCGCGGGGCGCGAGGGTTACCGGCCTTGACCGCGACGAGGAAAGCATTCTCTGCGCCCGTGCGGTCACCGTCGACTGCGGTGGCGATTACGTGGTGGCCGACGCGACGCAGATGCCGTTTGGGGATGGAGTTTTCGGCATCGTTGTCAGCTTTGAGACGATCGAGCACGTGCCTGTGCAGCCGTTCTTGGCTGAGATAGACCGTGTATTGGTGCATGGAGGATTGCTGCTGTTGAGCACACCACAGAACCTACTTGGGCATGTGCCGTTTCTGCCGAATCACATCCGGGAGTTCTCTCTGGGCGAGCTTACCGAGGTAATGGAGGCGCGCTTTGACATCCTCGACCGCATCGGGCTGAAGGCCGGCACGATTTGGTTTGAGGGCGACCCGGTTGGCAGCAACAGCTTCTTCGTCTGCCGTCGAAGATGAGCAGCCGGCTATCAGCCGGCAATCATGCGGTGCCGGCTGGCCTGCCGCAACTGGGGGTGGGCACGGCCGCGCTGGTACTGCCCTATGGCGCCCCTGGGGCGGTGCGGCCTGTCCCCGAGCGGGCAGCGGCGCGTCGCACCCTATCGGTCGCCCTGGAGCGGGGGGTGCGCCTGATCGACACCGCTCCTGCCTATGGTCAGGCCGAGGCACTCGTCGGCGAAACGCTGGGAGCTCACGCGGACTGCCTCGTTGCCACCAAGCTGGCGATCCCGCCGGGCGGTTGGGGCGCGTTGGATCCGGCAGATGTCCGCGCCTGTGTGCGCGACTCGGTCTGGGCCAGCCTGCGCGCTCTGCGCCGCGAGCGGCTCGATCTGCTCCAGATCCACAACGCCGACCGGGCGCTCATGCACAGCAGCGCGTTGATGGATGCGCTTGCCGAGTTGCGCCAGGAGGGGCTTGTAACACGCATCGGCGCGAGCGTCTACGGCGAGGTCAACGCACTCGCGGCGCTCGCGCACACCGATGTGGAGGTCGTGCAGATCGCATACAACGCGCTCGACCGCCGCCCCGAGTGTCGTGTGCTGCCCGCCGCGGTGGCAGCGGGGAAGACGGTGGTGGCGCGCTCGCTGCTGCTGCACGGCGTGCTCGGCCCGCAGGCGCGCGAGCTGCGCGGGCAGTTTGCTCCACTTGGTCTGGCCGCAGACGCGGTGCGCCAGGCTTTCGGCGTGAGCTGGGGGGAGTTGCCGGGCGCTGCCGTGGCCTTCGTAGCCGACCGGCCCGGAGTTGCCTGGGCTCTGTTGGGACCTCGGGGGGAGGCCGAGTTGCGTGTGCTGCTCGACCAGTCAGAGCGCTTGCGGGAGGCGGCTGCGAGCTGGCAGCCGTCGGCCCCTGAGCTTGCCGACTGGCTCCTGGACCCCAGTCGCTGGCCGGCGGAGGTCGCAGTTGGCCGCTGAGTCGCAGGCTGTGCCGGGGAGGCCAATCGGGCAGGCGTCGCCGAGCGCCCGGCGAGCGGGCGCATCTGGACAGGCGTTGCGTCTACTGTGCCTCTTCCACCTCAACCTGGCCTTCTCCTCACTGGAGGAGGAGGCCCACGCGGAGGTCATCCGCCGCTGCTACCGCCCGTTCCTCGAGCTCGCACCCCGGACCGGCTTCCCGATCGCCCTGGAGGCCAACGGCTGGACGCTGCACCGCATCGCCGAACTGGACCCCGAGTGGATCGAGCTGGCCCGCGAGCTGCTCGCCGAGGGGCACATGGAGCTCATCGGCAGTGCGCACGCCCAGTGCGCCGCCCCCCTGCTGCCGGCCGAGGTCAACGCCTGGAACCTGCGCCTGGGGCGCGAGGTCTACCTGGAGCTGCTGGGCGTCTCGCCGCGCATCGCGCTTGTGTGCGAGCAGGTCTACTCACCCGGCCTCGTGCCGCTCTATTTGGAGGCCGGTTATGAGGCGCTGATCGTCGACTGGGACAACGCGCGGCGCTCGCACTCGCAGTGGCCCGCCGAGCACCGTCTGCATCCCCAGCGGGCGCGCGGTGGTGGGCGCACGATCCCGATCGTGTGGAGCGAGTCGATCGCCTTTCAGAAGTTTCAGCGCTTCGCCCACGGCGAGTTGGCGCTGGAGCGCTACGTGGAGTACGTGCGCGGAGTCGGTGTTGGCGGGGGCGCTGCCGCCGCGCCCGGCCGAGCACTCATGCTGTATGCCAACGACGCTGAGATCTTCGATCACCGACCGGGCCGTTTTGCCGCCGAGCCAGAGCTGGGGGATGGGGAGTGGGCGCGCATCGCCGAAGGCCTGCGCGCGCTGCGCGCGCAGTGCGTTGGCGTCCCTGCGCTGCCCAGCGAGGTACTGGGCCTGATTGACGCCCCAGCAGCCGGCCATGACCTCCAGCTGGAGGCGCCCGGCCAGCCGATCCCGGTCAAGAAGCAGGACAAGTACAACGTCTCCCGCTGGGCCGTGACAGGGCGCGACGACGTCGGCATCAACACCCGCTGCTGGCGGCTGTACGAGCAGCTGCGGATCCAGAGCGCCACCGACCCGGATCGCTGGCGCGAGCTGTGCGAGCTGTGGGCCAGCGACTTTCGCACCCACATCACGCAGGCCCGCTGGGATGCATATTTGGCGCGCCTGGAGGGCGTCGAGCGCCGCTGGCTGCCTACGTCACCTGCCGATGCGTCACCCGTCGATGCGTCACCCCCCGAGGCTCCGCCGCCTGGGGAGTCTGTGAGGCAGGCCTGGGCGGTCAGCCGCGACGGCGACATCCTGCAGCTGCGCGTCGATGAGCTCACAGTGCGCCTGAACCAGCGCCGGGGCCTGGCCATCGAGGCGCTCAGCGACACTCGCGTGGCCACGCGCCCGCTGCTGGGCACGCTCGAACACGGCTACTTCCCGACGATCGAGCTTGGCGCCGACTTCTACTCCGGCCATCTCGTGCAGGAGTCGCCGCTGACCCACAAGGTTACAGACCTGCAGCGCGTGCAGCCAGCTGTTGGTCTGGATGAGCACGGGCGCCTCTGTGCGCTGGCGCGTATCGCCACCGAGCTGGGGCCGGTCGAGAAGACGATCCGCCTCGATTCGGCACACGGCACGGCGTCGGGCAGTGGGGCGGTCGAATCGAATGGGTCCTACGCTGGAGCGAGCTGCCACCCGGCTCGCTGCGCCTCGGCCACGTGACATTGCTCCCCGAGGCCTTTCAGGCGCGCACGTTGTGGTATGCCACCCACAACGGAGGGGTGGAGTTGGAGACACATCGGATCGGTGGTCTGGGGTTCGACCACGGCGCCGCGGTCTCGGCGCTGGTCTCCGCCCGCCAGGGCCTCGGCGTGACCGAGGGTGTCGTGCTGCTCGGCGACGTCGAGCGCACGATCCGCGTCGAGGTCGACCACGCATCCGCTCTACCGCTGGGGCTCATCACCTGGATCCCGGGCGACGAGCGGTGGTCGGGCGACGAGCGGTGGTTCCTGCGCCTCTGCTTCGCGCTCACCGAGTCCGATGAGACCCGGCGCGGGGGGATTCCACGCGACCCTGGGGACCCCCAGAGGATGCGCATGCGCATCTCCGCACAGCCGACGGGCGAGCTCGGTGGAAGCGCTCACTGAAGATTGTGGCGCGGCGGATCAGATTGGCGCAGCGAATCACAGCGCTTTGGCGGCGTCCGCGACGGTGCTGGACAGCGCCTGCCCGCGCCTGCTAGCGCGCCACAGGCCCAGGCGCTCGATCGATAGGTCTGCCCCCAAGCCGATCCAAATCAGATAGGCCGTCGCCGCGGGGAGCATGAAGCGTGGCTCGAAATGGAGGACGAAGTAGGGCACCGTGATTGCCAGGGCCGTGGCGATCAGGAGCAGGTGCTCGTGCCTGTAGCGCGCCCAGGTGAAGGCCAGCGAGAGCATGGCGAACAGGAAGACGAATGGCATCAGCACGACCTGTATGAGCTGAAAGGGGTGGTCGATGACGTAGGCAATCGGGCCGCGTGGGTAGGCAAAAGGAGTTTTCGTTCCGCGGTGCATCCATTCCACGTCGGTTGCCGCGATCGTGGACAGCCAGACGCGACGCGCCACCGTCTTCAGGTAGAACAGCGGGTGGCGCTCGATCACTTCAATCGCCCGGCTGCCCAGATAGGAGTCGTATGCCGGCGAGTCCCAGCGGATGCCCGGCTGGACGCGGCGCATGAACTGGTAGGTCGCGTAATCGCCGTGGGTGGCGCCGTAGTCGTTTGGAATTTCATCGAGGCCGATCCACAGAGTCACTCCCGCGGCGATGCGGACCGGGATGAACCTGTGGAAGTCGTTGTAGTTGCGGATCGTCCAGGGGACGATCAGCAGCGCGGCGATGGCCGTCGTGAAGAGCGCCCGGCGAAGGGTGCTACGCCAGCCCACGACACCGATGCCGGCCAGTGCGAAGACACCCGGCAGGATCAGCACGCCGGGATGGAAGTAGGCACCGATTCCGGTGGCCACGCCACAGGCCAAAAACCAGCGCCAGGAACGGGGCGAGTTGATCGCCTCGACCCACAGGGCGACGACGAGGATCGTGACGTCCACGCTCCAGAAGTCCGTGTTGGGGTTGATCGCAAGCTCGGCGATGGGAGGGTAGGCTGCGTACATGGCAGCGGCCAGCAGAGCTGCCCGGCGGCGTTTGAAAAGGCGCCAGGCGATGCGGTAGATCAACAGCGAGGCGAAGGCGTCCAGCAGGATCCTCAGGAGCGCGATCGGCTGCCAGTGCTGGCTGCCGATCAGCTCCCACACGCCCGCCACCACCACCGCCTCGCCCACTGGCTCGGCGACGTAGGGCACCCAACGCGGGTGGCTGTCGGCGTATTTGAGATTGACTTCCGCAGGCGCCTGCAGGGGACCGTTTTCCTTGACGGGCGTGCTGAAGGTGAAGTAGTTGGAGGGTCCGGTGAGGTTGACCTGAAACCAGTGTCCATCATCGATGATGTTGTGCGCCATCTCTCCGTACACCCACGGCCCGGTGTTGGGTATGGGATCTGAGGCAAAGAACGCCAGGCGCGTGCACAACGTGAGCACAAAGATGAGGGCGAGCGCGATATGTGTGCGGGACATTCAACTGATCCTGGCAGGCGGATGGCGGATACCGATATCCGTCGAGACCGTGTCAGAGACACCTCCGTGGTGCTGCGCTCGCGGGAACTCTCCCGCGCCACCCGCTCGTGCCGCTGCCACCGTCGCGAGCGCCTCGCGGGGAATCGGCGGCGGCGCTTTGCTCGGCGGCAGGCCGACCTGGATCGCCTCAAAACGTTTCTCACCTATCGACAACGCCACGTTCAGACCCATCGGGGGTCGGTTGCGGTGCGCGCTGGAGCAGCTCACCCGGTACGTCTGGATGCCGTCATCGATCGGGTGGGCGCTCGGATGCGAGCCGGTGAAGCTCGCCGCTGCGGTGACAAAGGTGGGTATCAAGAAGAGTACTATATGGAATCGTATGGATTTATTCCGAGCGTTCTGTGTCCATTCCACACCCGCCGGCCTGAGCGAGGGGGAGAGGTGAGCGAGTGGGAGACGGCAATCACAGCACCACCTATCTCGCCGCGGCAGCGGCTCTGGCGCGAGCGGTCGCTCCCGTCCAGATCGACGCCATGGCCCGCGGCCTGGCCGATGTGCGTAAGCGCGAAGGGCGGCTGTTCATCCTGGGCGTGGGGGGCGGCGCTGGCCACGCCTCGCACGCTGTCAACGACTTCCGCAAGCTGTGCGCCCTGGAGAGCTATGCACCCACCGATAACGTCTCAGAGCTGACAGCGCGCACCAACGACGACGGCTGGGAGACCTCGTTCACGGCCTGGTTGGAGGTTTCGCGTGTGTCCCGGCGCGACGCGCTGCTGGTCTTCTCGGTCGGCGGCGGCTCGCGCGAGCGCAATGTGTCGATCAATCTCGTGGCGGCCATGGAGGCGGCGCATGCGGTGGGCGCCTCGATCTACGGCGTCGCGGGAGCTCCCGGGGGGACGCTCGCCCAGCTTGCCGATGTGGCGATCCTGATCGACCCTCCCGCGGCGCTGCGCACGCCCTTGGTCGAGTCTTTGCAGGCGGTCGTCTGGCACGCGCTGGTGTCCCACCCCGGTCTGGCGGTCAGGCCAGGCCACTGGGAGTCCCTGGTTGCCTCAGCGCCGTCGTTCGCCCCCGCCGGCTCATCCGCATCGACGGCGACCCCTCGCGCCGGCTCATCCGCATTGGCGGAGGGCTTTCGCACCGGCACAGCGACGTCGTGAGCGGCCGCCCCGCCGTCTTTCTCGATCGCGACGGGGTCCTCAACGAGCTGGTCGCCGACTCCCTCTCCGGACAGCCGGAGTCACCCCTGGCCGTGCGTGACGTGCGCCTCGTCCCAGGGGCCGCTGCCGCGGTACGCACGCTTGCGCGGGCCGGCTTCGTTTTGATTTGCGTTTCCAATCAGCCCGCCGCGGCGAAGGGCAGGGTGGCGGTGGGGCAACTGCTCGCCGTGCACCGGCACGTGACTGGCCTGCTGGCGCGAGAGGGGGTCCAGCTGGCGGCTTCGCGCTTGTGCCTGCACCATCCGCAGGGCGTCGTGCCCGGCCTGTCGGGGCCGTGCGCGTGCCGCAAGCCGGCGCCGGGAATGCTGCTCGATGCGGCAGGTGCGGTGGGCGCCGACCCCCGCGCATCGTGGATGGTCGGAGACACCGACGCGGATATCGCCGCGGGGCGGGCCGCCGGCTGCCAGACCCTGCTGATCGAGCACCAGGCCAGTGTGCACAAGCGTTTGCGCGCGTGCCGGCCCGATCTGCGCGCTCCCGACATGGCCCGCGGCGCGCCACTCCTGCTCCAGCTTTAGTTAGGAGTATTTCAAGGAAAAGAACATTGCTACCTTGCGCCCATGGCTTCGCTGTTCGATCAGATCTCCACACGGATATTCGCCGACGGGGCGGACCTCGACGGCATCCTCGCCCTTGCCGCCGACCCGCGCATCGAGGGCTTCACCACCAACCCCACGCTGATGCGCAAGGTCGGCCTGACCGACTACGCGAACTTCGCCCAGCGCCTGCTGGAGCAGGTCACCAAACACCCCATCTCCTTCGAGGTGTTCGCCGACGATCCGCGCGACATGCGCCGCCAGGCGCAGATCATCGCCTCCTGGGGGGACAACGTGTACGTCAAGATCCCCGTCACCACCACCGCGGGGCAGTCGCTGGCGCCGCTCGCGCGCGAGCTCTCGCAGGAGGGCGTGAAGGTCAACGTCACAGCCCTGTTCACCCCCGCGCAGGTCGATCTGGTCACCGCTGCCGTCCGCGACGGCGCTCCCTCCTGCATCTCCGTCTTCGCGGGGCGCATCGCCGACGCCGGCGTGGACCCCGTGCCGATCATGGCGCGCTCGGTGCAGATCATGGCCGACGCCCCCCGTGCCGAGCTGATCTGGGCCTCGCCGCGGGAGATCCTCAACCTCGTGCAGGCCAACCAGGTTGGCTGCCACATCATCACCATCACCCACGACCTGCTGAAGAAGCTCGACGGCCTGGGCAAGAAACTGGAGCAGTTCTCCCTGGAGACGGTGCGCATGTTCCACCACGACGCGGCCAGCGCCGGCTTCGTTCTGTGAGCGTCATCTTCAGCCGCGCGCCGCTGCGCGTATCGCTGGGGGGAGGCGGTACCGACCTTGCCTCCTACTATCGCCGCCACGGCGGCTTCCTCGTGGCCGGGGCGATCGACAAGTACGTGTACATGCTGACCCACACCGAGTTCCAGCAGCGCTGGCGCATGAAGTACTCGGAGACCGAGGAAGTCGATGGGGTGGCGCAGATCCGCCACCCCATCCTGCGCGAGACGCTGATGCGCCACTGGCACGGCCGGCCGCTGGAGATCGCCTCGGTGGCCGACGTGCCGGCGGGCACGGGGCTGGGCTCCTCAGGCGCTTACACGGTATGTCTGATCAAGGGCCTGGCGCATGCCCGGCGCATCTCCATCACGCCCGAGCGCCTGGCCGAGGCGGCCTGCGAGATAGAGATCGACGTGCTCGCCGACACGGTCGGCAAGCAGGACCAGTACGTCGCCGCGCACGGCGGCATCAATGCTTACACCTATCACCTCGACGGCACCGTCACGGTCGAGCCACTGGAGCTCGACTCCGGCACGCTGGGGCGCCTGCGCGAGCGTCTGCTGCTGTTCTTCACCGGCGAGGCACGCTGTGCCGCGAACGTGCTGGTCGACCAGCACGCGCGC
Organism: uncultured Solirubrobacterales bacterium; assembly: GCA_963844765.1. Taxonomy (GTDB): domain Bacteria; phylum Actinomycetota; class Thermoleophilia; order Solirubrobacterales; family Solirubrobacteraceae; genus Palsa-744. The sequence goes on from CAWJPN010000002.1 coordinate 1,921,770, forward strand.
TCGCAGGCGGGCGAGGAGGCGATGCTCGAGAACCTGCACCGCACCAAGGAGCTGGGCGTACGCAGCCGCCAGGCGCTGGAACGAGGTGACCTGGACGGCTACGCCGAGCTCATGCACGAGCACTGGCAGCACAAGCGCAAGCGCTCGCCTGGGATGGCCGACGATCACATCGAGGAGCTGTATGCGCTGGCCCGGCGCAACGGTGTCGACGGCGGCAAGCTAGTGGGCGCCGGCGGCGGCGGGTTTCTGCTCGTGTATACCCGCCGCCCCGAGGACACCAGGAGAGCGCTGGCGCAGGCAGGAGCACCCGAGCTGCCCTTCGACTTCGAGTTCGGCGGGGCCTACGCGCAGGAGTATCGGTGAGCTCACTGAGCGTCGTGCTGCCGGCCTACAACGAGGAATCCAACGTGGAGCGGGTCTACGAGCGACTGCGCGCCGTCCTCGACACGGTCCAGCTCGACTGGTGGGAGCTGATCTTCAGCGTCGATCCCTGCAGCGATCGCACCGAGGAGTTGATCATGGCGCTGCGCATGCGCGACCCGCGCGTGAAGATGTTGCGCTTCTCGCGCTGCTTCGGTCAGCCCGCGGCCACGCTGGCCGGCCTGGAGGCCTCCAGCGGCGATGCCGCGGTGGTGATGGACTGTGACCTGCAGGACCCACCCGAGTTGCTCCCCGACCTCCTCGCCAGATGGCGTGAGGGCTACGACGTGGTCTACGCCCAGCGTCGCACGCGCGCGGGAGAGACGTGGGCCAAGAAACTGTGGGCCAAGATGGCCTACCGGGTGATCAAACACATCGCCGAGGTCGAGATCCCGGAGAACACCGGCGACTTTCGCCTGATGAGCAGGCGTGTAGTGGAAAGCGTGCTCTCGCTCAGGGAGACCCACACCTTCCTGCGCGGTCTGGTGCCATTTGTGGGCTTCCGCCAGACAGGCGTGCTGTATGACCGCGAGCCGCGCAACGCCGGCAACAGCCACTACCGCTTCTACGGCTCCTGGTCGCATGGGCTCAGCGGCGTCGTCGGCTTCTCGCGCTACCCCCTGCAGGTGATCTCCGTCGGCGGGATCTTCTGCGCCGGCCTGGCCTTCCTGCTCACCATCGCCTATCTGACGCTCAAGCTCTCGGGCGTCGCCTTCCCCGTCGGCAACCCCACGATCGTGATCGTCGTCGCCTTCTTCAGCGGCATCCAGCTGCTCTCGCTGGGTGTGATCGGCGAGTACGTCGGACGCATCTACGACGAGGCCAGGCAGCGGCCCAAGTACATCGTCGAGTACCGCCACGGGTGGGAGGGGGAGGACGGGTCACGGCCGTGAGTGCGTTGCCGCCGGTCTGCATCCTTGCGGGAGGGCTGGGCACCCGCCTGGGCGAGCGCACGCGCGAGACGCCCAAGGCGCTGCTTGCCGTGGCGGGAGAGCCCTTCCTGTGGCACCAGTTGCGCCTGCTCGCCCAGCACGGAGCGGGCGAGGTGGTGCTGTGCGTGGGCCACCTGGGCGAGCAGATCCAGGCCAGCGTTGGCAGCAAGCGCTTCGGGCTGCGGATCGCCTACAGCTTCGACGCCCCGGGGCTGGAGGGCACGCTTGGCGCCATCCGCCGCGCCCGCGGGCTGCTCGGCGAGCGCTTCCTGGTGCTCTACGGCGACACCTACCTGCGCCTTGACTACGCGGCGGCCGCCACCGACTGGCGTGCCAGCGGGCTGCCGGCGATGATGACGGTGCTGCGTAACGAGGGGCGCTGGGAGACGTCCAACGCCAGCTACGCCGCCGGCCGCGTGGTGGCCTACGACAAGCGGACGCCGCACCCGCGGATGCGCTGGATCGACTACGGGCTCGGTGGGCTCGAACAGGCGGCGCTCGATCGCGTCCCGCCGCCTACGCGCGAGCTATCCGATCTGTTGGGGGAGCTTGCGAGCGAAGAGCTGCTCTACGGCTACGAGGTGACGGAGCGCTTCTTTGAGATCGGCACGCCCGGCGGCGCTGGCAGAGGCCGACGCGTTCCTACGCGCCAGGACTCCGGCCTCCCTCGCCACAGCGAGGAAATAAGGCTTGCCCGTCCGCCCGCTTGTCCGCCTACGTGTTCGCCCGCCCCCAGGGGGCGCTCGCCTCGCGAGGCCCTCCCGCAGAGCGCGCGCCCGCTCGCTTTCGCCGCGGATGTCGATTACTGTTCTGTTGTGCACGACCGCGAGGCAGTTCGAACACCGTTCCGCGCGGACGGCGTAAGGGGAATGGCGCGCGTACTGCTCGCGCCAGACTCCGGCCTGCTCGGGGAGGGCGTGCGCTTCGTCCTGGCTGGCAGCCTTGGCCTGGTCGTCTACCTGCTCGTCACCACGCTGCTGGCAGCGGTCCTGGGGCTGCCCTTTCAGGTCGCGCTAGTTGTGGGGTTCTGCGCGGCCCTATCGGTCAACTTCGTCTCTCAGCGCCAGTTCGTGTGGGCCAAGCAGGAGTACATGCTGCCCACCCGCCGCCAGACCAGGCGCTATCTGCTCGCGGCCTCGGTGCAGTACGGCGTGACTGTCCTTGGCACTTCTCTGCTTCCCTCCGCGCTCGAGGTCTCTACCGAGGCGGTCTACGTGAGCATCGTCCTGCTGCTCGCTTTTACCAACTTCGCCGTGTTGCGCTATGGCGTCTTCCATGGCCGCTCGACCACGCCCGAGTCGTCCGCGGCGCTCGTCGTGAAAACCGCCTGAGCTGCCGCCCTGCCGCTGCGAGGCGAGTCTTGGGCATTCAGAATGTTTCCAACCATTTGCGTTGGCGCGGAGAGTTGTGATTGAGTGCGGACATGTCCGGAGAAGTGCATGACGCCCCCTCGAGCGCATCTCCGCCGCGGCCTTTCGTCGTCCTCGTCACGGGCGCCTCGAGCGGCATCGGAGAGGCCACCGCCAGACGCTTTGCGCGCGAGGTGGGGGCCGAGGTGGTGCTCGTGGCGCGGCGTGAAGAGCGCCTTCGCGCACTGGCCGACTCGCTGGGCGCGCGTGCCAGCTTTCTAGCCGCCGACCTGGTGGAGGAGCACACACCAGCGCGCATTCGCGCGCACGTCGAGCAGCGTTATGGCCGGCTGGACCTGCTGGTGAACAATGCGGGCGCGGCCTGGGCTGGGAGCTTCGCGGAGTGCGGTTACGAGCAGGTCAGAGACACCATGGCGATCAACTTCGACGCCCAGGTGCGGCTCACCGAGGCGCTGCTGGGGCTCCTGCGCGACTCCGCACCGAGCGCGATCGTCAATGTCCTCAGCATCTCTGGGCGCATGGCGCGTCCGACACGGGGCGCCTACAGCGCCTCCAAGTTCGCACTTGCGGGCTGGTCGGAGGCGCTGTGGGCCGAGGAGCGCCCCCACGGTGTGCACGTGGGCATGGTGCTGCCCGGCTTCGTCCACACCGAGGGACTGCCCGCCACGGAACTGATGGCGAAAGCCACCACCCGCTGGATCGTGACCACCCCGGGGAAGGTCGCCGATGCGATCCATGAGGTCGGTCGCGAACGGCGCCCCGAACGCTACGTACCCCGCCCGTATGCGCTGGCGGCGGCACTGCGAGCGCTCGCCCCCGGAGTGGTTCGCCGTGCCGTTTCGATGGGCAGCGCGCGCCTGTGAGCGATGCACGTGAAAGTGAGCCGCGTGTGGAGGCGCTGTCTGAGCTGCGTGTGGGGTTGCCGCTGGAGCCGTCTGTGGGGGTGCCGCCTGAGCCATCTGCACAGATGCCGTTGTGGCACGTGGCTTTCAGCGTCCACGACCTGCGCGTGACACATCGCTGGTACCACGACACGCTAGGGCTGCTGTATGCGCGCGGGACCAGCCTGATGATGGGCCCGCTCGTCTCCTGGTCCCTTGGCTTGCGCGGTGTGGCCACGAGCTGCTGGTGGCTCAACGACAGCCAGGATCTCTTTCAGCTGGAGATGTTCGAGTTCAGACGTCCTGTCTCGCGCGCTCTGCCCGTCAACTGGCGCCCGTGCGACATCGGCTACGCCATGCTCTCCGTACACGTCGCCGATCTCGACGCCACGCTGGCGCGAGCACAGCGCAACGGCAGCCCCCCGCTGACGGTTCCCCTCGGTCCTCATGGCGCGCGGCGCGCCTGTGTGCGCGACCCCGACGGCGTGCTCCTGGAGCTGATGGAGGACGACCCCCGCCAGGACCCGCCCCGGGAGCGTCCCCGCGCGGGCGTGCCCACGGCGGTGCGCGGCGTGACGCTCTCCGTGGCGGACCTGGAGCGCTCGCGCCGCCTGTTCGTGCAGGGTCTGGGTCTCAGCGAAGCCACCGATGTGCGGCTGCACACGCCAGAGCACGAGGCGCTGTGGGGTCTGGCGGGCGCCGCGCGCGACACGGTGCTGCTGTGGGCGGGCGACTTCCTGGTCGAGCTCGTCAGCTATCGCCGGCCCCGAGCGCCAGAGCGTGAACCGGGTTGGCGGACAAACGATCGCGGTCTATATCACATCTGCTTTGGCTCGCTCGACCGTGCCGAGTACCGGACGGTGGTGCGTCGTTGCCGCGCGGCTGGGTGGCACGGCAACTCGCCGGTCATCTCCGCTGGTGCGAGCGCCGCGGTCTTCGTCGTCGACGACCAGGGCTTCACCGTCGAGCTGCTCAACCGCCACCCCCGTCTGCGGCAGGCCACCGACGCCACGCTCAGGTCAACGCCGCGGCTGCTTCCGCTGCGCATCGACGCCCCGGCAAAGGTGCGCCGGCAGAGGTGCTTTGGCGGCGCGGTCGTGATCGGCGCCGACACCCCCATCGGCATCGAATTGTGCCAGCTGATGGCCGAAGACGGCACATCGCTGTGGCTGCTCGACGCTCCCGAGGCGCTGCTTGACAGGTTGCGCGCATCCACCGGCGCTCCTGCACGGTCGGTCGACGTCGCGGCGCTGCGAGCGGGGCTTGGGGCGCCGCTGGGGTCAGATGACGAGAGCGCCCCGGAGCTCATCGTCGGTCTGCCTCTGTGCTTGGCGCCGGCGCACGCCGGTCCGTCGGCTCTGCGCGCTGGTTCGCCGCCGGCGCACGCGGATCCATCGAAGGCGCACGCCGGTCCACAGGCTCCCAGCTCGCTCGTGCTGCTCGCGCTGCTGTTGCCGGCGGCCACAGGTGTGAGGCACGTGACGGCGATCGCCCGCCCCGCTGCCCGCCGTGAGCTGGCGGTGTTGCGCGCCCAGCTCGCCCACACGGACTGCACCTCCACACTCGCTGTCCTTTCCGAGGGAAAGCCGAGGTTCGCCGGCATTCCGTTGTTGCCACGGGAGTCCGCGCTGAGCGCGCGCGAGGCGGCGGAGGGGATCTACCTTGCGACGCTGCGCCGCAGGCGCTCGCTGCGTCTGCGGCCAGGCCTCCGCTTTGGCCGCGGTCCGTCCGAGGCTCCCGCCGCCGGTGGCGCGCGGCTCTCACCGCCCTCGCCAGCGCGCCGCCGCGATGTCCTCCGTCAGCTCCCCGAGCCGATCTGAGCGGAGCCAGGCGTGCTGCTCGACGCTGCGAAGCTCGCGCCCGGAGCGGGTGTCGAGGCGGACCTCGCCATCGTCGGCGCCGGCCCGGCAGGCATCGTGCTGGCGCTCGAGCTGGTCCGCGCGGGCCGGCGTGTGGCCCTGGTTGAGAGCGGCGGTGCCTCCTGGGACGCTGCCGTGCAGTGGCTTGGGGACACCGCTGAAGACGATCCTGTGCACCACCCGATGGCGCTGGCCACCCGCCGGCAGGTGGGCGGCACCTCCAACCTGTGGGCGGGACGCTGTGTGCCCTTCGATCCCATCGACCTCATACCCCGTGCGGTCACCGGGTACGCTCGCTGGCCCGTCACCTACGCCGAGCTGGAGCGCTACTTCGCGCGGGCCTGCGAATGGTTCGTGTGCGGCGCGCCTGCGTTCGACGTCGAGCAGATCCCAAGCCTCGCCTCGCGCTCGCTGATCCCCGGCTGGCCGGGCGGCGACATCCGCGCCACCGCGCTCGAGCGCTGGTCGCTGCCGACCAACTTCAGACGTTTCTATGGCAGGGAGCTGCGCTCCTCGCCACTGCTCACGCTGCTCGCCGGGCTCACCTGCACTGAGATCCAGTGCGCCGAGGACGGCGCGAGCGTCGTGCGCCTGGTGTGTCGCACGCTGAACGGCGGGCAGGTGCCGGTGCGGGCCCGGCGCTACGTGCTGGCGTGTGGGGGCCTCGGCAGCACCCGCCTGCTGTTCGCCTCAAACCGCCGGCACCCGCAGGGCATCGGCAACCACTCCGGTCACCTTGGCCGCTGGTACATGTCGCAGGTCGAGGGTCGCATCGCCGAAGTCCACTTCACGACCCCCCCGGCGGAGACGATCTACGACTACGAGCGCGATCCCGACGGCGTGTACGTGAGGCGGCGGTTCACCTTCTCCCCCGAGTTCACGATCGAGCACGAGCTGCCCAACGTGGCGCTGTGGACGACCAATCCGGAGCTGGGCGACGCCACCCACCGCAGCGGAGTCCTCTCCTTTCTGTATCTGACGCTGTCCTCTCCGCTGGGACCGCACCTGCTGTCCGAGGCTACCCGCCAGGTGCAGCTGCTGGCCACGCGACCCACTTCCACGCGCTCGCATCTGGCCAACGTGGCGCGCGAACTCGGCCCCACGACCAGGTTCGCCCTCGCCGTCGGCTACGAACGTTTTCTGCGACCGGGGCACAAGGCTCCGGGGGTGTTCGTGTCACGGTCGACCAACGTCTATCCGCTCTTCTACCACGCCGAGCACCTGCCCAACAACTCAAGCTTCGTGGCCCCCAGCGGCGAGCGCGACGCGCTAGGAATGCCCCGGCTGCGGACCAACCTGCGCTTCACCGACGCCGATACCCAGAACGTCAGGCGCTTCCACCACCACTTCGATCGATACCTGCGCCGCCATCGCCTGGGGCGCTTGGAGTACGCGCACCCCGCTGGCACAGAGGCGGCGATTCGCAGTCGACTCTCCGGTGGTTACGCCCAGATTGGCACCACGCGCATGTCAGACCGCCCCGAGGACGGGGTGCTCGACCGCAACCTCGCGGTCCACGGCTTTCGCGATCTGTTCGTGGCCAGCAGCTCGGCCTATGTCACTTCGAGCCAGGCCAACCCGACGTTCATGATCGTGGTCCTTGCCCTGCGACTTGCCGATCATCTGCGCCATACGCTGCGGTGAGGCGTTCGCGCAGCGCCCTCGTCGCGGCTTCGGGCTCATCGCCCAGACGTGCCACCGTGCTGGCGCCGGTGTCGGGCAGCGCCCCTCTGTAGTCCAACACCTCCACCTGTCCGCTGCTCTGCCTGACGGCGTAAACGAGGCGTCCCAGCGCGTCCAGCGAGGCGCCCCCGCCGCCCAGCACCACCACCTGCGGGCGTAGCGCCAGCAGCGCGCCGGCCAGGCGCGCGGTCTGCAGTCCCAACGGCAGCGCGAGCACCCGCAAGCCGCAGCGGCGCAGGAACACCTCCAGTGCCTGCACGTACAGCGCGTCCACGCTCAGCGGGCGGGTGGCGTCGAAGATCGCCACGCCCTGCTCGTGGGTCGCTGGTGGCGCGACACGCTGCGCCGCCGCCAACCAACCCGTGGCGTAGCGCCAGGCGAAGCCGTATTCGGGGGATACGCCCGCCGGGTGCTCGGCTTCGCCCGCCAGCGCCGTCACCGCGGGCAGCAGCACGGACTGCACCGTGCGCTCGACCGAGCTCACCATCAGGCTCTCCTCCAGCAGCCGGTCGGCGTGCTCGTGGTCGAATGCCTCCAGCGCACCGCGCAGGCGATCGGGGGAGCCGATCCCGGTGCTGCGCTCGCGCGCGATCGAAATGGCCGAGGAGATGTTGTTGGTCTGCGCAAACGCCTGGCGCAGCGCCTCGATCTCGGCCAGCTCGAACTGGCGATGGCCGCCGTCGCTGCGGCGAGGCCGCGGGTAGCTGAAGCGGCGCTCCCAGCTGCGCAGGGTGCTGGCGCTGACGCCCAGCATGGTGGCGGCGGCGTTGGTGCGGACGACGCTCATGGGTATACGCTCGCGCATCGGCGTGCCCCGCGCAACAGGCGCAAGCGGCGCTGCACGCGGGGCGATCGTCTGCAGTTGGAGGAATCGGGACGCCGGCGGCGAGCCGGTCGTGGGATGGCGCTCGCCTGCGTCCGGGTGCCGCGGCGAGCCAGCAGCGTGGATGGCGCTCGCGTGCGCCGGGCGCCGGCGGTGGGGCCGCGAGCGCGGCTGGCGCCCCTCGCGTTCTGTCACTCCGCCCAGCCCACCGGCTGCTCGCTCAGGCGGCGCATGCGATCCGCGAGCGGGCCGATCAGACGGGAGGGAAGCACGTCGGTGAGCGGATTGCGCCGGCGTACGTGCAGATTCTTGAGCACCTTGAACTTGAGGATCTGGTCGAAGGCGGCGCGGCGTGGTCTGCGTTCGGGGCGGAAACCGGTGTTGCGCATCGCCAGTTCGAGGGTCCCGGGCTCGAAGTAGGACAGGTGAATATCGGGGGTCACATAGGACCAGCGCGTGAGCTTGTCGGCAAAGGGTCTCGCGTTTCCCGTGGTCAGGAAGAGCAGACCTCCTGGGCGCAGCAGCCGGCGCATCTGCCGCAGCGCCTGCAGCGGCTCGGGTGTGTGCTCGATGACCTCGATGGCGCTGATCACGTCGAACTCGCCCTCCGCTTCGAGCAACTGCGCGGCGGACAGGATCGGAATGCCCCGCTGCGCGGCCGCCTCGACGATGGCGCCCTCGTCAAAGCCGCGCGCGCGCACGGGGGTGGTGGCGTTGAGGTGGCGCACCAGTCCGCCGCTGCCGCAGCCATAGTCCAGCCAGCGCAAGCCGTCGAGCCCTCCGATGAGCTCGCTCGCCAGCCGGCCGATGCCGGCCCATTCGTAGACGCGGATGGTGCGCTGGGGGTGCTCGAGCTCGAACCTGTAGTCGACCAGAGGGTCGGCTCCATGGCCCGCGTAGTAGCGCTCGTCATAGATGCGCTCGAACTCCAGCCAGGGGTCGGCGATGAAGGCGAAGTGGCACTTCGGGCAGCGGCGCAGACTGTAGTTGCGCTTGCTGTAGCGGCCCCACACGCTCCCCACCGGGTGGCTGGCGCTGCCGCAGATGCGACACGCGGGAGCGTCTGTCGGGGGATCGCCCGGGATATCGTCGACAGCCGGCATCGATCCTATTATAAAGATCAGTTCATCAATAAGATAGCTCTGCCACCCCGTTTGGAGGGGGCTCTGGGGAGAGGAGAGCGCGCGGGCGCAGCGCCTACGATGGGCCTGGATGAAGCTGCGCCTCTACCACCACCCCGACGGCGCGCGCGTGGCCTACCGCGAACGCGGTACCGGCCCGCCGCTGGCGCTGCTGCACTCGGCGATGCTCTCCCACAAGGAGTGGGAACCGCTGGTCGACCACCTCGCAGACCGCTTCCGCGTGGTGCTCCCCGACCTGCCTCTGCACGGGGATTCCGAGGACCGCCCGCGCCACCCCTACACGATGGACTGGTTCGCCGAGGTGCTGGCGGGCTTCGCCGCGGACGTGCTCGGCCCGCGCCCGATGGTGGGCGGTCACGACGCGGGCGCGGAGATCCTGCTGCACGCCGTCGCCACCCGGCGGCTGGCGCCGCGGCGGCTGGTGCTGATGCCCAACCGCCTGCACGTGGCACCCCAGCGGCGTTTGCTGCGCTCGGCCTGGCGCGCGGCGGCGCGCGCCGGTGCGCTCCCGGGCGCCGACCGCCTGTTGACGCACGGAGCCCAGCTGGTCTTCGCCCCCGAGCTGGGGCTGCGCCTCACCGCGCGCGGCGACCCAGCCGCGCGCGATTTGCTGCGCCACGCCTTCGCCGACGTGCCCGGCAACTCCAACCTGGCCCGTTCGTGGGCCAAGGGCGCGCGCCACTGGCCCTGGGGCGCCCAGCCGCAGCTGCTCTCGCTCTACCCCGAGCTTTCCATGCCGGTGCTGCTGCTGTGGGCCGACCGCGACCCTTTGCACCCGCTCGCCGGCGCCGAAGAGGCCCTGCGCCTGTTGCCCGATGGGCAGCTGCGCGTGCTCTCCGGCACGGGTTTCCTGATGGCCTACGACGATCCAGTCGGCCTCGCCAGGGAGCTCGCCGCGTTTTGCGGATAACGTCCCGGTTTCGCACGACGAGAGCGGTGCGCTCGCGCGGCCCGCTCGGCGGCCGGTAGGCCGCCTCTCCAAAAAAATGGACCCCTCCGAAGGAGACGTGATGACGGACAAGAGCACCGGCACGGACAAGCAGCTGTGGGGCGGGGAGACCGCCAAGGCCGTTGAGAACTTCCCCATCTCCGGGGAGACGGTGCCGGTGTCCGTGGTGCGCTGGCTCGCGCGCGTGAAGGGCGCCGCCGCCGCCGTCAACGCCGAGCTGGGGCTGCTCGACAAGCGCCGCGCCGCGCGCATCGAGCGCGCCGCCGCGGAGATCGCCGCCGGGCGCCACGATGCGCAGTTTCCGATCGACGTGTTCCAGACCGGCTCGGGGACCTCCACGAACACCAACGCCAACGAGGTCATCGCTGCGCTGGCGGGCGAGACGGTGCACGCCAACGACCACGTCAACATGGGCCAGTCCTCCAACGACGTCTTCCCCTCGGCTGTGCACCTGGCCGCGCTCGACATCGCCTCCAACGAGCTGCTGCCGGCGTTGAAGCTGCTTGAGCGCGCCTTTGCCAAGAAGGCCCGCTCCTTTGAGAACGTCGTGAAGGCCGGGCGCACGCACCTGATGGACGCCGTCCCCGTCACGCTCGGCCAGGAGTTCGGCGGGTACGCCGCGCAGATGGCCCTCGGCCAGGAGCGGGTCCGCTCAGCGCTCGTGCACGTCGGGCAGATCCCGCTTGGGGGCACCGCTACTGGTACGGGTCTGAACACACACCCGCGTTTTGCCGAGAAGGTCCGTGCGCGGCTGAAGCGCGAGTCGGGCCTCAAGCAGATCGCCGCGCCGCTGGATCCTTTCGAGGCGCAGGCCAACCGCGACGCGCTGGTCGAGCTTTCAGGCGCCCTGAAGGTTGTGGCGGTGTCGCTCACCAAGATCGCCGGCGATCTGGCGCTGATGGGCTCCGGGCCGCGCGCGGGCATCGGCGAGCTGTTCCTGCCCGAGTTGCAGAAGGGCTCCTCGATCATGCCCGGGAAGGTCAACCCGGTGATCCCCGAGGTCGTCTTGCAGGTCTGTGCGCAGGTGATCGGCAACGACACCGCCATCACCGTCGGCGGGCTGCAGGGGCAGTTCGAGCTGAACGTGCGCATCCCGCTGCTGGCGCGCAACCTGCTGCAGTCGCTGCACCTGCTCTCCAGCGCCTCCACTGCGCTGGCCGAGAAGTGCGTCGCGGGCATTCGCGCCAACCGCGCGGGCACCGACGCCTCCGCCGGGGCCACCCTCGCTGTGGCCACCGCGCTGAACGGGGCGATCGGTTACGACAAGGGGACGCTGATCGTCAAGCGCGCCACTGAGACAGGGCGGCCGCTGCGCGAGATCGCGCTGGAGGAGGGCGTCGACGCGAAGCTATACGACGAGACGATCGATCTGCGGCGCATCGCCCGCGGCAACGCATAACCCCTCCAGCAGCACCCGCGCGCCAGCCTTCGACAGCGGCTCGTTGAGGTTGCCGCACTTCGGCGACTGCACGCACGAGGGGCACCCGCCCGCGCTAGTGCAGGGGCACTCCGCGATCAGCCGGTGGGCGTCGCGACACAGCTCCTCAAAGCGCAGGTACGCGGTGCGCGTGATGCCCACGCCTCCCGGGTGCCCGTCGTAGATGAAGATGGTCGGCCCCTGCGTCTGGGGGTGCAGGTTGGTCGAGAGCCCGCCGATGTCCCAGCGGTCGCACATCGCCAGCAGCGGCAGCACCGCGATCTGGGCGTGCTCGGCGGCGTGCAGCGCGCCCAGCAGTTTCTCCATTGGCAGCGTCTCGGCCAAGGCGGTGGAGTCCAACTCGTACCACAGCGCCTGTGTGGAGAAGCTCGTTTCGGGCAGGTCCAGGGCGACGAGGTCGACCTGCGCGTGGTCCTGTACGCGACGGCGCTGGTAGGCGAGCACCGTCTCGGTGACGCTCACCTCGCCGAAGGACAGCTTCACCCCGGCCGCCTCGCGGCGGTCGAGCAGGCGCTCGATGGTGGTGTCGGTCTCGCGCTTGGGCTGGGTGTACCAGTCGCCGTCGAAGGCTGCCACCAGCGCGCGGCGGTGCTCCAGGTCGAGCTCGCGCACCTCATACGCGCGGCCCTGGTGGTGGTAGATGGCGCCCTGGTGCACGGTGGAGTGGGCACGCGCGGCCTCTGTCGTGCCCAGCAGCTCGCCGCTGGTCAGCTCGACGATCGCAAAGCTGTCGGGGGAGGCCGAGCGTAAGGAGACGGTCGCGGCCGGGTAGTCGCCGGGGTTGCGGGGTACGTAGGTGGTGCGTCCCGTGCCGTTTGCGGCGCCCGCATCCTGTGCCCCCCGGCCGCGGCTTGCGGGTGCGTCGCTCCCGCTCGTGGTGCGTCGGCGCAGCCCCCCGGCGCTGACCAAGGTCTCGGCGTAGGCCTCCCAGCGCGGCCCCAGGGTCTCGGCGTCCGCGCCGGAAAGCGGCCCCTCGAAGGCGGCGCACAAGAGATGGGCGAGGTGGATCTGGGGGGACTCGTGGTCGAGGATCGCGGCCTCCACGGAGCGTTCGAGGAAGTCTTCGGGGTGGCGGCAGAAGAACTGATCCAGCGCGTCTTCGCCCGCCACATACACCGCCAGCCCGCGCCCGCGCCGCCCCGCGCGCCCCCACATCTGGCGCAGCGAGGCCACCGTGCCGGGGAAGGTGACGACCACGGCGGCGTCCAGCTCGCCGATGTCGATGCCCAGCTCCAGCGCGTCGGTGGTGATGACCGCACGCAGCTCTCCCTTGGTCAGCCGCTCCTCCAGCGCGCGCCGCTGCTGGGGGGTGTAGCCGGCGCGGTAGGGCTCCACGCGCTCGGCCAGCTCTGGGTGCTCGCCCTGAAGCTCTTCGCGCACCATCCGGCTCAGCAGCTCCACACCCTTGCGCGACTTCATGAAGCAGATCGCCCGCGCGCCCTCGGCCACGAGGCGAGCCAGCAGCTCGGCGGCCTCGCCCAGCGCCGAGCGGCGCGTGCCCAGCAGCTCGTCCGTGAGGGGCGGGTTCCACACCGCGATGCGCCGACCCGGCGCGGGAGAGCCGTCCTCGTCGATCAGCCGCACGTCCTCCAGCCCGGTCAGGCGCTCGGCCAGTTCCAGCGGGTTGGCGATGGTCGCGGAGGTCAGCAGAAAGCGCGGCTCGGTGCCGTAGGCGGAGGCGATGCGGCGCAGGCGGCGCAGCACGTTGGCCACGTGCGAACCGAACACCCCCCGATACACGTGCGCCTCGTCCACCACCACCACGGCGAGGTTGGCGAACAGCTCGCCCCACGCGTCGTGATGGGGCAGGATGCCAACGTGCAGCATGTCGGGGTTGGTCAGCACCACGTTCGCGCGGCGGCGGATCTGCGCGCGCGCCTCGCGCGGGGTGTCGCCGTCGTAGATGGCGGGGCGCACCCGCTCGCTCAGCCCGAAGGCGGTGAGCGCGCGCGCCTGGTCCTGGGCGAGCGCCTTGGTGGGGTACAGGTACAGCGCCCGCGCCCGCTTGTCGCGGCAGAGCACGTCGAGGGTGGGGAGGTTGAAGCACAGCGACTTGCCTGAGGCCGTCCCAGTGGTGACGATCGTGGGACCCTCCCAGGCGGCGTAGAGGGCGGCGGCCTGGTGGGAGTAGAGCTGCCCAATGCCCCCCCGCTCCAGCGCCGCGAGCACGTCGGGGTGCAGCTCCGGTGGCGGCTCCACCAGCTGGGCGGAACCGGGGCCTTCGCGTGACTCGCGCACCAGACGCCCATCCTGGCGACCTTCGTCCAGCAGGGCGCTCCACGGCTCGGTCGTACGGTCGATGGCCACGGCTTGCGATAGTAGAGCCGATGGCACCAACGGCGGCCGAGCGCTGGGCGAAAGCCCGCACCTTCCACCATTCCGCCTACCCCGCGGCGCGGATCGCTGCCGAGCGCGAGCAGAGCGTCACGGTGTGTCTACCCGCGCGCGAGTGCGCCGCCACCGTCGGGGAGATCGTCGGCGCGCTCGTGCGGTTGCGCGAGGCGGGCGCGATTGACGAGGTGGTTGTCGTCGACGCCGACTCGCGCGACGGCACCGCCGCGGTGGCGCGCGGGGCGGGCGCGACGGTCCACCAGGAGGCCGAGCTGCTGCCCCGGTTCGGGCCGGTGCTCGGCAAGGGCGACGCGATGTGGCGCGCGCTGAGCGTGCTGGAAGGCGAGACGGTGTGCTTCCTCGACGCCGACACCGTGGGCTTCTCGCCGTCTGCGCACTTCGCGACAGGCCTGCTGGGGCCGCTCGTGTGCGAGCCGGGCGTGAGCTTCGTCAAGGCCTTCTACCGCCGCCCCTTCGAGCACGCGGGCGTGGCGCTGTCGGAGGGCGGCGGGCGCGTCAACCACCTGCTGGCGCGCCCCGCGCCTCGAGCTCTTCTACCCCGAGCTGGCCGGCGTGCGCCAGCCGCTGGCGGGGGAGGTCGCGGCGCAGCGCGAGCTGCTGGAAAGCATCCCCTTCACCACCGGCTACGGCGTGGAGATAGCGATGCTGTTGGACGTTTGGGGATTATTAGGAGGGGAGGGGGTCGCGCAGGTCGATTTGGAGGTGCACAGGAACAGCCACCAGTCATTGGAAGCGCTCGCGCCGATGGCGCGCACCGTGCTCGCGACGGTGGCGCGGCGGCTTGAGCGCGACGGACGGTTGAGCGGGCTGGAGGCCGAGGCGCCGGTCGAACGGCCGCCGCTGGCGGGGATACTGGCGCGATGAGACCCCGCTGCCTGTACCTCGACCTCGACGGCACGCTGCTCGGACGCGGCGCCTCGCTGCTGCACGGCGGCGACGGCGAGGTGTCGCTCGACGGGGTGCGCGCCGTGCAGGCGTGCCTGCGCGCCGAGGTTGAGGTGGTGCTGATGTCCGGCCGGCGTCCCGCCACGCTCGCCGAGGACGCGCGGCTGCTGGGCCAGAGCTCCTACATCTACGAGGCCGGCGCGTGCGTCGTCATCGAGGGGGAGGAGCACTGGCTGACCGGGGAGCTCTTGCCCGGCGAGCTGTCGATCGCCGAGCAGATCGAGCGCTCCGGTGCGCCCACGCTGCTGCCTCGAGCGCTATGCGGGGCGGCTGGAGTACCACGAGCCGTGGCACAAGGGGCGCGAGGTGTCGCATCTCTTTCGCGGGCTGGTGGACTCGCTGGAGGTGGACCGCCTGCTGCAGGAGAACGGGCACGGCAACCTTCGCCTCCTCGACAACGGGGTCGTCAACCGCCGCTCGCCGGCGCTGGCGGAGCTCTCGCACGTGCGCGGCTACCACCTGGTACCCGCGGCGGCTTCCAAGGCAGCCGCGGTGGCGTTTCATCGCCAAGTGCGCGGCTACGCGCGCGAGGAGACGTTCGCGGTGGGCGACTCGCGCGAGGACCTGGCCTGCGCCGAGCACGTGCATACGTTCTGGCTGGTGGCCAACGCGCTCGCGCGCGACGGGGGCATGCGCGAGGCGATCGCTGCGCACGGGAACGTGCGCGTTGCGGAGGGCGCCAACGGCACGGGGGTTTACGAGGC
Organism: uncultured Solirubrobacterales bacterium; assembly: GCA_963844765.1. Classification (GTDB taxonomy): domain Bacteria; phylum Actinomycetota; class Thermoleophilia; order Solirubrobacterales; family Solirubrobacteraceae; genus Palsa-744. The sequence goes on from CAWJPN010000002.1 coordinate 1,937,268, forward strand.
GGTGGTGCAGACGCTCATGAGCGATTGAGCCGCCGCCACACGCGGCGCCAGAGACCAGGCTGGGGGCGGCGCCAGCGGGCCGGGGGAGGGACTGTCGCACGCACGAGTGCGACCCACTCCTGCAGGGGGAGCTCTCCGGAGATCAGGCGGCCCAGGGCGGTGGTGACGGGGGCCTGCACCCCGGCGCCGTCGAGCGCGCGGGCGAGCAGGCCGACCGTCTGCAGCGCCTCCACGGCCTGGCCGATGCGAGTGGGGATCTCCGCCGCGGGGACGCCCGCTGCCAGCAGCTCGCCGGCGCGGCGGTTGCGGCTCTCGCGGGCCAGGGCGGTGGCCACCAGGTCGCCGGCGCCGGCGAGGCCGATCATCGACTCCGGGCGGGCGCCCAGGGTCTCGGCGTAGCGCCACACCTCGGCGAAGATGTGGCCCGCGGCGGCGCCGGCGGCGTTCAGGCCCTGCGCCTCGGTGGCACCAGCGGCGAGCGCGGCGGCGTTCTTGGCGGCGCCCGCTAGCTCCACGCCGACGGGGTCGTTGGATTGCTCGCACACCACCCCCGCGCGCGTGAACATCTGCGCGAGCTGGCCCGCCAGGGCCTCGCCGCTGGAGGCCGCCACCAGCGCCGCGCCGGAGTGGACCATCTCCTGGGCGTGGGCGGGGCCTCCCAGGCAGGCCACCCGCACCGCGCCGAAGGTGGCGCTAAGGATCACGGTGGGCGGCGTGCCCTGCGGCGGGACGAGCCCTTTGGCGACCGACACGACCGCGGCGCGCGAGCCGAGGCCCGCGGCGCGCAGCCCCGCGATCACCTCCTCCAGTCCGCGCGAGGGCACGGCCAGGAACACGTAGTCGGCGCGCGCCACGCCGGCGGACACAGCCTCGATACGCAGTTGGCCCGGCAGCTCGACGCCCGGCAGGTAGGTGGCGTTCTCGTGCTCGCCCTCCAGCAGCTGGGCCTGCTCGGGAGTGCGCGCTTGCAGCGTGGTGCGCAGGCCACCCCGCGCCAGCAGCACCGCCAGTGCGGTGCCGAAGGAGCCCGCGCCGATCACGGTCGCGCGCTTGGCGCCGGGGACGGGTAACGAGCGGCTGCGGGGCGCACGCGGGGCTGGGCCACTCGCGGGCACCGGCTCGGCGTCGGCGGCATCTGTACCGGAGGGGCTGGCTGCTGGCGCCGCGGGGGGGCTCGGAGTAGGCTCGGATTCGGTCATGCGATGAGCGAGCCTAACGACAGCGATACGCACGCGTGCGAGCGGCCTGGTGGTGGGGAGGTCTGGCGGCCAGTCAGCCCGATGCTCGGCTCCCCGCGCTGGCGCAATTGGGCCGGCGACGAGCGTTGCGTGCCGCTGGCGGTCGAGTGTCCTTCATCGCTGGATGAGCTGGCGGAGGTGGTGGGACGCGCGAGCGAGAGCGGCCTGCGCGTGCGCGTGACCGGTGCCGGGCACTCGTTCAGCGACATCTGTGCCACCGACGGCGTGCTCGTGCGGCTCGGTCGCCTCGGCAGAGTGATCCATGTCGATCCCTTCTCGGGGCTCGTGAAGGTGCAGGGGGGTATCACGATCCACGCGCTCAACCGCTTCCTGGCAGCGCGCGGCTTGGCGCTTGAGAACCTGGGCGACATCGACGTGCAGAGCATCGCCGGGGCGATCTCCACCGCCACGCATGGCACGGGGGCGCGTTTGCGCAACATCCCCTCGCAGGTGGCGGCATTGAAGCTGCTGCTCGCCGACGGCTCCACCCTGGAGTGCTCCGCCGAGCGCGACCCTGAGGTGTTCGCCGCCGCGCGCGTGGGGCTCGGCGCGCTGGGGGTGGTGGTCGAGGTGACGCTGCGCTGCGTGCCCGCCTTCCGCCTGGAGGGCGTGGACCGTCCCGCGCCGCTGGAGCAGACGCTGGAGCGCTTTGAGGAGCTGGCGCTGGGCAACGTCCACTTCGAGTTCTTTGTGTTTCCCCATGCCGACACGGCGCTGACGCGCACCAATAACCGCACCGAGCTGGCCGCGCGGCCGCGCAGTCGTATGAACGCCTACGCCAACGACGTGCTGTTGACCAACCACGCGTTCGGGTTGTTCTGCCGCCTGGGGCGGCGCCTGCCGGCGCAGATCCCCCGCATCAACCGCCTCGTGACGCGGCTGGCCGGCACGAGCCGGCGGGTGGACCGCTCGGACTTGATCTTCGCCTCGCCACGGCTGGTGAAGTTCACCGAGATGGAGTATGCGCTGCCGCGCGAGCGCACCACTGAGGCGGTGCGCAGGGTGATGGAGTTGATCCCGCGGGAGGGCTTCGCAGTGCCCTTCCCGATCGAGGTGCGCACGGTCGCCGCCGACGACGCCTTTCTCTCCACGGCGCATGGCCGTGACAGTGGCTTCGTGGCGGTGCACATGTACAGGGGGATGGAGTGGCGGCCCTACTTCCGCGCGGTCGAGGCCGTGATGGACGAGCTCGGCGGGCGCCCGCACTGGGGCAAGCGCCACTTCCAGACCGCCGCGACGCTGCGCGAGCGCTATCCGGAGTGGGAGCGCTTTCAGGCGGTGCGCGCGCGGCTGGACCCCCAGGGGCGCTTTGCCAATGAGTGGACCGACCGAATATTAGGACCCGCCCACCTCACCGCCGGGGGTGCAGGCGTTGATGGCGGCAGGCGCGCGGAGGCGGGGCACGGAGGCCCCGCGCAACAGACCCTCGTGGCGCCACCCACTCACGTGGACGATCCCAAAAAATAGGCATCACGGGGTGGAACCGACAAATGACCTTCGGCGCTACGAGCGGGCCACCGCTGAGCTCGAGCCGCCCTTCGCGCTGGTGGACCTCGACGCCTTCTGGGCCAACGCCGCGGACATGCAGCGCCGCGCCGCGCCCAAGCCGATCCGCCTGGCCAGCAAGTCGGTGCGCTGCCGCGCGCTGCAGGAACGAGTGCTCGCGCGCCCAGGCTTTCACGGCACGCTGGCCTTCACGCTGCCCGAGGCGCTGTGGCTGGCCGCGCACGGACTGCGCGACATCGTCGTGGCCTATCCGACGGTGGACCGCGGCGCGTTGCGCGCGCTCGCGCGGCTGACGGCCGAGCAGCCCGACACGCAGGTGAGCGTGATGGTGGACAGCGTGGAGCAGCTTGACGTGCTCGACGCCGCCGTCGGCCCGCGGAGCGCGCCCGTACGCGTGTGCCTGGAGCTGGACGCCGGTCTTCCGCTGCCGCGCGGTCGCGGGCGCGTGGGCGCCAAGCGCTCGCCCGTGCACACCCCCGCGCAGGCCCAGGCGCTGGCGCGAGCGATCGCGGCACGCGAGGGGGTCGAGCTGGTGGGGATGATGTGCTACGAGTCGCAGATCGCCGGCCTCGGCGACGCGCCTGCGGGCAGGCCGCTGCGGGGCGCCGCGATCCGGCTGCTGCAGGCGGTCTCCGCGCGCGAGCTCGCCCGGCGTCGGGGCGCCGCCGTGTCGGCCGTGCGCGCCGTGGCGCAGCTTGAGTTCGTCAACGGCGGCGGCACCGGCAGCCTCGCGGGCACCGCGCGCGAGCGGGCCGTCACCGAGCTGGCCGCCGGCTCGGGGCTGTACGGGCCGACGCTGTTCGACGCCTACCGAGCCTTTGCGGTGCGGCCCGCCGCGATGTTCGCTTTGCCGGTGGTGCGCCGGCCCGGCCCGGGCGTGGTGACGGTGCTGGGCGGCGGCTACCTGGCCTCGGGGCCCGCCGATCGCGCGCGCCTGCCCAGCCCCCATCTCCCTGCCGGCCTGCACCTGGACGGGCAGGAGGGGGCAGGGGAGGTGCAGACGCCCGTGTTGGGAGAGGCTGCCGATGCTCTTGGCGTGGGCGAGCGCGTGTACTTCCGCCACGCCAAGGCGGGCGAGCTGTGCGAGCGCTTCGACCGGCTGTATCTGCTCGAGGGCGAGCGGATCGTCGAGGAGGTGCCGACGTACAGGGGCGAGGGCCAGTGCTTTCTGTGAGCTACAGAATTCCTGCCAGCTTCTTACCTGCGGCTGCGAGCCCTCGCTCGCTGGCGGCTTCGAGCACGACCTGCAAATCGAGGATGCGCGCCTCGAAGCGGTCTAGCCCGTCGTGGCCGGCGACCGCATAACACGGCACTCCGGTCTGGCGCGCCCGCGTGGCGACCTCACATACAGCGTCGCGTTGCAGCAGAGTCTCGTGGTTCAGACACTCGGTGACGAGCACCACCGCTCGCGCCTCCCGCATGCGTGCGTCGAGGTCTCCGGGCAGATCGTCGACGGGACACAGGTCGGCGTTCAGTTCGGGGTTCCCGGCCGAGAGGCCACGCCCGATTGCCCGGGCTGCGCGTATGGCATCCAACCTCTCGCCGAAGGACTGCGCGGCGACGAGCACTGTGGAAAGGGGCACAGTCGGGCATCCTTACAGGATGCCCCCCAAGACCGAGCACGTGAGCTTCGAGCTATGCGGGCAGGAACTGCGCGTGTCGAACCCCTCCAAGCTGTACTTCCCCAAGCCGGGCTTCACCAAGCTCGACCTGGTGCGCTACTACATCGAATGCGAGCAGGAGGTGGTGCGCCACCTGCGCGAGCGCCCTACGGTGATGAAGCGCTGGGTGGACGGAGTGGAGGGCAAACCGTTCTTCCAGAAGCGCGTCCCCGAGGGGGCGCCGCAGTGGCTGCAGACGGCCACCGTGACCTTCCCCAGCGGGCGCCACGCGCGTGAGCTGGTGCCCAACGACGCGGCCCACCTGGTGTGGGGCGTCAACCTGGGCGTGATCGACTGGAACCCCTGGGCGGTGCGCCGCGCGGACCTCGACCACCCCGACGAGCTGCGCGTGGACCTCGACCCGCAGCCCGACATCCCCTTCGCGCAGGTGCGTCAGGTGGCCTTGTGTGTGCGCGAGGTGCTGGAGGAGCACGGTCTGCGCGGCTACCCCAAGACCTCCGGCTCGCGCGGGATTCATGTGTTCGTGCGCATCCTCCCCGAGCATCCGTTCAAAGAGGTCCGGCGCGCCGCCCTGGCGCTGGCGCGCGAGGTGGAGCGGCGGATGCCCACCGAAGCGACCACCCGCTGGTGGAAGGAGCAGCGCGAGGGCGTGTTCATCGACTACAACCAGAACGCCCGCGACCGCACCGTTGCCTCCGCTTACTCCGTGCGCGCGGTGGCCGACGCGCGCGTGTCCTGCCCGCTGGAGTGGGAGGAGGTGGCCGACGTGGAGCCGGCGGAGCTGCGCCTGGACACCGTCCCGGCGCGCGTGCGCGAACGCGGCGACCCCTCGGCCGACATGGACGAGCACGCCGGGTCGCTGCACGCCCTGCTGGAGCTGGCGGCGCGCGACGAGCGCGAGGGCCTGGGCGATGCCCCCTGGCCGCCGCACTTCCGCAAGCAGAAGGGCGAGCCGCGGCGGGTGCAGCCGAGTCGGGCGCGGGCGGGCGGTCGCAGCGCCTCCACCGCTCGTGGCGCCGATGGCGCGGCGGAGGCGGAGGAGTAGCGAGTGGCGCTACCGCTCACACCACCCGTCGCTCCCCAGCTGGCCCTCTCGCGCAAGACGCTGCCCGAAGGTGAGCGGTACGTGTACGAGATCAAGCTCGACGGCTTCCGCTGCCTGGCGTTCGTGGACGGCGAGGAGGTGTTCCTGCAGTCGCGGGGCAGCCGCCCACTGGAACGCTATTTCCCGGAGCTCGAGTTTCCGCCGGGGCGCTACGTGCTCGATGGGGAGATCGTCGTGCGTGGGGAGGATGGGCGCGAGATCTTCGACGCCCTGCAGCAGCGCATGCACCCGGCCGCCTCGCGCGTGCAGCGCCTGGCGGGTGAGATTCCGGCGGTGTATGTGGCCTTTGATCTGCTGGCGCTGGGGGACGAGTCGTGGCTGGGGCGGCCCTTCGCGGAGCGCCGGGCGGGCCTGGAGAAGCTGCTGGCGGGCCCGGAGTGGGCCAGGGCGCCGGTTGAGCTGATGCAGATGACCGACTCCGTGGCGCAGGCCAAGCGCTGGTTGGCGCAGGCCGAGGGCGCGATGGCAAAGGAACGCGCGGCCATCTACCAGCCTGGCAAGCGCCGGGGAATGGCCAAGGTCAAGCGCGTGCGCACGATCGACGCCGTCGTCGTGGGCTGGCGTCCCGGCAAAGAGCCGGAGACCGTGGGCGCTCTGATCCTCGGCCTCTACGACGGCGATGCCCTGCGCGTGGTGGGCCACTGCTCGGGCTTCACCGCCGCGGAGAAGCGCCGTCTGGTCGACTTCCTCGCGCCATATGCCACGGGCCGACGTGGCTCCGCGGACCCCAGCCGCTGGACGGGAGGACGGGACCTTGGCTGGGTCGAGTTGCGCCCCGAGCTGGTGGTGGAGATCGACTTCGACCACGTCAGCGCCGGGCGCATCCGCCACGGCGCCAAGCTGGTGCGCTGGCGCGAGGACAAGCCGGCGCGCGAGTGCACCTTCGCGCAACTCGATTAAAGGGCCGAAGGCCCGGTTAAGGGAGCCTGGAGGGCTCCCGTCATTTCACGGGGACGGCTGGATGCCGTCCCGACGTATCATCTCCGACATGGCCCACGAGACCGCCACCGTCGCCGAGGAGGAGTACCTGCAGACCCTGTTCTGGTTGCAGGAGGCCGGCCTGGCGATGACCGGGGCCAACGTGGCGCGCGCGATGCAGCTCTCCGCGCCCACCGTGCACGAGATGGTGGGGCGCCTGGAACACGACGGCTACATCACCCGTGGCGAGGACAAAGCGATCGTCTTCACCCCCGACGGGGCCGTGCAGGCCGAGAGCATCGTGCGTCGCCACCGCCTGATCGAGCGCTTCCTCACCGACGTGCTGGGCGTTCCCTGGGACGAGGTGCACGAGGAGGCCGAGCGCTTGGAGCACGCGATGTCGCCGGTGCTCGAGGAGCGCATGCTGGCCGCGATCGGCGACGCCAAGACCTGCCCCCACGGCCATCCGATCGTCGCCGGCGCCCGTCTCGCCGGCGTGCCCCTCGCCGACGTGCAGGTTGGCGCCAAGGTGCGCGTGCTGCGCTTTGAGAACGAGGCCGAGGACCTGCTGCACTACCTCAAGGCATCGGGTCTCGAGCCGGGGCTCGAGGGCGTCCTCACGGCGCACGACAGGGAGGAGGTGGTCGTGCAAACTGCGGACGGCCGTCGCTGCGCCGTCACCCCGAGCGTGGCCGAAACCGTCTCGGCGATGGCCGACCCCTCGCCGGCGCCGCGCACGGCGCTGCCGGAGCAGCTCGTGTTGGGCCAGCGCTACGGCCGCTGACAGTCAGCGGGAATGGGATCGGCCGTCAGAGTGAGCGGTAGGCCTCGGCAAGGCGCCCCACGCCCTCGTCGATTTCCTCCGGCGTGACGCCGGAGTAGGCCAGGCGCAGCGTGTTCTCGCCGCCCTCCATGAGGAAGTCGCTGCCCTTGACAAAAGCTACGCTCAACTCGGTGGCGGCCTTGAACAGCGCCGCCACGTCGGTGCCCTCAGGGAGGGTGACCCACATGAAGTAGCCGCCTTCGGGGGCCACGAACTCAGCCTCGGGCAGCTCGCGGTTCAGCGCCACCTCCAGCGTGCGCAGCCGCTTGGTGAGGGCCGTCTTGACGGTCTCGATGGAGCGCTCGATCGCGCCCGAGGCGCAGAACTCGTAGACGATCGCCTGGGAGACCATGCTGGGCGAGATGTAGGTGCTGGTGGCCAGCTTCGCCACCTGTGCGATCAGCTCGCTCGGCCCGACGAGGTAGCCGACGCGGATGCCCGGGCACACGGTCTTGGAGAACGAGGAGGCGTACACCACGCGCTCGGGGTCCAACGAGAGCATCGTCGGCAGCGTCTCGCCGCTGAAGCGCAGCTCCACGTAGGGGTCGTCCTCGAATACCACGAAGTCGTGCTCGCGAGCGAGCTCCAAGAGCGCTCGGCGCTTGGGCAGCGACAGCGTGTAGCCGGCGGGGTTCTGGAAGTTGGGGATGATGTGGGCCAGCTTCGGCGCCACCGCGTCCGCGCCGGCGCCTGTGAGCAGCGCGGCGAGCGCGTCGGTGTCGATGCCATCGGGCGCCAGCTCCACCGGGTGCACGCGCGCCCCGCGGGCGCGCAGCGAGAGCAGCGTGCGGTCGTACGTGGGCCGCTCCACCACCACGTCGTCGCCCGCGTCCACCAGCTGCTCGAACAGGAAGGCGTCGGCCTGCATCGAGCCGTTGGTCACCAGCACCCGCTCGGGCTCCACGCCGTGGCGCTCGGCGATCCACGCGCGCAGACGGGGGTATCCGACCGACGTGCCGTAGGCGGTGCTGCCGGCGGGGTCGCTCGTGAAGGCTCGTGTGGCGGCGTCGCGCAATCCCTCCACATCGATGATGTCCAGGGAGGGCGCTCCGCGTGCGAATGGAGATCGTCGGGCTCGGCATGGCGGTGAAGCTTAGGGGAGCGACGCTCAGGAGTCCTCGAACGTCAGCAGCATGCGCCCCTCGGCCACCTCGCGGATGCTGAAGTCGCTCCGCAGTGCGCGGCGCAGCTCGCTCACCAGCGCCACCGGCGCCGCCAGGCGCAGGTCCACCACGGCGTGGCTGGCCTCGAAGCGGCGCACCGCGACGTGGCTCACGCAGGGCAGGGCGGCCAGGCTCTGTTCGAAGGCGCCCAGTGAGGCGATGTCGTAGAACGGACCCACCCCCAGCTCCACGCGACCCTGGAAGACGGTCTGCTCGGGACCGGGCTCGGGCGGACTGGGTGGGGCGGGCGCCCTGGTGTCCGCCGTGGGGATGGCCGGAGGCTCGCCCAGACCGTAGGAGGACTCGCTCGACCCGCGCCCCGACAGACCGGCCATCACCCGGCCGAGCATCGCGTCGTAGTCCTCGGTCAGTTCCTTGGCAAAGCGCTCCACGCGGTCGCGAAAGCGCCGCAGCTCGGCCAGGCTCGCCAGCCGCGCGTCGCTGGGGCTCATCGGCTGCGCGTCGCCTGCGCCTGCCAGCGGCGCGTCGCCGGGGCTCGCCGGCTGCTCCCTCGCGGCGACCTGCCCGACCGGCGTGGCTCGTTCCGCGGGGGTGGCCCACTCGATCGCCGCCTCGACAGGGGCAGGCGCCGGTTGCACGGTCTCCAGCTGTTCGTCTATCAAGCGGCTCGTTCGCGCGCGCGCCTCAGGAGCGGGAGCCCCCGCGGCGGGAACCTCAGCCCCCGGGCGTGGGCGCCTGCCGTGCGTCCCGCGGGTGTCCCCGAGCGAGGTCAGCTCCCGTTCGAGCTCGCGCAGCTTGCGCTCGAGCTCCGCCAGCGCGCTTGTGACGTCGCCAGCCGGTTGGCTGTCTCGCTGGGCGCCGCCAAGGGGCGCGCTGGGTCCGCTGGGAAACGTGTCGGTCATGAGCGTCAGCCCACGAGGCTGGTTACTCATCCTACTCGGGCCCCCTCTGCACGGACGCGAGTTGTGGTCGCGCTATTGCGCCGGCGGGCCTCCGCTATTTGTAGAACTGCGGTTTGAACGACGGACAGAAGTCCTGGGCGCCAGCGGCGTAGGGGTTGCCCAGGCGTATCCACACCCCTGTCCCGTCGGGCATCTTGATGCACGCCGGCGTCTTGCTGTTGGTGAGTTTTTCGCGGTCGAACACCGCGACGGTGTCGTTGAAGCCCGCCACCGAGCTGGTTTCGCCCATGTTGAGGTTCGCGATCACCGTGAGCGGATAGAGGCCTTCGATGAACGCCGCCTCGTTGAACGTTTCCGTGGGGAGCACCGCGACCGCTTCCACGCCCCTCGCCTTCAGCGCTTCCAGCGTGCCCTCCATGTTGTCTTCGCGGTGGGGCGCGGTCGACACGAGGTAGCCTTCGTTGGAGTAGACAATCGCAAAACCGGGCTGCCCTTTCGCGGCCTGCAGCGCGTGGGGCAGCGAAATCGACACGTTCCCTCCTACGCCGAAGGTGCTGGCGAGGGTGTTGGCGAGCGCCACAACCACCAGGGCCGAGGTGGCCGCGATGCGCCCAGGGCGTGGCAGCCGCACGATCCAGAAGCTGCCGAACACGGCCAGGTAGACCAGCATCGACATGCCGTAGCGGTTGTCGTGCACGAAGGTCTCGGTCAGACCCAGCCAGGCCACACATGCGCCGACGAACAGCTCGGGGGCGAGCGGGCTGACCCAGCGTCGGCGCACGAACCCGACGATCGTCCACACTCCGCCGACGACGGCGAAGAGGAGCAGTGGGAGGTAGATTTGGGTGTCGAGGAAGCTCCACATGTACCACTGCAGGTTCTCGCTGGACAGGCGTGGCGGGGCGATCCCGCTGGTGGCCGCCGTCCCCGCTGTGGCTACCCCCGACCCGATCGCCTTCACCTGTGAGAAGTCGTTGATGTACCAGGGTCCGGCGATTACCAGGACCGCCACCGCGAACACCGCTATCCCACGCCAGGAGCGCCAGCCGCCGCGCACGAAGGTGACCGCCAGCGGTCCGGCGACGAACATCGCCAGCGGCTCCTTGGTCAGCATGCCCAGACCCACGGCGACGCCGGCGGCGGCGCACCAGCGCAGGCGCGTGAAGTACTTCGTGTCGAGGATCAGCCAGATCGAGACGGCCGCCATCGAGGCCTGCGGGGCGTCGAGCATCATCAGGTGGAGCAGTCTCGCCACCAGCGGCGAGCCCAACGCGAAGACCACCGCCAGCAGTCCGGCCGGCGGGCCGAACGCCAGCCGTCCGATGTGGTAGCAGCCGAGCGCCAGCATTGGCACGAAGAAGAGGTTCTCGGCGATCACCATCGACGTCACGTGGAGGCCGCCGATGTAGTCGCCCAGCGCGCCCACCAGGTACACGAGCGGTGGGTACTGGAGGTGTGGCGCGACCGCCTGCGAGAAGTGCCCGGCCTGCAGGTCCTTGAAGACTTCGATGGTGACCTGCAGATGGAAGCCGGCGTCCGCGATCGGAACGCTGTGATCCACGATCACCCACCAGAACTGCAGGCAGAGGAACAGCGTGGTGACCGCGATCGCCCCCCACGCCTCCGCGGGCCACTCGCGCCAGCGCTCCAGGACGGGGGTGCTGGCCGGTCGAGCAGGCGCTCGGTAGCGACGGCTACGGACGTTGACTGCCATCGAGCCACCGTAGCCCGAAAGGCCGTTCACCGCAAAAAGTCAGAACTTTTCGTTTCTGATGTTCTGTGAGCGAGTTATGGATGCCTCGGGACGTGCCCCGAGGATCGCTCGTCCCGGCACGGCACGGGGAAGCTGCGAGCGGCGAGTGGTGAGCGGCGGCTCTCAGCCGCGCAAGATCTGCACGGCCAGCTCCGCCACCTCGGTTGGGGTGCGTCCCACGCGCACGCCCTTCTCCTCCAGCGCCTGCGCCTTCGCGGCGGCGGTGCCGGCCGAGCCCGAGACGATCGCCCCGGCGTGGCCCATCTGCTTGCCCGCAGGTGCGGTGAAGCCGGCGATGTAGGCCACCACGGGCTTTGAGACGTGCTCGGCGATGTACTGCGCGGCCTCCTCCTCGGCGCTGCCGCCGATCTCCCCGGAGAGCACGATCAGCTCGGTCTGCTCGTCGTTCTGGAAGAGCTCCAGCACGTCCACGAAGGAGGACCCTGGCACCGGGTCGCCGCCGATACCCACGATCGAGCTGCAGCCGAAGCCGGCCTGGGCGATCTCGTTGCCGATCTGGTAGGTCAGTGTGCCCGAGCGCGACACCACGCCGACGTTGCCCTCCTTGAAGAACGACGCTGGGATGATGCCCACGTTGGCCCTACCCGGCGAGAGGATGCCCGGGCAGTTGGGGCCGACCAGGCGGGTAATAGGCTCCCCACCCACCCGGTCTCGCTTCAGCGTGTTGTAGACGCGCAGCTCGTCGTGAGCGGGAATCCCCTCGGTGATCGTTATCACCAGGCGCACGCCGGCGGAGGCGGCCTCGAGGATCGCGTCGGCGGCGAAGCGCGGGGGCACGAAGACCATCGCGGTGTTGGGCTGCGCCTGCTCCATCGCGCTCGCCCAGTCGTCGAACACGGGGATGCCCTCGACGTCCTGGCCGCCCTTGCCGGGGGTTACGCCGCCGACCACATTTGTGCCGTAGGAGCGGTTGTTGAGGGTGTGGAAGCTCCCCTCGCGGCCCGTCACTCCGGCAACGGCCAGGCGCGTGTCGCTGTCCACCAGAACCGCCATCAGGCACCCACTCCGATGCTCTCGCCTGCCGCCAGCGAGACAACCATCTCAGCCGCCTCGTTCATTGTCTTGGCGGGGTGCACATTGGGCAGCGCCGCCTGCGCCAGCAGCTCGCGCCCGGCGACGTCGTTGGTGCCGTCCAGGCGAACGACGAACGGCACCGCCGGTTGGATCTCCTCGAACGCGGCGATCAGGCCCTTGGCGACCTCGTCGCAGCGGGTGATGCCGCCAAAGATGTTGAACAGCACTGCCTTGACCGCGTCGTTCTCGAGGATCAGCTCCACCGCCTGCTTGATCTTTGCGGCGTCCGAGCCCCCGCCCGCGTCGAGGAAGTTCGCCGGGCGGCCGCCTGCGAGGGCTACGACGTCGAGCGTGGACATCACCAAGCCGGCGCCGTTGCCGAGGATGCCGATGTCGCCGTCGAGCTTGACGTACTGCACGCCCTGTTCACGGGCGCGGCGCTCGATCGGGTCCTCGTTCTCGGCGTCGGAGAGCCCCTGGTTCTCGGGGTGGCGGTACAGCGCGTTGCCGTCCAGGGAGACCTTGGCGTCCAGTGCCCTGACCTCGCGCTCGGGCGTGACGATCAGCGGGTTTATCTCGGCCAGCGTGGCGTCCTCCTGCAGCCACACCTCGTACAGCGCCACCAGCGCGTCGGCCACTCCCTCGATCACGTCCGCGTCGGCCTGGCCCCTGGTGGCGATCTCGATCGCCTCCTCACGCGAGAGGCCCTGCAGCGCATCGACGTGGTGGCGGATCAGCTTCTCCGGGGTCTGCTCGGCGACCTCTTCGATGTCCACGCCACCCTCGACGCTGAACATCACCAGCGGCGCCTTGGCCGAGCGGTCGAGCAGCACCGAGGCGTAGTACTCGGTGGCGATGTCGCTGGCGTGCTCGATCCACAGCGTACGCACCGTGTGGCCGTGGATATCCATCCCCAGGATGTTGCCGGCGTGCTCGCGGGCCTGCGCCTCCTCAGCGGCCAGCTTCACGCCGCCCGCCTTGCCGCGCCCGCCGATCAGCACCTGGGCCTTGACCACCACGGGGTAGCCGATCTCGTTCGCGGCCGCCGCTGCGTCCTCGACGGTGGTGACGGCTTTGCCGTCGGACACCTTCAGGCCGTGGCGGGCGAACAGTTGCTTGCCTTGATACTCGAGCAGGTCCATGACGGCGCGGGACTCTAGCCGAAATCCGCTCCCACCTGCCCCCGCACCGCGCGCGGCGGGGCAGCAGGTCATAATGGCGCCCTCATGCCCATCCCCAAGAACGTCACCTTTGTCACATTCGATGTCTACGGCACGCTGATCGATTGGGAGAGCGGAATCCTCGACGCCTTCGCCAAGGAGGCCGAGCGGGAGGGCTTCGCGCTCGATCCCAGCCTCGTGATGCCGCTCTTTAACGAGATCTCCCGGGAAGTCGAGAGCGGTTCCTACGAGCTCTACGCGGAGGTGCTGCGCCGCACCGCCGTGGAGATCGCCAAGCGCATCGACTGGCCGCTGGAGCCCTCGCGCTCGGGCTTCCTGCCCGACTCGGTGCAGCGCTGGAAGCCCTTCAAGGAGACCACCACCCAGCTACCTAAGCTGGCCAAGAAGTACCAGCTGGGGCTGCTCTCCAACATCGACGACAAGCTCCTGGGCCAGACCCGCCGGCACATCCCGCTCGACTTCGACCTCGTGGTCACCGCGCAGCAGGTGCGCTCCTACAAGCCCGACCCCGCTCACTTCACCGAGTGCGCCAGGCGCATGGGGACCAAAAAGGGCTGGGTCCACGTCGCCTCCAGCTACTACCACGACGTGGCTCCCTGCCTCAAGGCGCGCGTCCCCGTGATCTGGGTCAACCGTCACAAGGAGGCCCTGGACTCCTCCCAGAAGAAGCCCACCGCCGAAGTCACCACCCTGCGCGAGGCCGCCAAGCTGCTCGGCATCGCCTGAGTCGCGCGGCGGGCCGGGGACCCAGTGCGAGTCGTCTCTCTGCACCCCGATGTAATCCTGCTCACCAGCCAGGTCTGGCAGACCAACTGCACGGTTGTGCGCGGCGAGGAGGAGTCTTTCGTGATCGACTCGCCGGTCCTACCCCAGGAGCTGCAGGCGCTGCCCGCGGTGTTGGAGCAGGCCGGCCTGCATCTCAGTGGTCTGCTGGCCACGCATGGCGATTGGGACCACCTGCTTGGTCGTCTCGCCTTCCCGGGGGCCTCACTGGGCTGCGCGGAGACCACGGTTGCGCGTCTGGGCGCCGCGCCCGGCGAGGCCCAGCGCGAGCTGCGCGCCTTCGACGAGCAGTACTACCTCGACCGTGGCCCGCTTGCCCTCGGCGCGCTGCAGACTTTCCCCGTCCCGGGGCGCCTGGCGATCGGGCCGCACGAGCTGGAGATGCATCCCGCGGAGGGTCATACGGTTGACGGCATGGCCCTGTTGGTCCCGTGGGCGGGCGTGCTGGTAGTCGGTGACTACCTGTCGGCCGTCGAGATCCCCTTCTTCGGTGAAGGCCACGGCGCACTGGAGGCCTATCGGGCGACGCTCGAGCGGCTGGCGCCCCTGGTGCAAAGGGCGGAGCACGTCGTGCCCGGCCACGGCCCCGTCCTCGACTGCACCCGCGCGCTGGCGGTGCTGGAGGAAGATCTTGCCTACCTGAGTGCCCTCGATGAGCACGGTGGCGATGCGCAGCTCCCTCCCGGGCGGCGTACCAGAGCGCAGCGGCAACTGCACGAGCAGAACGTGGCCGCTACAGCGGGTGGTAGTAGCGCGAGATCTCCAGCAGCTGACTGAGCACGTTGTGGCAGAGGATCAACACCACGATCGCCACCCCGGCTACCGGCCCCCAGCGCTTTCCCGCGCCGCGCGCCGCCAGCGCCAGCAGCGCCGCTCCAAGGGCCAGCATCGGCAGGAAGTAGCGCGGCTCTGAGTCCCCCGCGTTGAGCGTCGGGAAGGATTCGAAGGAGGCCGCCGCCAGCAGCACCATCAGCCCCAGCAGCATGGCGCCGTAGACGGCCAGCTCGGGCAGGCGCCTGCGCAGCTCCGCCCGCCCCGTATACAGCTCCCGCGCACACAGCCCGGCGATCATGGCGGCCGGGATCAGCGCGGCCTTGTACACCCAGCCCGGGAAAGAGGTCTCCAGCCAGTTGTAGCGGGCGATGAGCCCTTTGAACCAGATGTTCCACAGCGGGACGATCCCCGGGAAGTCTTTGGGCATCCCCGGCAGGCGCGGCAGGTAGAACTGCCAGATGTAGCTCACCTCGGCGGACAGTTTGTGGTTGGCGACGCCTGTGATCGAGCCCGACACGATGCCCAGCAGCGCTTTGTGCGAGGTGAGGTTGATCAGGATGTACACGAGCACCGGGCTGCCGGCGATCCCGCAGGCCAGCGCCAGCGAGCGGTACGCCTCGTGCCGCGAGATGCGCGCTGCGCGCAGGGTCAGCAGGACCATCCCGAGGAAGGCGCCCGGGACCAGTGCGACGAAGTTGACCTTGGTCAGTATGCCCGTGGCCACCACCGCGCCGATCGCCGCCGCGATGCGCGGCTCGAACCCCCGCCGGAAGGCCCGCGCGAGGCAGTAGAACAGCGCTGCGCATACCACGAACAGCAGCGCGTCGGGGTCGATCGAGCCGCCGACGAACCCCAGCAGTGGCGACAGCGCGGCGCACAACCCGCCCACCGTCCACGCCCAGGGGGTTGCGGGCAGCGCCTCGCGCACGAACATGAACACGAACAGCGCCGTCAGGCCCGTCAGCAGCGCCGAGAACAGCCGCATCAGCGTCAGCTGGGTGAGCATGCTGTCGCCAGCACCTATCGCGTAGGGGATCGTCTGCATCGCGTAGTACAGCGGCGGCTCGGAGGCCGCCACCCCGACGCTGCCGTCGCCTTTGCGCGAGAGCGGCTGCGAAAGGTCGTGCAGCAGTTTTTCGCGCCGTTCGCGGGAGGGCACGGCGTCGGTGGCGGGGTTGAGGATCGTTTCCCCGAATTCCAGGTCGCGCATCGCCGTCAGCTCCTCGGGCGAGTAGTTTTCTTCGGAGGAGCCGGTTGGCATCTTGCCGTTCTCCGCGAGCTGCTGGACGTAGGCGAAGTGCGCCTGCTCGTCCGGTCCCTGCAGCGGGGGAATCAGGATCGCCCAGCTCACGCAGTTGGCGATCGCCACCACCGCGCACACCCAGGCCGTCCTCGGCACGCGGCGAATGCTCGCCATCGCGCGCGCCGACAGGCTCGCGTTCGCACGCGCTCTCGCCGCCCTCGTCCGCACTGCGGTGGGGCGCCGCGGCCGGCTGGGGGGCTTGCGTACGGGAGCCTCGATGGTGCTGCCGTTGGACCGCGAGCGCCTGGTGCTCGTTCCCGACGCCTGCTTGGGCGGCTCTTTGGTGGCTCTCGCTGCCGAGCGCTTGCTCATCCCAGATCACGCACCATCAGCCACGAGGTGAGGCTCCCCATCAGCAGCAGAAGCGCGAAGGGCACCAGCACGATCCCTCCGCCACCGCCCACGCTCAGCCCGATGCGCCGCGCCGTCGGCAGCGCGAGGGACAGCCACGGTTCTTTTCCGGGCCGCAGGTATTCGATCCTGATCCGCCCGGGCAGGACCTGGGTGCCGTTGCTCACCGCCGGCGCGTGCGTGGTGGTGGCGCCCCGGAAGTTCACCAATTGCTGGCGCTTGGCCAGCGAGAAGCAGACGGTCACGTTGGAGTAGGTCCGCGAGAGCGGCTTCACCGGCACCCCCACCACCGTGCCGGTCCAGCCGTAGCCAATCTCACCGGTGGTGATGGTCTGTCCGCCGGCCGTTGCCCACAGCTTGATCCGTGGGCCAAGCAGCGAGAGCAGCGACATGCGGATGACGGTCGTGCCGCGCGGCAGCACCTCGTCGGGCTGGCAGACGGTGTCCGGGGCGAAGGTCGCCCCCACTTCGGTCGGCAGCGGGGTTCCATCGGTCCCCGCGAGCACCATCGGCGAGTGCGCCAGGCTCACCGCCACAGCGATCGCCGTGAGCGCCAGGCAGACGGCGAGTGCGATCCGCACGCGCACTATTTCCGCCTCAACCCGAGGATGCTGAGCAGGAACGAGGAGAAGGCGATTTGGATGCCCAGGACCACCAGCGTGGCGGCCGCGATCGCCACCCGCTCCTGCGCCAGGCTGCCGAAGCCGGCGTGGACCCACTCCAGCACGACCACGACGAGCATCGCCAGCCCCAGGAAGATCACGGCGGCGCCGAGCATCAGCCCGTGCTCGAGTCGGTAGCGCGCGCGCATGTGCTCGAACCAGGGATCCTGCTCGCCCATGAAGTACGTGGCGTAGGCCAGCGCGCACAGGCCCAGGCTGACGATCTGCGCGCCGACGATCAGCAGCAGTGAGCCGCCGATCAGCGTGTGCACTTCCCACTGGCGGCCGAGCACGTCGACGTGCGCCAGCACCGTCACGCAGATCAGCCCGCCGACGGTGAAGATGACGGCGCCCGGGATGATGAACAGGTGTTTGGGGGAGTGCAGGATCAGGAACCGCAGGTGCCGCCAGCCGTCGCGGAAGCTCGACAGCTTGGACTCCCCGCCGCGGGGGTGGTACTCGATCGGCAGCTCGCGGATGTCGAGTTTCGCCTGCGCCGCGCGCACCACCATCTCCGAGGCGAACTCCATGCCGGTGGTGCGCAGGTCCAGGCGCTGGAGGTGTTCGCTGCGGAAGGCCCGCATGCCGCAGTGGGCGTCGCTGACCCCGGTGTGGAACAGCAGGTTCAGGAACCGCGACAGCAGCGGGTTGCCGATGTAGCGGTGGTGCCAGGGCATCGCGCCGGGGTGGATGTTGCTCATGCGATCGCCGATCACCATGTCCGCGCCCGCCTGCAGCTCCGCGAGGAAGCGGGGGATCTCGTTGAAGTCGTAAGTGAGGTCGGCGTCGGCCATCACGATGTAGCGCCCGCGCGCGGCGGCGAACCCGGCCAGGTACGCGCTGCCGTAGCCGCGCAGCGGCTCGTGCACTACGCGCGCCCCCGCCAGCTCGGCCAACTCGGCGCTCGCGTCCTCCGAGCCGTTGTCGGCGACGATCACCTCGCCGGCGATTTCCGCCAGCTCCATCGCTGCGAGCGCCGTGATGACGCACTGCTCGATGTTCTCGGCCTCGTTCAGGCAGGGAATCACCACCGAGATCAGGTACGTCGGGTCGCTCCGCTCGTCGGTCGCCAGGGTGCTCTGGGTGCTTGTGCTCATCGGTTTCGGGTTTATCTGTGCAGGGGTTTATGGCCCTTCCACGAGGGCGATCCGTCCAAATAGCAGAACGCCTGACACTGTGGCCGATGGCCCGCTGACCGTCAAGCAGCTGGAAACAAAGAATGCGGACTGGGGTCCGCGGGGAGCCCGTCGCTACTCGGCAGGCTCAGTTTTGATCGTCGCGATCGGGGCGCCCGCGGCGATCGGGGCGCCCTCTTCGATCGGCAACTCGGCGATCGTCCCGGCCTTGTGGGCCGTGATCTCGTTCTCCATCTTCATCGCCTCGATGATGCACAGCAGCTGGCCCTCCTGCACGGTGTCACCCTGCTTGACCAGCACCTTCCACATGTTGCCCTGCAGCGGCGAGGGGAGGGTGTCCGGCCCCCCGGCGGAGGAGGACTTGCGCTCGCCGCGCTTGGGCGCCTTGCGTCCGGCCGGTTGCCCAGTGCCGTTTGCCGCGCCACCGCCGCCCAGCACGCCGCCCGCCGGCGGGTCGCCCACGACGCGCACGTCAAAGCGCCGGCCGGACACCTCCACGGCGTAGGTCTGCTCGACCTTTTCGCCCTCGCCCTCGCCGTCGCCCGGCGGGAGTGGTGCCTCGAAGGCGAGCGTCTTCAGCCACTGCTTGTCCTCCAGCAGGTCGCGGCAGGTCTCCCCCCGCGCCCACTGCTCGGTTGCCAGCAGCGCCTGATGGAAGGGGATCAGCGTCTTCAGGCCCTCGATCTCGTATTCCCCCAGCGCCCGCAGCATCCGCCTGGTGGCCTGCGCGCGGTCGGCGTCCCACACGATCAGCTTGGCCACCATCGGGTCGTACATCGGCGAGACTTCCCCGCCTGCCCCCACGCCCGAGTCCACGCGCACGCCCGGGCCGCTCGGCTCGCGGTAGGCGCCGATCTTCCCCGGCGCCGGCGCGAAGTTCCTGGAGGCGTCCTCGGCGTTGATGCGGCACTCGATCGCGTGCCCGCGCAGCTGGATGTCCTGCTGTTTGTAGGCCAGCAGCTCGCCCGCAGCGGCGCGGATGCCCTCCTTGACGATGTCCACGCCCGTGGTCATCTCCGTCACGCAGTGCTCGACCTGCACGCGCGTGTTCATCTCCAAGAAGAAGTACTCCGGCGGCTGGTCGGGGCGTGCCGAGAGGAGACCCTCGATCGTGCCCGCTCCCACATAGTCCACGGCGCGCGCTGCCTCCACGCCGATCTGCCCGATGCGCTCGCGCATCTCCTCGTCCACGACCCACTCCGGCGCGGGAGACTCCTCGATCACCTTCTGGTGGCGGCGCTGGATCGAGCAGTCGCGCTCGCCCAGGTGGATCACATTGCCGTGGCGGTCGGCCAGCACCTGCACCTCGACGTGGCGGGGGTCGGGCAGGTAGCGCTCCAGATACACGGTCGGGTCGGAGAAGAACTTCTCGCCCTCGCGGCTGGCCCCCTCGAAGGCGCCCTCCAGCTCCTCCTCCACCAGCGCGACGCGAAAGCCCTTTCCGCCGCCGCCACCTGAGGCCTTCACCGCAACGGGGAACCCGATCTCGCCCTTGGCGATCTTCAGCGCATCGGCGACGGTGGCCACCGGCTCGGTCGTGCCCGGCACGATCGGCACGCCCGCGGCCTGCATCAGCTCGCGCGCCCGCGTCTTGGACCCCATCGCTTCGATCGCGCTGGCAGGCGGCCCGATGAAGACCACGCCAGCTTCCTCGCACGCCTGCGCAAACGGCGCGTTCTCGGCCAGAAACCCGTATCCGGGGTGGATCGCCTCGGCGCCGGCCCGCTTGGCCACATCGAGGATCTTCTCGATGCTCAGGTAGTTCTCCGCCGCCGGCCCCTCGCCGAGGTTGTAGGCCTCCCCGGCCCGCCCCACGTGCAGAGCATCGCGATCGAGCTCGGAGTACACGGCGACCGAGGCGATCCCCATCTCCTCCAGCGCTCGCATGATGCGCACGGCGATCTCGCCGCGGTTGGCTACCAGGACCTTCGTGAACACGAGGGCGGCAGATTAGTGGTTTGCGCCCGCCCCGTGCGTCGCGGGCGGGGGGCTGTGACCCCGCCGGCTTGGCTCTGTGGTGCGGAATTCGGAGGGTCGGACGCAGCGAGCGAAGGCCATCGGCCCTCAGACGGCAGGCATGCTCGCGTCCGGGGCAAGCGCTCCACAAACCCCGGACGCGAGCTTTGAGCGCCGCCCTGGCACGCTTTCGCGTTCGGCGCCCTGCCTGCCTGGGTGGACGACACTGGGGGGTCGTCACACCAGCTTGGCTCGCAGGCCCTTTGACCGAGACGTTCGGTCATTTAGAATACAGCTAACTAGTACCTGTTTTGAGCCGCCACGTCAATGTTCAATTGCACGAATTTTCGAGAAAATTTGTACGTTTGCACAAAGAGGGCTCATTTTTGGCTCTGTCATCGTTGTTCCGCGAGCGGACTTTCGGCCAAGTTCTTCGTGAAGAAATCGGAAACGACGTCAATCTTCGGCGTGGACGACGAGTCCGGCCCCGACGGTCTCGTTGCTCGCCTCGTCGATCAGGATGAAGCTGCCGGTGCGCCGGTTGCCGCGGTACGGGTCGAACGCCAGCGGCACGCTCGTGCGCAGGCGCACCCGGCCGATGTCGTTGAGCGCCAGCTCCTGCGGGCTGTCGGTGCGCTCCAGCGTGTGCACGTCGACGCGGTCGTACAGCTCCTCGACCACCGCCGTGGCGTGGCGCGAGGTGTGCTTCATCAGGTAGCGCCCCCGCGGACGTAGCGGGCGCTCGTTCAGCCAGCACACGTCGGCCTGCAGTTCGCGCGCCACTGTCGGGGCCTGCTCGGGGTGGCAGATCAGCTCGCCGCGCGAGACGTCCAGCTCGTCCTCCAGGCGCAGCGTCAGCGACATCGGCGCCACCGCCTCCTCCAGCGGGCCGTCGTAGGTATCGATCGCGGCGATCCGCGTGCGCTGTCTCCCCGGCAGCACCATGACCTCCTCGCCGGCCCGCAGCGCGCCGCTGGCCAGCTGGCCGGCGTAGCCGCGGTAGTCCTCGCCGCTCTGGGTGGTGGCCGCTGGTCGGATCACCCACTGCACCGGGAAGCGGGCCGGGGTGTCGTTGGGGTGGTCGTAGGCCACCTCGACCTGCTCCAGCATCTCCAACAGCGGCGGACCGTCGTACCAGTCCATCCGCGGCGAGCGCTCCACGACGTTGTCGCCCTCCAGAGCTGAGATCGGCAGGTACACGAGTTTGGCCCTGCCGCCCAGCTTGGCCGCGAACCCGGCGAACTCCACCACCAGCTCATCGAAGCGCTCCTGCGAGTACTCCACCAGGTCCATCTTGTTGACCGCCACCACCACGTGCGGGATGCCCAGCAGCGCGCTGATGAAGGCGTGGCGCTTGGACTGCTCCAGCACCCCCTTGCGCGCGTCCAGCAGGATCACCGCCAGGTCCGCGGTGGAGGCGCCCGTCACCATGTTGCGCGTGTACTGCTGGTGCCCCGGGCAGTCGGCGATGATGAAGCGTCGCTTTGCTGTCGCGAAGTAGCGGTAGGCCACATCGATCGTGATCCCCTGCTCGCGCTCGGCGCGCAGCCCGTCGGTCAGTAGCGCCAGGTCCAGCGTCCCTTCCCCGCCGCGGCGCACGCTCGCCTGGGCGACGTGTTCGAGCTGGTCCTCGAACACCTGCTTTGAGTCGTACAACAGCCGGCCGATCAGCGTGCTCTTGCCGTCATCGACCGAGCCGGCCGTGGTGAAGCGGAGGAGATCCAGGGTCACTAGAAGTATCCGGCCTTCTTGCGGTCCTCCATCGCCGCCTCAGACACGCGGTCATCCGCGCGGGTCTCGCCGCGCTCGGTGATCCGCGTCGCCGCTATCTCCAGCACGACTTCCTCCAGGGTCGCCGCCTGCGAACGCACGCCCCCTGTGCAGCTCATGTCACCCACGGTGCGGTAGCGCACGGTCTCGGAGACGACCTCCTCGCCGTCGATCAGCTCGGTGCCCTCGCGCCAGGCGTACAGCATCCCGTCGCGTTTGAACACCTCGCGCTCGTGCGCGAAGTAGATCGAGGGCACCTCCAGCTGCTCCTGGTCGATGTACTCCCACACGTCGAGCTCGGTCCAGTTGGAGAGCGGGAACACGCGCACGTTCTCGCCCTTCTTGATGCGCCCGTTGTAGAGGTTCCACAGCTCCGGGCGCTGGTTCTTGGGGTCCCACTGGCCGAAGTCGTCGCGGAAGGAGAAGATCCGCTCCTTTGCGCGCGCGCGCTCCTCATCGCGCCGGGCTCCGCCGAAGGCTGCGTCGAAGCCGTGCTCGGCGATCGCGTCGAGCAGGGTCACGGTCTGCAGGCGGTTGCGCGACGCGCGCGGGCCCGTCTCCTCGACCGCGCGTCCGCTGTCGATCGACTCCTGCACGCTCGCCACGATCAGCCGCTCGCCCAGCTCGGCTACGCGCCGGTCGCGGAACTCGATCACCTCGGGGAAGTTGTGACCGGTGTCCACGTGCATCAGCGGGAAGGGGAAGGGGGCTGGGCGGAAGGCCTTCTCGGCCAGGCGCAACAGCACGATCGAGTCCTTGCCGCCGCTGAACAGCAGCACCGGATTCTCGAATTCCGCCGCCACCTCGCGCATCACGTGGATACCCTCGCTCTCCAGCGCGCGCAGGTGACTCAGCTGGGGTCTTGCCGCCACGCTCATCGGCTTCAGGCTCTCAGCGCCGGCTCGATGACGTGCAATCCGCACTCGGTCTTCTCGCTGCCTGCCCAACGGCCCTCGCGGCCGCTGCCCGGCTGGGTGCAGGGCGCGCAGCCGATCGAGGCGTACCCCTGGTCGTGCAGCGGGTTATAGGGCAGCTGGCGCTCGTGGATCCGCCGCCACAGGTCCTTCTCGGTCCACTGCGCCAGCGGGTTGTACTTCCAGATGTGCCGCTGCTCGTCGTGCTCGATCAGCTCGGTCTGCGCGCGCGTCGGTCCCTGCTCGCGACGGATCCCCGTGATCCAGCCCTCCGCGCCGTGCAGGGCGCGCTCCAGCGCCGCCACCTTGGCCACCGAGCAGCAGTCCTGCGGACCCGTCCATGGCCCGCCCTCGGCCTCCGGGCGACTGGCGTCGTACACCTCGATGCTTACGCCGTAGCGCTCCTCGAAGGCGCGCCACGTCTGCAGCGTCTCTCCGAACAGTACCCCGGTGTCGATCGTCACGATTCTCACGGGCGTCTGTCCGTCGCCGATGCGCAGCAGCTCGTCCAGCAGCACCGACTCCTCCTTCTGGAAGCTGCACAGCAGCACGGCGCGCTCGCCGTGGCGCTGCACCGCCTCACGCAGGGTCGCCGTCAGGGTCTGCGTGGGCGTGGGCGGGCTGCCGGTTGCGCTCTGCGCCGGCTCTGCCGCGAGGGGCTGGGTCTCGCTCAGACCGCGCACTCGCCCTCTCCGCGGATCACCTGGAAGGGCACGTTGCGGTTCCAGTCGATGAAGTCGTTCATCGTCTCGATGCTGAACTCGACCGGCAGCGACAGCTCCTTGACGAGCCCTTCCAGCTCGGGGCCGCCGACGCGCTCGACGAACTCGTTCCACGTCTCACCCTCGTTGCGGGCCGCCTCGTAGTGGCGCACCCACCGCTCGACCGCCTCGGGCACGCGCTTGGAAGGCAGGCGCAGCTTCAGGCGCTGGCCGAACTTGACCTCGCCGCCTTCGAACACGCCGCCCACGTGGGGTATGTAGGCGGGGATGGTGTGCTCGCCGACCTTGATCGACGCGCCCGTGAACCCGATCGCGCCGACGTGGTGCTGCCCGCAGCCGTTGGGGCAGCCGCTGATCTTGATGTGGATCTGGCGTGTGAGGGGGTCGCTCAGGTTCATCGCTTCGACGCGCTCCTGCACGGCCTGGTTGACGCCCATCGAGCTCGTGATCCCGAGCTTGCAGGAGTCGGTGCCGGGGCACGAGACGACGTCGTCGATTTCCCGTGCGCCCGCGTCGCCGAGGCCCAGCTCGCGCAGCGCCTGCCACACGTCGTAGACGCTCTCCTCGCGCACCCAGCGCAGCACGAGGTTCTGCTGCACGGTGGTGCGGGCGTATCCACCGGAGTGCTTGCGCATGATCTCCGCCAGCCCGCGGAACTGCTCGGGCGTGAGGTCGCCGCGCGTGATCTTCGCCTCGACCGTGACGAAGCCCTCCTGCTTCTGCTGCTGCACGTTGGCCCGGCGGAAGCGCTCGAACTCCGAGAGGTCGTCGTTGGGGCTCCCGTAGGCGGTGGGCGGCGCGGGTGCGCCCCCTTCCTCGTCGTCGAGGAACAGGCGGTGCTCGACGCTGAAGTCGCGTTCTGCGACCCACTCGCCCCTCAGCTCCTCCTCGACCTGGTTGCGCAGCTCATCGATGCCGTACTTGTCCACGAACACCTTGATGCGCGCCCTTGCGCGGTTCACGCGCAGCCACTCCTGGCGGTCGAAGATGCGGAAGACGGCCTCGGCGATGCGCAGGTAGTCGCCGTTGTCGAGCTCCACGAACTCGTACAGCACGGGAGCCACGCGCGGCATGATCGAGGTGCCGCCGCCGACCAGGATCTGCACGCCGCGCACCTCGTTGGGGTGGGTGGGATCGCCGGACTCGGGGTCATCGGAGGGCTTCACGCGGGCGCGGAAGGCAATGTCATGGATGCCGCTGATCGCGCGGTCGCGAGGACTGCCATCGAAGGACGTCTTGATCTTGCGCGGCATCGCCTGCGTGGTGGGGTGGCGCACGAAGTACCGCACGTACGCGCCCACGTAGGGAGTCAGGTCGAACAGCTCGTCCTTGGCCACCCCCGCCCAGGGGTCGCCGGTGACGTTGCGCACGGTGTTGCCGCACCCCTCGCGGCTGGAGAGCCCCGACTCGCCCAGCTCGCGGATCGCCCTCTCGGCGTCGGGCAGCGGGATGTGGTGCATCTGGATGTTCTGGCGGGTCGTGATGTGGCCCTTGCGCAGCGGCACGTACTTCTCGATCACCCCGGCGAAGCTCTCCAGCTGCTCGGGCGTGACGCCGCCGAAGGGCAGCTTCACGCGGATCATCTGCACGTCGGGCTGGCGCTGGCCGTAGACGCCCTGCTTGAGGCGGAACTTGATGAACTCGTCTTCGGGCGTGTCGCCGGCCAGGTACTTGCCCGCCTCGGTCTTGAAGTCCTCGTACTCGCGCTGCAGGATCGGAATGATGTGCCCCGGGACGTTCTCGTAGACCTCCGGGTCGGCCAGGGTGCCCTTGCCGTTGCTGTGCTCCGCCGTCACGCTCATATGCCACTCACAATATACATAAAGCCTAGTGCCTTTCAGGTATTTTCCGTATCGACAGGTTCCGGCTCGCGCTCGACCCCTTCACGCAGCGCCGCGCAGCGCCACGGATCGGGAGGCGCCGGCTGCGGCGCCAGTGCCGGCGCAGTGTCACGCATGAACCACTCCAGCGCCGCGACGATCGCGGCGGCCTCCTCCGGCGAGGCCGTGGGGGCGGTCATTTCCAGCTGAGGTCGGCGGTTGGGCATGGGCGCAGTTTAGACTGGCTGTGTGGATAGGCCGCTTGATGAATTCATCGCCGCGGCCCCGCAGCCCCAGCGCATGGGCCTACGCATGGTGCTTGCGTTGGCTGCTCGTCCACGTGGGGCAGCCCTGTTGAATCGCGTCCCGCCGCTGGCCCAGGTGGGGCGCTCCCTGCTGGCGATGGACTGCTATGAGGATCCGGTGGTGGCGCGCGCTCTCGGCTGGGACGCGGAAGCCGTGATCGCGCGTGGACGGGCGTTGCGCCGCGCGGAGGGGCGCCCATGAGGATCGACGCCGATATCTGCGTGATCGGCGCCGGCGCCGGCGGCGCGGTGGTCGTGGCCGAGCTGGCCGAGGGAGGCGCCAAGGTTGTGCTGCTGGAGCAGGGCCCCTGGCACGACCCCGATGGCTTCACCGCACGCCCTGCGCAGATGCTCGGGCAGCTCTACCGCGACGGCGCTCAGACGCTCACGCTCGGCACACCACCGATCGTGCTGCCGCTCGGCAGCGGCTTGGGGGGCACCACGCTCGTCAACTCCGGCACCTGCTTTCGCACGCCCGTGCACGTGCTCGAACGCTGGCGCCAGGAGTTCGGGTTGCAGCTGGACTCGGAAACACTCGCACACTGTTTCCGGCGCGTCGAGCGGGCGCTTTCGGTGAGCGAGGTCACGCCTGAGCTGGCGGGCGCCAACGCCGAGGTGGCCCGCCGTGGCGCCGAGCGGCTGGGGTGGTCGCACGGCTATCTACGCCGCAACGCGCGCGGCTGCGTCGGCTCGGGGGTCTGCGCCTTCGGCTGCCCCACCTCGGCCAAGCAGCACACCGGCATCACCTATGTGCCGCGCGCGGAGCGTGCTGGAGCGCAGGTTCTCACCGACGTGAAGGTGGAGCGGATCGAGGTGCGCGGCGGGCAGGTGCATGGCGTGCGGGCCGGCCAGATAGACGTTCGGGCCTCCAGCGTGGTGGTCTCCGCGGGCACGATCCACACGCCGTTGCTGCTCGCCGCCAGTGGCATCGGCGACGCCTCAGGCCAGTTGGGCGCCAACCTCTCGGTGCACCCCGCTACCGCCGCGTTTGCGCTGATGGATGAGGTGGTGGACATGGCCCGCGGCGTGCCCCAGAGCTTCTTCGTGGACGAGTGGGCGGACGAGGGCATCGTGTTCGAGACCATCGCCGGGCCACCCTCCTACGCCGCAGCCGCGCTGCCTCTGCAGGGTGAGCGCCACGCGCGGGCGATGCGCTCCTACCGCAACCTGGCGCAGATGGGCCTGATGGTCAGCGACTCCTCGCGCGGGCGCGTGCGCAGCGTGGGCGGCAGGCCATGGATCACCTACGACCTCGAAGAGCGCGACCTAGCCCGCTTTCGCCGCGGGCTGCGCCACGTGCAGGAGCTGTTTGAGAGCGCCGGCGCGCGCGAGGTCTACCTGCCGCTACCCCCCGGTGTGCCGCCCGAGCGGGTACGCGCCAAGGACCTGCGCCTGTTCGCCTTCCACCCCTTGGGCACCGCGCGCGCGGACGCCGACCCGGCGCGCGGCGTGGTGGACTCCAACCTGCAGGTGCACGGCGTGCAGGGCCTGTACGTAGCGGACGGCAGCGTCGTGCCCTCCGCCCTGGGCGTCAACCCGCAGATCACGATCATGGCGCTCGCCACGCGCCTGGCATACCATCTGCTGGAGCGCCCATGTCCTTCCTGATCGACCCTCCCTGGCTGTATGCGACCGGCAAGGCCTACGGCCGCCTGATGCCCGACGAGCAGGCTCCCGTTGCGCGTGTGCTGCACACAGCGACCGCCACTGCCTTCTTGGCGACGAGCGTCTCGCTGTATCTGAACCTCCCCTGGACCAGGCGCATCTGGCAGGCCTGCCGCGCGCAGGACGGCCGCGACTGGATGCTCAACTCGGGGGTCTTCCGCTTTGACTTCCGCCACGCGAGTCGGCGCACCCATGTTGTCGCCGCGCTGCTGTTCCTGACCTACCCGTGGTGGCTTCGCCTCGGCGAAGCGCGCGGCCGGCGCGTCTCCCGGTAGCGCTCCTCCGCGCGTCCGATTCCCCACAACGCGGCCCGCTGGCCGCCCTCCGGGCGGCCCTCCTCCTTATAAGGGGATGTTGCCGTGCTTGCGCTTCGGGCCCGGCTCGCGTTTGGTCTGCAGCGTCTGCAACGCGATGATCAGCCGCGGGCGCGTCTCGTGCGGCACGATCACGTCATCGATGTACCCGCGCTCGGCTGCCGTGTAGGGGTTGGCGAAGCGCGCCTTGTAGTCGGCCATCAGCGTCTGGCGGCGCTCGTCGGGCGTGGGGCTCGCGGCGATGTCGCGGCGGTAGATGATGTTGACCGCGCCCTCTGGCCCCATCACCGCCACCTCGCTGGTGGGCCAGGCGAAGTTGAAGTCCGCGCCCAGATGCTTGGAGGACATCACGTCGTACGCGCCGCCGTACGCCTTGCGCGTGATGATGGTGACCTTCGGCACGGTGGCCTCGGCGAACGCGTACAGCAGCTTCGCGCCGTGGCGGATGATGCCGCCCCACTCCTGGGCGGTGCCGGGCAGGAAGCCGGGCACGTCGCAGAACGTCAGCAGCGGGATGTTGAACGCGTCACAGGTGCGTACGAAGCGAGCGGCCTTGGCGGAGGCGTCGATGTCCAGCACCCCCGCCAGCTGGGCGGGCTGGTTGCCGACGATGCCGATGGTCCAGCCGTCCAGGCGCGCGAAGCCGCAGATGATGTTCTTCGCGTAGTGCTCGTGCACCTCGTAGAACTCGCCGTCGTCGACGATCAGGCGCACCACGCCCCGCATGTCATAGGGCTTGTTGGGGTTGTCCGGGACGACGTGGTCGAGCTCGGGGTCCATCCGCAGCGGGTCGTCGCTGGGCTGCACGCGCGGCGTCATTTGGAGATTGTTGGAGGGCAGGAACGACAGCAGATAGCGGCAGTCCTCCAGGCAGGCGTCCTCGTCCTCTGAGGCGAACTGGGCGACGCCGGACTTGGTGTTGTGCGACATCGCCCCGCCCAGCTCCTCGAAGCCCACTTCCTCGCCGGTGACGGTCTTGATCACGTCAGGGCCGGTGATGAACATGTGCGAGGTCTCTTTGACCATGAAGATGAAGTCGGTGATCGCGGGCGAGTACACCGCGCCTCCCGCGCACGGCCCCATCACCAGGCTGATCTGGGGGATCACGCCCGAGCAGCGCACGTTGCGCAGGAACACGTCGCCGTAGGAGCCGAGCGAGACGACGCCCTCCTGGATGCGCGCGCCGCCGCTGTCGTTGATGCCGATCATCGGGCAGCCGATCTTGGCCGCCAGGTCCATGATCTTGCACATCTTCTCGCCCATCACCTCGCCCAGCGAGCCGCCGAAGACGGTGAAGTCCTGGCTGAACACGCACACGGTGCGCCCATCGATCGTGCCGTGTCCGGTGACGACGGCGTCGCCCCAGGGTCGGTTCTTCTGCATCTCGAACTCATACGTGCGGTGGCGCACGAAGGTGTCGAGCTCCTGGAAGCTGCCGGGGTCGAGCAGTTTTTCCACGCGCTCACGCGCGGTGTACTTGCCGCGCGCGTGCTGCTTCTCCTCGGCCTCGGGCGCGCTGTGCAGCGCGGCTTCGCGCAGCTCCTGCAGCTGGGCCAGCTTCTCCTCGTAGGTCTCCGGTGCCTTTTCACGCATCGGCGCGGATCTTATCCGGCGGCCGTCAAGCGCTGTTTCTAGGCGGGCGTCAGGCGCGCGAGAACGGCCGGTGGTGTGCCGCGCCGAGGCGGTCCAGCACGGCGCTGAGCACGGCGGTGGTCTCCGCCGCCAGCGACTCTTCGAGCGCCTGCAGTTCGGCCGCGAGGTCCGGCTGCTCCGGCGCGGGTGCCTCGGGCTCCGCCTCAGGCTCGACCACCGTCTCAGACGCGACCACCGGCACAGGCTCATTCGCCGCCTTGGGTTTCCTGCGGCGGAAGATGCGGGCGAAGAACCCGACCTTGGGCTCAGGCTCGACCGTCGGCTGCGGCTCGACCACGGGCTCAGATTCGGCGACCGGCTCGGGCGTGGGCTCAGGCTCCGGTGCGGGCGGGTCCGGAGGCTGACGGGTGGCGGTCAACGTGACCTTCGTGCCCCAGCCCGAGGCCATCAGCTGCACCGTGCCCGTGACGCCCTCGCCCTCCCAGGCGATGGCGCTCTCCGGCTCGGTGCTCACGATGTGAACCTCGCCGAACTCGACAAGGTGGCGCCCCAGCGACTCGGCGTCGCTGAGGAGCGCCCACAGCTCGGGCGGGGACTTCACAAGGGTGCGTTGGGCTTCGATGTCCATCGCCGATCTGTTCGAGCGCCGGTGCGGGACTCCTTCCCGAAGCCCGCCGACCTTCCATGCGCCGCCGACTCCTCAGGTGGCCGTCAGGCGGCCGTCTGCGCGCTGCTGGGTGCAAGCAGGCCGCGCGCGACCAGCAACTCCGCCAGCTGCACAGCATTGGTGGCGGCGCCCTTGCGCAGGTTGTCGGCGACCACCCATAGGTCCAGCGCGCGGCTGTGGCCGGGGTCGCGGCGGATGCGTCCGACGAGCACGGCGTCCTGTTCGGCGGCCTCGATCGCCAGCGGGTAGCGCGCGGCGGGGGGGTCGTCGATCACCACCACGCCCGGCGCCTCGGCCAGCAGCTGGCGCGCGCGGGCGGGGGAGAGGGGGCGGCTCGTCTGCACGTTGACGGCCTCGGAGTGGCCGGTCAGCACCGGCACGCGCACGCAGGTGGCGGAGATTCCGATCGCGGGGTCGCCGAGGATCTTGCGAGTCTCGTCGATCAGCTTGCGCTCCTCGTCGGTGTGGTCGTCGCCCTCGGCGAAAGAGCCGGCGTGGGGGAGCGCGTTGAAGGCGATCTGGTGGGCGTAGGAGCTGGGCGCGGGGGGCGGCTGGCCGTGCAGCAGCGCGTGGGTCTGGTCCAGCAGCTCTTCCACCGCGCGGCGGCCGGTGCCCGAGACGGCCTGGTAGGTGGCGATCACCAGGCGTTCGATGCCGGCGGCGTCGTAGAGCGGCTTCAGCGCGACGACCATCTGCATCGTGGAGCAGTTGGGGTTGGCGACGATGCCCCGGTGGTGCTCCAGCGCCTCGGGGTTGACCTCGCTGACGACGAGCGGCACGTCGTCGTGCATGCGCCAGTGGGAGGAGTTGTCGATCACCGTCGCCCCGGCGGCCACGAAGCGCGGCGCCCATTCGCCCGAGACGGCACCGCCGGCGGAGAAGATCGCCAGGTCGAAGCCCTGGATGGTCTCCTCGGAGAGCGGCTGGACCGTGCCGAAGCCCTCCAGTTCCCGTCCGGCGGAGCGCGCGGAGGCGAACGGGACGATCTCGCGCAGCGGAAAGGAGCGCTCGACCAGCAGGCGCAGCAGCAGCGTGCCGACCTGCCCGGTGGCGCCGACGACCGCCACTCGATAGCCCTCGCTGGTCGTTTGATACCCGTTGTTCATCGTCTGCTCAGGGTACCGCGGCGGTGCTGGGTCCAACAGGTGGAATGGGCAGGGTGACTAAATTGTTTCTATATAAGCGGGCGCGTAGGTGGGCGTGGGCGGGCCGCTGCGTTGAGGCCACAGCCAGAGGCGCGACTGCCATCCGCCGCGGAGAGCCTAGCCGCCCGTGTGGGTGGCCATGAAGTAGATGGTGAGCACCACCAGCAGGTCCATCACCGCGCCCACCATGCCCACGCGACGAAACAAGATGTCGTGCTCGGCGCTGAGCACAACCGGCCCGTCGCCGGCGGTCGCCACGTCGTGGTCGGTCTGTTCGATCAGGCGCCGCTCGGTGGGCCCCATGAAGGCCCCCTCGACGGCGCCGATGACGATCGCCACGCCGAGCCCCCACTGGACGTAGAAGGTTTCCCACACTTCCAGTTTGGAGGCGAGGTAGATGCCGCAGATCACCACCACCGCGAGTCCCGGCGTGATGACCTTGCGGCTAACGGCGTGCGCGGCGCGGTAGACCGCCGGCAGCGCGCGTGGGTCGGCCCGGGCGACGGCCGCGAAGAGCACCGGGTAGGCGAAGGTCGCGCCGAAGGCCACGACGACGGCGAGGATATGTACGGCCAGCACGACTTCGAAGAAGGCGACGGCGAGAAACACGGCGCGAACCCTAACCGGTGTCTCGGGCGGAGGCATCGCAGCACTGCACGAAGGCGGCGCCGAGTGGCGCGGGCGCTAGCCCGAAGACGGCTCAGAACGTCGGCGCGTAGCGCCCGAAGACGTCCTGCATCGCGCCGCAGACCTCGCCCAGCGAGCAGCGGTCTTTCAAAGCCTGGCGGATCGCCGGCAGCAGGTTCTCCGTACCGCGCGCGACGCTGCGCAGCTCCTCCAGGCGCCGCTCCACGAGGGCCTGATCACGGTTGGCCTTGAACGCCGCAAGCCGCGCCACCTGTTCACGCTCGGACGCGGGGTCCACGCGCAGCAGGTCGGGGACCTCGATGTCGTCCTCCACGTAGGCGTTGACCCCCACCACGACGTCCTGGCCGATGCGGTAGCGCTCCTGGTAGCCCCACGCGGACTCATCGATCTCGCCGGTGATGAAGGGGATCGCGTTGACCGAGCCGCCCAGCGCGTCGACCCGCTCGATCAGCTCCAGCGCGCGCGCTTCGATCTCGTCCGTCAGCGCCTCCACGAAGTAGGAGCCGGCGAAGGGGTCCACCGTGTCGGCGGCGCCGGACTCGTGCGCGAGGATCTGCTGGGTGCGCAGGGCGATCTTGGCCGAGCGCTCGGTGGGCAGGGCCAGCGCCTCGTCAAAGCCGTTGGTGTGCAGCGACTGGGTGCCGCCGCAGACGGCGGCGAAGCCCTGCAGGGCGACGCGCACGATGTTGTTCTCCGGCTGCTGGGCGGTCAGCGTGACGCCGCCGGTCTGGGTGTGGAAGCGCAGCATCGTCGCCTTCGGATTGGTGGCGTGAAAGCGCTCGCGCATGATGTGCGCCCACATGCGCCTGGCGGCGCGGAACTTGGCGACCTCCTGGAAGACGTGGTTGTGGCCGTTGAAGAAGAACGCCAGGCGCGGGGCGAAGTCGTTGACGTCGAGGCCCTTGTCCAGCGCGGCCTGCACGTAGGCGATACCCGAGCAGAGCGTGAAGGCGACCTCCTGCACGGCCGAGCAGCCCTTCTCGCGGAAGTGGTAGCCGGAGATCGAAATGGTGTTCCAGCGGGGGACCCGTTCGTGGCAGTACTGGAACAGGTCGGTCGTCAGGCGCATCGTGGGGGCGGGGGGGTAGATGTAGTTGCCGCGCGCGATGTACTCCTTCAGCACGTCGTTCTGGGTGGTGCCGCGCAGGCGCTCCGACGGCACGCCCTGCTCCTCGCCGACCAGCTCGTAGAGCAGCAGCAGACAGGCGGCGGGGGCGTTGATCGTCATCGAGGTGGAGACCTGGTCCAGCGGGATGCCCTCGAAGGCGGTGCGCATGTCATCGAGCGTGTCGATCGCCACGCCGGTGCGCCCCACCTCGCCGAGGCAGCGCGGGTTATCGGAGTCCAGCCCCAGCTGGGTGGGCAGGTCGAAGGCCATCGACAGGCCGGTGGAGCCCTTGGAGAGCAGGTAGCGGTAGCGCTCGTTGGACTCCCGGGCGGAGGCGTAGCCGGCGTACTGGCGCATCGTCCAGGTCTGCTGGCGGTACATCTCGCGGTGAGGCCCGCGCGTGTAGGGGAACTCGCCGGGCTCGCCCAACTCCAGCTGCTCGGGCAGGTCCGCGGCGGTGTAGAGCTCGGCCACCTCGATGCCCGAGTCGGTGAAACGGCGTGGATCGTCGGGCCCGACGATCGGTGCGACGGTGAGGTGGTCTTCGGACTCGGACATGAAGGGGGAGGGGGCCGGCAGAGCCGGCCCCAGCGGGCCGGTGGGTTGGGAGAGGAGAGCCGCGCCGAACCCAGATCATATTGAGACCCCTTGCCGGCGAGCACGCTCTCACGTCCTCGCCCCACGACCCTCGACCACCTGGCCCCACGTCGTTCCCGGGACAGGCCCCGGGCGCTGGCGGCTGCGGCGCGCACGGGCCGGTACCATCCGCGCGTGGCAACGTGCCTGGTCACCGGCGGCGCCGGCTTCCTCGGGTCGCACCTGTGCGATGAGCTGCTGGCGCGCGGGCACCGCGTGATCTGCGTCGACAACTTCGAGACGGGGTCGCTGGCGAACATCGAGCACATCCGCGACCCCGAGCGGTTCGTGCACCTGGGGACGGACATCATCGAGCCCTACTTCGTGGAGGAGCCGGTGGACTTCGTCTACCACCTGGCCTCGCCGGCCTCGCCGATCGACTACCTGCGCCTGCCGCTGCACACGCTGAAGGTGGGCAGCTACGGCACGCACCACACGCTGGGACTGGCGAAGGCCAAGCGCGCGCGCTTTCTGATCGCCTCCACCAGCGAGGTGTACGGCGACCCCCAAGAGCACCCTCAGCGCGAGAGCTACTGGGGCCATGTGAACCCGATCGGCCCGCGCGGGGTGTACGACGAGGCCAAGCGGTATGCGGAGGCGCTGACGATGGCCTACCACCGCCAGCAGGGCGTGGACACGGCGATCGTGCGCATCTTCAACACGTATGGCAGCCGCATGCGCCCGCACGACGGGCGCGCGATCCCCACCTTCCTGCGCCAGGCGCTGGGCGACCGGCCGCTGACGATCTTCGGCAACGGCTCACAGACGCGCAGCTTCTGTTACGTGAGCGACCTGATCCGGGGGATAATCGCGCTGGCGGAGTCGGGCTGTCACGACCCGGTGAACGTGGGCAACCCCGACGAGTACACGCTGCTGGAACTGGCCGAGACGATCAGGGAGCTGACCGGGTCGAGCTCGGAGATCGTGTACGAGGCGCTGCCTGAGGACGACCCCAAGCAGCGCAAGCCCGACATCACGCGGGCGCGGGAGCTGCTGGGCTGGCAGCCCGAGGTGGGGCTGCGCGAGGGGCTGCGGCGCACCATCGAGGCCTCGGGCGCGAAGGTATTGATTGGCTGAGTTAGCCCCTGAGTTAGCGCCCCGACCGCTACATCTGCGACCCTGAGGCGTTGTGGATAGCGAGATGGCACGCTCATCGGCGACCCCCGCTGCCTCAACCGCCTCCAGGGTCCCCGCCGCGCCTGCCGGCCGCAGCGTCTCCACCGACCCCCTGCCGGCTGAGATTCCGGTGCTTTCCGAGGCGACGGCGCGTCTGCAACCCTCCGAGCGCGACATCCGTCGCAAGCGCCCGCCGGCGGTGCTGTTCCTGCTGCGCATGGAGACCGCTCGGCGCGTGATGCGCGTGCTCTCGCTGCTGGCGCTGGACCTCGTGGGCGTGGCGCTGGCGATCTTCACGGCGCTGGCGAGCAAGGAAGTCGTGCACGGCCAGCTGCACCCGGGCACCGCGTTCGCAGAGATGAAGCAGTCGGTGTCCTTCGCCTACCTGCTGACGGCGCTGCTGTTCGCGCGCTCGGGGCTGTACGCCGAACGCGCGCAGCGGCCGGGCCCCACGCGGATCGTCGCGGCGCTGTTCCAGGTGGCGTTCGTGGCGCTGCTGTTCGCCGTGGTGAGCGGCGAACAGTTCCAGAGCTTCTACATCTTCTGGGGGTCGCTGGCGTTCGCGCTGGTGTACGTATCGACGCTGCGCGCGGGGTATGACCGCGCGACGGGGAGGCTGATGCGCACGGCGGGGCGCCGGCGCAGGGCGGTGCTGGTGGGCACGGGGACGCACATCCGCGACGTGGCCCATGCGCTGAGCGACGCGCCGCACGCGCCGATCGAGGTGGTGGGCTTCGTCTCGCTGCAGGCGCTGCCGGAGAACGGGCTGCGCTCGCTGGGGACGCTGGCGGACATCGAGGGGGTGCTCGACGCTGAGAGGATCGACGAGGTGATCATCGCCGACCCGGACTTCCCCCAGGTGGAGGCGGTGGAGCTGGTCGACCGCTGCCACGGCCGCGGGGTGCGCGTGCGCATCGCCCCCTCCACGATGGAGATCCTGATCCACCGCGCGGAGTTCGTGCCCGGCGAGTCGGTGCCGCTGTTCGAGCTCAAACCGCCGGTCTTCGAAGGCATCGACTTCGTGCTCAAGCGCACCTTCGACGTCGTCGGGGCGAGCGTGCTGCTGGTCCTGCTGAGCCCGCTGCTGGCGGGCATCTGGCTCGCGGTGCGCCTCAGCTCGCGCGGCCCGGCGGTGTACCGCTCGCGCCGCCCGGGGATCGGCCTGCAGCCTTTCGACTGCCTGAAGTTCCGCACCATGCACTCAGGCGCGGAGCAGCACCAGGCCCACCTGGAAGAGCTCAACGAGGCCTCCGGGCCGCTCTTCAAGATCCGCGAGGATCCGCGCATGACCTCCGTGGGCCGGCTCTTGCGGCGCTTCTCGCTGGACGAGCTGCCGCAGCTGGTCAACGTGCTGCGCGGGGAGATGTCGCTCGTCGGCCCGCGCCCGCTGCCCGAGCGCGACTTCGAGATGCTGGCGGAGTGGCACCGCAAGCGCTACCTCGTGCTGCCGGGGATCACCGGGCTGTGGCAGGTGTCGGGACGCTCGGAGCTGGACTTCGACGATCTCGTGCACCTCGACTTTCTGTACCTGGAGCACTGGTCCTTGGCGCTGGATTTGACGATCCTCTTCAAGACGATCCCCGCCGTCATCTCGCGGCGCGGGGCTTACTGAGAAACGGCGCGGCGCGGCGATCCGCGCGCTGGCGGCGGGCCAGCCGAGGCGCCTTGACGGTCGCTCCTGGAGGCTCAGACTGGGCGGCTCTACTGAATCCGTGCTCTCCCCGCGCGGGGAGAGCGGAGAGAAAGGGTCGCGATGACAACGACACGCGGTATGAGATGTCTGCTGCTGGGCGCGCTGTGGCTGGCGCTGGCGGCGGCGGTGGCGCCGGGAGCGGCGTTGGCCGAAGCCGGGCCGTTCTGGCACCACCGGGCCAAAGGCGGGACCGGCAATGGGCTGAAAATCGAAGAAACGGCGCCTGAAAGCTTCAACGGGGAAGGCGGCGAACAGGTGTTCAACGGCAAAATCTCCGGGACGGAAATCGAAATAACAATTAAGTCCGTACAAGCCAAAGGCATCATCTACAACAACGCCCTGCAGGGGCAATTCAAACTGCTGCTGACCGGCCACGAACCAAAACTCGTCAAACCGGCGCTGTCGGGCTGCGAAGTGAAAGTCGGGGAAAACAACGAAATCAAAACCGAAGGCCACATGGCCTGGAAATGGAACGGCGAAAAAAAACAGCTGGAAGAATCCCAAAAAGAACAAAAGCCCTCCGGTGTCGTCACGCCGGGGCCGATCGTGGCGGGAGCCACGAAACTGCCTGAAGGCTCGTTCGCGTCGGTGAGCCTCAAAGGCTCCAGCTGCGGCGTGCTGGCGGGCACCTTCAAAGTCAACGGGAGCGCGTCGGCGCTGGCGAAACCGGCGAACCTGGAAGAATGGAGCACGATCCTGACGATCGCCTTCCCCGGCTGGGAAGACCTGCACTTCTGGAACGGCAAAGAATTCGTCGGCGTGTCCTCCGTGGGGCTCACGTTCGGCGGCAATCCGGCGAGCATCAAAGGCTCGGCCGAATCCAAAGCGGCCGTGCAAGAAATCGCGGCTTTCGAAAAATAGGTGCAGCCCACTCTCCCACGGGCGTCGGCAGGGCGCCCGTGGGCGTGGCAGGGCATGATGGGGCCCGATGTCCACGCGCGAGCCCGACGACAGCCTGTGGGAGGCGATCCCCGTCGGCCTGGAACCTCAGGACTATCGGGGGCGGCTGGCGTTCCTGCTTGCACATGTACAGGCCGGCCAGCGGGTCCTCGACGTCGGCTGCGGCGAGGGCCGCTTCGCCGCCGAGCTGACCGACGTGGGCGCCCGGGTGGTGGGGGTGGACGTGGCTGAGGAGCAACTGCGCCGAGCGCGCGCGCAGCACCCCGAGCTCGACCTGCGGCTGCTCCCGCCACACGGCCTCTGGCCGCTGCCCGACGCGTACTTCGACGTGGTCTGGGTGGGGGAGACGATCGAGCACGTCGCCGACACCGCGGCGTGGCTCTCGGAGGTGCGCCGCGTGCTGCGCTCGGGGGGCAGCCTGCTGCTGAGTACGCCGGCGCACGACCCGCTCACGGTGCTCGGCCTGGCGCTGTCCCGTCGCGCGTTCGCCGCCCACTTCGGCCCCCGCTCGGAGCACCTGCGCTTCTACTCGCGCGCCAGCCTCAGCGGACTGCTCGAGGACTTCGGCTTCCATGAGATCGAGCTGCGTGGCCTGGGGGGGCTGCCCGGCGCGCGGCGGACGCTGCTGGCGGTCGCTCGCAGGAAGCGCTTCTGAGGGCCGCCAAGGCCCAAAAATCGCAAATAGCAGGGAAAATAGATTCCACTGACCCCTCGTTCTACCGATATCAGAAACATTCCTTGTGAGCTCGAAAGTAAGCGCGTAGCCTCGCGAACGTAGGGAAGTTCCTGTACTCAAGCGAAATCGAGGAGCAGCATGATCAGAAATGGTATGCAGCGACTGACGGGTCTGCGCAGGTCAGTGCTCATCGGAGCGGCGGCACTGGCACTGGCGCTGGCCGTGGCCGCGCCGGCGATGGCGGGTCCCCCGACGGGCGAATTTGCCGTGTTCAAGGAGTGCCCGACGAGTAATCCGTCGGTAAGCCTGTGCTTCTTCGCCACGAGCAGCGGCGGCGAATTCCACGTGGGCACGACGACGGTGCCGATCAACAAGCCGATCACCCTCCAGGGCGGCAGCATCGTCAATGAAGAAACGGGCGCGGAAACGTTCGTCGAGCCGACCAACGGCGAAACGCTGTCGAAGACCGCGCTGACCGTCCCCGGCGGCCTGCTCGGCATCATGGCGCCGACCAGTTGGCCGACGTGGCTGCAGAACATATTCAACGAATTCATCAACAACGGCATCACCGGCGTCACGGCAACGGTTGAACTCGTTGCCAACCCCGGCATCAGCAGGGCCAACCTGCTCAACGCCGAAGGAACCGCGCTGGAACTGCCCACGCGGGTGAAGCTCGGCAATGCGTTCCTGGGCGAAAGCTGCTACATCGGCTCAGCTGCGCACCCGATTGTCCAGCACCTGACGACGGGCACCACCAGCCCGCCGGCACCCAACACCCCGATCACCGGGACCGTTGGCGAACTGGAATTCAACCCATCATTCACCAAGGTCACAATCAAGAACAACAAGCTGGTCGACAACGCCTACGCTGCTCCGGCGGCCGAAGGCTGCGGTGGGATCTTCTCCTTCCTGATCGACCCGGCGATCAACGCGAAGCTCGGTCTGCCCTCAGCGGCCGGCCACAACACGACGATCCTGACGGGCACGCTGGAAAATGCCACTGCTGAAGCAGTGGTGGACAGCGAGTAGCACCGCCTCCCAGGGCAATGCAGCAGGGGGTTCCGTCTCGCTGAGGCGGGACCCCCGTTGTTTGTTCCCGTCAGCTGCCGCCGGTCTCGCGCAGCGCCAGTAGGTAGGCGTTGCGCACGTCCAGCAGCTCCGGGTCTTCGTGGATGACCGCTTCCGGGGCGACCGTCTCGGGGTTCAGGTAGACCGCGGCGCGCAGCTCTTTGAGGGCTTCCCGCGGGTCGTTGGCCTGCAGGTCGTATTCGCCCAGCGCCACCCACGTTTGCGGGTTGGAGGGCTGCAGGCGCACCGCGCGCTGCAGCGTGGCCCGCGCCTGCGCGCTTTCCCCCGCGCGCTGCTGCACGGTGGAGAGGGTGAACAGCGCCTGCGCAGAGAGCGGGTCGCGACTGACCGCCTGCTCCGCGGCCGCGCGCGCAGCCGCGGGGTTGCCCGGGAGCAGCGCCAGCGCCCGGTTGGAGGCGTCGAAGGAGCGCAGCGGCTGCCACTGCGCCCAGGCGGCCACCAGCGCCGCGAGTACCACCGCTGCGACGAGCGCGCCGCGGGCGGGGTCCAGCTCGCGCAGGGAAGGCCGGCGTCTGCTCGCGCCGCGCGGGGGGCTCACCGCGGTGTCGCGAAGGGCGTCTGCCGTCGAAGGCGTGGAGCCAGCACCCTCCGGATAGGCAGGGCCTCCGTCGGGAAAGGCGAGGGGCAGTTCCTTCTCAATCATTCCGGCGAGCGGCCCGCGGCCGGCCAGCCAGCCGGCGCACAGCAGCGCCACGCAGGCGTCGCCGGGCACGTACCACGTCCAGTCCACCAGCGAGTGGGCGCCGAAGGCGAACACCACGCACAGCATCGTCAACAGGCCGACGCGCTCGGCGGAGTAGGGCGCCGCGATGCGCCGCCAGACGCCCGCGCTCCAGCGCCGGTTGAAGGGGTGGGTGGCTGCTCCGGCGGCGGCCAGCCACGCGGCCAGCAGCGCCAGGCTCAACGCCAGTCCCACGAGCCCCAGGTCGGCCAGTGTCTGCACCAGGTAACCGTGGGCGTGCGTCACGTCCAGGGTCTCGGTGCGGTGACGCAGGCGCGCTGTGGCGTACCCGCCGGCGCCGGCGCCCAGCGCGAGGTGTTCGGAGGACACCTCCAGCGCCTCCTTCCAGTAGCGCGCGCGCACGCTGCCCACGGAGGTGAGGCGGCCGGGGGTGTTGGCCGGCAGCGGGGCGTTGGGGTTGGTCAGGGCGCTGACGTCGTGGGCAATGCTGCCGGTGAGCCCGCGGGGGCTGTGCGCCAGCAGCCCCAGCAGCGCCACCACCGCCACCACGGGCAGGCTCAGGAGCAGCGCGCCGATGCGCCGGCGGGCCAGCGGCCGCGGCGCGTGGCGGTGAGTGGCGAAGCCGATCGCCAGGCCGGCCAGCGTTAGCCCGACGAGCACCGCTGCCAGCAGCACCCCCAGCTGGTTGCCGGCGTTGACGCGTTCGGCGAGCGCCACGCCTTCGCTTGAGAGGGCGTGCTGGGAGAAGTCCCAGCCCACCACCACCACGGCCCCCAGCCCGCCCACCAGCAGCACCGCGGCGCCGCGCACGCGTAGCGGCACCACGCAGAACCACAGCGCCACGCCGATCCCCACCGCCATCAGCGCGCCGCGCGAGTAGGAGAGCAACAGCGTCACCAGCAGCAGCCCCATCGCCGGGTAGGACAGCGCTCCCAGCAGCGCGTGTCCTGTGCGGCGCGCTCCCAGCCACAGGCAGCTCACCACGCCCATCGCCGCGCTCAGGCCGATCGCGTTCCAGTAGTCATAGGGCGCGCGCAGCCGGGCGTAGGGGTCGCCCGGGTCCAGCTGGTTGGGCAGGATCTTGGTCAGCAGCGCGTAGGCGCAGACCACGACCGAGGCCAGCAGCACCCCGCCGAGCAGCGAGGACCAGCGCCGCGGCGCGAGGCGCACGAGCGCGAGCGCGGCCGCGAAGAGCGCGCTGTAGGCGAGCATGCGGCCGGCTTCCTGCCAGCTTTCGTCGGGCTGCACCGACCACACCACCGACAGCGCCGTCAGCCCCGTGAACGCCAGCAAGAGGCCGACCACCCACAGCCCATACGTCGGGCGGCCGGCCGGCGTCAGCGCCACCGCGCCGGCCACGACCGCGCCGCCAGCGAGCGTGAGCGCCATCTCCAGCGTGGTCACCGGCCCCGGGTTGATCGGGTTCCAGCCACCCTTGGCGTAGAAGACGATCGCGCACAGCCCGGCGGCCACGGCCAGCGTGGTGAGGGTCGAGATGGCGCTCTGCGTGCGCCCGTTCGCCCTCTGGCGCTCCGCTGCGTACGCGTCGTGGGCGGGGTCGCGCCGGTGGAGGGGGTCGCGCAGGTGGGACGGACCCAGGGGCGGGGCTGGCTCAGGAGAGTGGGCGGGGCTCTGCTTCCCCCAGCGCTCAGCTGTCGCAGTGTGCGCCGACACGGCCTCAGAGCCTATGCCGGGAGGGCGTGGTGGGCCCACGTCGAGGCCGAGGTGGTGACGGGTGCCGTAAGGGCCGGGCCATCGGTCGCATCCAGACGTGCGGACCTAATGGCATAGGCTCTCAGCTGTCGCGCCGCGCGCCGACACGGCCTTGGATCGCGCGGGCGAGGAGCACCCCGCCGCCGATGAGGAGCAGGGCCAGCACCGCCAGCAGGGGCGTGGGCAGCGCAGTGACCGCGGAGGCGATGTCGGCGTGCACCACACCCGGCACCACCGCCTGTCCGCCGACGTTCACCGGCGCCGCTCCGGCAGCGCTGTGGGCGACCTGGAGCGTCTGCTGTTCGGCCGCGGTGGGAGGGGCGACGTTGGCGGTAGCGCTGCTCGGACCACTGCTTCTCCCCGCCGCGCCGGCGCCAGGAGCGCCCGCGGCGGCGAGCTCGGCCTTGCGAATCTGGGCGGCGCATTCGGAGTACTCATTGACTTCCGCGGGCATCTCCGCCAGCGCCTGGCGGTAGGCCTGCTGGCTGAAACCGCTCAGCGACTGCCCGTGGGTGCAGCGTTCGATGATCGTCGCGCCCACATCGGCGCCCGCGGGCGCGGCGGGCGCGAGCAGCGCCAGCGCTGCCAGGGTTCCGAGGGCGAGTCCCCTCAGGGCATGCCTGTTCTGGCCCGGTCTGCCCGTGTCTTCCGGGTCCTGCCCGCGCCCTGTTCCTGCGGTGGCGGTCCGCGCTTTCATCCTCACCGTCATGACCGTCGCACGCTACCAGCGTCTGCGGAGGGCTCGACCGGAGCGGTGGCTCCCAGCGGAACGGTGGCTCCCAGCGAGGCAGAGGCCCCCACGCTCGCCAGCGCGCGAGAGAACCCCTCGGCCCACGCCTCGTGGCTGTAGGCGAGCACGTCGCTCGCCCCCGCCGCCCCCAGGCGGGCGCGCAGCGGGGCGTCGTCTGCGAGTCGCCGCAGCGCGGCGGCCAGCGCCGTGGGGTTGCCCGCGGGCACCACCAGCCCGTTGCGCCCGTCGCGCACCAGCCCGCCGGCCGCGGCCCCCACGGCGTCGCTGGTGATCACTGGCAGGTGTCGGTTCATGGCCTCGTTCACCACCAGCCCCCATGGCTCGCGAAAGGTGCGGGTGCGAATCGAGGGCAACACCAAAACATCGCTGGCCGCGTAGAAGTTGCGCATCGCCACCGCGTCCACTGGGTCCAGGCAGATCACGTCGTCCGTCAGGTCCAGCGCATCGGGGTGGGCCGGGTCGTGCTTTGCGTCCACCGTATCCAGAGGGGTCCCAGCGTCCGTCGTGCTTACCACTCTCCCCTGCACCGCAGCTCTCCCCTGCACCGCGCCGCCGGCGGGGACCCGAGGGGGGGTGGATCCCACGCCGACGAGGACGAGCGCGGCGGCAGGCGCCCTG
Source organism: uncultured Solirubrobacterales bacterium (assembly GCA_963844765.1). Classification (GTDB taxonomy): domain Bacteria; phylum Actinomycetota; class Thermoleophilia; order Solirubrobacterales; family Solirubrobacteraceae; genus Palsa-744. The sequence goes on from CAWJPN010000002.1 coordinate 1,979,985, forward strand.
AGGCCCGTTGCACGCCAGGCCTGCAATAGCACCCCCAAGCCCTTTTCCCGCGCTGCGCGGCCCCCAAACATCATCACTACCTCCACCCCGGCCGGCCACCGCCGCTCGTCGGGAGCGACGACGCCCGGGTCCCGCCAGAAGTCGTTGTCCACCGACTGGGGCGCCACATGCACGTTGCGCGCGCCCCGCGCGCTCACGTACGCGCTGACGTGCGGACCGTAGGTGACAACGGCGTCGGCCGAGCGGTACAGGCGCGCCAGCAGCGGGTAGCTGAAGGCGTGCGCGACGCTGCGCGGGTGCGCCCACAGCGAGGCCCACAGGATCAGCGGCACGCCCGCCCGGCGGGCGCCCGCCCACGCGGCCGGCAGCGCCACGCGCCCGCCCGTGGAGACCACCACGGCGCGGTGGGCGCCGCTGGCCGCCAGGCGCTCCAGCTCGTGCTGGCGCACGTGCCGGTGGGGGACGTCCAATGGGGGCGCCGGCGCGGCGGGGCCGTGCAGCGAGCGCCCCCCGAACAGCGCCAACTCGATGTTCTCGCGCTCGTGCAGCGCCCGGAAGGCCCCCACCCGGTCCGGCGGCGCGTGGCCGGTAACGAACAGGACGGGCTTCATTGCTGGCGGCGGCTCACCGCGCGGGCGCTCCGTGCAGTGCGTGGCGGTAGGCATCGAGCGTCTGCTCCCCGCAGCGCTCCCACGTGAAGTGGGCTGCCACAGTGGCCCGCGCGCGCCGACCCGTCTCGCGCAGCCGGTCGGGGTCTGAGAGCAGCTCGTCGATGCGCTGGCTGAGGCGCTCGATGTCGCCGGGGGGCACCAGCACGAAGCCGTCGCCGGCGATTGCGATCTCCTCCGGGCCGGGCTCGCCGCGACAGCCGATCGCCGGCAGCCCCCCCGCCATCGCCTCGATGTAGGCCACGCCGAAGGCCTCCTCGGTGGAGGGCATCGCAAACAGCATGCACTGGCGCACCCGCGCGAGCGCCGCCGCGGGCGCCAGCTGGCCGCAGAGTTCGACCCGCTCGCTGACGCCCAGGCGCGCGGCGAGGGCTTCCAGCGCGAGGCGCTCGGGGCCGTCCCCCACGATCACATAGCGCAGCGTGGGGTGGCGCTCGGAGAGCACCGCCAGCGCGCGGATCACGTCGGCGTGGCGCTTGCGCGCGACGAGGTGCCCGACGGTCACCACTTTCGGTGGCGGCGCTCCCCGGCCCGATGTCTGCGCGGGCAGGTCAGCGCCGAGGTGCACCACCCGCGTCTCCCTTGCGCCGTGCGTGCGAGCCAGTTCGGCGATGCCCTGGCTATTGGCCAGCACCAGCCGCGCCGCCCCCAGTCCACGCGCCACCGCCTCGCGCCCGCCGGGGACGCGCGGGGCGGTGTAGAGGACGTCGCCGCCGTGCACCGAGACCACCAGAGGAGTCCCCACGCGCGCGCGGCGCACCGCGTCGCCCGCAGGAACGGCGTTGTGGGCGTGCACCAGCTCGAACGCGAAGCGGCGGCGCAGGCGGCGCAGCGCCAGCGCCAGCGCCGGGGCCGCCCACGCTCCCCATGCGGCGTAGGCGCGGGGGCGGGGCGGGGAAATGTACGACACGTAGGTAATGGCTAGCCCGTCGCGCACTTCGCGGCGGGGCTGGCGCAGCCGGGTCCCCAGCGCGCGCGCGGCTGCCGCGGGTCCGTCGGTGAGCGCCGCGCGCGGCGGGACCAGGCGGTGGAGCACGAGCACCTGCACCTCGGCCCCCGCTGCGCGCACGGCGAGGGCCTGGCGGTGCGCCCACACACCCAGCACGGGGTCCGCGCGCGAGGGGTAGAACTCGCTCACCACCACCACCCTGGGGGCGCGTGTGGCCACTTCACCTGCTCCCTGGGTTGTTCGGCGTCGTCGCTGGCACCGTCACCGCCCTGAGGGTACTCGCCGTCAGTGCTACCGGCGTCCGGGGGAGTGTCCGGTGCCGCAGGGTCGCGGTCTACCAGCGCCTATGAGTAGCAAGCGTGGCCTGCGCCTCCGCGGCGCTCAGGTGGGGGTGCTCAGCGCTGGCGAGGAACGCACGCGCCTCGGCGATCGCCTGCTCGCGCGGGTACGTGCTAGCGGCGGGCGCCTCGGCGTGGGCGACTGCCACCGCGTCCACCACCCCCAACCGCCAGCCGTGCTCGCGCGCTAGCGCCGCCCAGTAAAGGTCCACGCCCCAGCCCATGCGCAGCGCGGGTAAGGGCAGCAGGGAGGAGAAGGTGGAGCGCGAGAACAGCGTCACCGGCCCGATCTCCACGAAGCGCGTCTCGCGGGCCACCACCCCGGGGCGGCGGCGCGTGACCTCCCACGCGGCATGGGAGTTAAGGCGGTGCGCCGGCTGGGCCAGGTCGAGCGCAAAGCGCTCGGCGAGGAACAGCAGTTGGTCCAGGAACCCCCGAGGCAGCCGCACGTCGTCGTCGATCGTGAGCAGCCAGTCGTGCTCGCGCGCGGGGTGCGCCGCTAGCAGACGGTTCAGGTTCTCAAAACGGCCCCGCTCCCCCGGCGGGCAGGTGTGCAGCTGCACCTGGTGGCGCGAGCGCTGCAGCTCCTCGTGTGCGGCGGTGGCGAGCGCACGGTGGGCGGGACGCTCCACGCCCAGCACCAACACGCTGCGCGTGGGGGGTGAGATGCGCGCGGCGCGCCTCAGACGGGCGCGCTGGCCGCTGGCCGTCGCGTGCACGTCGGCGAGGCGGTCCAGCAACTCGCGGCGCACGGCGTCCCTGCCGCCGACGGTACCGCTGGCGCCGGAGAGGAAGTCGTCGCTGGTGGTGGGCGTGGCGGGTTGGGCGTCTGGCGTGACGGAGTCGGCGTGGGGGACGGCGGACGAACCCTTGCGCAGCTTTCCTGGCACGCCCTCGGCTACGCCTTCACGTACACGCCCGAGGCTGTGCGCCGCCATCGTCAGCCCCGCCGGGCAGCGATAGCGCACGACGTGGCCGAGGCACCCCGAGAGCGTCAAAACCTCACGCGCAAGACGCGGCGCGCGCCCACGGCGGGAGTCGAAGCGGCGCGCCGCGCGCCCGCGCGTATAAGCGGTGCGCGCGAGCGAACGCAGCCGCGCGTCCGGCCCGGCGCGGCGGTGATCGACCGCGGCGCCCGCCACGTAGAGAATCGGTCGCTCTACATCGCCGCCGTCGGCCCCGCTTCCCGCGGGGCCCTGTGCGGCGGCGCGGTCCACACTGGCGAGCAGGCGTTCCTGCCACTCTTGCTCGTCGCCTCCGTGCTCGAGCGAGACGTCGAAGGGCCCCACGCGGGCGAAGGCCTCACGGCGCACCGCCATGTTGGCGCCCCACGCAAAGCGCACCGCACGGGTATCGCGCGGGCCGAGGTCCAGCGTGGTGAGGGGCGGCGCCTCGCGCCCGCAGCTGCGCGGCGGACTGCCTTCCAGACGGGCGTGGATAGGCCCGGCGAAGACCTGCACCTCAGGGTGCTCGCGCGCGGCCTGAAGCAGCGCGCCGAGCCAGCCTGGAGCGACCTCCACGTCGTCGTCCACGAAGACCACGAGCTTGCCCAGGGAGCGCTCCACGCCTGTGTTGCGCGCGACGTTCAGCCCGAGCGGCGCCGGGTGGGGCTCGTAGCGCGCGCCGAAGCGCTCTGCGAGCGCCCGCATCGCGGGGGAGGGTCCGGCGTCGTCCACGACCAGCATCTCCGCCCCGGCGGCCGCGGCCTGGGGGGCGATCGAGGCCAGCGCCACCTCCAGATACTGGGGGCGCGCGCGTGTGGGGATGATGATTGAAGCGGGAGCGGGAGTCACGGAGGAGGGGGTAGCGGCAACGAGCCGGTCGCGAGATGCCCAAGCCGGGCTCTCGTGGCGGCATTCTAGGTTGGCCGGGGCGGCGGCCCGGGAGGACCCGCCCGGATGGGGGAGGTAGAAACTACCTAGGCGCGGCCGACGGGTGTCCCTGAATCTATGGTTAAACGTAGGGGGCTAGTGGAGTGTCAGGCAACGTTTGCCGTGTTGATGAGTCTGCGTAGGCGTGGGTTGTTGGTGTTGTGGTTGCGCCAGTGGATGTATCGGCGGATGAGGCGGGCTTGGGTTGCGTGGTCGGGATGGTCGGTGCCGGCGGGGGTGAAGTACCGCAGTGCTCGGAATTGCGCCTCGATGTGGTTCAGCCAGGAGGCGTAGTGCGGGGTGTAGGCCAGCTCGATGTTGTTTGCGGCGGCCCAGTCACGCATCTGCTTGCCGTGGTGGGGGCTGAAGTTGTCCAGGATGAAGTGCAGCCGGGTGCTGACGGGGTAGAGCGAGCGGATGCAACGGCAGAACTCCAGGAAATGCGGGCGGTCTTTGCGTTTCTTGATGTGCCCGTAGAGCCGGTCGCGGCCGACGTCGTAGGCGGCGATCATGTGCCTGACGCCGTGCGGTCGTTTGTAGGTCGCACGAATCCGCTTTGGCTTCGCCCTAGGTGCCCAGCCCTTGCCGCCGGGCTGGGGTTGCAGGTTCAGCGGCCCGAACTCATCGAGGCAGATCACGACTGCCTCCCCGGCCTCGGCCATCTCATAGAGCTCGACGATCCGGTCACGTTTCGCCTTGAAGTCCGGGTCGGTCGAGCGTTTCCACGTCCTCACGGCTTGAAACCGGACGTTCTCCTCGCGAAGGAGCTGACGCAAGCCCTCGTGGGAGATGTCCGTGACCACCCCCTCGGCGACTAGGTAGTCAGCGAGCTTGGAAAGACTCCAAGTCGCGAACGGCTGATCGAGGTCCACCGGGTCGCTCAGCGCGATCCGCTTGATCTCCTGGCGCTTGGGCAGCGTGAACGTCTGCGGCCGCCCGCCCCGGTAGCGCGGATAGAGCGCATCGAACCCATCTCGGTTGAAGTTGTGGATGACCTCCCGAACTGTGTCCGGATCGGTGAACACCACCTCGCTGATCGCAGGCGGGGACATGCCCTGCGCGGAGAGCAGCACGACCTGCGCGCGACCCCTTCAACGTCACGACCGACCCCGAGGATCGCCGCACGATCCGCAACAGCCGGTTGCCCTCCTCGCTGGTGATTTCCCGCAACTGCACCCTGGCAGCCATAGCTCCTCCCCGGTCGAATATCGATCTCGACCCAGGACTTCGCCGCCAGCACCATCACCCCTCGTTACGGAAACCGGCAAACGTTGCCGGGGAACCCACTAGCTCCAAACCCATCTGGAAGGAGGGCATTCCCAGGCATCCCTCAAGAATGTCTCCGACCGGGCACGGTAGCCTCGGAACAGCTCAGAAATGGCTCAAACATGCGCTTTTCGAGGCTTGACATGCGAACTATTTAAAGAAATCGCAGTTCCAGCCATTGACATGGGCTCGTAGGACGCCATACTGAAGGTGTTCCTTGGATCGGCTAGGACGGAGATCGGGGAGCACGACATAGGTATCGAGGGAGGGTCCTCGGCGTTAGGGGTCCCGCCCAGGGTGTCGTCCAGACAATCATCTAAGGCAGAAATCATCCCGGCTGAGGTCGGGAGGAAGGAAGCACGAATAATGTTCAAAATGAGAGTCGCCCTTTTGGGGGCTATGACTCTGCTCGTTGTCAGCGGGTTCGCCGCGTCGACTGCATTGGCGCAAGGTCCGTTCTGGCACGCGGGTGGAGCCAAGCTCACATCGGGCTCAAGGTCGATCAAACTCCAACTCAAAGGTACCGCAGTGCTTACGGCGCCAGGACTTATCACAATCGAATGCAAGGGTAGCGTATCGGAAAGCTCTGCTATCGAAGGCAATGGCACCAATCAAGGCCTAGGCAAAGGTACTATCTCTTATTCATCATGCAACACTAACGTAAGCGAATGCCTTGTCGCCGAACCAATTAGAACAAACGTGACCAAAGCATATCTGGCGCAAGCGAAAACGCAAACAAAAGCCGTGATGGTGTTTGAACCAGAAAAAGGAAAAATCTTTACAGAACTCAAACTAAAAGGTAAAGGTTGCGGTGTCCGCGAAGGCCTGCAGGCAGTCGATGGCAACGTGGCTGCTGAAATCATACCGGCAGGCGTAGAACAAAAAGAAGGCCTGCTGAACTTCCCCAAAACATCAATCCCAGCAGTAAAACATGAAAATGTCGTAACACCAGTCGAACTAAAAGTCGGAGCAACAGGTATAGTATCAACGTTTAGCGCTAGCTATGGCGCTATGTTAGAAACCGGAGAAATATTCGGTGTCACCGAAACCTGAGGTATGTCGGTAGCGGTATAAATCTCAGAGGCGGGGGCTCACGGTGCGTGATCCCCCGCCTCGCATATATTGGTCGCAGACCATGCGCGCAGCATGGTCCGTATTCGCTAGATGGACAGACGGACTAAACGCGGCTAGTGAGAAACAAGCCCGCCCAAACGACGGGAATGAGATATCATTACTCTACCGAGATTCCCCGTTTGGTGAATTTCTTGATGGTAGAGAGGGGTCCTTTCAGTGGCATCCAAGTTTGTATCGATTGTGCGTCTATGCTCGTCTACAATTTTGGGTCTACTGACCATGACCGGTGTTGCGGGCGCTTGTCTAAATAGTGCCTCGCCTGGGTTTCGATCGTATCTCCCAGACTGTCGGGCGTACGAGCTGGTCAGCCCAATGTACAAGGAGGGGTCCCCCGTTTTTCCCGAGGGAATTTCTGAAGGCGGTGAACAGCTGCGCATCGAATCTATAGGGAGTTTCGCGAATCCCGATAATACAAGCAAGGCCGGACAGTCCTATATAGTGAAACGAGCGGAATCCGGATGGGAATCTTCGCCTTTGGACGTTCCATTTTTAATGTACCCGGCTTATCACGTTGAAGGTATGAGTTCGAATTTTGAACATAGTTTATGGTTCGCCAGTGGGCCGGGACAGTTTCCTACGGATGTCTACCTTGGCCTGCCGGGTAGTCCTCCGGATGAACCTTTGACACGCATGGGTCCCGGAGCTCCTGAAGGCGTACGCGAATCGGGGTTCACTTTCGCGGGTGGGTCTAGCGATTTACTACATGTCCTGTTGCGCGATCACTCGCCGGAAGGCAGTGAAGAAGATCAGCTCTGGCCAGGCGATACAACAAGCGAAGGGCGTCTCCTCTCGCTTTACGAATATGAAGGCATCGGCCATTCCGAACCGCGGCTCGTAGGTGTGAGCAACGAAGGAGTGCCTAAGAGCATCGCGGCGTCGACCCTGATCAGTAACTGCGGTACAAGTCTTGGCAGCGCTCCATGGAGTGACGCCTATAATGCGGTTTCTTCGAGTGGAGCAATGGTATTCTTTACAGCTAATGCTTGTGGTGGCTCTCCTGCTGTCAATGAAGTGGATGCTCGGATTGATGCTAGAAAGACGCTCGCTATTTCTGAGCCGGCATATCCACTTGCGCAGGGCTCCGGTTCTGGACCGGAAGAATGTAATGCTGCGTGCGAGGCGGCTCCACGCGAGTCGGGGGTTTTTCAGGGTGCGTCGGAAGACGGCTCTAAGGTATTCTTCCTAACATCGCAGCCGCTGCTCAACAGCGACAAAGATACCGACACTGATCTTTATGAGGCCGAAATCAAAGTGGAAAGCGTCGAAGGGGAAGAGGTACACGCCAGGATCGGTAAGCTTGTACAGATGTCTCACGATTCCAACGCTGGCCGGGCGGCAGAAGTGCAGGGCGTTGCACGAGTTTCGGAGGACGGTTCGCACGTGTACTTCATAGCCGGCGGTCGCTTGACGAGCGGACCGCGGGGCGGTGGCAAGATCGGCGTCGACGAAGGATTGGACGCTGAAGGTATCTGTCTTGCTTCGCTGAGCCCCGCTGAAAAGATCGAGGAAGCAGAAGCCGAAGCCCAGGAAGAAAAAGGGGAAGAAGTGACCGTCGGTGCACGTTGTCGTCCGAAGAAGGGCGGCGAGAATCTGTATGTCTACGAGCGTGACGCGTTGTATCCGAGCGGGCATACGTCGTTCGTCGCGACGCTGTCAAAAAAGGATGAAGCCGACTGGCATGGCGCTAGAGGCAATGGAGAAGATGTGCGGCCTGTGCAGGCAACGCCAGATGGCCACTTTGTGGTATTCCAGAGCACGGCGGATTTGACGAGCGATGAGGAAGGGCAGGAAGAGGCTGGCCAGTTGTTTGAGTACGACGCCCAAACGGAAGCTCTTGTTCGAGTCTCTCATGGTGAGAATGGCTATAACGACAACGGGAACACCAATCAATATCCTGCCGCCATACCTGTTCAGTTCTACGAAAACAGTACGCCCGAAGGACGTTTCAGGAACTTGGCAGTGTCTGAAGACGGCTCTCAAATCTTTTTCTCAAGCGCGGAGGCTCTAACACCGCAGGCGCAGGCCTTAAATGGTGTATGTATATACAGGGAATACGGGGTTTGCGTATCATACGCTAACAACATCTATGAGTATCATGATGGACAGGTTTCTCTGATATCTGATGGGCACGATGCCGTCAGCGTCAGTGAAAATCCTGCGACAGCACTAATCGGGACGGATGAGTCGGGACGTGATGTGTACTTCACGACAGCCGATAGTCTCGTGCCGCAGGACGGTGATACCCAGGTCGACATATATGACGCACGCGAAGGCGGCGGGTTCCCAGCGCCGCCGGAACCTGCGTCGTGCTCGGGGGACTTCTGCCAGGGAGCAGCTAGCGCGGCTCCGGCTCTGCTCCCGCCCCTTACCTCGGCGGTCGCGGGAGAAACGGCCGTATCTGTGCCCGGTGCCGGTAGTCCGACGAAGCCCAAGATAAAGGCCAAGGTGAAGCCGAGGAAGCGCAAGCTCAAGAAGCGTAAAGGCAAAGTGCACAAAGGCAAGCGTGCAGCTAAGGGTGGGCGGTAGGCGATGAGGTATCGCTCGATAGCCCCCCGACTGTTGCTTATTGCGTTCATCGGCCTGCTGGATGGTGTCGTGTTCTCTCCCCCCGCGGGGGCCGCACCTGGCCCCGCATGGGAAATCTCTTCAGTGGCACAGCCAACTAACTTCTCGGCGGAAGACAATGGGAAGTGCGGTGGAAATGCGATCTGCGATCGATATATCATAACACTCACAAATATAGGAAGTAAGCCGGTGAGTGGTAGCTCGCCATACGCACCGGTGGTTATCGCTGATACTTTGCCGCCAGGTCTTAGGGCAGTTGGGCTGACGGGCGAAAATCTGGAAAGCGAACCGGCTGGGTTCGGATGCTTGGGCACCACGACCTGTACGTATGGAGGTACCGTCCAGCCGGGCGGCACACTAGTGCTATTTCTACATGTGGAAGTAGAAGGAATAGTCAGTCCGTCGGAGGTAGCCAACGCGGTGAGTGTCGCGGGAGGTGGCGCCCCACCGGTGTCAACAAGCGAACCGTTGACGATGCCAAACACGATCGAAGGGCTACCAAGCACGTTTGGGTTCGCGGCTCTTGGCTTCGCGGCGCACGACTTGAGCGGTGCGCTGGACACGCAGGCGGCCGATCATCCTGCCGGCGTGACCACTACAATAAATCTGAAGACGTTTGTTGAGGCGCAGTCGACCGCGGGTGCATTTCGGTTCGCGAGTGTTGACCCTCCCAGGGATCTGGTTGTCTACTTGCCAGTCGGCCTTGTTGGAGATCCCACTGCGGCGAGCGAGTGTACGCAGGTTCAGCTGCTCGGGAACGGCAGGCCGTCGGAAACCGAATGTCCGCCGCTGAGCCGAGTGGGCACGGTCGTGCTATACGAGGAAAATCTTGTAAACGGTAGCGTTACTCCTAATGGCGCCGCGGCAGCGGTTTACAATATGGTTCCGGAGAATGGCTATCCTGCGGAGTTCGCAGTGAAGGTGGCAGGTAAGGCTGTGCCTCTATATCCAAGCCTTGTACATACCGCGGGCGGATACGCCTTGCGCGTTGCCACCGCGGGCGTTCCGACTACCCTCAATGTTAGCGGCGTGGCAGCCACGTTCTTTGGAGATCCCCACGTGGCAGACGGTGAACCAAACTCTCCCCAGGCCTTCCTCACGAACCCCGCAGACTGCGGCGGCGGCTCGCTCAATGCGAGGATCGAAGCTGACTCGTGGGCGCACCCGGGCAGCTGGACCTCGGCTGAACGTGAGCTAGTTGCCTTCGCCAACATCACTGGCTGCAACCGCCTCCAGTTCGAACCAACAATCTTGATGCGCCCAGAAGTAACCCAGGCCGAAGAGCCGTCGGGCTACGAGATCGACATCAAGGTCCCGCAGACCCCGAACCAGTTCCCAATACTGGCCACGCCCGATCTGAAGGACGTGACCATGACGCTGCCGGCGGGCATGACCATCTCTCCGGGAGCGGGCGACGGCCTGGTCGGCTGCGAAGCGACCGGTGCCAGCGGGATCGACATGCCGACGAACCTGCCGGGAGGCCTGCAGCGCACCCCGACCGAAGCGGGTGAAGGCGAAGAAGTTGACCTCAAGGGCGACGACATGTCGCACCTGGTCCCCGGCCATTGTCCTCTGTCGTCGCAGATCGGGACGGTGCAGATCACCACGCCGCTGCTGGAAAAGCCGTTGGAGGGCCGTGCCTACCTGACGCAGCCGCAGTGCGGTGGTCTTGGCCGGCCGGCATGCACGACCGCGGACGCAACGAACGGACAGCTGTTCGGCCTCTACCTGGAAGCCGAAGGCTCAGGCGTGGTCATAAAGCTCGCCGGGAGCATGTCTGTGAACCCGACGACGGGACAGCTGACGGCGAGGTTCACGGAAAACCCGCAGCTGCCCTTCAGCGAACTATCGCTGCACCTGAAGGGCGGCGGCCGGGCGCCGCTGGCCAACCCCAGGCAGTGCGGCCCGGCCTCGGCCAACGGCGATCTGACGCCATGGAGCGCGCCGGTGACCCCCGACGCGAATGTATCCTCGGCTCCCTTTGAAGTCGGCTGGGGTACCACCGGTGGCGCGTGTCCCACCACACTCCCCTTCGCGCCCACGCTGAGCGCCGGCTCCACGAGCACCAGCGCCGGGCACTTCACCCCGTTCACCCTCACGCTCGCGCGCGAAGACCGCCAGCAGGACATCGCGCGGCTGCAGGTCCACACGCCTCTCGGCCTGCTCGCGATGCTCTCCAAGGTGCCGCTGTGCGAAGAACCGCAGGCCGCGCAGGGCACGTGTTCCTCGGCCAGCGAAGTCGGAACGGCTACAGTGGCCGCTGGTTCAGGATCCCAGCCGCTATGGGTCTCAGGGCATGTCTACCTCACGGGCCCCTACGGGGGCGGGCCGTTCGGCCTGACGGCGGTGGTGCCGGCGGTGGCCGGCCCCTTTAACCTCGGAAACGTGGTGGTGCGCTCGTCGATCTCGATCGACCCCGCCACGGCCGCGGTGACGATCACCACGGCTCCCCTGCCGCAGATCCTCGACGGCATCCCCCTGCGGATCCAGAAGCTGAACGTGACGGTGAACCGTCCTGAATTCATCTTCAACCCCACGAACTGTGGCGCGAAGCAGGTCGCGGCGACGGTCGAAGCGGAGCAGGGCGCCTCGGTGAACCTGACGACGCCCTTTGCGGTGGAAGGCTGCAAGAGCTTACCGTTCAAGCCGACCTTCACCGTGTCGACGCACGCGAAGACCTCGAAGAAGGAAGGGGCTAGCCTGAGCGTGAAGGTGACCTCGGCGACCGGCCAGGCCAACATCGCGAAGGTGGCGGTGAGCCTGCCCAAGGCGCTGCCCTCCCGGCTGACGACGATCCAGCACGCCTGCCCCGTCGCGGTCTTCGAAAGCAACCCCGCGACGTGCGACCCGCGCTCGCTGGTGGGGCGGGTGACGGCCAGGACGCCGGTGCTGCCCGTGGCGCTGTCGGGCCCGGCCTACCTGGTCTCCCACGGCGGCGCGGCCTTCCCGGACCTGGTGGTTGTGCTCGAGGGCGAGGGCGTGCGGATCGACCTGGTCGGAAACATCAACATCAAGGGCTCGATCACCAGCTCGGCCTTCGCGAGCATCCCCGATGCTCCCATCAGCTCGTTCGAACTGACCCTCCCGCAGGGCTCGCACTCGGCGCTGACCGCGACGCTGCCGGCCAAGGCGAAGGGCAGCCTCTGCGGCACGAGCCTCGTGATGCCCACGACGATCACCGGCCAGAACGGCGCGGTGCTGAAGCAGAGCACCAAGATCACGGTCAGCGGCTGCCCCAAGGTCAAGAAGAAGCCCAGGGCCGAGAAGACCAGTCACGCCGCGCGGCACGCCTGACACCCGTCTGGGCGCAGACGGCAGTGCCCCGGTTTTGACATATCGGTCTGATCGGCCATACTCGCTCCGTCATCAACACCGGCCCGAAGGCCGGAACGAAAGGAGCAGTCACGACATGTTCAAGATAAAAGTCGCCCTGTGGGGCGCCCTGGTCCTGCTCGTGATCAGCGGGATCGCGACGTCCGCCGCATCGGCGGCCGGTCCCTACTGGCATCTGGGTGGGAGCAGGCTCGAAAAAGGCAGCTGGCCGGCCAGTGTCGCCAAAGCGGGCGAAACCGAACTCAAAGCGAAAATACTCGATATACCGTTTACGATCAAATGTGGAGCGTCGACCGTCGAAGGCGCTGAAATAACGGGTAACGGGACCAGCCAAGGTCTGGATTCGGCCAAGTCGATCGCCTTTGAAGAATGTACGATAGCGACGCCCAAAGGATGCACGGTTCCGCAGCCGATCAAGACGGTGGCTGTTAAATCGCGTCTGGTCACGTACGATTCGGGGAAGATCGGAGATCTCTTCGAACCGACAAAAGGAACGGAATTCGTCACGATCACATTCGAAAACGCAGAAGGTGCCAAATGTCCTCTGGACAAGACCGAATTCAACGTCACTGGCAGCATAGCGGCTGAAGTCAAACCGGAAGGAAAAGAAACCAAAGTCGGCGAACTGGCATTTCCCGCGACGCCTATTAAACAAATCAAAGAGGAAGGTGGCTCACCGACGACGATCGGTCTCGAAGTAGGTCCCGACAACGCCGCGAATTTCAGCGGCAAATTCGCAGTTGAATTGGCGGTGGACGAGACGTTCGGCGTCTTCGCCAGCTGAGCGGTTCACGGTAGACTCCTGGCGAGTACGGGGGCCGCGCTGCGGCGCGGTCCCCCGACCAACCTGGGCGTCCACCATGGTCCTGTTCCTACACAGCCAATACCGCACCACGGGCGGCGAGGAGCGCGTGGTGAGCGACCTGGCGTGGCTCGTGCGCGAGCACCTGCACGAGCCGGTGCAACTGCTGACACGCCCCCCGCTCGAAGGTTCCACGACACGCGGGCGCGCCCGCGCCGCGGCGAGCCTGCTGCGCGGGGGACTGGCACCCACCGAGGTCGCAGCCGCCGTGCGCGACTCCAACGCGCGCGTGGTGCACGCGCACAACCTGCTTCCGACACTCGGCTGGCGCGCGCTGGTGGCCGCCCGCGCGGAGGGCGCGCGCGTGGTGTTGCACCTGCACCAGTACCGCCTGGTGTGCGCCACGGGAGTGTGTTTCACACAGGGAGAGGAGTGCACACGCTGCCACGGACGCAACACACTGCCGGGCGTGTGGCGCAACTGCCGCGGCAGCCGCGCCGAGGCGCTGGCTTACGGCGCCGGCTTGGCGCTGTGGCAGCGACGCACGCTCGCGCAGGTGGACGCGGTGGTGGTGCCCAGCGAGTTCGCGCGCGAGCGCCTGCGCGCGCTGGGGGCGCCGCTGCCGTGGGAGCGGGTGCACGTGCTGGCGCCCCCGCTGCGCACCTTCGCGACCAGCTCGTGCGCGGCGCGCGGGGAGTACGCGCTGGTCGTCTCGCGCCTGGCGCCCGAGAAGGGCGTCGACGTGGCGATCGAGGCCTGCCGCCTGGCGGGCGTGCCGCTGACGATCGCCGGCGACGGTCCGCAGCTGCCGGCGCTGCGCGCCCAGGCGGGCGAGACCGTGCGCTTCGCCGGCCGCGTGGAGGGCGAGCGCCTGGCAGAGCTGCGCCGCGGGGCCGCGGTGGCGCTGGTGCCCTCGCGCTCGGCGGAGACCTTCGGGCTGGCGGCGGCGGAGGCGATGGCAGCTGGCGTGCCGGTGGCCGGAAGCGCCGTGGGCGCCCTGAGCGAGTTATTGGGAGGGGAAGGTGCCGCGCCGCCCGCCGACGCCGCGCAGCTGGCCAAGGCCGTCACGCGACTGTGGGGTGACGAGCGCGCCGGAGAGCGCGGGCTGGCGCGCGTGCGCAGGCTGTGCGCGCCGCAAGCCGTCGCCGAAGGATTGGCGCGCGTGTACGCCGCCGCGGAGGGCCAGCCGGACGCGGACGGGGAGCTCACACGCGGCGCCGCAAGCTCGTGAGGATGCACACCGCGAGAGCGCACCCTGGAAGGGCCGCCCTTCCGGCCACAAGGCCATAAGCTGCGCCCCGTGAGCGCGTCCCAGCAACACGGCTGCCCGCCCGAGCCCACGCCCCGCCACGCGCGGCGGGAAGCCGAGGAGCGGCTGCGGGGGCGCTACGAGGCGCGCGTGCTCGAGCCCTCGCCGCCGGCGGTCACGCGCGGACCGTGGTTCGCCGAGGATCCGGTGGCGGTGGGCGAGCGTCGCTATCACCGTCCGCTGGTCTCGCCGGTGACGAGCGGCGACGTGCTGTGGGACGAGCTGGCGCGCGAGGACGAGCAACTGGCGGCGTGGTGCGCATGCCGCTGGCTGGGCGCCTACCGCCGCCTAGGCGAGACGCCGGCGGGCCTGGCGCAGACGCGCGGCGCGCTGCACGGGGTGGCCCGGCACGTAATCTCCCCCACGCGCGGGCGCGCCAACGGCAAGATCGGGTTGCGCTACACGCTGGGCGGGTTCGGCACGCCGTTCTTCGGCAACGACGTGCAGATCAGGGTGGCCGGCGAGACGCTGGTGGTGCAGGTCGCGGGAAGGGTGCAACACGGGCGCCTGACGACGTTGGCTGACGCGGCGGAGTTCATCGGCTTCGACCTCACTCGCCACGACCTGGCGGGCGCCGACCGCCCGCTGGAGGTGGACTGCGAGGCCTCGCGCTTCGTGGGCGAGTGGTTCGGCTTCGCCGCCTCGGTGCTGCAGCAGCTACGCGCGGAGAGCGCGGGCGGCGGGGAGGACAGCCGCGTGCAGCTGTGGCCCGAGCACTTCGACATGGCGGTCGAGCTGGGCGACCAGCAGCAGGGCCAGCGCGCCGCCTACGGGCTCTCCCCAGGAGACGACGCCCACGCGCAGCCCTACCTGTATGTGGCTCCCTGGGAGGGGGTGCCCGACAGCGAGCTGTGGAACGCCAAAGGGTTTCGCGGCGCCGAACTGAGCTACGCCGAGCTGCTGGGGGCCGAGGACCAGCGCGAGACGGCGCTTGAGTTCCTGCGCGCCCGGCGCGACGCGCTGGCCATGAGTCGCCCGGTGCGATGAGGCGAGCTGCTTGTGAGGGTGGCGCCGGCCAGAGGCGAGCTCGCTCCACCGCCTCCGCTCGACCGCCCATCGAGAGTGCGGCTCGTAAGGGTGGCGCTGTCCAGAGGCGCGCCCTCTGTCCGATGAGCGGTGCGGCGCAGGCATGAGCAGCGCGCTCATTACGGGTCTCACCGGCCAGGATGGCTCGTTCCTGGCGGAGCTGCTGCTGGAGAAGGGCTACGTGGTGACGGGGCTCGTGCGGGGCGGGCAGGACCGCGACCTGGGTTGCTCCGAGCACCTGCGCGAGCGGGTGGCGCTCGTGCAGGGCGACCTGCTCGACCCCCCAAGCCTGCGCGCCGCCCTGGAGCAGAGCACCCCGCGCGAGGTCTACCACCTGGCCTCGCCCTCCTTCGTGCCTGACTCGTGGACTCACCCCGAGCGCACCATGCGCGCGATCGCAGGTTCCACCGCCACGCTGCTGGAGGCGGTACGCGAGCTGGACCCCACAATGCGTGTGTTCGTCGCCACCACGGGAGCGATGTACGGAGACGCGGGCGTGTCGCCGCAGCGCGAGGACACCCCCTGCCGTCCGCTGACACCTTACGCGGTGGCCAAGCTCGCCGCCCACCAGCTGGTGGGGACGCTGCGCGCGCACGACAACCTCTGGGCGTGCTCGGGAATCCTCTTCAACCACGAGTCCGAGCGTCGCCCCGAGAGGTTCGTCACGCGCAAGATCACACGCGGCGCAGCGGAAATCGCGCTGGGCCGCCGCACCGAGCTGACGGTGGGCGACCTGGGAGCGGTACGCGACTGGTCCTTCGCAGGCGACATCGTGCATGCCGCCTGGATGATGCTCCAGCGCGAGGGCGGCCCCGAGGACTACGTGCTGGCCAGCGGCGTGGCGCGCACCGTGGCCGAGTTGGCCCGAGCAGCGTTCGCCTGCGTGGGGCTCGATGCCGAGCCGTATCTGCGCGTGGATCCAGAGCTGGTGCGCGCGCCGGAGGGCACCCCCAGCGTGGGCGACCCAAGCCGCGCGCGGACAGAGCTGGGGTGGCAGCCCACGCTCTCCTTCGAGCAGCTGGTGGAGCGGATGGTACACGCAGATTTAGACCAATTCGGATAACAGAAAACGGTCCTGTCCTCGCGTCTCCGACTTTCGCAAAGTTTTGGCTAGCCAAAACCCCAGTGATAGCAACGCTTTCAGCGATCTGACGGACCTAGCGTGGTCTGCAGACGGCGATCCGGCGACGCTCTTGCTTGCCGCCCCTTGACAGACCACAATCTGCCCGCATACTGGACTTGTGCTCCCCCAAGGCCAAGATCAGCGCGATGGACACCAACCTCGAGGGGGCGCCATAAGGGTGCCGAGAGCTCCGCTCCGCGTTGAGGCGGACCGGCAGGCGCCTACATCGAAGAACGCCCTGGAACACTCGGGGCGGGAAGGAGTTAGCAATGTCGTTATCGAAGATGAGAGTCGTGCTGTTCGCGGCTCTCGGGATGCTGATGCTCGGGGCGTTTGTCTCGGCTTCGGCTTATGCGACAGCCGGGCCGTTCTGGCATGAGAGAACAGGTGGATCAGGTACCGGAGTGAAAATCGAAGAAAAAATGCCTGAACAGTTTCAAGGCGAAGGCGGGGAACAGAGGTTCCTGACAAAAATTGGTGCAAGTGAAATAGAATTCACGGCGCCAAGTGTACAAGTAAAAGGCGTCATATACAACAATGCCTTACAGGGCCAAATAAAACTAGAATTGAAATACGGCACGATAACAGTTGTAAAACCTAAAGACCCAGAATGTGTGGTCACGGTAGGTATCGGCAATACGGTTAAAACCATCGGACATCTGGCATGGAAATGGAATGGCCAGAAAAAACAGCTCGAAGAACAACCACAATCAAAACAACAAAAAGTTGAGCTGCTCTTTACTCCCAAGGAAATAGCGGAAGGAGAAAAGGCGCTGCCCACTGGGACATTTGCAGAATTTACGTTCAAAGGTGGAACAACAAAGTGTAGTCCGTTGGTAACTCCATCCAAAGTAGAAGGCAGCACTGTAGGATTTCCAACACCCACAAATCTAGAAGAATGGAGTAAAACTCTCGCGGTCAGAACCCCCGAAGGTAAAGAAAAACAACATTTCTGGAATGGCAGCGAATTTATCGGTGTCGAAACGGGTCTCAAATTCGCTGGGAACGAAGCTAGTCTCATAGGCGAAACAAAAGTAAATGCGGATCTACAAGAAATCGCTGTCTTTGAAAAATAACTAGACAGTAGTTGCATAAGGGTAGTGAGGCCATGCCGCTGTCTCACTACCCTTTATAAAAGTAAGACACATCCCATGCCATTCGCTGCTAAGTCAGCTATAAAAGATAAATGCGCATCCTGAGATGGGGTCTCGCCCTTGTGCTAGTTGGAGTGGAGTTATTGCTGGCTGCGGGAGCGGATGCTCAGGTCTGCGCCAATGAAGCGCTTCGCTCCGAACTGCATTCGGGCCAGCTACCCGACTGCCGAGCGTACGAGCTTGTGACGCCGGCATACGAGGAGGGCGAGCTTATAGACAGCGTCTTTGCGATCTCCGAAGACGGAACCCACGTAGTCGCTGGAAGCTTTGGGGTCTTCGCTGGCACGGAAGATGACATTATAGGCGACTCTAAGCTGTTTGGTGCAGTGTATGAGTTTTCGCGCAGCGAAAAACAGGGGTGGACGGCGTACTCGCTTGGACCATCTGCGTCAGCGTACTACAGCAATGGAATGTACGATGCAAGCGCTGATCTTGGCAGCTCGCTGTGGGAGCTCGGCAAGCGCTCGCCGCCTGCATCTGCGGAAGAATCACAGCCGGAAGGGGTTACGAGCTTCTATATCGAGCAACCCCAAGGTAAATTTACGGATATCGGTCCAGTGACGCCAAATCCAGGAGTGACTAATCTGAACCGGTATGAATATCTCGGAGGGTCAGATGCCCTGTCACATATTCTCTTCTCGACATCTCCGGGATTTCACTGGCCATTCGACAATACCGCGGCCGGGGCAAGTCCGCTGTATGAGTACGTCGGCACAGGAAATTCACAGCCCATGCTGGTTGGGGTGAGTGGCGGCAAGGGAAACGAGGAACTATTGAGCGAGTGCGGCACCCGCTTGGGTTCTGGCGAAGAGGGTTCGGCGTACAACGCAATCTCCAAAGACGGCACACGCATATTCTTCACGGCGGTCGGTAAGGATGATAAATCGTGCGGTGCGGCTGAGCCGGCCGTAGACGAACTATTTGCTAGAGAAGAATTACCGGCGATTCCGGGAGAACTGCCCGCGACGGAAGCGCGAACCGTTGCTATCTCGGAGCCTAGTAAGGAAGACTGTAAAGCGTGTTTGACGAGTAGTGGACTGAGAGACGCCGTGTTCCAAGGCGCTTCGGAAGACGGCTCGAGAGTCCTCTTCATGACTGCCCAGGAATTACTGCCAAGCGCTGCTGGAGAGAACCTCTATATGTACGATTTAAACGACCCTGAAGGTGAGAAGGTCACCTTGATCTCGAGCGGTGCAAAGTCGGGCAATGCTGAAGTGCAGGGCGTGGCGCGTATCTCTGAGGATGGCTCGCATGTTTACTTTATCGCTAAGGGTGTTCTCACGGAAGATCCAAATACTCAAGGTGAAATAGCTGTTTCAGGGAAGGATAACTTATATATGTTTGAGCGTGACGCGCGCTATCCAGAAGGACACACCATGTTCATCGCGTCGCTGTCACCGGAAGACAGCCAGGATTGGGTGCAAGTAGACCGACGGCCAGTGTTATCGTCACGGAACAATCGCTTCTTAGTGTTCGCCAGTAGAGCAGATATCACGCACGAAAATACCACATCGAGTATCCCGCAGGTGTATCAATATAATACCGAAACACAAGCGCTTGTACGCGCCTCGATAGGACAGGAAGGCTACAATAACGACGGTAGAACACCTCTTTACGGGTCGGAAATGAGCACTGGATTGGGATACGGGTACGCTGGGAATGATTCTCCCACGCAGGCCGCTACCGTGCTAGCGCCTGAAGACGGTGCAGTGTTCTTCTACAGTCCCGACGCTCTGACACCACAGGCACTCAACGATAATCTCGATGAAGCTGGCAGTGAACTGGAGTCGAATATATATGAGTACCACAATGGGAATGTGTATCTGATATCTGACGGCAGAGACATATCGGCTGCCAATGGATTTTCAGCTGTGGCATTGATTGGTTGGAGTGGCACAGGGGGCGATCTTTTCTTGACGACGGCCGATCCGATGATAACCGAAGACACTAACACCCAGAAGGACATCTATGATGCACGTTCGGAAGGAGGTTTTCAGCCGCCACCCGGCGTATCTGGCTGCATTGAAGATGGATGTCACAGCGTATTGAGCCCGACACCTTCTTTATCTACTCCGCTTGCTGCTGCACAGGCCGAAGTGGATCTGCCACCTATTAGCATAGGAAAAACAAAGATTAATAAGAAGGTAAACAAAAGACACAAGAAAAGGATAGCAAAAGAGAAGGTACGCAAAAATTTGCGCAAGCCACGTAAGGTTCAAAGCCACATAAGAAAAATTTCACATACGTAAAAATTTCACATACGTAATAGTCAAAGGTTACCCGGTAAAGAGTATCGTCATGAAAAAATGTCTCCTTATTAGACCTGCACTTATCATGACCCTCATGGGAGCAGTTTGCGCAACCGGTTTATTGGTGGTTTCGGAAGCTATGGCGGTGGGAGGCCCAGCCTGGTCAATTCAGTCACATGCACAGCCATCGATTTTCTCGGGCACGCTCGACAGAACCTGTGAAACAAATATAACGAGTCAGAACTGTGATAGCTACACATTAGTTGTGACAAATATCGGCACTGGCCCCTCGTTGTCTCCATTAACGATCTCCGATATATTGCCTCAGGGTGTAAGCCCTGTTAATATTAGTGGAAAGGATTTGACAACAAATGTACCTATTGAGTCATGCTATGAAATGGCTCTGCGGTGTGTAGATGAAGCGGAAGTACCTGTCGGAGATGTACTCGTAGTGACAATCAACGTGATAGTAGACGAATCGAGCGTTTTGCGCCCACTGGTCAATACCGCAGAGGTTGCCGGTGGAGGAGGGCCCGCGGTTTCAGTTACCGAACAAACGGAGATCGGCTCGGAACCAGCACCATTTGGGGTCGAGTACTTCGGCTTAGAAGCCCTTGATAATGTCGGTGGGATCGACACGCAGGCGGGTGGCCATCCTAATAACCTTATTACGAGCTTTGATTTCGCCACCAGTAATGTGAGTACAGTTGCGCGGGTGGGCTACCACTCGGCAGAAGAAGTGAAGGATGTCTTTATCAATCTCCCGCTCGGCTTGCTCGGCAACCTACAGACGACTCCCAAGTGTTCTCTGCACGCCCTGATGTTGCAGGAGGGAGCGACGGCTTGCCCAGTCGGGAGCAGGATTGGGACTGTTGTGTTCGAGTCCGCCCCGGGTGATTTTCGTGCTTCGGGAAGCGGATCGGTTACTGGGGTATATAACTTGGAGCCGGAGGCGGGCTACCCGGTCGAGTTTGGGTTCGCTTATCTCAGCGAGTCGGTCGTCGCATATGGGGGTGTATTGCGGCGGGGATCGGCCTACGCGATACGTGTCACGGTGCCCGGAGTGCCTGTGCTTGAAACGATTGGGGCCGTGGTGACGTTGTTCGGTGACCCCGCACAGCGCGATGGCCTCTCCAGCGGCGCTCCGTTCTTTACCAATCCGGTCAACTGCGACGGGGGCTCTTCGGAAGCCAAACTCGAAGTGAACACGTGGGAAAGCCCGGAAATCTTCCATTCGATGACCTCAAACTCCTACCCCTGGATAGCCGGCTGCGACAAGCTCCAGTTCCAGCCAGCCCTAGCGGTCAGACCAGACACTACCCAGGCCGACGAGCCCTCCGGCTACACCTTCGAAATCGAAAACCCACAGACCGAAAGCGAAGCGACCCCGGGCACCCCGGAGCTGAAGAACACGACCGTCACGCTTCCAGCGGGGGTCTCGATCTCCCCCTCTGCCGCGGACGGCCTGGGCACGTGCCCGGCCGAAGGCTCCGAAGGCATCAACATCGGCAGCTCGGACGTGACCTCCCAGGGCAGGGACGTCGGCGACCCCGATGCGACCGAACTGGGCGATGGTCAGGGCCACGCCGGCGAAAGCCACTACGACGACGGGCTGTGGCATACCGCGCCCGGGCACTGCCCGTCGGACTCGCTGGTGGGCGCCGTGGAAGCCAAGACCCCTCTGCTGGCCCAGCCCTTGGAGGGCCATCTCTATCTCGCTCAGCCCGGCTGCGGTGGCGAAGGCCAGGCGGCCTGCACCGAAGCCGACGCCAGCGACGGCAACCTCTTCGGCATGTACATGGAACTGGCGGGCTCCGGCGTGGTTCTCAAGCTGCACGGTTCGGTGTCGGTCAATCCTGCCAGCGGGCAGGTGAGCGTGACGTTCCGCGAAACCCCCCAGTTCCCGTTCAGTAACCTGAAGCTGCGCGTGGAGGGTGGGCCGCGGGCGCCGCTCGCCAATCCACTCGCGTGTGGAGCGGCGACGACCACGAGCGATCTGACGCCGTGGAGCGCTCCGACGACGCCCGACGCCACGCCGCTGAGCTCGTTCGCCGTTGACTGGGACGGGCAGGGCGGCGCCGTGAGCCCTTGTCCGGCGAGCCCGTCGCTCACGCCCGGCTTCAGCGCGGGTATGGTCAGCTCGCTGCAGGCGGGGACCTTCAGCCCGTTCACGTTGACGCTGTCGCGGACCGACCGCCAGCAGTACTTCTCGCAGCTGAGCGTCACGACGCCGCCCGGGCTGCTGGGGATGCTCTCCGGCGTGACGCTGTGCGGCGAACCGCAGGCCGCGCAGGGCGCCTGCTCGGCGGCGAGCGAAATCGGCACCACAACGGTGGCGGCGGGGGCGGGCTCGCATCCCTACTGGGTCACCGGCCATGTCTTCCTCACGGGTGGGTATAGGGGCGCTCCCTTTGGCCTGAGCATCGTGGTGCCAGCCAAGGCGGGTCCGTTCAACCTTGGCCAGGTGGTGGTGCGGGCGCAGATCGACGTCGACCCCAACACCAGCGCCCTGACGATCCTCAGCGATCCGCTGCCGCAGATGATCGACGGCGTCCCCCTGCGGATCCAGACCGTGAACGTGAGCGTCAACCGGCCCGACTTCATGTTCAACCCCACCAACTGCGAAGCCCACCAGATCACCGCCACCGTGGCCGGCTCGTTGGGGGCGAGCGCCAACGTCTCGAGCCCGTTCACCGCCGCTGACTGCCGCAGCCTCCCCTTCAACCCGAAGTTCGCGGCGTCCACCCAGGCCAAGACGTCCAAGAAGGGGGGCGCGAGCCTGGACGTGAAGGTCTCCTACACCAAGGGCCAGGCCAACATCAGGTCGGTCGCAGTGTCGCTGCCCAAGCAGCTCCCCGCGCGGCTCACGACGATCCAGAAGGCCTGTCTGGCGGCGACGTTCGAAGCCAATCCAGCGGCCTGCCCGGCGGCGTCGCTGATCGGGATCGCCAAGGCCCGCACTCCTGTGCTGCCCGTGCTGCTGAGCGGTCCCGCCTACCTCGTCTCGCACGGCGGCGCGGCATTCCCCGACGTGGTCCTGGTCCTGCAGGGCGAGGGCGTGCGGGTCGATCTGACGGGCAACATCCACATCGCCAAGGGCATCACCAGCAGCACGTTCGCCAGCGTCCCCGACGTGCCGATCACGAGCTTCGAATTGAGCCTGCCAGAGGGGCCGCATTCGGCGCTTGCCGCGGTGCTGTCGGCGAGCGCGAAGGGCAGCCTCTGCGGCGTCGCCCTCACGATGCCCACCACGCTCACGGCGCAGAACGGCCTGCAGCTCAAGCAGAGCACGAAGATCGTCGTCAGCGGCTGCCCCCGGAAGCCGAAGAGGACGACGAAGGCCAAGAAGAGTTCCGCCAGTCGTAGGTAGACTGCGCGACTGTGAGACCCGACCCCCGCGCGCCCGGCCTGTTGCTC
The DNA here is from genome assembly GCA_963844765.1 of uncultured Solirubrobacterales bacterium. Classification (GTDB taxonomy): domain Bacteria; phylum Actinomycetota; class Thermoleophilia; order Solirubrobacterales; family Solirubrobacteraceae; genus Palsa-744. Next base: position 2,003,189 of record CAWJPN010000002.1, read on the forward strand.
GGCGAGGGCGTGGAGATCGGAGAGGACGTGTCCTTCGGCGCCCATGTAGTCGTCCACGCCGGGACCTCCGTCGGCGACGGCTGCGTGGTGGAGGACCACGCTGTGCTCGGCAAGCGCCCGCGCTTGGCCGGGGGCTCCGCGGCGAAGGGGGCTGTCGGCGAGCTGCGGCTCGCCGCTGGCGTAACAGTGTGCGCCGGCGCCGTGGTGTTCGCCGGCGCCACGGTGGATGAGGGCTCGATCCTCGGCGACCAGTGCTACGTGCGCGAGCGCTCGCGCATCGGCCCCGGCTCGGTGGTGGGGCGGGGCAGCGTGGTCGACAACGACGTGCGGTTGGGCGCGCGGGTGCGCGTGCAGACCAACGTCTACCTCACGGCCTTCACGCTGGTCGAGGACGACGTGTTCGTCGGTCCGGGTGCCACCACCACCAACGACGACGCGATGGCCCGTCACGGGGCCGAGACTCCCCTGCGCGGGGCGGTGCTGCGTCGCGCCTGTCGCATCGGGGGCGCCGCCGTGCTGACCCCGGGCGTGGAGGTGGGCGAGGAGGCGTTCGTGGCCGCCGGTGCCGTGGTCACCCGCGACGTCCCCCCCCGCGCGGTGGTGATGGGCGTGCCGGCGCGCGTCGTGCGTGAGGTGGGCGAGGAGGACCTGCTCGCGCGCTGGCGGTAAGTCTGTTTGCCCGTGTGCTGGCGGCGAGCTGTCCCGAAGCAGGCGGTGCGTCCTGGTGTTTCGTGGATCGAGTGCTGTGTTCTGAGATGGCTCAGTCGGAAACAAAATTCGCGACCGCGCAAGAAATAGGGCTCCTCGCCCAACTCGCCCACCCCGTATTTATCGGAAACATTTGTTGTAATGCCTCTCTGGGATACGTAGTCTCGAAGACGTAGTAACTACGCATCCATACAACACAAGGAGCGACATGATCACAGATCATTTGCGGCGCGTTGCGGGCCTCCGTAAGGGAGTGCTCGTCCTGGCCGCTGCATCCATGCTGGTCCTGGCAACAGCAGCTCCGGCGATGGCGGAATCCAAAGAATTCGCCGTCTTCGCGCAGTGTCCCACGAAAAATCCGTCCGTCTCGCTGTGCTTCTACATCACGAGCTCGGGTGGTGAATTCATCATCGGCAACAAGACGGTGCCGGTCAACAAAACGATCACGCTGCAGGGTGGCTCGATCGTGAACGAAGAAACTGGTGCGGAAACGTTCGTCGCGGCTGCCAACGGCGAATCGCTGTCGAAAACGCCGCTCACGGTTCCTGGTGGGCTGTTCGGAATCAAAGCGCCCACCTGGTGGTCCAAAGAAGCGCAGGAATGGTTCAACAAACAGATCAACGAAGGCCTGACGGGCGTCACGGCGACGGCTGAACTGGTCGGCACCCCCGGCATCAGCAGGGCCAACCTGCTCAACGCTGAAGGCGTCGCCCTGTCGCTGCCGGTGAGGCTGCACCTGAACAACGTGATCCTCGGCAGCGCATGCTACCTAGGTTCGAAATCGCACCCGGTAACGTTTGAGTTGACGACGGGCACGACCAACCCGCCCAAACCCAATAAACCGATCACGGGTACCGTTGGTGAACTGGAATTCAACGAAGCGTTCACCTTGGTGACGATCAAAGGCAACAAGGTCGTCGACAACGCCTACTCGGTGCCCGGCACCGAAGGGTGTGGGGGAGCCTTCTCCTTCATCGTCAACGAACTGGTCGAAAAAATCTTCGGTGTGCCGGCTGCCTCTGGCCACAACACCGCGATCCTCGAAGGAACGCTGAAGAACGCGACGGCAGAAGCGGTGGTTGAAGCAGGCTTCTAGTCGCCGGCAGGACGAGCGCAGCAGGACCCCGGGCCCCGTCTCCATTGGAGGCGGGGCCCTCTTCGTGCGCTGACTGCACCGCTTTGTCGGAGACGGAAACAAAATTCACGACCCCGCAAGAAGGTCGGCTCCGGCCCAGATTATCGCCAAAGTTGGGATTATCGGAAACAGTCCTTGTAAAGTCCTCGGCGGACGCGTAGCCTCGGGAACGTAGGTTCTATGCATCCATACAACCCAAGGAGCAACATGATCAAAGATCGTCTGCGGCGCATGCTGAGTCTCCGCAAGGGAGTACTCGTCCTGTCGGCCGCATCGATGCTCGCCCTGGCCATAGTGGCCCCGGCGATGGCGTCTTCGAAAGAATTCTCCGTCTTCGCGCAGTGTCCCACGAAAAATCCGTCCGTCTCGCTGTGCTTCTACATCACGAGCTCGGGCGGCGAATTCATCATCGGCAACAAGACGGTGCCGGTCAACAAAACGATCACGCTGCAGGGTGGCTCGATCGTGAATGAAGAAACCGGCGCCGAAACGTTCGTCGCGGCCGCCAACGGCGAATCGCTGTCGAAAACGCCTCTCACGGTCCCCGGCGGTCTGCTCGGGATCAAAGCCCCCACCTGGTGGCCGAAATTCATCCAGGAATGGTTCAACAAACAGATCGACGAAGGCCTGACGGGCGTCACGGCGACGGCTGAACTGGTCGGCAATCCCGGCATCAGCAGGGCCAACCTGCTCAACGCCGAAGGCGTCGCCCTGTCGCTGCCGGTGAGGCTGCACCTGAACAACGCGATTCTCGGCTCCGAATGCTACCTGGGTTCGAAATCGCACCCGGTGACGTTTGAGTTGACGACGGGCACGACCAACCCGCCCAAACCCAATAAACCGATCACGGGTACCGTTGGTGAACTGGAATTCAACGAAGCGTTCACCCTGGTGACGATCAAAGGCAACAAGGTCGTCGACAACGCCTACTCGACGCCCGGCACCGAAGGATGTGGAGGAATCTTCTCCTTCCTGATCAACGAACTGGTCGAAAAAATCCTCGGTGTACCGTCCCCTGCTGGACACAACACCGCGATCCTCGAAGGAACGCTAAAGAACGCGACGGCAGAAGCCGTGAAAGAAGCTGGCTTCTAGTCGCTGAGCAGTAGGAGCAGGAGTACAGGCAGCAACCAGGACCCTGTCTCCACCCGGAGGCAGGGTCTCTGGTCTGTTTCAGGCCGTGTCGGCGATGGCCGCCGTGACCTCGCCGGCCTGCTCCGTGTTCGTTACGGGACAGGTCAGTGCGCTGCTGCGATGGCCGCCGTGACCTCGGCTGCCTGCTCCGCGCTCAGCACGGGGCTCATTGGAATCGCCAGGTGTCTGCCAGCAGCCTCATCTGTGGCCGGCAGCTCCACGCCGGCGCCCCACTCCCGCATCGCTGCCTGGCGGTGCACGGGCGTGCGGTAGTAGCCGCGGCACCCCACGCCCGCTGCGTTCAACGCCCCTTCCAGTCGGCTCGCCTGCGGGTGGCCGATGACGTACAGATGCCATGCGGGATCGGCAGCGGCGACTGGAGTGGGCAGCGCGACCCCCTCAAATCCTCCCAACCCTGCGCGCACATAGTGCGCGGCCGCCTCGCGCCTGCCGCGCGCCCAGTCCTCGAGGTGGGGCAGTTGCACGCGCAGGACTGCCGCCTGCAGCTCGTCCAGGCGCGAGTTGTAGCCCACCTGCTCGTAGCTCACCTTGTCGTGCGATCCGTGGAAGCGCAACACGCGCACGCGCTCGGCCAGCTCGGCGTCGGAGGTGGTCACGGCCCCGCCGTCGCCGAAGGCTCCGAGGTTCTTGGAGGGAAAGAAGGAGAACGTGGCCGCGGTGCCGAGCGCCCCGGGGCGCCCCGCGGCGCTGTTCGAGCCCGCGGCCTGCGCGGCGTCCTCGAGCACCGGCACGCCCAGCGCCTCGATCTCCTTGACCGGGGCCACGTTGCCGAACAGGTGCACGGCGATGATCGCCTTCGTGCGGGGAGTCAGCGCGGCGCGCACCGTCTTGGCGCTCACGCAGTACGTGTCGGGGTCGATGTCGCAGAACACCGGCCTCGCGCCCGTCGGGGGGATCGCCTCGGCCGAGGCGTAGAAGGTGAACGAGGGCACCACCACCTCGTCCCCCGGCCCCACGCCCATCGCGCGCAGGGCGATGGTGATCGCCTCAGTGCCGTTGGCCACACCCACCGCGTGCCCCGCGCCGCAATAAGCGGCCCACTCGCGCTCGAACGCCTCCACCTCGGGGCCGAGGATGTAGCGCTCGCTGTCCAGCACCCGTGCGATGGCCGCGCGCAGCTCCTCCCTGAGGGGCGCCAGCGCCGTGGAGGTGTCGAACAGGGGGACGCTCAACGCGGCTTCAGCAGATCGAGGTCGGCGCGCGTCATCAGGCGGATCAGCTCCTCGAAGCTCGTCTGCGGCTTCCAGCCAAGGTCGCGCTCGGCCTTGGCGGGGCTGCCGATCAGGTGGTCCACCTCGGCCGGTCGCACGAACGCAGGGTCGATCTTCACGTAGCGCTCGAAGTCGCCCAGCCCGGCCTCGTCGAAGGCCACCTCGCAGCACTCGCGTACGGAGTGTGCCTCGCCGGTGGCGATCACGTAGTCCTCGGGCTCCTCGCGCTGCAGCATCAGCCACATCGCCTCCACGTAGTCCTTGGCGTAGCCCCAGTCGCGTTCGGCGTCGAGGTTGCCGAGGTGCAGATCCTTCCGCAGCCCGTGGCGGATAGCGGCGGCGTGCCAGGTGATCTTGCGGGTGACGAACTCCAGCCCCCGACGCTCCGACTCGTGGTTGAACAGGATCCCGCTCGTCGCGTGCAGGTCATATGACTCGCGGTAGTTGACGGTGATGAAATGCCCGTACGCCTTCGCCACGCCATAGGGCGAGCGCGGGTAGAACGGCGTCGTCTCCGTCTGGGGCACCTCCAGCACCTTGCCGAACATCTCGCTGGAAGAGGCCTGGTAGAAGCGCGCCTGCGGGCACACTTCGCGCATCGCCTCCAGGATCCGCGTGACGCCCACGCCGGTGAACTCCGCGGTGAGGGTGGGCTGGATCCAGGAGACCGCCACGAAGGACATCGCGGCGAGGTTGTAGATCTCATCCGGCTTACAGGAGCGCAGGGCGTCCACCAGCGAGCGCTGGTCGAGCAGGTCGCCCTGGTGCAGGGTGATGCGCTCGCGCAGGTGCTCGATGCGCTCGAACTTCTCGGTCGAGGCGCGGCGCACCATGCCGTGTACGTCGTACCCCTTCTCGAGCAGCAGCTCGGCGAGGTAGGAGCCGTCCTGGCCGGTGATCCCGGTGATGAGCGCTGAGCGCTTTGCCGTCATGGGCGGGACCCTATCGTCTCGCGCTCGCGCATCCACCGCACGGTCGCGGCCACTCCCTCCTCGACGCCGATCTTGGCCTGCCAGCCCAGCAGCTCCCGGGCCTTCGCCACCGAGGGCCAGCGGCGCGGCACGTCCACGGTGAAGCTCGGCAGGTGCTCCAGCGCGAACTCCTCGGGGTCCTCGCCGCAGGCCTCCCACACCACGCGCGCGATCTCCGCCACCGTCATCTCCCGCGCGGCGGAGATGTTGAAGTCCTCGTTCAGCCCCTTGGGGGAGCCCATCGCGGTGACGACCCCGTCGGCGATGTCGTCCACGTGGGTCAGCGTGCGCGTCTGCTCGCCACTACCGAAGATCTCAAGCGGCCGCTGGCCGCAGAGCACCTTCTTGATCAGGTCGGGCACCGCGTGGGCGATCCCCGGCTCGGCGTCTGGAACCTCGCCCGGCCCGTACGCGTTGAACGGTCGGCAGATCGTGTAGGGCAGCCCGTGCTCGTCGTGCGCGGCGCGGCAGTACACCTCGCCGGTGAGCTTGGAGAAGCCATACGCCGACTGCGGCGTGGGGCAGTCGGGCAGGTGCGCCTCGCTGGTGGGGAACTCCGTGGCGCGCTCGAACACCATCGAGGAGGAGACGTAGGTGAAGCGCTCCACCTCGTGCTCCAGCGCCGCGCGGATCACCGCGTTGTAGAGCGCGTTGTTGACCTCCGTCAGCGTGTGCGGCAGGCGGTGGAAGTTGGCGATCCCGCCGACGATGGCGGCCAGGTGGATGACGTGCGTGCAGCCGCTGGTGGCGCTCTGGGCCTCGCCCAGCTCGCGCAGGTCCCCCGTGTGCACCTCACAGCCCTCGCGCATCCACTGCGGCGCGGGGCGCTGGTCTGAGACGCGCACCTCGTACGCCGGGTCGGCGAGCAGGCGCCGCACGACCGCCGCGCCGATCGTGCCGGCGCCGCCTGTGACAAGTACGCGACTCATGTCGTGGTTCCCAGCGCCGCCAGCTCCGAGGCGTAGGCGAACACCTGTCCCCCGCCCCAGCAGTTCCACGGGTCGACCACCAGGCAGTCCCCCTTGGCGCGCTGGGCGATGGTCGCGAGCGCCCGCGGGTCGCGGAACTCGGAGTGGTCGGTTGCGACTACCACCACGTCGGCGCCGTCCAGCGCCTGCTCGAAGGAGGCGGTCGGCGTGGCCACATGCGGATCGTGCGCGACGACATCGGCCAACTCCCGTTCGAGCAGGCGGATCAGCTTGTGCGCGAGTGAGTCGCGCTCGTCGTCGGTGTCGGCCTTGAACGCCAGCCCCAGCACGGCCACCTTGCAATCGGACAGCGCTCCGATGCGGCGCTTGGCCCCTTCCACCAGGAACAGCGGCACCGACTCGTTCACGCGCGAGACGGCGAGCAGCATGCCGGGCGCGTTGGAGCGCTCCTCGGAGAAGGTGAAGTCCTTGCGCAGGCACGTCCCCGCGGTGAGCCCCGGCTGGGCGATCCCGCCGCGCGGGTAGTCGCGGTTGATCAGGTCGATCACCTCGAACACGTTCGCCGCGTAGCGCTCGCAGTCCATCATCAGCAGGTTGGGCAGCGCGAAGGTGGTGTAGCGCAGGATGTTGGCCCAGATCTTCGCCAGCTCCGCCTGCACCGGCGTGGTCTGCACGATCGGCGCCCCGAACGCCCCGAACAGCTCCGCCACGACCTCGCCCGAGCGGGCGCCCACGCCGCCGATGATGCAGGGCAGCGTGTCGATCTCCTCCAGGAAGCGCCCCGCCGCGATCCGCTCGGGCGCGTGCGCGACGAACACCTCCTCGCCGACGCTGAAGCCGCGGTGCTTGGCGAGGTAGCCGGCGACGAACTCGGTGGTGCCCGGCGCGACGGTCGAGCGCAGGGTCAGCGCGTGGCCTGGTTCAAGGACCGGCAGGAGATCGTCCAGCGCCGAGCGGATGTCGCGCATGTCAATCTCGATGTGCGAGAACGAGGGCGTGCCGAGCGTGATCACGATGTGCCGCGCCCCAGCAGCGTCGGCCACGCGGTCGGAGAGCGCCAGGCGCCCGGAGGCGTGCACGCGCTCCAGCAGCTCCTGCGCGCCGGTCTCCTGGAAGGGCATCTCCCCTTCGCGCACCGCCCCCAGGCGCGTTGGGTCGTTGTCCACACCGATCGTCCGCAACCCGCGGTCGGCGAAGGACAGCGCCAGGGGCAGCCCCACGCGGCCGAGGCCGACGACGGCCACGTCGGCGGTGTGCTGGGGGCTTGGCATCGCGGTCAGAGGTTAGCGGCGCCCGCTCCCGCTCAGCGGCGCTCGCGCACGTACTGGCGGGCGAAGCCGGCGAGGAAGGCTGGGTTGTAACGCGCGTAGCGACGCCATAGTCGCCGCGGCTCGCGCGCGAGGCGGTAGCTCCACTCCAGGCCGTTGCGCTGCATCCAGCGCGGGGCCTGCGGTACCAGCCCGGCGTGAAAGTCGAAGGCCGCGCCCACTCCCACGAGCAGCGGAGCCTGAAGGAGCGGGCGCATGTGGTGCATCCAGCGCTCCTGTTTGGGCTGGCCGGTGCCCACCCACACCACCTGGGCGCCCGAGCCGTCGATGCCGGCCACCACCTGCTGCTCCTCCGCGGGCGTCAGGTCTCGGAAGGGGGGCGAGAAGCCTCCCGCGATGCGCAGCCCGGGGAAGCGCTCGCACAGGCGCGCCTGAAGCAGCTCCAGCGCCCCCTCGTCGCGTCCTCCATACAGGTACATGGGGGTCCCTGCCGCGGCCGCCCTGGTGCAGAAGCCGAGCATTAGATCTGGACCGTACACACGCGTGGCGCCCTTGTGTCCGAGCGCCCTGAGCGCCCACACCAGCGGCATCCCGTCGGGCACGGCCAGGGTGGCGCCCAGGACCGCTGCCATCGTCTCCGGGTTCTCGCGGGCGCTCATCACCAGGTTCACTGCCGCCGCCGTCAGGTAGCCGCGCGCGCCGCTGGCGACCATTGCGTCCATCCAGTCCAGCACCTGCTCGTAGCCGGACACCGCCAGTGGGATGCCTAAGATCTCCGCGCTTGGGGGTGGCGCGGGGGTCGCGAGGGCTTCTTGCGGTTGCAGGCCGGGGTTGGGGTCGGCGGGTGCAGCGATCAGGTGAAGATACCGGTGGGCTGGCGGGGCGCCGCTGCGCTGGCGGCAATGGCATGGAGACTGCCTGTTGTTTTCGATCCACTCGCAGGATTCTCCTGACTCGTAGTCTTTACGGGCATGAGCCCCCTGCCACTGCGTCGCTACCGCGCCGAGCGCCTGCTGCGAAAAGAGTTCGAGGGCCAGCGCTCGCGGGTGCTGGCCGCGGTGCGTGGGCGGCTGCGCTCGCGCGGGGTCGCCTTCGATGAAAGCGATCTGGAGGACTGCTACGCGACGGCCTGGCAGGGCCTCTATACGGCGCTGCTGGAGGGTCAGGAGATCGAGAACCCCACGGGCTGGCTGGTGCTGGTGTGCTTCCGTCGCGCGATCGACGAGGCTCGCGTCCCCGCTCGCCGCCAGGAGCACCGCGGCGGCGATGGGAGCGAGTACGAGTGGACAGGCGCGGTCGAGCCGGACATCGCCGGCGCGCTCGATGACCGCGCCCGGTTGCACCAAACCTTCGAGGCTCTGCGCAAGGATCTGAACGCGCGCGAGCGCCAGGCGGCCACGCTCTGCTATCTGCAGGGCCTCACCCGCGCGCAGGCGGCCTCCCGCATGGGCATCAGCGAGGCGCGCATGCGCAAGCTTATGGAGGGCCGCGGCGCAGAGCGCCCGGGAGTGGCCGCCAAGGTGGATGGGCTCCTGCGGACGATCAGCGGTGGGGGCTGGTGCGAGCAGCAGGGCTCGCTGATGCGCGCTTTGGCCTTCGGCATCCTCGACCCCGACGGCGAGCGCTACCAACTGGCCCAGCTGCACCGGCGCGAGTGCCCCGCGTGTCGCGCCTACGTGCTCTCGCTGCGCGGGCTGGCGGCCGTGCTGCCCCCGCTCGCCCTGCCGTGGGGACCTGGTGCGGTGGGGTTTGGTGGCGGGGCTGCGGCTGGGGCAGGAGCTGGAGCAGGAGCTGGGGCTGGAGCAGGGGCCGGTGTCGGTACCAGCGGTGGCTCGCTTTTCGCGGGCGGCTCACTGGGAGCCAAACTCGCCGCCGGCTGCCTGCTCGTCGCGGGCGTGGGCGGCGGTTGCGTGGCGATCGTCGCCGGCACCGGTCATACGCGCCCGCCGCGCCGCCCGCCGGTGGCCCGCGGCGCCTCGGCGGTGCTTGGCCAGCGCGCCCAGCAGGGCGTGTTCAGCCTGGCGGGCCTGTCCGCTGTGCACGCGGTCCACCCGGCCTCTGGACGATCCTCGCCGTCCCGCAAGCGCGTGCATCTCCAGCGCAGATCTGCCACGGCAGCCGGTGCTGCGACGGCTACCACGGCGCAGCGCGAGCTCGGCTTCGAACGCCCGCCGACCCCTGGGCTGGGGGCGCCACGCCAGGCCCCCAGTGCGCGGCCCTCTCTATCTCCATCCTCTACAAGCGCTCAATCGCGGACGGCCGGCGGCTCTTCGAGCGGCGCGGCGCGCGAGTTCGGGATCGAATAGCCGGCGGCCGGGCCGAGGCCCGGGGCGGGCGCACTCGATCTGCTCAGCCCCGCGGAAAGACCTTCGTCAGCCGCTGCAGCGCCAGGGGGTTGCCGCGCGGGCGCATGCGGCCCGTGGCCATCGCGCGCAGTGGGTTCAGGCGGGCGCCGATGATGTCCACGAAGTCCTGGTAGCTGACGCGCAGGCGCAGGTCCGGCTTGGCTGCCTCGCCCTGGGTGACCGCTGAGGACCCGTTGTTGACGGTGAGGTGCCAGGTGGGGATGTCGGGGTCGGTGAACTCCCACTGGAAGACGGTGGGGCGGCGCAGGCCGTGCCGGGGGTTGACGTTGCGGGCGATCATGTCGAACAGCAGCTCCTGCGTCTCCGGGTCGCGGCTGCTCGGACCTTCACGCACGCCGATGATGCCTGCCATCGACAGTTCGCGTCCCTGGCGGGAGACCTCCTCGGGGGTGAGCCCCGGCGGGATCACCGGCGGGCCGGGCAGGCTCTCGTGGGGGAGCCCCGCGGAGCGCAGCTTGGTCTGCATCGAGAGCACGCCCTCGCCGCCGATGCGCTCGTAGGTGTAGCCGAAGCACGTCAAGTACCGTTCGTCCCAGCCGGGTGGCTGCAGCACCTGGCCGGTGTAGGGGAGGATTTCGCGCAGCAGGCGCGCCACGCTGGTGGGCACGCGCGAGTCTTCGCGGTTCAGATCGCACAGCAGCTTCACGCCGAAGCCGATGTGGCGCTGCTCGTCGGCCGCCACGTTTTCCATGCCCTGGCGGAAGGCGGGCAGCAGGTTGCGCTCCTCCAGGTAGCTGGCGATCATGTGCTGGCCGGTCTGGGCCAGGCCGGCCTCGATCACGATGTGGTAGAGCGCCACGGCCGCGGCCAGCTTCGGGCGCGAGCGGTCGGCGCGCAGCTCCACAGCCATCGAGTCCAGGCGGTCGAAGACCTTGCGAAAGCCCGGTGTCAGTTCGTGCTCGATGCCGTTCAGCCCGCTGGCCATCGAGCCGTCGCCGATGCCGCAGACCTCCTGCATGAAGCGCTTGAAGAACACCGCGTGGCGCGCCTCGTCGACCTGCTGGGTGGCGAGGAAGTACTTCTGCTCCTCCAGCGGCGCTGCGTCGATGTAGGGACTCAGATTGTCCGCCACGGCGTCCTCGCCCCAGAAGAACAGCGAGTAGTTCCACAGCGCCGCCTTGCGCTCGAAGTCGCTGAACTCCTCGCGCCACTGGCGCGCGTCCTCGGTGAAGTCCAGCTCGGTGGCGCACCAGTTGCCCCGCTCCCAGCGCGCGTACAGGTCCTCGTAGGAGATCGCGTCGGCCGGCAGGCTCGCGATGCCCTCCGAGCCGTTGGGGCCGGAGGGGGTCGTGCCGGGGGGTGTGGTGGTGCTCGCCATGTCTGCTCCTCTTCGGGCTTTCGGTGTCTGGCTGGCTGGCCAGTCGTGAAGCCTACAGCACCGGGGGGCGTGCGTCCACCGCTGCATCGACCGCTGCTCCCCGCGCGGTCGGATGAGGGTCGAAGGAGGCCAGGTGAGGGTCGAGAGGAGCGGCGGGGTGAGGGTCGAGAGGTAGGCACAGGCACGCGTAGTGCTCCGTGAAGAGCCTCCGCGCGAGGGGGGGCGCGAGGCGGTGCAGCCCCGCGCGTGCACACCACTTGGCGCTGGCACGTGCCCGCGCGAGGGGGTCGCGCGCGAAGAAGCGGTGCACTTGCAGCGGCAGCGGGTCTTCCAGCTCGCCCGCCACGCGCAGCCCGGCCTGGGCAACGAGCTCGTGCACCGCCCGACGTGAGAAGCGCTGCAGGTGGCCTACCTTGGCTGAGTGCTCGCGGCCGGCGGGTCGGCGCGCGGAGAGGTTGTCCTCCAGCGGGACCTCCACCACCACCGCCTCGCAAACCCTGGCTACCTCGGCCAGCAGCCGCGCCGGGGAGGTGACGTGCTCCAGCACGTGGCACAGCACCCCCAGCTCATAGGTGCCGTCGCCCATCGCCAGGTGTTCCCCGTCGTACAGCTCCACCGTGTCGATCTCCGCTCGGCCGCGTGCGATCTCGACGGCGCCCTGCGCGATCTCCACTCCCGCGAGGCGTCCCCCGAAACCGCGGGCGTGCAGCGCCGAGAGCACAGCGCCGTCGCCGCAGCCGACCTCCAGGGTGCTCTGGGGCTGAAGGCCCGCCTTGCAGAGAGCGATGACATGCTCGGCCTTGCCTACTGCGCTGAGTGCTCGCCAGCGGGCGCCCTGCGCCGCATCGCGCGGCTCACGGGTGTAGGTCTCCTCGTAGAAGCCCGCCAGTTGCTCGTTGGAGACACGCGCCTCGTTTGCTGCGCCCACCGGCTATAAAGCATAGCCCGTGCGCCTCTCGGTGGTGTCGCTAGCGCTGGCAACGTGCCTGCTCGCCATCCCGGCCGCGGGGGCGTCCGCCGACACCTGCCCCAACGAAACGTTGCGCGCGGAAACGAATTCGGGCCGGCTGCCGGACTGCCGCGCCTACGAGCTGGTGACCCCTCCATACAAGGAGGGTGCGTTCGTCGGTCAGCTGAGCGGAATGCTGGGCCTCGCGCCCGACGGCGAACACCTGATCGGCACCAGTCTGGGCGTCTTCGCCGGCTCCGAAGACGGCACCCTCGGCGGTGACTCGCGGTTGCGGGGGACGGCGTATGAATTCTCGCGCACCCCCGCCGGCTGGGTGGCCGCGCCGCTCGGGCCTCCCGAGTTCGTGTACAGAAGCGAGGGGATGTACGACGCCAGTGCCGACCTTTCGGCCACGCTGTGGGGCCTGGCCCAACTCAGCCAGCCCGAAGGCGTGAGCGACCTGTACGTCGAGCGTCCACGGGGGACGTTCACCGAAATCGGGCCCCCCACGCCGCCTGGCGTCGTGAACGCCAACGAGTACACCTACCTCGGCGCCTCCGCCAACCTCTCCCACGTGCTGTTCTCCACCGAACCCGGCTACCGCTGGTCCTTCGACGGCACCCTTGGAGCGGCGAGCACGCTGTACGAGTACGTCGGCACGGGCAACGCCGCGCCCTCCCTGGTCGGCGTGAGCGGCGGGGCGGGCAGCACCGAACTGGTGAGCCAATGCGGCACGCTGCTGGGCTCGAGTGACCCCAAGAGAGCCGGGGGCTCGGTGTACAACGCGGTCTCCGCCGACGGCTCGCGGGTGTTCTTCACCGCCGTTGGCAAGGACGATGAGGACTGCGGTGGTTCTGAGCCGACGGTCGACGAGCTGCTGTCCAGGGAAGAAGTTGCCCCCGGCGAGCTGCGAACCGTCCCGATATCGGAGCCCACGCCCACCTATTGCCAGGAAGCGCCCGCGCTGCCCTGCGCCGACGCGCACTTCGAGGGCGCCTCCCAGGGTGGGTCGGAGGTCTTCTTCAGCAGCACCCAGCGGCTGCTCCCCGCAGCGAGCGAAGGGACAGCAAACCTCTACGAGTACGACTTCCAGGCCCCCGCAGGCGAAAACCTGACGTTGGTCTCCGCCGGTGGCGCTCCCGCGGAAGTGCAGGGGGTGGTGCGGATCTCCGAGGACGGCTCGCACGTGTATTTTGTCGCCAAGGGCGTGCTGAGCACTGCGGCCGACAACGCCGGCGCGGTGGCGCGCGCCGGTGAGGACAACCTCTATGTGTACGAGCGCGACGCCCAGTTCCCGGCGGGGCGCACCTCGTTCATCGCCACTCTCTCCCCGCAGGACGAAGCGGACTGGGCGCGCGCCGATGACCGCCCGGCGCTGGCTTCTCAGGAAGGCCGCTACCTGGAGTTCACCAGCGCCGCCGATCTCCTGGACGAAGGCCTGGTGCCCGGTGTGGCGCAGGTCTTCCAGTACGACGCCCAGACCGGTGTTCTCGTGCGCGCCTCGATCGGCGCGTCCGGCTTCGACGGTGACGGTCTCACACCCGCCTACGGCGCCACCCTCGCCACCCAGCAGGCCGACGTGTTCGACTCGCCGACAAGCGCCGTCGGCACCTCGGCTCCAGCGAACGGCGCCGTGTTCTTCGAAAGCCCCACCGCCCTGACTCCGCAGGCGCTCGACGACGAGATCGACGCGCTCGGCGAACCGGTGCCCAACGTCTATGAGTACCGCGCCGGCAACATATCTCTGCTCTCCGACGGTCGCGACACCTCGACGGTCGACGGCGGCCCTGGTGTGCGCCTGCTCGGCGCCGACTCTTCTGGCGAAAACGCCTTCTTCACGACCGTCGACCCGCTCGTGGCGCAGGACACCGACACCCAGCAGGACATCTACGACGCGCGGGTCGACGGCGGCTTCCCCGCGCCTCAGCCTGCGTCGAGTTGCGTCGGGGAAGCGTGCCGGGGTCCTTTGAGTGTGGCGCCGGTGCTACCGGTAGGCAGCACGACGCGGGCAACCGGAGCGCCCCTGATCGCGCAGGTCGGCGACACTCCGTCCTCGGATCCGGCGTCGTTTGGGATCGAAGACTTCGCCATGCAGGCACTCGACGCTGGCAGCGCGCCCGAAACCCAGGCTGGTGGGCACCCCGACAGTCTCACGACGAGCTTCGAACTCAACACCTCGACCGAGGAGGGCGGTGGTGGTCTGAGCCACCAACTGACGGGGGATGTCAAGGACATCGTGCTCAGCCTGCCCACGGGTCTCACGATTGATCCCCAGGCAGCGGCCATGTGTGCGCTGTATGAGCTTCAGCTCGCACCGGAAGAAACCGAGTGTCCGGCAGCGAGCAGGATCGGCACGCTTGTGCTCAAGCGGATCGGGGAAGGCCAAGCCGCAATCCAGGAAAGCGAACCCATCGCCGTCTACAACATGGTCCCGGAGCCCGGCTATCCAATGGAGTTCGGCGTCTCCTATCTCGGCAAGCCGATCCTCATGTACGGGAGCGTGGTGCGCATGGGATCGGGCTACGGGCTGCGCCTCGCTGTGCCTGGGGTCCCAGACCTGGGTTTGATCGGCTCGTCGCTGACGCTGTTTGGCGATCCGGCTGGACGAGACGGTACGGGGAGCCCGTCGATGTCGCTCTTAACGAATCCGGTCGACTGCGGGGAGGGACCCCTGTCGGCGAGGCTGGAAGTCGACAGCTGGCAGCACCCGGGCCAGTATCAGGCGGTCGAAACGGTGGCCTACAACGAAGTGACGGGCTGTGAAGCACTGCAGTTCCAGCCGATGCTTTCGGTCACGCCCGAAACGACGCGGGCAGGCGAGCCCGCCGGGTACGACTTCGAGATCCGGGTTCCGCAGCACGAAGACCCGGCGGAACCAGGCACCCCGGAGTTGAAGAACGCGACCGTGACGCTTCCGATGGGCGTGTCCCTCTCCCCCGCGGCGGCAGATGGGCTGGTGGGCTGCCCAGCCGAAGGCCTGGCGGGGATCAACATCGGTGACTCCGAAGCCGGTGAGCTGGGTCCGGATGGACTCCTTCATACCGCGCCGGGACTCTGCCCGGAGGCTTCGAGGGTGGGGACTGTGGAAATCACGACGCCGCTCCTCCCGGCTCCACTGTCTGGCCATGTGTTCGTGGGCTGCGGCGGTGAAGAGGAGGCGTCGTGCGCCGAACCCGATCCTCTGGGTGGTGGGCAGATTGGGATTTATCTGGAAGCGGAAGGGTCGGGTGTCATCGTCAAGCTCGCGGGCACGGTGACCGTTGACGAGGCGACGGACCAGCTGACGATGGTCTTCGACGAGCTCCCTCAGCTGCCGTTCAGCGAGTTGGCGCTGCATCTCTGGGGTGGGCCGCGGGCGGTTCTGGCAAATCCCAAGATATGCGGCACGGCGACGACCACGAGTCAGCTCGCGGCGTGGAGCTCACCGATCACGCCTCTTGTCACTCCGACCTCGGCGTTCAGCGTCACGGAATGCGCGAGTCCGCCGCCCACCAGTCCGCCGCCCACCGCGCCGCCCGTCGCTGGGCCCCCCGCGCCGCCCCCCGCCTTGGGTCAGGGCGGGATGTCGTCTGCGGGCGGGACGAGCCAGGGCGGCAAGCCGGTCGTGACGAGCAAGACCTCGAAGAAGGCCACGAAGGCCAAGCGCAGGCTCAAGAAGCACAGAAAGCACGGCGGGAAGCCCAAGCAGAAGCGCGGCAAGAGGAACGCGAAGACCAAGCCGAAGAGGGGGGATCGATAGCCTCGACCCCGCATGCCAACGGCCACCGTGGACAGAGCGGCGAGCAGCGCCAAGGCCCGCCTGGTGGAGAGCCTGCGCCAGGCCCCCGCCACGGTCCCGGCGCTCGCGGCGCTGGCGCTGTTCGTGGTGTGGGCGACCAGCCAGGCGGGGTATCCGCTGACCCACTGGGCGCCGGGCGCTCTGATCGTGCTGGCGCTGCTGGCGATCGCCGCGCTCGCGGTCCCGCTGCGCCTCGCCGAGATCCCGCTGCCGGTGCGCGTCGCGATGGCGTGCCTGGCCGCGTACACCGCGCTCAGCTTCCTCTCGATCCTGTGGGCGGGCGTGGCGGGGGACGCCTGGGAAGGGGCCAACCGCACGCTGCTCTACCTGCTGGTGTTCGTGCTGTTCGCCGCGTGGCCCCAGCGCGGGCCGACAGCGGCGCTGCTGCTCACCGTGTGGACGCTGGCGCTGACGGCCCTGGCGGCGTACACCGCGCTGCGCGTCGACACCGGCAGCACCGCGAGCCTGTTCCTGGGCGCGCGGCTGGTGTACCCCACCGGCTACCCCAACGCCAACGCGGCGCAGTGGCTGATGGCCTTCTGGCCGGCGCTGCTGCTGGCGCGCAGCGAGCGCCTGTGGTGGGGGCTGCGCGGGGTGCTGGCCGGCGGGGCGGTGCTGCTGGGCGCGGTGGCGCTGCTCAGCCAGAGCCGCGGCTCGGTGTACGCGACCCCGGTGATGCTGGTGCTCGTCTTCGCGCTGATCCCGCGCCGGGTACGCACCTTCGTCGTGCTGCTGCCGGTGGCGGTGGGGCTGGGCGCGATCGTCCCCACGCTGCTGCGCGTGGGCGAACGCCTGGAACACCCCAGCGCCGGCGCCGCGCGGGTGGCGCTGCACAGCGCCACCGTGGCCACCTTCGCCGCGGCGCTGGCGGTGGGTCTGGTGGTGGGCGCGGGGGCAGCGCTTGAGAGCCGCCGCCCGCCCTCGCCCGCCACCGCGGCGCACGCGCGGCGGTGGGTGGGCGCGGTGGCGCTGCTGGGGCTGGTGGCCGTCCTCGCGGGCGGCTGGGCGGCGGCGGGCGATCCGCTGACGCGCGCCGAACACGGCTGGCAGACCTTCAAGGGCGGGTATGCGGCGGACAGCACCACGGGCAACCGGCTGGTGAGCGGGCTGGGCAGCAACCGCTATGACTTCTACCGGGTGGCGCTCGACGAATTCGTGGCCCACCCCGCGGTGGGGATCGGCGCGGACAACTTCGCCCAGCAGTACCTGCGTCACGGACGCAGCGAAGAGACCCCCCACTACCCGCACAGCGTGGAGCTGCGCACGCTCGTGGAGACGGGGCTCGTGGGCGTGCTATTGGCGCTGGTGGGTCTGGGGGCCGCGCTCCTCGCCGGCGCACGCGCGATGCGCGCGGGGGGTCTGGCGGACCGGGCGCTGGGGCGCGCGGTGGCGGCCGCCGCGCTGGCCGGCTTTGCCTACTGGGTCGTGCACGGTTCGGTGGACTGGTTCTGGGAGTTCGCCGGCCTGGGCGCCCCCGCGTTCGCGCTGCTCGGTCTGAGCTGCGCACTCGCGCCACGGCGGGCGTTGGCTGCGATTGCTCCTGTCCCGATCAAGACGGGTGGGTCGCTGGAGGAGACGGGTGGGTCGCTGGAGCTTGCTCGTCCGGGGTCCGTGCAGCCCGAACCTGCGATGCCAGCTCAAGCGGCGCATCCTGAGGAGGGCAGGCGCCCATGGCGTCTGGCGCTCATGGCGGTGGCGCTGCTCGCCGCGCTGCTCGCTGCCGCATCGCTCACCGCGCCGTGGCTGAGCCAGCTGGAGGTGCAGAGCGCCGCGCGCGTATGGCCGGCGGCGCCGGCTAAGGCGTATGCGCGCCTGAACGAAGCGGCCAGCCTGAACCCGCTCAGCGACGAGCCCTACGTGGTGGCGGGCAGCATCGCGCTGCGCGAGGGCGAACTCGGCCGGGCCGACCACGAGTTCGCGCTGGCCCTGGGGCGGGTGCCGGGGGACGCCTACGCGACCTTGGAGCGGGGGGCGATCGCCTCCACCCGGGGCGAACGGGCGGCGGCGCTGGCGCTGCTCGGGCGCGCGGTCCAGCTGGACCCCCGCGACCCCCTCGCGCGCCAGGCGCTGCTGTTGGTGCGGCGGGGGGAGCGGGTGGATGTCACGGAACTGAACCGCTCAATCCTGCGCGAAGCTCAGCAGCTCTCCTGAAACGCTTGAGTAAAAATTGTTCCTCAGGGTATATTCAGGCCTTAATACCTATACATTGGGCCAAACCTTCGCTAGCGTATGGAAGGAAGACCTGGTTGATTCGCTGGTCCCGGCGAGGGATTCGGAACTCCCGACAAGGACGTGGCGGCGATGACGGGCACGGCACGGAGAGTGGTCCAGTAGTGCTGCTCGAGCCAAGGAAACCCCCAAGGTAGGGACCAATGAGACGCCATCGCACGATCTTTTCGACGCTGCTCCTCTTGGCGGCCTTTGCGGCCGTCCCGAACGGCGCGCTGGCCGGGTCGCTGCTAAGCGGCTACGGCGCTCCCGGCGGGGGCGCCCAGGCGATTCTTGGCTCGGCGCTCGTCAACGGTCCCGGTGGAGGCGGCGGCTCAGCGGGCGGCGGCGAAACGGGCAGCAGCGCTGCTGCGGGCGGCGAAGGATCCGTGGCGGGCGCCGCGAGGACTTCCGGCGGCGGTGGCGGAGTATCCGCTGCCGGGTCGGGCAGCGGCGCAGCGGCACAGAGCGCCTCCGGGCACGGTGCCGGCGCCCACGGCGGACGTGGCGGTGCACCCCACGGCACTGGCGCTGCAGGGGCATCCGCTGGAGCCTCCTCCACGTACACCTCTACGGGATCCCCGCGGCTGGCCGCGGGGCTGAGCGCTGCCGATGACTCGGGAGCACTGGGCTTCACAGGAACCAACCTGCTGCTGCTGGTCCTCGTGCTAGGTGTGTTGGCCATCACTGCAGATCTCACCAGGCGTCTGGCAGGGACGCGGCACTACCGCTAGAAGACGAGCACAATCAAGCGAACAGGACAAGGATGCCCGCACCCCCACCGACAGACACCATGCGAGTCACCCAGCAGACGACCACCGGCATTCCGCTCAACGGCGCGCTCGCCCCGGCGTGGGACGCACCGCGGCACGAGGCGGCTCAATGGGAGGTCTTCCGCGGCCCGCTGCAGTGGCTGTTGGAGGGCGCCGGCTGGGACATCCTGCGACCGGCCGCCGACTTCGTGCTGCTGTGCCTGGCGGTCGTGCTGGCGCTGGGCGGTGTGGGGGCCACGCTGCAGCTCCCCGCGACCGAGGCGCCGCTGCTGGCGATGCCGCCGCTGGTGATGCTGCTGCTGTACCTGCGCGGGCTCTACCGCACGCGCCTGCGCGCCATGGTCCTCGACGGCGTGGTGCCCGTGATGAGCGCCGTGTCGGTGGCGGCGATGGGGGTCGCGATGGTGGGCATCTTCCTCAACGGCGACATGCCCACCCAGTCGGCCTGGGTGCGCTCGTGGGCGTTCGCGCTGGTCGCCGTCGGTCTCGGGCGCATGGCCCTGACGCTCGCCCAGCGCTGGGCGCGGGCCCAGCGGCGGGTGGGCAAGCCGGTGCTGATCATGGGCGCCGGGTTGGTCGGCTCGCAGGTGGCGCGCCGGCTGGACAGCCACCCCGAGTACGGGCTGCGGCCCGTGGGCTTCCTGGACGACGACCCGCGCTCGATCGCCGAGGTGGGCGGGCGCGACGTGCCCGTGCTGGGCACCGTGGAGGACCTGGACGAGATCGTCTGGCGCACCGGCGTGGGCAACCTGATCGTGGCCTTCTCCTCGGTCGCCGACGCGCGCGTCAGCCGTCTGATCCAGCGCTGCCAGGAGCTGGGCATCGAGGTGTCGGTGGTGCCGCGCATGTTCGACACCATCAACAACCGCGTGGGCTACGACACGGTGGGCGGTCTGCCGCTGATGTCCTTCTCCAGCGTCAACCCCAAAGGTCTGCAGTTTGCGCTCAAGCACGCCTTCGACCGCT
Source organism: uncultured Solirubrobacterales bacterium (assembly GCA_963844765.1). Lineage (GTDB taxonomy): Bacteria > Actinomycetota > Thermoleophilia > Solirubrobacterales > Solirubrobacteraceae > Palsa-744. Next base: position 2,022,924 of record CAWJPN010000002.1, read on the forward strand.
TCTTCGCGGTGCTGCTGCTGGTGGTGCTCTCCCCCGTGATCGGCCTCAGCGCGCTGATCGTGCGCCTCAGCTCGCCCGGCCCGGTGATGTTCCGCCAGCGCCGCGTGGGCCGCGACGGCACCGCGTTCGATCTCTACAAGTTCCGCTCGATGCGGATCGAGCCGGCCCTCGCGCCGGCTGCCGCGCCCAGCGGCTTCACGCCGGGCGCCGACACGGCGCCGGGCGGCGTCGAGGGCGACGATCGGCGCACGCCCGTGGGGCGCTTTCTGCGGCGCACCTCGCTGGACGAGCTGCCGCAACTGCTCAACGTGCTGCGCGGCGAGATGAGCATCATCGGCCCGCGCCCGGAGCGGCCGGAGTTCGTGGAACTGTTCGGGCGCGACATCGCGCGCTACGGCGACCGCCACCGCGTCAAGTCGGGCATCACCGGCTGGGCGCAGGTGCACGGCCTGCGCGGGCAGACCTCGCTGGCCGAGCGGGTGGAGTGGGACAACTACTACATCGCCCACTGGTCGCTGAGCCTGGACATGAAGATCCTGGCGCTGACGGCCGTCGCGCTGTTTCACAACGCGGAGTAGGCAGGGAGGAGAAGGCTCCGCCCCTGGCGGGGCTCCGCAGTGGGTCGCGTTGTGCGGTACGTCCCGCAGCACGGCGCCGCCGCGGCGCTCAGACGCTGCGCTGGGCGCCCGCGCCCCGACCGGCCCAGTATTGAAAGACGCGCACCCGCAACCCGTGGCTGCCAAGCACCCGCGGCAGCGCGAGCGAGTAGCGGTTGAAGCGGTCCAGTGTGAACAGCGCCTTGTAGCGCAGGGTGTGGCCCTGGAAGGCTTCCAGCCCCATGTAGTCGCCGGGCGGCCCGGAGCCCTTGGCGACCACACGACCGTTGCTGGCACGCAGGCTCAGGGTCACCGGAGTGACCCGGCCGGACAGTGGCGCGGCCAGCACCTGCGCGAGCTGGGCGAAGGCCGGCTTGTGCGTGCCGTCGGCGTTCAGCACGCCGAAGTTTTCGGCCACCGAGCCCTGCAGCTTGTAGGAGACGTCGGCGGCCACGTAGGGGGTGCGCGCCAGCGAGCGGAAGATGTTGGCCAGGTTGGAGCCTTGCACGGCGGGCGTGACGCACGCCTGTTCCTGCTGGGTGCGGTAGCGCGGCCAGCAGGAGCTCCAGCCGAACTCGTCAAGCCACAGTGGCTTGGAGTCGCCGCTGGCAACCTGCGTTGCGCGGATCGCGCGCAGCGCACCGAGGGTGAGCGTGTAGAAGTGCACCGCCAGCCCGTCGTAGTAGCCCTTGATCCCGGCGGCGTAGAGGGCGCGCAGGAAAACGCCGTTGGAGCCGATGATCGAGCCCCCCAGCACGAGCACCCCGGGGTTGGCCTGCTTGACCGCCGGGTAGGCGGCGCGCAGCAGCGCGGCGTAGTGCTGGGGCTTTTCCGGCCCGGCCAGGTAGTCCTGGTTGGCCTGGTCGGGCTCGTTCCAGACTTCCAGCGCGGTCAGCCGCGTGCCGTAGCGTCCCGCCAGGAAAGCCATCACGGCGGCGAAGGAGGCGGGGTTGCTGGGCGCCCAGGCGTTGGCCTGGCTCTCGCGGGTGGGGACGCATTTGCGCAGCAGCGCCGCCGGCGCCGAGGAGGCCCAGCACGGCGTGGAGTCCACATCCATGATCAGCTTGATGCCGCTCGCCGCCGCATCTTCCACGAGGCGATCCACGAACGCCAGCGCCCGCGGTTCCACGACCCCCGACGCGGAGGGCTCCAGCACCGACCACGGTGTGTCGGTGCGCACCACCTTGGCGTGCAGCGCCCGTGCGAGGGCGATCGTCTGATCGGCCTGGGCGGGGGTGGAGTTGAAGCCGAGGCCCGCGACGTTCACGCCGCCGAGGGGGACCGTGGTCGCGGTGTGGGCGACGGCGGAGGAGACACCTGCGTGCGCCGCTGTGCGCCCGCGAGGGTGCGTCGCTGCACCGGCGCTCGCCTGCCACCCCGCTGCACAGACGGCGAGAGCCAGGGCGAGGACAACCAGGCTGAACTTGCGGGAGCGCTTGAACACGACCCCTACACAGTAGGCTGTTGGGTGGTCATGTCCCCCACCTGGATCTGGATGCAGGCGGCGATCGTCGTGTTCGTGCTCATCGGGATGGCCATCGCCATCGTGAAGCTCGCTTGACGGGCAGCGCCACTTCGGGGCACGGTGGGACCTCGCCGCCGTCGAGCACAACGGCGGGCACCTGCACCGTCAGCCAGTCGGCCAGCTCGCCCAGTCCCGCCTCCTCCAGCTCGTCGGCGATGCTCGGCGGACGGCGCAGCGGGTCGTGCGTGTCGGAGGCCACGTTGTGGACCATCCCGTCCGCCACGAGCTGCAGCGCGAAGTCCCGCACCTGCCCGCCGAAGCTGCCCACCAGCGAGCCGGCGGTGATCGAGGTGAGGACGCCGCTGCGCACCAGCGACTCCAGCATCCGCCGGTCGCGATGAAAGGCCGGACAGCGCTCGGGGTGGGCCAGCACGATGCGGTGACCCTGGCGCTGAAGGTCCAGCACGAGGGCGTCCAGGCCGCTGACCACGGGCGTGAAGGGAGGCTCCACCAGCAGCCACTGCCCGCCGCCCAGGCGCATGCGCGCCAGCTGCTCGGGTCCGACCTCGCCCGCGCGCGTCATCGCGATCTCCGCTCCCGTACGGACCTCCAGGGGCGTGCCCTCGGCCACGAGACGCGCGTTCAGCTCGTCCACGAGGCGGGCGATCGTCTCAGCGTCGTTGGGGTAGCGCCAGCTCACGTGGGGCGTGGCCACGAGCGTGCGTGTACCTGCTGCCGCCGATGCCCGCGCGAGCGCGAGCGAGCCCTCGATCGTCTCGGGGCCGTCGTCGATACTGGGCAGTACGTGGGAGTGCAGGTCGATCATGGTTCTCTGGGAGGACGCCCGATACTGGGCAGTACGTGGGAGTGCAGGTCGATCATGGTTCTCTGGGAGGACGCCCGATGCCGGGCAGCACGTGGGAATGCAGGTCGATCACGGTTCTGCCGGGGAACGATAGGGGCAGGCCGGATATGATCGTGGCGCTGGTCGGCCGGAGCCTCATCAAAGCGCTAGGAGCTAAGAGATATGTTCAGATCGATCGTTGTGGGCACCGACGGCTCGGACACCGCCACCCAGGCCGTGCGCCAGGCGGTCGACCTCGCCGGTGCGGTGGGGGCGACGCTGGAGATCGTCAGCGCCTATGAGCCGGTGCCCCAGCAGCGCCTGCGCGAAGAGCGCCGCGACGCCCCCGAGGAATTGGAATGGGCGATCAACCCGCGTGAGGACGTCGAAGCCACCCTGGAAGTGGCGGCCGAGGTCGCACGCGGGGCGGGCGTGACCGTCGACACCTATGCCCGCCAGGGCGATCCGGCCGACGCGATCCTCGACGTGGCCGAGGAGCGCGAGGCCGATCTGATCATCGTCGGCAACAAGGGCATGACGGGCGCCAAGCGGTTTCTGCTGGGGTCGGTGCCGAACAAGGTCTCCCACCACGCGCCCTGCTCGGTGTTGATCATCCGCACCACCTGAGTCCGGGCTGGTCCGCGCCGCCTGCGCCAGTCGTTCCGCGCCGCCTGAGCCGGGCATCCGTCCCACATGAGCAGGGCTGGCCAGCGATGGCGAGGGTTGCGCAGCGAAAATGTCACTGACTTTGTGCGCAAAGTCGAATCTACGCTAGGCACAGGGATTTGGGTGGGGTACACTACCCGTCTCCGTGCTGCGTAATCGCATCGTTTCGCTTCAGACGACGACCGAGCGCGGAGGCGCCGAGTACGCCAACGTCGACCTGCTCGCGGCGCTGGTCGCCAGAGGCCACGACGTGGTGCTCCTGACGAACCTCCCGGACCTCGCCGCTGACACCGACGTGCCGGTGCGCCTGGTCGAGCTGGGCCCCAAGCTCAGCCGTCGCAGCTTCCCCCGCGTGATCCTGGGGGCGCCATCGACTCTGCTGCGCCTGGCGCGTGCGCTGCACGCCGAGCGCCCGGTGGGGGTGCTGCTGCTGCACTTCAAGAAGGAGCAGCTGCTCTGCTCGCTGCTGCCGCCGCGCCTGACCGGCCAGATCGTGTGGGCTGAGTGGGGCCCCGTGCCGGTGCAGATGCGCAGCGGACCCGCGCGCTGGCTATACGCCCTGGCGGCCCGGCGGGCGCACAGGATCATCGCGATCTCCGAGGGCACCAAGCGCACGGTCGTACAGGCCGGTGTGCCCGCTGAGAAGGTCCAGGTGGTGCCCAACCTGGTCGACGTCGAGTCCGTCGGCTTCGGCCACCTCAACCGCGCCGAGCTGCGGCGCGCCTGGGGGGCGGGCGAGCAGACGCTTGTGCTGGGCTGCATCTCGCGCTTTCACCCGCGCAAGCGCAACGACGTGGTGATCGACGCGATGGCTCACCTGGACAGCGATGTGTGGCTGGTGATGGCCGGCGAGGGCGAGGAGGAGGCGTCGCTGCGCGCGCGCGCAGCGCCCTATGGCGAGCGCGTGCGTTTTGTCCCCAACGTGCGCGGCCAGGTGGAGGCCTTCCTGTCCGCCTGCGACCTGCTGGTCTTCGCCCCGAGCCCCACCGAGGGCGAGCCGCGCGTGATCGTGATGGCTCAGCTCGTCGGGGTTCCAGTGGTCGCCACCGGCGCCGAGGGAACCCACGGGCTGATCCCACCTGGGGCTGGCACCATCGTCTCGCCCTCCCACGACGCCTACGCCCTGGCAGAGGTGGTGGAGTCCTACCGCGAGGACCCCGAGCGACGCCGTTACGAGGGCGAGACGGCGCGTAGGGCCACGCTGGAAAGCCACGACACCGAGCGCACGCTGCGCTCGGTCGAGCGGGCGCTCGGGCTGCGCGGGAACTAGGCAGGCGTTGCACCCAGCGCTACGCAAGGTCCAGCACCAGCGGCCACGCCAGCTGCCTCCGCACGCCCGCTGTCGGGCAACGCGAGGGGCAGTTCCTTTTTAATCTCTCAGGTAGCCATCCACCAGTCGCCTTCCAGGCGCGTGAGCAGCGCGTGCCCGGAGGTGAGCGCACCGAGCAGCTCGGCGTTGCGGCTGTGTACCAGCGAACGCGCGCTGTAGCGGAACATCGCGCCGCGGTGGGCCAGCGCGGCCAGCACGTGCGCCTCCACGCGCCCCTGCACCGCGGCCCCGCCGTGGGCGACCGCGTGCGCGAAGAGGCTGTCCAGGACCGTGCCGGCGTGGCGGCTCTGCGCGACCACCTGGATCACCTGACAACCCTCGTCCTGGGCCAGGAAGTACACGTACCAGCCCAGCACCCGCCCGCGCTCGTCGCGCACCAGGCGCCGCTGCGGGACGCCCCACGTGCGGTTCTGGTGCAGCTCTGCGAACACCCACTCCAGGAAGGCCTCGTCGTAGTCGGGGACCAGCCGCAGCGAGCGCGTCAGCGAGGGCAGGTGCTCCAGCACCAGCGCGGGCGTCAACAGCTCCTCGGTTGTCCCTGGGGGCCGTTGGGTGCGGAAGTACTCGATCGCTCTGGCGGTGGGTCGGTCCAGCGTCGGCAGCGCCCTGCGCGCCCACGGCCGGACCTTGTGGCGCACCCACACGTTGGCGTGCAGCGCGCGGCCGCCCACGAAGCTCCACGGGCGAAACACGCGCGCCCAGGAGATGCCGCTGGGGTGCATTATCTGTCCGCCGATCAGCTCGATGATCTGGCGCATCTCATCCGAGGCCCCGTCGGTGACGGTCAGCTCCTGCGGGCCGGCCATGTAGTGGCGCCACAGCACCGCCCCGGCCCCCGGCACGCTGGGGTGGGCGATCAGCGGTCCCCCCACGGCCAGGCGCACGGGCTCGCCGTCGAAGCGCATGCGCCGCATGTGCGAGCCGATGAAGCCCAGAATCTCGCCGGAGTCGCCGGTGTAAACCAGGCTCGGCAGCTCCGGGTCCACCCAGGGGTGTTCGAACAGGGTGCGCCTGAACCACGTCGGCACCTCCGCCGGGGGGATGCGCCAGTCGGTGTGCTCCACCGTGCGGTACAGCTGGGAGACCTCCTCGATGTCCTCCACGCGCATCGGGCGTATCTCGCTCACGTCCCTGCCCCCTCCCCTGTATCTGCCACAACCGGCCCATCGCCGGCCCCCCCTGTGGGGGCCTCTTTAAAATCATTTTCACCCTGCGCAGAACCCTGCATCCGCGCGACCAGCCGCGCGATGCGTTGCACGCTGCGGAAGTTGTCGATCTCCAGCGACTCCAGCGGCATCTGCACGCCGAGCTCCTGCTCGACCTCGAACAGCAGCGTCACGAGCCCCAGGGAGTCCAGCAGCGCGGCCTCGATGATGTCCACGTCGGGAGCCGGCGGGGCGATGCTCAGCGTGTCGCTGAAGATGCCTTCGATGCGCTCCACAATCTCCCGTTCTGAGCTTTGCTCAGGCATCGCTCAGCTCCTCCGCGAAGCGCTCCTGCAGACCGCGGCGGTCGATCTTGCCGGCCACGTTGCGGGGCAGCTCGGGCAGGTGCAGCCATTTGGCGGGCAGCATGTATGAGGGCAGTGCCTCACTTAGCTGCTTGCGCAGCTTGGGGGGGTCCAGCTCGGCGTCTGGCTTGGCGCTCCACGCGCAGCAGATGAGTGTCCCCTCGAAGCCCTCGCTCGGCACGGCCACGACCGCGCATTCGCCGATGCCCTCCAGGGCGCTCAGTGCGGTCTCGATCTCGCCCAGCTCGATCCGGTAGCCGCGGCTCTTGATCTGGGAGTCCACCCTGCCGGTGTAGTGCAGTGTTTCCTGCTCGTCCTTTCGTCCCAGGTCGCCGGTGCGGTACACCCGCGAGCCCGTGCCCGGTTGGGTGAGGAAGGCGGCGCCTGTCTTCTCCTCATCGCGCCAGTACCCCGGGCTCAGGCCCGCGCCGGCGATGCACAGCTCGCCCGTTTCTCCGGCAGCCACCGGTTGCAGCTGCTCGTCGAGCACCAGGATGTCCTCGCCGCTGCAGGGCTTGCCGATCGGGATTGGCACGCTCGTGTCCTGCGGCGGCTCTGTCACGGTGTGGTAGCTGGAGGCGATGGTGGCCTCGGTGGGGCCGTACAGGTTGGTGTAGCTCGGCTGCTTGACGCGCTCCATCCAGTGCGCGAGGACGGCCGGGGGCAGCACCTCGCCGCACCAGATGACCCGCTCCAGGGTGGGGAAGTCGTCCTGCTCGATCGCGTTGCCCTTCACCATGTAGGCGAAGGTGGAGGGCACCGAGAACCACTGCGTCAGCTCGTTCTCGCGGATGAAGCGTGCCAGGTGGGCGGGCAGCAGCACCTTCGGCCCCACCAGGTGCAGCTCGCCGCCGCTTGAGAGCGTGCCGTAGATGTCGAACGTCGAGAGAATCGAAGTGCAGCGGCGGGTGCCCGGAGATGCGATCCCCCGGTCGGTGGCCGAAGTACGGCAGCGCCCAGTCCAGGAAGGCGGTGACCATCGCGTGCGTGATCACCACGCCCTTGGGCACCCCCGTGGAGCCGGAGGTGAAGAGTATGTGGGCTGCGTCGTGCGGGGCCGTCTCGCTTGGCAGGGCTCCGTCGTCCTGGGCGGCTGCCTCCTCGGAGCTGAACGTGGCTGCCTCGATTTGCAGTTCTCCGGCCAGCTTTGCTGCTGTTTGGCTGGTCAGCACCACACGTGGCTCTGCCACATTGAGGATGCGCTGCACCCTTACCGCTGGGCTTGCTACGTCGATCGGCACGTACACGCCGCCTGCCTTCAGCGTTGCCAGCATACTCACGATCGCCTGCGGAGATTTGGGCTGCAGCAGGCACACCCTGTCGCCCTTCTGTGTGCCCCGTTCGATCAACAATCGCGCGAGGCGGTTGCTGGCCTGCTCGAGTTCTGCGTAGGACAGGCGCTCGCCGTCCATCGCCACTGCGGTCTGCTCAGGCCAGCGCTGGCTCGCAAGCGACACGCGCTCGTGCAATGTGGAAGGGCTCACGACACCGCGGCGCGCGTCCGCTCGAAAACGGCGCCGATGTGGTGCAACTCCTCCTCGGAGGGCGGGATGTCGAGGATGAAGCAGCCGTACCCCAGCTCCACGTAGCGTCCCAGCTCGGCGGCCACGCGCTCGTAGCTGCCCACCAGGTAGGGGCAGAAGGTGGCGTAGTTCTCAAACGGCCACAACCAGTAGGGGTCCTGCTCGTCCTGCTCGCCCTCTTCGTGCGCCATCTCCGAGAGCTGGCGGTGCCAGTGCGAGTCCGATGTCTTCATCGCCATCGTGTGCGCGATCTGGCCCTTGCGGTCCTCGGGGTAGCGCTCGTGCGCCACCTCCCACGCCTCCTGCGAGCTGGGGCGGGTGACGATTCCCACCCTGATCCCCGACCCGGCCTCCTCCTCGCGCTGGTCGGGCTCCTCGTGCGCGCGCTTGGGGTACTTCACCGGGGTCGCCCCCAGGGTGTGCGCTGCCTGCAGCCCTGCGGGGGAGGAGCCTGAGATCAGCACTCCCGGTTGCAGCTCCGGGGCCAGCGGCGGGGTCAGGCTGAGCTTGTCCACGGTGTAGTACCTGCCCTCCTCCGTCACGGTCTCCCCGGCCAGCAGGCGGGTCACGATCTGCGTGTACTCCACCGTGCGCTCGTAGCGCTCGTCGTGCGGGGTCTGGTCGTTCAGCGCCAGCAGGTCGTTGCGGAACCCTCCGGCCAGCATGTTCAGGTACAGCCTGCGGCCGTGCATGTACCCGAGCGAGGTGACCATCTTCGCCACCGAGTAGGGGTGCATGTAGGCAGGCTGCACCGCCACCAGCGGGGCCAGTCGCTCGGTTGCCTGCAGGATCCACTGCGACACCAGCCACGGGTCGGCGATCCCGTTGTCGGTGTACACCAGCATCCCCTCACACCCTGCCTGCTCGCTCCAGCGCGACACCTCGGCCACGCGGGTGGAGTACTCATCGCTGGATACGTCCCGAGATTGGGGACACGTCGAAAAGACTGTGAAATTCGCCTTGGACATTCTTACCTCTTTCCCGGTCTTGTCGGCCGTGCCGATCGTGCCATTCTAGACATGGCGTTTTCTCACCATCGCGTTGTGCAGAAACAGCGCCTCGATGCCGGTCCCCAGGACGGTCTCCAGCGCCTCCTGCGGCGTGTTAACGATCGCCTGGCCCTTCACGTTGAAGCTCGTGTTCAGCACCATCTCCCTTCCTGTCCTGCGCCCCACCGCCCGCAACAGCGCGTGAAACTCGGCGTTGTCCAGGGCGGAGACCGTCTGCACCCGGGCGGACCCGTCCACGTGGGTGATCGCCGGCAGCCCCGCGCGGTGCTCGGGGCGCACGTCGAGGTTGACGGTCATGTACGGCAACTCCGTTCCCGGCGCGGTCTGAAACCACCTGTCGACCTGCTCAAGCGTCACGGCCGGCGCGAAGGGGCGGAACGCCTCGCGCATCTTCACCAGCGCGTTGACCCGGTCGCGCATCTCGGGACTTCCTGGGTCGGCCAGGATGCTGCGGTGTCCCAGCGCGCGCGGGCCCCACTCCATGCGCCCGCGGTACCACGCGATCACCTCGCCCGCGGCGATCAGCTCCGCGGCGGCCTCGCAGGCCTCGGCCAGGGAGGGCAGGCGCGTCACCTCCAGGTTCGCCTCCGCTTCGCTCAGCACCTGCTCGATCCGCTCCGGCGAGTGCTCGGGGCCGTAGAAGGGCGTGGGCGAGCGGCGGTTGGGCACCCTGTCTGTCTGCGCGGCGTGGTGCAGCGCGGCGCCCAGCGCCGAGCCGTCGTCGGCCGCCGCGGGCTGCACGTAGATCTCATCGACCGCCCCGCTTGCCAAGAGGCGGCCGTTGGCGGTGGTGTTGAGCGCCACCCCGCCCGCCAGCGCCAGCCTGCGCAGCCCCAGCTGCTCGGCGAAGTGCCCGCAGGTGTGCAGGATCGCGCGGTCCAGGCACGCCTGCAGGCCCGCCGCCACGTCGCGGTGGGCGTCGGCGATCTCGCTGTCGGGCTCGCGCGGGGCGATCAGCCGCTCGCCCAGCAGCTCGCGCGTGAGGGCGTGGCGCTCGCGCTCTTCGCGCGTGCCCCCCTGCAGCTTCAGCGGCGCGATGTCCCAACCGCCGTCGGGGCGCATCCGCACGGCCTCATCGAAGAACGCGCGGTGGCGCGCGGGGTCGCCGTAGGGCGCCAGCCCCATGATCTTGTACTCGTCGGAGTTGAAGTCGAACCCCAGGTGCAGCGTCACCACCGAGTAGAAGATTCCGAGCGAGTCGGCCGCCGAGATACGGTGTACGGGCTCAAGCTGCCCGTTGGCCGCACGGTAGACGGTGGCCCCGTGCGCCTCGCCCATGCCGTCGATCACCGCCACCGTGCACTCCTCCCAGCCGGAGGTGTAATAGGCCGAGGCGGCGTGGGCCAGATGGTGGTCTACGTGCCCCACGCGCTCTGGCGGCAGCGCGGGCAGCGCGGCGCGCACCCGCGCGGCGAACGCTTCGCGGGAGAGCACTCCCTCGTAGAGCTCGCGCGAGATCGGGTCCAGTGCGTACATCGCGCGGTAGGGCAGGTAGTCGAAGGCGTGCACCACCGCGTCGACGTCCTCCACTCGCAGGCCCGCGTGGTCGAGGCAGGCTCCGATCGCGCCGACCGGGAAGTCGCCGGTGTGCTTGCGCCGCGCGATCCGCTCCTCGGCGACGCCCACGACGAACTCGCCGTCGACCACCAGCGCGGCCGCGGAGTCGTGGCCCTGGGAGATGCGGTACTCGCGCTCTTGGAGCCCCGGCCAGTGCCGTCGCTTGAAATCCATTGTTCCCTCGATGCCGCTGATTCCGACGATCCTCATGTCGCCTTCCGTGTGGAGGTCCTGATCGGGTTTCTCGGCACGCCGATGCTCGGCTTGAGCCCCGTGCGCTCCCTGGTCCTTCGTGACCGCGGGACACGCGCGCGCGTACAGTCGTATTCTATGTACCAGATGAGACGTTGTGTAGTGCTGTACCTCTATGCACACTCGCTGGAGGAGGAGTTCTCTTACCCCACCAGTCGCTCCCGCGGGGCGGCGGCGGTGGCGGCGCGCTACCTGGAGTGCGCGCTCGTGCAGTCCGCCTCGCTGCGCCTGCGCGAGATCGACTGCGACGTGGCGCTGGTCACCAATCTCCAGGGGATTCGCTACGGGGGTCGCCGCGCCACGCGGCTGCTGGACGCGATCGAGGATCTGGGAGTCGCGGTGGTGCACGCCGACTACGCCCATCGACCTCTGGCCCCCAAGCCGGGCTTCCTGTCCTCGCAGTACGTCTTCGACGCGATTATGGCCGTCGGCGGGGCCGGCGACCCCGACCGTCAGCTGTGGCTGATGGACACCGACTGCGTTTGGGTCGATCCCCTGCGGGTATTTGCCTCCGCGCCCGCTTCGCCGGGCATCGGCTGCATCCGGATTCCCTACCCGCCCGAGTGGGACATCTGCGGTTTCAAGATCAGCGAAGTGGGCGCTCTCGCCGAGCGCATGGGGGCGCCCGACACCTCGATCCCTTGGATGGGCGGAGAGCTCCTGGCCGGCTCGGCGGCCGATCTGTGCGCGCTCGTCGCCACCTGCAAGGCGCTGGAGCGGGAAGTCGTCGAACTGGGGACCCCGCTCTACACCGAGGAGCACCTGATCTCGCTGGCCGGAGCGCTCGGGCGTGCGCGCCTGCACGACCTCTCACCCGTGGCGCGGCGCATCCTGACCGGCCCCCGTCATGGGGCGCCCCCGGTCGCGGATCCCGCGTCGATCGGCGTATGGCACCTGCCCGCCGAGAAGGGTCTTGGCTTTCGCCGCGGCGCTCGCACGGTCCTCTCCGGGCGGGGCACCGAGCTGGCCCGCGACCTGGAGGTCCCCGAGCGGGCTATGCGACGGTTCAACATCGAGGGCGCAGGCTGGCAGCGCAGGGTGCGCGACGACGGTTGGATCGTGGGACAGCGCCTGCGCAACGGTGTCCTCGAACGTATGAGCTGAGCTGTCCAGCCTCCCGTCGGCGAAGCGACCTTACCCTCCTCGGTGCTCCGATCCAGGCCTTCCCGCTGGCGCTACGCCTTACCGCCGGCCGAGCGCCAGAGGGTCTCGATCTGCTCGGCGACGACCCGCGCGTCGTAAGTGTCCACCGCGCGCCTGCGCGCCTCGGCGCCCTCGCGGGCCACCCGCGCGGGGTCCTCGATGTACGGGCGCACGGCTGCGGCGAGCGCCTGCGGGTCGTTCTCGGGCTCGGCGATCATGCCGATGCCCGGCACGATCATGTCCGCGACGCCCTCCGCGCCGGTCGCCAGACACGGCCTTTCCGCCAGCATCCCGAGGATCACGGCGCGCGGCGCGCCCTCGGTCGGACTGGGACAGAAGACCGACACGTCGAAGGCCGAAAGCACCTCGTCCACGTTGCCCCCGGGGGTCGGCAGAAAGTGCGCGCGCCCGTCGAGCGGGGCCGCCAGTCGGCGCAGCTCGCCCTCCGTTTCACCGTCGCCGGCGAGCACCAGGTGGACGCGCTCGTCGAGCAGCTTGACGGCCTCCACGACGACGTCGTTGCGTTTCTTGCGGTGAAAGCGCGAGATGCAGCCCACTACGAATGCATGGTCGGGCACGCCCAGCTCGGCGCGCACGCGCGCGCGGCCCTCCGCGGTCGGAGCAATCTCGTCGGTGCGCAGCACGTTCGGCACCACCTCGATCCGCTCTGCTGCTATGCCCACCGCGCAGAGCGAGTCCTTCGTGCCCGCCGATATCGCCATGATCGCCGCGGCGTCGCGGGCTGCGCGCAGGTACATCCGCCGCGGCAGGCCGCGACGCAGCGGGAACGGCACCGGTCCCCACTCGGCCCACACGAGCGTTGCGCGCAGACGCTCGGGCAGCCAGCGCGCCATCATCTGCTCCTTCTTGTAGTGCACCAGCAGCACGTCGTAGGGCCACTCGCGCTCCAGCGCCGCGCGCAGGCGCCGCACATAGGGGAACCACAGCAGGCCGAGTCGCGCGTAGCTCGTCGTGGAGAGCTTGGCCCCGATCTGCAGCGGGCGCACCACCACGCGCGTGTCGCGGCCGATCTGCGGCTGGTCGGTGAGCATCACCGCCTCGTGGCCGCGGTCGATCAGCGCGTCGAGCATCTCCACGGCGGCGAACTCCGCGCCCCCGCTGGAGGACGTCGTCATCACGCTGACCACCTTCATGCGGCGCTGAAGGTCAGTTTCCAGCCCGAGGGCTGCAGGATCGCCGCCACCAGCTGCAGGCCGGCTGCATCCAGCGCCCTGACGCGCTCGAGCACCGGCTCGATCGGCGCCGGCTGGGAGAACTCGACGCACAGCACCTGCACGGGCAGGCGCTTGGCGAGCACGTCGTCGACGATCTCGTACTCCGAGCCCTCGACGCTCAGTTTCAGCAGATCCACGCGCTCGTGCCCAAGCTCGGCCATCAGCGAGTCCACAGCCCGCACCTGCGCCTCGGTGTACTCGCCGGTGCCGTGCATGTTGGTGGCCGAGCGCGACACGAACCCCGGCTCGGCGTTGGCGTAGAAGCGCAGCGTCCCGTCGGCCGACCACAGCCCCACCGGCTGAAAGTGAAAGCGCGGCTCGCGCGCGGCGACCGTGGCGGCGTAGCGCTCGGCCTCGGGGACCGGATCGAAGGCGTGAGTGGGGCAACCGAAGCGCTCGATCACGCCGAGATCGAACGAGGCGTCCTCGCCCAGGCCGGCGAGGTAGCAGACCGACTCGGGTCCCAGCTTGCCCGCCGGGATCGACCATCCGCCGTAGGTGGTGCCGATCTTGACCATCCCCTCACGGGGGTGGACGCTCAGCGCTCTGCCGAGCCGCCACGTCTTCCACCGCTGGGCGACGGCGCGCCCCACGCGCCCCACGGAAGAATTCGAATTGCTGGTCATTGCGGCGACTTTACAGACCTTTGACAGGTTGGGCGGTGTCGTTTGCGCTCGGCGGCTGCAGACCCTCAGGGGCGCTCATACCTGCGTTCATACCCGGCTACCGCGGGATGGCGCCGCCTCGAGCGCCGCCTCGACCACAATATCCACGTCCGCCTCGTCCATCGTGGCGCTGAGCGGCAGCACGCAGTGGCGCTCAGATGCTTCCAGTGCGCGGGGCAGCCCCTCCGCGGGCGCCGCGTCGCGGTACTCGCTGAAGGTGTGCAGTGCCGGATACCACGTGGTCTGCACGCCGCCCTCCTTCAGCTCGCTGCGAAAGCGGTCGCGCGCGGCGCGGTCGGGCAGCAGCACCGGGAAGGCGAAGTGGGTGCTCCGCTGCACCGCCTGCTCATCCCAGGCAAGCTCCAGCTCCGGCGTCTCGGCAAGCCGCTCACGGTAGGCGCGCACGACCGCTCGCCGCGCCGCGATGTCATCGCGCAGGCGCGCCAGCCGGCTCAGCCCGAGCGCCGCCCGTGGCTCGTCGATACGGTAGTTGAAGCCGATGTCAACGATGTCGTAGATCGGGTCGTGGCCGCGGTGGCGGTCCCACGTGCCGCTCGTCAGCGCGTGCGAGCGCAGCAGGCGCACGCGCTCGGCCAGCTCTGGGTCGGCGGTGCTCACCATCCCGCCCTCGCCTACACAGAGCTGGTTTTTGGAGAAGAAGCTGAAGGCTCCCAGCTCGCCGACGGTGCCTACCTGGCGCCCGCTGTCGTCCACCTGCGCGCCGATCGCCTCGGCGCAGTCCTCGATCAGGATCAACCCGTGCGCGTCGCACAGCTCCCTGAGCGCGAGCGCGTCGGCGGGGTAGCCGAAGAAGTGCACCGCCATCACCGCGCGCGTGCGCGGCGTGATCCGCCGCTCCACGTCGCGCACATCGAGGTTGAGGTCGTACGGGCCGTTGACATCGCACAGCACAGGCGTGGCGCCCACGAAGCGCGCGGCGCTGGCGCTCGCCACGAAGGTGAACGCCGGCACGATCACCTCGTCGCCCGGCCCCAGCCCCGCGGCGCGGCAGGCCAGGTGCAGCGCCGCGGTGCCGCTCGAGACCGTCAGCGCGTGGGGCGTCCCCACGTAGTCGGCGAGCGCCTGCTCGAAGACCTTCGTGCGCGGACCCATCGTCAACCAGCCCGAGCGCAGGCAGTCGAGCACTGCCTCGACGTCGGTCTCGCTCACCGCGATGTCGGTCAGCGGCACGCGCCAGTCGTTCATGGCGCCACCGCCTCGGCCAGTGCCGTCACGACGCGATCCTGGTCCTCGTCGCTCATGTGCGGAAACAGCGGCAGCGTCAGCTCGGTCTCCGCGGCCAGCTCGGTGATCGGCAGCGACACGTCGGGAAAGCGCTCGCGGTAGGCGCTGAAGCGATGCACCGCGGGGTAGAAGATGCTCGTCTGGATACCCACCTCGCGCAGGCGCGCCGCCGCCTCTGCCTGACCGCCGTGGCGCTCGAGCATCACGGGCATCACATAGCAGGAGGAGTCGGGCACGTCGGCGTCGGCGAAGGGCACGATCACCCCCGGCACCTCGCTCAGCAGCCCGCGGTAGCGCAGCGTCAGCTCCCGCCGGCGGGCGATGTCCGCCTCCAGCCCCTCCAGGCGCGAGAGCAGCAGCGCCGCGCGCGGCTCGTCCAGGCGGTAGTTGTAGCCGAGCCCCGTCACGTCGTAGGTGTCGGTGCGCCCGCGGTGGCGGTCCCACGTGCCGCTGCTCATCGCGTGCGAGCGCCGCGAGCGCGCCAACGCCGCGACCTCGTCGCTGTCGGTGCACAAGAGGCCGCCCTCGCCCACCGACAGGATCTTGTTGGAGAAGAAGCTGAACGCGCCCGCCAGGCCCCACGTGCCGAGCTTGCGTCCCCGCAGGGTCGCGCTGGGGGCGTGCGCCACGTCCTCGATCAGCGCCAGCCCGTGCGCGTCGCACAGCTCGCGCAGGCGATCGGCGGCGGCGGGATAGCCCGCGTAGTGCACGACGCAGACGGCCTTCGTGCGCGGGGTGATGCGCCGCGCCGCGTCCTCGGGGTCCAGGTAGGGGCGCTCGCGCGAGACGATCTCGGCGAACACCGGCGTGGCGCCGCAGTACAGCACCGCATTGGCCGTGGCTGCGAAGGTGAAGGAGGGCACGATCACCTCGTCGCCCGGCCCGACGCCGGCCGCAAGGTATGCCAGGTGCAGCGCCGCCGTGCAGCTGGACACAGCCACCGCGTGGCGCGCACCGAGCTGGGCCGCGAAGGCCTCCTCGAAGGCCGCTGTACGCGGACCCATCGTCAGCCAGCCCGAGCGCAGGGTCTCGGCGACGGCCTCCAGGTCGCGCGGCTGCAGGCGCAGGTCGAAGAGGGGGAGTTCGGGGGAGGTTTCGGTTACGGCCATGCAAGGGTGGCCACTACGGGCTCATGGCGATGGTAGCCGGTGCACACGCCGTCATCCTGCAACGATGGCGCCCATCGCGGGTTCTTCGAACATCGCCATGTCTGACCATGTGCCGGCAGAGGCGACCGCCGGCATGCCGGTCGTTCCTGGCAAGCTGCTGATGGTCGAGCAGGGTGGACGCGGAGGGGTGGCTGACTACACCGCCCAGCTGACACGCGCTCTTGCGGCCGAGGGCTGGCACGTGCAGCTGGCGAGCGCCGCGGATCACCTCTACGCCCCGGCCCCCGGCGTGAGCGTCGAGCGGGTCTTTCACTACGTGCGCGGCCACACACGGCTGGGGCGCGCCGTGCGTGCCAGGGGGCTCGGCCGGATCGCCAACGGGCTGCGCTTCCTGGCGTCCATACCACGCCTGGCGCGACTGGCCCGCGGCGTCGACGTGGTCCACACCCAGGGCTGGGAGCTGGCCCCGTTGGGTGTCTTCGCCGTGCTGGCCCTGCGACTCTCCGGCGCGCCGGTGGTGCAGACCTGGCACAACACCTTCGAGCGCAACACCGCCCTGGCGCGGTTTGACTGGCTGGTGCGGGATGTGCTCGCGCGGCTCACGGCGCGTACGATCGTGCACACCGAGTCCGATCTGGCCGGCCTGCCGGTGCGCATCAGGGGGCGCGCGGTGGTGATTCCCCATGGTGAGTACGGCGCCTTGGCGCGCACCGGCGGCGATGCGGACCGCGACGCGGTGCGTGCGGAGCTCGGTTTGGCGCGCGAGGCTTCGGTCACGCTGATGTTCGGTCAGCTGCGCCCGGACAAGGGACTCGGGGATCTGCTTGCGGCCGTTGCGCGCATCCCCGAGCTGCACCTGATCGTCGCGGGCCAGGAGTTGGGCGCTCTCGCGGCGGAGCGTCGGCTGTTGGAGAGCCCTGAGCTGGCTGGGCGCGTGATCGTGCGCGAGGGTTTTCTGGAGATGAGCGAGGTGGCGCGGCTGTTTGCCGCCACGGACACCGTCTCGTTGCCCTACGAGGTGGCCAGCCAGAGCGGTGTGCTGCTGCTGGCCTACGGCTTCAGCCGACCTGTTGTCGTCTATCCGGTGGGGGGGCTGGTGGAGGCCGTGCGCGACGGCGAGACCGGCTGGATCTGCGCTCGCTCAGACCCCGAGGCGCTGCGGGACGCGCTCGCGGCGAGCGTCGTCGCGGGCTGGCCGGAGTGCCGCCGCCGCGGCGAGGCCGGCGCCAGGCTCGCGCTGGAGCGCTTTGGCTGGCCGGCGATCGCGCGGCGGACCGCTGAGGTCTATGGCGCGGCGCTGAGGGGGCGTGCCGGCCACAGGTAAGTGCATCGCTCAGGTCCGCGTGCGCCTCGTGGCGCTGAAGCGATCGGCCGGTGACGATGCGGCAAGCCGTGCATCGGCATCAGGCCGGGACCGATGTCGGTGCTGATACGCTCACAGCTTGGACTGGGCGGTTCTACGGGCTCGGATCCGGCCGCTTGTGCCGCCCCCCGAGTATGCCCTGAACCACCTCGTCAATCGGGTTCCGGCGCTGGGAATGCGCATGCGCCTCTATCGGGCGTTTGGCGTGCACTTCGAGGACGTCGCGACAACGACAGTCATGCTCGGAACCGAGGTTTGGGAACCGAGGAGACTCACCGTTGGGGCGGGCACCACCGTGGGACGCCAGTGCCTGCTGGACGCCCGCGGTGGGGTGACGATTGGGCAAAGGGTGAACATCACCTCTCAGGTCGCCCTGATGACGGCCAAGCACGACGTTCAATCGCCCACCTTCGCACACGTCTACAGCCCGATCGTGATCGGCGACCGGGCATGGATCGCGCTACGCGCAACAGTGCTCGGCGGAGTGACCGTGGGAGAGGGCGCGGTGGTCGCCGCCGGCTCCCTCGTGGCAGCCGATGTCGAGCCTTACACGATCGTCGGCGGTGTGCCGGCAAGACCGATCGGGGAGCGCACACGCGAACTGCTCTACGACGTCCCATTCCGGCCCAACTGGCTCTGAGCGCCGCAAAGGCGTGGAACCGCTCTTTGTCATTGTCGTGTGAGACGTGAGACGACCTGACGCCTGCTGGTGTGTGAGGCCTGACGCCTGCTCGTGTGTGAGAGGCCTACGCCTGACTCGTGTGAGAGGCCTGGCACCTGCTCGTGTGAGAGGACCGACGCCGGTGTGCCGAAAGAGGCTCCTGCCGATCAGAGGAACTCGGCGAGCCCGCTGGTATCGAGGTCGGGGATTGCGAGCGCACGAATCAGCCGCTCCGCCACCTTGCGCCATGTGAAGAGGGTGGAGTGGCGACGCGCGAGATCGCCCATGCGCTGAGCGGTGTCGGGGTCGGCGAGCGTAAGCATCGCCGCCACGATCTGATCGGGATCGAGGGGATCGACCACCAGCCCGCCTGGTCCGATCATCGTGGCAGCGCCGCCGTTGGTGGTGCCGATCGAGGGAACCTCGGCGCCACCTGCCTCGACGTAGACGAGCCCGGCCGGTTCGTGCAGTGAGGGCATCACGAAGGCCGTGGCCTGGCGGTACAGCGAGGCGATCTGCTCCCGGTCGCTGGGGACGACGAGCGAGAGCGGCCCGTGCCCGACGACGCCGGGCTGCTCGATGCGCGGGTGGCCGCCCACCACATCGAGTTGGGCCCTGGGGTGCTGCTCTCTGACGCGCGCAAACGCGGCGAGCACCGCGGCTCCGTTCTTGCGCTTCCAGTCGACTCCGATGAACAGGTAGCGGGGCCTGCTCCAGTCGCGCGGGGCGGGCTCGGTCGCCTCGTGGTTCTGGCCAAGGCCCACGGTGAAGACGCGATCGGCTGGGATGCCGTAGCTGCCGACGATGCTCTCGGCGACCCAGTGGGTGGCGCAGCAGCAGGCGATGGCCGACGCATAGACCCTGCGCTGGCGATCGGCGTAGCGCTGGACGTCGCGCTCGGAGAGTCCCTGCAGGTGGGGCCACGGGTAGCTGCTCCAAGCCTGCAGCACCGTTGAGTCCTCCAAGGTGGCGACTCGACAGCTTGTGGGCAGTTGCATCTCGCTGCCTCGCTGCACGACTCCGTCGAGGACTCCAGCCGCTGTGAGGCGCCTGCGCACCACGCACCGTCGAGCAGCGATGGTGGGCCGGCCGAGCAGGGCTGCGCTGTGAGCGCGCTTGACCCCCGCGCGAAGGTCGCCCAGATCTCGCGCTCGCAGGCGCACGGCCACGCTGCTCATCTGCGCCAGTCTTTGCAGGCGGGGCGGCAGCTCTCCACTCAGCGGCACGACATCCGCGACGACGTCCTCCATCGCCTTCAGCAACGAGGCCGTTGCACCGGAGCCCGCCTGGACGTCGCGCGGATCGAGCGAGTCGGCGAGGCCGACGCGCAACGAACGGGAGGAGCGCATAGCGCGCTCCAAGATACAGCGTGCGATATGGGCACTATCATCTCAGCCGTGTGGGCCCAGGGTAAGTATGGCTGAGGGCTGGCGCGGGCCGGTACTGCGCGCGGCTGAACGTCTGGGTATCGAACCGGCCTTGCGATGGCTTCAGCACGCGCGTGCGAACCCCACGCAACGGCGCGACAGGAGGGACATCGAGCACATGCGGCTGCTGATGCGCCTCTCTCTGCCGGCCAATGCGAACTGCATCGACGTCGGCGCCAATGTGGGCGACGTCCTGCGCGAGATGGTCGCCATCGCGCCCGACGGTCGCCATGTGGCCTATGAGCCCCTGGCCGACCTCGCGGCGGACCTGACGCGCCGATTTCCACAGGTCGATGTCCGCAATGCGGCGGTCGCGGATACTCCCGGGGAAGCGACTTTCTACCGGGTGAGGAGGGCGCACAGTCTCAGCAGTCTTTCCACCAATGGCCTCGATGCGCACGAGCTGGAGCCGGTTCAGGTGCGGGTCGACACGCTGGACGACGCGCTGGAGCGCGACTACGCTCCGGCGCTCATCAAGATCGATGTCGAGGGCGCTGAGCGCGAGGTCTTGGCCGGAGCGCGGCGCACTCTGACCGCGCACCGCCCGGTCGTGGTCTTCGAGCACGGTGCCGCCGCGGCGGGCTTCGCCGGAGCGCCGACCCGAGACATCCACGAGCTGCTGAGCGCCCTGGGGTATCGCGTCTTCGATATCGATGGCAACGGACCGTTGACGGTGACCGAGTTCGAGGCGATTGTGAGGAAAGGGAAAATCTGGACTTTTGCGGCCCACACATGAGGACCTAGCGCGCGATGCCAAGCATCGCTCAACAAGCCAGTGGGCAGCGTGCTGCCCGTGACGTCCTCATGCAGATCTCCGCGCGCGTGCTCAACCTGGCCCTCGGCGTGGTCGTCAATGCGCTGCTCGCAAGGGCGCTGGGCGTTGCTCACTACGGGCAGCTCGCCACGATCCTCGTTGTCTTTGCCCTGATCAGCTACCTCACGGATTTCGGCGTGGAAGGGGTGGTCGTGCGCGAAGCCTCGCGCGACCCCGAGCACGAGCAGGAATGGCTTGGAGCGATGTTGCTGCAGCGTCTGGTCGTTTTGGTTCCAACGACGCTGATGGCGCTCGTCGTCGTGCTGCTGCTGGCGCACAGCCACCAGATGCTGGTGGCTGGGCTGATCCTCGTCGCTGCCCTGCCGTTCAACACGGTCGGCACCCTGGGGCTCGTCTTCCAGCTGCGCGTGAACAACTTCGTTCCGATGCTCGTGCTGACGCTCAAGAGCGTCCTGCTGGTCGTGGCGGTGGCGCTGATCCTCTGGCGCGGGGGCGGTCTGATCGCGTGGGTGCTCGCCGTGGCTCTCACAAACGTGTTGGGGGCGCTTATCACGATGATCTGCGCATTGCGGCTCAGCGAGGGTTGGCCACACCTTGCGCGCCCCCTGCTGCGGCCGCTGATGCGGGCCGCGATCCCACTGGGCATCGGTACCCTGTTGATCGTCTTCTACGCCCAGATCGATCAGGTGATCGTCTTCGAGCTGGCCGGCAGCCACGCGGCGGGGCTGTACGGCGCGGTGTACAACGTGCTCAACCAGGCGCATTTCATTCCGATCTCACTGTTGACCACCCTGTCGCCGATCATCGCTGCATCCTGGCCGGGACAGCGCGAGCGGATGCTGCGCGCCGTGCGGCTGTCGGCTGAATTCCTGACGATCAGCTCGCTCGGTGCCCTGGCGTTCGCCACCGTCGCCGCGACGCCCCTGGTGCGCCTGCTGTTCGGACCGAGCTTTGCGGCGGCGGCCCCCGCGCTGCCGGTGCTCGGGGGAGCCTTCGTGTTCATGTGCTTCGGCTATTTGAACGGATCGCTGCTGTTGGTCTTGGGGCTCCAGCGGCGCCTCATACCGATCGGCGTGGCCGGGCTGGTGTTCAACGTCATCGGCAACTTCATCCTCGTGCCCACCGTGGGCTTCATGGGGGCGGCGTGGATGACGCTGCTCACCGAGGTGCTTGTCTTCGTGTGGAGCCTCACGCTGATCCTGCGGGCGCTGCAGATCCGCCGGCCACGGCTCGGGCGGATCGGACGCACCATCGTGGCGGCCGTGCTCCTGCTCGGCGCTCTGAGCGCGCTCAGACTCGTGAGCGATTCACTGGTGGTACTGACGCTCGCGGCCTGCCTGTGCTATCCGCTCCTGCTGTTCGCGCTGCGCGCGCTGTCGCTCGACGATCTGCGCATCCTGGTGCGCCGCCAGGCGCTCGCCTGATGCGCATTCTCGTCGTCTCCACGCTGTATCCGCCGGCGGCCCTCGGCGGTTACGAGGTCGAGTGCTCGAGTGTCGTCGAATGCCTGCGTGAGCGCCACGAGGTGCTGGTCTTGACGAGCGCGAGCGCCAACGTCCCGCCGGAGGCTCATGTGCGACGCGAGTTGGCTCTGCTGCAGACCGACTGGCGGGGCTCGCTGCGGGCGCCGCGAGCCTCGCTGCGGGCGGCCGCAGCGGCGCGCAGGGCGCTTGCATGGCGCCCCGACCTCGTCTACGTCTGGAATGGCGCGGCGATCCCTCAGGTGGCGCTTCGTGTGCTGGTCGACAGCGGCAGACCGCTTGCCTTTCGGGTCTGTGAGCACTGGTTTGGAAGCCTTTTCCTCACAGATCAGTTCCTGCGGGAGCTGTCGGCTGCGCCTGCGTCGGCACGGCGGGGGTGGGCGCGGAGGGCGTGGGCCGGCAGTTGCCGGATGCTCAACCGACTGCCGGCGCTGCGGCTGGACCCCACGTTGCCGGTGCGTACGGCTATCTCATGGAATTCCGAGGCGATCCGGCGGATGGCGCCTGCGCCCCCGTTCGTGCAGCCGCTGCTCGAGCGCGTCGAACACTCGGTACCGCGCTACGGCGATCTCTATGCCGCGGTCGAGCGTCAGCCGGCGGCGGAGCCCGAGATAGTGTTCCTTGGGCGGGTCATCGGTCTCAAGGGGGCCGGCGTGGCGATTGAAGCGTTGGCCCTGCTGCGCTCAGAACACGGTATTCCAGCGCGTTTGATCGTGATCGGGCCCGAGGACTCCGCGCACGGCAGGGAGATGCGCCGTCTGGCCGCGCGGCTGGGCGTCGCTGCGGCGATCGACTGGCGGGGACAGGCCACGCCGCAGCAGGCCGCCGCTGCGCTTGGCCGAGCGCACGCCATGATCGTGCCCTCGGTATGGGAAGAGCCCTTCCCCCTGGTCACGATCGAGGGCGCTCTGGCCCGCGTCCCACTCGTCGCTTCGGACGTGGGCGGGATCAGCGAGGGCATGCATCCCGAGGAGCACGCTCTGCTGTTTGGGCGCAGGGACGCTCGGGCGGCGGCCGCCGCGCTGGCGCGCACGTTGCGCGAGCCCGAGCAGACCGCCGCGCGTGTTGCTCGCGCACACAAGCGTGCTCAGGCGTTTCGGCTCGGCCCCTACCTCGATGCACAGGAGCGCTTCGTGCAGGACGCCTACGAGCTGCTCGTGCCCAAATCCGCCGCACTCGCGCCCGGCTGAGTCATGCCCAAATCCGCCGCACTCGCGCCCGGCTGAGTCATGCCCAAATCCGCCGCACTCGCGCCCGGCGGCGCGCGTCAGACCAGTTGAACATGCTGTCATTCAGGTCGTAGTCTCCTCTTTGGGCGTCGGGCACGTCGTTCCTCTCCACACGCTCGATCAGCCGGGGCAGCTCGCGGTAGAAAGCCTCCGAGCGGTATGGCGGGTGCAGCGACCACATCCCGGGATCGGCGCCAAGAAGGTCAACGCGATGGAGGCCGGCCGCGACCATCGCATCGCTGATCACCAGCTCGGCGGCCATGTAGGGCGGATTGCCGTGCATGCGCGCCTTGATGCGACTGGACAGGCGGATGGGTCCGCGCAGCTCCAATGGGAACAGGCGCTCGCGCAGCACTCGGCGGTCGAGCAGAAACAGACGTGTGCTCAGCCTGGAGAAGCGAAAGGCAAGCGAGCTGTGCGCGAAGCGCGGCGCCGACTGGGTGCGAAGATCGTGCCCCGGCGCGGGCGGCCCGGGCAGCGGGTTGCAGGCCAGCACATCTGGGTTATCCGCGAGCACCGCACAGGCTTCGGCTGTCCACGACTGCGACGAGCCGCCGAACATCAGATCTGAGTCGAGGTGCAGCACAAGGTCGTTGCGCGCCACGCGCAGACCGTAGAAGTACGGATAGAACGGCGCTCCCTTGGTGTCCTTGGGCGGAAGGACAGAGTCCCCCGTGACCTCGTGTGCGATCTCGCGCACGACATCGGGCTCATAGTCGACCGACACCACCCGCGCATGAGGGTATTCGTCGCAGAGATCCTCCAGCAGCTGCTGCATCGGTGCGCGCCGCTCTTCCCAGCCCTCTCCGAAGCGTCCTCCGTGGGTGGTTCGATGGAGGTCGAAGGTGAAGACGATCTCCTGCACCTGGTCGCCCCACTGGCGCAACTGATGAGGCAGGGTGTGAACGGCGTGCGGAAGATCGGTGGGGGCGACACTGATCTGCAACGTCACGGGACTCGCCCCCATCATGCGCGCACCCTAGCAAGGGTGCCTCGGGCGCCT
Organism: uncultured Solirubrobacterales bacterium; assembly: GCA_963844765.1. Taxonomy (GTDB): domain Bacteria; phylum Actinomycetota; class Thermoleophilia; order Solirubrobacterales; family Solirubrobacteraceae; genus Palsa-744. Next base: position 2,047,013 of record CAWJPN010000002.1, read on the forward strand.
ACCGGGCTGCGCTTGCCACCTGTGCCCTGGCTGCGCTTGCCACCCTTGCCCGGGCTGAGTTGGCAACCCTTGCCCGGGCTGCGCTGGCCACCCGTGCGCAAGCTACCATGACCGCCATGGCGCAAGTTCTGTCTCGCTGTGGCCCGCCCGGGCTGCAGCTCTCAAGCTCGGCCGTTTCGCCGACGATGAGGCTGGAGTATTGAGAGCTATCGCTTCCCCGAGTCAGATGAACCAGGTGCCATGGGCGCATACGGAGGCAGCGTGAGCGCTCCCCGAGAGCTTGAAGGTCCCCGCGAGCTGGGAGGTCCGCGCGAGCGTGACAGCCTTGCCAGCGCGCTGCGGGTGCTGCGTCGTCGCTGGCTGATCGTGGTGGCGGTCGTGCTGGCCTGCGTGGCCGCGGCCGTCGCCAGCCATGAGCGGACACAGAAGACCTATGCCGCCACGGCAAACGTGGCCTTCAAGGGTGAAACGCTGTCCGATGCCGCGCTTCAGGTCACTCCCTCCGGGAGCGGCGAACCACAGCGCGATGCGGCGACCGAAGTGCTGATCGCGCACTCACCCGAAGTCGCTGAAGCTGTCCGCAAGCAGCTGGGACTCCCCTCCAGCGCGAGCGAGCTGCTGGACGAAGTGACCGTCGAAGCTGCTCCCAATGCGGACATCCTGAACATAGCCGCGACCACGGACGAACCACAGTATTCGGCCCGGCTGGCCAACGCGTTCGCCCAGCAGTACATAGATTTCAAGGCCAGCGCGCAGCTTGCCAATATCGGCACGGCTCAGAGCCAGCTTCAGCGGCAGATCAACGCACTGCCGACGGGCTCAGCCGAAAGGGTCCTGCTGCAGGAGTCCGAGCAGCGGCTCAGCGAGCTGCGTGCTGTCGCAGGCGGCAGCGCGAACATCATTGGCCGCGCCAGCCCGCCGACGAGCCCGGTGGGCAAGAGCCTGTCCACGGTGGTTGTGATCGGCATCGCGATCGGTCTGGCGGTCGCCTTCCTGATCGTCTTCCTGTTGGAGTCGCTGGACCGGCGCCTGCAGTCGATCGAGGAGTTCGAGCGGGAGTACCGCCTTTCGGCCCTTGCCAGCGTCCCGCAGTCGGCGTTTCGCTCTCGCAATGCGGAGAAGCGCACGGAGGCACTGGAGCCCTATCGCATCCTGCGCAGCGCACTTGACTTTGCGGCTGTGACCAGGCCGCTGGACACGTTGATGGTCACCAGCGCTGTCTCGGGCGAGGGCAAGACCACGGTCGCGGTCGACCTTGCCCACGCGATCGCGTTGACGCAGCGCCGCGTCGTGCTGGTCGAGCTCGATCTGCGCCGTCCTACATTCGTCCAGCACTTCAACCTCGACATTCGTCAGGGGGTCACGACTGCGCTTGTCCGCCCGGGGATCGCGGGGGAGCTGCTCGTCCAGCCCTTCCCGGAGCTGCCGAATTTCTCGCTGCTGCCTTCCGGCCCGCTTCCCCAGAATCCGTCAGAGCTGCTCGGATCCCTGCGCCTCACCGAAATGCTCTCCGAACTTGTCAGCAAGGACGGCATCGTGGTCGTCGACGCTCCCCCGCTGAACCCGGTTGCCGACGCGCAGGTTCTGCTCAACAATCCCGCGATCCATGCGGCGATCATCGTCGCGCGGGCGGGCCGAACAAGGCGGGACGCGGTGCGACGCGCGCGTGCGATCCTCGATCGCCACATGGTGGAGCCTGTGGGGATCGTCGTCACGGGCCTGCGCGACTCCAGTCGCTATGGCTACGAAGCGTATGACGGAGTCGCGCTCCCGCTCGACGCCAAGGGCGATGGGGCGCCGCGCCCCGCGAGCGACGCTGAGCGGCGGCTGCCGATCTAGGAAGGCGCGGGATGGTCTCGCGGCGCTGGCGCGCGGTGGATGGCGAAGAAGTCCTGATTGCGGTGTTCGCAGCGCTGCTCACAGCGCTGCTTGCCTTCGCCGGAGCCCACAAGCTGGGCGTGGCGGGCCTGCTCCTGCCGCTCGCTGCGGTATTGACGCTCATCCTCGTGAGCAGGCCGTTCGCGATGGTCAGCTTCGTCGTCGTGCTGGTGGTCATGTGCGAGGGACCGCAGTTCGGCCTGCTGAGCTTCACGTCGCACCTCTACGACCACGCGACGGTGCTCAATGTGCTGGTGGCCCTCGCCGTGATCTCGGTGGGCATCGACATGATGCGTCATCGGCGCCCGCTGCAACTGCCACCGGCGTTGGGTATGGCGCTGGTGATGCTCGCGCTGGCGATGCTGGTGGGGGCGGCCGCCGGACGTGCCACTGGGATCGGACTCAGCGAAATAGCGCACTCCTACAACGTTGTCGCCTATCTGCTCTTCCTACCCGCGGCCATCGCCAATCTGGATCTCGATCGCGCTCAGTTGGCGTTGCTGTTGAAGGGCGCGGTGGCGCTGGCGATCCTCAAGGCGACGATCGGCCTGCTCGAGGTCTTCGGCGGCTACGGAGTCGCGATCGAAGGCCGCTCCACGCTGACCTACTACGAACCGACGGCCAACTGGCTGATGCTGCTCACCGCCCTGGGCGTGGTGGCCGCGCTTGTGAGGCGCATCAAGCTCCCTCTGTGGGTCCTGCTGGGCAGCCCCCTGCTCGTCGCATCGCTGGTCCTCTCGTACCGGCGATCGTTCTGGATCGCAAGTGCGCTCGCGCTGCTGCTCGTACTGCTGCTGGGCATCTCGCCGCCCGCGCGCCGCCTGCTCGTGCCGACCGCCGTGCTCGTTGCCTTCGCGATCTGGCTCCTGGGGTCGACCAATTTTCAGTCCTCTCAGTCGCCGCTCGTGCGACGCGCCGAGTCGCTTGCTCCGACGAGCCTGCAGACCAACATCGCCGATCGCTACCGTCTGGACGAGCGTGCCAATGTGCTGGGCACGCTCAAGCAGCATCCGATCACCGGCCTGGGGATGAAGGTCCCGTGGCCCGCTACGTTCCGCACGCCGTCGATCGAATACGAAAACGGTCGCCAGTACGTGCACTTCGTCTCCCTCTGGTTCTGGCTGAAGATGGGGATCCTCGGCCTGCTGGCCTACCTGATGCTGATGGGCGGCGCCATGCTGCTCGCCTGGCGTGTGTGGCGCCGCCACAGCGAGCAATGGGCAAGCGTGTTCGGGCTGGCCTCGCTGTGCGGTCTGGCGGGGCTGATGGTGGCTGAGACGACCGCCAGCTTCACCGGTGTGGACCCCCGCCTCACCGTCCTGCTCAGCGCGCAGATTGGACTGCTGGCTCTGCTCTCCCGAACAGTTGAGTGAGGCGGGCGGGGCCTTACCCTCTAAGAGGCGCTTAACCACGTCGTGTCCGGAGCATTTTGGCTCCGGACACGACAGACATTCTCGGCTGCGCGGTGGGTCTTTACTGTCCTTGTTCGATGGCGAATGCGGAGAGGATGTTGTATGTGGGGCGGGGGGTGTCGTTGTCGTTGAGGAATCCGAATTGGCCGGTGCCGTCGTCGTGCATCTGGTACCACCAGATGCCTGCGACGTGGGGGTCGGCGAGGAAGGCTTTGTAGGCGGCCTTTGTCTTGGTGGCCTGTTCTTCCTGTGTGCATGCGCCGGCGGGTTCGCCGCAGCTGTTGAGGTTGTAGCCGAACTCGGTGATGTAGATGGGGGGTGTTGCGCCGAGGACGGTCTTTGCGACTGCTTCCTGGGCGGGGATGGCCTTGACGCCGCCGTAGTCTGCGGTGTTTTCGTTTAGTGCGCCGTAGGGGTGGCTGCTGAGGCCGTTGGCGAGGATGGCGGTTGCGAGGCCGGGTACGGCGTTGACGGCGGTGCGTAGCCAGCCTCCGTTGTTTGCGTCCTGGGACCAGCCGCTTGAGTTGGCCCAGGGGCCGATTGCGTAGTCCCCGAACATGTTGAAGAGGAGGGGGGTGTGGATGCCGGCTGCGTTCTTGGCGTTGACGGCGGCGAGGTACATTTTGCCGTACTGGACGGGTTCGGCGATGCCGCCCTTGAGGTACATCTCGTTGCCGGCCTCGGCGATTGAGATGCCGGGGTTGTTCTTGAGCTGGGAGACGACTTCGGCTGCCCAGGCGTTCGGTTCGATCTGGCTGAGTGGGGTGTTGTCGTTGGGGTTGCCGACGATCGCGAGGTTGTGGTAGCCCTCTTGTACGGACTCGGCGATGGTGTTGGCTTCGCTGCCGATTTCCACTCTGTTCCAGGTGATGTGTCCGGCGAGGATCGTCTTCGCGAACGATTCGCCCCAGCCAGCACCATTATTAGTGCCAATGATGACCTTGCCTGTTGGAACGGGGGCGGGTGTGGGGGTAGGGGTGGTGGGGGTAGTGGTGGTCACTTCTTCTGCGGGGTAGGCGATCGTGACCTCCTGCGCCCAGGGGCCTCCGACGGTGGTCTTGGCGGCCAGCCCGTAGTTGACGGTCTGCCCGGGCAGGACGGGTGGTGTGACGCTGGTGGCGGTGGCGCTGAGGGTGGTGTAGGTGGTTTCGCGTGTGGTGGTGGGGTGCAGGACGGTGGCCAGCGTGTAGCTCGTGGCCCCGGGGACCGCCGTCCAGGAGACTGTGTCGCCGTGCACGCTGAGCACAGGCGCAGGTGGAGTGGTCACTGGAGGGGGTGTGGTGACCGGGGGTGTTGTAACCGGAGGAGGTGTGGTGGGTGGGGGCGTTGTCACTGGAGGAGTTGTGACGGGGGGCGTGGGTGGAGGCGTGGTGGTCCCCCCACCTTCGCTGGTTGCTTCTGGGGGATAGGCGATCGTGACCTCTCGCGCCCAGGGGCCTCCGACGGTGGTCTTGGCGGCCAGCCCGTAGTTGACGGTCTGCCCGGGCAGGACGGGTGGTGTGACGCTGGTGGCGGTGGCGCTGAGGGTGGTGTAGGTGGTTTCGCGTGTGGTGGTGGGGTGCAGGACGGTGGCCAGCGTGTAGCTCGTGGCCCCGGGGATCGCCGTCCAGGAGACGGTGTCGCCGTGCACGCTCAACACGGGCGCTGGCGGGGTCGCGATGGGGCCGGTGACAACCGGTGGGTTGGTCGGGATGATTGTCCTTTCCAGTGGGCCTCTGAAGGCCGCTGTCTGTCCAAGCACTGTCGCCTTGGGGGCCGGCGAGGAAGAAGCTGACCTGCTGCTGTGCCTGGGCTTAGATGTGCGACCGCGCGCGGTCCCTGGACGATTGCCGGCATCCTGCGTCGGCTTGCAATGCTTGCGGTGGCGGCGCCCGCAGACGTTCCGGTCGTGTGAAGTTGTTGAGGCGCCTGCCCGCGAGCGTGAGGCGCCCGCCCGCGAGCGGTTGGATGTCGCCGCCTGCGCGAGCGCGCTGGCCGACAGGGTCAGGCAAAGCGCGAGGACCAGAAAAAACAATCTGCTCGCCCACCGAGGATGGGGAGGGGCGGTAAACATGGCATCTCCTTCGGGAGCTGGGCCGTCTCTGAGAGACCCCTGGCTTTGCGAGCCCGCCTTGCGACGGGGGTGCCTTTATCGGGATTTGTTGGGGACGCTTCCGGAAGGGCATCCGGAATCAGGGGGCTCGAGCGCCCCGTTTCTTGAGGTCTGCAAGAAATCTTTCGACTGGGCTTCGAGCATCCTTGAGCGTCCAGACGCCGTTTGAGCGTTTCGATCGAGCTGTCCCTCCGAGCTGGCGGCGGGATCGCATCGCACCTGCGGAAATTGCCCGCCGGCATTGAGAACTTGGCGAAATGGCGCCTCGCTAGAACATGCGTCCTTTGGCCGTGATCTTTTGGACGGACGATGGGGCTGGAGGTGCGATCTGCGGCGAATGGAGGCGTGGTCTGCTGCGCCAAAGGTGAGCAGTTGCTACGCCAGCTGCAAGCTCAGCGCCTCGATCGAGTAGCGCTCGGCGGCGAGCCCGCGTCCGCGCCGGCCCAGCTCGGGTGCGCCGTCACGCAGCATGTGGATGAGCGCCTGCGCGAAGGCCTCGCCGCCGTCAGCCAGCAGAAGATGCTCGCCGTCGCGCACATCCAGACCGGCCGCTGCGTGGTGGGTGGCGAGGACCGGCAGACCATAGGCCAGCCCCTCGATCAGCTTCAGAGGGCTGCCTCCGCCCTGGAGCAGGGGCACCACAGCGCAACGGGCGCTCGCATAGACGATGGACAGATCATCGACGAAGCCGACGGCCTCCACGCGCGGGTCCGTGGAAGGGGGCTGCTCCAGGCCGGCGCCGACGAGTTGCAGGCGCGCGTCGGGCAGCTCGGCCCATACGCGCGGGAAGACCTCCTCCAGCAGGAATCGCAATCCGTTGCGGTTGGGCGTGTAGTAAAAGCTCGCCACGAAGATCGCTCGGCGCTCCTCGGTTAGAGGTGTCACCGGCGTGATCGCGGCGACATCGATCACGTTGGGCACGTAGCGTAGGCTTGCGCTTGGGCACAGCTTGCAAGCACCCGCCATGTCGGCCTCGCTGACCATCCATGACTCGCTGGCGCGCTCAAGCACCTTGCGCTCGAAGGTTCGCAGCGCGCGACGCCCCAGGGCGCTGCCGAGCGCTCCCCCGCCGATGAACTCGTGACGGAAGCTCGACTCGAGGTTGTGGGCGTTGTAGATCACCGGGCGCTCGCGCGCAAAGCCTCTGAGCGCGGCAGCGGCGATCGGCCCGTCAGCGATCACCCGCCCGCCGGGGTGGGCGGGGTCCCAATCCTTGGCCAGCTGTGTAGCGCGGGCGGTGAGCTCAGGCGAGACCCCGCGCGCAAACCCAGCCGGCACGCCGTGCAGACGCGCCCCGGCGTAGGCCAGGAGCCGGCGCGCACCGCGTGAGGGCCTCACCTCGTGCAGGTCGATCCCCGGGATCGAGGAGAATGCCTCGTCCGGCTCGTCCGCGCCAAGGCGGACATAGAGCATGTCCAGACCCCCCTGCGCGGCCAGCGCGCGCGCCACGCCGTAGGTGCGCAGCGCCTGACCGGAGCCAAGCGCGGGCGTGTACATGGTGACGAGCAGATCCCTCATGGTTGGCGTGCGCCGGGGGTGGGCTCTGAGGGAGCGTGCCCGCGGCTTGGCTGAGCCTAGCCGTTGGCTTCTTTGTCTGGCTGGCGATCAGAGGGGTCTCAGGGGTGTCTGCGAGGGTCTTTACTGTCCTTGTTCGATGGCGAATGCGGAGAGGATGTTGTATGTGGGGCGGGGGGTGTCGTTGTCGTTGAGGAATCCGAATTGGCCGGTGCCGTCGTCGTGCATCTGGTACCACCAGATGCCTGCGACGTGGGGGTCGGCGAGGAAGGCTTTGTAGGCGGCCTTTGTCTTGGTGGCCTGTTCTTCCTGTGTGCATGCGCCGGCGGGTTCGCCGCAGCTGTTGAGGTTGTAGCCGAACTCGGTGATGTAGATGGGGGGTGTTGCGCCGAGGACGGTCTTTGCGACTGCTTCCTGGGCGGGGATGGCCTTGACGCCGCCGTAGTCTGCGGTGTTTTCGTTTAGTGCGCCGTAGGGGTGGCTGCTGAGGCCGTTGGCGAGGATGGCGGTTGCGAGGCCGGGTACGGCGTTGACGGCGGTGCGTAGCCAGCCTCCGTTGTTTGCGTCCTGGGACCAGCCGCTTGAGTTGGCCCAGGGGCCGATTGCGTAGTCCCCGAACATGTTGAAGAGGAGGGGGGTGTGGATGCCGGCTGCGTTCTTGGCGTTGACGGCGGCGAGGTACATTTTGCCGTACTGGACGGGTTCGGCGATGCCGCCCTTGAGGTACATCTCGTTGCCGGCCTCGGCGATTGAGATGCCGGGGTTGTTCTTGAGCTGGGAGACGACTTCGGCTGCCCAGGCGTTCGGTTCGATCTGGCTGAGTGGGGTGTTGTCGTTGGGGTTGCCGACGATCGCGAGGTTGTGGTAGCCCTCTTGTACGGACTCGGCGATGGTGTTGGCTTCGCTGCCGATTTCCACTCTGTTCCAGGTGATGTGTCCGGCGAGGATCGTCTTCGCGAACGATTCGCCCCAGCCAGCACCATTATTGGTGCCGATGATCTTGCCCCGGGGCTTTGGCGGCGGCGGAGGGGTCGGGGGCGTGGTGGTGGTCCCTTCGCCCGTCACCGACGTGGTGGTGGTAGTAGAAGTTTCTGTGGTAGTAGTTTCTTCGCCTGTCGTCACCGGTGCAGTGGTCCCTTCGCCGGTAGTTGCCGGGGGGTAGGTGATCGTGACCTCCTGCGCCCATGGGCCTCCCTCCGTAGTTTGGGCGGCCAGCCCGTAGTCGACGGTTTGGCCGGGCAGGACGGGGGGTGTGACGCTGGTGGTGGTGGGGCTGAGGGTGGTGTAGGTGGTTTCGCGTGTGGTGGTGGGGTGCAGGACGGTGGCCAGCGTGTAGCTCGTGGCCCCGGGGATCGCCGTCCAGGAGACGGTGTCGCCGTGCACGCTGAGCACCGGGGTGGACGCAGTGAGGGCCGATTCGGGTTCAGGTTCAGGCTGAGGGGTTGGGAGGGGTGCGCTGATGGCGACCTCGTCCGTTGACCATGGGCCGCCTTCGGCGGCGACGCCGACGTATACCGTTTCTCCTGGTGTCACTGTCGGCGTGTAGGACTGGGTGGAGCCGGGTGCTCGTTCGATGTAGAAGTACTGCGTTTCCCGGTCGGCGGCGCCGCGCGGGGCGTTCGACACGGCGACCGTATAGGAGCTCTCGTTGCCTATCGAGCTCCACAGAGCGGTCTGGCCCGACACGCTCAGGGCAGGTGCAACCGGAGCGCCAACCGCGACCTCGTCCGTTGACCATGGGCCGCCTTCGGCGGCGACGCCGACGTATACCGTTTCTCCTGGTGTCACTGTCGGCGTGTAGGACTGGGTGGAGCCGGGTGCTCGTTCGATGTAGAAGTACTGCGTTTCCCGGTCGGCGGCGCCGCGCGGGGCGTTCGACACGGCGACTGTATAGGAGCTCTCCAGGCCGACGGGGCTCCACTGAACCGTCTTCCCCGAGACGCTCAACACCGGAGCGCCGATTTCGGAGAGGCTCGCGGCCTCTGCACCGGCGGAGAAGGTGACGTAGACGGCCAGGCCGACCACGAGCAGGATCAAAAGGGTAGGTGCTCCAAAAAGGGTAGGTGCTCCATGTCGACAGCGCGCCCACGCAGATCCGCTCCCCAGTCTTCTTCTGTTGGTAGGGCTCATGGCTCTTAGTCTCGCAGCGCCCGATGGTGGCGTTGTGCCCAGCTTGTGATCCATTGCTTCTCCCTCCGCCCTTTGAATCGCCTGGTTTGCGGTAGGCCTTTCCCCCGGCATGAGGCCGATGGCTGTCCAGCCATCGGCAGAGCCCCCGTAACGTCGGCAGAGGGTAGCAACGCCACGCATTATGTCAACTGCGTAGTTTCTACGCTTCGTGTCGGGTCGACATGACGCCGTGCTTTATGAAGGTGCTCTGCCGGAGGCGTGAAGGTTGCTCGCCAGAGCCGAGAAGCGGTCCCCGGTAGGTGGAGTGTAGTCTCGCGAGAATGAGCGTCGCGGGGAGAGTGAGTCCAGAGGCGGAGACTCCAGGGGCGGAGACGGGTGTCCCCACCGAGCTGGAGCCAGGCGGCGCTGACCGCTCGACAGCGCGGGGCAGCAGGGCATGAAGCGCGCGGTGATCCTCGCGGGCGGTGAAGGTACCCGCCTGCGTCCCTACACCACGGTCCTGCCCAAGCCGCTGATGCCGATCGGCGATCGTCCGGTGCTGGACATCGTCATGCGCCAGCTTCGCGCTCACGGCTTCGAGCAGGTCACGATCGCCACCGGCTATCTGGCCGAGCTGATCGAGGCGTTCTTCCGCGACGGCGCCGCATACGGCATCCCGATCGACTACTACCGCGAGCGCGAGCCGCTGGGCACCGTCGGAGCGCTGGCACTGATCGATGGCCTGGGACAGGAGGATGTGCTGGTGATGAACGGCGATGTGCTGACCGACATCGACTACGGCGCGCTGCTGGAGCGGCATCGCTCAAGCGACGCCGCCGCGACGATCGCGACGAAGGTACGCCACATCCAGGTCTCGCTCGGCGTTCTGCGGTTCGACGACGATGGCGACCCGATGCGCCTGACCGGTTACGACGAGAAGCCCGCGATCGACTTCAGGGCGAGTATGGGCGTCTACTGCTTCGCGCCGCGTGCGCTCGCGCACATCAAGCCCGGCGAGCACCTGGACTTTCCGGATCTGGTGCTGCGCCTGATCGCGGCGGGTGAGGTCGTGCGAGCGTGGCAGAGCGAGGACTACTGGCTGGACATCGGGCGCCACGACGACTATGAGCAGGCGCAGGAGGAGTTCGAGGCCGTGCGCGACCGGCTGATTCCACCCGACTGACCAAAAATAGATGGTCGCCCGACGATGTAATCTTGCCTGAATGGACACCCTGCTGACAGTCAAGACAGAGGCGCGTTCGCTTGCGCGCAGAGTTGGGCTCACCCGACTCATTCAAAACTTTCAGGGCAAGCTCAACGGCCAGGCAGGCTATGAGCCCAAGGTCATGGCATTCCTTCAGGACGCTGTTTGTGAGGGTGACACGGTCTGGGACGTCGGAGCCAACGTCGGTCAGTTCACCCGGCTGTTCAGCGAGTGGGTTGGTCCACAGGGGCACGTGGTGGCATTTGAGCCCGTTGCCTCGTGCTTCGAGGCCCTCTGCGATAGGACGAAGGAGTGCCGCAATGTCCAGGCGCTGAATGTAGGCTTGGCCGACGTCGAAGCTCAACTGCAAATGCATCTCTCAGAGGATCCAGAGGGAACGATCAATACCTTTCTAGGCACGCGGGATGACACACCGCGGACGGTCGAGCTCACCGTTCAGTCGGGCGACGCGCTCCGTCAAGCCGATGGTCTGCCGACGCCGAATGTGCTGAAGATCGATGTCGAGGGGTTTGAGCCCGAGGTCCTTCGTGGACTGGATGCCACATTGCGGGAGCCCGCTTGTCGCAAGGTGCTTTGCGAGGTCCATTTCGCTCTCCTGGAGTCGCGGGGGCAAAAGCACGCGCCGGGGGAGATCCGCCGCTATCTGAGTGACCGAGGCTTCTCGCTCAAGTGGATTACGCCATCTCACCTTGGCGCTCATCGCTGAGGGGACTCCCACCCTCTCCACGGGCTGTGGGCGTGTTCACGATGTGGGTCTTGGTTGGCGTTGGCGGGATCCGATAGCTGTGCAGGAACCAGAGCGGCGTAAAAATCCGCAGCAGCGTTTCCGTGTACGCGGGACGCTCGGCGCACTCAGGCTGCAGAAGCCGCGTGACCTGCTGGCGATCGACCAACCGCCAAATCTCCGGGTCGGCGTCGTCGGCGAGCTCGAGTAGGCTCTGAGCGTGTGCATCCAGCCAGCGAGCGGCGAACGGGGCATGCTCGTCGGCCGACGCCTCATTGGCCCCTCCATGTCGTTTCCCGGCACGCAGCGCGCGCCAGAACTGGCGCGTCGCCAAGGGCGCGGCCAGCCACCTCCGCTGGGGCGGAAAGGGACTTTCGAAGCGATGCTCTTGCAGCGGGCGATCGAGGCTGCCCAGCAGCCTGTAGTGCGGCGCTTCCAGATAGCGCTCGCTCGGCGACAGGGAGAAGCAGTACTGGATGAACGGCCTGGTGCAGTAGGGGCTGAACAGGTCACTCTCTCCAGATGCTCGGCGAACTCCGGTTGCGCCCCAGCAGGCCACCCGCTCAAAGGCGTAGAAAGCCTCAGACAGCTCTCGTGCCGACCATCCCTCGCGCAGACGCTCATCGAGAAAGCCCCGCAGTCCCTGCGCCACGAGCTCACGACCATCCTCTGTGAGGAGTCCCTGGTCGTCGATCTTCAAAGCAAGGAGCCTGCGCTGTATGAACGCCAGGCGCGAGAGGACGGGGAGGTTGGGTGAGACGTTGCTGACAGCCCCGCTCCCGGCCCTGCCAATCTCGCCCCCCACGCCCCACAGCGTGATGCCAAGCCGATCGATCGGCTCATCGAGCTCCTGGTAGTCGCGCAGCTGAACCAGGCTTGAGAGCCCGTCGTTCTGGCGGATGAATCGACCAGCCGCCTGCGTCCAGTCGCGCCGGGACTCGCTCGCACGGTACACCTTGTGCGGCAGGTCGAAGCGGGCGGCAAGCTCGCTGCCGATGACCGCGTCCATCCAATCCGGACCGTCCTCGGTATAGTAGCTGGCCTCGGCGCCGATGCTGCGCAGAATCGCCGCCAGGACGCGCGTGTCGCGGCCCGCGGTGAGGGCGCAGCGAACAGGCCCTCCGGCTGCGATTGCCGCGGCGGTCAGATGCTGCAGCTGCTCGGCGAGCGTATCGGCAGAACGAGGCCCGTCCTTCCTGGCGCTAGCAAGCGTGGCCGGTCCAAAGTGGCGGCTGGAGCGCAGTCCCTCGGCATCTACGCGGTGGACGCAACCGCCAGGCAGCGCCTGTACGTCGGCTAGAAAGGTGCGTCGCTCCATTGCCCAGCCGAGCGCCACAAACGACGTGACTGCCATGTGGTCCGGGCGGCTCAGTCCAAGCACCGAGGCGACGATGTGCGCGCTTGTGCTGAGCACGGCGCAGCGGCCCACGCGGCCATGGAAGACGGGCAGCATCCCCAAAGGGTCCATGAGGATTTCCGCTGCGTCAGCAACAAGGTCGATGCGTCCCGCGCAGAACTCGCCCTCCAGCGACTCGTGTAGCGCTGTCCAGTGCTGAAGGAGCTGCCCAGCGTCGTGGGCCCTCATGCCCTCCGAGCCATCGATGGGCAGGCCATCGTAGAGAGCGATTTCCGCGGCTGAGCGAGCCACATAGCGGCGCTCGCCGCTCGCCCCCGCGCTGTGGTGCACCCCGGTGGCGCTCAGCACACCCGTCGGAGAGGTCGCTTCCCATAGCGTCTGGGGGTCGAGCCGAAACTCCTCTGCGGCGTCGAGGACTCCCCTGCGCAGCTTCTCGGTGGCGTCGTGATCGAGGCCGATCCCAATGGCGAAGACGTGCACCTTTGCTCAGCCGCCGATTTTGCTCATTGGGGGCGCACTCTATAGCTCACTGCGGTTATGGCTTCGCGTGGGCTTGGTTGCTCAGCAGCCAGCCGCCTCCTGCGATCCCAAGGAGTTTGCTCCTGTGGGTCGGAACAGTCCTTGCTGACTGTTAGATGATCACTAATATATTGGGCAAATGATTCATCCTCCGATCTGCAGCTGTCGAATCAACGGAGCAGCCGGCTCCAACTTGCGCGCCTTGGGTCGAAACGGGGCGGTGGATCTGCTCGCGCTTGTGCGGCGGGCGGCGTTCGCCTCGATCCTCTGCCTGGCAGCGCTCTCCGGAGCCTCGGGTATGGCATTCGCCGCGGCGCCGACGGTCACGGGCATCAGCCCCAATAATGGACCTGAAGCCGGCGGAACCCCCGTGACGGTCACGGGCACCGGCTTCGTCTCGGGGTCCAAAGTCAAGCTGGGCAGCAACCTCGCCACGAGCGTGACGGTCGAATCGGAAACAAAGATCAAGGCCACGAGCCCTCAAGGCAAAGGCACCGTGGACACTCTGGTAAGCACCTCGAATGGCACGTCGGCTGTCAACCCAAACGACCAGTTCGCCTACGACGCTCCGCCCGAAAACTCCTGGCTCGGTCTCAACGGCAACAGTCAGACATGGCTGGGTCCGGTCAGCTTCTTCTTTGAACACGACATCGTCTATGACCGTATCGAGTTTTTTGCTGGAGAACTGCCTGAAAAAGGGGAACCGGGAGAATTGCTTGAATCTTCAATCAAATACGGTATGAGCCCAATAATCCCGATTGAGTACGCAGGTTATGAAGGCAACTGGGGAACCCCCGACCCGAACTTTCCAACCGAAAGCAACGGTAAGCTTGCGGCCTACGTCAAAGGATTTATCGAAACCACGGGTACGATCCTCAAACTATACCCAGGTAAGCAGCTACGCTTTGAACCGATGAACGAGCCCTGGGGCTATACGAAGCCGTCGTTCAACGCTGCGGAGTATGCTAACGTGATCGCCAGGCTTCTCCCTGAAGCCAAAGCTGCGGGTATTCCGCTGAGCGACATCTATGTTGGCGCGATCGGCGAGAGCTGCGCAGAAAAAGAAGAAAAAGTTGGATGTGCCGAAAACGCTTGGGTCAAAGGGATGTATGAAGCACAGGCAGCACTCAGAACGGAAATTCAGGGATGGTATTTTCATCCGTATGGACCGCCGTCGGGAGATGGTGAATGGGATAATTGGGGCATTGAAACAGTGCCTGTTGTTCGCAGCACTATGTTATCTGGCGAGAACAACATCATCATTTCGGAGGTGGGCTACTGTGCCGTTGAAGTCAATGAAGGCAAAGGCTGTGGAGAAAAGAGTGAAACGAGCCCCGAAGCAGCGGAGAACTCGACCGAGATGTTTGAACATGCCACGCCCTACCACGAAGCTGGGTGGCTGAAGGCTCTGCTTGTGTACTCCCGCAATGACGGTGGATGGGCTATGCAGACGATACCGTTCGGCGGGTTTTTGACTGCCCAGGGCTCGGCGCTGACGTCCTTTGCAGACGCGGAGAAGACTCCGGCTTATTCCAGCGACTTTGGTGGTTCTGGTTCTGGAGAAGGTCAGTTTGAAGTCGCGTGGGGCGTGGCGGTGGATCCACGTACCGGCAACGTGTATGTCAGCGACAACAAGACCAATCGCGTGGAGGAGTTCAGCTCGACTGGAACGTATTTGACGTCCATCGGCTCCGCCGGATCGGGCAATGGACAGTTGAAAGCCCCCGAAGCACTGGCAGTTGACTCAGCCGGCGACCTCTATGTCGGCGATGGAGGAAACCATCGTGTCGAGGAGTTCAACAGTTCCCATGAATATATTGGTAAATTCGGCTCCGAAGGCACCGGCGAAGGGCAGTTCGGCGATGCCATCGGCGGGATCGCTGTGGGCTCCAGCGGCGATGTGTGGGCATCGGATGGCGCCAACGGCCGCGTCGAGGAGTTTGCCTCTGGCGGCAAATATCTACGCAAAGTCGGGTCTGAAGGGTCTGGCAACGGGGAATTTCGCGATCCGTTGGGAATAGCTTTGGACAATGGCGATCTGTATGTGGTAGATCACTTCAACCACCGCGTACAGGAGTTCTCGACCGCTGGGGCTTATATATCTCAGTTCGGGAGCCTGGGCGAAGGTAAGGGGCAGTTTGAGGCTCCTGTGGGTATCGCGGCCGATCCGCGAACCGGCGATCTCTATGTGACTGACTACAACGCCGATCGTGCGGAGGAGCTTGGTCCGATGGGGGTGTTCCTTGCCTGGCTGGGCGAATTCGGGACGGGCAGTGGACAGTTTGATGATCCTCAGGGGATCGCCACCAACTCCACCGGAGGGGTCTACGTCGTCGATTTTGGCAATCACCGCGTCCAGCTATGGGATTCAGGCGGCCCCAAATGGGAAGATGTGACGACCGGCAATCAAGCCGAAGCAACGGCGAGCCAGCTATCGGGCATCTCGTGCACGACGGGGTGCGTGGCGGTCGGCTCAACAACCAAATTGGGCGCGAAAGAAGCCCTTGGGGAGTACTGGAGCGGCGCGGAATGGGCACTCAAGAGCGTCTCCGGCCCGAAAGGTCTGAAAACTATTGCCCTTACAGGAGTGTCCTGCGGTAGTCCCAGCGCCTGCTCGTCTGTCGGGTCCTATACCAATAGCTCTGATGTAGAAGTGACGCTCGCCGAGGGCTGGAACGGCAAAGAATGGGCGGTGCAGAGCACCCCCAACCCCAGCCAGGCGAAAGCGAGCGTCCTGGTGGGCGTGGCGTGCCCCACCAAAGCCTGCACCGCAGTTGGCTACTCCACGACCAAACTGGGCGTGAAGGAACCTCTGGCCGAGGGCTGGGAAGGCACGAAATGGTCCCAGCAGAGCGCTGTCATCCCCAAAGGCGCCAAAGCCAGTGCCCTCGGAGGCGTCTCGTGCACTTCCTCCAGCGCGTGCACGGCGGTCGGCGCCTACACCAACAGCTCCGGGATCGAAGTCGCGCTCGCCGAGGGGTGGAACGGCAAAGAATGGGCCGTGCAGAGCGCGGTGAACTCCAGCCAGGCGAAAGCGAGCGTGCTCACCTCCGTCTCGTGCCCGACCAAAGCGTGCGACGCGGTGGGGTCCTACACCAACAGCTCCAAAGTGACCGAACCCTTCGCCGAGAGCTACAGCGGCAGCGAATGGTCGCTGCAGAGTGTCCCCATGCCCAATGGCGCCAAAGGCGGTGAACTGTCAAGCGTGTCGTGCGTGACGGCGAGCGCCTGTACGGCCGTGGGCTCCTACACGAATAAAGAAGGCGCCAGGGAAACCCTCGCGCTGGGCTGGAACGGCATGCTGTGGTCGCTGCAGAGCACGCCGAACCCAAACAAAAGCAAAGGTGACACGCTCACCGGAGTCTCCTGTGTCTGGAGCACCGGCTGCTACAGCGTAGGTTCCTACACCAACAGCTCCTCGACACTCGTCACCCTCGGACAGAAATACTTCGGCTGAGCCGCGCTCACGGCACGTTGCGGTAGCGCCCGTCGAAGGGATCCCCGAACGCGCCGGCGTCGAGCGAGGCGATCACCTCGGCGATCCCATCGGGGACCGTCATCAGCGTCTCAAAGCCAAGCTCCGCGCGAATCCTGTCGAAGGAGACCTTGTAGTCGCGCGGGTCCTCCTGGCGGCTGACGTAGGAGACGGTGCCGCGGTCGACCTGCTTGCCAATCTCCTCCACTAGATCGAGTTTGCGGTAGTTCTCACCGGAGCGCCCGGCATTGAAGACCTTGCCGGCGACCTGCTCGGCGGGTGCCTGCAGCACCGTGCGCACTGCGCGCCCGGCGTCGCGGACATGGATGTAAGGGCGCCAGAACTGCTCGCCGAAGACTTCCAGCTCGCGGTCGGCCCACAGTTCGCGCGTGAACTCGTTGACGGTCAGGTCAAAGCGCATGCGCCGCCCCACGCCGTAGACGGTCGCGAAGCGCAGGCACGTCGGCTGCGTGACGTTGCCGTTGCCCGCGCCGGCGAGGATCGCCTGCTCCATCCCCACCTTCTGCTCGGCGTACAGCGACACGGGGCGCAGCTCTCCGTCCTCGGTGATCGGCACGTTGGGGTCGGCCATGCGTCCGTAGTTGGAGCAGGTGGAGGCAAACACCAGGCGCTTCACTCCCGCCGCGTTGGCGTCGGCGACAAGCGCGCGGGTGGCCTGCACGTTGACCTCATCAGAGACCTCGGGGTCGCGCGCGCAGGCGGGGTCGCCAACGATCGCGGCCAGGTGCACGACGGCGTCGGCGCCCTTCAGCGCCCGCCGCCGCGCGTCCTCGTCGCGCACGTCCGCGCGGATCACTTCCACGCCGGCCTGCTCCTGCTCGGCCGCGATGTCCTCCTGGCCGTGCAGCAGGGAGTCAAGGACACGAACCTCGTGTCCGGCGCTCTGCAGCTCCTCTACGAGCAGCGCGCCGATGTAGCCGCTGCCACCGGTTATCAACGTGGTCAACGTGGTCGTGGTGTCGCTCAACTTGCTTCCTCCTAGTTGTCTGCCGGTACCGCCCGATGCATCGGCCCGTGACACCGAGAACTTGACGATGGCGAAGTTTGCAGCGATGGTATCGCCTGATGAGCGCGACTCCCACCGAGCAGCTACGCAACGCGCGGCTGCTGTTCGATGCGGAGATCGCAAGCGGCGCGCTGGCCGACCCTCCGGAGCTGACGCCGGCGGTGCTGCGTGCAGCGCGTGCCCGCCGCGTTCCCCCACGGCCGTGGCGGGTGGCCGAGCAGGTGCGCTACAAGCTGCGCGGCAGGCCCGGCGGTCTGGACTATGAAAACGGGGTGCTCGCCACCCAGGAGGCCGCCCGCCGCGCGGTGCTGGGGGCCGCCGCCGCGGCGCCGCCGCGGTTTCTGGTGCGCGTCGACGAGTTTCCCCACGCCACGGCCTGGGACGAGGAGGGACGCTTCGGCACGGCCGCGTACGAGCGCTTTCACAACACCATGGCTGGCGCCGGGGTGCCCTACCTGGTGGCGGTGCTGCCGCGGGTCAACCGTGCGCCGCTCGAGCCGGCGGTGACCGAGGCCCGTGCGCTGCGCGAGGGCGAGGTGGCGATGCTGGGCCGGCTCGCGCGCGAGGGAGTGGCGTTTGCCTTGCACGGGCTCGATCACAGTACGCGCCATCTCTCCCCACGCCCGGCACTCCGAGCTGTGCGGGCTCGATCGGGCACAGACCGAAGCCCTGCTCGATGAGGGCCTGCGCGAGCTAGGGCGCTACAACGTGCACCCCGAGGTGTTCGTGCCCCCCTACAACCGCTTCGACGTGGCGCAGTTGACGCCGCTGATCAGCCGCTTCAAGGTCATCTGTGGAGGGCCGGAGTCGATCGGGCTGCTTGGGTTCCAGGGCGCGCCGCAGTGGCGCGGCGAGGCCGTGTACCTGCCCTCCTACATGCCCTTCTACGGTCGGGCCGGCGAACTGCTCGACCCGGTGGCACGGGCGATCGACAGAGCGCTGGGGCTGTGGGTGCCGGTGGTGCTGCACTGGAGCTGGGAGGCCGAAGCAGGGTGGCGGGAGCTGGAGCGCCTGGCGGCCCTGCTCGCGCCCTGCGCCGCCCCGTGGGAGGACTTTCACCTGGCGATCGAGCGCAGCCGAGCGCAGGCGCCGACGGAGGTCTACTGAGCGGGGCTCTCCACCGTCGCCACCGCCGCGGCGACTTCCTCCAGCCGCCGCTCCCACGAATGCGCGGTGGCGGCCCGTGAGCGCTCGGCGCGTCGCTCCGGACTGTCACCCGCAAGAGCCGTATCGAGCAACCCGGCGATACCCTCGGCGTCGGGCGCGGTGGCCACCTCCGCCACCTCGGCCAGTGCGGGCAGCGGCGTGGCCACCACCGGCAACCCGGCGGCGAGGTACTCGTAGACCTTCATCGGGAAGATGCTCTCGGTGAGCGTGTTGCGAGCGTAGGGGATCAACCCCGCGTTGGCGCCCCGCAGGACGAGGGGCAGCTCGGCGTAGGAGCGCACGCCGAGCAGATGGACGTTGGGCTCGGCCCGCAGCGCCGAGACGTCGGTGCGCGGGTCCCCTGGGCCAACGGGTCCCACCAGCGCAAACGACCACGCCGGCCGCACGCGGGCAAGCTCCACCAGCAGCGCCAGGTCGAGCTTGGTGGCGACGACGGCGCCCGTGAACACGATCCGAGGGCGGGGCAGGGCGGCGAGCGCGGGATCGACCGGCCCGGACTCCAGCGCCGTGGCGAACAGCGCGGTGTCGGCCACGTTGGGAGCTTCCAAGACGTGCGCTTCTCCGTGCACCTCACCCACCAACGCGCGCATCCGCGCGGCGAGCGCGGGCGCGCTGGCCAGCACAAGGTCCGCGCGCGCGACGAAGCGCCGCTCGGCAGCGCGGAAGGAGGCCGCGTCGATGCCGGCCTGCGCGGCGATGTCATCGACGCAGTGGTACACCACCAGCGAGGGGTTGAGCTCGTCCACCAGCACCTCCGCCTGGGGCACGTAGGCCCACAGGATCGGCCGGTGCATGCCCAGGCGGCGGGCTGCGCGGCGCACCAACGCGGGCAGCAGGCGGGCGTTGAGCGCACGCACGAGGGCGTAGCGGTGTAGCGGCAGTACCAGCGGGGAGAGCACGTGCAGGCCCTCCATCCCGTCTACCGCGCGCGGCGGCGCGACCCCGCGGCGCAGCCTGCGCAGCAGGCGCGCCACGTCGCGGCGCGCCAGTTGGGGACGGCGCAGACCAAGGGACTCCACGAACAGAACGCGGTTCTCGCCGGCCAGGCGCGACATCAGATGATGCTGATTGGTCCACAGGTCGGTGTCCCAGTCGGCGAACCCCACGCACACGATGTCGCGGCCCTGCAGGTGTGGGGGGGTGGCGGCGGGCATCGGCGCCATGCCATGATCCCAGGCGGCCGTGCATGTAGTCTCGCCGGGAGTGACTGTCTCTCTGTTGGAAGACCTGCGCGAGCGCTACCCCCGCGTGGCGGTGGTGCACGACTGGCTCACCATCCCCGGGGGGTCCGAGCAGGTGGTGATGGAGCTGCTGGAGATGTTCCCGGCCGCGGAGGTTTTCACGTCCATCTATGCGCCAGCGGCGTGGCCGCCGGTCATCACTGACCGACCCGTCCATTCTTCCTTTCTTCAACGCGTCCCGGGCGCCACACACCTCTATCCCAAGCTGCTGCCGCTGATGACGCGGGCTTTTCGCGCGTTTGACCTTTCGCGCTTCGATCTGGTGTTGTCCTCAAGCCACGCATGTGCGAAAAACGTGCGGGTGCCGGCGGGGACACTGCACGTCTGCTACTGCCACACCCCGATGCGCTACGCGTGGGAGGAGGGGTTCATGGAGGGCGAGCAGATGGGGCGCCTGGCGCGGTGGGCGCTGCCGCCGCTGCTGCGTCGCCTGCGCCGCCAGGACCTGGAGGGGGCGGCCGGGCCGGATGTGTTCGTCGCCAACTCGCGCCACGTGGCGGCGCGCATCGAGCGCTACTACGGGCGCACCGCGGAGGTGGTGAACCCGCCGGTGGACGTCGCCCACTTCCTGGAGCTGGAGCGGGCGCCGCGAGAGGAGCGGGACTACTACCTGGTGTTTGGGCGGGTGGTGCCCTACAAGCGTGTGGATCTGGCGGTCGACGCCTGCGCGCGGTTGGCGCGGACGCTGAAAGTGGCGGGCGACGGGCGCGCGCTGGCAGCCATCCGCGCGGCGAGGCCAGACACCGGAGTGGAGTTCTTGGGGCTGGTGGCCGACGCCGAGCGCGACCGGCTGCTGAGCGGCGCGCGCGCGCTGCTGTTCCCGGGTGAGGAGGACTTCGGGATCGTGCCCGTGGAGGCTCAGGCAGCAGGGGTGCCGGTCATCGCCTACGGCGTCGGCGGCGCGGGCGAGTCGGTGCTCGACGGACGCACGGGGGTGCTGTTCGCCGAGCAGTCGATCGCTGGGATGAGCCACGCCGTTGAGCGCTTCGAGAGACTGGCGCTGGAGGACGAGTGGGTGCGCGAGAACGCCAGGCGGTTCGGGCGCGAGCGCTTCCGCGAGGAGATGGCCGCGGTGATCGACGCGGCGCGGGTGGGAAGCAGACCAAGCCAGGCTGGCATCAGCTGAGACCCCCGGCTGCCCTGCGCGCCCCGCCAGCTCCCGCTGCCCAATCCCGCCATAGCCAGTCCTGTCGCTAGCGCACGGCCCCCGGCCCGCCGGGCGCGGTGGCTGCCCCGGCGTTGACCAGCCCGGCGCCGTAGCGCGCGCGATCCGTCGGCCCCCCCAAAGGCCGCGCGGTGGCGCGCAGACGGGCGAGCAGCTGGGCCGGCGAGGGGTGGCGACCCAGCACGCGGCTGGCTATGACAAGCGCCACGGTGGCGGTGACGTGGGGGGTGGCCATCGAGGTGCCCTCATACCCCGAGGGAAAGCCAAAGCGCCGCGGCGAGGAGCCGCTGAAGGTCTCCTGGTAGATGTCATTGCCAGAGGGTTCTTCGGGGCGGCAATTGGGGTCACCGGGCAGGTCGGCGTCGGGGCCCCCACCAGGTGCCACAAGCGTGAGGGCGGGGCCGTCGTTGGAGTAGGAGGCAAGGCAGCCGTGTTCGGTGGTGGCCCCCACTGAGATCACCGAGGGCACGCGCGCGGGGTAGGCCACGTAGCGCTGGCCCTCGTTGCCGGAGGCGGCCACCACGACAACCCCACGGCGGTAGGCGTAGCGCAGGGCTTCCACCAGCTCGGGGATGTCCGAGGCACTGACGTCGCTGGAGAACTCCAGGCTGAGGTTGATCACAGAGGCGCCGTGATTGACGGCGAAGCGGATGCCCTGGGCGATCACCGAGGCGTCGCCTTCGCCTTCGGCGTTGAGCACGCGCACGGGCATCAAGCGCACGCCGTAGGCCAGGCCGGTGAGGCCGTAGTGGTTGCCGGTGGCCTCGGCGATGGTGCCGGCCACCTGCGTGCCGTGGCCGTTGCGGTCGTTGGCGTAGGGGGAGTGGGCGACGAAGTCATACCCCGAGACGAACTGGCCGGCGGTGAAGTCGGGCGAGCGGCGAAAGGGGCCGCGGTTGGCGTAGGCGATGCCGGTGTCGAGCACCGCCACCACCATCCCCCGGCCGGCCCCGCCGGGGGCGCCGTCGGCCAGCAGGTTGCCCCACGCCTGGGGAGCGTTGACGCCAAAGGTGCCGACGAAGTTCCACTGCAAGAGCCGCCAGTCCCCGGGCGCGCCGCCGGTGCCGGGGTCGTTGGGGATAAGCGGCGGGGGGAGCTGCACTTCGGCGGCGTGGGCCACATAGTCGGGGACGGCCCACTGCACGCCGCGCCGGCCGCGCAGCCGCGCGAGGGCCGCGGGAACGGACTCGCCCGCCCGCAGGTGCAGTAGGCGCGTGTGGGAGGCCACGGCGCTGGGGTCCACGGCGCCGGCCGCCCGCGCGATGGCCGCACGCGCGTGGGGAGCGGTGGCGAAGGCGTACTTGACGAGCACCACGCCCGGCGCGTAGGCGGAGGGGCCGGCAGCGAAGCGCGCTCCCACGGGGGTGGAGGGAGAGGAGAGGGAGGCGTTCGCAGTTGCCACCCCACTGTGCATGGCCCTCGGGGACGGTGGCGCGGACGCGCCAGCCACGCGCGCCGGCTGTGTGTCCAGCGCGGAGAGCGCCGGGGCCGCCAGCGCCGCGCAGGCCAGCGCCAGCAGCGCGCCTGGCAGGAGGCGCCGGTGCGGGGGGAGGCGGGGGGCGAGGGGCCTGGACGGGGCCAGACGAATGGGGAGGGGAGAGCCCAGCGGAGCGAGGCGGGCGGAAGGCTGGCGCCGGGGCGGCGGGGCGAGGCGAGCTGGAGGCGGGCGCCTGGGCTGGACCAGGCGGGCGGGGAGGGAAGAGGGCATAGGGTGGTAATGATGGTGCCCTAAGGGCGGCCGTGGCACACCTGCCGGGCCGGGCTACCGGGCGATGCGATGAGCGAGCGATTCTTTCCACGCGACGAATACTTCATGCGCCTGGCCCTGCGCGAGGCCGAGCATGCACTAAAACACGACGACGTGCCGATCGGCGCGGTGGTGGTGCACGAGGGCGAGGTTATCGCCGCCGGGCACAACGAGCGCGAAGTGCGCCAGGACCCCACCGCGCACGCCGAGGTGCTGGCCCTGCGCGAGGCCGCCCAGGCCGTCGGGGGGTGGCGGGTGCTGGACGCCGTGCTGTACGTCACGCTCGAGCCCTGCGCGATGTGCGCGGGCGCGATCGTGCTGGCAAGGGTCGCGCGGCTGGTGTTCGGCGCGTACGACCCCAAGGCGGGAGCGGCGGGCAGCGTGCTGGACGTGACGGGCGAGCCGCGCCTGAACCACCGCCCCGAGGTCGCCGGGGGTCTGCTCGCGGCGGAGTGCGGCGCAGTCTTGAGCGAGTTCTTCGCTTCGCGGCGGTAAGCGCCTGTCGCAAGCATTCGGCACGCCGGATGCGCCCCTGTACACAGCGCTGGATCGCCACGTGACGTCTTGCACGTGCCACCAGCACGCGCTGCGACCCCCCGCACGACCTAGCTTGGTCCATGAACGCCCCGAACGCACTGCCCTCTTTGAGACAGGCTCAGCGGCCGATCGTCTAGCCTTTGAGTGTCGCCCTGGAGGGGTGGCAGAGCGGTTGAATGCGGCGGTCTCGAAAACCGTTGTGCGTCTGATAGGCGTACCGAGAGTTCGAATCTCTCCCCCTCCGTTATAAGCCGAATTAGCCGGACTGTCTGTGCGGGCCGCGCGGCACCGCTCGCTGGCCGACACCGGCGCTACGCTGCCTGCTATGGCAACGGAGGTAGCTAGCGCCTCGGGCGCTCAGAGCGAGCGCATCCGCAACCACGCCGCCTTCATCTGGAGCGTCGCGGACCTTCTGCGCGGCGACTACAAACAGTCCGAGTACGGCAAGGTGATCCTGCCGTTGACTGTGATCCGCCGCCTGGACTGCGTGCTCGAGCCCACCAAGCAGGCCGTCCTGAAGAAACACAAGCAGCTCTCGGGCAGGATCGAGAACATCGAGCCGGTGCTGCAGGCCGCCGCGGGAGGACTCCAGTTCTTCAACACGAGCCCGCTGACCTTCACGAAGCTGCTCGACACCCCGGACACGATCGCCGATGCCCTGAGCCTCTACATCAATGGCTTCTCCGAAGCGGCCCGCGACATCATCGACAAGTTCGATTTTCCCGTCCAGATCGAGCGCATGCGCCGCGCCAACGTGCTCTACCAGGTGGTGGGCAAGTTTGCCGAGATCGACCTGCACCCGGGGGCGGTGTCGAACATCGAGATGGGCTACCTCTACGAGGAGCTGATCCGCAGGTTCTCCGAGCTCTCCAACGAGACCGCCGGCGAGCACTTCACGCCGCGCGAGGTGATCCGGCTGATGGTGAACCTCTTGTTCATCGACGACGCCGACGACATCCTCACCAAGCGGGGGATCGTCAAAACGCTGTGCGATCCCGCGTGCGGGACGGGCGGGATGCTGTCGGTCGCCGAGGACCACCTGCGCGCGCTCAATCCGCAGGCGCGGCTGGAGGTGTATGGCCAGGAGCTGAACGCCGAGACGTACGCCGTCTGCCGCTCGGACATGATGCTCAAGGAGCAGGACGCCTCGCACATCGCCTTCGGCAACTCCTTCTCCGAAGACCACTTTGAAGGCGAGCGCTTCGACTATCTCCTGGCCAACCCTCCGTTTGGGGTGGAGTGGAAGAAGGTCGAGGCCGAGGTGCGCAGGGAGGCTGAAACGCGCGGGTTCGCAGGGCGCTTCGGCGCGGGACTGCCGCGCATCAACGACGGGTCGTTCCTCTTCCTGCAGCACATGATTTCCAAGATGAAGAGACCCGAGGAAGGTGGGTCGCGCGTGGCGATCGTTTTCAATGGGTCTCCGCTATTCACAGGTGCTGCAGGGTCGGGCGAGTCGGAGATTCGCCGCTGGATCATCGAGAACGACTGGCTTGAGGGCGTCGTGGCGCTGCCCGATCAGCTCTTCTACAACACGGGCATCTCGACGTACTTCTGGATCGTCACGAACCGCAAGGCGCCCGAGCGGCGGGGAAAGGTGCAGCTGGTCGACACGCGGGAGAGCTTCGTGAAGATGCGCAAGTCGCTGGGGTCCAAGCGCAATCAGATATCCAAGCCACAGATCGAAGAGATCACGCAGCTGTATGGAGATTTCACGATGGGGGAGCGGGTGAAGGTACTCCCCAATGAGGCGTTTGGGTTCATGCGCATTACCGTCGAGCGGCCGCTGCGGCTGCGCTGGGAGGTGACCGATGAGACGATGGCCGCCGTGTTTGTGGCCAAGGCGGTCCAGAAGTTGTCTTCGGACACGCAGACGGCACTCTACGAGCTGCTTGAGGATGAGCGTGGAGAGGGCTTTGCTACGCAACGGGAGCTGGCTGAGACGTTCAAGGCCGCGGTCGGCGTGCTCGAGCTCGGGGTGCCTGCACAGAAGGCCCTGTGGGCAGCGCTGGCCGTCCGTGACGAGGAGGCTCCGGTCGTCACCGATCGCAAGGGGAATCCAGAACCGGATCCTGAGCTGCGCGACAATGAGAATGTGCCTTTGCCGGAGGTGCCAATGTCGTTCGAGGAGGACCCCACCGCACGCTTTGCGACACTGGCATATCGGTCAGCCGTCGATGACTATATGCGCGAGGAGGTGTTGCCGTATGTATCCGATACTTGGGTTGATCACGACAAGACGAAGATCGGGTACGAGGTGCCGTTGACGCGACACTTCTACAAGTACGTGCCGCCGCGGCCGCTGGAGCAGATTGACGCCGAGATCAAGGTCTTGGAGGATGAGATTCAGCGGCTGTTGGCTGAGGTGGCGGGATGACTTGGCGACAGACCCGCCTGAAGTTCCTAGCTGATCGTCCGATTCAGAACGGTCTTGGCGAGGCGGGTGGTGAGGACAACCCCGATTGGCCGCGATACGTCCGCACAACCGATATCGCCGGACCACGCGAGTTGCGTGACGACGTATTCGCGTCGTTGCCGCCTGATGTCGCACACAAGGCACTGCTACAGGCAGGCGATCTCTTAATGACAGCCGCTGGAGCTACCATCGGAAAGTCAGTGCTTTATCTCGACAGGCGTCCGGCATGTTTTGCCGGTTACCTCGTGAGGTTCCGCGCGGGGCACAGCGCTGATCCGTGCTTCATCTCGTACTGGACCCAATCACTGCCTTACTGGAATCAAATAAGGGCTGGCAGGGTGATATCCACGATTGAGAACTTCAGCGCCAGTAAATATCAGAACCTTCGACTGTCCATCCCTCCGCTCGCTGTCCAGCGTGCCATCGCCGACTACCTCGACGGCGAGACGGCGCGGATCGATGCCCTCATTGCGGCGAAGCGGCGGATGGTGGAGTTGTTGGACGAGCGGCGAACGTCGCTTCGCGACCATGCATTCGCCTCCAAGCCGGGCTGGCGCCTTAAGCGTCTTCTGGCTGGCCCAATGGCGTACGGCGTCCTTGTACCGGAGTTCGTGGAGGGCGGGACCGGGGTCCCGATGATTCGTACCTACAACCTTTCTCCTCGAGGCTGCGTTGACCATGGCGACATCGCCGAAATTCCGGAGCTCCTTGCCAAAGAATATCGTAGAACGTCGCTATGCCAGGGTGATGTAATTCTTTCTGTCGTTGGTTCGATGGGTCGCTCCGCGGTCGTTGGTCCAGACGAGCAGGGCTTCAACTTGAACCGCCCGCTTGCACGCATTCGGCTTCGACCGAACCTTCCGTCTCGCCTGCTTTGGCACTGGACCCAGACAACACATTTCATGGGTTTGGCCAAGCTTGCAACGGGCGGAGGGACTGCACAGCCTACACTTAACCTTGGCGACCTTGCCAACTTTGCGGTTGGCCTTCCTCAGAGTGCCGAGCTATGGCCAGGAATCCTCAGAAATCTGGAAGAAACGTGTGAGCAGATCGCTGACACGGAAAAGCTGGCAAACCGCCAAATCGCTCTCCTCCAAGAGCGCCGCCAAGCTCTCATCACCGCGGCCGTAACAGGCCAACTCGACATTCCAGAGGCAGCATGAGCTCAATCACCGAGAAGCTGCTCGAGGACGAGATAACCGCACATCTCGTCGCGGATGGCGGCTACCGTACCTGCAAGGTCGGGACCGATTCGCAGTGGCGGTCCGACTTCGAGGCAGCGCTAGGCCTCGACACCCGCGAGCTGTTCACCTTCATCGAAGAGACACAGCGCGAGGAGTGGGAGAAGCTCGTCAAGGCGCACGGCGGCGAGGACGCCCACGCGCGCCAGCGCTTCCTGCAGCGTCTCGCGAAGCAGCTGGATGAGCGCGGCACGCTGGACGTGATCCGGCACGGCGTGCGCGACCAGAACGTCGAGATCCGCCTGTCCTATCGCAGGCCGGCGTTCGAACTCGCGCCGGAGCTGACGGCGCACTACGACGCCAACCGCCTGACGGTCACACGGCAGCTGCCGTTCGACCCCGACTCCAACAAGACGCTCGACCTATGCCTGTTCCTCAACGGCATCCCGGTGGCGACGGCGGAGCTGAAGAACCACCTCACCGGCCAGAGCGTCGAGCAGGCGATCGAGCAGTACCGCAACGACCGAGACCCCAAGAACGTCACGCTGGCCCGCCGCGCGCTTGTGCACTTTGCGGTCGACCCGGACTCCGTCGCGATGACCACCCGCCTCGACGGGAAGTCGACGCGCTTTCTGCCGTTCAACATGGGCCACGACCTCGGCAAGGGCAACCCGCCAAACCCCGACGGCCACAGGACGTCCTACCTGTGGGAGCGTGTGTGGAGCATGGACGCGTGGCTCGACATCCTGCACCGCTTCATCCACGTCGAGCGCCCCGAGAAGGGCTCGCAGGCAGCAAGGCGCGCGGCG
Organism: uncultured Solirubrobacterales bacterium; assembly: GCA_963844765.1. Taxonomy (GTDB): domain Bacteria; phylum Actinomycetota; class Thermoleophilia; order Solirubrobacterales; family Solirubrobacteraceae; genus Palsa-744. Next base: position 2,074,606 of record CAWJPN010000002.1, read on the forward strand.
GAGAAGGTGATCTTCCCCCGCTACCACCAGTGGGACGCGGTGAAGAAGCTCGAGGCCGATGCGGCCGCGAACGGTGCGGGGCACCCCTACCTGATCCAGCACTCCGCCGGGTCGGGCAAGTCGAACACGATCGCCTGGACCGCGCACCGCCTCTCGACCGTGCACATGGCGGACGACCGCAAGGTGTTCGACAAGGTGATCGTCATCACCGACCGCGTCGTGCTCGACCGCCAGCTGCAGGACACGATCTTCCAGTTCGAGCATGCGCGCGGCGTGGTGGTGAAGATCGACAAGGACTCCGATCAGCTCGTCGCAGCATTGGAAGGCGAGCGGGCGCGCATCATCATCACGACGCTGCAGAAGTTTCCGTTCGTGATCGACAAGATCGGCGAGCTCCCCGCGCGCAACTACGCGGTTGTGATCGATGAGGCGCACTCCTCCCAGACGGGCGAGGCCGCCAAGGATCTGCGCCTTGCGCTGGGGGCTGGCGAGGAGCAGGAGTTGACCGCCGCGGAGGCCGAGGACGCCGGACTGCTCGCGGCTGCGGTCGACCCGGTCGAGGAGGCACTGGCCAAGTCGGTCAGTGCGCGCAGCGGCCGGCAGCGCAACCTCTCCTATTTCGCCTTCACCGCCACCCCCAAGGGGCGCACGCTGGAGATGTTCGGGCGCTTGAACCCGCAGACACAGCTGCACGAACCGTTTCACCTCTACTCGATGCGCCAGGCGATCGAGGAGCGCTTCATCATGGACGTGCTCGCCAGCTATACGACCTACCAGACCTTCTGGAAGATCGAGAAGCGCACCGAGGAAGACCCCGAGTACGACGCCAAGCAGGCGCGCCGGGCGATCGCGCGCTTCGTGAGCCTGCACCCCCACCACCTCGCCCAGAAGGCCGAGATCATCGTCGAGCACTTCCGCCAGCACACCGCGAAGGAGATCGGCGGGCTGGCCAAGGCGATGGTCGTGACCGCCTCACGACTGCACGCCGTGCGCTACAAGCAGAACATCGACAAGTACATCGACGCCAAGTGGCTACGGCGACATCAGGACGCTCGTCGCCTTCTCGGGCAAGATCGACGACGGTACGGGATCGCCGCTCACCGAGACGAACATGAACGGCTTTCCCGAGTCGCGCACCGCCGAGGAATTCGCGACCCCCGAGTACGGCGTGCTGATCGCCGCGGAGAAGTTCCAGACCGGCTTCGATCAGCCGCTGCTGCACACGATGTACGTCGACAAGCCGCTGGTCGGGCTTGCGGCTGTCCAGGCCCTCTCGCGCCTGAACCGCATCCATCCGCTGAAGGAGAGCACCTTCGTGCTCGACTTCCGCAACGACACCGAGGACATCGTCGCCGCGTTCGAGCAGTTCCACGGCGTCACTGTCGCGCCGCCGACCGACCCCAACATCCTGTGGGACACCCGCCGGCGCCTCGACGACTTCGACGTGCTCGACGCGGAGGAGGTCGAGGCGGCCGTCGGGGTGCTGCTCGGCGCGGGCATGCCCGAAGCCAAGCGCTCGGCCGAGACCTACGCGGCGCTCACTCCGGCCAAGACTCGCTTCGAGGAGATGAGCGACGAGCAGCGCCTGGAGTTCCGCGACGCGCTGCGCCGCTTCGTGCGCACCTACGCGTTCGTGTCCCAGATCGCGGCCTTCACAGACCCTTCGCTGGAGCGCGACTACATCTTCTGCCGCGCGCTGTCGCTTTATCTACGCGACACCGGCACGGTCGAGCGCTTGGACCTGGGCACCGAGGTTGAGCTGACCCACCTGCGCCACCAGATGACCTTCAGCGGTCCGCTCTCGCTGAGCGCGGAGATGGGCGAGGTGCGCTCGTTCTCCGGTGATGGCAGCGGCGGCCAGCAGGAGCTCGACCTCGAGCGCCTTTCCAGCATCGTCGAGGTTCTCAACGACCGCTTCGGCACGAGCCTGACCGACGTCGACGCGCTGCTGTTCGACCAGCTCGAGGAGAGCTGGGTCGCGGACGGCGAACTTGCCGACCAGGCCAGGAACAACACGATCGAGAACTTCCGCCTGGTGTTCGACCGCAAGTTCCTGCAGACCATCGTCACCCGGGTGGACGCAAACGACGAGATGCTCAAGAAGATCCTCGACGAACCGGACTTTGCCGCTGCTGTCGGAGAGTTCTATCTGCGCAAGGTCTACGAGCGGCTGCGAGCGGACTCCAACCCCCGCTAGAGTCCAGCCATGGACCTTCGCCCGCTCGGCCACACCGGAGTCAAGGTCAGCTCCCTGTGCCTTGGGGCGATGATGTTCGGCGCCTGGGGCAACACCGACCACGAGGACTCGATCAGGATCATCCACCGCGCGCTCGACGCGGGGGTCAACTTCATCGACACCGCCGACGTCTACTCGCGCGGCGAGTCGGAGGAAATCGTCGGCAAGGCGCTCGCCGGCAGCAGGCGCGAGAACGTGATCCTTGCGACCAAGGTGCACGGCACGATGGGGGATGACGCGAACGAGTTCGGCAACTCGCGCCGTTGGATCGTCAGGGAGGTCGAGAACAGCCTGCGGCGGTTGGGGACCGACTGGATCGACCTCTACCAGATCCACCGCCCGGAGGTCGACACCGATATCGATGAGACACTGGGTGCGCTGAGCGACCTTGTCAGCGCCGGCAAGGTGCGCTACATCGGCTCCTCGACGTTCCCGGCCAGCCAGATCGTGGAGGCACAGTGGGTGGCGCGCGAGCGTGGCCGCGAGCGCTTCGTCTGCGAGCAGCCGCCCTATTCGCTGCTCGTGCGCGGGGTGGAGAGGGACGTGCTCCCGACGTGTCTGCGCCATCACATGGGCGTGATCCCCTGGAGTCCGCTCGCCGGCGGATGGCTCTCGGGCCGCTATCGCAAGCACACCGACGTGCCGACGTCGCGGCGCGCGCAGATGATCCCCTCGCGCTATGACATGTCGGTCCCTGCCAACCAGCGCAAGCTGGACGCCGCCGACGCTCTGGGGCAGCTGGCCGATGAGACGGGCATCAGCCTGATCGAGCTGGCCCTCGCGTTCGTGATCCGCCACCCCGCTGTGACCGCGGCGATCATCGGACCGCGCACGCTGGAGCACCTGGAGTCCCAGCTCGGCGCGGCTGAGGTCGAGCTGAGCGACGCGGTGCTCGACCGGATCGATGAGATCGTCCCGCCCGGCGTCAACATCAATTCGGGCGACGAGGGCTGGGCGAACCCTGCGCTCGAGCCCGCCGCTCGGCGCCGGTAGAGCCCTCGCGCGACGTACGATCAGATCCAGACACCTTCGGGAGCGTAAGGGGCTCGCAGGAGTGCGCCCAGTCGAGCTGCCCTGGCGACCAACCTGCTCGTAAAGTCGTCAAGCTTCGGTGAATCGCCGATCGCCTGACAGCACTCGGAGCGGAGAACGTCGTGGCGGCCCCCTTCGCGGGGTCGGTGGTCGCGGTGGAGCGGGAACCGGGCGAGCCGGTGCGGGCCGGCGCCGTGCTGGTGGTGCTGGAGGCGATGAAGATGGAGCACGAGGTGGTCGCGCAGACTGAGGGAGTGGTGACGCGCGTCGAGGTCGTCGTGGGTCAGACGGTGCAGGAGGGCCAGGCGCTGGTCGTGCTGGCGCAGGGCGAAAGCTCTCAGGCCGATGCCCACGGCGCGTTTGTCGAGTCCCCTCATGCCGATACTCACGGCGCGCCTGCCGAAGTCCCTCAGGCTGGGGTCCATGGCGCATTTGCCGAGGCCTCTGGGGAGGCCCTTGACGCCGAGCGCGAGGATGTGCGGGCAGTGCGCGAGCGCCATGCACTCGGTCTGGACGCGGCGCGGGAGGAGGCTGTGGCGCGTCGACACGAGAGCGGCAGGCGCACAGCGCGTGAGAACTTGGCCGAGCTGGTGGACGAGGGCACGTTCGTTGAGTACGGCCCGCTCGTCTTCGCCGCCCAGGAGCGGCGGCGGGCGCGCGAGGAGCTGATCGCGCGCACGCCCGCGGACGGGTTGGTGGGAGGTGTGGGGGACGTCGAGGGCCGGCGGTGTGTGGTGGCGTCCTACGACTACATGGTCCTGGCGGGCACGCAGGGGATGCGCGGCCACCAGAAGAAGGACCGCCTGTTCGAGATCGCCGAGCGCCGCCGGCTGCCCGTGGTGCTGCTCGCGGAGGGCGGCGGCGGGCGCCCGGGGGACGTGGACTGGCCGATGGTGGCCGGGCTTGACTGCCGCGCCTTTCACCTCTTCGCGCGCCTCAGCGGATTGGTGCCGCTGGTGGGGGTGGTGGCGGGCTACTGCTTTGCCGGCAACGCCGCGCTGCTGGGGTGCTGCGACGTGGTGATCGCCACCGAGGACTCGAGCATCGGGATGGGCGGTCCGGCGATGATCGAGGGCGGCGGGCTGGGCGTGCACGCGCCCGGCGAGGTGGGGCCGATCGGTGTCCAGGACGCCAACGGCGTGGTGGATCTGAGGGTCGCCGACGAGCGCGCGGCGGTGGCGGCGGCCAAGCGCTACCTCTCCTACTTCAACGGCTCCACCGCCGAGTTCGCGGTGCCCGACCAGAGCGCGCTGGCACACACGATCCCCGCCGAGCGCAAGCGCGTGTACGAGGTGCGCCGGGTGCTGCAGGGGCTGTGCGACGAGGGCTCGGTGTTGGAACTGCGCGGGGGGTGGGCCCCGGGGATGCTCACCGCACTGGCGCGCGTCGCGGGGCAGCCCCTGGGTGTGGTGGCGAACGACCCCACCCATCTCGGCGGGGCGATCGACGCCGACGGCGCCGACAAGGCGGCGCGGTTCATGCAGCTGTGCGACGCCTTCGAGCTGCCGCTGCTGTTCCTGTGCGACACGCCAGGCTTCATGGTGGGGCCGGCGGCGGAGCGCACCGCCACGGTGCGCCACTTCGCGCGAATGTTCGTCACGGGAGCCAACCTCACCGTGCCCACGGGCACGATCGTGCTGCGCAAGGGCTACGGCCTCGGCGCCCAGGCGATGGCCGGCGGCGGCTTCAAGGCGCCGCTGTTCACAGTCGGCTGGCCCACTTCGGAGTTCGGCGGTATGGGCCTGGAGGGCGCGGTGCGCCTGGGCATGCGCCGCGAGCTTGAGGCGATCGAGGACGAGCAGGAGCGCGAGCGCGTGTTCGCAGCCACCGTGGCCGCCGCCTACGAGCACGGCCGCGGCCTGAACATGGCGGCCTACGGCGAGATCGACGACGTCATCGACCCAGCCGACTCGCGGCGCTGGATCGCGACGCTGTTCGACGAGCGCGCCCAGTCGTGGCGGGAGAGGCCCGGCAAGAAGCGGCCGAACGTGGACGCGTGGTGAGCACCCACGTCGAGTTTGACCCTGGTCGGCCTCCGCGTGAGCCGGGAAGTAGACTAGGCGTTCTGCGCCAGTAGCTCAGCTGGATAGAGCGTCGGTCTACGGAACCGAAGGTCGGGAGTTCGAATCTCTCCTGGCGCGTGGATAAGCCTCGTAAATACGGGGTTTTCTTTTGGACGCGACGCTATAGAAAAGTAAGCGTGTCCCGAATATGTCCCAAGCTGGTGCTAGATTGGGACTATGGGCAGCGCCGTGGATTTCTCGTCTCGGCCTCCGAGTGGCCACGTCTTCCGGCTTGAGCGCAAGCGCGGGGCGGTCTGGTATGCCAAGTACCGCCTACCGGACGGGCGCCAGGTCCAGCGCAAGATCGGCCCGGCATGGTCCGAGCGCGGACGCCCGCCGGCTGGCTACTTCACGAAGCGCGTGGCCGAGGACTGGCTGCGCGACACCCTCGACGAGGCTCGCCGGGGGACGCTGCTGGGGATGGTCCGCACCGGGGCCACGTTTGCCGATGCCGCGGCCGAGTTCATGCGCTACGCCACGAACGATCGAGCGTTGAAGCCGTCAACGCTGCGCGGCTACCGCTCGATCATCGACGCCTACCTACTGCCCGCGTTCGGTGCGATGCGGCTTGAGGACATCGCGACCGCAGATGTTGAGCGCTGGTACTCGGGACTGACAGGCGTGGGCGGGGGAGGGCGCAGGCGTGTGCGCTCGGACCCCGAGGGAGGCATGACGAGCGGCCAGAACCCCGGTCAGCTGACCAACAACACCAAGGATCGGATAGTGACGCTTCTCCACGGCGTGTTCACGCGGGCGTGCAAGGTCTACAAACTCCCCATGAACCCGGTCGCTGGCATCGAGCGCCCCACCGCGAAGCTCTCCGGCGACATCGAGGTCTTCAGCCCCGAGGAGGTGTGGGCGCTCGTCCGCGCCGCCCAAACCGAGCAGGATGGCGCGATCTTCCTGACCGCTGCGTTCACCGGCCTACGGTTGGGGGAGCTGCGAGCGCTGCACTGGCGCGATGTGGACTTCGCGGGCTCGATCCTACGGGTCCGCACGAGCTACGCCGCCCGTGCGCTGACGGCGCCGAAGTCGGGCAAGGTGCGTTCGGTCCCGCTCGCGCCGGACGTCGCACAGGGGCTCGCGCGGTTGGCTGACCGGGGACTGTTCACTGGCGAGGACGATCTGGTGTTCCCCGGCGATGATGGGGGCTACCTCGATGACTCGGCGTTGCGGCGCCGCTACAAGGCCACGTTGAAGCGTGCGGAATTGCGGCCGCTTCGCTTCCACGATTTGCGCCACACCTTCGGCACTCGCATGATCGCCAAGGCCGACATCCGCCGCGTGCAGGAGTGGATGGGCCACGCGGACATCCAGACCACCATGCGGTATCTGCACTACGCGCCGCGCGAGGAGGACGCGCAGTTGGTTGCCGAGGCGTTCAGTACGGCGGAGGGTGGTTCATTGGGTTGCAGATCGTAAGTCGGCCCTACATTGTTGGCCTTGTTGTGATCCCTGAGCGATCAGGGAAGCGCCCAAGGTCGAGCCAGTCATCCCCTGTCAGATCTACGGGGCAGCCAGCCTCCTCGAGACGTTGCGCCAGATCGCGTAGCGTCCGAACAGACCCCAATAGCACGTAGTGACGACCAGCAAGGTCGCTTGGAATCTGCTGGTCACCCAATACGACAAGCACAGAGCGCTTAGGATGCATTGCAAAGGCCATTCCCGCCTCAAAGAGGACATTTGGGCGTGCCTGAAGGCGCCAGCTTGGAGCGGCACCATCGAGTTCTGATCTGAGCTGAACGTGCTCGTCAGGCGTGAAGAGCACTACGACCGCCTGTGCCTGCCTGAACGCGACTTCGAGAACCTCACCGATGAACGGGCTGGCAGTTCCAGAAGCATTTATGAGCTGGCTCCACTCTCGAGGCCGGAGACCGACTGCGCGCAGCCAGTCGAACATCGCTCGCGCCGCGGTCACATCCTGGCCGTGTATCACCATGACGGCTCGTGGATCGTCCGCTAGGCCGTGTTCGTGGCTAGGCGGAGAGGGCGCAGGATTGTGCGAAACAGCTGTGTCCCTGGGCCTTGTTGAAGGCGATGCTTTCTCATACGGGCCGGAGGGGCTTTCCTGGAGTGCTTCGTCAGCAGCGTCGGCGTCTAGGAAGCCAGCCGCGACAAGGTGCGTAGCGAGGTCGGACGCGACCACCTGAAGCTTGTCATGGTCTGCGGGAATGCCTGGCCGTCCCGCGGTCGCCAGGCGTCCATCGCGAAGTGCACGAAGGCCACCGAGCACGCGATCGAGCTTGTTGCCTTCCCCGAGATAGTCGTACGCGTCTGCCGACGTCCAAATGAGCTCGATGGCTGAGTGAGTAAGCCCTCCACCCCCGTGGAACGGCGTGGCGAGCGCAGCAACTGTTCGATTCGACAAGGCCACGATTTGTATTTTGGCTAGTGTCATCACTGAACGTCGTGACGGAGCTTCGCAATGCGCGATCGCGGATGCATAGTACAGCGAGAGGCCCGGCCCGAAATACAGAACGGGCTTCAACCGCTTGGCCCGAATGCTAATTGCGTTCCGTCTGTTCGGCGAGCCATTCCTGGAGCATGTTTCGCGTGAAGCGGATGTGGCGGCCGACGCTGATGCAGGGTAGGCGGCCTGTACGTACTGCTTCGTAGATCCAACTGGTCTTTACGGCGAGAAGGTTCGCGGCCTCGTCGGGGCGTAGGAGTGGGCCGTCGGCCAGGACGTTCGATGTCGTCGGGTTCGGTGTAAGGCTCATGGGGTTACTGACCGCGAACCCCCGAAACCGGCCAACGAAGTTTCGAAGGCCGCTCCCAAGGCGGTTCGCGACGCCGCGCCTCCGAGGCTCGACACAGCCCACCGGGTGGCCCGATCAGCACCAGGGTGCGGGCATGCCCAGGGTCCTCACACCCCGGTCAGCACGCGGGCTGACGCCCGCGTAGAAGCGCCTCCCTGCGGTCGGCTTTCTCGGCTGCCGCGCTGCGCTCCCCGCCTGGCCTTACCGGCTCTGACGAGCCGGTCCGCTGCGCCGCCGGCCTACGGCCGTCGGCTCCGCGAGGCCATCGCGCAGCGCGACAGCCGAACGGCAACAGCCACACAGACCATATGCACGTTGAGCAAAAGCAGACAACGGTCTGCGAGTCAAAACTCGTTGGCCGGTTTGCCGGGTTCGCGGTCAGTAAGGGGCATGGTGACCGCTTCGAGCATCCCCGCGGACCGCGCCGGCGGGTACGCCAGCTACTTGGAGTCAAAGACGGTGGAGCCCGACCGCGGGGACTACTACCTCACGCCGGAGGGCGACATGGTGCAGGCCCCCGGCCGGTGGCTGATGGACAAGGAGACGATGGAGCGTCTCGGGGTCGACACCGGCGGCCAGGTGGAGGGCGAGGACTTCATCGCGTTGATGGAGGGCCGCCACCCAGCGACCGGGGAATGGCTGCGCGCCGCTGGTGCGGGCGGGGGCCGCGGCGGCGGGATCGACGTTACCTTGAGCGCCCCGAAATCCGTGTCTGTCGTATGGGCGCTGGGGGAAGCGTGGCAGCGCGAGGGGATCGAACAGGCGCACGCGCGGGCGGTGGAGCAGACGATCTTCTACCTCCGCGAGCAGGTCCCCGTCGTGCGCCGCCGCTACGGCGAGGAGGTCATCGAAGAGCAAGCACGCGATGTGATCGCTGCGGAGTACCGTCACACCACCGCGCGTGGGGTTAGTGGCCGCGCGCCGGACCCGCAGATCCATAGCCATGTCGTGATCACCGGCGCGATCCGCCAGGACGACCGCGTAGTCGCGGTCGCGTCGCGCCCAGTGTTCCGCTCAGCCCGGGAACTGGGTGCGTTCTACCGCTCCACCCTCGCCGACGAGCTGATCCACGAGGGCTACACGATCGAGCGGGGCACGGGGAAGGACGGCCGGTACTTCGAGAATCCAGGGTGTGCCCCGCGAGCTGCGTGAAGCGTTCTCCGGGCGCACCCATGAGATCGCGAGGGCCGCGGAGCGGTTCCGCGCCCGCTACGGCCGCGCGCCCCGGGATGGGGAGCTGCGAGGCCTCGCGTTGGAGAACCGCCGCGCGAAAAAGCCCGCGACCCGCGGGGACCTCGCCCGTGCGTGGCGGGAGACCGCGGAGCCCTCCGAATTCGGGCCAGCGGAGACGCTCGGCCTTCTCGCACAGCCGGCGCCGCCCGCCGCGGAGCGGGGTGTGCAGGAGCGCATCGAGGAGACCCTCACCGAGCAGCACGCGATCTTCACTGCCCCGGAGCTGCGCGCCGTCGCGCTGGAGCAGACCGCGGGGGAGATGGCGCCCGACATGGCGCTCACCGTCATCAGGGACATGCTCGGCGATCGGCAGATCCTGACGCTGGTGGGCGGCCGGATGACGACCTTGAAGGTCCGGGCGCAGGAGCAGGCAATCGAACGGCGCGCCGCGACCCTCGCCCGGCCCGCCGGACGGGACGTCGGGGATACCGGCCGCCGGAACGCGGCCCGCGAAGTCGCCGAGCGGATCGGCGCACCCCTCACCCGGGAGCAACAAGACGCGCTGCGAACACTCACCGGCCCCGAGCGTGCCGTCGTGCTCGTCGGCCCCGCCGGTGCAGGGAAGGGCATCGTGATCGACGCTGCCGTGCGTGCCGAGCAGCTCGCCGGACGCGAAACCCTTGGCGTCGCCGTATCCGGTTCGACCGCGGAGCTTCTCGGCGCAGGAAGCCCAGCCCTGACCGGGCAGACGACGACGCTCGACTCGCTCGTCGCGCGCGCCGAGAGCGGCACCGTCCATGTCGGCCCGGACACCACGGTGATCCTGGATGAGGCAGGGATGAGCGATCACACCCGCCTGGACCGACTCACCGACCTGGTCGAGCGGACGGGCGCGAAGCTCGTCGCGGTCGGCGACGGCAAGCAGCTCCCCTCGATCGGACCCGGCGGGATGTTCGACCGCATCACCACGCACACACCGACCGCAGAACTCCACGACATCCACCGCACCCAGGACCCCGAGGAGCGACGAGCCTGGCAAGCACTACGCGCAGGCGAACCAGAGCAAGCAATGGCGCACTACCACGACAGGGGCCAGTTGCACTACCAAGACACCCGCGACCAGGCCGGCGAGCACGCCGTGCAGCACTGGCACACCCTCACCCAACAACACGGAATCAAGGATGTCGCGTTGATCGCGGATGCCTCAAACCAAGAGAATCGACCGCCTCAACGCCCGCGCGCAACACCTCCGCACCCAACACGGCGAACTCACCGAACACGAGATCCCCCTCCAAACAGTCCACTACGGGGTACGCGAAGGCGACCGCGTCGCGTTCACCACCCAGCACCGCCCACCCCAAGCACCCCGCGTCGAGAACGGCACCCGCGGAGAAATCACGCACATCGACCCCGAACACAACGAGGTGACCGTAACGCTTGACGGCAGCGACCGCCAGATCACCCTCACCGGCGACGACCTGGAGACCCTCCGCCTCGCCTACGCCCAACACATCTACCGCCAGCAAGGCGCGACCGTCGACCGAGCCGTCGTCGTCACCGGGGGCTGGCAAACAAGCAAAGAGTCCGCGTACGTCGAGGCGTCCCGCGCGCGCCACGGCACCGACTGGTACATCGCCCGCGAAAACCTCGGTACCGAAGGGGAGGACACCGACCGCACCACCCGCCTCGCCGAACGCATGCGCCAAACCCGCGCCCAAACACCCAGCCTCACCTACAACGAACTACCAGACCCCACCCACCAACTCGACCCAACACACCCCACCTGGCCCCAACACCCCCACCCCGAACACCCCGAACACGACCACGAACGCGCACGATGACGAACGATATGCCTGCCGCCGTCTACGGCTGGCGAAAGATGCCGTGTGTGCCGATGCGTCGCCAGATGATGTGCTGCTCGCCGGCACGTAGCTCGTCGCCGTATTCGAAAGTCGCTCGTCCGTCGGGAGCCCACGTCATCTCCCAGACACCGGGGTAGCCTTGCACGCGCTTGACGCGCAGGCCTGGTTCGAACTTGCCGCGCCGCAGGCAGGCTATGAACAGGTCGAGCGCCTTCTCCCAGGCTGCGATCTGCTCAGAGGTCAGGTTCTTATGGTCGCGCAGGAACCGGCGCCGTGCCTGATAGGTAGGCACTAACCCTGGCGTGCGGCCCGCAGCGCGGCCTTGAAGGCGTCAGCGTCCTCGTAGACCTCTCCAGGATCGCTTGCGGCCTCCCGGTCGGCTTCAAGCTCGCCGGACAGCCAGTCTGGTGTCCAGAACCACGCCTGCTCCGGATCGATCTGGCCGTCCGAGAGGCTGCGCAGCAACACCCCGGCGCCGTCGACCGTGCTCTCCGGTAGATCCTCCACCAGCTCGTGCAGCTCCGTCTTCGTCATGCTCATATTCTCGCACGCCGAGCGGGGGAGGCAAGGCGACTCTCCCGAAGTGCTCCGGTCGAAGGCCGCACCTCAAAACTGTGTCCCGAAACGTGTCCCCGACTCGGCAGATATGTGGTCACCCGACCCCATCCAACCCGACATTACTTGGCTCTACAAAGCCAAATCGGCCGCCCGAGGCCCGTCTACGGAACCGAAGGTCGGGAGTTCGAATCTCTCCTGGCGCGTGGTCGAGTGGCAAAGGTCCGCGGTCAAACCGGCTTTCGCGCCAGAGAGTTGCGTCTCAGGCGATGCGTAGGCTCCGTGTGTGGCCCAATTCCCTCCATGAAGGCAAAGCGGCTGTTGCGCATCCTGACCTCCGACCCGTTGAGCTACAGGGTCACTCGCCAGTCAGGATCGCACCGCCGTCTCCAAGCTGATGGGCGCCCTGCCCTCACATGGGCGCTCCACGACGGACGAACGCTCGCGCCAGGCGAGGTGCGGCGCGTCCTCGTCAATCACGTGGGCCTTGCGGAAGACGAGGCTCTGCGGCTACTCTGAGGAGGAAGAATCATGGACGCCATTCGCATCCTGCACCATCGCGCCCCCGGTTTTGGCTGGAGCTTTGAGTCCCCTGACATCCCAGGCCTGACCGGCGGCACCGACACCTATGACGCCGCTCACGCTGAGGAGGCTGCCCGGTTCGCGCTGGCCTGCGCAGCTGAGGAGCAAGGTCTCCCCGCGCCCACCGATCTGACTTTCGAGCACTTCGTTCCGGCTGGCGCTGCCGTCGCAGCGTAGCCCTTCGCGCCCCTCGTCACTCGTCGCCGTAGCCCTCCTCGGCGCGTAGCTTGCGGGCGTGCCGCTCCTGGGCCTCGATGCCATCCACGCGGCGGAGGATATTTCGCATCTGGCTCTCGGTTGGTCTGCTGGCTTGCCACGCCCCTTTTCCGAGTCCGAACCGGGAGAGAAGGAAGACGCTGTCGGGCATAAGCCGCAGCCGCCCCCCGCGCTCATCTGCTCGGCGCAGGGCGTACAGGTGCAAATCGGGATCGTCATCTGGCATCGCTTCAACGAAGTTCGCAAGAGCGCGAAGTGCCTGCTTGGCTCGCAGATTCTCTTTTCGCGCTATGGCATCGTTGCCGAACTCGTCGGCCTTCTGGCCCCGCCACTCAGCGGTGCCGCGGATGGTCGTGACGAGTAGGCCGCGTTGCTCGGCGGATCTGCGTACAGAGTCCATAGTCTGAAAGTTTGTGGAATATTAGCTGGCCGGCTTGACACGACAAGCGTCGGAAAGGCGCGGGTCGAGTCCCAAGCCGAAAGGCTGCGACGCAATCGAATAGAGGCCGTGAAGCTACAAAGACTGTTGAGATCGACAGCGATCTGCTGTCAAGGTTGCGCGAGCGCTCGCCTGGCAGGAGCGACCGGGAGACGCTGGAGCGGGGTCGCGCGGATTCAACTGGTTCGAGACGATTCGCCATGTGCGGAAGCGCAGCGCGGCGTCTGGAGTGGATGACGACGAGGCGATGGCCGAGGCCGTGCGCGGTGTGCGTGCCTCTCGCAGGTCGCGAGCTGTGCGACGAGCGGCCGTTTGATCCGCTTTCGTCCTCGACGCCAACATCGTGCTCGCCTCCTTTGTTGGGCGGCCGGGGTGCTACCCACTCTCTTCTTCAACAGCCCGCCCCAGCTCCTCCATGCTCACCCCCAGCGCCAGCGCGATGCGCCGCGTGGTGGTCCACGTAGGGTTGGCCTTGCCGCGCTCGATACGGGCGAGCGCGGAGGTGGTCAGGGCGGCGTGGTGGGCAAGGTCTTCCTGGGTCTGCCCGCAGCGCTGGCGCAGGCGACGCACGGTCGCCGCGAGGGCCGGGTCGGGCTGGGCTGGAGCGGTCACAGTAGTGAGACTGCTAGCTGCCAGTGCATATGTCCAGGTAGTCAGCTACCTAATGCGAATCAGGTCTTCTCGCACGGGCGTCTTCGATCAGGCCTTCTCGCTCAGATGTCTTCGCTCAGGCGTCCTCAGCCTCGATGTGCCCAGAGGCGATGGCGCCGACGAGCGCCCTGTGGTCCAGTTCGTTCTGGTCGGCGTAGGCCACGGAGAAGTCGGCCAGGGCCTCCTCGAACACGCCGCTCTTGCCCAGGTAGCCGGCGATCGCGATGCGGTCGCCGCTGCGCGCGTGGGCGCGCGCCAGCGTCCAGCCGCACAGGCGCCCGTAGTTGCGCAGCTGCTCAAAGCCCATCGCTTCGATGTCCACGGAGAGCTTGCCGTCCCACAGCTGGCGCACGTAGAAGTCGCGCGGCTGCTCGTCGAGCCCGACGGCGGGAAGCCAGCCCAGGAAGATGTCCGAGGCGGCCTGCATCAGGCGCTGCCCCTCGACCACGCGCTGCCCGGAGTTGGCGAAGGCGGAGGCCCCCGCGTAGGGCTCGAGCACCGATGCCTGAGCTTCCTTGCACTGCAGCACCAGCGGGTCCTGCTCGTCGCGCCCGACCATCAGCACGACCCACGCGCGCGTGCCGACGGAGCCGACGCCCACGACCTTGCGGGCGATGCCCTGGAAGCGGTAGGTGTCGAGCAGCCGGCGCCGGTCCTCAGCGAGGCTCGCGCGGTAGCCCTCCAGCAGGTCGCTCATGCGGCTTTCGAATTCCTGACGGGGTACGTCGGCGAGCAGCTCCTGCAGCGGCACCACGAGCGGCGGGGAGCTGATGAAGCGCAGCTGGCCGTCGACCACTTCGGTGAGCTTGGAGACGGCGCGCTCGGAGTCCTTGGCGCGGGCCTTGGCGATGCTGCGCTCCATCGCCTTCAGCCGCTTGGAGGTGGTGCCCATGTCGCTCGCCAGCCCCATAATCTCCTCAGCCTCCAGGCGCGCGTACCAGACCTGCAGGTTGGTCTTCTCGGCGAAGGTGCGCATCGCCTCGCGGTAGGTGCGCATCGCCCACACCACGACCTCGCGTGCATGCACGTGCTCGAGTTCAAGGTCGCGTGCGGCGATGCAGAGGCTCGCGGCGAGCCGCTTGACGTCCCACTCCCACGGCCCGGGCAGGGTCTCGTCGAAGTCATTGATGTCGAACAGCATCTCCCGCTCCGGTGAGGCGAAACCGCCGAAGTTGGAGAGGTGGGCGTCGCCGCACAACTGCACCCGCAGCCCCGATACGGAAGTGGGGGCGAGATCAGCGGCCATGATCGCGGCGGCGCCGCGGAAGAAGGCGAACGCCGAGCGCGCCATGCGCCCATAGCGGATCGGCACCAGCTCGGGGACGCGGTTCTCGGCCTGGCGCTCGAGCAGGACGACGGGGTCCTCGCGTCCATTCTGCGGGGCCCAGTCGGCGTGGCTGGAGCGCGGAGCCTGCGCCCGCGCGGCCTTGCCCGCGGCGGCGCGCTCGGCGGGGGTCATCGACTCGGCGGGAGCAGTGACGCCGTCCGCGGACGGCACCGCGCTGCTCGCGGCTCCCTTGGCGACCCTTTTGGAGGCTTTTGCGGTGGTGCGCTCGGAGGTAGCCATGGTCATCTCCATCTTTGGGGGGGAGTCAGCAGTACACCACACTCAGTCTTGCACTCCGGCTCGAAGGTGCCAACGAGGGCCTGCCGCTCGCGAGCGCCCCGAGGGGGCCTGCCCTGGGCGCAGGGGTTAGGGTGTGCCCTTAGAGCCTGTCTCAAAACATCCGGCACGCCCGGATGCGTCCCTGTACACGGCGCTGGATCGCCACGTGACGTCTTGCACGTGCCACCAGCACGCGCTACGACGACCCGCGACGACCAGCTTGGTCCATGAACGCCCCGAACGCACCGTCTGTTTTGAGACAGGCTCTTAGCCGCCGAGTGGCGACCCTGATCTATCTCTCGGCCACAGAGGGGTCGCCGCTGGGAACTCCTTGAGGGTCTGGCGGCGCAGCACATGCGTGCCGAGCAGCGCGAGGACGGTGATGATGAGGATGCCTGTGAGCGTGCGGGAGGCGGCGATCGGGCCCCACCAGAAGAGCAGGAGCAGCAGGAAGACGACGCCCCCGTAGGCGATGTCGGGGCGCTCGTTCAGGTAGGGGGCCAGCACGTGGCGGATCAACGTGGCCACCTGCGTGGGCCCGGCGAGCAGGCCGGCCAGGATCAGGGCGATGCCGATGTAGATGGTGGCGGTGGCGATTTCGACCAGCACGGAGGTGCCGATCGACCATGCCGCTTCTGCCGCCGGTTTGACCGAGGAGGTGGTGGCGAGCGCGTTGACCACGGCGTGCCCGGCCAGCGAGCGGGCCACGAACACCACCAGGGCGGCCGCGATGAAGGCCGCGCCCACCTCCATCAGCGTCTGGCGGCGGCGTCCGTACGCCAGGTAGACCGCCAGCGCGTACAGCAGGTAGACGAGCAGCGGCAGCACCAGCGCGAGGCCGCGCAACGCGTTGACGGCGTTCTGCAGCGTCTTGAGGTTGTTGGAGCGGATCACCCGCAGTTCGGCGACGTTGGCGGGGATCTTTTCCACCACCGAGGTGGGCGCGCCCACGCGCCCTGCCACTTCGCCGAGCAGCGGACGCAGGTCGATCACCACGTTGCCGCCCCCGGGCGTACGCACGACGGAGCCGCGGTTCTCGATCAGCTTGACGAACTGGGCGTGGGCGATTTCGTTGGCGGTGCGCCACGCGGACTGCACGCGCGGACGTTCCAGCGCGAAATTGATGCCCTTTTCGACCAGGTCGCGCAGGGCGCCGGCGGCGGGGGAGGCCAGGGGCTTGAGTTCTTCGGGCAGCTCGCCGCGCAGTTCCCCGGCGACGTCGACGTGGTTGTAGAGCTGTTCGGTCAGGTACCCGGACAGCTCGCCGCGGATCGCCGAGTTTTCCAGCAGCTGGCTGCTGGTGTTGGTCCAATGGCCCGTGTCGAGCAGCTGACGGTTGGCCCACACAGCGAAGATCGCGACGACCCCCAGCACCGTGGCGAGACCGATCAGCGAGCGCACCAGCCAGCGATGGGGGGACCGGCCAGCGGGCGCGCTCGCCGCGGCAGGGGCCGCAGCGGTGTGCGGCTCGGTCGGCGGAGGAGGGGAGGAGGAGAGGGGCCGCGCGGGCGGAGGCTGCTCGCCGGGCAGGCCCGGAGGGGGCTGCTCAGCTCCCTCGCGCTCGGGCGGTTGCCCGGGCGCGGTGGGGTCTGAGGGGGGCGGGGGCGGATTCATGTCTTCACCCAGGGCGCGGAGCTCAAGGTGGATGGTGACGGTAGCACCGCGTACGGCGTGACGCTAAAGACGCCGCATACGCCGGGTATCCGTAGAAACCCGCATGTCCGGTCAGCACTTATGTGCACTGTCGCCGTGCTCGCCGCCCGCACGCAGGCGCAGCGCCTTGCTCGAGTCGCCGCGGCGCGGGCTCTCGTACTCGCCGAGCCCTTCGCCGCCGCCCTACTTTTGTCCAAGCTGTCGAGTTCGTGCAACGTGAATAGACAAATGGCACAACTGCGCGTATAGCGCTAGGCTTTTCGCCATGGGTGCAGTACCCACCAATGAGGTGGTGAAGGGCCGGAGTGCGCAGGCCGCCGTCGAGGGCGAGCGTGCACGGTGGGCGCGCGACCTGCACGACGACACGCTGCAGAGTCTCAGCGCTCTGCAGGTCAGGCTGGCGAACGCCAGGCGCCTGGGTCGGCCCGAGGCGCTGGAGCAGGCCGTCGATGACGCGATCGGCTATCTGCGCGAGGGGATCGCCGATCTGCGCGCCCTGATCACCGACCTGCGGCCCGCTGCGCTGGACGAACTCGGCGTCGAGGCCGCGCTGGAAGCGCTTGCAGAGCGGACCAGGCGACACGGGGTTGAGGTGGACGTGGACGTCGAGCTCGCCCCCGAGACTTGCCGCGACCGCGGCCGGCACACCCCGGAGCTCGAGAATCGCGCTGTATCGGATCGTCCAGGAGGCGCTGAGCAATGCCACCAAGCACGGACGGGCAGCTCACGCTGTGGTGGAGATCCACGAGGACGCCACCACCGTCTATCTGAGCGTGCGTGACGATGGCGCCGGATTTGACCCCGGCGTCCAGACCGGCGGGTTTGGCCTGCTCGGCATGCGCGAGCGCGTGCAGCTGCTCGAAGGAACGCTGGGGGTCAACTCCGAACCTGGGGGAGGCGCCGTCGTGCGGGCCACCATCCCAGCGCAGCGCCGCCTGGCATCCGAGCTCACCCTCGTCGCGGAGGGGTAGCTCAGGTCTTCAACAGCCCGCGTCCCAGCGCGTAGCGGACCAGTTCGGCGCGGGTGGTCAGCTCGAGCTTGCGGTGGATACGGGTGCGGTGGGTCTCGATAGTGCGCGGGGAGAGGTGCAGTTTGCGGGCGATCTCCACGCTCGTGTGGCCGAGTGCGATCAGGCGCAGCACCTCGATCTCACGGGCGCTCAGCTTGTCCTGCACCAGCGCGCTGCGCAACCCGTGCAGGCGGGCTGCGACGGTGGGGCTGATGTATTCCTCGCCGCGTGCCGCCGCACGCACGGCTGCCGGCAGCTCCTCGTCGGCGAGTGCCTTGAGGACATACCCGAGCGCGCCGGCGTTGAGGGCCCGCTGTGCGAAGGCCGGGTTCTCCTCCATCGTCAGCACCACCACTTGGGTCTCGGGCACGCTCTCGCGCAGGTTGGTGATCGTCTCGATGCTCGAACCGCCGGGCATGCTCAGGTCCAGCACCAGCACGTGTGGTCGGTGACCCTCGACGTGGCGCACCGCCAGCGGCAGCTCGTCGGCTTCGGCGATCACATCGAGATCCGCCTCACTGTCCAGCAGCAGCCTCAGGCTGCGGCGCATGAGCTCGTGGTCGTCGGCCAGGATGATGCGAATCGCCGGCTGCGCCGAGGGCTTGGTTGCCTTCTCCGACGGACTCTTGGCGGGGTCGGGCGCGAGCTTAAGATGGGTAGCCATTCAACCAGGCTACTTTTCGTTAAGTTCTGAATCCAGCGGGCAAACGCGCCGATCTGATGTGGAAAACCACTGATCCGGTCCTTGCGGCGTCAGCGATCCACGCTCAGGAACCTCGCTCCACAATCTGAGACCACCACTGGGATGGCGCGACTTGCGCTAGACCCTATGTCGTAGGTCGCCCGTTGGGTTGACCGTCGGAGGTAGGCCGGACACTCCTCGCGGGGGTTTGTCTGGCCGGAGAACGGCTCGGGCTGACCCCATTTCAATGAGGAGGTCCGGCCATGACCGGAATGGTGACTTATGCGGGGCTCGATGTCCATGCCCGCTCGACGCATGCTGCAGCGATTGATGTCTCGACTGGTGAGCTTTTGCGTGCGCGGTTCGGGCCGGGCATTGAGGAGCCGGTCGCGTGGCTTCGGAGTCTGCCTGGCCCGGTGCGTGCTTGCTATGAGGCCGGGCCGACAGGGTTCGGGCTCTATCGCGCCGCGAGCGCGGCCGGGGTAGCCGTCGAGGTGATCGCGCCGGGCAAGACACCAAGGGGCCCTTCAGACCGGGTGAAGACCGACCGCAAGGACGCGGAGCTGCTAGCGCGGCTGCTGCTCGCCGGCTCGTTGACCACGGTCGTCGTCCCACCGGTCGAGGTCGAGGCCGCCCGCGAGCTGATGCGCTCTCACGATGCGTGCCGAAGGGACCTTATGACCGCCCGCCACCGGGTCTCGAAGATGCTATTGCGTCATGGCCGGGTCTATCCCGAGTCCTCGACCTGGACGGTGGCTCACCGGCGGTGGCTCTCGGCTCAGCAGTTCGATGAGACGGCCAGCGATCTGGTGTTCGCCGATCTGATCGCTGCCGTCGATGGCCTGACGGCGCGCAAGAGCGCGATCGCGGAGCGGCTCTCGCGCTTGGCCGAAGACGAGCAGTGGTGGCCGACCGTCGCGAGGCTCCGCTGTTTCCGGGGCATTGACACACTGGCCGCGTTCGCGCTTCACCTCGAGCTCAGCGGCGGCTGGCAGCGCTTTCAGCGAGCGAACGCGCTCAGCGCGTGGCTCGGGCTGACCCCGTCCCTTCACCAGTCCGGGGAGTCATCGCACCAGGGGTCGATCACGAAGACGGGATCGGGCTTCGCTCGCCGGCTGCTCGCCGAGGCAGCCTGGCACTACCGGGCGAGACCCACGGATCGGGGCGACACTCCAAAACCGTCAGCAAGGCCCAACCCGACCACGTCCTGCAGATCGCTAACCGTGCCCAGCACCGGCTGCACCGGGTCTATCACCGGATGCGCGGCCGCGGCAAGGCGCACAACGTGATCGTCGTCGCCTGTGCCCGCGAGCTGGCGTGCTTCCTCTGGGCAGCAGCAACCGCCGGCTGACCCCGGCTGACAGCCCACGGTCGGGAGGCCGGGGCGCCGGGCCATCAGCGGCCAGCACGCACGAATCTACTATGGGCAGCACCCCGAAAGGAGTGCCACGCCCGTTCCTAGACAGCGCACGCTGGCAGCACGAAACCGGGCCCTGGGGTACCCAACCCCCGCATCATCAGACTGGCAACGCCGACACCGAGCCCAGCGCCCCGGCCTCCCGACCACAACCACCAGCCCACCAAGTGGGCGCGATCAACCCTGCCCACTTGACAAACACCACGACATATCAGCCCTAGGGACGGCGCGACTCTCACACCGGTCGGGGCTCCGGCGGGGGTGAGTCCACGACGGGTGGCTTCGAGAGCACTGCCCGGGGAAGCGCCGCAAAGCGAGGCAGCTCCAACTCGATCTGCGCTCCTCCCTGCGCTGTCGCGCCGGCCCTCACCCACCCCCCGTGCGCCTCCACGATGGCGTGCACGATCGCCAGCCCCAGCCCTGTGCCGCCCGAGGCCCGGTCGCGGGCGGCGTCGGTGCGATGAAAGCGGTCGAACACCCGCTCGCGCTGGTCGGGTGGGATGCCGGGTCCGTCGTCGCTCACCACGAACAGCACTCTCGCGCCACCGCGGCGCTGAACGTCCAGGCGCACCAGCCCGCGCTCGGGCGCGGTGTGCTCGATCGCATTGCTCACCAGGTTGCGCAGCGCCTGGGCGAGACGATCGGGGTCGGCTCTGAGGATCCCCGCCGGCACCGGGCCCAGCTCGAAGTGGCGTGGCGCGAGCAGTGTGGTGCCGTTCCACAGCTCCTCTACGAAGGGAGCCAGCTCGATCGGCTCCACCCGCAGGAACTCCGTCTGCTCGGCCTTGGCCAGCACCAGCAGGTCGTCGACCAGGCGGCTGACGCGGACGATCTCCGCCTGCACCAGGCGCTCCACGCGCCGCACCTCCGCCGCGGGGGGCTGTGCTTGGGAAGCCAGCACCTCCAGCTGACCGCGGATCACCGTCAGCGGGGTGCGCAGCTCGTGCGAGGCGTCCGCCACGAACGCCCGCTGACTGGCGAAGGCGTCGGTGAGGCGGTCGAGCATGTGGTTGAAGGACTCGGCCAGCACCAACACCTCATCGCCACCGCCGCCGACGTCGTGGATACGGGGGTGCAGGTCGCCCGCGTCGACCTTCGCGGCCACCGCGGCCATCTGGCGCAGCGGCCGGGAGAAGCGCGTGCCGATCAGGTAGGAGGCTCCCAGCGCCCCCGCGAGCGTCAGCAGGCCGGCGAGGACGAACGCTTCCGCGACCCCCCGCTGGGCGTTGCTGACGCTGGCCAGCTGCTCCCCCACGCCGACCGTCACGCGCGTACCGCCGGGGAGGGTCAGCCGGCGCTTGAGCAGGCGCAGCTCGCCGATGTCCGGCAGGTCCAGAGTCGCGTAGCCGTCGGGCACGGTCAACAGCCGCTGTGAGAGACGGTTCTCGCTCTGCTGCTCGGCGACGCTCTCGCCGTTGTCGGGGCGAGCCGCGCCGAACAGCTCCGGGCGGTTGGTGGCTGTGACTGCCCTCGTCGCGCCCGGCCCGCTGACGATTGCGAACTGCAAGGTCGAACCGGCACTGAAAGGCCGGCTCTGCACGTAGCGCTGCGCCACAGCGGCCACCCGCCCGGGACGGCCCTGGGCTGAGCGCACTGTCTGGGACAGCTCTTCGAGGTCGCTCGCGATCTCGCGATCGATCTGGTGGCGCAACTGGGTGCCGGTATCGCGATAGACCACCAGGAAGCTCACCGCGGTGCAGAACACCACCACAGCCGTCACCCAGGCGGCCAGGCGCCAGCGCAAGCTGGTGGGAAGCAGGCGTCTCACGCGACCCCTCACCACCGCCCCGGTCGAGCGGCGCCGGCGGGCTGCTTCCGGGCGAGCGGCCTACCGCGCGCCATGACCGAGGCGATACCCGACGGCCCGCACCGTGAAAATCGGGGCCGGACTGTCGGGGTGGCGCAGCTTGCGTCGCAGGTACCCGACGTAGACGTCCACCACGTTGGTTGCGGGGTCGTGGTCATAGCCCCACACGGCGCTCAGGATCTGCTCGCGCGAGAGCACCTGCCCGCAGTGGCGCACCAAATACGCCAGCAGCTCGAACTCGGTGGTGGACAGCAGCACGGGCTCGCCGCCGCGGCGGACCTTGCGGGTGAGCAGGTCGACCTCGATGCCGGCGCCGCGCAGCGTGGTCGAAGCCTGCGCGGATGCTTGCGCCGCGACGCGCAACTGGGCGCGGATGCGGGCCACCAGCTCGGCCAGCGAGAACGGCTTGACAAGGTAGTCCACCGCGCCCGCCTCCAGCCCGGCAACGCGATCCTGCACATCGCCGCGAGCGGTCAGCACGATCACTGGCAGCCCCGGCTTGGAGCGCCGCACGCTCGCCAGCACGTCGAGCCCGTCGCGACCGGGGAGCATCATGTCGAGCACCACGAGGTCGAAGCTCTCGTCCAGCGCCCGGCGCTCTCCCTCCAGGCCGTCCGGCGTGGACTCGACGGCAAAGCCCTCGGCTTGGAGGCCCCGCTGGAGGAAGTCCACGATCCCCGGCTCGTCCTCGACCACGAGCACGGTGGGGGGCATCGCCTCCTCCCCGTTGGATTCGGCGGAGCGCTGCATACCGCTGGTCATGTTAGGAGCTATCCGGCGAGTCGATTCGATGAGTTTTCTCACAACCCGATTAGGGCGTCCTTAGCAACTCGCGGAAGACTGCTCCGTGAGGAGTCAGGCAGTCCCGTTTGCACCGCCGCTCACATGTGAATCCTCTCATCGGTCTCCCACGCAAAACCTTCCAGTTCTTCAGCCGGGATTCCGGCACTTGAGCAAGACCTTCGATTTCCGGGCAACACTCACCGTATGCGCCCCCACACGACCAACACCCGCGACTCGGCAGTGCGCCGCCTGTCACTTGCAACGCGCTGGATGATCGCCGGCTCGGTTGCGCTCACCGGGGCGCTCTCCGAGGTCGCCGCACAGGCGTTCCCGGGTAAGACGCTCAAGACCACCGGATCGCACTCCTCCAGCCCCACCAAGGTGAAGGCGGTCCACCACGCCAGCTCCCCCAGTTCCCAGAGCTCCTCCAGCTCGCTGGCGGCTCCCTCGCAGGCGCCCCAGGCCACGACCGAACAGCGGACGACGCCTGAAGCGCATGCCGGAGCAACCCCCGCACAGCAGGCCACGCCAACTCCCGAAGCCCATGCTGAAACTGGGACCGAACGGCATGAAGCTGCGCCCGAACGGCATGAAGCTGCGCCCGAAGCCCACGTGGAAGCGGCGCCCGAAGCGCACTCCGAACCGCACGAAGTCCATTCCGAAGCGACGCACGAAACCTCTGCGCCCGCGCAGGCGGCACCCGAAGCACCGGTCGTCTCCGGGGGTTCCTGAGGGCATGGGCCCGACTCACATCACCGACAGATCCGCGGCGGCGAGGTGGGAGGCGCTGGGCACGAGCGTCGTGCTGAAGGTCACCGACCCCGGCGCCCTCGAGCAGTCTCGCGCGATCGTCGAGCACGAGTTGGACGCAATCGATCGGGCCTGCAGCCGCTTTCGCGCCGACTCCGAGCTGTCCCGTGTAAACGCCGCCAGGGGCAGGCGCGTGGAGGTGGACCGGCTGTTGATCGAAGCCCTGCAGGTTGCTCTGCGCGCGGCGGAGGTAACTGACGGCCGCGTCGATCCGACCCTTGGCGAGGCGCTGGTGCTCGCCGGATACGACCGCGATTGGGGACAGCTGGCCCCTCCCGCGCAGGACACGGCGCCGCCGCTGCACGTGCACGCACAGGTACACGCGGGGTGGCGCACAGTCGAGTTGGATCCACGGCACCACACGGTCTGCATCCCATCCCCCATCCGCCTGGACCTCGGAGCCACCGCCAAGGCGTGGGCTGCGGACCGCGCCGCCCGGGCAGTCGAGCGGATGACCGAGTCGGGTGTGCTGCTGAGCCTGGGAGGCGACATCGCCACCGCCGGCGCCGCTCCCGCCGCGGGCTGGCAGGTGCGCGTGACCGACGACCACCGCAGCGACCTGAGGGCTCCCGGGCAGACGGTCTCGATCGCCAGTGGAGGCATTGCGACCTCCAGCACGGCGGTGCGCCGCTGGAGCCATGAGGGTCACACGATGCACCACATCATCGACCCCAACACGGGGGCGCCCGTCAGCGACACGTGGCGCACCGTGAGCGTCGCGGCCGTCGATTGCACCGACGCCAACATCGCCAGCACCGCGGCGCTGGTCGAGGCACAGGCTGCGCCCGAGTGGCTGGAGGAGGTCGGACTGCCAGCACGCCTTGTCGATGGTGCCGGCCGTGTGCGCACAGTCGGCGCGTGGCCCGCGGAAATCGCCGCTGGGCCTGAGGGGGATCGCCCGCGATGACCCCGCCCCTTGCCGCAGCGGGCCCCAGCCTGTACTGGTACCTGACCCGTTCCACGGGCGCCGTGGCGCTGGTGCTGTTGACCATCTCCCTGGCCCTGGGGGTCGTGGACGTGCGCCGCCTGCAGTCCCCCCGCTGGCCACGCTTCGTGATCGACGGGCTGCACCGCAACGCCTCGCTGCTGGCGCTGGTGTTCCTCGTGCTCCACATCCTCACCTCGGTGCTGGACAGCTTCGCTCCGGTGTCGCTCGCGGCTGCGTTCATTCCCTTCATCAGCCCCTACCGCCCCTTCTGGCTGGGCCTCGGCGCGGTCTCCTTCGACCTGTTCCTCGCCGTGATCCTCACCAGCCTGCTGCGCCGTCGCATCGGCTACGGCGCCTGGCGAGCCACGCACTGGCTGGTCTATGCGAGCTGGCCCATCGCGCTGCTGCATGGCCTGGGCACGGGCAGTGATGTTAAGAGCACGTGGATGCTGGCGCTCAGTATCGGCTGCCTGGCGGTCGTGCTGGTGGCGATTCTCGCCCGTGTGCTGCCCGGCTGGCCGCGGGACGCCGCGCGGCGGGGCCTCGCGCTGGGTGGCGCCGGGGTCTTCTCGCTGGGACTGTTGCTGTGGCTGCCCGGCGGACCGCTCGGTCACGAATGGGCGCGGCGCTCGGGGACTCCCTCGGCGCTGTTGGGGCACTCCAGCGGCACGACGACGACGAGCAGCACAAGCACCATCACGGTGGGAGGCCACTGATGAGTCATCTCCCCGACCCCCCCGCCGGCCTGCCGCGGCTGTTGAACGCGATCCCCGCCGAGGGAGCGATGAGCCTTGCTGACCACCTCGCCGTCCACGGCGAGCCGCCGCTGGTGCGAAACCGGCGCGAGCGTCGCGATGCCGTGGCGCTGATCGACCGGGTGGAGCGCGCCGGCCTGCGCGGGCGCGGCGGCGGCGCATTCCCGACGGCGGTGAAGATGCGCGCGGTGGCCCAAGCGCGGGGGCGCGCAGTGGTGGTGGCCAACGCCGCCGAGGGCGAGCCCGCGAGCCTCAAGGACCGTACGTTGCTCGCCGCGCTGCCCCACCTGGTGCTGGACGGCAGCGCGCTCGCCGCCCAGGCGGTGGGCGCCGAGGAGGTGGTCTTGTGTGTGCCCGAGACAGTTGACCTGGACGCTCCGCAGCGCGCCATCTCTGAACTGAGCCAGCTCGATGGCGGTGCGCCCAAGATCCGCCTGGCGACCGTACCCGAGCGCTATGTCGCAGGCCAGGAGTCGGCGCTGGTCAACCACCTGGGCGGCGGTCCGGCGCTGCCCACGTTCACCCCCCCGCTGCCCTTCGAACGGGGCGTGGGGCGCCGCCCAACGCTTGTCAACAACGCCGAGACGCTGGCCCACATCGCGCTCATCGCGCGCCACGGCTCGCGCTGGTTTCGCCAGTTGGGGACCGCTGCGGACCCAGGTTCGACGCTCGTCACGCTCTCCGGTCCGGTCGTCTATCCGGGGGTGTACGAGATTGAGCAGGGCGCCTCGCTGACCTCGCTGCTGGAGGCCGCCGGAGGGACCACCTCGCGGTTGCGGGCGGTGCTGCTGGGCGGCTACGCGGGCGCCTGGGTCGGCGCCGACCTGTTGCGCGGGCTGGCTCTCTCCGACGAGCGCCTTGCACCCCACGGAGCGACCCTCGGAGCGGGAGTCGTGGCAGGGGTCTCCGAGGACGCCTGCGGCGTGGCCGAGACCGCGCGTGTGCTGCGTTGGATGGCGCGCCAGAGCTCCGGACAGTGCGGGCCGTGCGTGCACGGACTGGACGCCATTGCCTCAATCGTTGAAGAGGTCGCTGCGGGCGCCGCGCGCGGCAAGGCCCGCCAGCGTCTCGCCCGCCTCGCCTCGCTGGCGCGCGGGCGTGGCGCCTGCAGCCACCCCGACGGGGCAGTGCGCTTTCTCGTCAGCGCGCTGGAAGTATTCGCTGAGGACTTCGCCGACCACGCCCGCCACGGGGTCTGCGATGCCTGCCGGCGCCCCGGCGAGTTGCCGCTCCCCGTCACGCCCACTCGCCCCCCTGCGTTGGCGCTGAGCAGATGAGTCGCGTCGGCGCTGGGCAGGTCGGGGGACATATGCAGCGGAATGAGGCGAAAGGCGGGCGGCTGAAATGAGTCACCGCCTGCGCGTCAACCCCATTGCCTGCGAGGCGCACGGCATGTGCGCGGAGCTGCTGCCCGAGCGTATCGCCCTGGACGACTGGGGCTACCCCATCCTCGACGAGCGTCCGCTGGACCCCGGGCTGGTGGCCAACGCCAGGCGCGCCGCCCAGGCGTGTCCGACGTTTGCGCTGCTGGTCGAGCGCACCTCTTCGCGCGGCGCCTGAACGGCGCTTGAACGCTCCACCGCGCCCGAGCGGGCGAGGGGGGTGTTCACAGATCTGAACGCAACTAGCGAAGGTCGGGCGATTGTGGGCGCAGCCGGGGTCGCCGACTATCGGTGGGCACATGGGACCCACTCCGCGCGCCACCCTCGATGAGTCTCCCCAGGCAGCGCGCGAAGTCCGTCGTGCGGTCGCGCGTTGCAAGCGCGGCGACCGCGACGCGCTGCGGCTGCTCTACGTGCGCTACGCGGGCAACGTCTACGGCTACATCCGCAGCATCGTCAAGGACGACAAGGAGGCCGAAGATCTCACCCAGCACGTCTTCCTCAAGCTGATCACTGCGATCGGCAAGTACGACGACCGTGGCATCCCCTTCTCCGGCTGGCTGCTGCGACTCGCGCGCAATGTAGCGCTCGACCACCTGCGCCGCCGCCGTCCGATCCCCGCGGAGGAGATCTTCGGGGCCGAGCGCCAGGCCGACGAGGCGGAGCTGCACCGCGCGGGCAGCCTGCGCGCCGCGCTCGTCTCACTGCCCGACGAGCAGCGCACGGTCGTGGTCATGCGCCACCTGGTCGGGCTCACGCCGGCGGAGATCGCCACGCGGATGGGGCGCTCGGAGAGCTCCGTCCACGGCCTGCACCACCGCGGCCGGCGCGCGCTGCAGCAGGAGTTGCGCCGGCTCGACTCTGCGCCGTCCACCGCCACCGCCACCGTCTAGCGGGCGCGGCATGGAGGTGTCGGTTTCGCGGGGGCGCGACACGGAGGTGCCGTTTACGCGGCTCGACCGCGCGGCCCCTGACTTGCTGGCCCAGTTGCTGGATGACGTGCGTGGCGTGGCCGAGCAGGGCGCGTTCACATTGGGCGAGCACGTGGCGGCCTTCGAGCGCGACTTCGCCGCCTACTGCGAGACCCGCTTCGCGGTCGGGGTTGCCTCCGGCACCGAGGCGCTGGCGCTGGCGCTGCGCGCCCTGGAAATCGGACCGGGCGACGAGGTGGTGGTGCCGGCCAATTCGTTTATCGCCACCGCCGAGGCCGTCAGCGCCGTCGGCGCCACACCCCGTCTGGTGGACGTCTGCCCCCGCTCGCAGCTGCTCACCGCAGAGATCCTCGAGCCCGAGCTAGGTCCACGTGTGCGCTGCGTGATCCCCGTGCACCTCTACGGCGCCACGGTCGAGCTCGACCCGATCCTCGCGCTGGCCCACACCGCCGGGGTCCACGTGGTCGAGGACGCCTGCCAGGCCCACGGCGCACGCTACCGCGGGCGGCGCGTAGGCACGCTCGGCGCGTTGGGTTGCTTCAGCTTCTACCCCACCAAGAACCTGGGCGGGTGGGGCGACGGCGGCGCCGTCGTCACCGCCTCGCCAGAGCTGGCCGAGCGCCTTGAGCTGCTGCGCTCGCACGGTGAGCGCCCCCGTTATCGCCATCGCCTGGTGGGCACCACCGCGCGCCTGGACGCTCTGCAGGCAGCCGTTCTGCGGCGCAAGCTCACCCTGCTGGAGGGCTGGAATGAAGAGCGCCGGCGACTCGGCTCCGCGCTATGCGGGTTATTGGGTTCGATCGATCTTGTGGAGCTACCCTTTCCGCAGGCAGACCACGTTTATCACCTGTTCGTGGTGCGCTCGGGTGCGCGTGAGGCCTTGCGGGGGCACCTCGCCGCGCGCGGTGTTGCCTCCGCCGTGCACTACCCCACGCCGATTCACCTCACCGAGGCCTACGCCCACCTCGGCCTCGGGCCGGGGAGTCTGCCGGTGTGTGAGGCGTTGGCGCAGCGGATCTGCTCGCT
Source organism: uncultured Solirubrobacterales bacterium (assembly GCA_963844765.1). Classification (GTDB taxonomy): domain Bacteria; phylum Actinomycetota; class Thermoleophilia; order Solirubrobacterales; family Solirubrobacteraceae; genus Palsa-744. Next base: position 2,102,965 of record CAWJPN010000002.1, read on the forward strand.
GCCGCTGTTCCCGGGGATGCAGGAGGGAGAGCTGGAGCAGGTTGCCGAGGCGACTCTCTCCTTCGTGGAAGCACTGCCCAGTGGTGCCCGTTGATGGAACAGTGACCGCAGAGAGGACAGCCCGCCGCCTGCTTGACGTGACGGTTGCCGGAGTGGCGCTCGTGGTGCTCTCACCACTGCTCGCCGCGATCGCGCTGGCGATCCGCGTGGAGTCACCCGGGCCGGCGATCTTCCGCCAGCGCCGACTGGGACTCTCGCGCCGGCCGTTCACCGTTCTGAAGTTCCGCACCATGCGCAACGGGGTGGACGCGGCGCCTCACCGCGAGTACGTGCACTCACTGATCGATTCACCCGAGGTTGAGCGCGGGCGGTTGTACAAGCTCTCGGTCGATAAGCGCATCACACATGTGGGGCGCTTCCTGCGCACGTGGAGCCTGGATGAGCTGCCGCAGCTCCTCAACGTGCTGCGCGGGGAGATGGCGCTTGTCGGACCGCGGCCGGTGATCCCCTACGAGGTCGAGCGCTATCCGGAGCGCTACCTGCCCCGCTTTGCCGTCAGGCCGGGACTCACGGGGCTGTGGCAGGTGTCGGGGCGCAACGAGCGCACCTACGAGGAGATGGTGCGCTTTGACATCGAGTACGCCGAGGGCGCCTCGCTGCTGCTTGACCTGCGCATCCTCGCACGTACCCTGCCCGTCGTCCTCGGGCGCCAGGGGGTGGCTTGAGATGGCGAGCAAGGAGCCTCCGATAGGTGTCGCGGTCGTCGGCTACGGCTACTGGGGGCCGAATCTAGTGCGCAACGTAGCCGAGTATCCCGACCTCGAGCTGCGTGCTTTGTGCGACAGCGACCCTGCCCGTCTGCACCTGTTCGCCCGCCGTCACCCCGAGGCGGGCGCGGTGGGTGAGCTGGACGCGGTGCTGGAGGACCCCACGGTACAGGCGGTGGTGGTGGCCACGCCGCCGCAGACCCACGCCGCGCTCGCGCGGCGCGCACTCGAGGCTGACAAGCACGTGCTGGTCGAGAAGCCGCTCGCCACCTGCGTGGCGGACGCGAGCGAGCTGGCGCGCCTCGCGGGGGCCACGGGGCGCGTGTTGATGCCCGGCCACACCTTCGTCTACTCCCCCGCCGTCAACGCCGTGCGCGAGCTGATCCGCGAGGGGGTCGTGGGCGACGTGCACTTCATCACCTCCGCGCGTATGAATTTAGGCAAGTACCACGTCAACGGCGTGCTCTGCGACCTCGCGCCGCACGATCTGTCGATCCTGTTGCACTGGCTGGGCCAGCCCGTCGTGGAGGTCGCCGCGTCGGGCTCCTCGGTGCTGCGCGTAGGCGTGCCCGAGACAGCCTTCCTGACGCTCGCCTTCGCCAACGGACCCACCGCCAACGTGCAGATCTCCTGGCTGGCCCCGCGCAAGGTGCGCCAGATGATCGTCGTCGGCAGTCAGCGGATGGTCGTCTACGACGACACCGCCTCCGACGAACCGGTGCGCATCTACGACCGGGGCATGGACATGCTGCCGCCCGAGCCCGCCAACTTCGGCGAGCACCAGCTGATCTACCGCACCGGCGACGTTGTGATCCCGCGCATCGAGCCCCAGGAGCCGCTGCGGCTGGAGCTGGAGGATTTCGCCCGCGCGATCCGCACGGGAGAGGAGCCGCGGTCGAGTCTGGCCCTAGGCCTGGAGATCGTCTCCGTCGTGGAGCTCGCCGAGGCCTCGCTCGAGGCTGGCGGCACCCCGCTGCGGCTGGCCCAGACCCCCGACCCGGCAGGCGTGGCCTCTGGGTTGCCGACCGGGGTGTCCGTGACGCCCGAGACGGCCGAGGTGGCCGCGGCATGAGGGCTGAGATGCCAGCTCCCGCCGAGTCTGGCCTCCGCACCGCGTCATCGCCCTCGGTCGAGCGCGAGCGCCCGCGGGTCATGTCCGTGATCGGTGCGCGCCCGGAGATCATCCAGGCCGCTCCTGTGTCCGCGGCGCTGGCTGAGGTGGCGCAGGAGATTCTTGTGCACACCGGCCAGCACTACGACGAGGCCCTGTCCGATGGCCAGATCGCCGCCACGGGATTGCCCCAGCCCCACCACAACCTGGGTGTGGGCTCGCGCTCGCGCGCCCAGCAGCTCGGGATTGCCCAGCTGCGCCTTGCTGAGCTGATCGAGCAGGAGCGTCCCGACGCGGTGCTGGTGCGCGGCGACACCAACGCCACCCTCTCCGGCGCCCGCGCGGCGGCGGCGGCCGGTGTGCCGTTGGTGCACGTCGAGGCCGGCCTGCGCTCGCACCGCGGCGACATGCCTGAGGAGCACAATCGCGTGCAGACCGACCGCCTCGCCGACCTGCTGCTGGCGCCCACCCCCGACGCGCGGCGCAACCTCCTGGCGGAGGGCGTGCTGGGCGAGGTGCACGTCACCGGCGACCCTCTCTGCGACACGCTGGAGAGCTGGCGCCCGCGCATCCGGCCAGCAGGTGGGGACTACGTGCTGGCCACCATCCACCGCAACTACAACACCGATTTCCCCGAGCGCCTGCAGGCAGTGCTGGCGTGTCTCGCGCGCTCGCCCTGGCCTGTGCTGCTGCCGTTGCATCCGCGCACGCGCGCGCGCCTAACCCAGTGGGAGTTAGACGTCTCGCCCTGGATTCGGCTGTTGGCACCCGTCGATTACCAGCGCATGCTCGCGCTGGAGCGCGGCGCCCAGGCTATCGCGACCGACTCCGGCGGCGTGCAGCGCGAGGCCTACCTGTGGGGCGTCCCCTGCGTGACGCTGCGCGAGGAGACCGAGTGGACCGACACGGTCGCCACGGGCTGGAACACGCTCGTGGGGTGTGACCCTGAGGCCTTCGCGGAGGCCTTCGCGCGCCCGCGCCCGGCCGAGCGCCCGCCGATCTTCGGCGACGGCCGTGCTGCGCAGCGGATCGCGGGGCTGGTGGTGGATTTCATCGAGCGTCAGGCCACGCATGTCGCGGCCCGCGCGGGCCGCCTCCGGGCGGCCCTCTCCTCATCTTCTTCGCCTCGCTCGCCGGAGCCGGTGGCATGACGCTCCTGCGCGTCGGGCTCATCGGGGCGGGCAAGATGGGCTCCTTTCACATGGAGAGCTGGGAGCGCATCCCCGCCGCGCGGCTGGTCGCGGTCGCTGACCCTGACGAGGCCGCTGCGCGCCGGCACATCGGGCGGCGGCCGATCGAATCCTTTCGCGACCACCGCCGGCTGCTGGAGCAGGCGGATGTCGACGCCGTGTGCGTGTGCGCGCCCTCCGAGCACCACGCCTCGCTCGCGCTGGATGCGATCGCCGCGGGCAAGCACGTGCTGGTGGAGAAGCCCATCGCCACCGCGCTGGAGGACGGGCTGCGGATGGCCTCTGCCGCGCGCGCCGCTGGAGTCAAGCTGATGGTCGGCCACGTCGAGCGCTTCAACCCCGCCGTCGGCAAGCTTGCCGAGCTCGTCGCCGAGGGCCGCGTTGGGCGCGTGTTTCGGGCGCACGCCACGCGCGTTGGGCCGCTGCCCCAGCGCATCCGCGACACCGGTGTGGCGATCGACCTCGCCACGCACGACCTGGACATCATGCAGTTCGTCCTCGGTCGTCCCATCACGAGCATCTACGCGCAGGGTTCGCGCTGCATGCACCCCACGCAGGAGGACATGATCGCCTGCCTTTTGCGCTTCGGCGAGGCCGGTCCGTGGGGGCTGCTCGACGTCAACTGGCTCACGCCGGAGAAGCGCCGCGAGCTGACGGTGATCGGCGAGGGGGGCATGCTCAGCGCCTCCTACCTCACGCAGGACGTGTGGTTCACCGAGTCCTCCGGTGCCCCCACCGGCTGGAGTGAGCTGGCGCGCATCCGCGGCGACGCCGAGGGCGCGGCCGTGCGCTTCGCGCTGGGCCGCGTGGAGCCCCTGCAGGCTGAGCTGGAAGCGTTCGCGCGCTGCGTGCTGGAGGACTCGCCAGAGCCGGTCTCCGCGCTGGAGGGCTGCCGCGCGCTGGCCGCTGCGCTGGCGGTGCGCGACTCGGCCGCGCACTCCCGCCCGGTGATGCTGCTCGACGGGAGTGTGTCGCGCGGGGAGGCGTCCGCCCCCTCATCGGTCTCTGCGCCCACCCAGCCGTTCGCCCCGATCCCGGTCGCCGCCTGACCACTCGGGGACGCCGATGATCCGTTTCGTCATCCCTGCCTACAACGAGCGCGAGAACATCCCGCGCCTGCTCGCCGACCTCGGGCCCGTGGCCCACGACCTGGGTGCGCGCGTGATTTTCGTGGACGACGGCTCGAGCGACGGCACCGCTGAGGAGATCGCTTCCCACGCCGACGGCCTGCATTTGGCGATCGTGCGCCACCGCGTCAACCGCGGCCTGGGCACCGCGATCAACTCCGGCCTGCGTGCCGCTCTGGGGGAGTCCTCCGACGGCGACGCGGTGGTGACTTTGGAGGCCGACAACACCTCCGACCTTTCCGATCTGCCCCGCATGCTTGAGCTGTTCGCACAGGGGCACGACGTTGTGCTGGCCTCGGTCTACGCGCCCGGGGGCCGCATCGTCGGCGTTGCACCGTGGCGGTTGGCCGCCTCTCGCTCGGTCTCGGGCGCCTTTCGTATGGCAGGGGGTTTGCGCGACATCCACACGCTCTCCTCGCTGTATCGCGTCTACCGCGCGGGCACGTTGCGCCGGGCGGCGGAGACCTACGGCTATCTGCTCGTGCGCGAGCCCGGCTTCGCCGCCAACGTGGAGCTGCTGCTGAAGCTCTACAACGCCGGCGCCTCGGTGGCCGAGGTGCCGACCGTCAACGACTGGTCGCGGCGCCTCGGCTCCTCGAAGATGAGCCTGCGTCCCACGGTGCTGGCCTACGGCCGTCTGATGGCAGCCCATCTGGTCGGTCGCATCCAGCCGCCTCCCATCTCGCCCCTGGCGGGAGAGGAGTGAGCTCCGCGCCGCGCGTGGCCGTCGTCGGCGCCGGCGTTCTTGGCACCGTGCTCGCGCTGCGCCTTGCGCAGGGCGGCGCGCGCGTGACCTTGCTGGAGCGGGCTCCCACGCCCGGGGGGCTGGCCGGCTCGATGGACTTCGACGGGCACCGCGTGGACCGCTTCTACCACGTGGTTGTCCCCTCCGACGAGCGCATGCTCGCGCTGGCGGGTGAGCTGGGGCTCGCGAGCGAGTTGAGCTTCACCCCCGTGGGGGTGGGGTTCTTTGTCGATGGGGCGATGCATCCGTTCAATGGCGTGGGCGACTTTCTGCGCTTTCGACCCCTCTCGCCGCTGGGGCGCGCGCGGCTGGCCTGGTTCGTCGCGCAGTGCCAGTTGCGCAAGGACCACGCGGCGCTCGAGGACGTCCCGCTCGAAGCGTGGCTCACGCGCCACTGCGGGCGCGCGGTGGTGGCGCGCATCTGGCGTCCCCTGCTTGACTCCCGCTTCGACGGGGTCCACTCCGAGCTGCCGGCGACGTACCTGTGGGCGCGCACCAACCGTATGCGCTCCGCACGCACGGGCGGTGGCGGTGGCGAGCGCATGGGCGCCATTGCGGGCGGCGGCCACGAACGGCTTGTGCTTGCCGCCGCGCGGCGCGCGCGGGAGCTGGGCGTGGAGGTGCGCCTGGGCGCGGGCGTGGAAGGGCTCGTGCTCGACGCGGGCGCGGGCGAGGACGGCGGCGGTGTGGTGGCCGATGGCCGTGTGGTGGCTGGGGGTGGCGTGACAGCCGGCGGTGGCGTGCGTGTTCTCGGCGTGCGCGTCGACGGCGCCGAGGAGCGCTTTGACCTGACGATCCCCACGCTGCAGCCGCCCGCGTTGCGGCGGTTGCTGCCCGAGCCGCTTGCGCCGCTGCTCGACGCTTACCCCCGCCGCTACCTGGGGGTCGTTTGCCTCGTGCTCAAGCTGCGCCGCTCTTTGCTGCCCTGTTACTCGGTCAACATCTGCGACCCCACTCCGATCACGACGGTTGTCGAGACCTCGCACGTGGTTGGCACCGCCCACACCGAGGGGCTGCGGTTGGCGTACCTGCCGAAGTACTGCGCTGCGGACGCGCCGGAGTTCTCGGAGGACGACGAGTCCATCTACCGGCGCTTCACCGCGATGCTTGTGCGCCTGGTGCCCGACTTCGCGCACGACGACGTCGTCGCCTGGACCGTCCAGCGCGCGCCGCTGGTCGAGCCGGTGCACGCGCTCGGACACCGTCCGCGCACCGCGCCGCTGTGGCCGGGAGTCGAGGGCCTCGCGCTCGCCTCGGCCAGCCAGGTCTATCCGCGGCTGCTCAACGGCGAGTCGCTGGTGGGGCTCGCCGAGACCGTCGCCGCGGAGGCACTTGGGCGCCTCGGGGCTTTGTCTGGCGACCTGTCCGCTGCGCCCGCGCCGGCTGCCCGTGCGGAGCGGGAGCCCGCGAGTTCGTCCACCAGTGTCAGATAGCGCGCCCGCTGGCGCTCCCATGCGATCTCGCGCAAACGTCGGCTCGCCGAGGTGGCGCGACGGTGTGCGCCGTCTGGATCGAGGCACAGTTCGCGCAGGGCGGCAGCCAGCGCGTGGGGCTCGCCGGGTGTGAAGACGGACACGTCCTCGTCTTCGCGGAAATAGTCGGAGATGCACGGCAGTCGCGAGCTCACCACGGGCAGCCCCATGTGAACGTACTCCAGCAGCTTCACCGGCAGCAGCAGCTCGGTGAAGCTGTCGTGCAGCGTCGGCACCACGCCGATGTGCGCCCGCTCCAGCTCGGCTGGGATCCGCTCGAAGGGCACCGGCTCGGGGGTCACCTCGACGCGCCCGGGCGCCACCTGTGCTGCCAGCGCCGCCAGGTGCTCGCGCTCCTGGCCCGAGCCGCACACGCGCAGGCACACCTCTGGTACCCGCTCCCCCCAGTGAGCCGTACCGGTGCGCTCGTCCTCCAGGGTGGTGCTCGCATGCTCGCCCAGCAGCCCGACGGCGCGGATCGCCGTCTCCACGCCGAAGCGAGGTGCCAGGCCGCCGTGGTAGAGGATTCGCAACGGCCCCGCGCCGGCCAGGCTCGTGGCGCCCGCGGCGCGCCGAACACGCGCTCATCGGGCGAGTTCATGATGACGGTTGTGTGTCCCACGCCCACGCCCCGTCCTTCCAGGCGGCGGCGCGCCTGCTCGGTGACGACCACCACACGCGAGGCCAGCGCTGCGCTTGCTCGCTCCTCTGCTCGCAACAGACGTCCCCACAGGTCGTCGTGCGGGCGACCGAACTTCGTGGCGAACAGCTCTGGGAACGTGTCGTGGACGTCGAGGATCACGGGCGTCCCGCGCAGACGCGGCGCCAGCGCCGTGGTGACGATCAGGTCTGGCATGTTGTGCGTGTGTACCACGTCCAGACGCCGGCGTAGGTCAAGCGCGGTGAGTCGCGCCGCCGCGCGCGCGAGAAAGCTCGCGTAGCCGCGGACGTATGCGCCAGGGCTGCCCTGGGGCTTCTCTCGGGCGACGGGGTGCACGTGGATGGTCCCCGCGCCGACGCGCATCTCCTCGCGCTCGCCCAGGCACACGAGGTGGACCTCGTCGCCGCGCTCGGCCAGTGCGCGCGCCTGGCGCTGGACGCGCGAGTCCAGGCGGAAGTCCGAGAGGTGCACCATGCCCACGCGCAGGGGCAGGCGGTCCTCGATACGCCCACTCGCCCGCCCGCCTGCGTTCGTCTTCGCAAGTGCACCGGGGCTCACCGCAGCGCCCCCTTCATCCGCCCGCGCAGCTCGCGCCGCGTGAAGCGGCGGTACTCGCGGTCGGCCACGCGCTCGCTGCGCCGTACCGCTGCGCGCGCGTACCCGTAGAGAAACGCCGCTCCGGAGAGCCCCGCGGGCGGGCGGCGCGCGACCCGCAGCGAACGCAGCGCCACCCACAGCGCGCCGTAGTGCGTGATGTAGGCACACTCACCGTGGCGCGCGTGCCCGCGCAGCGCCCCGTCGGCGCTCGCCAGCGGCCGGTGGTGCACGCACTGGAGCTCGCCGAAGCTCTGTGTCTGAAAGCCGCGCATGCGGGCGTACGTCTCGTCGATCGTGTCCCACCCCAGGCGCTCGTGCACGCCGCCGATCGCGCTGAAGCACTCGCGCGTGTAGCACTTCAGCGCGCCGTGCACGTGGTGGCGGGCGATCCTGATGGGGCGCTCGCCGCCGTCGGGGGTGGGCTCCACGAGCGTCCCCCCGGCGATCCCCAGGCGCGGGTTGCAGGCGAAGCGCTCCAGCAGTCCTGCCAGGTACCCCGGCGGCAGCTCGATGTCGCCGTCGAGCTTCATCGCGTGCGTGTACTTGCCGTCCCCCCACCCCGCGTGGGCCAGCGCGAGGTTGAAGTTGCGCGCCTCCACTGCCCGCGCCAGGCGGTCGCGCGCGCCAGGCGCCTGGGCGGGGGCGCGCAGGACCGTCAGGTAGTCCAGCTCCGTGCTCAGGGCGCGCAGCTGCTCGTAGGTGTCGTCGCTTGAACCGTCGTCTATTGCGATCCACGCTGCGGGCGCCGGCCGCTGTGCGGCCACTGCTCGGGCGACGCGGGCGATGTGCGCCCCCTCGTTGCGCACGGGCGAGACGATCAGCACCTGCGGGTGGGGTTCGTACGGCTGGCGCTGAAGCGACGTCTCCGTGTGTGACCTGTCCATGCTGCAAGCAACGTCTCGGGAGCGTGCTTCTTTGGGCGGCCGTCCCGCACAAGCAGCTCCGCCCGTGGCCCGTTCCTTCACGGTGGACTTAGCGGTCATCGTCGTCTCGGCCAACGACGCGCGCTGGCTGGACGGGTGCCTGTCGAGCGTCTACGCGCACGCCGGTCCGCTGGCGCTGGAGGTGTTCGTGGTTGCCAACGCCTGCACCGACGGCACGGGCGAGTTGGTGCGCTCGCGCTTTCCAGCTGTGCGTGTGATCGACTCGCCCAATCGAGGCTTCGCCTACGGCAACAACCGCGCGCTGGAGCTGACATGGGCGCGCTATGCGCTGCTGCTCAACCCCGACACGGAGATCCTGAGCGGGACCCTGGCCGCGCTGGTGGCCGCGCTTGACGCACAGCCGCGCGTCGGTGTCGCCGGTGTGCGCCAGGTTGATCCCAAGGGGGTGCTGCTGCCCACAATGCGCCGCTTTCCCCACGCGCTACGAGCGCTCGGCGAGGCGCTGGGCTCCGAGCGCTGGGCGCTGCACCCGGCATGGGCTGGTGAGCGGGTGCTCGACCCCGCCGCGTATGAGCGCGCGGGCGACTGCGACTGGGTCGTCGGCTCCTTCCTGCTCGCCCGGCGCGAGGCGCTGCTGGCGGCCGGCCTACTGGACGAGCGCTTCTTCCTCTACTGCGAGGAGCCCGACCTGTGCTTGCGCGTCGCGTGCGCCGGCTGGCGCGTGCGCCACCTGCCGCAGCTGACCATCCGCCACCACGCAGGCAAGGGAGGCGTGCAGCCGCGCATGCTCGCCCAGGAGGTCTTCGCGCGGCGCCAGTACGCGCGCAAGCACTTCGCGCCGCTGCACCGCGCGGCGTACCTCGGCGCGCTGGGGCTGCGCTACGGGCTGCGCTACGGGCTGCGCGCCGCCCTCGCGAGAGGGTCCGACGGGCAGGCGTCGGTGCGCCGCGCCGCGTCGCTGCGGGCGCTGCGCTCGCTCGGCCCGCGTCCCCGTGCGCCCTTCCTGGCGCCCCCGCCAACGGCGCTGACCTCCTCGTTGGGTCTCGCCGCGGGGACGCTCCCGCCCGCTGCCCGCCCGCCCGCAGCCTCTCCGCATACCGTCGCCCCGCGCGCTGCCCGCCTGCACAAGTCCGCGCTGAAGCCGCCCGTTCCTGTCGTGAAGGCCCTCGACCCTACTGAGTGAGATGGAGCTCGCCGAAGTCCTCAAGATCATCTGGTCGCGCAAGCTCATCGCCACCTTGATCGTGCTGCTCGCCGCGGGCGCCGCGGTGGGCGCCGGCGTGCTCGCGCGCTCGACCCCGACGGGTGCGGCCACGGTGCAGGTCCTGGTCGACTCGCCCCAGTCGGCGCTCGCGGACCTGCAGCAGAACACGGTCCCGCTGACCACGCGTGCCTCGCTCTACGCGCAGGTGATGGCCAGTCAGGCGGTACTCGAAGACATCGCCACCGCAGCCGGCGTCCCGGCCGGTCAGCTCACCGCCCAGGGCCCCTACAGCGGCGCCGCCGAGGCGCAGGATGTGATCACTCCCTCCGAAGCGCGCGGCAGTCAGCTGCTCGGCGAGCGCGCGCCCTACCGGCTGAGCTTCGTCGCGCAGTCCGCCGAGCCGGTCGTCACCGCCTCGGTGCAGGGTCCCACCGCCGCCGGCGCCGGACGTGTCGCCGCGGCCATCTACCCGGGCCTGCAGAGTTACGTAGCGGCTCTGGAGAAGCAGGCCCGCACCGCTCCCGCCAATCGCGTGACGATCCGCGAGCTGGGTCCGCCGCAGGCCGGCACCGTCAACTCCAGCTCGCGTCTGACGCTGATGGCCGTCGCCGCATTGGGCGTGCTGCTGGTTGGTCTGCTGCTCTTGATCGGCATCGAGGGTCTGCGGCGGCAGGCGCGGGAGGAGGCATTGCCCCCGCGGCTGGATCTGGCAGCCGAGTTGGACCGCGTCGCTTGAGAACACGCGCTTGCGCGCTCGTAGTGTTTGCGGCCCTGCTCGCGGCGGCGGCCGGCCATTGGTATTCGCTGTCGATGGGGGCCGCCAGCGCCAAGGTGCTTGTGGACTCCAGCGAATCGGAGCTGCTTGGCCCGGCGTCCAGGGAGGCCGCGCAGACCGAAATGGCCGGGCAACTGGCCGTCACCTACGCCCTCTACCTGCAGAGCGACGCGGCCACTGCCGAATTGGGCCGTTCGCTCGGGCTGGGCGGCGAGCGCGTGGCGGCCTCCGGCCCGTTCACGCTGCTGCTCGGGCGCACCAACTACGCGCCGAAGAGCCCCGCTCTGCCCGACCCTGCTCCGGTCAATGACGCCTACCGTCTGGGACTGGACGTCAATGGCGTCAATCCTGTGCTGACGCTCTACGGGCAGGCTCCCACAGCGCGGGGAGCAGCCGCCCTGGTGGATGGCGCCCGCACGCTGCTGCAGCGCCACGTGATCGCCCAGGAGTCCACCTACCCCTTGGACTCCGAACAGGCGGTCGTGCTCCGCCCGCTGGGGCCGACCGTCAGCGGGCTGGTCGATCCGGGCGCCCGCTGGCAGTTGATGGCCGCTGTCTTCCTACTGGTGCTCGTGCTCGGCGGGGGACTGCTCTGTGCACGCAGTCGCCGCCACCGACTTGCCCGTCAGCCGCGCGCTGGCGGACAGGAGCCCACCGGCGGTGAATGGCCGCACACCACGCGCCTGCTGCCCTGGGCGCTGGCGGGCTTCGTGACGATGCTGTTCCTCGTCCCCTTCGATGCGATCGACCTGCCCGTCAGCCTGCCGCTGAACAGCACGCTGGACCGCCCGCTACTGCTCGGGCTGGTCCTGCTGTGGGCGACGAGCATGGTGGTGCTGAGCTCCACTGCGCGCCCGCGCCTGCGCCTCACCCGCGTGCACTTGGCGGTGCTGGCCTTCTTCGCGATCTGCTGCCTTGGTATCGCGCTCGACGGCGCTGCGCTGGCGAACATGGACGAGGTCACGCTGGTGCTCAAGAAGCTCGCGCTGTTGGTCTCCTACATCGTGTTCTTCTTCCTCGTCGCCTCCGCGCTGCGCCCGCGCGAGGTGCCGCGCTTCGCGGTGCTGCTGGTGGTGCTGGGCGTGCTTGTCGCCGTTGCCACGGTGGTCGAGTACCGCCTGCACTACAACGTCTTCTACTCGCTGTGGGGGAAGCTGCTGCCGCTCACTCTGCCCAGCGAACTGGACACGCGTGACTCGCTCGGTCGCCTCACGGTGTACGGGCCGACGAGCCAGCCGCTGGAGCTGGCGGCGCTGCTGGCGATGGTGCTGCCGTTCGCGGTGGTGGGCCTGGTCGAGGCCGCCACCAGGCGTCGACGGTTGCTCTACTCGCTGGCGATCGGCCTGCTGCTGGCGGGCGGCGTGGCCACCTCGCGCAAGACGAGCCTGGTCGCACCCGCCGCGGCGATCCTGCTGCTGGCGGTCTATCGCCCGCGCGTGGTGGCGCGCTCGCTGCTGGGGTTGGCGCTGGCGCTGGTCGTGCTCGTGCACTTCACCTCGCCGGGGGCGCTGGGCTCGGTCGCCAGCCAGCTGGAGCCGGGCAACGTGGGCGGCGTGCTCACCACCACCGACCGCACCGCCCGCTACGACGCCGTGCGCCCGGACGTCGTGCGCCATCTGCTCTTGGGCCGCGGCTTTCAGAGCTATGACCCGCACAAGTACCGCATCCTCGACAACGAATACCTCGGGCTGGCGATCACCGTCGGTCTGTTGGGGCTGGCGGCCTACATCGCGATCTTCGCCACGGTCATGGGCAGCGCCCACCGCACGATCCGAGACCCCGACCGCGAGCGCTCCTCGCTGGCGCTGGCCGCGTTCGCCTCGGTCGGCGTGGTGGCGCTGAGCAGCGCGCTGTTCGACGTGCTCTCCTTCCCGCACGTCCCCTACCTGCTGTTCTTCATCGCCGCGATGATCACAACGCTGCGCGAGCCCGCGCCGGCTGCTGGTGCGCGTGTGCCGGGTGGCTCTCCGCGCCGCCGTTACGCTCGGCACGCTCCGCCGGCCCCCTGGCCGCCACCCCATTCATCGCCAGCGCGAAGCCCGCGATTTCCCGGCGAGCGAGCGCGACCCACTCCAGCTCGCTCCGCAGGCGCATGAGCGCGGCGGCGCGGGTCAGGTTCATCGCCAGGGCCGTCAGCGAGCCGGCCTGCGGGAAGCGCTCATCGCTGGCGCTGAGCAGCGTCAGGCAGTCCTGCTCGTAGCCGTCCAGGGCGATCAGCAGCAGCGGCACGTCCTCGCGGCGGGCGACGGCGAGCTTGGCGTGCAGTTCGACGCGCAGCGGCTCAGTCGAGCGGCCGCTCGTCATCCATTCGGTCAGCGCCTGCTGCGCGCGCTCGGTAGGGGAGTAGATCACGCGCCCCCGAGTGGGTCCGTGACCGGCGACCTTCTGCGAGGAGACCAGTCCCGCCCGCTCGAGCTGTTGCAGCATCGGGTACAGTCCTTTGGCCTCGATCTGCCAGGCCGGACCCAGGCGCCGGTGCAGACGCAGCGCGAGGTCGTAGCCGTGGCCCGGGTGTTGCACCAGCAGGCCAAGCAGCGCTCCCTTCAACGGCGAACTGCCGCGCATCCAACCCGTGTCGCCAGCGACCATATGTCCCCAATGCCTCGACTCGATTGCACAGACAGTAAACCAAACGCCGACAAATTGTTTTTTCGTGCGAACAGTTCTGAGACGTAGGATTTTATTTGGAGCCGTCCCTGGCGGGATATACCCCTAGGGCCCATCCCTGGCAGGATGAGCGGCTGTGGGGTGGTCGAGGGTCGGGTGGGCGAGGATTGGGAACCTCGCCCACCCGAAGGCTCACTGGGCGGGCAGGGGCAGGACTCGCGCCAGCAGCAGGCCGAGATCCCGCCACGCCGCCGGGGAGACCGCGCGCAGGGTGGCCATGTAGGCCAGCGCCCCGGCGCCGCCCACGGCAGCGAGCGTGAGCGCTGTCCCCAGCTGCGGGGCGAGCAGCATCCGCAGCGGCTCGCCCACGGCCACCAGCGCCAGGCAGCCGGCGATCGCCGGGCCCAGTTCGCAGACCATCCCGCGCAGCGAGATCCCCAGGTTGCGATACAGCAGCAGCCGGTAGACGCCCACCAGGATCAGCAGGTAGAAGACCGCCACCGTCACCGCCACGACGATCAGGCCGTGCCCCGCGGCCAGCACGATGGCGGCCGCGTAGGCCACCAGCATCCCCACGTTGAAGCGCAGCAGTGGGTGGGGGCGCCCGATCGCCAGCATCACCTGGGGGTAGCCGGTGAGGATCGCCGCCACCATCCCCGCCACGGCGAGGATGCGGGTGGGCTCCACCGAGGGCGCCCACTGCGGACCCAGCACGAACGGGATCGCCAGCGGCGCGAGCACGATCAGCGTGCTCAGCAGCGGGAAGATCACCGCCGCGTGCACCCGCGTCGCGCGTTCGTGCAGCTCGCGCAACTGCGCGCGGCTCTCCGTGCGCGAGTAGACGGGGAAGGCCAGCTGCATCATCACCCCGCTGAGCTTGTCCTGGTAGACGACGCCGAGGTTGAACGCCCGCCAGTACACACCGGTCTGCGCCGCCGAGAGGCGCGCTGCGAGGATCGCGTAGTCGACGTTGCGGAACATCACATCCACCAGCCCGGCGAGCGCCGCCGGCACGCCGAAGGCGCCGATCTCCCGCTGCGCCACGCGGCTCACGCGCGGCCGCGGCGGCGGCGCCGCGGCCACCAGCAGCAGCGAGCCGGTCACGACCTGCGCCAGCGCGCCCAGCACGATCGCCGTCGCCGCCATCCCCCTGAGCGCCAAAACGAGCGCCAGAATGTTTCCGACTGTCAGCGCCACCACATCTATCAGCCCCATCCGGCGGAAGTCCAGGTTGCGCCACAGCAGCGCTCGCGACACGCTGCCGATCGCCGCCAGCAGGAAGACCGGCGCCGCAAGCCCCATCAGCTCCGCCGTGCGCGTGCCGAACAGCGGCTGCCACACCAGCGGCGCCAACCCGGCCGCCAGCAAGGTGAGCAGGGCGCCGCCCAGGAGACTCATGCCCATCGCCGCATGCAGGTGATGGCGGTCGATCGACTCGCGCTGCACGAGCGCCGAGGCAAACCCCTCGAAGGTCAAGATGGTCGCCAGCGGCAGGAAGATCAGCGCCACCGCCGCGCGGCCGAATTCCGCCGGTGAGATCAGCCGCGCGAGCACCACCATCGCGACGAGCCCCACCGCTTCGCCGACGACGCGGGTCAGCATCAGCCAGCGCACGCCGCTGAGCGTCGCCTCTTTCAGCGTTCGCGGGGACACACGACCAAACGGGCGCTGGGTCCTCGGGCTTGCGGGCAGCGCTGGTCCTCGGGCCCGCGCGCGACGGGTAGTCGTTCTTTGCGAAGGCGCACCACGGCCGTAAGGGCTCCGGCGGCGCGGCCCGCTGGCGGAGCGGAGCGGAGCCCTTCCTGTCTTTTTGTGCTTGTGTTGGACTGTCCCAAAAGTTCGCACGCGGCGTTCTCGTTGCTCGGGCATGCTCGACACGACGGTCCTGGCAGACCTGCCCGGCACGCGCAGCGAGGAGGGGGGGCGCGACGTCGTCTTCACGTTCTCCTTCGTCACCTGGCAGGCCGCGGCGCAGCGCGGTTGGTTCATGCCCGAGGATCGCCTCGCGAGGGCGCTCGTCTCCCACCAGCGTGTGCGGCGGGTGCTGGTCTGCGATCTGATGCGCAGCCTGCCCGCCAAGCTGCTGCGCGATCTCCTTACGCCGGCTGGCGCTGGCGCCGAGTTCCCCTCCGGCGAGCGCGCACGGCTCGTGCAGCCGGTGCGTCTGCGTCGCAACGACCCCACCTCGCTCGGCGGTGTCAAGCGGATGGCCGCGGCCTATGACCGCACGCTCGCCCGCGCCGCCGCGCGCATGGGTCTGCGCGAACCGGCCGTCATCACCGCCCACCCGCTGCTCGCGGGCTTCGCCGAGTGCGCCTGGGCGCGTGCGCTGACCTACTACGCGATCGACGATTGGGCCGCCTACCCGCCGCGCCGGCGCTGGTGGCCCGCCTACCGCGAGAGCTTCGCCGCGATGCGCGTGCGCCGCCGGCGCGTCGCGGCGGTCTCGGCAACGCTCCTTGAGCGCCTTGCGCCCACCGGCCCCGGTGTCGTCATCCCCAACGGCCTGCGGCCCACCGAGTGGATCGGCGACCCCACGCCGCCCGCCTGGCAGCGCGACCTGCTGCGTCCTCTGTTGCTGTATGTGGGTACGCTCGACTCGCGCCTTGACATCACCGCGCTGCTCGCCATCGCCCGTGCGCGGCCCGAGGCCACCGTTGTGCTGGTGGGCGCGTTGCTCGACCCTGCTCACCTGCGTCCGCTGCGCGCCGAGCCCAACATCGAGATCCACACCCAGCTCTCGCGCTCCGCCGTCACGGGCCTGATCCGGGTTGCGGACGTTGGCCTTGTTCCGCACGTGCGCTCGCCGCTGACTGAGGCGATGAGCCCGCTGAAGCTCTACGAGTATCTGGCGGGCGGGCTGCCGGTGGTTGCGGCCGATCTGCCGCCGATGCGCGGTGTCGATCCGCGTGTTCTGCTGGTTGGTGGCGCTGGTCGCTGCGGTGGCTATCCGGCTGCGGTGGAGGCCGCGCTGGCTTTGGGTCCCGCGGCGGAGAACGAGCGTCTTACGTTTGTGCAGACCAACTCGTGGGCTGCCCGGCACGAGTGTTTGCTGGACCTCGCGCTGGCCTGAGCCCGTTAGAAGAATTTCCACCAGAAAGTGGAGGAATTTCCTCCACTTCGTGGAAGAATTTGCACCCCAGGGAAGAGGGCTTGGCGAGGGCTCTATCTCACCTCTGTGAGGTTCTACACGGCCGATCGTGTAAACCTTCGAGATACTTGGCTTTCTTGGAACTACCCGCATGGACTCTCCTCGCTCCCATCTCACGCCGTCATAGTCTGGACGGCCCGCCGCGCCGCGGAGCGGACCCGTGAATACCAGAGTCTCAACCACGGCGACACGGATGGCTCATGTGACGCCTTCGCTCGCTGGGCCCAAACAGAAACCGACCCCGGCACTGGCCTGCGGTGGTGGGAGACCGGCGCTGCCCCCGGCTCGTCGGCTCCAGTACTTGCGCTCATCGCCGCCAGTACACACGCTGGTCTGCCGTCTGCAGAGCTCGCGGCCCTGGCGGATGCCTACTATCCGTGGGCGGCCGCCCTTCATACGCTGCTCGACAGCCTCGTCGACCAGCAGGAGGACATCGGCGACGGTCAGCGGAGCCTGCTGGATTACTACTCCACGCCCGAGGAGGCCGCGGAGCGTCTGCGGATGATCGCCACGCAGGCTCTCGGGCAGACCCAGGCGCTCCCCGTCGGCCGCTCCCACACGCTGCTCCTCGTTGCGATGGTTAGCTGCGACTGCGCCAAGGACCTTGGTCGCTTAAGTCCGCTTGTTCGCCATGATTCGGCATAGCGCCGAAGCTACTCCGACGCCTGCGCACGGCAACCGCCAGGTCGCGGTCCTCCCCCCGGCGGCCTTCTCGGCCCCAAAAAATGTTTCCGACCAGTAGGTACCTACTGGTTTTGACGGCGGCGCCCTACGATGAGGGCAATGCCCGAGCTGCCCGAGGTCGAGATCACCGCGCGGCGCCTGGACGAGGCGCTGCGCGGCGCGCGCATCGAGTCGGCGCTCGCGCCGGGGATCAATGCGCTGAAGAACTTCGACCCGCCGCTGTCGGAGCTGGCGGGGAGGCAGATCGTGGGGGTGGGGCGCAGGGGAAAGCATCTGCTGGTGCACGTAAGCGGCGAGCTGGTGCTGCTGATTCACCTGATGTCGGCTGGACGCCTGCAGCTGTATGACAAGCGCGCGGGGCCTCGCGATCGAACGTCGCGCCTGCTCGTGCGCGTAGACGGTACGGGGGGGACGCCGGAGGCAGGGGGGCGCGAGTTGCGCCTGCGCGAGTTCGGCACCCGGCAGGCCGCCTGGGTGAAGCTGCTGCGCACCGACGAGCTGGAGGCTGAGGAGGTGCTGGCGACGCTGGGGCCGGAGGCCTGGCCTGACCCGCCCCCGCTGCGGGAGCTGCTGGTGGGCGCACGGCCGCTGCACAAGCAGCTGCGCGACCAGCGCACGATCGCGGGGATCGGACGCTCGTGGGTGGACGAGATCCTGTGGCATGCGCGACTTTCGCCCTACAAGCGCGGCGGCGACCTGGACGCGGGAGAGCTGGAGCGTCTGCGCGAGGCTGTGGTGGGCACGCTCGGCGGGGCGCTTGAGCATTACGAGCAGGTCATCCAACTGCCGATCCCCGACAAGCTGCCGCTGCCTTTGCAGGTACACCGTCACGAGGGCGACGCATGCTCGCGCTGTGGGGAGACGCTGCGCGCTGTGCATTTCGAGGACTATGTGATCGCCTACTGTCCGGCGTGCCAGACAGAAGGGCGCGTGCTGAAGGATCGGCGGCTGTCGCGGCTGTTGAAGTAGCTCCTGACCACAACGAGAGGAGACAGATGATCGAGCAGGGACAGCAGGCCCCCGACTTCGAGTTGCCCGACCAGGACGGGCGCGCGGTGAAGCTCTCGGACTTCCGCGGGCAGCCGGTGGTCGTCTATTTCTACCCCAAGGCCGACACCCCGGGCTGCACGACCCAGGCGTGCGGCGTGCGCGACCACCGCGCCGACTACGCCAAGGCGGGCGCGCCGGTGCTCGGCATCTCCCCCGACCCGGTCGCCAAGGTCAAGAAGTTCCACGAGAAGTACACGCTCGGGTTCCCGCTGCTGGCGGATGCCGACCACGCCGCGGCTGAGGCCTACGGGGTGTGGGTGCAGAAGTCGATGTATGGGCGAACGTACATGGGCAACGAGCGCACCACGTTCGTGATCGATCCCGACGGGAAGGTGACCAGGGTGCTGCGCAAGGTCAAGCCCGCCGAGCACGACGAGCTGGTGTTGCGAGCGCTTGAGGAGGCGAGTCCCCCGGTCGTATAGACGTCAGTGCCGTGTGCGAGCCTGAAGGCTCAAGACGGCACGTCCGCCGTGACGATCCACGTCGACGCCGGGGCCGTGACCCGGTCGGGTCCGAGCCACTCCGCCAAGCCTTCGCGCAGCGCATCCGCGACGGGCTCGTGGAGATGCGCCGCTCGCTCGCCCGCGAGACGCAGGATCTCTCCGGCGGGTCCAATGCTCATGACGAGCTCCACGGCCTCCTCGAGGTCGGAGCCGATCGTGATCGGTATGTCGCAGCGTCGCAGCGCAACGTCCTGGAAGCCGGCGCTCAGCAGGATCCCGCTCGTCGTGTCGGCGTTGGCCATCGAGAATGGTCCGGGGCCACAGGTCGGCTCGTCGTACTCCTCGGGCTTGGTGACGAACCCCTCGGTGATCGTCTGAGCGCGATAGAGCCAGTCGTTCTCGACCTTTGCGCGCCAGACGACCATGACGAGCCTGCCATCCGGACGCAGTGCTTCGCGCACGTTGCGCAGCGCCGCGACCGGATTGGCGAAGAACATCGTCCCCATCCGCGAGAACGCAAGCTCGAAGCGCTCGCCGAAGGCCGTGTTCTCGATGTCGGCCACCTCGAAACGCACGTTGTCGATGCCGGCTTGCGCGGCCTCGTTTTTCGCGGTCTCGACGAACCGCGTCGACGCGTCGACGCCGAGAACCTCCCCCGTCGGTCCGACGAGGCCCGCTATCCGCTGGGTCGTGTCGCCGAAGCCGCAGCCGATGTCCAGCACGCGCTCGCCGGGGCGTGGTGGTGCGAGGCGCAGGGCCTCCTCGCCATGGGCGCCCAGCCCCGTCGTCATGAGATGGCGAAAACGGACGAACGCGTCGAACAGCGGCCCGTCCCAAGCCCGGATCGCCTCCTCGTTGGCAGATGTGAGCTGCTCCACTTGTGACATGGTAAAGCCCGCGGGGAGGGTCGCTCACTTCCCCACCCGATCTCTTTGCAACGGCGCTACTACGGTCGTGCCTCAAGGATCAGGTTGAATGGCGTTTCGGTCGCCCGCCGCACGCGAGTGAATCCGCCCTCCTTGAGCACATCGGTCAGCCGCGCCTCGCCGGCCTGGGCGCCGAGCGCGAGGCCGACCTCCTGGTCGAGCGACGCCGGGGTGCATATGACGGTCGATGCGCCGTAGAAGACGCGCCCGACCGGGTTGAGGTTCTCCTCGAGGCGATCGTTCGCGAACGGCTCGACGATCATCCACGTTCCGTCGGGCGCCAGCGTCTGGCGAACATGTTCCGAGGCGCCCACCGGGTCGCCCATGTCGTGCAGGCAGTCGAACACGCACACCAGGTCATAGCCGTTGCCCGGGTATTCCTTTGCGGCATCCGTCGCGAACGTGATCCGATCGTCGACGCCCGCTTCCTTTGCCGCCTGGCGCGCGCGCTCGATCGAGGGGGCGTGGTAGTCGAAGCCAAAGAATTCGGAGTTCGGGAATGCCTCGGCCATGATGATCGTCGATGCTCCGTGCCCGCAACCCACGTCGGCGACCTTGGCACCGCGCTGCAGCTTCTCCTGGACTCCGTCCAGGGCCGGGATCCACTCAGCGACGAGGTTGGCACGGTAACCGGGCCGGAAGAATCGCTCGGTGCCACGGAACAGGCGATGGTCGTGCTGGTGCCAGCCCATCCCCTCGCCGCTGCGAAATGCCTCGATGATCTGATCTTCGTCGGCATACAACGATGCGATCAAGTCATAGACGCCCAGGATGTAGAACGGGCTGTCTTCGTCGGCCAGCGCAAGAGCGTGCTCGTCCGGCAGCGTGTAGCGGTCGCTCTCGGGGTCGTAGGCCACATAGCCCCCCGCGGCCTGGTTTCCCAGCCACTCGCGAACGTATCGCTCCGCCGCACCCGAACGCTCCGCAACTTCCTGCGAGGTCAGCGGCCCCGCATGAGCCATCGCTTTGTAGAGGCCGAGCTTCTCGCCGATCAGCATCAGCGGACCGCTGATGATCGCGCCCATGTCCGTCACCGCCTGCCCCATGAAGGCTTCGAGCTTTGCCTCGTCAATCTCCGTCGCACTCATTAGAGCTCCTTTTGTCGCATATGACGACCGCTCGTCTTGGGCCGTCGGTACGACAAGCAAACCACAAAAACACCGCTCCTTCCATACCTTGCGCCCTCCCATCTGAGACGGCGCGAGCGACTATTGTGCGGGCCGTGCGCGGTCGGTCCGGCAGCGATGCGTGGCGCTGGTCAGTTTGGGCTCGCGAGGCAAGCGGACCTTCGGCATCAGTCGAGGTTGAGGGGGTCACGGACAAAGACAGGCTTGAACCCCGCGCTCGGCAGGGCAGCGGCGGCTTCGTCGAAGGGGAGGACGGCCGTCTGCGGACCAGCGCGTCCGACGGGGTAAGGATTTCGGGCGCCGGGTCCTCTCGCCATTCCAGGCCGCCGCTGCTGCCGCGGTAATAAAGCGCCTTCACGACACGGCAAGCTAGACGACGCCGCGGTATCAGATGCGACCAATCAGCTCCGCAGGCGCCGCCTTCGCCCACATCGATCTGGCAATGAGCCTCGTCTCCCGAGCCAGCCCTCAGCTCGCCGACGCCGTCGCGCGCTTCCTGCTAGTCGACGAGCGTCCTGCCGTCAGTGTCGAGGCCGCGATCAGCCACCTCGCCATGGTCGACGGCCTCACCGCAGAGTTCGAGAACTGGGTCCGCGACCACCTCGAGGAGAGCTTCACGATCAGCGACGTGGCCGCCGCGCTCGGCGCGACACGACGCACGCTTGAGCGCCACACACGCACCCGCATCGGCCTCGCGCCCCACGACATCGTCAAGCGCGTGCGCATCGAGCGCGCCCACCACCTGCGCCGCACCACCACCATGAGCTACGACCAGATTGCACCACTCGTGGGATACCGCAACGGATCAACCCTGCGCACGCTCTTGCGCAGCGATCCACGCGTCTCAACCCAGGCACGTGCATTCAATCGGCTGCTCCGACCAGTCGGTGAATAAGTACTCCGGTGGATCACCCGCCTCGGGGGTTGGTTGGTTTTGGCTTATGGCCGCTAACTAAACCCGTCTCGTCGTCCGATGAGATGGGGACTGTGACAGTTGAGCGCTCACCCGGGACGCCCTACGCGTCGGGCGAGGGGCGGATTGCCCGCTCGTGGCGTCTGACGCGGGCGGCGTGGCGGCTGGTGGGCTACGACGACACGCTGAAGGGGCTCGCGGTCCTCGGCGCTCTTGCGGGCCTGGCCGGCTTTGCCTTGTTGCTGGTCCTCGGCGGCGTCTTCTCTGGCACCAGGGTTTCGCGTGGGCATATCTTGCTGGTGGCCGCTCTACTGGCCTATCCGCTGACGTTCACCAGCGTCTTTATCAACACCGCGATCGCGGCGGCCGCGGCCTCGGCGCTGCAGGGACGGCCCCTGAGCACGAGGCAGGCGCTTGCGGTCGCCTACGGGCGTGTGGGGCGGATTGCTGTGTGGGCGCTGATCGCGGCGCTGGTGGGCTTGCTGATCGAGCAGATCGCAAGCCGCCTCCCGGCGGGCGGCAGCATCGTGGCGCGTATCGTGGGCTATGGCTGGTCGCTTGCCAGCCTGTTCGCGATCCCTATCCTTGCGCTTGAGGACTGCTCGCCCGTGGACTGCCTGAAGCGCTCGGCCGGCTTGGTCAAGGAGCGCTGGGGAGAGGGCATCGCGGGCGGAATCATCATCACCGCCTGGACAACGATCGCGATCCTCCTCCTCGGTGTGGCAGCTGCTGTGGCGATCCCTGCCGCGGGCAGCACCGAAGCGATGATTTTTTTGGCCGTCCTCGCCGGGCTGGCACTGGTCGCGATCGTGGCTGCGCAGAGTGTCGTACGCCAAACCTTCGTGGTTGCCCTCTACCACTACGCCACCACCGGAACCGCCGAGGGCCCCTTCACCGAGGAAGACCTCCGCGCACCATTCACCCCCAAGCGAGGACGCTCCCTCTTCTCCTGAGCACCATGAGCCCTTCCGCACGATGAGCCAGGCCGACGACGATAGAGGCTCTGCTTCGGCTAGCGAGCGCGTCAGACATGCGTCGGCTATCCCCAGCCTCGGGATGCGGGGGAGCTACATCATGCGGCTCATTGGACTTTTGGTTTTGGCGTTGACGCCGCTGCTGGCACTGATCGGCATGACCGGCTCGGCCGCCGGATCCTCGGTTCAGTACTGCGCTCAGATCCCCATCGTCGGCGGGATTCCGCCATGGGGCTTCCACACGGGTGCCCCGATCACGGGGGCGAGCGGCAGCTTCGCCCGTGGCCATGGTGACATCAACCTGGCTGCAAACACCGTCTCCGGGATCATCTGTCAGGTCGACCGTGTCCGCCACCAGCCCGACCGCCTAATCGTCATGACGGTCGAGCACCACCTGGTCTACCACTCGCACTACGCGGTGATGTGGGGTGTGCCCGGGAACATCATGAAGATCGTCGTCCGCGTGAAGAGCAGCACCGACCCGCGCTGCAAGGTCGGCACCCGCGGCCACGCGACCCTGTTCGCAAGCTACAACGGCGTGCGCAGCGACAGCGTCCAGTTCACCTTCCCGACCGCCTGCAAGGACCACGACCATCTGTACCACGGATCGCAGGTCAATAACCAGGTCCCGCCGCTTTAGCCCTGCCTGCTCGCGGGCAAGCACGAGCATACGAGCTCGGAGGCAATCGCGATCACCTGAGCATCAGTCTTCGACCACCCAGGCGATCCAACAGCACAACGGTGAATAGCCATGTCGAGTCGGTCGTCTCTCAGAGCCCGGCACACGTGGACTTCGTCCTGGGACGGCTCGCCCCACCGAAGGGAATATGAGCGGGAGCGCTCATCATCGCATAGGCTATCCGGATGGTGCGTTCTGTCCTACTCGCAATCGCAGCACTGGTAGCTCTGCCAGTCGTCGCCGATGCCTCTTCGCACGCGGTCAACTTCCAGACAAAGACCGCGGACGTGGTGTGTGGCATCGCCGCCTTGGTTCCCGGGACAGAGCTCGATCCCGGGACAGGCGCTCCGCACAACGGTGACTACCCGGGCCTGCAGTGCTCGGCGGTGGGCATCCCCAAGCCCAGGCACGGCATCGGTGATCCCTTCGTGCAGCTCGGGCAGGGGCACGCAGGTCGCGCCGAGCTCGTCGACGAGAGCCAGGACGACCTCATCTCCTCCGCGATCCCCGTGACACTGGGGCCGGGCTCGACCTGGACGCGCTACGGCATCGCCTGCAAGTTGACCGCATCCTCGGTTCGCTGCGCGAACGTGGCGGGCCACGGTTTCAAAATCTCCACCGGCCACCTCAGCCTCTTCTGAGGAGGAGAGCAACCGCGGCGATCGGTCCCTGCGTTGAGCGAAGCCGCAGAAGCCCCTCAGCGACGGCTGCCGATCGACAGCGAGCTAACGATCCCGCTCGCGGAGGTGACGGTGCGCGTTAGCCGCTCCTCCGGACCGGGGGGCCAGCACGCCAACGTCACCGCCTCCCGTGTGGAAGCGAGCTTCGACGTGCTCGCCTCCTCGACGCTGAGCGACGCACAGCGCGAGCTGTTGCTGGTGCGTTTGGGGCCGCGGGTGGTGGCGATTGCGCAGGACGCGCGCTCGCAGGCGCGTAACCGCGAACTGGCTCTGGCACGCTTGAGTGAGCGGCTTGCGAGCGCGCTCGCCGTGCCCAAGCGCCGCCGTGCCACGCGTCCCACCACGGCTTCCCGTGAGCGACGCCTGGCGGCCAAGCGCCGTGGGACAGAACGCAAGCGTGAGCGCCGCCCACCCGAGGATTCATAGCCGCGAGCCCTACGCCCAACGGCTCCATCCGACCTCAGCCGAACAGGCGGTATGCGATCCAGACCCCCAATATCCCGCCCACCATGAAGAACAGCAGCGACCACATGGACAGCTCGCCGGCGCCCCAGAGGCCGGGCACGAAACTGCCGAGGATGCCGCCAACGCTCCCGCCCGTGTAGGTGGGACCCTTGCCCATAGTTCCATTCTGCCCTATCCACCAGACCTACCCATCGGTTTTGGGCGATGAGCGGCGCGCGTCAAGCTGGTCGAGGGCGACCGATCCCGCGGTCACAGTGCCCACCAGCACGAACCCGGCGAGCACCAGCCAGCTCAGCAGGCTGAAGGCCACGCCGATGGTGCCGTAGTGGTGTGCGGAGGAGCTGACCGAGTGGGGGAGGTAGATCACCGACACGGCGCCTAGGGCGGTCATGCCGATCGCCGTGAGCCCCGCGCCGGGGAGCAGACGCTGCCAACTCATACGCCTGCCCAAGAGGATGTAGGGCGTCGCCAGCCATCCGATGGTGGCCAGCAGGAGCGACGCCGCCAAGTGCCACCACCCGCTGGCAAGTTCGGAGAACGCGGGTCGCAATGTGACATAGAGGGGGACGAGGGCGATCCACAGCAGATGCCAGGGCGTGCCCCGGATACCGGAGGGGGATAGCCCATAGGAGACCTCGAACAGGCGCTGCATGGCGCGTGCCAGTGAGAGCGAGGAGACGACGACCAGCACGAAGCTGAGCACGGTGACGCTGTGAGCCACGCCTGAGGAGGGGGCGAGCACCTCTTGCACACTGCGCCCGGCGTCCCCTGTGAGCCCCAGGAGGTTGATGAGGCGCGCGGAAAAGTGCCGTGCGTCAACGACTGGCACGACCGAGCCGTAGACGATCAGCAGGGGGATCAGTGCGCCGAAGGCCTGGGCTCCCAGCGCCGCCGCCCGGTCGGCAGCCTGGACTGAGACCAGACGCTCCAGCCACGCGCCCAGCGGCTTGGTCGGGGCGAGCAGCACCCGCATCGGTTCTCGCAGTCTCATGCCCCAGATGATCCACCATGGCCCTCCGTCTTCGCCCAAGATGCTCTCCGTCTTCCCCATGTCACAGGCCCCTTTGGACAGCTTGTCCAGGATGGTGGGGCTGATTTGGGACCGCCGTCCAATGTGCATATGCACGGACGTGGCGAATATAACGACCATGACTCCACCACCGCCCAGATCACGCTTGCTGCTGATGCCAGAAACCCGACCTGCGGGGGAGCGGCCGAAGGTGCGACGTTACCGTCTTGTGCGGCTCCCGGTCAGCTCGCCGCGTGCGGTGCGGACCAGCGGCGCCGAGCGCTCGAAGTGGGGGCAGGCGGCTGACCATCCATCTTCCTACGAGGAGGGTTAGGGCGCCATGAATGGGCACACACGGCCGGTCGAGCGCAGGATCCGACTCTGGGTCGCACAGCAGGAACGCATTCGGCGCAAGGAGGAATTGCTGCGTGGGGCCCCTAACGCCCCAGCAGGCGTACGAACTGGCGCGCTCGCTCGCGGACGTGACTGAGCAGCATGCGCACCTCCTCGAGACCCGCTCGCAGCTCGGCGTCTCCGACCTCGACCGGGAGCATCGAGTCCTGCAAGGTGGCGAGCGCCAGGTCGGCCTTGCCAACGGCGTCAACGGCGCTGTCGAGAAATCCCTTGACGCCCTTTGACGGAGCGCCCGGAGGGGCAGGCTGGAAGGTGCGGCCGGAGAGGCCGTGACGGGCAGCGAAGGCGGCGTGGGTGCGCTGAATTCGGCCGTAGGCCGTCTGCACGGGGCGAAACAGCTCCTCTTCGAGCCGGTCGGCGCTGCTCTCGTCAAGCTGCTCGTAGGCTTCCCCCAGCGACGTGAGGGCCGAGCCAATCTCATCGGCTGCCGTTGCAACGGAGTCGAGCAGTTGCGCTCTGGCTGCTGCTGTGGTGTACGCCATGACCGCTAGGTTATTCACACGCATGGGTCCCGACGTTCCCCCTGTCGTTGGACACGCGGCCTCTGCTCGCAAGCGCCAGGCGCTCGAGCTGTTCCGTGGCCTGCCGCGACGCTATGACCAGGTGGCGACGGCGTTCAGCTTTGGCCAGGATCCCCGCTGGCGCCGGGCCCTCGTGAATGCGGTGGCGCCCGCGGCGGGCGAGCGGGTGCTCGACGTCGCCACCGGAACGGGGATGGTCGCCGCTGCGCTGCTGCAGCGCAGCGACTGCACCGTGGTGGCCCTGGATCAGAGCACCGAGATGCTGGCCGGTGCGCGGAAGCGCTTCGCTGCGCGGCCCGAGCTGGCCCGCCGCGTGGAGCTGGTCGAGGGACAGGCCGAGCAGTTGCCCTTTGCTGACGGGAGCTTCGGCGCGCTCACCTTCACCTACCTGCTGCGCTACGTCGATGACCCACGGGCCACGATGCGCGAGCTGGCGCGCGTGGTGGCGCCCGGCGGCCGCGTGGGGTACCTGGAGTTCGGGGTCCCTCCGCGCCTGCTGCCGCGGCTGGCGTGGCGCCTGTACACGGCCATCGGGCTGCCGCTGCTGGGCCGCACGGTCTCGCGCGAGTGGGGAGAGGTGGGACGCTTTCTCGGCCCCAGCATCAGGGGCTTCTACGAGCTCCATCCGCTGGAGCGGATCGTCGAGTACTGGCAGGAGGCTGGTTTGGAGGACGTCGAGGTCCGGCGGATGAGCCTTGGAGGGGGCATCGTAATGTCCGCGACCCGATCCGCACGCGATGGCAGCCAGGCCTGAGCGCCCTGCGTCCAACCCGGAGCGCCCCGAGGGTCCGGAGCGGGAGCGCACGGAGCTACCGGAGCGCATGGAGTTGCCGGAGCCCCCGGACGCTCGCGCTGAGCGCCCGGCCTTCTACGCACTCCCCGGCGGGGGCTGGCGCGATGTGCTGACGCTGCTGCACCCGCCCTACACGGCCTGGCACCTGAGCTACTTCGCCATCGGCGCCGCACTCGCGCCGCACGTGTATGTCGACCGCCTGCTGTGGGGCCTGGCGGCGTTTGCCCTCGCGGTGGGCGTGGCTGCGCACGCACTCGATGAGCTCCACGATCGCCCGCTGCGCACGGGCCTATCCGACAGGGCGCTGGTGAGTCTGGCAGCTGTCAGTTTGCTGGGAGCGGTGGCGATCGGTGTGGCGGGCGTCCTGACGGTCTCCTGGGAGCTGGCCCCGCTGGTGCTCGTCGGGGGACTCTTCCTGCTTGCCTACAACATCGAGCTGTGGGGCGGGCGTTTCCACAGCAACCTGTGGTTCGCCATCGGCTGGGGAGCCTTTCCGGCGTTTACCGGATACTTCGTCAACGCCCTGAAGATCTCGCTTGCGGCGGTGCTCATCTGCGCCGGTTGCCTGGCGATGAGCGTCGCCCAGCGGCGGCTCAGCACGCCGGCTCGCGAGCTGCGCCGCCGCACGGCTTCGCTCAGCGGGGTGCGCAGGCTCTCCGACGGCGGCACCCAACCGCTGTCGCTCGCTGGCATTCTCGCACCTCTCGACGGTGCCCTGGCGGCTATGTCGCTGGCGATGGTCGCGATCGCGGGAGCGTTGCTTGCGGCGCGCCTTTGACTCGCCGTACGCTTGAGCGGTGTCCATGGCTCTGGCCTCGACCTCGATCGCCGATAGCGTCAACGCTTTCCTGGAAGCGGTCGGGCAGTTCTTCTCCGACCTGGCCGCCGTCCACTGGGGGGCGCTGGTGGTGGGTCTGGTCTTCTTCGGACTGAACCTGACGCTGCGCTCGCGCGCTTTCTTCAACAGCCTGCGCGCTGCGTATCCCGCCGTGAGCTTTCAGTGGCGGCGCATCTGGGGCGCGTACTTCGCCGCGGTGGGCTTCAACAACGTGGTGCCGGCGCGCGGCGGGGACATCATCAAGCTGTTCCTCGCGCGCAGCTCGATCCCCGGCTCCACCTACCCCACGGTGGCGGCGGCGTTCTTCGTGGAGTCCGTGTTCGACATCGCCGTGGGGGTGGTGGTGCTGATCTTCGCATTCACGCAGGGCGTGTTCCCCAAGCCGCCGGACTTCTCCAAGCTGAACTCCTTCGACATCTCCTATCTGGCCGCGCACTTCCGCTTCACGCTGTTCCTGATCACGGCCCTGGCGGTGCTGGGGCTGGTGGTCTTCGCCGTGCTGTCGGTGCGCGTCAAGGCCTTCTGGGCGCGCGTGCGCCAGGGTGTGACGATCCTGACCGACCGCCCCCGCTACCTGCGCGAAGTGGCGGCCCTGCAGGCCGCCGGGTGGGTGTGCCGCTTCGTGGCCTTCTGGTTCATGCTCGAAGCGTTCCGCGTCGGGGCCTCAGTGCAGAACGTGCTGCTCGTGTTCGCGGTCAACCAAGTCGCCGGCGCGGTGCCGCTGACCCCCGGCGGGGCCGGCGTGCAGCAGGCGCTGCTGGTGAAGGTCTTCGCCACGACGGCTCCGACGGCCGTGGTCGCCGCCTACTCGGTGGGTCAGCAGATCGCGATCGCCGCCTTCACGGCGCTTGTCGGCCTGGGGGCGGTGGTGTTCATCTTCCGCTTCCGCTCCTTCGGCGAGGTGATCGCCGCGGGCAGGGTCTCGCGCGAGGCCGAGCGCGCCGGCGTGCTGCCTGAGGAGGCCCCGCCTACTGAAGCCCCTCGCGCGCCTCGCGCACGAGTGTGACGGCCTCGGGGAAAACGACCGCGATGACCGAGCGGATCTGTTCGGCCTGGGCCTCCGCGCTGCCCTGCAGGTTGATGCGGTTGACCGACGCCACCGTCATGTCGACGGCCAGCTTGATCGCGTTGTCGGCCCACGCCAGAGCCTGCTGCCCCTGCATCTGCGCGGCGAACTCCGCCAGGCGCCGCTGAAGCTCCTCTGGATCCCCGAACAGATCGCCCAGGTCGCCGCTTTCCATGAACGTCATCGTAGCGGCGAACTCATACACTGCGCTACCGATGCCCGGCAAACGCGGAGATCGAAGAATCCAAGAACGGCGCCAGCGGCGAGCGAGCGCAGGGTTCCGCAAAGCACGACCGAGCGCAGATCGCCGCGCAGGTAGCCCAGGAGAGCGAACGGCGTGCCCGCCTGAGCGTGCCCGCTGCCGCCTCGGGCGTGCTCTACCTGCTGAGCGGGATCATCCTCACCACGACGCTCAAGACGCTTCCCACGGTGGGTCTGCTGCAGGGGGTCGCACCGGCGCTGCGGGGCGAACCCAACCCGGCAGTCAGTCCGCGCGCGGCTGAGGTTGCATTCATCGACCACCACGCCTTTGGCCTGATCGCGGGCGGCGTGCTGCAGACGGTGGCCGTCGTCTTTCTGACGCTGGTCCTGCTCTTCCTGCTGGGAGCGGTGCGCTTTCGCAGGCCCGAGACCACGGCGGTCGCTCGTCCGGCCGTGCTCGCCGGCGGGGTGGGCATGGCGGCGGTCTTCTTTGTCCGCCCGATCGTGCAGACGGTGACGGCGCACAACTTCGTAACCGGTCATGACTTCAGCGCCCACGCCGCCAATCAGGCTCTGATCCAGGGCACCGGCCTGCAGGTCACGCAGTACGTGGGTCTGCTCGCGGGGCTCAGCCTGACGGTGGGCATGGCGATCGTGCTGCTGAGCGCCGGACGCACCGGGCTGGTCGCGCGCTGGATGATGATCCTCGGGATCTTCGCCGCGGTGCTCGCCTTCACTCCGTTCGGAGTGCTCTTCGGGTTGGCGCAGGAGCTGATCCTGGCCTTCTGGCTGGCGGCGACGGGGCTGATGTTCATGGGGCGCGCGGCGGAGCCGCCCGCTTGGGCAGCCGGCGAGGCCATACCGTGGCCCTCGGCGGCCGAGCGCCGCGGGGCGGGCAAGGCGGCGCTCGCGGGCGCAGACGTCGCGCCCGAACCGGCACAGCCGGTGAGGTCCTCCAGCAGGCGCAGGCGCAAGCGCTCTCGCGTCGATGATTGAGTAACCGCCTCTGCGGGAACAATCGTAGAGAGGACGTGGTAGCGGTGCTCGACACTGTTCCTCGTTCTCACCCTAAACATCAAGATCCGGGTTGGGTCAAATCCGGAACAGCTCGATGCCGCCTGGCATTGGGGGCGGCGTGAAGGAGGGTCTCATGGAGGCAGCATCCATTCACCGTCCCGACTCCCCGCAGTCGATCCGTCCGCGCGAGCCCGTGCAGGACGAGACCGCGCGAGCGAGCTCGTGGGCTCCCGCCAACCCGGCACCGCTCGGGCTCGCGGCCTTCGCCATGACCACGTTCGTGTTGTCGATGTTCAACGCCAACCTGGTCAGCGAAAAGGGCACCCCCGTCGTTCTCGGCTTGGCGCTGGCTTACGGCGGCATCGTGCAGCTGGTGGCGGGCATCTGGGAGTTCCGCACCGGCAACACCTTTGGCGCCGTTGCGTTCTGCTCATACGGAGCATTCTGGATCTCCTTCTGGGCGCTCAACGTGTTCTATGCCAAGCAGATCGGTGGCAACGTCGGGCACGCCGTGGGCGTGTATCTGTGGGCGTGGGCGATCTTCACGGCCTACATGACCGTCGCGGCGCTGCGCGTGAATGCAGCCGTGCTGGCGGTGTTCGTGCTGCTGACCGCAACCTTCATCCTGTTGGCGATCGGCGCGGTGGGTCCGCACACCACTGTCACCCACTGGGGCGGCTACGTCGGCCTGGCGACCGCCGCCGCCGCCTGGTATGCGTCGTTTGCGGTTGTGACAAACTCGACGTTCGGACGCACCGTGCTACCCGTGATGCCGTTGGACAAGCGCTGAGAGCGAGAATGGCAACCGAACCCAAGCCCACCACCGAGGACGACCAGACCGTCGCGGACGAGCTCGGCAAGCTGCTCGAGATCGAGCGCTTCGATCCGCCTGCGGAGTTTCGCGCCAAGGCTCTGCTGAACGACCCGGACGTTTACGCAGAGGCCGCGCGCGACCCGCAGGCGTGGTGGGCCAGACAGGCGCGGGAGCTGCACTGGTTCAAGCCGTGGGACACGGTGCTGGACGACTCCAACCCGCCCTTCTACAAGTGGTTTCTCGGCGGCGAGCTGAACGTCTCGTACAACTGCCTGGACCGCCACGTGCAGGCCGGCAGGGGCGAGCGCGTGGCGCTGCACTGGCGCGGCGAGGCGGGGGAGGAGCGCGACGTCACCTACGCCGAACTGCTGGCCGAGGTGCAGCGCTTCGCCAACGCCCTGAAGGACCAGGGCGTGCGCAAGGGCGATGTGGTGGGGATCTACCTGCCGATGATCCCCGAGGTGGTCGTGGCGATGCTGGCGTGCGCGCGCATCGGCGCGCCGCACAACGTCGTCTTCGGAGGGTTCTCAGCGGAGGCGGTGCGTGAGCGCATGGAGTTCTCCGAGGCCCGCGTGCTGATCACGGTCGACGGCGCCGCGCGCAAGGGCAGGACCGCGCCCGTGAAGGACCGCGTGGACGAGGTGATGGGGAATCTGACGACGCTCGAGACCATCATCGTCGTGCGGAGCAAGGGCACCCCGTGTGCGATGAAGGAGGGGCGCGACGTCTACTACGAAGACATCATGGACGCCGCCGAAGCGGAGTGCCCCGCGGAGCCGCTTGACGCCGAGCATCCGCTCTACATCCTCTACACCTCGGGCTCGACGGCCAAGCCCAAGGGCATTCTGCACACCACCGGTGGCTACCTGACAGGAGTGTCGGCCACCCACCGCTACGTGTTCGACCTCAAGCCGGAGTCTGACGTCTACTGGTGCGCAGCGGACGTGGGGTGGGTCACCGGGCACTCCTACATCGTCTACGGCCCGCTCTGCAACGGAGCCACCTCGGTGATGTGGGAGGGCGCGCCGGACTACCCGCACAAGGGCATCTGGTGGGAGCTGGTGGAGCGCTACGGCGTCACCACCCTCTACTGCGCCCCGACGGCGATCCGCGCCTGCATCAAGTGGGGGGCGCAGTGGCCGGGCGAGCACGACCTCTCCTCGCTGCGGCTGCTGGGCAGCGTGGGCGAGCCGATCAACCCCAAGGCGTGGCTGTGGTACCACAAGGTGATCGGCGGCGAACGCTGTCCGATCGTGGACACGTGGTGGCAGACCGAGACAGGGGCGATCATGATCACGCCGCTGCCAGGCATCACGGCCACCAAGCCGGGCTCCGCCACCCAGCCCTTCCCCGGAGTGCAGGCGCAGGTGTTGGGCGAGTCCACCGGCGAGCCGCTGGACGAGGGCCAGGGACTGCTGGTGCTGACCCACCCGTGGCCCTCGATGCTGCGCACCCTCTACAAGGAGGACGAGCGCTACGTGCAGACCTATTTCAGTCGCTTCGGGCCGGAGACCTATCTCGTGGGCGACGCTGCACGGCGCGACAAGGACGGCTACCTGTGGGTGATCGGGCGCATCGACGACGTGGTCAACGTCTCCGGGCACCGCCTCTCGACAGCCGAGGTGGAGTCCGCGATCGTGGCGCACCCAGACGTGGCCGAGGCGGCGGTGATCGGCCAGCACGACGAGGACTCCGGGCAGGCGATCGTGGCCTTTGTCACGCTGCAGACGGGCGCCTCCGAGGACGAGGCAACAGTCGAGGGCATCCGCGAAGCGGTGGCCCAGCGGATCGGCAAGTTCGCGCGGCCCAAGCGCATCATCTGGGCCGAGGACCTGCCCAAGACGCGCTCGGGCAAGATCATGCGCCGGCTGTTGCGCGATGTGGCCGAGGGGCGCGCGCTGGGCGACGTGACCACACTGCGCGACCCCGAAGTGATGGCCCAGCTGGAGGGGCGCATCAAGGAGTTGCAGGCGCAGGAGGATTAGCGCAGGAGGATTAGCGGTCCAGGCCCTGAGCGAGGCAAGAAGCGCTTCGCGGAAGAGACTCTAAATCGGATCTTTATCTAAGGCTGCAAAGCTCCCCCCAGATGGCGGCTGACCAAGATGGCATGCCAGGTCTCCCAGCGACGGGACTGGCGATCGAGACTACCGGACTGACCAAGCGCTTTGGCACGCGCAACGCCGTCGAGGGCGTGGACCTGCAGGTGCCGCGAGGGTGCGCATTTGGCTTTCTGGGTCCCAATGGCGCGGGCAAGACGACGCTGATCCGGATGCTGCTCGGTCTTACCCAGGCAACGGCCGGAAGCATGCGTGTGCTGGACCGTCCTGTACCCGAGGAGCGCGCCGCGGCGCTGGCGCGCGTGGGCGCGATCGTCGAGGAGCCCCGCTTCTACCCGCACCTGTCGGGGCGGGAGAACCTGCGCATCGTCGCTGCCGTGCGTGGCCCCGAGGCACACGAGCGCATCGTGCCCGCCCTCGCACGGGTGGGCCTCGCAGACCGCGCGGACGACAAGGTCAAGAGCTACTCGCTGGGCATGCGCCAGCGCCTGGGCGTGGCACGCTGCCTGCTGGCCGACCCACAATTGCTGATCCTGGATGAGCCCACCAACGGCCTGGACCCGGGTGGCATCCAGGAGTTCCGCCTGATGATCCGTGAGATGGTGGAGCAGGAGGGGCGCACCGTGTTCCTCTCCTCGCACCTGCTGGACGAGGTCGAAAAGACATGCGACGCGGCGGCAATCGTGGACCGCGGCAAGATCGTCACGCAGGGTCCGATCGCGGAGCTGGCGCAGGGTGGCGAAGGCGCGCGCCATGAGCTGATCGTGGGCGTGGACGACGTCGAGCAGGCGCTGGCGACGCTTGAGGGCAGCGAGTTGGTGCGCGAAGCACAGCGCTCGGACGAGGGCCTGCGCGTGGTGCTCAGCGGCGCGCCCGAGAGCGCCGCTCTGGTCAATGCCCGCCTTGTTGGGGCCGGCCTGGCGGTGATGCGCCTGGAGCCTGTGCGCCACAGCCTCGAGCAGCGCTTCCTGGAGATCACGGCGCGGTTGGACGCCGACCCCGCCGCTCCCGGGGACTCTGCCAGCCCCGCGAGCTCCGAGGGGGTGAGGGCATGAACGCCACCATCGCGACGCAGATGACGAGCGCGGATCTACTCAAGCTGCGCAAGAAGCGCGGCACGCTTATCTGGGCGCTGGTGCTGGCCCTTGCGCCGGTGATTGTGTTCTTCACCGTCAAGGCCATTCAGCACTCCTCCAACCCGCTCAGGCACGAACCGGCGGGCGGTACCGAATCGTTCACCGATGGCCTGCGCGTGATCGCGCTGTTGTTCTGCCCGCTGGCGGCGATCCTGATCGGCGTGGAGGCCGGGACGGGAGATGTGTCCGCGGGCGTGTTCCGGGACCTGGTGGTGACGGGCCGCTCGCGCCTTCAGTTGTTCTTCTCACGCGTTCCCGCGGCGCTGGCGTTGTGCTGGATGGTGATCGTCACTTCATACCTCCTGCTGGTGGCCGGTACGTTCATCTTCGCCTCGAACCTGCCCACGCCCAGCTCCTCGCTGCTCCTGGAAGGGCTGGGCTTCATGCTGCTGGCCACAGGCGTGGTGTGCGTGGTGTCGGTGGGGTTCTCCGCGCTGACGGGGTCAAAGCCCGCTTCGATCACCGCGCTGATCGGGTGGCAGCTGGTGGCCAGCCCGCTGATCGCCAGCATCAGCTCGCTGGGAGGCATCCGCGACTGGGTGCTCAGCGAGGCGCTGGTCCACTTCGGCCCGGTGCGCGACCGCGGCGCCAACGTGGTTATGTCCGGCGGCACGGCGGCGGTGGTGCTGGTGGTGTGGCTAGCCATCTTCCTCGCCCTGGGCGCGTGGCGTACGCGCACGATGGACGCGTGAGGACTGCCTGACGGGAACGGGTTTGTACTGGCTCCGGGCCGGGGCGCGCAGAGGCGACATGAGTCCTATAGGCCTCAGAGAAAGGAAGAGCATGCAGATCGAGTGGTACGGACAGTCGGCGTTTCGCCTGAGCACGCCGGAGACGACGGTGGCGATCGACCCGTTCGGGGACCTCTCGGGGCTCGCGAGCCGCGGGATGCAGTTCGAGTATCCGGCGATCGAGGGGCTGACGGCCGAGCTGCTGCTCGTCACCCACGAGCACGCCGACCACAACGGCGTGGAGGTTGTCGGCGGAGACCCGGTGGTGCTGCGCTCGACGGCAGGGCGTCTGGCCTCGCCGATCGGCGAGGTGACGGCTGTCGCCTCTGAGCACGACGAGGCGGCGGGCACCGAACGGGGGCCCAACACCATCTTCGCCTTCGAGCTGGAGGGTCTGCGGGTGTGTCACTTCGGCGACTTCGGCCAGCGCGCGCTGCGCGAGGAGCAGGCCGCGGCGATCGGGCCGGTCGACCTGCTGTTCGTCCCCGTGGGGGGCGGTCCCACGGCCGGGGCGCAGCAGGCTGCGGCGATCGTCGAGCGCCTTGAGCCGCGGTGGGTGGTGCCGATGCACTACCGCACGCCGCGCATCGGGTTCCTGGAGACCGCGGACGCCTTCCTCGAGCTCATCGCCCATGTGGAGCGCCTGCCGGATGCAGTGTGCGACACCGCGCAGCTGCCCGTCGCAGACGGCCCGGTGGCGGTGGTCCCGGTGGCGCCCTAGCAGCGGGACTTTTGACAGGCCTCGACAGAACCGACCCGAACAGGAGCTGAACCGCTCTAAACCTTGCGGTGCTCAGGCACCCACGCGCCGTCGTCCTGGCGCACGAAATCCTGGAAGAGCCCGGGCGCCTCGGCCTGCATGAGGCGGGCGATCCGATCGAACACCAGCCGCAGCTCCTCCTCAGCGCCCTCGGCCGTGCGCATCTCGATCACGTGGCGCAGGGTGCGGGCGTTGGCGGTCCACACAATGTCGGTGGACAGCCCCAGGGGAGCCAGACGGCGCAGCGCGGAGGTGACCTCTTTCTTGACGTGGAAGGGTACGCCCTCCCCGTCGATGCCCAGCGCGTGGGCCGCGCTCACCTGGAACTCCTCCAGCTGCTCCACCAGCGAGAGAACCTGCTCGCGCACGGGCTCCAGCGCGGGGGGCACGCGGAAGCCGATGTCGGCGAGGCGCACATAGCGCAGGCTCTCCTGGCTGAAGGCAGATCCGGCACGATGTCGTACAAGCTCGTGAGTGAAAACCCGCGAAACATTCCGCAGGGCGAAGGAGTAGTTGGCGTGCTCCAGCACGCTGCCGTGCGCGGAGCGCAGGATGTTGGCGAAGTACTCGCGCTGGTCGGTGCGTACGCGCGAGACGTTGGGGTTCAGGCCGGGCTCCCAGCTGCGGTAGCAGGCGCGGCCGCCGAACTCGACCAGCAGCTCGCCGCCGTTGACGGCCTCTTCGGCGCCGCCAGCCTCGCTCAGACGGCGCTCCAGCCAAGACTCTCCGCCCACGTCTCGCAGGTAGCCCTGCATGCCTTCCACATCGATCGAGGGGCGGGCGATCAGGAAGACTGTGGGAGTGGTGGGGTGCACGGGGCGGACGATGCTACCGACCGGGTCGGGCGTCGCAGCGCATCGCTATAAGCTGCTGCCCACGATGGCCACGACGAGCACCGAGCCCACCGACCCCGAGCTGGAGCAGGCCGCCTGGGATCTGAACCCGCTCGTGGACGGCGAGGGCGAGGCGGGTGTGGAGCGCCAGCTCGCCGACGCACTCGCGCGCGCAGAAGCCTTCGCCGAGCGCTACGCCGGCAAGCTGGCGAAGCTCGACGGGCCGGGCCTGGCGCAGGCGATGCACGAGCTGGCGGCGATCCACGACAACGTGAGCCGCGCGGGGACGTATGCGGCGCTGCGCTTCTCCACCGACACGGCCGATCCGACCCGGGGTGCACTGTTGCAGCGCGTGCAGGAGCTGGGAACGTCGATCGAGACGAAGCTTCTTTTTTTTGATTTGGAGTGGGCCGCGCTGGGCGATGAGGAGGCGCAGCGGTTGGTGCAGGGGGAGGAGCTTGAGTTTGCTCGCCACCACCTGGAGAACGTACGCCGCTACCGCGAACACCTGCTGAGCGAGCCTGAGGAGAAGGTGATGGCCGAGAAGTCCGTCACGGGCTCGAACGCATGGGCACGGCTGTTCGAGGAGCTGACCTCGGCGATCGAGGTGGAGTTGCCCG
This sequence comes from uncultured Solirubrobacterales bacterium, assembly GCA_963844765.1. GTDB lineage: Bacteria > Actinomycetota > Thermoleophilia > Solirubrobacterales > Solirubrobacteraceae > Palsa-744. The sequence goes on from CAWJPN010000002.1 coordinate 2,140,007, forward strand.
GGGAGAAGGTCGCCCTGGACGTCGCGCTGAGCCGCCTGGCGCTGGCAGACCGCGAGGTGCGGCGCAGCACTGCCGAGTCCGTCACGGTGGCGCTGGCCCCCGGACTGCGCACGCGCGGGTACGTGTTCAACACGCTACTGGCCGACAAGGCCACCGACGATCGCCTGCGCCACTACCCCAACTGGCTGGCGGCTCGCAACCTCGCCAACGAGGCCAGCGACGAGTCGGTGCAGGCGCTGATCGCGGCGGTGCGGGCACGCTATGAACTGCCCCAGCGCTGGTACCGCCTGAAGGCCAGGCTGCTGGGGGTGGAGCGGCTGGCCGACTACGACCGCATGGCAGCTGTCACCGCGGACGAGGTGACGTTCACCTACGCGCAGGCGTGCGAGCTGGTGCAGGACTGCTACGCCTCCTTCTCGCCCGAGTTGGGCGAGCTGGTGGGGCGCTTCTACAACGAGCGCTGGATCGACGCCCCCGTGCGCCCGGGCAAGCGCGGGGGAGCCTTCTGCGCTTCGGCCACCCCGGCGGTGCACCCCTACGTGATGCTCAACTACACCGCGCGCCGGCGCGACGTGCTGACCTTGGCGCACGAGCTGGGCCACGGCGTGCACTTCGCCCTGGCGGCGCGCCAGGGGATCTTCCACCAGGGTACGCCGCTGACCCTGGCCGAGACCGCTTCGGTGTTCGGCGAGACGATCGTTTTCGGCCGCCTCCTGGAGGAGGACAGCTCGCCGCAGTCGCGCCTGGCGCTGCTGGCGGAGAACCTGGAGGGGGCGATCGCCACTGTGTTCCGCCAGGTGGCGATGAACCGCTTCGAGGAGTTGGCCCACACTGCGCGCCGCGAGCAGGGCGAGCTCTCAGTGGAGCGCCTGGGCGAGCTGTGGGCCGAGAGCCAGGCGGAGATGCTGGGCGACTCCGTGGAGATCACCGAGGGCTACCGCACGTGGTGGTCGTATATCCCCCACTTCATCAACACCCCCGGCTACGTCTACGCCTACGCCTACGGCCAGCTCCTGGCGCTCTCCGTCTACCAGCGCTACGAGCAGCAGGGCCCCGACTTCGTACCCCGGTACCTGGAGATGCTGGCAGCCGGCGGCTCGCGCTCGCCGCAGGAGTTGGGCGCGATCGTCGGTGTCGACCTCGCCGACCCCGGCTTCTGGGACGCCGGTCTGGACCTGATCGAGCGCCAGTTGCAGGACGCCGAGGCGGCTGCGCGCGAGAGCGGCCGGCTGTAGCGGAGGCATTGAGGCCCGCGGAACGCGGGCGGCTCAGAACGGGACAGCGGGCGCTCGGAGCAAGCCGTGTGTATCAGCGAAATGGTTCTGTTTCCATTTCGCCGCGTTCGACGCCGTCGCTGCTGTACACGCTCAGATGGACTTCGTATTCGCCCCCCCGGGCTGGCACGGGAACCCAGAACCGACCGGGAACCGTCACGTCTTCCCGCTGCGGTTCCACCTCCGTGGCGATCTCGTGCTGCTGCCATGTCTTCGTCAGTGGTGCAGTGGCGCCCCGCGACCACAGCGACCACACCAGGATCGCCTCCTGATGTGCGAATCCGACGAGATCGACCGTGTAGAGGACCGTCGCCCCGATGGGATGGAACCTGTGGTCGATCACCTCGCCGCGTGAGTCTGCGAAGGCTCTTGCCACCTCTTTGGCCGCGGTGACGGGGTTGGGGTAGTAGGCGAGTGCGTGCTCATACAGCGACCTCGTGGCCGGGCATGTGGATGATTCGCATTTAGAGGGAAGCGCCAACCTTGCCCGCCGGGAGGAGTGTATCTTCGAGAGGGCCGTCGCGACCTGATGGACCAGCGCCGGGGAGGCTCCGGTTCCTTCCCTTGTGGGCACACCGCCGACCGAGATGAACGGCGTCGCTGGTCGCGGTATGGCAAGGGTCGAGGTCGGATTGCCGCTCGTGCCCGTTTCCGTTTCGTCGGCCGTTTCTTCCTCGGTGGTGGAGAGACTGGTGACCTCGGTCGAGGATTCTTCGGTTGACGTGTCCTCGGGAGTCGAGGTCACTTTGACTTCGGTCGAGGTTTCTGTGGTCGTGAGGCTTGATGTGCTCGGGACGCCAAGCGGCCTTGAGTAGACCACCTCAGCGGTGGAGGGCGCCGACCTGGCGGAGGTTGGATTCATGGGGCGAGCCGGTCGATAGGAGGCCACGAAGGCTGTTGGCTGACTGGGTAAGCCTGCCAGCTTCACCCGCTGGGATTCGGCCCTGTCATCGAACTCTGCGAGTGACATGGGGTCGTCGACCTTGAGTCTGTCGAAGTCGACCTTGAGCGCAGGCGGTGAGGATGAGTGTGTGAGTACGAGTATCGCGCTGACGGCGGCGGCGAGGGCGCCGAGGGTCAGGACGGCGTTCTTGGTGTTGGTCAGGAAGCGCACGAGGCGATCCCAGACTCCGTCCTGCCGCGGCGCCTCCGCGGCGTCCGTCGGCGGGGAGGGCGGATCTGATGGGGCTTCTTCGCGCTTGCCCTGCTGAGTCATGCTCCCCCAAGTCTCTAAGATCCATCAACCGGAAAAGCGGGAGCTTAGGGGATCGTGCCCGTAAGTCAACCCCGTTGCGGCCCAGCCGCCGCTCGCGAGCGGTCAGCTGCCCCCACATGCGTGCGGATGTTCGCGCTAACCCCCGGTCGCGCGGACCACGCCTTTACTAAAAGAGCCCCAGCGCGCTGCCCGCGCCGTGCACGAGGTTGAACAGCGGCTGGGGGAGGATGCCGAAGAAGATGGTGGCGGCGCCCGCGAGGACCGCCACGAACACGACCTCCGGCTGCGGGCCGCTCACAGTCTCGCCACTGGCCGGCTCCCCGTCCAGCTCGGGAGAGCCGCCGGCGATTGCGGGTAGGGCTGCTCCCGAGAGTGCCGTGGCGCCCTCGCGTGCGCCGCTGCCGAGAGTGGGCGCCTCGCGCATCCACATCGCCGCGATCACCGGCAGGTAGTAGCCGAGGGAGATCATCGAGCCGATCACGATCACCACTCCCAGCCAGGTGTAGCCGTTGGAGATAGCGGCGTCGATGAGGTAGAACTTGCCGACGAAGCCCGCCGTGGCGGGGATGCCGGCGAGGGACAGCATCGAGATCGTCAGCGGCCACGCCAGCCAGGGGTGGGTGCGGCCCAGGCCGGCCACGGAGTCGATGCTGTCGCCCAGCCCGGTGGTGCGCTCGCGGGCGATGATGGTGGCGAAGGCCGCCATGTTCATGAAGAGGTAGACGGCGAGGTAGAAGACGGTGGCGCGCACGCCGAGCTGCGTGGAGACGACGACGCCCGCCAGCATGTAACCGGCCTGCGCGACGGAGGAGTAGGCGAGCATGCGCTTCAGCGAGGACTGGTTCAGCGCACCCACGTTGCCCACGATGATGGTGATCGCGGCGAGCGTCGCCAGCGCCGGGCCCCAGCTGCTCTGCGCTTCGATCAGGGCGACGTCGAAGAAGCGCAGGAAGACACCCAGCGCGGCGACCTTGGTCGCTACTGCCATGAAGGCCGTGACTGGGGTGGGGGCGCCCTCGTAGACATCGGGGGTCCACTGGTGGAAGGGAGCCACCGAGGACTTGAAGCACAGCCCCGCCATGCACAGCGCGACGCCGGTGAGCAGCAGCACGTCGCTGCCCAGCCCGTGGGCGGCGATGGCGGCGGAGATCGCGGCGAAGTCGGTCTGGCCGGTCGCGCCGTAGATCAGCGCCAGCCCGTAGAGCAGGGTGGCCGAGCCCACGGAGCCGACGATCAGATACTTCAGGCCGGACTCCAGCGAGTGCTCGCGGCGCATTTCGGTGGCGCACAAGACGTAGAGGGGGATCGACAGGAGCTCGAGGCCCACGAACAGCATCACCGTGTTCTGCGCGGCGGCCAGCAGCGCCATGCCGCCGATCGAGGTCAAAAGCAGGGCGTGAAACTCGCCGTGCGCCGCTTCGCGGGCGGCCAGCGAGCGCCACGCCAGCAGCACGGTGGCCATGCCCCCGGCGAGCAGGATGAAGTTGAGCGCCAGCGACAGGGAGTCCACGCGCAGGGCGCCGGCGAGGATCGACTTCTCTTCGCCCCACTGCCAGATGCTCAGCCCCAGCGCCGCGGCGAGGGCGAGGAGGGTGAGGGCGGGGACTGCCTGGGCGCGCACCCAGCGCGAGCCGAGCAGGCCGACGAGCAGCACTACGATCGCGCCGCCCAGCAGAGCCAGGATCGGGGAGAGCCCGGCGAAGTCCACGTGGGGGCCCTTGAGGGTCGCGAGCAGGGGGGTCATGGTGTCACGCTCGCAGAGGCTGTGGACGAGTACAGCGCTACGTGCGCCGGGGCCACGGCCGCCTTCACAGAGGCTTCGCTGCGGCGCAGCGCCAGTTGCGGGTACACGGCGAAGAACAGGATCACCAGCACCACCGGCACCAGCACCAGGCGGTCCCACAGGCCGATGTCGCGGGACTCGACGCGCTTGCCCACGCGGTTGTGCATCGCGCGGATGAAGAGGCGCAGGGCGTACACGCTCGCCATCGCAACGCCCGCGAAGGCGATTACGGCGATCGCCAGCTTGGTCTGGAAGACGCCCAGCAGGATCAGGAACTCGCCGACGAAGTTGGCCGACCCCGGCATCGCCAGCGTGGCCAGCGCGACGATCAGGAACACCGCCGCAAGCACCGGCGCGCGGAAGGCGATGCCGCCCATCTCGCGGATGTCTTCAGAGCCGCCCGCACGACGGGCGAGCACCGCGACGATGAACAGCAGCGGCGCGACGACGAGGCCGTGGTTGACCATCTGCAGCAGCGCTCCCTGCGCGCCCTGGGGGTTCAGCGCGAAGATGCCCAGCGTGATGAAGCCCATCTGGGCGACCGATGAGTACCCCGCGATCAGGCGCGCGTCGGTTTGTGTGAAGGCCACCACCGACCCGTACAGGATCGAGGCCAGCGCGATCAGCAGCATCAGCGTCTGGAAGTGCGCCGCCGCCTGCGGGAAGAGCGGCAGGGCGATGCGCAGGAAGCCGTACGCGCCGACCTTTGAGAGGACGCCCGAGAACACCATCAGCACCTCGATCGGCATCGTGCGGTAGCCGTCGGGCATCCAGCCGTGCAAGGGGAACGCGGGCATCTTCACGAGGAAAGCGGCGGCGAAGAAGAGGAAGATCCACTCCTGCGAGCCGCGGCTGAGGGGCAGCCCCTGGAGGCTTGAGAGCACGAAAGTGATGTGGGTGCCGTTCTGTTCGCTCGCCAGCACTCCAGTCGCGATCGCCGCCGCCAACATCAGCAGCGAGCCGACCATCGTGTAAATCACCAGCTTCAGTGTTGCCTGCACACGCTCGGGGCGCTCGCCCCGGGTGGGTGGGGGGTTGGTGGTGCGGCCGTGGGTGGGTGGGCCTCCCCATATTCCGATCAGGAAGTAGAAGGGGATCAGCATCAGGTCGAAGAACACCACGAACAGCGCCAGGTCCTGGGCCAGGAACGCGCCCAGCACGGCGGACTCGGCGAGCATGAAGAAGAAGTAGAAGAGCCTTGGCCGCTCCCACTGGCGCAGGTTCGCCGCCAGGGTGGCCATCGCGAACAGCAGCGTCGTCAAGCCCAGCAGCATCACGTTGAGGCCGTCGATGCCGAGCTTGTAGTGGATGCCCAGTTCGGCGATCCACACCACGTCCGTGACGTGGGTCAGCCCGCGCGTGCCTGGCGAGTATTCGGCGATGTAGGCGATCGCGATGCCCAGCGCCGCCAGCGAGCCGAAGAGCGCCAGGGCGCCGGGGATGCGTTCGGTGCGCGTGGTCGCGGGAGCGTCGGTCTGCGCCTCCGTCGTGCCGCCGGAGCGTGCCGAGGCGAGGGAGAACAGAGCACCCACGACACCGCACACCGCGGGCAGCCATATGAGGATCGAGAGCGGCATCAGGACTGAAGGAGGAAGTAGAGGCCCACGGCTGCCACGCCCAGCACCAAAAGCGCTGCGTAGTAGCGCACCAAGCCGCTCTGCACCGCGCGCACCGCGGCCGACCCGGCGCGCACCACGCCGACGGTTCCGTCCACCAGGCCGCCCTCGATCACGGCGCGCTCGAAGGTGCCTGCGGCGAAGCGGCCTGTAGCGGCCATCGGGCGCACCACGAGGGCGTCGATCGCCTCGTCGAACCACCACTTGTGGAACAGCAGCTCGTATATGGCGTGCCAGCGCTTCTGCAGCGCCGCCGCGGTGCCCGGCCGCTGTACCCAGATGCGGTAGGCCAGCGCGATGCCAGCCAGCCCCAGCAGCGTGCCCAGGGTGAGGCCGAAGACCAGCAGCCCGTCCTTGGTGTGCGGTTCATACAGCGGCGAGGTGGCGAAGGTGGGGCGCAGGAAGTCGTCGATCACGAAGTCCACGTTGGGGATCTGCAACAGCCCCAGGCCGACCGCGCCGACCGCCAGCACGCTCATCGCGATCTTCATCGGCCACTCGCGTTCGGCGATCGCGTGAGTGGGGCCGGGGAAGCCCACATCCAGGTCCTCCACTTCGCCGGTGGCGGGGTTGGTGGGGTGCTCGGCGTGGTGGATGTGGGCCCGGTGGGGGGCGGGTGGGTGGGATTCCAATTCAAGCTCCTTCGCCGCGGGCACGGGGTCGCCGTAGAAGGCGCGGAAGATCATCCGGAAGGTGTAGACGGCGGTGAGGAACGCGCCGATATAGCCGATCACGTATAGCCCCCAGTGCCAGCCGCCGCGCTCGCCCGTCACGAGCAGGATCTCGTCCTTGGAGAAGAACCCGGAGAAGGGCGGGATGCCCGACAGCGCCAGCCCGCCGATCACAAAGCAGGCGAAGGTGAAGGGCATCGCCTTGCGAAAGCCCCCCATGCGGTTGAGCGACTGCTCTCCGCCCATCGCGCCGATGATGCTGCCCGCGGCCATGAACAGCAGCGCCTTGAAGAAGGCGTGGGTCATCAGGTGAAACAGCCCCGCCGCGTACGCCCCCACCGAGACGCCCATGATCATGTAGCCGATCTGCGACATCGTGGAGTACGCGATCACGCGCTTGATGTCGGTCTGCACCAGGCCGATGGTGCCGGCGATGAACAGCGTCAGCGCGCCGATGCACGCGCCCACGTCCTGCGCGGCCGGGGCCAGTTCGAAGAGCGTGTGCATACGCGCGATCAGGTACACCCCCGCGGTCACCATCGTCGCCGCGTGGATCAGCGCCGAGACGGGCGTGGGGCCCTCCATCGCATCGGGCAGCCACGTGTGCAGGGGGATCTGCGCGGACTTCGCGAACGCCCCCACCAGCAGCAGCACGCACCCTGCGACGATGTCGCCTTCGCCCTTGGAGAACACGTGCGGCGCGCGCTGGAAGGTCTTCAGGAATTCCAGCGTCCCTGTGTGCTTGAAGATGAAGTACGTCCCCAGCACCAGCCCCACGTCGCCCACGACGTTGATCACAAACGCCTTGATCCCCGCCTTCGTGGCGGTCGTGCGGCGGTACCAGAAGCTGATCAAGAGGTAGGAGGCGGCGCCCACGAACGCCCACCCCACGATCAACAGCAGGAAGTTCCCGGCCAGCACCAGCAGCAGCATCGAGAAGACGAAGAAATTGAGGTAGGCGAAGTAGCGGTTGAAGCCGCGGTCCTTGTCCATGTAGGAGATCGAGTACAGGTGGATCAGCGTGGACACCCCGCTGACGATCAGGATCATGAACACCGACAGCGGGTCCACCAGGATCCCCAGCTGCGCGTCCACGCCCACGGTGTTGGCGTAGTTCCACAGCGTCGAGGTCAGCTCGCGCTGCGCCGGCGCGAGGCTCTGCATCTGCACCAGCGCGCCCACCGCCGCGAGGAAGGCGAGGAAGATCGCGCCCGTGCCGATCCACCCCGCCGTGCGTCCGGGCAGCACGCGGTAGCCGAAGGCCACGATCAGGGTGCCGAGCAGCGGGAAGAGGAGCACCAGCCAGCCGTAAGTGGTGGCGTTCACGCCGCGCCCCCCTGCGTCATCCCTGCAACTCCCGCAGCTCATCGACATCGATGGGCAGGTGGCGGCGGTAGATCGCGACGATCATGCCCAGTCCGATGCACACCTCGCACGCCGCGACGGTCATCACGATCAGCGCCAGGATCTGCCCGTCGCCGTTGCCCCACATGCGCGCGAAGGCGATCAGCGCCAGGTTGGCGCCGTTGAGCATCAGCTCCAGGCACAGCAGCACCACGAGCGGGTTGCGCCGGACCATCACGCCCACGGCGCCCAGGCTGAAGACGATCGCCGAAACGGCGAGGTACCACGCGATGCTCACCGATGCCTCCCGCCCACGCCCTCGGCCATCGTCCCCGTGCCCTGTGGGCGCACCAGGTCGATTGGGGCAAAGCGTCGCTCCTCTTCCTCGAGCCCGCCGCGGCGACGCGCCAGCACGACCGCGCCCACGGCGGCGATCAACAGCAGGAAGGAGGCCACCTCGAACGCCAGCAGGAAGCGCGTCAGCAGGAGCTGGCCGATGTAGGCGGGCGTGCCATATGTGCGTGGGCCGGGAGCGTACGGCGCGCCGTAGCCGTTGATCGCCTCAAGGCCAGTGCCCAGCAGCGCGATCAGCAGCTCCACCAGCACCGCCCCGCCGAGCAGCGCGCCGCCGAGGCGCAGGTTGGCGCCCCCCGGGCCGCGCAGGCGCGCGCCGAGGGACTGGCCCTCCTCGCCCACGTAGGCGACGACGAACACGTAGAGCACCATCACCGCGCCGGCGTACACGACGACCTGCACGGCGGCGACGAACTCCGCGCGCAGCAGCAGGAAGAGGATCGCCAGCGAGATCAGGTGGCCCACCAGCGCCAGCACGCTGAAGAAGGCATCGCGCAGCATCACCACGCCGATCGCGCCGGCGATCGCGCCGGTGGCGGCGATGAAGAACATGATCGCGCTCACGCCCGGCCATCCTCCCGCAGGCAGAGGACGGGGCAGAGGCAGGCGATCGAACGGCTGGCGACGCGGCGCGGCATCTCCACTACTCCCCCTCGTTCCTCAGTGGAGTGCGCTCCAGCGGCTCGGCCAGCAGCATCTCCTTGGTGAAGATCAGGTCTGAGCGGCTGTAGTCCGAAAGCTCGTAGTCGTGGCCCATGGTGATCGCGTCGAAGGGACACGCCACCTCGCAGTAGCCGCAGAAGATGCAGCGCGACATGTTGATCTCGTACACCGCCGCGTATCGCTCGCCGGCCGACACGCGGTTTTCCGGCGTGTTCTCTGCGGCCACCACGCGGATGCAGTCCGCGGGGCAGGCGGCGGCGCACAGCGAGCAGCCCACGCACTTCTCAAGGTGGGTGTCCTCGAAGCGGTGCAGCTTGTGGCGGCCGCGAAAGCGTGGATACACGGGCGTCTTCTGCTCGGGGTACTGCACGGTGACGGGCGTTTCGGTGAAGCGCCCGAATGTCGTCGCCAGCCCGCGCAGCGTCTCCACGAAGGTGCGCCACGTGCTGCGTGTGGGGCCCGGTGCGGGGGTGCGCTGGACCTCGATGATGTCATCGCCGGGGCTCCACATCAGTGCGTCACCACCACGAGCACTGCCGTCACGAGCGCGTTGAGTGTTGCCAGCGGCAGCAGCACCTTCCAGCCGAAGCTCATCAGCTGGTCATACCGCAAGCGCGGCAGCGTCGCGCGCACCCAGATGAACAGGAACGTGATCAGCCCCATCTTGAACAGCACCACGAAGGGATCCACCCAACCGGGGGGGTGGATGCCGAACGGCAACAGCCAGCCGCCGAGGAACACGGTCGTGACGATGCCCGACACCACCAGCACGTTCAGGTACTCGGCGAAGTAGTAGCTCGCGAAGCGCCCGCCACCGTACTCGGTGTTGTAGCCGCCCACCAGCTCCGCGTCGGCCTCGGTCAGGTCAAACGGCGCGCGGTTGGTCTCGGCGAAGCTCGCCGTCAGGAAGATCAGAAAGCCGAAGAACTGCGGCACGATGTACCACATGCCTTCCTGCGCGTGCACGATCCCCACCAGCGACAGCGTCTGCGCGGTGAAGATCACGCCCACCAGCGCCAGCCCCTGCGAGACCTCGTAGGAGATCAGCTGCGCCGCGCCGCGCATCGCGCCCAGGAACGAGTACTTCGAGCCCGAGGACCAGCCGCCCAGCATGATCCCGTAGAAGGCGATCGCGCCCAGCGCGAACAGATACAGCGGGCCGATCGACACGTCGATCCCATACAGCCCCACGGGCGTGCCGAAGATGTTCTGCACGTCGCCGAAGGGGATGATCGCGAACGCCGCGACGGCCGTGAGGATTGAGAGGACCGGCGCCAGCACGAACAGGAAGCCGATCGAGCTGCGGGGGCGAAACTGCTCCTTGGTGAGCAGCTTCAGAATGTCCGCGAGCGGCTGCAGCGCGCCGTAGGGACCGACGCGGTTGGGGCCATAGCGCGACTGAAAGCGCCCCAGCAGCTTGCGCTCGGCGAGCAGCACGACGGGGACGAGCTGCAGCGCGACGGCGAAAATGACGATCGCCTTGAGGATCTGGATCCACCACGTTTCGTAGTAGCCGACGACAGCGATCATGCGCTCACCGCCACGGTGAGGCCGGTCAGCGCGATCATGCGCCCACCGCCACGGTGTGTGCGGCCAGCGCTGCGGTCAGCTCGCTCAGTACCTCGGACTCCGCGCGCGTCGCGCCCAGCTGGGCGACGGCCGGGCGCAGGCGCTGCACGAGACCGCTGGGGTGCACGATGGTGCCCTTCTTCTCCGCGTACGCCTGCGCCGGGAAGACCACGTTGGCGTGCTCGCGCAGGCCGTCGGTGAGGAACATCGCGTGCGCCACGACGGTGCTCGCGCGCTCCAGCGCCTGCGGCCACTGCGGGCTGGCCGCAGGATCCTCCAGTGGGTCGGTCTCCAGCAGGTACACCGCGTTCAGCTCGCCCTCCACCAGCGCCCGGGCGATCCCGTGCGCGTCAAGGCCCGCCCGCGCGACGTCGCTTAGCCCCGGGCCGGCGTTGGGCAGCACGCCCGCCTCGCGCAGCCCGCGTCCGTTTGCGTGCGCGGGGATTTCCATCAGCCCGGCGCCGTCGGTCTCGGCCAGCGAGAGCGTCGCGGCGAGGTCGAGCAGCGCCTGCGCGGCGCGCTCGCCGTCGGGGCCCGCGGTGAGGCGTTCGTGCCACAGCACCACGACCTCCTCGCCGGCTGCGGCAAGCGTTTTGGTCAGCTCGCCGATGTCGTTCCCGTCCAGCAGGTCGGCGGCGCTGGCGCGCACGACCTTCATGCCGTGGCGCCGCGCGCCCTTGCGGATGCGCAAGTCGAGGATCGCCGCGTCCGCCACCGGTTCGCAGTCCAGCAGTAGAACAGCGTGTGCAAACTCGAGGTCGCTCACCTTGGCCTGCAGGCTTGGGTCGTTCAGCGCGCGGTGTATCTCCAGCGGCAGCGTTCCCGCCACGCGCGAGTCCAGGTGCGGGGAGTCAAGCGTCTCGCGCATCAGGCGCGCGAGCAGTTCCCCCTCCTCGTTGGTCGCGCCCCCGCCTGCCAGCGCGCCGGTGCGTGCTCCTGCGCGCCGCAGTCCTGCTGCGGCCTCCTCCAGCGCGCGCTCCCAGGACACCGGTCGCAGCTCCCCGCCGTCGCGCAGCAGCGGCTCTGTTATGCGCTCGTCGCCGCCGAGGTACGGATAGGCGAAGCGACCGCGGTCGCACAGCCAGCCGTCGTCCACCTCGGTGTTCTCGTGTGCGAGCACGCGCAGCACGCGCTCGTCGCGCACGGTCAGCGTCACGTTGCACTGCGCCGGGCACAGGGTGCACACCGACCCCGCGTCCTCGATGTCCCACGGCCTCGCGCGGAAGCGGTATGGCTGGGAGGTCAGCGCGCCGACGGGGCACAGCTCCACGATGTTGCCGCTGAACGGCGCCACGTATGGGTGCCCGTCGAAGGTGGACACATACGAGTGCGCGCCACGCTCCAGCAGCACCAGCTGGTGGTCCTCCGATATCTCCTGGCTGAAGCGCACGCAGCGGTAGCAGAGGATGCAGCGCTCGCGGTCGATCGCAATAGTGGGCGACAGTGCGAGGGGCTTGACGAAATGGCGCTTGGGCTCGATGAAGCGTGAGGTTCCCTTGCCCCAGCCGAAGGTTATGTCCTGCAGCGGGCACTCACCGCCCTTGTCGCAAACGGGGCAGTCGAGGGGATGGTTGATCAGCAGGAACTCCACCACGGCGTTCTGTGCCTCTTTCACGCGCTCGGTCTGCGTGTGCACGACCATGCCGTCCTTTACCGGTGTCGAGCAGCCGGTCTGCAGCTTGGGTATTCCCTCGATTTCCACCAGGCACATGCGGCACGCGCCGACGGGCTGGCCGAGCTTTGGCTCGTAGCAGAAGACGGGGATCTCGACGTTGCCGTGTTTGGCGGCGTCGACGAGCATGGAGTTCTCGGGGGCTTTTACCTCCAGGCCGTCGATTGTGAGGCTTATTACTCGTGGTTCGGGCCGTGGCATTACACACTTGCCCCTATAACCGACTCCACGGCAGTGAACTCGCCATTTCCCAGGCTCATGCGGGCCGCCTCGATGTGCGCTTCGAACTCCTCCTTAAATCTCTTTATCATCGAACCGATTGGCATAGCCATCGCGTCGCCCAACACACATAGGCAGTTCCCCATGATGTGCTCCTGCACGCTGGCCATTATCTCCAGGTCCATCGGTGTCGCCTCGCCGCTCTCGATGCGCTCGAGCATCTTCACCGTCCAGTTGGTGCCCTCACGGCAGGGGGTGCACTTGCCGCAGGACTCGTGGCGGTAGAACTTCGCGACCTTCAACGCCACGTCGAGGATCGGGGTCGAGTCGTCCACCACGATCACCGCGCCCGAGCCGAGCATCGAGCCGGCCTTGGCGAGCGAGTCGAAGTCGTAGGGCACATCCAGTTCATCGCCCGTCAGCACCGGCGAGGAGGACCCTCCGGGGAACCAGCACTTCACCTTGCGGCCCTGCGGCGGGCCGCCGGCGAGGCCGTAGATTATCTCGCGTGAGGGGATGCCCAGTTCGATCTCGTAATTGCCTGGCTTCTGCACGTGGCCTGAGACGCTCACGAGCTTAGTCCCCGTCGAGGTCTCCACGCCCAGCTTGGCGTACTCCGCGCCGCTGATGCGGATGATGCTCGGCACCGTGGCCAGCGTCTCGACGTTGTTGATCAGCGTTGGGCCCTGGTAGAGCCCCTGGTTTGCCGGGAACGGCGGCTTCAGGCGTGGATTGCCGCGCTTGCCCTCCAGTGAATCCAGGAGCCCTGTCTCCTCACCGCAGATATACGCGCCTGCCCCGCGGTGCACCACCAGCGACAGGTCGTGGCCGGAGCCCAGCACGTTTTCACCTATATACCCGGCCTCGCGCGCTTCGTGCAGCGCCGCGTCGAGCATGTCGGCCTGCAGCACGTACTCGCCACGGATGTAGATGAACGAGCGGTTCGCGCCCGCCGCGTAGGAGGCGATCACGATTCCCTCGAGCAGCATGTGCGGGGACTTCTGCATCAGTTCGCGGTCCTTGAAGGTCCCCGGCTCGGACTCGTCGGCGTTGCACACCAGGTACTTGTCCATCGCTCCCTTGGGCAGGAACGACACCTTCTTGCCCATCTGGAACCCCGCCCCGCCGCGCCCGCGCAGGCCGGAGGCTTCCAGTTCGTTCAGCACCGCCTCGGGGGGCATCGCAAGGGCCTTGCGCAGCGCCTCGTACCCGCCGCGGCGCTGGTACACCTCCAGCGTGTTCAGCCCCGGCTCGTCGATGTCGGCGAACAACAGCATCGGGCTCTCCTGCGTGGCCACCTTTCAGCCCTCCTGCACGGGGTGCTCGGGGAACTCTTGCGAGTTGGCGTGCGGGTCCGCCACCAGCCGCCTGGCCAGCTGCTTCTCTGGGAGCACCGGGCCGCCCGCGCGTATGTCCGCCAGCAGCTGGGGCACGTCCGCCACGGTCAGCGGCCCCACGTACACGCCGTCCACCGAGGCCATCGGCGCGAGGTCGCAGGCGCCCAGGCACTCGAACGCGCGCACGTTGAATTCACTGTCCTCGCCCGCCGCCGCGCGCACCGCCTCATACAGCTCGTCCGCGCCGCACAGCGAGCAGCTGATGTTGGTGCACACGTACACGCTGTGGCGGCCCGCCGGCGTCGTCTCCAGCATGTCGTAGAAGGTCGCCACCGCCGCCAGATACGCCGGGGTCAGCCGCATCACGCAGGCGGTCTGCTCGATCGCCTCCGGCGAGCACCACCCGTGCGCGCGCTGGGCCGCCTCAAGGGCAGGCAGCGCAGCCGAGCGGCTGTCGGGGTACAGCGCCATGTGCTCTTCGATCTCCGCGCGCAGCTCGTCGGGCACCGGGGTCGTGGCCGGGTTCGGGACGGGCGCCGGGTCCTTCTCCAAATCAGCCGGTTCGTCCCAGCCGGGCACGCGCGAGCCGTGGGCGTAGCGACGCACGGCGCTCATTGGTCGCCCTCTTGGCGGGTGGGGGTCATCGCGGGAGGAGGGTTCATCGATCTATCCCTCCGAGAATCGGGTCCAGCATCGCCGTGGTGGCGATCATGTCCGCGATGTAGGCCCCCCTGGCCATCGGCCCCAGCGCCTGCAGGTTCACGAACGACGGATCGCGCATGTGCACGCGCGCGGGCTTTGAGCTGCCGTCCGAGCGCACGTAGCACCCCAGCTCGCCGCGCGGTGACTCGATCGGGTGGTAGACCTCGCCGGGCGGCACGCGGAAGCCCTCGGTGACGAGCTTGAAGTGGTGGATCAGCGCCTCCATCGAGGTCGCCAGCTCGTGGCGCGGCGGCAGCGCGACCTTGCGGTCCTCGGTGATGTGCGGACCCTCGGGCAGCCCCTCCAGGGCCTGGGCGATGATCTTCACCGACTCGTAGATCTCCGCCAAGCGCACGGCGAAGCGGTCGTAGTTGTCGCCCACGGTGCCCACCGGGATCTTGAAGTCGAAGTCGTCGTAGGAGCTGTAGGGCGCGGCCTTGCGCAGGTCCCACGGGTTCCCCGCCGCGCGCAGGAGCGGGCCGGTCACGCCCAGCCCCAGCAGCGTCTGCGCGTCCAGCGGGCAGGTGCCGCGCAGGCGCTGCAGCACGATCTCGTTCGAGTTGAGGATCGCGCCGTACTCATCCGCGCGCTCGGGCATCACCTTCAGGAACTCGCGCAGCTTGGCGGCGAAGCCCGAGGGGATGTCCTCGATCACGCCGCCCACCTGGAAGTAGCGCGTGTGCATCCGCGCGCCGGAGGACATCTCGAACAGGTCGAGGATCAGTTCGCGCTCGCGCAGGCAGTACAGGAAGATCGACACCGCGCCGAGGTCGAGCGCGCTGGTGCCCAGCCAGATCAGGTGCGAGGCGATGCGGTTGAGCTCCAGGTGGATCACGCGCAGGTACTGCCCGCGGCGCGGCACCTCGACCTCCAGCAGCGCCTCGACCGCGCCGACGTAGGCCATCGCGTTGAAGTAGTAGGAGAGGTAGTCCATCCGCTCGATCACGGGGATCACCTTCCAGTAGGCCTTATCCTCGGCGGTCTTCTCGATCCCCGTGTGCACGTAGCCGATGACCGGCTTGATGTCGCGCACGATCTCGCCTTCGAGCGTCACCAGCAGCCGCAGCACCCCGTGCGTGGCGGGGTGGTGGGGGCCGAAGTTGAGCGTCAACAGCTCCTGGGTCTGCTCGCCGCTGACGGCGCCCACCTGCTCCTGCACGGGGGCGAGCGTGATGCTCTCCTCCTGCTTGCGGTACTCGGAGACGCTGCTCACGGCACCGCCCTCGTGCTCGGGACGGGGTCGTTGTAGGTGAAGATCACCGGTTCGCCGCCCACCGGGAAGTCGCGCCGCTGGGGGTGGCCCTCGTAGTCCTCGGGCATCAGGATGCGCCGCAGGTCGGGGTGGCCCTCGAAGACCACGCCGAACATGTCGTACACCTCGCGCTCCTGGTGGTCTGCCGTCGGCCACGCCAGCGTCACCGAGGGCACTGTGGGGGCATCGAGGGGGACGCGCACCTTCACGGTCAGGCGGTCCACCGTGTTCATGTCCAGCAGCTCGTACACCACGCCCAGGCGCGGCTCCTCGGGGTAGTGGTCGACGCCGTGCACGCTCGCCAGGAAGGCGTACCCCGCGCTGCGCAGGTGCTCCAGCACGCGGCCGATGCCGGCGGGGTCGATCAAGAGCGTCGCGCGTTCGCGGAAGAAGAGCGTGTCGAGCACTGTCTCCCCGTTGTCGCGAAGTTCCTGGGCGATCAGCTCCAACCCGGTCGCGTCAGGCACCGGGGACGATCTCCTCTGTGCCGACCGCGTCGTAGCGCTCGCGCCAGCCCTCCTTGCGGTCGTCCTGCACGAGCTCGCGCAGCTTGAGGATCCCGTGCATCAGCGCCTCCGGGCGCGGCGGGCAGCCGGGGACGTGCACGTCGACGGGCAGGAACTTGTCGGCCGGCACCAGCGCGTAGTTGTTGAACACGCCCATCGAGCTGCAGCACGCGCCCATCGAGATCGCCCACTTGGGCTCGAGCATCTGGTCATACAGGCGGCGGATGATCGGCGCCATCTTGATCGACACCCGCCCGGCGAGGATGATCAGATCGGCCTGGCGCGGGGAGGCGCGGAAGGCCTCGAAGCCGAAGCGCGCGATGTCCATGCGCGGGCCGGCGGCGTGGAACTGCTCCATCGCGCAGCACGCCAGCCCGAAGCCGAGCGGGAAGAACGAGTTTCCGCGCGCCCACGCCACCGCCTTGTCGACGGTCGTCGTCAGCACGCGTTCTTCGACGTGGCGTTCCAGCTCCGTGCCCTCCAGGTGCGCCGGCAGCGTGGGCCCGTCCACGGGGCCGCCGCGCAGCAGCTGGTGGGCGCTCGAGCGCTCTATCTCCACTCCAGTGCTCCCCGGCGCCACACGTACACGAGCGCCACCGCCAGCAGCGCGATGAAGGTCACGGTCTCGGCCAGCGCATAGCCGCCGTACGCACGCAGCTCGACCGCGATCGGGTAGAGGAACACGACCTCGATGTCGAACAGGATGAACAGCATCGCGATCAGGTAGAAGCTGATCCCGAAGCGCATGCCCTGCTTGACCTCCGAGGGCAGCCCGCACTCATACGGATCCTGCTTGCGCTGCACCGCCCGGCGCGGGCCCAGCACGGAGTTCAGCGCGGCGAAAACGCCACCGACGGCGCCGCCGAGAGCAAGGAAGACGATCGCCGGGAGGTATGAGCGGAGCACCGGCGCTGTTATATCACCGCTTGTGGCAGACTGTTACATAGTGACGATCGGCGCGAGGTGAGCAACGCTGTCGTGGCCGGCGCGCTGGCGCTGGCAGGCCTAAACGCTATACCGATGGTCCTCGGCGCCTGGCGCTGGTGGCGCCACGAAGCGAGCCGCGCGTTCTGGGTCGCGCTGCGCGTGGGGCAGGCCGGCGCGCTCGTCTTCGCCCTGGGCGTCGGTGTGCTGGCGGCGCTCGGCAAGAACCCCACAGAAGACCTCTTCTACCTCTACGCGCTCCTGCCTTTGGCGACGGGCTTCGTCGCCGAGCAGTTGCGCGTCGCCTCGGCGCAGACGATCCTCGACCAGCGCGAGCTGCCCGATGCGCAGGCTGTCGGCCTGCTGCCCGAGGCCGAGCAGCGCGGGGTCGTGGCCGCGATCGTCAGGCGCGAGATGGGCGTGATGACGCTCTCGGCTTTGGTCGTAGTCTTCCTCGCGCTCCGCGCGGCGGAAACCGCGCACGGGCTCTGAGCGACGCGGCCCGCGCCGGGCCCCCTTGTGGGGCCCTCATCCCTACAACAACCGCGCCTCGGCGGGCACCTCGTCCCCAAGCGTCCCGTAGCGCCCGCGGTACCACACCAATGGGCGCCCGGCGGGGTCGAAGTGGCCGTCGCCGACCGCGCCGATGCAGACGGTGTGGTCGCCGCCGGGGAGCACTTCGCGCAGCTCGCACGTGAGCCAGGCCAGCGCCTCATCGAGCACGGGCGCGCCTTCGTGCATGTGCCAGGGGACCCCTGTGAACTTCTCGCCCTCCGGCAGCTTGGAGGCGAACACGCCCGAGAGCGCGTGCTGCTCGTGGCGCAGCACGTTCACCGCGAAGCGCCCGGACTCGCGCACGGGCGGCAGCGTGCGGGCTGTGCGATCGAAGCACACCAGCAGCAGCAGCGGGTCCAGCGAGAGCGAGCAGAGCGCGTTGGCGGTCATGCCCGCCGGACCCTCGCTGCCGTGCGCGGTGACGATCGCCACGCCGGTGGCGAAGTGCCCGATCGCCTCGCGGTAGCGCTGTGCGTCCACAGGCGCGGTCATAGCACAGCGCGCCACGGCGGAGCCGGGCTATATATTCCGCCGCGCATGACGGCTCTCCCCAAGATCGGCGCTGTGCGCCCCAAGCTCGGCGCGGCCATTGCCCTGCTGCTCGCTGCCTCGGCGCTCGCGGCGGGGTGCGGCTCGCAGGCAATCTCGCTGCCCGCCTCGAGCCCCTACTACCGCGGGGCGGTGCTGTTCCGCGACCACTGCTCGGGCTGCCACACGCTCGCCGTCGTCGGCGCGCTGGGCTCGGCGACGAGCATCAAGGACCGCGTGCGCACGAACGGCCCCAACTTCAACTTCCGCAAGGAGAACGTCGAACAGGTCCTCTTCGCGATCCGCAACGGCGGCTTCTCGGGGGCGATCATGCCCGAGAACATCGTGCTCGGTGATGACGCCAAGGAAGTGGCGGCGTTCCTGGCGAAGTACTCGGGCCTGCAGGCGCAGAACGTGCCGTCCACGAACATCACGCTCGCGACGAAGTAGGGGCGGAGGTCGATGCTCGACCTCAAGTTGATTCGCAAGGACCCCGAGGCCGTGAAGGCTGCGCTGGCTCGACGGGATTCCGAGTTGCCTGCGGAGATCGACCGTATCCTCGCGCTCGATCGGGAATGGCGTGACGCAGCGGGTGAAGCTGAAACTGCGCGCGCCATGCAGCGCATACGCTCCGAGGAGATCGCCCAGGCTAAGCGGGCGGGCGAAGACGCCACCGGGGCGCTCGCGCAGATGAAGGAGCTGAGCGCCCAGGGCAAGCAGCTGACCGAGCAGGCGCGCGCGGCGCAGGAGGAGTTGCAGCAGGCCCTCGCGCCGCTGCCGAATCTGCCTGACCCCACGGCGGCGCCCGGTCCTGAGGACGAGTTGGTGCGCAAGGTTGGCGAGGTCAAGACGCTTTCCTTTGAGCCTCGAGACCACTTGGAGCTGGCGGGCCCGCTGATCGACATGGAGAGCGCCGCGGCGCTTTCGGGCGCGCGCTTCGCCTACCTGAAGGGCGACATGGTGATGCTGGAGCTGGCGCTCGTGCGCTGGGTCTTGGAGCTGCTGCGCGGCCACGGCTTCGAGCCGGTGATCCCGCCCGTGCTCGTGCGCGAGAAGGCGCTGTACGGGACCGGGTTCCTGCCCGACACCGAGCAGCAGATATACAGCCTGCCCGCGGACGAGCTGTACCTCGTTGGCACCTCAGAGGTCGCGCTGGCCTCGCTGCACGCCGAGGAGATCGTCGCAGCCGAGCGGCTGCCGCTGCGCTACGCCGGCTTCTCGCCGTGCTTCCGGCGCGAGGCGGGGGCAGCGGGCAAGGACACGCGCGGGATCTTCCGCGTGCACCAGTTCGACAAGGTCGAGATGTTCAGCTTCGTCGCGCCCGAGGAGTCGCCGGCCGAGCACGAGCGCATCCTGGGCATCGAGGAGGAGATCCTCAAGGCGCTGGAGCTGCCCTACCGCGTGGTGAACATCGCCGTCACCGACCTCGGCAACTCGGCCGCCAAGAAGTACGACTGCGAGGCGTGGATCCCCAGCCAGGGGCGCTACCGCGAGCTGACATCGTGCTCGAACACGACCGACTACCAGGCGCGGCGCCTGGACATCCGCACGCGCCAGGAGAAGCGCACCGAGACGCTGCACACGCTCAACGGCACGGCGGTCGCGGTGGGCCGCACGATCATCGCGCTGCTGGAGAACGGCCAGCGCGCGGACGGCAGCGTCGCGCTGCCCGCCTGCCTCACGCCGTTCGGGGCGCCGCCCGAGTTGCCCGCAGCCTAGAGCGTAGCGCATATGTGCTACAGTGGTGCACATGGCGCACGAGGTCTCGGTACGCGATCTGCGCAACAGCACGGCCGCTGTCGTTGCTGCCGTGCGAGCGGGCGAGCGCGTGACGCTGACTGTCAATCGTGATCCTGTCGCCGACATCGTGCCCCACATCGAGCAGCGCGACCCCTGGGTGTCCTCGGGGGTGCTGAGGGAGATCGTTCGCGACGCGCCGGCCGACAGAGGACTACTGGTCGATCTGGCCGATGTTCGGGGTCTGCTCGTAGAGGACGCGTGAGCCGGGCGATAGCCGATACGTCGGTCTTCGTTGCGCAGGAGACGGGACGCTCGCTGGGCGAGCTGCCGGAGCAGATAGCGGTCTCCGTCGTTACCGCCGCCGAGCTCGAGCTGGGCGTGCTGCGGGCCGGTGACACCGACATACGGGCCACGCGCCTCGCCACGCTCGCGCGGGTACGGGCCGCGTATGCGCTCCTGCCGATCGACGCTGAGGTCGCCTCCTGCTTTGCCCGCATCGCCGCCCATGAGTTGGAGGCCGGTCGAAAGCTCCGTCGGCACGACGCGTGGATCGCCGCGACCGCCCTGCGACATGGCGTCACCGTCGTCACCCAGGACGATGACTTCTCGGCGTTCTCCTCGGTCACGGTCCTCAGGGTCTGAGGTCCACGGGAAGAGCAGAAGCAATAGAGCTGCGCAGAAGAGCAGGTGAAGATCATCCCCGCGCTCAATCGAGATCGAAGGCTGCTGCGATCGCACGGCTGAGAGTCGGCTCTTGACGGTCGAGCAGCACGCCGATCTGTGTTCCCAGGGTGTCGGCGGGGATCGTGGCGATGTTGTCGCAGCTGACGACCGACGGTTCCGCGAGGCCGTTGGCGGCGTCAACGGGAACCTCGCTGGAGAGCCCGCGCACGGTGGTGGTGATTGGCGCGACCGTCACCGTCGTGAGGTGGGGCCGCACGAGCTCGCGGGTGAGCACAAGCACCGGCCGGGCCTTGTCGAGGTGGGCGATGTGGATGGGACGCATCAGCCGAGCGGCGAGGGCAGGCCGGCGGTGTGCTCGGCCAGTCCGGCCAGCTCTGGGTCCGGGCCCGTGCGGGCGAGGATCTCGGCGTCGCGGGCGGCGAGCGCGCGTCGGCGTTCGCGCTGCAGCGCACGGGCTACCACAGCCGCCCGGCTGCGCTCGGCGCCGGAGTGGACGATCTCGTCCACGAACTGCACCACCTCGTCGGGCAGGCGCACGGCGATCTGCTTGCTCATACCATCAGGGTAGCAAATTGGTACCTGGATGGGTCCCGCAAGCGGTGCTCCTCGTCCACCTGCGATGCGCGCGCAACGCGGCACCCTGGCGGAGCGGAGCGGAGCCCTCCCTAAAAAGGTCGGCTCAGGGCGCGCTGCCCAACAGCTGGATGTGGTCGGCCTCGGCCGCCCCCGGGAAGGGCCGCGTCAGGCCGAAGCGCTCCAGGGTCGCCTCGGGGACGCCCTCGATGCCCGGCGTGTCCGAGGCTTCGCCGCGCGTGTGGGGGTCGTTGGCGAAGCCGCCCACCTCGATCGAGTGCTGCGGCGTGCGGTAGCCGGAGATGCCGATCAGGTGCAGGTGCAGCGCCTTGCCGAGGGTGTTCAGGCGCTCCACGAGGATCGGCTCGACGCCGACTGAGTAGTTGGTCCCCGGCGCCTGGAAGAACCCGTATTCGCCTTCGGGCTGGGCGGTGACGGGGCCGATCGGGCCGGTGTAGGCCAGGGAGTTGCCCGCCGCCGCGAGTTCGTGCGCCTGGATCGTGAACAGTTCGTGTTCCAGCGCCTGCTGGTGGCTGCGCAGCGTGCTGAGCTGCGAGCTCTTGGCGTCCCGGGCGTGGATGTACTGCAGCTGGTCGTCCACCAACCCGAGGTGCAGCTGGGCGACCTCGTCGCGCTGCACCGTCATCGCGCCCGTCGCGCGCTGCTGGCGCCCCTCGATCACGGTCAGGCGCGCCGTCTGGATGCTCACGGCGCGGTCCTCGCTCGCCACCAGGGTGGTGGCCTGCGCGTTCGCGCGCGAGATGTCGCGCAGGTCTTCGAAGCGCTCGATCAGGTCGGCGAAGCCGTGCGCCTCGAGGATCACGGTGACGATGCTCGGCGGCGGGTCCTCATACGAGGCCACCACCTGGGCCACCAGCGCCTTCTTGTCGTACGCCAGCTGCACCTGCAGCGCCGCCAGCTGGGTGCGCGCCGAGGCAAGTTCGCTCTTCAGCTTCGCCAGCTGCGCGCGCTCGATCGCGAGGCTTCCTTCCAGGGCGCTGAGCCGCGTCTGCAGGTCGTCGATGCTGCCCTGGAACCCCTCGATCTGCCGGCTGTCGGCCTGGATCCCGGCGCTCAGCTCGCTGCCGTGGTTCGCCTCGGCGGCGATGCGGCCTTCCAGCCCGCCGGAGGAGCTGGCTCCGGCCGGGACCACCGCGAGCGCGGCGGCAAGCGCGGCGGCGAGCGCCACGGCGACGGCGAGGTGGGGGCGATGCAGGCGGCTCATGGGGCCTGCGCAAGCTAGTCGGAGCGCGCGGCTGAGCCAACCTGTGCAGCCCCACTTGCAGCCGCTGCCGCCAGCTCGTCCACCGCCGCGCGCGCCTTGACCGGCCCGAGGAACGGACCCAGCGCCACATACACCGCCTGGGGCAGCAGCTCGCGCAGCTCCGGCACGCGGTCGTGCTCGGCGGCGTCGTAGAGCAGCTCGTGGATCGCGCCGGCGATCGCGTCCGAGCAGGTGCGCGGCAGGCGCTCGGCGCGCGTGCCGCGGTGGTACCCCTCCTCCAGGAAGAGGCTCAGCGTGCGCATCGTGTCGACGATGCGATCCATCGCCGCGCGGCCGGCCGAGTAGGGCTCGATCAGCATCAGGTGCGCCACGTCGGGCACGCTCGCCAGGTAGCCGAAGAGCGCGTCGAGCCCGTTCCACACCTGCTCGGGCCAGCCGTGCCCGGTGAAGAACGCCGCCGAGGCCTGTGTCAGACCCTGCTGCAGCGCCACGGTCTGGGCGGCGAGAAAGGCCTCCTGCTTGTTCTGGAACTGGCTGTAGAAGACCCCGCGCGAGGTGCCCGCCGCGGCGACGATGTCGGCGATGGTGCTCGCCTGGTACCCCTTCGCGCGGATCACGCGGGCGGTGGCCTCGACGATGCGCGTGTGGTACTCGCTGGCCACCACATTGGCGGGCAGGCGGTTGCGCCCGCGCGGCAGTCGGGTGGGCCTCCCGCTGCTGCTGCTGCTGCTGCTGCCGCCGCCGCCGCTGTCGTCGTTGTCCTGTTCGTCGCCCCTGTCGAGGCGCTCGCCGTTCCCCGCGCCCGCCCCGCCGCAGAGCGTTTGCCCCAGCGCCTCCCACTCGGCGCTGGAGCGCCGGGAGTGGCCGGCGGGCACCGCGTAGGCGCCCGTCCACGTCTCCAGGTCGTCGAGCAGCTGGCCTTCGTCGCCGGGCTGCAGGGTGTAGCGGCGGATCGAGATGACGCTGCGCACGCCGCCCAGCAGCGCCTTGGGCGGGATGTCGAGCGTGGGGGCACCCTGCGGCGGGTGCTCCAGCAGCGTCTCAAAGGCACGCTCGAGGTTGGCGGCGAAGTGGTCGCGCTCGGCGCGGATGCGCGGCTCCCCCGCGCGCGCCTGGGTCAGGAGCAGCCGCCAGTGCATCGCGGCCTCGCTCCTGTCGGGGTCGAGCACGACGCTGAGCATCGCGCGCTGCTTCTGCGGCCAGGGTACGTCCTCGACGGCCGCCATCAGCTCGCCGGCGAGCACGGGCGCGAGCTCGCGGAAGGCCGTCAGAAAGCACTCTTCCTTGTCGGCGAAGTGCTCGTAGAAGGTGCTGCGCGAGACACCCGCGTGGGCGATCGCCTCGGCCACGGTCGCCTCGGCGTAGCCGCGGCGCGCGACGGCGCGGGCCATGCCGTCGAGCAGACGCTTGCGCTGGCTGGCCTGCCCGTCGTTCGCCAGACGCTTGCGCTGGCTGGCTTGCGTGCCATTCGGCGGATGCTTGCGCTGGCTGGCTTGCGTGCTGTTCGGCGGATGCTTGCGCTGGCTGGCTTGCGTGCTGTTCGGCGGACGCTCGCGCTGGCTGGCTTGTGCGCCGTCCGGGGGACGCTCGCGTCGACCGGCTTGAGAGTTGGGGGCAGTCATCTGTAACGACACTGTACATCACTGCCTTCCGCGACCCGATGAACTGAGCGACCAATTTTGGACGTCGTGGTTAAAAAGACCCCTCTGTGACCCCAAAATCCGTGGAAACTACGGGTAAATTCAGGGTTTGTCACGTACATAACGATCACGGTCCCTCTTGACAAGTATCCTGGGGTATGCTTTATTACCTGCTGTGTACATATTCGGCCGGCACGGGAGCCGACTGAAGCCAAGCTGGGAGCGCTACCGCCCCTCAACTCTCCGGGTAGCGCCTCAGGGAACCGTCTGGTCGCACAGCCCCCCCTTTGCGTCAGAGGTTTCTCGAGACCGGAGCCGTGGCCTGTTCCCCCCAGGCCACGGCTCCTCTTCTTGGCCCGGGGCCGCCCCCGGCATCCGGCCCGCCCGCGGTCGGAGCCCTCGGTCCGGCGAGCACCTGCCACCGTCCTTGCACCTTGCCCTGGACACCTGAAATATGCTTGCTATTGCGAAGATCAAGTGAGGGGACATGGGCGAGGAGCTTCAGCGGGCGCGGATCGTGAGGGCGATCGCCGGAGAAATGGCGGAGCGCGAAGACCCGCACGCGGTCACGGTCGTGGACGTGGTGGCGCGCGCAGGCATCTCGCGCCGCGCCTTCTATGAGCTGTACGCCGATCGCGAGGAGTGCCTGCTGGACGCCTTCGAGTGGGGCCTGCGGCTCGCCGGCGCGGAAATGTACGCCGCCTACAGCCGCGCGTCGCGCTGGCAGGACGGCGTGCGCGCGGCCCTGGGCGCGCTGCTCGCCCTGCTCGACCGCGAGCCGGCGCTGGCGCGCCTGTGCATCGTCTACGCGCTGGGCGCGGGCGAGGAGGTGCTGCGCCGCCGCGTGCAGGCGCTGGAGGTGCTGTGCGAATACATCGACCGCGGGCGCCTGCAGGCCGCCTGCCGCACCGAGCCGCCGGAGATGGCCGCCGAGGGGGTTGTGGGGGCCGTGCTGGCGGTGCTCCACACGCGTTTGCTGGGTGGCATGCGGCCCCTCGGCAGGGACACACAGTCTTCTGGTACGCAGCTCCCCTCTCCGCCGCTGAGCCAGTTGCAGGGGCCGCTGATGAGTCTGATCCTGCTGCCCTACATGGGCGCTGCGAAGGCCAGCCGCGAGTTGGGTCGATCCGCGCGGCGGCCCCCCGCGGCCGCGGGGAAGGGCTCCGTGGAGGCCCCCTCTGGCCAGGGCGAGCTGGGTGGGGAGTCCGACGGCGAGCTGGAGATGCGTCTCACCTACCGCACCGCCCTGGTGCTGCGCACGATCGGCGAGTCTCCCGGGGCCAGCAACCGCGCGGTGGCCGACCAGGCGGGCATCGTCGATCAGGGTCAGATCTCACGCCTGCTGAGTCGCCTCGAGGGGCTGGGGCTGATCGCCAACCGGGGAGGCAGCTTGAGCGCCGGTCCGAGCCGCGGCGCCGCCAACGCCTGGGTGCTCACGCCACGGGGCGAGCAGGTGGAGCGCGGCGTGGGGTCGAGCGCGCGCCACTCCGCCGGTTAGCGGGCTCCCGGGTCGGATCCGGGCTACGCGCGGGACACGCTCCGCCCGCTGGCCTGGCTGCTGCGCCGCGTGAGCTCCTTGACGAGCCGCTTGACCGAGCGCTCCAGCTGCTCGATCGTGGCGTCGTCCACGCGCGCGATGCCGACCTCGCGGTTGAGCCAGGAGTTGATTTCGCGGTGGCTGCGCCCGTCGCGGCGGTGCAGGTCGGCGACCAGGCGGCTGCGCTCGGCGCGCAGGTGCGCGCGACGCTCGAACGCTGCCATCGGCGCCGGCTCGGGCGGCGGCGGCGCGGCCGATCTGCGCGTCGCGGCGGGCGAGCCGCTCAGGGTCGGCGCCATGGTCGAGTCCTCGAAGCCTGCCGGGCTTGACCCCGTCGCCGCCGGGCTCGGCCCGAACAGCGTCATCTGCGGTGCGAACTCGGCGCTCAGCGGCACGAAGTCCGCGCTCTGCGAGGGCTCGCTCTGCCGGCGCTCCGCGCGCTCATCTGCCAGGCCCTCTTCGTCCTCGGGCCGGCGCAGCGCGTGGCGCAGCTCGCTCTCGAGCACCGAGGCGTGGCGGCGCAGGAGGGGGTCGGCGGGCAGGTACACCCAGCTGGGCTCCGCGGGGCGCCCGCGGATGGTGCGCACGAAGCGCCCCACGATCTGGCGGAAGATCAGCGGGGTCTTGGCGGCGGTGGCGTAGACCCCCACGCGCAGGCGCGGGATGTCGACGCCCTCGGAGACCATGTTGACCGCCACCAGCCACGGCTCGCGCGAGTCGGTGAAGGCCGCCAGCTTGGCCGCGGCGCGGCTCTCGGTGTGCAGCACTACCACCGGCGCGCGCCCGGTGGCCTCGCCCAGCAGCCGGGCGATCTGCCGCGCGTGGCTGGAGTCGGCGGCCACGACCAGCCCGCCGGCGTCGCGGTGGCCCTCCGCGCGCAGCGCGCGCAGGCGGGCGTCGGCCTCGCGCAGGATGCGCCCCAGCCCGTCGGGCAGCTCGGTGGAGATCGCGGTGCGGTAGCGCCTGCCCGCCTCGCGCGCGCTCAGCACGGTCTCGAAGGTGGACTCCACCACGTCATCGCCGCTGCGCCAGGAGAGGGCGCCGTCGAAGGTCACGAACGCCACCGGCCGGCAGATCCCGTCGGCCACCGCTTCGGCGTAGGTGTAGGACACGTCGGGCACCGCCAGCCCGTCTGAGTCGTAGCGCACCCCCGGGATCGGGGTGGCGTCGGAGCGAAACGGCGTCCCCGAGAGTAGCAGCCAGCGCCGCGAGGCGCAGAAGGCGCGCTGAAAGCCCGCGCCCCAGGCCAGCTCCTCGCCGAGGTGGTGGGCCTCGTCGGCCACGACCAGGGTGTCCGCGCCCACGCCGGCGGCCCAGGCCCGCGGATCTGAGGCGATGCGCGCGTACGTCACGGCCACGCCGTGAAAGCCCCGCGGCGGGCGCGGCCGCTCGGCGTCGGGTACCAGCTGCACCCCCAGCGCCGCGGCCGCGGTGGCCCACTGGCGCGTCAGGGGCGTGGTGGGGCAGAGCACGACCACGCGCCCCGCGGCACCCTCGCTCAGCAGCCGCCGCGCCAGCTCCAGCGCGGGGCGCGTCTTGCCCGCCCCGGGCGAGGCCGAGATCAGAAAGGGGTCGCCCTCCCAGCCCGCGAGCGCCTGGAGCGTGTGGCGCTGCCAGGCGCGCAGGGATGTCTCATTGGAGGGTGCCAGAGGGTCAGGCATCCTGGGCCATGGGCCGGACGGACCCTGGGAGTCAGCCGATTGAGATCTCGATCGAGCGCGCGGAGCCGTGCGCCGGGGTGAGCGTCAGCCGGTAGAGCCCCGCGGGGAGCGAGCCTCGGCCCGAGAGGTGCCAATGGTTGCTGCCGGCCTGGGCGGCGAGCGAGTTGGAGCCCCCCAGCGTGCTCCAGCGCCAGTGGCCGTGCACGCGAATGCGCCGCGCGAGCGTCGCGCGCACGCTGGCCTTCGCGCTGAGCGTGAAGGTGAAGGAAATCCCGGAGAGCGGGGGGTGGACGCGGTTGAGCGCCACCACGGCGCTGAGCGTGAGTGAGAGGCGGGTGAGCGTCACCTTGGCGCTTGCTGTGGTAGTACCGGGCTTGGCCGTGCCGCCCGAGGAGGCGCCCTGGCCGCCGGACGTGCCGCTCGTCCCGCCGCCGGTGGAGCCGCCGCCCGAGCCCGAGCTGCCGGAACCGCCGCCGGAGCCCGGGTTTCCGCCGGAGCCGCCGCCGGGGTCCGAGCCGCCGCCGGGACCGGAGCCGCCACCGGGACCGCCGCCCGAGCCCGAGCTTTCTTCCGGACCGCCCACCTCGCCCGGAACCGGCTGGAAGGCCGTGAGCCCGTCGGGTGTGCCCACCCCGGTGGGTCCGTCGTAGCCGGGAGCGGCGTTGCAGATCAGCGCGCCCTGGCCGCAGTCGAGCGCCGAGGTGAGTGAGCCGCTGCAGCCTTCTGTGTAGATGCTGTTGCATTCGCCGTTGCCGCCGCTGGCGATGTCGTGCAAGCTGGCGGAGCCCAGGTGGGCGTAGAGCGTGGCGGCCGGGTAGGCGACCCCGTGCGCCCCGCCGGCGAGCGCGAAGGCCGAGGCGATGATCGGCGAGGCCACGCTGGTGCCGCCGATCTGTATCCAATCGGGCGCCGCCGGTTCGCCCTTTTCAGGTTCGGGGACCGAGTCGTAGACGGCCACGCCGGTGCTGGGGTCCGCGTCGGCCGCGACGTCGGCAACGGCGCGCCTGGAGCCGCAGCCCACGGACGACCAGCTGGCGGTCAGCTGCTGCCAGCGGGGTGCGGTGAATACCGCGCTGCAGCCCCCGCCGCCGGCTCCTTCCTTGTCGTTCCAGACGCTCTCGCCGACCCATGCGCCCTTTGTGCTCAAGCTCAGGCTGGTGCCGCCGACCGCCACCACGTCGGGCGAGGCGGCGGGGTAGTCGGGTCCGTCGAAGTAGCCTTCTTCTTCGCTCTCGCCGGATTCGCCCCAGTTGAGATAGCCGCTGTCCCCCGCGGAGGCCGTGATGACGATGCCGGGGTGGTCGAAGGCGGGGCTGTCACTACCCGGTTCGGGGCCGCCCCAGGAGTTGGAGATCGCGCCTTCCAGCGCCCCGGGCTTGGAAGCCGCCGCGATCCTGGCGGCGGCGATTTCCTCGGCCGCCTCCAGGTCGGCGAAGGAGTCGGTGCTGGCCTCCACGAGCACGATGTGGCAGTTCTGGCAGACGGCGTGGGCGACCTCGATGTCGGTCGAGATCTCGATCGACCATTCGCCGCTGGCTGCGGGGGGCGCGCCTTCCTGTCCCTGCTGGTTGAGCTTCGTGAAGCAGCCGTTGGCGTGCGTGCAGGTGGGCAGGTTGTACTGGCGATCGTAGATTTCCAGGTCGGCTTCGGCGTTGGGGTCGTCATAGGCGTCGACCAGCGCGATCGTCTGCGGTTCGGCGATGGTGGTGGGGAACTGGTAGGCGCTGTGCAGTTCTGCCGGGGACCGCGCTTCCCTGGGTGGGGAGCTCTTGTCGGGGGTCGTCCCCAGCCGCAGCGCCAGGCAGCTGGCGTGGCCGGGCGATGGGGCTGCGCAGGCGTGGCGCGCGATAGCAGCCTGCGCCGCGGGGACGAGCCAGAGCAGGCCGAGCACGACCACGACCAGCAGACTGGGCACCTTGGAGGCTCTTGCGGTCCGGGGCACTGTCATGTCATGTCATATGGCGTCCGTGCATCGTGCCTGTATCGGCACGAGTGACGACAGAGTTCAGAGAAAGCGTACAGCTCGATGATCGTTCGATCGTCGCCCATGCCCAGAGGCTTTGACTGGGAAGAAAAGGGGCCCGGCCAGCCGGCCTTCGGCCGACCGAAGCCGGGAGACACGCGCCTCCGGCGTCCCCGTTTCGGCCAGCCACCCTCTACGCTCCAGGCCGTGGCGCGCCCCTTCGGCTTTCTGCTGTCCCCCGACCCGCCCCCGCGGCGCGTGGGGGTCGCAACGGCGGTGGTGCTGGTGGCGGGGTGCACGCTGATCGTCTACCCGCTGAAGCAGATCGCGCCGGTGGTGTCATTGGGAGTGGTGTACCTGCTGGCGGTGCTGCTCGTCTCCGCCACGTGGGGGGCCTGGCTGGGAGTGGCCACAGCGCTGCTGAGCGCGGTGGCGTTCAACTTCTTTCACCTGCCGCCGGTGGGGCGGCTGACCATCCGCGACTCCAGCAACTGGGTGGCGCTGGTGGCGTTCGTCGTGGCGGCGGGGCTGGCCAGCTCGGTCGCCGAGGTGACGCGGGCACGCGCGCGCGAGGCCGAGGAGCGCCGCCGCGAGGCCGACCTGGCGGCGGAGATGGCGCGGCTGCTGCTGCGCGGGAACAGTCTCAGCGAAGCTCTGCCCACCGCGGCCGCGCGCCTGGCGCACGCGCTGGAGCTGCCCTCCGCGGCAATCGACCTGGAGGCGGTGGACGGCGACGAGCGCCACGTGGCGTTCGCGCTGCGCGAGGGGACCAGCCGCCTTGGCACCCTGGTCGTGCCCGCGGGGACGCCGGAGCGCGACCTGCGCCGCCTGCAGGAGCGCGTGGTGCCGGCGCTGGAGGCGCTGCTGAGCGCGGCGCTGGAGCGCGAGGGACTGCAGGGCGAGGTGGTGGAGACGGCGGCGCTGCGACGCGCCGACGTGGTCAAGACGGCGCTGCTGCGGGCCGTGTCGCACGACCTGCGCTCGCCCCTGACGGCGATCGCCACGGCGGGCGAGGCGCTGGCGCTGGACGGGCTCGAACCGGGTGAGCGCCAGGAGCTGGCGGGCGTGATCCTCGAGGAGACCAAACGCCTGGCGCGACTGGTGGACAACCTGCTCGACCTCTCGCGCCTAGAGGCGGGGGCGGCGGAGCCCCGGCGCGAGTGGACCTCGATCGAAGAGGTGGTGCGCGCGGCGCTGGATGAGCTGGGCGGCCGCGAGAGCGAGTGGTCGCTGTCGATCGACCGCGAGCTGCCGCTGGTGCTGGCCGACCCGACGCAGCTGGAGCGGGCGATCGTGAACGTGTTGGAGAACGCGCGCCGGCACTCCGGCGGGCACCCCGTGTCGGTCAGGGCGCGGGCGGTGCGCAACCTGGGCGCCGCGCTCGGCGCGGAGGGGAAGTTGATCGTGCGCGTGGTGGACCGCGGTCCGGGCATCCCGCCGGCGCAGCTGGAGCGCGTGTTCGAGCCCTTCTACCGGGCGGGGACCGTCAGCGGCGGGCACCGCGGCTCGGGCCTGGGGCTGGCGATCGCGCGCGGGTTCACCGAGGCCAACGGAGGGGAGCTGCACGTGGAGTCCCTGCCCGGGCAGGGGGCCACGTTCGTGTTCGAGTTGCCACTACGCCCCGAGCAGGAGCAGGCGGGGGAGCAGACCGCCGGCCCTGGACAGGCCCCGCGCGCATGAGCCCCGACGCGCCGCGCGTGCTCGTGGTGGACGACGAGGGCCAGATCCTCAGAGCGCTGAAGGTCGTGCTGCGCGAGGCGGGCTTCGAGGTCGTGCCTGCGGAAACGGCGAGCGAGGCGCTGGACCGCGCGGCGGTGCGCCCACCGCAGGCGGCGATCGTCGACCTGGTGCTGCCCGACGGCGACGGGGTGGAGGTGACGCGCGAGCTGCGCAAGTGGAGCGAGATGCCGATCCTCGTGCTGTCCGCGGTGGGCGACGAGGATCAGAAGGTGAGAGCGCTGGAGGCGGGAGCGGACGACTACATAACCAAGCCCTTCGGCACGCGCGAGCTGGTGGCGCGCCTGCAAGCGGCGTTGCGCCGCGCGGGGCGGGCCGGCGACGAGCCCGCCGTCACAGTCGAGGGCCTGGAAGTGGACCTGGCGGCGCGCACGGTGAAACGCGACGGCGAGGCGGTGCACCTGACGCCGATCGAGTTTGACCTGCTGCGCGTGCTGGTGCGCAACCGCGGGCGGTTGATGACACACCGGGCGCTGCTCAGCGAGGTGTGGGGTCCGGAGTATGTGGATGACATCCAGCCCCTGCGCACACACATCGCGCGACTGCGCGCGAAGATCGAGCCCGAGGGGCGACCCAGGTACATCGTGACCGATCCTGGCGTGGGGTACCGTTTTTCTTTTAAGGGACCCCTACCGGGGTCCTGCGGGCCGCGTGGTGCGGGGAATTACGCAAAACGCACGCTCACTGCTTGGCCGGAGCAATGGAGCGTAATGAAATCGTAATACCGAGCGCCCCGATCGTCACGCGGCCGTGATGCAAACGCTCTCATAGTGGGGGCATGGACATTCTCGCGGTGGTGCTCGGCATCTTGATGTTCGCCCTTCTGCTGTTGATGGTCGAGGGGATCGACAGGGTATGAACATCCCGCCGCTCGGTTTCTTCGTCGCGCACATGAGCGCGGCCGACTTCTTCGGCCTGGTGGTGAGCGTGCTGATAATCGCCTATCTCTTCTATGCGCTGATCCGCGGAGAGAAGCTGTGAGGCAGCTGACGCCATGACTTTCACCGGCTGGCTCACGATTGTCCTGTTCGTCCTCTTCCTGACCTTGTTCGCCCTGCCGCTCGGCGGCTACATGGCCAAGGTGTACACGGGCGAGCGCGTTTTCCTGACCCCCGTGGTGGGCTGGTTTGAGCGGCTGCTGTACCGGGTGCTGCGGGTGGACCCCGAGCGCGAGCAGGACTGGAAGTCCTACGCGAAGAGTCTTTTGATCTTCTCCCTCGCGGGGTGGCTGCTGCTGTACCTGATACTGCGCACGCAGAACGCCTTCTACGTGCCCCACGCACTGAACCCGCTCGGCTATCACAGCGCGCCCTGGAACGTGACCTTCAACACCGTGTCGTCGTTCATGACGAACACCAACTGGCAGTACTACAGCGGCGAGACGACGATGACATATCTCAGCCAGATGATCGGGCTGACGGTGCAGAACTGGCTCTCCGCGGGCGTGGGGATCGTCGTGGCCGTCGCGTTGATCCGCGGCATCGTGGGGCGCAGCGGCAAAAGCATCGGCAACTTCTGGCAGGACCTGGTGCGCACGATCCTCTATGTGCTTGCGCCGATTTCGGTGTTCGCCGCGATCGTGCTCGTCTCACAGGGGGTGATCCAGAACTTCAGCACCTACCTCACCGCCCACACCATCACCGGACTGACGCAGTCGATCGCGATGGGTCCGGTGGCCTCGCAGGAGGCGATCAAGGAGCTCGGCACAAACGGGGGAGGGTTCTTCAACACCAACTCGGCGCATCCCTTCGAGAACCCGACGCAGTTCACCAATTTCTTCGAGATGCTGCTCGTGCTGGTGATCCCCGCGGCGCTCGTGTTCGCCTACGGGCGCATGACCGGAAATCGCCGTCAGGGCTTTGCGATCTACGCGACGATGATGGTGATGTTCCTCGGTGCGGTGACAGTCGCGTATATCGCCGAGGCGCACGGCTCGCCCGCGCAGCACGCCGCCGGTCTGCACACGGGAGTCGTCGCGGGCTCCAGCGGCGGCAACATGGAAGGCAAGGAGCAGCGCTTCGGGATCGCCGGGAGCGCGCTGTTCGACGTCATCACCACCGTCACCTCCTGCGGCGCGGTGAACAGCGCGATCGAGTCCTACACCGGGATCGGCGGGGCGGTGCCGTTCGCCAACCTGTCCGCGAGCGAGGTGATCTTCGGCGGCGTGGGAACCGGGCTGTACTCGATTCTCCTCTATGTCCTCTTGGCGGTGTTCATCGGCGGGCTGATGGTGGGCCGCACGCCGGAGTGGCTGGGCAAGAAGCTGGAGGCCAGAGAGATCAAGCTCGCCGGCCTGGGCATCCTCATCACTCCCCTGGCGGCGCTGTTCTGCACGGCGTTGGCGACGGCGAGCAAGTCCGGGCGGGCGTCGATCTCCGAAGTGGCACTGTCCAAGGCGGGCAGCAATACGCCGCAGGGCTTCTCCGAGACCTTCTACGCGTACCTGTCACAGGCCAACAACAACGGATCGGCTTTCGCCGGATACACCGGCTTCATCCAGCCAAACGCCGGGAACGTGGGCTCGCACGGCGTCACCTTCGCGAACCTGCTGGGCGGCTTTGACATGGTGTTCGCGCGCTACGCGCCGATCCTGTTCGCGCTGGCTGTCGCCGGCGCCCTGGCGGGCAAGCGCGTCACCCCCGCGGGACTGGGGACGATGCGCACCGACAACCCCACATTCGTGGTGCTCTTGATCGGCGTGATCGTGCTGGTGGGCGCGCTCACGTTCTTCCCAGCACTGTTACTGGGCCCGATCGTGCAGGGCCTGACGGGACACCTGTACTGAGATGCGCCGCGACATCGTGACATCCCTGATCGGCATCGTCGTCCTGACCGTCCTGCTCGGGCTGGTGTACCCGCTGTTCATCACCGGCGTGAGCCAGGTGGCCTTCCCCGGCAACGCCAACGGACAGAAGGTGTACGAGAACGGCAAGCTCGTGGGGTCGAAGATCATCGGCCAGAGTTTCGCCTCGCCGGTGATCGGCAAGAACGGCAAGCCTGAGGAAAAGGAAGAAGAACTCGTCACCGAAGCGGACCCGCGCTACTTCCAGTCGCGCCCCTCGGCGACCGAAGGCGGGGCATACAACGCGGCGGCGAGCACTTTCTCCAACCACGGACCAAATAGCGTGAAGACCGAGGAAGCGAACGCCGAAAACATCAAGTCCTACCTCGAACTGAATACGGCGCCGAACAAGCACGAATATGACCCCGGCCTGACGGTCGCCAAGATCCCGGTCGACGCGATCAACACCTCTGCCTCAGGGCTGGACCCGGAAATCTCCGAAGCGAACGCGCGCATCCAGGCCTACCGCGTGGCGGCGGTGCGCAACCTGCCGCGGGCGACCGTGGACGGGCTGATCGCGAAGTACACCTCGGGGCGCGGGCTTGGCTTCTCCGGCGAGCCGGGCGTGAACGTGCTGGAGCTGAACTTGGCGCTCGACCGCCTCACGGGAGGAACCAACTGATGTCAACACAGCCGACAACCCCCGAGCGCCACGAGCGCCAGGCGATCTCCCTCTTCCAGCGCGACATCGCCGGCCGCGCGCTGCTCGACAGCATCAAGAAGCTCGATCCGCGCGTGCAGGTGCACAACCCGGTGATGTTCGTGGTGGAGATCGGCTCGGTCATAACCACCATTACCTGGCTGATCCAGGTGTTCGGCGGCAAGCCGCTGGGCGGGGGGCATACCCTCGGGGGCACAGGCGAGCCCGCCTGGTACACCCTGACCATCGCCATCTGGCTGTGGCTGACGGTGGTGTTCGCCAACATGGCGGAGGCCTTCGCCGAGGGTCGCGGGCGCGCGCAGGCCGACACGCTGCGCAACATGCGCAAGGAGACCGTCGCGAAGATGCTCGACGGCACCACGAAGGCCGCCTCTGAGCTGGTGCGCGGCGACATGGTGATCGTCACCGCGGGCGAGCTGATCCCCGGCGACGGGACCGTGACCAAGGGCATCGCCACCGTGGACGAGTCGGCGATCACGGGCGAGTCGGCGCCGGTGATCCGCGAGTCGGGCGGCGACCGCAGCGCGGTGACGGGCGGCACGCGCGTGACCTCGGATGAGATCGTGGTGGAAATCACGCAGGAGCCCGGGCACTCCTTCCTGGACCGCATGATCGCGCTGGTGGAGGGGGCCGAGCGACGCAAGACGCCGAATGAGATCGCGCTGAACATCCTGCTGGCGGCGCTGACCTTGATCTTCATGATCGTCGTGGCGACGCTGCGGCCCTTCGGCCTGTTCGCGGGGACCGCCATCTCCGAGACCACCCTGATTGCGCTGCTGGTGGCGCTGATCCCCACGACCATCGGCGCGCTGCTCTCGGCGATCGGCATCGCCGGGATGGACCGCATGGTGCGCCGCAACGTGCTGGCGCTGTCCGGGCGCGCGGTGGAGGCATCGGGCGACGTGGACGTGCTCTTGCTGGACAAGACCGGAACCATCACCATCGGCAACCGCCTGGCCAGCGAGTTCATCCCGATGCCGGGCGTCTCGGAGGCCGAGCTGGCCGAGGCGGCGCAGCTCTCCTCGCTGGCGGACGAGACGCCGGAGGGCCGCTCGATCGTGGTGCTGGCCAAGCAGTACGGCATCCGTGAGCACGACATGTCGCAGCTGAACGCAGAGTTCGTGCCCTTCACCGCGCAGACAAGGATGAGCGGTGTGGACGTCGACGGCCAGCAGCTGCGCAAGGGCGCGGGCGACTCGATCGTGCAGTTCATCCAGCAGGAGGGCGGTCAGGCGCCGCCGGAGCTGCAGGGGCAGCTGGATCGCATCGGCCGCGAGGGCGGCACGCCGCTGGCGGTGGCGCGCGATAACCAGGTGCTGGGCGTGGTGTATCTGAAGGACACCATCAAGGAGGGCATGAAGGTCCGCTTCGACCACCTGCGCGCAATGGGGATTAAGACGGTGATGGTCACAGGCGACAACCGCCTCACCGCGGCGAAGATCGCCGAAGAGGCAGGCGTGGACGACTTCCTCGCCGAAGCCACGCCGGAGGCCAAGCTGGCGCTCATCAAGGAGCAGCAGGAGGGCGGGCGCCTGGTGGCGATGACCGGGGACGGCACCAACGACGCCCCCGCGCTCGCGCAGGCCGACGTGGGCGTGGCGATGAACACGGGCACCCAGGCCGCGCGCGAGGCGGGCAACATGGTCGACCTCGACAGCAACCCGACGAAGCTGATCGAGATCGTCGAGGTGGGCAAGCAGCTGTTGATAACGCGCGGCGCGCTGACGACCTTCTCGATCGCCAACGACGTCGCCAAGTACTTCGCGATCCTGCCCGCCGTGTTCATCTCCACCTACGCAACGACTCCAGGCGGGAAGGGGCCGCTGAGCGTGCTCAACATCATGGACCTGGGCACCCCCCAGTCGGCGATTGTCTCGGCGATTATCTTCAACGCGATTGTGATCCCGCTGCTGATCCCGCTGGCGCTGCGCGGGGTGCGATATCGGCCGATCGGCGCGAGCGCGCTCTTGCGGCGCAACCTTCTCATCTACGGGCTGGGAGGGATCGTCGCGCCGTTCATCGGGATCAAGCTGATCGACCTGGTGATCCACAACCTGCTGGGGGCCTGAAGTCGCCCCGCAGGTGGGTACAGGACAATGCCTGAATGCCCTCACCCCGCGGTCGCCTCAAGGTGTTCATAGGGATGGCCGCGGGCGTCGGCAAGACCTACCGGATGCTGCAGGAGGGCCAGGCCGAAGCGGAGGCCGGGCGCGACGTGGTCGTCGGCTACCTGGAGCCCCACGGCCGTGCGGAGACCGAGGTGCTGGCGAGCGGCCTTGAGGCGGTGCCGCGCCGGCGCGTGTACTACCGCGACGCGCCGCTGGAGGAGATGAACCTGCCGGCGGTCCTGGCGCGCGAACCGGAGCTGTGCCTGATCGACGAGCTGGCGCACAGCAACGCGCCGGGGCTCGAGCACGAGAAGCGCTACGAGGACGTGCAGGACGTGCTGGACGCGGGGATCGACGTGTATTCGACCGTCAACGTGCAGCACCTGGAGAGCCTGAACGACCAGGTCACGCAGCTCACCAGCACGCGCGTGCGGGAGACGATCCCCGACGCGGTGCTCTCCCAGGCGGACGAGGTGGTGCTGATCGACCTGACCCCCGAGGCGCTGATCGCGCGGCTGCAGGCGGGCAAGATCTACCCCTCCGAGCGGGTGCCGGCGGCGCTCAACAACTTCTTCAAGATCGAGAACCTGGCGGCGCTGCGCGAGACCGCGCTGCGCCAGGTGGCCGAGGGGGTGGAGGTCAAACGCCTGGCTCCCACTCCGGCAACGCTCACGAGTCGGCGCGAGGACGGCCTGTCCAAGAGCGCCGCGCCGCAGGCCATCTCCGAGCGGCTGCTGGCGCTGGCGACGCTCTCCCCCCGCGGGCAGCGCCTGGTGCGCCGCGCGTGGCGCTCGGCCCAGCGCCTGGACGGCGAGCTGGATGTGCTCGTCGTGCGTCCGCCCGGCTGGGCGCAGAGCCACGCCAACCAGGAGGACCGCGAGCAGCTGGAGGCGCTGCGGCGCCTGGCGGCGATGCTGGGTGCGCGGCTGCACGTCGAGGAGGGTGAAGACGTGGCCGCGGTGGCGATCGAGCTGGCGCGCGCGCTCGGCAGCACCTACGTGCTGATGGGCACGCCTACGCCCCGCAGCGGACTGCGTCGGCTGGGCCGACCCTGGGGCAGCTCGCTGCCAGAGCGCCTGCTGCGCGGGCTGCCTGGTGTCGATCTGCGCATCGTCGCCGACCCCGCCCTGCGCGAGTCCGCCCCACCAGGTGGATCCTAAATTGCACCGCGACGAGCGCAACCGTGGAGTCCCTAAGCTGTTCCGATGCACATGCCTACAAACGCTCCCCTACTCCGTCGTCTGGCAGCTGTATCCGCCCTCGGCGCCCTGCTGCTCTGCGTAGGCGTCCTGGGCGCCGCGCATGCGGCCCCCGTACGCACCCACGTGGCCCATGCCAGCCGCTCCAGCTACCTGACGGGCATCGGCGACGAGCAGACCGAGATGTTCAGCGACCCCAACTGGCAACGGCTGCACACCAAGATCACGCGCTACATCGCCCCCTACGACGCCGCGGTGCGCTCGTACTCGCTGGACAAGGCGATCGTCTGGATCCACGACGCCGAAGCGGCGCACCAGCAGGTGTTGGTGGCCTTCTACCATTCGGAGTACACGCCGCTGAAGATGCCCAGCGTCGCCACCTACCAGCGCGACGTGGAGCTCTTTATCAAGCTCTTCCCGCACGTCCATCAATACCAGCCTTGGGACGAGGCCAACCGCGGCACCATCCCGCACACGCTGGTCAGCCCCACGGCGGTGCAAGCGGCGGAGTACTACCGCGCGCTGAAGAGCGTCTGCCGCGGCTGCACGATCCTCGGCCTGGACGTCCTCGACGCCCAGGTCATCGCCCCGACGCTCCAGTACATCGCCGAATTCAAGCGCGAGATCGTGCACCTGCACATAGCGATGCCCACCCTCTGGGGTCTGCACAACTACTCCGACACCAACCGCCACTCCAGCAGCCGCACGCGCGCGGTGCTGGCGGCCGTGCCGGGCGACATCTGGCTGACCGAGACCGGCGGCATCGTCCAGTTCGGCGGCGCCTTCCCCAACGTCCACGGCTCGGGCCTGCGCCGCGCGGCAAGCGCGCTCTCCTACATGTTCAGCCTGGCCGGCATCAGCTCGCGCATCAGGCGCTTGTACATCTATGACTGGTCGGGCGGCAGCTCCTCCACCCGCTTCGACGCGGGCCTCACCGACGTGCACCACGTGCCGCGGGAGGGGTACCTCATCGTCTGCCGCAAGCTGCATGCGTCTGGCTGCGGCAGCGTGAAGATATCGAGCCACTGAGGGAGCGGATCTCGAGCCACTGAAGGCGCGCTGCTGGCCTGATTGTCAGCGCTCAAGAGGCCGTAGAC
Organism: uncultured Solirubrobacterales bacterium; assembly: GCA_963844765.1. GTDB lineage: Bacteria > Actinomycetota > Thermoleophilia > Solirubrobacterales > Solirubrobacteraceae > Palsa-744. Next base: position 2,178,859 of record CAWJPN010000002.1, read on the forward strand.
TATGTGCTACAGTCCCCTTCATGGCGAGCGAGGTGTCCGTGCGTGAGCTGCGCAATCACATGGCCGAGGTGCTGCGCCGCGTGGAGGCGGGCGAGCGCCTGCGGGTCACCGTCGATCGCCGTCCTGTGGCTGAGCTTGCGCCGTTGCCGGCCCGGGCGGCTTGGGTGCCCAGGCAGCGGGCGATGGACAGCCTCGTGCAGGCCGACGCCGGCCTGACCGGGGAGCTTGCGCAGGCGCTGCCCGACACGATCGACGATTTGTGAGGGGTCTGCTCGATACCTCGGTGTTCATTGCCCGCGAGCAGGGGCGAGACCTGCTGGCCGATCGTCTTCCCGAGGAGGTCGCGGTCTCCGTCGTCACCCTTGCGGAGCTGGAGCTGGGCGTGCAGATGGCCGACTCCGAGGCGGTTCGCGCCGAGCGGGTGGCGACCTTCGGATCGGCGCGCGCCACCTACGCGGCGCTGCCCATCGATGAAAGTGTGGCCTCCGCCTTCGCTGAGCTCGTCGTCACGGCCCGCCGCGACGGCCGTCGCCCGAAGGTCCAGGACACCTGGATCGCGGCCACCGCCCGGGTGCACGACGTCGCGGTCTATACGCAGGACGACGACTTCGACGGCCTGTCAGGCGTTGCTGTCGTCAAGGTCTGACGGACTCGCCGGAGCGTTCTCCAGGCCTCACGTTGAAGCCAGTGGGCCGATCGGCGGGCCGTCGAGTCCCAGTGCGATCACGAGCGCAGCGTCCAGCCGGCGCGCTGTGAGCGGGTCGAGTTCGCCGCGCCGGCGCAGGAAACGGTCTTTTGGAACCGTGATGAGCCAGTCGCAGTTGGCGGCGCTCGGTTCGCGCACCCCGTGCGAGCGGGCCAACTCCACCTCGGCCGGGTGGCCCCGTACGGTGCTCGTCACCGCCACGCATATGAGGCTGCTGAGTACCGGGATGGCCGTCTCGCGCGTCACGACGACCGCGGGGCGGACGACGGGGCCGAGATCGACGTCCCAGACCTCCCCGCGCGCGATCACGGGTTTGCAGCTCCGTGCGCGACGATCAAAGCCCGCGCCCGATCACTGCTCGGTGTCGGCGGCGAGCGTCAGGGCGGCGTCGAGTGTTGTGCGCTCGTCCTCCGTGAGGGGTGTCGCGTACGCAGTCCGGTAAGACGCCGCGATGCGCGCCTCGCGCAGGTCGCGCTCCAGCAGGCGCAGGCCTGCGCGCACGGCCTCCGCGCGCGAGGCGAAGCCGCCGGCGGAGACCGTCGAGTCCAGCATCCCCAGCTCGCGCTGGGTGAGGCGTACCGCGATCTGTGACATGCGCTTAGCATACCAAGTTGGTATGCCTACTGACGGCGCTAGTGGCGAGCAGTTCCTGCTCTCAGTGGCGGAGTGGATCTGCTTTTGAACAGCGCGCAACCCACAAGTGCGAGCAGGCCCACAACCGCCGCCAGCGGCGCCAGCACCTTCAACGGGTAGTCGCTGAACCCCGGGTGCAGCACGGTGCTCAGCGCGGTGTGGTCGCCGGCGCCGACGATGCTGAGCAGGCCGCGGTGGTCGATCCCCAGCACGGTCGGCGCCAGTACCGCGAACAGGGCCCAGCCCACCAGAACCGCCAAGCCCACGAGCAGCGATTTACTGGCCAGGCCGAGGCGGGGCGTCGCGCGTGCCGCGAGGAAGATGGCGCCGCCCGCGGCGAGGAAGAACGGCCAGATGCCGCCCCAGCTGCGGCCGAGGCCGAAGGCGCTGGCGACGGTCGGCTGGAAGAAGCCCTCGCGCAGGTAGCGCGCCCAGACGACCGTCTCGGTCTCGTAGCCCACGAGCGGGTGGGTGATGGTGGCGACGACGGTGGTCGTGATCGAGACGGCGGCCAGCGCGATCGTCGGTCCCGGCCAGCGCTTGAAGGCGATCCCCAGCGGCATTGCCAGGAAGGGCAGCATCGTGGTCAAGAAGCGCGGCCCCATGAATCCTCCCCCGAAGGGGAGGTAGTAGCCGGAGTTGTAGCCCACGTAGCAGAGGCACACGCCGCCGATCGTCAGCGCCTCCGCGCGCCGGCCGCGGTTGTAGAGGACGATCGTCCCGAGCGCGCCCATCGCCAGCACGGGGGAGATCGTCAAGAGCCCGCGCGAGTCCAGCAGCAGCGTCGCGAGCACCTTCAGGCTGGGCGCGCCGATCCCGAAGAAGCCCTGCTGCTGGCGGGGGATGCTGGAGTAGGCGAGGTGCGTCCAGGAGTGAAACGCGTAGTGGTTGTACAGCAGCAGCGGCACGATGCCCACCAGCCCGCCGGCTATGTACGCGCCCGCGCGCGTGGCCACCCCCAGCGGCGTCAGAGCGTCGCGGCGCGAGAGCAGGTACAGCCCCAGCACGACGCCCACGAAGAACAGCGGGTACTCCGAGGCCACCGCGTAGCCGATCGCCACCCCGGCGCCCGCGAGCAGCCATGGGTTGGGCGGGCCGTCGCGCTCGCGCAGCATCAGCGTGAACGCCAGGAAGCCGAGGAAGGCCGAGAACGCATGGGAGAACAGCAGCGTCGAGAGCGGCAGCACCATCGTGCCCAGCCCGAGCGTCACCGCGGCGGCGGCGCCGTAGCCCGGCTCGAAGCGGTCGGCCATGCGCCATACCAAGAGCAGCAGCAGAAGACCGGGCAGCACGTTGGCCCACAGGCCGATGAAGTAGATCATCTCGTCGTCGCCGCGCTGGGCTTCTGAGCTGCGCGCGAGGGCGTCGGCGTTCACCAGGTTCAGCACGTCGTAGAAGGGCAGCGCGAAGAGGGCCAGGCCGGGAGCGCGGGCGGAGTACCAGTGGCCCTTGTAGTAGGCCTTGTCCCCCGTGTTTTCCTGATACTGGTCGATCGTGGTCTGATCCTGGTTCAGCGCGCGGATCAGGTCGTAGTGGGAGGTCTGGTTCCAGGAAAAGCTCTGGATGATCGTCGCGTAGGAGAGGCCCACGAGCAGAATCGCCGCCAGCGCCAGGCGACGTTTGGTTATGCGCCCGCCCCCGCGCGTGCGGCGCGCCGGCCCCGGGGTGGCGGAGGGCGCAGGCCGCTCGCCCGGCGCGGCGGGGGAGAGGCCGGGCGCGCCCATCAATCGCTACCGTGCAGCGCCGCCGGCCCTGGGCCAATCTCGTAGATCACGACATCGCCCACGCGCCGGCGCGTGATGCCCAGCCCCGTCACCGGCTTGGCCGCGGCCGCCGCGGGGTCGGGGGGCTCGGCGGTCTCGTAGCCGTGCAGCCCCGGGAGCGGGGGCAGGTGGAGGTGCAGCACCACCGTCTTGATGTGGTAGTAGCGCAGCTTCTCGACGCTGGCCTCATCAGGGAAGCCGCTCATGCCGCCGCGCAGGTCGTCCTCGGCGGGCAGGTCGAAGGTCGAGTTGCCCTCGGCGATCTTGGGGAAGCCGTCGACGGAGAAATACTGCCAGACGCGGTCTGAGGCGCCGTCAGTGGGCAGGTCAAGCAGCGGGCCGGACAGGCCGATCTCCGCCTTCGCGGGCTGGGGCACCACTGGGGTCGCCATGTGGCCGGCGCCCTCGCCCCAGAGGCCCACGATCAGCACGCCGCCGACGAGCAGCGGCAGACCGTCGCGCCAGAAAGCCGACACGTGCCCGCCGTGCTCGCGCGCCTTGGCGATCAGCCACTGTGCGCCCGCGCCCGCGAGCAGCGCCAGGAACAGCGTGGCGAGCGTGAACAGCCTGTCGGGCACACGCACGCCGTCCCACCCGGGGGCGTAGTTGTAGAGCAGGCGGTAGGGGTACCCCGCGCCCGTCAGGCCCATGCCGAGCGCCAGCACCGAGGCCGTCACGACACCTGCGGCCAGGCCCCAGCGCAATCGTCGCGTGTAGAGCCCCGTGCACAGCCCGATCAGCGCCAGCAGGAAGATCGTCAGCCCCGGGAAGAGCACGCTCTCGTTCTTGGAGTGCACGTCTTCGCGCGCCCACGCCGTGGCCCCTCCCCACACGCGGTTCTCGCTGGAGGCCGCCAGGAACGCCGCTGGGCCGGCGGAGTACGTCTGCACTTCGCGCAGCGTGCGCTTGGCGGTGGGGTACTCGTTGGCCACCTTCAGGTAGGGCCGCGCCTGGTAGACGGTCATCAGGCCCACCACCGCCATGCCCACGAGTGTCACCGTCACGAGCTGGCGGGCGAGGGCCGGGCGCTTGGCGCGCCACCAGTAGACGAACGCCACGACCGCCAGCACCAACAGCAGGTAGGCGTACTGCAGCCCCAGCGTGAAGCCAAGGCTGATCTGCCACGCCGACACGAGCCACCCAGCCACCACGAGGCCGCGCGAGGAGCGACGGTAGCCGCGCAGCAGCAGGAACAGCGCCAAGGGGATGCCGCCGCTTGAGATCACGTGCAGGTGGCCGGCCTCGGTGACGCGGTAGGGCGCGTAGGCGAACGCCACGCCCGCGGCTGTCCCCGCCATCCGTCCGACGCCCAGCTCGCGGGCCAGCAGGTAGGCGCCGACGAAGCACAGCGACCACGCCCACAGGTACAGCAGGTTGTAACGGACCAGCGCCGCCACCGTGCCCGAGCCGAAGAACGCGGTGGGGCCGTAGCCGAGCAGCGAGTCCGAGAACGCCAGGCTCAGCGGGTGGGGGTAGAAGGCGTTGGAGTTGAACAGGTTGCCCGGGTCGTGCAGCATCGCGTGGCCCACCCACGCGATCTCCCACGCCGTGCGCACAGGGTCCCCCAGGTCGGGGGAGATACGGCTGCTCATGTGCAGCACCAGCGGCCACGTGCTCAGCACCGCCAGTAAGAGCCCGCCGAGGCACGCCCACGCGACCTCGCGCCAGCCGAGTGTGGGGGAGGCCGCCCAACGCGCCGTGCCGCCGCGCGCCTTCGCCGCGCCGCTCCTCGCCGTGGCGGGGGCAGCGGGCGCTGTCGAGGGCTGGGGGGGCGTGGAGGGATCGCGGACGGGCGCGCTCACCGTGCTCTGTCTGTCTGGGCCGCGGGGATCGGCGCAGCATACGCGAGGCGCCTGCGCCATTGCGGCGCAGATCGCCAGCGAACCTCAGACGTTCCGAGTGGCCGATTTGCGCAACACTGCACGTATGCGCGTGCTCGTGGTCGGCGCCGGCGGTGTGGGTGCGGCATTCGCCGCCATCGCGCAGCGACGACCCGTCTTCGAGTGGGTGGTGCTCGCCGACCTCTCGCCCGCCCGCGCGCACGCGGCCGTCGCCAGGCTGGGCGAGGCCGACCGCTTCGCCGCCGAGCAGGTCGACGCCTCGGACACGGGCGCGCTCGTGCAGTTGATCGAGCGCGTGAAGCCCGATGCGGTGCTGAACGCGACCGACCCGCGCTTCGTCCGTCCCATCTTCGACGCCTGCCTGCAGGCGCGCACCACCTACGTGGACATGGCGATGACGCTCTCCAAGCCCCACTCCACGCGCCCGCACGAGCTGCCGGGCACGATGCTCGGCGAGTACCAGCTCGCGCGCCACGAGCAGTGGGAGCAGGCCGGGGTCCTGGCGCTCGTGGGCATCGGAGTCGAGCCGGGGCTGTCGGACATCTTCGCGCGCTATGCCGCCGACGAGCTGTTCTCCCAGATCGAGGAAGCGGGCGTGCGCGACGGCGCGGACCTGGTCGTCGAGGGCTATGACTTCGCGCCGACCTTCTCGATCTGGACGACGATCGAGGAGTGCCTGAACCCGCCCCTGATCTGGGAGCGCGAGCGCGGTTTCTACACCACGCCGCCCTTCAGCGAGCCCGAGGTGTTCGAGTTCCCCGAGGGCATCGGCGCGATCGAGTGCGTGAACGTCGAGCACGAGGAGGTCGTGCTGATCCCGCGCTGGGTGTCCTGCGAGCGCGTGACCTTCAAGTACGGGCTGGGCGAGGAGTTCATCGCGGTCCTGCGCACGCTGCACAAGCTCGGCCTGGACTCCACCGACCCCGTCGAGGTGCGCGGCGCGAAGGTCTCACCGCGCGACGTCGTGGCCGCCGCGCTGCCCGACCCCGCCACCTTGGGGGAGCGGATGACGGGGCGCACCTGCGCCGGGACGTGGGTCACCGGTACGGGCAAGGACGGCCAGCCGCGCTCCACCTACCTCTACCACGTGGTCGACAACGAGCAGACGATGCGCGACTACGGCTCCCAGGCCGTGGTGTGGCAGACCGCGATCAACCCGGTGGTGGCGCTGGAGCTGGTCAACGAGGGTGTGTGGCAAGGCGCGGGCGTGCTCGGCCCCGAGGCGTTCCCGCCCGTGCCGTTCCTTGAGCGCCTGGCGGAGTTGGGCTCGCCGCACGGCCAGCGCGACGGTTAGGAGCGGCGCGCGGGAGCGGCGCGCGGCCTCCCGTCCGCGCTGCCTGCTCCTTGCCTCCACGGCGGGCCGCCCCCAGCTTTAGAATTCCACGCGCTCGGGCACAGGCCCGGTCGGCGGTGGCTGCTGCAGCAGCCCCGGCGGCGCGGTTTCGGTCTTGCGCGCGAAGTACTCCTTGAAGAAGGGCCGTGAAAAGATCATCACGATGGCGCCGAGGACCATGCCGCCGATGCCCATCCACAGCGGCAGCGTGATACCGAGGATTGGCTTGGAGGAGACGTTTTCGGCGTGTCCATAGTAGAACGCCGCCTTCACTCCGATCCCGAACAGCATCAGCCCGCCGAGCAGCGGGCCGAGGCCCAGCAGCAGGAAGTTGCGCGCGCTTTCCATCAGGTCGTGGCGGTAGTACCAGCCGCAGGCGACGCCGGTGAAGCCGTAGTAGAAGCAGATCGGGAAGCCGATCGCGGTGAGCGAGTCTTCCAGGACGCTGTTTGAGAGCAGCAGCAGGACGACCGTGATGACGATCGACAGCAGCCCGAAGCCGAGCGTCGAGACGGTCGGGGTGAGGTAGCGCTTGTGTACGCGCGAGAGCAGCGCTGTGACCGCCTTCCAGTGCGCCATCGAGAGGGTCGTGCGGGCGGTCGGCAGGATCGTCGTCTGCGTCGAGGCCGACGCGGAGGTGAGCACGGCGATGATCAGCAGCTTGTCCAGCCCGCTCCCCAGCACGCCGCTCCCGAGCGCGTTGAGGACGTCTTCCTGGTTTGCTTCGTTGGTCAGGAAGCCCGTCCCGTGGAAGGACTGAGCGGCGGCGGTCACGACGACGTAGATCAGCACGAGCAGGATCGTGGAGATGACGGCGGCCTTGCCGGGGCCCTCCGCTGGGTCCTCGGACTCCTCGTTGACGGCGACGCCAGAGTCCCAGCCCCAGTAGATGAAGACGGCGAGCAGCAGCGCGACGACGAGGTCGCCGAAGCTCATCGCGAAGGGGTTGAACCACGACAGCGAGGGCTTGATCGAGCCGGCCGGGGGGTGACTGCCGTAGACCTTCACGAACGCGACCACCGCGAACAGCCCGAGGATCAAGACCTCGGCGCTGAGCAGGAACTGCTGGATGCGCGCGGAGAGCTCGATGCCGCGGTAGCAGATCCAGGTCATGATCGCGATCCACAGCACAGCGGCGGCGATGATCGCCGCCTTCGATTCGCCGAGTTCGGTGAAGCCGAAGAGCTTGAAGGTGTAGATCGCGGCGATCGCCGACAGCGAGGCCATCACGATCACGTCGGAGAGGAAGATCGCCCAGCCGTTCATCCAGCCCGTGATCGGGCCGAAGGTGCGCGTGACCCACGCGAACGTCGTGCCCGCGTCGGGGTCGGCGCGGTTGAAGTACTTGTAGGCGGCGGCGACGAGCAGCATCGGGATGAACGCCACGAGCATCACCGCGGGCGCGTGCACACCCACCCCCTTGACGGCGACGATGAACCCCAGTGTCGCCGCCAGGGAGTAGGCCGGCGCCGTGGAGGCGACCCCGATCACGATGTTCGAGAGGTAGCCGATCGCGTTCTTCTTCAGGCCCTTGTCCATCACGCCCTCGCTCGACTGCGGGGCACCTGCTGCGGGGACGCTCACACTGGCCATCTGGGGCTCCTCTCGGAAAGGTCGTGACAAACGTTACGTCTCCGCACGGCGAGCGCCAAGTGGCGCGATCCCCAAAATCTCCTCACTTCCTTGTACATCTCGTATAATCACTCCGAGGCTTCTTGAACGCAAGGCGCCTTGAGCAACACACCTCGGCGCGCTACCGTTGTCCTCAGTGTCCAGCGATCCCTGGATTCGCGGGGAGGAGAACAAGATGGCGACCGACCTGACGACCGGACCCACGACGGCGACAGAGGGAGATCTGCAGGAGCTGGCCAAGCGCCACCTGTGGATGCACTTCACGCGCATGGGCGCCTTCGCCCAGCACGAGGTGCCCGTGATCGTCAGGGGCGAGGGGTGCTACGTGTACGACCAGCACGGCAAGCGCTACCTCGACGGGCTCTCAGCCTTGTACTGCGTGAACATCGGCCACGGCCGCGCCGAGCTGGGCGAGGCCGCCGCGCGCCAGGCTGGGGAGCTGGGGTTCTACACCAACTGGAGCTACGCGCACCCGCCCTCGATCGAACTGGCGGCGCGCATCGCTGCGCTGGCGCCCGGCGACCTCAGCCGCGTGTTCTTCGTCTCCGGCGGCTCAGAGGCGGTGGAGTCAGCGTGGAAGCTCGCGAAGTCCTACCACGCCGCGACGGGCGCGCCGCGCAAGCACAAGCTGATCTCGCGCCAGCTGGCCTACCACGGGACCTCGATGGGGGCGCTCACGGCCACCGGGCTGCCGCCGCTGCGCGAGCCCTTTGAGCCGCTGACGCCCGGCGGCCATCATGTGCCCAACACCAACAGCTACCGCTGGCAGGAAGACCGCCACACGCTGTGGGCGGCCGATGCGGTCGAGGAGGCCATCCAGTTTGAGGGACCTCACACGGTCGCGGCGGTGATCCTCGAGCCGGTGCAGAACGGCGGCGGCTGCTTCGTGCCGCAGGAGGGCTACTTCCAGCGGGTGCGCGAGATCTGCGATCGCCACAACGTGCTGCTGATCAGCGACGAGGTGATCTGCGCGTGGGGGCGCCTGGGATACATGTTCGGCTGCGAGCGCTTCGGCTACCAGCCGGACATGGTGACGACCGCCAAGGGGCTCACCTCGGCCTACGCGCCGATGGGCGCGGTGATAACGAGCGACCGCGTGGCCGAGCCCTTCCTGCACGGCAAGGAGACGTTCGTGCACGGCTTCACCTTCGGCGGGCACCCGATGGCGTGCGCCACGGCGATGGCCAACATCGACGTCTTGGAGCGCGAGCAGCTGTGCCGGCACGTGCTGGACCGCGAAGGCGAGTTCCGCGCCATGCTGGAGTCCCTGCGCGACCTGCCGATCGTCGGCGACGTGCGCGGCGCCGGGTACTTCCACGCGATCGAGCTGGTCAAGGACAAGGACACGAAGCAGACCTTCAGCCACGAGGAGGCGGAGGTGCTGCTGCGCGACTTCCTCTCCCACGAGCTGTACCGCCGCGGGCTGATCTGCCGCACCGACGACCGCGGCGATCCGATCGTGCAGCTCTCGCCGCCGCTGATCGCCGACAGCGAGCAGTTCGAGGAAATCGAGGCGATCCTGCGGCCCACGCTGACGGAGGCGTGGGAGCGGGTGGTGCGCCACTGAGGTGGGAGTGATGGCTGGCTGGGGACATCAATGGAGTTGACGGTCGAGAGCCTGCTGGACGAGCTGGGCCTCGACCTGGCCAGCGGCCACGAGAGCGCCGCGGCGCGCGTGCGCTGGGTGCACTCGACTGAGCTGGTGGACCCCACGCCGTGGCTGAGCGGGGGCGAGCTGCTGCTGACCACCGGGCTTCAGCTCGACAAGCCCAAGGTGCAGCGCGAGTTCATCGAGCGCGTCAAGGAGCGCGGCATCGCCGGGGTGGGCTTCGGCACGGGGTTCACCCACGCGCAGGTGCCCGCGGCGCTGCTGACGGCCGCGCGCAAATCGCAGTTCCCGGTCTTCGAGGTGCCCTATGAGCTGCCGTTCATCGCGGTGACAGAGCGCGCCTTCACGCACCTGGCGGGCCAGCAGTTCGAGACGCTGCGCCGCTCGATGGCGATCCAGGAGCGCCTGGAGCGCCTGGTCTTGGAGCAGCGCGGGCTGACCGAGGTCGTGCGCGCGACAGCCGGAGCGATCGGCGGCGTGGTGGGCGTGCTCGACGCGCACGGCGAGGAGCTGGCGTGGCACGCGCACGTGCGGCCCTTGAGCGATAACGAGCGCCAGGCGATCGCGCGCGAGGTGCGCCAGGCAAGCCAACCGGCCGGCGCGCGCGGCAGGCCCGAGGTCGCAGCGGCGGGGGCGGGCGCGAGTGGACCCACGGCCGGTGCAGTGGGCGGGGCGACCCCCTTCGAACCGCGCCTGCCGCGCTGGCGCGGGGCGGTGCTGGCCCTGCCCGTGGTGGCGCGCGACCGCGCGGCCCCCCACGCCTGGCTGATCGGCGCGAGCGTGAAGGGCGAGCTGGGTGACTTCGAGCGCCTGATCCTGCGCCAGGCGGTGACGGTGGTGGCGCTGGAGCTGATGCACATGCGCATCGAACGCGACACCGAGCGCCGCCTCGCGGGCGACGTGCTGGCGGAGGCGCTGACCGGGAGGCTGCACCCCGAGGAGCTGCAGGCGCGCCTCGAGCCCTTCGGCATCGGCTCCGAGGCGGCGGTGCTGGCCTTCGCGCTGCGCGACCCCGACGCCGCCGCGCCCGTATTGGAGCGCGCGCTGCACCGCGCGGAGGCTCCCGGGTTGGTGGCGACGCGCGCGGGGCTCTTGTGCGCGGTGATAGACGGCGCGAGCGGCGACCCGATGGAGATCGCGCGCCGCGCGCGCGCGGAACTGGAGTCAAGCGCCGGCGAGGTGCGCGCCTCGGCCAGCCGCGCTGCGCCGACCCACTCGCTGCGCCTCAGCTTCCACGAGGCGCGCTGCGCGCTGGAGGCCGCGCGCCTGCAGAACGGGACCGCCCCCGAGGTGGCCTCCCACCGCGACCTGGGCGCCTTCCAGCTGTTGCTCTCCTTGCAGGACGACGACGCGCTGATCTCCTACTGCCGCGGCGTGCTCGGCCCGGTCGAGCAGGGCGAGGGCGACTACGGCGACGAGCTGCTGCGCTCGCTGGACGTGTTCATCGAACACAACGGCCACTGGGAGAAAGCGGCGAGCGCGCTGTACTGCCACCGCCACACGCTGCGCTACCGCATCCGCCGCGTGGAGCAGCTGACGGGCCGCGACTTCTCCAACGCCAGGGATAGGATCGAGTTCTGGCTGGCGCTGCGAGGACGGGAGCTTTCAAGGTGAGAATTGGTGTACCGACCGAGATCAAGCCCGACGAGTACCGCATCGCGATCACCCCCGCGGGCGTGCGCGAGCTGACCGCGCGCGGGCACGAAGTGCTGGTCCAGTCAGGCGCGGGCGAGGGCAGCGCGCTGCCCGACGAGGCGCTGCGCGCGCAGGGCGCGCACATCCTCCCCGACGCGCCGACCGTGTGGGGCGAGGCGGAGATCGTGCTGAAGGTCAAGGAGCCCCAGCTGGAGGAGGTGAAACTGCTGCGCGAGGAGCAGATCCTGTTCACCTACCTGCACCTCGCCGCGCTGCCCTCGCTGACCGAGGCGCTGCGCCAGTCCGGCGCGACGTGCATCGCCTACGAGACCGTCGAGGACGCCGCCGGTCGCCTGCCGCTGCTGGCGCCGATGAGCGAGGTGGCGGGCAAGATCGCCACGCAGGCCGGCGCGTTCATGCTGGAGAAGCCGATGGGCGGGCGCGGCATCCTGCTGGGCGGCGTGCCCGGCGTCGCTGCGGCGACCGTTTTGGTGATCGGCGGCGGGGTGGTGGGCATGAACGCCGCCACGATCGCGATCGGCATGCAGGCCGACGTGTTCGTGTTCGACCGCTCGATCGACCGCCTGCGCGAGCTGGAAGTGGCGTTCGCGGGGCGCGCCTCGACCGTCTACTCCTCCACCTTGGCGGTCGAAGAGATGCTGCCCCTGGCCGACCTGGTGATCGGCTCGGTGCTGATCCACGGTGCGCGCGCCCCCTGGGTGATCCGCCGCGAGCAGCTTGCGCTGATGAAGCGCCACGCGGTGCTGGTGGACGTCTCGATCGACCAGGGCGGCTGCTTTGAGACCTCGCGCCCCACAACCCACACCGAGCCGACCTTCGAGGAGGAGGGGATCACCCACTACTGCGTCACCAACATGCCCGGCGCGGTACCGATCACCTCCACCTACGCTCTCACCAACGCGACACTGCCCTACGTGCTGGAGCTGGCCGACCACGATGTGGACGAGGCGATCGCGCGCCACCCCGGCCTCGCGCTCGGAGTGAACGTGCGCGGGGGCGAGGTGACAAACCCGGCTGTCGCACACGCGTTGGGACTCACAGTGGGGGCGCCCGCTTCCTGACCGCATCCATCAACGGCAATTCAGTTCACCCCCCACGACGCGGCCCTCCCGGACCCCCTTGGGGGTCCCCCTAAAAATTAACCCCAGGAGAAACGATGGCGACCGCGACCCAGACACTGCGCAACTTCATCGACGGGGAGTCCGTCGCCTCCGACGGCGAGCACGAGTCGATCCTCAACCCCGCGACGGGCGAGGAGCTGGCGCGTGCCCCCCTGTCAACCCCCGTGGACGTGGACCGCGCGGTGCTGGCCGCCCGCCGCGCCTTCGACGGCTGGTCCGGCGCGACGCCCGCCCAGCGCTCGACGGCTCTGCTGGCGTTGGCCGAGATGGTGGACGAGCACGCCGATGAGATAGCGCGCGCCGAGGCGCTGAACGCGGGCAAGCCGCTCGCGGCGGTCACGAACGACGAGCTGCCGGTGATGGCCGACAACCTGCGCTTCTTCGCGGGCGCCGCGCGCTGCCTGGAGGGACGCGCGGCCGGCGAGTACATGGAGGGGTACACCTCGTTCGTGCGCCGCGAGGCGGTCGGCGTCGTCGGCCAGATCACGCCGTGGAACTACCCGCTGATGATGGCCATCTGGAAGATCGCGCCCGCGCTCGCGGCGGGCTGCACCGTCGTGCTCAAGCCCGCGGAGACCACCCCCGTCACCACGGTGCGCTTCGCGGAGCTGGCCGCCGACTTCCTGCCCGCGGGAGTGTTGAACGTGGTGATGGGCCACGGCCAGCCCACGGGCGAGGCGCTGATCACGCACCCCGGGGTGGACATGGTCTCGCTGACCGGTTCGGTCGACACCGGCAAGCACATCGCGCGCGTCGCAGCCGACTCGCTCAAGCGCGTGCACCTCGAGCTGGGGGGCAAGGCGCCCGTGATCGTCTTCGACGATGTGGGCATGGACGCCGCATTGGAGACAATCGCGGGCACCGCCTACTACAACGCCGGCCAGGACTGCACCGCCGCGACGCGCGTGCTCGCCGCGGAGGGCGTGTACGACGAGGTGGTCTCGGGCCTCGCGGGCCAGGCGCAGGGCCTGGTGATCGGCGACACGCTCGCCCCCGACACGACGCTCGGTCCGGTCAACTCGGCCCGCCAGCGCGAGCGCGTGGAGGGCTTCCTGGAGCGCCGCCCCGCGCACGCGGAGGTCGTAACCGGCGGCAGCGAGCCAGAGCGCCCCGGCTTCTACCTGGAGCCGACGGTGGTCGCGGGGCTCGACCAGGAGGACGAGATGATCCAGCGCGAGATCTTCGGCCCAGTCCTCACCGTGCAGCGCTTCTCCAGTGAGAGGCAGGCGTTGGAGTGGGCCAACGCCACGAGATACGGTCTCGCCTCTTCGGTGTGGACCAGGGATATAGGGCGAGCTTTACGCGTATCCAAGGCCCTGCGCTTCGGCTGCGTCTGGATCAACGACCACATCCCGCTCGTCTCAGAGATGCCGCACGGCGGGTTCAAGGAGTCGGGCTACGGGAAGGATCTGAGCGTGTATTCGCTGGAGGACTACACGGTCATGAAGCACGTGATGGCCTCGCTCGGCTGAGCCAGGTCTTCAGGCTGCCACGTTGTGCCGGCCGGGCAGCGGCAGCGCGTCGAGCACCGGCTTGGGCAGACGTTTGCTTGCGGCCCAGATCTCAAGGCCGACCACCTCGTCGGTGTCCTCGTCATGATCGATCAGTCCCCACTCGACCTCCTCGCTGACGACGCTTTCGGACTTGCCGGTCGGGAGGTAGGCAATATCCGCCTCAGGGTCGTAGTAAGCGTAGGACATGACGCTCATGAAGGATAGCCAGTCACGGTATGCAGTCTGCGCTTGCGGGGCCTGGTCCAGACGCTGACGATGCGCGCGGCGTCGATGTCGTCGCCGTCGGGATGGTCATAGATGACGACGAGTTGGCCAGAGATAACACGCCAGTCGGCTTCTCCTGCGTTGGTCTCCCGCATCGGGTGGCCCTCCCGGATCGCCTGCTCCACCAGATGCCTGGTGAGCTTGCGGTCGTATAGGCGTTCTTCGGCGTGCGTCGTCCAGACGAAGCGTTCGATCGGCATCGCCGTCGGAGGCTACGCGGCGCCGGGGAGACGATGCTGGATCGGCCTGTCCCTTTTGGTGTCGCACGGTGCTACACTGTGCTCCATGCCGACCACTCGCCCCCGCTATACGGTCACCGAAACTCCACCCGTGCACAGGGCTCTGGACGAGCTGCGGGCCGAGATGCGCGAGAACCCCACGGGGCTGCGCGAGGATCGGATCGACTTCGCCGAACTGGTGATCCTGGGCGCGCAGGAGAAGGCGCAGCGGTTGCGCAGGGACGGTGAGGCGGCGCGCGAGGCGCGGGAATGGCTGGCGCGGGAGAATCCGTGAGGGAACTATGCCCGTCGATCTGAAGGCGGCAGAAGAGGTCAAGCACCTCGGGCTGATCGCCAACTACGACGAGTGAGGGCTCATGCCGTCAGGTCCGCACGTCTGGATGCGACCGATGGCCCGGCCCTTACGGCACCCGTCACCACCTCGGCCACGACGTGGGCCCACCACGCCTTCGGCCTTGCGTCCTCGGCCCGCTCGACCCTGGGCCGCCCCAGCCGCACGTCCCTGCCGGCATAGGCCCTAGCGTGCTGCTGATCGACAACTCCGCGTGGTCGCGTCGGCGGGAGCCGGCGGTGCGCAAGCTGATGGGTGTCGCAATGGACTCGGCACAACTCGGTGTGTGCCTCCCGTTTCTGCTGGAGGCCGGCTTCTCGGCGCAGTCGGGGGCCGAACACGAGAGCATCATGCGCCGCCTCACGCTGCTGCCGCAGGTAGATGTCACCCACAGGGTCGAACAGCTGGCCGTCGAGGCTCAGGGCAAGTTGGCCCGGATAGGTCACCATCGCCTCGCGCCAACGGACCTGATCATCGCCGCCTGCGCGCACGAGGCGCGTGCTGGCGTGTTGCACTACGACGGCGACTACGACCTGATTGCCAAGCACACCGACCTGCTGTTCGAGAGCAACTGGGTCGCCCCGGCGGGCACACTCGCGTAGGTGCTGCCAACTTGACACGGTTCAGATCGAATGGTACCGTCCGGATGATGAGAGGGAGAAACGCGATCTGGGGCCGCCCGCGATGACCGACGTGGGAGTCCCCTCCGCGACCCCGTCAGCGGAGGTCGTACAGGCTGGTGAGACCAGCCTGTACGACGCCGACGGCATGCTCGTGCTCGAGCGAAAGCGCAACCCGTTCATGCGCTCGGCCAGCGGAGGGCGAACCCTGAGCGCGCTGATGCTTCCGTTCTTCACGGTTCGGCCACCCTCGGGCTTCGGCGTGATCACGACGATCGGTCGCAGGACCGGCAAGAGACGGCGCAAGTGCATGCACGTGATCAGGAGGGGCGACAGGGCGTACATCGTCATGCTCAGGCCGCACGTCACGATCAAGACATCGGCCTGGGTGTTGAACATCCGGGCGGACCCGCACGTGCGCCTGCGGATCCGCGGTGGGACATTCGCGGGCCTTGCCCGCGAGCTGGAAGGGGACGTCGAGATGCACGAGGCGAGGGCGGCGTATTGCGAGGCGGTGAACCCGTTCGACTACGTCGAGTGCACCTTTCATCGCAGTGGGCGCCCCACGCGCGCGAAGATCCAGGAGCTGCACCGCGTCTGGTTCGACACGGGGATTCCGCTGGTGATCGAGCTGGGTGCTCAGCGCTCGCCCTGAGGCAGGGTTTCCGCTGCCCGGCCGGAGGCTTTCCCTTCGCCGCCGCCTTCACCTACGCCGACGGCTCCACTGGCGAAGCTGCTGCCGCGGCTCCCTCCATAGGAGCGGATCCGGACGCCGACCCTGCTACGGTCGTCCCATGGGCGGCGAGGTCGCCCGTGAGGTTCTTGTCTTGTTTGTCTTTGTTGGCGCTCTGCGCGGATGGGGTCAGTAAGCCGAATCTCCCTCCGCAGCACGCGGCCACCGGGCCGCCATAAAAGGAGCTACACCAACATGAAGCATGAAACTTTCGCCGACCT
The DNA here is from genome assembly GCA_963844765.1 of uncultured Solirubrobacterales bacterium. Taxonomy (GTDB): domain Bacteria; phylum Actinomycetota; class Thermoleophilia; order Solirubrobacterales; family Solirubrobacteraceae; genus Palsa-744. Next base: position 2,195,075 of record CAWJPN010000002.1, read on the forward strand.
CGGCATCTCCGAGGTCGTCTGCCACGAGCTTGCCCAGCGCGAAATCACTGAGCCGTTCGCGGTGCAGGAGATGGTCATCCCCGACATCCTCGCCGGGCACGATCTGCTCGCCAAGTCCCCCACCGGCTCGGGCAAGACGCTTGCCTTCGGCGCGCCGCTGGTGGAACTGCTCTGCGACTCCGACGCCCGCCCCTCCGCTCTGGTCCTGGCGCCCACGCGCGAGCTGGCCCTGCAGATCGTCGATGACCTGCGCCCGCTGGCCCACGCCCGCGCGCTGTCGATCGCCGCGGTGTACGGCGGCGCGGGGATCGTCAAGCAGGCGCGCCTCGCCGCGCGCGCCCACATCCTCGTCGCCACCCCCGGGCGGCTGCTGGACCTGATCGAGCGCAAGGACGTCTCCCTGCAGCGAGTGCGCCTCCTGGTGCTGGACGAGGCCGACCGCATGCTCGACATGGGCTTTCGTCCCGTCGTTGACCGGCTGGTGCGCATGACCGCGCGCGAGCGCCAGACGCTGCTGTTCTCCGCCACGCTGGAAGGCGAGGTGGGGCGTCTTGCCAAGCTCTACACCACCGACCCGCGTCGCCACGAGCACGTCGCCTCGGCGGCGCACACCGCGCAGGTCGAGCACCGTTTCCTGGCCGTCCCCCACGAGGGCAAGGTCGCGCGCCTGGTCACCGAGCTGAACGAGGCCGAGCGCGGGCTGACGCTCGTGTTCGTGCGCACCAAGCGCGGCGCCGACCGCCTGGTCAAGAAACTCACCGCCTCCAAGGTGCGCGCGGTGGCGATGCACGGCGACAAGTCCCAGGCCCAGCGCGAGCGCGCCCTTGCGAGCTTCGAGTCGGGCAAGGTCGACACGCTGGTGGCCACCGACGTCGCCGCGCGCGGCATCGACGTGGCGGGCATCACGCACGTGATCAACTTCGACATCCCCGCCACGCGCGAGGACTACGTGCACCGCGTCGGGCGCACCGCGCGCGCCGGCGCCTCTGGCGTCGGGCTCACGCTGGTGGCCCGCGACCAGGAGCGCGAGCTGGTCGGCATGGTCGGCGAGCTCGGGTTGCACCGCGAGCTCGCGCTCGGCGGGTTCTCCAGCGACACCACGCGCCCTGCGCCGGGCGGAAGCGGCGGGGCGGGCGGAGGCTCGCCACGGCGCGGCGGAAGCGGCGGGAGCACCCATCGCAAGGGGGGCGGCGCTTCGGGCAGGGGGAGCGGCGCGTCGGCCTGGAAGGGCTACAGCGGTTCCTCGGGGCGCAAGAGCGCAGGCGGGCAGCCGCGGGCGAAGGCCACGAGCGGCGCTGCGCGCCGCGGTCGCTGATACCTTTGCGGTAGGCCCTCATGAGTACAAACTACGTCTCCGGCGAGCCGCTTGAAAGCCGTCCCGGACCAGAGGACGTCCAGCCCGCCGAATATGAATGGCTCAACCGCGCATTGACGGGGCTGATCACCGTCGGCCCGATGATCGCGCTGGTGTTCGTCGGCTGGCAGCTGTGGGACGGCCTCCTGCGCGGCTCTGACCTGATTGTCTTCGCGATCCTCTACACGCTCACGGGCCTGGGAATCACCGTTGGCTTTCACCGCCTCTTCACGCACCGCTCCTTCAAGACCTCCCCGGCGCTGCGCGGGGTCTTCGCGGTGCTCGGCTCGGCCGCGATCGAGGGGCCGATCATCTCCTGGGTCGCCGATCACCGCAAGCACCACGCCTTCTCCGACCGCGAGGGCGACCCGCACAGTCCCCACGTCGACCACGGCGTCGGCCTGCGCGGGACGCTGCGCGGGCTCGGCCACGCGCACCTGGGCTGGCTGTTCATCCACACCGAGCGCGGCTCGCGCGAACGCTACGCCCCTGATCTGCTGGCCGACCCCGTCGTCTCGTTCGTGGACCGCACCTTCTTCGTGTGGGCGCTGGGAGGGTTGGCGGCCGCCTTCGTGCTGGGCGGCCTGATCGGCGGGACCTGGCGCGCGGCGCTCACCGGGCTCTTGTGGGGCGGGGCGATCAGGATGCTGGTCTTGCACCACGTGACCTACTCGATCAACTCGCTGTGCCACTTCTTCGGGCGCCGCGACTTTGCCACCGGCGATCACTCCCGCAACCTCGCCTGGCTGGCGCCGCTGTCCTTCGGGGAGGCCTGGCACAACAACCACCACGCCTTCCCCACCTCCGCCGAGCACGGCCTCAGCTGGCGACAGTTCGACGCCTCCGCGCTGATCATCCGCGGGATGGAGCGCGTGGGGCTGGCCTGGGACGTCGTGCGCGTCCCTGAGGAGCGCCGCACCCAGAAGCGCTACGTCGCCGTCTGAGGCCCGGATGGGCCAAGACCCGGTCGAGGCATGGGGTGTCGAGCGGCCGACGTGTTCTCCCTCTCGTCAGGCTCGCAGAGGGCCTGCGACGCTAGGCTCAGCCAATGTCGAGCGTCCCTCCAGTGCGCGATATCCTCGCCGCGCGCGTGGGCGAGGAGATGGCGCTCAACCAGCGCCATCTGAACCCGCAGATGGGGCGCATCCTGCGCACGCTGGGCTTCGACCGCGTGTGGGTGGAGGGAGAGGGTGCGCACCTGATCGACTCCGAGGGTCGGCGCTATCTGGATCTGTATGGCGGCTACGGCGTGTTCGCGCTCGGGCGCAACCACCCCGCCGTGCGCGAGGCCCTGGAAGAGGTGATGGCCGCGCGCACCGCCAACCTGCCGCAGCTGGGGGTGACGTTGCTCAGCGGCGTCCTGGCAGAGCAGCTGCTGGCGCGCGCGCCGGGGAGCGTCGCTGCGATGGTGCCGGCCAACAGCGGCGCCGAGGCGGTCGAGGCTGCCGTCAAGATCGCCCGCGCTGCCACCGGGCGGGGGCGGGTGCTGTATGCCGAGCACGCCTTCCACGGGCTGACGCTGGGCGCGCTGTCGGTGAACGGCAACGCCGAGTTTCGCGCGGGCTTCGGGCCGCTCCTGCCGGGGTGCTCCGCGGTGCCGTTTGGGGCGCTGGATGCACTGGAGCGCGAGCTGGAACGGGGGGACGTCGCCGCGTTCGTCGTGGAGCCCGTGCAGGGCAAGGGCGTCAACCTGCCGCCCGAGGACTACCTGCAGGGCGCCCAGCGAGCGTGCCGGGCGGCTGGGGCGCTATTCGTATGCGACGAGGTGCAGACCGGCCTGGGGCGCACCGGGCGCTTCCTCGCGCTGGAGCACTGGGGCCTTCAGCCGGACATGGTGTGCCTCGCCAAGGCTCTCTCCGGTGGGATGGTGCCCGTCGGCGCGGTGCTCGTCTCGCGCGCGGCCTTCGACGCGGTGTTCGACGGTATGGAGCGCGCCGTGCGCCACGGCTCGACCTTCGGCGGCAACGACCTCGCCGCCGCCGCCGGCCTGGCGACGCTGCGCGTGCTGGACGACGAGGGTCTGGTGCGGCGCGCGGAGCGGATGGGCGCACTGCTGCTGGAGCTCACCCGGCCGCTGGTCGAGCGCTACGCGAGCGTCAGAGACGTCCGCGGGCTGGGCCTGATGTGGGCGATCGAGCTGGGTCCACCCGAGGGCCGCGCCGCGCGCGCGCTGTGGCAGCGCCTGGAGAGCGCGCAGCCGGGGCTTTACTCGCAGCTCCTGCTGTTGCCCCTCTTTCATGAGCACCGCATCCTCTGCCAGGTCGCGGGGCATCGCATGAACGTGATCAAGGCCCTCCCACCGCTGGTGATCGAGGAGAGCGAGCTCAGGCGCTTCGCCGGGGCTCTGGAGGAGGTCGTGGCGGGCGCTGAGCGCCTGCCACGGGCGCTCACCGGCTTCGGCCTGGGCATGGCCCGGCGTGGGGTTGGCGCCCGGGTGCGCCCGCGATCTGGGCACGGGCGGGCCGGGATCGGCGCTCGGGCACGCTAGCCTGCCTGCGGACCGGCCTGCTGCTCTGCACTTCACACACCCCCTCCTCTGCCCGGTCCATCACGTTTCCAGCCTCCCCTCATCCCACCATGCCCACACCCCGCTCAGACATCCGCAACGTCGCGATCATCGCGCACGTCGACCACGGCAAGACGACGCTGGTCGACGCCATGTTGTGGCAGTCCGGCGCGTTTCGCGTCGGACAGGACGTGGCCGACCGCGTGCTCGACTCGATGGACCTCGAGCGCGAGAAGGGCATCACCATCCTCGCCAAGAACACCGCCCTGCACTACAAGGGCGTGAAGCTGAACATCGTCGACACCCCCGGGCACGCCGACTTCGGCGGCGAGGTTGAGCGCGGGCTGACGATGGTCGACGGCGTGCTGCTGCTGGTGGACGCCTCCGAGGGGCCGTTGCCGCAGACGCGCTTCGTGCTGCGCAAGGCGCTGGAGTCCAGGCTGCCGGTGATCCTCGTCGTGAACAAGGTCGACCGGCCGGATGCGCGCGTGGCGGAGGTGGTGGACGAGGTGTATGAGCTGTTCCTCGACCTCGACGCCCAGGAGGACCAGATCGAGTTCCCGATCGTCTACTGCAACGCGCGCGCCGGGCGTGCCGACATGGAGTACCATAATGGCGGGCCCACCGAGGGCGACCTGGGGCCGCTGCTGGATCTGCTTCTGGAGCACATCCCCGCCCCAACCTACGACCCCGAGCACCCGCTGCAGGCGCTGGTGACCAACCTCGACGCCTCCCCCTACGTGGGACGCTTGGCCGTGTGCCGCGTGCGCGAGGGGCACATCCGCAAGGGCCAGCAGGTGGCGTGGTGTCGCGCGGACGGTTCGACCGAGCGCGTCCAGATCTCTGAGCTCTACGTCACCGAGGCGCTGGAGCGCGTCGAGGCGGCTGAGGCCGGACCGGGGGAGATCATCGCCGTGGCCGGCCTTGACGAGGTGACGATTGGCGAGACGCTGGCCGACCTGGAGGACCCGCGGCCGCTGCCCGTCATCTCCGTGGACGAGCCCTCGCTGTCGGTGACGATTGGCATCAACACCGCGCCGCTGGCGGGGCGCGAGGGCTCGCGGCTGACCGCCCGGCAGGTGCGCTCGCGCCTGGATCAGGAGCTGGTCGGAAACGTCTCGCTGCGCGTGCTCGACACCGAGCGGCCGGACGCCTGGGAGGTGCAGGGCCGCGGCGAGCTGCAGCTGGCGATCCTCGTGGAGATGATGCGCCGCGAGGGCTTCGAGCTGACGGTGGGCCAGCCGCGCGTGCTGGAGCGCCAGATCGACGGCCACCGCTGCGAGCCCGTGGAGCGCCTGGCGATCGACGTGCCCGAGGACTACGTCGGCGTCGTCACCCAGCTGTTGGCGTTGCGCAAGGGGCGCATGGAGCACATGACCAACCACGGAACGGGGTGGGTGCGCATGGAGTACCTGGTCCCCGCGCGCGGGCTGATCGGCTTTCGCACCGAGTTCCTGACCGAGACGCGCGGCACGGGTCTGATGCACCACGTGTTCGACCGCTGGGAGCGCTGGGCGGGGGAGCTGCGCACGCGCAACACGGGCGTGCTGGTCTCCGACCGCCGCGGCGAGACCGCCCAGTTCGCGCTGATGAACCTGCAGGAGCGCGGCACGCTGTTCGTGGGCCCCGGCACCGAGGTGTACGAGGGCATGGTCGTCGGCGAGAACGTGCGCTCGGACGACCTCGACGTGAACGTGTGCAAGGAAAAGCACCTCACCAACATGCGCTCCTCCACCTCGGACGTGCTGGTGCGCCTGGTGCCCCACCGCGAGCTGACGCTCGACCAGGCGATGGAGTTCGTGCGCGACGACGAGTGCGTGGAGGTCACGCCTGTTAGCGTGCGCCTGCGCAAGGCCGTTTTGGGCAAGACCGAGCGGATGAAGGCGGCGCGGCTGCGCAAATGAGGGGCAACGGGCGCGGGGTCAGGAGAGGGACCCGGGTGGGATCGGAGGCCTGCGGTACCCGCCGGAGAAGGGGTAGTCAGAGACACGCGGACCCAGCTGGGGGCGCGGTCGAAGAGGCCGACCGAGCGCCCCCGCAGGCGCGCAGACAACTGGCAGCGGGACTGTGGCTCGCGGAAAACGGGACAGGGCTCGTAGAAAAACGTGCTATCTCGACAGATCGGGTCTCTTGAGTACGTGACGGCAGGCTCCGCTGGCCAGATTGGGTACCGTCTAGGGCATGGGGGCACGCCGCGGATCGGACATGTCAGCCGGAAAGGCAGTGTTGGGCCTGGTTATCCAGCGACCGGGCTACGGCTACCAGTTGGAGCAGCGCGTCAAGGAGCGCTTCGGCTCGGCGCAGTTCGTCGCGTCCAGCATCTACAAGGCGCTGGGGCGTCTGGAGAAGGACAGCCTGATCCGCGTCGTCGGCGGCGAGCCACTTGAGCTCGCCGACGCCGAGCGGTCGCGGCGTATCAAATACGAGGCGACCCCCGAAGGGGTCCACTACTTCAGGCAGTGGCTGCGCGCCTCCTCCTCGGTACCGCTGGTGCGCGAGGAGCTGCAATTGCGGATCGCCTTCTGTGAACCGCACGAGCTGCCGCGGCTGCTGGAGATCGTCCAGGGCGAGGAAATGGTGTGTCTGCAGATGCTGCGCGATTTCCAGCGCGGCATCGACGACGAGGAGTCCCACAACGGCCTGCGCGAATCCCACAACGGCCTGCACGAGCCCCACGACGGCCCGCGCGAGTGGGCGCGCCTGATGGGCATGGCTGTCGACCACGCCGAGGCGGGCTTCTGGGGTGCGCGCATCCGCTGGCTGCAGGACGTGCGCATGTTCCTGGAGGGGCTGCGCGATGAGGCTGAGCGCCACGCCGCGCAGGCTGCCTGGAGGGCGCGGTGAGCGGCCCGTTGCTGACGCTGACGGGGGTCAGCCGTCGCCCGTGGGCCGCCTGGAGGGCGCGGTGAGCGGCCCGCTGCTGACGCTGACAGGGGTCAGCCGTCGCTACCAACGCGGGCGCCACGAGTTGCGGGTGTTGATCGACGCCTCGCTGAGCCTGGGCGCGGGCGAGATCGTTGCCGTGCTCGGACAGCGCGGCGCGGGCAAGACGACGTTGTTAAAGATTGCCGCGGGGATTGAGCCCCCCGACGGCGGTCGGGTAAGTTTTGACGGGTGGGACTTGCCCGATCTTTCAGACGCACAGCTTTCACGCCTGCTGGGCGAGCAGATCGGCTGGGTGCAGAGCTCAGGGCCGGAGAGCCGGATGCAGGTGCTCGACTACGTGGCGCTGCCGCTGCTGATCGCGCTGGGCGACAGGATGGCCTACACGCGGGCCGAACAGGCGCTCGAACGCGTCGAGGCGGTGGAGTGCGCGCGCCAGCGCTGGGACACCCTCTCCGACTGGGAGCGGGGGCTCGTGGGGATCGCCCACGCGATCGTGCGCAGTCCACGGCTCCTGCTGGTGGACGACGTGGCCACCATCCTCGGCATCCGCGAGACCGACAAGCTCACCCGCCTGCTGCGCTCGCTGGCCAGGGAGTCGGGCATCGGCGTGCTGATGACCGTCTCCGACGCAGCCGCGGCGCAGCGCTCGGACCGCACCCTGCTGCTCTCCGGCGGGCGGCTGGCGGGGCCACCCGAGGAACTTCCCTCCGAACCCGACCCGCCGCAGGGAAGCGGCAACGTGATCGACCTCTCCAGCAGAGAGCGCCTGGCCTAATCGGTGCTGGAGCTGCGCGAGCTGGTCAAGCACTACCGGATCGGCGAGGGCGAGCCGGTGCGCGCCGTCGACGGTGTGTCGCTCTCGATCGCGCGCGGAGAGCTGGTGGCGCTGTATGGGCCCAGTGGCTCGGGCAAGACGACCCTGCTGATGCTGATCGCCGCGCTGCTGCGCCCCGACAGCGGCGCGGTGCTGGTGGACGGGCGCGAGGTGTCCTCGCTCTCCGAGGACGACGGTGCGCGCTACCGGCTGCGCGAGTTGGGCTACGTCGACCAGTCGCTTGCGCTGCTGCCCGGCGCGCGGGTGGTGGAGAACGCCGCGCTGAAGCTGTGGCTGACGGACGCGCGCCACGCCGAGCGCAAAGTCGAGCCGCTGTTGCGGCGCCTGGGGTTGGGGGAGCGCTTGCGCCACCGCCCCCACCAGCTTTCGATGGGCGAGCGCCAGCGGGTGATGCTTGCGCGGGCGCTTTCCACCGACCCCAAGCTGGTGCTCGCCGACGAGCCGACCGGCAACCTCGACACGCAGACCGGGCGCGAGGTGCTGGGGCTCCTGCGCGAGCTCTGCCACGAGCGCCAGAGCGCGGTTCTGCTGGTCACCCACGATCCGCAGGCGGCGGCGTTCGCCGACCGTGCGCACACGCTGCGCGATGGGCGCCTGGAGGCGTACGAGCCCGACGAACTGCTGATGGCCGGGGCGGCGAGTACCCCGCCGCGCGCGACTTCCTCGTCCGCGGGTCAGGCGTCCGCGGGACAGGCATCCGCGGGACACTCGTCAGTGGGGCAGGCGCCTATGGCGCAAGCGCCTGCGGCCACGGCGTCGAGCGGCGCGCCGGAATGAGCGAAAGGCGCAGGAAGATGAGGTTGTCGAGCATCCTGCGCATCTACCGCGCGCGGCTGCGCGAGCGAGTGGTGCTCGTGCAGGAGGTATTCGCCGTCCTGGGGATCGCGGTCGGTGTGGCGCTGCTGTTTGCCTCGCTGGTGGCCAGCGCGAGTCTCAGCGGGTCGGTCGGCCAGCTCACGAGCGGGATCATCGGCCAGTCCAAGCTGCAGCTCGTGGCGCGCGACCCACAAGGCTTCGATGCGCGGCTGCTGGGCGAGGTGCAGCGTCTCTCCGGGGTGCGCGCGGCGGTGCCGGTGCTGGAGGAGAGCGCCAACGTGGTCGGTCCGGCGGGTACACGGTCGGTCGATCTGATCGCCAGCGATCCTCGCACGGTGGCACGCGGGGGCCCGCTGCTGCGCCACTTCAGCGCAACCTCGCTTGCCAGGCAACGAGCGATTGCGCTGCCGGCGCCGCTCGCGCAGGCGATCGGCGCCGCCCCCCTGGGGACGGTCGAAGTGCAGATCGGGGCGCGCGCGACGCGGGCGCTGGTGGGCATCGACCTCAACGCCGCGGACATCGGAGCGCTGATCGACAGTCCGGTCGTGCTCGTGCCCCTGGCCTACGCTCAGCAGCTGACGGACATGCCCGGGAGACTGACACGCATCTTCGTGGAGCCTCGCGCGGGGCACGAAAACGAGGTGCGGGCGGGACTCACCGCTCTGGCGGCGGGACACCTCAACGTCGAGCCGGCCGACTCCGACGCGATGTACTTCAGCCAGGCCGCCGGGCCCACCAACCAGGCGACGACGCTGTTCTCGGCGATCAGCGCGCTGGTGGGCTTCATGTTCGCGTACTGCGCGATGTTGCTGACCGTTCCTCTGCGCCGTAGCCTGGTCAGGGATCTGCGCCGCGACGGCGCCACCCGCTGGATGACGATCAAGACCCTGTTGTTCGATGCGGTGGTGCTCGGCGTGGTGGCATCGTTGCTGGGACTGGCGCTGGGTGAGCTGCTTTCGAGGACGCTGTTTCACTCCAACCCCGGCTACCTCACCTTCGCCTTCCCGGTCGGCACGCAGCGGATTGTCACCTGGCAGAGCGTCGTGTTCGCCGTGGGCGCCGGGCTGCTGGCCGCGTGCGTCGGCGTGCTGACCCCGCTGCGGGATATCTTCTCGCGCCCCCTGCGGGCCTCCGGGCCCCGCCGGCGCTCGTGGCGTCTGCGGCGACCCGGAACGTTTGCCGGTGGGCTGGTGTGCCTGGCGGTGGCGATCGTGGTCCTGCTGGCCGGGACCGTCAGTCTGGCGGGGGCGATCGTCGGCATCCTCAGCGCAGTCGGCGCGATGGTGCTGCTGCTGCCGGCGCTGCTCGACGGCGCCATCGCGCTCTTCGAGCGTGTGCAGCGTCCGCTGATGTCGGGCTCGTCCCGGCTTGCCGTGATCGAGCTGCGCTCGCCGCTCACGCGCTCCCGTTCGTTTGCGATTGCCGCGACGGGGGCGATCGCGGTGTTCGCCGGCGTGACGATCCAGGGCGCCACGGATAACCTCCAGCACGGGCTCGACCGCCTCGTCAGCCAGCTTTCGAACACCGCGAGTCTGTGGGTCGTCCCGCCCGGCGCGCAGGATCTGCTGGCAACGACGCCGTTCGGGGCGACGGCAGCGCCGGCGCTGTCTCATCTCGCGGGCGTTCGCGCCGTCGGCTTGTATCGCGCGGGCTTCCTGGACTACGGCAGCCGCCGTGTGTGGGTGCTGGCTCCGCCGCGCACCGCCGCGCAGCCGATCCCGCCGAGCCAGCTGGAGGGCGGCGAGCTCGCGCTGGCCACCGCGCGACTGCGAGGCGGCGGCTGGGCGGTGCTCTCGCGGGTGCTGGCCGAACAGGAGCACCTGCACATCGGCCAGTCCTTCACGCTGCCCACGCCGAATCCCACGACGGTCCGTGTGGCAGCGCTCAGCACCAATCTCGGCTGGCCTCCGGGCGCGATCATCCTGGGCTCCCAGGACTACGCTCGCGCCTGGGGGAGCGCCGACGCGAGCGCATACAACATCGTGCTCGCGCCGAACGCCTCCCCGGAAACGGTTCGCGGTGAGATCCAGCGGGCGCTCGGAAGCTCCTCGGCGCTCGTCGTGGAAAGCGCCCGGGAACGCGAACAGCGTCAGCTGGTGGTGAGCCGTCAGGGCCTGGAGCAGCTCAGTCAGATCGCGGAGCTGGTGCTGATCGCCGGGACGCTGGCGATGGCGATCGCGATGAGCGCCATGCTCTCCCAGCGCCGGCCCCAGTTGGCGCGCATGAAGCTCGAAGGGTTCCCCAGGGGCGGGCTGTGGCGCTCGCTGCTGTTGGAGAACGGGTTGCTGCTGGCAGCGGGCTGCTCGGTCGGAGCCCTCTTCGGGATCCTCGGGGTGCTGCTGCAGAGCCACGCTCTGCTGGCCGTCACCGGCTTCCCGGTCGTGTTCTCCGTAGGAGTCGTGGCCGCGCTCGCGAGCCCGGCGTTTGTCGTCGCGGCCGCCGCGGCGATCATCGCGGTGCCGGGCTATCGCGCGGCGAGCGTGCGACCTTACCCGGCGACCTAGAGACTCCGCCAGTCGGCCTGAGCTCTGCGATCTCTCTGGCGTTGGGAGCATCGTGACACGCGGGAACAGCGACCCGACGCCTCTGGGTTTCAGGCAGATCCAGGTGCTCTGCGCAGCGGCTGCCCGCCAGTTGCTGTGGGGCCTGCGAGCCGTCTCCGGGGAGGTCGAACACCGGCGGGCACACGCGTTGAGCATCCCGGATGCAGCGCTTCGCAAAGACGCGCTCGACTCGCTTTCGGGCAAGCGCCCCCATCTCGATGGAGCCGCCCTGTTCTGGATCCTCCCGCGCCGGCGCAATCGGCGACTGTTGCGGTTGCTCGTCTGCTATGAGATCGCGCTCGAGTTCCTCGACAACACCAACGAGCGCGCGGCGGATGCCGGTCTGCTCAACGGTCGCCGACTGCACCTCGCCCTTGCGGAGGCGCTCGACCCAGACGCATCGATATCCGAGCACTATCGCCATCACCCCTGGAGGGATGACGGCGACTATCTGAAAGCGCTCGTGGAGTCCTGCCGCAGGGACTGCGCGTCACTGCCCTCCTATGCCCTCGTTCGAGCGCCGGTGATTCGCGAGGCGGCTCGCTGCCAGGTGCTGGCGCTCAACCACGACCCAGACCCCGTCGGGCGCGAGCAGGCGCTCAGGGAGTGGGCTCGGTATGAATGCCCGGACGAGCCCGAGATGAGGTGGTTCGAGCTGAGCGGCGCGGCCACCGCATCGCTCACCGTTCACGTCCTGCTTACTCTGGGCGCCGAGGCGGGGAGTACCGAGAGCGTCGTCGAGGACGCGCGTGCCGTGTACTTCCCGGAGCTGTCGCTGGCGACCACGATGCTCGACAGCTATGTGGACAGGGCCACGGACGCAGCATGCGCCGGGCACAGCTACATCGCCCACTACGGCGCGCACGAGACTGCCGTGGCGCGCCTGCGGGCGCTCATCGGAGGATCGACCCGCCGCGCACGCCGTCTGCCCAACGGACACCGGCACGCCGTGCTCGCGAGCTGCATGGTTGCGATGTACCTCTCCAGCGACAGCGCCCGCGAGGCGCAGAGTCGCCCCGCGACGGCACAGCTCCTGCGGGCGGGCGGCTCGCTCACCAGGTTGCTGGCGCCCGTCCTGCGACTCTGGCGTATCGCCTACGCCCTGCGTTCGGCCTAGTCGGGCGGGTCGTGCGGTGTCGCGAGTTGCACATGAAGAGTTGCCACCGGGCTCGCACCTGCCCGCGCCCGTCGAGACCTTCGCGTTATGGCGCTGGCCGCTGGGCTACCTGGAGCAGTGTCGCAGCCGCTACGGGAGTCGCTTCACCCTGCGCGCGAGCGGCTATCCGCCGTTTGTGTTCGTATCCGAGCCGGAGGATCTGCAGGCGATCTTCACGGCGCCCGCCGAGGCGTTGCACGCCGGTGCGGGGGGCAGGACGCTCGAGCCGCTGATCGGCGAGAGCTCCTTCATGCTGTGCGACGGGGCTGAGCACCTGGCTGGTCGCAGAGCGATGCTGCCCGCCTTTCACGGCCGGGCGGTGCAGGGGCACGCCGAGATGGTGAACGGGGTCGCACGGCGCGAGGTCGCCTCCTGGCCCCGCGACACCCCCGTGGCGCTGCACGGGCGCCTGCACGCGCTGACGCTCGAGATCGTGCTGCGTGCGGTCTTCGGCGCCGGGCGAGAGGGGCGCCTGCGGGTGCTGGCGCAGCGACTGCTGGAGATGCTGGGGATCACCGCGAGCGTGGTGTTGCCACAGGCGATCCTGCGCCACGGACCGGGAGCGTGTATCTGGAAGCGCTTTCTGCGTCGCCGAGCGGAAGTGGACGAGCTGATCTTCGCGCTGCTGGAGGATGCTCCGGGGAGCGAGCCGGACGGCCTGCTGGCCCGGCTGCGCGGGGCCTGCAATCCCGATGGGTCTCCGATGTCCCAGCGGCAGGTGCGCGACAACGTGATGACCACCATCGTCTCCGGCCATGAGACCAGCGCCTCGGAGCTTGAGTGGGCGTTTCAGCTGCTGGCGCACAACCCGACCGCCATGCGCCGGCTGCTCGGCGAGATTGACAGGGATGAAGGAGAGGAGTACCTGACGGCCACCGTCAACGAGGTGCTGCGCCACCGCCCCGCGTTCCTCTTCGCGATCCCCCGGGCCGTCCAGTGCCCGATCGAGATCGGTGGCTGGAGCATCCGCGCGCCGGCCCAGCTGCTCGGGTGCACATACCTCACGCACCACGACCCGGTGCTCTACCCGCAGCCCCACGAGTTCCGCCCCGAGCGCTTTCTGGAGGCTCCGCCGGCGCCCCATACGTGGCTGGCGTGGGGGGGAGGGCGCAGGCGCTGTCCGGGCAGGCACCTGGCGATGCTGGAGATGAAGGCCGTGCTGCGCGCGGTGCTGCGAAGCGTGAGCGTGGGCCCGGCTGCCAGGCGCATGGAGCACGCGCGGTGGCGTAGCGTGGTGGTCACCCCCCACGCCGGCTCGCGGGTGGTGCTGCACAGCCGCAAGGGCACATAGTTAGAACACGTTTACTCTCATGAGAGTAGTAGGTCCGTGTTTGCTGCGTCACGATCAAGCTGTCTGCAACGGATATGGACCCGACGATAGGTGAGGGTCCCCAACAGACAACCGCCGTCGACTCAACGGCACCGCCACTCAAAACAGCACACCACTCAAACAGCACCACCACTCAACAGTCCATCAACAGCAGCCACTACCAACAACAGCCACCACCATTCCCGGCTGCGGCCGGGAGGGCCGTAACGCCAACAGGAGGATCCATGCCAGCCAGCAGTTCGGATGTCGTCAGCTTCTATGAGCCTGAGCCCGAGGGCGAGGCGTGGTCGATCCCGAGTTTGCGCGAACCGCGCTATTCACAGTCGCTGGAGCGGGGCCTGGCGATCCTCTCGTGCTTCACGCCCGAACGCCCCATTCGCGGGATCGCCGATGTGGCCGACGAGCTGGGCATGAGGCGCAGCACGACCCACCGCTACATGTCCACACTGGTGGCGCTGGGCTACCTGGAGCAGGGCGCGGCCCGCAAGTACCGCCTCGGCCTGCGCGTGACCGACCTGGGGATGTCGGCGTTGAACTCCACCGCGCTGCGCGAGCACGCGCGCCCCTACCTGGAAGAGCTGTGCCGTCAGTCCTCCTACACCGTGAGCCTGGCCGTGCTCGACGGCCCGGAGATCGTGTACGTCGACCGGGTGCGCAGCGCGCGGCGCACCCAGGGCGGGGTCGATCTCGATCTGTCCCCCGGGGCGCGGCTGCCGGCGTACTGCACGGCGATGGGCAAGCTGCTGCTGGCGTTTCTCCCCGATGAGGAGCAGCGCAGTCTGCTGGCGGAGATCAAGCCTACGAAGATGGGTCCGAACACGATCACGAGCAAAAGCCAGCTGCGCACAGAGCTCGAGAACATCCGCGAGGAGGGCTTTGCCGTCAACGACCAGGAGCTCGCCGCTGAGCTGTATGCGATCGCGGCGCCGGTTCGCTCGGAGTCCCACGAGGTGGTGGCCGCGGTGAGCATGACGGCGCACGCCTCGCTGATCTCCCTGGAGGAGCTGGTCGAGCACCTTGGACCGCATCTTGTGTCGGCCGCCGACCGCATCTCCGCGCGCCTGGGGTACAGGCGCGAGGACGAGCGCGCGGGCAGCCGCTAGCGAGGGGGCGTCCACACGCGCGGCTGGGGGCACGCGCGTGGACGGGCGGCACGGGGGGTCTCTCACGGTCGCGGGGTTGATGCGTGTGATGGGGTGACACGCTCCCCCGCGTCGTGGGATGCTCGGGCGCAGGGCGGCGCAGGCGTCCTCCCGCGCCGCTAGGGTCTCGCGGATGAACAGATCACTCCGAGGCGCCGTGGGCACGCTGGTGTGCCTCTTGGCACTCGCTCCCCTGACGCCCGTGGCGGACGCCGCGACCGTGATCCACTACCAGCACGAGAGCATGCAGGCCTTCCAGGTGCAGCTGGCGCACGGCGAAATCCGCACGGCGACGTTCAACAAGAAACCCCACTCCCTGCACCTGCTGCTGAGCGACGGGCGGCATGTGCTGGCGATCTACCCTCCTCACAACGAGCCTCAGATAGCGGCGGCGCTGGAGGCCAAGGGTGTGCCGGTGAGCATCGAGAAGCACAGGGCCAAGGCGGCGCCGGTGCACCATACGCTGCGCTACATCGCGGGCGGGATCCTGGTGATCGTGATCCTGGCGATCCTGGCGGTGCTGCTGATCGGTCGCCGGCGCAACCTCGCGCAGGGCGAGGGCGAGGGCGATCCGGGTCAGGCGGGCGAGGCCTCGGCGGCTCCACCCGCGGCGGGCTGAATCGGCGCGGGGGGGGGGCTCTGGCCTGCTGGTGGGTGGCGCCTGCTGGGCCCCTCCACGCTGGCTTGGGCCCCGGCGTACGTGCAGTTCCGACGTGGCCTCCGCCGCGCCTGCCCGTCCCGCAGGTCAAGAACGAGACTCAATCTTATGATAGGTTGCAACGCGTATGCGACGGCAAGGGATACGTGGGAGCTCCCGCTCCACCGGTGCGGGTGGTTCTGCGGAGCGTCCGCGTCCGTGGGTGAGAGTGCTCCCGCTGCTCGCGGCCACGCTCCTGGGCGTGGCGGGAGTGACGGGGTGCGGCGCGCAGAGCGTGGCCGGGAAGGGCTCAGGCAAGCTGCAGGTGGTGGCCGCGGAGAACTTCTGGGGCAGCATCGCCGCGCAGCTCGGCGGGGAGCGCGTGAACGTGCAGAGCATCATCACGAACCCCGAAACCGACCCGCACAGCTACGAGCCGACGGTGGGGGATGCGCGCACCATGGCAACGGCGCAGATGGCGATCGTCAACGGGATCGGGTATGACAACTGGGCGCCCAGGTTGCTGGCGGCGGACCCCGCCGGCGGACGGGTGGTGCTGAACGTCGGTGAAACGCTGGGGCTGAGCGAAGGGGACAACCCGCACCAGTGGTACTCGCCGGCGAGCGTGCAGAAAACAGTCGCCCAGATCGTGGCCGACTACGACAAGCTCGATCCCGGGGGCGCTACGTATTACGCCCAGCAGGAGCACGGCTTCGAGACCCAGGGCCTCGCCCGCTATGACCAGCTGCGCCGCGAAATCCGCGCACGCTACGCGGGGACGCCGGTGGGCTACAGCGAGAGCATCTTCCAGCCGCTCGGCGAAAACCTCGGCCTGAAGCTGAGGACCCCATACAGCTTCGCCAAGTCGATCGCCGAGGGCACCGATGTGAGCGCCCAGGACAAGGAAACGGTGGACAGCCAGGCGCAGAGGCGCCAGATCGCGGTGTGGGTGTACAACAGCCAGAACGTGACCCCCGACGTGCAGCGGGTCAACGAAGTCGCCAAGGCGCGGGGCATCCCGATCGTCACCGTCACCGAGACGCTGGCGCCCGCCTCAGACAGCTTCCAGCAGTGGCAGGTCGCTCAGCTGGAAGAGCTGGAGCGGGCGCTGCACGAAGCGACGGGGAGGTAGGCGGTGGAGACTCGGGCGCCCGTGGTGGAGATGGTCGATGCGGCCGTGCAGCTGGGTGCTCGCACGATCTGGAGCGACGTTGCAATGAGAGTGGGGTCGGGAGAGTTCGTTGCTCTGCTGGGGGCGAACGGCTCTGGCAAGTCGACGCTGTTGAAGACCGTGCTCGGCGCGTTGCCACTCGCCGCTGGGCGCATGAGCGTGTTGGGTCGCCCGCCGGGAGAGGCCAATCGGTCAATCGGGTATTTGCCTCAGCGCCGCTCCTTCGATTCGGGCACGCGCCTGCGTGGAAGCGACATCGTCAGGCTGGGATTGGATGGCGACCGCTGGGGGGTTTCGCTCCGAGCTCCAAAGGGTGTGCGTAAGCGAGTCGCTGAGGCAGTCGAGACGGTTGGCGCGAGCGCTTACGCGCAGCGTCCGATCGGAGAGCTCTCGGGAGGCGAGCAGCAGCGATTGCTGATCGCTCAGGCGCTGGTGCGCCGCCCTGAGTTGCTGCTGCTGGACGAGCCGTTGGACAGCCTGGATCTCCCAAACCAGGCCGTGGTGGCCGCGCTCGTGCACGACATCTGCCGCGGCGCGGGCGTCACTGTGCTGCTGGTGGCCCACGACGTCAATCCGCTGCTGCCATACCTTGACCGGGTCGTGTATCTCGCCGCGGGGCACGCCGTCGAGGGGCCGGTGGAGCAGGTCATCACCAGTGAGACGCTGACAGGGCTGTACGGGCTGCCGGTCGAGGTGCTGAAGGCCTCCGATGGACGCCTGGTGGTGGTGGGGCAGCCCGAGGCGCCGGCGCACCATCACGATCGCCATGCGCACGACCACGCCCACGACCACCAGACGCAGGCCCAGGCCCACGACCACACCCACGCATGACTATGACCCCCTACACGCCCACAATTACCCTCACGCATGACGGCTGAGGTGGCAAACCCCCAACCGAGCTGGAACCTGGCCCGCGACGTAAGCCAGGTGTTCGAATACCACTTCATGGTCAATGCGCTGCTCGCTGGCAGCATCGTGGCGGTAATGGCGGGGCTCTTGGGGTGGTTCATGGTGCTACGGAGGGAGGCGTTTGCGGGGCACACGCTGTCGCTGATGGCGTTCCCCGGCGGAAGCGGCGCGGCGCTGATCGGGGTGCCGGCCGCCTGGGGGTATTTCGCCTTCTGCGCTGCTGGGGGAGTGGCGATCGGCCGACTCTCCGGCCCGGGGCGGCGCTCGCTGAGCGAGCAGTCGGCGCTGATCGGCTGTGTGCAGGCGCTTGCGCTGGCGTGCGGGTATCTGTTCCTGAGCCTCTACGGCGGTGTGCTCGGCGACCTGGAGAACCTGCTGTTCGGCACCGTGGTGGGCATCTCCGACAGTCAGGTGCTGGTGCTCGCGGGGGTCGCGGTGGCGACGCTCCTCGCACTGCTCGCGTTGGGGCGCCCGCTGCTGTTCGCCTCGGTCGATGCCGATGTGGCGAGCGCCCGGGGGGTGCCGGCGCGGCGCGTGTCCGTGCTCTTCCTGGTGCTGTTGGGCCTTGCGGTGGCCGAGACGAGTCAGGTCACGGGAGTGCTGCTGGTGTTCGCGCTGCTGCTGATGCCCGCCGCGAGCGCCCAGGCGATCACGGCGCGACCCGGGCTCGGGCTGCTGTTGACGGTCGCGCTGGGGTTGGCGGTGGTGTGGGTGGGCCTCGGCGTCGCCTACTTCTCTGTGTATCCGGCGGGGTTCTTCATCACGGCCATCTCCTTCGGGATGTACGTGGTCGTGCGCGTAGCGATGGGGATGCGCAGCAGGCGCGGCGCCGGCGGCGTGGCGGGGCTCGCTCCGCTCGTGGAGCCCCCACCGCCGCAGGGGGTGATCGCCTGATGCTCTCTCAGGAATTCATGCGCAACGCGTTGCTGGCCGGCACGTTCATCGCCCTGGCCTGCGGGGTGAGCGGCTGGTTCGTGGTCCTGCGCGGGCAGGTGTTCGCCGGGGACGCGCTCAGCCACGTGGCGTTCCCCGCGGCGCTGGCGGCCGCCGCGGCGGGGATCGACGAGCGCGTGGGGCTGTTCGCGGCCACTGTCGCGGTCGGCGCGGGGATGGGGCTGCTCGGCCGCCGCTCGTTCGCGGGGGGTGGCGGGGCCGCCGGCTCGCAGCCGGCCGACGATACGGCGATCGGCGCCATCTTCACCTTCATCCTCGCGCTGGGGGTGTTCTTCCTGACGCTCTTCAGCATGAGCTCAGCGGGGGGCTCGGGGATACAGGCGGCGCGCACCCTGTTCGGGTCGATCTTCGGGCTGGGAGCGGGCGAAGCGCGCCTGGCGGCCGTCGTGGGGCTGGCGGCCGTGGGGGGGACGCTGGCGATCGCCCGCCCGCTGCTGTTCGCCTCGATCGCGCCCGAGGTGGCGGGCGCCCGCGGGGTACCCACGCGGCTGCTGGGAGTCGGCTTCCTCGCGCTGCTGGGGGTCGTCGCCGCCGAGGCCACCCAGGCGGTGGGAGCGCTGCTGCTGCTCGGACTGCTGACCGCGCCGGCCGCAGCGGCGCACCGTCTCGCCGGGAACCCATTCGCGGGGATCGCGCTCGCGGGGCTGCTGGGGGTCGTGGCTATGTGGGGCGGGCTGGTGGCGAGTTATGAGGTGCCGGGGCTGCCTCCCTCCAGCGCGATCGTCGCGCTCGCCGTCGGGGTGTACGCCGCCTCTACCATCGTGTCGGTGAGGAGCGCCAGATGAGCCATCGCGCAGCTGCAACCGAGACGTGGGTCGATCGCGCCGAGGCGACCCTGAGCGCCGCTGGGCACAAGCGCGGCGGCGCGCGGCGCGCGGTGCTGGAACTGCTGGATCGCCAGAGGTGCGCGCTGACGGCGGTGGAGATCGAGGACGCCCTGCGCGAGGACTCACAGCGCACGGGGCACCGGCGGGCGGTGAGCCGCGCGAGCGTGTACCGCATCCTCGACGAGCTGGAGCGCCTGCGCCTGGTGCAGCGCGTGGAGACCGGCCAGGCGATGGTGCGCTACGAGCGGGTGCACGAGCACGCCGAGCACCACCACCACCTGGTGTGCGACAGCTGCGGGCTGGTGATGCCCTTCTCCGACGACGCCCTGGAGCGGGCGATCGACAAGCTCAGCGCGAGAGTGCCCCTGGCGGTGTCCGAGCACGAGATCGTGCTGCACGGGGCTTGCCAGGAGTGCGCTGAGGCGTAAGCGGAGCTTGCTGGGTTCACGGTGGCGCGGTGGGCATCCTGTGGCATATGCCACAGGATGCGGCGGTCTCCAAGTTCATCGAGTTTGCAAAGAGCTACGCAAACTCAGAACTTGCGATCCATGATGCTGTGGTAGCGCTCGACGAGCGCCAGGACGGGGAGCCGGTGACTCGTGTGCAGCTTCTCGTCAGCGACCCATCCGACGACACGTGGGATCTCGATCGCGTTCGCGATTTGCGCATGACTCTGGGTCGCAAGGCAACCGAACTGGATCTACCACCTGTCAGCCTCACACTCATCGCTGAGAGCGAGATTGAGGCTGCTGAGACATTTGCCAGATAGCGCGTCGTGCCGTCCTACCCCATCGAGCCGGACAAGCTGCTTGCCGAGGCAGAACGCCTGGCGCCGGCCGAGCCCGAACAAGGGACGTCTCCCCGAACTCGTGAACGAACATCGGATGATGTCGGGCACGCATATCGCGCTCGCCCCAGTAATCGGCGAGCGTGTCGATGATCGCGTTGCAGTCGGCGGTCGTAGCACGCTCGGGCAGCATTGAAGGCGCTAAACACCACATATTTCGTCGACGCGTCTGGCGCCGGCGCTCGCGGGAGCGATGCCTTCAACTCGACGCTGAGCCGGTCGGCTCACTCGGGAAGAACCAGCAGCCGTTCTTCCTGGCGACGCTCACGTTCGCGCCACCAACGCTCGACAAGGAACGGTGGGATCACTGTCAGAACAGCGAAGATTGCGAGGCGCATCGGCTTATCGAGCCCGTCACCACTATGGAGGACAAGGCCCGAGAGCGACCCCACTGCCCCAGCAGCTGCCGCATAGCGCTTGGGAGCGCGCCCCTTGCTTGACCGGTGCAATCTGCGCCACCACGGCACGGGCTTATCCCCGAACGGATTCGCTGCAAGCCCGCCCACAGGCGAGCATTCTAGGCGAGCTGCACGGCGGACTACCAGCACTTTTCGGCCTTTCTCTGCGATTACTGCATATACTGCATCTCCTTCATTATCAGCGTCTCGTGTGCTAACCTATCTCTATGTCAGCGATCGCCGTCCATCCACGCGCCGATCGAGTTCGCTCGCTTCCGACGCTCTCACAGGCCGCCGGGTTCATCGGCCTAGATACGGGCGGTATGAGCCGCGCGGTGCGGGCGCTCGGGGTCGAGCCGCAGCGGTGGGGCCGCCGGGACAAGCACCTAGAGGTAGCCCAGGTGCTCCAGATCGCCAGGGTCGCGCAGCGCGCGTCGCTGGAGGAGGTCGCCGGCAGCATCCTGGAATGGACGGAGCAGAACCACCCGGACGCGTTGGAGCAGACGACCGCCGAGATCGACGCGTTCTTTGCCGAGCTTCCTCCACCGACTGCGACACCGGCTGATGAGTTCGTTGCCGAGCTCCGCGCAGCGCTGCCGCCGCGGTGGGCGGATAAGGCCGAGAAGATCTGGCGCGCTCACGCAGGCAGCGTGTAGTAGTCGCCGCGATAACCCTCGCGCTTGCGACCGCGCTTGAAGTCGAGGTGGGCGAGCTCCCGTGCACTCAGCGCGATACCGCCGTCGAGGACGAGACCAACTCGGCCGACCTGGATGGTCCTGCGATCGATCGCAGCCATGACGCATGTGAGCAGCCAGAGGGCGACGAGATACTCAGCCCGCACTCCGGGATCGCCGACATCCATGCGGACCGCTGCCGCCGTAATCAGATGAGGCCGATGCGCGCCGCCGCGCGGTCCCGGCTCGAAGTGCCACGCCAGCACGGCCGCGACGCGATTGTCTTCGCGAAGATCGCCGGCGAGTAGTCGACGCCCCTTCTGCCCCTCAGCCATGTGCCAAGCCTTCATAGGTTCGCCCTCTACTGGAGGCGGATAAAGGCGCGCGGTCGTCGTCGCCAGGCGCGTCGGCGCGCTCGCAATCGCCTCGCCTTCACAGCGCCGCGCCACTCAACAGCTACCGATGCAGACCAGATGCACAAGCGTGCGAGCGCTGTGTGATCGCTGTGTGACGAAGTCGGTGGCCGTTTCGGCCTTCTCACGGTCATCACTTAATGTGATGACCGCAGCGAGCATCTCCGCGGCCCGGGGTGGCGACTACGCCCGCTACCTGGAGGGCAAGACCATCGCGCCGGAGCGCGGGGACTACTACCTCACCCCCGACGGGGAGATAACGCAGGCCGCCGGACGATGGCTCGCAGACCCGCAAACCCTCGAACGGCTCGGCGTCCAGCCCAACGGACCGGCGGATGGCGAGAACTTCGTCTCGCTAATGGAGGGCCGCCATCCACAGACCGGAAGGTGGTTGCGGCGCGGACGGCGGTCGCGGCGGCGGGATCGACAGCGTGTTCAGCGCCCCGAAGTCCGTGTCGGTCGCTTGGGCGCTGGCCGATCCGTGGCAACGCGAGCAGATCGAGAACGCGCACGCCAACGCCGTCGAGCAGACGGTCGAATACATGCGCGAGCACGTCCCGGTCGTCCGCCGTCGCTACGGAGGTGGTCGAGGAGCCCGCGAAGGATCTGATCGCGGTGGAGTACCGCCACACGACCGCTCGCGGTGTCTCGGGCGCCAGCGCGCCCGATCCGCAGCTGCACAGCCACGTCATCATCACGAGCGCGATCCGCGAGGACGACCGGATCGTGGCCGTAACTGGTGGAGCGCACAGGCGCGAAGCTGATCGCCGTCGGCGACGGCAAGCAGCTCCCCTCGATCGGACCCGGAGGCATATTCGACCGGCTCACCCAGCACGCGCCCGCGGTCGAGCTGGAGACCATCCACCGCACCAAGGACCCCGACGAGCAGAGAGCCTGGCAAGCCCTTCGGGCCGGCGAACCCGAGCGCGCGATGGCTCACTACAAGGCCCGCGGGCGACTCCACCTAGCAAACACGCGTAACCAGGCCGCCGAGAACGCAGTCCAAACCTGGGCGCAGCTCACCGAACATCACGACATCCGCCAAGTGGCCCTGATCGCAGACGCCTCTAATAAGGAGATCGACCGTCTCAACGCCCGCGCACAGCACCTCCGCGCCCAACGCGGCGAACTCGGCCCCGACGAACTCCCGCCGCGAGCGTCCACTACGGACTACGGCAAGGGGACCACGTCGCGTTCGTAGCTCAGCATCGGCCATCCGGACAAGCACGCGTCGAGAACGGCACCCGCGGCGAGATCACGGACATCAACCGCGATCGAACCGTCACGCTCGTACTGGACGGCTCAGGCCGCACACTCCGGCTCGCCGGCGAGGACGTCGAGTCCCTGCGACTCGCCTACGCCCAACACGTCTACCGCCAGCAGGGCGCGACCGTTGATAGCGCCGTCGTGCTCACCGGCGGCTGGCAGACCAGCCAGGAGACCGCCTATGCACAAGCCACCCGCGCCCGCCACGGCACCGACTGGCACCTCGCCCGCGACCAGCTCGGCGAGGAAGGACAAGACCCCGACCGGATCACACGGCTTGCCCAGCGCATGAGCAACAGCCGACTACGAACTCCATCTATCGACTACCGCGAGCTGCCTGACCGTGCCTGGAGTCCCACCCGCGACCCGCTGCGCCTGCGGCGTCTGTTCCCGGATAGGAGCTGGCTGGGACGAGTCCCAAGGCACGACGCTCCCGATCGCACCGCCGAGCGCGGGCGCTGACCCTTCTCCGGAATCCACACCGACAATGCTCTGCCAGAGTATCCGGGACCTCGCTCCGAGTGCTATTTCACGATCGTGAAAATCAGCGAAACCGGCGTCGAGCGCTGACCGGTGGAGTTGGCGGCAATGATGATGAGCTTGTATCGCCCCGGTTTCAACTTGCTGGTGCGTGAGATCCACCCTGCAAAGAGCACATTGTTGGTGGCGCTGTGGCCGGAGAAGGAGAGCGTCGCCGCCGTGACGGCGCTGCAGCTCTCGCGACGTACCTCCTGCTTGCGCCGCGCGTTCTTGGGGATTGTCGCAACGCAGCTGTGACCGCTCTGGAGTTCCCCGTGGATCTGGGTGAAGCTGAAGCTCACGGTGGCCTGCTCGTTGAGCGAGAACGAGAAGGTCGTTCCAGTCGGCGTCTTACCTCGACTGATATGAGCGAGCTGATTACCCTCGCGCCATCTCATCACGGACTGGCGTGCGTTGCGCACCGATGGCGCTGATGGTGTCTTGGGCGGCAGCGAAGGCAACATGGTTTTCCCCGACACTGGAGGCAATGTTTCGTTCGGCACCGGGGATGGCGTTGTGATCGCGATCGTCAGCGGCATGGAGGCTTCGATGCCGTAGCTGTCGGTGAGTGTGATCGTGGGGGTGTAGCTGCCGGTTGCGGTCGGGATGCCGGAGATGGCACCGCTTGTCCGGTTGATCGAGAGGCCCGGCGGCAGTCCGCTGGCCGCCCACGTATAGGGCGTGCCCCCGCCAATCCCACGCGCCAACGCGTTGTAGGGCAGACCCACCTCGCCGCCGGGCAGTGTTTCGTTTCGCACTGAAGGTGGCGTATTGATAGTGATCGTCAGTGGTGTGGGGGCTTCGATGCCAGCGCTGTCGGTGGGCGTGATCGTGGCGGTGTAAGTGCCGGGTGTGGTGGGGGTGCCGGAGATGGCACCGCTTGTCCGGTTGATCGAGAGGCCCGGCGGCAGGCCGGCGGCGGACCAGGTGTAGGGCGCAGCTCCGCCCGTTCTCTGCGCCTGCGCGCTGTAGGGAAGGCCGAGCTCGTCGGCGGGCAGAGAGGAGTTGGCGACGGATAGATCATCGAGCACGACCAGCGTGTCATCCGATCCGGATGCCATCGTCTCGACCCGAGCGCCCCCCGGCATCGCCACCGGCTGCGGCGTGGGACGCGCTTCCAGCAGTTCTTTGCCGGGCGGGCTGCCGAGTTCGCCGAAGGCGTCGCAGCCGAACGCGTAGAGCTGGCCCGTGGAGGTGAGCACGAGGCTGTATTCGTCGCCGGCCGCGATGCGCCTGATGCGGCCACTCGCGCCCGGCAGCGTCACCAGCGTCGGCGTGGGGTTCGCCGCCCAGGTCCTGTTGTTCGTCGTGTTGCCGAGCTCGCCGCATTGGTTGAAGCCGAATGCGTAGAGCTGATCGCCGGAGGTGAGCACGAGAGTGTGGAGGTCGCCAGCTGCGATCTGGGCGACGGAGCCGACCTCGCCCGGCAGCGTCACGAGCGTCGGCGTCGGGTTCGGCTTCAATTCCTTGGCGAGGTTGTTGGTCGGGTTGCCGAGCTCGCCGTTGATATTTTCGCCGAACGCGTAGAGCTGGCCGCTTTCGGTGACAGCCAGGCTGAACGCCCCCCCGGCGGCCGCCTGGGTGACCGGGCCGACCTCGCCCGGCAGCGTGACGAGCATCGGCGTCGGGTTCGGCTTGGAGGTTTCGTCGTTGGTCGTATTGCCGAGCTGGCCCCAGAAGTTTTCGCCGAACGCGTAGAGCTGGCCGCTTTCGGTGACAGCCAGGCTGAACGCCCCCCCGGCGGCCGCCTGGGTGACCGGGCCGACCTCGCCCGGCAGCGTGACGAGCGTCGGCGTGGGGTTGGCTTCGTAGGCGTACATTCCGTTGTTGGTTTCGTTGCCGAGCTGACCATCTTCGTTGTTGCCGAAGGCGTAGAGCTGCCCGGTGGAGGTAACCGCGAGGGTGTGGCCGCCGCCGGCGACGTGGGTGACGGGGCCGCTCGCGCCTGGCAGCGTCACCAGCGTCGGGGTGGGATTCGGTACGTGTTCCAGGTTGTTGGTTTCGTTGCCGAGCTGACCGTAGCGGTTGTCGCCGAAGCCGTAGAGCTGACCGGTGGCCGTGAGCGCGAGGCTGGAGATGCCAGTGGCGGCCTGCGTGATGGGGCCGACCTCGCCGGGCAGCGTCACGAGTATCGGCGTCGGGTTCGGCTTGGAGGTTTCGTCGTTGGTCGTGTTGCCGAGCTGGCCATAGCGGTTGTCGCCGAACCCGTAGAGCTGCCCGAACGATGCCGCGCTTCCCCCGGCCGGCAGCAGGGCCGCCCCGAGCGCCAGCAGGGCCATGAGGGCTGCCACGGGCACAATGCTGCGCCTGCCGACTCGTCGGGCACCTGCCCGAATCTCCTTGATGTGCCTGCGCAGCCCGAGCACCTGATCCCCCGCCTAGCTCCTGTCTATATCCATGATACCAGCGCACGATGCCTGTGGCTCGCGGACACTGCGATACGAGTACCCCCGCAACGATCAGGCTGTGCCAGTTGCCCGACGACCGCAAAGCGCCCGTCCGAGACGCCGGCCGCGAAGGGTGTTGCACTTCTGTTCGCACTCTGGCTTGCCCGACCCCACATCGCAAGCCTCCAGAAAGCACGAAGTAGCGGGGGCAGGATTCGAACCTGCGACCTTCGGATTATGAGCCCATTTTGGGGGTGTCGTGGGGTGTCGCGGTGTCCGTCGGTTTGGTTCTATTGCTGGGGATGCGGCCCACGGCTGATTTGTCGATGTCGTGGGATGGCGTGGGGCATGTTTGCACTTTGTTTGCACTTTTGAGCGGTCGTCCACTGGTAGGACATGTCCGCTGTACCGGCGGCTTGCTTCCCTACCCTCATACCTAGCGCTCTTGATCTGTCGGGCGAATCAGGATCTCGTTGATCGCGACGTGGCGCGGGCGGGTCACCATGTACACGATCGCATCGGAGATATCCCGGGCCTGCATCCGCGATCCATTTCCAGGACGGGCAGCCATTGCCTCCAAGACCGCAGGTCGGTTGTGGCCCACCAACTCCGTCTCAACGGCGCCGGGCTCGATCAGACCGACGCGCACGTATCGGCGAGTGATCTCCTGGCGCAGCGACTCGCTGAACGCGCCGACACCGTGCTTGGTCAGAGGTTGTAGACCCCGGAACCGCTGTTGATCTTGCGCCCCGCGACCGAGGAGACATTGACCAGATCCGCCACGTTGCGTGGCCCTTGCTCGGCGGCCTCAAGTAGATGCGGCTGGGTGAGCGCCCTACAAGGGGCAGGCAGCGGACAGTCTCCGCCGTCACACATAAGGGCGTTGCTGGAGCCCACTGGAGGGCCTGTCCACATCGACGTGGATACCGTCAAAATTGCCGATGGATTCTTAGAGCTGCACGAGAAACGCGAGCAGGCTGACTACGACCACGAGGCTGTATTTGCGCGCGCTGACACTCGCGGCCATATCGCTCTTGCTCATCAGGTCGTTGAGCGGGTCCAGAACGCTAAAAGTGACGAGGTGCTGCGATTCTTCGGGCTCATCGGGCTGCAAACGCAGGTGCGCCGGCGGTAGCGGCCTCTTCCTCTCTACGGCGCTCGCGCTCGGGCGGGCAGTTCCACAGGTAGCCCAGCAAGCAGGCCAGCGCAAAGACGGCGACGACCAGCAGCACCGGTCCGGAGTCCTCGCTGAGGGCGCCCACCACGCCCGCGGTGAGGCCGCCGGCGAGTGCGGCGAGCCACACCGGGTCGCCGTCGACAGGGGCGAGCAGGCGCTCGCGCCGGCGCACGCCAAGGACGGCGGCCACCAGCACGAGCAGGGTGACAAGGGGCATCGCGCCGTGCAGCAGCTCATCCCACGCGGCGCCGTAGCGACGCACGATGATGTCGCGGATGTCCCCGGCCGAGCGGGCGTCCAGGACCGAGCCGGTGAAGTGGCCGGTGCCGTGCGCGGTGAGCAGGTCGAGCGCCGCGAGCATGACTAGACCCACAACGGGGCTGATGAGCACCGCAAGCGCACGTCGGCGCGTAAGGGCTCCGGGCAATAGCAGCACCGTGGCGACGGCGGTGCCAGCGCTGACCAAAACCACGCCGCCGACGCCGGCGCCGATGCGCGCCGAGCCCTCGACTAGCGCGAGCGCGATGCCGGCCAGCGCCATCGTCACCGCCGCGCGGCGGAGCTCACGGGGGTCTGTGCTCCCAGGCGCAGGGGCGTTGGACGGAGCGCCGTCAGGGGCGAAAGCGTTGGCTCGTGTCCCCCGCGCCAGCGGATACAGCGCGGCGGCAACGGCGGCGAACACGAGCACGGCGAGGCCCGACTTGAGCTCGTTGCCGATGCCGTAGAAGCGCACACCCAGAGCCGGGTCGGGACCCAGCAGCGAGCGCACCAGCAGCTGCGTGCCGGCCAGCGCGTCGACGGTCAGCGCCACCACAGCCGCCACCGCAGGCGCCAGCGGCGCGCGGGGCCAGGGAAGCAGCCGGTCGGTGAGCGCGCCCAGCGCGAAGCAGAGGAGAACCAGCAGCACATCTTCCACGCCGCGTGCGGGCTCCAGGGCCGCGGGGAGTAACACTGCGACGGGGGTCCACAGCAGCGCGATCGCGCCTACGCGCACCACCCACGCGCGGGCGCGTGGACGCGCCGAAGGGCCACGCATGGAGAGTCCAGGCGGGAGCAGCCACACGGCGAGCGCCAGCAGCGCCCACGCGCCGAGCAGGCAGGCCAGCGCGGGGAGTCGGCGAGGGTAGACGACCAGCAGACGGGCTCGCAGCGAGCGCAGGTAGGAGCCGTCGAACGCGCCGTCCAGCGCGATCGGCTTGCCGCGCATCGCGCTGGGGATGGGCAGGCCGAGGTGGTGCAGGATGGTGGGGGCCAGGTCGACGGTGTCCACCAGCCCGCGCTGAGTGGTGGTGGAAGAGGTCAGCGTGTGGCCTCCGCCCAGCCCGCCCAGCGCGACCCACAGCAGTTCGTTGCCGGGCGCGGGGCCCACACGGGGCAGGACCACCAGCAGCTCGCCGGCCGGCCGCGTGGCGCTCAGCGAGCGCAGGGCAGCGTAGCCGGCCGGTCCGGCCGGCAGGTCGGCCACGACCAGACCGTGGTGGGCGCGCAGCCGGTCGATGCGCGCACCCAGCGTCGCGGAGGATCCCAGCGAGACCGCGGCGACGTGCCCGCTGGTGTTGGCACCGGCCACGCCGTCTTCTGCGCTCTGGCCGGCGATACCGACGTAGGCGGCGCCGCCTGGGATGGTGCTCGCCAGCAGGCCCGGTTCGAGGATCTGCGGGGCGCCGTGCGCTCGTGCCAGCACCTGCGACCACGGTCTGACGTAGCCGTCCGTGAGCGACAGCACGGGCGGGTGCTGGGGGGTGTAGGAGGAGTAGGAGACCCGCGCTCCCTGGGTTATGTCCAGCAGCAGCTGCGACGTGGTGTAGACGCCCTGCGTGGCGCTGAGGAGACCCGTCGAGAGCGAGGGCGTGGAGGCAAACTCGGACTCGACGGCGTTCGGGCTAGCTGGTAGGAACGCGAGCACGACGGTCGGGCGAGCCTTGGCATCGGCGGTGGACGGGGCGCCGATGGTGAATCTGGTGCCGACGGTGAATGTGGCGCTGGCGGTGGAAGGGGCACCGTCGGCGGAAGGGGCGCCCCCCAGCAGCGCAACAGAGAGCAGGAGGGCCGGCCAGGACCCTCCCGCGAGGCGCCTCAGCCGTCCGCTCCCTCTGCGGCCACCTTACGGCGGGCGCGGCCGGCACGCTCGCCCTCCGCTGCGGAGTCCTGCGGTGAGGCGGGCACGGCCCCGAGGCTGACGGCGCTGCCCTCGATGTTCAGGTGCGGCAGCGCGCGATCCAGCCAGGCGGGGATCCGCCACGTGCGCTCGCCGAGGATGGTGAGCACGGCGGGCAACAGCAGGCAGCGCACAACCACGGCGTCGAGGAACACGGCGGAGGCGAGGCTGAGGCCGAACTCCTTGATGACGCGCTCTTCGCCGAGCATGAAGGACAAAAAGACGCAGATCATGATCGCGGCGGCGGCTGTCACGACGCGCCCGGTCAATGCCAGACCCTCACCGACGGCTCGCCTGGCGTCCGCGCCCCGCGCCCACTGCTCGTGGATGCGCGAGATGAGGAACACCTCGTAGTCCATCGAGAGCCCGAAGACGATCGCGAACAGCATCACCGGGATGAAGGACTCGATCGGACCCTTGCTGACGTCCATCACCCCACCGAGCCAGTCCCACTGGAAGACCACGACGATCACGCCCAGCGAGGCCCCGATGGAGAGCAGGTTCATGAAGGCGGCCTGCAGGGGGATCACGAGCGAACGGAAGACGACCATCAGCAAAAGCGCGGAGAGCAGCACGACGACGCCGATGAACAGCGGCAGCTTGTGGCCGAGGGAGTTGGCGAAGTCGACCGAGCCGGCGGTGACCCCGCCGACGTAGACGTGCATGCCGTACCGCGACGCCAGCGGCGGGATGACGTCTTCGCGCAGGTGAGAGACCAGCTGGCTGGTGGCGTAGTCCTGCGGCGCTGAGTGGGGGTAGACCGAGATCGTGGCCACCTGGCCGCTGGGGTTCAGGCGCGGGGGCGTGACCGAGACCACTTCGGGCGTGGCGGCGAGGGCGCTGTGCAGCTGGCCGAGTGCGGCGGGGGTGGCGTTCTGCGTGACGACCGTGAGGGGCCCGTTGAAGCCCTTGCCAAAGCCCTGCGCCAGCAGCTCGTACGCTTTGTGGGCGGTGAAGTTCCTGGGGTCGTTGCTGGCGTCGCTGGAGCCCAGGCGCAGCGCTAGCGCGGGAGCGGCGATGGCCAGCATCACGAGGGTCGCCACCACGGCGATCGTCCAGGGGCGGCGCTGCACGAAGCGGCTCCAGCGCAGCCACACGCCGCCACCCGCGGCGCGCGTGGTCTCGCCGCGTCGCCGGGCGCGCCGGCCGGGCGCCACCAGGCGGTGGCCGACGAAGGCGAGCAGCGCCGGCAGCAGGGTCAGCGAGCCGAGCATCACCAGCAGCACGCCGATGGAGGCCGAGATGGCCACGCCGTAGAGGAAGCTGACGCCCAGCAGCATCATGCCCAGCAGGGCGATCACGACCGTGCAGCCCGCGAACAGCACGGCGCGCCCGGCCGTGTCCATCGCCTGCACGACGGACTCCCTGACCTGTCCCGCGGTGGGTCCGGGACCGGCGTAGGCCTCGCGGAAGCGGGTGAGGATGAACAGCGAGTAGTCGATCCCCACGCCCAGCCCGATCATGGCCGCCAGCTCGGAGGAGAAGTTGGGGGTGTCCACCAGGTGGGTGAACAGCGCGATCAGGCCAAGGCCCGTACCGAGGCCGAACAGCGCGGTGACGATCGGCAGGCCCATCGCGACGACCGACCCGAAGGTGATCAGCAGCACCACGATCGCGGCGAGCAGGCCGACCGCGGTGGACAGCCCGAAGCCCTGCTTCTGGGTGGCCTCGATCGCCTGGCCGCCCAGCGCCACCTCGAGCCCTGGCCGCGCGGCGGCTTCGGCGACCGCCACCACGCGTTCGGGCGCCGAGGTGGGCAGTTCGTTGGCCTTCTCGTCGAACAGCACGGTGGCGAAGGCGATCTGCCCGTCCTTGGAGATGGCCTGGCCCGCCTTGGCGCCGGAGTAGGGGCTGATGACGCCCGCCACGTGCGGCAGCCGGGCCACTTCGGCGAAGGTCCTGCTCATGCGCGCTCGCACGGCGGGGCCTGTGACGCTGCCGGAATCCACGCGAAAGACGATCGTGTCGCGGTCGCCGGCCTGTGCGGGGAAGCTCGCCTTCAGGAGATCCGCGGCGCGCTGGGAGTCCGAGCCCGGCAGCGTGAAGTTGTTGGAGTAGGAGGTGCCTGCCGACTGCGCCAGCACGTTGACGAGGACGAGCAGGGCGATCCAGCCGAGGACGACGTACAGGCGATGCGTTGTGGACCAGCGTGCGAGCTTGAGCATGGCCAAGAGCTTAGAAGGGTCTGCGGGGGGAGGGGGAGGCGGTCGTGTGAAGAGCCCTCACTTGGCGAGAACGGACGCGCTCCGTGCGGACGAGCCTCAGTTCACGCTGGGGTCCATCGGCATCCGCGCGAGCAGCGCGTAGCTGCCGCCCTTGCGCTCCAGAACCTCGCTCCACAGCTCCTCGGGGTACTCGGTGAAGACGTCGTCGGGCCGGGCGGGGTGGGCGATCCAGTCGCCCTGCTCGATCTCGGCGTCGAGTTGTCCCTCGCTCCAGCCGGCGTAGCCGGCGTACACGCGCCTACGGATGGTCGCCTCCGCAAGCTCCTCGATGCCGGCCTCCGGCGCGGGGAAGCCGATTCGCCCGAGCACCAGCAGCCCGGCTGGAGAGGGGTCCAGAAACTCGCCCAGCAGGACGATCGAGTCTGGCTGTACGGGGCCGCCGAGGTAGATCGAGTCCTGCTCGTTGACGGCCGGTTCCAGCTGTGGCACTGCCTGGCCCACCGTCACCTGGGAGGGGCGGTTGAGCACGATGCCCATCGCTCCATCCGCGGAGTGGGCGCCGACAAGGATGACGGTGCGCTGGAAGTTCGGGTCCCGCAGTGCTGGTGAAGCGACCAAAAGCTGGCCGCTTAGGTACTCCTCCATACACCGAGGCTAGCGCGGCGGCACTGCGGGTTTATCCGTCTATGTCCGCACATCTTCGCGTGAAGGACGTCCGTGTCCGTACGTCGCCGCGTGAAAGGGGCGTCCGCGACTGCGCAGTGGATATGCCCGATAGGCGACCGAAATTAGGGCTGTTATCCTGACCCTCAGTATTTTCCCCCGAGCGGAAGGAAGCAAAGATGGCAAGGACTCCACGGGTCGGCGAGTCGGCGCCGGACTTCGAGCTGCCCGGCACCGACGGGCCGTTCAAGCTCTCCGCGCATCGCGGCGAGCGGGTGGTGCTGCTGTTCTACCCGGGCGACAACACCATGGTGTGCACCAAGCAGTTCTGCAGCTACCGCGACCGCGCGGACGACTTCGCGGCGCTGGACGCCACCGTCGTGGGCATCTCCTCGCAGAGCCTTGACTCCCACGAGGCGTTCGCCGCCAAGCACGGTCTCAACGTGCCGCTGCTGGCCGACACCGACAAGCAGGTGGCCAAGACATACAGCGCCTTCGCGCCGCGCCTGGGCGCGACCAAGCGGGCGGCGATCGTGATCGACGAGGACGGGGTGGTGCGCCACCGCCACGACCACCTGCTGGGGCTGGACTACCAGTCGGTGGACAATCTCAGGCAGACGTTGAACGAGTTGCCGGCAGCGGCTCGGTGAGCGATCTCAGGCAGACGTTGAAAATGGGCTGTTGGCAGTGGCTCGGTGAGCGATCTCAGGCAGACGCTGAGCGGGCTGCCGGCAGCGGCTCGATAAGCAGCCCGCCCGTCTCGCGCTCGCCGGGGCGGTCCTCGGCGGCGCGGCGGGCGTGCAGCTCGATCAGCTCCAGCTGCAGGTTGCGCGGGGCCTCGCCCGGCCCCGGCGAGCGCCGCCGCCAGACCCCGTCAGAGCCCAACTCCCACGAGGACTGGTTGTCGGCGAAGGCGCGCTCCAGGGTGTCCAGCAGCTCCGCGCGCAGCTCGGGGGTCTCTACAGGCACCGCCAGCTCGACGCGGTGGTCGAGGTTGCGCGGCATCAGGTCGGCGGAGGCGATGTACACGGTGTGCTCGCCGTGCCGTTCAAAGCAGTACACGCGCGAGTGCTCCAAGAGGCGCCCCACGATCGAGACGACGCGGATGTTCTCGGAGATGCCCGCAAGCCCGGGGCGCAGGCAGCAGATGCCGCGCACGTTCAGATCGATGCGCACGCCGGCCTGCGAGGCCTCGTACAGCGCGCGGATGCAGCGCCCGTCCACGAGGGCGTTCATCTTCATCGCGATGCGCGCGGGGTGCTCGGGGGAGTGCGCGGCCACCGTGCGCTCGATCTGCTCCAGCAGACCGTCGCGCAGCTGGGTGGGGGCGATCAGCACCTTGCGGTAGTGCAGCGGGCGACCGTAGCCGGTGAGGTAGTTGAACATGTCGGTGACGTCCGCGCCGACCTGCTCGTCGGTGGTGAACAGCCCGAAGTCGGTGTACAGGCGGGCGGTGGTGGAGTGGTAGTTGCCGGTGCCGATGTGCACGTAGTTGCGCACGCCGTCGCCCTCGCGGCGCACCACCAGGACGCACTTGGCGTGGGTCTTCAGGGCGGGCTGTCCGTAGACGACGTGCACGCCAGCCTCCTCCATCGCCTTGGCCCACTGGATGTTGGTGCGCTCGTCAAAGCGCGCCGTCAGCTCGACCAGCGCCACGGCCTGCTTGCCGCGCTCGGAGGCGTCGATCAGGGCGGGCACCAGCGGCGAGTCGTCGCTCGTGCGGTAGACGGTCTGCTTTATCGCCAGCACCTGGGGGTCGGCCACGGCCTGCTCCACGAAGCGCTCCACCGAGGTGGCGAAGGAGTCGTAGGGGTGGTGCACCAGCAGGTCGCCCTCGCGCATCGCGCCGAGCACGTCGGGGCGCTCGCCCTCGTGGCGCTGCAGGCGGGGGTGGGTGATGCCGACCATCGGCGGGTCGCGCAGCTCTGAGAAGCCGGGGAGCTTGACGATCTGCCACAGCGCGCCCATGTCGAGCAGGCCGTCGACCGGGTAGATCGCCTCCTCCTCCATCCCCAGCAGGGCCACCAGCGCGGAGCGCAGCTGCGCCGAGCAGCGCTCGCCCACCTCCACGCGCACGACCCCGCCGAAGCGACGGCGGCGCAGCTCGTCCTCGACGGCCTGCAGCAGGTCGGCGGCGTCGTCGGAGACCTCCAGGTCGGCGTCGCGGGTGACGCGGAAGAAGTCGTAGTCGACGATCTCCATCCCCGGGAAGAGGGAGTCGAGGTGGTGGGCGATGACGTCCTCCAGCGGGACCAGCGTCGTCGCCGGGCCGCCACCCACGCGGACGGCCACGAAGCGCGGCAGGATCTCGGTGGGGACCTTCACGCGCGCGAACACCGTCTGGTCGGTGGAGGGGTCGCGCACCAGCACGGCCAGGCTGAGGGAGAGGTTGGAGATGTAGGGGAAGGGCCGCCCCGGCGCCACCGCCAGCGGCGTGAGCGCGGGGAAGATGGTCTTCTGAAAGCGCCCGGCCAGGTAGGCGCGCTGCTCGTCGTCGAGCTCCTCGAAGGAGACCACGCGGATCGCGTGGGCAGCCAGGGCGGGGCGCAGGCGGCCTTCGAAGCAGTCGGTCAGGCGCACGCCCAGTTCGCGCACGCGCTCGCGGATCGCGGCGATCGTCTGCGAGGGGGTGAGCCCGTCCTGGCCGGGGGGCTCCACGCCGGCCTCGATCTGGTCGAGCAGGCCGGCGACGCGCACCATGTAGTACTCGTCCAGGTTGGTGGTGTAGATCGCGCAGTACTTCACGCGCTCCAGCAGCGGCACCGACTCGTCCTCGGCGAGTTGGAGCACGCGTTCGTCGAAGTCCAGCCAGGAGAGCTCGCGGTTGAAGTAGAGCGAAGGGTCCTGCAGGTCGCCGGCCGTGGGGGAGCCGTCGGCCTCGCGCTGCGCGCCACCGTCTCTGTTTGCGTCGTCGTCGCTCATGACAGCAAAACTAGCGTCTCAGGCGCTACTGTGCGGGTAGGAGGATGTGAGGCATGGCTCGCCAGCTCTGGTTGCTACGTCACGCGGACGCGGAGCCCCACGGCACCCGCGTGGACGCCGAACGCCGTCTGACACCGCGCGGCGAACGCCAGGCTCGCCTGGCGGGAACTGCGCTGGGACACCTGCACGTGAGCGTGGAGGCCGTCCTCGTGAGTCCCAAGGTGCGCGCCCAGCAGACGGCCGAGCTGGCGCGTGAGAGCTGGGGCGAGTCCCTGCAGGCTCTGACACCCCACCCACCGCCGGCGCAGACCCATCCTCCGCTGGCGGGAGGGTTCGACGCCGCCCAGGCGCTCGACGCGCTCGCCGGTACAGAGCCCGAGGGGAACCTGATGGTGGTCGGCCACGAGCCGGACCTCTCAGGCGTGGTGGGCGAACTGACAGGCGCCCGCGTGGACCTCAAGAAGGGAGGACTGGCAGTGGTAAGGCTAGGAGGCGGAGGAGGCGAGCTCGTGGTCCTGCTGCGCCCCCGCGAGCTGGCCCTCATCGCCGACAGGGCCACCGCCGACGTTTAGCGCAGTTTCTGAGGACTCGTGGGACTCTGCCGCAAGTGCCTCTGCCTCGGCGGCGCTGCGGGCGGCGCCCACGGCCTCGGCGGCGAAGCGGTAGCCGATGCCGAAGTGGGTGTGGATGTAGCGCCACTGCGGCGAGGAGCGCTCCAGCTTCTGGCGGAGCTTGCGCACGAAGACGTCCACCGAGCGGTCGCCGCGGACCATCGCGTAGCCCCACAGGCGGGAGTAGATCTCCTCGCGCTCCAGGACACGCCCCTCGGCCGAGGCAAGCAGCTCGATCAGCTCGAACTCGCGGCGGGTGAGGTCGATCGAGGAGCCCGCGACGAAGGCCTGGAAGCGGTCGGAGCGGATCTCGACCTCGCCCGCGAGCACGGGCTTGACCTCGCCACGGCTGGCGGAGCGCCGCCGCCGGCGCACGACCGACTGCACCCGGGCGATGACCTCCTCGGGGTGACAGGGCTTGGTGATCCAGTCGTCGGCCCCAAGGCGCAGCCCGCGCACGCGCTGGGCTACCGTGGAGGGGCCGGTGCAGACGACGATGCCCAGCTCGGGGAGGGCGTCGCACAGGCGCTCGAGCCACGTCCAGGCCTGGGGTCCCAGAATGGCCAGGTCCACCACCAGCGCGGAGAGGCGCATCGAGACGATGGCCTCGGCGGGGACGGGGGAGCCGAGCACGCGGTGCTCCCAGCCGAGACGGTCCAGACGCTTGCTCAAAACCTGGATGAAACCGCTGTCGCGGTCGAGGACTGCAATGCGCAGGGGGGAGGCCGTCGAGGATGCGCCACGAGCCTCCGGTGTGCTCCCCTGCTCAGCGCGGGTGCCGCTCTCCGTCATCGAGACGAGAGTGTAAGGCAGGAGCGCGCAGAATGTGCGCGCTGAAGACAGAGGTCACAGCTTGTTCACAGAGAGAGTCGCAAACAGCGCGGATTGAAGAGGGGAGGCCGCCCAGAGGGCGGCAGAGGGCCGCGTAGTGGGAGGAGGACGGTGCTGCCGAGAACTGAGCGGGGGCCCACTCGACCCTCGCTCCCCAGCTGCAGCCGCAGTGAAAGACCTCAGACCTCGCCACCGTCCTTGACAATCCCAGGCCCGGCTTTAGAAAGATCTCAGACGGCGCCGCCGCCCGTGGCGCCGCCCACGCCCAGCGGATGCGAGGAGTCCGAGAACTCGCGGAAGAGACCCGTCACCACGAAGGCCACCTGCTCGCCGATGTCCACGGCGTTGTCGCCCACGCGCTCCAGGGCGCGGGCGACGAGGATCATGTGCATGCCCCATTCGCGGATGTCGGCGTCGTCGCCGATCTCCAGCGCCATGCGGAAGATCTCGCGGTTGAGGCGGTTGATCTCGCTGTCCTGGCGCACCAGGTCCTCGGCCAGTTCCACGTCGCGGGTGGCGAAGGCGGCCTTGGACTGGGTGACCTCCGAGCGGGCGAAGGCGCCCATTTTCATCAGCGTGTCCAGCAGTTCGCGGCGCACCGGGGGTTCGTGGCCGGAGAGGGGAATCAGCTTGGCGATGTTGACGCACTGGTCGCCCATGCGCTCGACGCATTTCATCACGTGCAGGAGGGCGGCCACGAGGCGCAGGTCGCCCGCCACGGGGGCCTGCAGGGCGAGCAGCGAGAGGATGCCCTGGTGCACCTCCAGGTAGCGCCCGTCGACACGGTCGTCGTCGTCGATCACCATCTGGGCCAGCTCCACGTCCTGGTGGTCCAGCGCCTCCAGCACGCGGTCGAGCTGCTCGACGATCAGGTCCAGCCCGCCCAGGGCGCGCGTCTCGAGCTCCTTGAGCTCCTGCTGGAAGTGCGCGCGCCCCTGCTGGCGAGAGGTGGGGACCACGGGGGACGCGACCGCCTCCACCTGGCCGAACCCTTTAGCCGAACTTTCCGGTGACATATTCCTCGGTCCTCGGATCGGAGGGGGTGGTGAAGATCTCCTGCGTGGGGCCCACCTCCACCATCTCGCCGCTGAGCATGAAGGCGGTGCGGTCGGCCACGCGCGCGGCCTGCTGCATGTTGTGTGTGACGATCACGATCGTCACCCGCTGCTTGAGCGTGGCGATCAGCTCCTCGATCTTCAGCGTGGCGATCGGGTCGAGCGCCGAGCAGGGCTCGTCCATCAGCAGCACCTCGGGGTCCACGGCCAGCGAGCGCGCGATGCACAGTCGCTGCTGCTGGCCGCCGGAGAGGCCCAGGCCGGGCTCGGAGAGGCGGTCGGAGACCTCCTCCCACAGGCCGGCGCCGCGCAGCGCGGCCTCGACCTTGGGCCGCAGCTCGCCGCGGGAGACGCCGGTGAGGCGCAGGCCGGAGGCGACGTTGTCGAAGACCGTCATGGTGGGGAAGGGGTTGGGCTTCTGGAAGACCATGCCCACCGCGCGGCGCACGGCGATGACGTCGACCGAAGAGGAGTAGAGGTCGATGTCGTCCATCAGCACCTGGCCCTCGGCACGGGCGCCGGGGATCTCCTCGTGCATGCGGTTGATGCAGCGCACCATCGTGGACTTGCCGCAGCCGGAGGGGCCGATTATCGCGGTGACCTGGTTGGCGGGGAACTCCAGGTCGACGCCCTTGACCTGTTCGGCCGAGCCGTAGAAGGCGCGCAGCCCGCGCAGGCTGACCTGGGGGCCGGGCTTGACGACGCTGGGCATGCTCGCGGGCGCGGGCGTGGAGGTGCCCGTGGGGGGCGCCGGGGGGTGGGCGGGCTGGAGCATCCGCTCGCGCTCGCCCTCAGCCGGCGCTTCTGCCGCTTGTGAGGCGGCGGGCGAGGGAGTATCCGCTGTGGGGAAGGGCGATGCTTCGGGTGTCATGCAAGACGGCTCCTTCGGGAGACCAGTCGGGCCACGAGGTTCAGGATCAAGATAAGCACAACCAGGGTCAGCGCGGCGCCCCATGCGCGGTTCACAACCGACTGGGTGGGGGAGATGATGTCGCTGTAGATCTGCACGGGCAGCGAGTTCATGAACTGGCCGAGGTCGGTACTGGTCTTGTTGGTGGCCCCCGCGGTGAACAGCAGCGGCGCGGTCTCGCCCGCGGCGCGCGCGACGGCCAGCAGCACGCCGGTGACCATGCCCGAGAGGGCGGTGGGCAGGACGATGCGGAAGATCACCTTCCAGCGCTCGGCACCCAATGCCAGGGCGGACTCGCGCAGGGCACCGGGCACCAGCAGCAGGACGACCTCGGCCGAGCGGGTGATCACGGGGAGCATCAGCAGCGAGAGTGCGAGCGAGCCCTTGTAGCCGGCGAAGGTCGAGCCGGTGCCCACCACCAGCACGATGTAGATGAAGAGGCCGAAGACGATCGAGGGCACGCCGGTGAGGACATCGACGAAGAAGCGCACCACCTGCGCGAACCAGTGCTGCTTGCCGTACTCCACCAGCCACACCGCCAGGCCGACGCCGATCGGTATGGCGATGGCCGAGGCGAGGGCGACCATCTCGATGGTGCCCAGCATGGCGCTCTTGATGCCACCGATGGCGGAGCTCTTGAAGAAGGTGTTGCCTGTGGGGTCGGTGGTGAAGAAGGAGACGTTCCACGCCTGCAGGCCCTCGTGCAGGAGGTAGTAGACGACCAGCACCAGGGGGACCAGAGCGATCAGCGTGCCCGCAAGCACCAGACCGCGCGCCGCGCGGTCCGTGCGCCGCCGCCGGGGGCTCACCGCGAAGCGTTCGATGCGGTTCATGCGCCCATCGCCGCGGCCTCGGTCAGGTCGGCCACGCCCGCTGTGGGGCCGCTTGTCGTCTTGGTGTGGCTGCGCCCGGCGCGCATGACCACCAGCCGCGCCACCGCGTTGACCACCAGCGTCAGCACGAACAGCACCAGCGCGGCGGCGAACAGGGCAGAGCGGTGCAGCCCGGTGGCCTCGCCGAACTCGTTGGCGATTACCGCCGCCAGCGTGTAGCCCTGTCCGAACAGGTGGCCGCTGAGCTGGGGGGCGTCGCCGATCACCAGCGTCACGGCGATGGTCTCGCCGATCGCGCGGCCCAACCCGAGCATCGCGCCGCCGACTATGCCGGAGCGACAGTAGGGCAGGACGGCCATGCGGATCATCTCCCAGCGCGTGGCTCCCAGCCCGAGCGCGGCCTCCCTGTGGTCGGGTGGCACGGTGGCCATCACCTCGCGCGCGATCGCGCTGACGATCGGCAGGATCATGATCGCGAGGATCAGCCCGGCGATGAAGTAGTTGGGGATCGTCACCACCCCGCCGCCGATGAAGGGGATGAAGGAGAGCTTGTTGGCCACCCACTGCTCGGCCGGCTGGAGCTTGGGAGCAAGGAAGAAGATGCCCCACAGCCCGTAGACGACGGAGGGCACGGCGGCCAACAGCTCGACCAGCACCGTGATGGGTCCTTTGATCCGCAGGGGGCACAGCTCGGTGAGGTACAGCGCTGTGGCCACCGCCACCGGCACGCCCATCAGCAGGGCCAGAAAGGAGGTGATCAGGGTGCCAACCACCAGGGGCAGCGCGCCGAAGTGTTCGGCGTTGACGTTCCAGTCGTTGCCGAAGGTGAAGCCGAGGATGCCTTCCTTGGCGAAGGCGGGGCGCGCTTCGCCCACCAGACGCACGAAGAAGTAGACGATCAGCGCCAGGACCAGCGCGGCCAGCAACGTCAGGCCGTAGCGCAGCGCACGATCGGGAAACCGCGCAAGCGGCGAGCGCCCCAGCTTCGAGGTGCCACCGCTTGTGAATGACGCAGCCTCCACGGTCCTCCGAGCCTACACCGGGGCGAGTGGGTCGAGTCGCCCCGGCACAGACATCTGCGTCGGCGCCGGGGCGAGCCTGTTGAGTCGCCCCGGCACAGACATCCGGACTAGCTCAGCGGCGAGCCGTTGCACTGCAGGCCCGCGACCGCTTCCTTGGACTTGGCCAGGATCGACGCCGGCAGCGCCGCGTAATCGGCCTGGGCCAGGACACTCTGACCGGCCGTGCCCAGCCCGTATTCCAGGAACGCCTTGACGCCCTTGGCGGCCGATTCGCCGCCGGGGATGCCAGCCTTGCAGAGGTCCTTGTTGACCACGATGAACGTCTGCGAGGTGATCGGGTAGGCCCCGGCGCCCGGGGGGTTCTTGATCGCGAAGCCCAGGTTGGCCGGGACTTCCAACCCTTCGGCGGCGGCGCTGGTGGAGGCCAGTGTCGGCGCCACGTAGTTGCCGGCCTTGTTCTTCACGCTGGCATAGGTGAAGTTGTGCTGCAGGGCGTAGGCCTGCTCGACGTAGCCGACCGCGCCTTCGGTCTGCGAGACCGCGCCGGCCACGCCGGCGTTGCCCTTGGCGCCGGTACCCACCGGCCACTGCACGTCCTTGCCTGAGCCCACCTTGCTCTTCCATTCGGGGTCCACCGCGGCCAGGAACCCGGTGAAGCCGGCGGTGGTGCCCGAGGAGTCCGAGCGGTGGATCACAGTGATGGCGGTGCTCGGCAGCGTCACGCCCGGGTTCAGCGCTGCGATCGCCGAGTCGTTCCACTTGGTGATCTTGCCGAGGAAGATGTCGGCGATGGTGGTGCCGTCGAGCTTCAGGCCGGTCTTCACACCGAGCAGGTTGTAGGAGACGGTGATGGCACCCAGGAACATCGGCACCTGCACCGGCGGGCTGCCATTCTTTTCAAGCGCCGTTTCTTCGGCAGCCTTCAGCGGCGGGTCTGAGGCGCCGAAGTCGACCGTCTTGCTGATAAGGGCGGTGATGCCGGCGCCCGAGCCGACGGCCTGGTAGTTGACGGTGAGCCCCGACTGTTGGGAGCCCCACTGCTCGTACACCGGCGCCGCGAAGGTGGAGCCTGCGCCGGAGATCGTGCCGGACACGCTGCTGGCGTTAGTGGTGGAGCTGCTGGAAGTGGTGGAGCTTGAGCTGCTCGAACCGCACGCCCCAAGGGTCAATGCGAGGACGCCGGCGCCCAGGAGTGCGCCTACCTTGTTCTTGTTCACTGCGTCTCCTCTGGCTCTGATTGTGGACGGCCAGCAGCCGGAGCCGTGCTCCTTCAGAGCAGGGGAACGTCTGCGTGCCGAGTGCCGCTACGCAGTCTCATCAGCTGGCCATCGCAGGAGTGTGAACATTTCGTGAAGGCTGCGGCTGGAAGCGGTAGCCGAAGCCCGGGTGGGTGTGAATGAAGCGACGGTCGGGCATCGCGGCTTCCAGCTTGCCGCGCAGCTTCGAGACGTAGACGTCCACCGAACGGTCGCCGACACGCAGCTCCCGCTCCCAGACCACGCCGTAGAGCTCCTCGCGGGTCACGATCGCGCCCGCGCGCCTGGCCATCGCCACCAGCAGCTCGAACTCCCGCACCGACAGCGTCAGCGCCCGGCCGGTGGCCAGCACGAGTCCTTCGCCGAGCCTGATCTCAAGCTCGCCCGCGTACAGCGTGGCGCCATTCTCGCGAGACTCCTCCATTGGGCCTGCATGATCCGCCCGGCGGGCCCCCGGGTGGTTGCCATCCCGTGATCGGAAGGTGAAAAAGTCGTGAAAAAGGCGTGTCCGCCGCGGAGGCGTCAATATCCTGCCGCGATGTCCTTCCTGAGCCGCGCGCCCGACAGCGTCCTGATGGCCCTCGTGGAGGAGGCAGGCCGCAACGTGCAACGCTCCGGCCTGCTCCTGCGCGACCTGCTCGCGGACTTCCCCGAACACGCCTCGCTGGCGCGCGATTTGAAGGTGTGCGAGCAGGAGGGCGACCGCATCACCCACGACATCATCCACCGCCTCACTGGCGGGCGGCGCGTGAGCGCCCCCTTCGACACCAGCGACGGCTACGCGCTCGCGACGGCGCTGGACGACATCGTCGACTTCACCGAGCAGGCCGCCGCGCAGCTGGGGCTCTACGGCGTGGAAGCCCCGATGGAGCAGTCCCTGGAGTTCGCCGAGGTGCTGGTGGGCGCCGGCGAGCAGATCGCCCGCGCCCTGCGCTGCTTGCGCACCGGCACCGAGCTGGCCCCCCACCTGGTCGAGATCCACCGCCTGGAGAACGAGGGCGACCGCCTCCAGCGCGACGCCGTGGCCTCGCTGTTCGTGGGCGGCATCGACCCCATGGTGGTGATCCGCTGGAAGGACATCTTCGAGTCCCTGGAGGCCGCCGTGGATGCCTGCGAGACGGTCGCCCACGTGCTGGAGGGCATCACGCTCAAGCAGCGCGGGCGGCGGCGCTGAGGCGTTGTTTTCATCTTGTGACTGACGCCGATCTATAGGCGTCGCCAGTTCTAGGATCCCGAGCCGGTGTCGGCGGTCGATCCATATGCTCGCCGCAGACGTGGCGCCCGTCCGCTGGGCGAGGTCTTCGCAGAGCAGGTCCTCGCTCCCGCCCGCCGCTGGGCGCTGCGTCTGCTGGCGCAGGTGCGCGAGCAATGGCGTGCGCGGGAAATCGCCGAGCGCGGACTGCCGCTCGCGCTCGTCGTGGTTGCCGGGGCGGTGCTCCTGTGGACCCACATGCTCGATCTTCAGCAGGGATTCTGGGGCGATGAGCTGGTCTCTGTCGTCGCCTACATCCACGCCGGCCCGAGCAACATCTTTGGGCACTACGTGCCCAACGACCACATGTTCTTCGAGCTGCTCACGTGGGCCACCACGGGCCTGTGGGGCGACCACAGCGCAGCTGCCGACCGCTTCTGGTCGGTGGTCCCGGCGGTCGCGGCGGTTGCGCTGACGACGTGGTGGCTGTGGCGGCGGCTGGATGCGTGGGTCGCGGCGATCTTCGCCGTGCTCGCCGGCGCGTCGCCGCTCCTGCTGGACCTTGGCACGGAGGCGCGCGGCTATGGCCTGGGCTTTCTCTCCGGCGCTGTCATGATCATCGCGGCCGACCGCATCGCGACGACGCGCTGGCGCGGAGTCAGCGATTCGCGCGGGGCCGCCGGTTCGCGTGGCGCTGCCCTCTCGCACGGCGACGTCTCCCCGCGCGGCGCGCTCGCGCTCTTCGTCGCCGGTGGGCTGCTCGGCATCTGGACGCTCCCGGTCATCGTGCTGCCGTTCCTGGGCGTCGCCGTAGTGCTACTCCAGCGGCGCGCCCAGCGGCGCGGGGTGCTGTACGCCGTTGCGGTGGTGGGCGTCGCCTCGCTGCTCTTCTACCTGCCGGTCCTCGCCGACCTGCTCTCCAGCGCACGCCAGCAAGCCGGCGCTCTGCTGGCGTGGCATTCCGTTCTGTTCGGGCCCTCGCGGGATCTGCTCGCGCCGAATGTCTCGCTGCTGCTGTCAGGGGCATCGGTCAGCCTGGACGAGGCCATCGCGAGCGCCATCCTTGTGGCCGGCGCCGTGGCGTTGTGGCGCCGGCCGGAGCGCGTGCTCGTGCTCTTGTTGCTCGCGCCGGCGATCTTCACATACCTGGTTCTGAAGCTCGGCGGCTTCTACGTCGTCGACCTATTCGAAGGTCACTCGGCACTGCCGGTGCTCGACATCGAGGATCGTTTCACGAGCTTCCTGCTGTTGCCGCTGCTGGCACTGTGCGCCGTGGGGCTGGTCGCTCTGGGGCGCTCGCTCGCTCGCGTGCAGGTGCATCTCCCCGCGAGCGTGCGGACGCTCTTTCCGGAGGTCTCGGCGGTCCGGCCGCTCGGGCCGCTGGTCGTGGCGGGCGCGCTCGTCTTCTCGCTGGTCGCGCTGGCCGACGTCGACCGGCTGGCGGTCGGCAATGCGAAGGTGCCGATCGAGAACTATCGCGAAGTCGCGACGATCGTGCTCGACAGCCGCGTCGGCTCGATTATGACCAACAGCACCCAGTACGTCGGCTTTGAGTACTACCTCAATCGACCCATCACCGTGCTCAGCCCGGCTGTACTCGGTCCTCTGTTCTGCACAAAGCCAGCCCCGTTCGTCTACATCGAACATCGGCTCTACTCCAAGCCCGCGGACACGACCTGCCTCAAGCAGCGCGGGGCTGTCTCGATCAGGGTTCCCCAGCGCCGCGCGCTACCGACCGTCATCTGGATTCTCCGCAACCGCCGGGGGCCGGGAGTCGTCCCGGCCGGAGTAGTCCCGGCCGGAGTCGTCCCGGCCAGCTGAGATGATGGCGGTCTTCTCTCAGCGCCTGCGGATCGGCCGGTTGGCGCCCGTCCTGCCCCTCCGCCGGCGTGCGGATGTGGGCACACGCGTCGCTGTGCCTGCGCGCACCCGTCGTCGCCTGAGCCGCACGCTCTCCCTTGCGCGCTGGCGCGAGTACCGGAGGCTGCTGGAGATGGCCCTCGACCACGGCTACGCCGTCGTCTCGCTCGAGGCCTGGCTCGCGAACCCCGTCACGGCCGGCGCGCCGGTGCTGATCCTGCGCCACGACGTCGACCAGTACCCCGCCTCGGCGCTGCGCATGGCCGCGATCGAGGCCAGGCTCGGGCTTCGCTCGACGTGGTACTTCCGCTGGCGCACCGCCCACCCGTACGTCGTCAGCGAGATCCGCGAGGCCGGCCACGAGGTGGGCCTGCACTACGAGAGCCTCAGCCGCGAGC
This sequence comes from uncultured Solirubrobacterales bacterium, assembly GCA_963844765.1. GTDB lineage: Bacteria > Actinomycetota > Thermoleophilia > Solirubrobacterales > Solirubrobacteraceae > Palsa-744. Next base: position 2,239,698 of record CAWJPN010000002.1, read on the forward strand.
TGCTGCGCCGCGGGCTCTCGGCCGCGGACGCTCCGGCGCTCCTGGCGCACTCGCGCGCGCTGCTGCGCGAGGAGCTGGCCGAGTTCGCCTCCCGCCACGGGCCTGTCCGCTCGACCTGTCCGCACGGCGACACGCGCATCCCCGGTGTACACAACGGCGTGCTGCTGCGGGGAGAGGACCTGGCCGAATACGGGCTCCAGTGGGAGGCCAACGCCGCCGTAGGCCACACCGCGCTCGACGTCTGGCTCACCGACCGCAGCAGCGCGGAGGGCCGCTGGAAGGACTCGCTGGACCCCATCGACCTGCTGCTCGACCGCCGCTCGCCGATCCTCACGGTCGTGCATCCCAACAACTGGGTCTCCGGCGCCGCGCTCTGGTGCGACCGCCTGGCGCCCGGCCGCTACGGCACGGCTGACTCCGACGACCCTCCACTCGGGCGCTCGGCGCTGCGCAGGGTCGCTGCCGTCGAATGAGGCTGCGGCGGCATGCGAGTTGTAGCATCTGGGTGTAGGGAGGCGGTGGGTTTGGGGAGGCGCAGGCGCACTTGGCCTGCCCTGCAGCCACAGATCGGTCACAACTGCTGCGCGCACCGCGGCTAGCATCGCGCCCGTGTCCCGGCTGTCCGTCGTGGTACCGGTCTTCAACGAGGCCGCCGACGTGCGCGCGGCGCTGGCTCTGCTGCTCGATGCGCCCTGCCCGATCGAGCGCGAGGTGGTGGTTGTCGACGACGGCTCGACCGACGGCACCTCCGAGCTGCTGCGCGAGCTGGCCGCCGAGGGCGCCGTACGCCTCCTCGAGCGCCCCCGGCGCGGCGGCAAGAGCGTCGCTGTCGCCGAGGGCATCGCCGCCGCGAGCGGGGACTACGTGATCGTCCACGACGCCGACCGCGAGTACGACCCCCGCGACATCCCGCGCCTGCTGGAGCCACTGCTGGCCGACGAAGCCGACGTCGTCTACGGCTCGCGCTTTCGGCGCGAGAGCTGGAGGGTCCACCGCACCTTCCACTTCCTCGCCAACCGGCTGCTCACCGCCCTCTCCAACGGGCTCTCCGGGATCTACCTCTCCGACATGGAGACCTGCTACAAGCTCTTCCGCGCCGACCTGGTCAAGTCGATGCGCCTGCGCGCGGGTGGCTTCGGCTTTGAGGTGGAGGCCACCGCCTACATCGCCAAGACCGGCGCGCGGGTCTTCGAGATGCCAATCTCCTACTACCCCCGCACGCGCCTGGCGGGCAAGAAGATCGGCTGGACTGACGGCCTCGCGGCGCTCTGGCAGCTGCTGCGCTTCAACCTGCTGGTGAGCCTTGAGGCGGCCTTCACCGAGCTTCCCCCGCGCTACCTGCCCGACGCGAGCGGCGCGCGCCCCGCGCTGCGCGGGACCGAGGTGGAGTTGGTGGCGTAGCGCCGGTTGCAGCTGAGTGATCGCGGGGTTAGCGGGGGCGTCCTGGTCGCGGTCGTCTACTCGGCGGTTGGGCTGCCGCGTGGCGGCTGCCGCGTGGCTGCTGAGGCGTGGCGGTGGCGGTGCGGCGTCGTAGGGGCCGCGGTCGTCGTCTGTGAGTGATGCCTGGCCTCAGCCGAGCGTCGTCGGCGGCACGCTCGCTTCCAGCGTCGCTCCCTTCGGGCTGCCGATCAGGTACGCCTGGAAGGGAGCGCTCTGGCCCGCTGCCAGTTCGGGCAGCACCGCCCTCCCCGCGGCCACCACCTGTCCCCCGCGGCGCGCCACCACATACACCACGAGTTCCTGCTGGGGCACGGTGGAGTGGTTCACGACGGTCCCCTCGGCGCCTTCGCCGCTGCCCGCTTCTTCGAAGCTGTGCACCCCCTCGACGCTCAGTCGAGGGGCCGGCCCCGGCGCGCTCAGGGCTTCACCCACGCGCGCGCTCACTCCCTGTGGCGCCCCCGTGGTGTGGACCTGGTCGTCGATCCACACCGTCTGCGCCCCGGGCTGCAGCAGCGCCACCTTTGTCAAGGTGGAGGACAGGCCCGGCGCGTTGTTCTGGTACTCCCTCGCCCCGCCCGCGCCTGTCACCGTGATCGCGATCGGCGCGTCGCGCAACGCCTGTGCGGAGGTGTTGCGCAGCGTCACCACCGCCGCCGTCCCGCTGGCGTCGTGCACCACCACCGCTCCCACCACCTTCACCACCGTGCTCTGGCGCGCCACCACCAGGCCCTTCTGTACGGCCAGGGGGTGCGCCAGGCGCTCCTTTTCGAGCTTCGCGCTACGTTCCGCGTTCGTCTGGCAGCCGCTGGCGAGTGTCGCCGCGGCCAGCACCGTGAGTGCGATCGCCACTGCGCGACCCCCTTGGCCGCCCCCCGGGGCGGCCCTCCTCCTCGTCTCTTTCCCTCGTCCTGGCACGTGCTCGGTCACTGCCCTGCCGCCGCGGGGCTCATCGGAAGGCACCGCTGTCACTCGCGGGCGCCACTGACTGACCCGCAGGCGCCACTGACTCACCCGAAGGCGCCGCTGACGTACTCGCGCGTGCGCTGCTCCCGCGGGCGGTCGAACACCTGCTCTGAGGGGCCGTACTCGACCAGCTCGCCGAGGTGCATGAACGCCACGTGGTCGGCCACGCGGAAGGCCTGCTGGAGGTTGTGCGTCACGATCACGATCGCCACCTCGCGCAGGCCCACGATCAGCTCCTCGATGGTGGCGGTTGAGATCGGGTCCAGCGCCGAGCACGGCTCGTCCAGCAGCAGCACCTCGGGCTTCACCGCCAGCGCCCGTGCGATGCACAGCCGCTGCTGCTGGCCGCCGGAGAGGCGCAGCGCCGGGTGGTCGAGGTCGGCCTCCACCTCCTCGTACAGCCCCGCGCGTTTCAGCGCTTCCACGACGGCGGGCTCCAGCTCCTTGCGCCCGCGCCGTCCGCGTGCGCGCCGTGCGCCGCGGCGCTCCTCCCGCAGTGCGTAAGCCACGTTCTCGAATATGCTCATCGGGAACGGATTTGGTTGTTGGAAGACCATCGAGATGCGCCTGCGCAGCTCTGTCACCTCCAGCTCGTCCACGTCCTGGCCGTCGAGCGCGATCCTGCCCGCCCGCGCGGCCCCCTCGGTGACCTCGGTGAGGCGGTTCAGCGAGCGCAGGAGGGTGGTCTTACCAGAGCCCGAGGCGCCGATCAGCGCCAGCACCTCCCCCTGGCGCACCGGCAGCGTCACGTTGCGCACCACCCACCGCTCGCCGTATGCCAGCGACACGTCCTCGATGCGCATCCGCTCGCTGATGTGCGCGGGCGGGTGTCGGGTCGGCTCGACCACGGTTGGTCTGTGCGTCGTCGCGATCGGCGGCTCCACCGTGAGCCTGCGCACCGGCGGTGGCATCGTGTGGCTCATCGCGTGGCCTCGCTCAGGAGCGCTGGCACCTGGCTCATCGCCGGCCCCTGCTCAGCCGCGTCACCAGCATGTTCAGGGCCAGCACCATCATCAGCAGCACGAACGCCGCCGCATAAGCCTTCTGCGGGGCGTTGCCTTCGCCCGCGGGCGAGTTTTCGAAGACGTAGCTGGTCAGTGTCCCTCCGGTTCCGCGCAGCGTCGAGAGCACCGGCGCCCCGCCCGCGCCTTCCAGGCGCAGCGAGTTGCCCAGCAGGATCACCACGATCGCGGTGTCGCCGATGATTCGTCCCATGCCGAGCGTCGCCCCGCTGGCGATGCTCGGTCGGATCGAGGGCAGCAGCACCCGGCGGATGGTGGTGGCCCGGGTCTTACCCAACGCGTAGGAGGCCTCGCGCATCTGCGCGGGCACCTGGCCCAGCCCCTCGCGCGTGGCGGCCACCACCAGCGGCAGCGCCAGCAGCGACATCATCGCGCCGGCCGCGAAGAACGAGCGCCCGTACACCGCTCCCCCCGCCGAGGTCTGCGAGAGGAACGCCAGCGCCGGGCGCGCGAACACCAGCAACCCGAAGAACGCCAGCACCACGCTCGGCACCCCGGCGATCATTTCGACCCCCGACTCCACCGCGCGAGCCAGTCCGGCTGGGCGGCGGTACTCCGTGAGCCACACCGCCACCGCCACGCCCGTGGGCGCCGCCAGCGCGATGCCGATCGCCGTCAGCAGCAGCGTGCCCTCGATCGGGTCCAGAAACCCGCCCGATCCGCTCTGGCCCGGCGAGGGCTTTGGCGATTTCACGAGCAGGCCCGGGCGGAGGTAGGAGATGCCCTTGACCAGCATCACTCCCACGATGATGGCCGCGAGCAGGCACAGCAGCAGGCCGGCTGCCCAGCACAGCAGGTAGCCGATGCGGTCCATCAGCGGCCACGAGGAGATCGAGTCCTGTCCGCGCGCGCGGCGCCCGCTCGGCGGGGCGAACGGCGCGGGGCCGGCGAGTTGCGGCGCCGCGGCCATCAGGCGCTTCCCTTCACGACCGCGCCCGGCGCGCGCACGCTATCGCTCGTGTTTTCTCCCGAGCAGTTCCTCACGTGCGAATCCCATAGCGCTTGAGCGGCTGTTTGACCGCCCACGCGGCCAGCGACAGCATCGCGGTGGACACCAGCACCACGGCGGCCATCGCGTACAGCGTCTGGCTCATCGGCACCACCGACAGGTTGTCCTTGTAGGTGATGATGGTCGCCGCCAGCGGCCTGACGGGCTCGATACAGTGCGGTGAGCCCGTCGAGCAGGTTGGGCGCGAACGCGCGGCTGCCGCCCACCATCGCCAGCATGATCGCCTCGCCCAGCGCGCGCGCGGTGGCCAGCACCGCGCCGGCCACGATCGCCGGCCGCGCGGCGCGCACGGATACGCGCCACATGGTCCGCCAGCGGTTGACGCCGAGCGCCGCCGAGCCCTCCGTCCAGGATCTGGGTACCGCCGCCAGTGCGTTGACGGTGATCGCCACCATGATGGGAGTGATCATCACGGTCAGGATGGCGCTCGCCACGAGCAGTCCCGCGCCGTTGAGTTGCACCACTTCGGCCACCGACTGTTTGCGGCCCTGGGAGATCAGGTGTTCGTTGACCCACGGCACCACCACCAGGATCCCGATCAGCCCGAAGATCACCGAGGGCACCGCCGCCAGCAGCCGCACCACCGGTTCCAGCACCCGTCTGACGGTGGCGGGCGCGAACTCGACGATGAAGATCGCGCTCAGCAGCGATAGCGCCAATCCGCAGATAACCGCGAAGCCGGTCGTCAGCAGCGTGTCCCAGATCAGCGGCCACGCGCGCAGGTGGTAGACGTAGCGCGCTGGGTCGGCTGGGCTGTTGATGATCGCCTTCAGCTGCACGCCGACGTCGCCGCCGGGGAAGAACCATTCGTAGTATCCGTTGTGCGCGAACGAAGGCCACGCCTTGACGGCCACCGTGACGAGCATCGCCACGACGAACGCCAGCACGCCGACAGCGACCGCGCCGAGGCCAAGCTCGGCGCGGCGCTCCGCGGTGAGGTTCAGCCGCCCCCTTGGCATCGGTCACCCCGCCCGCGCGGCCCAGACCCCTGTCACCAGGAGCGGCTGGGCGTGGCGGCCGGGCTTCGGCGCCCCGCTGTGGACTATCAGTGGACGGGGATCCACTCGCTGGCGACGATCTTCTCGACGATCTTGTTACCCGGCTTGACGATCCAGTCGATGAACGCCGCGGCCGCGCCCTTGGGCACGCCCTTGGTGACCATCCAGAAGTTACGCACGCCCTGGTATTGGCCGGACTTGGCGTTGGGCAGCGTGCAGGGGATGCCCTGGTAGCCGACCGCGTTGGTTCCCTGGGTGAAGGCGAAGGAGGCGAACCCGATCCCGTCTTTGTCGCCGATCACGGCCTGGCGCATGGTGCCGTTGGATTCCTCGGAGGAGGCTCCCGGCGAGATCTTCAGGTTTTCGCCCAGGAAGATGTTCTGGAAGGCGTCCTGCGTACCGGAGGAGGACACGCGCTGGAACAGGTCGATCGGGCCCGTCACGGTGGCGCCGGGCACTTCGCTCCAGTTGCGCACCTGGCCCGTGAAGATCTGCTGCACCGTCGTCTGGTCAAGGTTGGTCAGGTGGTTTGCGGGGTTGGTGATGATGCACACGCCATCGCGGGCGATCTTCGTGAACACGAGCCCCTTGGGATCGACGCCGATGATCGGGTCGCGCGAGACGTCGCCGATGTCGACGCGGCCGGCGTTGACGTCGCTGATGCCCACGCCGGAGGTGCCCTGCCCGACGTGGGGCGTGGGCTGGTGGGTGGCCTTGTGGTAGGCCGCCGCCAGCTGGGTCATCAGCGGGAAGACGGAGGTCGACCCGTCGATCAGCAGCGCGCGGGCGGAGGCCGCGGCGGGCACGCTCGCCAGGGCGAGGGTCGCGAGCAGGGTCACTGTCGTCAGGCGGATTGGGCGCACGTGGAGGACTCCTTTTGGTGTACGGCTTCGACGGGGGATGGTTGCGGCGGGCTGGGCTGGGATGGACGGTTGCTATGGCTGCGGCTGCGGCGCGGACAGGCTGTGCGGGCTGCAGCGACGGGGCGGTTTACTGCGGTTGGTGGCAGCCGCGTAGAGGGCCGCCCGAGGGAGTGTTTGCAGTCTCGGTGGCCCGTCCCGTGCTCAGGTGAACAGCGGGTGTCTCTCTGGAGAAAATTTGGATAACTGCCCCACTGGACGCGCGTTTGGCAGTCGCCCTGGGCGGGCGTCCGCAGGAGCGCTCTCCGACCGTGGGTTTCGGTAAGACTGCGCCGGTGAGCAGTTCCTCCCACACGCCGGGCTCCTCGCCCGAGAGAGACGCCGAAGAGGCCGTCGATGCCACGCGGCGCACCCGCCTGGCCAACGAGCGCACCTACCTGGCGTGGTGGCGCACGGGCCTCACCTCGCTGGCGGTCGGCCTGGCTGTGGGCAAGCTCGTGCCCGACGTCTCCTCGGGCGCGCGCTGGCCGGACACCGTTGTGGGCGTCGGGTTCGCCCTCATCGGTGTTGTCTTCATCGCCTACGCCTTCGTGCGCCACAAGCGCGTGGAGGAGGCCATCAGGCGCGGCGCCTACGCTCCACCCGACGAGCATTTGGTGGTGGCGCTGGGCGTGGTGGGAGTCGTGCTCGGCCTGTTCGTGCTCGGTCTGATCCTCACCAACAGCACCTGAGGGCGTTTCTGGTGTTCAGGCTGTGACCGATTTGTGAACAGCCATTGCTTTCGCGGGAGCCCGCTGTGACACTGCCCGCCTCGGGCACATTCGTGTCTGCGGGTTCTTGCATCTGAGTCCCAGATCCATTGGGTATCTGATCCACGTGGGCCGTGGCTCGCTGCAGCACCTACACCATCCACCCTTATGAACGACGAGCAGATTCCCAAACCCAACGGCTCGATGGCGTCCAACGGCGCCCCCACCAATGGCCGCAGCCCTGCTGGGCAGGTGCGCTCGGGCTTGGCACAGCGGCGCAACCCTGTGCTCGTTGGTCTGCAAGAAGCCCTGCAGGGCGCCGCTCGGATCGTCCTCCGGGACCCGCTCACGACTTTCCTGGCGATCGCTTCGCTCGGCCTGGCGATCACCTTCGCGGTGCTGCTCGGGTCGATCGGACCGAGCAGCGTCGGCCGGCAGATCCCGCTCAGCCGCGTGGAAGCCCTGACCAAGAACAAGGAAATAGCCCTCGCGGTTCTGCTCGATCACGACAACCGCGTGGAGCTCACCACGCGCGCGGTGCTGCCCGCCAAGTCCTCCACCACCGTCCCCTCCGCCTCCCCGGCCGCGCCCGTTGGACCAGGCGAACAGCTGTGGACCTCATACCCCAGTTCGGGCGCGGAGACCCAGGCGCTCGTCAGCGGTCTCGCCAAGAGCGGGGCTGTGGTCACCGTGGATCAGCAGTCCGGCAAGTCGACGCGGGAGATCGTCGTGCAGTTCCTGATCCCGATCCTGCTGCTGGTGTGCCTGTTCGCGCTGTTCACCCGCCTCGGCGCCGATGGTGGCGCGGGAGGCATCGCCGGTTTCTCGCGCTTTACCGGCAAGGGCAAGCGCAAGGGCAAGGGCACCACCGACCGGGTCTCCTTCGCCGACGTCGCGGGCGCCGGCGAGGCGGTGGCCGAGTTGCGCGAGATCCGCGACTACCTGGCCGAACCCGAGAAGTATCTGCGCGTCGGCGCCGCGGCCCCCAAGGGCGTCCTGCTGGTCGGCCCCCCCGGCACCGGCAAGACGCTGCTGGCCAAGGCCGTCGCCGGCGAGGCCGACGCCTCGTTCTTCTCGCTCTCGGGCTCTGACTTCGTGGAGTCGCTGGTGGGCGTTGGCGCGGCGCGCGTGCGCGACCTGTTCGCCAAGGCCCGCAAGGCGGCGCCGGCGATCATCTTCATCGACGAGTTCGACGCCGCCGGACGCAAGCGCGGCGCCGGCATCGGCCAGGGCAACGACGAGCGCGAGCAGACGCTGAACGCGCTGTTGGTGGAGATGGACGGCTTCTCCGGCGACGGGGGGCTTGTGGTGATGGGCGCCACCAACCGCCCCGACGTTCTGGACCCGGCGCTGCTGCGCCCCGGGCGCTTTGACCGCCAGGTCACGATCGACGTCCCCGACGTGCACGGGCGCCTTGAGATCCTGCGCCTGCACGGCGCCAAGCGCCCGCTCGCACCCGACGCCTCGCTCGAGGAGGTCGCCCGCCAGACCCCCGGCTTCTCCGGCGCCGAGCTGGCCAACGTGATCAACGAGGGGGCGCTGCTGAGCGTGCGCGACGCGCAGTCGACGATCGACCAGGCCACGCTGGAGGAGGCGATCGACCGCGTCGTGGCGGGACCGGCCAAGAAGCACATCCTCACGCGCGAGGAGCGCTGGCTGATCGCGATCCACGAGGCCTCCCACGCGGTGGTCACCGAAGCGCTCGGCCAAGAGTCCTCCACGCGCAAGCTCTCGATCGTCGCGCGCGGGCGCACGCTGGGCACCGCCGCGCACATGCTCACAGACCGCGACCAGGTGATCCAGGCCGAACCCGATCTGCAGCGCCAGCTGATCGTGATCGCCGCTGGCGCCGCCGGTGAGCGGATGGCTTTTGGGCACGTATCAACGGGCGTCAGCGACGACCTGCACGCCGCCACCTCCCTGGCGCGCTCGATGGTCACGTCCTTCGGCATGTCCAAGGCCCTGGGGCCGGTCACGATCGGCGAGAAGGGCGGCGAGGTGTTCCTCGGCGCCTCGCTGCAGGACCTCGGCTCAGTCGGGCCCTCCACGCTCGATCTGATCGACCGCGAGGTCGAGCGCCTGGTCGGCGCCGCCGAGGCGCGCGCCGCCGCGGTCCTCGACCGCAACTGGCAAGCCGTCGAGGAGACGGCCCACGCTCTGCTCGAGCACGAGACGCTCTCCGGCGTGGCACTTGAGGCGGTGCTGTCCACGGTCCAGGAGATCACCCTGGAGGAGCTGCGCGACGTGCGCCGCGACTCCCCTGAGGCGGACCCGAGGCCCGAGAAGCGGTGAGACGGCGTCCCTGGCAGCGGCGCAGGTTTCGGCGAGGGTCCACGCCGCGGTTCATCACCCCCGCTGCGGGTGCGAGTCCGAGCGGGTCACGGCGAGTACCCACGTCGCGGTTCATGGCCCGAGCTGCGGGGGGTGGCAGTCGCAGGGGGTGGGGCCGTCGTCTCCTGCCCTCGCCGTCGCTGGTGATCGCGATCCTGGCGCTTGTCCTGGCCACCACCCCGCTGGCCGACGCGGCCCGTCGCGCTGTCCGCCATGCGGTGGCGAGTATCGACGGGCACCGTGTGAGCACCAAGCCCTACGCGGGCGGCATCCTGCTCCTGGGCAAGAACCGCAAGTTCTCCGCCTCGGCGATCCCCACCGTCGGTAACTCGAATGAGGTGGGCGGGTTGACGCTCAGCGCTCTCTCGTCGTGTCCACCCACCACCGCCAACCTGGGCACGTGGTGCCTGGAAGAGTCCGCCTATCCGCTGACCACCCAGGAGATCGGTCAGAACAACTACTTCTGGGCCAGCCAGACGTGCGTGGAAAAGGGCGGCTACCTGCCCTCCGCGGCGCAGCTGATCGGCGCCGCCAAGCGCGTCAAGTTGGAGGGTACGATCCACGAAAACCAGGACACAGCCACGGTCGAGCTGGACCCGAGCGTGGGTTTGAAGGACCAGCGCGAGATGTCCTCCACGCTGATCACCACTGCCGCGGGCTCTGACGCGGCCGGCTTCGAGGGGGTCAGCGAAGGCTCCACGGGCGACCCCCGCACGGGCGAACCCAACCCGGTGCCGCTCCCCGCCGTGCCCGAGCCGGCCACGCTGCAGTACGTCACCGTCTACTCCAACGGCCAGAAGGGCGGCTTCGCCGGGGGCGAGCCGGTCTCCCAGCCGGAGAACTTCCGCTGCGCCTACAACAAGGTGCCGGGGGCCAACACGACGGAAGAATGAGCCGTGGGGCGGTCGCGCTGACCGCCCCACGTTGCGCTCATCAGGTCGGATGGTCCTCAGCGGCCATACCCGAAGGTGGCCTTCTGTGGTCCTTACCCAGAAGGTGCGTCAGTGGCCTATGACCAGTTGACTCCTTCGCCTTCGATCGTTGCTTTCTGTTTCCCTTCTTTGCTGCCTTTGATCCCGAGGCAAGTACCCGAGGTCGTCGTTGTGACGCCGCTGTCTTCGGCTTTGATGAGGATGTTGTTGCCGCTGTTTTCCAGGGGGTTGCTTTCGAGTCCGAAATTGATTTTTTCGGATGCTTTTTCAACCGGCACATGGATCGTGCAGGTGAAGAAGAGGACCGTTGTTTCAATGGTGCATTCAGTCCCCACCGAGCCTTTGGCTTTGCTTTCCCCTGCTGCTTGTGTCAGGTTCAGCGTGCAGGCTTTGACTTTCGGTTTGGCTTCTTTGATTTCTTTGCTTTTCGCTTTACATTCGTTCCATTTTTTGGTTTCCAAGGACAGCACGGGTCCTTTGAGCTGCGCTTTGCCTCCCAGTCCGGAGAGGATCGTCCCTGTGCCTTCCGCTTTGACGCATTCGAGCGTCGCGCCCCCGCCTTCGAGGACGATTCCTTTGGCCGTACCGGTTCCTGTTTCTTTGCCGCTGGTTGATTGGAATTCGGCGGACGCCGGTACCGCCGTGACGGCCAGCGTCGCGAGCATGCCGGCGATGATCGCCAGTCCCTTTGCTCGGATCATGGTGCTTGCTCCTTCTCTTTGATGGATAGAGTCAGGGAGCGCACGCGGCGCTCCGTTTGAAGGGCGCTCGGTCTCTGGTGGGCCGGCGCTAACCCTGAGTCCTCCCTCGGAGGCTTCCTGCCATCTTGTCTGGTGGAGTGGGTTTCGTCAAATACAAGTATTCGAAAATCGCATATCTAGCTCGTAGAGTTCACGGCGACCACCGCCTGAACGTGTCTGGGGGTCTTCGCGACAGTCGGAGTCTGAAGGCCGGCAGGTGCGGAATGAGCTGTGGGGCGGGTCGCGCTGACCCGCCCCACACTTGTGCTCATCGGAAAGGTGGCCGTCAGCGGTCTGGGAGCCTTCGCTGGCTTCCAGTGGCCTTCGGCAAACCTGGTGGCCTCAGCGGCCTAAACCCATTTTTGACCGAAGGTGGTGGCTACCGCTTTCTCTTTCGCTTCGTTGGTTTCTTTGACGCCCAGGCAGGCCGAGCTGGGTTTGCTCGTGATGCCTGTGACGTTGGCCGTGATGAGGTCATTCACTTCTTGGATATTTTCGAGTGTGACTTCTTTGAGGTTTTTGCCTTCTGCCGTGATCGTACAGGTACCAAGAACTTTCACTTCAATCTTACAGATGCCCACAATGGAGCCTATCGCTTTGCTTTCGCCCGCCGCTTGTTCGATGTCAAGGCTGCAGGGAGCAACGATGGGTGTGGCTTCTTTGATCAGGCTGCTTTTTGTTTTGCAGCCGGCGTATTTTTCAAAGAACAGTTTCTCTTGTTTGCCTTTGGTAGCTGGAACGGTTCCCGAGAAGATCGTCCATGTGCCTTCGGCGCTGGTGCAGGTGAGCGTCGCGCCTCCGCCTTCGATGGTGATGGCTCCGACTTTGACCTGGCCTTTCACTGCGCTTGAGTTGGACTGGAATTCCGCGAACGCTGGTGCCGCCGTGACGGCCAGCATCGCGAGCATGCCGGCGATGACCGCCAGCAACTTGACTCGCATCATTAGCTGCTCCTTCTCTTTGATGGAATGGAGTCGGGGAGCGCCTGGGCGCTCCGTTGAAGCGCAATCGTGGCCTTGGGGGCCGGCGTTTGCACTGAGTCTCCCTCGGAAGCTCACTGCTCATCCTGCCCGGCGAATCGAGGTTCGTCAAAGGGGGCGGTCGGAAACATTTATCGACATCGCGGAAGCTGGGCAAAGTACCGTAAAAACTCCGTCCCAGTAACGGGTTTTGACGTACCAGCGCCATGTGCAGTTGGAAATGGAGGCCTCCAAAAACGTTTCCATCCCTCCCGCAGCGAGGAGATGTAGCGCGCGATCGAGTCGCCCAGCGCCGCGCTTAGGAGCACCGCTCCTAACTGTGGGGCACGTGGGGGTCTCGCCCGGCACCGCGCGTCGGAACACCCCTCGCCCGGAACACTCTCGCCTCCAGACGTAGGGCGCGGCGGTGGGTGAGGCTGTGCGCGATCGTCTCGCCCGGGCCGCGCCGCGGAGGCCTCGGACTCAGACCGCGACTGTCTGAGGGGACCCGGCTGTCAGCGACGCTGCGCTCTGTTGCGGCGGCGTGGCGGCGAAGCGGTAGCCAACGCCGAAGTGCGTATGGATATAGGCCCAGTCAGGCGCCACGCGCGCGAGTTTGTTACGCACCTTGCGGACGAACACATCCACGGAGCGGTCGCGGTGCTTCATCTCCCCACCCCACACGTAGCTGTAGATATCGGCTCGGCGCATCACCCGGTCCTCTCGTTGGGCCAGGACGGAGAGGACCTGAAACTCGCGCACCGTCAGCCCCACGCGGTGCCCGTCGATGAGGGCCTGGATCTCATCGACTCGGATCTCGAGGTTGCCGTACACGGCAGCCCCCTCGGCCTTGGGCGTGCCTGCTCCCGGCAGTGTGGGGAGCGCTGCCTCGACCCCCACAGCGGCCTCGCCGGCTGCGGTTCCCCCGTAATATGGGCGTAGCGAACGGTCGTCCACTGACTGCGCGAAGCTATCTGGGGTCGGGTCGAGCTGAGGTGAAGCGGCGGTGACGTGTTGGATAAGAAATGGTGAACACCCGGATGGTGTTCACCGGATCTTCACGCGCCTGCGCACCTCTTGGCTTGACCATCGAGTGCTATGGATGCCGGAGATTTGTGCGCCACCTGCGGCGCTCCGATGGCCTCCGATCAGCGTTACTGCCTGGAGTGCGGCACTGCCCGAGCTCACCTGGGAAGGGTCCTGCTCGACCGTCTGCGCCCCGGTGGCGCCTCCGTGTCGGGTGGCGGGGCCGCCTCGCCTGGAGTTTCGACGGCTATCGAGGATCCCTCCGTGGCGAGCGCCCCAGTTGGAGCCTTGGCGGCGCCCGTTGCGGTCCCGCGCTCCGGCGGCCCCACGGCGGTGATCGCCAGCGTGGGGGTGCTGCTTCTCGCGATGGGCATCGGTGTCCTGATCGGTCGCTCTGGCTCTGATGCCGGCAAGGCGACGACAACCCCAGCCCAGGTGATCAGCGTGACCTCTCCCGGTGCGGGCACGGCCACGACCGCGACGACGCCGGCCGCCGCGGCGCCCACGCCGTCGAAGTCCTCCACCCACAAGGCCAGCTCTTCGTCTTCGTCTTCGTCTTCCTCCTCTGGCGTAGGATCGATTCCCAGCAAGCCCGCCCCTGCCTCAGTCCTGAAGAATCTGAGCGGCGGCAGCGGGCAGAGCTACGAGCAGAAGTCCAAGAACCTCCCCAACGTGGTCTCCACCGGCTGACGCTATGGACACTCCAACTCAACGGCCGGGCGAGAGCTCGAGCTCGGCTCTACGGCGCCGCCGCGAGGAGCTGGCCGAGCAGGTCGCCGAGCAGCAGTGGGACCTCGGCGGGCTCGCTTACGAGATGGCCATTCGCGATCACTTCCGTCTGGACCTGCTCGTGCGCCGCGCCGCCGTTCTGCAGGAGCGCGACGCCGAGCTGGCCGAGGTCGAGCGGTTGCTGGCCCTGGGGGAGTCGGTCGGCGCAGGCGCGTGTCCTTCCTGCGCGGCGCCGCACAGTCGGGGCGCGCTGTTCTGCTGGCAGTGCGGCGCCACGCTGATGGAGCGCGCGCCGGGTACTGCTGCGTCTGTGTCGAGCGTCGCTGCGCCCGCGCCCGACGGCCGGACCACGGCCGACACGCTGGTCATGGACCCCGTGACTGCCCCCGAGGGGTAGATGAGCCGCCTCGACTTCGCGCTGCCGCCGCTGTGGGTAAGGGGCTTGCTGGTACTCCTCTTCCTGGGCTTCGGGGTGTTCGTGGGGAACGTCACCTCCAGTGCGGGTGGCACGCCGAGCGCCACCGTGCAGCCGCGTCTGCGGCTGGTGCTGCCGCCGGCGGCGCTGGCCTCCTCTCCAGGAGCCTCGACGCCGTCGGCGACGCCCGCACCGGCGGTGTCCCCGGAATCGACTCCAGAACCTGCCACCTCGCCCTCCACCGCGCCGACAAGCGCGCCGCCGCATGCTTCATCCGGCAAGCAGGGGTCTGCGGGCAACGGGTCCGCGGGCGCCGGGGAAGCGGGCTCTGGCCAGGGCGGCAGTGGCGGTGGTGGGAGCGGTGAAGGCGGGGGCAGTGGGGCAGGCGGTGGGGCCCCCACCGCGACGCCCCCGGTCAAGCATGTGTTCCTGATCGTGCTCGCCGACCAGCCCTATGCCGCGGTCTTCGGACCCGCTTCCAAGGCTCCCTATCTGGCGCAGAGTCTGGAGAAGCGCGGCGAGCTGCTGGTGCGCTACTACGCCGTGGCCCACGACGAGCTGGCCAACGCCATCGCGCTGGTGAGTGGGCAGGGGCCGACGGCGCAGACGGCCGCCAACTGCCCGACCTTCACAGACATCGAACCTGCGACGGTCGGAACCGACGGGCAGGTGACGGGGCAGGGCTGCGTGTATCCCAAGTCGACGCAAACGCTGGCGGGACAGCTCACGGCCAAGCACCTCACCTGGCGGGCTTACTTGGAAGGAATGGCAGGGTCCTGTACGCACCCCACACTCGGCGCTGCCGACCCCACTGTGGGGGCGGTGCCGCCGGCCTCCACCACGCCTGGCACGACCGACCAGGCGAAACCCGCCAACCAGGCCGCTCCCGGCGAGGAATACACGACCTTCAGCAACCCCTTCATGTACTTCTCCAGCATCATCGGCTCGCCCACGGCGTGTGCCGCCAACGATGTCGGACTGGGGCAACTGAACGCGGATCTGAAGAGCGCCAAGAGCACGCCCACCCTGTCCTACATCGTGCCCTCGCTGTGCGATGACGGCAACCCCACACCCTGCGCGCCGGGCAAGCCAGGGGGACTGGCGACCGCAGATGCCTTCCTGCAGAAGGTGGTGCCGCAGATCATGGCCTCCCCGGCATACAAGAGCGGGGGGCTCTTGGCGATCACCGTCGATCAGGCCCCGGCCACTGGCATCGAAGCCGACTCCAGCTCCTGCTGCGGACAGCCGCGCTTCCCGAACCTACCCGCCCCCGCGCCCTTGCCAGACGGCCAGCAGCTGCCGCCCTCGGGCGGCGGGCAGGTGGGGGCGCTGCTGCTCTCGCCGTTCGTCAAGGCGGGAACCACCAACCAGGAACCGTACAACCACTTCTCGTTGCTGCGCACCATCGAGAACCTGTTCGGGCTGGGGCACCTGGGATACGCGGGGGCGAGCGGGGTCAGCTCGTTCAACGCGGCTGTGTTCGAACGTTAGGGCGCGGGCCCTTGGTTCGGCGCGGCGCCCAGACGTGGTTGCTCGGGCGCCAGCCGGTCTGAGTCCTCGAGCAACGAAAAGCACGCCCGCTCCACGTCGCGCGCCGCGTTCTCCCAGGAGTGACGGGTGAGGATACGCTCGCGCCCCGCACGGGCCTTCGCGCGGGCGCTCGCGTGGTCTTCGTAGACGCGGCGCATCGCGGCGCGGGCCGCGGCGACATCGGGCTCGTAGTAGGTGATGCCAGGGTGGTCGTACACCCTCGCGAAGGTCCCGCCGAAGGGAGGCGACGCCTGGGCCGCAGGCAGCTCGCGCGTGGGCAGCAGCTCGGCGACCGAGTCGTCCAGGTACTCGGCCATGCCTGTCGAATGGGGGGCGATCACGGGCACCTCGCACAGCAGCGCCTCGCTGAGCGGCATGCACCAGCCCTCCCCGCGCGAGAGCGTGATGACGCAGTCGCTCTGGTTGTACAGGCGAGCCATCCACTCCGGCGAGAGATCGCCTCCCTTCAGGCGCACCCTGCCGCGCGGATTGAAGCGCTGGATGGCGTCCAGGCAGTGGTTGAACTCATCGCCTCTGCCGATCCCCGGGCACTGTAGCCTCAGCTCAACCGGCTCCTCGGCGGAGAACTCGGTGAGGAACGCCTGGAGCAGCAGATCCACACCCTTGCGGAAGGAGTAGCTGCCGACGTACTGGAAGCTGAACAGCTCGGGTCCCTCGCAGGGACGCCTGGGAGCGGGCTTGAAGATGGCGGCGTCCGAGCTCTGGCCGGCCACGTAGACCCGCGGGAAGTGGCGCGCGAACACCGCTCGGTCGAACTCGCTGGGGACGATCACCCCGTCGACAGCCGCCAGCGCCTGGACCCACTCAGGGGGCAGTTCGCCCAGCGCGTTCTGGGTGTAGATGAGCGATGGTTTGGTGAAGCGGCGGCAACTCGGCGGGCTGCGAATCTGAAGCACTACGTCGGCCGCCTCGCCCGCCCCCGGGCCCGCGATCTGAGGAAGCGTCTGCAGGCGCTCGCGCGCCCCCTGCTCGATGTTCTCCCAGGGGCGGTCGCTGGCACGCAGTCGGACGTCGTGTCCGCGTTCGGCCAGACCGAGAATCAGGTTGCGGGCCAACATGCCGTAGCCGGACAGGACGCGATGGCGCAGCCCGTCAGCCACGAAGATGGTGAGCCTGTTTGAGGTCAAGTCACTCAGACTAGTCGCGCGCTCTTGGGGACGGTTGCCTAGAGCTCGCAGGCACTGGCCGCGAGTTCTCAGACACCGGCCGTGAGCTCTCAGACACCGGCCGTGAGCTCTCAGGCACTGGCCGTGAGTTCTCAGGCATTGGGTCGTGAGCTCTCAGAGACTGGCCGCGAGCTCGTTGTAGGTGATCGCCGTGCGGCGAGAGCCCGCGCGGCTGAGCACGCGCTCCAGGGCCATCATGTGCCGGGGGCGCTCCAGGTCGGAGGGGTGCAGGTCCAGCCGCAGGTGCTCGTTCTGGAACAGCCCCCCCGCGCGTACCAGCGAGGGCGAGAGCGCGCGGCGCATCACCCCTTCGCTGCCCAGGTCCCAGGCGGGCGCGAGCAGTTGATGAGGTCCCGTCCGCTCGCGCCGTCGCCGCCCGCTCGACCCCCGCTCGCTCCGCTGCGCTCCTCCGCTGCGCCCCATCGGTGCGTCCATCCCTGCCTCAGATTCCGGGTTCGTCCCGGTGAGGGCGCTGTGCAGCCGCAACAGCCCGGCCCACCAGCGGAACCCTACGCTGAGGGTGCCCCGCGCGGTGAGCGTCGTGCGCAGCGCGCGCGTGTACGCGTAGGCGGGGGCGACGAACCCGTCGGGCTCCACCCCGGCGAGCTTGAGCACGCGCCAGCCGGCCTCCACCGCGCGGCGGGTCTCCCCGCAGTCGAGCCCCACGAACTCAGCCGAGCGCTGGCGGGGGCGGGTGGGGCTCAGCATCCTGTGTGCCAAGCCGGGCCGGCGCAGTTGCTGGTGCTGGAAGCCGTGCTGGGCGATCGAGTCGCCCCGGCGGCGGCGCTCGGCCAGCCACTCGATCATCTCCGGCGAGCGCTCGCCCAGCGGGTGCAGGTCGCGCGCCGGGATCACCAGCAGCGTCACCCGATCCACGCCGTGGTCGTCCAGCCAGTCGCGGATGCGCGCGCAGCGCTCGAAGGTGGCCGGCTCGATGTCGTGCAGCGCGACGGCGATGGTGCCCCTATGCGGCACGGCGCTCTCCCTGCGTGGGGGTCGGCAGGCCGGGGCCGCGGCGCGTCCCGCCGCGCTCTGCGCCGCCACAGTCGGAGCCATCGCCCTGCGTGTCGCCATGGTCGCCGGCTCGCAGCACAGTCCGGTAGCCCTCGGCGAGCCGTTCCAGGGCGCGCTCCCACGTGCGCTCGCGCACGGCGCTCAGTCCTGCGGTGGCCAGCCGCTGGCGCAGCAGGGGCGAGCCCGCGAGCTCGACCACGCGATCAGCCAGTGCGGTGGCGTCGGGCTCGCACAGCAGGCCGCTGACGCCGTCGTGCACGAGTGAGCGGGGGCCACCCCGCGCGACGGCGACCACCGGGAGGCCGGAGGCCTGCGCCTCGAGGATCACCTGCCCGAAGGTGTCGGTGGCGCTGGCGAACAGGAAGATGTCGGCGCTCGCGTAGGCGCGCGCCAGCTCAAGGCCCTCCAGCCAGCCCAGGAAGGTGGCGTGGGGACCCAGGCGCTCGCGTAGGCGCTCCTGCTCAGGGCCGCCCCCCGCCAGCACAAGGTGCAGCCGGGGGTCCCGGCGGCGGGCCTCCAGGAAGGCGTCGGCGAGCAGCTCGGAGCCCTTCTCGCGCGTGACGCGCCCGGAGTAGAGGACGTTGATGGCGCCATCGCCGGGCAGCTCCAGCGGCCCGTCATGCGGCTCGGCCGGCCCGCGGGGCAGATCGGCCGGCTCCTCGGAGAGTTCGGCCAGTCTCCCGGCTCGGAGCGACCCGCGCAGCGAGGGGTCAAAACGCGCGGTATCGACGCCCCGATCCCAGCGCGCTATGCGCCCGTCGCTCACGCC
This sequence comes from uncultured Solirubrobacterales bacterium, assembly GCA_963844765.1. Classification (GTDB taxonomy): domain Bacteria; phylum Actinomycetota; class Thermoleophilia; order Solirubrobacterales; family Solirubrobacteraceae; genus Palsa-744. The sequence continues at coordinate 2,258,371 of CAWJPN010000002.1, forward strand.
GATCTGCTGCAGCGCCTCATCGGAGGCCGGAGAGGGGGAGAGGACGAGGTCACAGGCGCCGTAGAGAGAACGCACCGCGAGGTCCATTGCGTGCGCGACGCGCGGGTCTTGCGAGCGCAGGGCCGCGTAGGCGGTGAGCTCGGTGTGGTAGCTGCCCACCAGCGGCAGGCGCAGGCCGCGCGCGAGCAGCGCGCCGGCGACGCCCACGGGGCCGGGGGAGCAGACGTGGATCGCGTCGAAGCGGCCCTCGGCGAGTGTCTCCACGGCGACGGTGAGGGAGGGCACGCCGATGCGCAGGCCGGGGTAGAAGGGCACGTCCACCTCCGCCACGGCGGAGAGGCGCCGGTCCACGCCGGGGTCGGTGCCGATCACCTCGATCTCGAAGCCCGGCACGCCGCGCTGGCGGATCTCCTCGATCGTGCGCGTCACTCCGTGGGTGGAGCCGATGCCGTCGGCGAGGATCGCCACGCGCGGGGTCTCGCCCTCGCGCGAATCGAGCTTGGCCTTCTCGCTGCCCAGGAAGGCCGCGGCGGGGGCGTAGGGGATCGCGGCGATGCAACCCTGGAAGACGCTGGTGGCGGCGCTCGCAACGTCGGGTCCCGCCACATGCGCGGCGCCCCCAGCGTTGGCGGCGGGGGCAACGTCGCCGTCTGTCAGTGCGCTGGGGTACCCCATACCGCCGCGCCCCGCAGTGAGGGTCAGCACAACGCCGTCGACCGCCGAGCGCAGTCGGCGCTCGTGCGCACGGCACGCGCGCCGGTAGAGGTCGGAGTGACGAAAGTCGTCCTCCTGCATGAAGGCGATCAGGCCGCGCTCGTCGAGATGGTCGAGCTCCACGGCCGTGAGCCAGGCGCGCAACAGACGCCGTGCGTCCTCGGGAGTCAGGTCCTCGCCGGTGGCGCCGTGGCGGACGTCGCCCTCGCGCAGCAGACGCTGCACCATCGTCATCACCATGCGGGGATCCAGCTCCCGCTCGGCCTCGCCCTCCTCACCCTCCATCCCGCCGCGGCCGAGTGCGCGTGCGGCCAGCGCGATCGCGGAGTGCGCCCACTTGGCGGCGGAGCCCTGGGCGCCGCGCGCGGCGACGTCTCCGGCGCGTACGTGCGCCAGGAACTCGGCGGGGGTGCGCGCCGCGGGAGTCTCGGTCCAGGTGCGCCCGATGTCCACGCCCGCGTGGTCGTCGCTGCCGCCGATGCCGATGCCCTCGCGCGTGGCGACGTAGATGGCGGCGGGCCGGTTGAGCTCGCGGGCACGCGAGCCGTTGCGCACCTCCCAGATGTCGAACAGTTCGACCAGGCGGCGGCGGTGGCGGGCGGTCAGGGGTGCGCCTACCGTGTAGTAGGGGTGGGCCAGGGCGCACACCACGTCGTGCTCGCGCAGGTAGCCGGCGCAGGCCTCGACGTCGCCGCTGTGGGCCTGCAGCCACTCGTGGTCATCGGGTGAGATGTCGTAGCAGAGCACGTGCACCGCCTGGGGCTCGCCGCGAAACCAGGCGGTCAGCTCCTCGGAGACGAACACGTCGGGGCGGTCTGCAAGCTCGAGCGCCCCGGCGATGGTGTCGTGGTCGGTGATCGTCACGAAGTCCATACCGCGGCGCTTGGCCAGCTCGTAGGCCTCCTCCGGCGGAGTGGCGCACTCCGGCAGCCCCACCGCGCGCTGCAGACCCAGCCGCGAGACCTGCGAGGCGGTGGAGTGACAGTGCAGGTCCACGCGGGCGGTGGAGCTCGCTGGCAGTTGACGCTGCGGTGAGCTAGCCGTGTCTACCGACAGGTCAGGTGAGGTAGCCGTGTCGGCCAGCAGGTGCTCAGCTGAGTCAACCATCTCTATCAACAGGATTCGCCTGCAAAAGCCAGCTTTTGTGACGAGGCCGAGACCACCGTGTGAAGGAGTGGTGAACGACGGAGGGGCTGGACGAGGTGTAGCGGGCCCGTCTGAGAGCATCGGCACGTGGGTTTGGACTTCATCGTGATCGGCGCCCAGAAGGCGGGGACCACCACCGTGTGGCAGCTGCTGCGCGACCACCCCCAGCTGTGGCTGCCGGAGACCAAGGAGGCGCCCTTCTTCTCGCACACCGAGGTCTACGAGCGCGGCTGGCAGGAGTACCTCGCACGCCTGCAGGCGCCCGCCGGGAGCGAGCTGCTGCGAGGCACCGTCACCCCCCACTACACGCACGGCTGGCACGATGCCGACACGCGCACCGTGGCCGCGCGTATCGCCAAACAGCTCCCCGACGTGCGCCTCGTCGTCCTGCTGCGCGAGCCGGTGGAGCGCGCGCGCTCCCAGCACGCGATGGCCGTGGCCCGCGGCCGCGAGCAGCGTGGCGCCGGCGCGGCGCTGAGTGAGCTGCTGCGCCCCGACGCGCTGCGCGCCGCACGGGCGCGGCCGGATGACACCAACTCCTACGTAGTGCAGGGTGAGTACGGGCGCATCCTCGGCGACTACCTGGGCTTCTTCGAACGCGACGCCCTGCACATCGAGCAGAGCGCCAGCCTCGCGCGCGAGCCCGTGCAAACAGTGCAACGCATCCTGCGCTTTCTGGGGGTCTGGAGCGACTTCGAGCCGAGCGCGCCATTTCAGAGAGCCTTCGCGGGTGGTAGCCGTGAGCGTGTGAAAGAGGAGGATTTGAGGGGGTTGCTGAGTGGCATCGACACGGCCGCGCCAGACCAACGGGCCGCTGCCGTCGAGGTGTGGTTGGCCCGGCACCCGCTCGACGCTCCCGGCCGCGAGGAGATGTGGCGAATCGTGCGCCGTTACCTGCACGCACCGCCAGAGCGCCAGGCGCGCGAGCGAGCGGGGATGGAGTTCACGCTCAAGAAGATCTGGAACGTGGCCCCCTCGCCGCCCGAGCCGCTCGCGGAGGACGTGCGCGAAGCGCTGCGCGCGCACTTCGCGGTGGACGCGCTGCGGCTGGGGGCAGCTACGGGACTGGCTGTGCCGTGGGTGGAGTCCGATCCAGCAGCCGTGTGATGGCCGTGGTGTGATTCTGGCTCTGCAGCGCTGCCGTGGGCCGGGCACAATCCAGCAGCCGTGACGGCCTCCAGGCGCTGGCCCGAGGTCGCTAGATCCGCGAAAACGGGACCGGTTTGTGCGCGAAAGCGGGAATGAGATGTGCGCCAAAACGGGAGCGGAAGGTGCGCGAAAACGGGACCGGGGGATGCGCAAAAGCGGTATCGTGCATCGCCTGCCCATGCGCGCACCGTCGTGCGCTTAGACAGGAGGCTGTATGAGGCGGCCGGCATCGATCGCAAGACCGCGACCGCCTACGAACGCCTGCTCACGAACCTGTTCGTGCTCGACACGCTGCCGGCATGAGCAACAGGCTCTCGCGCCTGGCCAAGGCGGGGAAACGGTACCTCGTGGATCCTTCGCTGCTCGCGGCGGCGCTGCGCCTGGACGAGACGGCGGTGCTGCGCGACGGCGATCTGCTCGGTCGCTTGCTCGACACGTTCGTGGTCGCTCAGATCAGACCCGAGGTCGAGCTCAGCCCGCTGCGGCCGCGCTTGCACCACCTGCGTGCCAGGGATGGCGGACACGAGGTGGACCTCGTCGCCGAACTGCCGGCAGACAGGGTCATCGGCATCGAGATCAAGGCCACCGCTGCCCCGGGGCCGTCCGATGCCAAGCATCTCGTATGGATGCGCGATCGGCTGGGAGAGCGCTTTCTTGCGGGTGCGGTGCTGCACACCGGTCCGCGGCCGTTCCAGCTCGCCGAGCGGATCTTCGCGCTGCCGATCTGCGCGTTGTGGGGGTAGGCGCTGCGGCCGTGAGGGGCTGCTGCGGGAGTGCGAGCAGAAGTTCCGCCTTGGCGAGGGCGTTGATCTCTTGTGCCCTTCCGGTCAATGGCGTATTAGCAAAGGCACTTCAATTCGATTCAAAGGAGATGCGGTATGAAAATTGTAAAATGGATGGGGGGTCTGGCTGGAGCTTTCTATATAATATGGATAATCGGATCTTCCGCGGCTGCGCTGGCTGCCGCGCCAACGATCACAGGCATAACTCCGAACCAGGGGAAAGTGGGTGGTGGCACGCAGGTGACGGTGACGGGCACGGGGTTCATTGCTGGCTCGACCGTCAAATTCAGCAGCACCTCGGCTGCAAGTGTAACGGTCGAATCTTCCACGAAGATCAAGGCGACGAGCCCGGAAGGCAGTGGCCTCGTTGGCATCTCTGTGACAAACACAAACGGTACGTCGGCCTCCACGCCCTATGGTCAGTTCGCTTACGATCCTTATCCAAGTGGACTATGGCTTGGGTTGAACAACAATACTGTCAAGTATCTTGGCGCGACGAACTTCTTCGCCGAACGTAACCCCGCAGTTCAGTGGCAAGGAGTATGCCAATGCGGTTGTCGAAGTCCTGAGCAGGGCTATTGCGGCAGGGATCCCGTCGAGCGACATCTATGTCGGCGCGACCGGATGGGACTGCACTGCGAGCGAATGCGGTGAAGACTGTCAGTCACATCCTCCAAAGGCGGAATGCGTCAGCAACGATTGGGTATCGGCCATGTATGCGGCTCAGCCAAAACTGGAGACGGCGATTCAGGGTTGGTACTTTCATCCATATGGCCCTCCGATGGGGACGGCAGACGGCGATGGTAGCGGTATCGAATCGCTTCCGCTCGTGCAGGCGAAAATGACCTCTGGACAGAACAACATCATTGTGTCAGAGGTGGGATACTGCGACAAGGAAGTATACCAAGGCAAAGCATGTGGCAATGGGGGAATAACCAACGCGGAAGCGGAAAATGATATGAAAGAAATGCTCGATCAAGCGAAGCCGTACCACGAAGAAGGGTGGCTGAGAGCGTTGGTTGTGTACTCGCGCAACGATCGAGGCTGGGCCATGCAGGAATATCCCACTAATGTACTCACAAAGGACGGCGAAGCGCTCGATGCGTTCGCGGAATCGTTGGTGGGATGGTCTGTCCAGCCGACCGTAAGTCCGAATAAGACTGCGTATTCTCAGGGCCGCTTGGAAGGAGTGTCGTGTCTAGCGTCAACCAATTGTGTCGGAGTGGGTTGGTACACGAATGAATCCGAAAAATCTGAAACCTTGGCCGAGCATTGGAATGGTGATGAATGGTCTGTTCAGCCTACTCCGTCCACAGGCGGGACGGCAAACCATCTGCAGGCAGTATCCTGCACATCACCAACGGCCTGCACCGCAGTCGGATGGTATAACAACGGCTCAAATCCAGCTCCGTCTCTGGCCGAGCGCTGGAATGGAACGGAATGGACGATCCAGACAGTCCCCAGCCCGACGGGGGCCAAGTCGAGCCGCCTGTATGGAGTGTCATGTTCGTCCCTAACCGTCTGTAGTGCTGTGGGCGAGTATGTAAACGGTTCGAATGTCACGGTGACTTTTGCAGAGCAGTGGGAAGCTGGAGAATGGAAGGTCAAGACCAGCCAGAGCCCAGCGAAAGCTGAACTGAGCGAACTGCGAGGAGTGTCCTGCACGTCCTCGACAGTGTGTACCGCGGTGGGCTTCTACCATGAAAGCGGCCATTACACGCTCGGCGAGAGCTGGAATGGCACCGAATGGACGATCCAGACGACCCAGAACCCATCTGGCGCCACGGGCAGCTACCTATATGGAGTGTCCTGCACGTCTTCGTCTGCCTGTACGGCTACTGGGGTTTACAGCAGCAGCGCGCATGTCTACCTCACTCTCGCAGAGCGCTGGAACGGCAGCGCGTGGACAACGCAGACAACTCCCACTCCCGAAGGCGCCACTGAGAGCGGATTCTATGGCGGCGTGTCCTGCTGGTCATCAACGGGGTGCGTGGCGACCGGAGAATACAAGAACAATCTCGGTGCAGTCGTCACCCTCGCCGAGGAATGGACTGGGAGCGAATGGATAATCAAGACCACTCCCAACCGAAGCGGGGCGACCGCGAGCTATCTCTCGGGTGTGTCGTGCGTGACCTCCATTGCCTGCGTCGCGGGTGGCTGGTACGAAGGGGAAGTCCGTATCGAAGGTGAAAACGTCGTGGTGGATGACACGTTGGCTGAGGCCGATTTCTGAGCGAGAAGGGCCTGTGGGCCCTGGGTCGCTACCGGATAGGCGCCGCGGCCGAGCGTGCTTCCAGCAGCTGTGCGATGGCTTGCTGGAAACGCTCGGTCGCCTGGGGCCAAGGAAGGTAGATGGGCAGCACGTGCTCCAGGCAGTTCTGATGCAGATGTGCGCGCAGGTCGGTGTCGCGCAGTAGGCGAATGACATTGTCGGCCAGTGCTCCCGGCTCGCCGGGGGACTCACGAGCGCGGTCTGCTCATGCAGGGCATAGTCGCGGCTGCCCTTGGTGTCGGTGGTGGCCAGTGCTCCCCCGCACGCCAGTGCCTCGATCCCGGGCAGACCCAGACCCTCCTCCTGACTTGAGCAGACAAACACGCTGGCGCGGCGCAGCAGATCCGCGACCTGAGCGTGTGAGATGGTTCCGAGGAAGCACACGCTGGGTTCGCTGAGCACACGAGCGCCGTGTGTGCCGCTGGGCTCGGCCGCACCGAAGAGCGCAAGCTTGACCTCGGGGATTGCCGCGCGTACGTGCGCGAGCGCCACCAGCCCATCTTCCATCGCCTTACCTCGGTCTGTGTGGGTCACCATCGCGACCAGCGGCTCCCGCTCGGAGTTGGGTGGGCCGGGATGAAAGAGCAAACGGTCCAATCCTGGTCGCGTCAGCTTGACCTCACAGCCGTGCCGACGTGCGGCCTCGGTGAGAAAGCTCGACACCGCGAGCACCTGCGGGCAACGCTCCAGCATCGCCGCCACCTTCCTGCGATCCGCGCCATAGCCTTGAAAGAGGAATAGTGGAGCGCCCTTGCTGGGCGGAAGCCCGAGCACGCGCTCGGGGTCTGGTTGGGCCAGGCCGCCGATCACCACGTCCGCATCGGGTAGCTCCTCGGCGCTCAGGTGGGGGACGTCGATAACCCGCACGCCCTTGACTGGGCGCGTTGGGCCGCGCCGTACTGCCAGCGTCACCTCGGCGGAGCCCGCCAGGTGTCGCGCCAACTGCTCGATCACATACACGCCCCCGGAGGTAGCGCGTTGATGGGGGACGATCAGCGTGCAGGATTGTGGTCGCACTGTGATGACGCTACCGGCGTCAGTGGAGGATGGTCGGCGTTGCAGGACGGGTAACACCGCGGCAACGTTAACACCGGGCTTGAAATATAGGTTGTGCCCCTTGTCAGAACAAGGCGTCGCGGATCCGTGCGTGTTGATCACCGGGCTCTCTCGGGGGGGGACTACGCTGGCGTGCGAGCTGCTCAACCGCCTCGCCGACGTGCGGGCGCTGGACGAGCCGATGAACCCCAACGACCTCGTCAGGGACGCGACGCGAGGGGAGGGCGACGAACAGATACTGGACGGGGCGCACATCCTCGCCGCCATCGAGCGCTTCGCCGCCGAGCAGCGCCGCTCGATCCTCGAGCGCGGGGTCGCGCTGACCCGGCACGTCGACGGACGGGTGCTCGGAGCTAAGGTCTCGGACAACCGCGACGGCGACGGACTGCGCATGCGCAGGGCCACGCGGAGTGAGATCGCGGTCGATCCTCCCGCCTCGCGCGACTTCACGCTGGCGATCAAGCACCCGGTGGCGTTCACTGCGCTGCTGCCGCTGCTCCTCGAGCGGTTCCCCGTGTTTGCGCTCGTGCGCAACCCGCTGTCGGTCCTTGCCTCCTGGGAGAGCGTTCCGTTCCTGCAGCGCGAGGGACAGCTGGGGTTGCGTCCGCTGATCGCGCCCGAGATCGCTCGCCGCCTGGAGGGCATAGGCGACCGCCTGGAGCGCCAACTGACGCTGCTGAACTGGTTCTTCGAGAGCTACGCTGCCGCGCTGCCCCGCGAGCACGTAATTCGCTACGAGGACGTCGTCGCGACGCGCGGGGCCGCGCTCGCGCCAATCGCTCCCAGCGCCGCCGGGCTGGCCCAGCCGCTGCGCAGCCGCAACACGGCCGCCGTGTATGACCGCGCGCACATGAGCGAGGTTGGGCGCGTGCTGCTGGAGCGCGACGGGGCGTACTGGCTCTTCTACACACCCAAGGAAGTGCGAGAGGTGATGAGCGCAGCGGAGCGCCAGCCAAGCGTCGCCTGAAAATGTGGACGCCAGCTTCATCTCCTCGTGGGCAGGCGCAATGCTCGTGACGGACCGTTTCGCCTTCCTGCACATCCCCAAGACGGGAGGCTCCTTCATCGACAGCGTCCTGAGGGACAACCTGCCGGCAGAGTGCTTTAGAGAGGTGCCGCCCTCGCGGCACCCGCATCTGGGATGGGACGAGCTTCCGCCCGCGGCCGCTGAGCTGCCGGTGCTGTGCTTCGTGCGCAACCCCTGGGACTGGTACGTGTCGTGGTACCACTACAGGATCCAGCGGCTCTCAAGCCCCGTGCGCGGAAAGATGTTCGCCACGGCCTTCGGCGAAGGCGCAAACAGCTTCGCGGAGACGGTACGCAGAGCGTGCACGGGAGACTTCGAGCACCCCGACGAGCGCCTAATGCGGGCCGTGCGCGAGCTGGACGTCGACTTCTACACAGCGCGCGTCCTGACCATGCTGGGCGCGGGGCTGGAGGAGGAGCGACTGACGGTTGGACGTTTCGAGCGGCTGGTGGAGGATCTGGAGGGTTTCATGGGCGCGCACCACGTCCCGCTGCCGAAGGGCTTTCACGCGAAGGTCCGCGCTCACCCGCCTGTGAGGGCGAGCACCCACGGCTCATACCGCAGCTACTACGACCCTGCGCTGCGCGAGCTGGTCGCTTCGCGCGCACATGTGGTCGTCGAGCGGTTCGGCTACGCTTTCTGATTCTGGCTGTGAACGAGTCGGGTTGGCGTCACAGATAGCCCGTGTTGGTTCCACTGGTTTCAAGGCTGAACGATCTTAAGCGAGGCATTGAGCTGCCCATGGTCTGCACGTAGCAATGCTCTTCCTGCAGCGGAAAGTCTGATCTTGACTAACGTTGTCCCATTTGGCGCAATGAAGAAGCTGGCTCTACCAAGCAAAATAGCAATCGTACTCCGTATTTTTCCACGCTTCCTCACTGTCATTCTATGTACGATCAACATAGCCTCACCTGCGCAAGGCGACTCGCCTGTACACCGCAGGCGCAGAAGCGCTGTATGGTCGCTGTGCGTTACCGCAAAAGTCCGACTGACAAGCGAGACTACGCTGGGTGTGAGTAGAGCTGGCGCCAGAGAATCAAGAGAATCTCTTGCACCTCCACTCTGCTCGCTCGTTCCGGCGCTCGTTGTCTGCGTGGTACCCGCGGTCTGTCCTCCAGTTTCCATTGAGACTCCGCCTTCACTCATGGGAGGCTGGACAGTCTTTATTTCTACGGGGGGGGACGTGGATCCGGCAAAATTTTCATCGCCACCGTAGATCGCGGTGATACTGTGCGTGCCGATCACGGTATAGGAGAGTCTGCAAGTTGCGCTCGATATCCGGCCATCCTGAGAAAGGACCTGGCTCCCGCACGACCCGATTTCCTGTCCATGATCGAGAAACTTCATAGATCCAGATGGGACTTTCGACCCAAGATATTTGGGAGTAACGGTAGCGGTGTACACAACATTTGCGTCGATGTCCGCGCTCAATGCGCTCACGGCAGTCGTCGTCGATGCACGACCAACGAGAAACCCAAAACCTTGTGAGCCCAGGAGGTCGGTGCCGGCGCTGGGCTCGAAGACGGCGCCCCCTTGTGTCCCCGGGTCGTTCGGACCGTCGCCTTTATGGTATTCTTCGGCAAATAGCGATGATGTCTCACAGGTTGCCTCGTAGGTGGAGCCTATCTGCATCAGCGGTTGTTCTGTACATGTCGATATTGGGGTTCCGCTAAAAAACTCGACCACCCCCGCAGGCGCGCCAGAACTCGCGATTACCGTTGCGGTGAGCGTCGCAGGCTCGTTGGTCACTGGTTCGCTGGGGTTTGCAGCGACCAAAACCTCTGACAATGGAGAAGGGGAACCTCCAACAACGGTTGCTGTCACCGTCTGGGTCGGCCCAGTCTCGCTGTATGCGAGCTGCATTTCAGGTACATTGCTCCAAACGCAGTCGTTGTCTCCCTCGACGGATAGGGAGATCACGCCGCTACTGGGTACATTCGCAAACTTACCAGTAAGTCCGCCCGTTGTAGAGATAAAGGTGTAGACCTGACCCGTGGGGAGCGATCTGCTTTCACATCCTTCACCCTCACTCAGAACGATATGGATGGCAGCGCCTTCGAGATCGATCGGTTCGCTCGAGATCACTGAGTTGTAGTTGATCCCAGGGATGGCGCCGACTCCATTGATTGCGAAGTTATACCTCGTTTCGATCGCACTCGCTGTCGGAACTGACGCGATCGACAACACGCCGGTTGCTGCGAATAACCGTATCGCACGTCGCAGGCGCTCGGCACCTAGCCTGTACTTCTCTTCTCGTGATCCCCTCAGCATTGCGCAGTTCCTTCCATAGACGAGCACGTTACTGTTGGACAAGCACTGCACAAGCCCAACTACCGGCGCACCCCTCTCAAGCGCGTCTAGTTTCACCAAATCTTCACAAGGCTCTTAAGTACCATTGGTCAGAAAAGATATCAGAGACCGGGCGTTAGCATGGGCACGCGCCGATCATGCCTACATTCCACAGGCTCGCACCATCACCATCCTCGTCCCTGGGACCTACGTAGAGACACTGTTGGCGCTCGTCGGCGGCGCCACCGTCGAACCACTGCTGCTACCACTGCTGACCGGCACCCGCGGCAGCGGATGCAGCGGAGTGGCGTGCAGGTCGAGCTTGGTCGGCCAGCTATGCGGGTTCAGCCGTATCAGCAGTTTGCGCCGGCCGGCCTTCAGCGTCTTGCGCGCGGTGCGCGCGACGATGTGCCCGTGGCGGCTCACCAACAGCTGCACGTGAGCTGTGGCAATGAGAGTGAACGACAGTTCGAGCGTGTAGCGGTCTACCAGCCTGGTGTGCATGTGCGTCACGAGTGGCTTGGTGGTGTACTGCGTGGTGGTCTGCACTGGCGGCGGAGGAGGCGGGGGCTGCTGGTTGGCCAGGGAGTCGTCCGGCGGGGGGACGTCGGCGATCAGCGCGGGGACGCCTGCGTCGGGAGGGCGGTAGGTGATGACGTTTTGGAAGTTGGGGTCGGTGTCCTGCGTGAGGGCGCTGCCGTTGGTGAGGTGGTAGAGCCACCCCTCGTTGGTCGCCAGCCAGCAGTCTTCGGGCGCGGGACAGGAGATCACCGTGGCGTTGCCGCGGTTGCCGTCGGTGGCGAGCGAGCCGCTGAGGCCGAGCGTGTCCTGTTCGGCGATCTGAATCGTCTTCGGCCCGTAGGGCTCGCTGGCGGTGATGCGCGCCAGGTGGGCCTGTTCGTCGCCTGAGCGCAGCGCGATCCACGCGGCGTCGCTGCCCGGTTCGGCGGCCACGTCCTGGATCTGCTGCCCGGCTGCGAACAGTTCCGCGGGGGCCTGTTCCCAGACGTCGGAGTCGCAGTCGTAGGGGGCGCCGCCGGCTTCGTAGGTGCTGTCGCTGGCGCAGCGCAGCACGATCGGCCGCGCATGGGAGGAGGCCACCGAGCCTTCGCCCGCCCCCGCGAGGGCCCACATCTGCGTGATCGCCGGGGGGTCGCCCGACAGTCCTCCGTCGCTGCCCAGCAGGAAGCCTGTCAGCGCCTCGGGGCTCTCACCGTCGTATTCGGGGAACGCTGGGCAGATACCGTTGCAGTTCGGGACGCCCCGCAGGAAGACGTCGCTGAACGGGTCGGCGGCGCTGGCGTTGAGCGTGTGCACCACGGGCGCCGCTTCGGTGGCTTCGCCGGGCGGGTATTCGTCGTTGCCGGTCAGTTGCACGCCCTCGTACAGCTTCCCCTCGTAGCCGCTCATCGAGGTGACGGCGTGGTCGTCGCGCGGGTTGGTGTCATAGATGACGGTGACGTTCTGACCGTCCCAGTGCAGGTGAAAGGAGCCGCTATTGGGGTACTGGCCAAGCTCGCCGGCGAACCAGCAGTCGCTGGGAGAGGTGCACCCGGCGGCGTCCATCGGCAGGTAGGAGCTCGGCTGGCCCAGGGGCATCGCGTAGGAGCCCACCACCTGCCCGTTCTGGAAATGGCACAGCGAGACGTCCGCCAGCAGTGCGCTCGAGCCATTGCTTATCACCTGACCGGCGCGCTGGTCGGCGATCGTCCAGAATTCATCCGGCCCGGCCCACGCGATCCGCCCGTCGGTTCCCCCGCAAACGGTCGAGAGCTGGTGCCAGCTGACCCCGTCGTAGGCGTAGATCCCCATCGGCACCGGGGTGCCGCCGGGGTCGCCGGCGCTGATCAGAAGCCCGCGGTTGGGCGCCCAGAACTCGATGTCTCCCACCGCGCCGACCGCCACCGGATAGGGAGAGGCCGCGACGCCGGGCGGGGGCGGCGGAGCGATCGCCGGTGCGAACTGCCAGGTCGCCGAGCCATCGGCTGCGGTGGCGGGGGAAGGCGGGCCGCTCGCGAGCACGGCGAGTGCCGCGCACAGCGCTCCAGTGAGGACCAGCGCGCGCGGCTTCGCCAGGGCCGCCACAGCAAGTGTGCGCAGGTTCGCCAGTGCCGCCATAGCGAGGGTACGCGGTTTCGCCAGCGCCGCCACGGAGAGGGTGAACAGGTTCACCAGGGCGAGGAAGGCGAGGGTACGCGGCTTCACCTGTGTCCCCCGCGGCTCCTGCGCTTCTCACTCTTTTTCTTCTTCTCCGAGGCGACGCGGAAGGTGGCCTGGAGCATTTCCCTCAGCCGGCTGTGCCCCTGGGAAAGGAAGCTGATGGAAATCGTCGCGAACAGCCCACCGCGGCTCTGCACCAGCGGGCGATAGCGCTCTACCGGCAGCAAGTGCAACTCGACCACTCCGGCCGCGGTCGTGGAGGAGTGGGTGCTGGCGACAGTCCGCTCGCGCGGCACCCTGGCGCTGGCGCTGGCAGCGAGCGTGCCCTCCCCTGGAACGGCCACGTCGAGCAGTAGGCTGCCCGCGGGTCCGCGCCGAGCGGTGGCGCTTATACGCCACTGCGGGGCTGGAGGGGGATCCACGGGCAGTGGCTGGATCAGCTGCTGTCCGGGCAGCGCGGGTGTAGCGAGCACCGACGTCGCGAACACGTCGCTGTCGCCCGCGTTGGCGGCTCCATACACCAGGTTGCTCGCGCCCGAGGCGAACACGAGCGTGTTGCCGTCGCCGCTGAAGGCGGGGCTGTAGATGTTGCCGTTGGCCTGGTTGCCTTCGTAGCCCTGGCTTACGAGCGCGAGCGTGCCCGCGCGCAGGTCGACCTCGTAGAGCTGGGAGTAGCTGGTTTCGGTGACCTGCGGCGTGATCAGCGCGGGCGGTGCCAGCGGGAAAACCGAGCGCTGGGTGACAAACGCCACGCGCGTGCCGTCGGGGGAGAGCGCGATGTCTTCGAGCGTGCCGCTCAGCGCCGTGTTGCTGTGGCCGAAGTTGGTCGACGCCCACTCAGTCAGCGGCGTTAGCGCCTGGCTGCGGGTCAGCCCCGTGGCCATGTTGACGACGAACGCGTTCGCGGGTACTTCGCTGGGTGCCCCAGACCCTGGCGGGTAGGTCGGCTCCGAGCCGTACGCCGGTGCGGTGCAGAGCATCGCGACCGTTTCGCCGTCGGCGCTCAGCTGCGGGGTGACGTCGTCCAGTTCGGAGTGGTAGCGACGGCTCTCGCCGAAGCCCAGTCGTCGGATGAAGGTGCCGTATTCGGGCCCGTTTTCTTCGGCGCCGGAGGTGCCGAGGCTCCACTGGAGGTCGAGTGGCCCCAGGCCGGTCGGACTCTGCGGATCGTCGCCGCCCGTCACGCGCCGTGTGGGGGAGGGCGCACCGTCGATCTTGCGCCACAGGGGCTCGGCGTAGCTCTCGGGCTTGGTGGGGTTGAACTGCGCGTAGCCTGGCGCCACGGGGGCCTGCGCGGGGATGTTGACCGCCATCCAGGCCACCGTGCTGCCGTCGGCGCTGATCGCGGCGGTGCTGGCGCTGATCGGGTTGTGGTCTTCTTCTTCTTCGATCCCTGTGGGGACCTTGTTGCGGGTCTCGCTGCCGGCCACCGCCGCGCCCCCCGGCACGGGCGCCGGCTGGCCGCTCAGCTGCGATTGCAGCGTGGCGCTCACCAGCGTCGTTTCGCCGGTGGCGAGATCGCGCACGGCGACCTGGTCGGGCGGGGTCTTGGACCCGGCCAGGTTGGATTCGCCGATCGCGGTGAAGACGACCTTGCGCCCGTCGGCGCTCAGCGCCACGCGGTCCGCCGCCGCCGCGCCGCCGCCCGGACAGCCTGCCTTGCCGCTGCCGGCGTAGGTGAGCGGCTGCTGGCTCTTCTGTGTCTTCTCGGTATAGGAAGAGGAATCGAGCGTCGACGCGAGTTCGTATTCGGGTTCGTATTCGCTCACGCCCGGTTCCGGGTCAGGCGCGATGGGTTGAGGGTCCATGTTGCGCACCCACACCTCGCTGCATTCCGCCGCTCCGGTGGTGGGGTTTTCGGAGGTCGTGAAGCCCACATAGCGCCCTTCGGCGCTGATCGAGGGGGCGCCCGCGTTGCCGATCGCCACAAGCTCCAGTTCGCCCGTCTGCAGATCCTTGCGGTAGACGCCGCGGATCGAGGAGACCGAGCCGGTGAAGGCCACGTAGCGCCCGTCGGCTGAGATCGCCGGGCTGTAGGCGTAGTCGGCCTGCACCGGATCGGGCGGCAGTGGCGAGCCGGAGACCAGCGTGGGGAGGGTGAAGGACGCGAGCGTGGGCGTGGGCGCGAGCAGCCCGAGGCCCAGCGCACAGGCCAGCACCCACAGGGCCGATATCGAACGGAGGCGACTCATCGAACCTGCACCCGCAGGTGGGCCACGACGCTGTTGCCAACGCGGTCTTTGGCGTGGACGATCACCACATACACGCCCGGATGGGCGTATGTGTGGCGCGCGCTCAGGTGGTGCACGCTGCGTGCGCCGTCGCCGAAGTCGATGAGCGTGGTTGTGGCCACGACCCCCGGACCGGGCTCGGACACGCGCACGCGCACGCGCAGGTGACCCAGTGTGCGGACGCTCACCGCGGGCGGGTCGGCGGCGACGTCGAGCGTGGCAGGCGCCGTCATCGTCTGCTGGCCGAGGCTGTCGGTGGCTAACACCTGCACGTGGTGCACGCCGTCGCCCAGCCCGCGGGGATTCACGAGGGCCGACAGGCCCGCCAGGCCCCGCTGGCGGATCTGGCCGTCGACCACGATCGCGTAGGTGGTCTTCCCGAACGCCTCTGGCGCCGCATTCCAGTTCAGCCTGGCGGCGCTGCCCCGCACCCAGCCGATGGGCGCTTCGACCTGGAAGTCGCCTGGCGGTCCCTTGACCACCGCGGCGAGCACCTGCGACTGACCTGGTGGCCCCTGGCGGAAGGCGATCAGCGCGTCGCCGAGCCCCGAACCGGCGAGCACCGGGGGGTCCACCGGGCCGCTGATCGGCCCCGAGAGCTGGCCCAGCTGCCAGGCCCCGCCGGCGAAGTCCTCGCGCGCGTCGATCACGGGGAGTCCGGCTGCGCTGCTTGCCTGCCACACGGTGACCCCGCCCCCGTCCTGGCCGACGGCGGTGAGAGCTCGTTCGCCGCCGGTTGGACCGAGTGAGACGGGCGCCCCGTTGCCGCTGTAGTCGTTGCCGAGGACCAGGCGGCTCGCGCCTTCGGCCGTATAGGCCGCGCGGAAGCCGCCGCTGCCGCCGCTCGGTTCGATCGCGACGCTGGGGGGCCCCAGCGTGGAGGCGCCGGCGAGCGCCTGCGGGCCGGTCAGCGCGTTCCCGTCGGGCGCGGTGTCGGGGGGCAGCGAGTTCACGAACATGCGCGCGCTGCCATAGGGAGAGCCGGGCCCCCCCGGGAGCCGGTAGGCGATTCGCGCCTCGCCGTAGCGGCTGACCGCGAGTGCGGGGGCGTCGGCGTCGACGGTGATCGGCTGCCCGTTCGCGGTGTTGGCGCTCACCTCCAGCGGGTTGCCCAGCGTGTTGCCGAAGATCCGCCGCGCCCAGATGCGCGCGGTGCCGGTGGTGTCGGGCTCCTGCCACACCACGACGGCGTCGCCTAGCTCGCTCACGCCGATGACCGGTGCGTTGGTAGCGCTCGGGCGGCGCATCGTCAGCTGCGGGAACTGGTTGATCGCGCCCAGTGAGGACCACGACAGGCCGTCGCCGTTGTAGTGCGCCACGCGCACGTCGACCAGCTCGTCGCCGGGGCGCAGGGGGATCACGCTGGAGGTCGAGCCCGGCCCCAGCGCCTGGGTGACGACGCGGTAGACGACATAGGCGCTGCCGTTGGGAGCCATCGCCACGTCCGGGTAGGCGGCGGACCCGTCGCCGATGTTGTTGGGATCCACCTGTATCGCCGGTGCGAAACTGCTCGCTCCAGGGCTCAGTTCGGCCGACATCAGCTGGTATTGGGTTATCGCATTCACCACCGCCCACGGCTCGGCCCACACGACCAGCAGGCGGCCGCCGTCGCCCGCGGCGATCGCCGGCGAGGACGCCCCGAAGGGCTGGCCAGCATCGACCTGAATGGGCGCCTGCCACGCGCCCTGCAGAAAGCGCGAGACGAACAGGTGCGCCTGTCCGTTGACCAGCTTGCGGTAGACGATCCCGCCGCTGCCGTCGGGGGCCATCGCCGCGCCGTCGACGTCGAGGATCGTCGGGCCTGGGCCTTCGATGACGCTCGCTGGAGCTATTGCGGCATGGACCGGAGCGGCGGCGAGCAACGCGGCACACACCACTGCGAGGCACACTGCCACAAGCGCCGCCACGCATGGCGTGCGGGTATGCCGTGGCGCGCGGGTATGCAAAAGCTCGTTGCGAAGGCTCATCGAGGACTCTGGGCGAGCCGACCTGGATCTGGATCGAGGGCCCGCGAGGAGACTCGATGTTAGGCGCAGCCCCTTACGGGACGCAACTGTTTCACCACAGTTTCACAGATGCCGTGCCCACCCGAGCATGTTTCTCAGGTCCGTAACCACTTCTTCACCGTGTGGGCCTGCGCGACGGTGAAATTACACCTCTTTGTTACGGCGGGCACTGCTAATCATCGTCGCGGCGGCAGTTGCCCTCTGTACGGGAGGATTCGCCGCGGGCGACTCCGGGGGTGGCTCTCGCGCCTTCGGGGCTGTCGAGATGGCCTCGACGGCTCTCGCCGGCGCGCCCGGAGAGGAAGCGGTTCTGCAGGAAAGCTCCCTCTCCTCGTCCTCTTCCACCACGACGGCCTCGATGACCGGCACGGCCACGGGGACCTCGTCCACCGGCTCCCTTTCTTCTTCTTCCTCCTCCTCTTCTTTCTCACCCACCTCCACCACGACCGCCACGAGCGCGGAAACAACGACCACGACGACAAGCGTGGCTGCTGCGCCCGGCGAAGAAACCCTGACCTCAACCTCAACTTCACAGTCAGGAACACCCGGTTTGGGTGTGCTCCCTCCGCAGGTGAAATCGCAGAGCCGGCAGCCCACGGTCGCGGCGCCGACGCATCGCAGATCGACCCACGACGGCGCCCAAGGAAGGCGCCGTCGGCAGCGAGCGAGCTCCACCGCGGACCCCGGCGGTACCCCCGTCGGCCCCGCGCCGGACTCGGTCCCCATGGGCGGTGCGTTCGCCCTGCCGCCCGACCCGCTGGCCTCGGCCGGCTTCGGGGCGGCGAGCAACCCGCTCGCCGGATCGCCCTTTGGGGTAGGTGGCGAGGTGCCCGGCTTCTTCATCGAAACCTTCCGGGTGCCGCCCTTCTTGCTGCCGCTCTATTGGGAAGCACAGGCTCGTTACGGGGTGCCGTGGGAGGTCCTCGCGGGGATCAACGAAGTCGAGACCGACTACGGCCTTGACCTCAGCCTCTCGAGCGCCGGCGCGGAGGGCTGGATGCAGTTCCTGCCCGGCACCTGGAGCGAGTACGGGGTGGACGCCACCGGCGCCGGCGTGCGCGACCCCTACAACCCAGCCGACGCGATCTTCGCTGCCGCCCGCTATCTGGTCGCAGCCGGCTCGAGGAACAACCTGCGCGAGGCGATCTTCGCCTACAACCACTCCGAAATCTACGTCGAATCGGTGCTGCTGCGCGCGCGCCTGCTGGCCGGCACCCCGCCGGGGATGCTGAATGCCTTGGCGGCGAACGTGGGGCACCCGGGGTTGGCCAGCGATGATCCGCGTGCTTTCAAAACCATGCACCGCCCGCCGCCCCCTGCGTTGGCAGCCGTCGCGGCGAACAACGGGTTCTCCAGTGGGCAACTGCACGCGCTGCTCGCGCACCTGGCCTCCCTGCCCCAGCCGCGCGTGCCGCTGAAGCCCACGAGCGCCTCGCTTCCCGACCGGCCGGGAGGTATCGATCTGCCGCCCCCCGGCAAGCTTTCGTCGGTGCAGTTGGCGGCCGACCTGGCGAACGCGGCGGCGGATCTGGGTAGCGTTACGCCGGGCAGCTCCGGCACCGGCGTCACCCCACAACTGACAAGCGCGGGCTCGCTCAGCTTCCAGCCTGTCCTCGGCCTGCCCTCGCGCGAAGTTCAGCTGATCGGCGCCTCCCCCGAAGAGGCGCCCGGCGAGGTGTGGGCGCAGGCACAGATCGCCGCGGTGCCCGTTACCGTGGGCGCGCAGCAGATCGCCAACGCCACGGTGCTGCTGCGCCACTCGGGCGAAGGCGCAGGCAGCTGGCAGGTGGTGCCGATCGCAGGCGCCCAGGGCGAACAGCTCAGCTTCAAGCCCGTGTCCGATCGCGTGGACGACGCAGGCGGAATCGTGCTGCTCGGCAGCGACGCCTCCGGCAGGCAGAGCGTCGTCCTGCGCGATCCGGGGGGCGCGTTTGCCGAGGCCCCCGTGCCCGCTGCGACGGGCACCGAAGCGGTGCTCGGCAGCGAAGAACAGCTCTTCATCTCCACCAAGACCCCGCTGGTGAGTGCGCTCGACGAATCGGGTCACGCAACCGGCGCGTTGGTCGTGCCGCGCGAAGCTCCGGCCTCCTCAGGCGGCGGCTCGGCGCCGGGTGGAGGTTCGACGCCAGGCGGGGGCTCTGCACCGGGCGGCGGTTCTGGAGCCAGTGCGCTGCTGCCGCTGGGCGTGCTGCACTACGACGGCGTGCGCTGGACCCGCGAGCCGCTGTGCACGAAGTACACGGGGACGACCTGCACGGTCGCCCCGAGCGGGCTGACGGTGCTGGCGCTCGTCGCCGGCTCCCCCCAATCGGCATGGCTGCTGGCCAGCTCGGGTGCACAGCCGCTGATGCTGTTCCGGCGCGACACCGCAGTGAGCGGCACCCCGGTGTGGGTACTGCAGCAGCCGGGCAGCTGGATGCTGGGTCCCACCAGCGAAGCGCCCGCGGGCTTCGGCGTCGCCCCGCTCGACGCCGGGCCGATGCTGACGGTGAGCGGGGAAGGGGTGTGGGTGGACGCGCGCCTGGACGGTCCGCCGGCCTCGCCGGGAGGCATAGCGCAGCAGGGCGACGTGACGCTGTTCGTCGCCAGCGGATCCGAAGGCGGCTCGGCCGCGAGTGTGCAGACGTGGTGCTACCCCGAACCCCAACAGCTCTGCCCGGGCGGCGGCTCGCTGGGCGCGCTGCTGCCCACCGGCTCCTCCAGCTCGGGGTCCTCGATCTACGAGAGCTTCGCGTGGCCCGAAGCGGGGGGCGCCGGTACGCGTCTGATCGCCGGGCTGCCGCGCGGCGCGCTGCTGCGCTTCTCCGCTGGCGGCAACTTCTCCTATCTTCCGGGCGGTGGCGGCTTCGGCGCCTCCAGCGCTGCCTTCGTATCTCCCCAGGAAGGTTGGCTCTATGGCGCGTCGGGAAGCACCGCCGGCGCTCTGAACTACCACCAGGGGGCCCAGCTGCTGCACGTCAGCACCACCCCGCCCGCCAGCCAGCTGCAGGAGTGGCCCGTCCCCTTCCGCCGGCCGCTCACGGCGATCGCCGCCGCGCCAGGCGCCACCCTCGGTCAAGCGAACGCACAGGCGCTGGCCGTCGGCGAACACGGGCAGATCGCTCGCTACATCCCTGGCGAGGGGTGGACGCCGGAATACCTGTACGACAGCTCCGGCAATCGCAGGGAACCGAGCCTCAGAGGCGTGGCGTGGCCTGAGGCGGGACGCGCCTATGCCGTGGGCAGCAGCGGCGAAATGTGGCTGTGGCGCAGGGAAACAGGCCTGTGGGAGCCCGATCCCGCCAAGCCGCTGGACTTCCACGGCAACCTCACCGCGATCGCCTTCTCGCCGACCAACCCTGCGGTGGGGTATGCGGTGGGCAAGCAGGGCGTGCTGCTCGCCTACGACAAGACCTGGACCCAGCAGACGCTGCCGGCCGACCTGCAGCAGGCCGACTTCACCTCGGTCGCGTTTGCCGGCGGCGAGGCGATCGCCAGCTACCGGGTGTTGAACGCAGCCGGGCAGGAGACCGGCGGGCTGCTCGTCAACGAAGGTCTGGGCTGGCAGATCGACACGGGCGCCCAGCAGCTGCTCTCCCAGCTCTCCAACCAGGGCGAAACGGTCATCTCCAAGGTCGCCGGGCTGCCCGACGGGGGCGCCGTGGCGGCCGGTCCGGGCGTGGTTCTGGAGCGCGACTCGGCCGGCGCCCCGTGGCGCTTCTCCGCCGAGCCGCTGCCCGAGGCCGCCAACATCGCCGCCCTCGCCGCGCTGCAGGAAGGCACGTCGGTGCGGGCGCTGGTCTCGATCGACACCGATCTGAACAGCCTGCCCAACGGCGTGCTCTTTCAGACGCTCGACAACCCCCCCGCCGCTGCCCCAGGCCAGCCTGGCCTGTTCCTCGGCCCCGACCCGCTGCCCGTCACCGGCTACCTGCTGCGCGAGACCGCCGGCGGCTGGCAGGACCTCGAGAACGAGGCCTTCCCCGAACCGGAATCCACGACCGCGGACATCGACCTGCCCGACTGGCCGGACCCGGTGCTGGCGCTGGCGGTGAACACCGGCGGAGAAGGCTGGGCGGTGGGCGGTCAGACCGGAGCCGCGCTCGGCCTCTCCGCGCGCGAAGGGGCCGGGATCGCGGTGCAGACGGCGTCGGTGCAGCGCCTCGGCGCTGGACCCACCCCGCCACTGAGCGGTGGCGCACCGATTGCCTCCACCGCAGGCGCGACGACGTTCGCGCTCGGTGGCAACGCGCAGTGCGCCGAACTCTGCGCCAGCTACCAGAACGTCGGGGTGGGTCCCGACGCCTGGCTCGCCGCGGCGGTCGCGCGCGCCGGACAGATCTCCGGTCTGCACGCCTTTCTGTACACCGGCGCGCGGATCGGGCACAGCGGCGGGCGACCGCCCTCCAGCGAAGCCTTCCAGCGCGAGATGGAACGCTACGCGGACCTGCTGGGCGGCGGTCCACTGCCTGTCTACGCGGCCGTCTCGCCCTCCGATGTGCAGCCCGGTGGAGGCCTGAGCGCGTTCGCGGGCACCCTGGCCGGCCACGCTCCGGTCGGGAGCGCGCCGGCGGGGACGCCGCCCCCGCCGGCGGGCAGCGCCGCCTACGCCTTCGACTCCCCCGGCAGCGGCGGGACGGTGCGCGTGATTGTGCTCGACTACTCCCAGTCCGCGCTCGGCGCGGCCCAGACGCAGTGGTTGACCGAACAGCTTGCCGACGCCCGCCAAGGGGACGTCCCGGCGATCGTGATCGGCAACGGCGACCCCGTGCAGGCCTCGGCTGCCAACTACGCGCGCGACGCCGCCACGTTGACCCAGGTGCTCGTGCAGGGCAATGCCTCGGCCTACTTCTACGACAGCCCTGGCGAAAACCGCGCGGACATGCTGGGCACAGGCGCCGGTGCGGTACCCGCGTATGGCACCGGGACGCTCGGTTACGTGCTCCCACCGCTGGAGAACTCTGAAGAATTCCTCGGCGCCGGGGGCTTCCTGCTCGCGAGTGTGAACGTCGCCCAGCGCAACCCGAGCAGCAACCGGGCGCCGG
This sequence comes from uncultured Solirubrobacterales bacterium, assembly GCA_963844765.1. GTDB lineage: Bacteria > Actinomycetota > Thermoleophilia > Solirubrobacterales > Solirubrobacteraceae > Palsa-744. The sequence goes on from CAWJPN010000002.1 coordinate 2,280,227, forward strand.
TGTCGGTGACGCTGATCCCCAACATCTCCCAGCTCGCGCTGAACGCCACCGGGGGGACGCTGCTGCGCCGCAGCCACGTGGCCCTGTTCGAAGGGCTCGCCCGCCGGCCCGCCGGGGGCGAGGAGCAGGAAGGCTCGGGCTCGAACGAGGGCGAGTCGCCGGATCCATACGTGCCGGTCCCCGAGATCTGCCAGGGCCCGGGCTGCGGGCACTTTATCGCGCCCGCCTACACCTTCAGCTCCTCGCGGCCGGACATCGGCAATTTCGTCGAGCGCGAACCCGGCAACGCCAACCCCCGCGCGGTCCTGCAGGGAGCCAACGGCAAGCCGATCCCCGATTCGCAGTCGGGTCTGTTCTGTGCCTTCAACGCCGGCACCACGACAGTCACGATCCAGACGGGCGGGCTGAGCTACTCCGAGCAGGTGACCGTGCAGGCCGGCAGCGTGGAGCAGCCCTGCGGCACCGTGCCGCTGATCAATCCGCCCCCAGCCGCCGGCGCGGTGAGCGCAAGCGTCTCGCCGCCGCCGCCCTCGCCCGCTCCGGCCGGGTCCTCTCCCGCTCCATTCACGCCGCCGCCGCCACCGGCGCCGCTGGCGGCCAGTGTGCCCGCGACGCCGGCGCCGCACGCGCCGGTACACCAGCCGGTCCCGCCGCCGCCGTTCTTCGCGCTCGCCGTGCCGCCCGTCGCGCTGGTCGCGGTGCCATTGCTGCCGCCCCCCGCGGTGGGCCGCCCGATCCCTCCCTCGGGCACGGCCCCCATCTTCGGACAGGCCCTGGCGCCCAAGGAAGAGCAGGAAGACGAGGAGGCGGTGGAGAGCGCGCGTGCCAATATGGCCGCCTACAGCCCCGAAGACCCCCACCTCCCGCCGGGCGCGATCCTGCTGCTGGTGCTCGTCGCCGCGGGGGCCGGCACCACGCTCACGCGGACGGGCCGCAGTCGCCGCTCGCGAGAGTTTCCCGCGCTGGCGACGACGAATGGGCAGGTGCGACTGGCGCGTCGCGCGCTGCGGCGGCGGATCTGACATCTGACTCAGCAGACCTAACCTCGACTCAGCGTAGAGAGATCTCACCCTGGGTGCGAGGGACCTCGACTCGGAGTGGAGGCTTCAATTCAAAGTGGGACCTCGACCCCAGGGTGGATATCTCGACTCGGAGTGGAGATATTAACTCAAGTTAAGAGACAACGACGCAGATGGAGAAAAAATGGTGAATATCTTGCTGTAGTTTCAGTGACTAAATGGGGATGTACTTGTTACAAAAAGGGGAAGGCTGTTATCTATCGGTGAAATTTGGGGGCTCCAGCCGAGGCTCTCCGTTAGTGTCGGAGACATGCCCTCGATCTGCTCTTCTCCCGCTTCTCCCGTCCGCGCGCGGACGCGTTCCGCGGCTGTCCTGACGTGTCTGGCAGCGCTCGCCCTCGCATGCTTTGCAGCCCCGGCGCTGGCCGCCAACCCCTATGCCTACGGCGAAACCGCCCGCTTCGGCGGATTCGACTCATCCGCCTACAACAAGGGCGCCTATGGAGGCGCGCTGACGCCCGGCAAGTTCGTCGATCCGACGGGCTTCGCCGTCGACACGCAGGACGTCGAAGCTCCCAACGACACCGCGCTGTATGTCGTGGATCGAACGTCGAACACCGCAGGGCCAACGACGAGCTGGCGCCTGCAGAAGCTCAACGACGAAGGCAAGCCGCTGGGCGTCACGACCTTCACGCTGCCCAACGAACCACCCGAAGCGAAGTCCGCGATCGTCGCGCTCGCCGTCGACGACACCGCCGGTCGGGTGTACGCGCTGGTGGCGGGCAACGACGAATTCTCCGAACTTTCATACGCGAAGGAGGTCCTTGCCTGGTCGATCCACCCCGACCACGGCGCGCTGGTGGCGGCCGGCGCCGAAGGGGGCGGCGCGCTGCCCGCCGATCCGCTGCACAGCACCGGTGGGCTGATCAGCGACGAAGCGCAGCTTGTCAAGAGTCTGCCGGACGAGGAAGCGCTGTACAACCCCCAGGGGTTGGCGCTGGACGTGACCGACGGTCACCGCTACCTTGCGATCGAGGCCACCAATGCCAAGGGCGTGGGTCCTTCCGGCGTGTCCGGGATGCCCGGCTCCGCGATCGTGCAGCAGGTCGATCCGCACACGGGCGACCTCGCGGGCTCGTGGTTGGCGTCGGCCAAGATCACCACCCCCACTGGTGAGGGGGAGGCCGCCCCACGTGGGATTTCGACTAACCCGGACGGCTCGCTGACCGTGCTGCTCGGCGCCGCGCCCAACGGGATCAGCGACGTCGACGTCGTCGAACTGAGCGCCGATCTGTCGAGCTTCAAGCAGCTGATGGACAGCGACAACACCGCTGCCGACTTCGATCGGGTGGCGGCTTTCCTCGGTCCCGCCCCGGGTCCCTTTTCCGGATTCTACGTTGCTCAGCAGCCGGCCGCGGGACCGGGGCTCGTGCAGCTCTCCTCCGCCGGCGGGCTCTACGCCTCGACCTTCGAGGCCGCGCCGGGCACCAGCGACGGCGAGTCGCGCACAGGGAGCAGCTTCTACTGGGCCGCGGCCGACCCGAACATCGGCGATCTCGCCAACATCGGCATCCGCCTGCTGCTGCCCAATGCTGGCGGCGAGAATCTCCGAACCCGAAGGAGGCACGATCGTCAACACGCTCGGGTATACGGCCTTTAATGGCCAGGGCGAACTCATCGCGGGCGGCGTCTGCAATCTCGACGCCGAAGGACAGTCGTTGGCGGCCGGTGCGAATGGATCGCTGTGGCTGCTGGGGGCCGGGATAGACACCGTCTCCGCGGCCGGAAACGAAAACATCGGAGCGACGCTCGGCCGCGAAATCATCGAGTTGGCGCCGGGTGCCGCGGCGGCCTGTCCGCAGCCGTCCGGAGGCTTCTCGGTCTCCAAGAGCGAAGTGACAGCCGGCAGCACCGTAGAATTCAACGCCGAACCGGTCAACCTCCAGCACGGCGTTCCCTTCGCCTACGAATGGGACCTCGACAACGAAGGGTTCAAGCTCGTCAACAAGCTCGGCCTGTGGCCGCGGACCGAACAGGGGTCGACCACCGAAGTCATCAGCTGGCCGCCACCGACCGCGACCTTCAAGTACACCCAGCCGGGCAAGTACACGGTGAAGCTACGCATCGTCAGCGAATACGGCACCTACGAAGCGCCCTCGCAGACGGTTACGGTGACCGAGGCTCTGCATCCCAAGGCGGGCTTCGGCTTTGCCCCCGCCAATCCCACGGCTGGCCAGTCGGTGACGTTCAACGCCACGGAATCGGAAGCGTTCGGTGGAGCTACGATTTCCGACTATCACTGGGACTGGGGCGATGGCTCAAGTGAAGAAGACGTCCAGTCCCCGATGGCCGCACACACCTACGCCATGCCCGGCACCTACACGGTCAAGCTCACGGTCAAAGACTCCAAGGGGTTGGAAGAAACGTTCTCCAAGGAAGTAGCCGTCGCGGCGCCGCAGGAAGAAGTGCACACGACGACGACCGCGACGAGCACGACCGCAACCACAAACACCGGGCCTCCTCCGAATTCTGGCCCGACGAACGTGAACCCCCAGGCGAGCGCGGTCGCGGGTGGCGTGGTGAAGACGACCGTGTCGTGCCCGGTGACGGAGGGCTCCTGCGCGGGCACCGTGCAGGTCAAGACGGCCACCGCCGTGGCCGCCACCGCAAAGAAGGGCAAGAAGAAGCCCAAGAAGAGTCAGCTCGTGCTCGGCAGTACCTCCTTCAGCCTCGCCGGTGGCGCGAGCGAGACGCTCACCGTTCACCTCTCCGCCCAGGGGATGGCGCTGCTGAGCAAGTCCAAGAACCTGTCCGTGCTCGTGGTCGTCTCCGCGCACGACTCCTTCGGGGAGCCGAGCACCCAGTCGTTTTCGGTGACGCTGCACGCGCCTGCCAAGAAGAGCGGACACCACTCCAAGCGCTGAGTCTGACGAATGAGCGGAAGAACCGGACAACACCACTCCAGCGTCGAGTATGACGGAAGACCGGACACACCAACTCTAGGCTGAGTCGACGCGCGACGGGGACCCGACCGCCTCGCCTGAGCCCGAGGAGGGTCCTGGCACTGTTTGAGAAACGCTGAGTCCAAAAGGGTCAAGCGCCGCTCGTCAACAAGCCGTAACCCAGCTGGAATTAACCTGTGACTTAGGTTGTTCGCAGGCCCTCCCACGAGATACGGTCGCAGGCGCATGGATAAATCCCCAAATCCCTCTGCGGAGGGAAGGAGGTTCGGTTCCCCAATGAACCGTCATCACAAGGCAAGACGGATGCTCGCCCTCGTGGCGTGTGCCGGAGCCGCTGTCGCAGGGAGCCTCGTCGGCTCCTCCTCAGCGCTGGCCGGGACGTTGACCTGCTCCAACAACTGGGCGTCGGGTTCCTCGTTCCAGGGCACCGCGCAGCTGAACGTCTGGATCCCCGACTACCCGACGTACACCAACTGCAGCTCCTCTATAACCCTCCACTACGACAAGACCTCGAGCGGTAACGGACTCGCCGAGTTCGGCAACATCACTCACGTCCTCGAACCGTCGAACGACAACGAACCGACCGAAGGCGCCCACGCCCCGGTGGGCGTGCTGGACGGCTTCACCGGCACCGACGATCCGCCGAACGCCGGAGAACTCGGCAACGCCGAGCACGCCGCCTTCGAGGCGACACCGGTCGAGCTCACGATCCCCGTCACGCAGTCCGCGGTGGCGGTCATCCTGAGCCTGCCCTCCAAGTGCAAGATCACCTCCTCGCCTGGGCGCGTGAGCATCCAGAACCTCAGTCTGGACAAGCTGTGGCTGGGTACGGTCCCGGCTGGCGGCAGCGACTCCCAGAAGGGTGGTGCGGCGTACCCGGAAAACACATGGGGCGCGTTCTTTGCTCTGGTCGGCCTGGCCACGTTCGAAAACCAGGAAATCGGCAGCACGGGCTGCGAGGATCCGATCACGCTGGAGGCGCGCTCGACCAACTCGGGTACGTCCTACGCGTTCAAGAGCTATCTCGGACAGGTGGACAACACCTCCTGGCACGGGTATGAAACAGACGCCTCGGTGTGGCCCGCGACCGTCTCGCGCAGCTTCGCCGGTCACAACAACGCGAGCGGCGGCAACCTCGCCACTCACACAGCAGAAAACCCCGGCTCGATCGGCTACGCGAACGTCGCCGACGCGGCCAACATCTACGGCTGCATCACCTCGTGCACAGCCGGCGATGTCGGATTCGGCCCCGAAGCGAAGGAGACCACGGATGGCACCTCCGAAGAACACCAGATCCTCTGGGCGCGTATGCAGAACAACGGCAATGTCCTGACGGGCGAGGGCTACACCGGCCCTTCGACCGGCACGGGAACGGCGGCTGTCGCCAACTGCGCGACGGAAAAGATCACCCCGTCTGAGTTGGGTGCGCCCTACTCGGTGACGGACTCCTGGAACGGCGTGCTTGCATCCGACCCGGATGCGGCCGGCGATCTGGCCGGAAACTTCTACCCGATCTGCGCACTGACGTACGATCTGGCGTGGAAGCACTACAACGCGCCCAACCTGTCCGCGTACTACAACAACAGCGGACAGAGCACCACGGACGAAGGCATCGAGTCGACGGTCAAGGACTACCTGACCTACGTTACGAGCTCCGCCTCCGGTGAGGGTCAGTCGGCGATCCAGAGCAACTTCTACCAGAAGCTGCCCTCGGCGATCCTGACCAAGGCGCAGAACGCAGCGGCCTACATCGGCCTCTAGTCCGACGCAGGCGGTAGCAGGGACGGCCCGTCGCGCCACGTGCGCGGCGGGCCGTTTCGCCGTCGTGTCGTGGGGCCGGCGTCGCAGGACAAAGGGCCGGCAACCGGATCGTCACACCCTCGGCGGTGGGTTCTCGGCACTCTGCTCGGAGTGAGTAAGCGCAGAGATGCCTGGACGAGGAGCGGTAGCGGCCCGCGTGGGCGCTCCGTCTGCGCACGGGCTGCGCAGCGCGCGACGGCGGCCACCTCGATCGCGTTTGCCTCACTGGTCCTCGTCGCCTGCGGTGGGGGCGGCAAGAGCGCGACCGACCCCAGCGCGAACGTTGCCGCTACATCCAGCACGACATCGAGTGAAGCCGGTACGAGCACAAGCACGAGCACGACGACCGGCTCGACGAGCACGAGCGCGGCCGCGACTCCTCAGGCAGCGGGCGGCGACGGGCACACCGGCGCCTCTGGCACCGTCGCCGGCGGCACCGGCGGACATGGAGCCGACACGAGCGCCAAGACGGGAGCTGGTTCGAGCGGCGGCGGCTCAAATGGCGACGGTAGGTCAACCGGGCAGGCGCACGATCCCCCCAAGCGATCCACCAAGAGCTCAGGGGGTGGGGGCGCTGGCGCTGGCGCGGACGCGAAGGGCGGATCCAGCGGCGCGGCTGGCTCGACCGGCGGTGGCAGCGGCAGTACCGGTACGGGGTCCAGCGAACCGACCTATGAAGTGGGCACCGTCTACATGGAACCCACCTACACCCCCTCGACGGTCGTCACCTACGACCCTTCGCGAACGACCCCATCGGTCGGCGACACGGTCGTCTTTCACCTACCCTCGGGCGCGATCGAAGGAAACTGCGGGGACGAAATGCGGCCGCACGAATCGTGTGAGACAGCTGCGCCAGGTCTCCTCTCTTCGCTCGCCGTCGGACGCGTCGTGGCGGGTCCGGGCGATCACGTCGCGTTCTATGAAGGTATCGCGGTGCTCAACGGGCAGCAGCAGAGCGAACCGTTCACCAAGCCGTGTAATGGGGCGCCCCTGTGCAACTTCAGCGTCCCCATCACGGTGCCCCAGGGCGCCTACTACATCCTCTTCGACAATCGCCCCGAAGCGCACGACAGCCGCCTGTGGGGAGCCGTCCCTCAGGCGGCGATTGTGGGAACCGTCACCGCGGTCAAATAGCCTCGAGCACGGCGGAGCGCTCGCCTGTCGTCTGCTGACCCGTTGTCTGCTCGGCCGTCGTATGCTCGCTTACCGTCTGCTGACCCGATGACTGCTCGGTCGTCATCTGCTCGCTTACCGTCTGCTTGCCTGTCGCCGCGGAGCGCTCGCTCGTCATCTGCTCGCCTGGCGTCTGCTCGGCCGTCGTCCGCTTGCCCGCGGTCCGCTCCCCTGCACTCCCAAAACGCTGCCGGTGCAGACGCTCGAACAGCAGATACTCCGACAGCGAGGCTCGCACGACCGAGAAGCGCGCGGCGGTAACAAGCGACGCGGCCCCCATCCTCTCAACCCTCTCGCGATCGTCCACAAGCGAGGCCACGGCCTGGAAGACCGCCTCGGGATCGAGCGTGTCGACAGCCAGTGCGTTGACTCCATCCTCGACGAACTCCCAAGCCCCCCCAACCTGTGGCACAACGGCGGTGGCGCCACAGGCCATCGCCTCCAGCGCCGAGCGCCCAAAGGCCTGGTAGGTGGACATGTCCAGGAAGACGTCGCTGCCGCGCAGCTGCTCGGCGACGGCGGCGCGGCTGAGCACGCCGAGGTGCCCCGCGATGAGCGCCCGCGAGCGGGTGAGGCGCGCCAGCTCGGCGTGGCGGCAGCCAAACGTGCTGAGCTCGACATGTCCGGGAAACTCGGCCAGAAGTCTCTCCAGCACCGCGATCGTGCCGGCGGGCTGGCGGCGCGGGGTGCGGGGGCGGATCATCGCGAGCACTCGCAGGCGCTCGCCGCTGGGTGTGGGCGCGGCTGGGCCTGCGCCTGTGTGAGAGCGCTCGCCAGCAGGGTCGCCGGGTGCGGACGCAAAGAAGACGCACTCGTCGATCGAGGGCTCGACGCGGTGCACGGGGACGCCGTGGCGGGCGCCCACGACGTTGCACAGCCAGTGGGTCTTGGCGAACAGCGCGAGGTCGGGCAGGGCGGTGTAGGAGGCCACGGCCTCGCGCAGGTCATCGCTCTCGGGAGCGGAGAAGAAGGGCTCGTAGTCCTGCACGTAGTAGGCGGGCAGGAAGTCCCCGCGCCGCCGGCGCAGCTCCCGCAGCAACTCCACGGACTTGAAGTGCGTGGCGGAGATCACGTCGGCGCCGGCGGTCTGGGCGGCCAGGTCATCGACGTCGGCGAACACCTCGAAAACATCCGCGGCGTCCTCGTAGGCGGCCTGCGCGCGCGGCCACGCCTTGGCGTGCAGAGCGATGCGCGCAGGGATGCCCAGCGCGCGCATCCCGCGGACCTCCTGGTAGATCGAGTGCGAGCCGCCCGAGCCGCCGTCGGCGAGGCCGGGGAGGATGAACACGACGTTCAGCGGCCGGCTCTCGGCGCCCAGCAGCGAGGCCATCGCCTGCGGGCTGGTGCTCGCGCCGGCGACGGCGCGGCGCACGGGCTCGAGCGCTGTGGAGGCCTCCATCGTTGCCACCAGCTCCTGCACCTCGGCGCGGTCGTGCTTGTCGAGGAACACCTCGTAGTGGCGCCGGGCCAGCTCGTTGCGTCCGGCGTCGCCGTAGGAGCGCGACTTGTCGTGGTGAACGTAGACGTTGGTGGCGACACCGAGGTGGTAGCCCCTCTTGGAGGCGCGGTGGGAGTAGTCGTTCTCCTCGCAGTAGCCCTCGGCGAAGCGCTGCTCGTCGAAGTGGCCGATCGCCTCCAGCACGGGGCGCTTGATGACGTAGCAGAAGCCGTTGAGGAACGGCAGGCGCGCGTCCACGCGCGGAGCGCTCTGCACGATCCGGGCCATGCCCTCGACGGTGAGCCAGTCCGGCAGCGGGTTGACGGCCCAGGCGCCCTCGTGGCGCAGCTCGGGCACCGACTGGTGTGAGGCGGCGTTGGAGAGAGGGCCGAGGATGCCCAGTTGGGGGTGGCGCTCGCCGTGGTCCACCAGCTGCTGAAGCCAACCGGGCGTGAGGACGGTGTCGGAGTTGAGCAGCACCACGTAGTCGCCCGCACACGCGCGCAGGCCGGCGTTGGCGGCGAGCGTGTAGCCGTGCGGCGGCTCCTCACGGCGCACCAGCGCGATGGCGGGGTGCCGCGCGGCGAGGTCCTCCAGAAAGGCCCGGGTGGGCTCGGCTGAGCCGTCGTCCACCAGCACCAGGCGAAAGCGCCGCCCGGTCACATCCAGCAGCGAGGCCAGGCAGCGGCGCACGTCAGCCAGCGCGTCGTGCACGCAGACGACGATGTCCACCGTCGGGTGAGCGGGCTCCTGTGGCTCATCCGCCGCGCACAGCAAGCCTTGCCTGTCGGTAGGGAGGGGAAGAGAGAGAGGGTCGCGCCCGTCGAGGGAGGGCGCGCAGTGCGCGAGCACCCGCAGGTAGGCATCGAGGAACGCCTGCTGGCCGCGCAGCTCGAGCTCCCGCTCCCAGGAAGGTTCGCCGGGCGGGGGGACCTGCAGGCGGGCGAGCGCGTAGGCGAGCTCGTCGCGTTCGTGGCGGGTGTCTGCCAAGTCCTGCTCCAGTCGTGCGGGGGCGTGCTCGCGCTCAGCTACGCCGCCATTCGCCGAGGCGCTCTGCGCTGCCTGTGTGCCCGCCGCCGCGCTCGTGCCGCTCCGCGCTGCCTCTGTGTCTGCCGCTGCGTTCGCGTCGCGCTCCACCTGCATGGCCGCCGCGCGCGCGGCGGCAAGCTCGCTCAGCCTACGCTCGAGCGCCTGGCGCTCGCCGTCGGCCACGTCCATGTCGGCGCGCGCGCGCGCGAGGGCGGACTGCAGCCTCCCTCGCTGGGTGTCGGAGAGCTCCACCTCCACCTTCAGCTCGGCGAGCTCGCCTCTGAGCCGATCAAGTGCGCGGGTCGCCTGACGGGTTTCACCGTGTGCGGTCTCCAGCTCTGCGGTGAGTGTGGTGCGGGTCTCCTCGAGGTGAGCCTGCAGCCGGTCGTGGGTGGCGAGCGCGAGCTGCAGGCGGTGGCGCAGGACGAGCGAGGAGGTGTCTTCAGTGGCGTCTGGGGGCGCGTCCTCAGCGCCGTCCGGCGGCGCGCCCTCCAGAGACGCCTCGGCGCTTTCCGGGCCCAATGTGGCCTGCTCTGTGAGGCCCCTGTCGGCGGGTGCCACCACCCCCTCCCTGTCGCTCCGCAAGGGCGCGTCAAGTGCAACGTTGGCGCTGTCCCGCAGCGAGATTTGCAGCCGCCCCTCCAGCTCGCTCACCAGCCGCAGTTGCTCCTCCAGCTGGACAGCGCGATCGGTCAGTTCGTCCAGCTCACTCGTATCGACCACCCGCAACTGCAGTTCGGTCTCGGCCAGCTTGCGCTTCAAGCGGGCGCGGCGGACCTCGGACTTCAGGCGCGCGTCCTCGATCGCCTCGCACTGCATGTGCAGGAAGGCGGGGCGCTCGATCGACTCCAGCAGCGCGCGCAGAGGCTCGTGCTCCTCGGCGTCGAGGGTCTCGGCGGTGAGCAGCACGCCGAGGCCGCTGAGGCCGGGGATCGAGTGAAAGCGCCAGTCGGCTGGGGACTCGGCGATGAAGTCCTCCACGGCGGTGAGCACACCGTTGGCGGGGGTGCCCTCCAGCTGGGCGTTCTCCAGGTGGCCGTTGACCCCCTGCTGGGCCAGCTCGGCCCGGCCCGGGAGGATCCCCCGGCGGGCGTGTGGCTGGCGGTGAGGGGTGGGGATCGTCTCGGGGTCGTAGTAGAGGTCGCGCCGGCCGTAGGGCCAGCCGATGTCGTGCAGCAGGATCACGGGTGGACGCCGCCTGTCCTGCTCGGCGCGCTGGGCGAGGAGGCGCAGCTCGTTGATGACCGTGTACCAGTTGTGATCACCGTCGATCAGCGCCAAGTCGATGCCGGCAATGCCGGACAGCGCCTCGAGGCTGGGCGCGCGGTGAAAGCGCAGACGCTCGGCGTGCGCGGCGAGCAGCTCGTCCACTTCGAGCTTGGGGCTGGGGTCGATCGAGTGCAGGACCGCCCCGTGGGCCTGCGCCCAGTCGAGCAGCGGCTCGGTGACGGTGCCCAGCTCGACCCCGACCTCGACGATCACTGCCGGGCGCAGAGCGCCCAGCAGTGGGAGGATGAAAGTCTTCAGGAACCAGTGCATCGAGTCATGTCGCCTCGAGCGTCATCCTCGGGCGCCGAGTGCGACCGGTCAAGTCGGCGTCACATCGCCTTAACACCACCGTGCCGCGAAGGGGTGGCTACGGCCCGCCGGTGGCGGGAGGAGGGTCTGCTGGGAGCGGGGGTGGCTACGGCCCGCCGGTGGCGGGAGGAGGGTCTGCTGGGAGCGGGGGTGGCTACGGCCCGCCGGTGGCGGGAGGAGGGTCTGCTGGGAGCGGGGGTGGCTTATGGACCGCCGGTGGCGGGAGGAGGGTCTGCTGTGAGCGGGGGTGGCTTATGGCCCGCCGGTGGCGGAGGAGGATCTGCTGGGAGCGGGGGCGTGGCGCTGCGCCACCACGTGGTGGTAGCCGGCCACCAGCGCCTTGGCGCGGCGGCCGGTTTCGGCTCTGAAGCGCACGTGGTGAAAGCCCGCGCGGCGCAGTTCCAGCATGGCGCCCGCGGGGGAGGTGAGCCTGACGTGCGAGCGGTGGCGGCCCATCCTGCCAACCACACGCTGGGCCGTCACGGGAGGAAGCAGCCCCAGCAGCGGCAAGCCGGTGAACTGGTCGCGGGGGTGCAGGCGGTTGGGGTTGCGCATCGCCAGCCACCCCGCCGGGCGCAGCACGCGATGGATCTCGGCGAGCGCCTGGCGGCGCGTGTCGCGCGCCACGATGTAGCAGAGCGAGTTGTTGGCTACCACGAAGTCGAAGTGGCCATCGGGGAAGGGCAGTGACTGGGCTGAGGCCACGACGGTGTTCAGCGCCAGACCGTGCCGGCGGGCGAGCGTGAGCGACACCTGCATGCGCTGGTCGTTGGGGTCCACCGCCACGACGTCCGCCCCAAGGTGGGCGAAGTAGAGCGCGAGTGCGCCGAAGCCCGCGCCGATGTCGAGCACCCGGCGTCCCGCGACGGCTCCCGCCCCCCGCTCGGCGAGCAGCCGCAGCAACAGGCGCGCGCGGTCGGGCGCCAGCACCGAGTTGGTGTCCAGCGTACGCAGGCCGGCGGGCGTGTCCAATGGTTCTCCGTTGCGCTCGTAGTGCTCGATTACCTCGTCGCGCAGACCGTGGGCCAGGGGGGCGAAGGCGGGTGGAACGGACATGACGTGGCCATGATGACGCCTTTGAGGCTTTGACGCTCGCGGTACAGTCCCGAGCGGTATGCACGAATTGTGGACCACGATCCTCGCACCGGTGCTCTACGCCGCGAGGCCCGGGCTGGTGCTCGACGTGGGGGGCGAGGACGAGCGCACGGCGAAGTTGACGGCCAACTTCGTGGAGCCCTGGGAGGGGCGTGTGGCGCGCTGGCGGCCGGGCGGGGAACAGCCCCCGGGGGAGGCTGAGGTGGTGCTGCTGCACTCCGATGGCGAGTGGCCAGCCGATGAGCTGCTCGATGCGGTTGCTGCGGCAAGCGAGGATGCGGGTCGTCCGCTGCCCATCATTCTGGTGCACGGCGTCGAGGCCGATGGCGAGCGGCTGGCTGCGGTACTGCGCTTCGCCACAGCCCGGACCGGAGAGCGCGCCGGAGGCGGGGCGGGAGGCAGGTGTGAGGCGCTCGTCGTGCCTGGCCTGGGTGGCGTGGCGATCGTGACCGAGTCGCCTCTGGCCGGCGACGCCTACGGTCGCTTGCAGAAGCTGCTCGAGGAACTGCGGCTGTCGGAGGCGGCAGCCAGGCACGTGGCCGGCGTCGAGGATCGCCGCTTGGCCGAACGCGCGCGGGCCGAGCTGGCGCAGACTCGGCTGGCTGCCGCGCAGGAGCAGGCGCTGGAGCACGAGACGCTCGTGGCCGAACGGGAGGAACTGCGCAGGCGTGTACGCGAGCTGGCGGATGCACAGATCGCTGGGGTGTCTGCGGCTGCCACGTCCCAGGCATCGGCCGCCATGTCGCAGGCGCGCACGGCCCGGCCAGCCCCGCCGGAGCCCAGCCAGGCCGGAGTGCGCGGGCTGCACTCCGCGTCTGTCCTCGCGCCCCCGGAGCCCAGCCAGGCCGATGTGCGCGAACTGCTGAACCCGGCGGAGCTGCTGGCCGAATTGGGGTGGGAGGGTCCCGAGCAGAGCCTCGGGCAGCCGATCCCCAACAACGTCGTGGCGGAGGGACAGGAGTTCGAATGGGAGTGGACCGCACCGGCCGCCGAGACGCCGGCGCTGGCGATCGCCTACCTGCTTCCGGGGCTGCCGCCGGAGGGCTCGGGTGGGTCGCACTCGCTCGTGCAGGAGGCGCGTGGACTGCGGGCGCTGGGGGCGCTGACGCACGTCTGCGTGCCGTCCGATGCGCTTGAGCGGGTGCAGATGCTGTATGGCAACGAGGACGAGCTGTTCGTCGCCTACGGCGAGGAGGACTCGATCGCCCAGGCCGTTGGCGGGGCAGGGGTGGTGGTGTCCACCGAGTACACCTCCGTACGGCTGGCCGAGCGCATCGCGCGGGAGCGCCCGGGGGTCGTGTGCGCCTACTACGTGCAGGACTACGAGCCGCTGTTCGCCCCGCCGGACTCGGCGCGCTCAGACGACGCGCTGCTGTCCTACCGCGCGATCCCCGGACAGGTGCTGTTCGCCAAGACCCACTGGCTGCGCAACGTCGTGATGGCCCGCCACGGGGTGCCCGTGATGAAGGTCCGCCCGAGCCTCGACCGCTCGCTCTTCCACGCGCAGGGGCGCGCCGAGCGAGAGGGGGCGGTGCGCGTGGCGGCGATGATCCGTCCGCGCACCCCGCGCCGCCGCGCGCACGCGACGCTGAGGGCGCTGCAGGAGATCGCGCGCAGCCTCGGCGAGGGGGTGCAGACGCTGGCCTTCGGCTGCGACGCGGAGGCGTTTGCCGAGCTGCGCGCGACCCTGGGGGTCGAGGACGTCGTGACGCACCTCGGGCTGCTCACCCGCGCGGAGGTCGCCGAGGTGATGCGACGCACGGACGTCTTCATCGACGCCTCGGCCTACCAGGCGTTCGGGCGCACGGGGCTGGAGGCGATGGCCTGCGGAGCGGTGCCCATACTGCCCGCCCTGGGCGGTGTGGGTGAGTACGCTGAGCACGACCGCGACGCGGTGATCATCCAGCGCGACAGCCCCGAGGAGATCGCCGAGGCGGTGTGCGCGCTGGTGGCCGACCGCGAGCGCCTGACCCGCCTGCGCGAGGCGGGTCTACGCTCGGCCAGTGAGTTTTCGATCGAGCGGGCGGCGCGCAGCCAGCTGGGTCTTTTCGCGGCGGTGACGACAGCTGCCGAGCGGGTTGCGGTGGAGGCGTGAGGTGGTCTTTTGCGTCGCTGACAACGAGAGCGTCGGGGCGGGTGACGCTGTGGAGTGGGTCTTTTTGCGTCGCTGAGGACCGCGGGCGTCGGGGCGAGTGACGGTGCTGGCGTGAGGTGGGTCTTTTCGCGGCGGTAACAACCGCGGGCCCTCGGCGGGCTACCGTGGCCGGCATGAGCACAGCCAGCTCGACGGCGGATCCCTTCCTGGAGCGCCTGCAGGCTCACGCGCAGGCGGTCCGTGAGCGCCCGCCGGTGGCCCCCCCACGGCCACTGGCCGCGCCCCCTGCGCCGCGCGCCGACCAGCTCGCTTTCTGGCAGAGCCCGGTGGTGCGCGCGGCGATCAACCGCCGCGTGACCGGCGACCCGGCCGTGGCCCCCGAGGTCCACCTGGCCGCTGGCCACGGCCCGTCGATCCCTGTTCCTTACGCCCTTTCGCTGCGAGCGGGTGGCGCCCAGCTGGAGGCCGCCCTCGTGGAGGGCGGCGCGTGCGTGCGCGTCACCGGCCTGGACGGGGAGGAGAGCCGCGCGCAGAGCGCCAACGCGGGGGTGCCCGAGGCGCTGCGCGAGCAGATCCGCTTCCAGCGGGGAGACCTGCTGGACTGGACTCCTGACGGCGCCCTGGGGGCGGTGATCGCGCGCAGCGTGCTGCACCGCCAGCACGACCTCGACGCGGCGCTCGAGCGCATCGGCGCGATCCTCGCCCCCGGCGGCCTGGTCTTCGTCGACGAGTTCGTGGGGCCGGCGCGCTTTCAGTGGACCGACGTCCAGCTGGAGGTCATCAACCGGCTGCTCGCGCGCCTGCCCGAGGAGCTGCTGATCGATCTGGGCGCGCGCGACGGGCGCCACAAGCGCTCGGTGGGCCGCCCCGACGCCGCGGCTCACGCGGTCTCAAACCCCGACGATGCGGTCTGCAGCGACCGCATCGTGGGCGCCCTGGACGAGCGCTTCGAGCGCGTGGAGGTGCACCTCCACGGTGGCGCGCTCTACCATCAGCTGTTCACGCGGATCATGGGCAACTTCACCGCCCAGCCGGATTTGGTGCGCGTGCTGATGGAGTTCGACGCGCTCCTCACCGACACGGGCGTGCTGTCCTCGGACTACGTGTGGGGCGTCTGGCGCAGGGCGTAGGCGCGGAGGCTGGAATGGCGATGACAGCTCTGCAGCCCGCCAGTCAGCAGGAGGTGACGTTTGCGGACCTCTACGGTTTCTTCAAGCGGTTCGTCGAGCGTGACACAAGGCGTTTGACGCTGCTCGATTTCGGCTGCGGCCGTCAGGGGTATGTGAATCTCTACCGCGAGCACTTCGGCCGGTGCATGGCGCTCGATATCACCGACTTCAGCCATCGCTACACCGACGGCGTGGAGTTCATGCTCTCAGACGGCCGCGAGATTCCACTGCCGGATAGGAGCGTCGATGTGGTGGTGGCGCACTCGGTGCTGGAGCACGTCGAGGACGTGGGTCACAGCATCGGTGAAATAAACCGGGTCTTGAAGGAGGGAGGGTTCGCCTACCTCACCGTTTCGCCTCTGTATTTCTCACCGGCCGGCGGGCATCAGAAGGTGGGGGGGCCGGGTACGAGACGCCTGTCTGACTGGGAGCATCTCGACCCCGGAAACGGCGAGTACTACATCGGCACCGACAGGGCCATGGCCCGCAACAACCGCGGCCACCCACTGAACAAGTTGACCTCGGCGCAGCTGCTGGGCAAGGTGGGCGAGCAGCCTTGGGAAATCCTCACCTATCGGATCAAGGCTCAGCACGACAAGCGCCTGCCGGACTTCCTGTGCGAAAGCAGCCTCAGTCGTGTGGACCTCTACCTGCGGGAATTCCGCCTCATCGTGCGCAAGGACTTCTCGCTGGTCGGCGATGAGAATCGTGATGGCGTGAGAGGACAGGGATGCAGACCCAGGAGATAGAGGAAGAGGACTCCAGTCAGCAGGTTCGCCTGGAGCGCGAACTGCGCGTTCGCGACCGCGAGGAGCAGGCGGCGCGACGGGAGGTCGGCCGCCTGAGACGCCAGCTGGAAGAGCTGGAGGGAGGGGTGCTACGGAAAAGCGCAGACACGGAGCGGGCGAGGGCTCAGGTGGAGCAGGCTCTGGCAGTTGCCGAAGGGGGCAGGGTCGAGGCTGAGCGATGCCTGGCAGATGCGGAACGAGGCAGGGTGGAGGTGGAGCAACGTTTGGCAGGCGCCGAACAGGGCACGGTCGAGGCGGAGCAGGGTTTGGTAGGCGCCGAACGTGGCCGGGTTGAGGCGGAGCAGGGTCTGGCAGGCGCCGAACAGGGCAGGGTCGAGGCCGAGCAGGCTCTGGCAGAGGCGAAACGGGAGAGGGCAGCGGCGGAGCAGGCGAGGATCGAGGAGCAGGACGCGCGCCTCACGGCCGAGAGCCGGGCGCAGGATGAGCAGGCCCGTGCGAACCGGAGCGAAGCCCAGGCGCAGGAGCTGCACGAGGAGCTGGCCCAGCGCCAGCGCTCCAGCGACGCGCTGGAGCAGGAACTCGACAGAGCACAGGCCGAGCTGACCCGTCTGCGCAAGGCGCTGGAGAACGCCGAGCGCCAGCACCAGCGCAGCATCGGCGAGCACGCCGCGCAGAACCGCAGGATGCGCCAGACGGTGTCCTCGTTGTCGGTCGGACTGGGGCACGTGCGCGATGACATCGAGCGCGCCCAGGCCTCGCGGGCGTGGCGCTACGGACATGGCTTGAGCCGTGCGCTATCGCGTCTGGCGGGTCGTCGTAGACGCACGCAGGGCGCGCTGTCGGCGGCGTTGGCGCGTATCGAGCGGGTGCAGAGCTCCACCCGGGCGCTTCCCGCTGCGGGTGGCGAGGGAGTCTCAGGGGTCGCTCCGAACGGGTTGCCACGTGCGTCCGCAAAGCGCGCCGGCGGGGGGGGAAGCGTTCCTGTGGCTCTGCCCGAGCCCACCGCGCTGCCCCTTTCGGCTGAGCAGCTTGCTCGGACCAGGACGTTGCGGGCGGCGCTTGCAGGGCGACTACGCCAGCAACTGGGGCCCGCGCCCGAGCGCGCCGACTGGCCGCGGGTGAGCGTGGTCATACCCACCCGCGATGGGCGTCACCACCTGGAGCGCCTGTTCGAAGGGCTGATCGAGCACACCGACTACCCTGCGCTCGAGGTCGTGGTGCTCGACAACGCCTCCAGCGACGATTCGCTCGACTACCTGAAGGGGCTTGATCCGCCCTTCCCGCTGCACACGATCGCCAGCGAGGAGAACCTTTCCTTTGCGGCGGCCAACGCGCGCGGGGCGCAGCGCGCTACGGGCGAGCTGCTGCTGTTCCTCAACAACGACGTCGAGGCCTTCGAGCCGGGCTGGCTGAAGGAGCTGGTCTGCGCGCTGGACGGGGAGGGCGTGGAGGCCGTGGGCGCCACGCTGCTGCACCCCGAGGATCCGACGGCGCAGCAGCCGCCGGTGGTCGTGCAGCACCGCGCGATCCGCTTTCGCTGGCAGGACGGGATGGTCAAGGCTTTCAACGACGGCGACGGTGATGATCTGTGGGAGAGTCAGCCGGGCGTAGAGCTGCGCGCTCCCGCCGTCACCGCGGCGTGCATGCTGGTCGCACGTGAGTCCTTCGAGCGGGTGGGCGGCTTCGGCGAGGGCTATCGCTATGGCACCGAGGACGTCGACCTCGGTCTGAAGCTGCTGCTCTGCGGCGGCGAGTCGGCGGGCGTGGGGCGCGCGGTGCTGGTGCACCGCGAGTCCTCCAGCCAGAACCGCGAGAGCCGCGACTTCCGGCGCCTGAACCGCCTGGAGAACAGGCGCCTGTTCCTGGAGTGCTGGGGGCCGCGCGTGCAGCGCGAGTACCGCCTGGCGCGTCTGCGCCGGGACCCCTTCTGGACCGACGGCAAGGGCGCCCACGTCGCGATCACGCTGACCAGCCTCGACGCACGCGACGGCTGGGGCGACTGGTACTCCGGACACGAGATCGGGGACGCCCTGGAGGCGCAGGGGTGGCGGGTCACCTACGTGCAGCGCAAGGGGGAGGAGTGGTACGAACTGCCGCACGACTTGGAGTACGTGCTGTCGTTGATGGACCCCTTCGACCTGCGCCGCGTGCCCGACCACGTGGTGAGCATTGCCTGGATCCGCAACTGGACCGAGCGCTGGCTGGAGCGGCCGTGGTTTGACCGAGCCGACGTGCTGCTGGCGTCCTCGGCGGGCACCGCGGAGCTGATCGAACGCACCACCGGGCGGCGCACGATCCGCTTCCCGCTGGCGGTCAACCCGGCGCGCTTTCAGCCGCAGCCCGCCCGCGCGCACTACGAGGTGGACTACGTGTTCACCGGCAACTGGTGGGGCAAGGACCGCGACATTCAGCAGGCGCTCGAGCCGCGCGAGGGCGAGCGTCTGGCGATCTACGGCAAGGACTGGGAGCAGGTCCCCGAGTTCGCGCCCCACGCCCGCGGCGAGCTGCCCTACACCGAGCTGCCGGCCGCGTACGCGAGCGCCAAGCTGGTGCTGGACGACACCCAGGGGCCGACGCTGCCCTACGGGGCGCTCAACGCGCGCGTGTTCGACGCGCTGGCCGCCGGCACGCTGCCCGTGACCAACTGCGAGGCGGGCGTGCGCGAGCTGTTCGACGAGGAGTTCCCCGTGTGGAGCTCGCGCGAGACGCTGCGCGCGGTGCTGGACGAACTGCTGGGCGACGAGCAGCGGCGGGAGGCTCTGGCGCGGCGCTACCGCGAGGTGGTGCTGACAAAGCACACCTACGCCCACCGCGCCGCCCAGCTGCGCGAGATCCTGCTCGAGCACGAGCAGCGCCTGAGCTTCTGCCTGAAGATCGGGGCGCCCAACCGCGAGGCGGCGGCACGCTGGGGTGATCTGCACTACGCGCGCTCGTTCGCCGCCGAGCTGCACCGTCGCGGGCACCGCGTCGCCATCCAGACGCTCGACGAGTGGGAGCAGGAGGACGGCCTCGTCCACGATGTCGTCGTGCACCTGAAGGGCCTTTCCGACTACCACACCAAGCCCGGGCAGTTCAACGTGCTCTGGTCGATCAGCCATCCCGACGGGTTGACCGGCGAGGAGTGCGACGGCTATGACCTGGTGTGCGTCGCCTCGCCCCTGTTCGCCGAGACTCTGAGACCGCGCACGCGCACGCCCGTGGAGGTGCTGGAGCAGGCCGCCGATCCATGGGTGATGCGCCCCGATCCGCGTGAGGATTACGCACACGACCTCGTCTACGTCGCCAACTCGCGCAGCGTGCTGCGCCCGATCGCGCGGGACCTGCTGCCGACCGATCGCGACCTCGCCATCTGGGGCTCGGGCTGGGAGGGGCTGATCGACACCGCGCGCGTGCTCGGCGAGCACGTGTCCAACGACGAGCTGCACCACTTGTACAGCTCGGCGGGCATCGTCCTGAACGACCATTGGGATGACATGCGCGAGCACGGCTACATCTCCAACCGCGTCTACGACGCGCTGGCCTGCGGCGCGCTCGTCCTCAGCGACGAGGTGCCGGGGCTCACCGAGCGCTTCGGCGACGCCGTCGCCTGCTTCGGCTCGCCCGAGGAGCTGCACGAGCTGATCGACCGCCTGCTGGCCGATCCGCACGAGCGCCGCCGCCGCGCAGAGCTGGGGCGCGAGCTGGTGTTGGAGCGCCACACCTTCGCGCACCGCGTCGACGAGCTGCTGGCGATGCTCGGCGAGCATATGGAGAGCCCCCACCATCCACAGCAGCTGCGCATGGACGTAGCGGTGGCGGCCTGAGGGAACGCGATGCGTATCTGGCTCAGTGACGGCGACCGCAGGCTGCAGGACGAGAACGGCTATGGGCGGGTCTCGGCGGCCCTGGGGCAGGGCCTTTCCGAGCTGGGGCACGAGGTTCAGTTCAAAGAGTTTCGCGGGATGGACCTCGCCCTGTTCGTGTGCCCTCCGGGGAGGATCAAGTTCGGACGCCCGGTGCCAGCGGCGGCCATCGCCATGCACGAGCTCGACCATCTGCCCGCTGAAAAGCGCGACTGGGTGCCGATCCTCAACCGGCTCGATCTGCTCATCACCCCCACCGATTGGAACGTGCGGATGTGGCGCGCGGAGGGAGTGAGCGTCCCGATCGAGGTCATCCCGCTGGGGATCGACACCGAGTCCTACTTCCCCCCGAGAGGGCGCACGTGCAGGTTCCTGACCCTGCACGAGAATCTGGGCGGCTCCTCCTCGCGTGAGAACTGGCGCCACACGCTGCGCGCCTACTGCGCCGCCTTCACCGCGAACGACGACGTGCGGCTGACGATCAAGACGTGGAAGTGGAAGCCCGAGGAGTGGCTCCAGGCATACGAGCGCACGCTGTTCGACTTCGACCTGGACGAGTCCACAGCGCCCGCGATCGAGGTGATCGAGAGCCGTCTCAGCACGGCCGAGATGCGTGCGCTCTACCAGTCGGCGTGGCTGTTCGTCAAGAACGCCAACCGCGAGGGCTGGAGCCTGCCCTGCACCGAGGCGGTCGCCTGCGGCGGACGGGTCGCGGCGACCCGCATCGAGCCGCTGATCTCCAATCTGCCCGAAGACACGAGATGGTTCGAGTTGGGCGACGTCGCCGCCCTGACGCAGATCATGCGCGGCGAGCACGGCCGCTTCCAGGCCCACCTGCGCCGCTGCCACCGCAACAGCGCCACGGTGATGACCAGATTGGTGGATGGGGCGGTTGGCAGGCTCGTGCAGGAAAAGCAGGCTGTCCTTACGGCTTGAACGCCTCGGCAATCAGCGCCGGACATTTCAGACGGCCGTCCTCCTCGCGACAGGCCCACTGGGCAGAGACCTCGACGTCCACGAAGCCGCACCGCTCGAGCGTCGCGCGCAGCAGATCCTGGCTCCAGGCGCACTTGTGGACGTCCCACACGTTGTACCCGCGCTTGTTCTCCACGGCATAGATCAGGTAGGACCACTCCTCGAAGGAGATCTCGCCGGTCGCCAGGCAGCGGTTGTGGGCCTCGTGGTTGTTGGTCACCACACGCAGCTTCCCGCCCGGGCGCAGGACCTCGCGCCAGCGCGCGAGCATCGGCTTGACCTCGTGGCGCGCGACGTGCTCCAAAAACCAATGTGAGTAGATCTCCTCGGCGACGCCCTCGTCGAACTTCGCCAGCGTGCGCCCGTCGTCGATCACGTCCACCTCCTCCAGGGCCACTGCGTCGACGTGCACGTAGCCGGGGGTAGGCTTGGTTCCCGCTCCGATCTCGATTCGCATCGCCGGCTCAGGCCGTTTCCAGCTGGCCTGTCGCGGATGTAGCCCGCTCGCCCAGGCCGGCGCGCCGCCAGCGCCGCCGCGGCGCCTGGCGCAGGTGGTCGTAGTAGTGCCCGACGGCCCGCGCCTGCACGGTGTCGCGGGCCCCGGGACGCCGCTCGCCGAACAACGCAATGCCCACGGAGACGTCCTCCGGTCCGCCGCTGCCGAGGTGGCCGATCCGTCTGAGCAGGCGCACCACGCGGGCTGCCACGACGCTCTCGGGGATACGCAGCTGCGCTCCCACTTCCGCCGCTGTACGCCCGTCGCGCAGGATCGCGATCGCTGCCAGACGGGTTGAGGACTCCAGCTCGTGCAGGTGCGCCGCCAGCTCCTCCAGCGCGGCACGGGGGGTGAGGTGCGTCGAAACGGGCCCTCCGTCGGTCATCCACACCTGCGCCGGGGCGCCCTGCAGGCGCCGGCGCGCCTCGTCGAGTGCAAGCAGCTCGATCGGGTCAATGCCTTCCTCGACCAGCCGCCGCGCGACCAGGTCACGGTGCGCTTCAGGCTCCTCTGAGAGCAGATAGGAGCCGACCTCGAAGTCGAGCTCGCCGTGGGGAGAGCCGCTGTGCGAAAGCTCGCGCAGGGTGGCGACGAACTCGCCCCGCAGCGCTTGCTCGCTGCGTCCCAGACGGTCGGCCGCGACCGCCAGCGGCGTGCGGTCGCGCAGCAGCGTGGCCAGCAGCGCGCGCCGCTCGCGCGTCAGATCGGCGAGGTGGTGCGTGGGATTGTGCGAGCCCACTCTGCCCACAACGGCGTGCTTGGCCAGGCGCCCCAGCGGGCGCAGGTGCTCGAGCGGCACCACCTTCAGGCTCAGCAGCAGCGTCACGTAGACGAGCACCATCAGGGTCAGCACCTCCACGCGGGCGCCCGGCCACAGCCGCAGACCGATCAGCTGGATGGCTGCCAGCACCAGGACGATCGCGCCCAGGCAGGCCGTGCGCCTGCCCTCGAGCGGTGAAGGGACCTTCTCCACGCGCTTGATCACCACCAGCCACAGCGCGCAGCCGGCGCCCAGGCCGACCAGCTCGGCTATCGCGGTGCCATAGGCGCCCAGCAGGGGGATCACCACCAGGCTCGTACCGATGTCGAGCGCGACCACGAACGCCGCGCTGATCCCGAACCAGAGCATGTGCCGCTGTGGCAGGCGGAAGATTCTGACCAGTACGATGAACGCCCCGTAGCCCACGAAGGAGAGGCTCAACAGGGGGATCAGCGGCGCCGCCTGCCGGTAGCTCGGTCCGGCCAGCTGCACGAGCGCGAAGGCGGTGACGTCGAGCGCCAGCACGATGCTCAGCGCCGCGACGAGGTAGTAGGTGAGCAGCGTCGCCCGCGTGCGCTCCTGGCCTGCGTGGCGGTAGGCGGCCAGGAACAGCAGGCCGCGCTCCAGCGGCGACCACGCCATCAGGAAGGCGCTGGCGAAGTAGGAGGGGACCACGGCGAAACGGCTGGCGACGCGGTAGACGCCCAGCTCGCTGGCGGGGGCGAAGTGGGAGAGGATGATGATGTCCCCGCTGTGCACGGTGTAAAGGCAGAGGACCGGTACCACCACCACCGCGCCCCGCCGCGCGATCTCGCGCGCGTCCGACCAAGAGAACGCCAGCGCGTAGCTGCGGTGCGCGACGGCCACGCACACGCTGGCGGCTACCAGCGAGCCCAGCGCGGTGCCGGCGAGCGCCCCGTTGACCCCGAATCCGAGCGCCACCAGCGGCACCGTGCAGCTGACGACGAACAGCGGGCGCAGCGCGTTGAACACCCCGAAGGAGATCGCGCGGCGCTCCATGCGAAAGACGTTCACGGTCAGCCGCCACAGCGACCCCGCGGCAGCCGACACCGCCGCCCAGCGTATGGCGGAGGGCGCGGCGTGCACGCTCTGGAAGAACCTGTGCGAGATCGCCGGCGCCAGCAGGAACAGCACACTTGTCGCCAGGGAGACGATCACGAGCGTCATCACCACCCCGGTGCCCATCGCGCGCCGCGGCGTGCTGGTGATCGGTGCGCCCGTATCCACGTCGTCTCCGCCTTCCCCCTCTGAGGCGCCGTACACCCACATGAACGTTCCATGCAGCGAACCGGTGTTGTAGAGCGTGGTCAGCGCGCCGGCCGCCACGAACAGCACCGCCATCTCCCCGTAGGCTGCGGGCGTCATCAGGCGCGTCAGCACGATCACGCTGAAGAGGCTGAAGGGCCCCACGACTAAGGTCCCAAGCACGTAGATCGCCGTGTCGCGCGTCACCCTACCGCCCATCAGCGTCAGTGGCGAGTGCCGCCCGGATGCTTGGGGTGGCGCGGTGGCGGAGGTTGACGCTTGCATGCGCGGCGGTGCGACGGGCTAGCGCGCTGACAGGACGGCGGTGGAGGGCGCTGCCAGCATGTGAACACTTTGCAGAGCGACCCGGCGATACGGGTGACCGATTTGTGAAGAAACGTGGGCCGAGGGGGCTGGCGGCCCGTCGGGCGCCTACGATGCCCGCCGTGAGCGAAGCCTGCCCGATCTGCAGCCACAGCGAGTTCGCCGAGCACGCCGGGCGCCCCGCGGCGCTGTGCGCGACGTGCGGCGCTCTGGAGCGCCACCGCGCGCTGGCGCGCTCGCAGGCCCACCTGCTGGCGGCGGGCGGCGGTCGCGGGGCGCTGGAGATAGGACCGCTGAGCCCCCGCGTGTTTGGCGAGTTCCTGCGCGAGCGCGGCTGGGTCTACACGAGCGTCGACCAGTCGCGCGAGGGCAACGCCCGAGACCCACGTGCGGTGGGGTTCATCGACTTCGAGGCCGACGCGCGAGACCTGTCGGCCTTTGCCGATGCCTCGCTGCAGCTGGTGATGGCCCAGCACGTGATCGAGGAGATCGCCGACTACGGGGGCGCGCTGGCCGAGATCTCACGCGTGCTTGGCGCCGGCGGCAGCGCGCTGCTGGAGATACCCTTCGATGTGCGCCGCCCGCGCTCTGTGCGCCAGGAGGCCGACGGCTTCGGCAACGTGTGGAGCTTCGGCGCCGACCTGCCGGATCTCGTGCGCGGCCATTTCCAGGAGGTCGTGGTGGTGGAGATGGCCGAGGGGGTCTACTCCGGTCATCTGCTCGTCTGTGAAAAGGGGGCTGCAGGTTGAACGACAAGGGGGGCGGACGAACATGAACAGCGTTGCATTGGACCACGTCAACGACATTGCCAGGGAGAACGCCCGCGAGGGCGCGGGAGGAGGGTGGTGGGGCAGGCACGCCCCGACGCACACGATCGAGGGTTACTCCTCGCAGTGCAGCGTCCGGCCGGGGGAACTGCTGGAGCTGCACGTGAGCACGCGCCCGGCCGAGCGCTACCGGATCCTCGTATACAGGCTGGGGTGGTACGACGGCGACGGGGCGCGTGCGATGGCGACCTACCCGCCCGAGGGAGACCTCAGCGGAGTGGCTCGCGAGGTGCCCGACCCCATACCTGGACCCCAGATCGACTCCGCCTGCTGGCCGGTGACCGACGTCATATCCGTCGGCGAGGACTGGGTCAGCGGTGTGTACGTCGCGCGCCTGCTGCTCACCTCCGGAGAGCACGAGGGACTGGACGCCTTCGTTCCATTCGTGGTCCGCGCGCCCTTGGGGGTCACGGCCGACATCCTCGTCCAGCAGCCGGTGACCACCGCCCAGGCGTACAACAATTGGGGCGGCAAGAGCCTCTACACCTCCAACTCCACCGAGGAGGTGGCGGCGGTGAAGGTGAGCTTCGACCGTCCCTACGCCGCATGGTCGGAGCTGGTGGTAAACGCTCGCTGGCCGTTCGTGTGGGATTACCCGCTGCTGCGCTTCCTGGAGCGCGAGGGTTTCGACGTGGCGTACACCACCGACGTGGATACCCACCGCGAACCGTGGAGCCTCGCCGGGCACCGTCTGCTGGTCACCTCCGGCCACGACGAGTACTGGACGCGCGAGATGCGCGACGCCTTCGACGCGGCCCTGGCCGGGGGGGCCAACCTGGTCTGCATGGGGGCCAACAGCTGCTACTGGCAGATCCGCTTCGAGGACGAAGAGCGCACGATGGTCGAGTACCGCTGGCGCGCGCAGGACCCAGAGCCCGAGCTGGCGCTGAAGACCGAGAAGTTCCGCGACCTGCAGCCGGCGCGCCCGGAGTGCGAGCTGTGGGGCGTGCAGTACCAGGAGGGGTTGGGAAAGCCCGGAGAGCCGCGCCACTACGAGCTCGTGCGCGAGTGCCTTTCACACCCGTGGATGCAGGGCACGGGCTTCGAATACCCCGCCCGGCTCAAGGGTCTCGTGGGCTATGAGTGGGACGCGCTCCTGCAAGGCTCCGAGCCGCCTGGAGCGACGGTGTTCTTCCACTACGAGAACGGGCTCTCCAACGCCGACGCGATCGGCTACACGGCGCCTTCGGGCGCGAAGGTCTTTGCCGCCGGCTCCCTGCAGTTCAGTTGGGGCCTCGACCCCTGGGGACGCCCGGGGTACGGCGACGAGCGCCTGCAGCACTTCATGCGCAACGTCTTTGCGGACCTTGCCAAGCCCTAGGTCGGTATCCAAGCCCGTGATGCCGACGGGCGTCTTGTCACCTTTTCGTGGATGGTGGCCTGTTGCGGGGAGGGCCTGAAATCACAGAGGAATAACAACAGCCCAGAAGCCCGCGAATAGCTTCCCACAGCAAGATGGCGCCGTCGAGCACGCAACGCGACGGGGTGCAGGACGCACACGCGCCGCTGCGCCTCTCGGTAGTGATCCCCGCCCACAACGAGGTGGAGTCGATCGGCGCCACCGTCACGACGCTGGCCGACACGCTCACGCAGGCGCGCATCCCGCACGAGATCCTGGTGGTCGACGATGCGAGCTCCGACGGCACGGCGGGAGTCGTCAACGAGGTCTCGATGCGCAACCCCACGGTTCGCTGCATCCGCTCGCACCTGCCGCCCGGTTTCGGCCACGCCGTGCGCGCCGGGCTTGACCACTACACCGGTGACGCCGTGGCGATCTTCATGGCCGACAGCTCGGACTCGCCCGCCGACCTGGTCCGCTACCACCGGGTGCTCAGCGAAGGGTTCGACTGCGCCTTCGGCTCGCGTTTCGTCAAGGGTGGCGCCACACACGGCTACCCGCTGCTCAAGCTGTTCGTCAACCGGGTTGTGAACTTTGCCATCAGGGTGATGTTTCGCCACGGTTACAACGACACCACCAACGCCTTCAAGGCCTATCGGCGCGAGGTGATCGACAACATCCAGCCGCTCCTGTCAAACCACTTCAACCTGACGGTGGAGATGCCGCTGAAGGCGCTCACCAGAGGACACACCTTCCAGGTGGTCCCGATCACCTGGACCAACCGCGCCAGCGGCGTCTCCAAGCTGAGACTGCAGGAGATGGGCAGCCGCTACACGTTCATCGTGCTCTACGTCTTCCTCGAGCACCACCTCAGCCGCGGTGACTACAGGCGTCCGGAGATCGCCCGCGCCGGCAGGCTGCGTGTGCGCTCGGGCCTGCGCGCCGACGACCTGCTGGAGGGGTCGCCGGCAAGCGCGGTGGGGACGGCTTGGGTCCGCTGCGCAGCGCCAACGGCACGGCCCCCGGCCCCCGGCCCCCGGGTACGGGCGTGAGTCTGCTCGCGCAGCGCCGCGCACAATGGCTGCGACTCGCCGGACCGGCCATCTCGCTGTGCGCGCTGGCGGCGGTCGTGTGGTGGGCGCTGCACCAGCAGGCGCCGCGCTGGCCCAGTGGCGGCACCAGCCAGCTGCTGCTGGCGCTCGCCGTGCTCGTATATGCGGGCGTGAGCCTCGTGCGGGGTCTGCGCTGGTACCTGATCCTCCACCGCGCGGGCGTGCAGGCGAGCATGGTCGACACGCAGGCGCTGATCGTAGTCGGCTACATGGGCAACGCGGTGCTGCCGGCGCGGGGCGGCGAGCTGTTGCGCATCTTCTTTCTCGGCCGGCGCACGGGCTGCTCGCGGGTCACGATCCTCGGCACGCTCATCGCCGAACGGCTGCTCGATGTCCTTGCCCTACTCGGCCTGCTGCTTGTGCTCGCGATCGTGACCGCTACCGAAGTGCGGGGCCTCTCCAAGCTCGGCACCACGGCGGGGCTGGCGCTGGTTGCACTGGCGCTGGTGCTGGTCGCCGCGTGGCGGATCGCCCGTGCGCGATTCTCCGATGGACTGGGCCGGCGCATGGCCTCGCTGACACTCGCCACCCGCAACCTGCTCAGCGCCCAGGGTGCGCTGCTCGTGCTGCTCACCGCCGCGGTCTGGGTGGGGGAGGGGTTCGTCTACTGGCTCGTGGGAGGAGCGCTGCACCTGCACCTGGATCTCCTGCAGGGCTGCTTCCTGGTGGTGCTCTCCAGCCTCGCGGCGGCGATTCCCGCTGCCCCCGGTTATCTCGGCACCTACGACGCCGCGATCCAGGTCGGCCTGGGCGCGATGCACGTGCACGGCAGTCAGGCGCTCTCCTTTGGGCTGCTGGTGCGCCTGGTCGTCTTCGTACCGATCACCCTCGCCGGTCTGGTTCTGATGGTCGTTCGCTACGGCGGGCTGTCCTCGCTGCGGCCCTCGCGTCGTGCCGAGGGTGCCAGGGTGGCCGACGGACCTTCGTCCGAACCTGCGTCAGCGCCCGCACCGACGCCGGCGCTGGCACCGGCATTGACGATGGGCGTCCCCGACGGTATGCCGCTGCTGCGTTCCCCGGTGGCCCATGTAGAGCGCAGTTTCGCCCAGGTCTCGAAATGAGCAACCCGGTCGCGGTCGTCACCGGCTCGGGCGGGCTGATCGGCTCAGAGGCCGTGCGCTACTTCGCCGAGCAGGGCTTCGACGTGGTGGGGATCGACAACGACATGCGCGCCTACTTCTTCGGCCCCGAGGCATCAACCGCCCGCAACACCGAGCGGTCGCTGGCCGAGCTGGGCGACGCCTTTCACCCGCTGCGACTTGACATTCGCGACCGGGAGGGTGTCGAGCGGGTGCTCGCCGGATACGCCAAGCGCATCGAGCTGGTGATCCACACCGCGGCCCAGCCCTCCCATGACTGGGCGGCGTCCGAGCCGCATACCGACTTCACCGTGAACGCGCAGGGGACGCTGAACCTGCTCGAGGCCGCGCGCGCGTACGCACCTGACGCGACATTCGTTTTCACCTCCACCAACAAGGTCTATGGCGACACTCCCAACCACCTGCCGCTGATCGAGCTGGATACCCGTTTGGAGTTGCCCATCGAGCACCGCTGGTACGGCGGGATCGACCTGGAGATGTCGATCGACCGCTCCACACACAGCCTGTTCGGTGTAAGCAAGGCGGCTGCCGACCTGCTCGTGCAGGAGTACGGCCGCTACTTTCAGATGCCCACGGTCTGCTTCCGTGGCGGCTGCCTGACCGGCCCGCAGCACGCCGGCGCACAACTGCACGGGTTCCTCGCCTACCTGATGAAGTGCACCGTGACAGGCGAGCCCTACACCGTCTTCGGCTACGAGGGCAAGCAGGTGCGCGACAACATCCACGCCTGCGACGTCGTGCGGGCGTTTCACGCCTTTCACCTCAACCCCCAGCCCGCCGCGGTCTACAACCTCGGCGGTGGCCGGGAGAGCAACGTCTCGATGCTCGAGGCGATCGCGCTCTGCCAGGAGATCGCCGGGCGGCGCTTGGAGCGCTCCTATTCGCCGCAGGCGCGCACGGGAGACCACCGCTGGTGGATCAGCGACCTCGAGGCCTTCAAGCGCGACCACCCGCAGTGGCGGTTGACCACGGGCATCCGGGAAGTCCTGCAGGAGATCCACGACCGCAACGTCGAACGCTGGAGCGCCGGTCACGAGACGGCGGTTGCCTGAGGCGCACCGTGGGCTGCAGTCGAGCGCGGGGTTTCGCCGCGATAACGGCCGGCGGCCGTCTCCGACGGTATGAGGAAGGAGCGCAGCGTCGATGGACGCCCGCACCGTTCTCGTAACCGGCGGCGCCGGCTTCATCGGGGCCAGCCTGGCACTGGAGGTGGTTGCTCGGCACCCGGACTGGGATGTCGTGGCGCTCGACAACCTGCATCGCCGCGGCTCGGAGCTCAACCTCCCGCGCCTGCGCGAGGCCGGGGTGCGCTTCGTGCACGGCGACGTGCGCGAGCCCGAGGACCTGCGCGCCGCCGGGTCCTTCGACGCCCTGTTGGAGTGCTCGGCCGAGCCCTCGGTGATGGCCGGCGTGGACGGCGCCACCGGCTTTCTTGTGCGCACCAACCTGCTGGGCGCCTACCACTGCCTGGAGGCGGCAGCCAGACACAAAGCGCAGGTCGTGTTCCTCTCCACCAGCCGCGTCTACCCCGTGGCGGCGCTCAACCAGCTCGCTTTTGAGGAGACCGAGACCCGCTTCGAGCTGTTGGAGGAGCAGTCCTTGCCGGGAGCCTCGGCCAGCGGTGTGGCCGAGGACTTTCCGCTGGGAGGCGCCCGCACGCTGTACGGGGCCAGCAAGCTGGCTGCCGAGCTGCTTGTCGCCGAGTACGCTGAGAGCTTCGGCCTGCACACTGTGATCGACCGCTGCGGCGTGGTCGCCGGGCCGTGGCAGATGGGCAAGGTCGACCAGGGCGTCTTCACGCACTGGATGCTCGCCTTCCATTTTCGCCGGTCCCTCTCCTACATCGGCTTCGGGGGGAGCGGCAAGCAAGTGCGCGACCTGCTGCACGTGGCCGACCTCGCCGAGCTGGTCGACGACCAGCTGGTGCGGCCTGAGCACTGGTCCGGGGCGGTGGTCAACGTGGGCGGTGGTGCGCCCGTCAGCCTCTCGCTGAAAGAAACCTCGCAGCTGTGCGGGGAGATCACCGGCAACCACCTCGACGTCGCCGCCACCGCGGAGACCAGGGTGGGCGATGTGCGTATCTACCTCTCCGACACCCGCGCCCTGCGCCACTTCACCGATTGGCAGCCGCGCCGCGGGGCGCGCCAGATTCTCGAAGATATACACGGCTGGCTGCGTGAGAACGAGCACACCGTAACGCGGGCGCTATAACCGTGGCGCGGACGTTGTGCGCATGGCGCGAGTGCTGTGACGTCGCGCCTCGGTGGCTTGCTCTCGGCACACCCACCTACTGAATCGGCACAGCGAACAGCCGCACCGAGATCGCCCCGGAGCTGTGGCCCTCGACTTCGACCTTCAGCGTGTGTGGATTCATGTTGAGATTGAACGGCGCGGCATAGTCGGCGGCGGGGGGCACGGCAAGGATCAGACCGTCGTCGGCCGTGCCAGGAGGCACGCGGAAGCGCAGGGCGCTTTCGCCGTTGACCGTCACGAAGCGTTCCTTGGCGCGCGCAAACAGCGTCTCCAGACGTTCCCAGCCAGCGACCTGCACGCCATCGATTGCCGCCACCATCACGGCGTTCGCGGGTGGGGCGGGCAGCGCGATCGTCTCACCAAGCGAGCTGTGAATGGTCTCCAGCGTGTATGGGGTGCCGCAGCGGTCGGGCACGCGCTTAAGCGTCTGCCATTCGCCGCTGTGTTCGATTTCGGTGAAGTGGCACAGCAGCGAGAGCATCGCCGCAGGCGATTCCCAGATCGGGTTGCGTTTGTCGATCGCTTCGTCGACCTGGCGCAGCACGCGGTCGGGTCCGTGGCGCGCGTTGGCGTAGGCCGCGGCGTTCAGCTGGTCCAGGCGAGCGGTGTAGGCGGTGTAGGACTGGAACACCGGCAGCGGGCACCAGCGCCACTTCGCATGCGCCCATACGGCGGCGATTTCGTCTGGCTCGGCGCTGACGCAGTGGCCGCGCAGCGCTTGCGCCATCGCCAGCGGGATCCCCTCGTGGTGGCGCACGTCCAAGCGTCCTTCAGCGATCGGCGCGGCGGGATGCAGCACCTCGCCCACCTGGGTCTCCAGGCGGCCGGCGTCACCCAGCGGGTCGATGACCACGTCGACCGGACCGCTCAGCGACGCGAACGCCGCCAAGGCGAGCATAGCTGCCAGCGCAAGGCCCATCCCACGCTGAGCTCTGGGCCACGGGATCAGCAGCGCCACCGCCGCCAGCAGCGCGATGAACGCCACGTGGCCCGCGTCGTAGCGCACGAACATCTCGCGCGCGATGAAGTAGTGCACCACCAGCACGGCGCCGGCCAGCGCCGCGCCGCGGCGGGGACGCTCCGTGGCGAGGGCTCGCCAAGCGCCAACGCTCAACACGATCGCCGAGCCCAACACCGCCAGCAGCTGCCACTGACCGACGGAGTTGTGGCCCATCGCTTCGACGTAGCCTCCGATCACGTCGTAGCCATTGCGCAGGTAGTCGGGCAGCGCCCCCAGGGGCTCGCCCAGCAGCAGCCACAGCGCCAGCAGCGTGCCCAGCAGACTCGCGGCCGCGCGGGGGTAGTTGTGGCGGCGGTCGTCGCTTGCGAACAGGCCCACAGCGAGGACCGCGCCCGTGGCGATGCCGTCGTTGAGCTTGACCAGCAGCGCAAAGCCGACGAGCGCTCCCCCGCCAAGCGCCAGCCTGCGGAAAGCCTGCTCCCTGCGGCTGGCGGGCGTGGTGAGTGTCAAGGTCAACAGGCCAAAGGTGATCGCGGTAAGCGGCTCGGCGCCCACCCAGCCGACGAGGCTCGCGGCGAGCAGGGTGAGCACGCTCGCCGCGAGCAGGTTCATCCTGCGCCGCAGGTTGGCGAGCAGCACGGCCACCAGCGCCAGCTGGATAAGACCTCCGAGCAGCATGCCGGCGAAGAACGTCCCAGGTGTGATCGCGGCTGGGACGAGGCCGAAGCCGAGCGGTCCGTAGGTGAAGACCACCTGTTGTCCAAACGCCAGGCCGTGCGCCACCGCGAGGCTCAGCCCTACAACCCACGATTCGTCCAGCCCTGCGGCCCCCTCGACGTGGGTGATCGGCCAGCTCAGCGCGGTGAGCGCCACCACCAGCGCGAGCGTCCATGCGTGGCGCTTCAGCAGCGCGCCTGCCCTCTCGGCGCCCGCCCGGGCCGTTGCGACCAGCTCGCTCGCAGCCACGCCGACCGGGGCGGAGGGCGGTGTCTGGTGGCTAACCGGTCCGACCGGCCCTGGCAGGGGCTCGGTGTCGGCCAGCTGCGTGGAGTCCGCGGCGCTCGACTCCTGTACCGGCGACTCGCCGAGCGGATCCGCCTCGCGGATCAGGTGAAAGACGACCCGCGGCAGCTCGAGCTCCAACTGCACCATGGGCAGCGCGCGGGCCCAGAAGAAGGTGGTCCTGCTGGTGCGCTCGGCCAGCCAGGGGATCAGCGACAGCGCCGCCGCGTCGCCGACCACCGCCACGCGCGCCTGCTCGTCGCACTCCGGCCTCGCGTACACGCGCAGGTGGGTCGGCGCGGCCTGCGCGAGGTGCTGCTCGACGGGCATTCGCATCGCCCGCAATGGACTGGGGTCCACCGCCAGCCCCGTCTCGCTCTCCACGGCTCGCTCGCTCGGCTCAAAGCCCTCGGCGGTGCGCTCCAGCCGCGGGACGTCGGCCAGCGTTCCCCGGTGGGCGGGGATCGACAGCAGGTGCAGGTCCGCCAGCGCAGGTGGGCGCAGCGCGGGCTCGCGTCTGTGGGCCTCCTTCATGAGGGCCCGCGCGACGAAGAACGCGCCGCGATCGTTCCAGTCGGCATCCGTGCGGTGGTAGGGCGAACCGTGGTGGGTCGCGTCGCGCAGCACCCCCAGCAGATCGAGCAGCTCGACGTGGTCGACATCGCGCAGCCGCGCCACCACTTCGGCGACCCACCCGCGCGAGTCCTCATCGCTGCCGGCAAGGACATCGCGCTTGCGCGGCACCAGCGCCGGGACGTAGGCGATCCCCAGCTCCGCGCACCTGTGAGCGTTGGCGGACAGCATCTCCACCAGTCCCTGCTGCTCACCCTCGTCGCGCGCTTCGCGGCTCCCCTCCTCATCAAAGCTGTACAACCAGCCGTCCGGCTCGATGACGGCCTGGGCCTGTGCGCGCTGCGGAGGGGGTGGCACCTGAGCCGAGAGGGTTCCGCCGGGCTCGAATACGACGTCGCTCCATGTGCCGTCCGATGCGGGCTCCTGCCAGAACGACGGCGATGGAGGCAGCGGCGCTCGCTCGCTGCCCGCGAGTACGAGAACCCTGTGTCGCGCGGGTGTCTGCATCGATCCTGGGAGTCTCACCACGAAGCCATGCTCGCCATCGCCGATGCCCTCCTCGACGAGGTCATTGCGCTTGATCTCCGCGCAGCCCTCTCCTACGATTTCGCCGTCCACCACCACGGTGACCGGTACGTGCAGCTGCGGATCCTCCGGGGTCCAGACCCAGCCGATCACCGCCCCGCCGGCGATGCCCTGGAGGCGACCTTCGTATGCGGGCGCGGCGGTCTCACGGTGCTCCTGGGGTTTCGCCAGCTGGGCTGGGTGAGGTGCCTGCAACGGCTGTGCCGACTGCGGGTCCTGTGACGCCCGCGGCTCCTGTGCTGACTGCGGCGCTTGTGATGTCTGTGTTGGCTGCGGCGCGTGTGATGCCTGCGCTGACTGCGGCGCCTGTGACGCCTGTGCGCGGTTGTGCCTGGCCATGGCACTCTCTTCGGCGACGGCGGGACGCAGGGTGAGCGCCGTGGAGCGGGCCTCTGGCCCGGCTGGGGCCGGCGCGGTCTTCAGCGTGCCCGTCGACGCAGACACACTCGGCGTGTACCACCTCCTCCGCGTGTACCAGATTATTCCTGTGAAGATGAGCACGTACTGGGCGAGCTGGGCGACGTCCATGACCGGACTCCACGCCGCCTGGCTTTCGGAGACGCCGGTGAAGGAGAAGTTGGTGAAGATCCCACGCACGGCGCCGACCAGGGTGCCGTTGGGGCGCCACGACAGTGAGACGAGCACGAACGCCACGGCCAGTCCGGCAGATGTGCCAAGTGTCGCCCGCTCGCGCGTGAAACGCACGAGCAGGAGCAGGAAGAGTGGCGCCAGCATCACCTGGTAGTGGCTCCAGGAGACGGGGCTCGCCATTATCGACAGAGCGCACGTAAACGCGAACACCTCCCAGCTCAACGGTCGCACTCCTCGCAGTGCCTCGATGACCCACAGGGCGATCAGCGCGACTCCGGCCAACACCACGATGTGCTGCAGCGACCAGTGTCCCTTGCCGACGAGCTGACAGAGCACCGAGCTGGGCGCGAAGTTCTCCACGTCGCAGGCGCGGAACGTCGTGGGGCCGGAGGCGGTGTTGAAGTTCTCCAACACCCTGAAGGGATTCAGTGGGCCAAGGCTGTCCGCGCGCCAGGCCATGAAGCACTGTGCCGTCACCGTCAGCCCGACTGCCCATCCAAGCGCTTCCGCTCCCGCGCGGCGTGTCTCGCGCTGCGCGAGCAGCACAAACGGGAGCAGGACCGCGAGTGGCTTGAACGCCACGGAGGCGCCGATCACGGCGGCTCCCTGGCGGGTGCGCCCCCGTCGCAGGAGGTCGAATCCGCCGAGCGAGGACACCAACGCGAACACGTCGAACTGATGCCACCAGACCGCCGACATCATCGGCCCAAAGCTGAGCAGCGCAAATGCGGTCACCCACCACCACACGGGCGAGAGCACGCCGCGCAGGCGGCGTAGCACGATTGCCACGACCCCGACGACGACGATGACGTTGAGCAGGTCGTTCAGGAAGGTCGCTTGACCTTCGCTCACCACGCGGCTCACGACCGCCATCACGAAACCCACAAGGGGTGTGGCGATCCAGCTTGCCAGCTGCTCGGGATGCCCGGTTGCCCAGGCGGCCTGACCTCCTTCATAGACAGCGCCGAGATCCCATGTCTCGCCCTCCTGGCGTGCCCGCAGGAACCACCACACGACGATGCCGGCGAGCAGAGCGAAGCCGATCAGGGCGGGCGTCCCCCGCAGGGAGACGCACCGCTCGGGCGGATACTCTCCGAAGGAGTCCATGGCGGAGGCCTCGTCGGTCTCGGCCGGCGCGATCGCGTCCGATCGCTGGTCCTCCCGGTCCTCCTGCCCCTTCGGGCCTTTCGGGCCCTCCTGGTCCTCCAAGCCCTCTAAGCCCTTCGGGTCCTCATGGTCCTCCAAGCCCTTCGAGTCTTCCAAGCCCTTCGAGCTCTCCTGGTCCTCCAGGCCATTCTGGTGTGCCTGACTGTTCTGGCCCTCCACGCCATTCCTCGCCTGCGGGGCGGCGAGTGCGTCTGCCCCGGCGGCCGGTCGCTCACCACCGGAGGTCCTGCCCGTCTTACGGCCGTTCAAGCCGATCATGCCCACCTCATCGCCTACCCGGTTCCCCGCGCGCGCCGTGTGAGGACGCCCGTGTAGACCCCGGCCAGCACCCGCGCCTCGCTGTCCCAGTCGTTGGCCTGCGCAAACGCCCGCACGTGGCGCGCCGTCTCGCTGGAGTTCCAGCGACCGGGCTCGCACAGGCGCCGCAGGCCCGCCGCGATGCCGGCCGGGTCGCTCGGGTGCACGACCTCGCCAAGCCTCTCCTCGCGCACGATCGTTCCCATCACCGGCAGGTCGCTGGCCAGCATCGGTACCCCCGCCGCCGCGTACTCGAACAGCTTGTTGGGCAGCCCCAGCTCGTAGCTGCGACACATCGGCTGGAACAGACACAGCCCCGCGGTGGCCTCTCTCAGCACCGACGCCACCGCTGCGGGGGGGACGGGTGGCTCGAGCTCCAGCCGCTCGCCCACGCCTGCCGCGGCGGCTCGCTCGATCAGGCTGGCGCGGTAGCTCTGCGCGCCCGGTCCCACCGCCCGCAGCCGCACCTCCGGCGCCAGCGCCAGCGCGTCGATCGTCTGCTCCAGGCCGCGGCCCGGCATCAGGCCGCCCACGTACACCACCAGAGGGCCTTCGCGCGGGGCTGGGGGGTAGCTGTTGCCCGATGGATCTGTGTGGCCGTTGCTCGATCGGTCTGCATGGCCATTGCCCGATGCTTGGAGGGGGCTTCCGCCCGCTGCCACGGGGGCCACGTTTTCGGGGATGTTGCGGATCGTCGTCGGGCGCTCCACGCGGTAGCGCTCTGCCAGCGCGTCGGCGTATCCGGGGCTGGCGGCGATAACGGCGTCGGCGGCGCGCACGAACAGCGCCTCGCTTGCCAGCAGCCACCAGCGCCACTCCCAGCGCCCGTTGCGATCGGGCCATAGCTCGTGGGTGTCGTAGACCACCCGTGCCCCGCAGGTGAGCTTGATCGCCAGCGCGCACCACATCGTGTTCCAGTCATTGGCCTGCACCAGCGCGGGGCGCTCGCGGCGAGCCACTGCCAGGGCCTGCCAGGCGAACGACGCGCCACTGAGCACGCGCTTGGAGCGGGTTCTCCACGCCAGGCGGCCTGCAGAGGCGCCCGGCGATGGCGCGGCCGGGGCAGCGGGTGCGGCCAGGGCGACACTCCCGGACACAGGCCCCCGCCGGCCAATCGACAGTCGCAGCACCCGCACGCCTTCCACCGTCGTCTCGCCCGCCGGAGCGTCTGCCGTGGCGACGCCCACGATTAGCGTCCCACCGCCGACTGTCCGCTCGGCCACCCGCGCGGCGCGCAGCACACGCGCGTCATGGCTGGCCCCGGTGCGCACCAGCAGCAGTGTGCGCACTCCGCGTCCCTGCGCGCCACGTTCAGCTGTGCGCCCTTGGCTTCCCTTCCGTGGGTTGGACAACATGCTCGCCTCGGTCACGGTCCGGTCGCGTGCGGTCCTTCGGCCTGGGGCTGGTGGGTGGCGCGGCTGGCCACGAGCCCCACGGCGACTGCCGCAAGGGCGATCAGCGCCATCAGCAGATAGTTGGGCAGCGTCGAGCCTGCCGCGTGGGCCGAGGGCACGCCCGCGCCGGTCTGCGCGGCGGCGGGGCTCACTCCCGGCACCTGCGAGGAGGACCCGAAGCCATTTTCGGAGTGGATCGAGGACGGGTCGCCGGCGGTGCCCTCGTTGGGGGTGCTCGCCGCACCGGCGCTCTGGCCGGTCGCTGCCGACACCGAGCCGGCGCCCCCAGAGCCCCCTGGGCCCGCGGAACCGCCCTCAGCCGAGGATCCACCGGCCTGCCCGCCGGCGCCTGCTCCGGAACCTCCCGAGCTGCCGCCTGAGCCGCCGCTCCCGGCGCCCCCGCCCGGCCCGCCGCTGCTCGTCGTGGTCCCCCCGCCGGAAGCGCCGTGCCGGCTACCAACAGGTAACACGGGGGCGGCGTCGCGTCGGCCACTATCCAACGGGATCGCATAGATGACCCCCGCCGGGCTGCCGGCCTGCGGATCGGTCCTCACCGCTTCCCGGCCCTCCGCCGCACCGCTCAGAAGACCCATCAGAGAAGCCAGAACGCCCAACACCAACGCTCCCGCTCTCCGCGCACCGCTGATCGACACAGCCCTCATGGCGACGAATCTAGATCACTCCCTGACCGCCGATGTGGCCAAATCGTTGCCGCGTAAGGGCGCCGCGGAGGCATCTTTCGGGTTCGATCCTGGGCTTTATGCGGGTGAGCCGGGATTCCGCGCACCCGCGCCGGCCCATGAGCACCGCGCCTCGATCTGGCTGGTGGCGGGCCCCACGGTGCTGGTACTGGCGCTGCTGACCCTCGCCACGGCCTACGCCGGGGCCTTCAACATCGCGCAGTGGGCGCCGCCCTCGCTGTTCGTGCTGGTGGTGTTGCTGACGCTCGTCTTGCGCGGCGGCGCCCAGCGGCTACCCGATCGCTGGCTGGCGCTGGCGCTCGGCGGCGCCTGGGGGCTGGCGGCGTGGGCCGCGCTGTCGGCCACCTGGTCGGCCTCGCCGGCCGCGGCGCTGGAAGGCGCGGGGCAGCTGACGCTGTACGCGGCGATCCTCTCGCTGCCGCTGGTGGCCGTCAGCGACGTGCGCGCGCTGCGCGTGGCCGCCTACGGCGTGGTGGGCGGCATCGCGCTGATCGCCCTTTACACGCTCGGGCGCATGCTGGTGGACGGCTCGGCGATCTTCCTGGCGGGTCGCCTGAACGGGCCGGTGGAATACCGCAATGCCACTGCACTGCTGTTCTGCATCGCCTATTGGCCGCTGATCGTCACCGCCGCCACGCGCGGGCGCAGCCGTGCGCTGCGGGCGGCGTGCCTGGGGCTGGCCGAGCTGATGTTGGGGCTGGCCTTTCTCACGCAGTCGCGCGGCGTGCTGCTGGGCCTGGGCTGCGGAGCGGTGGTGGTGCTGGTGCTGGGTCCCGACCAGGTTCGCCGCGCGTGGTTGGCACTGCTCAGCGTTGTGCTGCTGGCCGCCGCCGCGCCACGGCTGCTCATTCCCTACCACGCCTTCACGAGCCCGACGCAGGTGGTGAGCGCCGCCGACATCGCCACCGCCGCCCACGCGCTGGTCGCGCTGGTGGCGGCTGGTGTGGCGGTCGGCTTCCTGCTGGCGGTGTTCGACGCCGGCCTGCGCGCCACCAGTCCCGCGATGGCGCGCGTGCGCCGGGGCGCGCGCGTGGCGCTCGTGGCAGCTGTGGCGGCGGGCCTTGTGGGCGGACTGGTCGCCGTGCACGGCGACCCTGTGCACGAGCTGCACGTGAAGTGGGCCGAGTTCGAGAGCCTGCAGACCACCTCCACCTCGGCCACCCGCTACACCTCCACCGGGGGCCAGCGCTATGACCTGTGGCGGGTGGCCCTGAACGAGCTGCAGGCCAACCCCGTGGGGGGCGTGGGCGAGGGTTCCTACCAGTTCGACTACTACGTGCAGCGGCGCACCGACCGCAACCTCGACGACCCCCACGGCCTGCTGTTCCAGCTGGGCAGCGAACTGGGCGCGGTGGGGCTTGCGCTGTTCGCCCTATTCCTGCTCGGGCTGGTGGGCTCGCTGCGGCGCTGGTGGCGCGTGGCGCCGCTGGGGGTGCGCCGGGAGGTGTGCGCCCTGATGGCCGCCGGCGCCACCTTCCTGGGGCAGTCGCTGGTGGACTGGATGTGGCACATCCCGGGGCTCACAGCGCTGGGCGTGCTGTGCCTGGGGGTGGCCGCGGCGCTGCTGGCGCGCACGGGGGCGGCGCGCGAGGCGCAGGCGGGGTCCCATGTGAACGGCAGTCCCTCCGCCGCGGTACCAGCCAACGGGGATACGTCTCACAGGCGGCTTCCAGCGGGCAGTTCCCATGCAAGGCCGGCGCGCCCCCGCCTGGCCTCGCGCCTGGCCGCGGCCACCGTGCTGGTGGCCGCAGTGGCACTCACCGCGAGCCTGTACCTGTCGGACTTCTGCATCCGCCGCGCGCGCGAGGAACAGGGGCACTCCCCGCAGGCGCAGTTGGCGGACGCGCGCTCGGCGGCGGGCCTGGACCCGTGGTCGGTGGACGCGCACTACCTGGAGGCCTCGTCGCTTGAGAGCATGGGCGAGCGCCCAGCGGCGGGCGCCCAGTTGCAGCTGGCGCGACGGATGGAACCCACCAACTCGGTGCCTCTGGGTCTGCTCGGGGACTTCGAGGCGCGCGGCGGGGACTACGCCCGGGCGCGCGCCTACTATCGCCTGGCGCTCGCGCGGGACCCGCTCGACACGGGGTTGCAGCAGTTGGCTCGCAGCGGCGGGCGTCCGTCGGCCGCTTTCTGACGAAGTCCTCCAGCTGAGCTGCATATCCCGCTGGCGCTGTACGCACTACCGAGGACGCCTGAAACGCAGAACCCAAACGACCGGAACTCGGAGGCCGACCGCTACAGTGACGCGCCGGGCGGGTTACTAACGCTGGCAAATGAGCACTCTTGACAGCACAAGCGCACGGGCCGCGATCGCCGAGTGCACGCAGGCGTCGCCGCGGCACTCGCTGCTGGAGGTTTTCGCGCAGACCGTCGCGCGCCACGGCGGCCGCGTCGCGCTCGATGCGCCCGACGCGGGCCTGACCTACGAGGAGCTGCACCGCGCCGCCGGGCGGCTCGCCGAGAGTCTGCGTGCGGAGGGGGTCGGGCCGGGGGATCGGGTGGGCGTCCGCCTTGCCAGCGGCACCTCCGAGCTCTACGTAGGGATTCTCGGCGTCCTGCACGCTGGCGCTGCCTACGTGCCAGTGGACGCCGAGGACCCGCCCGCGCGCGCCGAGTCGATCTGGCAGAGCGCCGGGGTCAGTCACGTGCTGGAGGGTGGCCTGCCCCCGCGCCGCCTGCGGGCGCCGCGGGGGCAAACTGAGGAGGCGAGGTCAGACGAGGCGAGGACTGAGCAGCGGCGCGCTGAGGAGATGAGGGCTGAGCAAGGGCGCGCAGAGGAGGCGAGGGTCGAGGATGACGCCTGGATCATCTTCACCTCGGGCTCGACCGGTGCGCCGAAGGGCGTGGCGGTTCGCCACCGCGCGGCCGCGGCCTTCGTGGACGCCGAGGCGCAACTGTGGAGCGTCTTCCCCGAGGACCGCGTGTTGGCGGGGCTGTCGGTGTCCTTCGACGCCAGCTGCGAGGAGATGTGGCTGGCGTGGGCCCATGGCGCCGCGCTCGTGCCCGCGCCACGGACGCTGATGCGCACGGGCGTCGACCTCGGCCCGTGGCTGGCTGAGCACGGCGTCAGCGTGCTCTCCACGGTGCCGACGCTCGCCGCGATGTGGGATGAGGACGCGCTCGGCGGGGTGCGGCTGCTGATCCTGGGTGGCGAGTTCTGCCCGCCCGAGCTCGCCTGGCGGCTGGCGCAGGGGCGAGAGGTGTGGAACACCTACGGCCCGACCGAGGCCACCGTCGTCAGCACGGCCACGCGCGTACGCCCCGGCGAGCCCGTGACGATCGGCTGGCCGCTGGCCGGCTGGGAGGTGGCTGTCGTCGATGAGTCCGGTGCGCCGGTCGCGCTCGGCGAGACGGGGGAGCTGGTCATCGCCGGCGCTGGGTTGGGCCGCTATCTGGACCCTCAGCTGGACGCCGAGCGCTACGGCGCGCTGCCGGCGCTGGGCTGGGAGCGCGCCTACCGCAGCGGCGACCTCGTGCGCGAGACCGCGCACGGTCTGGACTTCGCCGGGCGGCGCGACAGTCAGGTCAAGATCGCCGGGCGCCGGCTGGAGCTGGGCGAGGTAGAGGCGCGGTTGAGGGCCGTCAAGGGCGTGCGCGCGGCCGTGGCGGCGGTGCAGAGCACGGCGGCCGCCAACAAGATCCTCGTCGGATACGTCGTCGGCGATGTCAACCCCGAGCACGCCCGCGCGCAGCTCGCCGAGCAGCTGCCCGACGGGCTCGCGCCGCTGGTGGTGGTCCTGCCGGCGCTGCCGATGAGCGCCGCGGGCAAGGTGGACCGCGCGGCGCTGCCGTGGCCGCTTGTCGGCGCCACGGGTTCTGGGCAGGCGCCACTCAGCGCCACCGGTTCTGGGCAGGCGCCGCTCAGCGCCACGGCGGCCTGGCTGGCCGAGCTCTGGACCGAGCAGCTGGGTCCGGTGGCACTCACCGCTGAGGCCGACTTCGTCGCGCTGGGCGGGACCTCGGTGGCGGCGGCCAAGCTGGTGTCGGTGCTGCGCAAGCGTTTTCCGGGCGCGGCGGTGGCCGACGTGTACGAGTACCGGCGACTGGGCCAGCTGGCCGAGCGGTTGGACGCGCTGGGCGAGGAGCGCCACGAGGTTGCCCCGCAGCGCGCGGTGGGCGCGCGCGGGGGGCGCGCCGCACAGCTCGCGGGCGTGCTGGTGCTGCTGAGCTTCACCGTGCCCGCGTGGCTGGAGGGTATCTTCGCCTGGAACAACGTGTGGGGTGTCGGCACGCAGCTGGCGTGGCCGGTCCTGATCGGGGGCTACCTGCTCTTCGTCAGCGCACCGGGGCGCACACTGATCGTCGCCGCGGTCCGCCGCCTGCTGCTGGGCGGGCTGAAGCCGGGGCGCTACCCCCGGCACAGCTGGATGGCCACGCGCGTGTGGTTCGTGGACCGGCTCGCCGAGGTGCTGCGCGTCAACCGCGTGGGCGGTACCCCGTGGGCGCCGTGGCTGGCCAGGCTGCTGGGCGCGGAGGTCGGCGCGGGTGTGCACCTGGGCACACTGCCGAGCCCTGCCTCGCTGGTCCGGGTGGGCGAGGGCGCGACGCTCGAGCGGGAACTGGACGTGCACGGATGGTGGGTGCAGGGCTCGGAGCTGGTGGTGGGCGAGATACAGATCGGGCGCGGCGCGCGGGTGGGCACCCGCAGCGTGCTGATGCCCGGCGCCGACATCGGACCGGGCGCCGAAGTCGAGCCCGGCAGCGTCGTCACCACGCGCGTACCCGCGGGCGAGCGCTGGGGTGGGACGCCGGCGCGTCGCGTGGGCATTGCCGACGAGGCCTGGGATGGGACGCCGGCGCGTCGCGTGGGCATTGCCGACGAGGCCTGGGATGGGACGCCGCCGCGTCGCGTGGGCATTGCCGACGAGGCCTGGGATGGGACGCCGCCGCCTCGCGTGGACGACGCCGGCGAGGCCTGCGAGGCGGGCGGGATACCGACGCGCCACGTCAGCGATAGGGACGAGGCCGGCGAGGCGG
Source organism: uncultured Solirubrobacterales bacterium (assembly GCA_963844765.1). Taxonomy (GTDB): domain Bacteria; phylum Actinomycetota; class Thermoleophilia; order Solirubrobacterales; family Solirubrobacteraceae; genus Palsa-744. Next base: position 2,322,877 of record CAWJPN010000002.1, read on the forward strand.
GCGGGGGATGGCCGTCGCAGGCCCCTCCCTGTGAGCGCCACCACCGTTTCTGGAAGGCCATGTACGGTGTGGGGCTGGTGGGCCTCAACGCGCTGACCCTCCTCGCAGTGGTCCCGGGCTTCCTGCTGCTGCAGGTATTCGACCCGCTCTCCTCCCTGGGCAGCGCCACGGCGCTCCTGGTGGGCGCGCCGCTGCTGGCGGGGAGCTTCGTGGTGAGTGAGGCTCTGCTCAGCGCGCTGGTGTTCCGTCTGGTTTCCGCGCGCGCGCTCAAGCCTGGGTGGCACAGCGGCAGCGGCGCGGTGGCCTGGGCGCTGTGGTGTGGCGAGATGGTGAGCGAGAACGCGCGGGCGCTGCTGTTTCCGCTCTACGCCACAATCTATACGCGGTGGTGGCTGCGCCTGCACGGGATGCGCGTGGGCAGGCGTACCGAGATGTCAACCGCCCAGGGGCTGAACGGGCTCGTCACGATGGGCGACACCGCGTTCGTGGCGGACGCGCCGATGTTCGCGACCGCGCGCCGCCACCGCGGGTGGATCGAGCTGCGACCGATCGCGGTGGGCAGCGGCACGTTCATCGGCAACGGGGCGCTGGTGCGCGGCGGCACGACCCTTGGCGAGGGCACTCTCGTCGGGGCGCTGTCCACCGCACCCCGGCACGCCCCGGACGGAACGTCGTGGTTGGGCGAGCCGCCGATCGAGCTGCCGCGCGTGCCCCAGTGCACGGACCCCTCGCGCACCACCGATCCGCCGCGCTGGATGGTCGCGGCCCGCGGCGCTACGGAGGTGGTACGGATCCTCCTACCCGCCACCGTCTCGATCGTGCTGGCCGCGCTCGTCCTGATGGCGCTCGACTACATCGGCGCCCGCGCCGGTGCGCTCGCCATGGTGGCGGCTGCGCCGCCGGCGGTGCTCGCCGCCGCGCTCTGCGCCGTGGCGTTCACCGTCGCCGTGAAGTGGGTGCTGATCGGGCGCTACCGGCCGGGCGAGCACCCATTCTGGTCCTCGTTCGTGTGGCGCGACGAGATCGTCAACTCCTGTCAGGAACAGCTGGCCGGCAACTGGCTGATGAACGAGGCCCAGGGCACCGCGCTGATGACGCTGTATCTGCGGGCGATGGGCGCCAAGATCGGGCGCGACGTGTGGTGTGAGACGCTGAACGTGACGGAGTACGACGTCGTCAAGCTCGCCGACGGGTGCGCCGTCAACCGCTACGCCTGCCTGGAGACCCACCTGTTCCACGACCGGCTGATGCGCATCGGACCGAACGACCTCGGCGCCGGCGCGACGCTGGGGCCCCACAGCGTCACGCTGCCCGACACCAGGCTCGGCGCCGGCTGCGTGGTCGGGGCCCGCTCGATGGTGCTGCGCGGCGAGGAGCTGCCGGCCGACACCCGCTGGCACGGCATTCCCGTCGTGGGTATGTAGGTACGAGGCAGCGCTTACCTGGAGAGCTCGACCACGCTGCCGCCGACGTGTTGCTCCTGAGGAGCCGGCTCACAAGCCCACAGGGCTCAGGTCGTCAAGCAACTGCTCCCACAGCCTCACAGCGGCGGCACGGTCGAAGCGCGCGGCGAGCAGGCGTCCGCGCTCGCCCATCGCGCCGGCCTCCTGCGGACGGGCGTGCAACTGGCGGAAGGCCTCAGCCAGCGCCCGCGGGTCCTCGGGCGCGACGGCAAGCCCAGCGCCGCTGGAGCGCACCAGCTCGGCGGACTCGCCGCGGGCGGCAACGACGGCGGGTCGGCCGGCGGCCAGCACCTCGAACAGCTTGGTGGGCAGGGCGCCGTTGAAGATGGGAAGGTCGCGCAGGGGCACCACCCCCGCGTGGGCCTCGCCGTAGAGAGAGGGCACGCGCTCAGGCGCGACGGGGCCCAAAAGGCGCACGTGGGCAAGCCCGCGCGCGGCAACTTCCCGGCGCAGCGGGGCCACGGCGGGACCGTCGCCCACGAGCAGCACCTCCACCACCGCGGGCCCGGCCAGCGCGGCGGCCTCCACCAGCGTGCCCAGCCCCTGGGCCAGCCCCAGCGTACCGGCGTAGAGCACGCGCAGCGGCGCGCCGCTGCGGCGCGGGGCCAGAGGCGGAAGCGCCGCGAAGCGGGAGAGGTCCACCGCGGGAGGCACCTGCACGACCTTGCCGCGCGCCTGCGGCCGGGCGCCAAGGCTCTCCACGATGCCCACGGTGGGCGCGGCGATGAGCCGGGCGGAGCGGTAGCAGCGGCGCGCCAGCGCATGCGCCGCGCCGGCGGCGGGGCCCTCGCCGAGGACGCCCAGCTCGATCGCGCTCTCGGGCCACAGGTCGGACACGTTGAGCGCCAGCGGGGCGCGCTTGAGCTTGGCGTAAACGACACCGGCAAAGGCGGTGAAAAGGGGAGGGGTCTCCGCCACCACGACGTCCACCGGCCCGCTGGTCAGGCACGTGGCAAGCGCGCCGGCGGCGAACACCGCGTGGTTGGCCAGGCGCCTGGCAAAGCCGGCGTTGGGGGTGGGGTAGACAAGACTGCGCACCACCCGTACACCACCCTCCCACTCCACCTGGACGAGGCGATTGCGGTAAGGCCGCGCGACGACCCCCGAGGGGTAGTGCGGAAACCCCGTGTGCACCGTCACCTCCATGCCCCGACCCGCAAGCCCCCGCGCGAGCGCTGCGATACGCGCAGGCGCCGCCCCCACCTCGGGGGGGTAATAGTGGGTGAGCAAAAGCACACGCACGGGCCGCAGGTGGGAGGTGGGCCGCAGGTGAATGAAGGGAAGGAGAGGGAGGGGGCCGCGCGCGTCCATACCCAAGTACGGTCAGGACTCCCGCAGGCCGCGAGCCGGGAGCGCAGAGAACGTGGGGAACCTCACACGCGCTCGACCGCCGGCTCGTCGCGGGTGACGCCTGAATCCCGGTGACGGCACCCGAGCCGTTGCTCATCGGGCCTCACCGCCGGCTCGTCGCAAGTGACGCCTGGATGGGTCGCCGGCCGATGGGTCGCCGGCACTGCCTGAGGCCGGAGGGTCGCTGGCACCGCCTGAGGCAGGCCTGGCAGCTGCGCATAGAGCGCCAGCAGCTGCGCCTGCTCGCGCGCCCAGCACAGGTGCTCGGCGGCGCGGACAAGCCGCTCGTGCAGCGCCGGGTCGCGGGGGCCCTGCACGGCGACGCGCAGCGCTCCCGCCAGTGCGGCGGGGTCTGAGGATGGAACGCACCAGCCGACCCCAAAGCTCTCCACCAGGCGGCGGGTCTCGGGCAGGTCGGCGGCCACCACGGGGACGCCGGCGGCGATGTACTCGAACAGCTTGTTGGGCAGCGCCAGGCGGTGGTTGAGGCAGGTGTCCTGCAGCAGCGTCACGCCGACGTCGGCCTCGGCGGTGTGGGCCAGCAGGTCCTCCAGGGGGATGCTGGGGAGGAGGGTGATGCGCTCGGCCAGACCGGGCTCCTCCGCACCCCGAGCGCCAACGCGCCCGGCGACGAAACGACGCAACTCTTTGGCGTAGCCCGGCTCGGCATCGCCCAGGAAGGCCAGGTGGACCCCCGGCAGCCGGGCGACGGCATCGATCAGAACCTCACAGCCCCGCGCCGGGGCGGGGGCGCCCTGGTGCAGCACCAGCGGCACGTCGGCGGCGATCCCCAAGCTCTCACGCAGGCCCGGCCGCCCGTCGGGGGCAAGGGCGCTGACGTTGCGCACCACAGTGGGCGTGCGCGCCAGCCCGTAGCGCGTCCCCAGGCGCTGCGCGATTCCCTCAGAGACGGTGATGACAGCCGCGCAGCGAGGCACCACCAGACGCTCGATAGCGCCCACGAACCAGGCCCACAGACGCTCGCGGTAGGGCACGGAGGTGGCCAGCTCGTGCGAGTCGTACACCAGCCTGGCGCCGGTGAGCCGGGCGCCGAGGATGCCCGGCAGCAGCATCGCGGCGTCGTGGGCGTGCACCACGTCGGGGCGCACGCGCCTGACTCCCGCCACGAAGCACCACAGGAAGGCGGCGCGGTAGAGGTGGAAGGGCAGTCGCTGGCGCAGCCACGCGGGAGGCAGCACCGAGCGGCGCGTGAAGCCATCGAGCCGCGCGCTACCGCCTTCGCCCTCACCCACGGGCACCGGGGCCAGCTCCAGCACCGTCACCTCGTGGCCGGCCGCGGCCAGCGCTGAGGCCTCGCGGCGCACGCGCGAGTCGAACTGGACCGACTTGTGCAGCAGCATCGCGATACGCACGCCGCGGATGCTCACCGTCGCGGGCGGGTGCGGTGTGAAGAGAAGGTGAAACGCGGGCGTGCACCGCGAGGGCGGGTCGGGATCGCCGGGGTGTTTGTTGCGGCCTGCCTGACGAACTCAGGCCCCGGCGCTGGAGGCGATCGCGAAGATCAGCACCAACACCGTGCAGGAGCCGAACAGCAGCACGGCCTCTACGCGACGCACCTGGGGGTCTCCGGCCATCCGCCCGCAGACCTTGGCAAGGGGTACGAGTATCGTCTGGGCGAGGATCTTCACGTCGCCCCGCAGCGTGCGCGTGCGGATGTAGTGCAGGTCGATCTCGATCTTGCGCGGCATGATCGACTCCTCGTAGAACTTGATCGGATCCTGTTGCAGGCTGAGCAGGTGCGACTCGCTGGCATACTCGACCGCGGCCGGGCCGGTGATGCCGGGCAGCACGCTCAGCAGCTCCTCGTACTCCTCGCTGTAGCGGGCGACGAACTCGGGCACCTCCGGGCGGGGCCCAACGAGGCGCATGTCGCCCTTCAGGACGTTCCACAACTGGGGCAGCTCGTCGAGCTTGGTCATCGCCAAAAAGCCGCCGATCGGTGTGAAGCGCTCGTCCTCGCCAATCGTCAGCGGACCGCCCTGGGCGCTGCGGCGCATCTTGCGGAACTTGAGCATTTGAAAGGGGCGCCCGCCCCACCCCAAGCGCGTGGAGCGGTAGAAGACGGAGCCCGGCGAGTCGATGTAGATGAGCAGCGCGGTGACGGCTCCCACGACCAGCACGAACGGAAGCAGAAGCAGGCAGACGGCCAGGTCGAAGCTCCTCAGCGCCGCGGGATGAGTGGGGGCGGCGGGCTGTGCGGGGTAGCTTGGGGCGGCGGCGGGACTTGCGGAGTCGACTGGGGCGGCGGGACTTGCGGGGTCGGCGGTCAGGGGGGCGAGGGCGGTCCTCGCGCGAGCACGGCGGCCGCGAAGCGGCTGGGGGCCGGGCCGCTCGCGTGCCGCGTGCCGCACGTTGCTCTCCGGGGCTGTCTCCTGAGCTGTGGTTTGGAAAGCCGACATGTTCACATCCCTGTTGTGTCGTATCTCGTGCTGCGCAGGCATAGTCGCTCGCCGACCTCGAGGGTGTGTGATGATTGGGTGAAGCTTCGCGGGAGCACCCGGGTGGTCACATGCTCTTCACAAGCGCTGCGAGCGCGTCGCATCAGATGACTCCCCGCGGGCCTTGCGGTCCCCGCGTAATCACATGCTCTTCACAAGCCCCGCGGGCGCCGCGCCTAGCGTTGCCACGGGCATGCGCGCGCTTGTGACCGGCTGTGCGGGCTTCATCGGCTCGCACCTCACAGAGGCCCTGCTCGACGGCGGGCACTCTGTCGTGGGCATCGACTGCTTCAATGACAACTACGGGCGCGCGCAGAAGCTCACGAACCTGCGGCACGTGCGCGAGTGGACGAGCTTCGAGTTCGTGCCGATCGACCTCAGCCGGGGCGACCTGCGCGAGTTTGTCGATTCGGCCGACGTTGTTTTTCACCTGGCGGCCGAGCCCGGCGTGCGCTCCAGCTGGGGGGCGCGTTACGGCAGGTATGTGCAGAACAACATCTTGGCGACCCAGCACATCCTGCAGGCTGCCAGGGGCAGGGAGGACATGCGGGTGGTGTTCGCGTCCTCCTCCTCGGTGTACGGGAGTGCGAGCTCTACCATCCCGAGCACAGAGGAGTCGCCGACGCGCCCCATCTCTCCCTACGGGCAGACGAAGCTCAGCGCTGAGCAGCTGTGCGGATTGCACCGAGCGGAGTTTGGGATGGACATCGTGTGCCTGCGCTATTTCACCGTGTTCGGACCCCGTCAGCGGCCAGACATGGCCTTTCACCGCTTTCTGCGCGCGGCGCTGCGCGAGGAGCCGATCGAGGTCTTCGGCGACGGCGAGCAGACACGCGACTTCACCTACGTGGAGGACATCGTCGCGGCCACGCTGGCGGCGGCTGTCGAGCCGGGCATTCCGTTTGAGGTGCTCAACATCGGCGGCGGCTCGCCCACGAGCCTGCGCGCGGCGCTCGCGCTCGTACAGGAGCTGGTGGGTAGGCGGCTTGACGTGCGCCACGTGCCGCGCGAGCACGGCGACGTGCGCGACACAGCGGCCGACACGACGCGAGCCCGCGAGCTGCTCGGCTTCGCGCCGCAGACGGGTCTCGAGCAGGGGCTGCAGCGGGAGCTGGAGTGGATCGCGCCGCTCGTGCAGGGCAGCGGTGTGGAGGTGGTGCTGTGAGCCCCGCCGTGATGGGGCAGCGCTGGCGCCGAAGGGTGGCCGTGTCGTGGTGCTACACGTCCACGCGTGGGTGGGGCGCCTCGTGAGGGTGCTGCTGACCGGAGCCGCCGGGCTGATCGGCCGCGCCAGCGCGCGGCTGCTGGAGGAGGGCGGCCACGAGGTGCTGGGCACCGACCTGCATCCGATGCCCGCCGGCTTTGAGCTGCTGCCGTGGAGGCGGATGGACGTCAGGAGGGGAGAGCAGGTGCGCAGGATGCTGGCCGAGTGGCGCCCGGACGCCGTGGTGCACCTGGCGGCCAAGCACTTCATCCCCTGGTGTGAGCGCTTCCCGGCGGCGACGTTGCAGACCAACGTGGTGGGCTCGGAGAACGTGATCGAGGGTACCCGCCACAGCGGTGCGGGCAAGCTCGTGTTCGCCTCCTCGGCTGCGGTATACGGACCGTCCTCGCGGCCGCTGGACGAGCGGTGCGCGCTCTGCCCAGACGACATCTACGGCGTGTCGAAGGTGGCGGGCGAGCAGTTGACGAGGCTCGCTGCGCAGCAGGCCGCTTCATGGTCACGCGCCTCACATTCGGGCGCTTCACGGCCGCGTGCCTCACATTCGGGCGCCTCACAGCAGGGCGAGGGTCTGGAGACGGTGGTGCTGCGGCTGTTCAACACGATCGGACCGGGCGATCCCAACCCCCATCTGGTCCCGCGTCTTGTGAGCGAGCTGCGCGGCGGGGGCCGGCGCCTGCGGCTCGGCAACCTGCAGAGCGTGCGCGACTACGTCTACGTCGAAGACGTGGCACGCGCAGTCCTCGCGGCCGTCGAGGCGCCGCTGCCGGGTCACACGACCGTCAACGTTGGTGCTGGCGCCGGGCGCTCGGTCGCCGAGGTCGTGGAGGTGCTCGAAGGGTTGGTGGGACGCACGCTGGAGGTCTCCTCGACGCCCGCCCGGCGTCGCGCGGTGGACAGGCCCTTCCTGGTCGCCGATCGAGAGCGGGCAGGGCAGCTGCTCGATTGGGAGCCTGCTGTGGCTTTCGAGGATGGGCTCGCCCGCACGCTGCTCGCGGGCGGGGTGCGGCTGGCAGGCGCGCCCTCCCTCGCACCGCCCGCCGAGCTGGTGGCGGTGTGAGCGGCGTGCCGTCACGAGGCGTGCGGCCGCGAAGCTCGCGGCCACGGGTCCTCCTGGCTGGCGATTTCCCCGAGTGTCCGCCGATGGCCGTCGGCGGCATCCAGGCCGTGACCTGGCAGCTGGCGAACGGGCTGGCCGAGGGTGGTGAGTTCGAGGTGCACACGGCCGCCTGCGAGCGCTTCTGGCACGCTCCGCCCGCTCGCAACTGGCGTTGTGAATGGGGCGGTTGCACCGCTCACTACCGGCGCACACCGGGGCGGATCCCGCACGTTGTCTCGTCGTGGACCAGCGACGCGGCGTATGTGCGCCGCATGATCCACTCCACCGGCGCCCGTCTGGTCCACGCCCACGGGCAGGTGGGCTACACGATCGGTGCGCTGCGCAGTGGGGTGCCGCACGTGGTGACCCCCCACGGGATGCTGCTACGCGAGAAGCGCGCGCCCGAGGGGGCGGGAGCGCTGAGCAGCGATCGTCTGCGCCAGGCGCTGTGGAGCGCCACGGAGGATTGGTGCCTGGCCCATGCCAGGCACGTGGTGGTGATAAGTCCCTACGTACGAGGGCAGATCGAGCCTCGCACGCGCGCCCACCTGCACGATATTCCCAACCCCGTCGACCCCGCCTTCTTCGCGCTGGAGAGGCCCGAGTCCTCGCGGCTGCCCGAGCCGCGAAGAGGCATTTCCGCGCGAACCGGCTTGCGCGGACTCGGATCCCTCAATCGGGGATCCCTCGGACTGAGAATCTCTCGGATTCGGATCACTCGATCCCAAGTCCCTTGATCCCAGGTCCTTCGATCCTGTCCTGTTGACAGTCGGTTGGCTGAACGAGCGCAAGCGCCACGAGCTGATCGTGCGTGCGCTGCCGTTCGTACACGATCGTGTGCCAGGCGCCCGCCTGCGGATCGTCGGCAATGTGGAGGCCGGCGAGGTGCAGCGGCTGCGAAGCCTGCAGCGGCTCGTGGCCGAGCTGGGGTTGGCTGGGGCGGTGGACTTCCTGCACGGGCTCTCCCACGAGCAACTGCTGGAGGAGTACCGCCGCGCGAGCGTGTACGTGCACGCCGCCGAGGAGGAGAGCTCGCCGGTCGCAGTCGCTCAGGCGATGGCGGCGGGTCTGGCACTGTGTGCGATCGACATTCCCGGACTGCACCATCTACTGGCCGACGCGCGCACAGGTCTGTATGCGCGCAAGGCGACCCCCCACGCGCTCGCGGAGGCGATCGTGGCGGTGCTCGAGAACAGGTCCCTGGCGCAGTCGCTGGCCGCCAACGCTCGGCGCGAAGCGCGGACGAGATTCCATCCATCGGTAGTGGCGGGGGCCACCGCCGACCTCTACCGCGAGGTGCTGGCACAGGCAAGACGGTAGTCTGCGCTCGGGCCAAGCCACCACGCACGGATATGCAGACGCCCGTGCAGGGCTGCGGGCGGGGCGAGCGGCGATCCGAACAAGGATGTGAGACAGCGATGACAGACTCACAGGTGACACTCCGCGAGATCGGCCGGCTGCTGCGCAGACGCCTGCCCACGCTGCTGCTGGTATTCCTGGTCACACTGGGGATCGGCGTCGCGCTGGCAGCGACCCACACCAAGCGTTACCAGTCGCAGGCCAAGGTGGTGCTCACCCCGGTACTGGGCAAGAATCTGACGTTTATCCCCGCCCAGGAAAGCCTGCAGGCGCTGATCAACGCCTACGCGGAGACGGCCCGCTCGGCGGCGACGGTCGCGGCCACGCGCCAGCTGCTGGGCCATCCTCTGAACGGCACCGCGACGTCGTTCACCCAGGCTGGCGACGATAGCGTCACCCTGGCGGTGGAATCGACCTCCGCGCAGGATGCCTACCAGGACACGCTGGCTCTGCTGCAGGTCTTCCAGACCTCGATGCGCGGGAACACGTTCTTCACCGTCAGCGTCATCTCCCCGCCCTCGCTGCCCACCCAGCCGGTCCAGCCGCGCCCGCCGCTGATAATCGGCTCGGCCGCCGTGCTGGGTCTGGTGCTCGGACTGCTCTGCGCGCTGCTCGTGGACTACGTCAGGGGCAGGTCGGAGACGGCGGTACCGGAGGAGGCTCCCGAGCCGGACACCCTCGCCTATCGATGATCCGGGTGACGCACGTCATCTCGGGTCTCGAGCTGGGGGGCGCCGAGATGATGCTGTACAAACTGCTCGCGGCCAGCGACCGCGAGCGCTTCGAGCCGAATGTGATCTCGCTGTCGGACCTCGGTCCGCTGGCCCCGCGCATCGCCCACCTGGGTGTCCCCGTCAGTGCGCTCCAGATGAGTCGCGGGCGCCTGCAGGCGCGTCCGCTCGGGCGTCTCGCGCGGCGCCTGGCGGCGCGACGCCCGCACGTGGTGCACACCTGGATGTACCACGCCGACTTGCTCGGCGGGGCGATGGCGCGGGCGACCGGCAACGCCAGGGTGATCTGGGGCATACGCGGCAGCGTCGATCCCCAGCTGAGCAAGCGCAGCTCGCGGATGACCGCGCGGGCCTGCACGTACACCTCGCGGTGGGTGCCCGATCGCGTGGTGTCGTGCTCGGAGCGCCTGGCCGAGATGCACGTCTCGCTGGGGTATGACCCTGCGCGCATGATGGTGATCCCCAACGGCTTCGATCTCACCCGGTTCAGGCCCGACGGCGGGCTGCGTGAGCGAAACCGGCGGTCGCTGGGGGCGGGCGCGGGGGAGCTGCTGGTCGGGCTCGTGGGGCGCTATGACCCGCAGAAGGACCACCGCAGCTTCCTGCGTGCCGCCGGCGAGCTGGCGCGGGCGCGCACGGATGTGGGCTTCGTGATGTGTGGCCCTGGCGTGGATGGTGAGAACAGCGAGCTGGCGCGTCTGGTGGATGAGTCGGGGGTGGCTGCGCGGTGCCGTCTGCTGGGGCTGGTGCAGGATCCGAGTGGGGTGCTCAACGCACTCGACGTGCTCGTCAGCTCCTCCGCCTTTGGGGAGGGCTTCCCCAACGTGCTTGGCGAGGCGATGGCGTGCGGCGTGCCCTGTGTCAGCACCGACGTGGGCGACGCCGCGATGATCCTCGCCGGCACCGGCCGGGTGGTGGGTGTCGGCGACTGGCGCGCGCTGGCGCGCGATGTCGGCGAGCTGCTGGCGCTGGCGCCCGCGGCGCGCGCCGAGTTGGGCCGCCGGGCGCGAGCGCGGATCGAGCGGGACTTCTCACTCTCCGCGGTGGCGCGCCGCTTCGAGGAGCTGTACGTGGAGCTCTGCTCTCAGGGCACCCGCGCGTAGGCGTAGAACGCGGGCTTGGGCTGGCCGGCGGCGTTCAGCAGCCCCTCGGTGAGGCGTTCGGGGGCCGTGAGGGGTTCGTCCAGCAGCTCGTACCACCCCAGGCCGGCCACGTAGGGCACGGAGTCGGCTAGCTCGTACGCGGCCGTCAGCCACTCGGCCTGGACGGGTTCGCTGACGTAGTAGTCGAAAGCGCGGGAGGCGGCGTCGGAGATCGAGAACTCCGACAGCCACAGCTTTGGCGTGGGCCCGTGCCCGGCGTAGACGCCCTGCAGTTCGTGGTAGAAGGTGTCGATGTCGTTGATGTCGCGCACCGCCGGCGAGTAGGGCGCCTCCGAGAGTTTGGGGTAGCGCGTGGAGTAAGGGTTGTCGCCGTAGAGATCCATGCGCGGCGGCGAGCCGTCGGGCAGGCGCAGCCAGCGCAGGTAGTTGCTCGGCGAGACCAGGCCCACGGTGTAGGTCATACCGCCGATCACCACGTTGGCGGGGTTGACCGCCTTGAGCGCTTCGTAGGCCGCTTCGAGCAGCACGGCGTAGCGCTGCGGACCGACGGGCGATTCCGGTGGCATCGGGTTGAAGTTGCCCATCCGGGTCACCTCGCCCCAGATCATCCAGTAGTGGATCGAGGGGTAGCGGCGGCTGGCGGCCTGCAGGAAGGCGCCGTAGTCGCCCGGATCTTCGGGCGCCCACGAGGGCTTCTGGCCGCCGTTGGCCCAGCCGGGGGTTTCCTTGACCATCACCGCCAGGCTGATGCCGTAGCGGGCGGCTTCGCTCACCGCCTGGTCCATCGCGGCCGGCCAGATGTAGCTCGGGTCAGCCGCGTTGGTGGGGTCGGCCGGGCGCCTCCAAGCCGTGGCGGCCCAGCTGAGCTGCATCTCAAGCACCTGCACGCCAAGCTGGTGGTAGACGGGAAAGGCGGAGGTGCCGTCGGGCAACGTCAGGGGACCCCAGATCATCTTCAGGGCGTGCCCGTCGGGTGCAGCGGGGTGGCGATGGTGGGAGGAGTGGCGATGCGTCGAAGGGTGGTGTGCCGAGGGGTGGTGTGCCGAGCCGCGCGCGGCTGCCATTGCAACCGGGGTGAGTGCCAGTGCACTCGCACCGAGGAGGGCCAGAAGAGGGCGCGTGGCCCGGCGAGGACGCTGTGGAGTGGGCTCGATATTTGGATTGCCTGCGCGGTGGAGGAGCATCGACGGCCCGATGCTAGGCCAGGCGCTCACTCACGAGAAGGGGTCTCCCCGTTTCTTCACAAGCGAGCTCCCAGTTTTTCACACGCGGCTCAGCCCCGTACGAGGGTCAGCCTCGCACGAGGATCAACCCCGTGTGGGGGGCGAGCGTGGCGGCCCTCACCGAGTGCAACCCATCGCCGGAATATCGCCCACCCAGCCTGACCGTGTGCGGATCGAGGGTCGGGTTCACCAGCACCAGACCGGCGGAGAAGGAGCGGCGGTGAACGCCCGAGGACACAGTTGTCTGTGCTCCGAGCGCGTGTCCGATCGGTGCGTTGTAGTCGGGGAACCACGTTTCGACGCCGTAGTTGGCGTCGTCCTGCAGGGCGAAGGTGGCGTGGCCGCCGGAGCCCAGCAGCATCGTCGCCCAGCCGAAGCGCTCGGCCTGGACGTCGCCATCGCTCGATTGCGCGATGCCCAGGAACAACTTGCCTTCCCGCTGGGTCTGCTGCAGGATCGAAAGCTCCGTCTGCCATTCGTCGGGCGAGCGGTATCCCCGGCCCGGTGCGGGGGTGAATTTGGTAAAGCGCTCGTCCATTGCCCCGTCCAGGTAGTGCATCCAGCGGGCGGCCGTGGATCGGTAGCTGGGCCAGGAGCCGATGTTGGCCATCGCCAGCTTGCCGGCCGCGTGGATCTTGGGGACGATGCTCGCCAGAGCCGAGGTGACAGCTGCCGAGTAGGTCGCGTCGTTGGGGTAGGAGGCGACGTCGGCAGGGTCGTGGTAGTAGCGGATCGTGGGGTTGACGTTGTCGATGAACACCCCATTCCAGCCCTGCGTCTTCAGTTCGTTGACCACCTCGTCCGCCCACGCGCGCTGAAACCCGGGATTGCCGATGTCCATCGCCCACAGGTAGGGAAAGCCTGCGCACTGGATGGGCTGCCCGGCGCGGTCGCGCAGGAGCCATTCGGGGTGATGGGCGAGCGCTTCGGCGTAGCTGACGCCGTCGGTCGTGAAGCCTTCGACGGGTGGGTAGCTGCTGGAGTTGCCGAGATCCTTGTACTCGAGCACGATCAGGTTCGGGTTGGACGCCTTGAGGCTGCGCATCAGCGCCACCTGCCAGGGCAACAGGATCACGACGCGGCTGCGGGTGGCGGTCAGCGAGGGGTCTGGCCAGGCCCCTTCGGGGCGGATCGCGTAGCGGACGTGCCCTGCTGCTGCCGTGGGGTGCAGCGCCCCGAGCACTGGGCCGCACCAGATCGACACGGCGAGCAGAATGGAGCAGAGGGCAAGGCCGAACGTGGTTGAGCGGTGCATGCCTTACTGCACTCGGCGCCAGCCATGGAATCGCTGAGGGGGAGGTTGCGCAAATCGGCAGGTGGTCCACCGCGGTTCACATTTACTTCACCAAGTCGGAACGGGGTGGATCTACGCTTCTGCGCCGATGAGAAAGGACGCTCTTCTGACCGGCGTGCTCCTGGCGCTCCTGCTGCCAATTGCCGGGTCGCTGGCGGAGGCGGAAGGGGCCCAATCCGCATCCTCTTCCCCTTCGGCCTCGAGCGCGGTGTACGTGGAAAGCCAGCAGCAGCCGACGAGGCTGACGATCAAGCCGCACAGCTACTACAGCCATGTCTCGGCCCACAATTTGGTGTGGACCAACTGGGGGCAGGCCACCACGACGGCCCAGGGCACCTTCACGTTCCAGTTCTGTGTAGAAGAAAGCTGCTCGGTTTCGCCCTTCTATGACGACCCCGTGGTGGTTACCCTTGGCGCCGTCAAGCGCTGCGGGCCGCGCCTGTCGTACACGGCCCTCCAGCTCGAAGTCTCGGGGGCCACCCTTCCGGACACGAGCTTCAAGAAGTACCAGACGAACCTCGGGTGTCCGAAGCGACCCGCGGACGGGCGCCGAAAGCACGGCTGAGCAGGTGCGCGCGCTCGCGGTCGCGGGGCTGCACGCCGCCCACCAAAACGAACACGACCGTCGCCGCGCCGAGTCCCAGCGTTGGCGCAATCACCAGCGCCGGCAGGCGCGCCAGCGTGATCGAGAGCAGGCGCGCGGTGGCGAACCCCGCCACCCCCGCGCTCACCAGCGAGACGGCCTCGCGGGGGCGCCACAGCTCTCCCAGGCTGCCGTGCAGCAGCTGCGGCAGGCGGGCGCTGAGTGGCAGGAGCTGTGCGCAGGCGCCGATCAGCATCCCTGCGCCCATGCCGCTGACGCCATAGGTTTGCGCCAGCAGCACGCCTGCGAGCAGCGTTGCGGCGGCGCGCGCGATGCCATACAGCGAAGCGCCCAGACCGCGGCCCTCGGCGAAGAGCGCCTGTGACTGCACGGCGGACAGTGTGACGACCCCGGGTACGAACACCAGGTAGGCGAGAGCGCCGGCGCCGGCGGCGAAGCCGGGACCGTAGATGCTCATGATCGGCGCCGCCGCCCCGGCGGCGACAGCGGCAGGGAGCAGCATCGCCACGGCCACGTAGCGCAGCGAGTCCACCAGCGCCCGGTCAAAACCCTCGCGGTCCTCGCCCAGGCGGCGCTCGACGAGCGTGGGGAACAGCATCTCGGTGACCCGGTAGTTGAGCTCCAGGCCGCGCCGCGCGATCATCCAGGCGCGGCTGTAGGCACCGATCGCCGCCAGCGGCGCAAGCGCGCCGAGAATCCAGATGCCGGCTTCGTCGCTGACTCCCTCGGCAAGCAGCCCCGGGGTCAACCGCAGGCCGAAGCGCAGCAGCTCCGGGAGCATGGAGAACCCCTCGCGCAGCACTGCCCTGCTCACGCGCAGGCGCATGAAGGCGCGACAGCTCACCACCCGCTGCACCAGCGAGGTGGCCCAGGAGGCGTACCACGCGAGGATCAGCCCCCACACGGTGGGCAGCAGAAAGCTGAGCCCGATCGACAGCGCCAGATACAGCAGCGCCTGGTGCAGCCTGCTCAAGAGCAGCGGCCTCCCGGCGCGGAAAGCGCCCAGCACCGTGTCGAAGTTCCAGCAGGTGTTGACGAACAGCAAAGAGGCCGCCAGCATCGCCTCCGCGGGGAGCACCAGCTCCGGGTGAGCGATCGGCCCCTCGAAGAGGACCCAAGTGAGCAGACCGACGAGCAGCGACACGGCCGCGGTGAGCGCGGTCGAGAAGGTGAGCACGGCGGCGAACAGGCCCGTCACGAGCGGATCGCGCGGCTCCAGCGGGGTGAGTCTGCGCATCAGGGCGGGCTGCTCGCGCACGGTGGACAGCAGCCACACAGCTCCGGCCGGGGCTCCGGCGAGGGCGAATTCCCCGATCACGTTGACGCCGTAGAGGCGGGCGACGACCACGCTCGTGACCAGCGCGAGCAGGGTGTTGGCGATGAAGCTCGAAGCCCCATGCCCGAGGCCGTGACCGTAAGAGGGGCGCACAGCGCTAGCTCCCGACGTCGAATGGCTCACTGGGAATCTCCGACGTGGGGAGCGCATTTCACAGCGGCGCTCTCCAGAGGTTTACAGGGGCACCACGACCCGCCCGTATGATGGCCCCGATGGCAGGTACGGTCGCCGATCGCCGCCTGGAGGCCGCCGCGCGACGCTGGACGGGGGACCCGCGCGCGGCGGAGCAGCTGCGCGAGCACTACGCGATCGAGCGCGAGCTGGCCCAGCGCCTGCGCGATGCTCCGGCGCGGGAGCGGGGCGCGTTGTACGCGCGTGTGTATGACGAGCTGTTCGCCAGCATTCCCCATCACCCCCAGCTGCGGTTGCGGGACTCGGGCGAACGCGCTGGGCGCGTGGATCGCGAGCTGCACTTCCTGGCGCCCCTGTTGAGCTCCGATCTCGCGTTGCTGGAGATCGGTGCGGGCGATCTGGCGCTCTCGCGGCGCCTGGCGGGGATGGTGCGTGAGGTTCACGCCGTAGACGTTGCCAGCGAGATCGCCGACGGTGAGTCCGCGGCGGCAAATCTTCACATTTACTTGACAGATGGCCGCAGGCTGCCGCTGGCGGAGGGCAGCGTCGGACTGGCCTACAGCAACCAGCTGCTTGAGCACCTGCACCCCGATGACGCCGTCGAGCACCTGCGCGAGGTGCTCCGCGTGCTCGCGCCCGGCGGACGCTACCTGTGCGTGACGCCCAACGCGCTCACGGGCCCGTGGGACATATCGCGGATGTTCTCCACCACGCCGACCGGGCTGCACCTGCGCGAGTACTCCTACGGCGAGCTGACGGCACTGCTCGGCAGCCTCGGCTTCGAGGATGTCCAGGCGGTGGTGCCCGGCCGCTCCACGGCTCGCCAGGTGCCGGCGTGGCTGCTCAGCACTCCGGAGCGGGCGCTCCAGGCACTCCCGACGTGGGCGCGCCGCACGCTGCTGAGGGGCCCGTGGCGAAAGCCGCTGAACTCCGTTCGTCTGCTGGCAGCAAAGCCAGCGCCGAGGCGAACGCCGCGATGAACCACAGCGGCGTGCTGAGCTGGGCGCTGAAGAAGATCGCGCCGGTGACGGCCACGATGAAGGAGGCCAGGAAGGCGCTGCGCAGCCAGTTTCCGGGCGTCCGCGGATGCAGCCGGGCGCGAGCGGCGGAACCGGTGGCGGCGAGGATCTGCCGCCAGGTGGCCAGCAAGAAGCCGATGAATACGAGCAGGGCGAAGGCCCCGCTTTCGCACAGCACCCCCAGGTAGGTGTTGTTGACGGCGACTTCATGCTCCAGCTTGGGGGTGTTGCGCACGTAGCCGGGACTCACCGCTTCAAAGCGCCCGGGTCCGATGCCGAGCAGGGGATGGTTGGCGCTCATGCGCAGCGCCGCCGACCAGTAGACCTCGCGCAGGTCCACGCTGCTGCTGAGGCCGTTCTCGCGCACCTGCAGGTTCTGGGAGGTCTTGGCGCTGGAGATCCCCAGCGCCAGCACGACGATCAGCGCGACGCTCGCCAGCGCGCCCACCACGACCACGGGGGCCACGCGCCGGGTGAGGACCGCCCACAGCGCGGTGAGCGCCAGCGCGACGAAGGCCCCGCGCGAGGAGGCGCTCAGGATGCCGAGCGCCAAGAACGCCAACCCCGAGCCCCACAGCCAACGCCGCCGGGGCTCGCTCATGAACAGGTAGGCCACGAACGGGAGCACCGCGGCGAGGAAGTAGGCGAAGTCATTGGGGTCGCTGATCGGTCCCGAGGCGCGCGCCACGCTGCCGTCGAGGAACTGCACCGAGGCCCACACGGCGCCGACGATCGCCGAGACCGCCAGGACACGCAGCGCGCGCAGGAACGCCGCGCGGCTGTCGATCAACTGCACCACCAGGAAGAGGAACAGCGTGAGCGTCCAGTAGCGCAGCGTTTCGGTGAGGCTCACACCGCTCAGGCCGCTGGCGAAGAGCGACAGCGTGGCGAGCGTGCAGAGCAGCGCCGCCCAGCCGATCACCGGAGTGAACTTCAGCCGCCGGTCGCGCAGCAGCGTGGCGAGCGCCACCGAGAGGAGCAGCCCCGCGCCGACCAGCTTGACGATCGTGACGCTGTGGGTGGGAAAGCGCAGGGCGCCCTGCCAGGGCAGGATCGCGATCAGCACCAGCATGAACAGGTCGGGACGGGCCAGCACGAGATAGACCAGCAGCGCGCCGGCCAGCACAATCCATGGATACACGGGTGAAACGCTCGCCAGCCAGGCGCCGGCGGCGGCGAGGGCAATCGCCAGCGCGTAGACGGCGCTCAGCGGTATGCGTGCACGGTCAGACATGAGAGTGCGAGAGCCAGGACTGGAACATCAGCACGGGCCACAGACGCCGGTGCCAGTTGCGCTGTCCGGACAGATGCTCGCGCCAGTGTCGCACGATGGGCGATGGATCGAAGTAACCCTCGGCGAGCAGGCGCTCGGGGGCGAGCATGTCTTCTGCCCAGGGCTTCAGCGGCCCCCGCAGCCACTGCGCCAGCGGCACTTCAAAGCCCCGCTTGGGCCGGTCCACCAACTCACGCGGGATGTAGCGGTAGAGGATCTCGCGCAGCGGGCGCTTGCCGAGCCCGTCGCTGCGCATGTCTTCCGGAGCCATGCGCCAGGACAGCTCGACGACGCGATGGTCGAGCAGCGGCACGCGCGCCTCCAGGCCCACCGACATGCTCGCCCGGTCGACCTTGGTGAGGATGTCCCCGGGCAGGTAGGTGAGTGAGTCCGCCAGCGCCATGCGTCCCGTGTGGTCAGTGCTCGCCAGCAGCTCGCCGACGGCCTTGAACGCCGGGTCGATCGCGGGCGCGGCGCCGAGCACGGGGGAGTCCAGCCAGCAGGCCACCATGCGCTCGTATAGACGCTCGGATTCCGCCACTCCCGCACAGGGTGCCCCGCTGGCGAGCTCGGCGAGCTTGAGCAGCCGGTCTCCGGCGAGCTCGTGCGCGGGGCGGCTGAGCATCGCCCCCAGACGGTTGGCCGGCCCCGCCGGCGCGCGCAGTGTCGCGGCGGCCAGCTCGCGGCGCAGGCGCGGTGGGAGCCGTGCGAGCGACCTCCTCAGATGCTCCCCCCAGCGGTAACGGGGGTAGCCGTGGAACAGCTCGTCGCCCCCGTCGCCCGCGAAGGCGACCGTCACGTGGCGGCGGGCCAGACGGGCGATCAGCAGCGTGGGGATGACGGCGGGGTCGGCGAACGGCTCGTCGCACACCTCCGCGAGTTGGGGCACCGCGGCGAGGGCGTCGGCGCCGCTGAGGCGCAGCTCGGTGTGCTCGGCGCCCAGGTGCTCGGCCACCGCACGCGCGTGGCTCGCCTCGTCGAAGGCACGATCCTCGAAGCCGACGGTGAACGTTCGCACCGCCCCGCCGTCGACGCCCAGGCGCTGCATGAGGGCCACGAGCAGCGAGGAGTCAACGCCGCCGGAGAGCAGGGCTCCGACCGGGACGTCCGCCGCCAGGCGCAGGCGGACGGCGTCGCCGAGCAGCGCGTGCAGCTCCTCGTCGAGGGCGTGTGTGTCCATCATGGCCCTCCGTCCAGTGGCCCTCCGCCCAGCGGCTTCTCGTCCAGCGGCTTCTCGTCCAGCGGCCTCTCCTCCAGCGGCCCTCCGTCCAGCGGCTACTCGTCCAACGGCTACTCGTCCAACGGTCTCTCGTCCAGCGGCTGCTCGTCCGGCGCGCGCCGCGTCGGTGAGCGACCACCAGGGGGTGGGCTCCAGGCGCTCACCTGCGCGGGCGTCGATCGTGAGCAGCTGACCGGGTCCCAGCTTGGCGATGCCCTCGAGGATCGAGCGGGGCGCCGGCACGTAGCCGTAGCGCAGGTGGGTCGCCAACGCCACCCGGTCGACGCGCTCGCGCAACTGGGGGTGGCGGCGGATGGCGCCCAGCTCCGAGGCGAACACGATGTGGGCGCCCGCCCTGCCGTAGTAGAGCGGCTTCTCGCCCAGTCGGTCGCGGGCCAGCGTCAGCGTTCGCTCGCGGCGGTCCCACAGGGCGAAGGCGAACATGCCGTTACTGCGGCCAAGCGTCTCGCGCACGCCCCACGCCTCGATGCCCGCCAGCAGCACCTCCGTGTCGCTGTGGCCGGCGAACACGATGCCCTCGCGCTCGAGCTCGCGGCGCAGCTGGGTGAAGTTGTAGATCTCCCCGTTGTAGGTGAGCACGTAGCGACCCCCGGCGGAGATCATTGGCTGGTGCCCCGCCTGTGAGAGGTCGAGCACCGCGAGGCGACGGTGGCCGAGCGCCACCCCCGCGCTGGGGTCCGTCCACTGTCCCGCGTCGTCGGGGCCACGGTGGTGCAGCGCGTCTGCCATATGGGCAACGACACGTGCGAGCTCATCGCCGCCGGTGGCCGCCCCGGGGTCGAAAATGCCAGCGATCCCGCACAAGGCTACGGGGAGGCTACCTGGTGGCGGCTCAATGCAGGGGAACCATGACCCGCGGGTCGGGCGCCGGGTCCAGCGCATTGGCGACGCCGATTAAAGGTTCGCTCTGGGGCGCCTCGGCGCCCACCACGCTCTGATAGACCCCCACTGTCTCTCGCACCATGCGTTCGGCGTCGAACATCGCACGGTGGCGCTCGCGCGAGGCGGCGCTCGCGGACGCGCGCAACTGCGGGGAGTCGAGCATCGTGAGGATCGCGTCGGCCAGTGCCTCGGGATGCTTGGAGGCGACCAGCCTGCCCGTCTGTGCCGTCACCGCCTCGGCGGTGCCGCCGACGCTCGTGACGACCTGGGGAACTCCCCAGGAAAGGGCCTCGAGCACGCCCATCGGCATGGCCTCCCAGGCGGAGGAGAGCACGTAGAGGTCGAGCGTGCTCATGTAGCGCCCGCTCGGCGGGGTGAAGGGGAAGAAGGCAAAACGGGCATCCTCGCTCAGGCCGGCCGCGGCGGCCTGAGCTTCCAACTGTGCCTGCATCGGACCGTTGCCGATGATCGCGAACCGCGCCTGGGGCATCTGCGCGAGGACGGCCGGGATCGCGTCGATGAGGACGTCCAGGCGCTTCTGCCGGCGCAGGACGGTCACCGCTCCAACTAGCACCCCGTCTCCCTTGAAGTCGAGCAGCGCCTGCTCGGGACCCGTATCCGCACGCGGATCGGGGACCCCGTTGTAGATGCAGTGCGCACGGTCGGGCGACACCAGCGGAAGGCTCAGAGCGGCGCGCCGCTCTGACTCGCACACGCACACGTAGGCGGAGGTGAGCGGCGCAAGCAGGCGCTCGACGACCGCCGGAGCCAGCCGCGAGACCGGACCGAGGTCGCGCAGGAAGGCGAAGCAGTGGGGGCTGTAGACGACGGGGGTACGGCGGCGCGCGCCCAGCAGCCGCCCCAGTACGCCGGCCTTGCTGGAGTGGCAGTGGATCACGTCGACCGGCTCGCGCGCGAGCCGGTCGTCGAGGCTCCTCAGCGCCCGTAGGTTGGCGAAGGGCGATCCCGATCCGCGTCGGAGGTGGGGCACGGGCAGGTACGCGACGCCGGCCCGCTCCAGTCGCGCGCGAATCGACGCCCGCTCGGGTCCAGCGACGAGGGCGCTCCAGCCGTGGCGCTCCATGCTGAGGGCGAGATTCAGTACGACCTCAGGGGCGCCGCCGTCGGGAGGCTCGAACAGGAGCAGCGCGCGGGGCATCTAGGAGCACCTTCCGGGGCCGGCGGCTGCGTGCATGTGAGCATGGTCATCCCGGTGAACGGGAGACATGTAATTATCTCGGGACGATTGTGTGAAGTCATCAGTAGGCGCCGTGCCCGGCCAGCGCCCCGAGCGTGCGCAGCACGATCAAGAGGTCGAGTTTCAGTGACCAGCTCGTGGTGTAGATCAGATCCATGTGCAGCCGCTCCTCATAGTCGACCTGAGAGCGCGCGGTCACCTGCCAGTAGCCGGTGACGCCCGGTTTCAGCCACCCCGTCTCCCAATAGCCGCACGGGCACGGGCGCTCCGGCGTCTTACCTGCGCGCTCCAGTTGCGCCTGCGCCATCCGCTCCAGCTTCTGCACCTCGTAGGACATCACCGGGCGCGGGCCGACGAGACTGATCTGGCCGAGGATGACGTTGACGAACTGCGGCAGCTCGTCGAGCGATGTCCTGCGCAGAAGAGCCCCCACACGGGTTACGCGGGGATCGCGGCGCAGCTTGTGGATGCGCTCGAACTCCTCCTGGTGAGCCGGGTCGTCCATTATCGCCCTGAACAGCTCCTCCGCCGCATCGGCGCCGTAGCGCTCGCCCCTGCAGGCGTCACGGCGCATGGTGCGGAACTTGCACAGGCGGAAGCGTCGCCCGCCGCGACCGACACGCTCGTTGAGATAGAGCACAGGCCCGGGCGAATCGAGCTTGATCGCCACTGCGATGAGGACCAGCAGCGGTGCGAGCGCCAGCAGGCCGAGCGAGGCGACGATCACATCCGTCACGCGCTTGACCGCGAGCGCCGTGGGCGACGGGGTCGGGATCGGGTGCCGGATCTGACCGATGCCGCGAGCGCTCTCGCCGCTGGCGGGCACGAGCTTGGGATGGGGCTGCGCGGACAGTGTTTCGCAGCGGGACTTTGATGTCAGCTGTGAGGACATCCGGCAGCGACCCTATGGGGGCGCGATACGCGCAATGTGAAGAACCCGAGGTTGACAGCGTGGGGGTCGCGCGATGTGAAGGACCCGAGGCCGTCAGGTAGCGGTGCGCGACGCTAAGAACTTGAGGTTTGTCAGGCGGGCTGTGCGCGCAACGTGAAACATGAGGTTCAGGGCGCGGCGGCGTAGGCGTAGAAAGCCGGCTTGGGCGTGCCGCTGGCGGTCATCAGTCCCTCGCTGAGGCGTCCGGGGCTGGAGCTGGGTTCGTCGAGCAGGTCAAACCACCCTAGGGCCGCCACGTAGGACACCGAGTCGACCAGCCTGTAGGCGGCCGTCAGCCAGCGAGCCTGCACGGGCCGGCTCACGTAGTAGTCGAACGACGGGTTGGGGGTGTCGCTGATACCGAACTCCGCCAGCCACAATTTGGGGACGGGACCGTAGGGGCCGTAGATGTCGGCCAGCTCGGCATGCAGGGTGTCGATGTCGTTGATGTCGCAGACCAGCGGCGAGAAGGGCTTCTCGGCCAGGTTCGGGTAGCGGACCGAATAGGGGTTGTGACCGTAGTAGTCCATCCGCGGCGGCCTGCCGTCCGGCAGACGCATCCAGCGGACGAAGTCGAGCGCGCCGATGACCCCCGCGGAGTAGGTCATGCCGCCGATCACGAGGTTGGCCCGGTTCACGGCCTTCAGGGCCCCGTAGGCGTCGTCGAGCAACTGCGCGTAGCGCTCGGGCCCCGCCGGCGAGTCGGGGGGCAGCGGGTTGAAGTTCCTGGTGCTGTTGACCTCGTTGAGGATCATCCAGCGGCGCACGCTCGGGTAACGGCGGCTGGCGGCCGCCACGAAGTCGGCGTAGTCCAGCGGGTTGGTCGGCGCCCACGTTTCACCGCGCCCGCCGTTGGACCACGAGGGAAAACTCTCCACCAGCAGCGCGATGGCGATGTGGTAGGAAGCGGCCTGGGCGATCGCGCTGTTCAGCGCCGGCGGCCAGCGGTAGGCCGGGTCCTGGGGGTTGGAGGGGTCGGTCGGCCGGCTGGGCGCCACTTGGTTCCAGGGCAGGTCGAGCTCGAGCACCTGCACCCCGAGACGGTGATAGACCGGAAACGCGGAGGCGCCGCCGGGCATCGTCAGCGGCCCGTAGATGGCCTTTAGCGGTAGGGCGGAGCGGCCGGTCGCGGCGCGCGCCGTGGACAGCAGGACACCGACGAGGACCGTAAGTGACAGTAACGCGGAGGCTCTCGCCATTCGCACGAGAAAAGCCGGGCGCACGGTGCCGCAATCTACACAGCTCCGCACGCCCGGCTGTCACCATCTGGTGACTGGCCGCTACAGCTATAGCGACTGGCTCGCTACAGCGACTTCACCGACTTCTCGCTGGCCTTCAGTACGACCTTCGGGATCGGCGCGAAGTCGAGCGCCGCACCGAACTTTTGGCCCGCCGTCAACGCGTAGTTGATGAAGCTTGCCAGCAGTTCCTTCTGCGGTGCCGCCTTGGGGACGATCACGTAGGTGAAGGTCGAGATGGGGTAGGCGATCTTATACTTCTTCGAGGGGTCGACGATGTGCATTTCGTTGTTCGCCGGCACCGACTTGACCGACTTTGCAGCGTTTTCGATGTTGGCGAGGTTGGGGTACTCGAACGACCCTGCCGCGTTCTCTATCGCGGCGGCGCCGAGCTGGTGGGCGATGATGTAGGAGGCCGAGATGTAGCCGATCGAGCCGTCGGTCGAGGAGACCACCGCCGTCACGCCGGCGTTGCCCTTGCCGCCCACCCCGGTGGGGAAGGTGACGGTCGTGGCGTTGCCGATCTGGCTCTTCCACGTCGGGCTGACGTGCGAGAGGTAGTCGGTGAAGGCATAGGTGTCACCGGAGCCGTCGCTGCGGAACACGGGAGTGATCTTCAGGTTGGGCAGGCTCGTGCCCTTGTTCAGCTTGGCGATCTGCGGGGCGTTCCAGCTGGTGATCTTGCCGAGGAAGATTTCCGCGACCACCGGACCGGTCAGGTCGAGCTTGCGGATGCCTTCCAGATGAAACGCCACACCGGTGGCGGTCAGCGCCCAGGGGATCTGGATGCATTCCTTGCATTCCGCTGCCTGCGTGCTCGTGAGCGGGGCGTCGGAGGCCCCGAAGTCGACCGTACGAGCGGAGATCTGCGCGATTCCGGCGCCAGAGCCGACGGCTGCGTAGGTGACGGTGTCGCCGTACAGATGCTGGAATTCCTGCCCCCAATAAGCCTCCAGCGGTGCGACCAGCGTTGAGCCCGCGCCGGTGAGCGAACCGGCCGCCGCGGCGCTGCTGGCCATTAGACCCGTTGCCATACATGCGATCGCCGCAACAGCGGCGAGCATCGGAATTCTTGCGCGTATCAAGTGTCCTCCTGGTGAATGTCGTGTTATCGGCCGCACGCAGCTCTCACCGCGCGGACAGCTTCCGGTGATAATGCTTCCCACGGTAATCTCATGACCCGGCTAGCCACGAATGTGTACAAATTGTGAAGAAAGATGTATAAATCTTGTGAACGCCCGGCGGGCCGAGGGGCGCTCCACTAAGCTCCGCGCCGCATGAGCGACGGCGCCAGATCTTCCGGCCTTCTGGCCGGCCCGTCCGGCACCCCCATACGCATACCGGCGAGCGGCCACCGCCGTGGCGGGCGCCGTGCGGTGGACCGCATCGGCGACGCGAGCCTGTACGGGCTGTGCGTGCTCGCCTCGCTGCTCGGGGTGGCTGCGATGGTGGCGATCGCCTACCAGCTGATCCACGGCGCCAGCCTGGCGATGTCGCAGTTCGGCCTGGGCTTTCTCGTGCACAGCGAATGGAAGCCCAACTTCAACGTCTATGGCGCCGCGTCGCTGCTGTACGGCACCGCCGTCACCTCGCTCGGCGCGCTCGTGCTGGCCGTGCCGATCGGGATCTCGATCGGGCTCTACCTCAGCACGGTCGCGCACCGCCGCGTGCGCGCCACCATCGGGCCGCTCGTGGAGATGCTGGCGGCGATCCCCAGCGTAATCCTGGGGTTCTGGGGCATCGTCGTGCTCGCCCCCTTCCTGCAGGCGCACCTCGAGCCCTTCCTGCACCGTACGCTCGGCTTCCTGCCGATCTTCGGCGCGGCGCAGACCACCGGCACGGGGCTCTTCAACGCCAGCCTGATCCTCACGATCATGGTGGTGCCAATCATCGCCTCCATCAGCCGCGACCTGTTCCTCACGGTCCCGCACGAGCTGCGCGAAGGCGCCACGGCGCTGGGGGCCACTAAATGGGAGGTGGTGCGCGGCGTGATGCTGCCCACCGCCGGCCCCGGGCTGGTCGCGGCCACCTTTCTGGGGCTCGGCCGCGCGCTGGGCGAGGCGATCGCGGTCACCCAGGTGATCGGCGCTGGCAACGCCATCCACGCCTCGCTGTTTCAGACCGGCGACACGCTCGCGAGTCGCATCGCCGACCAGTACCAGGGTGCCACGACGAAGCTGCAGGTGGCCTCGCTGTTCTACCTCGGCGTGCTGCTGTTGGTGATCGGGCTGCTCGCCAACCTGGCTGCGCAGCTGATCGTCCGCCGCCTTTCGGTCCGCACCGCCGTCGGGGCGCGATGAGCGAGCCAGCGCCTCCGCCGACCGGCATGCCCGAGGAGCCCTTTGGTCCCGACGATCCCCTGGGCACGCCCGACAGCGAGCTGCCCGACCCCGCCCGCCCGCTGATCGCCTCGGGGAACCTGCGCCGCCGCCAGCTCATCAGCCGCCTCTTCGAAGGCGCTCAGACCGCCGCCGCGCTGCTCGCCGTGGCGGTTCTGGCGATCGTCGTCTACTCTGTAGCCTCGCGCGGGGCGAGCGCCCTGAACCTCGACTTCTTCACGCAGGGGCCGCCGCCGCTGCCCGACACCCCCGGCGGCGGGATCGCACCCGAGATCGTCGGCACCGCGCTGTTGATGGCGCTGGCGACGGCGATCGCGCTGCCCGTGGGCATCCTGATCGCGCTCTATCTGACGGAGTTCGCGCCGCCGCGGCTGGCGGGCGCGATCAGGCTCGCGCTGGACCTGCTCAACGGGTTGCCCACGATCCTGGTCGGGCTGTTCGTCTTCGGGCTGCTGGTGGTGGGGCACTACCAGAGCGGTTTCGCCGGGGCCTTCGCGCTGTCGATCGTGATGCTGCCGCTGGTCGCGCGCGCCACTCAGGAGGTGCTGCTATCGCTGCCCTCGGCCATGCGCGAAGCGGCCGACGCGCTCGGCGTCAGTCACTGGCGCACCGTGCGCGGCATCGTCCTGCCGGCTGCGCGCGGGGGCATCCTGACCGCCACCGTGCTCGCCGTCGCCCGCGCGGCAGGCGAGACCGCGCCATTGATCTTCACCTGCTCGATCTTCGGCAACTCTGTCTCGCTGCACGTCTTCGGCCAGGCGGTGCCCAGCATCCCCGTGTACATCTTCAACGCCTCGGAGGCCGCCGACCCCTACGGGTTCGCGCGCGCCTGGGGCGCCGGGCTGGTGCTGCTTGTGTTCATACTGCTCTCCAGCCTCGCTGCCAGGACGCTGTTGAACCGAGGCCACGCCGGGGCCGCGCGATGAGAGGGGAGACAATGGAGAGCATGGAGAGGACCGCCGGCGAGAGCGCCGTCCGTCGCCGCGTGCGCATCCAGGCCGACCCGCCCGTATCCGAGTCGCCTACGCCGGTCACTCCAGCCGCCGAGCGCATGCGGGAGACCATCTTCGACGCCCAGGACGTGTACGTCTCCTATGGCGCCAGCTGCGCGCTGGCCGGCGTCACCCTGCCGATCCAGCGCAACCTCATCACCGCCATCATCGGACCCTCGGGCTGTGGCAAGAGCACCTTTCTGCGCAGCCTCAACCGCATGAACGACTCCGTCCCGGGGTTCAAGCTCGACGGCAAGATCCTCTACCACGGCCACGACGTGTATGGCTCCGGGGTCGATCCGGTGGAGGTGCGCCGGCGCATCGGGATGGTCTTCCAGCGGCCCAACCCCTTCCCCAAGTCGATCTACGACAACGTCGCATGGGCGCCGCGCAACCTCAAGCTGCGCTCCCACCTCGACGAGCGCGTGGAGCGCGCGCTGCGCAGCGCGGCGCTGTGGGAGGAGGTCAAGGATCGCCTGCACCAGTCCGCCCTGGGGCTCTCGGGCGGGCAGCAGCAGCGGCTGTGCATCGCGCGCGCGATCGCGATCGAGCCCGACGTGCTGTTGCTTGACGAGCCCGCCTCCGCGCTCGATCCGGTCGCCACCAGCGCGATCGAGGAGCTGATGGTGACGCTCAAGCACCGCTACACCATCGTGATCGTCACGCACAACATGCAGCAGGCCGCGCGCATCGCCGACCGCACCGCCTTCTTCAGCCTCGGCGACTCCCCGCGCGGGCGCGCGGGGGTGCTAGTCGAGCACGACGACACCTCCGCGATCTTCACCCGCCCGCGCGACCCCCGCACCGGGGACTACGTGACGGGGCGCTTCGGCTGAGGCCCGGCGAGTGGGCCACACTTCGTGGATGGACCTCGCGGCGAGCGCGCCCTACGCACCGATCGCGGCGCTGGGCACCTGCTCGAGCAGCGGCTGGCCGCACTGCCAGCAGTACGCCGCGCCGCTGGAGTGCGGGGCGCCACAGGAGGCGCACTGACCGGCGGCGCCCGTCTCTTCCATGCGCAGGATGCGCTCGACCTCAGAGAGCTCGCCGTCCACCTCCTGTAGGACCGCCGCACGGCGCACCAACACGTCGACGTGGATGGCGTTGCGCGTGGCCATCTCATACAGCAGCCCGCCCAGGTCCCACTGCAGTTCGGCCATGCGCGCCGTCAGCTCGTCGCGGCGGCGCTTGAGGTCGACGGTGGACTGTGTGCCCGTGGCCTGGCTCGTCACGCGCCCACGCTTCTCATCCGCTCATGCCTCATGCCCACGCCGCTCATCCGCCGAAGAAGTTGCCGGTGAAGTGGCCGTGCTGGTACCCCGGCCCGCTGCCCTTGCTGCCGATCGTCACGACCTTCTTGGCCGGCACCGCGGGGGCCTTGGCCTTGGCGCTCTTCGCCGCAGCTGCCGCGGCCGCGGTCTTGGCCGTCTTGGCGGCGGTGCTGGAGGTCTGTGGTTCGGTGCTCGCTGTGCCCGCCGCCGTCCCCGCGCTGCCCGTGCCAGCGCCGCCGGCCACCGTCACCACCTGCACAGGGGGAGCCTTCGTGCTCGAGTTGGTGCCCAGCCGCCCGATCAGGACTCCCACTCCAAGCGCCAACAGCAACGTGCCGATGCCGGCGATCAGCGTGGCGTTGACGCTTGCGCGCGGGCGCCTGGACTGCGGCTCCGCGCGCGGCGAGGGCTCCGCGCGCGGCGCGATGCCGTCGCTGAAGGGCAGGCGCGAGGGGCCGCAGCGCTGCCCGCACTCCACGCAGTAGCGCTGGTCGGCCGCGAGCGTGGCGCCGCACATCGCGCAGCGCTCGCGCGCCGCGGGCATGGGGGAGAGGGTCGACGGCGGCGGGACGGGCTCGGACGGCGCGAGCTGAGGCTCGTCAGTGGGGATGCTGGATTCCATGCCGGTCACGTTGTTAGCACGCCGTAAAGAGCGCAGGCGTCACACAGCGACGCCAAACGAAGACGTTACGGGCAGTATCAGCCTCCCGCGCGCGCGGGATGTAAAAAGTTCGTTATCGCCTTTTTAACATCGCTTACACAGCGGCACGGGAGACTGATTGAATGGCCGCCTCTTCGACTCCCCCCAAGCGCTCGGGGGCGCCTGCCAGCGGCGGCTGTCCGGCCTGCGGTGCGCCACTGGCCGCCGACCAGCGCTACTGCGTGGAGTGCGGCGCCCGGCGCGGCCCGCTGCCGCCCCTCATAGCCCAGCTGATCGCCAAGGGGGAGCATGCCCAAGAGCCCCAGGCGCTCGCGAAGGAGAACGCCGCCGAGACCCTGCCGCTGCCCACCCCCCGCGCGGCGGCGGTGGCGGTGATGGCGCTGCTCGCCTTCGGCGTGCTGCTGGGCTCGGCCATCAACCCCTCGGCGCAGCGCGCCGCGCCGCACACGCTGCTGGCGCTCGTGCGCCCGGCCGCCAAGCCCGCCGCCGGCCCGCCGCCGGCGAGCGAAGCCCCCACGCCGCCACCGGCGAGCGAAGCAGCGGCGACGCCCACGCCGGCGCCGGCGCAGACCACAATCACGGAGACCGAATCGCAGAGCACCACCAAGTCGCAGTCGAGCGCCGGCGGTGGTGGCAGTGGCGCCGGCGAAGGAGCCCCCACCACCGGCGCGCAGCCGCCCGTAAAGCACGTCTTCCTGGTGGTGCTCTCCGACGAGGGGGCCACCGCGGCGTTCGGCCCGACCTCGCCGGCGCCCTACCTCGCGAAGACCCTGCCCAGCGAGGGCGAGCTGCTGGAGAACTACTACGCCGTCACTGGCGGCGAGCTGGCCAACGCCGTCGCGCTGATCAGCGGCCAGGGGCCGACGCCGCAGACGGCCGCCGACTGCCCGCTCTACACCGACCTAACCCCGGGCAACGAGGGCGCCGAAGGCCAGGTGCAGGGCAGCGGCTGCGTGTACCCGCGCCAGACGCTCACGCTCGCCAACCAGCTGAGCGACGAAGGCAAGACGTGGAAGGCTTATCTGGAAGGCATCGAAGCGGGCGGGCCCGGCCAGCCCGCCACCTGCCGCCACCCCACCGTGGGCGCAGCGGACCCTTTCAACGCTCCCACGCCCGGGGACGCGTACGTGACGTGGCGCAATCCGTTCGTGTACTTCCACTCCATCATCGACACCCCCGTGTGCGCGCAGGACGACGTCGGGATGCCACAGCTCGCGACTGACCTGAAGGCCGCGCGCACCACGCCGACGCTCGCCTACATCGTGCCCGACCGCTGCCACGACGGCTCGGCGGCGCCGTGCGCGCCCGGCGCGCCCGCGGGGCTGCCCGCGGCCGAAACGTTCCTGCGCACCGTCATCCCGGAGATCCAGGCCTCCGCTGCCTACAAGGAAGGCGGGCTGATCGCGATCACCTTCGACCAGGCACCGCAGACGGGGCCCGGCGCGGACTCCAGCAGCTGCTGCACCACCGCCGCCTATCCCAACCTGCCGGCCTCCACGACCGGCACAACGTCGACGAGCGGCACGGCTACGAGTACGACAACGACCACGACGTCCGCGACAAGCGCTGCGGCCGCTGCCACGACCACGACCTCCGCGACGAGCACGCCGATCAGCGGCTCCCCCATGCCAACAAGCGCTGCCGCCACACCCACGACGAGCACACCGAGCACGACGACCGCTGTCGGCTCCCCGCCCGGCGGCGGGAAGGTGGGGTTGTTGCTGCTCTCCAAGTACGTCAAGCCCGGCACGCTCAACGTGACGGGCGAATACAACCACTTCTCCCTGCTGCGCAGCATCGAGAACCTGTTCGGGCTGAAGCCGCTGGGCTACGCCGGCGCCACGGGTCTGCTGGCGTTCGACAGCAGCGTGTACAACGCCCACCCGTAGGAGCGGCGCTCCCGTGGCCCGCCACCACGCGGCCATCTGGCGGCCGGTAGGCCGCTCCTCCCATAAGCTGTCGCGCCGATGCACCCCATCTCCTACTTCCAAGCCATCGTGCTGGGGCTCACGCAGGGCGTGGCCGAGCCGTTCCCCGTCTCGAGCCTGGGGCACGCGGTGGTGCTGCCCAAACTGGCCGGGTGGGATATCCACCAGAACGACCCCTTCTTTCTCACCTTTCTGGTGGCCACGCACCTGGCCACGGCGCTTGTGCTGCTGGGGTTCTTCTGGCAGGACTGGGTGCGGATCGTCAAGGGCCTGTGGCGCTCGCTGGTGGCGCGCGAGATCCGCGCCGAGGACGTCGACGCGCGCCTGGGGTGGCTGCTGGTGGTGGGCACCATCCCCGCCGGGCTCCTGGGGCTGCTGCTGCAGGAATCGCTGCGCAAGCTGTTCGCCTCCCCGCAGGTGGGGGCGGCGTTCCTGATCGTCAACGGGGTGGCGCTGCTGACCTTTGAGCGCCTGCGCCGGCGCCCGCCGCGCCCGGGGGACTACAAGGGCGACGGCGACGCGCGCATCGCTCGTCTCTCCTGGCGCCAGGCCACCGCGGTGGGAACCGCGCAGACGGCGGCCCTCATTCCCGGCATCTCGCGCTCGGGCGTCTCGATGGGCGGCGGCCTGCTGGTGGGGCTCTCCAACGAGGACGCCGCGCGCTACTCGTTCCTGCTCGCCACCCCCATCATCCTCGCCGCGGCCGTGCTGAAAGTGCCGGAACTGCTGGGCTCGCAGGGCAACGGCGTGCGCGGCCCGGCGCTCGTGGCGGGCCTCTGCGCGGCGCTCACGACGTTCCTCGCGGTCAAGTTCCTGCTGCGCTGGTTCCAGACTAACCGGCTGACGCCGTTCGGGATCTACTGCATCGTGCTGGGCACCGTCTGCACGCTGGTCTTCGCGCTTGGTTGAGTAGGGAGAGGGCCGGCAGAGCCGGCCCGCGAGGGCCGGTGGTCTCGCGTCTCGCGCCTACGGCATGGACTACCCGCTTGCTTGAGCCGAGCTCGCCTTCGGCCCGGTCTGAAACCACGCGAACGCGAAGCACGCCAGGGCGAGGACCACTGCGGCGATACCGTGCTTGCTGTGGTGGTGGTTGGCTTCGGCGCTGCCCGCCGCGGCGTGGCCCGGGAAGAATGCGGGCAGGGAGTGCTCGGGCGTGACGAAGTAGATCACGGCTACCACGAGCAGTACGACGCCGAGAACGACGGCTGGGATGGCCAGCTTGCGAAGTGTGGTGGCACTCATCGCCGCCGAAGCGTAGATGATGGAGAGGACCGATGCCCCTGCCCAAGACCCCCCCGAAGATGTTCGAGACGCGCAGCCAGGCCTGGCAGGACGTGGGCCTGCTTGAGCAGGTGCGCCCCGCCGCCGCGCGCCGCGCGCGCGTGGAGGCGTTGCTGTTGGCCGCTCTGTTCGTCGCCATCGTGGTGCTGTGGGACAACCGCACGAGCCTGCTCAGCAAGAGCACGCTGGCGGAAATCGAAACGCCGCTGAAGGTCGTGGTGGTGGTGGCGCTGCTGGTGCTCGGGTGGGCGGTTGCGCGCGACTTCGGCCGCGCGCTGGGCCCGGCGCTGTTCCGCCGCATGGAGCCCGCGACCGCGGGCACGGTCGGCTTTCTGATCCGTCTGGTGACAGTGGGCGTGGCGCTGCTGGTGGCGCTGTGGGTGGCGGGCGTGAACCCGGCGACGCTGCTGGTGGGGGGCGCCTTCACGGCCGTGATCGTTGGCCTGGCCGCTCAGCAGACGCTGGGTAACGTGTTCGCCGGGACCGTCTTGCTCAGCGCGGGCCCCTTCCGGGTGGGCGACCGCGTGCGCCTGCAGGGCGGTCCGCTGGCCGGCCAGATCGAGGGGGTGGTCAGCTCGCTGGGGCTGCTCTACACCGCCCTCGCCACCGAGGAGGGCACGGTGATGGTGCCCAACAGCGTCGTGCTGAATGTCGCGATCATCACTCAGCGGGGCGCCGCCGCCGCAAGGGCGCCGCGCACGCCGTAGCGCAGGAACAGGTGGGACTCGCTTTCGAGCACCCCCAGCAGCTCAAGCTCCACAGGCGGGTCCAGATCGACCCCCGCGAGGATGCGCAGGACCTCACCGCTGGTATCTCCCCCTGCCAGCAGGGGGGCGAGCGAGAGAAACAGCTCGTCCAGCACTCCCGCCTGGAGTAACTGCGCGCCCAGATGGGGCCCGCCCTCGCACAGCACGGTGCGCACACCAAAGCGCTCCGCCACCTCGGTGAGCGCGCCGGACAGGTCAAGGCGCCCCTCGCGAGCGGCGCGGACGTACTCGATGTGGGCCTCGCAGTCGTGCAGGCTGGCGGCGGAGGCGGTCAGGATCGCCACGCGCGCCTGCGGGTCGGCCAGCAGCGGGATCTCTGGACCCAGGGCCAGGCGCCCGGAGACGATGCACGCCAGCGGTTCGCTCGCGAGTCCGCGCGCGCGGCGGCGCTCGCGCACGGACTCCTCGCGCACCAGCCGCCCGTAGCGCTCCGCACGGGCGGTGCCGGCGCCCACCAGCACCGCGTCCACGACAGCGCGCAGCGCGTGGAACAGCTCCCGGTCGGCGCGGTTGCCGATCGGTCCTGAGCGCCCGCCGATGGTGGCGCGGCCGTCGAGCGTGCTGACCATGTTGAGCAGCACGCGCGGGCGCGCGGGACCTGGCGTCTGCGCGCCCCCAGGTGCCCGGGGAGCGTCCAGGCCAAAGTTTTCGACGATCTCGGTCGCTGTCGCCGGCGGTCCCGAGGGCAGCAGCCGGTTCACCAGGAGCGGAGGCATATACCACTTGCTAACACATCGGTGCAGGGACCTGCTACCTTCAGGAGCGTCTGGCCGGCAAAAAGAGCCGGCGAAAAAGCAGTGCAGGCTCTCGCAGGCGAAGCTCTCAGAAGCGTCCTCCGCGCAGCAGCACGCACGTACCGTGGAGGAAACATCACATGCCTACCGGCACCGTGAAGTGGTTCAGTGACGACAAGGGCTTCGGCTTCATCACCCCCGATGACGGCGACAAGGACCTGTTCGTGCACCACACCGGCATCAACGGCGAGGGATACCGCTCGCTGCAGGAGGGCTCGAAGGTCTCCTATGACCCGGAGCAGGGCGACAAGGGCCCCAAGGCCGTCAACGTCACCCCGCTGTAGTCGGCCCACGCGCGCTCGCCTTGGCGAGCCGTGCGGCTTTAGCACCGGCTTAGGGCCCAGGCCTTAACCTTCGAGGACCCGCTCAGGCGGGTCCTCAACATGTCCACCGACGCCTCAGCACTCCCCCTCCGAGATCCCCTGCTCGGCCCCACCGCGCGGAGCGGGGGGATCGGCGACACCAACGGCAGTGGGAGGGACGCCAGCACCAGCGAGGCGCACGTCCCCGCCGCGACGCGACGCGCCACCGCGATCGGCGTAACGGCGCTGCTGGTGATCCTCCTGTGCAGCCTGCTGCTGGTGGTGGTGGCGGCCGATCGCCCCACCTTCCCGCCGACCCACGCGCACTTCTTCCCCAGCTGGCTGGCGGGGCCGCTGGGCGGGCTGTGGCCGGGGTTCCCGCGCGGCGGGGAAGCCTTCGAGTACGTCTTCACGCTCGCGCTGGCGGCGATGTACGTGAGCTATCTGCTGGGCCTGCGCTACGCGCCACGCCTGCCCGCCCGCTGGGTGGTGGCGGCGGTGGTGGGGGTGCACGCGATCCTCTTCCTCTCCCCGCCGCTGGCGCTGACGGACATCTTCAACTACGTCAACTACGCGCGCATGGAGGTGGTGCACCACCTCAACCCCTACACCACCATCCCGATCTACGAGCCCCACAACGACCCCGCCTTCGACCTCAGCAACTGGCACCACCTGCTGAGCCCCTACGGCCCGCTGTTCACGCTGCTGACCTTCGCCGTCGTCCCGCTGGGTGTGGCGGCCTCCTTCTGGGCGTTCAAGACGATCCTGATGGCCGCCAGCCTGGGGACCATCCTGCTCGTCTGGAAGTGCGCGCGGCTGCTGGACCTGGACCCGGTGAAGGCGATCGTTTTCGTCGGCCTGAACCCGGTGGTCCTGGTGTGGGGGCTGGGGGGGGACCACAACGACTTCATCATGATGTTCCTGGTCGTGCTCGGCTTCTATCTGCTGCTGTTGGGGCGCGAGGCGGAGGCTGCCTCGTTGCGCAGGCGCGCGTCGGAGTCGAGCTTGCTGCTGGGGCGCGCGTCAGGGTCCGTCTGGCTGCTGGGGCGCGAGTCGGAGACCGCCTGGCTGGGGGTCGGGGCCGGGGCGGCGTTCGTGGCTGCGGTGGCCGTGAAGGCCTCGGCTGGGATCCTGCTGCCGGTGGTGCTCGCGGGCCTGTTGCGCACCCCGCGGCGGCTCGCCGAGGTCGTGCTGGGGATGCTCGTCGCCGGGGCGGTGCTGGCGGCGGCCAGCTACATGGCGTTCGGGTTGCACCTCCCCGACCTCTCCACCCAGGGCAGCCTGGTGACGACCCTGAGCCCCTCCAACCTGCTCGGTCTGGCGCTGGGCGACGGCGGGGCGACCGCCACCCTGCTGCACGTGCTCAGCGTGGTGCTGCTCCTATGGCTGTTGTGCGCCAGCGCGATGGCCTACCGCAAACGCGACTCCATCACAGCCGCCGGCTGGGCCACCGTGGGGCTGTTCGTGACGCTCAGCTGGGTGCTGCCCTGGTACGTGCTGTGGGTGCTGCCGCTGGCGGCGCTCTCGCGCTCGCGGGCGTTGCGCGCCACGGCGCTGGCGTTCGGGGTGTTCTTCGTCCTCGCCTGGGCACCGCTGGCCGGGAGGGTCTTCGACGCGATCGGCTTCGAACCGGAAAAGACGCCGCTGGGGCAATTGCACCAGCGCTATGTCAAGGAGCTGCTGGACTAGGGCCGATCGGCCAAGGGCAGACCGGCCAGGAGCGGATCGGCCCTCACTCAGTGGGCAGCCCCGGGAGGGCCACCGCCCACGCGGGTCTCGCCCTCGGGCATCCGGCCGTCGCGGCCGACGTAGCCGTCCTTGCCGCCGGCGCAGAGGTAGACGGCCTCGGTGTCTCCGACGTTGCGCAGCTTGCGCAGGGTGGGGGCGTCCACGCGCGCGAAACCGCCCTCCTCCAGGCGGTGTACGGAGCCGTCGCCGAACTCCATCTCGAGGGTGCCGCGGTGCACGAAGTACAGCTCCTCCTGCACGTCGTGGAAGTGCAGGCCGCTTTCATAGCCCGCGGGCATCACGATCGCGTTGACGCCGAAGGCGGTGACGCCCAGGCCCTTGCGGACCTTGCGAAAGCCAGGGCCCTCGCCGAGGTCCTCGAGGGAGCCGACGGCATAGCCCTCGCCTGTGGTGACTCCGGGGTACTCACTCATTGCTTCTCCTTTGTCAGTGTTCGGCAACGTGTCCGTCCGCGGGCTCCAGCGGCCGGTCCTCCTGCGCCCAGCGCACGAGGCCGCCGAGCATCGAATAGGCCTCGAAGCCCGAGGCGCGGAAGGCCTGGGCGGCCATCTCCGAGCGCGAGCCCACGCGGCAGTAGAACACGACGGGGCGCTCGCGCTCCAGAGTACCCGCCTGTGTGGTGAGGTTTACAAGCTCGATGTGGCGCGTGCCGGCGATGTGGCCGGCCTCGCGCTCGTAGCCCTCGCGCACGTCCACCACCTGGACCGCGGGATTCTCCGCCAGCCAGGTCGCGACCTGCGCTGGATCGACCCCGATCTCGGTGGTGTTCATCGGCGCAGCGTAGCGAGCCGACTGGGAAAGCGAGGGGCCCACCTTGCCGGCCTGCGGCCGGCTGCGGCACCCTCTTGTAGGATCAGCACCATGGAGGCAACCAGCGACGTCTACACCATCCCCCAGGAGCACCTCGACTTCTGCCAGATGATCGGCGAGGTGGCGCGCGAGAAGATCGCGCCACGCTCGGCGGAGATCGATGAGAAGGCCGAATACCCGTGGGACATCCGCAGGGTCTTGGCCGAGCAGGACATCCTCGGCCTGCCCTTCCCGATCGAGTACGGGGGCACCGGCACTGGGACGCTGATGCTGAACATGGGCGTGGAGGAGATCGCCAAGGTGGACGCGGCGTGCGCGCTGATCCTGATGGTGCAGGAGCTGGGCACGCTGCCGATCCAGCTGTTCGGCAGCGATGAGCTCAAGGAGCGCTTCCTGCCCAGGTGCGCCAGCGGCGAGTGGTCGCCAGCCTTTGCGCTCTCAGAGCCCGAGGCCGGGTCGGACCCCGCGGGGATGCGAACGACCGCAGTCAGAGACGGCGATGAGTGGGTCATCAACGGCACCAAGAACTGGATCTCGAACCTCGGGGTGGCCGACTTCTACATCTGTTTTGCGGTGACCGACCGCGAGAGCCGGCGGATCACCGCGTTTGTGGTGGAGGCCGACCGGCCGGGGTTCAGCGTGGGCAAGCTCGAGCACAAGCTGGGCATCCGCGCCAGCCCCACCGGGCAGCCGATCTTCGAGGACGTGAGGGTGCCCCACGAGAACGTGATCGGCGAGGTGGGCCGCGGCTTGCGGGTGGCGCTGGGGACGCTCGAGCGCACGCGCCTGGGCGCTGCCGCGCAGGCCGTGGGGATCGCCCAGGGGGCCACCGACTACGCCGTCGCCTACGCGCGCGAGCGGCGCCAGTTCGGCCAGGCGATCAACGAGTTCCAGGGCATCCAGTTCAAGCTGGCCGACATGCAGACGCGCACCGCGGCGGCGCGCGAGCTGCTGTACAAGGCGTGCGCGATGGCCGACCGCGGCGACCCCCAGCGCGCGCAGTACTCCTCGATGGCCAAGGTCTTCGCCTCGGACACCGCGATGGCTGTGACGGTGGAGGCCGTGCAGGTGCTGGGGGGGTACGGCTACGTCAAGGAGTACCCCGTGGAGCGCATGATGCGGGACGCCAAGATCACCCAGATCTACGAGGGCACGAACGAGATCCAGCGGCTCGTGATCGCCCGCACCCTCAAGTAGGACGGGTGGGTGGGGCCCGATAGATCCCGGCGATGCCCGCGTTCAAGCCCCCAGGAAACTTTGGTCATCTGCGGCGCGTCGGCGTGGCGGCGCTGATCGCGCTGTCGCTGGGCCTGGTGGTGGTCGTGGTGGGCCAGGGCTTCAGCACGATCGGCGCGGTGCGGGCGGTGGAGGACGTGGCGCTGGGGTTGGCGGTGGCCGCGCTGGTGCTGGGCGTCGCGGCGTTCGTGGCGGTGCGCCTGGCCGACTGGCGCGACCCCCGCTCGGAGAAGGAGTTCGAAGAGCTGGTGGTGCGCTCGGAGGAACTGGCGCGCGAGGGGCTCGCGGCCGACCCCGAAGAAGGCGAGTTCATGGAGCTCGACCCGCTGAACGACAGTGACTTCGAAGAGCTGGTGCGCGACGCGCTGGACGACCTGCCCGACCTGCTGCGCAACGCGCTCAAGCACGTGCCCGTGGTGGTCTCCGACGGAGGCCGCCGCGCGGGGGCCTACGGCCTCTACCAGGGCGGGCAGAGCCGGCGCGACGACACGCACGACCGCATCATCATCTTCCGCGACACCCTGCGACGCGACTTCGGCTACGACGCGGGGCTGCTGCGCGAGCAGGTCACGCGCACGGTGCGCCACGAGCTGGCCCACCACGTGGGCTTCGACGAGTTGGGCGTGAGCCGGCTGGATCTGTAAGAAGGGCGCCGTGACCAGGGTCGATTGGTCACGGCGCCCGATGAGAGGCCCGCCAGCGCCCATGGGGAAGACACTGGAGGCTCCCTGAGCGCCGCCAAATGGGGTAGCAGACAGCGCTCAAGCCTGTGGGGGTCATAAGAACAGGTTCTTATTATCTTGTCAAGGTCGGCCCTTTACGAAACCCCGCTGTCAAAGCAGTGTACTAACGCATCGGTACGATAGTCTACTGGAAGCCCCGGCGCCACCAAGAGCGGCGGAATTGGCCCAAGATGCGGGGTTTGCCGGGCCGGATGCAGCAGATGCGGCAGACGCAGGGGTGCGAGGGGCGAATTCAGCGCCCGTGCAGGCTCTGCTTCGTGTTTCTGCCTGCGGCAGGGCGATAATCCGGCGGCAAAAAGGCAGGCCCACCAAAGCGCATGGCATCCCCAAACCCAAACCGTCCCGCCCGCCGCACGTTGCCCCGCGGCTCCCAGGCCCTGCCGCGCGAGCAGGTGGCTGCCGACCAGTTGCGGCGTCTGCTGGTAGCGATGATCGACGCCGTGGGGGAGAAGGGGTACCGCGCGACCACCATCTCTGACGTGGTGGGTCGCGCGGGGGTCTCGCGTAAGACGTTCTACGAGCACTTCGCCAACAAGCAGGAGTGCCTGCTGGCGACCTTCGACATGATCTCCGAGGACGGCAGGCGCAGGGCGATCGACGCCTACGACCAGGCAGAGGGTCTGCAGGAGGGCGTGGAAGGGGCGATCAGAGCGCTGTTCGAGGCGACGATCGACAACCCCGCCGCGGCGCGCCTGAACATGGTGGAGATCGTCGCGGCCGGACCGGCCGGTATCGAGCGCCGCGAGCGCGCCGTCGAGGAGTACCGCAACTTCGTGCGGGGGATGCTCCAGCAGGGACCCGATGACGGCACCGTCCCCGAAGAGGTCGTCAGGGCCGTGGTGGGCGGCCTGAACAGGATTCTCTACAGCCGCGTGCGGCACGGCCAGCGCGCCGAACTGCGCAAGCTGGTGCCGGACCTGATGCGCTGGGTGACGTGCTTTCGGCCAACGCCCGCGGCGCTGGCGCGGGCCGGCGCGAGCGAGCCGTCCGCCGGAGCCGGCGCTCTCGGGGACCGGCCTGCACTGGGTGGTGGCGCGCTGGGCGGGCGGGCGTTGGGTGGGCGGGCACCTGGATCGCTTGCCTCGAGCTCCGGCGGGGACCTGGGGCTGGTGCGCGGGATGCCCAACGTGATGCGCAGCTTCACGCTGTACATGCAGCGCGAGCGGATCGTGGACGCCGTGGCCAACCTCACCGCCGCCGGCGGCTACGCCGACCTGACGGTGGAGAAGATCGCCAGCGAGGCGGCGATGTCGCTGCAGACGTTCTACGACCACTTCAAGAGCAAGGAAGAGGCTTTCCTGTTCACCTACGAGGTCGGCCACGCGCGCGCCCTGGCGCTGGTGGAGCGCGCGTACGAGGCTCAGGCGGACTGGCCGAGCGGCGTGAAGGCTGCTGTGGTGACGCTGCTCGAGTACCTCGGCTCCGAGCCCGCGTTCGCGCGCCTGGCGCTGCTGCACATGCTGATCGCCACACCGCGCGCGGCGGAGCGGGCCAACGCGGGGATCACCGAGTACCTGTCGGTGCTGGAGCCCGGCTTTCAGGAGACCTCCGAGCACCCGCGGCCGCCGGCGATCGCGATCGAGGCGATCGGCGGCGGGCTGGGGGAGCTGATGTACAACTGCGTGATGCGCGACCGCGTGGCGGAGCTGCCCAGCGTGGGGACCTACGCGACGTACGTGGCGCTCGCTCCCTTCGTGGGCACCGAGCACGCGGCCAGGGTGGCGATCGAACCGTTGCCCAGTCCGCTGGCGCAGGAGCGAGCCCGGTAGGGGGAGCGAGGCAGGGGGATCGAAGCTCGCGTGTCCCCTCGCGGTTGAGCCTCTAGGATTCGCGGCCCCAAAGGACCGACCAAGGAGAGCCAGATGCCCGAAGCCGTAATCGTCGACGCCGTACGCACGCCCATCGGACGGGCCGCCAAGGGGTCGCTCAAGACCGTTCGCGCCGACGACCTGGCGGCGATCCCGCTGCGCGCGCTGATCGAGCGCAACCCGCAGGTCGAGCAGCGCTCGATCGGAGACGTGATGATGGGCTGCGG
Organism: uncultured Solirubrobacterales bacterium; assembly: GCA_963844765.1. Classification (GTDB taxonomy): domain Bacteria; phylum Actinomycetota; class Thermoleophilia; order Solirubrobacterales; family Solirubrobacteraceae; genus Palsa-744. Next base: position 2,362,941 of record CAWJPN010000002.1, read on the forward strand.
GTACGGGGAGGGGGAGTCGGGCTACAACATTGGCCGCATCGCCTCGCTGCTGGCCGGCATCGACTACCACGTGCCGGCGTGCACCGTGAACCGCTTCTGCGCCTCCTCGCTGCAGACCACGCGGATGGCCTTCCATGCCATCAAGGTGGGCGAGGGAGACACCTACATCGCCGCTGGCGTGGAGGCCGTGAGCCGCACCGGACGCGGAAGCCAGTTCGAGTTCAACCACATGGTGGACGGCTCGGAGGGGTCGGCCTACAACGTGTACATCCCGATGGGGATGACCGCGGAGAACGTGGCCGAGGAACGCGGCGTTACGCGCGAGGAGCAGGACGCATGGGCGCTGATCTCCCAGACGCGCGCCGTGGAGGCGGTGCAGAGTGGGCATTTCGACAAGGAGATCGTCCCCGTCACCGTGCCGGCGCACCGCGAGACCGACAAGGAGGGCAACGAGGTGGACGTGCCCGAGACCATCGTCACCAAGGACGACGGCCCGCGCCCGGGCACCACCATGGACAAGCTGGCGGCGCTGAAGCCCGTGTTCAAGGAGGACGGGTCCGTGACGGCGGGCAACGCGTGTCCGCTCAACGACGGCGCGGCGGCGCTGCTGGTGATGAGCCAGGAGAAGGCCGCGGAGCTGGGGTGCAAGCCCCGTGCGCGCATCGTGGCCTCCACGGTGGCGGCGATCCGCCCCGAGGTGATGGGGCTTGGGCCGATCCCCGCCATCCAGGCGCTGTTGAAGAACACTGGCATGTCCATCAACGACATCGATGTGGTGGAGATCAACGAGGCGTTCGCCGCCCAGATCGTGCCCTGCATCAAGGAGCTGGGCCTCGACGAGGCCAAGCTGAACCCCTTCGGCGGCGCGATCGCCCTGGGCCACCCCTTCGGGATGACAGGGGCGCGCATCATGACGACGCTGCTCAACGACCTGGAGACGCTCGACGTGACCTACGGCATCGAGTCGATGTGCGCCGCGGGCGGCATGGGCATGGCGATGCTGGTGGAACGCCTGAACTGATCAGCGCGGAGGCATGCGCAGTGCGCCGTCCAACCTGATCGTCTCGCCATTGAGCATGACGTTCTCGACGATGTGGGCGGCCAGCTGCGCGTACTCCGCGGGCTGGCCCAGGCGCTGCGGGAAGGGCACGCCCGCCCCGAGCTTCTGGCGCGCCTCCTCGGGCAGGGCGGCCAGCAGCGGGGTGTCGAACAGGCCGGGGGCGATGGTGTTGACGCGGATGCCGTACTGCGCCAGGTCACGCGCGGCCGGGAGGGTCATGCCGACGATGCCGCCCTTGGAGGCCGAATAGGCGATCTGCCCGACCTGGCCGTCGAAGGCGGCGATCGAGGCGGTGTGGATGCACACCCCGCGCTCTCCATCCTCCAGCGCCTCGTTGGCGATCATCGCGGCCGACGCCAGGCGCAGCACGTTGAAGGTGCCGATCAGGTTGATCTGCACTGTCACCTCGAAGGGCATCAGCGGGTGGGGGCCCTTGGAGCCGGCGACCTTCTGCGCCCAGCCGATGCCGGCGCAGCAGACAGCGATGCGCAGCCCGCCCTCGACGGCGGCGGCGTGCTCGACGGCGGCCTGCACCTGAGCCTCCTCGCGCACGTCGCACGCCAGGAACTCCACGCCCAACTCGGCGGCCAGGGCCTGGCCCTTCTCGGCGTTGACGTCGCCGATGCTCACCACGGCGCCAGCCTCGTGCAGGCTGCGCACGGTGGCCTCGCCGAGCCCGGAGGCTCCGCCGACGACGATCGCTGAGCTGCCCTCGATGCGCATGGGGGGGGGGAGACTAGCTGACAGGCGTGGATTGGTAGCTGTGGCGGCGACGGTTCAGAGCGGCGGGACCCTCGGCGTGCTGTGCAGGCGGTGGTGGGCGAGTCGGTAGACGGTCAGTGCACGGGCGTCGCGCGGGTGGTGGCGGCGTCCATAGGCGAGCGTGTAGAGCGCGAAGGGTCGCTGAGGGTCTTCGCCCGCACAGAAGACGATGCCCCATGGCCCATTGGGCCACTCCACGTACGTCTTCACGCAACCCCCGAGGTCGGTACCGTCTCTGGCTTCGCCGTGGCATCGCTTGAGACGTCCAAGCGAGATGCCTCCGTCGCGCTGGGTCTGGGTACGCAAGCGATTCAGGGCGACCTTGGCTGCCGCGGGCAGACGTTGAAGATCGCTGTCCAGTATCGACTCGTCGAAGACGATCGGGAAGAACTTCGCCGCAGGGCCATGGGCCATCGGTCAGCCCTCGTTGTCGGTGGGCAGATCCCCGAAGTGCCGCTCAAAATCCTCTGCGCTCATCGGCTTTGCGCCGTGGCGGGCCAGGATGGCGTCAACGCTTAGGTCGGGGTCTGGTACAAGCACCAGGCGCCCGTCGGGGCGCTGGTCCTCGACCACGTACTCCCCGGCGATGTCGCCGCTGAGTGTTACATGGGTCTGTCTGCTCACGGTTTGCATGATGGCAGGCGAGGCTACTCACCGGCGGGGATGCAACGCTGGATTTGGGACGCCGGCGGTGCGCTGTACCTGCATTGGTGTTGTCCGCCCCAACGGGGGTGGCGGCCATGGCTTTCGACGCGCTGGCCGCTGAAGTCTGAGGTGGCTGCCTGGCGCTGCCGCTCTAGCCCGCGGGCGCGGAGAGCGTCAGGGCGAACTGCTCCTCGGGGTCGGTGAGCCAGCGCACCAGCTCAAGGCCCGCGTCGGCGAGGTCCTCGTCGATCCGCTCGCGTGTGAACTTGGCGCTGATCTCGGTGCGCATCTCCTCGCCCGCCGCGAAGTGCACGGGCAGCTGCAGGGCGCGTACGTTGACGGTGTGCTCGCGGCGTGAGCGCAGGCGCATTTCGATCCACTCGTTGTGGGCATCGAAGCGGGCCACGTGCTCGAAGTCGGCGGGGTCGAAGTCGGCGTCGAGCTCGCGGTTGAGCACGTGCAGGAGGTTGCGGTTGAACTCCGCGGTGACGCCCTGGCGGTCGTCGTAGGCGGCCTCCAGCACGTCGGGGTCCTTGACCAGGTCGGTGCCCATCAGCAGGTGGTCTTCCGGTCCCAAGAGCCCTGCGATCTGTGCCAGGAAGCGGCGGCGCTCTGAGGGTGGGAAGTTGCCGATGGTGCCGCCGAGGAACACCACCAGGCGCGGGCCGGCCGGCTCGGGGACGCGGTCGAGGTGGCGCTCGAAGTCGCCCACCACGCCGTGCACACGCAGGCCCGGGTACTCCTCGATCAGCTCCTGCGCGCAGTCGCGCACCATGCCCTCCGTCACGTCCACCGGCACGTAACGGGTCAGCGTGCCCGCGGCCTGCAGGGCGTCCAGCAACACCCGCGTCTTGGCGGCCGTGCCCGAGCCCAGCTCGACCAGCTCCACCGCGCCGGTGACGGCGGCCAGCTCGGCGGCGGTGTCGTCGAGGATCGCGCGCTCGGTGCGCGTGGGGTAGTACTCGGGCAGCTCGCAGATCTGGTCGAACAGCTCCGCGCCGCGGCTGTCGTAGAAGTGCTTGGGCGGCAGCTCCTTGAAGGGGCGGGTGAGGCCATCGCGAGCGTCCTCGGCGAGCGAGCGTCCCTGGCCGTCGCCCAGATAGGAGTCGATGCGGATCTCGGATTGGACGAGCGGGTTCATTCAGTCACGCCTTTCCCGCCGGGCCTCGGCGGTCGTCTTGGTTGAAAAGGTTCACGAGGTCGAGTCCCTGGCCAGCCGTACGCCGGCGAAGATCTGGCGGCGCTCGGGGAGGTCCCAGTTGCGGAATGTGGCGGTGGCCACGCGCGCGCTGGTGGCCCACGAGCCGCCGCGCAGCACGCGGTAGTCGCGGCCGAAGAACACTTCGGAGTACTCGCGGTACGGGTACGCCTTGAAACCTGGGTAGCCGTTAAACCAGCTGCCGGTCCACTCCCACACCTGGCCGGCCTCCCGCAAGACTCCAGAGTGGCCCCGTGGCGAGCCTGCGCGGTTTGCGGCGCTCTCGCCGTCTGCCGTTCTCTCCTGCTTCCAGGTCGCCGCCTTCTCCCACTCGGCCTCCGTGGGAAGCCGAGCCCCGTGGGCTCTGGCGAAGGCGTCGGCCTCGAACCAGCTGACGTGACATGCGGGCGCCTGCTGGTGGCCCTCGGCGAGGGCGGGGTGATGCGTGATGTCGTACTCCTCCTTCCACGCCCACCCCTCGTCCGACCACCACTCGCGCCGCTCGTACCCGCCGCCCTCGCTGAAGCGCATCCAGCTCGCTTTGCTGACAGGCCGTCGCGCGATGGCGAAGCCCACCGTCTGGGTTGCGAAACAGGGGCGCTCGTTGTCGTAGGCGAAGCCCTCCGGCCGCGCGCCCATCGCGAAGGGCCCCTTGGGGATCTCGATCCACCCCTCCTCGCTCGCCATCGGCGTGTCAGGGGGCTCGCCCGGCGCCAGCAGGCCGGCGAGCGCCATCGTCTGGCGCATCGTCTCGGTGTGCTGGGACTCGTGGCGCACCACCATCTCGTGGATTGCTCCGTCGCCCACGCCGTGGCTGTCGATCGCGGCGGCGGTGCGCTCGCTGACCTCGCGCATGTATGTCCGTGCCTCCTCGGAGTTCAACAGCTCGATCTGCCCGCGCACCGCGCGCGGGGTCTCAAACGCGTCGTACAGCTCCGCCAGCTGCGGGCGCAGCAGTGGCAGGCCGGCGTGGCGGTGGGCCAGCCACAGGTCCTCGTAGGCGGCGATGTGGGCGAGGTCCCATACCAGCGGGCTCATGATGGGCGAGTGCGCGCGCTCCAGTTCGGCGTCGCTTAGGTGCGCCACCAGCCTCAAGGTGCGTCTGCGTGTGGCCTGCAGCGCCGCCAGCACAGCGCTGGGGCTCGCCAGCTCGGCGGCCGTGGGGGCTCGGTTGGTCTCAGGGGCTCCGGTGGCCTCAGGGGCTCCGACGGCCTCAGGGGCTCCGGTGGCTTTTGGGGCGGGGGGCTCCTGGGAAACGGTTGCTGGCATGGGTTTGCTGGTCCGAGGGGCTTACGTACCGCTGACTGACTCTACGTACCCAAAGCTAGGTCAGTTCACTCGCTGCAACGTTACAAGTTCCCACAGTCCGCATTATGGCGACACGGGCGGAGGCGGGGAGGCAGCGTCATCGACGATAACAGTCAACCGCTCGCGCCTCAGTAGGCTGGAGGGCACGTGGGGGGTGGGCTCGCCCAGCGCTCCCGTGATCGCCTGCGCCTTGCCCGCTGTGGTGGCCAGCAGCAGGCAGCGCCTGGCCGCGCGCAGCACCGCCAGGCTCAGCGTGATGCGCTCGGGGGGCGGCTTGGGCGAGTTGTGCACCCCCAGGCACACCGCCTGCTCTCCCGCCTGCAGCGTGGGGGCGTCGGGGAACAGCGAGGCCACGTGGCCGTCGGGGCCGATGCCGAGGACTACGACGTCGAGTATGGGCAGCCCCTCCTCGAACGCAACTCCCGTGCCAAGCGCCTGCGCGTAGTGCTCCGCGCCCAGCTCGGGTCCCCGCTCGCCCTCCATGCGGTGCATGCGCTCGGACGGCACGGGCACGCGGTCCAGCAGCGTTTCGCGGGCCATCCGGTAGTTGCTCTCCTCGTGCTCTGGCCCCACGCAGCGCTCGTCGGCGAACCACACCTCCACGCCCTGCCAGTCCTCCAGCGCGTCGGCCAGCAGTTCGTAGGAGCGCTCAGGGGTGGTGCCGCCGCTCAGCACCAGGTGCGCCACGCCGCGCTCCTCGCGCGCGCTCTCGATGTGCTGGGCGATTTCCCGCGCCGCGCGCTCGGCCACGGCTTCGGCATCGGCGAAGGTGATCAGACGGGTCATGGCAGCATCGCCTGCGCCGCGCGCAGCGCCGGCACGTACGTGGGGTCGCGCAAGAGCGCCTGGCGGATGCCCTCGCCGAGCACCCCCGCCTCGCCGCGCGAGGCGCCGAGGATCGTCCACTCGCGCTCGCCTCCGTGGCCGTCGCGGCGGTGGGTGCGCAGACCTCCGGGTGCACGGTCGAGACTCAACTCCAGGCCCGAGGCGGTGCGCAGCGTCAGTCCCTCAAGGCCGCGCACCTGCAGCTCCGGGGCGCTTTCCAAGGTCAGCTCGACGTCCTGGCGCTCGGAGCGGGCGGCGCCGTGCAGGGTGTGTGCGGTGCTCTGCAGCGCGCTCGTCCGCCAGCCCAGGCGCGAGGCCAGCCAGCCGATCAGCAGCATCCCCGCCACGGTGCTTTCGGGGTGGTGGCGCACGCTCAGCGCCGAGATGCCGTCCAGCTCGCCGCGCATCCGCGCCGGGTCGAACGTGCTCGCGATCCGCTCGCGCCAGGGCATCGAGCGCAGCCACGCGAGGTCCACCACGTAGGCTTGGCGGGACAGCTGCTCGGCGCGCTCCACCGCCTCGCGCCACACGGGCTCGTCGATCGAGTCCAGCAGCACCGCCTGGGCCAGGCCGAGCAGCGCCTGCACCGCCTCGGGGTGCCCGTGCGGGGACCACAGCAGCGTCGGCAGGTCGCTCACCACCAGCGGGTCCACGATCGTCAGCAGGTCATCGAGGTGGGGCGCGCCGATCTCCACGATCACCGTCTCGCGCAAGAGCGCCAGCTCGCCGGGCGCCGGCTCGCCTTCGGAGGCCACGGTAGCGCGCGCGCTCAGGCGCTCGCGCGCGGGGTCGTAGGAGAGCACCACCAGGCGCGAAGCGTGGTAGCGCCCCACGCCGCGCAGGCGGTTGGCGATCTCCCCGCTCCACTCGCGGTCCACGAACGCCACCATGTTCAGCACGCGCGCGGGGACGTACCCGCCGTTCTCGGAGTGGCGTTCCTTCAACAGCTCGCGCAGCGCCGCTTCGATCGCGTCGGGCGTCGTGTCCTGGGCGCTCCACACCGCGTCGCTGACGGCGGGCACCTTAGATCGCCCTCCAGCTGTGCCCCTCGCACAGCAGCCCCTCCGCCTCCACCGGCCCCTGCGAGCCCGCCTCGTACTGCGCCAGCGGCCCGGGCTTCTCTTCCCACGCGCTCACGATCGGGTCGCAGATGGTCCACTGCGCCTCCACCTCGTCGTTACGCGTGAACAGCGTGGGGTCGCCGCGCATGGCGTCGGTGATGAGGCGCTCATACGCCTCCGGGGACTGCGAGAGGAACGACGTCCCGTACAGAAACTCCATGTTCACGGTGCGGATCAGCATCCGCGTGCCGGGGATCTTGGCGCCCAGCTGCAGCGTCACGCCCTCGTTGGGCTGCAGCGTCAGTACCAGCTGGTTGGGCTTCACCCCCAGCGAGCCGTCCTGGCTGAAGGCCAGGTGGGGCACCGGCTTGAGCGTCACCGCGATCTCCGTGATCTTGCGCGCCAGGCGCTTGCCCGCGCGCAGATAGAAGGGCACGCCCGCCCAGCGCCAGTTGTCGACTTCCAGGCGCAGCGCCGCGTACGTCTCGGTGCTGGAGCCCTCGCGCACGCCGTCCTCTTCCAGGTAGCCGGGCACGTCCTCGCCGCCGGCGTGCCCCGGGCCGTACTGCGCGCGCACCGCCATCTCCGCCACGTCCGCCGGCGTGGGGGCGTGGATCGCGTGCAGCACCTTCACCTTCTCGTTGCGCACTTCCTCCGCGGTGAAGCTCACCGGCGGCTCCATCGCCACGTGGCAGAGCAGCTGCAGCATGTGGTTCTGGATCAGGTCGCGCAGCGCCCCGGAGTGGTCGTAGTACCCCGCCCGCGTGCCGATGCCGATGTCCTCCGCCGCGGTGATCTGCACGCTGTCGATGTAGTTGCGGTTCCACAGCGGCTCGAACATGCCGTTGGCGAAGCGAAACGCCAGCATGTTCTGCACCGTCTCCTTGCCCAGGTAGTGGTCGATGCGGAACACCTGGCTCTCCTCGAAGACCCCCAGCACGCGGCGGTTGAGCTCGCGCGCCTCCTCCAGGGAGGTGCCGAAGGGCTTCTCGATGATCACCCTGACGTCCGCGTCGGCCTCCTCGCAGTGGGCCAATCCCTGCTCGCCCAGCGCCTCCACGATCGTCGGGAAAAAGCTCGGGGCGGTCGAGAGGTAGAAGGCGCGGTTGAGCACCGCGCCGTCCTGCTCGTCGAAGTTTTCGAGCGTCTGCTGCAGCTTCGCGTACATGCTCTGCTGATCGAACGTCCCCGCCACATATCTAACGTCTGCCAGCAGCGCCCCCAGCACGTCCTCGTCGGGTGTTCGCCGCGAGAAGCGGCGCACCGCCTCCTCGCACTCCGTGCGGTAGTCGGCGTGGCTTATCTCGCGCCTTGACACGCCCACGAGGTGGAATCGCTCGGGCAGCCCCCCCTCGTGCGCCAGGTTGTAGAGGGCGGGGAGCAGCTTGCGCTGGGCCAGGTCCCCGGTCGCGCCGAAGATCACCAGGGTGGTCGGGGCTACCGGCAGGCGCTCCAGGCCCTCTACGAGAGGGTTTTCTTCAGCAACAGCCGTGCTCATCGCTTCTTCACGGCGTGCCCGCCGAACTGGTTGCGCAGCGCCGCCAGCACCCTGTGAGTGAAGTCGCCGTTGCCGCGCGAGTACATGCGTGCGTACAGCGACGCGGTGATCACAGGCGTGGGCACGTCGTGCGCGGTGGCGTCCTCGATCGTCCAGCGGCCCTCGCCCGAGTCGGCGGTCCAGCCCTCGATGCTGCCCAGGTCGTTGCCGTCCTCCTCGAAGGCCCGCGCGGCCAGTTCGCACAGCCACGAGCGCACCACCGAGCCCTGGCCCCACAGGTGGGCGATCTTCGCGTTGTCCAGCTCGTACTCGCTCTTGTCGAACACGTCGAAGCCCTCCGCATACGCCTGCATCAGCCCGTACTCCACGCCGTTGTGCACCATCTTCACGTAGTGCCCCGCGCCGGCTGGGCCGAAGTGCATCCAGCCGCGCTCGCCGATCGACGCGCGGCTCGCCTCGGTGGTCGGGGGGGCCAGCGTGTCGAGCACGGGGGACAGGCGCTTCACCGCCTTGGCCGGCCCTCCCACCATCATGCAGTACCCCACTTCCAGTCCCCACACGCCGCCGGAGGTGCCGACGTCGACGTAGTGCACGCCGCTCGCCTTCAGTTCCTTGGCGCGGCGCTTGTCGTCGGTCCACTTGGAGTTCCCTCCGTCGACGATCGCGTCGTCGCGGTCCAGCAGCTTGGCGAGCTTGTCCACGGTCTGCTGTGTCGCTTCGCCCGCCGGGACCATGATCCACACCTGGCGCGGGGGCCTGAGCTTCTTGACGAGGTCCGCGAGCGAGTTGGCGCCGATGGCGCCGTTTTTCACGGCCTGCTTGACCGCGTTCTTGTCGAAGTCGAACGCCACCACTTCACAGTCCGAATCGCGGCGGATGCGGTGCACCATGTTGCCGCCCATCTTGCCCAGCCCTACGAACCCGATCTGCGTCTTATCGCTCATATCAGCTCCTCGATCTTGGCGGTCAGCTCGCGCAGCGCGCTCGCGGGGTCGTCTCCGTGCAGGCGTACCCGCTCGGCGGGCAGCTTCAACTCGCGCAGCGTCTCCAGGTCACCCGCCGCCTGCGCGTTCTTCAAGGTCGTGAAGGTGTAAGGCGCGCCCGGTATCTCCGCGTCCTGGGGGCCGTCGTGCAGCAGCTGCAGGAAGCGGCCGACGGGTGGGCCGCCCTTGTGGAACTGTCCGGTGGAGTGCAGGAAGCGGGGGCCGTACCCGTATGTGGTTGTGGCCCTGGTGGCCGCGCGTACGCTCGCGCGCAGCTCCGCCACCGCCGCGTCGAAGTCGTCTGAGGGCTGCACGTACCCCATGATCGCCACGTAGTCCGGCGGCTGCGCCTCGCCCAGCAGCTTCGCCAGCGCCGCGTCGTCGGCGTCCTCGCTGTCGGGCAGCTTCCCGGTCTGCTCGTACTGCTCCAGCACGCGCTTGGTCGCGTCCTTGGCCTGCTGCACGTTTGGCTGGTCGTAGGGGTTGATGGCGAGTCCCCACCCTGCGACGGCCACGGCCAGCTCGGCCAGCATGAACACGCGCCCCAAGTCCGTCGGGCCGGCGGTGGGGAGGGTGATGACAGGGTGGCCCGCCTGCGCCAGCGCGTGCACCCTGTGCGCCCGCGCCTCGTCCGGGTGCTGGTGGTCGGGCAGGTACAGGAACACGCGGTCCTCGCCGTACGCGCCAGGGTCTGCCAGTGGCTCCTCGGCCACCGGCAGGATGCCCGTCCCGTGCTTGCCCGTGGACTCCGCCACCAGCTGCTCCAGCCACAGCCCCACGCTTCTCAGCGGCGCCTCGGCCACGATCGTCAGCTTGTCGCGCCCGGCCTGGGCCCACGCGCTCAGCGCCGCGCCCAGCCAAACCCACGCTGGGTCCTCGCTCGCGGCGCCCTGCTCCGCAGAACCCGCGCCGTGCTCGCGCTCGGAGTCGGCCTCCGCGGCGCTTTCATCTGCAACTTCGCGGCCCGCCAGGGCGGCCCTCCAGGCCGCCCCCTCCTCTTTTAGAAGCGCGTCCGTGTCATACCCAGCAAGGGCTGCCGGCACGACGCCGAAGGCTGAAAGCGCGCTGTAGCGCCCGCCGATGTTGGGGTCCCCCGCGAAGACGTGGCGGAAGCTGTGCGCGTGGGCCAGTTCTTCAAGCCCCGAGCCGGGGTCGGTGATCGCGACGAAGCGCCGCCCGTCGTCCGTGAGCGCCCAGAAGTGGGCCCACATCGACAGCGGCTCGACGGTGCCGCCCGACTTCGAGGACACCACGAACAGCGTTCTCGCGGGGTCGACCGCGCGCTCGGTCGCCAGCACGGTCGCGGCGTCGGTCGAGTCCAGCACGTGCAGCGTCGGCCATCCGGCCTGCGCTCCGAAGCTGCGGCGCATCGTCTCCGCCGCCAGCGAGCTCCCGCCCATGCCCAGCAGCACCACGTCGCGCGTCCCCTCGTCGCGCACCTCCTCGGCGAAGGCCCTGAGCGCCCCCGCCTGGGCGCGCATGCGCTCTGCGATCGTCAGCCACCCCAGGCGGTTGGCCACCTCCGGGGTGCCCTGCGGCGCCCACAGGGTCGCGTCGCCCGTGCGCACGCGCTCGGCCACGCGCTCGCTGCGCGCCTGCGCGAGCTTCGCCGCCAGCGGCTGCTCCAGCGGCGGGGGTATGTGAGCGCTGATCGTTGGCGGTTGATCGCTCACCGACGTGATCCTAGCCTTCCCACAGGTTGGTGTAGCTTGTCCGCTCGTGAGCGACCCCACGCGCCCCGATCGCAACCTCGCCCTGGAGCTCGTGCGCGTCACCGAGGCCGCCGCCCTCGCCGCCGCGCCGCTGGTGGGGATGGGCGACAAGGAGGCCGCCGACCAGGCCGCCGTCGACGGCATGCGCTACGCCCTGCACTCCGTGCAGATGGACGGGCTGGTGGTGATCGGCGAGGGCGAGAAGGACGAGGCGCCGATGCTCTACAACGGCGAGCGCATCGGTGACGGCACCCCGCCGGAGGTCGACATCGCCGTGGACCCGCTGGAGGGCACCACGCTGGCCGCCCACGGCATGCCCTCCGCGCTGGCCGTCATCGCGCTCTCCGAGCGCGGCAGCATGTTCGACCCCGGCCCCTGCGTATACATGGAAAAGATGGCCGGCTCCCCGGAAGTAGCCGACCTGCTCGACCTCGACCGCCCACTGCCCGAGACGCTGCAGCTGGTGGCCGAGCGCAAGGGCACGCCGATCCGCGACGTGATGGTGGTGGTGCTCGACCGCCCGCGCCACGCTGCGGCCGTCAAGGAGATCCGCGAGGCCGGCGCGCGCGTGCGCCTGATCGCCCACGGCGACGTCTCCGCCTCGCTGCTTGCCGTCACCGAGCGCTCAACGGTGGACCTGCTGTGGGGCATCGGCGGCACCCCCGAGGGCGTCATCTCCGCCGCCGCGATCAAGTGCCTCGGCGGGCAGCTGCTGGGGCGGCTGTGGCCTCGCGACGAGGCGGAGCGCACTGCGGCGCTGGAGGCCGGCTATGACCTGGAACGTGTCCTCGACCGCGACGATTTGGTGGCCGGCGAGGACGTCTTCTTCTCCGCCACCGGCATCACCGACGGCGACGTCCTGCAGGGCGTGCGCTACCCCTCAGCGGGTGGCGCCACCACCGAGTCGCTGGTGATGCGCACGCGTTCGGGCACCGTCCGCCGCGTCTCCGCCCGCCACGACCGCGCCAAGCTGCGCGCCGTGGGCGGGGAGCGGTTCTAATAATCGAAGCGCCGCACGCGCGACTTGGCCAGGTCCGTGCGCGTGAGCGAGCGCAGGAAGGCGTGGGTCACGAGTGTGTGGATGCGCGACTGGGTCTGCTCGTAGACCCACCGTCCCATCCCCGAGGCGATCGCCGGGTGGAAGTTGGCCACTTCGATCTCCACCCGCACGCGTGCCTGGGCGGGCGCGGTCGGCTCCTTGTCAGACAGCCGGCGCACGTCGATCTGCAGGTGCCCGCCCACGCCGCGCCCGTTCCTGGCCACCAGCAGTCCTCGCTCGATCTGCCAGCGCACCACACCGTGGTCTGCCTCCAGCTCGTATTCGGGCGCCCTGAAGGCGATCAGCTTCAGCCTGCCCACCCCCACGAGAAAGCGCTCGCGCTCGGTGTAGCGCACCCGCACCAGCCCCAGCATCACGCGCGTCAGAAAGCGCCAGTATGTGCGCGCCAGGCGCTCCAGGTACAGCGGCGACCACATCTCCGCCAGCGCCTGCGCCGGCAAGCACAGCTCCGCGGACTGCACCGAGCGCACCGCCCCGGTGTCCGCGTCCGTGCTCGACTGGTCGGACAGCTCGCTGATGCTCGCGCGGCGCATGCTCCGCCCAGGCTATCCCCCGTCCCCGCCGTCGCGTCCTTGGCTGCTGCTATTCAACCGGGTATGAGCGATGCCCGCCATACCCCCGCCGAGCGCCTGGCGCGGGCCGCGCGGGGAGCGCACGATCTCAGCGACGCGCTGTGGGCTTCGCTGCACGACGAGCTCTCCGGGGCGCGGGGCGCAGCGGTCGGCAAGGCGGGGCACGAGGGCGAGGTCGCGAGGGCGGGCGAGCTGGCGCGGCGCCTTGCCGACGTCAGCTCCGCGCTGGCGCTGCTCGCCGGTGCGCCTGAGTTCTCCTCGGCCCAGCCTCCCCGGTCCTCGTCACTGCACACTCCTGAGTCCGCATCGCGGTCAACGCCGCTGGAGCCGCCCGAGCCCTTCCCCGAGGTGGGGATCGAGATCCACGACGCCCGCGCCGAGGAGCGGCCCAGCCACCCCGCGGCGTGGACGGGCTCGATCGGACGCCGCCTGGAGCGCTACCGCGAAGACCACCTGCCCTTCGGGGTCCTGCTGATCGAAGTCACCGGCATCGACCGTCTCACCCACGCCGAGGCCCACGGCGAGCTGGCCCAGCTCGTAGCCCAGGTGGAGCGGGCGATCGGCGCGGAGCTGCGCCCCGCCGACCTGCTCACGCACGAGACGCTTGGCCGCTACTGGCTGGTCACGCCCGAGACCGACGCTCCTGGCGCGCGCCACCTGGCCGAGCGCCTGGCGCGTACGGTACGGCTGGCCGCCCAGCACCGTGGCGTGCCGCTGGAGGTCGCGATCGGCATCGCCGTCTGCCCCGAGGACGGCACCGACGCCGCGGCTCTTGCCGCGCACGCCGACGTTGGCGTCTACGCGGCCCGCGCCGCCGGGCGTTCGATCGCGCCGGCCGACGACCCTGCGGCGTAGCTTCAGCCCGCGGCGGTGCCGCCGGCCGCTTCGAAGGCCGGCGCGCCTGCGGGCACGCCGAGCGTGGGGGTGTTGGCGGTCTGGCCCACCACGCTCGTGAGCACGGGCACCGTTTCCTGCACGCCGAGCGTCTGTGCGGCGGCGGCGGTGAGATCCCAGTTCACGCCCTTGGCGTAGGGCCCGCGGTCGAGCACCGGCACCGTCAGCTGGTGGCCCTCATAGGTGAACTTCACGAGCGTCCCGCACGGAAGGGTGCGGTTGGCGACGCCCACGATGACCGGCGTCATCGTCTGCCCGCAGGCCGTCTTGTGGCCGTAGAAGCCCGGTCCAAACCAGCTCGCCATGGGGGGCTTGCGGGAGTGTGCAGGCGCTGGGGTCGAAGTGGCCGGGGCGCTGGACGCGCCGCCCGTATCGGCCGCGACCGCAACCGGCACGCTGCCACACGCGGGCAGGGCGAGCAGGGCAAGCAGAGTTGTCGTGGCCAGTCGCGTGCGCATCGTCGTCTCACAGCCTGCGGGGTGAGCTGACGGGCTCGCGCTGCGATAGCGCTACGGCCTCTTTGTGAGGCCGATTCGCCCCCGCGGATCGACAGACGATCCGCAATGGGTCCCCCGTCTCGTGCCACCGGAGCGGCACGAGTTCGGCTGGCGGCCAGTATACAGCTCAGCTACTCGGACGTCTCGGCAGCGCGTCGCGCAGCAGGCGCTCGCCGCTTCTCAGCCCGCTTTGCGCCAGCTCGCCCAGCAGCTCGACGACCGAGGCGGCCAGCTCGACGCCGCTGGGAGGGGCCACGGTCTTGCCGGTCTCGATTTCGCTCTCGGCCTCAAAGCCCTGGCGGGGCGCGCGCGGGGGCTCTGGCTTGATCGCGGACGGCTTCTTGCGGGCAGCCTTGGGCCGGTTGGGGCGCGCCGCCGGGGCGCCCTCGGCTGCCGTGGAGGCCTGGGCCGTGGCCGCGCGCCGCGCCGTGGCCCGCCGCGCGCTGGGGCGCTGGGGGCGGGTCTTGGGTAGGCTGCTCATAACCCCCGGCTGGATCTCGGGGGTGGCGGGGGCGCCGGGGACGTCGCTCATGCGGCAATCATGGCGCAACGCGTTACAGAGATCAGGTGCCCTCGTTGGGGTCCCACGACGGAAACGGAAATAGATGTCAGTAGTTGAACTTCAGGAGCTTGACGAGGTCAAGGGCCTGCTGGCCCGAGGCCAGCAGGTGGGGGTGCTCAGCTATGCGGAGATCTCCAAGGCGACCTCCGAGCTCGATCTGGACGAGTCCGACGTAGAGGAGCTGCACGGCTTCCTGGAGAAGTCGGAGATCGAGCTCGTGGAGGACATCGACCCGGCGACCGCCGCGGGCTCGCAGGTCGAGCGCGCGCCGGACAAGCGCGGGCGGCGCAAGGCGAAGACCGCGCTGGACCTCAAGCCGGACATGACGACCGACTCGTTGCAGCTGTTCCTCAAGGACATCGGCAAGGTTCGTCTGCTGACCGCCCAGGAGGAGGTCGACCTGGCCAAGCGCATCGAGCGCGGCGACCTGGACGCCAAGCAGAAGATGGTCGAGTCCAACCTGCGCCTGGTGGTGTCGATCGCCAAGAACTACCGCAACCAGGGGCTGCCCTTCCTCGATCTGATCCAGGAGGGCACCCTCGGGCTGGTGCGCGCGGCGGAGAAGTTCGACTACCGCAAGGGCTTCAAGTTCTCCACCTACGCCACGTGGTGGATCCGCCAGGCGATCGCCCGCGCGCTGGCCGACAAGGCGCGCACGATCCGCATCCCCGTGCACGTCGTGGAGAAGCTCAACAAGATCGGCAGAGCCGAGCGGAAGTTGGTGACCGAGTTGGGCCGCGAGCCCACCGCCGCGGAGATCGCCGACGTCACCGGCATCGACCCCGAAGAGGTCGACTCGATCAAGCGCTCCGCGCAGGCCCCCGTCTCGCTTGAGAAGCCCGTGGGCGACGAGGAGGAGTCGGAGTTCGGCCAGTTCATCGCCGACGAGCGCGCCGAGTCCCCGTACGAGCGGGCCGCGGAAATCCTGACCAAGGAGGCCCTGCGCGAGGCGCTCGAGAACCTGTCCTACCGCGAACGGCGCGTGCTGGAGCTGCGGTATGGGCTCGGCGGCGAGCACCCGCGTACGCTCGATGAGGTCGGGCGCACCTTCAACGTCACGCGCGAGCGCATCCGCCAGATCGAGAACCAGTCGCTGAAGAAGCTGCAGTCCTTGGCGGAGGCACAGAAGCTCCGCGACGTCGCCTGAGCGCCGGTCTTCGTCCAGCGCCCCGCCCGGCGCTCAAGGCGCCCCGGCGCCATGCCGATGGAAGGGCATGTTCGACGTGCAAGCGGCTCTGCGTGAGCTGGTCAGCCGCGAAGGCTCCGATCTGCACCTGAAGCTCGACGCCGCGCCGCTGTACCGCGTGCACGGCGAGCTGTCCTCGGACCCCGGCGTGCCCGCGCTGACGCGCGATGACACCGAACACGCGCTGCACGAGCTGCTGCACGACCCGGTGAAGCTGCAGGAGTTCGGCGAGGAGCACGAGGTCGACTTCTCCTTCGAAATCGAGGGGGTGGCGCGCTATCGCGTCAACGCCTTCCGCCAGCGCGGGGCGATCTCGCTGGTGTGCCGCGCGATCCCACACAAGATCTCCACCGTGCAGGAGCTGTCGCTGCCGACGGTGATCAGCGAACTGGCCGAGGAGGAGCGCGGGATCGTGCTGCTCACCGGCACCACCGGCTCGGGCAAGTCAACGACGCTGGCGGCGATGATCGACCACATGAACGAGAAGCTGAACCGGCACATCGTCACGATCGAGGACCCGATCGAGTTCGTGCACGCCGACAAGCGCTCGGTGATCAACCAGCGCGAAGTGGGCATGGACACGGCCTCCTTCAAGCGCGCCCTGCGGCGCGTGCTGCGCCAGGACCCCGACGTGATCCTGGTGGGGGAGATGCGCGACGAGGAGACCGTGCAGACGGCGCTGTCCGCCGCCGAGACCGGTCACCTGGTGCTTTCGACCATCCACACCGTGGACGCCACCGAGTCGATCAACCGGATGCTCGACTTCTTCCCGCCCCACCAGCACAACCAGGCGCGCTCGATGATCGCCGGCACGATCAAGGGCGTGATCTCCCAGCGCCTCGTGCCCGGCGCCGACGGGGGGCGCGTGGCGGTGTGCGAGATCCTGCGCATGACCGGCCGCGTGCGCGACATGATCAAGGACCCCGAGCAGACGGGCAAGCTGCTGGAGGTGATCGCCTCCGGCGGGTACTACGGGATGCAGACCTTCGACCAGGCGCTGTTCGGCCACGTGAAGGCCGGGCGTGTGACCTTCGACGACGCGATGCGCGTGGCCTCGAGCCCGCACGACTTCAAGCTGTTGATGCAGGCGGATGGCCGGCGCGGAACCACGATGGAGGACGTCGCCGCCGTGGCCGCCAAGCGCGAGGGGGCGGAGCCTCCCGCAACGCCCGCGCCGTTGACGGCCGTGTAGCGTCTGCCGCCGTAAGGAAGGCGCGGCTCACCGGGTTCAGCGCTCGCGCTTGACGCCCTTGAAGCTCCCTCCGGACTCCTTGAGCTTCATGAACCTGTCGCTCGATGTGTCGAGCTTGGTCCACAGGCCCGTCCGCCTAGTCGGCGCGGGTCGCTTGACGCGCTCTACCATGGGTGATCCCGACTCGTCGAGCTGCTCGACGGGAACGATCAGGTCCCTCTGCGCGCTCTCCGGCGGGCCGTGGTCGCTCGCCGCGGTGCTGCCAATATCTCTGTGGCTGTCCATGATTCCTCTGCTCCTCTTGAGAATGATACTGCGATGAGTGTGATGGCAAGGACGGCTGTAATGGTTGCGCTTGGTGGTGAATGGGCGTGGCCACCAGACCGGTTGGGGTGGACTGTGCTTGGCCTTGAACGGACCGAGCGCATGGGTCCAGTGGTGTTTGGGAGGCTGAGGAGGAGGGTGGTGGCCAGGATGGCCGTGCCAGAGTGGCAATTCGACGCCCGGCCAGAGCAGACGCGTGATCACAACCGCCCAGAGCAGGATCGTGATCACGAGGACGACCAAACGTCGTCCCGCCTGCAGCTGGGAGGCGAGCGCGGTCTGCTCACGCACCGCGAGCAGCGCTGTCGCCACAGTGATCGGAACGGTCACGACCGCCAGGCCGGTAAACAGGTTCGCTCCGGCTGAGAGCAGCAGCGCAGCGCATATTGCCGCTGCTCCCAGGACTACGACGAGCACTGACATCACGCCCAGGTCGAGGCTGAGCCGCAGGTCGAACTCGATGTCGAGAAAGCGCGGGCGTCCCCCCACCGAGCTGTAGAGAGAGAACGCTTCGTCGGTGCGGCGAACATCCTCTAGATCGCCGAACCCGACCTTCTTCCCCAGCGGATCCAGAGGCTGGAAATTGCGGAGAATGAGGTTGGGGTCGGCCAGGCGGATCTCCAGATGGGCGCTGGTGGCGTCGCCCAGCGCGAAGCGCTGCCGCGAGCGCAGCCCACGCCGGGGCAGCCAGCCCCGCAGCCGCCTGCTCTGTCGATTGAGAGGGCAGTCTTCGGAGAGGTAGACCTCGAAGCGTCTACCAACGGGAGCGCTGAGTTCGGCGATCATGATCCATCGACGCCCACTGTCGGCAAGCGCCCGCAGGGCATCGGTGGCGTTGCGGTGCGCAAGCTCAGCGACGACCTGCGCGTAGTCGTTGAGGAGGTCGACGACTACGCTCGTCGCGGACGGTAGGTTGGACATCAGAGGCAGCGCGAGCAGAACCTCCTCGGCGGAACTGAGGTCACGCGGAGGCTCTTTCAGCGCTGCCAGAAGCGGGTCGCGAACTTCGCTGGTCAGTCGGCGCCAGTCCTTGACATTTTCCTCGGTGACGGCGAATGCAGAAGACAGGCCGTCGGTCAGATAGCGGGTGAGGGCGCGCTCTTGATCGTTGCCGGCATCCGCGAGGAAGGAGGATTCGAAGAGAGCCGGCGTAAAGGCGCAGATCGCCTGGAGCAGATCGACGAGGTTCGAGTTTGACGGGATTTCGATGCCTGCCTCGGAGAGCATGTCGAGCACATGGGCCGCCTGCAGGCGCGCGATCTGATCGCGCGACAGTAGAAAGGCGTCCTGGCCCGCCGGGCCGCGAAGCTCGAAGTTCAGCAACAGGCGCTTGTCGCGAGTCGTCAAAGGCAGGAGCAGGTCGACGCTACTGCCAACCCGATGACCGAGGTTGCGCTCTACGAACTCTCTGTCCAGACCGAACTGGAAGGCCGTCGAAAAGCGGGCGTGCTCGCCATCCCCAAAGACCATCCTTCCGCTGATCCGCTCGCGCCACTCCTGCCCCGTCAAGAGCTCCGAGAGCAGTGCAAAACGCTTGACCGATTCGTCCATTCAATAAGTCTGGCGAATGCTGAGGATGGAACGCAAGGCCGGCGTGTGCACGGTTGGCCACCACGGTGCCGCGCGAACTCTGAGGCTTTACTTCATTTGGTAAAGTAAAGGGCCAGATGGCCATCGATGAGACATGCCCCGTGTGCCGCACGGCGGAAATCGTCTGCGGCAAGTGGACGCTGCTGCTCGTGCGCGACCTCGCCGAAGGGCGCTCGCGCTTCTGCGAGCTGGAGCGCTCGCTGGCCGGTATCAGCCCGCGCACGCTGTCGCTGCGGTTGCGCGCGCTGGAGGACGAGGGCATCGTCGAGCGCTGCACCTTCCCGGAGGTGCCGCCGCGCGTGGAGTACGCGCTGACCGAGAAGGGGCGGGCGCTGCTGCCGATTGTCGAAGACATGCGCGCGTATGGCGAGCAGTGGCTGGGCATGGACTGCGAGGAGCGCGTGGCCTCGGCGCTGGGCACGGCCGAGGTCGCGGGCGCGCTCGCGTAGGCAGGCCTCCGGCCGGCTCAGGCGAAGAGGCGCCGTTCGATCTCCACCAAGCCGTCGAGGTCCACCTCGCCGTCTAAGTAGGGGACGATCACCGGGTGGGGCTCGCTCAGCTCAGCCGATAGCCGGGCGATGCTGTCACGGTCGCGCAGGGCCAGCACATCGAAATCCGCCAGGTTGCCCGCAACGCGCGCGGCCAGCCGCTCGCCCAACTCGCTCGCCAGCAGCGCCTGCACGGCGGCGGCAGGGTGACCGTGCAGGCCGTCGAGGTGGGCGCGGTTGACGACAAGCCCGCCCCGCGCCATGCCGGCCTCGCTCAGACGGCCGGCCAGAAACAGCGCCTCCCGCACGGGCTCGGGCTCGGGCGAGGTGACCAGCAGGAACGTGGTGGCGGGGTCGCGCAGCAGCGCCTCGATGCCCCGCGCGCGCTCGGTGAAGCCCTCGGTGATGGAGCCCAGCGAGCGGAAGAAGACCGTCATGTCGCCCATCAGGTCGATGCCGGTGACGCGCGTGAACATCCCCAGGACCAGCCCCGTGCCGCGGCCCAGCCAGCGCGCCGCGACGCCGGTGGGGGCGAGGAAGATTTTCAGCGCGCGGCCGTCGAAGAACTGGGTCAGGCGCGAGGGGGCGTCGAGGAAATCGAGCGCGTTGCGCGAGGGGGGCGTGTCGAGCACGACCACGTCGAACTCGCCCGAGCGCTCCAGCTCAAAGAGCTTGGCGATCGCGGTGAACTCCTGCGAGCCGGCGACGGCCGAGGAGAGCTCCTGGTAGATGCGGTTGGACAGCACCTCCTCGGCGGCCTGCGCGGAGGGGGCCAGGCGGGCGATCAGCCCGTCGAAGGTGCCCTTCACGTCGAGGGTCATCGCCCACAGCTCGCCGCCGGGGGGCAGCTCGATGCCGTGGGCGGCCAGCAGGTCGGGGGAGACGGGGTGGTGAGCGCCCCGGTCGCGAGGCCCGCCCTCCGCCTCACCGGCGCCCGGGTAGTGAGGCCTGCCCTCCGCCTCACCGGCGCCCGGGTAGTGAGGCCTGCCCTCCGCCTCACCGGCGCCCGGCGGGTCGTCCTCCCGCCCGTCCAGGCCCAGTGCGGCGGCGAGGCGCTGCGCGGGGTCGATCGTCAGCACCGCCACGCGCCGCCCGCGCCGCGCCAGGCCCAGGGCGAGGGCGGCCGAGGTGGTGGTCTTGCCCACGCCGCCGGGGCCCGCGCAGATCACCACGCGCTTGCCGTGCAGACGCTCGGCCAGGGGTGCAGGGGGTTCGCGCACGCCCGGATGGTAAGCAGGAATCGCGGACGCGCCTGCGAATACCCCCGCGAGGCCTCATAAACACGAGCCATCGGAGCCCGAAGTGCAAGGAAAGGCCAAGGTCATCGCTTTCGCCAACCAGAAGGGGGGCGTGGCCAAGACAACGACGACACTGAACCTCGCGGCGGCGTTTGCCGAGGAGGGCCACCGGGTGCTGTGCTGCGACATGGACCCCCAGGGGAACTTGACGATGAGCCAGGGGATCGACCCGGACACGATCGAGAAGTCGATGTACGACGTGTTGGTGCACAAGGTGTCGATCCGCGAGGTGGTGCGCAAGCGCGAGATCGATGTGGCGTGCGCTTCGATCGACCTGGCGGGGGCGGAGATCGCGATGTCGACGATGATCGGCCGCGAGCGCTCGCTGCAGAAAGCGTTCGAACCGATCCTCGAGGACTACGACTTCATCTGCATCGACACGCCGCCCAGCCTGGGGCTGTTGACCATCAACGCGCTTACCGCCGCTGACAAAGTTATCGTTCCCGTGCAATGCGAGTACCTGTCGATGCGCGGGCTGATCCAGCTGCAGAACACACTGGCGATGATTCGTGAGAACCTCAACCCGGGCGTGGACATCGAGGGCATCCTGCCGACACTGGTCGACTCGCGGACCATCCACGCCAAGGAGGCGATCGAGATCCTCGAGGAGAACTTCGGCGACCGCGTGTTCGCGAGCCGCATCCGCAAGACGGTGCGCTTCGCGGAGGCTCCCGTGAAGGGCATGAGCGTGCTGAAGTACGAGCCTGACGGCGTCGCGGCCGAGTCCTACCGCCAGCTGGCGCAGGAGGTGCTGGCACATGGCCGATAAGCCCAGCAAGCGCGCATCGATGCGCGAAGGACCGCTCGCAGACCTATTCCGCAAGACAGAAGAAGGAGAGGAGGAGGCCGGCAAAGCCGGCCTCCGCGGCGCCGCGTCGAGCCCACCCAGCTCGCGTAAGGAGCCCGAGGCGCAAGAGCCACCCTCGGCGCCCAGTCCCCAGGAGCGGTTGCGTAACGTGTTTTCCTCAGAGATACCGGAGAACATGATGGAGAACCCGCGTGAGGCGTCCGCCGCGCCACCCACACCTGAGGAACCGCCCGCGCGGCAGATGCCCGTGGAGATGCCTCCGCGCGAAGAGCACCGGCCTTACAGCACGGCGGACCAGGTCATCCACCCCATCATCCGCGTGGTGGGCGTCGGCGGGGCCGGGGTGAACGCCGTCAACCGCATGGTGGAGGCCGAGGTCGCGGGCGTGGAGTTCATGGCGATCAACACCGACCTGCAGTCGCTGCAGCAGTCGACCGCCGACATCACCTTGCACATCGGCGCGGAGTTGACGCGCGGGTTGGGCTCGGGCGCCGACGCCAACGTGGGGCGCCAGGCGGCGATGGACGACTACGACCGCGTGAAGGCGCTGTTGAAGGGCAGCGACATGATCTTCATCACCGCAGGCGCGGGCGGCGGCACGGGCACAGGCGCGGCGCCGATCGTGGCGCGCATCGCCCGCGAGGTGGGCGCGCTGACCGTCGCGATCGTGACCAAGCCCTTCGGCTTCGAGGGAACGCGCCGCTCAGAAGCCGCGGAGCAGGGCGTGAGCACCTTGGCCGAGGAGGTGGACACGTTAATCGTGGTCCCCAACGAACGCCTGCTCTCGGTACTCGACAAGCAGACCTCGATGGTGGAGGCGTTCCGCGTGGCCGACGACGTGCTGCGCCAGGGCGTACAGGGGATCTCCGACCTCGTCACGCTGCCGGGGCTGATCAACCTGGACTTCGCCGACGTGCGGACCATCATGAGCGAGGCGGGCAACGCTCTGTTGGGCATCGGCATGGGCATCGGCGAGCACCGCGCGACCCAGGCGGCGATGCAGGCCGTGGAGTCGCCCTTGCTGGAAACCTCGATGGAGGGAGCGCACTCGATCCTGCTCTCGATCACCGGCGGACGAGACCTCTCACTGTGGGAGGTCAACGAGGCCGCCAAAGCCGTCTCCGAGGCAGCGCACCCGGACGCCAACATCATCTTCGGCGCGATGGTCGACGAAAAGCTCGAGGACCAGGTGTGGGTGACAGTTGTGGCCACCGGCTACAAGGACGGCTCGAGCTCGCGCACCAGCCGCGGACGCCTGCAGGAGCCGGCGGGCGAACCGCGCGTGCAGCGCACCAGCTCACGGCCACCGGCACCGCGCGAAGAACGCCGCCGCAGCGCGTTCGCGGAGTTGGACGTGCCGGAGTTCATCCCTCACGCCTGAGGGCCGTCAGCGCTTCGCCATCTGGCGTCCTTACCGGTTGGGCGGGCGCTGCCAAGCGCGCCACCTGTCTCTGCCCCTACGCTTCGCTTGAATGGGCGCATCTGAAAAGGGAGTGGTGGCGGCCGGGCACCCGCTGACGGCGCAGGCCGGCGCGGAGGTGCTGCGCGCGGGTGGCAATGCGGTGGATGCGGCGGTGGGGGCGATGCTGATGTCGTTCGTAGCCGAGCCGCTGCTCACCGGCCTGGGGGCCGGGGGGTACATGATGGTGGCGGGCGAGGGGCGCGAGCCCGTGCTGCTGGACTTCTTCGTGGAGGCGCCCAAACGCGCGCAGGACGGGTCCGCCGCGGAGCTGGAGGCGATCGATGTGTCCTTCGGCGACGCGGTGCAGGTCTTCTACATCGGCCCGGCCTCGTGTGGGGTGTATGGGACGCCCGCCGGCATCTGCGCGGCGACGGAGCGCTGGGGCAGTGTGCCGCTGGAGCGCTTGGTGGCCCCCGCGGCGCGTCTGGCCCGCGAGGGGGTGGCGCTCAACCACGGCCAGGCGTATGTGGCGGAGATACTGGCCGACCTGCTGCGCTCGACACCGGAGTGCGACGCGCTGTGGGCCCCCGACGGCCACGTGTTACGCGAGGGGGAGACGCTGCGCAACCCCGAGCTGGGCGACGCGCTTGAGCGCCTCGGCGCCGAGGGGGCGGAGCCCTTCTACCGGGGAGACATCGCGCAGGCGGTGTGCGAGTGGTTGGCCCCGCGCGGGGGGTCGCTCACGCGCGCGGCCCTGGCCTCCTACGGGGCGATCGAGCGGGTGCCGTTGGAGGTGGGGTATCGCGACCGCACGGTCCTTGTCAACCCACCGCCCTCTGCTGGCGGGACGCTGCTGGCGTACTCGCTGGCGCTGCTGGACCGGGGATCCTCGCCGCCTACGTTGGAGGATGTGGTGCGGGCGATGGAGGCCGCCCAAGCCGAGCGCACGCCGGAGTTCGTGGAGGGCCTGGGGGAGGAGGGCTTTCAGGAGCGGTTTCTGGGCTCGCGCCTGGGTGCCACCACGCACATCTCGGTGCTCGACGGGGAGGGGTGCGCGTGCAGCGTGACCTGCACCAACGGGGAGGGCTCGGGGGTGGTGGTGCCGGGGACGGGCATCCACGTCAACAACGTGATGGGCGAGGAGGACCTGAACCCCCAGGGCTTTCACCGCCACCCCGCGGGGCGGCGGATGCCGAGCATGATGGCGCCCTCGATCGTGCTGCGCGAGGGGGGCGTGGAGCTGGTCGTGGGCTCAGCCGGCTCCAACCGCATCCGCTCGGCGATCCTGCAGACGATCGTGGGGGTCGTGGACCACGGCCTCAGCGTCGCCGAGGCCGTCCGGGCGCCGCGGGCACACGTCGAGGGCGGGGTGCTCTACCACGAGCCGGGGATCGACGTCCACGAGCTGGCGGGCGCCGGCGAGCGGGAGCTGGTGCGCTTTCACGCGCTCAACCTCTTCTTCGGGGGCGTGCAGGCCGTGCAGCGCCAGGGGACGCAGCTGGCCGGCGCCGGCGACCCGCGCCGCGGCGGGGTGGCGGTGGAGGCATGAAAAGCGCGGCATATGTGCTGGCCGCGGCTGCGGTGGCGTTCGCGCTCGCCGGGTGCGGGGGAGGCGTGCAGGCAGCGGACCTCTTCATCGTCTACCGCTCGGGCACCGTGGCGGGCGCGAACCTCACGCTGCTGGTCAACGAAGAAGGCGTCATCCACTGTGACGGCGGTCCGCCGCTGCCGATCAGCGACTCGCAGCTGGTGCTGGCGCGGGGGATCCAGGAAGAACTGGCGGGCCCGTCGTCCAAGCACCTGTACCTGCCGGCGCGGCGGGGGTCGGTGCTCAGCTACTACGTGCGCGACCAGGAAGGGACGGTGCGCTTCAGCGACAACTCGCTGGGGAAGCCGAAGGCGCTGCGCGAACTGCAGGCGCTGGTGTTGCAGTTGGCGCAGGGGGTTTGCCACCGGGGGGTTTGAGGGTGAGAAGAAGGGCGGAGCGCTGCACATTGCGGCTCTCCGCCCTCTGCGATCATGGTGCTATGCGGTCGCCTTTAGTTTCCAAAGACACCAAATATTTCTCCGCTTGCGAGCGTTGCGCCGTAAGCGGCGCTGAATTTGGCTTCATTGGCCCCCAAGAATAGACCGAGAGTCACTTTTTCTCCTCCGGCTAGAACTTCTGTGATTGGTGTTTCGGGGAAGTTCAGCAACCCTTCTTTTCCTTCCGATCCTCCTGGCGAGATTTCAGCAGCCACGCTCCCTTTTACTGGGAATGTCCCAGCAGCGGCGCATTTTTCCGTGCCGTTATTTACTAGTTTAATTTCTGCATATGTTGATCCTTCCGTTGGTTCAAATAACTCCGCATATTTTAGTTGAGTACCGGTACGCGTTACCAGCCTGGATTTTGTTTGATTAGTTTTGATAGGTTCTTCGACTTTGCACACTTTTTCGCTGCCCGCAACTGTCGCTTTACATTGTGTAAAGACAAGGCGACCTTTGTCTTGACCTTGATAGATGCCCTGGCCTTCAATGGTTGCGCCTTCCGACCCGCTATCTTTGCATTCGATCACCACTGCCATAGATACTACTTTTGACCTGAGGACGGCAGGGCCTTTGAGTTGCAGTTTGATTTGATATGCACCTTGTTTGACTTGCATCCCATTTACATGCCAATGGGGTGGTTGATATACCAGAATGTATTCATTGAGTCCTGTTTTTTTGGAACATTGCGAGTCATCCCAGTTGCCTGCACCCGGGGCAACAGTTAAAGCGCAGAATATGCCCTGACCTCTTTGGGGCTGTTCTGTCTCAAAGACTTCGATGTATTCCCCGGGTTTCCCGATTTCTTTACAACCTGGGTCCAGTCGGTTGCCTGTACCCGGTTCGACAACCTTAAGGCATTGTTTCACGACGGAGCCCTGCGACGACGGAGCCGTAGCTCCGAAGAGCGCAGACGCTGTTATGAGCGCCAGCACTATTAGCTTTATTTGCTTCATTGTCTTGCTTCTCCTGACATTGTTGTGATCTCCTATCGAGTTTCGCTAGTTTATGGCGAGCCGGACGGCCCATCGGCCTCTCGGTCGTATGGGTCCGCTGGCCTTCTTTCGTATGACCTGTATAGATCGGACCATCGCCTGGCCCGCGTGACGTAGTAGATTGTCTTGCTAGCACGACGAGTCCTAGCAAACCGAAGTAGCCGAGTCAAGCCTGGCCTAGGAGGGATTCTTGAGCAGCGGAAGTCTGCTGCCTGTCGGAGACTCGGCGCGTCCCTTTCAGCCAGGCTCACGGCATGCAAACCCCGTCCAACAAGGCGCGGGGCAGAGGCGGCTCGGCCCTGTCCGCACCGCCAGACTGGCCTCCGCAGATGCCTTCCCGTGTTTCCGTCTCCGATCGTCCGGGATCCCCTCGGACGGGCGTGGGTGTCCCGTGCGACACGGGGAGAGGTCTCAGGGGCCTGCCGTCTCGGGGGGCCTTCTCATCACCGTGGGGGTCGAAGGGCTGAGCCGATCTGGGCAAGGGCCGTGCCGGCGGAGTGGATGGGGCTGGTTGCCGGAGCGGATGGTGCGGATGGAGCTGGAGCGAGCTGCAAACGGCAGCATCTCGTGTGCGTGCTCCGGGAGCCTTGGCCTGCCGATCAGGAAACAAGCACGGCGGCGCGCATCTGGGAGCCTATAGCGTTAACGATGCTCAGCACTAAGTTTGGATATTCACTACAAGATATCATACCATACGAGAGGTTCGATAATTGGCAGCTAGGCCGGTATCGGGCGGTCGCTTTGCGGTCGCGGTTTTTGTGTTGCTTGCATTGCTCGGCAGCGCGAGTACCGATGCGCTGGCTGCCTGTCCGAATGAGGCGTCGCCGGGGTTTCGGGCGTATCTGCCCGATTGCCGGGCATATGAGCTGGTGTCTCCCGCGTACAAGGAGGGGTTTCAGGTTGAGGTCACTGGAGTCTCCGAAGATGGCTCGCGGGTGCTTGCCCAGTCTTTTGGCAGCTTCTCGGGCACCGAAGATACGGGTGCGCTAGGTCAGCCGTATGAGCTCGTCCGGACTGACATGGGCTGGGAATCGCTGCCGTTGGATGAGCCATTTTCTGAAATCTCGCTGTACTCCGTGCAAACGATAAGCCCGGACTTTCAGGGCAGCCTCTGGTCAGTGCACACGCCCGTCCAGCCTCTCCTTGAATATATCTATCGCGGGCCGCCGAAGGGTCCATTGACACGCGTGGGCCCAGCTGAACCGCCGGGCGTGGGGGGAGAGGTGCTTGCGTTCGCAGGCGCGTCCGACGATCTGTCGCATGTCATTTACATTGATCGGTCGCCTGGTGGGGGAGAAGTGAGTCATCTTTGGCCGGGCGATACGACTGCGGGTGGACGACTGCCGTCGCTTTACGAATACGCCGGGTTCGGTAGCTCAGAACCCCGACTTGTGGGGGTCAACGACGTGGGGATGCCCCCCAGCATTGCGGCGTCACACCTGATCAGCAATTGCGGCACGTACATCGGCAGCGATCCGGAAGGCGAGGCTTACAACGCGATCTCTGAAAGCGGAGCTGCGGTGTTCTTCACGGCTGCCTCAGGCGTATGCGGAGCCTCTGGCCCGCCGGTCAATGAACTGTACGCGCGGATCGATGGGGAGAAGAGTGTGGCGATCTCCGAGCCTGCTTTGTCCGTGCCGGGCCGGGAATGCACAGGAGCGTGTGCGGCGGCTGAGAACGAACCCGCGAACCGCAGGCCTGGTGTTTTCGCCGGCGCGTCGCTGAACGGATCGAGGGTGTTCTTCATGACCCAGCAGTCGTTGGTCAACGGCGATGAAGGGGGCGGAGGCTCGGGGATGGATCTCTACGAGGCTGAAATCGAAGGCGAAGGCGAAAACGCGAGAGTCGTCAGATTGGTTCAGGTTTCGCGTGGCGGGGAAGGCGACCCGACGCCGGGGTCGGGCGCTGAAGTGTTGGGCGTGGCGCGGGTTTCCGAGGATGGCTCGCACGTGTACTACGTCGCCAAGGGCGTTCTGACCGGCAGGAACAGGGAAGGCAACGCGCCGGCTGCTCGTGCTCCGAACCTGTATATGTTCTCAAGTGAATGTCCCGGTGGTGACGCCACCTGTGGGAGCCCAGTGGAACGCACGTCGTTTGTCGCAACGCTTTCCTCGACCCGCGATGAAAAGGACTGGAGCTCGGATGATGCGCGGCCGGTGCAGGCGACGCCCGAAGGGGACTTCCTGGTGTTCCAGAGCACCGCCGATCTGACGTACGATCAGGAAGGCCGCGAAGAGGCCGGTCAGGTATTCGAGTACGACGCGCAGACGGAAACGCTGGCGCGGGTATCTCGGAGTCAGGGCGGCTACAACGAAGACGGGAACTCCAGAAGGTACCCGGCCACTATTCCCGCTCAGGGGTATGAAGGCGACTCGCCCGACCAGCGCTTCACGTACCTGACGGTGTCTGCCGACGGCTCCCGGGTCTTCTTCTCCAGCGAAGACGCGCTAACCCCACAGACGTCGAGCGGCGTCAATAATGTGTACGAATATCACAACGGGCAGGTGGGCCTGATTTCCGATGGCCACGACACCGTGTCGACGCTGGGTCAGCCCGCTGTCGAATTGATCGGGACGGATGAATCCGGACTCGACGTGCTCTTCATGACCGCCGATCGCCTCGTGCCACAGGACAACGACAACCAGACGGACCTGTATGACGCACGAATCGATGGCGGGTTTGCGTCTCCTGCTTCACCGGCCGAATGCTCGGCCGACTCCTGCCAGGCCGCTGTGAGCGAACCGTTGCCGCTGCTCGCGCCCTACAGTACGTCCGTCGTGGCAGAAGCAGGCGGAGTGCGGGTCGTTTCCGGCTCCGCACCCTCCAAGCCGATAGTCGTCAAGAAGAAAGTCAAGAGGCGTACGCGTGCCGTACACAAGCCCAGGACACGCAGGAGCCGTAAGATGGCCAGGAGAGGGAAATAGATCGTGCGACTGGCGGTGACGATCGCGGCCGTCCGCCTCCTGTGTGTCACGGTCGTGGCGCTTGGAGGAGGTGCGGTGCTGGCGACTGGGGCAGTCGCCGCGCCGTCTGGTCCAGGGTGGGAAATCTCGTCGGTAGCGCATCCGACGAACTTCTCGATGGAAGATAACGCGACGTGTGTAAGCCCCAGTTATCCGATCTGCGATGAGTATGTCGTGACGCTCACGAACGTGGGAGGCGGTCCCACGACTGAACCGGTGACGATCGCGGACACAGTGCCTCAGGGTCTGAAGCCGAGGCATATGCTCGGCGAGAACCTGGAACCAGCCCCAGGGTATAAGGAAAATGGCTTCGGCTGGGCGTGCAGCGCGGTGATCACTACGTGCACCTACAGCGACGTAGTGCAGCCGGGCGCGACCCTGGCGGTCGTTGTGGAGTTGGAAGTGACCTCTGCGAGAGGCGTGGTAACCAACGCCGTGAAGGTCACAGGTGGTGGGGTTGCGCCGATTGCCACGAGCAAACCCCTGACGCTCTCGAATACCGTGGAAGGGCCACCGGGCGCGTTTGGGATCGCTGCCGTGGGCTTTGCGGCACGCGACGCGAGTGGCCTGGTGGACACGCTGGCGGGGGATCATCCATATGGCCTGACGACCACGGTGAACCTCAATACGAATATCGAAACCAGCGCGGGCGGGGAACACACGTTCGCTGATGTCGAGCCTGTCAAGGATCTGGCGGTCTACCTGCCACTAGGCTTTCTCGGCGACCCGACCGCGGCGGCGCGCTGCACTGAGCTGCAGCTGATCGCCAAGGGGGGGAGATTCGAAACCGAATGCCCACCGGACAGTCGCGTTGGCACAGTTGTGCTGTTCGCCGAAAGCGCGGTGCTCAGCAGCCTTGAACCCGCCAACCAGGCGGTGGTGTCGGCGGTTTACAACATGGTCCCCGACGACGGCTATCCCGCGCAGTTTGGCTTTAAGGTGTTCGGCAAGGCGGCGCCGCTGTATGCGAGCGTGGTGCGCACGCCGGCCGGGTATGCCCTGCGTGTCGCTGCCCCAGGCATCCCGCGAGCCATCAACTTCGAGGGCGCCGCGCTGACGTTTTTTGGCGATCCCAACGCTGCGGACGGGGAACCGAGCTCGCCCCAAGCCTTCTTTACGAACCCAGAGGATTGCAGCGTAAATCCTTTGACGACCAGGGTCGAAGTCGATCCCTGGAGCGCTCCGGGCCACTGGTCCTCCGCAGAAACCGTCGCCTATCCGCAGATCGCCGGCTGTGACCTGCTGCAGTTCGAGCCGACGGTCGAACTGCACCCCGAAGTCACCCAGGCCGAAGCGCCGTCGGGCTATGAAATCGACATCAAGGTCCCGCAGAACCTGGATCGCTTTCCCCTGTTGGCGACACCGCAGTTGAAGAACGTCACGATGACTCTTCCCGCAGGTATGACGCTATCTCCGGGTGGGGGCGACGGTCTGACGGGCTGCCCGGCAACCGGACCGCAGGGGATCGACATGCCGACTGGAGGCGGCACTCCCAGCGAAGCGGGTGAAGGCGAAGCGATCGGAGCCGACGGGATGACCCATCTCGTCGCCGGCCACTGTCCCCTCTCTTCGCAGATCGGGACCGTCAAGATCGCCACACCGGTGCTGGAAAGCCCTTTGGAGGGCCATGTGTACGTGGCCCAGCCACAGTGCGGCGGCCAGGGTCAGGCGGAGTGCACGACGGCGGATGCCACCGATGGCAATCTCTTCGGCCTCTATCTGGAAGCCGAAGGCAGCGGCGTGGTCGTGAAGCTCGCGGGGAGTGTGTCGGCAGACCCGGCGACTGGGCAGCTGACGGCGAGATTCCGGGAAAACCCGCAGCTGCCCTTCAGCGAACTGTCGCTGCACCTGAAGGGTGGCGGCCGTGCGCCGCTGGCCAACCCGCGCCAGTGCGGCGCCACCTCCGCCGGTGCCGATCTGGTGCCGTGGAGCGCTCCGGTGACCCCGGATGCGGTCGTATCCTCGTCGGCCTTCTCTGTCAGCTGGGACGGCAGCGGTGGTGCGTGTCCCGCGACGCTGCCGTTCACCCCGGGCGTCACCGGTGGTGTGACGAACGTGGTGGCGGGCCACTTCAGTCCGTTCACGCTCACGGTCACGCGGGGCGACCGCCAGCAGGACCTGGCGAGGTTGCAGGTGAAGATGCCCGCGGGGCTGCTGGGGATGCTCTCGAAGGTGACACTGTGCGGCGAACCGCAGGCGCAGCAGGGTACGTGTGGGGAAGCCAGTCAGGTCGGCACGACCTCGATCGAGGTGGGCCCGGGGTCGCAGCCGTTGGGCGTCAAGGGCAGGGTGTACCTGACAGGGCCATACAAGGGCGCGCCGTTCGGCCTCTCGGTCGTCGTTCCGGCGGTCGCAGGCCCGTTTAACCTCGGCGACGTCGTCGTCCGCGCGAGGATCGACATCGATCCGGAAACCAGTGCGATCACGGTCACCAGCGATCCGCTGCCGCAGGTCCTGGACGGCGTGCCGCTGCGGATCCAGACGCTGAACGTGGCAGTGGAACGCGAAGGCTTCATGTTCAATCCCACCAGCTGTACGGCCAAGCAGATCGCCACGACGGTCGAAGCCGAGCAAGGCGCTTCGGCGAGCCTGAGCACACCGTTCGCGGTGGAAGGCTGCAAGGCGTTGCCGTTCAGCCCGAAGTTCTCAGTGTCCACACAGGCCCGGACGAGCAAGAAGAACGGCGCGTCGCTGGATGTGAAGGTCGCTTCTGGTCCGGGCCAGGCAAACATCGGCAAGGTCGTGGTGTCGCTGCCCAAGCAGCTCCCCGCGCGTCTGACGACGTTGCAGAAGGCGTGCACGGAAGCAACGTTCGCGCAGAACCCAGCCATGTGCCCGGCGGCCTCGGATGTGGGCACCGCAAAGGCCGTGACGCCGGTCCTGGGCGAACCGGTGACCGGCCCCGCCTATCTGGTCTCCCGCGGCGGCGCGGCGTTCCCGAATCTCGTGGTGATCCTCGAGGGTCAGGGCATTCGCCTGGACCTGGTCGGCAACACCGACATCAAGAAGAGCATCACGACCAGCACGTTCGACTCTGTGCCCGATGCGCCGATCTCGAGCTTCGAACTGAAGCTCCCCGAGGGTCCGCACTCAGTCCTTGCTTCGAATCTCTCCGCGAAGGCGGAGGGTAGCCTGTGCGGCGTGAAGCTCGTGATGCCGACGACGATTACCGGCCAGAACGGTGCGCAGGTAAAGCAGACCACCAAGATCGCCGTCACCGGCTGCCCCAAGGCCAAAAAGGCCACGAAGGGCGGGGCGAGGTCGAACCGGCGATAAGGCCGCGTAGGCCTAGAGCAGAGCCTCGAAGCGCTGCCTGCGGCGATCCTCCGCGCCCACGATGCGGTCGAGCCACCGCCAGATCTCGGCTAGATCGAGGTTCTCGACGCAGACAAGCATCTGCTCGATGTCCAGCCAGTCCTTGGGGCGGTCGAAGATGACCTTGCACACGAGCAGATGCTCGGGTGCGAGGACGGGCAGGCGATCCTCTCCGAAGGGCACCAGGCGCGCCTCGCGCCGCATGGCCTGGTGGATCTCATCGTAGGCGAAGAACAGGTCGATGGGGGTGCGGCCCCACCACGAGCGGCACTGTCCGTCGCGCTCGATGAGAGCCGGGTCGATGTCGACCACCCCGAGTGGCGCCAGCGCCTCCTCCACGGTTGCATACGCCGTGGGCGCCACGAACACGTTGATGTCGATGTCGATCGTCGTGCGCGGCTCGGCGTAGTAGGCGAGTGCCAGTGCGCCCCCGAATGCGTGGGCGATCTTGGCCCGATCCAGATGGCGATGGACCGCGAGGATCTTCTCGGGAAGGGCCGGCTCGCTCACGCCCGTCTGGCTCACGCGGGCTTTGATTCGATGCGCGGAAAGCGCGGCCGCCTGGCTGCTCTACCCCGAGGCAGCCGGTCGGCGAGCAGCAGGAGATCGCGCAGAGCCTCACCGCGCTGGAGCGAGGTCGCCGCGATCCATTCGGCGGCCGAGCGGGCGCTGTCGGATGTGCCGCCGCGCTCGTCCTGCAGGGCCGCGAGCAGCAGACGCCTCAGTGCGGGCCGCGGAGCACGTCCGGCGGCAAGGTCGCCAAGCAACTGGCCGGCGGCGCGATCGGGGGCAGGCGTGGCGACGGGAGCGCCCACGCGCAGGGCGGCCCTGCGCAGATCCTCTGCGCTCAGGGGCTTCGAGGCTCGCGCCCTGGCTCGCTCAATGGTCTCGGGGGTGAGGACCCGGAACGTGGCAAGCGTATGGCTGCGTGGCCCAGCGGGGCTCATACGCGACTCGCGCACATCCCAGGTGCCGGAGCGGCGGGCAACTACGTATGCCATAGTGGCCATTCTACCCACTATCAAGACCAGCCCGCTCACCCCCGGGCGGATGAAAGATTCGCTGCACACCGCGGCCGTGGGGCGTCCCCCGGCTCTACCGATGCCCCACGCCATCTTCGGAGCGACGGTCGAGGGGAGCGAGGAGTCTGCGCCAGATGGTG
Source organism: uncultured Solirubrobacterales bacterium (assembly GCA_963844765.1). Classification (GTDB taxonomy): domain Bacteria; phylum Actinomycetota; class Thermoleophilia; order Solirubrobacterales; family Solirubrobacteraceae; genus Palsa-744. The sequence continues at coordinate 2,396,326 of CAWJPN010000002.1, forward strand.
TTTATCGACCGCGAGAAAAGCGCCCGCGCTCAGCGAATGCCCTCAAGCAGCTCCGCCAGCGAGGACAACTCAAGGCCGCGGGCGAGGATCACAAGGGTCTCCAGGCGGGGGGAGCGCTTGCAGCGCTCCAAGAGACTGATCTCGGTGCGGTGCAGGTTGCAGGCTTCCGCCAGGGCCTCCTGGGAGAGGCCGGCCCGTTCCCGGTAGCCACGCAGATTGGCGGCGAATTGCTTGCGGACAGGTTCCACGACGATAACTCTCGCTTCTCGCAGACGAAAGGTCCACAGACGCTTGTCACGAAAGCGTCGTCGACCCATTTCGTCGCGCGGATTGCTCGAAATAGAAATTAGATCCTATCCTACGGTCAAGCCGAAGTGGGCGTAGACCACTTGCTGTGTGAGGGTCGGAACGGCTGGACGAGCCGCATAGGTACAGGCGGCCGCTGCCGCGGAGTCAAGCCCCGGGCGCAGGTCGCCGCCCAACGGCTCTCAGCGTGCGTCCGCCGCGGTGCCGGCCAGCTCTCTGTCGGCGTCCGAGGAGGTGACGGTGCTGACGGGCAGGCCCATCCCGGCGATCTTGCTGGGGAGATTCAGTCTCAGCCAGCGCGATACGCGCGGGCTGAGGGTCGAGACGATGACCTCGTCAAAGCCGCGTAGGTTGATGGCGTCCTGCACGGCCGCAACGGGGTCGGGGTCGCCGACGATCCCCTCTAGCGGTGTGCCGGCGGCCTCGCTGATCAGAGGCAGCGCGCGATCGAGGACCAGCTGAGCCTCGCCGGCCCCCTGGTCCTCAGGGTCGACGACCTTGTGCAGGCCGTGGGTCGAGTTGGGGACGAGCAGCGTGAATTTGCACGGTCCCCGCTGGGCGCGCTCGCGCACGGCGTCGAGCAGCGGCTGTGTGGCGGCGGTCTTGTGGGCCACCACGAGGACGCGGGTTGGGGCTGAGAACTCCATGGTTGGCTTCCCTTCTGGCTGTGGGTATGTAGGGCTTCTACCCGGATTCGCCCGCTCTCAAGGCGCGATTGCGACTACGCTCTGGCGCGCATGCGCGTGGAGATCGCAGCCGACACCGTCGCAGTACGACTGTCACGGTGGCAGAAGGTCCTGGGACTGATGGGGAACATCAGCGTCGCCCGGGAGGACGTGGACGACGTGCAGGTGCTGGAAAAGCCGCTGAGCCAGATCAAGCGCTCGGGCCTGATGGCGGGGCTGCGGGTTCCGTGGCTGTACTACGTGGCGCGCACCATCCGCCTCGATGAGGTATGGATCGTGCGCCGCGGCGTGCCCGCCCTGTCGTTCTCGGTGCGCGGCCCCGGGACGCTGAAGCGCGTGGTCCTCAGCACGCCGGAAGCACAGGTCCTCGCGAAGCGGCTGAGGCCGTGAGGGCGAGTGCGCGATGGCGTGGCAGAGAAGATGGTGGGGGCAGGATTCGAACCTGCGTAGGCAGAGCCAATCGGTTTACAGCCAATCTCCTTTAACCACTCGGACACCCCACCGGGCGTCCCCGGCGCGAGCCGTGGGCAGCGAGAAGTTTAGAGACTGAGGTGCGCAGGACGCCATCTGCGCGGGAGTGCGGGCTCAGGCTCTGTGTACCCGTGAGCCTGGCACGCCCCGCCGGCCCTCAGGAAGCCTCGCGCAGCAACTGCGCCTCGGGCAGCGTCTGCAGCTTCTTCAAGGTGCGGTTCTCGATCTGGCGCACCCGCTCGCGGGTGATGTTGAAGGCTCGGCCGACCTCCTCCAGCGTGCGCGAGCGCCCGCCGGTGATGCCGTAGCGCATCTCGATCACCTCGCGCTCGCGGCGGGGCAGGGAGGCCAGCACGCGGCCGACGCTCTCGCGGCGCAGCGCCTCGGAGGCGATCTCGAAGGGGGATTCGGCGGAGAGGTCCTCGACGAAGTCGGCCAGCGCGGAGTCCTCCTCCTCGCCGACGGGCTTCTCCAGGGAGATGGGCTGCTGGGCCATGCGCTGGATCTCGCGCACTTCGCCGATCGAGCATTCCAGCTCGGCGGCGATCTCGGCCGGGGTGGGCTCGCGCCCGAGGCGCTGGATCAGCTGGCGCTCGGCGTGGATGACCTTGTTGAGCTTTTCGACCATGTGCACGGGGATGCGGATCGTGCGCGCCTTGTCGGCGATCGCGCGGGTCACCGCCTGGCGGATCCACCAGGTGGCGTAGGTCGAGAACTTGTAGCCGCGGCGGTGGTCGAACTTCTCGACGGCTCGGATCAGCCCCAGCGAGCCCTCCTGGATCAGGTCCAGGAAGGTCAGGCCGCGTCCCATGTAGCCCTTGGCGATGGAGACGACCAGTCGCAGGTTGGCCTCCACCATGTGTTGCTTGGCCAGCACGTCGCCGCGCTCGATGCGTTTGGCCAGGCAGAATCTCCTCGGCTCCGGTGAGCAGCGGGACCTGCCCGATCGCGCTCAGGTACAGGCGCAGCGAGTCAAGGCCGGGTTCGACGTTCAGGTCGAGCTCGGCGCTCTGCTCGTCGATGCCGCCGCGCAGCTCGGCGACCGGTTCGAGATCGCCCTCGCCCTCGCCGTCACGCTCGCCCTCGCTGTCTCCGTCTTCCCCGGCGAACGCGTCGTCGTCGGCGAGCATGACCTGAAGCTCGTCCATCTCCGCTACCGCGGTGCCCGTTGCGGGCGTGGCCACGGTGGCCAACAGAATCTCAACGTTGTTGCTCACTTAGGACCCCCAGGATCCATCCGACTCCCTGTCGGAGCCCAGCTGCCGCTCCGACCTCCCCGACCTGTCTGCTCCTCCTCTTGCGTTGGTTGCTCGCTGTATATAACGCTGAAGCTCCCCCATAGTTCCGGCGTCCTGCAGCCCCAGCATCATCTCCTCCCATTCCCGATCCCGACCCCCAGACCGGGAGGGTTGACTGAAGTGATGTGCGGAGTGATACCAGAATCCGCGCCCGGGGACGCCGCTTGTCCGAGGGGCGGTGGGGGGAGCCTGGTGGCTAGCGCCGCGCGGCCGGCTGGCCTGGGATGGCATCGCCCCGTGGCTGGAGCCGCAGTCCACGCAGTCCACGTGGCTGGAGCCGCAGTCCACATGTCCACATGGCTGGAGCCGCACGTCCACATGGCTGGCGCCCAGCACGGCGGGCGCACCGGAGCGCGAGCGGGGGCTCGCTAGGCTTGCCGGGACGTGCAGGCGAGCACCCAGGCGAAACCCGCTGCCCCCGAACGCGGCCTCGATGGCCTCGAGGACGTCCAGGCGCGCCTGCCGAGCATCGCGGTGGGGCTCTCGCGCGTGGGGGTGACGGGCGTTGAGAAGGTGGTACGCATCCGCGAGGAGCTGTTCTTCGCTCGCCTGGAGTGCTTCGTGGACCTGGGGGGCGAGCAGAAGGGCGCGCACATGTCGCGCTTCGAGGAGGTCATCAACGAGGCGATCGGCGAGGTGGTGCTCAGCGGCAGCGCCTTTCAGGCCGAGACGCTGGCGCGACGCATCGCCGAGCGGGTGCGCGAGCGCCAGGGTGCGGCACGCGCGGAGGTGACCATCGCGGCGCGCTACCCCGAGCACAAGCCGGCGCCCGTGTCGGGGGTGGGGACGCAGGAGATCTACACGCTCTACGGCCGCGCGGTGGCCTCCGCGAGCGGGACCCGGCAGATGGTGGGGGTGTCGGCCACGGGGATGACCGCCTGCCCGTGCGCGCAGGAGCTGGTGGCGGCGCGCGCGCGGGAGCGGCTGGCGGCGGACGAATTCTCGCCGCAGCAGATCGAGCGGATCCTGGAGCGCGTCCCGGTGGCCACCCACAACCAGCGCGGGCTGGGGACGCTGCACATCGGCTGCCTGGAGGGGTGCGAGACCGCGATCGACGCCAAGGCGCTGCTGGAGATCGTGGAGGGCTCGATGAGCTCGGAGATATACGAGCTGATGAAGCGCTCAGACGAGGTGGAGGTGGTCGAAAAGGCCCACCGCCGCCCGCGCTTCGTGGAGGACTGCGTGCGCGAGATGGTGGGCGGCGTGGTGGGCGCCTTCCCGCAGCTGGACGGCGCGAGCTTCGTCTCCGCGCGCCAGGAGAACCTGGAGACGATCCACCAGCACAACGTGGTGGCCGAGCGCCACGGGCTGCTCAGCGAGCTGCGCCAGGAGATCGGCTCGGGGAGCTCCGCCGCCAAACAGACGACACTCCAGGAGTGGCTCGACGGGGGCGGCTGAAGGTTGCGGCAAGGTCCCTCGCAGGCGGTGGCCGCTGCGATAACCGGACGCTGCGATAACTGGACGCTGCGATAACCGGAGGCTGGGGGAGAAGCGGCCGGACGCCGCGACGAGTCAGGCCGGGGACTGCGTCTGCGCGCGCTGCAGGTGGCGGCGCAGGTCGAAGAAGAAGTCGAGCCCCGAGAGCACGGTGACCAGGACGGCGAGATAGACCAGCAGCGACACCCACAGGGGGTTGCTGGGCACGGCGATGACGGCGAGGATGGCGGCGATCTGCAGGCAGGTCTTGACCTTGCCGAACATGTTGGCCGCCATCACCACTCCGGCCTGGGTGGCGCCCATGCGCAGCACGGTGACGGCCAGCTCGCGGGCGATGATGACCATCGCCACCCATGCCGCCAGGCGGTTCAGCGAAACCAGGGCGAGCAGGGCGGCTACGATCAGGAGCTTGTCGGCGAGCGGGTCCATCAGCTTGCCGAAGGTGGTCACCGAGTCACGCGAGCGCGCCAGGTAGCCGTCGACGAAGTCGGTCAGCGAGGCCAGCGCGAAGACCACCGCGGCCAGCACGTCACCCTCGGGCGTGTTGCCGAGCAGGGCCACGACGAGCACGGGGACGAGCATGATGCGCAGCACCGTGAGTATGTTGGGCAGGTTGGGGGCAAACATTTGATTGGAATGGCCAGGGCTGCCACCCTCTCAGCATTATGTCCGTTGTCGACCCGCGGCCCCGGAGTCGGCCACCCTTCGAGCAGAGGAGCAGAAAACGATGAACAAGCGCACGCTGGGAACCGACGGTCCGCAGGTCTCAGAGATCGGGCTGGGCTGCATGGGGATGTCGGCCTTCTACGGGTCCACCGACGAAGGCGAGGCCACGCGGACAATCCACCGGGCGCTGGAGCTGGGGTGCAACTTTCTTGACACCTCCGACATGTACGGCCCGCACACCAACGAGCGTTTGGTGGGACGCGTCATCGCCGAGCGCCGCGAGCAGGTGTTCCTGGCCACCAAGTTCGGCATCAAGCTCCAGTTCGACGCCGACGGCACGCCGCGCAGGGCGATCGACGGCAGTCCCGCCTACGTGCGCGAAGCGTGCGAGGGCTCGCTGGAGCGCCTGGGGGTGGAGCACATCGACCTGTACTACCAGCACCGCGTGGACCCCGCCACGCCGATCGAGGACACCGTGGGGGCGATGGCGGAGCTGGTCAAGGAGGGCAAGGTGCGCCACATAGGCCTCTCCGAGGCGAGCGCCGCAACCATCCGCCGCGCCCACGCGGTGCACCCGATCGCGGCGGTGCAGAGCGAGTACTCGCTGTGGACGCGCGACGTCGAGGAGGAGGAGGTATTGCCCACTCTCGAAGAGCTGGGGATCGCGCTGGTGGCGTACTCGCCGCTGGGCCGCGGCTTCCTGTCGGGCCGCTTCAGCTCGCCCGAGGAGCTGGACGAGGGCGACTTCCGCCGCTACGGGCCGCGGTTCACGGGCGCGAACCTGGAGCACAACCTGCAGCTGGCAGCGCGCGTGAAGGAGGAGGCAGCGCAGAAGGGCGTCACGCCCGGACAGCTGGCGCTGGCGTGGGTGCTCAGCCGCGGCGAGCAGGTGGTGCCGATCCCGGGGACCAAGCGCGTGCAGTACCTGGAGGAGAACCTGAAGGCCGCAGACATCGAGCTGAGCGCGGAGGAGTCCGAGCGCATCGCCCAGGCCATCCCGCGGGCCGCGGGCGACCGCTATGACGCGCAGGGGATGACGACCATCAACAGGTAGCAGGCCCCGCTCCGCCTCGCGCCGGCCCCGCCCGCGCCGGCCCGCTAGGGTGGAGCCGGCATGCCCCTGATCCCGATGGTCATAGAGCGCACGGCGCGCGGCGAGCGCGAGTTCGACATCTACTCGCGGCTGCTCAACGAGCGCATCATCTTTCTGGGCACGCCGATCGAAGACCAGGTGGCCAACCTCGTGGTGGCGCAGCTGCTGCACCTGGAGAGCCAGGACCCCGAGAAGGACATCTCGATCTACATCAACACCCCGGGCGGCAGCGTGTACTCGGGACTGGCGATCTACGACACCATGCGCTTTGTCAAGCCCGACATCGCCACCATGTGCGTGGGCGTGGCGATGTCGATGGGCTCGCTCCTCCTGTCGGGCGGGACCAAGGGCAAGCGCGCGGCGCTGCCCAACAGCCGCATCCTGATCCACCAGCCCTCCGCCGGGTTCGAAGGCCAGTCGACCGACATCGAGATCCACGCCCGCGAGATCCTCTCGATCCGCGCCCGCCTGGACGCGATCTACGCCGACAACACCGGCAAGCCAGAGGAGCAGGTGCGCACCGACATGGAGCGCGATCGCTTCTTCACCGCCCCGCAGGCGCTGGAGTACGGGTTGATCGACCGCGTGCTCGACAGCCACTGAGCGCGCGGGGCCGGCTGGCGTCAATGAGGAGGGGGCCGGCAAAGCCGGCCCCAGCGGGCCGCGTGATGGGAGTCGGTGCTGGGTGACGCCAGGGGCGGCCGGAGCAGCCCGCGAGGGCCGCGTTGTGGGGCCGGGCTGGATGGGCCGGGGGCAGCCGAGGGTGGGTTGGTGGATGAGCGATTTTACGCTCATTTGAGCGATATAATGCTCATAGAGATGAATGTAGGGCGCCCTCACATGTCGCTTGCTCCGACCCTTGACAGCGAGGCTCTACGCGTTCTCGCCGGGACGACATACCCCCTGACCGGGCGCGAGATTGCGCGCCTTGCTGGCCATGGGTCGCAGCGAGGCATCGCCACGGCCCTCGATCGCTTGGTCGAGCAGGGATTGGTGCTGCGACAGGAGGCCGGGGCAGCAGCCCTGTACACACTGAACCGTTCCCATCTTGCGGCTCCAGCGGTTGAAACGTTGGCCGGGATGCGCAGTGAGCTTCACCGTCGCCTGCGGAAGGCGATCGAGGCGTGGGAGATCCAGCCGATCCACGCTTCGATGTTCGGATCGGCGGCCCGTGGCGATGGGGACACCTCAAGCGATATTGACCTCTTCATCGTTCGTCCGCTTGCGACTGACGAAGAGGACTCCACGTGGCGAATACAGCTCTCAAGGTTGGCCGAAGACGTCCACGCATGGACGGGCAATCGTGCCGCGACAATCGAGATCGGCGAGGAGGAGGTAGATCGGCTGCGCCACTCGCAGCCTCCAGTCCTCACCAGCCTTCGAGCCGACGCGATCTCCCTGGCCGGCACATCCGCGGATCGGCTCCTGCGAACGGAGGTCGCGCAATGAGTCCGCGGAAGATCAGTCGCACGCAACCTTGCACACAGGCGCAGGCGGCGGCACGCCTCCGTCGGGCGCGAAAGCATCTCGAAGTTGCCGAACTGGTTGCAAGTGACGCGACATCGGTGGGGGCAGCGAACGCCGCGGCCTCCTCGGCTGTACTCGCCGGAATCGCCGCGTCCGACGCGGCCTGCTGTCATGCGCTGGGCAAACGCTCTCGTTCTGAGGATCACCGCGAGGCGGTGGACCTCCTCGGGCAGGTGACGCCTGGCGGGGCGAAAGCCGCCAATGATCTTGCCTTGTTGCTCGGGCTCAAGGACGAGTCTCAGTATGGATTCGGAGACATTGCCGCGACCAAACTTCGCCGTGCTCTCCGCCGTGCTGGGTCATTGATCGAGTTCGCAACCGAAGCGCTGAGGACGTAGGTCCTTGCATGCTCAGTGACCAGATCATTCTGGGCGACAACCTCGAGGTGCTGCCGCGCCTGCACAGCGGGGCGTTCCAGCTGATCTACATCGACCCGCCGTTCAACACCGGCAGTGCGCAGACGCGCAGGACGGTGGAGACCGTGCCCGACGAGGACGGCGATCGCACTGGCTTCAAGGGCAAGCGCTACAGGACGCGGCTGCTCGCCGAGTCCTCCTACCGCGATGAGTTCGAGGACTACCTCGCCTTCCTGGAGCCCCGCCTGCGCCACGCGCACAGGGTGCTGGCCGACAGCGGGACGTTGTACTTCCACATCGACTACCGCGAGGCCCACTATTGCAAGCTGCTGCTCGATGAGATCTTTGGCCGCGAGAGCTTTCTGAACGAGATCATCTGGGCCTACGACTACGGCGGACGCACCAAACGGCGCTGGCCAGCCAAGCACGACACGATCCTCGTCTACGTGAAGGAGCCGCAGGGCTACTACTACGACGCGGAGGCGGTGGACCGCGAGCCCTACATGGCCCCGGGCCTTGTGACACCCGAGAAGGCCGCCCGGGGCAAACTGCCGACAGACGTGTGGTGGCACACGATCGTGGCCACCGCCGGCAGCGAGAAGACCGGATACCCCACGCAGAAACCCGAGGGCATCGTCAGGCGCATGGTGCAGGCCTCCACGCGCCCGGGCGACTGGTGCCTGGACTTCTTCGCCGGCTCGGGCACGCTGGGGGCGGTCGCCCAGCAGCTGGAGCGCCGCTACGTGCTGATCGACAGCAACCCCGAGGCCGTGGCCATCGCGCGGCGGCGGCTGGGGGTGGGGGAGGACGCCGAGACGGACCGCGGCGTGCTCAGGGGCGGCGTGCCTGGGGATGGCGTGCCGCCAGCCCACGGATGAGCCGCCGGGGTACGGGCGGCCGCGAGCGTCGGCCGCTCAGGCCACGGCGTGCTCGATCGCGCCCAGCGACTGGATCTCGATGCGCACCACGTCGCCGGAGGCGAGAAAGCGCGGCGGGTCCTGGCCCTGACCCACACCCGCGGGGGTACCGGTGAGGATCACGTCGCCCGGGTGCAGCGTGCAGGTCTCGGAGATGAACTCCACCAGCTCGGGGACCGAGAAGATCAGGTTGGAGGTCGAGGAGTCCTGGCGCAGCTCGCCGTTGACCCACGTTCGCAGCCACAGCGCGTGGGGGTCGGGGACCTCGTCGGCCGTCGTGATCCACGGGCCGTACGGGCAGAAGCCGTCGGCCCCCTTGGCGCGCGTCCACTGCGGCTCGCGGCCCTGCAGGTCGCGCGCGCTCACATCGTCGGCCACCGCGTACCCCGCCACGGCGCGGCCGGGACCCATCACGACGGCCAGCTCGCCCTCGTAGTCCAGGCGCCTGACCACCGGCGGGCAGTGCACCGGCCCGTTCGGCGGCGCGGCGGAGGCGGGCAGCTTCATGAACACCACCGGCTGCGCGGGGGGCTCACCGCCCATCTCGCGCACGTGGTCGGCGTAGTTCAGCCCGATTCCGAAGATCGCCCGCGGCGTGGGGACGGGCGCCAGCAGCGTGACCTCCTCCAGGGCCCACGACTGCCCCTCCACCGGCACGGCCTCGGGGTCGGACAGGCGGTCGAGCACCGTCAGTTCCTCCTGGGCGTAGCCGTACACGCGCTCGCTGCGCACCTCCCCCGCGCGGGGGTCGGCGGAGCCGGGGGGCAGGAAGGTGGCCAGTCGCATGTGGAGGGCAGGGTATCCGGTGGAGGGTGCGGTGGGGTGCCGTGGGGGTGTGCATGGCGGCGTCCCGGGGGCCGCTCCCGCGCCGGGTGCGCGGGGGGCTCCCGCTGGGGCAGCGGCTATCGTCGCGGGCGCCCCATGGCCGGTACGACCCCGCTCGAGCGCATCGCCCTGCTGCTGATCGTCCTGCTGACGGCGCTGGCGGGCGTGGCCAACTACCAGTCCTGGGCGGCGGTCCCCCGCTTCGCGCTGGCCACCCTCGCGCTGGCGGGCCTGGCGTGGGTCGTCTCGTTCGCCACCGAGCAGCTGGGCGAGCGCTTCGGACCGGCCGTCACCGGGATGCTGCAGTCCACACTCGGCAACCTCCCCGAGCTGTTCGTGGTCATCTTCGCGCTGCAGAAGGGCGAGCTGGTTGTCGCCCAGACGGCGATCATCGGCTCGATCTTTGCCAACGCCCTGCTCGTGCTTGGCTTGGTGATCGTCGTCGGCGCGCGCCGCGCCCCCGACGGGACGATGCGCTTCTCGCGGCGCCTGCCCTCCGACACCGCCACGCTGCTGCAGGCCACGGTGTTCATCATCGTCCTGCTGGGCCTCTCGCTGGGCTCGCACGACCCGGCCAGCCACCACGTCAAAGAGATCTCTGTGGTTGGCGCGGTCTGCCTGCTGGTGGTCTACCTGGCGTGGGTCGTCCCCTACCTGCGCTCGGACGAGCGCCCCGACGTCGAGGGCCGCGCCGGCGAGGGCCGCGCTGACATGAGCCGCGTCGAGGGTCGCGCCGGCAAGGGCGCCGCCGAGGACCGCGCCGACGAGGCTCCCCACGCCAGCGCCGAGGGCGAGCGCGCGGGACCGCGCCTCTCGCTGGCCTTCACGGTGGTCCTGCTCTTTGTGGCCGGCGTCGGCGCGGCGTTCGTCTCGGACTGGTTCATCAACGGGCTGGAGCCGGCGATTGTCCAGCTCAACCTCTCCCAGGCGTTTGCCGGGCTGGTGATCGTCGCCATCGCCGGCAACGCCGTCGAGAACGTCGCCGGGCTCGTCCTCGCCCACAAGGGCCGCTCGGACCTCGCCATCTCCGTTGTGAAGAACTCCGTCGCCCAGATCGCCGCGTTCCTGTACCCGCTGCTTGTATTGATCTCGCTGCTGCTCGCCACGACGCTCACGTTCGCGCTCGCGCCCGTGTACATCGGCGCGCTGGCGCTCACCGCGCTGGTCGTGTGGCAGGTCACCGGCGACGGCGAGGCGCTTGCCTTCGAGGGCTTTGCGCTGGTGGCGCTGTATGTGATCCTGGCGACCATTGCGCTCTACGAGTAGCCGTCATCCTTGCCGGCAGAGGCGACTCGCTCCACGCGGCCCCCTCGGCCCCCCTTGTGGGGGCCTCTTAAAATTGTCGTTTTTCCCGCTCGTGCTCAGCTGCGCGCAAGTCCGCTGACGAGCGCCCCCGCCAGGCCCCCTGCGGTCGCCGCGCCGGCTGTGCTCACTTCGCCCTCCAGCGGCGCGAGGAACATCGTCTGGATCGCCAGCTTGCCGGGGCCGGTGAAGCGGTTCCACGTCAGCTTGCCGCCGCCGCCGAACACGCCGCTCTTCAAGCCCATCGTCTTTGACTCCATCTGCACCGTCGGGTCCTTGTAGAGCCACGCGCCCGCCTCCACGTCGATCTTCTCGCCCCCGCCCAGCTCCACGAGGAAAACGTTGCCGTGGCCGTGCAGCCACACCAGCGCGTCGCCGTGGGTGGCGCGGAACTTGTCCATGAAGAAGCCGCTGCCGCCCAGCACCATGTTCTGCACGCCCTTGATCCGTTCGTAGCTGTAGTCGAGGTTGTCCGTCGCCGCCAGAAACTGGTGCTCGCGTACGTCCAACCCTTCGCCCTGGCGCAGGTGCAGCGGGATGCACTGGCCCGGCGAGTCGCGTGAGAAGGCGATGTGCCCGGGGCCCTTGGTGCGCGTCACAAAGAATTCCAGGCCCGCGATCTTGCGCTTGACCCCGCCCGGCAGCTTCTTCAGCTCGACATCGACCCGTATCTCCTTCCACAGCAGCGTGTGGTGCTCGAACATCACCGGCTGCGCGTCCAGCTCCAGATGCAGCTCCGGCACCAGCTCGCCGCGCACGTGGTAGGTCACGTCCGCGAAGTTCTCGTCGTGGATGCTGGTGGGGATCGGCTCGGGCAGTTGCATCGGCTTCTCCTGGTCTCGTCGGGTGGTCGGAGACAGGCTCCAGGCCTCGTAGGCGCCTGCGCCCGGGGGCAGCGCCAAGCTAGCGCTCCCACAGGCGGAAAGCGCGCTAGACTCCCGTGTACCTCGCGCTTGGGCGGGGTTTTTCTTCGCCCATTGCCGCTTTTTCCACTCCACTACGAGGTTTTCTCGATATGGCCCGCGGAGACGTACGCATAGCTATCACCCTCGCCTGCGAGGACTGCAAGCATCGCAATTACCAGACCAACAAGAGCAAGCGCAACAGTCCCGACCGGGTTGCCCTGCGCAAGTACTGTCGCTGGTGCCGCCGGCACACCGGCCACCGGGAGACGCGCTAGCGGGTGCGCCTGTGGCCCGTGACCGCAAACGCGCCAAGCAGCGCCAGCAGCGCCGAAGCGGGGCTCGCAGCTCGGCTGGAAGGGCCGCCGAGCGCGACGAGCGGGCCGCCGAGCACGGAGCGGGCGCTGCGCGCGCGGCCGATGGCGACGGCATCGCCGAGGGTGCTCCCTCGCACCTCACGCGCGGCGATCTCCCCGGCTCGCTCGACCACGTCGGCGACGTCGACGAGTTCGACGCCGCCCTCGTGCGTGGTGCCGGCGGCGTCCCTGTCGTGCCCGGCTCCCTCCCGGACGAGGAGGAGCTGTCCGAGGGCCCGCCTGTGCCGTCCTCCCCGGACGAAGAGGAGGCTCCTGCCAACGGCGCCCCCACCCAGCCGGTGCGCGTGCGCCCCGCTGCCCGCCCCTCCGCGCCGCGCCAGCACCTCCCGGGCCGCGCGATTGCCTTCCTGCGCGCCTCCTGGGCCGAGCTCCAGCGCGTGCAGTGGCCCGACCGCGCCCAGGTCACCCAGGCCACTGCGGTCGTGCTCGGCTTCGTGGCGGTCGCCGGCATCTACTTCGGCGTCGCCGACTACGTCGCAAAGGAAATCGTGGAAGCCATCCTCTAGGGCCATCCTCTAGTCTTCCCCACCCGCGGTCTTTCGCTTGGCCCGCCGCCCCGCTCCCGCCGCTCCCACTGGCAGCCCTCCTCAGCCTCCGTGCGCCCCGCAGATCTCGCTTCTCCCTATAGCTCCCCTATGAACACGTCAGGAATCGCATGTTTCGTTGGTATGTAGTCAACACTTACTCCGGGCACGAGAACAAGGTCAAGCAGAACCTCGAGCACCGCGTGGTCTCCCTCGGCCAGCAGCGCGCCGTGCGCTCCGTGGTGGTCCCCACCGAGTCCGTCTCGGAGATGAAGGACAACCAGAAGATCACGGTCGAGAAGCGCACCATGCCCGGCTACGTCCTCGTCAACATGGAGCTCAACGAGGACTCCTGGGGCGTGGTCAAGGGCACCCCCGGCGTCACCGGCTTCGTGGGAGCCTCCCAGGAGCCCGTCCCTTTGACCCAGGGCGAGGTCGACCGCCTGCTCCACAAGGAGGTCGCCACGGCCCCGCGCACCCGCGCCCAGTTCACGATCGGCGAGACGGTCAAGGTGGTCTCCGGCCCGCTCGCCGACTTCTCCGGCGAGATCTCCGAGATCAACGACGACGCGGCCAAGCTGAAGGTGCTGGTGTCCATCTTCGGACGCGAGACGCCGGTCGAGGTAGGATTCGATCAGGTCAAGAAGCTCTAGCCATGGCGAAGAAAGTTCTCACAACCATCAAGTTGCAGGCCCGCGCGGGCCAGGCGTCCCCGGCTCCGCCGGTGGGACCCGCCCTGGGCCAGCACGGCATCAACATCATGGAGTTCTGCAAGGCCTTCAACGCGCAGACCCAGTCCGAAACGGGCACGATCATCCCGGTGGTGATCACGGTCTACGAGGACCGTTCCTTCACGTTCGTCACCAAGACCCCCCCCGCGGCGGTCCTGATCCGCGAAACGCTGCGCCTGGAGAAGGGCTCGGGCGAGCCCCACCGCACCAAGGTGGGCAAGCTCACCCAGGCCCAGCTGCGCGAGATCGCCGAGCGCAAGCTCCCCGACCTGAACGCCCATGATGTGGAGCAGGCTTCGAAGATCATCGCCGGCACTGCCCGTTCGATGGGCGTGGAGGTGGAGGTCTGATGTCTCACGGTCGCCGCCTCAGCGAGTCCCTGACGAGGGTGGACCGCGAGCACGAGTATGACCCCGCGCAGGCCGTCGCCCTGGTCAAGGACTTGGCGAGCGCCAAGTTTGACGAGTCGGTGGAGGTGCACGTGCGCACCGGCTTGAACGTGCGCCACGCCGACGAGCAGCTGCGCGGCACGATCGCGCTGCCCCATGGTCTGGGCAAAGACGTCAAGGTCGCAGTCTTCGCACAGGGCCCCAAGGCCGCCGAGGCTGAAGCCGCCGGTGCCGACGTGGTGGGCGGCGAGGATTTAGCGAAGAAGATCCAGGATGGCTTTGACGACTTCGACGTAGCCATCGCCACGCCGGACCTGATGTCGGTCGTGGGCCGCCTGGGCCGCATCCTCGGCCCCTCGGGCAAGATGCCCAACCCGAAGGTCGGCACGGTCACGATGGACGTCGCCCGGGCTGTGGAGGAGTCCAAGTCGGGCAAGGTCGAGTACCGCACCGACCGCACCGCGATCGTCCACCTGGTGATCGGCAAGGCCTCTTTCGACGCCTCTCAGCTGCTGGAGAACTACGCTGCGGTGATCGAAGAGCTGATCCGCGCCAAGCCCTCCTCCACGAAGGGCCGCTACCTGCGCACCGTCACCCTCGCCTCGACGATGGGGCCGGGCGTGAAAGTCGATCCGAGCCGTACCCGCGATATCGTTGAGGAGGCGCCGGCCCAGGCCGCCGCCTAATTTCAACGGCCACCTAAGACCCCCGGCGGCTCGCAAGCCGTAAGACCGGGACAGGAGCCCCCCAGTGAACCGAGAACAGAAGGCCTCGGCGATCGCCGAGATCGCCACCCACATCGACGAGTCCCAGGCGATCTTCGCCGTTGACTACCGCGGCATCTCGGTCGCCCAGGTCGCCGAGCTGCGCGCCAAGCTGCGCGAGGCCGACGCCTCCTTCAAGGTCGTCAAGAACTCGCTCACCGAACGCGCCGCCGACGAGGTCGGCGCCGCCGAGCTGAAGCCCTTCCTGAAAGGCCCCACCGCGCTCACGTTCGTGCGCGGCGACGCGGCTTTGGCGGCCAAGGCGGTCGCCGACTACGCGCGCCTCACCCAGCTGTTGCCCTTCAAGGGTGGGCTGATGGACGGCAGCGAGGTCGGGCCGGAGGAGATTCGCGCCATCTCGCGTCTGCCCTCGCGCGAAGTGCTCTACGGGCAGCTGGTTGGGATGGTTGCCTCGCCGCTCAACGGTCTGGTGCGCACCCTCAGTGCGCTCGTCTCAGGCCTGGCGGTGGCGCTCGGCCAGGTGCAGGAGCAGAAGGCAGCCGCAACCACAGCAGCTTCAACTTCAACAACCCCGGAGGACTGACATGGCTACCAGCACGCAGGATTGGATTGAGGAGCTAAAGGGCATCTCGGTGCTCGAACTGGCCGAGCGCATCAAAGCGCTCGAGGAGGAGTTCGGCGTATCGGCCGCGGCCGTCGCCGCACCCGTTGCCGCCCCCGCGGGAGGCGGAGGCGATGGCGCCGCCGAAGAGGAAGAAAGCTCGACGGTCGACGTCGTGCTGACCGCCGCCGGCGACAAGAAGATCCAGGTCATCAAGGTCGTGCGCGCCGCCACGGGTCTTGGCCTGAAGGAGGCCAAGGCGCTCGTGGACGAGGCCCCCAAGCCGGTCAAGGAGGGCATCGAGCGCGAGGAGGCCGACAAGCTCAAGCAGGAACTGGAGGAGGCCGGGGGCAGCGTCGAGGTCAAGTAGGCCTCGGCCCATCCGCCGCCGCGAAAGAGGAGCCCCGCGCCGTCGGGGCTCCTTCTTTACCCGCGCCTAACAAATTCGCGCGAGTTCCGGTAGAATCCCGCCCGCCAGCCGATAGTCGCAGCCGCTCCAACGTACTGTCGTCGCGCCACATACGCGGCGATCTGGGAGCGGGGTCCGTGAGCGCTGGCTGCCCCCTTGAGGGCGCCGATCACGTGTGCTATCTTTCGTGGTCGCGCTTTCGCGCCCTTCCTCTGCCCGTCTCTCGCCCTCCGAAGGAGTCGTTTCTTGGCTGCTGTTGATGCTCTCCGGACGCGCCGCACGTTTGCGCGGCTGTCAAAGACGGTCGACGTTCCCAACCTGATCGATATCCAGCGCCGCTCGTTCGAGTGGCTTACCGACCCTGAGAAGGGGGGGCTGCGCGAGACGATCGACGACATCTCCCCGATCGAGGACTACACCGGCAACCTCGCCGTGCAGTTCGGCAAGTTCATCTTCGACGAGCCCGTCGCCTCACTTGAGCAGTGCCGTGAGAAGGATTTGACATACGCCCGCCCGCTGACCGTCACGGTGGCGTTCATCAACCGCGAGACGGGCGAGATCCGCGAGCAGTCGGTCTTCATGGGCGACTTCCCCTGGATGACCGAGCGCGGCACGTTCGTCATCAACGGCACCGAGCGCGTCGTCGTGACGCAGCTCGTGCGCTCCCCGGGCGCCTACCTGATGGAGCCCAAGGACCGCGAGAAGCAGGTCTTCATCGCCAACCTGATGCCCGCCCGCGGCTCGTGGCTTGAGCTGGAGATCGACAAGAAGGGCAAGGTCTTCGTGCGCATCGACCGCAAGCGCAAGCTGCCGGTGACGGTGCTGCTGCGCGCGATGGGCTACGCGACCGACGAGGAGATCCTGCGGCTGTTCGAGAACTCGCTCTACATCCGCAACACGATCGAGGCCGACACCGAGGTCACGCGCACCGAAGAGGGCTCCCTGATCGAGCTGTTCAAGAAGCAGCGCCCGGGCGAGCCGCCGAGCGTCGACAATGCCAAGGCGCTGCTCAACCAGCTGTTCTTCGACCCCAAGCGCTATGACCTCACGCGCGTCGGGCGCTACAAGCTCAACTCGCGTCTGGGTCTCGACGTCGACATCGACACGCGCACGCTCACCCACGACGACATCCTGCAGCTGGTGCGCGAGCTGGTCTCGCTGCCCAAGCGCCTGGGCATCCCCGAGGAGGAAAACCCCGAGGTGGAGATCAAGGACTACGCGGCGGAGGCGATGTCGCTGCCGCGCGAGCCCGTCGCCGACCACCTCGACGAGTACGAGCACTTCGGCAACCGCCGTCTGCGCACGGTGGGCGAGCTGATTCAGGAGGCCTTCCGCATCGGTCTCTACCGCATGGAGCGCGTCGTGCGCGAGCGCCTGACGACCGAGGACGCCGACACCATCACGCCGCAGACGATCATCAACATCCGCCCCGTGGTGGCGGCGCTGAAGGAGTTCTTCGGCTCCTCCCAGCTCTCGCAGTTCATGGACCAGACCAACTCGCTGGCGGGCTTGACGCACCGCCGCCGTCTCTCCGCGCTGGGCGCCGGAGGGCTGACCCGCGAGCGCGCGCCGATCGAGGTGCGCGACGTGCACCCCACCCACTACGGGCGCATGTGCCCGATCGAGACCCCCGAGGGTCCCAACATCGGCCTGATCGGCTCGCTCTCCTCCTTCGCCGAGGTCAGCGAGTACGGCTTCGTGACCACGCCCTACCGCGTGGTGAAGGACGGCGCGCTGAGCGAGCAGGTCGTGCGCCTGGACGCCACGCAGGAGGAGGAGCAGCTGATCGCCCAGGCCAACACGCCGGTGGACGCCAAGACCGGCAAGCTCAAGGGCACCGAAATCCTCTGCCGCACGCAGGCCGGGCAGTATTTGACCGTCAGCCCCAAGGACGTCGATCTGATGGACGTCTCGCCCGAGCAGATCTGGTCGGTCGCCACGGCGATGATCCCGTTCCTCGAGCACGACGACGCCAACCGCGCGCTGATGGGCTCCAACATGCAGCGCCAGGCGGTGCCGCTGTTGAAGGCCGACGCGCCATTGGTGGGCACCGGCATGGAGCGCCGCGCGGCGCTCGACACCGGCGACGTGCTCTTGGCGCGCAACGCCGGCACCGTCGACTACATCGACGCCACGCAGATCGTGGTGGAGACCACCGACGCCAAGAAGGACGAGTACGAGCTGCAGAAGTTCATGCGCTCCAACCAGGGCACGCTGATCCACCAGAAGCCGCGCGTGCGCACCGGCCAGAAGGTCAAGGCCGGCGAGGTGCTGGCCGACGGCTCCTCGACCGACCGCGGCGAAATGGCGCTCGGCAAGAACCTGATGGTGGCCTTCATGTCCTGGGAGGGCTACAACTTCGAGGACGCCATCATTTTGTCAAAGCGCCTTGTCAAGGACGACGAGCTCACCTCGATCCACATCGAGGAGTACGAGATCGACGCCCGCACCACCAAGCTCGGCGAGGAGGAGATCACGCGCGACATCCCCAACCGCTCCGAGGAGTCGCTGCGCAACCTCGACGACCGCGGCATCGTGCGCGTCGGCGCCGAGGTCGCCTCGGGCGATCTGCTCGTCGGCAAGGTCACCCCCAAGGGCGAGACCGAGCTCACCGCCGAGGAGAAGTTGATCCGCGCCATCTTCAAGGAGAAGGCGAGGGAGGTCCGTGACACCTCGCTGAAGGTGCCCCACGGCGAGGGCGGCGTGGTGATCGACGTCAAGACCTTCTCGCGCGACGCGGGCGACGACCTGCCGCCGGGCGTCAACGACCTGGTGCGCGTGTTCGTCGCCAAGAAGCGCAAGATCTCCGAGGGCGACAAGCTCGCCGGGCGCCACGGCAACAAGGGCGTCATCTCCAAGATCGTGGACGAGCAGGACATGCCCTTCCTGGAGGACGGCACCCCGGTCGACGTGATCCTCAACCCGCTCGGCGTGCCCTCGCGCATGAACGTCGGTCAGATCCTCGAGACCCACCTCGGCTGGGCCGCCGCGCAGGGCTGGTACGACGACGGCACCGAGGCCTACAGGGAAGCCCACGCGGGCAACGGCACCGGACGTGTCTACGTGTCCACGCCGGTGTTCGACGGCGCCACGGTGCAGGACGTCGACCAGGCGCTGGTCGCCTGGCAGGACGCCCACAAGGGTCGCATCCGCATGGACATCGACAAGTCCCGCCGCGCCGGCGAGCAGGCCTCGGGCAAGATGACGCTGTTCAACGGCCGCTCGGGTGAGCCCTTCGCCGAGCAGGTGACGGTGGGCTACATGTACATCCTCAAGCTGCTGCACCTCGTGGACGACAAGATCCACGCGCGCTCCACCGGCCCCTACTCGCTCGTCACCCAGCAGCCGCTGGGCGGCAAGGCGCAGTTCGGCGGCCAGCGCTTCGGCGAGATGGAGGTCTGGGCGCTGGAGGCCTTCGGCGCCGCCTACACGCTGCAGGAGATGCTGACGATCAAGTCCGACGACACGGTCGGCCGCGTGAAGGCCTACGAGGCGATCGTCAAGGGCGAGAACATCGCCGAGCCCTCGATCCCGGAGTCCTTCAAGGTGCTGCTCAAGGAGATGCAGTCCCTCGCGCTCGACGTCAACGTCGTCTCCGAGGAGGGTCAGCACGCGGAGATGCGCGACGAAGACGACGACCTGCTGCGCGCCGCCGAGGAGCTGGGCATCGATCTCTCCGGCGTGCGTGCCCCGCTGGGCGACGTCAACGAGGAGGTCGTCGAGAGCAATGGAGTTCCATCGGCGGCCGAGGACGGCGAGGGGGACGACGCCCCCGCCGAGGGCCGAGCCGTCGATCACAGCGACCTGCTCGCGGCGATCGTCGGCGGCGGCGCCGGGGACCTCGAGGAGGACATCGCCGGGGATGTCGCGCCAGCCGCTGACATGGACTCCGACGAGCGTGGGGAGGACGGACCAGCGCACAGCGAGGCGTCCTCCGCGGCGATCGACCTTGACGATGACGTGGACGGAGTGGAGGACGTCGAGGGCGCTTCCAACGGCGCATCCCCTGTCGCCGAGGTCGAGGAGGACACGATCGCTGAGGAGCTCGGCGTCGGCGACCTGCTTGATGAGGAGCTGGACGACGCCGAGGACATCGACATCGAAATTGAGCCACTTGCGGCCGACACCGAGGAGACAGCATGATCGACATCAACAATTTCGACGCCATCGAGATCTCACTCGCCTCCTCCAAGCAGATCCGCGGCTGGAGCTCCGGTGAGGTCACCAAGCCCGAGACGATCAACTACCGCACGCTCAAGCCCGAGAAGGACGGGCTGTTCTGCGAGCGCATCTTCGGTCCCACCAAGGACTGGGAGTGCTACTGCGGCAAGTACAAGCGCGTGCGCTACAAGGGCATCGTGTGCGAGCGCTGCGGTGTGGAGGTCACGCGCTCGAAGGTGCGCCGCGAGCGCATGGGCCACGTCGACCTGGCCGCTCCCGTCAGCCACATCTGGTTCTTCAAGGGCGTGCCCTCGCGCATCGGCTACCTGCTCGACATGGCTCCCAAGGAGCTCGAGAAGGTCCTCTACTTCGCCGCCTCGATCGTCACGTGGGTGGACGACGAGGCCCGCACAAAGGACCTCGACACGCTCGAGAAGGAGGTCAACAAGGTGCTCGACTCCTACGCCGCCGAGCGCGAGGAGCGGGTGCTGGAGCTGCGCGAGTCCCTCGAGCGCCGCGAGAAGTACCTGCAGAGCGGCAAGCAGACCCACTTCTCAGACGAAGACCACCTGTGGGCGGACTCGCTGGACCTCAACCTCGCGAAGATCTCCGACGAGGAGCGCGACAAGCTGATCAAGGAGCTCAACAAGGTCTTCGAGGCCGACATCGCCGACACCGAGGCCTACATCGAGGACGCCGCCGAGCGCATGCGCCACGTGTGGGAGCTGTTCAAGACGATGGAGCCCAAGCAGATCGAGCACGACGAGACCACCTTCCGCGAGCTGAAGGAGCGCTTCGGCTCGCCCTACGGCTTCGGCGAGTACTTCCGCGGCGGCATGGGCGCCGAAGCCGTGCGCGACCTGCTCCAGCAGGTCGACCTGGCGGCCGAACGCGTCGACCTGGAGGACCAGGTCAAGACCGGCAAGGGCCAGAAGCAGGCCCGCGCGGTCAAGCGCCTGAAGGTCGTCTCGGCCTTCATCCAGTCCGGCAACAAGCCGGAGATGATGGTGCTCGACGCCGTCCCGGTGATCCCCCCGGAGCTGCGCCCGATGGTGCAGCTGGACGGCGGGCGCTTCGCCACCTCCGATCTCAACGACCTGTACCGCCGCGTGATCAACCGCAACAACCGCCTCAAGCGGCTGCTGGACCTGGGCGCGCCGGAGATCATCGTCAACAACGAGAAGCGCATGCTGCAGGAGGCCGTCGACGCGCTGTTCGACAACGGCCGCCGCGGGCGCCCCGTCACCGGACCGGGCAACCGGCCGCTGAAGTCTTTGTCCGACATGCTCAAGGGCAAGCAGGGCCGCTTCCGCCAGAACCTGCTCGGCAAGCGCGTGGACTACTCCGGGCGCTCGGTGATCGTCGCCGGCCCCTACCTGAAGCTGCACCAGTGCGGGCTGCCGAAGATCATGGCGCTCGAGCTCTTCAAGCCGTTCATCATGGCCCGCCTGGTGGAGCGCAAGTCCGCGCAGAACATCAAGGCCGCCAAGAAGATGGTCGACTCGATGATCGGCGAGGTGTGGGACGTGCTGGAGGAGGTCATCCACGAGCACCCCGTGCTGCTCAACCGCGCGCCGACGCTGCACCGCCTCGGCATCCAGGCGTTCGAGCCGCTGCTGGTGGAGGGCAAGGCGATCCAGGTGCATCCGCTGGTGTGCCACGCCTTCAACGCCGACTTCGACGGCGACCAGATGGCCGTGCACCTGCCGCTCTCAGCGGAGGCGCAGGCCGAGGCGCGGATCCTGATGCTCTCGTCCAACAACATCCTCTCCCCCGCCCATGGGGCCCCGCTCGCGACGCCCACGCAGGACATGATCCTGGGCGCCTACTACCTCACCTATGGCCCCGAGGCCGAGGAGCTGGCCAAGATCGATCGGGCCACACATGACCCACGTCCGCACGTGTTCCGCACCGCGCAGGAGGCCGAGCTCTCCTACGAGGCCGGCGTGGTCAAGCTGCACGACATCGCCGAGTTCCGCCCCTTCGGGCGCGAGGGCGGCCACGTGCTGACGACCGTGGGTCGGATCATCTACAACGATCGCATCGAGCGGGCGCTGGCGGAGGCGGTGGGCGAGAGCTTCGACGCCACCAAGTACGTGTTCGTCAACCAGTCGATGAAGAAGCGCGACACCACGCGCCTGATCGACGCGCTGGTGCAGACCTACGGCGCGACGACCATCTCGCTGGTGCTCGACGCCTTCAAGGACCTGGGCTTCAAGTACGCCACGCAGGCCGGCATCACAATCTCCAAGAACGACGTCGTGATCCCCCCCGCAAGGGCGAGATCATCAAGAAGTACGAGGACATCGTCGCGGAGATCTCAGACCAGTACGACATGGGGCTGATCACCCAGGAGGAGCGCCACGAGGCCGTGGTGGAGAAGTGGAACGCCGCGACCGACGAGGTCGCGGACGCGATGATCGAGAACCTCGACACGCTCAACCCGATCTTCATGATGGCCAACTCCGGGGCGCGCGGCTCCTTCAAGCAGATCCGCCAGCTGGCGGGCATGCGCGGGCTGATGGCCAACCCCAAGGGCGAAATCATCGAGCGCCCGATCAAGGCCAACTTCATGGAGGGGCTCTCGGTGCTGGAGTACTTCATCTCCACCCACGGCGCGCGCAAGGGGCTGGCCGACACCGCGCTGCGCACCGCGGACTCCGGCTACCTCACGCGTCGCCTCGTGGACGTCGCCCAGGACGTGATCATCCGCGAGCCCGACTGCGGCACCGAGGACTACATCGAGATGGCCGCGTTCAAGGCCGGCGGGGACCCCAACGACGACCTCGTGGGGCGCGTCGCCGCGCAGCCCGTCACGACCAAGCGCGGGCGCATGCTCGCCGAGCAGGGCGTGGAGATTGGGCGCGCCGAGCTCGCCGAAATCGTGGCCGCCTTCCAGGAAGACCACGACAAGGGCAACGAGGTGATGGTGCCCGTGCGCTCTGTCCTGAAGTGCAAGGCGCTCAGCGGCGTGTGCCAGGCCTGCTACGGGCGCGCGATGGCCACCGGCCAGACCGCGCAGATCGGCGACGCCGTGGGCATCGTCGCCGCGCAGTCGATCGGCGAGCCGGGCACCCAGCTGACGATGCGCACCTTCCACACGGGCGGTGTGGCTGGCGCGGACATCACGCACGGCCTGCCGCGCGTGGTCGAGCTGTTCGAGGCGCGCAAGCCCAAGGGCCTCGCGCAGATCGCCGAGCAGGACGGCGTGGCCTCGATCGAGGAGTCCGAGAAGGCGCTCACGGTGGTCGTCACCGACGACGCCGGCGAGGAGCACCGTCACGCCTTCCCGCGCCGCACGCGCCTGTTCGTCAGCGAGGGCGAGAAGGTCACCGCGGGCAGGCAGCTCAACGAGGGCTCGCTGTACCCGCACGACCTGCTCAAGCTGCGCGGGCGCACCGAGACCGAGCGCTACCTCGTCAAGGAGGTGCAGGAGGTCTACAAGTCCCAGGGCGTGGACATCAACGACAAGCACATCGAGCTGATCGTGCGCCAGATGCTGAAGAAGGTGCGCGTCGATCAGAAGGGCGACACCGACTACCTCCCCGGCCAGTTCGTGGACCGCTTCGAATTCGCCCGCGTCAACGCCGGCATCGGCGAGCAGGACGGCGAGCAGGCCCAGTACGAGGACATCATCCTCGGCATCACCAAGGCCTCGCTCAACACCGACTCGTTCCTGTCCGCGGCCTCCTTCCAGGAGACGACCAAGGTGCTCACCGACGCGGCGCTGGAGGGCAAGATCGACCGCCTCAACGGGCTCAAGGAGAACGTCATCATCGGCAAGCTGATCCCGGCCGCCACCGGCCTCAAGCGCTACCGGCGGATCGAGATCGAGCCGACCGAACCGCTGCCCCGCGCGATCGACGACGTCGGCCTGCTCGACCAGGACGAGATCGCGGCCGAGCTCGGCATCTCCGAGGGCGACGCCTTCGGGGCGTACGGGCACGAGTTCGACGCGGACCTCGCGTCGCTGGAGAAGATCGGCGCCGGCGACTCCGATCCGGGCTTCGTCGAGGAGCTCGCCGAGCTCGAGATGACCGAGGCGCCTCCGATCGAGGAGTAGCCGCGTCAAGCAGCAGCGAAAAGGCCGGCCATGCGCCGGCCTTTTTTATGGCCCGAGGGTTGGCTGTTCGATCGCTGTTTGTTTGACTTTGGGGGTTGGGGGTTGACGTCATGCTTGTTTTATGGTTACAATGCCCGTGACAAGGCATCCACCCGCTGGGTGGCTGCTTGAAATATGAGCTGGGTTGGGTCTGGTCTTCTCGGACCGGTTATTGCGCAACGAGGGATGTTTGGGAGAGGGCTGGGTCAGAACGATGAGGGGTTGTTTCGCGTGAGTCTTAGAGAGGCAGACGTGCCAGGTGTCTTTGTGGCCCCGTTGGGGGCCGTAACTAGATGCTTCAGCGTCTCTGAAGCATCTCTCTCTCTCTCTCTCTCTCTTGGCCCGGCTGGCTAGCTTCTAGCGTTTTTCCTTCGGCCCGTTTGGGTCGGTTGGGGTCCCCCGCAGGGGGGTTGGGGCGATGACGGCCCTCGCGCAGGCGCCGGGCGGCGCGCGTAAGCGCTCTCGCTCCGCTCCTGTGAAGCGGGCGGGGGCCACACAGGTCACCGAAGTCCAGCGCGCGCGGATGCTCACCGCGACCGTGCAGGTCGTGGGGGAGTTGGGCTACGAGAAGATGTCGGTCGCGCGGGTGACCTCGCGCGCGGGGGTTTCGCGGCGCACGTTCTACGACCTGTTCGTGGATCGTGAAGCGTGCTTCCTCGCGGCGTTCGGCGAGACGGTGCAGCGGGCCCGCGGGCTGGTGTGCGAGGCCGCCGTGGGTGAGCGGGAGTGGCGCTCGCGGGTGCGGGCTGGCCTCGCTGCGCTGCTCGCGTTCTTCGATGAGGAGCCTCTGGCTGGCCGTGTGCTGGTGGTCGACGCGTTGAAGGCCGGCCCGGTGGTGTTGGAGCGCCGCGCGGGTCTGGTCGCTGAGTTGATCGCGGTGGCGGAGGGTGGTCGTGCGCAGGTGCGTGGCGGACGCGAGGTCGCGCCGCTCACAGCGGAGGGTGTAGTCGGCGCTGTGCTGGCGGTCGTGCATGCCCGGCTGCTCGGGTCCAGCGAGTCGCTGACGGAGCTTTTGAATCCGTTGATGGCGATGATCGTGCGTCCTTATCTGGGGGCGGCGGCGGCCGAGCGGGAGCTTGAGCGTGCACTGCCCGTGCGGCGCCCCGTGCGGCGCAGGGCTCCGGTCGATCCTTTGGGTGGTCTGGATATGCGTTTGACCTATCGCACGCTGCGGGTCCTCGCGACGATCGCCGCTGCTCCGGGGGCGAGCAACCGCGAGGTCGCCGAGGCGGCGGGTGTGGCGGATCAGGGGCAGATCTCAAAGCTGCTCTCGCGTCTTGAGGGTCTTGGGCTTATCCACAACACGGGTGTCGGGCATGTCAAGGGCGAGCCCAACGCCTGGGAGCTCACCGGTAGAGGCCGGGAGGTGCAGCAGGCAGTCGGCGGCGGGTCTGTCGCTATCGCAAACCACGAGGAGGGAGCAGGTCAATGACGGGTCTCAAGGGTGTGCTCGGTGTTGTGATGGCGACCGTCGGCCTGCTGGTCATCGGGGCGGGCGCGGCGTGGGGTGATTCGTGCCCGAACGCGGAACTCCGTGTCGGGCCGTCGGTGGGCCTGCCGGATTGCCGGGCGTATGAGATGGTCTCGCCGCTGGAAAAGGGGGGTAGCGGGGTCGCGTTCTCGGACAGTCGCGCGTCGAGCTCCGGTGAAGCGGTCACGTATATTTCCCAGGGGTCGTTTGCCGGTGATGGCCCTGAACCGAAGGGCAGGGCGCAGGCCAGCCGGTATATCGCTCGTCGTGGTCCGGCGGGTTGGTCTACGCGGAACATCTCGCCGCCCAACGTCACTTTCGTGCCGCAGACCTGGACGCCGTTTTTTGAACTGTTGTTCACGCCCGAACTCTCCAAGGGCGTTCTGTTTGTCAGGTACACACCGTTGATCGCGGGCGAACTGGTCGGGTATCTCAATCTGTATGTCGCGGATACCGAAGTGGGCTCCTCGGGCTCCTATCAGAGAGTGTCAGACGTCACTCCGCCCGGAGTCGAACCTTACGAAGAGAGTGTGGCTAATCTAACAGAGGTGCCCGTGGTGGAGGGGGCTGCCAGCGACCTCAGTCGTGTCGTCTTCCAGCAGGAAGCGAGCTTGACCGAAGGAGCCTCACCCGAACACGAGCACGTGTTTGAGTGGGCGGACGGCACGCTGCGCCAGGTCGATGTGGCCCCGCCGGGGACGACGTTTGAAGGTTTCGACAGTGTGGGGGCACGAGGCTCTAACCTTGCTAGTCGAGATGGATGGCATGCGGTGTCCTCCGATGGTTCGCTGGTGTTCTTCACGGCCGGCGAACGGGAATCTGAAAAAGGCTCGGGGCAGTTGTATGTGCGTGAGAATCCGATGAGCGCTGCCGAAGATTGTGCGGTGCAGGGGGATGCCTGCACGGTCGAGGTGTCGGCTTCGCAGCGGGTCACTGGAGGTGGTGTGCCTGCCCCCGATCCGCATGGGCCAAAGCCTGCATTTTACCGTGGTGCGAGCGCGGATGGTTCGCTGGTGTTTTTCACGAGCAGGGCGGAGCTGACCAACGAAGCCAATACGGGTCCCGAAGACAACGCGGCGAACCTCTACGCGTACGACGTGAATACGGGGGTGTTGAGCGATCTCACGGTCGATTCCAACCCGGGGGACGTGGATGGCCCCGAGGTGCTGGGCTTGGTGACGGCTGGTGAAGACGGTTCGTATGTGTATTTCGTCGCCAACGGTGTGCTCGCGCCCGGGGCGCAGCCCGGGGACTGCCACATCGAAGAAAATGGAGAAGTAGAAGGGCGCGAATTGACGTGCAGCCTGTATGTGGAGCACTACAACGGCTCTGCGTGGGAAGCTCCAAAGTTTGTCGCGACGCTCGCGGGCGGCATGAGCGGAGTTCTGAACAGCGCGGCAGGCGACGAAAAGGATTGGGCGGGCTACGAAGGGCTCACCCGCGGAGCCTCTACTTTTGATCCTAATTTTGGCCCCATTCAGCATACGGCCAGGGTGACGCCGGATGGAACGCGTCTGGCGTTCGAATCGGAAGAGCAGCTGACGTCGTATGACAACCAGCCGGCTGTGGCTGGGGCGTGTGGTGAAACGGGGAGGTGTCGTGAGGTATACCTGTACAATGCGGCCACGGGCAAGATCGTGTGCACGTCGTGCGCTCCGAGTGGCGCTCCCCCGACCGGCCCCGCGGAGCTCGGCGGCCAGGAAAGTGACGGAGAAGCACGCGCCTTTCTCGAAGTCTCTGCGTTTTATCTTCCGCGTAATCTTTCCGAAGATGGCGGCCGGCTGTTCTTCCAGAGTCCCAGTGCGCTGGTGCCGCAGGACAGCAATGGTGTGCTTGATGTGTATGAGTGGGAGCAGCCGGTGTCGCAGGTTGAACCTGGGGATTCGTGTACGCGGTCCTCGCCGGATTTCAGCGAAAGCGATGGTGGTTGTGTGTTCGCGGTCTCCGATGTGTCGGGCGTGTTTGAATCGAATTTCATGGATGCGAGTCCCAGTGGCGAAGACGTGTTCATCAAGACAGCCGAACAGCTCGTCCCGGCGGATACGGATTCGCGGGCGGATGTGTATGACGTGCGTGTCGGTGGTGGGTTCCCTGCGGCGTCACAAACCGCGCCGGTGTGCGATGAAGGCGAATCGTGCAGGGCTGCGGTGCCATCTGCGCCGGGAGTGTTCGGTTCGCCCGCGAGCGCCACGTTCTCCGGTGCGGGGAACATCACTGTGACGCCGTCGCCCGCTGTTGCGCCGGTGGTGCAGAGCAGGACGCGGCCGTGCGCCAAGGGTCGTGTGCGGGTGCGGGGCAAGTGTGTCAAGCAGAGGCGGGCAAAGAAGCGTGGAAAGAGGGCGAGGGCGGGGAAGTCCTCCGTCTCTGTCAAGCGTTCTGAGAGGAGGGGGAAGTGATGCGGCGGCTGCTGTCCTTCGGTGTGGTGTGGGGTTTTATGGTCCTGGTGTTGGCGCCCGCGGCGTTGGCTGCTGGTTTTGGCTTTGGGTTGCAGAGCGCGGAAGTGACGCTCGTGAACAGGAACGGGACGCCCGATGTGCAAGCCGGCTCGCATCCCTATGCGCTCGTGACGCAGTTCGCCTTCAACGAATCCGAAGAACTCACCACGAGAGAAGAACCGCACAAATTTGTGCCTGCTGGTGGTGGCCCCAAGGTCGTCCGGGTCGAATTGCCGCGTGGTGTGATGGGTAACGCGAACGCGACACCGAAGTGCGCATACAGCACATTCGCCAAGAAAGAGTGTCCGGCTGACACCGCGGTGGGTGAGGCGACGACGGGGATCGCCTCAACCGATGGTCACACAAGTGAAGCGACGGGGAAGTACGTGGACAACATCTATCTTGGCTCTAGCCCTGTGTATAATGTGGAACCTCCGGCGGGTGTGGTCGCGGAGTTCGGCTTCTACGCCATAGGCGTGGCGCAGGTTCTTGTGGACACGTCGCTTCGCACGGGGGGCGATTATGGGTTGACGTCCACCACGAGTGTCAGTCAGGGTGCTGTGGTGCAGGAGGCGAAGGTCAAGATCTGGGGTGTGCCGGGCGATCCGAGTCATAACGCGATCCGCGGTGAATGCCTCGCCGAAGAACCGACCATCGGGGAAGAAGAACACAACGA
The DNA here is from genome assembly GCA_963844765.1 of uncultured Solirubrobacterales bacterium. Lineage (GTDB taxonomy): Bacteria > Actinomycetota > Thermoleophilia > Solirubrobacterales > Solirubrobacteraceae > Palsa-744. The sequence goes on from CAWJPN010000002.1 coordinate 2,424,713, forward strand.
AGAAGTATCGCGTTGTGAAGCCCCGGGTAGCCTGCCGGTGCGGCCGTTGCTGACGGTCTCGACGTCGTGTGGGGAATCGACTTCCTCGATGGTGAGCGTCGATTCGTGGGATGAACCGGGGGCGTTCTTCTCCAAGAGCACGGCGACACCGGAAGTGACTGGTTGTGAACATCTGAGTTTCGATCCGTCGATTGGTGTGTCGCCGGATGTGCAGTCGGGTGGTACGCCGTCGGGTTTGTCGGTCGATGTGGGTATCCCGGCGCCGGAAAACCCGGAAGGGTTGGCGGAGGCGAACCTCCACAGGGCGGTCGTGACGTTGCCGCAGGGGATGGTCGTCAACCCGAGTGCCGCGAATGGTCTTGGGGCGTGTGCGGCGGAACAGTTCGGGTTGCACAACGCCGACCCTGTGGTGTGCCCGCAGGTGTCGAAGGTCGGGGTCGCGGAAGCGCTCAGCCCGGCGTTGAATAAGCCGTTGAAGGGCTCGGTGTATGTGGCGCAGCAGACCCAGAACCCGTTCGGGTCGCTGCTGGCGCTGTATGTGGTGCTGGAAGGCGAAGGGGTGCTGGTCAAACAGGCCGGGGAAGTGCGCCTGGACCCGGTGACGGGGCAGATCGTCACGACGTTCAGCGAAGTGCCCCAGCAGCTGACCTCCGAGGTCAAGCTGCACTTCTTCGGTGGCCCCCGTGCGGCGCTTGTGACCCCGCCGGGGTGCGGGTCCTATACCGCGACGTCGCAGTTGACGCCGTACAGTTCGTTGACGCCCGCGGAACCGTTCTCCGCGTTCTCGATCACGACCGCAGCGAACGGCTCTGGTTGTGGCGGGCAGGGGTTCGCGCCCGGGTTCACGGCGGGCACGACGGATAACCAGGCCGGTGCGTTCAGCCCGTTCAGCGTGTCGTTCTCCCGCCAGGACCAGGAACAGAATCTGGCGGGGGTCACGCTCACGACCCCCCCGGGGCTGCTGGGGATGCTCTCCCGCGTCTCGCTGTGCGGCGAACCGCAGGCTGCGCAGGGGACCTGTTCCGCGGGGAGCCTGATCGGGCATACGACGGTCGCTGCGGGTGCGGGCCCTGACCCGGTGTACGTCTCGGGCCAGGTGTTCCTCACAGGACCCTATGGTGGTGGCCCGTTCGGGTTGAGCATCGTCGTGCCTGCCGTCGCGGGCCCCTTCAACCTCGGGAACGTAGTTGTCCGTGCGGCGATCCACGTCGACCCGCACACGGCGCAGATCACGGTCGTGAGCGACCCGTTGCCGACGATCCTGCAGGGCATCCCGTTGCAGATGAAGATGGTGAACGTCAGCATCGACCGTGAAGGGTTCATGTTCAACCCGACCGACTGCGAACCGCTCAGCGTCACTGGGACGTTGACGAGCACGCAGGGCGCCACGGCAAACGTCTCCAGCCATTTCCAGGCCGCGAACTGCGCCGCGCTGCCCTTCCACCCCGTGTTCTCTGTCAGCACGCAGGCGAAGACGAGCAAGCAGAGCGGCGCGAGCCTGACCGTCAAGGGCGCCTTCACCGCGGGCAACGCGAACATCCACAGCGTCGCGGTGGTCCTGCCAAAGCAGCTGCCCGCCAGGCTGACGACGATCCAGCAGGCCTGCACTGAAGCGACGTTCGCCGCGGATCCCGCCGGGTGCCCCGCGGGCTCTGACATCGGCACGGCGACCGCTACGACGCCGGTCCTCGCCAACCCCGTCACGGGCCCTGTCTATCTGGTCTCCCACGGTGGTGCGGCGTTCCCTAACGTCGTCGCGATCTTGCAGGGCGAAGGCGTCACGATCGAGCTCGTCGGTAGTATCGACATCAAGAAGGGCATCACCAGCAGCACGTTCGCGAGCGTCCCCGACGCGCCGATCAGCTCGTTCACGTTGACGCTTCCCGAGGGCCCCCACAGCGGCCTAGCGGCCGTGGTCCCCGCGAAGGCTAAGGGCAGCCTCTGCGCCACGAGCCTCACGATGCCGTTCACGATCACCGGCCAGAACGGCGCGGTCCTCGATCAGAACGTCAAGATCCAGGTCACCGGCTGCCCCAAGCCGAAGAAGAAGCCCACCCACAGGGCGCACGGCAAGACCAAGCCCGGGCACACGAGGAAGGGGAAGAAGAAGCAGTAGCAGCGAGGAGTAGGCAAACGGCGAGTCGGCTCCCGACAGTCCGCCGGGTCGGGAGCCGCGCGGCCCGCTCGGCGGAGCGGAGCGGAGCCTATCCTTACGTGTGCGGCGCCTCAGGGCAGCAGCTCGAAGGCCTCGCGGTGGCGGGGGCGGACGGCCTGGAAGTGGCGGCGGTCGAGCGTGATGACGATGGGGGCCTGCAGGCGCTCGGCGAGCGCCACCACCGAGGCGTCGGTGCCGCCGAGCGGGAAGTCGGCGTACTGCTCGACGAGCTCGGCCATGCGCTCGACGTCCTCGGTGCTCGGGGCCTCGATCTCGAGTGTCGCCAGGCCGCGCAGGAATGCGGACTCGGCGTTTGCGCCCAGGCGCGCGGCTACGAAGTAGGTCGCCTCGGCGACCACCAGCGCCGGCAGCACGAGCTGGAGGTCGGCGCGCTCGAGCGCGGCGCGTGAGGCGGCGTGGGCGCTGTCGCCGGCGTCGGCTGTCGCATACAGCGGCCCGGCGTCAACGACGGCCAGTCTCGCCATCCCACTCCCGGCGTAGCAGATCCTCCATGTCCCTCGCCGTGTCGGAGGCACCGCTGTTGCCGACGGCGGCGAAGGGCAGCTCGCGGGGCTTCCCCGGGGAGAGGCCCATCTGCTTGGCCAGCGCCTCGCGCGCCACGTCGGACACCGAGGTCGAACGCCGCCGCGCCTCGCGTGAGAGGGCCTGCGCGAGATTGTCGGGCAGCGATAGAGAGGTGCGCTTCATACGTGCATCATAACACCAGTGATCACCACTCTGCCCGAAGGGTCTCTTCGACCACCTTCCCATTCCCCATGGTCCGGCGCCTTATTCCGGGTCGTCCGCATTTATATTCCGGACTGTCCGCTAGAATTCGGGGATGGGCTCCACTCCGACGATTCCGCGTCACGCCGCCGCTCGCGTTACGGAGGCCCTGGCCGATACGCGTATCGTGACGGTTGAGGGTCCGCGGCAGGCTGGTAAGTCGACGCTCTGCGCAGGTATCGCGGCGACGCGCGGGATGCCGATGGTTACGCTCGATGACGTCGACGTCCGCCGCGCAGCGGCAGAGGACCCCGCCGGTTTCGTCGCCGGCCTGCGTGAGGGGGCGTTCATCGACGAGCTTCAGCGGGTGCCGGAGTTGGTGCTCGCGCTGAAGGCCGAGGTCGACCGGGATACGCGTCCGGGCCGCTTCCTGGTCAGCGGGTCGGCCAACCTGCTGCTCGCTCCGCGGATCGGCGACTCGCTGGCGGGACGCGTGGAGCGCGTCCCCCTGCGGCCGTTCACGCAGGCCGAGAGCGTGCGCGCCGGCGTGCCGCATTGGCTCGATGAGCTGTGGGAGGGCGGCGGCGCCCCCTACGTTGAGTCCGAGGCTGTAGGCAGCGCCGCGCACGCCGAGCGGATCCTCGCCGGTGGCTTCCCGGCCGCCATCGCGCGGGCGCCCGTGCGCCGGCGGGTGTGGCTTGCGGACTACATCGCCGCGCTCGTCGCACGCGACGTGCCCGACCTCGTCAGCATCCGCCGCCCCGATCTGCTGCCGGTGCTCCTGCGGCACCTCGCCGGCTCCTCGGGCTCGCTCGTCTCGCTGCGGCCCGTCGCCCAGGCGCTCGCCGTGGACGAGAAGACCGTCAGGACGTATGTGCGGCTGCTGGAGTTGCTGTACCTGGTCGTCACGGTGCCGGCCTGGGCGCCGGGGATCGCGGTGCGCGCGGTGCGCGCACCGCGCATCTTCATCGAGGACACCGCCCTGCTCACGTATCTGCTCGACGCCGACGCCGCGCGTATAGCTGGCGACCAGGCAGTCACCGGAAGCGCGTATGAGACGTTCGTCGCGATGGAGCTCGCGCGGTTGCTGCCCCATACGGAGTCCGCTCCCGCGATGCGCCACTGGCGCGGTCCCCACGGCGAGGAGGTGGACGTGGTGCTCGAGGACCGCCGGGGAAGGGTGGTCGCGATCGAGATCAAAGCCGGCGCGACGGTCGGCCGCAACGACCTGCGCTGGCTGGCCAGGCTCCGGGTGCTCGCCGGCGAGCGGTTCGTGGCCGGCCTCGTGCTGTGCACCACGCGCCGAACAACGCCCCTCGGCGATCGCGTCTGGGCCGTGCCGATCGAGGCGTTGTGGCGGTGACGGGGAGGCAGCCTCTGCCAGACGCCGATCGGTCTAAGCGTGCCCGGAGGGTTGGCTGTTAGCACGCCCGATGTTTGGTGTTGGGGGTTGGGGGTTGACGTCATGCTTGTTTTATGGTTACAATGCCGGTGACAAGGCATCCACCGTTGTGTGGCTGCTCGAAATATGAACTGGGTTGGGTCTGGTCTTCTCAGACCGGTATTGCGCAACTGAGGGATGTCCGGGAGAGGGCTGGGTCAGAACGATGAGGGGTTGTTTTCGCGTGAGTCCTAGAGAGGCAGACGTGCCAGGTGTCTTTGTGGCCCCCTTGGGGGCCGTAACTAGATGCTTCAGCGTCTCTGAAGCATCTCTCTCTCTCTCTCTCTCTCTTGGCCGGGGCTTCTAGCTTCTAGCGGTTTTCGGCCGGCCTGTTCGGCTCGGCCCGGGTCCCCCGTAGAGGGGTTGGGCGGATGACGGCCGTGGCCTCGGCCCGTCGTACTACCGCGCGTAAGCGCTCTCGTTCCGCGGTGGTGAAGCGGGCGGGTGCGACGCAGGTGACTGAAGTGCAGCGCGCTCGGATGTTGACCGCGACGGTGCAGGTCGTGGGGGAGCTGGGCTACGAGAAGATGTCGGTCGCGCGGGTGACCTCGCGCGCGGGGGTCTCGCGGCGCACGTTCTACGACCTGTTCGTGGACCGCGAAGCGTGCTTCCTCGCCGCGTTCAGCGAGACCATGCAGCGGGCCCGCGTGCTGGTGTGCGAGGCGGCTGTGGGTGAGCGGGAGTGGCGCTCTCAGGTGCGGGCCGGTCTCGCCGCGTTGCTGGTGTTCTTCGATGAGGAGCCGTTGGCCGGTCGTGTGTTGGTGGTCGACGCGTTGAAGGCCGGCCCGGTGGTGTTGGAGTGCCGCGCGGGTCTGGTCGCTGAGTTGATCGCGGTGGCTGAGGCTGGTCGTGCGCAGGTGCGCGGAGGGCGCGAGGTGGCGCCCCTCACAGCGGAGGGCGTCGTCGGCGCGGTGCTGGCCGTCGTGCACGCCCGGCTGCTCGGGTCCAGCGGTGAGTCGCTCACGGAGCTTTTGAATCCGTTGATGGCGATGATCGTGCGTCCTTACCTGGGTGCGGCGGCGGCCGAGCGGGAGCTTGAGCGTGTGCTGCCCGTGCGGCGTCCCGTGCGGCGCGGGGCTCCGGTCGATCCGTTGGGTGGTCTGGATATGCGTCTGACGTATCGCACGCTGCGGGTCCTCGCTGCGATTGCCGCCGCTCCGGGGGCGAGCAACCGCGAGGTCGCTCAGGCGGCGGGGGTGGTGGATCAGGGGCAGATCTCGAAGTTGCTTTCGCGTCTTGAGGGTCTGGGGCTTATTCATAACACGGGTGTCGGGCATGTGAAGGGTGAGCCCAACGCCTGGGAGTTGACGGGTAGGGGCCGGGAGGTGCAGCAGGCAGTCGGCGGCGGGTCTGCTGCTATCGCAAACCACGAGGAGGGAGCAGGTCAATGACGGGTCTCAAGGGTGTGCTTGGTGTTGTGATGGCGACCGTCGGCCTGCTGGTCATCGGGGTGGGTGCGGCCTGGGGTGACTCGTGCGCGAACGCGGAGTTCCGCACTGGGCTGTCGGTGGGCCTGCCGGATTGCCGGGCGTATGAGATGGTCTCGCCGCTGGAAAAGGGCGATAGCGGGGTCGCGTTCTCGGACAGCCGCGCGGCGAGCTCCGGTGAAGCGGTCACGTATATGTCCAACGGGGCGTTCGCCGGTAATGGTCCCGAACCGAAGGGCGAGGCGTTGACCAGCCGGTATATCTCGCGTCGTGGTACGGGGGGCTGGTCTACGCAGAACATCTCGCCGCCGAACGTCACTTTCCTGCCGCAGACCTTCACGCCGTTTTTTGAACTGTTGTTTACGCCGGATCTCTCCAAGGGCGTTCTGCTTGACAAGTACACTCCGTTGATCACGGGCGAACTGGCCGGGTATTTCAATCTGTATGTCGCGGATACCGAAGCGGGCTCCTATCAGAGGGTGTCAGACGTCACTCCACCCGGAGTCGAGCCTTATGAAGAGCTAGGGACTGGAATAGAAGAGCCTTTCGTGGCGGGGGTTTCCAGCGACCTTAGTCGTATCGTCTTTCAGCAGGAAGCGAGCTTGACCGAAGGAGCCTCGCCCGGACACGAGCACGTGTATGAGTGGGCGGGCGGCGCGCTGCGCCAGGTAGATGTGGCCCCGCCGGGGACGACGTTCGAAGGCTTGGACAGCGTGGGAGCCCGAGGCCGGGAATTTGTGGGTGCAGATGGATGGCATGCGGTTTCCTCCGATGGTTCGCGGGTGTTCTTCACGGCCGGCGAACGGGGATCTGGATACGGCTTGGGGCAGTTGTATGTGCGTGAGAACCCGATGAGCGCCGCCGAAGATTGTGCGGTGCAGGGAGATGCCTGCACGGTGGAGGTGTCCGCTTCGCAGCGGGTCACCGGAGGTGGTGTGCCTGCCCCCGATCCGCATGGGCCGAAGCCCGCGTTTTATCGGGGTGCGAGCGCGGATGGTTCGCTGGTGTTCTTCACGAGCAGGGCGGAGCTGACCAGCGAAGCCAACACGGGTCCCGATGACAACGCGGCGAACCTCTACGCGTACGATGTGGGTACAGGGGTGTTGAGTGATCTAACGGTCGATTCCAACCCGGGGGATGTGGATGGCGCTGCGGCGCTGGGTTTGGTGACGGCCAGTGAAGATGGCTCGTATGTGTATTTCGTCGCGAACGGTGTGCTCGCGTCTGGGGCGCAGCCCGGAGACTGTCATCTGGAAGAAAGCTATGAAGCAGAAGGGCACGAACTGGCGTGCAGTCTGTATGTGGAGCACTACAACGGCTCTGCGTGGGAAGCCCCGAAGTTCGTTGCGACGCTCGCGGGCGGCACGGGCAACAATGTCAGTGACTATGAAAGCAACGCCGATGAACAGGATTGGGTGGGCTACGAAGGGCTCACTTATTACCCGTTCTCTCTTAATTTTGGCCCCGTTCAGCATACGGCTCGGGTGACGCCGGACGGGACGCATCTGGTGTTCCAGTCGATAGAGCAGTTGACGTCGTATGACAATCAGCCGGCGGTGGCTGGTGCATGCGGTGAAACCGGCAAGTGTCGTGAGATGTACCTGTACAATGCGCTCACGGGCAAGGTCGTGTGCGCGTCGTGTGCTCCGAGTGGCGCTCCCCCGACCGGACCCGCCGAGCTCGGCGGCCAGGAAGAAGACCGGGAAACTGCCGCCTTTAACCAAGTCTCTGAGTTCTATCTTCCGCGTAATCTTTCCGAAGACGGCGGTAGATTGTTCTTCCAGAGTCCCAGTGCATTGGTGTCGCAGGACAGCAATGGTGTGCTTGATGTGTATGAGTGGGAGCAGCCGGTGTCTCAGGCCGAACCGGGGGATTCGTGTACGCGGTCCTCAGCGGATTTCAGCGAAAGCGATGGTGGTTGCGTGTTCGCGGTCTCCGATGTGTCGGGCGCGTCTGAATCGCATTTCATGGACGCGAGCCCCAGCGGCGAAAATGTGTTCATCGCGACCGCCGAACAGCTCGTCCCGGCGGACACGGATTCGCGGACGGATGTGTATGACGTGCGTGTCGGTGGCGGGTTCCCCGCGGTGTCGCAGGCCGCGGCGGTGTGCGAAGAAGGCGAATCGTGCAGGGCCCCAGTGCCGCCTGCGCCGGTGGGGGTGTTCGGTTCGCCCACGAGTGCGACGTTCTCTGGTGCGGGGAACGTCACGGTCACGCCGGCGCCCGTTGCGCCAGCGGTGCGGAGCAACAAGCTCCGACCGTGCGCCAAGGGTCGTGTACGGGAGCGCGGCAAATGTGTCAAGCAGAAGCGGACAAAGAAGCGTGGAAAGCGGGCGGGGAAGTCCTCCGCTTCTGTCAAGCGTTCTGAGAAGAGGGGGAAGTGATGCGGCGGCTGCTGTCCTTCGGTGTGGTGTGGTGTTTCATGATGCTGGTGTCGGCGCCCGCGGCATTGGCTGGTGGTTTTGGCTTTGGGTTGCAGAGCGCGGAAGTGACGCTCGTGAACAGGGACGGGACGCCCGATGTGCAGGCCGGCTCGCACCCCTATGCGCTCGTGACGCAGTTCGTGCTCAACGAATCCGAAGCACTCACGAAGGAAGCAGAACCAGACTATGTGCCCGCCGCCGGCGGCCCCAAGGTTGTCAGGGTCGAATTGCCGCGTGGTCTGATGGGTAACGCGAACGCGACACCAAAGTGCACATACAGCGAATTCGCCGAATTCTCCGTGAAGGGGTGTCCGGCCGATACCGCGGTGGGTGAGGCGACGACAGGGATCGCCTCACACATTGGACACATCGATGAAGCTACGGGGAAGTACGTCGACAACGTATATCTTGGCTCTAGCCCTGTGTATAATTTGCAACCTCCGGCGGGTGTGGTCGCGGAGTTCGGCTACCATTTTGCCGGCGCGCCGGTTATTCTGGACTCCTCGCTGCGGACGGGGGGTGACTATGGGTTGACGTCCACCACGCATGTCCCGCAGGCTGCTGTGGTGCAGGAGGCGAAGGTCAAGATCTGGGGTGTGCCCGGCGACCCGAGCCACAACGCGATCCGCGGGAAATGCCTCGCCGAAGCTCCGAGCACCGGGGAAGAAGAACACAACGAAGAAGAATCGAAGTGTGAAGCGTCGGGGAGTTTGCCGGTGCGGCCGTTGTTGACGGTCTCGACGTCGTGTGGGGAAGCGACGTCCTCATTGGTGAGCGTGGATTCGTGGGATGAACCGGGGACGTTCTTCTCGAAGGGCACAGCGATGCCGGAAGTAACGGGTTGTGAACACCTGAGTTTCACGCCGTCGCTGGGTGTGTCGCCGGATGTGCAGTCGGGTGGTACGCCGTCGGGTTTGTCGGTCGATGTGGGTATCCCGGCGCCGGAAAGCCCGGAAGGGCTGGCGGAGGCGAACCTGCATAAGGCGGTCGTGACGCTGCCGCAGGGGATGGTCATCAACCCGAGTGCCGCGAATGGTCTCGGGGCGTGCAGCGCGGAACAGTTCGGGTTGCATAACGCCAACCCCGTGGTGTGTCCGCAGGTGTCGAAGGTCGGTGTCGCGGAAGCGCTCAGCCCGGCGTTGAATAAGCCGTTGGAGGGTTCTGTGTATGTGGCGCAGCAGTCTCAGAACCCGTTCGGGTCGCTGCTGGCGCTGTATGTGGTGCTCGAAGGCGAAGGGGTGCTCGTCAAACAGGCCGGCGAAGTGCGCCTGGACCCCGCGACGGGGCAGATCGTGACGACGTTCAGCGAAGTGCCCCAGCAGCCGACATCGGAGATCAAGCTGCACCTCTTCGGTGGCCCCCGTGCGGCGCTCGTGACTCCTCCGGGCTGCGGGTCTTATACCGCGACGTCGCAGTTGACGCCGTACAGTTCGTTGACGCCCGCGGAACCATTCTCGGCGTTCTCGATCAGTACCGCGGCGAACGCCTCGGGTTGCGGCACGCAGGGTTTCGCACCGGCGTTCTCGGCGGGCACGACGGGTAACCAGGCTGGTGCGTTCAGCCCGTTCAGTGTGTCGTTCTCCCGCCAGGACCAGGAACAGGACCTGGCCGGCGTGACGCTCACGACACCCCCGGGGCTGCTGGGAATGCTCTCCCGCGTCTCATTGTGCGGGGAACCGCAGGCCGCGCAGGGTGCCTGTCCCGCGGGGAGCCTGATCGGGCACACGACGGTCGCTGCGGGTGCGGGCCCGGACCCGGTGTATGTTGCGGGCCAGGTGTTCCTCACGGGCCCCTACGGAGGCGGCCCGTTCGGGTTGAGCATCGTCGTGCCTGCCGTCGCGGGCCCCTTCAACCTCGGTGATGTCGTCGTTCGCGCGGCGATCCACGTCGACCCGCGTACCGCGCAGATCACGGTCGTGAGCGATCCGCTGCCGACGATCTTGCAGGGCGTCCCGTTGCAGCTGAAGATGGTGAACGTCAGCATCGATCGTGAAGGGTTCATGTTCAACCCGACCGACTGCGAACCGCTCAGCGTCACTGGGACGTTGACGAGCACGCAGGGCGCCACGGCAAACGTCTCCAGCCATTTCCAGGCCGCGAACTGCGCCGCGCTGCCCTTCCACCCCGTGTTCTCTGTCAGCACGCAGGCGAAGACGAGCAAGCAGAGCGGCGCGAGCCTGACCGTCAAGGGCGCCTTCACCGCGGGCAACGCGAACATCCACAGCGTCGCGGTGGTCCTGCCAAAGCAGCTGCCGGCAAGGCTGACGACGATCCAGCAGGCGTGCCCAGAAGCGACGTTCAACGCGAACCCCGCGTCGTGCCCCACCGGCTCGAACATCGGCACGGCGACGGCCAGCACGCCGGTCCTCGCCAACCCCGTCACGGGCCCGGTCTACCTCGTCTCTCACGGCGGCGCGGCGTTCCCCGACGTCGTCGCGATCCTCCAGGGCGAAGGCGTCACCATCGACCTGACGGGCAGCATCGACATCAAGAAGGGCGTCACCAGCAGCACGTTCGCGAGCGTCCCCGACGCGCCGATCGGCTCGTTCCAGTTGACGCTGCCGGAGGGCCCACACTCGGGCCTCGCGGCCGTCGTCCCCGCCAGCGCGAAGGGCAGCCTCTGCGGCCAGAGCCTGGCGATGCCCTTCACGATCACCGGCCAGAACGGCGCAGTCCTCGCTCAGAACGTCAAGATCCAGGTCACCGGCTGCCCCAAGGCGAAAGAGAAGACGCACAAGGCCAAGCCCAAACACACGAGGAAGGGGAAGAGGGGGAAGAAGTAAAAGAATTACTTGCTGCTATCATGATGGCGTAGATGATGCAGAGGTTGATGATCCAGGCCGAGCCGGAGCTCTTGGAGCGCACTAAGCGCCGGGCCGCCGAGCGGGGGGTGTCGGTCGCCCAGGTTGTGCGCGAGGCGATCGAGCACGAGTTGGGGGACGAGCCTGAGCAGCCGCCGTTCTCGCTGATCGGGGCGTTCCGCTCCGGTCGCAGCGATCTTTCGCTGCTCGCCAGCGAGGACATCTTCGAGCCCGAGCCTTGGCGCTCGTCCTAGACACCGGTCCGATCGTCGCCGCCCTGGATGCGGGCGACAGTCATCACGATGCCTGTGTCGAGCTCTTCCGGCTGCCCCGGGTGCGGCGGGTAGTGGTGGCGCCGGTGCTCGTCGAGCTCGACCATCTCCTCACCCGCCAGATCGGACCCGATGCCTTTCCGGCCTTGCTCGAGACCGTGCGTCGCGGCGAGCTCGACATTCTCCCTCTGAGTGCGCAGGACTATGTGCGTTCAGGGGAGCTGATGCGAACCTACGCCGATCTGCGCGTCGGCTTCGTCGATGCCGCGGTGCTCGCCGTGGTAGAGCGCCTGCGCGAGCCGAAACTGGCTACGCTCGACCATCGCCACTTCTCCGTCATGCGCCCGCGCCACGTGGATGCGCTCGAGCTGTTGCCGGTCTGAGGGATTCGGTCTCGGCGGCACCGGGGATCGCGGGTGATCGTCGGGCGCGCAGCTCCGCGTAGGGTTGCCTGTTCGCACCGCGGGTGTTTGATGTTGGGGGTTGGGGGTTGACGTCATGCTTGTTTTATGGTTACAATGCCCGTGACAAGGCATCCACCGCCGGGTGGCTGCTCGAAATATGAACTGGGTTGGGTCTGGTCTTCTCAGACCGGTTATTGCGCAACTGAGGGATGTCAAGGGAGAGGGCTGGGTCAGAACGATGAGGGGTTGTTTTCGCGTGAGTCCTAGAGAGACAGGCGTGCCAGGTGTCTTTGTGGCCCCCTTGGGGGCCGTAACCAGATGCTTCAGCGTCTCTGAAGCATCTCTCTCTCTCTCTCTCTCTCTTGGCCGGGGTGGCTAGCTTCTAGCGCTTTCCCTTCGGCCCGTTTGGGTCGGTCGCTGTCCCCCGTGGGGGGGTTGGGGCGATGACGGCCCTCGCGCAGGCGCGGAGCTCGGCGCGTAAGCGCTCTCGGTCTGCTGCAGTCTCTCGTTCTGCCGTGGTGAAGCGGGCGGGGGCGACGCAGGTGACCGAAGTGCAGCGCGCGCGGATGCTCACCGCGACGGTGCAGGTCGTGGGGGAGCTTGGCTACGAGAAGATGTCGGTCGCGCGTGTCACCTCGCGCGCGGGTGTCTCGCGGCGCACGTTCTACGACCTGTTCGTGGACCGCGAAGCGTGCTTCCTCGCCGCGTTCGGCGAGACGGTGCAGCGGGCCCGCGTGCTCGTGTGCGCCGCCGCCGCGGGTGAGCGCGAGTGGCGCTCGCAGGTGCGCGCCGGGCTCGCCGCGCTGCTGGCGTTTTTCGATGAGGAGCCGCTCGCCGGCCGTGTGATCGTGGTCGACGCGTTGAAGGCTGGTCCCGCGGTGCTGGAGCACCGCGCGCAGCTGGTGGCGGAGCTGATCGGGGTGGCCGAGGGTGGGCGCACACAGGTGCGTGGCGGGCGCGAGGTCGCGCCGCTGACGGCGGAGGGAGTCGTAGGCGCCGTGCTCGCTGTGGTGCACGCCCGGCTGCTGGGGTCGGGCGGGGACTCGCTCACGGAGCTTTTGAACCCGTTGATGGCGATGATCGTGCGGCCCTACATGGGTGCGGCGATGGCCGAGAAGGAGCTCGAGCGTCCGCTGCCCGCCGTGGTACGCCAAGTGCGGCAGCGCCCCGCGGGGGATCCGCTGGAGGGTCTGGCGATGCGCTTCACCTACCGCACGCTGCGCGTGCTGGCGGCGATCGCCGCTGCGCCGGGGGCGAGCAACCGCGAGGTCGCGCAGGCGGCGGAGGTGGCGGACCAGGGGCAGATTTCGAAACTGCTCTCGCGCCTTGAGCATCTTGGGCTTGTACGCAACAACGGCGTGGGGCACGTCAAGGGGGAGCCCAACGCCTGGGAGTTGACGGGTAGGGGCCGGGAGGTCGAGCGGGCAGTCGGCGGCGGGTCTGCCGCTATCGCAAACCACGAGGAGGGAGCAGGTCAATGACGGGTTTCAAGGGTGTGCTTGGTGTTGTGATGGCGATTGCCGGCCTGCTGGTCTTCGGGGTGGCTGCGGCGTCGGCCGATTCGTGCGCGAACGCGGAGTTTCGTGTTGGGCCGTCGGCGGGGCTGCCGGATTGCCGTGCGTTTGAGATGGTCTCGCCGCTGGAAAAGGGTGGGAACGCCATTGCGTTCGCCGGTGCGCGGGCGGCAGTGGGGGGGGAAGCGGTCACGTATCTCTCCACCGGCGCGTTTGACGAACCGAAGGGCATGAACCTGCTGGATCGTTATCTCTCGCAGCGGGGGCCGGATGGCTGGTCGACGACCAACATCTCTCCACGTAATGCCACCTATAGGTTGCACGGCAGGGCGCCGTTTGAAGAAACGGTCTTCACGCCTGAATTGTCAGCGGGTGTCCTGACCAGCCAGGATGAGCCGCTCATCGATGGCGAACCGCTGGGTTATGATGAGGTCTATCGGTGGAGTGCGGACAGCGACTCCTACCAGGCGGTCTCGGGCACTCCGCCCCCAAATGAAGTAGAACCGTATCGCGACGCGTTTAATATTCCGGTTCTCGTCGGCGCCTCAACCGATTTGAGTCATGTGGCCTTCGAGCAGGAGGCGAGCCTGGTGGAAGGGGCGTCGCCGAGGAAGATCCACGTGTATGAGTGGGCCGGTGGCCGGTTGAGCCAGGTGGATGTGCCGCCCGCGGGGGTCAGCTTTGAAGCCGTAGATCAGGGCGGAGCACCGACGGCTTACTACGCCGGTAACTATGGCCAGGAAAACAACATGTGGCATGCGGTGTCTGCGGATGGGTCGCGGGTGTTCTTCACCGCTGGTGAAGCGGGCACCAGTAAGGGTGTTGAAGAGGATGAGGGTCAGGTATATGTGCGCGAGAATCCGATGGCGCCGCAGAGTCCGAGTGAACACGGTGTGTGTACGGTGCCGGCGGATGCGTGTACGGTTGAGGTGTCGGCGTCGCAGCGGGCGGTGCCCGATCCGCATGGTCCACAGCCGGCGTTCTTCAGCGGTGCGAGCGCGGATGGTTCGCTTGTGTTCTTAATCAGCGATGCGGAGTTGACCGATGATGCGAACACGGGTCCGGCCGATAGCGCGCCCAACCTGTATGCGTACGATCTGAACACGGGGGTCCTGAGCGATCTGTCGGTCGATACGAACCCGGGCGATGTCGATGGTGCTGGGGTCGCTGGGTTTATCACCGCGGCCGAAGACGGCTCGTACGTGTATTTCGTCGCGAACGGAGTGCTCGCCGGCAACACGAACGGTCCGCTGGCTGAAAAGGCAGAATCTGGTGACTGCAAGCTCAACAGTGCGAGCTCGCCTGTACCTGGAGAACACACGTGCAACCTGTATGTGGAGCACTTCAACGGGAGCAGCTGGGAAGCGCCGCGGTTCGTCGCAAAGCTCGCCGGCAGCACTTTGACAGGCCACAACGACGAACGGGATTGGGAAGACTTTACCGAATCAGAGTTTGACTTTGGGCCCGGTCAGCATCAGGTTCGGGTGACGCCGGATGGGACGCGTCTGGCGTTTGAATCGGTGCGGAGCCTGACGGGCTATGACAACGTGCCGGTATCGCCTGGGGAATGCGAAAACGAAAAGTGCAGCGTGAGCGAGGTGTATCTGTACGATGCATCGACCGGGTCGCTGGTGTGCGCGTCGTGCGACGCGAATGGCGCCGCGCCCGTCGCCGGGGCCATGCTTGGTGCAAGCCACGACGAACAGGGGGAAGCGTTCTCATATTTCTCTGCGTACTATGAAGCGCACAATCTGTCGAGCAATGGGCGGCGGTTGTTTTTCCAGTCGCGCGATCCGCTCGTGCCGTGGGACACCAACGGCCGCCAGGATGTGTATGAGTGGGAGGCCGACGGCGAAGGCAGCTGCGCCCAGGAACCTGGTTGTGTACTGCCGGTGTCCGATGTCGCGGGTGAAAGCGACTCGTTTTTCATGGACGCGAGCCCGAGTGGGAATGATGTGTTCATCGCGACCGGCGACCAGCTTGTTCCGTCGGACACCGATGATCTGCGTGATGTGTATGACGTGCGGGTCGATGGTGGCTTTCCCGCTGCGCCGGTGGCGGCGGCGGCGTGTGGCAGCGCGGATGCGTGCAGGGGGCCGGCCGGTGTGGGCCCGGGGCTGGGGTCGCCGGCGAGCGCGACGTTCTCGGGGTCCAGGAACCTGGCTCCCGCGCCGTCGTCTGTGCCGGTCGCGAAGCCCAAATCCAAGCGGAAGGCAAAGGAGTGTGCGAGGGGTTTCGTGCGCAAACACGGCCAGTGTGTGCGCCAGAGACGGAGTAGGGGCAGGATCAAAAGGCGTGGGTCTTCGTTGAGGGCTGGTGCGCCGAGGACTAGTTCTGGGAGGGGGCGGTGATGGTGCGCTTTGCGGGAGTGTTGGGTGGTGTGTGTGCGGTTGTATTGGTGTTTGCGTCCAGTGCGTTGGCTGGGTTTGGTTTGAGCGGGTTTGAAGTGCAGGCGTTGAACAGGGACGGCTCGGTCGATACGCAGGCCGGTTCGCACCCGTACAAGCTCGTCACTAACATCGCCCTGAACGGCTCGGAAGAATACGCAGCAGGGCTGTTTAGGCCGTTTGGTGCAGGCTCCAAGGATATTGAAGCGGCATTGCCTGGGGGTGTGATGGGTAATCCAAATGCGACTCCGCGGTGCACGTATGAGTCGTTCATCCAAAACTCATGCCCGAACGATACGGCGGTCGGTGTCGCGACGACCTCGGTCGCCGACCCTAATGATGTCCGTCTTCGTGAAGGTCCTAGGGAAGGCGAAGAAGTCGAGCAGCTGATCCGTGTCAGCAACCCGGTGTACAACGTGGAACCGCCGGCTGGGTCGGTAGCCGAGTTCGGTTTCTTCGCCAAGGAAGTCTCGCCGATCCTGATTCAGGCTGGGTTGCGCACGGGCGGGGATTATGGGATCACCGTGCACGTGTACAACATTCCGCAGGCCATTGTCTTGCAGGGTTCGAAGGTCGTGTTCTGGGGTGTCCCCGGAGAAGCGAGCCACGACTCGATCCGCGGGGCATGCCTCGTCCAAGCCGAAAACTTGTTGTCAGAAGAACTGGAAGGCGACGGCCTGCACAACGAAGAAGAATCGCGGTGTGCTGCGCCGGGTAGCCTGCCGGTGCGGCCGTTGTTGACGCTGCCAAGTTCGTGTGGTGGGCCGCTCAGCGCGACGGTGGGTGTGGACGATTGGGAAGCCCCGGGGGTGTTCTATTCCCTGACGTCGGGGTTGGCGCCGGTGACGGGCTGTGAAGATCTGAGCTTCGACCCGTCGCTGTCGCTGGCGCCCGAAGAAACGTCGGGTAGCACGGCGACGGGTGTGGGCGTCGACGTGCATCTGCCCGCGGTCGAAGCGCCGGAAGGGTTGGCGGAAGCGAATCTGCACAAGGCGGTCGTGACCCTGCCGCAGGGCATGGTCCTGAACCCCTCCGCCGCGAACGGCTTGCAGGCGTGCAGTGAAGAACAGTTGGGGTTGCACGACGCCGACCCCGTTGCGTGTCCCGCGGCGGCGAAGGTCGGGACCGCGGAAGCGGTGAGCGCCGCGTTGCGCACCCCGATCCAGGGGTCGATCTATGTCGCGCAACAGAACGCGAACCCGTTCGGGTCGCTGGTGGCGTTGTATCTGGTCGTCGAAGGGGAAGGAGTGCTGGTCAAACAGGCCGGCGAAGTCGCGCTGAATCCCGTCACGGGCCAGTTGACGACGACGTTCAGCGAAATCCCCGAGCAGCTGATCTCCGATATCAAGCTGCATTTCTTCGGCGGCTCCCGGGGAGCGCTGGTGACGCCCCCGGGGTGTGGGTCCTACACCACGATGGGCCTGTTTACGCCGTACAGCTCCAGCACGGCGGTTGAAGCGTCTTCGGTGTTCCAGATCTCATCGGGTGTGGGTGGCTCGCCGTGCCCGGCCTCGCAGCCGTTCGCACCTGGGTTTGTGTCGGGTATGAGCAACAACCAGGCTGGGGCGTTCAGCCCGTTCGTGACGAGCTTCTCGCGTCAGGACGGCGAACAGACCCTCGGCGGCGTGACCGTGACGACACCGCCGGGGCTGCTGGGGATGCTCTCCCGCGTCTCGCTGTGCGGCGAACCGCAGGCCGCGCAGGGAACGTGTCCCGCTTCGAGCCTGATCGGGCATACGACGGTCGCTGCGGGTGCGGGCCCTGACCCGGTGTACGTCTCGGGCCAGGTGTTCCTCACGGGACCATACGGTGGCGGCCCGTTCGGGTTGAGCATCGTCGTGCCCGCCGTCGCGGGCCCCTTCAACCTCGGGAATGTCGTCGTTCGCGCAGCGATCCACGTCGACCCGCACACCGCGCAGATCACGGTCGTGAGCGACCCGTTGCCCACGATTCTGCAGGGCATCCCGTTGCAGCTGAAGATGGTGAACGTCAGCATCGATCGTGAAGGGTTCATGTTCAACCCGACCGACTGCGAACCGCTCAGCGTCACTGGGACGCTGACGAGCACGCAGGGCGCGAGCGCGGGGGTGTCCAGTCGCTTCCAGGCGGCGAACTGCGCCGCGCTGCCCTTCCACCCCGTGTTCAGCGTCAGCACGCAGGCGAAGACGAGCAAGCAGAGCGGCGCGAGCCTGACCGTGAAGGGCGCCTTCACCGCGGGTAACGCGAATATCCACAGTGTCGCGGTGGTCCTGCCAAAGCAGCTGCCCGCCCGCCTGACAACGATTCAGCAGGCCTGCACGGAAGCGACGTTCGCCGCGAACCCCGCGTCGTGCCCCGCGGGCTCGAACATCGGTACCGCGACGGCCGGCACGCCGGTTCTCGCCAACCCCGTCACGGGCCCTGTCTATCTGGTCTCCCACGGCGGTGCGGCGTTCCCCGACGTCGTCGCGATCCTGCAGGGCGAAGGCGTCACGATCGAGCTCGTCGGCAGCATCGACATCAAGAAAGGCGTCACCAGCAGTGATTTCGCGACGGTGCCCGACGCGCCGATCGGCTCGTTTGAGCTGAACCTGCCGGAGGGTCCGCATTCGGGCCTGGCGGCCGTCGCCCCCGCGAAGGCCAAGGGCAGCCTCTGCGGCACCAGCCTCACGATGCCCTTCACGATCACCGGCCAGAACGGCGCGGTCCTCGATCAGAACGTCAAGATCGCCGTCACCGGCTGCCCCAAGCCGAAGAAGAAGCTCACCCACAGGGCGCACGGCAAGGCCAAGCCCAGGCACACGAGGAAGGGGAAGCAGAAGCAGTAGCAGCGAGGCCGAGGCAAACGGCGAGTCGGCTCCCGGCAGTCCGCCGGTCGGGAGCCGCGCGACCCGCTCGGCGGAGCGGAGCGGAGCCTATCCAAACTGTTTTCATGATACGCTTCATGATCATGAGAACCGCAAAGGTGACACGTGGGGGGCAAATCTCGATCCCTTCGACGATCCGCAGGCGCTGGGGTACCTCGACGCTGACGCTGGAGGACCTGGGTGATCGGATCGTGCTGACGCCGGCGCCCGACGATCCGATCGCCGCCGCGCGCGGCGCGCTGGCCGGGGAGCTGTCGCTGAGCAGCGAGCGGCTGCGCGGCGAGGCTCGGGCGGCAGAGGCCGCGGCCGAGGAGCGCAGGCTCGCCGGCTCGTGAGCGTCCTGCTCGACGCCTTCGCGCTGATCGCCCTGCTCGCCGAGGAGCCCGCGGCCGGGGAGGTCGAGACGATCCTGCGCCGCGGCGAGGCCGCGATGCCCGCGATCAACCTGGCCGAGGCGCTGGACGTGCTGCAACGGGTCCAGGGCGTCCCGCGCGAGCGCCTGGACGCGATCGCCGCGCCGCTGCTGCGGGAGAGCATCAGGCTGCTGCCCGTGGACGAGCGGCTGGCGCGCGAGGCGGCGGACATCCGCGCGCGCCGCTACCACCGCACGCGGGCCCCCGTCTCGCTGGCCGACTGCGTGCTGCTCGCCGCGACGCAGGCGGGCGACGTGCTGGCGAGTGCGGACGCCCCGCTGATCGCCGTGGCGGGCCTGGAGGGGGTCGCGGTCATGGAGTTGCCCCGGCGTTCGTAGACGGTGCTCGGAGCCAGGAGGCCTCGCCTCAGGGCGGCAGCTCGGAGGCGTCGCGATGGCCTCCTTGCCCGAGTGCGTGCGGGCATCATGACAGCATCGATCTCGCTGCTATGATGCGCTTATGCGCACGACGGTGACGCTCGACCAGGATGTGGCGGCGAAGCTGCGGCTCGTGGCGCGCGAGCGCGGGGTGTCTTTCAAGGCTGCTCTCAACGACGCGGTGCGGGCTGGTATCGGCGGGGAAGGGCGTGCTGCCCGTCCCTATCGGGTGCCCTCGCGTCGGATGGGCGTTAGGAGCGGCGTAGATCTCGACCACACCGGGCGTCTGCTGGGCGAGCTGGAGGATGCGGAGATCGTGCGCAAGCTGCAGTTGCGCAAGTGAAGCTGCCCGACGTCAACCTGTTCCTCTACGCGGTCGACGAGGCCTCGCCGCGCCATCTGCCCGCGCGTGAGTGGGTGCAGGAGGCGCTGTCGGGGTCGGAGACCGTGGCCCTGGCGTGGACGGTGCTGCTCGGCTTCGTGCGGCTGAGCACACACGCGAGCCTGTTCGAGGCGCCGCTGGAAGTCGGGGAGGCGCTTGACATCGTCGACGGGTGGCTGGAGCAGCCCTGCACGACCGTCGTGCACCCCGGCGACCGCCACTCGGCTGTGCTGCGCGAGCTGCTGGAGCCGCTGGGCACGGCGGGCAATCTGGCAAACGACGCGCACCTCGCCGCGCTGGCGATCGAGCACGGTGCGCTCGTCTGCTCCTGCGACAGCGACTTCTCGCGCTTCCCCGGCGTGCAGTGGGTCGATCCGCTGCGGGGGTAGGCATGTGATCGCCGGCTGCCCCAAGCCGAAGGCCAAGAAGAGACCCAGGCCCAAGCACACAAAGAGAAGGGAAGCAGACGTAGCGTCAGGCGGCGCCCGCGGGCGAGGCGTCCAGCAGCTCGTGCTCGACCTCGCTCCAGTCGGGCTCGGGGTCGCTGGGGCGGGGGGCGCTGAGCAGCGCGAGCGCCGCCGCGCGGCGGCGCTCGTCCTGCTCCTCCCGCTCGAAGCGCACATCGATCGCCTCGCGCACGAGCGCGCCGATCGAGCGGCCGGTGCGCCGCGCCTCCTCGGCCAGGCGGCGGTGGCGCTCCTCGTCGAGCAGCAGCTGAGTGCGCCGTGAGAGGGTGGACATGTGCATAGGGTAGCATGTGCAGGTGAACGGCTTATGGGGGCGGACCAAGGAGATTGCTCCCAGTCGTTGCACCTGCCGAGGACCTCACCCTGGCGCCGGCGCCCAGTCCCGCAGGAGCACAGCCTCCCGCTCCGTGAGTCCAGCCGAGGGCTCGGTCTGAACCAGCAGGGTGGGCGCGCCGCGCGCCGCGGCCCAGTCGTGACAGGCGGCGTTGAAGGCGTCGTCGATCCACGCCAGCGGGCGGTCGGGCCCGGCGAAGGAGTCGATCGCCTCGAGCTTCCAGTGGGCGCGGGTGATGGCGTTCCCACCCGCTCTGTCGCCAATTCCGTTGCCCTCACCAGCTTCGCTTTCACCGGACCCGCCGCCACCGGCCCCACCCAGCCCCCGCATGTCCCGCTCGAAGCTCAGGAACGGCAGCCCGCGCGGCAGGCCGAGCAGGTGGGGCAGGTATTCCTCCGCCTTCTCCTCCCAGCCCGAGCACCAGACGAGCTCATAGACAGAGACAAGGTCCAGCAGGTGGCGGGCGGCGGCGGTGGAAAGGAGGTGGGGGATGCCGTCGATCGCGTGGAACACGCCCGCGGGCCGCTCGTGCGCGGAGAAACCGAACAGCGAGACGACCCCGTCGATGTCGACCAGCAGCAGCGGCGGGGTGGGCGCAGCGGCGCTCGCGGGGGGTGGAGAGGAGGGTCCTTTAGCTGGCACAGAGGTGGGGGCGGCTAATCTGCCGGGTCGGCTCGCCGCCAGTAAAGCAACGCTCGGGGCGTGCCGATGGAGCCAACCATGACCACCCACTCCCCTTCCTCCCAACCAGCCGCCTGCGCACCACGATGACGCTCGAGCTCGGTATCGCTCTGTCGCTGGCCTGCGCGTTCGTGGCCAACCTCGGCTTCTTCTACAAGCACCGCGGGGCCAACGCGGTGGGCAAGGTGGAGATGCGCCACCCGCTGCGCTCCGCCCGCGAGCTGTACTCCTCGAAGTGGTTCGTGCTGGGGATGGCGGTGGCGGTGGCCTCCTGGGGGCTGCACGTGGCGGCGCTGGCGATCGCGCCGATGTCGGTGGTGCAGGTCGCGCTGGCCGCCGGGGTGGTGTTCATCGCGGTGATGGCTGAGCGGTGCTTCGGCTTCGAGGTCGGCCCGCGCCAGTGGGCGGGGCTGTGTCTGACCGCCGCCGGGCTGGTGATGCTGGCGCTGACGCTGCCGGCGGTGCACGGCGCGCACTCGCGCTTCTCGGAGGCCGCGATGGTCTCCTTCGAGGCGGGGCTGTTCGGGCTGGGAGGCCTGTTGATCATGGGCCCGCGCATGGGCGGCCGGGTGGAGCACCACGGCGTGATGCTGGGCGCCGCCTCGGGGATCCTGTTCGGGGTCTCCGACACCTCCATCAAGGCGCTGACGGGCATCGTCGGTGCGCATGGCGCGATGGGGCTCCTGCTGAGCCCCTGGCTGGCGGTCGCGATCGCGGCCTCCGTGGTGGCCTTCTACGCCTCCGCGCGCGGGTTGCAGGACGGCGAGGCGGTGCCGGTGATCGCGGTGACGGGCGCGGCGGCCAACATCGCGGGTATCGCGGGGGGCATCCTGGTCTTCGGCGACCCGATGCCCGGCAGCGCCACCGGCGTGGTGGTGCAGTCGCTGGCCTTCGTGCTGGTGGTGGCCGCGGCGGCGCTGATGCCCGCTCCGATGCGGGCCGTCGGCGCGAACGCAGGCGCGTAGTGGCGCAGGGGTCTGCCGCAGTCGCGCGCGGGCGCGCAGCGGTGGGTGAGTCCGTCGCCGGCGCGCAGGCGAACGCCTGGCGCTGCTAGGATCCCCCTCCGTATGCCGACGACCTCTCAGCTCGTGCGCAAGGGCCGCGTGGCCCCGAAGAAAAAGCTTGCCACCCCGGGCCTGAAGTCCGGCAAAGGGCGCAAGAAGAAGACGGCCGCGCCGCAGCGGCGGGGAGTGTGCACGCGCGTGTACACGACGACCCCCAAGAAGCCCAACTCTGCGCTGCGCAAGGTCGCGCGCGTACGTATCAGCGGCTCGATGGAAGTCACGGCGTACATCCCCGGCGAGGGCCACAACCTGCAGGAGCACTCCGTCGTGCTCGTCAGGGGCGGGCGCGTGAAGGACCTGCCGGGCGTGCGCTACAAGGTCGTGCGCGGCACCCTCGACGCGGCCGGCGTGAGCGACCGCAAGAAGTCGCGCTCGATGTACGGCGTGAAAAAGAAATAGATGCCCCGCCGCGCGCCCGCTCAGATTCGCCCCGTGGAGGCGGACCCCGTGCACCGCTCAAAGTTGGTGGCGCAGGTCATCAACAAGGTGATGCTGGACGGCAAGAAGTCGACGGCCGAGCGGATCGTCTACGACGCGCTGGCGCTGCTGGGCGAGCGCAGCGACAAGGACCCGGTGGAGACGCTGGAGTCCTCGATCCGCGCGCTGACCCCGGCGCTTGAGGTGCGCTCCCGGCGCGTCGGTGGCGCGACCTACCAGGTGCCCGTCGAGGTGCCCTCCGCGCGCGCCCGCACCCTGGCGGTGCGCTGGCTCGTGGAGTTCGCCCGCCAGCGCCGCGAGAAGACGATGGCCCAGCGGCTGGCCAACGAACTGACCGACGCCCTCTCCCAGCAGGGTGGCGCGTACAAGCGCAAGGACGACATCTACCGCATGGCGCAGGCCAACAAGGCCTTCGCGCACTACCGCTGGTAGAAGCGGCCCCTTTTTAAAGAGAAGAGGCCCCCACAGGGGGGGCCGAGCGGGCCGCTTTTGTGCGTATCGTTGCGCACTCAAAGAAATTGCGGCATTTCCCTTCGAAGCGCCCCAACCCTTCGCTACGGTGAAGCGTATGGCCTCTCCCGCTGCCTTTTCGCCCGACGTGAGCGACCGCATCGAGCGCCATGTGTGGGTCGTCGCGGGCGTGGTGATCCTGGGGATGATCATGTCGATCCTCGACACCACGATCGTCAACGTGGCGCTGGACACGCTGGGGCGCGACCTGCACAGCCCGATCTCGCAGATCCAGTGGGTGATCACCGGCTATCTGCTGTCGCTGGCCGCGGTGATCCCCGTGACCGGGTGGGCCGCGCGGCGCTTCGGCGCCCGGCAGGTGTACCTCACTTCGCTGGTGCTCTTCACGGTCGGCTCGGCGCTGTGCGCGGTGGCGGATACGACCACCACGCTGGTGCTGTGCCGCGTGCTGCAGGGCGCCGGCGGCGGGATGATCATGCCGGTCGCGCAGCTGATCATGGCGCAGGTCGCCGGCCCCAAGCGGATGGGCCGCGTGATGGGGGTCGTCTCGATGCCCGCGATGCTCGCGCCGATCCTCGGGCCCGTGGTGGGCGGGCTGATCCTCCAGCACCTGCACTGGTCGTGGATCTTCCTCGTCAACGTGCCGATCGGGCTGGTCGCGTTCTTCTTGGGCTGGCGCCTGGTGCCTCACACCGACTCCGGCGAGGCCGGGCGTCTGGACGTCACGGGGCTGGCGCTGCTCTCGGCCGGTTCCGCCTCGTTCGTCTACGGTCTCAGCGAGCTGGGCACCGGCAGCAGCCTGGGCTCCCCCAACGTGCTGCTGCCCGTGATCTTCGGGGCGGCGCTGGGCGCGGCCTTCTGCTGGCACGCGCTGCGCGTGGAGCGCCCGCTACTGGACGTGCGCCTGTATGCGAACCGGGTGTTCGCGGGCGCCTCCTTCACGACCTTCGGCGTCGGCGCGGCGCTGTTCGGGGCGATGATTCTCGTGCCGCTCTACTACCAGGAGGTGCGCGGCGAGAGCGTCATCAACACCGGGCTGCTGTGCGGGCCGCAGGGCATCGGCGCGCTCGTGGCGATGCCGATCGCGGGCCGTCTCACCGAGCGCTTCGGCGGCGGTCGCATCGCGCTGGTGGGCGTCTCGCTGCTGGCGCTCTCCACGGTGCCGTTCGTGTTCATCAGCGCGAACACCTCGATCGTGGCGATCTCCTGCGTGCTGGTGGTGCGCGGTGTCAGCATCGGCATGTCCTTCATGCCGGCGATGACCGCGGCGTTCACCTCGATGCGCCCCGACCAGCTCTCCGACGCCACGCCGCAGATCAACGTGCTGATGCGCCTCGGCGGCGCGATCGGCACGGCGATCCTGGCCGTGGTCCTGCAGCGCGCCGGGGCCGGCGCCCACCACGCCTCGCCCGCGTCGCTGGCGAGCGCCTTCCAGGCCGCCTACTGGGCCGCGCTGGGCATCGCGCTGCTGTCGCTGATCCCGTGTCTGATGCTGCTGCGCGCCGAGCGTCCCCAGGGCAGCAGCGAGCTGGCCGCGGTCGGCGCCGATGCGAGTGTCGAGGCGCTGGGAGCCTGATATAGTCGGCTCTCGCCCCGCGGTGGGCGCCGTCGTGCGAGCATTGCCTTCCGCGGAGTCACCCTGTAAAGATGGAGAACCTGAGCACATAGCGACGCGAATCGGCTCATCACCGGCAGCGCGCGTGGGCCCAAGGGGCCTCTTTTTTTGCCCTGATCTGCCCTGAACAGCCTTTCCAAACACCAGAGCGCAACTAAAGCCATGCCACGTAAATTCAGCCTCCAGAACACCCGCAACATCGGGATCATGGCGCACATCGACGCCGGTAAGACGACGACGACCGAGCGCATCCTCTACTACACCGGGCGCACCTACAAGATCGGCGAGGTGCACGACGGCGCGGCGACGATGGACTGGATGGAACAGGAGCAGGAGCGCGGCATCACGATCACCTCGGCGGCCACCACGGCGGAGTGGAAGGACCACCGCATCAACATCATCGACACGCCCGGCCACGTCGACTTCACCGTCGAGGTCGAGCGCTCGCTGCGCGTGCTCGACGGCGCGATCGCGCTGTTCGACTCCGTCGCCGGCGTGGAGCCCCAGTCTGAGACGGTGTGGCGTCAGGCCGACAAGTACCGCGTGCCGCGGATCGCCTACATCAACAAGATGGACCGCATCGGCGCCGACTTCGAGCGCGGCGTGCAGACGATGATCGACCGCCTGGGCGCCCACCCGGTGCCGATCCAGCTCCCCATCGGCGCGGAGGGAGACTTCCTCGGCATCGTCGACCTGGTGAGCATGAAGGCGATCGTCTACAAGGACGACCTGGGCAAAGAACAGGAAGAAGTGGAGATCCCCGCGCACCTCGCCGAGCCGGCGGCCGCCGCGCGCGAGCACCTGCTGGAGGAGGTCTCCCACTACGACGACGGCCTCTTGGAGCTGCTGCTGGAAGAGTCGGAGATCCCGCCCGAGCGCCTGAAGCAGGCGATCCGCAAGGCTTCGCTTGAGAGCAGCATGACGCCCGTGCTGTGCGGGTCCTCGTTCAAGAACAAAGGCGTGCAGCCGCTCTTGGACGCGGTGATCGACTACCTGCCCTCGCCCCTGGACGTTCCCCCTGTGGAGGGCACCGAACTGGTCAAGGGCTCCGAGGAGGAGCGCGTGGTCGAGCGCCACGCCGACGACTCCGAGCCGTTCGCGGCGCTGGCCTTCAAGATCATGGCCGACCCCTACGTCGGCAAGCTGACCTTCTTCCGCGTCTACTCCGGGCATCTGGAGGCCGGCGCGCGCATCCTCAACGTCGGCAGCGGGCGCACCGAGCGGATCGGGCGCATCCTGATGATGCACGCCAACGAGCGCGAGGAGGTCACCGAGGTCTACGCCGGCGACATCGCCGCCGCCGTGGGCATCAAGCAGGTGGTCACCGGCGACACGCTGGCCGCGCCCGACGCGCCGATTCACCTGGAGAACATCGTCTTCCCCGAGCCCGTGATCAAGGTCGCGGTGGAGCCCAAGACGAAGGTCGACCAGGAGAAGATGTCGGTCGCGCTGGGCCGCCTGGCCGAGGAGGACCCGACCTTCCAGGTGCGCACCAACGAAGAGACCGGCCAGACCGAGATCTCGGGCATGGGCGAGCTGCACCTGGAGGTGCTGGTGGACCGCATGAAGCGCGAGTTCGGCGTGGAGGCCAACGTGGGCCGCCCGCAGGTCTCCTACCGCGAGACGGTGCGCGAGACGGTGCACAAGATCGAGGGCAAGTTCGTGCGCCAGACCGGCGGCTCGGGCCAGTACGGCGTGGTCTACATCGACCTTGAGCCGGCACCCGGCGAGGGCTTCCAGTTCGTCAGCAAGATCAAGGGCGGCGCGATCCCCTCGGAATACATCCCCGCGGTCCAGAAGGGCGTCGAAGAGGCGCTGGACAACGGCGTCAAGGCCGGCTACCCGATGGTGGACATGAAGGTGACGCTGACCGACGGCAAGTACCACGACGTGGACTCCTCGGAGATCGCCTTCAAGGTCGCCGGCTCGATCGCCTTCAAGGAGGCCGCGCGCCGCGCCAAGCCGGTGCTGCTGGAGCCGATCTTCGCCGTCGAGGTCGTCGTACCGGAGGATTTCCTGGGCGACGTGATCGGCGATTTGAGCCGCCGTCGCGGGCGGATCGAGGGCCAGGAGCGGCGCGGCAACGCGCTGGCGGTCAGCGGCAGGGTGCCGTTGAGCGAGATGTTCGGCTACGCCACCGACCTGCGCTCCAACACACAGGGGCGCGCCACGTACACGATGCAGTTCGAGTGCTACGAGGAGGTTCCGCCGAACATCGCGGAGAAGATCGTCGAAGCGCGCACGGGGGAACCAGTCCCCGCGTAGCGCAATCAGGTAGATTGCCCCGGTTCGCCTCCACTGAGGCGAACACAAAGTCGATACTAGGAGCGAAAGTAAAGTGGCGAAGGAGAAGTTCGAGCGCGACAAGCCGCACGTCAACGTCGGGACCATCGGTCACATCGACCACGGCAAGACGACGCTGACCGCTGCCATCACGACCGTGCTGGCAGAGAAGATGGGCGGCGAAGCCCGCAGCTTCGAGGAGATCGACAACGCTCCCGAGGAGAAGGAGCGCGGGATCACCATCGCCACATCGCACGTCGAGTACCAGACCGACAAGCGCCACTACGCGCACGTCGACTGCCCCGGTCACGCCGACTACGTGAAGAACATGATCACCGGCGCCGCGCAGATGGACGGCGCGATCCTGGTGGTCAGTGCGGCCGACGGGCCGATGCCCCAGACGCGCGAGCACATCCTGCTGGCCCGCCAGGTCGGCGTCCCCTACATCGTGGTGTTCCTCAACAAGGCTGACATGGTCGACGACGAGGAGCTGATGGAACTGGTCGAGGTGGAGGTGCGCGAGCTGCTCTCCGAATACGACTTCCCGGGCGATGACATCCCGTTCATCACCGGCTCGGCGCTGAAGGCGCTGGAAGGCGACGAGGCCTACAAGACCAAGATCGTGGAGCTCTCCGAAGCGCTCGACAGCTACATCCCCCAGCCCGTGCGCGAGCTCGACAAGCCCTTCCTGCTGCCGGTCGAGGACGTGTTCTCGATCACCGGCCGCGGCACGGTGGCCACGGGCCGCGTGGAGCAGGGCATCGTCAACACCGGCGACACGGTGGAGATCGTCGGCGTGCACGACACCACCACGACGGTGGTGACGGGCGTTGAGATGTTCCGCAAGATCCTCGACCAGGGCCAGGCGGGCGACAACGTCGGCTGTCTGTTGCGCGGTACCAAGCGTGAGGAGATCGAGCGCGGCCAGGTGCTCTGCAAGCCCGGCTCGATCACGCCGCACACGAAGTTCAAGTCCGAGGTCTACGTGCTCAAGAAGGAGGAGGGCGGACGCCACACCCCCTTCTTCACCGGGTACAGGCCGCAGTTCTACTTCCGTACCACTGACGTCACCGGCGTGGCCAAGCTGCCCGACGGCGTCGAGATGGTGATGCCCGGCGACAACGTCCAGATGGAGATCGAGCTGATCCAGCCGATCGCCATGGACCAGGGGCTGCGATTCGCGATTCGAGAGGGCGGTCGCACGGTCGGCTCGGGCGTGGTTACGGAGATCGTTCAGTAGCAGTACAGAGCGCCCCCTTCGGGGGGCGCTTTCTATTTGAAGTCAGATACGACGAGTGGTCCCACCGCAAGGTGCGGTTTGGGCCGCTCTCGGCACGCAAAAGACAAAGAGACAGATAAAGACAATGGCAGCCGCCACCCAGAACAAGATCCGCATCCGCCTGAAGGCGTACGACACCTCAGCCATCGAGTCGGCGGCGAAGGAGATCGTGGAGACCGCCGCGCGTACCGGTGCCACGGTGTCCGGCCCGGTGCCGTTGCCCACTGAGAAGAACGTCTACTGCGTGATCCGCTCGCCCTTTAAGGACAAGGACTCGCGCGAGCACTTCGAGATTCGCACGCATAAGCGGCTGATCGACATCCACCAGCCGACCCCCAAGACAGTGGACTCGCTGCAGCGCCTGGACCACCTGCCCGCCGGCGTCGACATCGAGATCCGCCTCGCCACCTGATCCTGAGATGTCCGCGATCCTCGCCAAGAAGCTCGGTATGACCCAGGTCTTCCAGGAGGACGGCAGTGTCGCGCGCGTCACCGTGCTGCAGGCCGGTCCGTGCCCGGTGACGGCGATCCGCACGCAGGAGCGCGACGGGTATGACGCGGTGCAGCTGGCGTTCGGCGCCACCAAGGAGAAGCACCTCACGCGCGCCGAGCTGGGGCACCTGAAGAAGGCCGACGCGCCGCCGATGCGCCACGTCGTGGAGTTCCGCGACGCCCAGCCAGGCCTCGCCGACGGCGGCGAGCTGAAGCTCGGCGCGAACGTCACCGTGCAGGCCTTCGAGGTGGGCGCGCGCGTGAAGATCTCCGGCACCTCCAAGGGCAAGGGCTTTCAGGGAACCATCAAGCGCCACAAGTTCGCCAGCGGCCCCAAGAGCCACGGCTCGCACAACGTGCGCGCGCCCGGTTCGATCGGCGCCTCGGCGAGCCCCGCGCGCGTGTTCAAGGGCATCCGCGGCCCGGGACAGATGGGCAACAAGCGCGTCACGCAGAAGGGGCTTGAGGTCGTGGCGGTGGACGTCGAGGAGAACCTGCTGCTGGTACGCGGCTCAGTGCCCGGTCCCCGCAACGGTGTGGTGGAGGTGCGGGCCGATGCCTGACGCTCCCGTGCTCACCCCCGGTGGCGCCGGCGCCACGAAGAAGGTCAAGCTTGACGAGGGCGCGTTCGCGGCGCGCTTCAACGGCCCGCTGGTGCACCAGAGCGTGCGCGCCGAGCAGGCCGCTCGCCGGCGCGGCACGGCGTCCACCAAGACGCGCGGGCTGGTGCGCGGCGGCAGTGCAAAGCCCTGGCGCCAGAAGGGCACCGGGCGCGCCCGCGCCGGGTCAAGCCGCTCGCCGATCTGGACGGGCGGTGGCATCACCTTCGGCCCCCACCCGCGCTCCTACACCTTCAAGGTCAACCGCAAGGAGCAGCGCGCGGCCCTGCGCAGCGCGCTCTCCCTGCACGCGGAGCGGGGCTCGCTGGCGGTGCTCGACGCCGCGGCGTTCACGGCGCCCAAGACCAGCCAGGCCGCCGAGGTGCTGGCGCAGTGGAACCAGCCCCGCCCCACACTTGTGGTGCTCTCCGCTGAGGAGTCAAACGCCGGGATGTCCTTCCGCAACCTCGATCGCGTGGCTGTTTTGGTGCACGAGAACGTCGGCGTCGCCGACCTGCTGGGGGCCGCCTCGCTGGTGCTCTCACAGCCGGCGCTCGATGCGTTGACCGTCCGTGCGGGGGGAGGCGCCTGATGGACCACTCCCAGGTGATCATCCGCCCCGTCGTCTCGGAGAAGAGCTACGTGCTCTCGGACACCGGCAAGTACACCTTCCGCGTGCACCCCGACGCGCACAAGACGCAGATCCGCCAGGCGGTGCAGGCGATGTTCGACGTGCACGTGGTGAACGTGCACACCATCAGCATGAAGTCAAAGCCCAAGCGCCGTGGCGTGACCAGCGGGCGCACGCGCAGCTGGAAGAAGGCCATCGTGCAGGTGCGCGAGGGCGAGAGCATCCAGATCTTCCGTGGCCTCGAGGGCCTGCAGGGCTAACGGCCAAGGGACACAGAGAGAGCTACAGAGATGCCGATTCGCAAACCCAAGCCCACCAGCCCCGGCCGGCGCTTCGTCTCCTACCCGGACTTCGCGGAGGTCACCAAGTCAGAGCCCGAGAAGACCCTTGTCGAGGGCCTGAAGAAGAGCGGCGGGCGCAACGCGCGCGGGCGCAAGACCGCGCGCCACCGCGGCGGCGGCGCCAAGCGGCTGTACCGCAAGATCGACTTCAAGCGCCGCAAGGACGGGGTGCCCGCGAAGGTGGCGGCGATCGAGTACGACCCCAACCGCTCCTCCTACATCGCGCTCTTGCACTACGTGGACGGCGAGAAGCGCTACATCCTCGCCCCCCAGCGCCTGACGGTGGGCATGACGGTGCAGTCCGGCGACGGGGCCGACATCGCCGTGGGCAACTGCCTGGCGATGGCGAAGATGCCGGTCGGCACGGTGGTGCACAACGTCGAGCTGCAGCCCGGCCGCGGCGGTCAGATGGCGCGCTCGGCAGGCGCTTCGGTGCAGCTGATGGCCAAGGACGGCGAGATGGCGACGCTGCGGCTGCCCTCCGGTGAGATGCGCATCGTGCGCGCCGAGTGCCGCGCCACCGTGGGCACGATCGGCAACGCCGAGCACCAGAACGTCAAAATCGGCAAGGCGGGGCGCAAACGCCACATGGGCGTGCGCCCGCAGACGCGCGGCACGGCGATGAACCCCGTCGACCACCCGCACGGCGGCGGCGAGGGCTCGACCACGCCCGGTCGCCACCCGGTGACCCCGTGGGGCGTGCCCACCCTGGGGTACCGCACGCGCAAGAAGAACAAGGCTTCGGACAAATACATCGTGCGCGGGAGACGCCGCGGGAAGGGCAAGCAGAGATGAGTCGCTCCAGTAAGAAGGGGCCCTGGGTCGAAGACCGCCTGATGGCGCGCATCGAGGCGATGAACACCGAGAACCGTCGCCAGATGGTCAAGACGTGGTCGCGCGCCTCGACCATCTTCCCGGAGATGGTGGGCCACACCATCGCGGTGCACGACGGCAAGAAACACGTGCCGGTGTTCGTGAGCGAGTCGATGGTCGGCCACAAGCTGGGCGAGTTCGCGCCCACGCGCCACTTCCGCGGGCACGCCGGGTCGGGGAAGGTCAGGTAGCGATGGCCGACGAGCCGACACCGCAGGAGGAGCCCGAGGTCGAGGAGAAGGCCGCTCCGAAGGCGAAGAAGCCGGCAGCGAAGAAGCCGGCGGCCAAGAAGCCCACCGCCGAGAAGGCGGAGAAGGCACCTGCGGCTGAGGCGAAGTCTGCCGAGACTAAGGAGAAGCCTGCGGCGAAGAAGCCGGCAGCGAAGAAGCCCGCGGGCCGCGCCGACCGGGTCGCAAAGAAGCCCCCGGCGGAGCCCAAGCCCGCCAAGGAGGAGCCTGCGAAAGAGGAGCCCGCCGAGCAGCCTGCGCCCGCACCTCGCCGCCGCACCCCTGGCGCGCGCCGCACGGTGGTCAGGGCCCACGCCCGCTACGTGCGCACCTCGGCGCGCAAGGCGCGCATGGTTTGTGGGCACCTACGGGGGAAGTCCGTGCAGGAGGCACGCGCTATCCTCGCTTTCACCCCTCGTGACGTGGCGCGCGACTGGAGCAAGCTGCTCGAGAGCGCGGTGGCCAACGCAGAGAACAATCACGAACTGCTCGAAGACGATCTGATCGTCGGAGAGGCCTACGCCGACGAGGGGCCGACGATCAAGCGCTTTCGGCCGCGCGCGATGGGCAGGGCGACGCCGATCCGCAAGCGCACCAGCCACCTGACGATCACGCTCACGCCTGAGCAGCAGCAGTAGGCGCGGGCCAGGGACAAGACAAGGATTTAGAGAGAAGACATGGGTCAGAAGGTTCATCCAGAGGCTATGCGCGTGGGTTACATCCACGACTGGAAGTCGAACTGGTTCAACGAGCGTCACTTCGCCGA
The DNA here is from genome assembly GCA_963844765.1 of uncultured Solirubrobacterales bacterium. Classification (GTDB taxonomy): domain Bacteria; phylum Actinomycetota; class Thermoleophilia; order Solirubrobacterales; family Solirubrobacteraceae; genus Palsa-744. Next base: position 2,456,842 of record CAWJPN010000002.1, read on the forward strand.
GTACCTCGCCGAGGACATCAAGATCCGCGAGTACATCGTGGAGCGGCTGGCGCACGCCGGTCTGTCGGACATCACGATCCGCAAGGACGCCCAGGAACTCGAGGTCAACATCCACACGGCCCGCCCGGGGATCGTGATCGGCAAGTCCGGCAGCGAGGTGGACGCGTTGCGCCGCGAACTGCACCGCATGACCCACAAGCAGATCAAGGTCAACATCCTCGAGATCAAGCGCCCCGAGCTCGACGCCAAGCTGGTGGCGCAGTCGATCGCCGAGCAGCTGCAGAACCGCGTGGCCTTCCGCCGCGCGATGAAGCGCGCGCTGACCAGCGCGATGCGCTCCGGCGCCAAGGGCGTCAAGGTGCAGGTCGCCGGGCGCCTCGGCGGCGCGGAGATGGCGCGCACCGAGAGCTACTCCGACGGGCGCGTGCCGCTGCACACGATGCGCGCCGACATCGACTACGGCTTCTACGAGGCCCGCACCACCTTCGGGCGCATCGGCGTGAAGTGCTGGGTCAACAAGGGCGAGATCATGCCCGAGGGCTACACCGGCGCCGATCTCACCGACATGAGCGCTCCGCCTCCCCCGAGCTCCGAGCGCGACGGCCGCGGCGGTCGCGATGGGCGCGACGGACGGGGACGGGGCCGCGGTGGTCCGGGCGGCGGTGGTTCCGGTGGTCCGGGCGGCGGACGTGGGCGTGGCGGCGGTCCAGGTGGCGGTCGTGGGCCGGGCGGTCCGGGCGGCGGCGGTGGGCGTGGCGGCGGTCCAGGTGGCGGGCGTGGCTTTGGTGGTCCTGGCGGCGGCGGTGGCGGTGGTCGTGGACCAGGCGGGCCAGGCGGCGGTCGTGGGGTGGGTGGGTCCGGGTCGCCGGGCGGCGGCCGTGGGCCCGGTGGACCGGGCGACGGCGGTGGACGTGGCGGCAGTCGCAGCCCCGAGGTGACGCGCTGATGCTGTCCCCCAAGCGAGTCAAGCACCGCAAGCAGCACCGCGGGCGCCGTGGCGGCGTCTCGCGCGGCCAGGTCAAGGTCCAGTTCGGCGAGTTCGGGCTGAAGTCGCTCGAGGAGGGCTGGTTGACCAACCGCCAGATCGAGGCCGCCCGTGTGGCGATGACGCGCAAGATCAAGCGTGGCGGCAAGGTCTGGATCAACGTGTTCCCCGACAAGCCCGTCACCAAGAAGCCCGCGGAGACGCGCATGGGCTCTGGCAAGGGCTCGCCCGAGGGGTGGGTCGCCGTGGTCAAGCCCGGGCGCGTGATGTTCGAGCTGGCCGGCGTGCCCGAGCCGCTGGCGCGCGACGCGATCAGGCTGGCAGCGCACAAGCTGCCGGTGAAGTCCAAGTTCGTCCTGCGCGAGGACTGAGGAGGCTGAGATGCAGGCCAAGGAGATGCGCGACATGGCAGGCGACGAACTGGCGGAGCAGCTGGGGACCTTCCGCAAGGAGCTGTTCGGGCTGCGCTTCGCGAACGCCACCGGCGAGCTGGAGGACACCGCCAGCATGGCGCGCACCCGCCGCGACGTGGCACGCGCGCTGACGGTGGCACGCGAGCGCAACATCGACCCCAAGACCGGCCGCAAGCCGGGCTCCAACTGACGAGCTGACAAGAAAGCACGATTGGCACATGGCTGACGAACCAGACAACGAGACGCAGACACCGGAGGTGTCGAGGAGGCGCCGCCTGAGGTGCAGGCGGTAACCACACCCGAGCCTGCGGAGCAGCTGTCCTCCAAGGAGCGTCGCCGCCGCGCACGCTCGACCCATTCGGGTGAGGCCGGCAAGCCCCGCACTCCCGAGGAGCGCCACGCCGAACGTGTGGCCGAGCGTCGCACGAAGGCCGTGCGACGCCGCGCGCGCCGCCTGCAGGAACGCGAGAAGGCCGCCAAGCGGCGTGCGAGTGCACCCGCCCCCGAGCCGCTGTCGCCCGTGCACGCTCCCGTGGAGGGCGCCCGCAAGGTGCGCCAGGGCATCGTCGTCTCCGACAAGGCCGACAAGACCATCACAGTGCGCATCGACACCGCGCGCCGGCACCGCCGCTACGAGAAGATCGTGCGCTCCTCGAGCACGCTGCACGCGCACGACGAGAACAACGAGGCGCACGCCGGCGACGTGGTGCGCGTCGTGGAGAGCCGTCCGCTCTCGCGCTCCAAGCGCTGGCGGCTCGTGGACGTGCTGGAGCGCGCGCGATGATCCAGAACGAGACGAGGCTGCGCGTGGCTGACAACAGCGGTGCGCGCGAAATCCTCTGCATCCGCGTGAAGGGCGGCTCCCAGCGTCGCTATGCGTTCGTCGGCGACATCATCACCGCCACCGTCAAGCAGGCCAACCCCCAGGGGACGGTCAAGAAGGGCGAGGTGGTGACCGCTGTGGTGGTGCGCACCAAGAAGCCGCTGGGCCGTGACGACGGCACGTACATCGCCTTCGACGACAACGCCGCGGTGATCATCGACGAGCAGAACAACCCCCGCGGCACGCGCGTGTTCGGGCCGGTGGCGCGCGAACTGCGCGACCGCAACTTCATGAAGATCGTCTCGCTGGCGCCGGAGGTCATCTAGTCATGGCCACCCGCACGCGTACCAAGAGCGGCGCCCGCCCCTTCCTGAAGGTGCGCTCCGGCGACCAGGTGCAGGTGATGGCCGGCAAGGACAGCGGCAAGCGCGGTCGTGTGCTGCGCGTGGACCGCAAGCACGAACGCGTATTCGTCGAGGGTCTGAACATGGTCAAGCGCCACGTCCGCCCGCAGCAGGTGGCCGACACCCAGCGCGGGCAGACGGTGGGCGGCGTGATCGAGAGCGAGGGCCCGATCCACGTCTCCAACGTGATGCTGCTGGACCCCAAGGGCGGCAAGCCCACCCGCGTGGGCGTGGAGCGCGAGAACGGCCGGCCCTTCCGTGTCGCCAAGGGCTCGGGCACGAGAATCGACTGAGCACACCCTCGGTAGAGATCTCGATATGAGCACTTCCACCCCCACACCCCGCCTGAAGACCCGCTACCTGGAGGAGATCCGTCCGTCCCTGATCGGTCGCTTCGGCTACTCCTCGCCGATGCAGGCGCCACGGATCGAGAAGATCGTCCTGAACATGGGCGTGGGCGACGCCAAGCAGGACTCCAAGGCGCTCGGCAACGCCCAGGACCAGCTCGCGACGATCGCCGGCCAGCGCCCCAACGTGCGCCGCGCGCGCAAGTCGATCGCGGCGTTCAAGCTGCGCGAGGGGATGCCCGTGGGCGTCTCGGTGACGCTCAGGGCCGAGCGCTCCTACGAGTTTCTGGACCGCCTCACCTCGATCGCGATCCCGCGCATCCGCGACTTCCGCGGCCTGCAGCCCCAAGTCCTTCGACGGGCGCGGCAACTTCTCGATGGGGGTGCGCGAGCAGATCATCTTCCCCGAGATCGACTACGACGCGATCGACCAGGTGCGCGGGCTGGACATCACGATCACAACCACCGCTGCCACCGATGTGGAGGCGTTTGCGTTGCTCACCGCACTCGGCATGCCCTTCTCGACCTACGGGCGGCCCGCCGGCTTCAACGAGGCCGTCGGGTATGTGCCCGAGGAGGACACGCGGCCCGGCTCCAAGCCTGCGCCGGCCTCGAAGGCGGAGCCGGAGCCAGCCGCCGAGGCCGAGCCGGAGCCTGCTGCGGAGACCGAGCCGGAGGCCGCTGCGGAGGCCGAGCCGCGAGGCGAGCCGGCCGTCACCGAGACCACCGATGTGCCGACAGCGCCGAGTTCCGACAGCGCCGAGACCGACACCGGACGAGACCAACACCGACGAGACCAACACCGACGAGCAGGAGGACGAGGCCTGATGGCCAAGACATCGATGCGCGTCAAGCAGGCGCGGCCACCCAAGTTCAAGACGCGCGCCTATACTCGCTGCAACCGCTGCGGGCGTCCGCGCGCGGTGTACCGCAAGTTCGGGCTGTGCCGCATCTGTCTGCGCGAACTCGCCCACAACGGCCAGATCCCCGGGATGACCAAGTCCTCCTGGTAGGGCCAGAGAGCAAACGGAGCAGAACCCTCAAGCCATGTCCATGACCGACCCCATAGCCGACTTCCTGACGCGGATCCGCAACGCGATCCACGCGGCGCACGAGACCGCGGACATGCCCTCGTCCAAGCTGAAGGCCGAGCTGGCGCGCATCCTCGCCGAGCAGGGCTACATCGATTCGTGGTCGGTGGCGCCCGCGCCCGATGGTGCAGCCGGCCAGGTGATCCAGATTCGCCTGAAGTACACCGACGACCGCCGCTCGGCGATCACCGGGCTGCGCCGCGTCTCGCGGCCGGGGCGACGCACGTATGTCGACGCTCGCACGATCCCCAAGGTGCAGGGCGGGATGGGCACGGCGATCGTCTCCACCTCCCGCGGCGTGATGACCGGACACGACGCGCGCCTGGCCGGTGTCGGCGGCGAGGTCCTGGCGCAGGTCTGGTAAGGGGCGGGTGGCGAGAGTAAATGTCGAGAATCGGTAGACAGCCCATCCCCGTGCCCGCCGGCGTGAACGTCGCGATCGAGCCCGAGTCGGTGCGCGTCAAGGGCCCCAAGGGAGAGCTCTCCGAGCGCATCCCGCGCGACATCGCCGTCGTGCGGGAGGGCGAGCAGCTGCTCGTCTCCCGGCCCACCGACCGCGGCGAACACCGCGCGCTGCACGGCCTGACGCGCTCGCTGGTGGCCAACATGGTGCAGGGCGTCACGGCCGGGTACGAAAAGCGCCTGGAGATCCAGGGCGTCGGCTACCGCGCGCAGCTGAAGGGCAAGAACCTCGAGCTGGCCGTCGGCTACTCCCACCCGGTCCCCATCCCCGCGCCGGAGGGCATCGAATTCGAGGTGCCCCAGCCCACGCGCATCGTGGTCAAGGGCATCTCCAAGCAGCTGGTTGGCGAGACCGCGGCGATCATCCGCAAGCAGCGTCCGCCCGAGCCCTACAAGGGCAAGGGCATTCGTTATGAGGGCGAGTACGTGGCGCGAAAGGTTGGCAAGAGGGCATGACTGTGCTCACCAAGGGCGATCGCCGGCTCAAGCGCCGCCGCCGCGTGCGCGCGAAGGTGTCGGGCACCGCCGAGCGCCCGCGCGTATCGGTGTTCCGCTCCAACAAAGGCCTCTCCGCGCAGCTGATCGACGACGCCAGCGGACGCACGCTCGCCGCCGTGAACTGGTACGAGCCGGAGCTGCGCGCACTCGCCACGGCAGAGCGCACGCAGCGCGCCGGAGCGCTCTTGGCCGAGCGCGCCAAGGCCGCTGGCATCTCCACCGCCGTGTTCGACCGCGGCGGCTATCGCTACCACGGCCACGTGCGCGCCTTCGCCGAGGCGCTGCGCGAGTCCGGGCTCGCCTTCTAGGACCGCTACCCTCCCTCTTCGCTTATGAACTCAGATCGCTCAGTCAGCTCCGCCGGCCTGGACCTCCAGGAGCGCGTCGTGGAGATCAACCGCGTCGCCAAGGTCGTCAAGGGCGGCCGGCGCTTCTCGTTCACCGCCCTCGTGGTGGTGGGAGACGAGCGCGAAGTCGTGGGCATCGGCTACGGCAAGGCCAACGAGGTGCCCCTGGCGATCCAGAAGGGCGTGGAGCGGGCCAAGAAAGACCTCTTCCGCGTGCCCAAGCACGGCAGCACCATCACCCACCAGACGACCGGCGTGTTCGGCGCCGGGCGGGTGTTCCTCAAGCCGGCCGCCCCCGGTACCGGCGTGATCGCCGGCGGAGGGGTGCGCGCGGTGCTCGAGCTCGCCGGGATCCACGACATCCTCTCCAAGAGCCTCGGCACGCAGAACCCGATCAACCTGGTGAAGGCCACCGTGGCGGGGCTGCGCGGGCTGCGCACGCCCAAGGAGGTAGCCGAACTGCGCGGGCTGTCGATCAACAAGGTGTTGGGTCTCACCGAGGAGACCGCCAACGGCGCCGCCGAGGTCGTGGCGGAGGCGGCGCCTGTCGCTGAGGTCGCTGACGTGGGTGAGTCGGAGACAGAGCCAGCCGCTGAGGAGGCATCGGCCTGATGCCTTCCCTGACCGTCGTCCAGCGCCGCTCCGCCAACGGCTCCAACCAGCGTCAGCTCGACACGCTGCGCTCGCTGGGCCTGCGCCGCATCGGCCACGAGGTGCAGATCGAGGACTGCCCTGCGGCGAGAGGCATGGTGCATGCGGTGCGCCATCTTGTCGAAGTGCAGGAGGACTCCAAGTGAACCCCGCTGCGGAGGAGCCCGAGCGTATCGGCCTGCACTCGCTGGCGCCCGCCCCCGGCAGCCGCCGCCCGCGCAAGCGCGTCGGCCGCGGCGAAGGCTCGGGCACCGGCAAGACAGCCGGGCGGGGCCAGAAGGGCTACGGCGCCCGCTCGGGCTCCAAGAGTCGCGCCCGCTTCGAGGGCGGGCAGATGCCGATCCACATGCGGATGCGCAAGCTGCGCGGCCCGCACATGAAGAAGTCGATGCCCTTCGAGCCCTTTCGGACGCACACCCAGGCGGTCAACATCGGAGCGCTGGAGGACCGCTTCGAGGCAGGCGCGGAGGTGACGCTCGAGGCGATGGTGGCCAAGGGGCTCGGCACTCGCAAGGGTATCCCCGTGAAGGTGCTCGCCAAGGGCGAGCTGGGCAAGAAGCTCACGGTCCACGCCCACGCCTTCAGCGCCACTGCGCGCGAGCGGATCGAGGCCGTCGGCGGCAGCTGTGTCGTGCTCGATCCGATCGCCTGAGGAGATACCCCTCGCGCCGGCTAACGGCGAAGGCTAGACTCCGTCGCTGATGCTCTCCACCATCCTCAGCGCCTTCCAGGTCGCGGACATCCGCAAGAAGCTCGGCTTCACCGCGCTGATGCTGCTGATCTACCGCTTCGGCGCCCACATCCCCGTGCCGGGGGTCAACCTGCAGGCGGTCAACAACATCCAGAAGGAGTTCGGGGGCGGCAACATCCTGGGCTTCCTGAACCTCTTCTCCGGTGGCGGGCTCTCGCGGATCGCGCTGTTCGCGCTGGGCATCATGCCCTACATCACCGCCTCGATCATCCTGCAGCTGATGCAGGTCGTGGTGCCCTCGCTTGAGAAGCTGTCCAAGGAAGGCGAGGTGGGCCAGGCGCGCATCACCCAGTACACGCGCTACCTGACGGTGGGCCTGGCCTTCGCCCAGTCGATCGGCTACGTCTTCCTGTTCCACTCCCTGCAGGCCCAGGCCGGCGAATCGGTCGTCACCAAGTTCGACGCCCCGCACATCTTCCTGATCGTCATCTGCCTCACCGCCGGTTGCGTGCTGCTGATGTGGATCGGCGAGCTGATCACCCAGCGGGGCATCGGCAACGGCATCTCGCTGCTGATCTTCGCCTCGATCGTCTCGCGCCTGCCCTCGGGCATCCAGTCGTGGTGGACCTCCCAGGACCAGGTCTTCAAGGTGATGATGCCCTTCATCGTGCTCGCCGTGGTGGCCGGCATCGTGTTCGTGCAGGAGGGCCAGCGGCGCATCCCCGTGCAGTACGCCAAGCGCGTGATCGGCCGGCGCATGACCGAGGGCGGCCAGACCTACCTGCCGCTGCGCGTCAACATGGCCGGGGTCATCCCCGTGATCTTCGCGGCCTCGATCATGGCCTTCCCGCCCACCGTCGGGCAGCTGATCCACACCCCCTGGGCGCAGCACGTCTCGGACTTCTTCTCGCCCAACGGCTGGCACTACGTGCTGGGCGAGTCGATCTTCATCCTGATCTTCGCCTACTTCTACACCGCCGTCACCTTCAACCCCGTCGACCAGGCAGACAACCTCAAGAAGTACGGCGGCTTCATCCCCGGCGTGCGGCCCGGGCGCCCCACGGCCGAATTCCTCGACCGCATCCTCGCGCGCCTGACGTTCCCCGGCGCGCTGTTCCTGGCAGCGGTGGCGGCGCTGCCCACGATCCTGATCGCGCGCACCCACGCCTCCTTCAACTTCGGCGGCACCTCGATCCTGATCGTCATCGGCGTGGCGTTGGAAACGATGAAGCAGTTGGAGGCGCAGCTGATGATGCGCAGTTACGAGGGTTTTCTCAAGTAGCTCTGCCGCTGCTGCGCCAATTCCGCTGGACAGGGCAGCGAGGGCATTTTGAAGTAGTCTCGGGCTCTTGTCCGAGCTGAATCTGATCCTGCTCGGCCCGCCCGGGGCCGGCAAGGGCACCCAGGCCGAGCGTCTGCGGGCCGACTTCGCCCTCGCCCACATCTCCACCGGCGACATGCTGCGCGCCCAGGTCGCCGCGGGCAGCGAGCTGGGCCAGCAGGCGCAGCGCTACATGAACGCCGGCGAGCTGGTCCCCGACGAGGTGATAATCGGCATGATCGTGGCCCGCATCGGCGAGCCCGACGCGCGCGACGGGTTCCTGCTCGACGGCTTCCCCCGCAACGAGCAGCAGGCCGACGCGCTGGGCGAGGCGCTCGGCACGCTGGAACGGCGGCTGCTGGCGGTGCTGCTGATCGAGGTCTCAGACGACGAGGTGGTGCGCCGCCTCGGCGGTCGCCGCGTGTGCGCCAAGAGCGGCCACGTCTACCACCTGGAGTTCGACCCCCCCAAGCACGAGGGCATCTGCGATCAGGACGGCTCGCGCCTGATCCAACGCGAGGACGACCAGGAGGAGACGATCCGCAAGCGCCTCGAGGTCTACCACGAGCAGACGGCGCCGCTGATCGACTACTACGAGCAGGCGGGCCTGCTGCGGCGCTTCGACGGTCGCCGCTCCGCCAACGAGGTCAACGACCACATCCGCGCGACCTTGGCGACCTTGCGTTTAGAGGACAAGCTGTAGCTCTGAGCCGCAGCTAAGCTCAGAATATGATCGTCAAGAAGTCTCCGGAGGAGATCGACAAGATGGCGGCCGCCGGGGACATCCTCGTGGCCACCTTGCAGATGCTGGAGGGCAAGATCCGCGCCGGCGTGCGCACGCAGGAGCTCGATGTCGCCGCCGAGCGCTTCATCCGCGCGCGCGGCGCCACGCCAACGTTCAAGGGCTACCGCGGCTTCCCCGGCTCGATCTGCGCCTCGCCCAACGCGATGGTCGTGCACGGCATCCCCGGTCGCTACAGCCTGCAGCGCGGGGACATCATCTCGATCGATGTGGGCGTGACGCTCGACGGCTGGGTGGCCGACGCGGCGCGCACCTTCCCCATCGGCGAGATGGATGTTGTGACCGAGAACCTGCTGCGCGCCACGCGCGAGGCGCTGTTCGCGGGTACCGCCCAGTGCCGCCGGGGCAACCGCGTGGGCGACGTCTCGCACGCCATCCAGCGTGTAGCCGAGGGCGCCGGCCTGTCGGTCGTGCGCTCGCTCGTCGGCCACGGCGTGGGCCGCTCGATGCACGAGGACCCGCAGGTGCCCAACTACGGGCGCGCCGGCAAGGGCCCTCGCTTGGAGGAGGGCATGGTCTTGGCGATCGAGCCGATGACGACGGCTGGACGCCCCGCGGTGCGCATGGCGGGGGATGGATGGGCGATCTTCTCCCAGGACGACTCCCCGGCGGCGCACTTCGAGTTCACGGTCGCCGTCACCGCCGACGGTCCGCGCGTCCTCACGCCGTGGCACCTGGCCGAGCGTGCGCAGGCGAATGAGCCCGTGGTGCAGGGCGCGGTCGGCGAAGGCTGACGGTAGTTGCTACTATCTGGTGCCCTGCTCGAAAGCGCGGTCGTCCACGCCTGAGAGCACATCCACGACCTGGTAGCGGCGGCCGTCCCGGCCTCCAGAGCCGAGTCGACGGGCCATTTGAAAGGGATCATGAAGGTACGACCGTCGGTCAAGCCGATGTGCGAGAAGTGCAAGATCATCCGCCGCCACGGAGCGGTGCTCGTCATCTGCCAGAACAAGCGTCATAAGCAGCGTCAGGGTTAAGGGGTAGCTGGGTGGCACGCATCGCCGGGGTCAACTTGCCCCTGAACAAGCGCTCGGAGATCGGGCTCACGTACATCTTCGGCATCGGCCGCTCGACGGCCAACAAGATCCTCAGCGAGGTCAAGGTCTCTCCCGACACCTACGTGCGCGACCTCACCGAGGACGAGGTCTCCAAGCTGCGCGACGTGATCGACCGCACCCTCACCGTCGAGGGCGACCTGCGCCGCGAACGCTCCCAGGACATCAAGCGCCTGCAGGAGATCGCCTGCTACCGCGGCCTGCGCCACCGCCGCGGCCTGCCCGTGCGCGGACAGAAGACCAAGACCAACGCGCGCACCCGCAAGGGCCCCAAGCGCATGCAGGTGGCCGGCAAGAAGAAGGTCGGCAAGAAGTGATCCTTTCTCGCTGTGCAGAGGCGGGGCGCTGATGCCTGCTCCCAAGCGCGCGCGTGGACGCCGCAAGCCCAAGAAGAACATCCCCATCGGCCAGGCGCACATCAAGACGTCGTTCAACAACACCATCGTCTCGCTCACCGACACCACGGGCAACGTGATCGCCTGGGAGTCCGCCGGCGGCGCCGGCTTCAAGGGCTCGCGCAAGTCCACCCCCTTCGCCGCCCAGGTCACCGCCGACGCCGCCGCGCGCAAGGGCATCGAGCAGGGCCTGCAGAAGGTTGAGGTCTACGTCAAGGGCCCCGGCTCGGGCCGCGAGACGGCGATCCGCTCGTTGCAGGCCGCGGGCCTCGAGGTGACCGGCGTCAAGGACGTAACGCCGCAGGCGCACAACGGCTGCCGTCCCCGCAAGCGCCGACGGGTATAGGCAGCGCGACCCACGCTGGACCGGCTTGTCCGGTCCTCTTAAAAGAAAAAGAGAACGAGCACACAAACAAATGGCCAGAGACACAAGCCCCCAGTGCAAGCAGTGCCGTCGCGAGGGACAGAAGCTGTTCCTCAAGGGCGAGCGCTGCCTGACCGACAAGTGCGGCGTCGAGCGCCGCTCCTACCCGCCCGGCGAGCACGGACGCGGCCGCCAGAAGCAGAGCGAGTACCGCCTGCAGCTGCGCGAGAAGCAGAAGGCGCGCCGCTACTACGGCGTGCTGGAGAAGCAGTTCCACGGCTACTACGAGAAGGCCTCGCGCCAGCCCGGCATCACCGGCGAGAACCTGCTGGCGCTGCTTGAGTGTCGTCTCGACAACGTGCTCGTGCGCCTCGGCTTCGCCGCTTCGCGGCGCCAGGCGCGCCAGCTGATCCGCCACGGCCACTGGACGGTCAACGGGCGGCGCGTGGACATCCCCTCCTACCAGGTGCGTCCCGGCGAGGTGATCGCCATCAAGGCCGACACCCCCGCCACGCCGCTGGTGCGGGACGCCACCGAGCTGACCGGACAGATTCCCGCGTGGCTCCAGGCCGACCACGAGTCGCTGACGGCCAAGGTGCTGCGCAGGCCGGAGCGCCGCGAGGTGGCGGCGCCGGTGCAGGAGCAGCTCATCGTCGAGCTGTACTCGAAGTAGGTCTTGCAGGTCTTTGCAACACACCGCATTTTCGTGCGCGCCGGCCTGCAGGGCGGCGCGCCAGAGCCGGCCCCCGCGGGGTGCCGGTCCGACATCCCCACGACGTTAGGACCCTGATGCTCGACTTCCAAATCCCCCGGATCACAAGCGAGTCCGTGGAGCAGAACCGCGGCACCTTCATCATCGAGCCGCTGGACCGCGGCTTCGGCTACACCTTCGGCAACTCGCTGCGCCGCGTCTTGCTCTCCTCGCTGGCCGGCGCCGCCGTCACGAGCGTGCGCATCGAGGGCGTCGCCCACGAGTTCTCCACCATCACCGGTGTCAAGGAGGACGTCACGGACATCGTGCTGAACCTGAAGGGCGTTGTCTGTCGCATGCACTCCGACGCCACCGAGGTCGAGGCGCCGCTGGTCGTCACCGGGCCCGGCGACATCACCGCCAAGGACATCGACCTGCCCGCGGGCGTGGAGATCCTCAACCCCGACGTGCACATCGCCACGCTGGAGAAGAAGACGAAGCTCGAGCTCTACATGACGATCGGCCGCGGCCGCGGCTACCGCCCGGCGGAGGAGAACAAGTCCCCCGACCAGCCCATCGGCGTGATCCCGATCGACTCGATCTTCTCGCCCGTGCGCCGCGTCGCCTACGCCGTCGAGCAGGCCCGCGTTGGGCAGAAGACCGACTTCGACAAGCTCACGTTGGACATCGAGACCGACGGCTCGATCGAGCCCCAGGCGGCGTTGCGCGAGGCCGCCGAGCTGTTGATCTCCCAGCTGGCGATCTTCACCGACGCCGACCGCATCCAGGAGCTGCGCGCCTCTCCCGGCGGCCAACTCGACGGGCACGGCCTGGCGGTTGGCGGCGGTGGCGGTGCCGCGGTTTTGCAGGGCGAGGAGTACGGCATCCTGATCGAGGAGCTCGAGCTCGGCGTGCGCTCGTACAACTGCCTCAAGCGCGCCGGCATCCAGACGGTCGGCGACCTGATCTCCAAGTCCGAGGCCGAGCTCAACGCGATCCCCAACTTCGGCAAAAAGTCGATCGACGAGGTCATTGAGACATTAGAGACTCGTGGTTTGAGCCTCCGGCAGGACTAGACTCCTTTCGTCATGAGACACCAGAAGACCCGCAACAAGCTCTCGCGTTCCTCCGCGCACCGCAAGGCGCTGCTGATGAATTTGGTCAAGGAGGTCCTTGAGCACGAGCGCATCAAGACCTCCGAGGCCAAGGCCAAGGCCGTCAAGCCCGAGCTTGAGAAGCTGATCACGCTCGCGCGGCGTGGGGATCTGCACGCGCGCCGTCAGGCCCTCTCGGCGCTCGGGCAGGACAAGTTCGCGGTTTACCGGCTGTTCGAGGAGGTCGCCCCGCGCTACGCCGAGCGTCCCGGGGGCTACACACGCATCCTCAAGCTCGGGCCGCGTCGTTCTGACTCGACCGAGATGGTCTTCCTCGAGCTGGTCTAAGGCCTGGTCACCAAGCTCACCCTCGAGTACGACGGCGCCGGGTTTGCCGGCTGGGCACGCCAGCCCGGGCTGCGCAGTGTGCAGGAGGAGCTGGAGGGGGCGCTTCGCAAGGTCCTCGGGCCGGTGGGCGTCGATGGCGAGCCGCTGAGCGTGTCGGTTGCTGGGCGCACCGACCGTGGGGTTCATGCCTGGGGGCAGGTTGCGTCATATTCGCACGAGGCCATCGATCCGGGGCGGCTGAACGGGCTGCTGGGACCAGACCTGGCTGTGCTCACCAGCGAGCCCGCACCCGAGGGCTTCGACGCCCGACGCGATGCGCTCAGCCGCACCTACTGCTATCGGGTGCTGCGACGGCGCACGCGCAGTGCCTTCCTGCGGGGCAGTGCCTTCTGGTGGCCGCGGACGCTTGACCTGTCGGCGCTCGAAGAGTGCGCGACGGCGCTCGTCGGCACCCGCGACTTCACCGCCTTCACGCCGACTGAGACCGAGCACACGCACTTCCGGCGCACCGTGCTGAGCGCGCAGTGGCGGGTGCGCGAGGAGGGCAGGGGGGAGCTGCTGGAGTTCTGGATCGAGGCCGACACCTTCCTGCGCCACATGAACCGCGTGTTGGTCGGCACGATGCTGGAGGTTGCCTCCGGGCGGGGCACCGTGGAAGAGTTCGCGCGCCTGCTCTCCGGGCGTCCGCGTTGTGAGGCGGGACGGACCGCGCCTGCGCATGGCCTGGCCCTCGCGTCGGTGTCCTACGGGTAGGCCACACTCGCGGCGCGACGGTGGATCAGGATCAGACGGCAGTCAGCAGGTCGAAGAACTGCTCGAAGCCGCCCTGAGCCGTCGCGAAATAGCTGGAGTGGGTCTTCTTGATCGTCTCAAGCGAGTCGGCGCCGAGCAGAACTATGTCGAGATCGTCTCGGCCAAGATTCTCCTTCTCGATGTTCTGGTAGGCAGTGAGCGCCGTGTCGTAGTCCTCGAACTCCGTAACTGCGGCTTTCCCGGCCGACACGTCGTAAGTCACTAGGAAGTGGCGGATCTCGTCTACGTTCATGGCTGCTCCTCATCCGCTGGCGAGCCAAGATAGGGCTTCGCCACCATATATCGACGGCGCAGCTCCTCACTGAAGCTCTGCGACGGCTCTCTTGACGCTTCCGTCATCGCAAGCAGCTGGCTCATGGCTACATAGTAGGCGTGGACCTCGTCCTGGCCCTTCCCGGACTTGTAATCGGTGCGTAGGTGTCGGGAGTCGCGCTCAACCTGGTTGGCCCAGAAGTCTTGAAGGTAAGTTCGCAGCTGAACCTCGATCTTCACGCCCTGCTTGACGACGATCAGGTGCAGAGCGCGGTAGCCCGAATCCTTCGGCGTTCGAACATAGTCGCGATATCGGTGGACCTTCCAGTTCTTGCGAAGCTTGCGAGCCACCTCGTCTGCTGCCGTCTGCACTGGCAGAACCGCACGCACGCCGCCAATGTCCTCCATGGTGGTCAGGCGCATCGTTGGATAGCGGTGGAGCTTGTCGAGGATCGTCGAGAACTTCTTGAGTCGCTGCGTGACCGAAACGACGGTCGTCGTTGGGGCAGAATACGGGCGGATGTAATGTCGAAGATTCGCGTTCGCGTTTCTCAAAGGACCGGCGTGCAGCTCCCGCCAGCTCTCGATGAGGTCGCATTCTCGAATGACGGGGTCCCGCTCCTCATCCGTCATCTCGTCGAGATCGATCGTCCCTTCGATTGCGGCCGCCCGGAGTGCGGCGAGGCGTTTCCCAGCCTTGTTGATCGACCGGAGAAGGTCGGGATCAAGCACCGTCGTGGTTGCCCTGCTGCCCTCCGGCATCACTACGTTCGCTCCTCCATGATCCGACTGACCGTAGCGCGTCAACTCGGAGTTTGCCCGCGCGGGCGGCCCCACCGGACCGGTCCCTATGCTGGGAGCACATGCTCAACGTACTGCTGACCAACGACGACGGGATCGAGGCGGAGGGCCTGCAGACGCTGCGCTGTGCCCTCTCGGGGCTGCCCGACGTGCGCCTGGAGACGATCGCGCCCGACGGCAACCGCTCGGCGATGGCGCGCTCGATCACCACGCGCCGGCCGCTGTGGGTGGCCGAGACTCCCTTCGCCGATGGCACCGTGGGGTACGCGACCGATGGCACGCCGGTGGATTGCGTGCGCCTGGCGAGCCTCGGCGCGATCGACGGGTTCCGGGCCGACGTGGTGGTGTCGGGTATCAACCACGGGGCCAACCTGGGCGATGACATCACCTACTCGGGCACTGTGGCGGCGGCGCTCGAGGGTCTGGTGCTGGGGCTTCCCTCGATCGCCGTCTCCCAGCAGTCGGGCGCCAAGGCGATGGACTTCCGCTTCGACGGCGGCTTCGAGTTCGAGGTCGCGGCAGGCTTCGTAGCGCGGCTGGTGGACTCGCTGCACGAGATCCCGCTGCGCGGGGGCACGCTGCTGAACGTCAACGTCCCCGCGGGCGAGCCCACCGGGGTGGAGGTGACGAAGCTCGGCAAGCGCATCTACCGCGACGAGTTGAAGCTGCACACCGAGGAGGCCGGCCCGCCCTCGCGCCGGCGCTACTGGGTGTATGGGGCCGATCCTGGGTTCCATGACGTGCCGGGGACGGATCTTGCGGCGTTGGCGGCGGGGCGCGTGGCGGTGACGCCGATCCACTTCGACCTCACCGACCACCCTGGCCTGGACGCGCTGGAGGGCTTCGACCTGGAGGGGCTGCTGGAGCCCGCGGTGGTGGAGCGAGAGGTCTGATGGCCAAGGCGCAGGAGCGGGCCCCCGCGGCCGAGCGCGTGGCCGAGCTGCGCGGCGAGATCGAGCGCCACGCCTACCGCTACTACGTGCTGGACGACCCCGAGATCGGGGACGACCGCTACGACGCGCTGTATGCGGAGCTGCGCAAGCTGGAGGAGGAGCACCCCGAGCTGATCACCCCGGAGTCACCGACCCAGCGCGTGGCGCCCCAGCCGGTGGGGCACCTGGAGAAGGTCGCGCACCTGGAGCCGATGCTCTCGCTCGACAACGTGCGCTCAGAGCAGGAGATGCGGGCGTGGGTGGAGCGGATGCGCAACCACCTGGCGCGCGAGGGCATCGCCACGCCGCGCTTCCAGTTCGTGGTGGAGCCGAAGATCGACGGGCTGGCGATCAGCCTGATCTACCGCGACGGGGTGCTGGAGCGTGGGGCCACGCGCGGGGATGGGGAGGTGGGCGAGGACATCACGCACAACCTGCGCACCGTCGGCTCGATCCCGCTGCACGTGGAGGGCGCGCCGCCGCTGTTGGAGGTGCGCGGCGAGGTGTACATGTCGCTGAAGGACTTCACCGCGCTCAACGAGCGCCGCGCGCAGGCGGGGGAGTCGACGTTCATGAACCCGCGCAACTCGGCGGCGGGAACGGTGCGCCAGCTGGATCCGGCGCTGGCGGCGCAGCGGCCGCTGTCGATGTGGGCGTACCAGGTGGGCGTGGCCGAAGGGCTTACCTTCACCGCGCACGCCGAAGGGCTGCAGTGGCTGCGCGAGCACGGGTTTCGCGTCAACCGCGACATCCAGGTGCTGGACAGCGAGGACGAGGTGGTGGCGCAGTGTCTGGCGTGGGAGCAGCGGCGCGGGGAGCTCGACTTCGAGATCGACGGGGTGGTGATAAAGGTCAACGACTTAGCGTTGCAGCGGCGCCTGGGCTCGGTGGGGCGCGACCCCAGATGGGCGGTGGCGTGGAAGTTTCCGCCCACCACCGCGGTGACGCACCTCAACAAGGTGATGTGGAACGTCGGCAAGTTCGGCGACCTGCGGCCCTATGCGGTGCTGGAGCCCGTGGCCGTCGGCGGGGTGACGATCAAGCTGGCCACCCTGCACAACGAGGAGGACATCCGCCGCAAGGACATCCGCGCGGGCGAGGACGTGATCGTGTTGCGCGCGGGGGACGTGATCCCGCAGGTCATCTCCCCCGCCCCGCACGTGGTGGAGCACAAGAAGCGCCCGCGCCCCACGCGCCCGCCGGCGCGCTGTCCCTTCTGCAACACCAAGACGGTGAAGCCGCGCGAGGGCGTGTTCACCACCTGCCCCAACCGCGACTGCCCCGAGCGCGCGTGGCAGCTGCTCAAGCACTTCGTCTCGCGCGGGGCGATGGACATCGACGGGCTGGGCGAGAAGCAGGTGGCCTCGCTGCAGCGCCACGAGCTGGTGCGCACGGCGGCGGACTTCTACCGTCTGAGCGCACAGCAGCTGATGGAGCTGGAGGGGTACGCGGAGGTCTCGGCGCACAACGTGGTGGCGGCGATCGAGGCATCCAAGCAGCGGCCCTTCGCGCGCGTGCTGTTCGCGCTCGGGATCGAGGAGGTGGGGGAGGTCACCGGGCGCAATCTCGCCCAGCGCTTCCGCGACATCGAGACGCTGGAGGCGGCCACGCCGGAGCAGATCGCCGAGACTCCGGGGGTGGGCGAGAAGATGGCCCACGCGATCCGCACGCAGCTGGACGACGAGCGCATGCGCTCGCTGGTGGCGGACCTGCGCAGCGTGGGGCTGCGCTTCCGCGAGGCGGGCCCCGCGCCCGCCGACGGCCCGCTGACGGGCAAGACCGTGGTGCTCACCGGCCAGCTGCCCAACTGGACGCGCGAGCAGACGACCGAACGCATCCAGGCGGCGGGCGGGCGCGTGACGAGCGCCGTCTCCAAGAAGACCGACTACCTCGTCGCCGGCGAGAGCGCGGGGACAAAGCTGGAAAAGGCCAAGCGCCTGATGGTCCCGGTGCTCGACGAGGAGACGCTGCGCGAGATGTTGGGAGGGGGGCCGCCCTGACGGGCGGCCCTGCGAGGGCCGCGTTGTGGCGGGTGACTTCGCGTAGTGGACGCCTGCGGCGTGGCGGGCGCGAACCGCAAGACGGACGCGCTAGGACCAGCGCGGGCCCGACCCGCGTCGGGACCTACCCCGCGTAGCGGGCGACGTCCACCGTCATAACGTCCTGCAGCTCGTGCGCGGTGAGTTCGGCGTCGCCGTCGTTCTGAAAGCAGAACGCGAGCACGTTGCCGCCCACCGTCTCACACCAGCCGGCCAGGTTGGAAACACCGTTGAGCGTCCCCGTCTTGGCCTGGCAGCGACCTTCGGCGGTAGTGCCGCGCATACGCAGCGCCAGCGTGCCGCTGCGCCCGGGGACCGCCAGGTCCCCGCGCAGGACGGCCCCGATTTCGGTGCCCCACAGGGCGTCCAGCAGCGAGACGACTTCAAGCGGGGAGGTGCGGTCGTAGTGCGAGAGCCCCGAGCCGTCATACACGGTGGGATGGATGCCCAGGTGCTTGGCCATCGTGGCGCGCACCACAGCCGCCCCGGCGGGCGTGGAGCCGGCGCCGCCATACAGGGCGCCGAGGTCCTTGACGAGGGTCTCGGCGAAGAAGTTGTCCGAAGGGCGGTCCATCAGCCCCAGCAGCGTGGTGAGCGGCGGCGAGGCGACCTGCGCGAGCGGCTGCGCGCCGGCGGGCGTGGGGCCGGTGGAGACACCGTCGCTGACCGTGACGTGCAGCGCCCGCAGCGCGTGCAGCAGCTGCAGCGCCGCGTAGGCCGCGGGGGCGTGGGGGCCCTGCTCGGAGCCCACTTCGCCGCGGTTGAAGGCCAGCCCCGAGAGCGTGCCCTCCACTTCGGGGTCCTGGGCGTAGTCGGTGGTGGGGCCGCCGCGCAGGGAGTCCAGGAAGGACTCGTCGCCCACCACGGCGCCGGTGACGCGCACGATCCCGCGTGCGGCGAGCTGCTGGGCGAGGGTGGACACCGAGGCGCCCTGCCCTTCGTAGCGGGAGTCGATGAAGGAGGAGGAGCCGAACGTGGGGTCCCCGCCGCCGCGCAGGTAGAGGTCGCCGTGCCATACCCCACCGGAACCGAGCGACCCCACCCCCAGCACGCTCGTGCTCAGATGTGCGTCAGGACCCATCAGCAGCAGCGCGGTGGTCGAGGTGTAGAGCTTCTCCACCGACGCCGGCGGCAAAGGGCGGGTGGGGTTCTGCGCGAACAGCGGGGTGTGGGTGGAGACGTCGTACACGTAGGCCCCCGAGGCGGACCCGGCGATGTGCATCTCCCGGCCCAGCTGGGTCTGCAGCGCGGCCGTGGCCTCGGCGCTGGTGGCGGCGCCGGCGGGGGCGCAGCAGAGCAGGGCCAGCGCACCGGCCGATGCCAGGACGTTCGCGCGCAGCAGCACCCCAACCGACACCTTCACACGGCGGGCAGGGAGGAGCGCGGAGAGCGTTGACAGCCGGCGCCGGGGCACGGAGACATACAATGAACTTGGGATGGGCAAGGTTGTCAAGCTTGAACCGACGTCCAGGGAGAGAGTTGCGCCACGCCGCCGCGGCGCAAACGCCGCTGCACGGGTCCCCGGCTCGGTCGGTGCCAAGCGCCGCGGGCGCCCCAGACGCGAGAAGACCGCGCTGGTGCTGGGGGGCGGAGGGTTCACCGGCGGGGTGTACGAGATCGGCGCGCTGCGCGCGCTGGACCTGCTGTGGCTCAACCGCACCGTCAACCAGTTCGACGTGTACGTGGGCACCTCCGCGGGCGCGTTCATCGCCGCGCTGTGCGCCAACGGGGTCTCGCCGGAGGAGATGATGCGCGTCGTCACCCACCAGGGGCCGCTGCCCTTCAGGGACATCGGGTTGGGCGACCTGCTGCGCCCCAACGTGGGCGAGCTGGTGCGCACGGGCGCGATGCTGCCGCTGCGCGCGCTGCGGCTGGCGCGCCAGCTGGTCGCGCAGGCGGGGCAGGTGTCGATGATGGACGTGGCCGCCGGGCTGGCTGAGGGGCTGCCCTCCGGCGTGTACACGGGCGGGGGCATCGAGCGCTACCTGCGCCGCGTGTTGAACGACCCCGACCGCACCAACGACTTCCACGAACTGGACTGCGAGCTGTACCTGGCGGCGACCGACCTGGACACCTGCGAGCGGGTGGTGTTCGGCGAGGAGGGCAACCGCGAGGTGCCGATCTCCACCGCGGTGCGGGCGTCGGGCGCGCTGCCGATGGTGTACGCGCCGGTGATGGTGGACGGGCGCGAGCTGGTCGACGGGGGGCTGGTGTCGACGACCAACCTGGACATCGCGGTGGAGGCGGGGGCCAAGCTGGTGGTGGTCGTCAACCCGCTGGTGCCCTTCGTCAACACGTTCGACAAACAGGTGCGCACCTTCCGCGGCAGCCGTCCCCGGCGCGTCTCGGACATGGGGTTCCCGCAGATCGGCTACCAGTCCTTCAAGATGCTCGCCTACCAGCGCCTGCACGAGATGGCGAGGAGCTGGGAGGAGCGCTACCCGGGCGTGGACATCCTGCTGATCGAGCCCGAGGCCTCCGATGAGCTGATGTTCCAGACGTCGATGATGAACTTCACCTCGCGCATCGAGATCGCCCGCCACGGCTTCCAGTCGGTCACCTACCACCTGGCCGGGGAGTACGAGCGCTACAAGGAGACGTGCGCGCGCCACGGCATCGAGATATCGGCCACGCGGGTGCGCAACGTGGTCGAGCACTTCGACACCGAGCAGGAGGAGGAGACGAGCGCGTGGCGCAAGATCCTTGAGAGCACCACCGGGGCGCTGCTGCGCCAGAGTGGGTCAGCTGGTTAGCGCTCCTTCTTGCTTCTTCCCTTCCCTTCGCTTCCCACCTGTCCTCGCTCAGCACTACTCGGCTCGCCCGTCTTGTCGGGCTCGTCTCTCGTCGGGGCGGGCGGCTAGAGAATGTTGTCCACCGCGCCGAGCAGGCGCTTGGAGGCGGGGCGGTCCAGCAGCGAGATGCGCACGTGGCGCGGCTCGCCCAGGGCCGTGCCGGCGGCGACCAGCACGCCGGTGCGCGCCAGACGGGCTGACAGCTCGCCGCCGTCGAGCTGCGGGTGGGCGACCCACAGGAAGTTGGCCTGGCTGTCTGAGACCTCGAAGTGGCGCCGGCGCAGCTCGGCGCTGACAAAGACGCGCTCCTGGCAGATCTGCGCCACCCGGCGGGCCATCAGCGCGCCGCCGCTGTGCAGCTCCTCGAGCGCGCCGGCCTGGGAGACCTCGCTGACGCCCAGGTCGGGTTCGAGCTCGGTGAGCAGATCCTCCGAGCCGGGGCCGCCGAGGGCATAGCCCAGGCGCAGGCCGGCGAGGCCGTGGGCCTTGGAGAAGCTGCGGAAGACCAGCAGGCGCGGGTAGCGCTCCAACAGCTCAAGCGAGGCCTCGGGGGGCTGGGCGTCGGCGAACTCCACCAGCGACTCGTCGAGCAGCACCGCCACGCCCTCGGGCAGCCCGGCGAGCAGACGCTCCAGCTCGGCCGTGGCGAGCAGCTCGCCGGTAGGGTCGTTGGGGCTGGCGAGCACCACCACGCGCGTGTCGTGTTCGGCTACGGCCTGCAACAGGGCGTCGATCCCGCCGTTGACCCTGACCGTCTGGCCGTGGGCGCGGCGCGCCATGATCGGGTACAGGGGGTAGGCGGGCCAGCGGGTGACGAGGTGCTGGCCGGGCTCGATCAGCGCGCGCGTGGCGGCACTGAGCAACTGGGCGGCACCGTTGCCGACGATCAGGCGCCCGGGCTCCAGACCGTGGCGGCGGGCCAGCTCCAGGCGCAGCTTGGAGCCGCGCAGGTGGGGGTAGCGGTGCAGGCCGGCGCGCGCGGTGAAGGTGATCGCGTTGACGACGTCGGGGTGGGGCAGCTCCGGCCAGGTGGTGTGGGACAGGTCGAGCGTGACCACGCGCGTGAGCGCCTTGCGGCGGCGCTCGGCGGCTTCCTCGCGCAGCCCTCTGTTGACCTCCTCCTCAGAGAGGGCTTCGAACTGGCGGTAGTAGTCGGTCAGACCCATGGCTGAAGTGTGAGGCGCCGACCTAGAGTGTACTGGTTATATAGAGGACTGATACGGTCCCGCCGCTCTACCGCAGAGGGCTCCTCGGGCGCGAACCTTCTCGCCGGGTGGGATCGAGAGCCGGCCTTCCCGGTCGCTGTCGATGTGCTGCAAGCCTCGTCCGCCGCGGGGCGGGACGGCAAGCTACAGGCCTCCGGGGCCACCGCTGACGAAGTTGGAGGAGACGGGGCCGTGGAGGATCACGAACCAGAACATGAAGATGCTGCCGCAGACGATGGCGGTGATCGCGAACACGCGGCTCAACATGCCCACGCGCTGGTCGTGCCCGGCGGCCCGGCGCACCAGGATCCACACGCCGTCGAGCCGGCGCATCACGCTGAGCGCCCCGAACAGCAGCACGAAGAGGCCCGCGACGGCGGCGATGATGCCGAGGCTGACGTTGTTGGAGAGGTAGTTCACGCGCGAGGCGATCCACAGGCAGGCGACCGGGATGGGCCCCCAGCAGAGCAGCGCGACGAAGGTCATCGCCGCCAGGATCAGGCCGGCGAGGAAGCCGTCGATCCGCTGGCGTGCGGCGTCGCCGCGCTGGGGCAGGCGGCGGAAGCGCACCGGAGCGGTGCCGGGGCGGCGCCCTACGAACAGACCTCCGGTGTCACTTGGGTCGCTGCGCATCTGCACTCCCCGTCGATTGCTCTGGATTCAGCTTAGTCGATGCTACTGACACACGCTAGCGCGTATACAGCGAGTCCAGGAGCGCGGCGTACTTTTCGGCCACCACCGCGCGCTTGACCTTCAGCGTGGGCGTCAGCTCGCCCGTCTCCTGGGAAAGGTCGTGGTCGAGGATCGCGAACTTCTTGACCTGCTCCACCTGAGCGTAGTGGGAGTTGACGCGCTCGACCTCCGCGCCGATCATCTCCACCACGGCGGGCTCGCAGCAGAGTGAGGCGATGTCCTCGGGCAGGCCGTGTGCACGCGCGTAGCCGGCCATCTCCTCCTCGTCCAGCGTGAGCAGCACGACGGGGAAGGGGCGCTGGTCGCCGTGCATCACCGCCTGGCTGATCCAACGGCACTGCTTGAGGTCGTTCTCGAGGTTGGCGGGCGTCAGGTTCTTGCCGCCGGCGGTGATGATGATGTCCTTCTTGCGCCCGGTGATCGAGAGGTAGCCGTCCTCGTCCAGCGAGCCCAGGTCGCCGGTGTGCATCCACCCATCGACGATGGTGCCGAAGGAGGCCTCGCCGTGGTGGTGGTAGCCCTGGAAGATGTTGGGGCCCTTGATCAGGATCTCCCCGTCCTCGGCGATCTGAACCTGCACCCCGGGCAGCGCGCGCCCAACCGTGCCGAAGCGATGGTTCTCCACCGTGGAGATGGTGGCGGCGGTGGCGGTCTCGGTCATGCCGTAGCCCTCCAGCACGGGCACGCCGCAGGCCCAGAAGAACTCCAGGATCTCCCTCGCGATGGGGGCGGCGCCGGAGGTGGCGTTGCGGACCTGCCCGCCGAAGATCGCGCGGACGTTCTTGAACAGCTTCTCATCGGCCTCCTCGAAGGGCGCGCGCAGCTCCTCGGGGACGGGCTCGCCGCGGGCCATCAGCTCGCGCACCTTCACGCCCAGCTCGATCGCGGCCTGCGTGCGTGCGCGCTCCTCCGGCGGCTGGGCCTCGATCGCGCCGTGGGCCATCGTGTAGACCTTCTCGAAGACGCGCGGCACGGAGGGCAGGTAGGTGGGGCGGACCTCCATCAGCTCGCCGACGATCTGCTTGGTGTCGCCGCCGAAGTAGGCGATGGTGGTGCCCATGTCGAAGGAGGCGAGCTGGATCAGCAGCGCGTAGGAGTGGGCGAGGGGCAGGTAGAGGTAGGTGACCTCGTCTTCTTTGATCTGGCGAACCTCGTGCAGCATGTCGAGGATGGCGCGGTAGTTGCCGTGGCTGAGCACGCACCCCTTGGGCGGGCCGGTGGTGCCGGAGGTGTAGATGAAGGTGTAGGGGTCCTCGGGCGAGACGGCTTCGCGGCGTGCCTGCAGCTCCCCGGGGGAGCGGGTGCGTCCGCGCTCGCGGACCTCGTCGAGGGTGATGGCGCCGAGCGCGGCGTGGGCGCTATTCGCGCCGCCCGTCGCGCCCGAGGTGTCGGCTCCGCTCGTGCCGCCGCTCGTGCTCGACGCATCTGCGCCACCGCCACCGGCCCCGTTTGTCCGCTCGGCCCAGTTGACCGTGCTCCCTCCACTGCCCTGCTCCTCGCCCGCCGCCGGGGGGTCCATCACCACCACCGTGCGCAGCAGCGGGAGCTGGTCGCGGATCGCGGCGATCTTGGCGAGCTGGAGCTCGTTCTCACAGACGATCGCGGAGGCTTCGGAGTCGACCAGCACCCACAGACACTCCTCGGGGGAGTTGGTCTGGTAGATCGGCACGACCACGGCGCCGGCCTCGGTGGCGGCCATGTCGGCGTAGGACCACTCGGGGCGCGTGTTGGCCAGGATCGACACGCGCTCGCCCGGCTGGACGCCGAGGTCGATCAGACCCAGGGCGACCTCCTCGACGATGCTGCCCAGCTGGGCGTAGCTGACGTCGTGCCACTCCCCGTCGCGCTTGAAGCGCACGGCGCAGTGGTCTGCAAAGTCGACGACCGAGCGCGGGACCACATCCGCGATCGTTCGCGCTGCGGTGGCGGTGGACGCCGCGGTGGTTGCCTCCATGACTCTCCTCCTACTCGGGCCGACTGAAGCTTGAACTGACGTGCTGCTAAGGATAGGCCCTCGCGGGCACGGGGGAGGCGAGAGGGAGACAACGTTACACCGGGTTGGGCACGTCGACGAAGACGTGGCGCACCCCAAAGCGCTCGCTCAGGTGCTCGCCCAGACGCCTGACACCAAATGTCTCCGTGGCGTAGTGGCCGGCGGCGATGAAGTGGATGCCGGCCTCGCGCGCGTGAGACATCACCCGCTCGGCGGGCTCGCCGGTGAGGAAGGCATCGGCGCCGGCGGCGATCGCCTCAGCGAGGTGGCCGGCCCCCGCGCCGGTGACCACCGCGAGGCGGCGGACGCGCTCGGGGCCATAGTCGAACACGAGCGGGGCGCGCGCGGTGACGTGGTGGACGCGCGCGAAGAGCTCCCTCGTGGGGAGCCCTCCTCTGTCGGCGTGAGTCGAGGGCTCTTCACCGTCGGTCTCTGCGGGGCGCGTCCCACCGTCGGCGGGAAAGTGCGCGATGCAGCCGATCGGCTGGCCGCGATGCAGCGCGAAGGGTTCCAGCGAGTCGGCCCCCAGCGCGCGGGCGAGCAGCGCGTTGTTGCCCACCTCAGGGTGGGCGTCCAGCGGGAGGTGGTAGGCAGCGAGGCCGATTCTCGGCATCGAACAGGAGCTTCAGCCGGCGCTTGAGCGCTGTGTCGATCGGAGCCGGCGTGGAGGAGGCCCAGAAGAGACCGTGGTGGACGAGGACCAGCTCGGCGCCCTCCTCATGAGCACGCTCGAACAGCTTCAGGTTTGCACTCACGCCCGTGGCCACCGTGGTAACGGCCTCCGCCCCGGGGACCTGCAGTCCGTTGGGACAGTAGTCTTGGAAGCGCTCCGGCTCAAGCAGGCGGTCGAGCTCCAGCACGATGTCGGCCAGCGAGGCGGGCATCCGGGAGGCGGGCATCAGGCGAGGGACCATAGCGGTGTGAGATACTCACGAGGCGTCGGGGCGTGGCGCAGCCTGGTAGCGCGCGCCGTTCGGGTCGGCGAGGTCCCCGGTTCGAATCCGGGCGCCCCGATTGAGGTCCCCCTCTTTAAAAGTCGATTTGGAGGGGCTTGCGGTACAGGTCAGCCTCGATTTTCTTTGTAGGCCGGTGAGTCGTAGTACTCGCGTAGCCATGCCTCGACCTCCGAGATGCGGTAGCGGTTCATGCTGCCCATGCGAAGGTAGGGGAGGCCGCGAGGCTGTTGAAGCTCGATCCAGCGCGGGTGACGCTCAGATGATCGGCGAGCTGCTGCTTGGTCACCCAGGGCTCGGGCGTTTGGCGACCGGCGTCGCTCGACGGTTCTGGCGGAGTCATGAGCTGAGCGTGTAGAGGTTGCGGCGCGGGCGACACCGTGCGCTGTCGCTGTAACGCTGACTTCCCCATGGCGGGTTTGGTATGCCATTGCCATCGGGCGAGGGCATCATGGCGTCGATCAGAGCAGACGACGGCAGTGATCTCAAGGTTCTACAGTGAGGCCTGGTCTGGCGTCCGTACCGTGGGGCGAGCCTACGACGACGTTGAGGAGGTTGGCGCGAGGTGGCGTCGCATCCATGCGGCCATGTCGTCTTGGCTCCATGTGCCGGTGGCGACGGCCAGGACGGCTTGCTCGGCGTCATCGACGGCCGGGATCGTGTGCCACGTCCAATCGTTGATCGCGATGAACAAGCGCAACGCTACCCAGGCGGCGCGCTTGTTGCCGTCGGGCAGCGGATGGTTCTTCGCCAGATGCACGACGAGAACCGCTGCCTTCTCGATGAAGTCGGGGTAGAACTCCGTCTCGCCGAAGCCGGCTGCTGGCGCGTGCAGCGCCGACTCCGCGAGGTCGATCTTGGCGACACGTGTGAGCGTGGTCGTATCGAGCCCGGTTATCTCGGCAGCGATGGCGAGGTAGTCGACGAGCTCGATATAGCGGATGCTCACTTGGCAAGCCGCTCTAGCAGCTCGCGGTCCTCCTCGATGATGCGGCGTACGCGGGTCTTGAACTCGGGGTCTTCGCGCCGCCGCTGCACCGCCTCGGCGAGGGCGTGCTTGACGGTCTCGTTGAGGCTCTTGCCTTCGGCTCGCGCAAGCGCCTCAGTATCGGATGCCAGTTCGTCATCAAGCCGCACGGTCAGATTCTTTACCATAGTGCCATGGTAGCATGATTCTCAAATTGCTGAGCCTGCTCTCGATGTGATGACGCTTCCATCCGCACGATCTGGTATCTCGGGCACCCTTCCAATCTGAGTTCGGAGAGACCGCTATGGCTAACGATGCCAGCGTTCCGTATCTGCCCGCTTACGGGAATATCACAAAGACGCGAAGATTCGAGCTGCCCAGGCCGTCGAGGTTCAGCCAGGACTTCCTGGCTACAACGCTAAACCTGAGCCCAGGGAGCGTGCTCGGCCTACCGCAGACCGGCGAGCCGGTGGAGTGTCCAGAGCACGAGGTCGTCGCGTGCGGCGGTGTCTCGGTCGGGCTCGTGGAGATGTATGCCCTCAACCAGGGCCATCATCGCCCTGGCGGCTTCTGCCGCGTCGTTTGTATCGAGTCCGGCGTCTCGGAACAGGCTCTGCAAAAGTCGGTCTGCTGCGGCATGGAACGCTTCGTGCATTTCGGCGACTGCGGTGCTGTGCTGGGCGCGCTCGTGAACGGTGGCTGTGAGGTTGGCGACTTGATCGAGTTGCGCGAGCATTGCGAGGGCTTGCTCGTCCGGGGTCAGGGTCTCGTGGGCAGGCAGGTTTTCGAGTGTCCGCTCTTGGCGGCGTTGGAGCACGGCGGCGAGCAGGTCGTCCTTGCTCGGGAAGTACCAATACACCGCGTTGTTTGCGACCCCGGCGCGTCGGGCTACTTCAGCCATCGCCGTTGCCTCGTAGCCGTTGCGCAGCAGCAGCTTTTCGGCGGCGTCGAGGATTTGCTTGCGCTTCAGGTCGCGGTCTAGGTGGGGGCGGGTGGCAGGCATAGCTTCTTGACTCTCGATCAAGACGGATGATACTCTTGATCGAGGATCAAGACGTACACCGTTGAGCGACAAAGATTTGGAGGTCCGCCAATGGCGGAGATAACAAGAAAACTGGCCGGCAAGATGGCTGTGGTCACGGGCGCCTCGCAGGGACTTGGCGAACACCTTGCGTTCGAGCTGGCAGCGAACGGCGCAGCGGTCGCTCTCGCGGCGCGTAACCGCGATCGGCTCGAAGCGATACAGGGCAAGATCGAGGCTCGCGGCGGCAGGGCTGTGGCAGTACCCACGGACCTGTTCAGCGAGTCAGACTGCAAGGCGCTGATCGAGCGCGTAAACGAGGCTTTGGGTCCGGTCGACATTCTCGTGTTGAATGCCGGGAGCGGCACATTCGGAAAGCTGGAGGAGCTTCCCGGCCTGGACGCGATCCGTGACTCGATGGACGTCAACTTCTTCGGCGCTGCGTACCCGACCTATTATGCGCTGCAAGACCTCATCGCCCGAAAAGGACTCATCGCCTACGTGACTTCGGGCTCCGGGCACCTGCCGATGGCCGGATACCTCGGCTATTCCACGAGCAAGCACGCGATGAACGGGTTTTTCGAGTGCCTGCGGCTGGAAATGTACTCCCACGGCGTTGACGTGCTGACGATCAACCCGGGGGATATGTATAACGACGACGGAGCGGGCCGCACCTTCTTCACGCCCGAGGGGCAGGAGCTGAAGATCGACCTTTCGGTGAGGCGCCAGAACGACATCAAGCGTCACCCGGCAAGCTCAGTAGCGAAGAAGTCCTGCGAAGCGATCATCGACCGACGCCGCGAATTGGACCTCTCGCCGCGCATCCAAAAGGCCGCGACCAGGGCGCGTCCCTTCATGCCTGGGCCGATCGACCGAATCATCTACAAGCGAGTGAGCACGCTGCGTTCGGCCTTCACCAGCGAGGTCGAGGAGCACCAGCGCGCAAGCGCAGCATGAGCACTTTGCCGTCAAACACCGCGCCCCCGCACGCCCGAGGAAAGGACTGCCGATGACACCCGAGCAGCGACGACAGTTCGTGCTCGATCACCGCACCGCGATCTTCGGATACGGCCGCGCACAACACGGGCCGGCTATGTCGATCGTCTACTACTCCGCAGCGCCCGAGGAGATTGTCGTCTCCACGATGGCCGAGCGCGCGAAGGCGAAGGCCGTAGCACGCAACCCCAAGGTTTCTCTGTGCATCCTTGACGAGCAGTGGCCGCCAACCTACATGCAGGTCTATTGCGAGGCGGAAGTCGAGACTGACTTCGACTTCGTGGTTGACGTGATGATGCGTATTGCCGGCGTCATGGCCGGGACGCCGATGTCCGAGGACGTGCGCCCGATGGTCGAGGAGGGCGCGCGTGTGGAGAAACGTGTTGCGGTTCGCCTACGCCCCTACGCGACCTTCTACACGCCCCCCAGGCACGTCCACCAAGAGTCAGACATCAATCCGGGCCTGCTGCACCAAACAAGCGCATCGGTCCCGTGGTGAGAACTTCCATGACCGCGCATCCGATCATCAAGCCGGCGCTCCATCACTTCAACCTGAAGACCACACAGCTACAGGCGCTGATCGACTGGTACGCGGTCGTGGTCGGCGCCGAGGTGGCCTTCCAAGACGCGACCGGGGCGTGGCTGACAAACGACGCCGCGAACCACCGGATCGCGCTGCTCTGCTTCCCCGGCTTCGCCGACGACCCCGACAAGGAGACGCGAACCGGGATGCACCACAGCGCCTTCGAGTACGGGCACTTCGAGGACTTGAACGCGACCTATCTGCGCTTGCGCGAGGAGGGGATCACGCCGGATATCTGCATCGACCACGGGATGACGCTCTCCTACTACTACAAAGACCCGGACGGCAACCGCGTCGAGCTGCAAGTCGATACCTTCGGCGACTGGAGCGCCTCAAGCGAGTGGATGCGCACGAGCCCAGCGTTCGAGGCCAACCCGATCGGCGTGTTCGTAGACCCGGAGAGGATCGCCGACGCCGCCGCTGCCGGCGAATCGTTCGAGGCGATCCACGATCGTGCGACGGCCGGCGAGCTGAGCCCGCCCGTCGCCCCGCCAGCGGAGGGCACCGAATGAGGCTGTGCAGATTCGAGCTCGACGGCCGCATCCGGCACGGCGTCGCCCAGGACGGTTTCGTGGTGGAGCGGGACGCTCCCGAGGAGCGCCACGCGCTCGGGAGCGTCCGCCTGCTCGCGCCCGCGACGCCGCGCAAGTACCTGGCGATCGGGCTCAACTACACCGACCACATCGCAGAGAGCGGATTGCAAGCGCCAGAGGTGCCGTTCTTCTTCAACAAGCAGGTGACGTGCATCGTCGGCCCGGACGCGGACATCCACATGCCGCGCGTGTCGAGCCTGCTCGACTACGAGGCCGAGCTTGCGATCGTCATCGGTACGCGCTGTCGTCATGTGCCCGTCGAGAAGGCCCATGAAGCGATCGCCGGGTACACGATCGCCAACGACGTCTCGGTACGCGACTGGCAACTGCGCACGCCGACAATGACGATCGGCAAGTCCTTCGACACGCATGGACCGCTCGGGCCGTGGATCGTGACCGCTGAGGAGCTTGGCGATCCGCACGACCTCGCGATCAGGACCTACGTGAACGATGAGCTGCGCCAGGACTCCAACACGGGCGAGATGATCTTCAACTGCTTCGAGCAGGTCGCGCACCTCTCCGAAGCATTCACGCTAGAGCCGGGCGACGTGATCGCCACGGGCACACCCGCAGGCATCGGAGCGGTACGCCAACCGTTCCCCGAGGGACTGCTCAAGGTCGGCGATGTCGTCAGGATCGAGATAGACAGGATCGGCGAGCTACAGAACACGGTGGTCGAGGAGCCCAACGAGTATCTCGCGCCAGAGGTCGAGTAAGCAAGCGCAGCGCGC
Organism: uncultured Solirubrobacterales bacterium; assembly: GCA_963844765.1. Taxonomy (GTDB): domain Bacteria; phylum Actinomycetota; class Thermoleophilia; order Solirubrobacterales; family Solirubrobacteraceae; genus Palsa-744. Next base: position 2,486,988 of record CAWJPN010000002.1, read on the forward strand.
CGAGCAGCCCTTGGCGGTGGTCCCGCTACCATTTGCCCATGACGGCGAAGGAGAAGCTGCGCGAGAGAGTCGAGGATCTGACCGAGCAGGAAGCTGAGGCGACCCTTGAGTTCATCGCTGCGCGCGGCCAGAGCTTCGGCGACTGGCTGGACTCGCGTCCCGAGGACGACGAGCCGCTGAGCCCCGAGGAGCACGCAGCGCTCGCCGCAAGCGACGCGGATATCGCCGCCGGTCGTACCGTCTCCTAGGCGCAGGTGAAGCAAGGCCTCGGAGCCGAGTGAGCGGCGGGCGAGCGCTGCGCTTCACGCGCGCCGCCGAGAAGGAGTTGCGGCGCCTCGACCCTCCGATCCGTGCTCAGGTGAGGGGGTCCCTGTAGGTGGCCCAGGGTCTATGCGTGGTCTGGTTGGTTGTGGTTGGTTTCTCTTCCTGCGTACTCGGTGGGTGTGAGCCCGCCGAGGGCTGAGTGTGGCCTGTAGGTGTTGTACTGGATGCGCCAGTCCTCGATGATGACCTTTGCCTCAGTGAGGCAGGCGAACTCCTCGATGTTCAGCAGCTCGTCACGGAGCCGGCCGTTGAATGACTCCACGAATGGGTTCTCCCACGGTGACCCTGGCTCGATGTACGCCGTTTCGGTGCCGGCGAGGCGGCAGTAGTCGCGCAGCGTCCAGGCGATCATCTCCGGCCCGTTGTCAGCTCTGAGGTATTTCGGGGCGCCACGATCGGCGACGAGCCTCTCGAGGATGGCGATGACGTCCTCGGCGGTGCAGTTGCGCGCGACTCTGATCGCCAGCGCCTCGCGGGTGTACTCATCGACGATGTTGCAGAGCTTGATCCTGCGGCAGTCGGAGGTCTCATCAAACTGGAAGTCAAAAGCCCACACCTCGTTTGGCCCGGTCGCTCTCAGACGCGCTGCCTGCCCCGTCCCGAGGCGACGGCGCTTACGGGTCTTCACGGGCCGCCGCAGGCCCTCCTGGCGCCAGATCCGACGGGTCCGCTTACGGTTGATGCTCCAGCCCTCCCGCAGCAGGATCGTGTGCGCGGTCTTCCAACCCCACCTCGGGTGATCCCCCGCGATCTCCCGCAGGCGACCCGCCAAACGCTCATCCTCACTGCGTGGCGGCCGCGGCTGTTTGCGTTGCGTGGAGCGGTGCTGGCCCGCGACACGACACGCCCTGCGCTCTGAAACCCCGAAGCGCTCCTGCAAGGTGCCGACGGCCCTACGCCGACGCCCCGGGGTCAAAAGTTTCCCTCCGCCAGCTCCTTGAGCATGTCGATATCCAGCGCCTGCTCCGCGACCAGCTTCTTCAACCGCTGGTTCTCACCCTCCAAGTGCTTCAAGCGTTTGGCTTCATCAGCCTTCATCCCACCGTACTGCGCACGCCAACGATTCCACGTCGCCTCGCTGACTTCCAGCTGGCGTAGCACCTCCACGAACTCGCGGCCCTCGTTCAACAGCCGCTCGCCCTCCCTGATCTTCCTCACCGCCTGCTCCGGCGTATGCCTGTGTCGCTTCATGATCGTGTCCATCCTTCCATCCCATCACGGGAAACACGACCACGCATCCAGCCTGGCTCACTTCAAGGGGACCCCGTCAAGGTTCTGGGAGCGTTGGATCGTCTCAGCGCCGACGATCGCTCGCTCGATGTCCGGCGGCTCACGGGCAGCGAGCACTTCCGGCTGCGTGTTGGCGACTGGCGAGTGATCTTCGACTACGATCGCGCCACACAGACCGTACTCGTCCGGCACGTCCTCCCGCGGGGCCGGGCATACGAGCGATAGCGGGTGTGGATCGCTATACGCACGTTCAGGATGGCATACACCCGGCCTCGACGGCTCGAAGCCCGGAATGAGGGTGGTCTGGAGGGCTGCAAACGGGATGCAGAAGCCCCAAATCACCTGTATCCAAGCCAACTCTAACCGTTCGCCCCGATTGAATTGCTGTTGGAGTCAGGTGGCTACTGGGGGCCTCCCTAGCTTCGGGATTGGCTTGGGGAGTGGGGTTTGGTTGGGGTGGGGCCAGTGGTGGCGGGGTCGCTGGGGTTCGCGGTTTGGCGGCCGACCGCACACGGACCGCACACGCGAGGTCCGCGCGACCGCACGCGCCAGCTTTGGTCCGTTTTTGCAATGTCATTCTTGTGCCCAGGCAACGAGCTGGTGGAACCAGCTGGGTGAGACGAGCAGCTTGTATTCCGGTGCGCCGCCGGCTCTGACGCTCAGTTCGCCGGGTGTCTCGTCATCGGTGAAGCCGACGTCTATGGGCAGGCCAGTGCTATGGACGAGTTCGCAGCGAAACCACTTGTAGAAGACTTGCTCAATTGGCCAGAGCCTGCCTCGATACTCGACCGAGAGACGAGTTGGAAATTTGGATTCGATGTATCGACGAAAGCTTTCCGCCTCGCCCATGGGTTTTTCGGGAAGTCCTCGCGGGCTCTCACGACTATTGCCACGATGGCCAGCAGAAAGGCTCCCTCCCGGCGTCCGGCTTGCCAGAGTGTGAGCGCATCGTCAACTCGATCCTGGGCGGAGTCCATCAATCATCGGGCTCTCTGGCGGTGCCTTCGCGGTCAAAGACGAGCTTTTCTATGTCGGCCCGGTTGGTGGCCTGCTTCCCAAGTTCGCTGCGCACCGCAAGCACGACATCGATCAATAGCGCGCGGCCCTCAGCGGTGGCAGTATTGGCTTCGTCTTGAAACCGGCGGAAGGCAGTCACAACCACTGGCGAGGCATATAGCGCGATCCTCGCCTTTGCGGAGGCATAGCGGACCGTGGCCTCGCGGCCACCGCCTTGAGCTACCTCAGCGATGGCAATCATCGCATCATTGAGAGCTGACACAAGCAAGCGATCGGCTTCAGCTTGCTTCTCGTTGCGACGATTTAGCAGCGCTCCGCAGAGCACTCCAATCACTGCGGCGCCGCCCGCGATTGCGGCTGTCCCGAGGCCTGTGGTCACACCGGCACGTTAGGTGTGAGCCCGGACGCTGCGGGCCTTCCGAGCACAGAAATCGTGCTCCCCCGGAGGGGGGTGGATATAGTCTGTGCTGGGGTCGTTGCGTGGGCAACGAGTTCGTTTGGGGGTTGGCGTAGGGGTGTTGCAGCGCGGGGGGTTGGGCTCGTCGGGTGGTCTGGTGCGCGCTCGCTGAGGATGGTCTTCGTGGGGGGCCGCTGGGCGATTTGAGAATTGGGTGGATGCTTCTATGTTGTCAAGGGTGTTTTTGTGAGCTGGTTGTAGAGGTGGCGGGAGGGGGGTATCTCTTGAGGGAGCGCATGGCCTCTCGTTTGGTTTTTCCTTCGGTGATGCGGCGTTGCATGTAGTCGCGGCTGGGGGTGTGGTGGACTGATCGGGGGAGGCGATTGTGTGTATCGCGGCGTTGATTTGGCGGTCTCCTCTGCGGCTGGGTGGGTGGCGGATCGTCTTGTCGGAGGAGGCGGGTTGTGGTGCGGTGTCGTTGGCGCGTGCGAATGCCGCCTCGCTGGTGAAGCGGGCTGGGTTGAATGCGAGGAGCTTGTCGGCGCAGATCGGCCCGACGCCGGGTTCCTCTAGGGGGCGTGGGCGTCATAGACCGGACAGGCTCCTCGATTTCGCGGGTGTAGCTGTTGGCTTGGGTGTCGAGTGCCCTGGTGCGGTTGGCGATGTCGCGTAGCACCTGCAGGGTGGTGTTCTCCTGCGAGCTCGCGGTGGGGGTGTGCGCATCCCTGTGAGGCGATCGGCGAGCTTTGCGCCGTTGCGGGCTGGGCTGGTCCTTTCCCGCAGAGCGCCGGGTGCGCTGACGTGAAGGGGCTTGCAGCTGGTTGTAGAGCCGTGAGCGCTCGCCGATGACGGAGCTGGGTAGGCGACGAGCAGCACTTGTGGCGCCACGCGTGTCCCGGGATCCTCTGGGGGTCGATAGGCCGTCGCGGGCGAGGACTTTCTTGGTGCCCAGCAGAGCATCGATGCGATCGGACTTGCCGGTGCGGCGCTCGCGGTGGCGCGGGCGCTCGACCTCGAACACTTCGACCCTCTTCGCCTGGAGGTACTCGCATAGTCTTGCCTCGTAGCTGCCGGCGCCCTCGATGCCGACCAGCACTTGCCCGTCGAGTCCCGCGAGCCAGTCGACGAGCTTGCGGTAGCCGGCCGGATTGGTCGTGATGGCGATCTCTGCGAGTAGTTGTCCGAGGTCGTCCAGGGCGACGGCGAGATGCTGCTCCTTGTGCGTGTCCACGCCTATTGCGATCATGAGTTTTGGTCTCCTTTGCTGGTTGGCGCTGGTGATGTGGAGGCCGCTAGACAAAGCCATGTCGAGCAAATGAGCACGCTTCTATGAAGTCATAGCGGCGTCCGTGGCAAGCGGCGGGAGACAGATCCAACGGAGGGCACCCACGAGGGGCCAGCCGGTTTGATCGAGTCATCCCGTCGCCTGCCACACCCTCGACGGGGCACCGGACGCCACTGCATGACCGCCGCGTTTCACGGCCGTCAGCCCGCTTTCCACAGGGCCCCAACAGGCACCAGAGAAATTACATGGCCGGCTTCGGGGTTTGAGGGTCAGTAAGGGGGATGAGCCAGGGCGATCTCCCCCAGACCACAGTCGATGCGCCGCGGTGGCCGCCGGTGGGCGAGCGCTATGTGTCGCGCCGGGAGCTGGCGACGCTCATGGGCGTGAGCCTGGCGACGGTGGACCGGATGGTCGCTGAAGGGGATGCCGTCGGTGACGTGGGGGCGGCGTACACGGCGTTTCAGGGTCTCGTAAGCAATCTCGTGGGCATCGGGGCGTAGGAGGGCGGCGTGAGCGTCACACGCCTTCCGTCGGGTCGCTGGCGGGCGCAGGTCTACGATCCCGCCACCGGGAAGAACGTCAGCGTCTCCGGGGTGCTCGGCGGTCCCGGCACGTTTGCGACGAAGACGGAGGCCAAGCAGGCGCGTGTGAGGGCGAGGGAACGCCTGGGGTATGCCCGTGGACGGGAGGTGACGGTGCGGGGGTTCTGGGAGCGCTGGACGACCGACCCGTTGTTCGCCAGGCCGAAGGAGTCGAGCGACATCCGCCGCAGGGAGCTGACGAAGGGCTTCGTGGAGCGCTACGGGGATGTGCCGATCGGCCAGGTGGGGGATGAGATCGTCGCCCAATGGCTCGCCGGCGGTGGTCGCTCCTCCTCGGTGCAGGGGTTGTGTTCGATGCTCAACGATGCGGCGTCGGTGAAGGCGGGCCGGCTGATCGGCCGTAACCCGTTTCAGAAGCTCGGCATCTCGAGGGGCAAGGGCCGGCGTGACCAGCAGCCGCCGAGCGAGCGGCAGGTCTGGGAGCTGGTCGGCCACGCGCGGAGGTTGTCGGGTCCGTCGTTCGCGGCGTGGCTTCAGGTCGCGGCGTTCACGGGCTTGCGGCCGGGGGAGCTTGACGCGCTGCGCTGGGAGCGGATCGACTTCGGCCGGGACAGGATCGTGGTCGCCCAGCAGTTCAGCGCAGCGACGCGGCGGTTTGACACGCCGAAGAACCATCTGCGCAGGGAGGCGCCGCTTACCGCCCATGCCCGCACGGCGCTGCAGGGCCTGCCGCATGAGGGGGAGTTCTGTTTCGTCTCGCTGCGCGGTGAGCACTGGACGCCAAGCTCCCGCGCCTACCACTGGAAAGCCGTCCGTGCCGCCGCGGGGTGGGAGGGAAGCCTCTATTTGGCGACGCGGCACTTCGCGGGCTGGTACATGGTCAACGAGCTGGAGATGTCCTCCGAGGACGTCGCCATCGCCCTGGGCCACCAGGACGGAGGCAACCTCGTCCGCCGCCTGTACGGCCACCGCGACAAAGGCCGCGCACTCGACCGTATCGTCGGAGCCTACGCGAACGCGGCCAGCGACCGCACCGCCGGGATCGAGGCGCGCGATCAGTGGTGGGATAGGTCGCTTGACCCGACGAGGCTGTTCGACCCCGTCCATAGGTTCCCGCACGAAGACGGCGCGGAGCGTCTGCGGTAAGGGCCCATGTTGCCCCTACGGCCGGGAGCGTCCGAGAGTGCCATCCCCGGTGATCGGTAGAACTGGCCCGTGGCTGAATCGATCGAGCAGCTGAGTTGGGAGTTGACCGCTGGCGCGCTGGCTGAGCAGGAGCGCGCGCTGGCGGGCTTGAGGGCGCGCGCTGGCACGGTGCTCGCCGCGGCATCGATCGCGGGCTCGTTCTTCGGCGCCGAGACGAGCCGCGGGTCTCTCGACGTCTGGGGCGTGCTGGCGATGGTCGCCTTCGCATTGTGCGTGGGTAGCGCGATCTGGGTTCTGCTTCCCCACGCGTTCGTCTTCGCGTTCCGCGGCGAGGCGCTGCTGGCCGAGAGCGACCACCGTGGTGTGTCTGATGTGGTGGAGGCGTACCGCTCGGCCGGTATCTGGGTGCAGCCCTATCTGGAGGCCAACCGAAACAAAATCGCTGACCTCTCGGACTGCCTGGCCGCGAGCTGTGCGTTGCTCGCTGTCGAGGTCATCCTCTGGACGCTCAGCCTCATCGGGTAACCTGAAGCGATGGCCGTCAAGGCACCCCAAACCACACCACAGGCTCCGCCCAAGCCGCGGCCACCGGCACAGCTCCCGGCGACGGCACCACCCGGGTTCGCCATCCCCGAGAAGCGCGGCGGGCTGCTCGGCGGCGGGCAGTAGCGAGCGCGCCGCCGAGACGCTCCAAGAGGGCCCCGGCCGCCCACAAAACCGCACACGGCCCCACGAATCGCCAGCCGCAGAGCCAAGCACCACCAATCGCCCCGATTGCAAAAAGCCCTGCAATGCGGGGTTTTCTGTTGGTCTGGCGGTGCGGGACAGTTTCAGCGATTGGGCAGTGATTGGGCAGTATGGGCGTTGTGGTGGGTCTTGCTCCGGCTGCAAGCGGCTTGTTTGCAGGGTTTTGTGGCCAGTGCGCTGTTTGATGAGGTCGGTGCGGTCTGTGGCCGCTGAGCGCGGCGAGGCAAGGGCGTCGGCTGCCCGGGAACCGGCCTCTTTGCAGGACTTTCTCGTCAGTGGTGTTGTCGACCTGTTCGGTGAGGTCTCCGGTTGCCCAGTCGCAGCGTCGCATGGGGCTGCGAGGTGTGTGATCCGTCGGCTGCTCGCGGACCCCTCGTCTAAGAGCCTGTCTCAAAACAGACGGTGCGTTCGGGGCGTTCATGGACCAAGCTGGTCGTCGCGGGTCGTCGTGGCGCGTGCTGGTGGCACGTGCAAGACGTCACGTGGCGATCCAGCGCCGTGTACAGGGACGCATCCGGGCGTGCCGGATGTTTTGAGACAGGCTCTAAGCGCCCGGCCCGGCCTGGGAACTGCAGTGGCGCAGGCCGGGTGCTGCGTGCGCAGCTCGGCTCATGCTCGCGCGGCTGATTAGAAGGCAAGCCGCCGCCTCTTCCCAAACAAGTCTCACCATGACCTCACCGTCCGACTTTTTCGATCACCACGATCGCCGTGCCAGCCACCGGAAGGGGTCGCGGGCCGGGCAGGTCACCCGACTGACCGTGGCCGACGAGCGGCTGATCGATGAACCCGCCTCGCTGCTAGCGGACAAGCTCACGCCGCCGCTGGCTGACAAGCTCGCCCCGCTATTGGGCGACAGGCTCGCTCCGTTGTTGATTGAGCCGCTCGCTGATCGGCTCGGGGTAACCCGCGAGCAGCTCGGTGTACGGCTCGCCGGCCTGGCTTCCGGGCGGCCTGAGGCGTTGGTTGACGCGAGCGAGATCGCGCGGCGGATAGGCCGCTCGCGATGGTGGGTCTACGAACACGCCGGCGAGCTCGGTGCGGTCAGGCTCGGGTCAGGGTCAAGGCCACGGCTCGCGTTCTGGCCATCGCGCGTGGACGAATACGTGCAGGCCGCCGCACAGCTGCGCCAGCCGATACCGGCACCCCCGCGAGCCCGTCCGCAGCGCCGCCGGAGCGCCAGGCGCACCTCGACCGGCGTGGAGCTACTACCGATCGAGGGCCGTGATGCTTAGAGCCGGCCGTCTTCTCGTTCGCAGTGCGCCACGGCATACACCCCGGGCTGGATACTGGCCGTCATGCCCGTTCGGGCTCCCAGGAAGCCGCCGGTGGGTGGCCCTGATGGGCAGGCCGAGCTGATGGGCGGGCGCCCGGCGACCGGCCAGGTGCTGAGGCCCGGCAAGGGTCAGCGCAGCTTCGCGCTGCGGGTCTGGGCCTACGGCAAACGCGAGTACATCACGCTCGGGCGCCCCGAGGACGGCTGGACCCTACGCCAGGCCGAGCGCGAGCTGCAGGTCGTGCTGCGCGATATCGATCTCGGCGTTTGGAAGCCTCCCCGGCCAGAGCCCGCCAAGGCGGAGAGCGATCCTTTGTTTCACGAGTTCGCCTCCGAGTGGTTCGCGGCCAAGCGGCCCGAGCTCGCGGCGAACACCGCGCGCAGCTACCGCAACGACCTCACCAAGCACCTGTTGCCGTTCTTCGCCGAGCACACGCTCTCGCAGATCACGATCAGCGAGGTCGACCGCTACCGGCAGGAGAAGGCCCACGAGGCCGCGCGGCTGACCGCGGCCGCTCAGGAAGGCAAGACGAGGACGGTCGTGGTCGTCGACCGGCGCGGTCGCAGCTACCAGCGCAGCGAGCGGCCGCTGTCGAACCGGTCGATCAACATGCACCTGTTCCTGCTCTCGCAGATCCTTGAGATTGCCGTCGAGCACGATCTGATCCCGGCCAACCCCGCGAAGGGCAAGCGCCGGCGGCTGAAGGTCACAAAACCCCGCCCGGTGTACCTGGACAGCGCCGAACATATCGCAGTGATGCTCGAGGCCGCCGGCGAGCTCGACCGCGACCCGAAATCACGAACCAAGGGGCGCCGCGCCGCGATCGCGCTGTTGATGCTGGGCGGCCCGAGGGCCTCGTCGGCCGGGGCGCTGCTCGGCCGCGACCAGGACCTCGCGAACGGCCGGATCGAGGTCGGGCGCGACAAGACAGACGCCGGCGTCCGTGAGATCGACATGCTCCCATTGCTCCGGGAGATCCTGACCGAGCACAAGGCCACCAACGGCACCGGCCCTAACGACCCGATCCTCGCCACCCGCCACGGCAACGCCCGCAACCGCCACAACCTCCGCCAGAGGATCGTCGCCCCTGTTGTCGCCCGTGCCGAGCAGCTGCTCGCGGAGCGTGGCGGCCAGCCACTCCCGCGGGGGATCACCCCGCACAAGCTCAGGCACACGTTCGCCTACGGTGCTATTCGGGATCGGCAAGGACCCCACCTACGTAATGCACCAGCTCGGGCACACCGACCCCGGGTTCACACTGCGCGTCTACGCGCACATGATGCGCCGCAGCCCCGAGGAGCGCGCCGCGCTCAAAGCGCTCGTCGAAGGTCACGACTGGACGCTGGGCGAAGACACCGCGGAAGCGTCAACCGAGCGGCGGTAGGGTCCTCGCCTACCAGGGCGAGTGAGTGACCGGCACGGGGATCCCCTGCCGCTCAACGAGCTGCTGGAGGACCCAGCTCTGGCCGAGCGTCTTGCGCAGCTCGGAATAGAGCGCGAGGCCACATTCACCTGGGAGGCCTTCGCTCAGGCGATGGTTGTGGCACGGCGACAGATGCCCCGTCGAACAAAATGCGAATCATTCGCATTTTCAACGATTTGGATGGTTGTCAACTGAGAAACAAGGGCGCCGCCGGGAGGAGCCTCGGGGGTAGGTTCGTCGGCGTGTCGAGCGTCGCTCGGCCGTAAGAGGGCCTAACAAAAGGTAGGGTTCTGAGTCTGGGTGTCGAAGACCGGGGCTATGGCTAAACCTTTGCTGAGTGACGAGTTGTGGGCTCGAATCGAGCCGCTTTTGCCGGTCAGGGCGCCGCAGATCACTGGGCGTCCCAGGGTGCCCGACCGGGCAGCGTTGACGGGCATCATCTTCGTGTTGAAGACCGGGATTCCGTGGGAGCACCTACCGCAGGAGATGGACTGCGGGTCTGGGATGACGTGCTGGCGGCGCCTGCAGGAATGGAACGAAGCCGGCGTCTGGGAGCGCCTGCACCATGTGCTCCTGGACGAGTTGCAAGACGCCGGGCAGCTCGACTGGACCCGCGCGGTCATCGACAGCTCGCATGTGCGGGCCAAAGGGGGGGGCGAGCACACCGGCCCATCCCCAGTGGATCGCTCGCGTCCTGGCAGCAAACACCACCTGATCCTCGACGGGAAGGGCATCCCGCTCGCGGTCATCCTGACCGCCGCCAACCGCAACGACATCACCCAGCTGCTGGCGCTCATCGACCGGGTGCCTCCGGTCGGCGTTCACGGCAAGTTCCGGCCCCGCTGGGTCTACGCCGATGGGGCTTATGACTCGGCCAAACATCGCGCCGAGCTGCGTGCCCGGAGGATCACCCCCAAGATCCCAAGACGCAAGGCCGCTCGCGGATCTGGCCTGGGCCGCCACCGCTGGGTGGTCGAGAGAACCGTTTCCTGGTTGCACGCCAACCGCTACCTCGCCCGCCGACACGCCCGCCGCGCCGACATCCACGAAGCCATGCCCACCCTCGCATGCGCAACCATCTGCATGAACCACATCAACCACTTTTGTTAGGCCCTCTAAGTGAAGATTTTCGATACAGGCGGTCATCAAGCTATGCGTAACGGGAGGCGACGTGCGTAATCGAGGTCGGGGGCCTGCGTCTGAGGGGATTCTCTCGCGTCGTGGCGGCTGGTCGCGGATTGGTGCTTTCAAGCGGGTGCTGTTCGCCGTGGTCGTTGTCGCCGGTGTGCTGGCGTGGGCTGTGGTTGCCGGGGGTACGCAGCCGTACGAAACTTATGAGGGGACGTGACGGGGTCAGGGCGAAGCAGTCGTTCCGACGGGAGTCGCTCGACAGTGCCGTTTGGGACGATAGGCGGGGTTAAGGAGCGGCGCGATGAGCGCTTCCGCAAACGAACTCAGCCGCTGGTTGGCGGGCTACTCTGGAACTGTGCTCCGCGTCTATTTGGACCAGAAGGACTGGGTTGGTCTTCTGAAGGCCCGCGTAGGCCATCGGGACGGCAACCGCTTCCAGGACGCTTTGCTGGTCCTGCGGGAGGCCGTCGAGCACGGCTGGGTGTCGTTGCCGCTGTCTATGGAGCATGTAATGGAGGTCCACCACCGGACCGACTGGGAGTCGCGTGTGGCACTGGCGGAGACGATGGTCGAACTCTCACGCTGGCACACGATCGGTAATCACCGTCGCCTGTACGAGGCGGAGATCGACCGTTCGCTTTCGGTGATGTTTGGGCGGCCGACTGTGCCGAGGTCTGCGCAGGCGTTCGGTATAGGTCTAAACCACGCATTCGGTCGGAACGCGATCGATTACAAGCCACCGTCGGACGTGCCCGGCGAGATACGGGAGCCCATCAAAAAATGGGCTAACGAAGTCTTGGAGTTCGCGGCGCTCGTCGGAGCGCCGCCCGGATTCGAAGCGCCGAACTACGACCCGGACGCTGGCCGAGCAGTCGCGAAGGCATTCGCAGAGGAACAGGAGCAAATGCGAACCGTTCGCCGTCCGCACGGTTACCATCGCGGCGACGGGAATCGACGGGCTACTTCGGTCGAGGTCTTCGGAGAGTTCGAGAAAGGGATCACGGCGGCACTCAAGGCGGCTGGTCTCCATTGGGGCCGTGTCTACGACAGCGGACGTACCGGGATGGAACAGCTGATCCAGCTAACTCCGATGATGGCCGTCCACCTCGAACTTCGTCGGTTGCGCCACGAGGCATCGCCCAAGCCGTGGGAGGAGAACGACATGAATGATTTCAGCGCCCTCTCGCGGGCAATCGTCTACTGCGATGTCGTCGTCACCGAGCGCGTCTGGACCGACTTCGTCGAACGGACTGATCTGGAGGATCGGTTTGGAACGAAGGTGCTGCGCGACCTGACCGACATCGTGCCGTATGCGATCGGCGCAGCGCAGGCGGCCTGATCGCGACCGGCACTCGGCACACGATGGCCGCAGTCTTGGGCGACTGTGGTCGCGGTCCGCACGGCCTGGCTGCCTGTACCGACCGCTTGGTGCGGTCGCGTAACCGGTGCTCGTCGATCGCGCGCCGACAGGCGACGCGCACGCGAGCCACGCGGCGGGTCGGGGCGATTTCCTCCCTATGGGGCACCGCTGTTGTAATGCCGACCCCGCCCGGCCTGGGCGTAGCAAGCTCCGGCCTCAAGGTAAACGGTATTGGCCCCTAGCCCGGGACTTCCGCAACGGTGCCGCGGCGTCAGCGCTACACAGCGCGCGCGGCAACGCGCTGCGCCTCTTCCTCCGTCCATCTGAATGGATAGCCACCCAGTGCCAGCAGTCTCTCTCGTGTATCCCGCGCTACGTTGGGAGAACTCTCGACGCTGTGCTTGAAGAATCCGGGTGACGGGGTCCCCTTGAAGTGAGCCAGGCTGGATGCGTGGTCGTGTTTCCCGTGATGGGATGGAAGGATGGACACGATCATGAAGCGACACAGGCATACGCCGGAGCAGGCGGTGAGGAAGATCAGGGAGGGCGAGCGGCTGTTGAACGAGGGCCGCGAGTTCGTGGAGGTGCTACGCCAGCTGGAAGTCAGCGAGGCGACGTGGAATCGTTGGCGTGCGCAGTACGGTGGGATGAAGGCTGATGAAGCCAAACGCTTGAAGCACTTGGAGGGTGAGAACCAGCGGTTGAAGAAGCTGGTCGCGGAGCAGGCGCTGGATATCGACATGCTCAAGGAGCTGGCGGAGGGAAACTTTTGACCCCGGGGCGTCGGCGTAGGGCCGTCGGCACCTTGCAGGAGCGCTTCGGGGTTTCAGAGCGCAGGGCGTGTCGTGTCGCGGGCCAGCACCGCTCCACGCAACGCAAACAGCCGCGGCCGCCACGCAGTGAGGATGAGCGTTTGGCGGGTCGCCTGCGGGAGATCGCGGGGGATCACCCGAGGTGGGGTTGGAAGACCGCGCACACGATCCTGCTGCGGGAGGGCTGGAGCATCAACCGTAAGCGGACCCGTCGGATCTGGCGCCAGGAGGGCCTGCGGCGGCCCGTGAAGACCCGTAAGCGCCGTCGCCTCGGGACGGGGCAGGCAGCGCGTCTGAGAGCGACCGGGCCAAACGAGGTGTGGGCTTTTGACTTCCAGTTTGATGAGACCTCCGACTGCCGCAGGATCAAGCTCTGCAACATCGTCGATGAGTACACCCGCGAGGCGCTGGCGATCAGAGTCGCGCGCAACTGCACCGCCGAGGACGTCATCGCCATCCTCGAGAGGCTCGTCGCCGATCGTGGCGCCCCGAAATACCTCAGAGCTGACAACGGGCCGGAGATGATCGCCTGGACGCTGCGCGACTACTGCCGCCTCGCCGGCACCGAAACGGCGTACATCGAGCCAGGGTCACCGTGGGAGAACCCATTCGTGGAGTCATTCAACGGCCGGCTCCGTGACGAGCTGCTGAACATCGAGGAGTTCGCCTGCCTCACTGAGGCAAAGGTCATCATCGAGGACTGGCGCATCCAGTACAACACCTACAGGCCACACTCAGCCCTCGGCGGGCTCACACCCACCGAGTACGCAGGAAGAGAAACCAACCACAACCAACCAGACCACGCATAGACCCTGGGCCACCTACAGGGACCCCCTCACGGGGGCCTCGAACAGTAGTTGGGTTGGATGCGCCTGCTGGATGATGACATCGCAGCCAAGTGGCCCGTCTGCCGGCGCAAGAAAACACGGATACGCGGGCCGGCTTCTCGTGCGTGCGTTGCATCCCTCGAGGGCGGTCAACTTGTCAGCGGTGATGTCTCGCAAGACGCCGGATGAGAGGAACAGAAGGCCGTCGGCTCCAAATTCGATGCTCAAGACAACGAACTCAGTTTCGCCGAACACGATCGCTGTGTGGGCCGCAGACGGCGTGTTAGATAGCTGGTTTGACGCGAAACCGCATTGCTCGGTCAGCGCCTGAAGGCGATTAAGCTGCTCGATGGTCGATGCCCAAAGCTGATCGATGCTCTCGGTCACGATCGCCAGACTACTGGGCGACCCTGCGGGCTGGCACCTATCCCCTGGCGTAAGCTCGACGGCCAACAGCGAAGGTCATGTAGCCACCTGAACCGCGCCGGGAATCTTGGAGGCCGTGCTCTGTCTCTGGTTTCGTGGAGTCGGTGGTCTGGAATCGGGCGCAGCGTTTGTCCTATAGCAAATCCAACGGAGTCATCTCCTCGACAGGCGGTGCGTTTCGCAATCTGCTGCCGAGTTCTCGCATGAGGATGTCGGCGGCTACCCTCGGCTCGTACTCGGGAGGCGAGCTGGCCAGGAGTGTGTCGAGATCGTGGAGGAAGCTCTGGTTTGCGAGCTTGGCGGTGAGATTGTCGCGCAGTTCGGGGAAGCTGAATGCGGCGTCGCGCATGTAGTGGTGGAAGCCGGCGGTGATTTGTGTGGGGTCTGCTTGCAGGATTGTGAGCCCGAGCCATATGTCGAAGAGGTCGCGGCCCTTGCTGCGCTGGTAGAGCGCGCGTAGCTTGGTGGCGAGCAACTCCTCGGCCTGGTATGTGGGGATGTCCGCTTCGCCGCTCTGATGGGGTCCCGGTGAGGAGTCCAGGGGTTATGCGTGTTCTGGTTGGTTTTGGTTGTTCTCTGTCTCGATGGCTGCGTATTCGGTGGGTGTGAGTCCGTGTAGTGCTGAGTGTGGTCTGTAGGTGTTGTACTCGTTGCGCCAGTCCTCGATCAGGACCTTTGCCTCGGTGATCGAGCCGAACTCCTCGATGTTCAGCAGCTCGTCGCGAAGGCGGCCGTTGAAGGACTCAACGAACGGATTCTCCCACGGGCTGCCTGGCTCGATGTAGCTTGTGGCCATAAGCGCCATTCGACAATAATCCCGCAGCGCCCACGCGATGAACTCCGGGCCGTTGTCGGAGCGCAGGTAAGCCGGTGCGCCGCGCTCGCTGACCAGGCCCGCGACGAGTTCGACGACGTCATCGGCTGTGCACGATCTACCGACGCGGATCGCGAGCGCCTCGCGGGTGTACTCATCAACGATGTTGCATAGCTTGATCCTGCGCCGGTCGGCCGTCTCATCAAACTGGAAGTCGACAGCCCACACCTCGTTCGCTCTCGTGGCCCTCAGGCGCTGCCTCTGTCCACCGGGCAGCCGACGACGCTTCCTCGCTTTCTCGGGCCGCCTGAGGCCCTCCTGACGCCAAACACGGCGTGTCCGCTTGCGGTTGATCGTCCAGCCCTCTCTGAGCAGGATCTGATGCGCGGTCTTCCACCCCCAACGCGGATGCTCGCTGGCGATCTCCCGTAGCCGTCCAGCGAGCCGCTCATCCGCCGGTCTGGGTGTCGGCGGCGGTTTGCGTTGCGTGGAGCGATGCTGGCCGGCAACGCGACATGCACGACGCTGGGAAACCCCGAAACGCTGCTGCAGCCGACCGACAGCGCGGCGTCTGCGTTCCGGGGTCAAAAGTTTCCCTCCGCCAACTCCTTGAGCATGTCGATGTCCAGCGCTTGCTCAGCCACGAGCTTCTTCAACCGCTGGTTCTCCACCTCCAGTGTCTTTAGCCGCTTGGCCTCATCGGCCTTCATCCCGCCGTACTGTGAGGGGGTCCCTGTAGGTGGCCCAGGGTCTATGCGTGGTCTGGTTGGTTGTGGTTGGTTTCTCTTCCTGCGTACTCGGTGGGTGTGAGCCCGCCGAGGGCTGAGTGTGGCCTGTAGGTGTTGTACTGGATGCGCCAGTCCTCGATGATGACCTTTGCCTCAGTGAGGCAGGCGAACTCCTCGATGTTCAGCAGCTCGTCACGGAGCCGGCCGTTGAATGACTCCACGAATGGGTTCTCCCACGGTGACCCTGGCTCGATGTACGCCGTTTCGGTGCCGGCGAGGCGGCAGTAGTCGCGCAGCGTCCAGGCGATCATCTCCGGCCCGTTGTCAGCTCTGAGGTATTTCGGGGCGCCACGATCGGCGACGAGCCTCTCGAGGATGGCGATGACGTCCTCGGCGGTGCAGTTGCGCGCGACTCTGATCGCCAGCGCCTCGCGGGTGTACTCATCGACGATGTTGCAGAGCTTGATCCTGCGGCAGTCGGAGGTCTCATCAAACTGGAAGTCAAAAGCCCACACCTCGTTTGGCCCGGTCGCTCTCAGACGCGCTGCCTGCCCCGTCCCGAGGCGACGGCGCTTACGGGTCTTCACGGGCCGCCGCAGGCCCTCCTGGCGCCAGATCCGACGGGTCCGCTTACGGTTGATGCTCCAGCCCTCCCGCAGCAGGATCGTGTGCGCGGTCTTCCAACCCCACCTCGGGTGATCCCCCGCGATCTCCCGCAGGCGACCCGCCAAACGCTCATCCTCACTGCGTGGCGGCCGCGGCTGTTTGCGTTGCGTGGAGCGGTGCTGGCCCGCGACACGACACGCCCTGCGCTCTGAAACCCCGAAGCGCTCCTGCAAGGTGCCGACGGCCCTACGCCGACGCCCCGGGGTCAAAAGTTTCCCTCCGCCAGCTCCTTGAGCATGTCGATATCCAGCGCCTGCTCCGCGACCAGCTTCTTCAACCGCTGGTTCTCACCCTCCAAGTGCTTCAAGCGTTTGGCTTCATCAGCCTTCATCCCACCGTACTGCGCACGCCAACGATTCCACGTCGCCTCGCTGACTTCCAGCTGGCGTAGCACCTCCACGAACTCGCGGCCCTCGTTCAACAGCCGCTCGCCCTCCCTGATCTTCCTCACCGCCTGCTCCGGCGTATGCCTGTGTCGCTTCATGATCGTGTCCATCCTTCCATCCCATCACGGGAAACACGACCACGCATCCAGCCTGGCTCACTTCAAGGGGACCCCGTCAGAGGTCACCGGTTCGATCCCGGTTGGCTCCATTGGAGAAAGTACCTGCAAATCGGTGGTTTTGAGGGGGCATGTGGTTTTCGATTGGTATTCGGTTTCGGCGGAGAGTACCGCAGATGAGTACCACATCGGGCCTGATTTTGCGGGGAATCAGCGCGGCGGCGGTTTGCAGGCAGGAGGTTGAGGTTCGAGCCCAGCATCGCTCATCGGGTAGCCCTGCAAGAGCGCTGGTTTTCGCGTTCCGAGGGGGGTCGCCGAGGTTTCAATATGGCTCCATTTGTGGCTGCCCGACCAGCAGCTTCGGCTCCAACGACTGCGATCCTCGACCTCAGAAATGTAGACTCGCGGGACAGCAGACGATCCGCTACAGCAACGAAGGATTTCGGATGCAAGTGCTGAGATGAGCAGGCGCATGACCATTCTTGCCGTTCTAGCGGCTGGCCTTTGTGCCGGGTGCGGCTCCAGCACGCCCAACCGCAGCGATCAGGTCCCCGTACGCCAGGCAGCCGAAGACCACGCTCATGAAGCCGAAAAGGCTCCGGGCACAGCAGCAGCCGAAGCCAAAAGTGCAGCCATCGGGAAGCGGGTGAAAGCGACGTGCCTCCACCGGCGCGCACTCGGGTCCGTCGAAACGATGCCGGAGTGCGAACGCAGCCAACGATCGATCGAAGCTACGCTTGCCAGCTCGAAACGTACGCTGGCCGAAGGTAAGGCCGAGCAAGAACGTCTCAAGCAAGAAGAAGCGTCGCTGACACCAGCCGAAAAGAGCCACATCGCCAGCGAACGCGAACGTGGAGCTAAAGCCGCGAAGGAACTCAACGAAATGGCCGAACGCGAAGAAGCCGAAGGAAAGCGGCACAAGCGGGAACACACGTACCCGGCGGCAGCACAGCAGGCGTTCCTCACCGGATGCAAAGCCGACGAAGGCTCGTCCTCGCTCTGCCGTTGCGCGCTGCACAAGATCGAAGCGCACGACACGCTCCCGGAATTTGAAGCACTCTCGTACGCGCTAACCCACGGCGCAAAGGTCCCGGAAGGGCTGAAGGAAGACCTCCAAGCCTGCAAATTCAGTGGCGGCTGAAGCATATGACCTTCGACCAGTAGAGGCGCTGAGATGAGAACTGCTTTCCTCTGAGCGGCAGGGTAATGTCAGCTCTATGCCGGTTGCCCTGAGCTTCGACGACGGACCGCATCCAGACTGGACCCCCAAGATTCTCGACGCGTTGGACGAAGCTGACGCCAAGGCCACGTTCTTCGTGGTAGGTGAGCTTGCTGCGCGTCACAAGGACATCGTGTGCGACGAGCTCGCGCGCGGACATCGGGTTCAGCCGCATTGCTGGAGCCATAGCCGCGGGCACGGTCAAATGAAGCCTGACGAGATCGACGCCGACATCACTCAAACGCTTGATGTCCTCACGTCGCTCGGCGCTCCGACACCGACTCTGTGGCGACCCGTCGGCGGCGAAACTAACCAGCCTCACAGCGATGAAGTTGCAGCCGCCCACGACCTTGAGCTCATCTTCTGGGATGTCGATGTCCGAGACTTCGCTCTCGAGCAGACCGCCGACGCAATGGTCCAACAGGTCCGAACCGGCGAGCCGCAACCTGAGTACGACCAGCCCAAGCCGCTGACAGAGGACTCGGTCGTCCTGATGCACGACGGTCGCCTCAACACTGAGAGGATGACTTGTGAGAACACCGTCGACCTGATCGGTCCGCTGGCCGGCATCGTCCGCGAACGCGGCTGGACATTTCGCTTCGCCTGAGAGCTCGCGTCCCCTGGGCGAAGTCTTCGCTTGCCGCGACCATTCATGGCGGTCTAGTCGGCGTAGGCTGCGGGATCATGTGGTCCCCGAGTTCAGAAGACAAAGCAGCATGGAGCGCAGTGGGTGGTGTGGTGACCGCCATCACAGGAGGTGGGGCGATCGCTTGGGGAGTAGCCGCAGCCTCCAACCACAGCGGACTACCGGTTTGGCCTGTCTATCCGTTTGGGGCCTTCGTCATCGCTGGCCTCTACATCGCGCTGGCCCCCCTTCTACATCGATGGCTGTGGCGGAGAGAGGAGTCATTCGCACGAGAGCTTCGCGCGCTGCGCCGAGACGGTCAAAGCCTCCTCGACGAGCTGCCAGGGACCGTGGCTGACTTCGCGCCCTTCGAGTCGCACGTAGACGCCTGCCGTGACCGGATGGAGGCGGTGCTGCTTGATGCCGCACCTGAGTTCGTCACTCGCCTCAGGGGCCTCGACGGGTATTGGGACTCGAAGATGGATGGGATTCCGAGGATCGGTGGCCCACGGTTCGTTGACACATATCTCTCAGACCTGCTGGCGATCCTTGACGACGCTATCGCCGTGGTTCGCAAATAACCACAAACCTTTCCAAACCTTTCCAAACGTGTCGCTACCCGTTTCGCCAAGCCCTCCTGACATGGAGCAAAATGTCAAGATCCTTGACACGACGTTCCGCCGGAAACGGCGGAGTTGTCCGCGGGACCTTCGCAATTAGGCTCTTTCCGCCGTCCGAAAGTTGATGTCGTCGAGTTGTAGGTGGAAAATCGGACGCTGGTAGCTGTAGCGGAGAGAACGCGAGCGGCTTGGTCAGCGTCCGCGGCTCGTGCTGCGGTCGGGCTTGTCGCGTTGGAGCGTGCGGGCGAGCCAGTGTGTTGGTGAGAGCCGGGAGCGAGGTCGTAGGGGGTCTCGGCCGGGCGTCCAGCCGGGGCCGGGGCGCTCCGAGTGCGCGAGCGATGGGGTTTGCACACGGCTGTTGCACATCTGCTGGGCGAGGCGCGTGATCCTCGCTGCGTCCTGCCCTTCGTTGCCGAGGTCGTCGCGGGCGATGAACCAGGTAGTGCCGTGGCGAGCGCGGGTCGCCTCGACGTAGGCGGTCTCCTTGCTGGTCTGCCAGCCGCCGGTGAGCACGACGGATCGCTCGACGGTCGCGCCCTGCTGCCGGTAGACGTGCTGCGCGTAGGCAAGTCTCAGCGAGTCGAGATCCTCGCTGGCGAGCTGGACTTTGCGCTGTGATCCGTCGAGCGTGACGGTCACGCCGCGGTCATGGATGGCGCTGACCTGTCCGCGGGTGCCGTTCTCGACTCGGGGCTGCCCTCGGGGGCGGTGTTGGGCGGTGAAGGCGATGAGGTCGCCTTCGCGTAGGCCGTAGTGGACGCCGGGTAGCGCGGTCTCGTGGTCTCCGAGTTCGCCTCGTTGTGCGCGTAGGTGTTGGGCGCGGGCGTTGAGCCGGTCGATCTCCTGGTTGGAGGCGTCGGCGATCAATGCGACCTCGCGGATATCCCGCCCCTCTGTGAGCGTGGCCCATGTTTGTACGGCTTGCTCTGCTGCTTGGCCGCGGGTGTCTGAGAGGTGTAGCTGGCCGCGTGAGGCGTAGTGCGCCATCGCGCGCTCTGGTTCTCCTGCGCGTAGTGCTTGCCACGCGCGCTGGTCGGCGGGGTCCTTGGTGCGGTGGATGTCCGCGAGCTCAACCGTGGAGGCGTGGCGGGCGAGCCGGTCGAACATGCCGCCGGGGCCGATCGAGGGGAGCTGCTTGCCGTCGCCGACAGCGATCAGCTTCGCTTCGGAGCGCTCCACGAGCTCGGTCAGGGCGTCGAGGCGCTTGTGGTCGACCATCCCCGCCTCGTCGAGGATCACTGTCGTGTCGCTGCCCACGTGTATGCCCCCCGTGTTCGCTCGGGCGACCAGCGCGTCCAGGGTGAGTGTCTGCCCGGCGAGCGGGGGCTGTCGGCGCCGAGGCGCTCTGCGGTGGACCCGGAGACTGCCACCCCGATCGTGTCTCGCCCGGCGTGCTGCTCCGCGCGGGCGGCGGCGTCAATCACGACTCCCTTGCCGGTCCCGGCGGGGCCCACGAGCACCGCGGCGCGCTCGGGGCCGGTGAGGACTTCGAGCGCGTGGCGCTGCTCTGAGCCGAGCGACCCGCCGATGCGCTCCGCGACCTCACGCGCGGCGTTCTCGCGTGCAATGTGGCCGACGTCTCGGCCCGCGGGCTGGGAGAGATGAGAGCCGCGCCGCTCGATCGCCTGCTCCTGGGCGCGAACCGCCAGCGTGGTCATCCGCCCGCCCTCCAGAGTCAGCACGCGCCGGTCGCTCACCATCTCCCGCGCGACGGCGAGCGCCTGATCCGGCGCCATCTCTCCGGCGGCTTGCTCCAGCACGATCGCGCGTAGGCCGCGCTGCTCGAAGACGGCGTGCCGCTCGGTCAGCTTCGCCTCGACACGATCCTCGATCGCGCGCTCGGCCTTTGGCCGCTTAGATGCGCCGATCAGTCGCACGGCCTCATTGGAGCCAAACGCGTGATCGCGGGCGGTCTCTGTCCATGCTCGTTGTAGATCTGAGCGTGTGGTCAGCTCCTTGGACCGGCGGTTCTCGAGCGCGAGGTTGCGCAGCTCGCCACGTTCGGGTGCTCGGCCGTAGCGGGCACGGAAGCGCTCCGCCGCGCGTGCGACCTCACGGGAGCGCCCGGAGAAGGCCTCGCACAGCTCGCGGGGGACACCGGCGATCTCGAAGTACCTGCCATCCTTACCGGTGCCCTGCTCGATCATGTAGCCCTCCCGCACGAGCTCGTCGGCGAGCGCGGAGCGGTAGAACGCGCCAAGCTCACGTGCGCTGCGGAAGATCGGCCGGGAGGCGACCGCCACGATCCGGTCGTCCTCGCGGACAGCGCCGGTGATGACGACGTGGCTGTGCAGCTGCGGGTCTGGGGCCTGCGCTCCCGCGACGCCGCGGGCGGTGGTGTGCCGGTACTCGGTGGCGATCACGTCCTTGGCGCGCTCTTCCACGACCTGGCCGCTGTAGCGACGCCGCACAGCGGGCACCTGCTCCCGCAGATAGAGGACCGTCTGCTCGACCGCGCTGGCGTGGGCCTGCTCGATCTGCTCGCGCTGCCACGGGTCGCCGAGCGCCCACACCGTCGAGACGGACTTCGGTGCGCTGAACGTCACGTCGATCCCGCCACCCCGGCCGCCGCCAGCGCCCTCGGGACGAAGCCACCGGCCGCTGCCAGGGTGACGGCCCTCCATCAGCGCGATGAAGTCCGCGCCGTCGACCGGCTCGCCGGGCTGAACCCCGAGCCTCTCCAGGGTCTCGGCATCGGCCAGCCAGCGGCCGGGAGCCTGCGCCATCTCGCCGTCGGGGGTCAGGTAGTAGTCCCCGCGCTCGGGCTCAACCGTCTTGCTCTCCATGTAGCGCGCGTACCCGCCACCTCGGGACGCACCTATGCTCGCCGCCGTCATCACATGGGTGATGACCCTCAACGCGCCAAACCGGCCACGAAATTCGCACGGCGCTCGCTGTGCCACGGCACAGCCGTGCATCTCGTCTGTACTGCTGTGGGAGCGAAGCGACGTGAGACCGCTCGGGAGGGCCGTCAGCCCGCTGTAGCGAGTGAGGTGGCCACGGCTGGTTCGCTGTCGAAGGCTCGGTTGGGCGACCGCTCGCGTAGAGCCGAGCGAAGAAGCGCGGGCTGGGCCGCGAACTCGTTGGCCGGTCCGGGCGGGTTGGGGTCACTAACCCACAACACCAATTCCTATGCCCAGACGTCGATGAGCACCATTCCCAAATCCATAGCCACTCATCCGCCGCTCACGCGCGACGACGTGCTCGACGGCCGCGATGTCGCCGAGCTGCTGCACCTCCCGATCTCAACGGTCCTTGAATACGCGCGGCGCGGACTGCTACCTGGACGCAAGCTCGGACGGCGATGGATCTTCCTGCGTGACGAGGTCGAGGCGGCCGTGAGAGGCCGGTCGGTGGACAGGTCGGCGGCGTGAGGCGCTCAGAAGACCGTGAGGCCGTAAAGCTCGGCGATGCGCGTCAGCGCAGGGTCATCGCGTGTGATGGGTCGTCGCTCCTGCTCTTCGAGCGCTGCGTCCTCGAACAGCGCCCAGCACTCCCATTCGGATGAGAGCCGCGACAGGTAGCGAATGCCGGCGTACTTGAGGCGATCGTCTGCGTCGCGCTGCTCGTAGGCCCAGCGGCCGATCCAGCGCGTGATGCCGCGGTCTCCGCCGCGCACCGTCGGGACGTCGAGGTCGCTGTACCCGTAGTAGGCGAGCAGCTCGCCGAGCTCGTTGCGGAGCAGCGCACGGGTCTCCGCCGCCTCGACATCGAGAAAGCGGACTACCGGGATCGCCTTGCTCGACGCAGGGACAGCGCGGACCGCAAGACGCCGGTGTCGCCAGTCGGCCGGAACCTCACCGAGCGCCATGAAGCCCTCCTCGTTCGCCGCTGCGCTCAGACCGGGGTCGGGCCGGAAACGGGAGAGCGTCTCGCCAAAGCACGCTTCGACTGTCGTCGCGAAGTAGCAGACACGGTAATCACCGGTGGGACTGTCGAAACGGTTACCGGTGGTGCGGTTCTCGAGCAGGCCGGGGTCCAGCGGGTCGCTGAAGCGAAGCGGGTCGGGGGATCGCCCTACCCGCCACAGGCCGCTCTTCGGAGGCTCAACTATCTTCGGTCTTTTGGGTGGCACTCATCCCCCGGCTAGGAACGCCTTGGCCGCCACGAGTACGTCGCGGAAGTCTCCTTCGCGGATGCTCTGCGCGGGGGACTGGTCGTCGAGCTGCGGGTTCAGGCCGAGGAACCATGCGCGGACGGTGTGGGGCGACTCCTCGGCCAGCAGCAGCTGGAACGTCTGGTAGGCGCACCGCAAGCGCTGCTCGTGCTCTGCTCGCGGAGCGCGCTCCCCGGCCGCCCAGCGCGCGACCGTTCTGGGGTCGGACACTCCCGCTATGTGCGCAACCAGCTTCTGTCCGAGCACCTCCTGGAGGTATCCGACGACGTCGGCGATGTTCGACTCGACGGCCTTCCGGTGGGCTTGTTCTGGGGCTGAACGGAGCTTTGGCATGGTTCCCTCGCTCGTCGTGGCACTTGATCGCGTGCTCTTGGGCTTGGCGTAGTTGGATGTTAGCCGATGGCCAGGTTGTTGGCCGGTATTTTGGCCATGTTATTGGCCCGGCTCTGCGATCACTGCGCCGTCTGGTCAGCCAATGGCTCACGGGCAAACGCCCGATTGACCCGCTCAAGATCCTCGGGTCGAGCCTTGGCATGCATGTAGCGCTCCGTGGTCGTGATACGCGAGTGCCCGAGGAACTCCTGGACGAAGCGCGCGTCGGCGTGTCGGGCGATGAGGCTGCCGGCGGCGTGGCGTAGGGCGTGGAAGCGCAGTGGACGCAGCCCGGCGGCGTCACGAGCTGCCTTGAAGCGGCGCCGGACGGCTGACGGATCAAGGCGCCGGCCAAGGCGCGAGCAGAAGATGTAGTCCTCGCGCGAGGTGTAGTCGACGCGGGCGTGCAGCCGTTCGAGGGCTTCCGCCGCTGGGTCGGCGAGCGGGAGAAACCGTGCCTGCCAGCTCTTTGTCGGTCCCTCCACGCCGGCGGATACGGCGCGATGGACGACCATGCGGCGCGCGTCCAGGTCGATGTCCTCCCAGCGCAGCGCGATCAGCTCGCCGAGGCGCAGGCCGGTGTACGCGGCCAGGCGGAACAGCTCACCGTCCTGTGCGTCCTCGCGCGCGCGCCAAACGATCTCATCGGTGCTCAGGTTGCTCGGCTGTGCACCGCGGTGTGACCCGTCGGCCGCTGCGGACGCGATCTGCTCGACCTCCTCGGGCTCGTAAAAGTCGAGCACCGCTGCCGGTGGTTCGCGGCGCTTGGTTGTGCCGGCCACGGGGTTTGAGGGCAGGTTGTGGGTGTCCACACGGCAGGCGAAACCGAAGATCGCCGAGAGCACCTGGCGGTTCTTGTTGACCGAACGCGGGGAGACACCCTCGCTGTCCAGCTTGCGCAGAAACGTGGAGATCTCCCGTGTGGTGATCTTCGCCGCGGGCCTCTCGCCGAACGTGGCCATGAGCACTCCGGGGCTCTTGCCCTTGCCGCGGCGGTGCGGCGCGCCGGGCTCGGCGAGCATGTAGCGGTAGTCGCTCAGCGTCGACGGCTTGGCGCCGCGCTCGTGCTGTAGGTGCTCCAGCCACTCCGCTGCCAGCTCACGGAAGGTGACGCCGCGTTCGCGACGCTCACGCTCGTCCGCTTCGATCGCGCGCTCTTCCTCGTCGTGCTCAGCGATCAGCTCGGCCATGTGCACCGTCGCGCGCTTCTCATCGAAGTAGCCCTCCTGCACCCGTCCGCGCCGCGTAACCCATCCGCTGTCGTCGGACGCTCGCTCAAGCCACGCCGGGCCGACGCGGCGCTTCACCTGTCGCGCTGCGCGTCGCCACTTGGCCTCGTAGACCGGCCTGTCCGCCCGCCCGACGACTACGAGGGCGCCGGTCGGATCGCTACCGCTCTGCTTGCCGTCAACAGCCATCGATCGAGGAGAGTACCACATGAGTACCACATGGCCGCGAGTACCGCTTTGAGTACCCGACTAGTCGGTTTCGCCAGTAATAACGCCACTTCAGACGACGCTAACGCCCCGTATCTGTTGGCTCCAGCATGCCCGCCCCTGCTTTGCAAACAGGAGGTTCGGTTCGAGACGATGCCACCCGCGGTGAGTGATCGTAGCTGTGGGTCGCTATTCGACAGGCGCAAATTCGGTCACGCTGACGCGGCCGAAGGGGTCTGCCTTCGGTACGCAAGCGGCGGCGGCCGGGGTGCCGATGCGCACGTTGCAGGAGTGGATGGGCCATCGCGATATCCAGACGACGATGATCTACGCTGACTACAGCCCCGGCGCGCACGAGGCGGACATGATCGCCCGGGCGTTCCGCCGCGACGCTCCCGCCCCGCCCACACCGCAGGGCGGCGCCGAGAGGTCCATCGTGATGGGGGCGTAGGATTGAGCGATGCTTACGGTCACGGAGGCAGCTCAGCGAGTGGGCCGGAGTCCTGGGACGGTGCGGCGCTGGATACGCGAGGGTCGTCTGCAAGCCAAAAGTGCCCACGGTGGTCGTCTGATCGACCCCGGCGAGCTTGACGAGGTGCGGGATGAGATGTATCCGATGCTTCCCCTTCCGCCGGAGTGGCAGCATCTCGAGGACGGCTCGCCTGCGCCGAACTGGGTCGCTGCCGTCGCTCTGTCGCGGCTTGGGCGTTGAAGCTCGCCATCGACGCGAACACGGTGATCGCCGCGGCGGCGAATCCCGTGGGGTTTCAGCGGTTCCGCCGCTTTGAGCTCGTCGCGCCGCCGTTGATGTGGATCGAGGCCGTCTCGACGCTGCACGCGATGCTGTGGCGCGGTGAGCTGCAACACGCGCAGGCCGAGCCGATGCTCAACCGCGTGCTCGGGGCGCCCGTGAAGTTACGCGAGCCGGACGGCCTTGCGCGGGAGGTGTGGAGCGTTGCCGAGGAGTTGGGCTGGGCGAAGACCTACGACGCGAACTATGTCGCCCTGGCGCGCATCCTGAAGTGCCAGCTCGTCACGCTCGACGCGCGCATGCGCCGGGGCACGGCACGCCTCGGCTTCGTGGTCGGCCCGCTGGAACTCAAGGACCCCAAATGAGCCGGCGCCGTTCGCCAGCCGCTGGGTGGGGCGGCGGCGCGGCGGGTGCTCTCCGGGTACCACTTGAGGTACCAACCTGAGCGAATCTCGGCCCACCTGAGAGCACCTGAGCCCAGTCTGCAAGCCGCATCGCGCCCTGCATGACCCCCAGGAAACGGTTCGAATCCGGGCGCCCGATTGCCGCTGCCTCGTGCATGCCACTCGCCTCTGGCATGACTCGCAGGGCTACGACGGCTACCGGTCGGCGAGCGGGACCGCCGGTGTACCCCGGTGTTTGTGGCGAACTCTTGCCAGGGTGGCGGCTGTATATGAGCCAGGAGACAGGACTCATCTTTATGCCTCGTGATCTACACTTTTGTGTGTGCGTACGACGATCAAAACTCGACGACGAGGTGTTCCGGGCGTTCAAGAGGCGCGCGGCTGAGCATGGGACGTCGCTGACCCACGAGATCGAAGAGGCGCTACGCTCGGATCTGGCAGCGAGCGCCGTGGTGGTGGATGCCGAGCCCTACCGGGTTCCCGTCTTTCGCGGTACAGCACCGGTGCCAGGGGTCGATCTGAACAGCAACGCGGCGCTTGCCGAGATCCTCGACGCCGGCGGGTGATCCTGTTCGATGTCAACGTGCTGCTCAACGCTCATCGCGTCGAGCAGGCGATCACGAGGTTGTACGCGATCTGCTGCAGCGGACCGTCGCGGATGTGCGTCCCTACGCTGTATCCGAGCTCATCCTGGGCTCCTTCGTGCGTATCGCTACGCACCGTCGCGCGCTGAACCCACCGACACCGCTCGACGACGCGCTGGACTTCTGTAGCGGTCTTCGCGCGCGGCCGAACGCACGGATCATCTCGCCCGGTCCCCGCCATTGGGCTCTCTTCACCGACCTCTGCCGGCGATTCGACGCCGTCGGCAACCTCGCGGCCGACGCGTACCTCGCAGCGCTTGCGATCGAGTCCTGCTGCGAGTGGATCAGCTTCGACCGAGACTTCGCGCGGTTCCCCGAACTCGACTGGCGCTCACCCGCAGACTGAGCTGCAGCACACCCGACAGGCCGGCGCGTGGGGAGTTCTGTCCGGAGATCGAGGTCCGCCACTCATCTACCGCGGATAGAAGGAGGCCCGCATCCGCTCAGCGGTTCTCAGCCCGTATGACCGCTCACCGACCTGGCGTCTATGAGATCGTCTCGCTGCGAACGACCGTCCCCTGGTCGTCGCGGTAGCGCACCGCGATGTGATCGTGGGCGATGTCGAGTATCGCGAAGCCAAAGCGCGCCCAGCGATCACCCTCCTTCTTCAGGTAGCCCCGCTCCTCCCATGCGCCTGGCGAGGGGATCGGTTCGTTGGCGTCGTGTTCCATCAATACCGGAACGCCGCCATGGCCGATGCAGCGAGGGAACTCCACCCCTCCGGCGGTCTCGAACCCCATGCAGCGGTGCTCGTGACCCCATAGCCACGCCGTCACGCGTCCACTGTGAAGCACCGGTGCGAGCTTCGAGGCGAGCGTAGGTCCGAGGTCTGCAGGGTCGTAGACGGAGAGCAGCTGATGGTGGCTGAGCAGCACGAGCTTGCGATCGGACTCCGCCGCGACCTTCTCGACGAACTCATCCTGAGGGTCCTCCAGCACGCCGACCTCGCCGAGGGCGAGTACGTCGGGATCCCACGAGGTGTCGAGCGCGACGAAGTCCCACGACGGCGAGGTAAGCCGGAAGAAGCTCGTCGGTTTGCCGTCCGGCGAGCGCTGTGACGCGAACCGCACGTCGCCCAGCAACGTGTCGAAGTAACCCCATCCACCGCCATACATGTCGTGGTTGCCGTTGAGCGACCACGACGTGACGCCGGCGTGCGCCTGTTCGGTGCTGACGGGCCACAGGCTGGGTGCCAGCACGTGGCGCTCGACCTCCTCCTCGGTCCCGGAGTAGTACACGTCGCCGAGGTGGATGACGTGCACCTGTCGTCCGTGCGTGAGCGCATCGGCGACCTCCTCCGCCATGAAGCGCGCCACATCCCGCGCTCGCTCTACCCCGCTGCCCCAGTCGCCGACGACCACGATGCGCGCGTCATCGGAGATCGCGTGCGTCGCCGGCTGCGGGTTGAAGGGGTGGTTTCCCTTCGCGAGGCGGTCGAGCATCGCCGCGCCGACGTCCGTCACCCAGTCGATGTCGGTGGGCCCGAAGCGAACGGGATGGAGCAAGAGGCGTATCCACTCCAGGAGCCGCGCGAGGAGGCTGCGATGATCGAGCTTCTCTTCATGCACGCCCTGCGCCGAGAGCCGGCTCTCGATCGTGCTCTGGAGGAGGCTCACCATCGGGTCGCGTGCGAGAAACGGCGCATCGGTTGTGGCGTCGCCACCCGATGACGCCGGCGTGACGGGGACGGTCGGCATCGCGGCGCGCAGCGTCGCGACCGGATCCTCGCTGCCGTTGAGCGTCTGCGCGGCGCGGGCAGCCGCGCCCCGCAACTTGGGTGCATCGAGGTTCGTGCGCAGCGCCTCGACGAGGCTCGCCAGTTCGCGCCGGTCGGATGCCTGCTTGATCATTCGCTCGTCCTCGAGCGGTGTGAGCGGTGTGAGCGGTGTGAGCGGTGTGAGCGGTGTCTAGGTCGCATCGAGGTGCTGGGCGATGTGAGGGTAGACGTCGCGCGCTGCATCGCGCCCGAAGATGCAGTCGATGTGCCCGTAGCCGGGGATCTCGTGGCGCGTGTACAGCTCGGCGCCGTTCGCTTTCGACAGTCGGTCGACTGTCCGCTCGATGCTCTGCGACAGGAAGCACGCGTTCTCCGCACCGTGCACGAACGCGATCGGGATCGCCATGCGCTCGACGTGCGGCAGGTAGCGCTCGTCCCCGTCTGCCCCGACGACGTGTCCGGCGCGGACCATGCGCGCAAGGTGCTTGAACGAGTCGACGTTAGCCACCCCGAACATCTCGTGCAGCGCGTCGTGCGTGGCCTGGTTGAGCTGCTCGTGTCGGTACAGCGGCGCATACATGAACGTGATCCGCTGACAGACCGCGCTGTCGCACTGCTCCTTTCCCTCGGAGGGCACCAGGCGGGAGAAGGTGTCGAAGACCCTCCCCTTCCAGCCGGTGTGCCTGTCGGCGTCCGCGTCGAGGTCCTCCACGCCTACGTCAGCGAGCAGGTCGGGAAGGTGCAGGCCCGCCTTCAGCCGCGACCCGAGCGGTGCGACGACGTCGGTCGAGATCTGCGAGATCACCGCTGAGCGCACGCCCTGGAGTCCGGCGAGCATTGCGCAGGTGAACGTGGTGGCGCCAAAGCAGTGCGCGAGGACCTGGATCGTGTCCGCGCCGGTGATGGCCCGTACCTTCTCGACGGCCGCCGGATAGTCGCGCGTGGCGACGTCGTCGGCGGTGAACTCCGTCTTGCAGCTCGGCAGCTCGATGCTTGCGCGGTAGTCGAGTAGCCACACGTCATACCCGTGCGCGAACAGGTACTCGAGCAGGTTAGTCTCGATCGTATCGATCGTGAAGATCTCGCTGGAGACGCCGAGACCGTGCGCGACCAGCACCGGGCCTCTGTTCTCGCTGCCGCGGTAGCGGGTCAAGCGCAGCTCGACGCCATCGTCGGTGGTGAAAGGGTGAATCTCGGGCGCGCACACCCGCAGCTGGCGCTTCTTGCGCGGCGGGGCGTCGGGGTCGAGCTCGCTCCTGCCCGCGAAGAACCCGCCGTAGACATCGAACAGCGTCCCCGCGAAGAACCTGCCGAACTCGACCAACGCGTCGATCCGCTCGCGCAGGTCAGCTGCGTCGGTCGCGCGCATCGTGGTCATCTGGCGCATGAAGTCCGCAGGCGAGATCCGCAGGATGCCCTTACCCATGATCGGGCTGCTCACGTTGGGTCCATCGTGGAGCGTCACATAGAGCGTTGTCGTGTCCGGCCAGACCTCGAGGCTGCCGTTGTCGCGGATCACCTTGAACCCCTCGAACCAGTAGGCGCGGCCGTGCTCGTCAGTGAGCTGCATGCGGTAGCGCATGTGCTTCGTGTTCGCCTCGTTCTGGTCGTCCACGAACAGGTTGAACGTGCCGTCGGTGACGGTCAGCGGCTCCTCTGACAGCGCCGGCGCTTCGACGGTCCCGCCCATCGGGGCCTCGTGCTCAGGCTGCTCCACGAAGCGCTTGACGTCAATCGCGTGGATGGTGAGGACGAACGCGAGCTCCTGCCCGGCCTCTTTGGCGACCTTCTCGCCGGCGGCGTAGTCCTCGGCGACGGTGGTCGAGACGAAGCCGGCCATCCGCTCGGTGAACTCGACTCCGATGGTCGGCGCGGGCGGCTCCGGCGGCGGCCCCGAGGGCAGCGTGTAGTCGATGCTCCAGCCGCGATCC
Organism: uncultured Solirubrobacterales bacterium; assembly: GCA_963844765.1. Taxonomy (GTDB): domain Bacteria; phylum Actinomycetota; class Thermoleophilia; order Solirubrobacterales; family Solirubrobacteraceae; genus Palsa-744. Next base: position 2,517,475 of record CAWJPN010000002.1, read on the forward strand.
TCGGCGATCAACTCCGCGCAGCGCTCGGTGAGCGCGGAGATTGTAAGCAGCGGGTTGACGCCGAGCGAGCGCGGGATGACCGACCCATCGCTGACGTACAGCCCCTCGTGCACCTCGGTCCCGTCGGTGCCGGCGAAGACGCGGCCCTTGTGGTCGACCGCGCCGCTGGACGCGTCCGCGCCCATCGGGCAGCCGCCGAGCGGATGGACGGTTACGAGCTTGTCGCCGAGCGGCTTGGTCCAGATCGGGTCGCGCACTGAGGTCGCATCGAGCGCTTCGCTGGCCTTGTCGAGGTTGGCATCGACCTCCTTGAAGATCTGCTCTTTGCCGACCCCTGGCCACACGATGCGCAGGCGGTCGTCCTCGAGCGACAGCTTGCCGGCGCTCCCGTCGTGGGTCATCGTGAGGAACACCTGGGTGTTGTGGACGGCGCCGTGGCGGGGACCGAACAGCAGGCTCTGGGCCTCGCGTCCCTCGGCCGTGGCTTTGCCCCAGAGCCGCACATCGGGCGGCGGGTCGCCCTCGAGATGTGCGGCGGCGGCGAGCATCGCCGGGATGAACCCGCCGATGCCCCCCGGCACGGATCCCTCCTCGATCACCATCCCCTGCGCGAGCTCGGGCGTGTCGCGCAGGTCGATGATCCCGGTGATGCAGGGTCCGACCGGCTCCATCTCCTCAGGCTTGCGGTTGCCGTAGCCAATCCCGTTGATCTCGTGCTCGGCGTTGTAGGCGAACGCGAGCACGTCGCCGTTGCCGCTGAAACGACTGCCCACGCACTCGGAGATCGTGAGTCCCTGCTGGCCGGAGCGCAGGAGGATCTCGGTCGAGCCGAGCGCTCCGGCCGCGAGAATCACGACCGTCGCGCGGACGAACTGGGGCGGCGCGTCGAACGCCTCGCGACCGGTCTGGAGCGCCTGGTAGGAGACGACCCACTCCTCACCCTCGCGCTCGATGGCGCGGACCGCCGCGCAGGTGAAGATCTCTGCCCCGTGGCTGCGTGCGTCGGGCAGGTAGTTCATGAGCAGCGTGTTCTTCGCGCGGTGGTTGCACCCCCCTACGCAGTCGCCGCACAGAACGCACGCGCGCTGCTCGACGCCGACGTGGTTGACGCCGTCCTTGAAGGTGACGTTGATCGGCGGGCGGTAGAAGCGACCACCGTCGATCGCGCTGGCCGAGCGCTCGAGCGCCTCGAGCTTCGGCAGCGTCGGAGCATCGTGGGGGTACGGTTCCGGCCTGAGCATCTCCTCGGCACGCTCGTAGCCGTTCGTGAGGCGCGTGGGCACGTCGGCGCGCAGCTCCGGCGGCCACGCGGGATCATCGAACACGCGCGAGTCGGGGCGCAGCGAGACGTTGGCGTTGACGAGCGACGTGCCGCCGAGGCCACAGCCCATGAAGACGTTGAGGTCGTCGTTCAGGCGGAAGTCGTAGAGCCCGGTGCGTGAGCCCTTGTGGCCGACGATCCCCGGTGCGTCGATCTGAACCGACTCGAGCATCTCGAGCTCCTTGTCGGGGAACTCCCCCGGCTGGCGCTCTGAGCCGCGCTCGAGCACGCACACCCGGCGGCCGGCCCGCGCCAGGCGCGAGGCCGCGATCGAGCCCCCGTAGCCGGTACCCACGACGATGACGTCGTAGCGCTCCTCGATGGTCTCACGCGGCGACGAAAGTCGGCTCATCTCAAGACCCTCTCCCCTGATCGAAATCGTACGATACCTGTGCGGAATCGTATCGTAGAGTAAAACTCCGCAATTGGTATGCTGCGGTTGTCATCGACTCGGCCTCGGCGGGTCGCCCAGCGCTCTGCGGACTGCCGAGCAGGGAAGTTGGTGCTCGTGCGCCCGCTGCCGCAGATCGTCGGCGTATGCAGATCAGACCTTCTTGAGGGTCGCGACCGTCACGTGTGGCCAGCTCAGTCCGTTGAACACGAGCTGGACGGTCTGCGTGTACTGAAGCTGGAGGATGTCGGATCCCCCGTGTGGATCGGCGACGGTCTCGATCCAGAAGATCGCTTCGACTTCGACGGCCGTGGCGTTGCCCCCCGGCGGGTTTGTCGCCCCTTCCAGGAACGCGGTGTTCGCTGTGCCTCCGCCAAGTACCGGTTCATGCTTTGTGGAGATGATCAGCATCGTCGTGCTCGTGATGTTCTGGCCTTCAATGTCCTTGACGAGCACGCTGTTTGGGTTTTCGACCATCGCCTCGGTCACATTGGCCGATGCCTGGCGAAAGTCGGTCGCTATCCCGAGATCGAGCTCCGGGAATGTCGCCTTGGCTTCCGCGAAGGAGGGGGCATTCTGGCCAGGCTCGAAGGGGATGATGTTGTTCACGGCGATGTGCGGACCGTCCTGGTCTGTGAGGAACTTTCCCTGCGCGAGGATCGTCGTGCCGTGCGGGATCGAAGCCATCCGCACCACTGTCGGCGGTACTCTCGGGTCGGTCGTCGGTGGGACGTGCGCCCAGATCCCCGGCTCGATGTGCAGGCCTTCCACCGGGTCGACCCCTTTGATCTGCTGCATGTAGGTGAGACCAAACATATTGATGTCCGGCATCAAAAGCCCCCGGTTGGGGATTGCGCCGGGGATCGTCGTGAATTCGAGCTTCTCGGATGTGGCGTTCAGCTCGAGGAAGCGATCGTGGCCTTCGGCGAGAGGGTGCGGCCGCCAGATCGTGTTGAAGCCGGAGCCTTCCCACATCCCCTTGCCATCCGGGCCGACCAGCTGTGCCAGTGGACCGATGTCGAGGACCGGCTCGGCAGCCGGCTTTTCCACGGCCTTGAATGCGAAATCGGGATCGGTCTGCGGGCTGATCGCCACGATGGCTCCTTGATTGATGTGCTGTCGAGTTCGCGACCGCTCCGACTCCCGAGGCCTGCTCGCAAGCCCGAAGCTGCGCGGAGCAAGGCTAGCCGGCTGCTCTCGACCTGTCAATGATAATTCACAAAATCGATACACGTCCGGTATTGACGAACTCCATCACGATGCCGAGCGACTCCGGGCCGCGGGCCGCTCTACGCGGGCGCGAACGTGACCCGCGCCCTGGTGCCGGCACGCGAACATCTGGCTCGAGCCGCCGATCAACGGGGCTCGTCCGACTCGCCAAAGCTCTCAACAAGCCGGAAGAGCCGCACGTGGGAACGCGCGATCGCTCCAAGTTCGCGCACCAGGCTGTGAGCCTCAGGCGAATCCGTGAGTTCTTGGCGCTCCTTGATCGTTCGCATGCGAACCATCACTATCATCGCGTCGCCACTGGTGCTTTCGTAAAGCTGGGCGGACACGAAACCTCGGCGGCCGACGATCACGTTTCGCACCCCGTCGGAGATCCCTCGGGCCAGCTCAACCCGCTGCGACGGGTCGACCGTCCAGACGTCGATCAGGATCGGGGATTCCATTCGGCGCATGGAGTCTAGATCGTTCGTGGGACACCCACGGCGCGATGCGACAGCGGTGGTTGGAGTGCCACGCGCTCTCGCTTCCCGGCTTCACGCTCGCCGCAGATGAGCGGCTCGTCCTCACACCAACGCCGGATAGTCCAAGGGCTGGCAGTCTCACGAACCCGCCCTGCGGGCACGGCAAAGGTCCGCGCCACCGGGCAGTGGGGCTAGTGTTGTGCAGATGAGGGTCGCGATCGGAATCGAGCGGTTCAGCGTACCGGTGCGGGGAGGGGTGTTGGCGGTGCACGCGGACCGCCGGGTGGTGTGCCACGATGATCGAGCAGCTCTCCACGCGGAGGGGTCGCAGGCGGCCAGTCTGGGCGGCCCCTGATGGTTCCCAGGACGCGTTACGCGAGTAGTGGCGATGCGACGATCGCGTATCAGGTTACGGGAGAGGGAGCCCTCGATCTGCTGTTTATGACCGGCTGGATCTCCCAGGTCGAGCAGCTCTGGGAGTCGCCGGCCCTGCGTCGTCTGCTGGAACGTCTTGCGGTGTTCAGCCGCCTGATCCTTTTCGACCGCCGCGGGACCGGACTATCCGACAGCGTTGTCGGTGAGTCGTACTCTCTTGAGCAGGAGGCGCGCGACGCGCTCGCGGTACTCGATGCCGTGGGCAGCGAGCGGGCCGCGGTGTTCACTTACGGCTTGGGTGGGCCGGTCGGCGCGCTGCTCGCCGCCGATCGCCCGGAGCGGATCGGTGCGCTGATCATGTATGCGTCGATAGCGCGCATGTCTTGGGCCGTGGACTACGACTGGGCGATGACCGTGGAGGATCGCGCCCAGTGGACCGAGCGCACCGTCGCTGCCTGGGGTGAGACCGACGGTCCTGGGCTCCCGGTGCTGGCGCCTTCGATGGCCGGCGACCCGACGCTTGCGGCTTGGTTCGCGCGCCTGCAGCGCCTGGCGGCGAGCCCGAGTGACGCTCGCATCCTCTTGAATGCCGCGGCCGACCTTGACGTGCGCGACACATTGCCCCGCATCCGCGTCCCGACGCTGGTCATGCACCGAGCCCGCGATAGCGCCTGGGACCCGCGCCACTCGCGTTACCTGGCTGAGCGCATCCCGGGCGCCCGCTATATCAAGCTGGAGGGGGTCGACTCTCTCCCGTTCGTCGGCGACAGCGATGCGATCGTTGAAGAGATTGAAGAGTTCCTCACCGGCGGACGGGGCGGCGCAGAGCTGGCGCGGGCGCTGCTGACGGTGATGTTCACTGACATCGTTGGCGCAACCGTGCGTGCCGCCGAGTTCGGCGACGGTCGCTGGCGCGATCTGTTGGCGCGCCACGACGAAGCGGTGCGCAAGGAGTTGGACCGCTTCGAAGGCCACGAGGTCAAGACGGTCGGCGATGGTTTCCTTGCGACGTTTGCGGGTCCGCCTTCGCGTGCGCTGCGCTGCGCGCTGGCGATCACCGACGCGGCGCGCGAGTTCGGGATCGAGGTGCGTATCGGTGTGCACACCGGCGAGTGCGAGCAGATAGGCGAGGACATCGGCGGGATGGCCGTCCACATCGCCGCGCGCGTGAACGGGCTCGCGGGTGTCGGCGAGGTGCTCGTCTCGGGTACGGTGTTCGGGACGGTCGTGGGCGGGCCATTCGCATTCGAGGACCGGGGCTTTCATGAACTCAAGGGCGTCCCCGGCCGCTGGCCGCTGTTCGCGCTCCTCCGGTGATGCTGGACACGGACGGCCCGGCGAGCATGAGCGTCTTCCGCGCTCCTGACGAGCGTTGGATCGGCCCTCCCGATCGGCCGACCGTGTCCCGCGTGCCCGTGCTGGTGCCGCGCCGTGCGCTCGGCGGATGGACTGGCCGCGCGCACCACGATCCGGGTGCGCACAGGCATGGAAGGTGCCGCGCCGTGCGCTCGGCGGATGGACTGGCCGCGCGCACCACGATCCGGGTGCGCACAGGCATGGAAGGTGCCGCGCCGTGCGCTCGGCGGATGGACTGGCCGCGCGCACCACGATCCGGGTGCGCACAGGCATGGAAGGTGCCGCGCCGTGCGCTCGGCGGATGGACTGGCCGCGCGCACCACGATCCGGGTGCGCACAGGCATGGAAGGTGCCGCGCCGTGCGCTCGGCGGATGGACTGGCCGCGCGCACCACGATCCGGGTGCGCACAGGCATGGAAGGTGCCGCGCCGTGCGCTCGGCGGATGGACTGGCCGCGCGCACCACGATCCGGGTGCGCACAGGCATGGAAGGTGCCGCGCCGTGCGCTCGGCGGATGGACTGGCCGCGCGCACCACGATCCGGGTGCGCACAGGCATGGAAGGTGCCGCGCCGTGCGCTCGGCGGATGGACTGGCCGCGCGCACCACGATCCGGGTGCGCACAGGCATGGAAGGTGCCGCGCCGTGCGCTCGGCGGATGGACTGGCCGCGCGCACCACGATCCGGGTGCGCACAGGCATGGAAGGTGCCGCGCCGTGCGCTCGGCGGATGGACTGGCCGAGCTGGAATCCAGCGGATCGGAAACAAAGTTCGGCGTGATGGAAGTGTCGGCAACGCCTGGATAAGCGCATGGAAATGGCTTGGAGACTGGGTTCTCGGGGGTCCAGGGCAAGGTCCGCCACAATCTGGCCAATCCCCTTACATGGCGCGTTTTGATCTGCTAGGGCGGTGGGTCATGATAGGCCAATGCGTTCCACCAGTCTGACATCGACGCGTTGCCGCTCAGGGCCAGCAGCCGGCCGCTTTGGCGCCGCTTATGGTCCTCATTCCCGACACCACGACCACCCAGGCCATGGCACTTCTCATCTAGCTAAGGCGGTGGCGGATGGCTGCTCTGAGTGATTTGGTCGCCACGGCGACGGTTGGTCGGCGTTGCGCTGGGCGTCGGAGGGTGTCCGCTGTCGTCGTCGTGGTCCTGCTGTGTTGTCTTTCGCCGCAGGTAGCGAGCGCGGCTGGCAGCTTCAGGGCGTCGCGGGTGCAGCCCCCGACGCGGGTGTGTCGTCCTGCGTCGCCCGGCTATGCGGAATGCCCGGCGATACGCGTCCCGCGGGTGTCTGCCGATTCGCCCGATGCAGTTGGTGCTGCGTTTGAAGGCAGCGGCGAAGGTGGTGGCTACACGCCAGCGGAAATCCGCGCGGCGTACAAGATCCCTGGTACGGGCGGGTCTGGGCAGACGGTGGCGATCGTCGATGCGTACAGAGACCCTGAAGCATATAACAATCTGAAAATCTACCGCGCAAGATACGGACTCCCTGAATGCACGGAAGCGAGCGGGTGCTTCAAGGAAGTGAACCAGAAGGGACAGACCAAAAACTACCCTGAAGATAACAAAGAATGGGGCTATGAGATGTCCGTGGACCTCGACATGGTCTCAGCGGCCTGCCCTGAATGCAAGATTCTGCTGGTTGAGGCGGAAAACAACTCAGTCCTCCATCTCAGTGAAGCCGTGACCGAGGCTTACAATTTGGGCGCCAACGTGATAAGCAACAGCTGGAATTCCGCAGAAACAAAAGAATTTGAAAAAGACTGGGCGGAATGGGGCGCCAAATACATTAGTCATCCCACGGTACCCATAACCGCGGACTCTGGTGATAACGGGTATGGCGTCTCGTTTCCGGCAAGCACCCCTTATGTTATCGCTGTCGGCGGTACCGCGCTGAAGAGCGAACCCAAATCAGAACGCGGATGGGTCGAAGAAGTCTGGCATGGCACGGGGGGCGGTTGTGCTCTCAAAGTAGAGGAAAAGCCATCCTGGCAGCATGACACGGGCTGCACAGACCGCACCGATAATGATATCGCTGCAGTGGCATCTACCAGCACTCCTGTATCGTTCTATGACACCTACGGATACAATGGCTGGGAAAACGTCGGGGGTACGAGCGTCAGTGCGCCGATCGTGGCCGGGGTCGAGGCCCTCGCGGAAAAATCGGTCAAGGAACTCGGCGCCAAGGTATTCTACGAAAAGCCCGGCCACGAGTTTGAAGTCACAAAAGGCAACGACGGCACCTGCACGCCCGAATACCTCTGCACTGCGGGCAAAGGCTACAACGGACCAGCAGGAATGGGCGCGCTGGGCGGAGTGCCGACCCTTGGCGCGGCCGTTACTACAGGATCGGCAAAAGGTATCACCGAAAAAGAAGCGACGGTGTCCGGTCAGGTGAACCCGGAAGGCGTTGAAACGAACTACTATTTTGAATACGGAACCACCGAACGGTACGGCGAAAAAACCGCTGAAGGGAGTGCCGGCTCGGGCACGAGCCTCGTGAAAGTGACCAAAGCGATCATAGGCCTCAAAGCGAACACCAAGTACTACTATCGGATCGTCGCGACGAACAGCGGAGGAACCACCGATGTGGGCGGCCAGGTGTTCTGTACGCATTGGTGTCCTCAGGAACCCCTGCTCCCGGAAGAAGTTGGTCTGTGGAACACCCTGAAGCGTGTGTCGTGTACGTCGTCTACGGAATGCACTGCTGTTGGAGAATTTCGGAGCATCAAAGGAGGCAAAGAAGTCGTGTCGGCTCTGGCTGAGAGGTGGAACGGCATAGAATGGTCGACCCAGGAGCCCCCGCCCCCGACGGGAGCCGAGTACAGCGAGCTGACTGGTGTGTCGTGTACGTCGTCCACAGCGTGCATGGCTACCGGATATTTTGAGAACAGCTCAGAAAAATATGTCCCCTTGGCCGAGAAATGGAACGGGGCATCATGGACGGCTCAAGAACCACCAAACCCGGCAGGAGTGAAAGAAGGTGTCCTGTGGGGTGTGACGTGTACTGCTGCTACAGCCTGCACTGCTGTCGGACGCTTCGTGAGCTCAGAAAAGTGGGTGCCTTTGGCTGAGAGGTGGAATGGCACGGCATGGTCGGCTCAGGAACCCCCTGCCCCGACAGGAGCCAAGGAAAACACCCTGAATGGTGTGTCGTGCACGTCGTCTGCAGAGTGCACTGCTGCCGGATATTTTGAGAACAGCTCAGGAAAATTTGCGCCTTTGGCTGAGAAATGGAACGGCACATCATGGTCGATTCAGGAACTGCCAAACCCGGCAGGAGCCAAAGAAGTCTACCTGGAGGGTATATCGTGTGCGTCCTCTGCAGAATGCGTCGCTGTCGGGGAATTTCTTAACAGCTCAGAAAAGTATGTGCCTTTGGCTGAGAAGTGGAACGGTACATCGTGGACGGCTCAGGAACCCCCCGCCCAGGCAGGGGCTGAGTTCAACTCCCTGAAAGGAGTGTCTTGTACGTCGTCGGGAGAATGCATTGCTGCCGGGTATTTTGAGAACACCTCAGGAAAGGACCTGCCTTTGGCTGAGAGGTGGAATGGCACGGCATGGTCGGTTCAGGAACCTCCGAACCCAACGGGAGCTAAAGAAAGCACCCTGAACAGTGTGTCGTGTGCGTCGTCTACAGAATGCACTGCTGTCGGAGGGTTTGAGAACAGCTCATCGACACACGTATCGCTCGCGGAGCGTTACCAGTACTAGATGGACACCCAGGGGCGCGTTGGACGATGCTCAGCGTACCCATGCACGGGCCAGGATCTTGAGGACGCGATAGCGCTGGCTGGCGGCGAGTGCCTCGTGGTGAGGTCCTCGAGGCGCTGAGTTCGGCGGTGCAGGACGCCACGGCCCTGTGATAAGCAGTACTCCCGACCGACGCTCCTCGAAACGCCATGCACACGCTGAAGACCGCTATCGCCATCGCCTGGATCGTCTTCTGGGTCTACTGGCTCGCGTCCGCGTTCGGCGTGAAGGAGGGAAGAGCCAGCAGGCGTCGGATCCCGCTGAATGGTCTAAGTGCGCTGTCGGTCATCCTTCTCCTCCGCGTCTTCCGCGGGGGGAGCCTGGCCGTCAACAGCCCGGTCCTCGGCGCGATCGGGGCCATCGTGTTCGCGTCCGGGATCGCGCTGGCGATCTGGGCCCGCATCCAGCTCGGGCGCAACTGGGGGATGCCGATGACCCAGAAGGCCGAGCCGGAGCTCGTCACCTCCGGCCCCTACCGGTTCGTCCGCCACCCGATCTACACGGGACTCCTGGCCGCGCTGCTCGGCACGGCGCTCGTGACCAACCTGGCCGGTCTGCTCATCGTCTTGGTCCTGGGTGGGTACTTCTACTACAGCGCAGCGGTGGAGGAAAAGAACCTCATCGCAATGTTCCCGATGGCGTATCCGGCGTACCGACGCAGCACGAAGATGCTCATTCCCTTCGTTCTCTAGTCGCTCGCGTGGCACCGGGGGTCCCATCACCTGCACCGCGGTCGGGTGAGAGAGGCGGGTCATGGGGGGCTGTCTCCCAGCACCCTGGGCCTGGTGAGGACGTAGGTCGGGGGGAGGGTCCTCGTGGTTCAGGCTGGGGTGACTCCGACCGGCTCCATCGGCGAGAGGGTCGCAACCTCGAAGTCGCGGCTCACCGCGGCGACCTCGTCGGGGACGGCGGCGAGGTTGACGTTCGTCGAGAACCCCATCGCGGCGTCGAGGGGACGGAAGAAGTCGTCGAAGTGGCTGGCCACGATGGTGCGCGGCTGCAGAGAAGGCAGGATGCGCGCCCAGTAGTCGCGCGTGAAGCTGCGCCCGGCGATGCCGGCGAGAAACACGTCGACGCCGCCGGGCCGCACGACGTCGCTGCGGCGGAGCGCGTCGTCAACCAGGTTCGCGCTGCCCTGGTGGTAGAAGGTTGTGCCAGCCACCTCGATGTGGATACCCCACACCTGACCACACTTGTAGGCCGCTGGCGAGAGGGCATCGAGATGCTCGCACGTGAGCTCACCGTCAAAGGGAACCGCGAAGCCGAGCAGCAGCTTCGAATGCAGGCTCGGGACAAAGGTGACGGTGAACGGTCCCAACTCATAGCGACGATGGGGCGCGACCTCGACGGCGCGCTCACCGAGCCCGTGCAGGCGCATCAAGTGGACCAGCGAACTCGAACCGTAGGCAGAGCACCCGTGACGGCGCACGATCTCCGGGACGTCGATCGCGTGGTCGAAGTGGGTGTGGCCGACGAGCACACCGACGAGACGGCCGTGCGGTCGCAGGTGGCGCGCGTGGAGCGCCGGGTCCGCCAGCGCGGGCGTGCGGCGCAGGACGCTGGCCAGTGGCACCCGCGAGAGGTAGGGATCGATGTAGATCGTCTGCGCCTCATAGCTCAGGCGGTAGCCCGCGACACCGAGCCATTCGAGTTCGAGCCCCCGCGCCAGCTCCAGCGGCCTGCTGGCAAGCTCGCGCATGGCCTCAGCGTCGTGGCGCTCTCGCTCCCCGCGGTGGGCTGAAAAGCGAGCGAAACTTGCCAGGTGGTGGAGGAGCGCCACGGAGGCGATCGTAGAGGAAGCGAGGGGGTGCGACCACGAGGGTGCGACGACGAGCGAGGCCGTCGCGTGGACGCATACCTCCCGCGGACCGTGGATGCACATCTCCCATAATGTTCTGCAGGTGGCGGAGCAGGTCCCAGCGGTATGCGACGTGCTCGATGCGATTGAGCGTCGCGACTGGAGGCGCCTGCAACGGCTGCTGCATCCCGACATCCACTGGACCACCGCGGCCGAGGAGGATCTGCACGGCGCCCACGAGGTGATCGCGCAGCTCTCCAACGACCCGCCGCCGGCCCCGCCCTCATACCACGAGGTCCGCGGCGGGCTGGTGTACCGCTGGATCGATTGTCCGGGCTGAGCTGACCAGCCGGGTCACAATGGGGCTGCATCGGGTCCCGTTGTCACTTGGGCCGCGCGCCATTCGCGGGCGAGCATGGCGTAAACGGCCTGGTCTATACGGCGGTCGCCGACAAGCTCGGCCTCGCGCAGGACACCCTCCTGGCTGAATCCGAGGCGTTCGGGGATTGCTCTGCTGCGAGCGTTCTCCACGCCTGCACGAACCTCGACGCGATTGAGCTGCCAGGTCGCAAACGCGTGATTCGTGAGCGCCTGAACGGCATGGGTCATAACGCCGCGACCCTGTGCCGATTCGGCCAGCCAGTAGCCGATGGTCGTTGAGCGGTGCTGCCATGAGACGCCGACAAAGCCGACCACCCCGATGATTTTGCCGTCGTCCACGATGGTCGTCTGAAAGCCGTCGTTGTTCGCCACCTGCTCGCGCGTACGCTCGATGAAGCCCACGGTGTCCTCAAGGGTCTGGCCGGCGGCCCACGGCAGCCAGCGCGCGAGGTGGCTGCGGTTGGCATCGATCAAGGCGTACAACTCCCCGGCGTCGGACTCGTCGAGCAGTCGTAGCTTCTGGCCAGTCGGGAGTTGAAACTGCAACACGACGGGAAGTATGAGCCGTGGCGTGTCGGCACAGCCATGCACAGTCCGGTCGTCACGGCCTGCGCCGCCGACCCAGAGAAACATCCCTGCCGTGTGGATCATCAACGCAAGAGCCGACACAGGAGATCTTGCCCCTGGGCGGATGGCGACCTTTCGGTGGCCCAAGCCGGACCTTCAATTATGTCTGACACAACTGATAGACTCTCAAACACAAGCGTGCGGTTTGCGCGCGCTGCAACACGTCATCGCGTATCGAAAGACAGCATCCGCCATGTCATCGCCGACTGCAGAGCTCGATTTGAGGAGCCCCCACCCGCTGGACGGGAAGGCGTACCGGACAAGCGGCTCGTCTTCCTCGGTGATGACGTGCAGGGACACCCGTTGGAGGTCATGGCGATCGAGTTGCCCAATGGCGGTTTGCTCGTGATCCACGCGATGACACTACGCAACAAGTACAGGCAGCGCTACGAGGAGGCCAGGCGGTGAGGAAGATCAAGACCCTCGCAGGCACAGAACTCTCCGAGGAAGACATCGAGGCGCTGGCCGACGAGGCCGAACGCGGCTACGACCTCGACAAGGCGACGAGGGTCACGCTCGGAAGACCCTCCCTCGGCGCCGAGGGTGTCTCGCCGCGCATACAGGTGCGCGTCGATCCAACGCTCGCGACGGCGCTCCGCTTACGCGCCCGCAGGGAGAAGCGCTCCGTCAGCGAGGTCGCCCGCACCGCGCTGCGTGAGTACCTCGACCGCGCTGCCTGAGAGCCGCTCAATCGCCAGGCGTGCCGCTCAGCCTGTCCCGATGACAACCAGCGTGCCGCTCAGCCCGTCCTGACGGCGACGACCGTGTCGGGCGCCAGCACCAGCCGCGCGCGGTGCGCATCGACTGTCACCGATCCAGCCTCTTCGGTGGCGCTGCGCGTCGTGAGCGTGTCGGTGTGAAGACGCGCCGCCCCGCCTGGCACGTCGATCGAGAAGGCCAGCGGCTGCTCAGAAAACGAGCTCACGAGCACGCTCGTGTGGGCGCCCTCGGAGATCCTCGCGGCGAGCACGCGCGGGTCGCCCGAGTCCGACTCGATGCGACTGCCGAGTGGGATCCAGCGGTGCAGGAACAGCAGCGCGTGGCCCAGCGGGCGCAGCGTGATGGTGCCGTCGGCGTTGAACACGAGCGGGTCGTAGCTGCCGCCGGCGGAATGGAAGCGCACCTGGGCGAATCCGGCGAGCAGCGCCGCCACCACGTAGCGCGCCGCCCACACGCTCGCCACCGGGGTGTCGGACACGCCCGGTTTGCCGCCACACGAAGCGCTGTTGCTCTCGGAGATGATCGCCGGCCGGTGCGCTGCCCGGGCGTCGTCCAGCAGCCACTCGTACTTTTCGACGAGCCCCACGCTGGCGTGCTTGTTCAGCAGGAGCGCGGCCGTGGTCAGGGGTGGGGCGCACGCGGAGGTCGGATAGGCGTGCACGTCCATCGTGTTGGGAGGGTTCGTTGCGAGCATCTGGCCGACCTGTGTGCGCCAGCCGATCCCCGCCAGGTCGGGGCCCTCGAGCTGGATTGGGCCGAGCATCGCTCGGCGGCTCTCCCATTCGCTCACGTACTCCTGCGCCGTCCACGGCGAGGGGCGAAAGGCGGGGACGGTGACGCCGGGTTCGTCGGGAAAGATGTGGCTGATCCCGTACAGGTCGGGCTCGTTGCCCAGCGAGAAGCTCAGCTGCGCGGCTGGGATCGTCTGCTCGGCGGCGGCGATCGTGCTCAGGTCGTCGGCTACGGGGGCAGAGGCGAAGTTCAGCCCGACGGTGACCTGCACGCCGGTCTCGCGTGCCAGGCACCCTAGCGTCGTCCAGAAGGAGGCCGGTATGAAGTAGCGGTAGGCCGCCGTGGGCCCGGCCAGATCCTGCGAGTCCCCGCCGATGCGCAGCGACGGCGAGCCGAGCTCGCGCAGCGTCGCCACCAGCGCGGGCCCCGGGCACGGCCCGCTGCCGAGCGCCCTCTCCATCAGCGGGTACTCGATCGAGAGCCCAAACGGAGAGCGGCTCACGATCGAGGCGCGTGCGGGAGCTGGCGGTGAGGTGGCGTCGGCCGGTCTTGCTGCCCCGGCTGGTCCTGCTGTGCTGGCTCGTCTTGCTGCCCCGGCTGAACCCTCTGCGCCGGCTGGTCTCTCTGCTCCGGCCGGTCCGGCGGGCCAGACCTGAAGTCCCACGAGGAGCAGGCCGGCCGACAGAGTGGCGCGCCACCAGCTCATCGGCGCCTATGATAATCGGGAGAATGCTGCCCCGCGCCCCACGCCGCCTCGCGGCATTCTTGGTGTGCCTGGCCCTTGGAGGCATCGTCGCGACGGGCGCCACCGCCGCCAAGAGCACCGATAGGGCCGCCAAGAGCGCCGGCAGGAGGGCCACCGCGGCGAGCGTCCCCTACCGCTTCGGGCTCGCCGACTACGAACCGCAGACGTTCTCCGACCCGCGCGTGGCGGAGCTGGGTGTACACCTCGCGCGCGACGTGGTGCCGTGGAACGTGGCCCTGAACAAGCGCGACCTCGCCAGCGTGACAGCGTGGCTGGACGCGGTCAAGCACGCCTACCACATCACACCCCTCATCACCTTTCAGCACGCCGACAACTTTGGTCCCGCCCCCAGCCCGGCTGCGTTCCTGCGCGCGTTCGAGCGCTTCCGCAAGCTGTTCCCGTGGGTCACCGAGTTCGTGCCCTGGGACGAGGCCACCCACTCCACGCAGCCCACCGCCCATCATCCCTGGTTGGCCGCGGAGTACTACAACGTGCTCGCCGCCAACTGCCACGGCTGTGAGATCACGGCGCCGGACATCCTCGACGCCGACGGGAACGTGGAGGCGTGGATCGGCTCCTTTCTGGAACGAGCGCACCCCTACCCGAAGATCTGGCCCTTCAACCCCTACGCCAGCGTCAGCACCGACAGCCCGGTGTTGATCGAACGCTTCCTGGCGGCCACCCGCGGGCAGGTGTGGTTCAGCGAGATCGGCGGGGTCGTGTGGTGGCGCTTCAGGGGCAAGCTCACCGACCACGGCGAAGCGTTTGCGGCCAGAGCCGCGGTGAACATCTTCCAGCTGGCGAGGCTCAGTCCGCGGATCACGCGGATCTACTACTACCACTGGCGCTCGCCCGGAAATCCCAACTCCAAGGCCGGCAGGAAGGCGACATGGGACGCGGGTCTCGTGCGCTCCAACGGTGCGGCTCGTCCGGCGCTGTACGTGGTGGCTAGAGAATTGCACCGTCACATCCAGAGCTCCATTCCCAAGGTCTTCTGAGGACACGGCTCACCCCGCGGTGGCGGCGGACCCGATTTCGAGTATCGCTGCGCGTTGGTCGCGCCAGTAGACCGTCACCGGACAGGCGGCGCCGGACGCGCTCACGAGGCAGCTTCCCCGCGTGGTTGAGGCGCCCGGGGCGAGGAGCTGGTGGGAGGCCTGTGGGGTGAGCCACACCGTCGTGTGCAGCGTTGCCTTCGCGGGCACGCTCATGCTCAGCTTAACTCCCCTCGCGCTGACGCTCAGCGTCCAGCTGACGCGCGCCGAGGTGCGGCCCGAAAGATTTCTGTAGCGGCCCAACAGCACGACCCGGCTGCCGGTGCCGCGCACGCGCGTGAAAATGGGTACGGCGA
Organism: uncultured Solirubrobacterales bacterium; assembly: GCA_963844765.1. GTDB lineage: Bacteria > Actinomycetota > Thermoleophilia > Solirubrobacterales > Solirubrobacteraceae > Palsa-744. The sequence goes on from CAWJPN010000002.1 coordinate 2,532,715, forward strand.
CGGTGCCACGGGCACCTTGCAGCGTCCACGTGCTCAACGCCTTGCCATGGATCGGGCGCAGCGCCAGCAGATCGCGCCAGCCGCCGGAACCGTCGACCTTCACGGCGACGAGACCCTGGGCGGCGCGCGGGTCGCCGCTGGTGGAGCGCCCGCTCAGCTCCCACCACACGCCGGCCGAGCGACCCCACACCAGGCCGCTGGAGGAGAGATCGTCCGCCACCAGGCTCTGCCCGTCGGCCGGCAGCGCCGCGCGTGGCGCCTGCGGGTCCGGCCAGCGATCCAGCGCGTCGGAGAGGAACCACAGCGTCAGCCCCTCGTATTGGTTGAGAGCCGCGTAGCCGTCCATGATCGACGGGCTCCATTCGAGGCCCAGGCCGGGCACGATCGGGAGCAGGCCATCGGGCTGCAGTGGGTAGGCGCTCAGTAGATAGGAGGCGGCGCGATCGGCGTATGCGCGCCACGCGCCGGCGCTGGCAGGTTCAAGCGCGCCGCGCCGCGCGCCCAGCGCCGCGGCCGCGGCCTGCACCCACGACTGGTCCAGCGAGCGCCCCGCCAGCGAGAGCTGGCCGTCGGGCGCCATCATGTCCAGCGCGTAGCGGTCGGCCTGACCTTGCAGCCGCGCCGCCGCCGGCGTGATCGCGCTCGGGTCCGCTTCGCCGAGCAGCTCGAGCATGAAGGTCGAGAACAGCTCGTACGCAGGGGGCTCGGCGCCCGGGTCTGAGAGCTCGCGCGCCCGTCCCCCCAGCCCCACGGTCGTCAGTGCGGGGCTCGTTGTGCGTCGCCTGGACCCGGGGATCCGGGCGACGGTCGTCAGTGCGGGGCTCGTTACGCGCCGCGCGGACGCGGGGTCTCGGGCGACCGACGTCTGCAGCGGCGCACCCGCGTGGCTCACGGCGAGCTGCAGATCGGCCTTGATCTGGGCGCCCACCCACGCGCTTTCGTCTGTCAGCGAGCCGGGCTGGCTCGGGAGGTGGTCGGCCAGCAGCAGCGCGGCGCCGGCAGCCCACACCAGGCGCCAGTTGCTGTAGCAGCCCGGTTCGGTGAGGCAGCTGTGGCCCGTGGGGGGGCCGATCTGTCCGGCCAGCAGCTCAAGCGGCCCGGCCAGCTGTTCCCACGCCGCCGCGGGGAACTCGCCGAGCTGGCCGTCGTGGATCACGGAGGCGATCGCCAGCAGATTGAACGGGTCGCTGGGCGGCGGCAGCGTCAGCGTCGAGTCGAGGATGCGCACGCCGGCCGCTTCCAGCTGGCTATCGTCAGTGCGCCGAGCGACCTTCAGCATCACGTCGGCAAGCATCACCACGCCGTAGTTATCGCCCGTGTCGGCCGGGTTCAGAGGGTCCGTCACGCCTCCGTCGGCGTTCGTGAAGGGCAGCCAAGCGCGCGCCACCCGCTCGACGTAGGCGGCCAGTCGTTCGCCGCTCACGGCGGGCTGCGCGACAGGAGTACAGGGTGCGCAGGTGTGCACGGCGGGCTGCGCGGCAGGCGCGCAGGGCACGCAGGCGAGCAGCAGTGTGATGCCCGCGATCAGTCCCCCCAGGGTCGCCGGCGGCGTTGCGCGATCGGTCAAGACGCATCAGGGTACGACGCTTCGGGACCGGCGCACGCCACCAAGTCCCCTCACGTCGTCACTTACAGCGACGGGGCCAGGTACTCCTGGGGGTCGCTGCCGCTCGGATTCGCGGTGTAGGCGATCGAGGCCTCGCCGGGGGAGGTGCCGGCGACGACGACGTCGCCCGCCCCTTCGATGTTCGTGATCGACGGTGCTCCCCAGCTCGCGCCGCCGTCGGTGCTGTGGGCGAGCATCACGCCTCGTCCGTCGGTCCAGCAGGCGTACAGGCCACCGGCGGAGTCTTCGGATGCGCTGAGTTCGTCGGCGCCGAGCAGCGTGAAGGGCGCCTCTTCGCTGATCGGCACGGGCGCTCCGAAGGTGTCGCTGGCGATGTCGAACGGCACGTAGGAGATGCCGTCGGCGCCCACGCCGTTGAGACCGGAGCCTTCGGACTGGACGGCGCCGATCGCGGCGTGGCCGGCGCCGCCGCCGGCGAGCACGACCTCCTCGGCCTGGCAGGTGATCACCTTGAAGTATCCGGTGAGCCAGGCCCCCTGCCCCTGCAGTTCTGTGGGCGTACCCTTCGCAACGCCATAGCCGGTCGCCTTTTCCTCCGCTCCGCACCCCGGCGCCTTGCCCAGGTCGGTGCCGGCGGTCACGACAACGTATCTGCCGCTCGCCGCTGGGTATTCCTCGGTGGCGAGCAGTGAGCCGTCGACGGACTCCTGATCGCCGAATTCTCCGGTGTGATCGACTTCGGGTGTTGTCTTCATCGCCGGGGTGGTCAAGGTGAAGTCCGTCCCCCCGCTGCCGAACGGGAAGCTGTTGCCGTACACGGCGATACTGGTGGAGTTCAGCGCAACAGCGCCGGCGCCCGGCATGTAGGCGACGCTCTCGGCGAGCAGCTTCCCGCCGGTGGCGAGTCCCTGGCCGGCGCTGCCGAAGGCCGCCCCACCGGCTGGCGAGCTCCAGGCGATCACTCCTTCGCCGTCGGGATATCCAGCGGGCACGACCTTGACGCTCTCGCCGGCGATGTCGGCCAACACGACGACGGTGCCGCCGGGCATCACCAACACTCTATCGGTGAAGAACGTGGGGGTCGCGCCGGATTCCGAGGCCAGCGGGTCGGTCAGCTCGTAGGGCCCGCTGCCGCCGTTGCAGACCATCGCGCCGCTGGGAACCACGCACAGGTCAATGACGGCCTGGTTCGCCGGGTCCTGCCAGGCCACGTAGGTGTAGCCGCTGGAAGGGTCATACGCGACCGACGGCGGCGCTCCACCCGCGCCCAGGTCGACCGCCGGCGGCGGCGTGGGCCCACTCGGCGCGGGCGCGCCTGCCGAAGGCGGTGTGGTGGGGCCGCTGGCCACTGGCGCCCGCGCCGGTGGGCCCGGTTCGCTGACGCTCTGCACGAGCGCGTCCCCGCGGGCGTAGCCGCTCTTGCCGGTCAGCAGCACGTCGTATTCGCAGGCCTGCAGCAGCGCAAGGTTGGTCGAGCCGGCTTCGCGGCAGAGGGCTTCGGCGTGCAGCGCCTTGGCCAGTGCGACCTGGCCGTCGCTGTAGTGCTTGCTGGGGAAGTTCGGCAGCGTGTAGGAGTGGGTGTTCTTGTGGCGGGGGTAGGTGAAAAGCGACTCGTGCTGGGAGATGCGCCAGCTCGCGCCGTACTTGCGGTAGACGGCGTTTTCGTCCTGCTCGAGCGTGAGCGGCGGGTATGCCTTGCCTTCGCGCCCGCGGAACCGCGTGGCGGCGGGGGCGCCGGCGTCGCCGAGCAGGCCGGTCAGGTGGTCGTGGCGATCGGGCGCGACTCGCACGAGCAGCGAGATGCCGATGAAGTTCTCGGGGATTTCGATGTACGTCCCGTCAGACCAGCGAATCTTCACGCCCGGGAACCTGGTGCTGCCGCCGAACCCCGCGTTGCGCAGGGCCACGCGTTCCACCACGCCTCCCCCGGCCAGCTTGACGTGGCTGGAGTGCGTGAGGCGATGGTTGATCAGCACCGAGATGCTGCTGTCGCCCGGGCGGTCGACCTCGACCACCGCGCGCCCGTCACGGACGGCCACCGCCGTGTCAACTGAGAAGGAGCCGAACTCGGGCTGCTGGCGCGCCTGGATTTCGAGGTTGTGGGAGTTCGTGGACTGCAGCATCGTGAACTCGCCGGCGGCCTGAAATTCGAACTCGTCGCCGCCGAAGCCGATCAGGTGGGGATCGCCGAAGGAGGAGGCGGTCGAGCCCCCTCCGCCCCCGCTCCCCCCGCCCGGCGGGGCCGGGGGTTCTTCGCACAGGCCGCTGTACTGGGCGGAGAAGTAGTGGATCTGCACGCTGCTTGAGAACCTGCCGGCGGCGACGCCCAGGTCCGGCTCCTCGGGGAGCGGGGTGAGGGGCGGCAGCTTGCTGACCGTGCCTGAAGGGCATTCCGCCGCCGGGGAGTGGCATTCTTCGCCCGCGCAGAAGGTCTTCTCAGTCAGCGCCTTGCCGGTGTAGTTCTCGCTCACGCCAAAGCGCCCGTAGGCGCCGGGGTCGAGGCTGATCTGGATCAGCGGCTTGTCCGCGCGCGGCACGATCTTCAGCTGCGCGGTGCTGTAGGGGGCCAGCGTCACCCCGCCCGAGCCGTCGATCGTCGTCGGCGCGGGCGGGCCGCCCGGGGGCCAGTAGCGGCTGCCCAGCGGGCTCTGCGGCAGCCACGTCGGGATCTCTCCGCCGGGCAGGTCGAACGCGCTGGAGCCCCAGCTGGAGAGGAAGTCTTCTTCTTCGGCGCCCGGCAGCGCGGCGTCGGCGGCCGACTGGTTGCGTTCGTCGGTGCCGGCCCGCAGGATCGCCGGGATGCGGCTCCACAAATCTCCGCTGACGTCCTGCAGGTGCCCCCAGAAGCCGACCGCGTCGTAGCTGCGGGCGAACAGGCTCTTGCTGGGTGTTCTGAAGTATTCGCTCACGCTCTTGAGGCCTTCTTCGGCGCTCCCTTCGCCGACCAGGGGGAAGAAGGTCAGGTCGACCCACTTCGCCAGACCCTCGATGATCCAATCGCCCTCGTTCTTGGCCGAGCCGTCGTCGCCGACGACGCGCGACATCGCGGGCGCGATCTGGTGCTCGTAGCAGTGAAAGTCCTCGTGCACGAGGACCTCTTCCATTTCATAGCGGGTACGGGTGTCCCACCAGGCGTGGTTCACGGCGATCTGGCAGGCCGGCCCATCGAGGGTGAAATGGCCGTTCTCGCCGCTCAGCGTGATGGTGTCCGCGCGGGGGGTCCCGGCCGGGTCGCTCGCGTAACCGGCGACGAGGTGCAGCTTCGACAGGGGTCCCAGGTGACTGGCGAGCCGCGGCAGCTGTTCTTCGGCGAGCTTCTGCAGCGGGGGGTTGACTTCGACGATGTCCGAGGCGCTTGCGGGGGGTGCGAACGCCGCGAGCGTGGTGACCACGAGCGCCAGCACCCAACGGCCCCGGCGGACGCGGCACGGTGACATGCGGGCGATCATATTCCGATCGGGCCGGGAACGGCGGTAGAGTCAACGAAATGACCTTCGTCCTGCTCACTGGCGCGACCCGCGGCATCGGCCATGCCGCCGCGATCGGGTTCGCCGACCAGGGTGTCGAGCTCGCGCTCGTGGGCCGCGACGCCGAGCGCGTGAAGGCCGTCGCGCAGGAGGCGAGGGCCGCGGGCGGGGGCGCGCCGGTGCACGAGCACGTCGCCGACCTGGCGCTGATGGCCGACGTCAGGGCGCTCGCCGAGGAGGTGCGCGAGAGCTACGGGCAGATCGACGTCCTGGCCAACAACGCGGGGGCGCTGTTCGCCTCGCGCAAGGTGACGCAGGAGGGGCTGGAGCAGACCTTCGCGCTGAACCACCTCGCGCCGTTTCTGCTCACCCACCTGCTGCGCGACCGTCTGGCGGGCGGCCGCGTGGTGACCACCGCCTCAGACGCCCACAAGTCCGGGCGCCTGGATCTCGACGACCTGCAGTCCGAGCGCTCCTACGCGGCGATGCGCGTGTACGGAACCTCCAAGCTGTGCAACATCCTCTTCACGCGCGAGCTGGCCAGGCGCGCGCCGGAGCTGCACGCCAACTGCTTTCACCCAGGCGTCGTGCGCACCGGCTTCGGCAAGAACGAAAACGGTATCTGGAAGGTGTTGACAACGGTCGCCGGCCCCTTCTTCCGCTCGCCGCAGCGCGGCGCCCGCTCGCTGCTGTGGCTCTCCCTCTCCGCGGATGCGGCGCCGCTCACCGGCGAGTACGTGGAGGACGAGCGGGTGGTGGCCCCCAGTCCGCAGGCCCAGGACGACGTGCTCGCCGAGGGCCTGTGGGAGCGCAGCGCGCTGCTGGCGGGGCTGCCCGCCGAAGCACCGGCCTGAGGACGTCGGGTCTCCGGCTGCGGAGAGGGTTGGGAGGGGCGGCCTACCGGCCGCCAGCGGACATCGTGGTGGGTACCCATGCGTGGTGGGCGGAGCCACCCACCGCAGGGTGCCCCACCGCGCGGCCATCAGGCGGAGCCCCTCCGGGGCGGAGCCCTTCCAAACTTGACCTGGCGGCACAGCCGGCTACCCTTGTCCACGTGGAGGCCGGCGGCACCACCGGCGGGCAGTCGCGCAACCTGATCCTCGCGGCGATGATCTTCGCCGTCGCGATGACGTTCATCGATCAGACGATCGTGTCGATTGCCGCGCCTGAAATTCAGAAGGAGCTGGGGCTGACCGACACCGGGGTGCAGTGGGCGATCAACGCCTACCTGCTCTCGCTCGCCGCGCTGTTCGCGTTCGGGGGGCGGCTCGCCGACACCGCGGGACACCGCAGGATGGTGACGCTCGGCGTGATCGTCTTCGCCGCCTCCTCCGCGATGTGCGGTCTCACGCCCAAGGGCAGCCTCGCCGAGGCCTGGATCGTCACCTTCCGCGTGATCCAGGGGGCGGGCGGGGCGATCATGTTCCCCGCGGCGCTTGCGGTGGTGGTGCAGACCTTTGAGCTGCACGAACGGGGACGGGCGCTGGCGGTCTTCTTCGGCATCGCCGGCGGGCTCACCGCGATCGGGCCGATCCTCGGCGGCTACCTCACGCAGTGGACGTGGCGGGCGATCTTCTGGGTCAACATCCCCGTGGCCGTCATCGCGCTGGTGCTGATCGTGATCTCCAAGCCCAGCACCGTGCACCGCCCGGCGCGCATGGACTACCGCGGGCTCGCGCTGATCGCCTCGGGGGTGGGGCTCAGCGTGTTCGGCTTCCAGCAGTCCTCGGTCTGGGGCTGGAGCGACCCCGCGACGGGGGCCTGCATCGCCGTGGGGGCGGTGCTGCTGGTGGTCTTCTACTTCGTCGAGCTGCGCACCGACTCGCCGCTGATCGAAGTGCGCATCTTTCGCATCCGCCCCTTCCTGGTGGAGAACGTGGTGCTGGGCATCGCGATGCTCACCTTCATCCCCGTGTTCTTCTTCGCCAGCGAGTACGCGCAGATCGCGCTCGGCAAGACTCCCTCGGAGGCCGGTCTGTACATCCTGTACTTCTTCCTGGGCTTCGTGCTCGCCGCGCAGATCGGCGGGCGGATGCTCGACCGCATCGGCGCCAAGCGGCCCGTGGTGCTCGGCTGCGCGATCAGCGCCGTGGGGTTCTGGCTGTGGGCCGGCAAGGTCACCGGGCTGAGCTTCGGCTCGCAGCAGTGGTTCATCGTCCTCGCCGGCTTCGGCATGGGGATGATGCTCGGGCCGGCCAGCACCGACGCCGTCAACCGCGCGTCGCGGCTGTCCTACGGCGAGGCTTCGGGCATCACCCAGACGGTCCGCAACTACGCCGCCTCGCTGGGGCTGGCGATTCTCGGCACGATCCTCGTCTCGCAGCTGCGCTCGCACGTCGAGGGCTCGCTGATCGGGATGGGGATGGCCAGCGCGCGGGCGCACGCCGAGGCGGCCAGCCTCGCCCAGTCGCGGGGCGGCAGCGGCGGCGTCGCCTCGATCCCGCACTTCGTGCGTCTGGATTTCGCCTACGCCACGCGCTCGGTGTTGTACGTGATGGCCGCGATCATGGCCGCCGCCGCTGTCGTCGCGTTCACCAGCCTGCGCGCGGGGGTGCAGGAGGAGACGGTGGGGGAGGGAACCGTCGGGGCAGAGGCGGCGGGGGAGGAGACCACCAGGGAGGAGAAGGCTGCGGTCAGAGTGGACGGTGAGGGAGAGGCGCTGGCCTGAGATGGCCGAGGCGTGGGTCTACATGCTGCGCTGCGCCGATGACTCGCTCTACACGGGCTGGACGGTGGACGTGCCGGCGCGCCTGGCTCGCCACCGGGCGGGCGCGGCGAGCCGCTACACCGCCAGCCGCCTGCCGGTGGAGTTGGCCTGGAGCCGGGAGATGCCCGATCGAGCAGCCGCACGGCGCGAGGAGGCCCGCATCAAGCAGCTGGAGCGCACAGAGAAGCTGGCGCTGGTCGCGGAGGCTCCTCCGAGGTGACCTCGAGCACCGGCGCGGCCGAGGCGCACACCACCCGGTTGCGCCCTGCGCGCTTGGCGTCGTACAAGGCCGCGTCGGCGGCGCGGAAGAGAACGTCGTAGTCCACCTCCTCGCCGCTGCCGGCGCTGAGGCCGAGCGAGATGGTGACGCGGATGCCCTGGGGGCGCATGGTCTCGACCGAGGTGCGCAGCCGCTCGGCGATCTCCAGCCCGCCCTCGGCGTCGACGCCGGGAAGCACGATCAGGAACTCCTCGCCGCCGAGGCGGTAGACGAGCTCGAAGGAGCGCAGGCGCTTGCGCAGCTCGTACGCCACGTCGCGCAGCACCGCGTCGCCGCGGTCGTGGCCGTACTCGTCGTTGACCTCCTTGAAGCCGTCCACGTCGCACAGGACCATGCACACGGGCTGGTTGGCCAGGCGCGCCTGGTGGGAGAGCTCGATGAAGCGGGGCATCAGCGCGTGGCGGTTGAGCAGGCCCGTCAACGGGTCGAGGATCGCCTCGTCGCGGTGGTGCAGCTCGGCGGCCTGCAGCGCCCACACGACCGACACCACCCCGGCCAGCAGCGCCAGCGTGACGATCACGGGCACGGGGTCCTTGGCGGTGCCCGCCGGGTCAACGCCGACGGTGGAGGCGAGGATCAGGAAGACCGTGAGCGCCAGTCCCGCGAGCACGACGCGGGGGCGAAAGCGCGCCGCGACCATCGCCGCGGGCAGCACCATCCAGGGCAGCGCGGGGGAGGCGGGGCCGCCGCTGATCGCCACGCCGCCCGCCAGCAGCAGGTCGGTGACGACGATCGCCCAGGCGCTGACGCGCTCGGGGTGGGCGCTGGTGCGCAGGCGGCGGTCGACGTTGAGGAAGTTCAGCGCGGAGAGCGCGAACAGGATCAGGGTCCACCAGCCGATCCACGGGGCGGAGATGACCAGCGCGGCTCCGACGGCGCCGGAGCCCACCATGCGGATCGTGCGCACGCGGTCGTTCGCGTCGACGACCCGACTGCGGTCAAGCTCGGTGGGGCAAAGCCAGGATCCCTCGCTCATTTGCTGATTTCTTCGGTTGCCCCCGGGCGAGGCTTGAGAAGAGCGGCCCAAGGCACAACGTCTGTATCACGAAGACGAGTGTCTAAGAGCTGTATAAGAGTGCAGGTGGGTGGGGCGGGGTTCTGTGCAAGCACCCTGTCAGCCTTGACGGTTGGCTCTGCAGAGCCGATTTCCAAGACAATGACTGGGGACTGGACGGAATCTGCCCGTATATCCACGCGCGCGAGGCTCGCTGAGAGCACGCTCTCAAGTCAATGGGTCCCCTTGACTAGCTAACTTCCGTACATGCCCGCGCTGTTTCCATCCCGCCCCGACGGCCCTCCCACGTATGACGCCGAGCGGCTGGCCGGCTATGACATCGTGCGCCTGCGCGCCGAGAACCCGGGGCCGTTCACGCTGTCGGGCACCAACACGTGGATCGTGGGCGACCACCCCGCCTACGTGGTGGACCCCGGCCCGGCGCTGCAGGAGCACATCGAGCGACTGGTGCAAGCCCTCGACGCGCGCGGTGGGCTCGGCGGGATCGCGCTGACCCACGACCACACCGACCACGCCGAGGGCGTGGCGCTGCTGCGCGCGCAACGCCCCGCGCCGCTGGCCGCCGCGCGCGGCGGGGCGGACGTGGTGCTGCGCGACGGCACCCGCTTCGGCCCGCTGCGCGCCGTCCCCACGCCGGGCCACGCGCGCGACCACTTCGCGCTGGCGACCGACCGCGCGTGCTTCACCGGCGACGCGGTGCTCGGCGAGGGGAGCGTGTTCGTCGACGCCTACCCCGGCGCGCTGGCTGGGTACATGAACGGGCTGGCTCGCCTGGCGACGCTGGAAGTCGACGTGCTGTGCCCCGGGCACGGGCCGCCGATCTGGGAGCCGGAGACCAGGGTGGAGGAATACATCGCCCACCGCTACGAACGCGAGCACCGCGTGATACTGGCCCTCGGCGAAGGGCGCCGCACGGTGACGCAACTGCTCGATGAGGCATGGTCGGACGTGCCCCACGAGTTGCGCCCGGCGGCCACCATCATGTTGGCGGCGCATCTGGACAAACTCGACGAAGAGGGGCTGCTGCCGCGCGGGGTGGAGCGCCCGGAGGTGGAGGCGGTGCTGCGGCTGGAGTTGTAGGACCGTCCCGGCCTATACCGTGCAGGCGATGAACCCAGAGGAGTCGCCCTTCCCGCCGATCGCCGACTACGGGTTTCTCTCGGACTGCCACACCGGCGCGCTGCTGGCCTCCGACGGGTCGATCGAGTGGATGTGCCTGCCGCACTTCGACTCGCCGAGCGTATTCGCGGCGCTGCTCGATCGCGGTGCGGGAAGCTTTCGCGTCGGGCCCTACGGCGTGTACGTGCCCGCGGGCCGGCGCTACATCCCAGGGACCAACGTGATCGAGACGACATGGATGACACCGCAGGGTTGGCTGCGGGTGGTCGATGCGCTCACCATCAGCGACTGGCACGAGAACGAGCGCAACCAGAGCCACACGCGGCCGCCGACCGATTTCGATGCAGACCACCTGCTGGTGCGCATGATCGAGTGCGTCCAGGGGACGGTGCAGGTGGAGGCGGTGTGCGAGCCGATGCTCGACTACGGCGCCGCGCCGGCACAGTGGCGGTGGGTGGAGGACGAGTACGGCAGGGCGCTGGAGGCGAGCCGCGCGGGGTCCGACGGCGGCGAGGCCGGCGGTGACGTCGATCACGGGGAGGCCGGCCGCGGAGAGGGCGGCGGGGAGACTGCCGGGGAGGAAGCCGGCCGCGGAGGGAGCGGCGGCGGCGAAACGGTCGCCGTGCAGGCAGGCAACGCCGGCGAGGGTGACAGCACCGATCGATTTCGCCTGTTCAGCGACATGCGCATGGGCATCGAGGGCAACCGCGCGCACGCGCGCCACACGATGCAGGAGGGCGAGAAGCGCTACTGCGCGCTCTCCTGGACGGAGGCGCTGGCGGGGCCGCGCAACGTCGAGCAGGCCGAAGGGCGCCTGCAGCGCACGCACCACTTCTGGCGGACGTGGATGGCGGAAGGCACCTACCCCGACCACCCCTGGCGCATCCACCTGGAGCGCTCGGCGCTGGCGCTGAAGGGGCTCACGTTCATGCCCACGGGGGCGCTCCTGGCGGCGCCCACCACCTCTCTGCCGGAGACGCCGGGTGGCGAACGCAACTGGGACTACCGCTACTGCTGGATGCGCGATGCCAGCTTCACCCTGTGGGGGTTGCACGCGCTGGGACTGGACTGGGAGGCGGACGACTTCGTGCAGTACGTGGCGGACATGCAGCGCAACGAGGATGGGTCGCTGCAGATCATGTACGGGATCAAGGGACAGAAGGACCTGACGGAGTCGACGCTCGACCACCTCAAGGGCTATGAGAACGCGCGGCCCGTGCGCGTGGGCAACGGCGCGTACGACCAGCGCCAGAATGACGTGTATGGGGCGGTGATGGACTCGGTGTACCTGCACTCAAAGCGCCGCGACCACATTCCCGAGCGGCTGTGGCCGGTGCTGCACGACCAGGTGCTCTGCGCGGCGGCGGTGTGGCGCGAACCCGACCAGGGCATCTGGGAGTCGCGCGGCGAGCCCCGCCACTACGTGTCCTCGAAGCTGATGTGCTGGGTGGCGCTCGACCGCGGCGCACGGCTGGCCGAACGGCGCGGGGAGAAGCAGGTGGCGAGCGAGTGGCAGGCGCTGGCGGACGAGATCCGCGCGGAGATCCTCGAGCGCGGCGTGGACGAGCGGGGAGTGTTCCGCCAGCACTACGACACCGACGCGCTCGACGCCTCCAACCTGCTGGTCTCGCTCGTGCGCTTCCTGCCCCCCGACGACGAGCGCGTGCGCGCGACCGTGAAGGCGATCGGCGAGGAACTGACCCAGAACGGCCTCGTGTTGCGCTACCGCACCGAGGACACCGACGACGGCCAGAGCGGCGAGGAGGGGACGTTCCTGATCTGCTCCTTCTGGCTCGTCACGGCGCTCTCGGAAATCGGCGAGGACCGCGAGGCACAGCACCTGTGCGAGCGGTTGCTCGGCTACTCCTCGCCGCTGGGGCTCTACGCGGAGGAGCTGGAGGCTTCGAGCGGGCGCCATATGGGGAATTACCCGCAGGCGTTCACCCACTTGGCGCTGATCAACGCGGTAACGCACGTGGTGGAAGCCCAGCAGCAGAGCTGAGCCGGCACACCCAGCGCTCTACTCGTAACCAGGCTCCCCCGGCATCACCACGCGCGCGCCCCCCTCATCAATAAGTACCCGCGGCTGGACCGCCCGGACCTGCAGCCCGGAGGCGTGGCGCAGCAGGTCCGCTACGGAGTTCCACTCGCCCAGCTGCTGCAGGTGCTTGATGGTGGGAAACACCAGCGCGATCTCCTCTCGTTCGTGCGCGAGTAGCGCGCCGTGGGGGGTGAACCAGCCCAGGTCCACGCACTCCTCGCCGTCCACCTCCGGCTCCTGGCCGGCGGGCAGGGGGGCGAGGAAGAAGTGGGTGTCGAAGCGCACCTTCACCTCCGCGGGGGTGATCCAGCGCGAGAACTTCACCAACTCCGCAGGGCTGGCCAGCTCGATGCCCGCCTCCTCGCGCAGCTCGCGCAGGGCGGCGGCGCGGTGGGCCGCGTCGTCCTCGCCCTCGCTCTGCTCGACGGCGCCGCCGGGGAAGACCCACACCCCGCCCATGAAGCTTGCGGAGGGGGTGCGCTTGACCAACAGCACTTCCAGTGTGGCGCTGGCGCCGCGCAGCAGGATCACGGTGGCGGCCCGGCGCGGGGGAGTGGCGGGTCCGGGGTTGTACTCCTCGCCGCCCGTGGGGCTGGGGGCATTGTTGCCCGTGGGGTCGCTGGGGGCCTCGCCGCCTGTGGCGCCAGGGCGCTCCTCGCGCGCTGGCTTGTCGGGCGGGGCCTCGCGCGGAGAACTCATCCACAGACCTTACCTGCGAGTACCCCGCGCGCCAGGCTCGGTAAACTTCGCCGCCATGAGCACCCAGACCCTCCAGCGCTGGATCTGCGAGTCCTGCGGCTACATCTATGACCCCGAGGAGGGCGACCCCGACGGCGGGATCCCCCAGGGGACCGCTTTCGAGGACATCCCCGACACCTGGTTCTGTCCGGTGTGCGGCGCGCGTAAGCGCGACTTCACCGTGTACGAGGACTGACGTGAGGGCCCGCCCCTCGCCCCACCGCCTGGCGCCGCCCGCGTCATCGAGCCACGTTCGACGGTGGCGTGGGGTCTCAGCCCACCGTCTACCGCGGCCCGCACTCTGAACGACTGGGCGCAGCTGCTGGCGCTCGACCGCGAGCGCGTGTGGCACCCCTACTCGCCGCTGCCCTCCCTCTCGCCGCCGCTGCCGGTGGTCTCCGCTGAGGGGGTGCGTCTGCGCCTGGCCGACGGGCGCGAGCTGGTGGACGGCATGTCCTCGTGGTGGTGCGCCATCCACGGCTACCGCCACCCCGCGCTGGACGCCGCTCTGAGCGAGCAGGCCGGGCGCATGGCGCATGTGATGTTCGGCGGCCTCACCCACGCCCCCGCCATCCGCCTGGCGCAGCGGCTGGTGGAGCTGGCGCCGGCGGGGCTCGAGCACGTCTTCTTCGCCGACTCCGGCTCGGTCTCGGTGGAGGTGGCGCTGAAGATGGTTCTGCAGTACCACCACGCCCTGGGGTGCCCCGAGCGGCGGCGGATGCTGACGGTGCGCGGGGGCTACCACGGCGACACTCTTGGCGCGATGGCCGTATGCGATCCGGTGGGAGGGATGCACTCGCTGTTCACCGGCACCCTCCCGGAGCACATCTTCGCGCCGCGGCCCCCCGACGGGTTCGAGGCTGGGTTGGACGGGGCGTGGGCGGCGCAGGTGGAGCAGCTGTTTGAGCAGCACGCCCACGAGCTGGCGGGCGTGGTGGTGGAGCCCGTGGTGCAGGGCGCGGGGGGTATGCGCTTTCACTCTCCTGCGTGCGTGGCGTGGCTGCGCGAGTGCTGCGACGCGCACGGGGTGCTGCTGGTGCTGGACGAGGTCGCGACGGGCTTCGGGCGCACCGGCGCCATGTTCGCGGCCGAGCACGCCGGCGTGAGTCCGGACGTGATGTGCGTGGGCAAGGCGCTCACCGGCGGCTACCTGACGCTGGCCGCCACGCTGTGCACGTCCGCTGTGGCGCGCACCGTCTCCCGCGGCGAGGGCGGGGCGCTGATGCACGGCCCCACCTTCATGGCCTCCCCGCTGGCCTGCGCCGTCGCGCTGGCCTCGCTCGACCTCTTGGAGCGGGAGGGTTGGCAGGAGCAGGTCTCCCGCATTGAGCAGGGCCTGCGCGAGGGTCTGGCTCCCGCGCGGGAGCTGCCGGGTGTCGCCGACGTGCGCGTGCGGGGGGCCATCGGCGTGGTGCAGCTCGACCATGAGGTCGACGTGGCCACGGCCACCGCTGCGGCAGTCGAGCGAGGGGTGTGGCTGCGGCCCTTCCGCGACCTCGTCTACACCATGCCCCCGTATGTCATCGGGGAGGGGGACCTGGCTGCAGTGACCGATGCCTTGGTGGAAGCTGTGGATGCCGGTTGACCCTCCGTCCGGCAGCCCGTTATCCTTCTCACCAGCCAATACGCTGGCTGTTGTGGTCGGCGACCTCCGAGAAGCCCGGGTATCGCCCGGGCTTCTCGCTTTAAAGCCACTGCCTCCATGGCAGCCGTGAACCGGCCCGACCCAGCTCGGCCCGATCCGGTTGCGCTACCAGGGTGAGGCCGGCGACTTCGACCTCGCCCAGGCGCGCGATGGTCTCGCGGTTGGACTGCTCCATCTCCGAAGGCTGGGGGGGCCAGGGCGTAAGCACCACAGCACACACCTCAAGTCCGCCTGCGCGTGCCGCCTGCAACGTGAGCAGCGTGTGGTTGATGGTGCCCAACCCGGGGCGGGCGGCGATCAGCAATGGCAGCGCCAGCTCGCTGGCGAGGTCGCGCAGGTTGAAAGCCTCCGTGAGGGGGACGAGCAGCCCGCCCACGCCCTCCACGATCAGTGTGCCCTCCCGGGCGAGGGCGCGGGCGGACTCCACCAGCTGCGCCGGGTCGATGCGCTCCCCGGCCATGGCCGCGGCGAGGTGGGGTGAGACGGCCGGACCGTAGCGCAGCGGCGCGACCCCCTCCTGGGTCATGCCTGCGACGGCGGCCAGCAGCTCGTGGTCACGCGGCCACGCGCCCGGGGGCTCGTCCAGGCCAGTCACCACCGGCTTGTAGGCGCGCACCGGCTCCCCGGCGGCGGCCATCGCCGCCACCAACGCAGCGCTGAGGACCGTCTTGCCGGCGCCGGTGTCGGTACCCGTTACGAACAGGCCCCGCACTCAGGCGGCGCGGGCTATGCGGGACTCACGCTCGATGTCGAAGGGGGCGTCCACGTGGGGTGGCCCTGCCCCTGGTTCGACGGCGACGCTCTCTTCGGCGGACCTGTGGGGGTGCTCGGCCTGGAGCGCCCCTGTCGTTGCCTCCTGCTCGTAACCTGGCGCTGCCGCTGGCTCGTACTCCGCAGCTGGCGCCTGCCCCCACCCCGCAGCCGGATCCCACCCCACTGCGCTGGCCGCCTCGCCAAGCGCTCGCGCGGCCTGGCGCAGCTCGGCGGGGGTGTGCGTGGCCATCGCCGCCAGGCGCAGGCGCGAGGTGCCGGCGGGGACCGTGGGCGGGCGGATGCCCTGAGCGAACACTCCCCGCTCAAGCGCCGCCTGGCAGAGGCGCATGGTGTCGTGCTCCTCGCCCACCACCAGGGGCACGATCGGCATCTCACCTGGAGTGACGGGAAAGCCCTCCTCGGCCAGCGCCCCGCGCAGCGCGCGCGCCGCGGCGTGCAGGCGCTCCACGCGGTGGGGGCGCTCTGCCAGGAGCTCGAGCGCCGCCAGCGCACCCGCCACGGCCGGGGGCCCGGGGGCGGTTGAGAAGATCAGCGAGCGGGCGGTGTTGACGAGGTAGTCGGTCATCTGCGCCGAGGCGCACACGTAGGCGCCGTAGGAGCCGAGGCTCTTGCTGAGGGTGCCCACGGTGACATCCACCTCGCCCTGCAGGCTGGCCTGAGCCACCGCGCCGCGCCCGCCCGGTCCGAGCAGCCCGGTGGCATGGGCCTCGTCCACCAGCGTGCGCGCGCCGTGTGTCTGCGCCAGCTCCACGATCTCTTGCAGCGGGGCCACGTCACCGTCCATCGAGAACACCGCGTCGGTTGCCACCAGCTGCCGGCCACGGCTGCCGTGGCGGCGCAGCGACCACCCCAGGTGCTCGGTGTCGAGGTGGCGGTAGACCACCACCTGCGCCCGCGAGAGGCGGCAGCCGTCGATCAGCGAGGCGTGGTTGAGCTCGTCGGAGTAAACGGTGTCGCCCTCCCCGACGAGCGCGCCGACGACACCCAGGTTGGCGAGGTAGCCGGAGCCGAACAGCACGCACGCCTCCGCGCCCTCCCACTCGGCCAAGCGCTCCTCCAGGCGGCGGTGGACTGTCATGGTGCCCGACACCAGCCGCGAGGCCCCCGCGCCGACGCCCCAGCGCATGGCGGCCTCCGCGGCGGCCTCGCGCACGCGCGGGTGGTCGGCGAGGCCGAGGTAGTTGTTGGAGCACAGCAGCAGCACCGGCCGGCCGTCGAGCAGCACTCGCGGCCCCTGCGGGCCGGAGACGAGGCGCAGACGGCGGCGCAGTCCGTGCTGCTCCAGTTCGCCCAGGCGCGCTTCGATCTCGCTCATCGCCACTCTCTCGCCGTCAATCTCCCCAGCCCGCGGGGACGGCTACGGGCGGCTCATCCCCGGGCGCGGGAGTGCCATCGGAATGCGCGCCACTGGGGGTCTCTGTCTGTTTGGGCGTGCCACCTGGAGTCTCTGTCCGTTTGTGCGTCCCTGTCCGCTTGCGCGCGCCTGCGAAGGGCACTCCATCCGGTCGCGCCGGCGCCGTGCGCCTGGCCTTGTAGCGCAGCTGCGTGGAGGGGTCCCACAATCTGATCTTCAATCCCTCCCCGCCCGCTCCCGGGACAGGGCCGTCGAGGAAGTCCTCGACTACGTCCGGTGTCTCCCCTTCCAGCCACCCCGCGCGGTTATCGGGCCGCGGGTTGGCGCCGTTGTCGGGCTGGCGCGCGACGTTCAGGCCCAACTCCTCGAACATCGCGCGGTCCTGCTCTGGCTCGTTGCCAAGGGTGGTGAGGAAGTTGCCCATCATCACTCCGTTCACCCCCGCCTTCACCGCCAGGGGCTGCAGCTCGCCCAGGTTCTCCACGCGCCCGCCGCACAGCCGGAAGAGCGCTTCGGGCAGAATCAGGCGGAAGATCGCGATCCACTTCACGGCCTCCCAGGGGTCCATGTAGTCGCGCTCGCCGAACTTCGTCCCCGCGCGCGGGTTGAGCAGGTTGATGGGCACGCTGGTGGGGTTCAGCGCGGCCAGCTCGAAGGCCATCTCCACGCGCTGTTCGCGGCTCTCGCCGAGGTTCAGGATCCCGCCGACGCACGTCTCCAACCCGGCCTCGCGCACCGCCTGGATGGTGCGTATACGGCCCTCGTAGCGCACGGTGCTGGTGACCTCGTCGTAGTAGCTCTCGGCCGTCTCCACGTTGTGGTGCACGCGCTGGATGCCCGCCTCCTTGAGCGCTTTTGCGCGCGCCGTGGACATGTGCCCCACCGAGGCGCAGCGCTTGAGGTTGGTGTGCTCGGCGACCAGGCGGGCGCCCTCGAGGATCTTCTCGAAGTCACGCTTTGACAGCCCCTGGCCCTGGGTGACCATGCAGAAGCGGTGCGCCCCCGCCGCTTCGGCGGCGCGGGCGTGCTCGAGGATCTGCTCGGGGTCCATCATCGCGTGCATCGGCGTCTCGGCCTCGGCGAAGCGCGACTGCGCACAGAAGCCGCAGTCCTCCGCGCAGCCGCCGGACTTGGCGTTGACCAGCGAGCACATGTCGGTGGAGTCGGCGAAGCGCTCCACGCGGGCCTGCCAGGCACGCTCCACCAGCGCCTCGATCTCGGCGTGGTCCTCGATCTCGCCCAGTCTCAGGGCTTCTGTGCGGGTAATCAATGGGGGCATACGGTAACGCTACTCCGCGCCGCAGACGGCATTGCGCCATCCTCGCGCGCGTGCGCGGTGGGTAATACTATGCTCCGCGGCGCTGTGTTCCACGGCGCGAATGCCGCTCGAAGGCGTTTGCGAACGGGGCGGTACGCCACTGCCTGTTCTCCGACACGTTCTCAGTGGCGCCCCGACACGTTCTCAGCAGTCCAATGCGTTCTCAGTGCCCCGACACGTTCTTGCCCCGGCACGTTCTCAGCGGTGCCGTGAAGCTGGGCAGGGCACGGTGTAGGGCAAGCTCAATTTGCTTCCGTCCAGGAAGCCCAGGTCCGTCACGAACCGGAAACCTCCGCGCGGGCACTTCGCGGGCAGCGAGATTCCCGTGGGGCGGTAGCCCACCTGCCTGCCGTGGACTCTCTTGTAGTAGGTCAGGTGTTCGGGGCCTACCTCCAGCGTCATCTTGGTCACGGCGGCATCGCGGGCGCCGGGCAGCGAGGCTACGGGAGGAAAGCTGGTGTCAAGACTCTCCGGCCCCGAGCCGACCAGCAGCACACCGGGGAAGACCAGTTGCGCGAACACTGGTGCAAGACTTTCGGCATAGATCAGCACCCCCACCTGTTCTCCAACAGGTGGCCCCATGAGGGCCTCGACACTGGCTGTCTCGCTGACGATTTCCGGGCCAAACGGCACCCCCGCAGTGGCGTTGCCCGACCCCAGGCGTGCGTTGGGCGAGCAGCCGCTCAGTCCGTCCGCCAGCAGAGCTGTCGGTTGGCAGATCGCCAGGCCCAATGTGCTCCCGACGAGTTCCAGTTCCGCCGGCAGGCGCGTGTTGAAGGTTGTCACGGGTTCAGGCAGTTCTCCATTGGGCCCGGCTAGTTCAAGGAGGATGTCGAGCGAGGTGGACGCCCCCAGCCTGTAGGGTGAAAACGCGACCCTGAACTTGGCCGTCTGGGATGCTTGGGCGACGGAGGACAGGCTTCCGCACCCGAGAGCGAGGACCAGCGCTGGAGCGACGCAGGCGCGCAGCCTCGGTGTCATCGCCCTCCACGCACGAGTCGGCAGCATCAGTCGTTGACGGTGCCGGTCAGGGTCTCCGACACTTTGAGGTTCTGCCGGTTGATGGCGCCGGCGAACCTCAGGCTTGAGCCTGCTGCATGCGCCCAGCTGCCGGTTCCCCCGGTGATGCTGGCGATGCCCGAGAAGTACACGGTCGCGCCGGCTAGACGCTCGTGAGGGGTCGCCTTACCGCTGATGGAGCCGCTCTTCAGGTAGAGCGTGAACGTGGCTGCTCCTTCCGTGGTGGAAATGGCCGTGTTACGGGAGTACGCCGAGCCGGACATGGTTCCCGTGACGCTGCCCTGCTCGTTGAATACGCGCGCAGGGCGACCCACGAGATGCATGTTCACCTTCAGATTCAGGTACTCCGTCCGTGCCGTGAGGGCAGTGGGCGCAGCAGGCGCCGAACGCGACGATGTGGCGCCCTCAGAAGGCGCCACTGCGGTGATCGCCGCCAAGGCCACGGCCAAGAGCACAAGCGAAGCTCGTAAGGACCCAGGCTGCAAGGCCCGTCTTAAAAGCAGGCGAACACCCATCTCAACCCCTCCAGTCATGCGGGACGCCCGCACACACAGCCGCTACCGTGGCGTTGGCAGGCAGTTACGCATCTTACCCATGTCACCCACCCGATATTCCGAGTGGGAGCTACCAGGGCACAAGCTACAGACACGATCGGAGCTTGTCAAGCTCCATTGGAGATGTCTCTATCTGAACCCCGATATGTCCATGTCAGGGACTCGGAGCCTGTATCAAAGATTTGGCACGCCGGGCCGCACCCGCATTTTGATAGGCGCTCCAAGGCGAGTGGGTGTCCTGTACCAGCCAGGGACGCGATCCCGTCCTGCCGATCCTGTCCTACGTATCCTTGCGCCCAATGGCCATCGCCGTCGGAGAAGTGAGATGATCGCTGAGATCCTGCCGGCTGGGGTGGTGTCCGTGGAGGCACGAAGCGATTTCGGGGACGTCGTGCTGTTCCCCGAGGAGGAGCTCGCTCTCGGGCGGGCTGTGGAGAAGCGACGCCGAGAGTTCACCACGGCTCGGGCCTGCGCCCGCGAGGCGCTTGCGGGACTCGGTCTCCCGCCGCTGCCCATAGCAAGCGGCGCTCGTGGCGAGCCCTGCTGGCCCGCGGGCATCGTGGGGAGCATCACACACTGCCGCGGCTATCGCGCGTGCGCGGTTGCGCGTGAGACGGAACTGCTCACGATCGGCATCGACGCCGAGCCCAACGAGGCGCTGTCGGATGGCGTGCTCGCCGAGATCGCCCTGGCCGAGGAGTTGCCCCGGTTGCGCGAACTGGAACGCATTGAGCCCACAATCCACTGGGACCGTCTGCTGTTCAGCGCCAAGGAGTCTGTGTACAAGGCATGGTTCCCGCTGGCCCGGCGCTGGTTGGGCTTCGAGGACGCGGTGCTCGCCATCGACCCGCTCGAGTGCACCTTTGCGGTCCGTCTGCTGGTCCCCGGGCCACTGCTGGCGGGCAGGCGGCTGACGACGTTGTCAGGGCGCTGGCTGGCTCGGGATGGGCTCGTGCTCACCGCGATTGCGCTTCCATCGGCCCCAAGTTTCAATTAAGTGAACCAGCCATTCCGATTGCTCCGCGAGTTGACAAGGAGTCGGCCGTGACCTAAAGTGCCCCCACTCAGGAGACAGAAACATTCTGAGAGGCTCGGCACATATGGGGATGGGGATGGAGATGGTCGATGTCTGGGGTCTGTCAGACACTTCGATGGGCGGCGCCTGTCGGATGGCCTTGCGTGCTTCCATGGGCTTTCGTCCTGTCAGGACCCTCCGCCCTCCCTCGAGGGAGGGCGGTTGCCGGTGAGCGATGGCTCCGCAATCGCGGTTGTGGGAGTCTCCTGCCGCTTCCCAATGGCGCCGAGCCCCGATGCGTTCTGGCGGCTTCTGCGGGAAGGCGCAAGCGCCATCACGGATACGCCCCGCGACCGCTGGGGCATGGATGAGCCGCCGGCCTCCGAGCCGGGCTTGCTGCGGGGCGGGTTCCTCGAGGAGATAGACGGCTTCGATCCCGGATTCTTCGGCATCGCCCCACGCGAGGCGGCGATTATGGATCCGCAGCAGCGGTTGATCTTGGAGCTCAGCTGGGAGGCCCTGGAGGACGCCGGGATCGTGCCCGGCGAGCTTGCGGACAGCCAGACCGGTGTCTTCATGGGAGCCATCTCCAGCGATTACGCCGATCTGCTGCGCCAGCGCGGCGCGGAGGCTCTCACGCGGCACGCTCTCACGGGTACTCAGCGCGGCATTATCGCCAATCGCGTGTCCTACACTCTCTGTCTGCGAGGTCCCAGCATGGCCGTGGATGCGGGACAGTCCTCTGCGCTCCTGGCCGTTCACCTTGCCTGTGAGAGCTTGCGCAGAGGCGAGTCCACGCTCGCGCTTGCCGGTGGCGTTAACCTCAATATCAGCGCCTCCAGCGCGATCGCCGCCTCCAGGTTCGGCGCCCTATCCCCGGATGGGTGTTGTTATACGTTTGATGCACGGGCCAATGGCTATGTTCGGGGCGAGGGCGGAGGTGTGGTGGCACTCAAGCCGCTGGCCCGCGCAATCGCCGATGGTGACTCGATCCACTGTGTGATTCGCGGCAGCGCGGTCAACAACGATGGTGCCGGCGACGGCCTGACCGCACCCGATCGGCGTGCTCAGGAGGAGGTTCTGCGACTCGCCTGCCGCCGGGCTGGTGTCAAACGAGCCGACGTTCAGTACGTCGAGCTGCACGGCAGCGCAACCGAGCTCGGAGACCAGGTCGAGGCCGCTGCCCTTGGCGCTGTGCTGTGTTCCGCCCGGCCGGCCAGGGATCCGCTACTCGTGGGTTCGGCCAAGACCAACGTGGGTCACCTGGAGGGCGCGGCTGGCATCGTCGGGTTGATCAAGGCCGTTCTGTGCATCAAGCACCGGGAGATTCCCCCCAGTCTCAATTTCCAGCAGCCCAGTCCGCTCATTCCACTGGACGACTTGCACATACGCGTCCAGCAGGCGCTGGGTCCGTGGCCGGATCCGAGCCGGCCGCTGCTGGCCGGGGTCAGCTCATTCGGGATGGGGGGAACAAATTGTCATGTTGTGCTGGCGGAGCCGCCTCCGCCGATTGGCAGGCGCGAAGAGGATGGACCGCCGAACGCGGGCGCCCCGGCTGTCGCGGCCGGGGGGATTCTGCCGTGGGTTCTCTCGGCCAAGGGCGAGTCGGCGTTGCGCGGCCAGGCGCAGCGTCTGCTGGCGCATGTCGAGAGCTCGCCGGAACTTGACATCGGCGACGTGGGCCACTCGCTGGCGGTGTCGCGGTCGGCGTTCGAGCAGCGGGCGGTGGTGCTCGGCAGTGATCGCAAGAGGCTGCTGGCAGGTCTTGGCGCGCTTGCGCGGGGCGAGCCCGCGGCAAACGTCCTCGAAGGTACGGCGGGTGGGGCCCGCGGGGTCGTGTTTATGTTTGCAGGCCACGGCTCTCAGTGGCCGGGGATGGCGCTGGAGCTGCTGGACAGCTCGCCCGTGTTCGCTGAGCACATGCGGGCGTGCGAGGACGCGCTTGCGGCATTCGTGGGCTGGTCGCTGCTGGATGTGCTGCGGGGCGAGTCGCGGGCGCCGGCGCTGGAGCGTGTCGACGTGGTGCAGCCGGCGCTGTTTGCGGTGACGGTGTCCTTGGCGGGGTTGTGGCGTGCGTGCGGTGTGCGCCCCGATGTGGTGGTGGGCCATTCTCAGGGTGAGATCGCCGCGGCGCACGTGGCGGGCGGCCTGTCGCTGCAGGATGCGGCGCGGGTGGTGGCGCTGCGCAGCCGGGCGCTGGCCAAGCTGACTGGGCACGGCGGGATGGTCTCGATCTCTCTCACCGCCGGGCAGCTCGCCGGGCGTCTTCGGCGCTGGGGCGATCGAGTCGCGCTCGCGGCGGTCAACGGGCCCGCTTCGGTGGTGGTGTCCGGCGATGACGAGGCGCTGGAGGAACTGCTCGGGGAGTGTGCGCAAGAGGGGGTGCGGGCGCGGCGGATCGCGATCGACTATGCCTCGCACTGTCCACAGGTGGAGGCGATTCGCGGAGAGCTGCTCGATGTGCTCTCCCCAATCGCACCGCGTGTGAGCGATGTGCCATTTCACTCCACGGTTACAGGCCAGTTGCTGGATACCGCAAGGTTGGACGCGGAGTACTGGTACCGGGGCGAGCGCCAGACCGTTCAGTTCGAGCAGGTCATCCGTGCTCTGCTGGCAGAAGCGAGACGCTGGGCGTTTGTGGAGATCAGCCCGCATCCTGTGTTGACGGTGGGGGTGCAGGACACCGTCGATGAGGCGCTCGGCGATCGTGACGACACGGTGGTCGTCGGCTCGCTGCGCCGCGATCGGGGTGGTCTGGAGCGCTTCCTGACTGCGCTTGCCGAGGTGCACGTGCGTGGCGTCGATGTGGACTGGGGAGCGGTGCTCGCTGGCTCAGGAGCTCATCGGCGGGTGGATCTGCCCACCTATGCCTTCCAGCGTCGCCGCTGCTGGCTGGAGGCCCTGGCGCTGGAGGAGGGCGATGCATCAGAAGCCGGTGAGTGCGCGGCGGAGCGCGATGGAGCGGGGGCTGGGCATGGTGGTGCGGCGGGGGCTGGGCTTGATACTGCGGTGTCCGCTGGGCATGGTGGTGCGGTGGGGGCTGGGCTTGATACTGCGGTGTCCGCTGGGCATGGTGGTGTGGCGGGGGTTGGGCCTGGTGCGGTGGGGGCTGAGCACGGTGGTACAGCGGGGGCTGAGTCGGATACTGCGGTCTCCGCCGGGTCCTTCGCGCGGCGTTTGGCGGGTGCATCCAAGGGCGAGCGCGAGCGTGCGGCGCTCGAGCTGGTGCGCACTCAGGTGGCGATCGTCCTGGGGCACAACTCGGCCGAGGAGGTGCCCCCCGAGCAGGCGTTCAAGGAGCTCGGGTTCGATTCGCCCGCTGCGGTGGAGTTGCGCAACCGCCTGCGAGCGTTCACCGGACTGAGTCTGCCGAGCACCCTCCTCTTCGACTATCCCACTCCGGCCGCGCTCGCTGGCCGACTGCTGAGCGATATCGCCGGCGCTCCCGGCGACGCCACGGCGGTGGCGCCGGGACGCTACGTCGCCGAGCCGATCGCGATCGTGGGAATGAGCTGCCGATATCCGGGAGGAGTGCGCTCTCCCGAGCAGCTATGGGAGCTCCTCGCCCGCGGCGGCGATGCGGTCGCTGAGTTCCCGTCAGATCGCGGATGGGATCTGGAGCGGCTCTACGATCCCGATCCCGACCATCCCGGCACCAGCTACACGCGCGAGGGCGGATTCCTCTACGACGCGGCGGAGTTCGACGCCGAGTTTTTTGGCATCAGCCCGCGCGAGGCGCTGGCGATGGATCCCCAGCAGCGGCTGCTGCTGGAGGTTGCATGGGAGGCGTTTGAAGACGCGGGTATCGCTCCGGACTCGATGCGGGGCAGCGAGACCGGGGTGTTCGTCGGCGCGATGACTCAGGACTATGGCCCACGTCTGCACGAATCCTCGCAGAGCCATGCGGGCTACACCCTCACGGGCAACACCGCCAGCGTCGTGTCGGGGCGCCTCTCCTATGCCTTCGGCCTGCAGGGGCCGGCCGTCACCGTGGACACCGCGTGCTCCTCCTCGCTGGTGGCTCTGCACCTCGCCTGTCAGGCGTTGAACGGGGGCGAGTGTGCGCTGGCGTTGAGCGGCGGCGTGGCTGTGATGACGAGCCCCGGCATGTTCGTCGAGTTCAGCCGCCAGCGCGGACTCTCACCTGACGGGCGGTGCAAATCCTTCGCGCAGGCGGCGGACGGGACCGGCTGGTCTGAGGGCGCCGGCGTGGTGCTGCTCGAGCGGATCTCTGACGCCCGGCGCCTTGGTCATCCGGTGCTGGCGGTGGTGAGGGGCAGCGCCGTCAACCAGGATGGCGCGAGCAATGGGTTAACCGCGCCCAACGGACCCTCCCAACGGCGGGTGATCGGCCAGGCGCTGGCCACCGCGCGGCTCTGCGCCGCGGATGTCGATGTGGTGGAGGCGCACGGCACCGGCACCACGCTCGGCGACCCGATCGAGGCGCAGGCGCTGCTGGCAACCTACGGACCGGGTCGTGTGGAGGGGCGTCCGCTGTGGCTGGGGTCGATCAAGTCGAACATCGGTCACACGCAGGCGGCGGCCGGTGTGGCGGGCGTGATCAAGATGGTCATGGCGATGCGCCACGGCGCGCTGCCCAGGACGTTGCACGTCGACGAGCCCTCCGCGGAGGTGGATTGGTCGGCCGGCGCGATGTCGCTGCTGAGCGAGGCGCAACCGTGGGCCGAAGATGGCAGGCCGCGCAGAGCGGGGGTGTCTTCGTTCGGAATCAGCGGTACCAACGCGCACGCGATCCTGGAGGAAGCGCCGGCGGCGAGCTCCGATCTCCTCACCCCAGCCGACGGCTCGGTCCTCGTCGCGGTTGGAGCTGTTGCCCCAGCCGGTCTGCACGCCGGCGGCGGCACGGTCGTCGGCGATGGCGGTTGGCGCGGCGAGGTCGGCGGTGCGGTGCCCTGGGTCCTCTCGGCGCGCGGTGAGAGCGCCCTGCGCGAGCAGGCTGAGCGGCTGCGGGCGCGTGTGAATGGTGATCCAGCGCTCGGGGTCCTCGATGTCGGGCATTCGCTTGTGGCGGGTCGTTCGGAGTTGGGGCAGCGGGCTGTGGTGCTGGGCGGTGAGCGGGAGGGTCTGCTGGCGGGGCTCGGCGCGCTGGCGCGGGGTGAGTCGGCGGGCGCTGTGATCGAGGGCGTAGCCAGGCTCGGCGGTGGTGAGGTTGCGTTCCTGTTCCCCGGTCAGGGCTCGCAGTGGGAGGGGATGGCGGTGGAGTTACTGGACTCCTCGCCGTCGTTCGCAGAGTTGATGGGGGCGTGTGCCGATGCGCTTGCGCCGTTTGTGGACTGGTCGCTTGAGGATGTGTTGCGGGGTGTCGAGGGTGCGCCGGGATTCGATCGCGTCGATGTGGTTCAGCCGACGTCGTTTGCGGTGATGGTGTCGCTGGCGGGGTTGTGGCGTGCCTGTGGTGTGAATCCGGATGTGGTGGTGGGCCATTCCCAGGGTGAGATCGCCGCTGCGCACGTGGCGGGCGGGCTGTCGCTGGGGGACGCCGCGCGCGTGGTGGCGCTGCGCAGCCGGGCGCTGGCTCGCCTGTCCGGACGGGGCGGCATGGTGTCCGTCTCGCTAGGGGGTGATCTGCTCGTCGAGCGACTTGAGGGTTGGGGTGATCGGCTCGCCATAGCGGCCGTCAACGGTCCTTCTTCGGTGGCGGTGTCCGGTGATTGCGATGCGTTGGATGAGCTGCTGCAGCAGTGCGAGGAGGAGGGTGTCAGGGCGCGCCGGATTCCTGTGGACTATGCGTCGCATTCGGCGCAGGTCGAGGCGATCCGCGAGGAGCTGCTGGATGCGCTCTCGCCGATAGTCCCCAAATCGGGTGAGATTCCGTTCTATTCCACGGTGACGGGGGAGTCGATGGATACCGCGGGGTTGGGTGGCGATTACTGGTATCGCAGCCTACGTGAGACCGTCCAGTTCGAGCGAGCTACGCGTGCAGTGCTGGAGCGGGGCTGCCGCGCGTTTGTCGAGGTCAGTTCGCATCCTGTGCTGACCCTTGGGGTGCAGGAGACCGTTGAGGAGGCGCTTGGCGATTCGGGGGACGTCGCTGTTACCGGTTCGCTGCGGCGGGGACAGGGTGGCTTGGAGCGGTTCTTGAGCTCGCTGGCCGAGGTGTGGGTGAACGGCGTGGACGTGGACTGGGCCCGCGTGTTCGCGGGGTCGGGCGCCATGCGGGTGAAACTGCCCACCTACGCCTTCCAACGCGAGCGCTACTGGCTCGATGCCTCGCCGGGTCCGGGGAGCATGACTGCGGCCGGCCAGACCGCGGCCGATCACCCGCTGCTCGGCGCCGCGGTTGGCTTGGCCGATGGGCAGGGCTGGTTGTTCACCGCTCGCCTGTCGCTCGCGTCCCACCCCTGGCTGGCCGACCACGCGGTGATGGGTGTGGTGTTGCTGCCGGGCACGGCGTTCCTGGAGCTGGCGCTGCACGCGGGCCGCCGGGTCGGGTGCGGTGTGGTGCAGGAGCTCACGCTGGAGGCGCCACTGGTGTTGGCCGAGCAGGGCGCCGTCCAGATGCAGGTCTCCGTTGGGGAGGCGGATGAGTCCGGTGTGCGCTCGCTGAGCATTCACTCCCGCGTGGAGTGTGCGCCGGGCGATGTGGAGCAGTCTGAGGACACCTGGACTCGTCACGCCGGCGGCGTGCTCGCCTCGGGCGAGTCGCTGGCTGGCGAGCAGCAGAACCGTGCGGAGGAGCTTGCTGGGGTGTGGCCTCCGGAGGGCGTGGATTCGGTGAATGTGGACGACCTGTATGACCGGCTGGCTCACATGGGTCTTGACTATGGGCCGGTGTTTCAGGGGCTGCGGGCGGCGTGGCGGCGCGATGGTGAGGTGTTCGCCGAAGTGTCCCTGTCCGCGGACCAGCAGGTCCAGGCTGGTCTGTTTGGCGTGCATCCGGCGCTGCTCGATGCGGCGCTGCACCCCATTGGGGGAGGTCTCCTCGAAGCGAACATGGTGGGGCACGAGCCCCAGGTCGAGCTTCCCTTCTCGTGGAGTGGCGTATCTCTTCTCATCGCCGGCGCGTCTCGCCTGCGGGTTCGTCTTTCTGCGTTGGGGACGGCCGGGGTATCGCTGCTGGCGGTCGATGAGGATGGCGCCCCGGTGGCTTCGGTCGACTCGCTGGTGTCGCGGGCGGTCTCCAGGGAGCAGCTCGCCCGAGCACGCGTAGCCCCGGGCGACTCGCTGTTTCACTTGGACTGGATCGCGCTCCCCGTGGAGTCCGTATCGCAGATCCCCGCCGCAGGTTGGACGGTGCTGGGCGCCGAGGGCGAGGGGGTCGCGCACGCACTGGAGGCGACCGGTGCTCACGTCAGGGCGCGAGCTGATCTGGCGTCGCTCGAGGTGGATGTGCGTGAAGGTGGCACGCGTGAAGGTGGGGTGCATGAAGGTGGCGGGCATGAAGGTGGCGGGCATGAGCATGAAGGTGGCGCGCATGAAGGAAGGGCGCTCGGAGATGTGGTGCTGGTGGACTGCACTCTCGATGGAGCCGAAATGGAAGGCGCGGGGATGGTCGCTGCCGCGCACGAGAACGCTCACCGGGTATTGGCGCTGGCGCAGGCGTGGCTGCACGACGAGCGCTTCTCAGCCTGCCGGCTGGTGGTGGTGACTCGGGGTGCGTTGGCTGTACGCGCCGAGGAGGACGTGCCCGGTCTGGCGCAGGCGTCCGTGTGGGGGCTCGTGCGCTCGGCGCAGTCGGAGAACCCCGGGCGCTTTATGCTGGTCGATCTCGATGGCCGGGAGGCGTCGTGGCGTGCGCTGCCCGCAGTGCTCGCCGTCGATGAGCCGCAGCTGGCTGTGCGTGAGGGCGGCGTGTTTGCTCCGCGCTTGGCTGGGGTGGGCTCAGACGGAGCACTGTCGCCGCCCGCCGCGACGTCGGCGTGGCGGTTGGACGTCACGGCGGGCCGGGACACGCTCGAGAACCTTGCGCTTGTCGCCTGCCCCGAGGTGATCGAGCCGCTCGGGCCCGGGCAGGTTCGCGTTGCTGTGCGTGCCGCGGGTCTGAATTTCCGTGACGTCGTGGTTGCCCTGGGGGTCGTCTCGCTGCCCGAGGCGACACTTGTCAACGAGGGTGCGGGGGTCGTCCTGGAGGTTGGCTCGGAGGTGAGCGACCTCGCTGTTGGTGATCGCGTGCTGGGCCTGGTGCCGAACGCATTTGGCCCGATCGCGGTAGCCGATCATCGTGCGCTCGTGCGGATACCGAGCGGCTGGTCGTTCGCCGAGGCCGCTTCGGTCCCGATCGTCTTCCTGACGGCCTACTACGCGCTGGTGGACCTTGCGCGCTTGCGGCCAGGCGAGAGGCTTCTGGTGCACGCCGCCGCTGGCGGGGTCGGGATGGCCGCGGTGCAGCTGGCGGAGCATCTTGGCGGGGAGGTGTTCGGGACCGCCAGTTCTGGGAAGTGGGGGGCGCTGGGTCTGAATGGGGCGCATATCGCCTCCTCTCGCACGCTTGACTTCAGAGAGAAGTTTCTCGATGCCACCGCTGGCCGGGGCGTGGACGTCGTCTTGGACTGCCTGGCGGGGGAGTTTGTCGACGCATCGCTCGAGCTGCTGCCCGGGGGTGGCCGGTTCATCGAGATGGGCAAGACCGACATCCGTGATCCAGCTGCGATCACCGCCGCGTACCCCGGCGTGTCGTATCGCGCCTTTGATCTTTTCGAGGCCGGGCCGGAGCGCATCCGCGAGATGCTGCTCGAGGTGATGGCACTCTTCGAGCGGGGCGTGCTCCGGCCGCTGCCAGTCACCACCTGGGACGTGCGCCGCGCGGAGCTGGCTTTCCGCTTCATGAGCCAGGCGCGTCATGTCGGCAAGATCGTGCTGACCCTGCCAGCCCCGATCGATTCGCGGGGTACGGTGCTGATCACCGGCGGCACGGGAGATCTGGGTGGCCTGCTGGCAAGGCATCTCGTGTCCGAGCACGGGGTGCGCCACCTCCTCCTGGCCAGCCGGCGAGGGCAGCGAGCAGAGGGCGCTGTAGAGCTTCAGGAAGAGCTGAAGACGCTGGGCGCTCAGGTCACACTGGCCGCCTGCGACGTGTCCGACCGCGAGCAGTTGGCGGCGCTGCTCGGCGCGGTCTCCGATGAGCACCCGTTGACTGCGGTCGTACATGGGGCTGGGGTGCTCGATGACGGAGTGATCGAGTCGCTGACGCCTGAGCGGCTCGACGCGGCGATGGCCCCGAAGGTCGATGCGGCGTGGCACCTGCACGAGCTGACAGCGCATCTCGACCTCTCGGCGTTTGTGATGTTCTCCTCGGTCGCGGCGACGCTCGGCAGCCAGGGTCAGGGCAACTACGCGGCGGCCAACGCCTTCCTGGACGCCTTGGCGGCCCATCGCCGCGCTCGGGGTCTTCCCGGCACTGCGATGGCGTGGGGGCTCTGGGCCAAGGGTGCCGGTATGACCGCCGAGCTTAGCGGGACGGATCTGATGCGAATGGCGCGTCAGGGTGTGGCTGAGCTGTCCGCCGAGCAGGGCTTGGAGCTGTTCGACCGGGCCTGTGCGCGGGATGAGGCGCTGCTGCTGCCGGTGCGTCTGGACACCGTTGAGCTGCGCGCGCAGGCGAGGCTGAGGGCCGTATCCCCCCTGCTGGGTGGCCTGATCCGCGCGCCCTTGCGCCGTGTGGCGGAGGCGGATGGCTCGTGGGCGCGGCGCCTGGCCGGCGTGTCCGATGCCGACCGCCGGGGGGTGGCGCTGGAGTTGGTTCGCGCCGAGGTTGCGGTCGTGTTGGGGCACGCCTCCCCAGCACAGATACAGGAGCAGCGGGCGTTCAAGGAGATCGGATTCGATTCGTTGACAGCCGTGGAGCTGCGCAACCGGCTGAGAGCGGCGACCGGGCTGCGTCTGCCGACCACAGTCGTATTTGACTATCCCAATCCCGCTGCGCTGGCCGACTATCTGGTGGATGTGCTCGCAGGTGCTCGGCCGGCGATCATGTCGCCCTCGCCGTCGCCGTCGCCGCTGTCCTCTGCCGGGGAGGCCATCGCGATCGTGGGCATGAGCTGTCGCTATCCGGGAGATGTCGGCTCGCCCGAGCAGTTGTGGGAGCTGGTCCTCGCCGGCGGCGATGCGATCTCGGGATTTCCGGCCGATCGTGGCTGGGATCTGGAGGGGCTGTACGACCCCGACCCGGATCGTTCGGGGACGAGCTATGCGCGTGAGGGCGGGTTCGTCCACGCCGCGGAGTTCGACGCGGGCTTCTTCGGGATCGCGCCGCGCGAGGCGCTGGCGATGGATCCCCAGCAGCGGCTGCTGCTGGAGGTCGCGTGGGAGGCTTGCGAGGACGCGGGCATCCTGCCGTCCTCGTTGCGGGGCAGCCAGACTGGCGTGTTTGCGGGGATCAGCTCATCCGACTACGGCGCTGGTCTGCGCGCTGTGGCGGAGGGCTACCGATTGACCGGTGGCGCTGGCAGTGTCGTGTCCGGTCGGGTGGCTTACGTGTTTGGGCTGGAGGGCCCGGCGGTGACGGTGGATACGGCGTGCTCCTCATCGCTTGTGGCTCTGCACCTGGCGTGTCAGGCGCTGCGCTCGGGCGAATGCTCGCTGG
Source organism: uncultured Solirubrobacterales bacterium (assembly GCA_963844765.1). Taxonomy (GTDB): domain Bacteria; phylum Actinomycetota; class Thermoleophilia; order Solirubrobacterales; family Solirubrobacteraceae; genus Palsa-744. The sequence continues at coordinate 2,563,872 of CAWJPN010000002.1, forward strand.
CGCTGGCGGGAGGCGTGACGGTTATGGCCACGCCGTCGGCGTTCGTAGAGTTCAGCCGCCAGCGTGGACTCGCCGCGGATGGGCGGTGCAAGGCGTTTGCGGCGGCGGCCGACGGCACCGCTTTCTCCGAGGGCGTCGGCGTGATGTTGGTGGAGCGGCTTTCCGATGCGCGCCGTCTTGGTCATTCGGTGCTGGCTGTGGTGCGGGGCAGCGCTGTCAACCAGGACGGAGCGAGCAATGGCCTCTCCGCGCCCAACGGCCCATCCCAGCAGCGGGTGATCGCCCAGGCGCTGGCCAACGCGCGACTCTCGGCGGAGCAGGTCGATGCGGTGGAGGGTCACGGCACGGGCACGACGCTTGGCGATCCGATCGAGGCGCAGGCGCTGCTGGCCACGTATGGACAGGGTCGCGCGGAGGGCCGTCCGCTGTGGCTGGGGTCGATCAAGTCGAATATCGGCCACTCGCAGGCGGCGGCGGGCGTGGCGGGCGTCATCAAGATGGTGATGGCGATGCGTCACGGCGTGCTGCCGAGGACGCTGCACGTCGATGCGCCCTCCGCTCAGGTGGACTGGTCGACGGGCGCCGTCTCTCTGCTGAACCAGGAGGTCCCCTGGTCTGCCAACGGCACAGCTCGCCGTGCGGGGGTGTCGTCGTTCGGGATCAGTGGCACCAACGCGCACGTGATTCTCGAGGAGCCTCCGCTGGGCGATCGTGGCGTCGCGGTCGACGGCGTTGGCGACGCTGAGGATGGCGCGGACGGCAGCTCCCTGGACACCACCGTTGTGCCCTGGCTGGTGTCGGGGAAGAGCAGGGGGGCGTTGGGAGGTCAGGCGCAGCGGCTGAGGGAGCATGTCGCCGCGAACTCACAGTTGAGTGTTGCGGATGTGGGGTATGCGCTGGCGGCGAGCCGTTCGACCTTCGAGCACCGTGCCGTCGTGCTGGGCGCCGGGCGGGAGAGTTTGCTGGAGGGCCTCGACGCGCTGGCGCGGGAGGAGACCGCGGCGGGTGTGATCGAGGGTATGGCTCTCGCGGCCGGCGGCGGGGTTGCTTTTCTGTTCACCGGCCAGGGCTCGCAGCGCGTCGGGATGGGGCGGGGGTGCTACGACGCCCACCCGGTGTTTGCGCGTGCGCTGGATGAGGTGTGCGCGGAGTTGGACCGCCACCTGCGCCAACCGCTTCGTGAGGTGCTGTTTGCGGTGGAGGGGTCGCCCGCCGGGGATCTGTTGGACCGGACGGAGTTCACCCAGGCCGGGCTGTTCGCGATCGAGGTGGCTCTCTTCCGGCTGCTGGAGGGGTGGGGCGTTCATCCCGACTTCCTGATCGGCCACTCGATCGGCGAGCTTTCCGCGGCGCACGTGGCGGGGGTGCTCTCGCTCGCCGACGCCTGCACCTTGGTGGCAGCGCGAGGGCGCCTGATGGGATCGCTCCCGAGCGGCGGCGCGATGGTCTCCGTGCAGGCCTCGGAGGAGGAGGCGATCGAGACCCTGGCCGGCCGCGAGGAGCACGTTGTGCTCGCTGCGGTGAACGGGCCCTCGGCGGTGGTGCTCTCCGGCGAGGAGGACGCGGTCCTGGAGCTCGCCGAGCACTGGCGGGGGAGAGGGCGAAAGGTTAAGCGGCTGCGCGTCGCCCACGCATTCCACTCCCCTCGCATGGACGCGATGCTCGACGAGTTTGCCGAGGTGGCCCGCGGTCTCTCGTTCTCGCCACCGCAGATCCCGATCGTGTCGAATCTCACCGGAGAGCCGGTGTCCGCCGAGGAGGTGTGCTCGGTCGAGTACTGGGTGGCGCATGTGCGCAAGCCAGTGCGCTTCATGGACGGGGTGCGCCGGCTCGGCACTCTGGGGGTGCGGAGCTTCCTAGAGCTGGGGCCCGATGGCGTACTCAGCGCGATGGCTCAGGAGTGTCTGGTCGGCCAGCAGCAAGCGCAGGAGGGCGGGGACCATTTCGCGCCGGTGTTGGTGTCGGTGTTGCGTGGCAAGCGACCCGAAGCGCAAGCGTTGATGGCCGCGCTCGGCGAGGCGTGGGTGAACGGGATGAACGTGGATTGGACAGCGGTGTTCGCTGGATCCGGCGCGCGGCCGGTGGGGCTGCCGACCTACGCCTTCCAGCGGGAGCGTTATTGGACCGCGGCGCAGGCACCGGGAGATATTTCCTCGACCGGCCTGGCCTCGGCCGATCACCCACTGCTGGGCGCCGCGGTGTCCTTGGCCAACGAGCAGGGGAGGCTGTTCACGGGCCGCCTGTCGCTGCTGTCGCATCCGTGGCTCGCCGGCGGCGACGCGAAGGATGCGGTGCTCGTGCCGGGCACGGTGTGCGTCGAGCTGGCGCTGCACGCTGGCAGCGAGCTCGGATGCGAGTTCGTAGAGGAGCTCTCTCAGGAGACGCCGCTGGTGTTGCCCGGACAGGGCGTGGTTCAGGTGCAGCTGTTGATGGGCGAGCCCGACGCTTCGGGTCGCCGCTCGCTTGGCCTCTACTCGCGCTCGGGAGATGTCACGGATGAGGATCCGCGGGCGGATCGCGCGTGGACTCGCAACGCCAGTGGCGTGCTTGGGCCGCGCGCGCGAGCGGCGCCTGAGGGATGGGCCGGATCCTTCGCGGGGAGCGCGTGGCCTCCCGAGGGCGCGGAGGCGATACCGGTCGATGAACTCGATGACCGCCTGGCTGAGCTGGATTTCAATTACGGGCCCGAGTTCGAGGGTTCATGGGCCGCGTGGCGGCGAGAGGGAGAGGTTTTCGTCGAGGCGCACCTGCCCGAGGACCATCCGGCGCAGGCGGACGGGTTCGCTCTGCATCCGGTGCTGCTCGACGCCGCGCTGCACGGCGTGCTGCTGAGCCCGATCGCTGACGGAGAGGAGACCGCCGTTGGGGATCGGCCCGGTGTGCGGCTGCCGCGGTCGTGGAGCGGGGTGAAGCTGTATGCGGGGGGCGCATCCTGTCTGCGGGTCCGCATCGCCTTGACCGGGCGCGACACCGTGTCTCTCGCGATGGCCGATGAGGCCGGAGAGCCGGTGGCCTCGGTGGATTCGCTGGTGCTGGGCACGCTCTCCGCGGCGGACCTCACCGGTCTGCACACGGGCCATGGCGAGTCGCTGCTGCGCGTGGACTGGAGTGCGGTCGCGCTGCCGCAGGCCTCCGTGGGCGAGTGCGCGGTGTTGGGCGTTGAGGGCCTGGAGCTCGCCGGGGCCCTGCAGGCCGGCGGGATGGACGTACGGGTGTATGGCGAGTTGGCCTCGCTGGATGCTGCTGTGGACGAAGGCGCGGCGGCCCCCGCGGCGGTGTTCGTGGACTGCTCACCGGAGGCGAGCGAGGCCGCTGGCGGCGACGTGGCCGCGGTGGCGCACGCGGCTGTGCACCGGCTGCTGGGCCTGATACAGGCTTGGCTGGCCGACGAGCGGTTCTCCGACAGCCGACTCGTCGCGATCACCAGGGGCGCGGTGGCCGCGCGGTCCGGGGAGGACGTGCCCGATCTGGTCGCCGCGCCGGCCTGGGGCCTGATGCGCTCGGCGCAGTCTGAGCATCCGGGTCGTTTCGTGCTCATGGATCTCGACGGCGAGGAGGCGTCGTGGCGCGCGCTGGCCGGGGCGCTGGCGAGCGAAGAGCCGCAGCTGGCTGTACGCAAGGGCCGTGTCCTGGTGCCCAGGCTGACGCGGATGAGTGCACCGGCAGAGCCGCGCTCGGCTGACGATGAGACACGCCCCCTGGACCCGCGGGGCACGGTGCTGATCACCGGCGGCACGGCTGGGTTGGGGGCCCTCGTGGCCAGGCATCTGGTGGCCGAGCATGGAGTTGCGAGCCTGTTGCTGGCGAGCCGACGTGGTCTTGAGGCCGAGGGCGCACCGGAGCTGCTTGCCGAACTCGAGTCCCTCGGCGCACGCGTGGTGATCGCGGCCTGCGACGTGGGCGAGCGCGAGGAACTCGAGGCGCTGCTTGGCCTTGTTCCCAGCGAGTATCCCCTGAGCGCTGTGGTGCACGCGGCGGCCGTGTTCGACAACGCCGTACTCGGCGCGCTGAGCACCGAGCAGGTCGACCGGGTGCTGACGCCCAAGCTCGACGCGGCATGGCACCTGCACGAGCTGACCGCAGAGATGGACCTGTCGGCTTTTGTGCTGTTCAGTTCGATCGCGGGCACGTTCGGTCACCCCGGCCAGGGCAACTATGCCGCGGCGAACGTATTTCTCGATGCGCTGGCGACCCACCGCCGCGCGCGGGGTCTTGCCGGGGTTTCGCTGGCCTGGGGGCTGTGGGACACCGGCGCCGCCGACAGGCTGAGAGAGGCCGATCTGGCGCAGATGGCCCGCGCGGGCGTGACGGCGCTGCCTCGCGACCGCGGTCTCGCACTGTTCGACATCGCATGCGCGCAGGACGAGGCGCTGGTGGTCCCGCTGGCGCTCGACGTCGCGGCCTTGCGGGCTCAGGCGCGGGCCGGAACCCTGCCGGCTGTGCTGAGCGGCATGGTGCGCACCCGCCATCGGCAGGCGCTCGATGGAGTCCGCGGCTCGCTGGCGCGGCGCTTGGATGACATACCCCCGGGTGAGCGCGAGCGTGCGGTGCTCAAGGAGGTGCTCGGCGCAGCGGCGATCGTGCTGGGGCACAGCTCGGCGGAGGCGTTGAGCGAGCAACGTACTTTCAAGATGCTCGGCTTCGACTCGCTTGCGGCGCTGGAGTTGCGCAACCGCCTTGCCGCGGCCACGGGTCTGTCGTTGCCGGCGACGCTCGTGTTCGACTATCCCACTCCCGTGGCGGTCGCTCGTCACCTGCTCGCCGAGATCGCCGGCACTCAGAGAGAGACGTCGGTCCCAGCATCGGTCGCGGTCGCGCCCGTCGACGAGCCGATCGCGATCGTCGGGATGAGCTGCCGCTATCCGGGAGGCGTGCGCTCGCCACAGGAGCTCTGGGAACTGGTCGCCGCGGGCGCCGATGCGATCTCGGGCTTCCCGACCGACCGGGGGTGGGATCTCGAGCGGCTGTTCGACTCCGACCCCGACGGCTCCGGGGCCAGTCGTTCCGGCGCCAGCCATACACGCGAAGGGGGCTTCCTGCATGACGCCGCGGAGTTCGACGCCGGATTCTTTGAGATCGGCCCACGCGAGGCGCTGGCGATGGATCCGCAGCAGCGGCTGCTCCTGGAAGCCGCATGGGAGGCATTCGAAGACGCGGGGATCGACCCCGGCCTCCTGCGCGGCAGCCGGACCGGGGTGTTCGCCGGAGCTGGCTCACACGATTACGGCGACGGGCTGCGATCGATTCCCGAGGACCTCGAGGGCTACCGCCTGACGGGCTATGTCAACAGTGTCCTGTCTGGACGCATCGCCTACACGTTTGGCCTGGAGGGGCCGGCGATGACGATCGACACCGGGTGTTCGGCGTCGTTGGTGGCCCTGCACCTGGCCTGCCAGGCGCTGCGTGGAGGGGAGTGCTCACTGGCGCTGGCCGCTGGGGTGACCGTCATCGCCGAGCCGGGGCTGTTCACGGAGTTCAGCCATCAGCGGGGGCTCTCCTCCGATGGGCGGTGCAAGTCCTTTGCCGAGGCCGCCGACGGCACAGGCTTCGCGGAGGGTGTGGGTGTGGTGGTGCTGGAGCGGCTGTCCGATGCTCGTCGTCTAGGCCATCGGGTGTTGGCTGTGGCGCGTGGCAGCGCCGTCAACCAGGATGGCGCCAGCAATGGGCTGGCGGCGCCGAATGGTCCTTCTCAGCAGCGGGTGATCGCTCAGGCGCTGGCAAATGCCGGCCTGGCGGCAGAGCAGGTGGATGCGGTTGAGGGACATGGGACGGGCACGATGCTTGGCGATCCGATCGAGGCCCAGGCGCTGCTGGCGACATATGGGCAGGACCGTCCCGCGGGGCGTCCGCTGTGGCTTGGGTCTGTGAAGTCCAACATCGGTCACACGCAGGCGGCGGCAGGCGTGGCCGGGGTGATCAAGATGGTGATGGCGATGCGCCATGGCGTGCTGCCCAGGACGCTGCATGTCGATGAGCCTTCGCGGAAGGTCGATTGGTCGACCGGCGCCGTGTCGTTGCTGGCGGATGAGACGCCCTGGCCGCGCAACGGCAGACCACGTCGAGCGGCTGTCTCCTCTTTTGGGATCAGCGGCACCAACGCGCATTTGATTCTCGAGGAGCCGCCGGCGGTCGGTGGTGAGGACGAGGCGGCCGATGTGACTGACGTCGGTGGCGGCGCAGGTGCCGGTGTGGTGGCCTGGGATGGTGCTTCTGCCGCTGCGCTGCCATGGGTGTTGTCGGGTCGTGGTGTCGGAGGTTTGCATGGGCAGGCCGACCGGTTGCTGGAGTTTGTGAGTGCTCGGCCTGAGCTGGGCCTGGGAGATGTCGGGTTCTCCTTGGCTGCGCGGGCGAGTTTTGAGCGTCGCGGTGTGGTGGTTGGAAATGATCGAGAGGGTTTGCTGGGAGGTCTTGGGAGTCTGGCGCGGGGTGAATCAGCTGGGGGCGTTGTCGAGGGTGCTGTGGGAGACGGTGTCGGGGCCGGCGGCGTCGTGTTTCTGTTCCCGGGTCAGGGTTCGCAGTGGGTGGGGATGGCGCGCGAGCTGCTTGATGCTTCGCCGATGTTTGCCGAGTGGTTGGGGCTGTGCGGAGAGGCGCTGGCATCGCATGTGGACTGGTCGTTGGAGGGTGTGTTGCGCGGCGAGGTCGGTGCACCGGGGCTGGATCGGGTGGACGTGGTGCAGCCGGTGTTATTTGCCGTGATGGTGTCGTTGGCGCGGCTGTGGGAGGCGTGTGGGGTGCGGCCCGGGATGGTGGTGGGGCATTCGCAGGGTGAGATTGCTGCTGCGTTCGTGGCTGGAGGGTTGTCGTTGGATGACGCGGCGCAGCTCGTGGCGTTGCGTAGTCGGGCGTTAATTGGATTGATGGGCCGGGGTGGGATGGTGTCGGTCGCACTTGGTGTTGGTGAGGTCGAGGGATGGCTCGAACGGTGGGACGGTGTCTCGGTTGCGGCCGTGAACGGGCCTTTCTCGGTGGTGGTGTCGGGTGAGCGCGAGGCGCTTGACGGATTGCTCTCGGAGCTTGTGGCCGAGGGTGTTCGAGCGCGGGAGATTCCGGTTGGTTATGCGTCGCATTCTGCGCAGATCGAGGAGATTCGCGGGGAGCTGTTGGAAGGGTGTGCGGGGATCGTTCCCCGCTCGGGTGGCGTGCCGTTCTTCTCGACGGTAACGGGCGAGTTGATCGATACCGCGGAGTTGGATGGGGAGTACTGGTATCGCAATTTGCGCGAGACGGTGCGGTTTGAGGGTGCTGTGCGCTCGTTGCTGGGGGAGGGTTATCGAGCGTTTGTGGAGGTCAGTCCTCATCCGGTGTTGACGGTGGGTACGCAGGAGACGGTGGATGAGGTGCTGGGCGACGGGGGCGGCGTGGTGCTTGCCGGTTCGTTGCGCCGTGAGCAGGGTGGTCTTGAGCGCTTCTTGTCGTCATTGGGTGAGGTGTGGGTGCGTGGAGTGGACGTCGATTGGGCGGCGGTTTTCCGCTGCTCGGATGCCGGCTTGGTCGAGCTGCCGAGCTATGCGTTCCAGCGGGAGCGTTATTGGTTGGCGTCGCGGGCTGGGGGTGTGGGGGATGTCGCCTCGGCTGGCTTAGCTGGAGCTGGTCACCCACTGTTGGGCGCCGCAGTGGAGTTGGCTGGCGGTGAGGGTCGGTTGTTCACAGGTCGCCTCTCGCTGCAGAGCACCCCCTGGCTTGCCGATCACGGCGCTATGGGCGTCGTGCTGCTGGCAGGCACGGCCTTCGTCGAGCTCGCCCTGCATGCCGGACGGGAGATCGGGTGCGATCTTTTGCAGGAACTCACGCTCCAAGCTCCGTTGGTGCTCCCTGAGCATGGCGGCGTGCAGGTGCAACTCCTGGTGGGTGAGCCCGATGAGTCCGGGCAGCGAGCGTTGAGCATCCACTCCCGCCCCGAGGACATCTCAGCAGATGGCTTGTGGCAAGAGGAGCAGGCATGGACCCACAACGCCAGCGGCGTGCTGGCGGCCCGCAGGGCGACTCAGGCTGAGCAGCGGAGGACCCGGGGCGAGCAGCAGTTCTCGCGCGAGCGTGCGGGGCTGGCGGAGCGGATGGAGGGACTCGCCGGCGAGTGGCCTCCGCCGAACGCCGAGGCGATCGAGGTCGACGATCTGTATGACCGCCTGGCTGGCCAGGGCTACGACTACGGGCCGGTGTTTCAGGGGCTCAGGGCCGCGTGGCGGCGGGGGGCCGAAGTGTTCGCCGAAGTCGCTCTGCCCGAGAGCGAGCGCATACCGGCGCATCGGTTTGGCGTGCACCCCGCACTGCTCGACGCCGCGCTGCACACGATTGGGCTCGGTCTGCTCGATGCGCAGAGCGGACAGCCGGAGGGAGCGGTGCGGCTCCCATTCTCCTGGGAAGGGGTGGAGCTGCATGCCAGGGGGGCATCCCGTTTGCGCGTACAGCTTTCGCCGGTGGGCGCCAACGCGGTTTCGATTGTGGTGGCCGACGAGGACGGCGTTCCTGTTGCCTCGGTGAGGTCGCTCATATCGCGGCCGGTTTCGCAGGAACAGCTGGATGGCGTCGGCGGGGGCTACTGGGAGTCGCTGTTCGGTCTGGACTGGGTGGAGGTGAGCGCCGCCTCCTCCGATCGGTTCTCCTCTGTCGGCCGTTGGGCTGTGCTGGGCGGCGAGGACGGGGATCTCTTCGCTGCGCTCGCGGCGGCAGGGATCGAGGTGGATGTGTATGCGGACCTGGACTCGCTGGACGATGCGCTCGTCAGCGGCGCACAGGTTCCGGAGGCTGTTCTCGTCCACTGCATGCCCGCGGATGAGGGCGCAGATGCGCACGCTGGGATCCCAGGGTTGGGCGGAATGATCGACCTCGAGGGCGCTGGGGTGGACGGGATGGACGGGGTGGGGGGTGTGGGGGAAATGGTCGACGTGGCGCACGCTGGTGTGCACAGAGTGTTGGGTTTGGTGCAGCGCTGGCTTGCCAACGAGCGGCTCTTGGCTTCGAGATTGGTGCTGGTGACACAGCACGCGGTTGCTGTTGGTCCAGGTGCAGCTGTGCCGGGTCTGGCCGGCGCTCCTGCGTGGGGATTGGTGCGCTCGGGGCAATGGGAGCACCCGGGCCGGTTTGCACTTGTCGATCTCGATGGTGAGGCTGAGTCCCTGAAGGCGCTGAGGGCGGCGCTTGCTACAGATGAGCCGCAGCTGGCGGTGCGAAGTGGGAGCGTGCTCGCTCCCCGACTGGCACGAATTGCCCGGACGCGGCTTTTGGTGCAGGACGCCGCCTTCACCGACGATGCGCTCGCCGAGGATGACGCTGAAGGCAATGCTTGTGTGCTTGGCCGTGGGGGGACGGCGCTGATCACCGGTGGCACAGGTGGGCTGGGGGCGCTGGTGGCGCGGCATCTTGTGGCTGAGGGGGTGGACAGCGTGGTGTTGGCCAGCCGGCAGGGTGCGGCTGCGGCGGGAGCGTCGGAACTGCAGGCAGAGCTCGAGTCGCTGGGCGCCCGCGTGAGGATCGCGGCCTGTGACGTGACCGATCGCGGCGAGCTGGAGGCTCTGCTCGGGTTGGTGCCAGCGGAGTCTCCGCTTAGCATCGTGGTGCACGCCGCCGGAGTGCTCGACGATGGTGTGGTCGAGTCGCTGACGGCGCAGCGCGTCGATCGCGTGCTGGCTCCCAAGATCGACGGAGCGTGGCACCTGCACGAGCTGACCAAGCACATGGACCTCTCGGCATTCGTGCTGTTCTCGGCTTTTGCGGGCACGCTTGGCAGTGGCGGTCAGGCCGGCTACGCCGCAGGGAACGCGTTCCTGGACGCGCTGGCGGCGTATCGCCGTGCGCGGAATCTCACCGGCACCTCGATCGCGTGGGGGTTGTGGGAGCAGGCCGACGGCCCGGCTGCCGGCGGCTTGACGACACATCTGAGCGAGGTCGATCTGACGCGGATGTTGCGTTCGGGTGTGGCGGCGCTGTCTCATTCCGAGGGCCTCGAGCTTTTCGACGCTGCACTCGCGCTGGATGAGGCGCTGGCGATCCCTGTACGCCTCGACCCGGCAACGTTGCGCGGCCAGGTCAGAGCGGGGACGGTGCCGGCGTTGCTGCGTGGTCTGGTACGGGCTCCGTCACGTGAGGCACTTAGTGACGAGGGATCGCTGGCGCGTCGGCTGGCCGGCGTGCCCGACGGTAAGCATCGGCGTGTGGTGCGCGATCTTGTGTGCGCGGAGGTCGCCGTCGTGCTGGGGTATGCATCGGCGGAGGCCGTGGAGGCGCAGCGGGCGTTCAGGGAACTCGGCCTGGACTCGCTGGGTGCCGTGGAGCTGCGCAACCGCCTGAGCAAAGCCACGGGTCTGCGGTTGCCGGCGACGCTTGTGTTCGACCATCCAACACCCAACGCGGTAGCTGACCGTCTGCTGGATGAGCTGGCGGGCGTACCGCGGGAGGCGTCGGCTGCTGTGTCGCCCCTCGCCGTCGATGAGCCTCTCGCGATCGTGGGCATGAGCTGCCGGTATCCGGGCGGGGTGCGTTCGCCGGAGGAGTTGTGGGAGCTGGTATGCGCCGGTGACGATGCCATCTCCGGGTTCCCGACCGATCGGGGATGGGATCTGGAGGCTCTCTACGATCCCGATCCGAGCCATCTGGGGACCTGCTACACCCGCGAGGGGGGATTCCTGTACGACGCGGGAGAGTTCGACGCGGAGTTCTTCGCGATCAGCCCGCGGGAGGCGCTGGCGATGGATCCCCAGCAGCGGCTGTTGCTGGAGGCCTCCTGGGCGGCGTTCGAGGACGCGGGCATCGACTCGAGCTCGTTGCGCGGCAGCCAGACGGGCGTATTCGCCGGCGTCATGTATCACGACTACGGGACAGGCCTGTCCGCGGCGCCCGATGGCCTCGAGGGCTATCTGAGCCTTGGCAATTCGGGCAGCGTTTTGTCGGGTCGTGTTGCTTATACCTTTGGGTTGGAGGGCCCGGCGGTGACGGTGGATACGGCGTGTTCCTCTTCGTTGGTGGCGTTGCATCTGGCGTGTCAGGCGTTGCGCTCGGGTGAGTGCTCGCTGGCACTGGCAGGTGGAGTCACAGTGATGTCCACTCCGACACCTCTGGTGGAGACCAGTCGGCAGCGGGGTTTGGCGGTGGATGGGCGGTGTAAGTCTTTTGCCGATGGTGCGGATGGGACTGGTTTTTCGGAGGGTGTGGGTGTGGTGTTGTTGGAGCGGTTGTCTGATGCGCGTCGTTTGGGTCATGGGGTGTTGGCGGTGGTGCGTGGTAGTGCTGTGAATCAGGATGGTGCGAGTAATGGTTTGGCGGCGCCGAATGGTCCGTCGCAGCAGCGGGTGATCGTGCGGGCGTTGGCGAACGCTGGGCTGTCGGCGGTCGATGTTGATGTGGTGGAGGCGCATGGGACGGGCACGAGGCTTGGTGATCCGATCGAGGCGCAGGCGTTGCTGGCGACGTATGGGCGGGACCGTCCCTCGGAGCGTCCGTTGTGGCTTGGGTCTGTGAAGTCGAATATTGGTCATGCGCAGGCGGCGGCGGGTGTGGCTGGGGTGATAAAGACGGTGATGGCGATGCGTCATGGGCTGCTGCCGAAGACACTGCATGTCGGGAAGCCTTCAAGCGAGGTGGATTGGTCTGCGGGCGCGGTCGCTCTGTTGACTGAGTCGGTGTCGTGGCCGGAGAGCGGGCGGCCGCGGCGGGCTGGGGTGTCGTCGTTTGGGATCAGTGGCACGAATGCGCATGTGATTCTTGAGGAGGCTTCGTCGGAGCGGGAGCTTGGGGGTGTTGTGCCGGATGTGGGTCCGGTTGCTGTCTCTGGTGGTGTTGGTGTGGATGGTGGTGTTGGTGTGGGTGTGGGTGGTGTGGTGCCGTGGGTGTTGTCGGGTCGTGGTGTGGGTGGTTTGGGGGGTCAGGCTGGGCGGTTGTTGGAGTTTGTGGGGGGTCGTGGTGGGTTGGGTGTGTTGGATGTTGGTTTGTCGTTGGGTGTGGGTCGTTCGGTGTTTGAGGATCGGGCGGTTGTGGTTGGGGGTGGCCGGGAGGGTTTGTTGGGTGGTGTTGGGGCGTTGGCGCGGGGGGAGTCTGTTGGTGGTGTGGTGCGGGGTGTTGCTGGTGGGGTTGGGGCTGGTGGGGTTGTGTTTTTGTTTCCGGGGCAGGGTTCGCAGTGGGTGGGGATGGCGGTGGGGTTGTTGGATTCTTCGCCGGTGTTCGCGGAGTGGATGGGGTTGTGTGGTGAGGCGCTTGCGCCGTTTGTGGATTGGTCTGTTGGGGGTGTGTTGCGGGGTGAGCGGGGGGCGCCGGGGTTGGATCGGATTGATGTGGTGCAGCCGGTGTTGTTTTGTGTGATGGTGTCGTTGGCGCGGTTGTGGGAAGCGTGTGGTGTGTGTCCTTCTGTGGTTGTGGGGCATTCGCAGGGTGAGATTGCCGCCGCTCACATCGCGGGTGGTTTGTCGTTGGGGGATGCGGCGCGGCTGGTGGCGTTGCGTAGTCGTGTGTTGACCGGTTTGGTTGGGCGGGGTGCGATCATGTCTGTTGGGCTTGGTGAGGAGGAGTTGCGGGGGCGTCTTGGGCGGTGGGGGGGGCGTCTTTCGGTTTCGGCGGTGAATGGTCCTTCTTCGGTGGGGGTGGCGGGTGATGTCGAGGCGCTTGAGGAGCTGCTCGGTGTGCTCGAGGGGGAGGGTGTGAGGGCGCGGATCGTGAGGGCGACTGTCGCTACGCATTCTGTGCAGGCTGAGGCTGTGCGCGAGGAGTTGCTGGATGTGTGTGCTGGGGTCATGCCGCGTTCGGGGGGTGTGCCGTTTTATTCGACGGTGACGGGTGGTTTGGTGGATACGGCGGGGTTGGATGGGGAGTACTGGTATCGCAATGTGCGTGAGACGGTGCAGTTCGAGAGGGTTGTGCGTGGGTTGCTTGGGGAGGGTTATCGGGCGTTTGTGGAGGTCAGTCCGCATCCGGTGTTGATGATGGGGGTGCAGGAAACGGTGGATGGGGTAGTGGCTGATCGGGATGGGGTGTTGGCTGATCGGGGTGGGGTTGTGGCTGTGGGTTCGTTGCGTCGTGAGCAGGGTGGCCTTGAGCGGTTTTTGTTGTCGTTGGGTGAGTTGTGGGTGCGTGGTGTGGGTGTGGATTGGGGTGCGGTGTTCGCGGGGTCTGGTGCGCGGCGTGTGGGGTTGCCGGGTTATGCGTTTCAGCGGGAGCGTTATTGGCTGGGGGCTGGGGCTGGGGCTGGGGGTGTGGGGGATATGGTGTCTGCTGGTCAGGGCGCGGCTGGTCACCCGTTGCTGGGTGCCGCGGTGGAGTTGGCTGGTGGGGCGGGGTGGTTGTTCACGGGTCGTCTGTCGTTGGAGTCCCATCCTTGGCTTGCCGACCACGCCGCGATGGGTACTGTGTTGTTGCCGGGTGCGGCGTTCGTGGAGCTTGCGTTGCGCGCCGGTAGCGAGGTCGGGTGTGAGCGGATCGCGGAGCTCACGTTGCAGGCTCCGCTGGTGTTCCCCGAGCGGGGTGGGGTGCAGGTGCAGCTCTCACTCGGCGAGCCCGATGAGACTGGGCGGCGGGCGGTGAGTATCCATTCTCGGCCCGAGCGTGCCGGTGGCGAGGAGTCGCACGGCGAGCGGGGGGCGTGGACCGCGAACGCCAGCGGGGTCCTCGCCCCACAGGAGAGGACCTCCGACGAACGGGCGGGGTTGGCGGGGCAGGTCGCTGCGTTTACCCGAGAGGACTGGCAGCTGGAGGGTGCGGAGACGCTCGCGGGGGTATGGCCGCCCCCCGGCGCCGAGGTGGTGGCGGTCGATGATCTTTATGGTCGGCTCGCGGACCGGGGCTATGATTACGGGCCGGTCTTCCAGGGCCTCAGCGTTGCGTGGCGGCGCGGGTCTGAGGTATTCGCCGAGGTGGCGCTGCCCGATGAGCAGCAGCAGCAGGCTGGCCGCTTCGCGCTGCACCCCGCGCTGCTCGACGCAGCGCTGCACACGATCGGCGTAGAGCTACTCGACAACGACGGCGGTGACCTCGATGACAGCGGCCAGGGGAACGACGACGGCCGGGACCAGGTCCGGCTGCCCTTCTCCTGGGAGGGCGTAGAGGTGTATGCCACGGGCGCATCCCGCCTGCGGGTGCGACTCTCCAAAGCACAAGCCGACACAGTGTCATTGCTGGCAGCCGACGAGAACGGCACACCAGTGGCCTCCGTGCGATCACTGGTATCACGGCCCATCTCCCCCGAGCAACTCGCCGGCGCTCACGGCGACTCGGACAAGTCTCTGTTCCACCTCGATTGGACCGCCGTACCCGTGAGGTCCGAGCATGCGTTGCCGCGGTGGGCCGTGCTAGGGGTTGAGGACGCAGGGCTGGCCGGGTCGCTGGCGGCGGCAGGAGTCGACGCGGAGGTTTATCAGGACCTCGACGCACTGGGGAAGGCCCTCGACGCGGGCATAACAACACCCGAGGTGGTGCTCGCCGACTGCTGGCCCGCCGGAGCGCCGGTGGCTGTCGACGGCGTCGTGGGAGCTGTGCGCGCCGGTGTGTACAGAGCGTTGGCGCTGCTGCAGGCTTGGCTCGCGGACGAGCGGCTCGGCGCGTCGCGACTGGTGCTGGTGACTCGCGGCGCGGTGAGATGCGGTTTCGGAGAAGACGTGCCGGATCTCGTGGGGGCGTCGGTGTGGGGACTGGTGCGCTCGGCCCAGGCGGAGAACCCCGGTCGGTTCGTGCTGGTCGACCTCGACGGCCAGGAGGCGTCTCTGAGCGGGCTTGGCCTGGCGCTGGCCGCCGATGAGCCACAGCTAAAAGTACGGGAGGGCGAGGTGTTCGCTGCGCGCTTGGTCCAGGGTGGGTCCGGCGAACCGCTGACGGCTCCTGCCGGAGTGCCGGCCTGGCGCGTTGACATCCGCGGCAGGGGTACGTTCAAGCATCTCGCTCTCGTCCCCTCTCCCGAGGCTACACGGCCGTTGGAGCCAGGTCAGATCCGCGTCGCCGTGCGGGCCGCGGGGCTGAACTTTCGCGACGTCGTGGATGCCCTCGGTCTGATTCCGATACGTCCGAACGAGTATCTGGGTGGGGAGGGCGCGGGGGTTGTCACGGAGGTCGGCCCGGGGGTGGAGGACATCGCTGTCGGTGATCGCGTGATGGGGATATTGCCAGGAGCGTTCGGCCCGGTTTCGGCAGTCGATCGGCGGCTGGTCGTGCGGATTCCAGAGGGTTGGTCGTTTACGCAGGCTGCTTCGACCTCGATCGCGTTCTTGACGGCCCACTACGGCCTTGTCGATCTTGCCGGCCTGCGGCCGGGCCAGTCGGTCGTGATCCATGCCGCGGCGGGCGGTGTCGGGATGGCCGCCGTGCAGTTGGCTCGGCATCTGGGTGCGGAGGTGTTTGGGACCGCGAGCCCCGGGAAGTGGAGCACGCTGGAGTGGTTGGGATTGGATGGTGCGCATATCGCCTCATCCCGCACGCTCGCGTTCAGGGAGCGGTTCCTCGAACAGACCAACGGACGCGGTGTGGATGTCGTTCTCGACTGCCTTGCGCGCGAGTTCGTGGATGCGTCGCTGGAGCTGCTGCCGCGCGGCGGTCGCTTCCTGGAGATGGGCAAGACTGACATACGCGATGCGGATGAGGTCGCGCAGCGGCATGCGGGCGTGTCCTACAGGGCTTTTGATCTGATCGAGGCTGGACCCGAGCGTATTCAGCAGATGCTGCTCGACATTGTCGAGCTGTTCCGGGCAGGCGTGCTCGAGCCGCTGCCGATCACCACGTGGGATGTGCGTCGCGCGCCCGAGGCGTTCCGGTTCGTCAGCCAGGCGCGGCACGTTGGAAAGATCGTGTTGACCGTCTCAGCGGCCGTCGATACAGCGGGCACGGTGCTGATCACGGGTGGCACGGGGGGCTTGGGTGGCCTGGTGGCCAGGCACATGGTGGCTGAGCATGGAGTGCGCAGCGTGTTGCTTGCCAGCAGACAGGGGGAGCAGGCCGAGGGCGCGTCGGCGCTGCGGGGCGAACTGGAGTCGCTGGGGGCGCGGGTTGAGGTTGCGGCGTGCGATGTTGCCGATCGCGGCGAACTCGAGCGCCTGCTCGGGATGGTCCCGCAGGACCACCCGCTGACGGCGGTGGTGCACGCCGCCGGAGCGCTCGACGATGGTGTGATCGAGTCGCTCACGCCGGAGCGTGTCGATCGGGTGCTGGCCCCCAAGCTGGACGCGGCATGGCACCTGCACGAGTTGACCGCGCACATGGATCTTTCGGCATTCGTGCTGTTCTCCTCGGCTGCGGGCACGTTTGGCGCCGCCGGCCAGGGAGGCTACGCCGCGGCCAACGCCTTCCTGGATGCGCTTGCCACATACCGTCGCGCGCAAGGTCTCCCCGGCATTTCGATGGCATGGGGGCAGTGGGCGCAAGCTAGCCGCATGGCCGAGCATCTCACCGCTGTCGACCAGGCGCGTCTGGCGCGTGCGGGTTTGGTGGCGCTGTCCTCCGAGCAGGGGCTCGAGTTGTTCGACGCTGCGCGTGACGTCGATGAGGCGGTGGTGGTCCCGGTGCGCCTGGATAGGGCAGTGCTGCGAGCGCAAGCCAAGGCGGGTATGACGCCGGCGCTGCTGCGTGATCTGATCCGTGCACCATCGCGTCGTGAGGTGAATGGTGCGAGCGGGTCGCTGACGCAGCGCCTGGCCGGCGTGCCCGAGGAGGAGCGCGAGCGCGTGATGCTGGAGATGGTATGCGCCGAGGTGGCGACTGTGCTGGGGCGCGACTCACCGGAGTCGGTGGACGAGCGGCGGGCCTTCAAGGAGTTCGGGGTCGACTCGCTGGCCGCCGTAGAGTTGCGCAATCGTCTCAGCGGCGTCACGGGACTGCAGTTGCCAAGCACGGTCGTATTCAACTATTCCACGCCGATCGCGTTGGCGCGTCATCTGCTGAGCGAGGTGGCTCAGAACGGGGTTGCGGCCAAGGTTTCACTGGATGTCGAGCTGGACAGGCTCGAGTCGATACTTGCATCGATCGCCTCAGACGACGCCCGGCGAGCAGGAATCGCAACTCGTCTCCAGGATCTTCTCTCAGGGTTTGGCGATGCGCAGCGACCCGAGGGAGCAGTTGCGGTCGCCGACAGGATTCACTCGGCAACGGCCGACGAGGTCTTTGATTTTATCGACAAGCAACTCAAGCCCTGAAGATGACAATTATCGACACTCAGCTGAGCGGAAATCGTCATGGCGGATGACGAGAAGGTCCTCGACTATCTGAAGCGGGTCACTGTCGACCTGCACGATACCCGTCTGCGCCTGCAGGAGATGCAAGAAAAGACACACGAGCCGATCGCCATCGTTGGGATGAGCTGCCGGTATCCAGGAGATGTTCGTTCGCCGGATGACCTTTGGAACCTGGTGGCGTCCGGTCGTGATGCGATCTCAGGGTTCCCGGTGGATCGCGGGTGGGACCTTGAGGAGCTATATGACCCCGATCCCGACCGGCCGGGTAAGTGCTATACGCGCGAAGGCGGATTTCTATATGACGCGGGGGAGTTTGACGCAGGGTTCTTTGGCATCAGTCCACGTGAAGCGCTCAGTATGGATCCCCAGCAGCGCCTGTTGCTGGAAGTCTCGTGGGAGGCATTTGAAGATGCCGGCATCGATCCCGTCTCGCTGCGCGGTGGAAATGTCGGTGTGTTCGCCGGGATCTGCGCCAGGGATTACGTTGGTAACGAAGGTCATCTGCTGACCGGTGGTCTGGCGAGCGTCGCAACGGGACGGATCGCCTACACCCTTGGCCTGGAGGGCCCGGCGGTGACGGTGGATACGGCGTGCTCCTCCTCGCTGGTGGCATTGCATCAGGCATGTCAGGCATTACGCGGCGAGGAGTGCTCGCTGGCGCTGGCCGGGGGTGCGACGGTGACCGCCACACCCGTTGGGCTTGTTGAGTTCAGCCGTCAGCGCGGGCTCGCTCCGGACGGGCGCTGCAAGGCGTTCGGGGACCGGGCGGACGGGATCGGCCTTTCCGAGGGCGTGGGCATGTTGCTTGTGGAGCGCCTGTCCGATGCGCGCCGCCTGGGCCATGAGGTGCTGGCGGTTGTGCGGGGCAGCGCGATCAACCAGGACGGCGCGAGCAATGGGCTGACCGCGCCCAACGGCCTGGCTCAGCAGCGGGTGATCGCTCAGGCGCTCGCCAGCGCGCAGCTGTCGGTGGGGCAGGTAGATGCGGTTGAGGCGCACGGCACGGGCACGATGCTCGGCGATCCGATCGAGGCGCAGGCGCTGCTGGCGACGTATGGGCAGGGTCGTCCCGAGGAGCGTCCGCTGTGGCTTGGGTCTGTCAAGTCGAACATCGGTCATGCGCAGGCTGCGGCGGGCGTTGCGGGAGTGATCAAGACGGTGATGGCGATGCGCAACGGGACGCTGCCGCGGACGCTGCACGTCGATGAACCCTCGCGGCAGGTGGATTGGTCAGCCGGCGCAGTGTCGCTGCTGACCGAGGCGACACCTTGGCTGCGAAGCGAGCAGCCGCGACGGGCGGGGGTGTCCTCGTTTGGGATCAGCGGGACAAACGCACACGTGATTCTGGAGGAGGCGCCGCTGGAGGAGGAGCCTGTCGTCTCCGTTGCTACCCCGATTGCGGGTCGGGACGGCGCGGTGCCGTGGGTCCTTTCGGGCAAGAGCGAGGCAGCACTGCGAGATCAGGCTACGCGGCTGGCGGAGTGGGTTGAGGGCGATCTCGAACCCGCGATGGTGGACGTCGGGTGCACGCTGGCCGAGGGCCGCCCGGCCTTTGAGCACAGGGCGGTGGTGGTTGGCAGCGAGGAGCGGCTGCTGCTCGGTGGTTTGGGTGCAGTGGCCGACGGTGAGCCCGCGGCGAACGTGGTGGTGGGCACCGCCGGCGCGGGCGGGCGCGGGGTTGTGTTCATGTTCTCGGGTCAAGGTTCGCAGTGGGCGGAGATGGCGCTCGGGTTGCTGGACTGCTCGCCCGTGTTCGCCGAGCATATGCAGGCGTGCTGCGAGGCCCTTGCGCCCTATGTCGACTGGCTGTTGATGGATGTCTTGCGAGGTCGGGAGGGAGCCCCCGGCTTTGATCGAGTTGACGTGGTCCAGCCTGCGCTGTTCGCGGTGATGGTGTCGCTGGCGGGGTTGTGGCGTGCATGTGGCGTTGAGCCGAGCGCGGTCGTGGGTCATTCTCAGGGCGAGATCGCTGCCGCTTATGTCGCGGGCGGTCTCTCGCTCGACGATGCGGCGCGTGTCGTCGCCCTGCGCAGCCGGGCACTGGCGACTCTCGCTGGGAAGGGCGGGATGGTGTCGGTCTCACTCAGCGCGGAGCGGCTTGCCATGCAACTCGAGCGCTGGGGAGCCCAAGTCGCGATTGCCGCGGTGAACGGACCTGCTTCGGTGGTGGTTTCGGGCGAGCGCGAGACGCTCGAGGAGATGTTGGCGGAGTTCGAGGCCAAGGGAATCAGAGCGCGCGAGATACCGGT
Source organism: uncultured Solirubrobacterales bacterium (assembly GCA_963844765.1). Classification (GTDB taxonomy): domain Bacteria; phylum Actinomycetota; class Thermoleophilia; order Solirubrobacterales; family Solirubrobacteraceae; genus Palsa-744. The sequence goes on from CAWJPN010000002.1 coordinate 2,583,259, forward strand.
CGATTACGCGTCGCACTCCGCGCAAGTCGAGACGATTCGCGAGGAGTTGCTCGATGTGCTTGCGCCGGTGGCACCGCGCTCGGGTGATGTGCCCTTCTACTCGACTGCCACGGGCGAGCTGCTCGACACCGCGGAGTTGGGAGGTGAGTACTGGTATCGCAGTCTGCGTGAAACGGTGCGGTTCGAGCAGGTCACAAGGATGGCGGTGAATCAGGGCTATCGCGCGTTCATCGAGATCAGTCCTCACCCGGTGTTGACAATGGGGGTGCAGGAGACCGCCGAGGAGGTGCTCGGCGACTCGCGCGATGTCGCAATCGTGGGTTCGTTGCGTCGCGACCAGGGTGGTTTGGGGCGTTTTCTGGTCTCGCTGGGCGAGGCGTGGGTGCGCGGGGTTGATGTGGACTGGAGCGCGGTATTCGCCGGGTCGGGCGCTGGGCGCGTCAGATTGCCGACCTACGCCTTCCAGCGGGAGCGCTACTGGCTGCCGATGCAGACGGCGGGAGCGGCAGACATGGCCTCGGCTGGTCAGGCTTCGGCGGATCACCCGCTGCTGGGTTCGGTGCTCGCGTTGGCGGGTGGTGAAGGATGGCTGCTCACGGGCCGCCTGTCACTCCAGACGCACCCTTGGCTTGCCGATCACGCCGTGATGGACACGGTGCTGCTGCCCGGCACCGCGTTCTTGGAGCTCGCGCTTCGCGCCGGCAGCGAGCTTGGTTGCGATCTGGTGCGGGAGCTCACTCTTCTGGCGCCGCTGGTGCTGCCCGAGGAAGGCGGGACCCAGGTGCAGGTGTCCGTGGGAGAGCCCGATGAGAACGGCTGCCGGCCGGTGAGCATCTACTCGCGCCGTGAAGGTGAATCGGCCGGTGAGGAGCGGGAATGGACGCATCACGCCAGCGGCACGCTCGCCGTCGGCGAGACGATCCCGCAGGCGCCGGCGGCTTCGGCGGTGGGGGAGGCTCCTTTTGCCGGGGATGCCTGGCCTCCGGCTGGTGCAGACGCCGTGCAGGTTGACGACCTGTATCGCCGGCTGGCCGAGTTGGGTCATGACTACGGGCCGACATTCCAGGGGCTGAGGGCGGTTTGGCGGCGTGGGGAGGAGGTATTCGCCGAGGTCTCGCTGCCCGAGGATCAGCAGGGTGGCCCATTCGGCGTGCACCCCGCGTTGCTGGACGCTGCGCTGCACGCACTCGCGGTGAGCCTGCTCGATGGCGCTGACGAGGGCGCTCGGGTGCGGCTTCCCTTTAGCTGGGGCGGTGTGAGGCTGCTTGCCCAGGGGGCGTCCTCCCTGCGAGTGCGGCTGCTGCCGACAGAGGCCGAGGTGGTGTCCCTGGTTGCGGCCGACGAGAGCGGTGCGCTGGTCGCAACGGTCGATTCGCTGGTGTTGCGCCCAGTTTCCCCACAACAGCTTGACGGTGCTCGCCTGGGCTCGCGAGAGCTGTTCTGCCTGGATTGGATTGCGGTCAAGCCGGTGAGTGCGGTCTCCGTGGAGCGTTGGGCTGTGCTTGGCACCGAGGGTGCGGGGCTTGCGGGAGCGCTCGGAGCAGCGAAGATCGAGGCCGTGGTGTTTGAGGATCTCGCGTCACTCGCAGAGGCTGCGGATCGAGATGGCGCTATGCCTGAGGTCGTTCTGGTCGACAGCGGCCACGGTGAAGTGGAGGCGGCGGTCGATGGCGTGGCATGCGCGGCCCATGTGGCCGCGCATCGTGTGCTGGGTCTGATGCAGGCGTGGCTGGCCGATGAGCGGTTCTCCCTTGCGCGGCTCGTATTTGTAACCCACGGCGCTGTCGCCGCGCGCCGCGGGGAGAATGTGCCCAGTCTTACCAATGCGCCAGTGTGGGGTCTGGTGCGCTCTGCGCAGTCGGAGAACCCGGAGCGGTTCGTGCTGCTCGACCTCGATAGCGAGGAAGGATCTCCTGTGTTTGCTGGGCGAGGCGCTTGCCTGCGAGGAGCCACAACTTGCCGTGCGGGGGGGCGAGATTTTTGCCCCACGGCTGGTGCGGGGCGGGTCCGGTGAGGTACTGGATGCGCCCGCGGGGATTTCGGCGTGGCGCCTGGACCTGGCCGATCATGGAACGCTGGAGAACCTTGCGCTGGTTCCGTGCCCTGATGCGGCTGGTCCGTTGCGGCCAGGGCAGATTCGTGTAGCCGTGCGCGCCGCGGGCTTGAATTTCCGCGATGTCATGGTGACCCTCGGTCTTGTATCCCTTGCCGACTCAGATGAAACCCTGGGAAGTGAGGGTGCGGGAATTGTCCTGGAGCTTGGTCCAGAGGTCAGCGGGTTTGCGGTTGGCGATCGCGTGATGGGTCTGTTCCCAGGTGCATTCGGGCCAGTCGCGGTGGCCGACCATCGTTTCATGGCCCGTATCCCCGCTGGGTGGTCGTTCACCGAGGCCGCTTCTGTTCCGATTGTGTTCTTGACTGCGTACTACGGGCTGGTCGACGTGGCTGACCTGCAGCCGGGCGAGGCGGTGGTGATTCACGCTGCCGCCGGCGGGGTGGGGATGGCTGCCGTGCAGTTGGCTCGGCATCTGGGCGCCGAGGTCTTCGGGACGGCAAGTCCCGGGAAGTGGGGCACGTTGGAGTCCATGGGGTTGGACGAGGCGCATATCGCCTCCTCGCGGATGTTGGAGTTCAGGGAGTCGTTCCTGGAGCGGACCGGAGGGCGGGGAGTGGATGTCGTCCTCGATTGCCTCGCGCGCGAGTTCGTCGACGCCTCGCTGGAGCTGTTGCCGCGGGGCGGGCGTTTCGTCGAGATGGGGAAGACCGACATCCGCGATCGCGAAGTGGTCGCGAGGGATCATCCAGGTGTCGCCTATCGGGCCTTTGATCTGATGGAGGCTGGGCCGGAGCGTTTGCGGCAGATGCTCGCTGAGGTGCTGGAGTTGTGCGAACGTGGCGTGCTCGAGCCTTTGCCGGTTACCACCTGGGATGTGCGTCACGCGCGGGAGGCGTTCAGGTTCCTGAGCCAGGCGCGTCATGTCGGCAAGATCGTGCTGCAGCTGCCCGCGAGCATCGGCGCGCACGGGACCGTGCTGATCACCGGAGGCACGGGCAGGCTGGGTGGCCTGCTTGCCAGGCATCTGATCGCCGGCCATGGCGTGCGCAGCGTGGTACTCGCCAGTCGGCGCGGGAGCGAAGCCGAGGGTGCGTCGGAGTTGTGCGCCGAACTGGAGTCGCTGGGCTCTCAGGTCAAAGTTGTCCGGTGCGATGTTGCCGATCGTGAGCAGGTCGTGGAGTTGCTCGAGCAGGTTCCCAAGGAGTACCCGCTCACGGCCGTCGTGCATACCGCTGGGGTGCTCGATGACGGCGTGGTCGAATCCCTGACGAACGAGCGGCTGGACCGGGTGATGGACCCCAAGGTCGACGCGGCCTGGCACCTGCACGAGTTGACGGCACACCTGGACCTGTCGGATTTCATCCTGTTCTCCTCGGTTGCGGGCACGTTCGGCGGCGCGGGCCAGGGCAACTACGCGGCGGCGAACGTATTCCTGGATGCGCTGGCGGCGTATCGCCGCGCGCGGGGTCTCGCCGGCATATCGATGGCCTGGGGCTGGTGGGCGCAGGACAGCGGCATGACCGGCCATCTGGGCGAGGTCGATCGAGCGCGGCTGAAGCGACTGGGGGTCGCGGCGTTGTCCTCCGAGGAGGGGCTCGAGCTGTTCGATGCGGCGCGTGCGATGGACGAGGCGCTGGTGGCTCCTGTGCGTCTCGATCGCATCGCATTGCGCGCTCAGGCGAGGGTCGGGGCCACGCCGGCGTTGCTGCGCGCCGTGAGCGGTACGCCCGAGCGCCGCGTCGTCAACGGAGCTGGGGGGTCACTGGCGCGGCGCCTGGCTGGCCTGCCCGAGCGCGAGCGCGAGCGCGTGGTCATGGAGACGGTGAGAATCCGAGGCCGCGACCGTGTTGGGGCACGCCTCACGTGAGGCGATCGGCGAGCAACGGACGTTCAAGGAGTCTGGTTTTGACTCTTTGACCGCAGTGGAGTTGCGCAACCGGCTGGGCGCCGTCACAGGACTGCGGCTGCCTGTTTCGCTGGTGTTCGACTACCCGACTCCCGCTGCCGTGGTCGCTCACCTGCTGGGTGAGATCGCGGGCCATCGCGGGGAAGCCACGGCGCCGGTGTCTGTGGCGGCTGTCGATGATCCGATTGCGATCGTGGGCATGAGCTGCCGGTATCCGGGAGAGGTGCGCTCGGCGGAGGGATTGTGGGAGTTGGTCAGTTCGGGTGGAGATGCGATCTCTGGATTCCCGCTGGATCGGGGGTGGGATCTGGATACGTTATATGACCCCGATCCTGATCGCGCAGGTACCAGCTATGTGCGTGCCGGCGGCTTTCTCGATGACGCGGGAGAGTTCGATGCGGGGTTCTTCGCGATCAGCCCGCGGGAGGCGCTGGCGATGGATCCCCAGCAGCGGCTGCTGTTGGAGGCTGTTTGGGAGGTATTTGAGGATGCGGGAATCGATCCGGTTACGCTGCGTGGCAGCCAGACCGGGGTTTTCGCCGGTGCGATATCTCCGGGCTTCGACCCCGATCCGCGGTCGGTGCCTGAGAGTCTGGAAGGGTTTTTGAGCACCGGCTGCGCAAGCAGCGTTGTGTCGGGTCGCGTTGCCTATACTTTTGGGTTGGAGGGCCCGGCGGTGACGGTGGATACGGCGTGTTCCTCGTCGTTGGTGGCGTTGCATCTGGCGTGTCAGGCGTTGCGCTCGGGGGAGTGCTCGCTGGCGCTGGCGGGGGGTGTGACGGTGCTGAGCAAGCCTTCGGTATTCGTGGAGTTCAGTCGGCAGCGGGGTTTGGCGGTGGATGGGCGGTGTAAGTCTTTTGCCGATGGTGCGGATGGGACTGGTTTTTCGGAGGGTGTGGGTGTGGTGTTGTTGGAGCGGTTGTCTGATGCGCGTCGTTTGGGTCATGGGGTGTTGGCGGTGGTGCGTGGTAGTGCTGTGAATCAGGATGGTGCGAGTAATGGTTTGGCGGCGCCGAATGGTCCGTCGCAGCAGCGGGTGATCGTGCGGGCGTTGGCGAACGCTGGGCTGTCGGCGGTCGATGTTGATGTGGTGGAGGCGCATGGGACGGGCACGAGGCTTGGTGATCCGATCGAGGCGCAGGCGTTGCTGGCGACGTATGGGCGGGACCGTCCCTCGGAGCGTCCGTTGTGGCTTGGGTCTGTGAAGTCGAATATTGGTCATGCGCAGGCGGCGGCGGGTGTGGCTGGGGTGATAAAGACGGTGATGGCGATGCGTCATGGGCTGCTGCCGAAGACACTGCATGTCGGGAAGCCTTCAAGCGAGGTGGATTGGTCTGCGGGCGCGGTCGCTCTGTTGACTGAGTCGGTGTCGTGGCCGGAGAGCGGGCGGCCGCGGCGGGCTGGGGTGTCGTCGTTTGGGATCAGTGGCACGAATGCGCATGTGATTCTTGAGGAGGCTTCGTCGGAGCGGGAGCTTGGGGGTGTTGTGCCGGATGTGGGTCCGGTTGCTGTCTCTGGTGGTGTTGGTGTGGATGGTGGTGTTGGTGTGGGTGTGGGTGGTGTGGTGCCGTGGGTGTTGTCGGGTCGTGGTGTGGGTGGTTTGGGGGGTCAGGCTGGGCGGTTGTTGGAGTTTGTGGGGGGTCGTGGTGGGTTGGGTGTGTTGGATGTTGGTTTGTCGTTGGGTGTGGGTCGTTCGGTGTTTGAGGATCGGGCGGTTGTGGTTGGGGGTGGCCGGGAGGGTTTGTTGGGTGGTGTTGGGGCGTTGGCGCGGGGGGAGTCTGTTGGTGGTGTGGTGCGGGGTGTTGCTGGTGGGGTTGGGGCTGGTGGGGTTGTGTTTTTGTTTCCGGGGCAGGGTTCGCAGTGGGTGGGGATGGCGGTGGGGTTGTTGGATTCTTCGCCGGTGTTCGCGGAGTGGATGGGGTTGTGTGGTGAGGCGCTTGCGCCGTTTGTGGATTGGTCTGTTGGGGGTGTGTTGCGGGGTGAGCGGGGGGCGCCGGGGTTGGATCGGATTGATGTGGTGCAGCCGGTGTTGTTTTGTGTGATGGTGTCGTTGGCGCGGTTGTGGGAAGCGTGTGGTGTGTGTCCTTCTGTGGTTGTGGGGCATTCGCAGGGTGAGATCGCCGCCGCTCACATCGCGGGTGGTTTGTCGTTGGGGGATGCGGCGCGGCTGGTGGCGTTGCGTAGTCGTGTGTTGACCGGTTTGGTTGGGCGGGGTGCGATCATGTCTGTTGGGCTTGGTGAGGAGGAGTTGCGGGGGCGTCTTGGGCGGTGGGGGGGGCGTCTTTCGGTTTCGGCGGTGAATGGTCCTTCTTCGGTGGGGGTGGCGGGTGATGTCGAGGCGCTTGAGGAGCTGCTCGGTGTGCTCGAGGGGGAGGGTGTGAGGGCGCGGATCGTGAGGGCGACTGTCGCTACGCATTCTGTGCAGGCTGAGGCTGTGCGCGAGGAGTTGCTGGATGTGTGTGCTGGGGTCATGCCGCGTTCGGGGGGTGTGCCGTTTTATTCGACGGTGACGGGTGGTTTGGTGGATACGGCGGGGTTGGATGGGGAGTACTGGTATCGCAATGTGCGTGAGACGGTGCAGTTCGAGAGGGTTGTGCGTGGGTTGCTTGGGGAGGGTTATCGGGCGTTTGTGGAGGTCAGTCCGCATCCGGTGTTGATGATGGGGGTGCAGGAAACGGTGGATGGGGTAGTGGCTGATCGGGATGGGGTGTTGGCTGATCGGGGTGGGGTTGTGGCTGTGGGTTCGTTGCGTCGTGAGCAGGGTGGCCTTGAGCGGTTTTTGTTGTCGTTGGGTGAGTTGTGGGTGCGTGGTGTGGGTGTGGATTGGGGTGCGGTGTTCGCGGGGTCTGGTGCGCGGCGTGTGGGGTTGCCGGGTTATGCGTTTCAGCGGGAGCGTTATTGGCTGGGGGCTGGGGCTGGGGCTGGGGGTGTGGGGGATATGGTGTCTGCTGGTCAGGGCGCGGCTGGTCACCCGTTGCTGGGTGCCGCGGTGGAGTTGGCTGGTGGGGCGGGGTGGTTGTTCACGGGTCGTCTGTCGTTGGAGTCCCATCCTTGGCTTGCCGACCACGCCGCGATGGGTACTGTGTTGTTGCCGGGTGCGGCGTTCGTGGAGCTTGCGTTGCGCGCCGGTAGCGAGGTCGGGTGTGAGCGGATCGCGGAGCTCACGTTGCAGGCTCCGCTGGTGTTCCCCGAGCGGGGTGGCGTGCAGGTGCAGCTCTCACTCGGCGAGCCCGATGAGGCCGGGCGGCGGGCGGTGGGTATCCATTCCCGGCCTGAGCGCGTCGGTGGCGAGGAGTTGCTCGGCGAGCGGCGGGCGTGGATGGCGAACGCCAGCGGGATCCTCGCGCCACACGAGAGAACCTCGGACGAACGGGCGGGGTCGGCGGGGCAGGTCGCTGCGTTTGCCGGGGGGGACTGGCCGCTGGAGGGTGCGGAGGTGCTCGCGGGGGTGTGGCCGCCCCCGGGCGCGGAGGTGGTGGCGGTCGATGATCTTTATGGCCGTCTTGCCGACCGGGGCTATGATTACGGGCCGGTTTTCCAGGGCCTCAGGGTTGCGTGGCGGCGTGGGTCTGAGGTATTCGCCGAGGTGGCGCTGCCCGATGAGCAGCAGGCGCAGGCCGCCCGCTTCGCACTGCACCCCGCGCTGCTCGACGCGGCGCTGCACACGATCGGCGTGGACCTACTAGACAACGGCGGCGACCACACCGTGGACCCGCTCGACAACGGCGGCGGCCAGGGGGACGACAGCGGCCAAGAGGATGACGGCGGCCAGGGGGACGAGAGTGGCCAGGAGGACGACAGCGGCCAGGGCCAGGTCCGGCTGCCCTTCTCCTGGGAGGGCGTTGAGGTGTATGCCACGGGCGCGTCCCGCCTGCGGGTGCGACTCTCCATGGCACAGGCCGACACGGTGTCGTTGATGGCAGCCGACGAGAACGGCACACCAGTGGCCTCCGTGCGATCGCTGGTATCACGGCCCATCTCCCCAGAACAACTCGCTGAAACTCACACCAGTGACGGGGGATCCCTATTCCGTTTGGACTGGGTCGCGGTCGCAGCCGCCCCTGCTCCGCGCTCTCCCTCCGCAGGCGGATGGGCCGTATTGGGTGTAAAAGACGCGGGGCTCGCTGGTTTGCTGACAGCGGCGGGAGTGGACGCGGAGGTGTACGAGGACCTCGATGCGCTGGGGAAGGCTCTCGATGCGGGCGCGGCAGCACCCGAGGCGGTGCTGGTGGATTGCATGCCGGCGGGGCAGGGGGAGGTGGCCGCCGACGGGATGACTGGAGAGGCGCGCGCGCGCTTACACCATGTGTTGGGTCTGATGCAGACCTGGCTCGCCGATGAGCGATTCTCTGCTTCGAGGTTGGTGCTCGTGACGCAGTACGCGGTTGCCGTCGGCCCTGGTGAGAGTGTGCCGGGCTTGGTCGGCGCGCCTGTGTGGGGGCTGGCACGCTCCGCGCAGTGGGAGCATCCCAACCGGTTTGTGCTGATCGACCTCGACGGCGAGAAGGACTCGCTGCGTGCATTGCGCACGGCGCGGGCAACAGATGAGCCGCAGTTGGCGGTACGGGAGGGCCGTGTGCTCGCCCCACGGCTGGAGCCTGTCATGCGAGCATGGGCCCCGGAGCAAGCTGTCTCTCCCGCCCGAGGCGGAACGGCGCTCATCACCGGTGGCACCAGTGGCCTGGGTGCGCTTGTAGCCAGGCACATGGTGGCCCGGCAGGAGGTGCGCAGCGTGGTGCTGGCAAGCCGGCAGGGTCTCGAGGCGGCTGGTGCGCCGGAGCTCCAAGACGAGCTCGAGTCGCTGGGCGCCCTGGTGAGGATCTCCGCCTGCGACGTGGCCGACCGCGGCGAGCTGGAAGGCCTGCTCGCGCTGGTGCCCGAAGAGTTTCCGCTGAGCGTCGTCGTGCACTCCGCAGGGGTGCTGGACGACGGCGTGGTTGAGTCGCTGACGGCAGAGCGCATCGATCGCGTGCTGGCCCCCAAGGTCGACGGAGCGTGGCACCTGCACGAGCTGACCAGGCACCTGGACCTGTCGGCGTTCCTGCTGTTCTCCTCGGCCGCGGGCACACTCGGCCCGCCCGGCCAAGGCAACTACGCCGCCGCCAACACGTTTCTGGACGCGCTGGCGGCCCATCGCCGTGCGGAGGGTCTCGTGGGCGTCTCGATCGCATGGGGTCTGTGGGCCACGGCGAGTGACATGGCCGGTCAGCTTCGCGATGGCGAACGGATGCGACTGGCAAGTTCTGGTTTGGCCGCGATGTCCTCCGAGGACGGGCTTGGATTGTTCGATGCCGCTCGGGCGGGGCAAGAGGCGTTGCTGCTGCCGATGCGGCTCGACACAGCGACGTTACGTTCACAAGCCAGGGCGGGGATGGCATCGGCGTTGCTGCGCGGCTTGGTCCGGCTGCCTGGCCGCGGCGCACCCGCACGGGACGGTATCGGCGAGTCGCTCGCGCGGCGTTTGAACGGGGTATCCAAGCAGGACCGTGAGCGCCTGATACTGGAGGTGGTGCGCGCCGAGGTTGCCGCCGTGCTGGGGCATGCCTCGGCAAATGCGATCGACGAGGAACGGACGTTCCAGGAGCTCGGGTTCGATTCGCTGACCGCGGTCGAGTTGCGCAACCGACTGGCGGTCGCGACGTCGTTGGGGTTGCCGGCCACGCTCGTGTTCGACCACCCGACCGCTGCTGCAGTCGCACGCCACCTGTCGGGGCGACTCTTCCCGGGTACCAGTCGGGATGTCGACCTCGATCCGGCCGAGGCTGAGATCAGGCAGGCGCTCGCGTCGATCCCCCTGTCTCACCTGCGGCAAGCAGGGTTGATCGAGTCCCTGCTGGAGCTCGCCAATGCTGACAACGGGTCCTCATCGACCGGGGCCGACCAAGGGGACTCGATCGACGCGATGGATGTCGAGGGTCTCGTGCGCATGACCCTTGCGCGTGATGAGCCATGACGATAGGCGCTCTAAGGCAATCTGAAATGTGGACTTCATGACGCCAATCCATGACGAGCAGGTTGTCGATGCGCTGCGAGCGTCTCTGAAGGAGACGGAGCGGCTGCGCAAGCAGAACCGGCAACTTTACGAGGGGCTGCGGGAGCCGGTTGCGATCGTTGGGATCGGCTGCCGGTATCCAGGGGGTGTGCATTCAGCTCAGGAGTTGTGGGAGATGGTCGTCTCCGGGGCTGACGCCATCTCCGGGTTTCCAGCCGATCGCGGCTGGGATCTCGAGGCGCTGTACGACCCCGACCCCGATCGCCCGGAGACGAGCTACGTCCGCGAGGGTGGGTTCATCGACGGCGCGGCTCAGTTCGACGCGCGATTCTTCGGGATCAGCCCGCGTGAGGCGGTGGCGATGGATCCCCAGCAGCGGCTGATGCTGGAAATCTCGTGGGAGGCGGTCGAAGACGCGGGCATCGACCCTCTCTCGCTGCGGGGCAGTCGGACAGGGGTGTTCACAGGTGTGATGTACAACGACTATGGCGTGGACATGCACCCGGTTCCCGAGAGCCTCAGGGCTTATCTCGGCACGGGCCGAACCGGCAGTGTGGTGTCCGGTCGGGTGGCATATGCCTTTGGGCTGGAGGGCCCGGCGGTGACAGTTGATACTGCGTGCTCGTCCTCGCTGGTGGCGCTGCATCTGGCGAGTCAGGCATTGCGAGGAGGAGAGTGCTCGCTTGCGCTCGCGGGTGGTGTGACGGTCATGACTACACCCGGAGCATTCAGGGAGTTCAGCCGGCAGCGCGCGCTTGCTCTCGACGGGAGGTGCAAGTCCTTTGCGGACGCTGCCGATGGAACGGGCTTCTCCGAGGGCGTGGGGGTGGTATTGCTGGAGCGCTTGTCCGATGCTCGTCGTTTGGGTCATCGGGTGCTGGCGGTGGTGCGGGGCAGCGCGGTCAACCAGGATGGCGCCAGCAATGGGTTGACGGCCCCCAACGGCCCGTCGCAACAGCGGGTGATCGCTCAGGCGCTGGCGAGTGCAGGGTTGTCGGCTGAGCAGATCGACGTGGTGGAGGCGCACGGTACCGGCACCACGCTCGGCGATCCGATCGAGGCGCAGGCGCTGCTGGCAACGTATGGGCAGGGTCGTCAGGGGGGGCATCCGTTGTGGCTCGGGTCGATCAAGTCCAACATCGCGCACGCCCAGGCCGCGGCAGGCGTGGCTGGGGTGATCAAGATGGCGATGGCCGTACGCCACGGGGTGCTGCCCAAGACGTTGCACGTCGATGCACCCTCGCGCCAGGTGGATTGGTCCGCCGGCGCGCTGTCGCTGTTGACCGAGACGGTGCCGTGGCCCGGCAATGGGCAGCCACGGCGGGCGGGGGTGTCGTCATTCGGCGTCAGCGGCACCAATGCACACGTGATCCTCGAAGAGGCGCCTCGCTGCGAGCACGTTACGCCTGTCGCAGGCCCGGTCGTTGAGGGCGATGCGGTGAGGGCGAGCGCTGTCGATGGTGCCGCGGCTGTCGAGGGCGATGCCACTGAAGTTGGGATTGGCGCGGTTGTGCCGTGGGTCTTGTCGGGTCGCGGTGTGGGCGGCCTGCGGGGCCAGGCCGGGCGTCTGCGGGAATTCGTAGAAGGCGACTCATCGCTTGGCGCGACCGATGTGGGGTTCTCCTCAGCGGTGGGTCGAGCGGTGTTTGAGGATCGAGCTGCGGTGTTGGGCAGCGGCCGTGGGGACCTGCTCAGCGGTCTGAGCGCATTGGCGCGGGGTGAGTCGGCCGTGAACGTCGTTACGGGCGCCGTCCCTGCCGGTGGCCGTGGCGCTGTGTTCCTGTTTCCTGGTCAGGGTTCGCAGTGGGTGGGAATGGCGTCGGAGTTGCTTGGGTCTTCACCGCTGTTCGCCGAGCAGCTGCGGTCCTGTGGCGAAGTGCTGGAGGAGTTTGTGGATTGGTCGCTTGTCGATGTCCTGACTGGGACGGACGGTGTGCCGGGTTTGGATCGTGTGGATGTCGTGCAGCCTGCGTTGTTCGCGGTGATGGTGTCGTTGGCCGGGCTGTGGCGAGCGTGTGGCGTCGAGCCGAGTGTGGTGGTGGGGCATTCGCAGGGTGAGATCGCGGCCGCTCACATCGCGGGCGGTTTGTCGCTTGTGGATGCGACGCGGCTGGTGGTGGCGCGCAGCCGGGCGTTGGTGGGGTTGATGGGCCGTGGCGGGATGGTGTCGGTCGCCCTGTCTGAGGATGAGGTGGAGGGGTGGCTCGAGCGGTGGCGTGGCAAGGTCTCGGTGGCGGCGGTCAACGGGCCGGGTTCGGTGGTGGTATCGGGTGAGCGCGAGGCGCTTGACGTGTTGTTGAGCGAGCTTGTCGCCGATGGTGTGCGGGCGCGGGAGATCCCGGTCGGCTACGCGTCGCATTCGGCGCAGATCGAGGAGATCCGCGCCGAGCTGCTGGAGGGGTGCGCGGGAATCGCCTCGGTGTCGGGCGATGTGCCGTTCTTCTCCACCGTCACGGGTGGGCTGGTCGACACCGCCCTGCTGGACAGCGAGTACTGGTATCGCAACCTGCGTGAGACGGTGCGGTTTGGGCAGGCCACGCGGGTGTTGCTCGAGGATGGGTACCGGGCGTTTGTGGAGGTCAGTCCGCATCCGGTGTTGACGGTGGCTGTGCAGGAGACCGTCGAGCGTGTGCTCGGTGAGCCAGAGGGTGTCCTCGCGGTTGGTTCGCTGCGTCGCGAGCAGGGCAGCTTGGAGCGTTTTCTGATCTCGCTCGCAGAGGTCTGGGTGCATGGCCTCGATGTGGATTGGAGCAGGGTCTTCGCGGGATCGGGTGCGCGGCGTGTGGGATTGCCGACGTACGCCTTTCAACGGGAGCGCTACTGGCCGGACACGCCGACGTCGGCGGCGGGCGATGTCACTGCGGCCGGCTTGAAGCAGGCGGGACATCCGCTGCTGGGTGCCGCGGTCGGGTTGGCCGGCCAGGGAGGTTCGCTGTTCACAGGTCGTCTGGGTCTGGATACGCATCCGTGGCTCGCCGATCACGTGGCGATGGGCGCCGTGCTGCTGTCGAGCACCGTGTTCGTTGAGTTGGCGCTGCACGCTGGCAGGAAGGTCGGGTGCGAGCGCTTGGCGGAGCTTGTGCTGGAGGCTCCGCTTGTGCTGGGCGAGCGGGGCGCAGTGCAGTTGCAGGTGTCGATCGGTGAGCCCGATGAGGCAGGGGAACGACCGCTGAGCGTCTATTCGCGCTCGGAGGACGTACTGACTGACGAGGCGGAGGGGTCTGAGCAGGCGTGGACGCGCCACGCGACGGGTCTGCTGGCTGCAGGTGGTGCGACGGCCGAGCGGACTGTGTTGGAGGGGCGGGCGGCAGCGCTGGCCGATGGAGCGTGGCCTCCCGAGGGCGCGGAGATGGTGGATGTCGATGGCGTATACGACCGTCTGGCGGGGCAGGGGCTCGACTATGGACCGGCGTTTCGGGGGCTCAAGGCCGTGTGGCGGCGCGCCGGGGAAGTGTTCGCTGAGGTGTCCCTGTCTGAGGACCAGCTGGGGTCGGCTGGCTCTTTTGGTGTGCACCCGGCGTTGTTGGACGCTGCGATGCAGGCGTCCGGGGTGGCGTTGCCGGCGGACGGCGAAGGTGCCGCGCGGCTGTCGTTTTCCTGGAGTGGGGTGGAGTTCCACACGACTGGAGCGTCGTCGCTGCGGGTGCACCTGTCAGCGGTCGCGGCCGGCGGCGCAGGCAGTGATGCGAGCAGTGGTGCAGATCCCGAGGGGGGTGTCGACGGCTGGGCCCGTGGGGTGTCGTTGGTGATGGCCGACAGGTCGGGCGCCTTGGTCGCCGCGGTCGATTCTCTGGTGTCACGCGAGGTCTCCCGGGAGCAACTCGACGGTGCGGGTGGACGTCACGAGTCGCTGTTCTTCCTCGATTGGGCCACGGTTGGCGTGGAGTCTCGCGGCGGTCGGTTCTCCGCCGGTGAGTGTGCGGTGCTGGGCAGCGAGGATTGCAGGCTGGCGGGGGTGCTGGATGCGGCCGGCGTGCAGACAGCTGCCTTTGGGGATCTCCCCTCGCTGGCCGCGGCTTTGGATGACGGTGGGGCGGTTCCCAGGGTGGTGCTGGCGGATTGCACTCAGCCTGGCGCCGTGGCAGCTGTCGGTGAGGGCGATGGGGCCGGGATGATTGGGCTGGCGCATGAAGCCGTCAGCTGCGCATTGGGTTTGGTCCAGGCGTGGCTTGCCGATCGGCGATTCTCATCGGCGCAGCTGGTCTTCGTGACCCGTGGCGCGGTGGCCGTCGAGGCCGGCGAGAGCGTGGAGGGCTTGGCGCAGGCGTCGGTGTGGGGGCTGGTGCGCTCGGCGCAGTCGGAGCACCCGGGGCGGATCGTGCTGCTCGATGTCGAGGAGGACGATGTCTGGCCGAGTCTGCTGGCCGGCGCGCTTGCGCTGGACGAGCCACAGCTGGCGGTACGCGAGGGCAACCTGCGCGCGCCCCGTCTCGCACGAGCGGCCGCCGGCGTGCTGGCGCCCCCCAGCGGCGCCTCCGCGTGGCGGCTGGACGTCATGGAGAAGGGGACGTTGGAGGGCCTTGCGCTTGTTGACTGCCCCGAGGCCGAGGCCGCGCTCGAGCACGGGCAGGTTCGTATCGCGGTGCACGCCGCCGGTCTGAACTTCCGCGACGTTCTGATTACTCTTGGCCTCTACCCCGGCGAGGCGCTGGTGGGCGCAGAGGGTGCGGGTGTCGTGCTGGAGGTTGGCCCCGGGGTTGAGGACCTCGCCCCCGGCGACCGCGTGATGGGCCTGTTGCCCGGCGCGATCGCTCCAGTCGCGGTGAGCAATCGCCCTTTGCTTGTGCGGATACCGGAGGGATGGTCGTTCGCGGAGGCCGCGGCGGTGCCTACCGTGTTCCTGGCGGCGTACTACGGCCTGGTGGATCTGGCGGGCTTGCGCGGGGGTGAGACGCTGTTGGTGCACGCGGCCGCGGGCGGCGTGGGCATGGCCGCCGTGCAGCTGGCTCGGCACTTGGGCGCCGAGGTGTTCGGGACGGCCAGCCCGGGGAAGTGGGGCGTTCTGGCCGAGCTTGGATTGGATGCGGCCCACGTCGCATCCTCCCGGACGCTCGAGTTCAAGGAGAGATTCCTCGACGCTACCGGCGGCCGTGGCGTGGACGTGGTCCTCGATGCGCTGGCGCGCGAGTTCGTCGATGCCTCGCTCGAACTGCTGCCTCGGGGTGGTCGTTTCATCGAGATGGGCAAGACCGATGTCCGTGATCCAGAGGAGGTCGCCGCCAGCCATCCGGGTGTGTCCTACCGCGCGTTTGACCTGTTCGAGGCCGGAGAGGAGCGGATCCAGGAGGCGCTCCTTGAGCTGATTGGGCTCTTTGAGCGTGGTGTGCTCGAGCGTCTGCCGGTCAGAGTATGGGAGGCGCAGCGTGCACGGGAGGCTTTCAGGTTCATCAGCCAGGCGCGGCACGTCGGCAAGATCGTGTTGAGGCTGCCCACGGCGATCGACCCGCAGGGCACGGTGCTGATCACCGGTGGCACAGGTGGTCTGGGCAGCCTGGTCGCGCGGCACATGGTGGTCGAGCACGGGGCGCGTCACCTGCTGCTGGCCAGCCGCTCCGGGCTGGAGGCCGCGGGGGCGCTCGAGCTGCAGGCCGAGCTCGTCGAGCTCGGTGCCCAGGTCACGGTCGCGGCGTGCGACGTGAGCGACCGCGCGCAGCTGCAGGCGCTCATCGAGTCGGTGCCGGTGGAGCATCCGTTGACCGGGGTGGTGCACACCGCAGGCGTTCTCGACGACGGCACGATCGCCTCCCTGACGCCCGAGCGCGTCGACCGGGTGTTGGCTCCCAAGCTGGATGCGGCATGGCATCTGCACCAGCTCACCGAGCACATGGAGCTGTCGGCGTTCGTGTTGTTCTCCTCCGCTGCGGGGACGTTGGGCGGCCCCGGCCAGGGCAACTACGCTGCGGGCAACGCGTTCCTGGATGCGCTGGCTGCATATCGCCGCGCGCGGGGGCTGCCCGCGATCTCGATGGCATGGGGACTGTGGGCCGACAGGAGCGGTCTGACCGGAGATCTGGGCGAGGAGGATCTGGCTCGGATGGCGCGCGGCGGCATGACGGGGTTGTCGGCGCGGGAGGGTCTTGAGCTTTTCGACGCCGCAAGTACCTCAGGTGAGGAGTTGGTCCTCCCGATGCGTCTTGACATCGGGGCGTTGCGGGCCCAGGCCACCGCCGTCGGGACACCGCCGTTGCTGCGCGGCTTGGTGCGTGCCGCTGGAAGCAGGGCGCTGGGCGACGAATCGTCGGCGCGAGTTCTGGCCGGCGTACCCGAGCACGAGCGCGAGGGCGTCGTCCTCGAGGCCGTTCGCACCGAGGTTGCGGTCGTGTTGGGGTACGCCTCCTCCGCTGGAGTCGACGCGCAGCAGACGTTCAAGGACCTCGGGCTCGACTCGCTGACGGCCGTGGAGTTGCGCAACCGTCTTGGAGCTGTCACCGGTCTGCGCATCCCGGCCACGCTCGCGTTTGATCACCCCACTCCCGCCGCGGTTGCCCGGTACCTGCTGGGTGAGATGTCGGGCGCGCGCCAAGCGGGGCCGACCGTGGCGTCGGTGCGCTCTTCAGATGAGCCAATCGCCATCGTGGGCATGAGTTGCCGTTACCCGGGAGGTGCCTCCACGCCGGAGGGGCTGTGGGCATTGGTGGCATCCGGCGGAGATGCGATCTCCCCGTTCCCGGGCGATCGTGGTTGGGATCTGGAGAACCTCTATGACCCAGATCCCGATCATCCAATGACGTGCTACGTGCGCGAAGGCGGATTCGTGGGCGATGTCGGCGAGTTTGACGCGGGGTTCTTCGGGATCAGCCCCAGGGAGGCGTTGGCAATGGACCCTCAGCAGCGCCTGTTGCTGGAAACCGCCTGGGAGGCATTGGAAGACGCGGGTATCGCCCCGGCTTCGCTGCGTGGCAGTCAAACTGGGGTGTTCGTCGGGATCAGCGCCCAGGACTACACCTCCCGTCTGCTGGCCGTCCCCGGGGACCTGGAGGGTCATATGGTGACGGGTAACGCGAACAGTGTCGTGTCCGGTCGCGTGGCCTATACGTTTGGGTTTGAGGGTCCGGCGATAACCGTGGATACCGCGTGCTCGTCTTCGCTGGTGGCGCTGCACCTCGCCGGCCAGGCATTGCGCTCAGGTGAATGTTCGCTTGCGCTGGCGGGTGGGGCAACGGTGCTCTCGACGCCGTCGGTGTTCATTGGCCTCAGCCGACAACGTGGGCTGGCGCAGGATGGACGATGCAAGTCATACGCGGCGGCAGCGGATGGCGCCGGGTTTTCCGAGGGCGTAGGCGTGGTGCTGTTGGAGCGCCTATCCGACGCTCGCCGCCGGGGGCATCGGGTGTTGGCCGTGGTGCGTGGCAGCGCTGTGAATCAGGACGGCGCCAGTAATGGGCTGGCTGCGCCCAACGGCGGTGCGCAGCAACGGGTGATCAGTCAGGCGCTTGCGAATGCGGGCCTCTCGGCTGGGCAGGTTGATGTCGTGGAGGGGCACGGCACGGGCACCACGCTCGGCGACCCGATCGAGGCGCAGGCGCTGCTTGCCACGTATGGGCAGGATCGTAAACGCCCATTGTGGCTTGGCTCTTTGAAGTCGAATCTCGGGCATACACAGGCCGCGGCTGGCGTCGGCGGGGTGATCAAGATGGTGATGGCGATGCACCATCAGGTGTTGCCCAAGACGTTGCACGTCGATGAGCCTTCGCCGCATGTGGATTGGTCGGCTGGTGCGGTATCGCTGTTGACGGAGGCGGTCCTGTGGCCTGGGAATGGTCAGCCTCGGCGGGCGGGGGTGTCGTCCTTTGGTGTCAGTGGCACCAATGCGCATGTGATCCTCGAAGAGGCGTCTGGGCGTGGGGGGGTTGCTTCTGCGGGGGGCCCGGTTGTCGAGGACGGTTCTGTCGAGGGCGGTTCTGTTGCCGTGGGTTCTGTCTCGGGGGCGGATGTGGGCGCTGTTGATGGTGGTGTGACTGTGGACGGTGTGGCCGTTGGGGTTGGTGGTGTGGTGCCGTGGGTGGTGTCGGGTCGGGGTATCGATGGTTTGCGGGCTCAGGCGGAGCGTCTGCGGGGCCATGTCGAAAGCGATGTGGAGCTGGGGTTGGCTGATGTGGGGTTGTCGTTGGCTGTGGGTCGTTCGGTGTTCGAGAATCGGGCGGTGGTGGTGGGTGATGGTCGGGAGGGTTTGCTGGGCGGTTTGGGTGCTTTGACTGTGGGTGGGCCGTCTGTCGGCGTGGTTGAGGGTGTCGCTGCTGCGGGTGGTGCTGGTGGGGTTGTGTTTTTGTTTGCGGGTCAGGGTTCGCAATGGCAGGGGATGGCGCTTGAGTTGCTGGATGGTTCGCCAGTGTTCGCTGGGGAGATGCGGGCGTGTGGTGAGGCGCTTGCGCCTTATCTCGATTGGTCGCTGGAGGATGTGTTGCGTGGTGTGGATGGTGCGCCGGGACTTGAGCGGATTGATGTGGTGCAGCCGGTCCTGTTTGCTGTGATGGTCTCGCTGGCTCGGCTGTGGCAGTCGTGTGGTGTGCAGCCGAGTGCGGTTGTCGGCCATTCGCAGGGTGAGATAGCGGCGGCTCATGTCGCGGGTGGTTTGTCGCTTGCGGATGCGGCGCGTGTGGTGGCTTTGCGGAGTCAGCTGTTGACCGGTCTCGCGGGACGGGGTGCGATAGCGTCGGTTTCGCTTGGGGAGGCGGAGTTGCGTGGGTATCTTGAGCGGTGGGAGGGACGCCTCTCGGTCTCGGCGGTAAACGGTCCGTTGTCGGTTGGGGTCGCGGGTGATCTTGAGGCGCTTGAGGAGCTGCTTCAGGTGCTCGACGCCGAGGGTGTCAGGGCACGGGTTGTCAAGGCAACGGTTGCTTCGCATTCGGTGCAGGCTGAGGCGGTGCGTGAGGAGCTGTTGGAGCGATGTGCGGGGATTGTGCCGGTGTCGGGTGGTGTGCCGTTTTTTTCGACGGTGACGGGTGGTTTGATTGATACGGCGGGGTTGGACGGGGAGTATTGGTATCGCAATTTGCGTGAGACTGTGCGGTTTGAGGAAGCTGTGCGGGTTTTGCTGGGGGAGGGGTATCGGGTGTTTGTTGAGGTCAGTCCCCATCCGGTGTTGACGGTGGGGGTGCATGAAACGGTGGATGGGGTGCTTGGTGATCCTGGTGAGGTTGTGGTCGCGGGTACGTTGCGTCGTGAGCAGGGCGGTTTGGGGCGGTTTTTGCTGTCGTTGGGTGAGGTTTGGGTGCGTGGTGTGGATGTGGATTGGGGTGCGGTGTTTGGGGGGTCGGGTGCTGGGCGTGTCGGGTTGCCCGGGTATGCGTTTCAGCGGGAGCGTTATTGGTTGGACTCTGGGGTGCTGGGGGTGGGTGATGTCGCGTCGGCTGGTTTGGTGGAGGCGGGGCATCCGTTGCTGGGTGCAGCTGTCGGGTTGGCTGGTGATGGGGGTTTGTTGTTCACGGGACGTTTGGGGTTGGATAGGTATCCGTGGCTTGCCGACCACATGGTGATGGGTGTCGTGTTGTTGCCGGGCACGGCGTTTGTGGAGTTGGCGTTGCACGCTGGTAGGGAGGTGGGGTGTGGGTGGTTGGCGGAGTTGGTGTTGGAGGCGCCGCTGGTGTTGGGTGAGCGGGGTGGGGTGCAGTTGCAGGTATCCGTTGGTGAGCCTGACGAGGCAGGCGAGCGAGTGTTGAATATCTATTCACGCCCCGAGGGTGCTCTGGGTGATGGCTTGGAGACTGAGCGGGCGTGGACGCGTCACGCGGTGGGTGTGTTGGCTGCTGGTGGGGTTGCTGATGGGGCTGTGTTGGAGGGGAAGTTGGGTGTGTCTGCTGGTGGGGCGTGGCCTCCCGAAGGTGCGGAGGTGGTGGATATCGAGGGTTTGTATGATCGTCTGGCGGGGTTGGGTATTGACTATGGGCCTGTGTTTCGGGGGCTTGATGCGGTGTGGCGGCGTGGTGGGGAGGTGTTCGCCGAGGTGGCTGTGTCCGAGGATCAGCGGGAGCTGGCTGGTTCTTTTGGTGTGCACCCGGCGTTGCTGGATGCCGCGTTGCAGGCGTCGGGGGCCGTGTTGCCGGTGGATGGTGACGGTGTGGTGCGGCTGCCGTTTTCCTGGAGTGGTGTGAGGTTGTATGCGGCTGGTGCGTCCTCGTTGCGGGTCTGCTTGTCGGTGGGCGGTGTTGAGGCGGGGTCCGATGGAATGTCATTGCTGGTGGTCGATGAGGTGGGTGGGTTGGTCGCTTCGGTGGATTCGTTGGTGACGCGTGAGGTGTCTGGTGAGCAGTTTGGTGCTGGTGGTGTGGGTAGTGAGTCGTTGTTTTGTGTGGATTGGGCGACGGTTGTCGTGGAGGCTTCTGCCGCGGGGCGCTCAGTGGCTGGGTGTGTGGTGTTGGGTGGAGATGATTGTGGGTTGGTGGGGGCGTTGGGTGCGGCTGGTGTGGAGAGTGTGGTGTATGGGGATGTTGCGTCGTTGGGTGAGGCTGTGGCTGGTGGCGCTGCGGTTCCGGGGGTGGTGTTTGTCGATTGCACGTCGGTTGGGGTTGCGGGTGGTGGTGGTGTGGTTGGGTTGGTGCGTGGGGGTGTTTGTTGGGTGTTGGGTTTGCTGCAGGCGTGGCTTGCGGATGAGCGGTTTTCTTCGGTGCGGCTGGTGTTTGTGACGCGGGGTGCGGTGGCTGTTGGGGCTGGGGAGGCTGTTGGGGCTGTTGGGGGTGTGGGTGGTTTGGTGGGGGCGTCGGTGTGGGGTTTGGTGCGCTCAGCGCAGTCGGAGCATCCTGGGCGGTTTGTGCTTGTTGATGTTGAGGAGGGTGATTCTTGGGTGGGTTTGGTTGAGGGTTTGCTGGCGTTGGATGAGCCGCAGTTGGCGGTTCGTGATGGTGGGGTGCGCGCTCCGCGGCTGGCGCGGGTGTTTGGTCGTGGGCTGGTGCCTCCTGTGGGGGTCTCTGCGTGGCGTTTGGATGTCACTGGTGGGGGTACGTTGGAGAATCTTGCGTTTGTTGGTTGTGCGGAGGTGGTGGGGGCGCTTGAGCCGGGGGAGGTTCGGGTCGCGGTGCGGGCTGCGGGTATGAATTTTCGTGATGTGCTTGTTGCTTTGGGTATGTATCCTGGGGGGGCGGCGTTGTTGGGTGCTGAGGGTGCGGGTGTTGTGTTGGAGGTTGGTTCTGGGGTTGTGGATTTGGTGCCGGGTGACCGGGTGATGGGTGCGTTTGCTGGTGCGTTTGGCCCGGTCGCGGTGTGTGATCGGTGTTTGCTTGTGCGGGTCCCGGAGGGGTGGTCTTTCGTTCAGGCTGCTTCGGTGCCTACGGTGTTTTTGACGGCGTATTACGGTTTGGTGGATTTGGCGGGTTTGGGTGAGGGTGAGGCGTTGTTGGTGCATGCTGCTGCGGGTGGTGTTGGTATGGCTGCTGTGCAGTTGGCTCGGTATTTGGGTGCTGAGGTGTTCGGGACCGCGAGCCCGGGGAAGTGGGGTGCGCTGAGGGCGCTGGGGTTGGACGAGGCGCATGTTGCGTCTTCGCGGACGCTTGAGTTCAGGGAGAAGTTTCTTGCTGGCAGTGGTGGTCGTGGTGTGGATGTGGTGCTCGATTCGTTGGCGCGGGAGTTCGTCGATGCTTCGCTTGATTTGTTGGTGCGGGGTGGTCGTTTCATCGAGATGGGTAAGACCGATGTTCGTGATCCGCGGGTGGTCGCGGCTGAGCACCCGGGTGTGTCTTATCGTGCGTTTGACATGCTGGAGCCGGGTCCGGGGCGGATCCAGGAGATGCTCGTGGAGTTGCTCGGGCTTTTCGAGCGGGGTGTGCTGGAGCCTTTGCCGGCGAGGGTGTGGGATGTGCGTCATGCTCGGGAGGCGTTCCGGTTCATGAGCCAGGCGCGGCACGTCGGCAAGATCGTTTTGACGCTCCCTTCCGGGGTCGACTCGCTGGGTACGGTGTTGATCACGGGTGGCACCGGTGAGCTGGGCGGTCTCGTTGCGCGGCATCTGGTCAAGGAGCACGGGGTGCGTCATTTGCTGCTGGCCAGTCGTCGGGGCTTGGAGGCTGATGGTGCGCTTGAGCTTCAGGCCGAGCTGGCGGGGCTGGGGGCGAGCGTGAGGGTCATGGCGTGTGATGTCAGCGACCGCGAGCAACTGCGGGCCCTCGTGGAGTCGGTGCCCGCTGAGTCCGCGTTGACGGGGGTGGTGCACGCCGCGGGGGTCCTCGACGACGGGACGATTGAGTCCCTCACGCCCGAGCGTGTCGAGAGGGTGCTGGCCCCCAAGGTCGACGCGGCTTGGTATCTGCACGAACTGACCGAGCACATGGGTCTATCGATGTTCGTTCTGTTCTCCTCCGCCGCGGCGACGTTCGGCGGCGCGGGGCAGGGTAACTACGCGGCGGGCAACTCGTTCCTGGACGCCCTGGCGGCATACCGCCACGCGCGGGGTCTCTGCGCAACATCGATGGCATGGGGCCTATGGGCCAAAGCAGAGGGCACGACCGGCGATCTCGGCGAGATCGACCTGAAGCGCATGACACGCGCAGGAATCACAGAGCTATCCCCCGCAGAAGGCCTAGCGCTCTTCGACCTAGCCAGCACAACAAGCGAGACACTCGTACTCCCCGTACACCTCGACATCCGGGCGCTACGAGCCCAAGCCACGAGCGGCGCCATGCCACCGCTGCTACGTGGCTTGATACGCGCGCCATCACGCAAAGCGCTCGGCGGCGGGTCACTCGCACGGCGCCTTGCCGGAGTACCCCAGCATCAACGCGAAAGCATCGTCCACGAAACCGTACGCGCGGAGGTCGCAACCGTCCTGGGACACCCCACCCCCGACGCGGTCGATATGCAACAAGCATTCAAAGACATCGGCTTCGACTCACTCACTGCAGTCGAGCTGCGCAACCGCCTATCAACCATCACCGGGCTACGCCTCCCAGCCACACTCATATTCGACCACCCCACACCCACCACAGCCGCAAACCACCTACTGGCCGAGCTCTTTCCCGGGACTGGCAGAGACAGCGATCTTGATGTTGGTGAAATCGCGATCCGGGAGGCAATTGCATCCATTCCCCTTGCCCGTCTGCGAGAGGTCGGGTTGGTCGAGATGTTGTTGCAACTGGCCAATCCAGGGGAAGGTCAAGGTCTATTGAGTAATGAGAAAATAAATCAAATTGACACGATGGATGCCGAGAGCCTCATTCGAAGGACGCTGGAGAGCTCCGCCCCCGTAACCAAGCCTACAGCCTGAGGTCTCAATGATGACAACATCCACTGAACAAGCTATTGAAGCGCTGCGGGCATCTGTCAAGGAAACGGAACGTTTACGACAACAGAACCATCTGCTTCTGGTGAGATCAACGGAGCCGGTTGCGATTGTTGGTATGAGTTGTCGTTATCCAGGTGGTGTGTCTTCGCCGGAGGAGTTGTGGGAGTTGGCTGCTGCGGGTGGTGACGCGATTGGATTCTTCCCAGGTGATCGTGATTGGGATCTGGAGAATCTGTATGACCCGGATCCCGATCACCCGGGGACGAGTTATGTGCATGAGGGTGGGTTTGTGGACGGTGCCGGAGAGTTTGACGCTGGGTTCTTCGGGATCAGCCCGAGGGAGGCGCTGGCGATGGATCCCCAGCAGCGGTTGCTGCTGGAAGCCGCTTGGGAGGCTTTTGAGGACGCCGGTATCCCCCCGGTCTCGCTGCGTGGCAGCCAGACCGGGGTATTCGCCGGGATCGCCTCTCAGGATTACAGTTCGCGTTCGCGGTCTGTTCCTGAGGATCTCGAAGGTTTCATGCCCACGGGCAATTCGGGGAGTGTTGTGTCTGGTCGTGTGGCGTATACGTTTGCGTTTGAAGGTCCGGCGGTGACGGTGGATACGGCGTGTTCGTCTTCGCTGGTGGCGTTGCATCTGGCGTGTCAGGCGTTGCGTTCGGGTGAGTGTTCGTTGGCGCTGGCTGGTGGCGTCACGGTCATGTCGACACCATCGGTGTTCATAGGTATCAGCCGGCAGCGTGGGCTTGCTCGGGATGGGCGGTGTAAGTCGTATGCAGCGGCGGCTGATGGGGCTGGTTTCTCTGAGGGTGTGGGTTTGGTGTTGTTGGAGCGCTTGTCTGATGCGCGGCGTTTGGGTCATGAGGTGTTGGCTGTGGTGTGTGGTAGTGCGGTGAACCAGGATGGTGCGAGTAATGGGTTGGCGGCGCCCAATGGTCCGTCTCAGCAGCGGGTGATTGCTCAAGCGCTTGCGAATGCAGGTCTGTCGGCTGGGCAGGTGGATGTTGTCGAGGGGCATGGTACGGGTACGACGCTTGGTGATCCGATCGAGGCGCAGGCGTTGTTGGCGACTTATGGGCAGGATCGTGAGCGTCCTCTGTGGCTTGGTTCTTTGAAGTCGAATATTGGCCATACGCAGGCCGCAGCGGGTGTTGCTGGGGTGATTAAGATGGTGATGGCGATGCGCCATCAGGTGCTGCCCAAGACGTTGCACGTCGATGAGCCTTCGCCGCATGTGGATTGGTCGGCTGGTGCGATATCGCTGTTGACCGAGGCGGTCCCGTGGCCTGGGAATGGTCAGCCGCGGCGGGCGGGGGTGTCGTCTTTTGGTGTCGGCGGCACCAACGCACACCTCATTGTCGAGGAACCCCCAGCATTCAATGCGACTGCGCCCACCACAAACAGAGCGCCAGCTGTCGGCGATGCATCTGCGGATAACAGCGTTAATCGAGCAGAGAACGGCGCTGTCGACGACCGCCTCTCGGCGAGGAATGGCGCTAGCGCCGAAGGCATCGTCTTTGAGCACCGTCCCGCTGTCGATGCCGTTGGTGGCGGTGATGCCGTTGGTGGCGGTGATGCCGTTGGTGGCGGCGATGCCGTTGGTGGGAGCGATGCCGTTGATGGCGGGGCGGTCGTGCCGTGGATACTGTCGGGTCGAGGTATCGATGGCCTGCGGGCTCAGGCGCGGCGCCTGCGGGCTCATGTCGAGAGCGACGTGAAGATCGAGGTGGTGGATGTCGGGCTCTCGCTGGGAGTGGGCCGCGCGATGCTTGAGAACCGGGCAGTGTTGATCGGCGAGCACCGGGAGGGTCTGCTGGGCGGCTTGCGCGCCTTGGCGCTGGGTGAGTCCGCCGTGAATGTCATCGAGGGCGCTGTCGGCAGCGCCGTTCGTGACAGCGGGGTTGTGTTCGTCTTCGCTGGTCAGGGTTCGCAGTGGCAGGGAATGGCGATCGGGCTGTTGGGTTCCTCGCCGGTGTTCGCGGAGGGGATTCGGGCGTGCGGCGAGGTGCTCGCACCCTTTGTCGATTGGTCACTCGAGGATGTGCTGCGGGGTGAAACGGGTGCGCCGGGACTCGATCGGGTCGATGTGGTGCAGCCGGTCCTGTTCGCTGTGATGGTCTCACTGGCTCGGCTGTGGCAGGCGTGTGGCGTGCAGCCGAGCGTGGTTGTCGGTCACTCCCAGGGCGAGATAGCCGCTGCTCATATCGCTGGAGGCCTCTCGCTGGGAGACGCGGCAAGGGTGGTGGCCTTGCGCAGTCAACTGCTGATGAGGCTGGTGGGTCATGGCGCAATGGCGTCGGTCGAACTCGGTGCCGAGCAGCTCGGTTTGCGTCTGGAGAGATGGTGCGACAGAGTCACGATCGCTGGGGTCAACGGGCCGTCGTCGTCAGTCGTGTCTGGCGAGCTCGATGCTGTGAACCAGTTTCTTGAGGAGTGTGCCGGCGATGGCATACGTGCACGAAAGATCGCCGCTGCTGTCGGTGCCGGACACTCACCGCAGGTTGAGGCCATTCGCGATGAGCTGCTGGAGGTGTGCTCCTCGATCGCTCCTCGCTCGGGCGACGTGCCGTTTTACTCGACAGTCACGGGCGAATTGCTCGACACCGCCGAGCTGGACGCGGAATACTGGTATCGCAACGCGCGCGAGACAGTTCGCCTTGAGCCGGTTACGCGCGAGCTGCTCGGACAGGGCTGTCGTGCGTTCATCGAGATCAGCCCGCACCCGGTGCTGCGAGTGGCTTTGCAGGAGACGGTCGAAGACACGATCGCGCATCCTGACGATGTGGTGATCATCGGCTCGCTGCGTCGTGAGCAGGGCAGCTTGGAGCGCTTCTTGACTTCACTGGCCGAGGCTTGGGTGCGCGGTGTCGACGTGGATTGGACGCGTGTGTTCCGGGGATCAGATGCAGAGCGTGTGCCATTGCCCACTTATGCATTTCAGCGAGAGCGCTACTGGCTCGAGAGCCGGGCGTCGGACGCCGGCGATGTCGCGTTGGCCGGCTTGACCCGGGCGGATCATCCGTTGTTGGGTGCGGCTGTCGGGTTGGCCGAGGGGCAGGGCTGGCTGTTGACGGGCCGCCTGGGGCTGGATACCCATCCTTGGCTTGCCGATCACATGCTGATGGGCGTCGTGCTGGTGCCGGGCACCGCGTTCGTGGAGTTGGCGTTGCGGGCTGGCCGGGAGGTCGGGTGCGAGCACGTCCTGGAGCTTGTCCTGCTGACCCCGCTGGTGCTGGGCGAAGGTGGAGTCCAGCTGCAGGTATCGGTCGGTGACCCAAATGAGAAGGGTGAGCGGTCCTTTGGGGTGTTTGCGCGGCCGCTGGGTGCGGCCTCCCCAGACGCTTCCATGGGCGATGGGTCGCAGATCGAGGAGAGGCAGTGGGCGCGCTACGCAACTGGCGTTTTGGCCCCTGCCTCGACGGCTGACTCGAGTGTGCGGCAACGAGCGGCCGCGGTGTTCGCCGACGGGGCATGGCCTCCCAGCGGTGCCGAGGTGGTGGGCATTGACGACCTCTACGACGACCTGGCTGAGCGGGGTTACGAGTACGGACCGATATTCCAAGGGATGCACAAGCTATGGCGCCGCGACCGGGAGGTGTTTGCCGAAGTCGCACTACCCGAAGACCAGCAGACGCCGGCGAGCGCGTTCGGCATACACCCCGCGCTGCTCGACGCCGCGCTGCACGGGATCGCGGTAGATCTCCTCAACGACGACAGGACAGCGGGAAGTCCGATACGACTGCCGTTCTCCTGGAACGGGATACGCGTGTATTCGACGGGCGCCTCCTCGGTGCGGGTTTGTCTGTCAGCGGCGGGTCCCGATGCCTTGGCCGACGGGGTCTCGTTGGTGCTTGGCGATGAGGTGGGTGGGTTGGTCGCTTCGGTGGATTCGTTGGTGACGCGTGAGGTGTCTGGTGAGCAGTTTGGTGCTGGTGGTGTGGGTAGTGAGTCGTTGTTTTGTGTGGATTGGGCGACGGTTGTCGTGGAGGCTTCTGCCGCGGGGCGCTCAGTGGCTGGGTGTGTGGTGTTGGGTGGAGATGATTGTGGGTTGGTGGGGGCGTTGGGTGCGGCTGGTGTGGAGAGTGTGGTGTATGGGGATGTTGCGTCGTTGGGTGAGGCTGTGGCTGGTGGCGCTGCGGTTCCGGGGGTGGTGTTTGTCGATTGCACGTCGGTTGGGGTTGCGGGTGGTGGTGGTGTGGTTGGGTTGGTGCGTGGGGGTGTTTGTTGGGTGTTGGGTTTGCTGCAGGCGTGGCTTGCGGATGAGCGGTTTTCTTCGGTGCGGCTGGTGTTTGTGACGCGGGGTGCGGTGGCTGTTGGGGCTGGGGAGGCTGTTGGGGCTGTTGGGGGTGTGGGTGGTTTGGTGGGGGCGTCGGTGTGGGGTTTGGTGCGCTCAGCGCAGTCGGAGCATCCTGGGCGGTTTGTGCTTGTTGATGTTGAGGAGGGTGATTCTTGGGTGGGTTTGGTTGAGGGTTTGCTGGCGTTGGATGAGCCGCAGTTGGCGGTTCGTGATGGTGGGGTGCGCGCTCCGCGGCTGGCGCGGGTGTTTGGTCGTGGGCTGGTGCCTCCTGTGGGGGTCTCTGCGTGGCGTTTGGATGTCACTGGTGGGGGTACGTTGGAGAATCTTGCGTTTGTTGGTTGTGCGGAGGTGGTGGGGGCGCTTGAGCCGGGGGAGGTTCGGGTCGCGGTGCGGGCTGCGGGTATGAATTTTCGTGATGTGCTTGTTGCTTTGGGTATGTATCCTGGGGGGGCGGCGTTGTTGGGTGCTGAGGGTGCGGGTGTTGTGTTGGAGGTTGGTTCTGGGGTTGTGGATTTGGTGCCGGGTGACCGGGTGATGGGTGCGTTTGCTGGTGCGTTTGGCCCGGTCGCGGTGTGTGATCGGTGTTTGCTTGTGCGGGTCCCGGAGGGGTGGTCTTTCGTTCAGGCTGCTTCGGTGCCTACGGTGTTTTTGACGGCGTATTACGGTTTGGTGGATTTGGCGGGTTTGGGTGAGGGTGAGGCGTTGTTGGTGCATGCTGCTGCGGGTGGTGTTGGTATGGCTGCTGTGCAGTTGGCTCGGTATTTGGGTGCTGAGGTGTTCGGGACCGCGAGCCCGGGGAAGTGGGGTGCGCTGAGGGCGCTGGGGTTGGACGAGGCGCATGTTGCGTCTTCGCGGACGCTTGAGTTCAGGGAGAAGTTTCTTGCTGGCAGTGGTGGTCGTGGTGTGGATGTGGTGCTCGATTCGTTGGCGCGGGAGTTCGTCGATGCTTCGCTTGATTTGTTGGTGCGGGGTGGTCGTTTCATCGAGATGGGTAAGACCGATGTTCGTGATCCGCGGGTGGTCGCGGCTGAGCACCCGGGTGTGTCTTATCGTGCGTTTGACATGCTGGAGCCGGGTCCGGGGCGGATCCAGGAGATGCTCGTGGAGTTGCTCGGGCTTTTCGAGCGGGGTGTGCTGGAGCCTTTGCCGGCGAGGGTGTGGGATGTGCGTCATGCTCGGGAGGCGTTCCGGTTCATGAGCCAGGCGCGGCACGTCGGCAAGATCGTTTTGACGCTCCCTTCCGGGGTCGACTCGCTGGGTACGGTGTTGATCACGGGTGGCACCGGTGAGCTGGGCGGTCTCGTTGCGCGGCATCTGGTCAAGGAGCACGGGGTGCGTCATTTGCTGCTGGCCAGTCGTCGGGGCTTGGAGGCTGATGGTGCGCTTGAGCTTCAGGCCGAGCTGGCGGGGCTGGGGGCGAGCGTGAGGGTCATGGCGTGTGATGTCAGCGACCGCGAGCAACTGCGGGCCCTCGTGGAGTCGGTGCCCGCTGAGTCCGCGTTGACGGGGGTGGTGCACGCCGCGGGGGTCCTCGACGACGGGACGATTGAGTCCCTCACGCCCGAGCGTGTCGAGAGGGTGCTGGCCCCCAAGGTCGACGCGGCTTGGTATCTGCACGAACTGACCGAGCACATGGGTCTATCGATGTTCGTTCTGTTCTCCTCCGCCGCGGCGACGTTCGGCGGCGCGGGGCAGGGTAACTACGCGGCGGGCAACTCGTTCCTGGACGCCCTGGCGGCATACCGCCACGCGCGGGGTCTCTGCGCAACATCGATGGCATGGGGCCTATGGGCCAAAGCAGAGGGCACGACCGGCGATCTCGGCGAGATCGACCTGAAGCGCATGACACGCGCAGGAATCACAGAGCTATCCCCCGCAGAAGGCCTAGCGCTCTTCGACCTAGCCAGCACAACAAGCGAGACACTCGTACTCCCCGTACACCTCGACATCCGGGCCTTCCGCGCTCTCACCAAGGACGGGGATACGCCACCATTCCTACGCGGCCTGGTCCGCGCGCCGCGGCGCCAGGTGCCGAATGAGGACCGAGCACTCGCACGACGCTTGGCCGGCGTCCCCGAGCAGGAGCGTGAGAGCGTCGTGCTCGAAGTCGTACGTGCCGAGATAGCCACCGTATTGGGACACTCCGCCCCCCAGGCGGTCGACGTGCAACGAGCGTTCCTCGAGCTGGGATTCGATTCGCTGACCGCCATCGAGCTGCGCAATCGTCTGGGTGCGATAGCCGGGCTGCGTCTGCCGGCCACCCTCATATTCGACAACCCCACCCCGATGGCGCTCGTCGACTATCTTCGGCGAGAGCTTGAAAGCAAGAATCGGTTGACCGCGGTAGGGGACGGGACCGTGGGGGCATCGCCCGATGACAAATCAGAAGACACGCTCAGCTCAATGCTGCGCCAAGCCCATAGTCGTGAAATGATGGGTGAGTACCTGGGTCTGCTGGAAACTGCTTCCAAGTTCCGCCCAACGTTCCGCACGCGGTTGGAGTCTGAGGAGGCTCCACGGGCTGTCCGGCTCTCCAACGGGTCAATTCGGCCCAGTTTGATCTGTTTCCCATCGTTTATGGTCACGTCCGGTCTTCATCAATATGCGAGGTTCGCGAAGGCCTTCAACGATATCCGAGACGTATCGGCGCTTCCCACGCCTGGCTTTCTTAACGGAGAGCTTATGCCTGAGACCTTTCAGGTGGCGCTCGAGACGCTGGCTGAAGCTGTTCTGAGAGAAGCCGAAGGCGACCCCTGGGTGCTGGCCGGTCATTCCACCGGAGGGCTGTTGGCGTATGCGGTTGCCGGTCATCTGCAGAGCATGGGCGAGCCGTCAGCCGCAGTTGTGCTGCTGGACACCTATGCGGATATGAGCTCCATCGAGATTCTGCAACAGATATTTGACCGCATGGTTGGGCGAGAGGAGACATATGCACCCATGGACGATGTCGGGTTGACTGCGATGGGCGGCTACGGCCGTCTGCTCGCGGAATGGACACCGACCGAAATCGCGTGTCCGACGCTGCTGGTTCAGGCCACCCAGCCCATGCCTGGCGCGTCAGAGGGCGCTGATTGGAGATCGTCGTGGAGTTTTCCTCACGGATCCGTCGCCGTGCCCGGCGATCACTTCACGATGATGGAAGAGCACGCCGACTCAACAGCACAAGCGGTACACGAGTGGCTCATGACGGCGACTGTTGACTAGGTGCCACGTATGAGCTTGCATCTTCTGTTCGGGCTGACCCGACACAACGACGTCAAAAGACCATCACCAGAGGGGGAGTGCATGTTGTATATGACAAGTTCATCAATCCAGACCGTGCATGCTTACTGCGATGCTCGCATGTCATTGACGAGGGTCCGATGACTGCCCTGTCCGAAGGGGTGATCGCCGGCACTGACGCGGAGGAGATCCTCGGCTGCGATCTTCCGTCGACTTATCTGGCGGCCCATCTATCGCGCGAGGATGACAACATGTTCGATGGGATCCTCGACAAGGACGTGCGCAAGTCGATACGAGTCGGCGAGGTTCCCATGCCGGATCTCGCACCTGATGAGGTGCTGCTGGCCGTGATGGCGAGCGCGATGAATTACAACACGGTCTGGTCCGCCACATTTGAGCCGATTTCCGCGTTCCGGTTTCTCGAGCGCTTTGGTCGTCTGGGGAAGTGGGATGCTCGCCATAACCTGCCGCACCATGTAATCGGGTCCGACGCGGCCGGTGTCATCGTCCGTGTGGGTGAGGGAGTTCGGAGGTGGTCGGTGGGAGATCGTGTGGTGGCATCACCCAGCTGGATCGACGATCAGGATCCCGCTACTCAAGAGGACGGCATGCTCGGCGAGACTCAGAGGGCCTGGGGCTTTGAGACGAATTTCGGTGGCCTTGCCCACTTTGCGGTTGCCAAAGCAAACCAGCTGATGCCCAAGCCTCGGCACCTGACGTGGGAGGAGGCAGCTTGCAACTCGCTCTGCGCGGTGACCGCGTATCGAATGCTCGTCAGCCCGCATGGGGCTCAGTTCAAGCAGGGGGACATTGTCCTGGTGTGGGGCGCGGCGGGGGGGTTGGGCAGTTATGCAGTCCAGTTCGTCCGCAACGGTGGAGGGATCGCGATCGGAGTCGTGAACTCCGATCGCAAGGCGAGGCTGCTCGAACGACTGAACTGCGACGTTGTGCTGCGACGTGACCAGCTGGAGCTCGATGGACTTTCTGGCAACGAGAAGGGGAAGAGGGTGGGAGCGGAGATCCGGCGGGCTCTGGGGGAAGATCCGCATGTGGCCTTCGACTGCATTGGACGCGAGACCTTTGGAGCATCCGTATATTTGCTCAGGCGAGGGGGGACCGTTGTGACGTGCGGATCGAGTACCGGTTATCAGCATGAATTTGACAACCGCTATCTGTGGATGAAGCTCAAGCGCATCGTCGGCAGTCACGGGGCCAACTGGCAAGAGTCATGGGAGGCTACTCGCCTTATCGCGCAGGGCAAGATCCTTCCCGCTCTGTCACAGGTGTTTCCGCTGGAGCAGGCGGGTGAGGCCGCACGGCTGGTGCAGCTCAATCGGCACGTCGGCAAGATCGGCGTTCTCTGTCTCGCCCGAGAAGAGGGCCTGGGCATCGAAGACCCGGGCAGGCGCGAGGCGATCGGTGAGGATCGACTGAGGCTCTTTCGTGAGTTCGCCTGAGGGCCGGGCGTCGCGGGTGGCGATGATGCGGTCGTTCTCAGCGGTGGGGCGGGCGTCCTTGGCAGCGCGTCTTCGCCGGAGCTCACTCGTCCCGCCAGCGCGGCGGGCGCTTCTCGGCGAAAGCGCGCATGCCCTCGCGTATGTCTTCAGAGGCGAAGGAGGAGTGGCGCAATGCGATCAACTCGTGCTCAATGTCGCTCGGCAGGATGCCCGCGGCATCCAGCAGAGCCGCTATCACGCGCTTGTTGCCCTTCTGCGCAAGCGGCGCGTTGCCGGCGAGCTCGCCTGCCAGGTCGAGGGCGAGCGTTTCAAGCTCACCGTCTGGCGCGACACGGTTGACCAGCCCCCAGTCGAGTGCCGTGGAGGCGTCGATGTAGCGGCCGAGCAGAAACAGCTCGCGGGTCCGCGCCGCGCCGATGGCATCCAGGAAGCGCCGCAGGCCCTTGTGCGAGTAGACCAACCCCAGCTTTGCTGGAGGCATGCCCAACTTGATCCCGCTTGCGGCAACACGCAGATCGCATGCCAGCGCCAGCTCCAGGCCGCCACCGATCGTATGACCGGGCAGCGCCGCGAGCGTGGGATAGGGAAACGCCTCCAGCGCGTCGATCGCCTCCGTGAAGGGATGTGCGATCAGGCGCTCGGCGCGCTCCTCGAACTCGGCGTCGGGGATATCGGAAATGTCGTAGCCGGCAGAGAACATGTCGTGGTTGCCGGTCACGATCAGG
Organism: uncultured Solirubrobacterales bacterium; assembly: GCA_963844765.1. Classification (GTDB taxonomy): domain Bacteria; phylum Actinomycetota; class Thermoleophilia; order Solirubrobacterales; family Solirubrobacteraceae; genus Palsa-744. Next base: position 2,616,124 of record CAWJPN010000002.1, read on the forward strand.
CAGCGAACCTGCGAGGACCCACACACAAGCTCAGGGAGCGTCGCGGTGACCGCATCGAGAATCTGGTGGTCGAGCGCATTGCGCCTCGCCGGGTTGGAGATCGCCATCCGGGCTACGCCGCCGATGGGTTCGTCGAGGAGCAGCTTGCCGCCGGCCAGCTCGCGTGGGTGAGCGCTGGAGGGCATCGGCGCGAAAGGCTAGCGGTTCTTCTCGCCGGCGACATGACGATCGCGAACTCCCGGTTCGAGGGTCGGTGATTGCCTTGGCGACTACCGAAGACCTTCGAGCTCCTGCTGCGGCGCCGCCGCAGGAGCCGGATGCCGTAAGGCTGTCGAGGCTCTATCGCTGGGGTGTCGCCGTCGCGCACCGGCGGCGTGCCGTGCTGGCAGCCTGGGCGCTGGTGCTCGTCCTGTGCGCGGCAGCGTATCCCACCCTGCAGAGATCACTGAGTGCGCCCGACCTTGCAATCACGGGCTCTCAGTCCGCGCGCGTGGAAGGGCTTCTGGAACGGCGCTTCCCCAGCCTTGGTGCGGAGAACGACGCGCTTGTGTTCTATTCCAGCCGTCATATCGCAAGCGACCACACCTACCGTGCGGTGCTCGCCATGGTCCTCGGGGCCGTGCGCGACCAACAACATGTGCGGGGCGTGCTGGGTCCGTACGACCCCAATGCCCAGGGACAGATCGCCGCCGGCGAACACGCTGCTGTTGCGTTGGTTGCGCTCGGCGGGAATGCCGTCCAGCGGTTCGACGCCGTTCGTCTCATTCAGGAAGCCGCGACGCGAGCAGCGCGTGGCAGTGGCGTGCACGCGTGGTTGACGGGTTACTCGCCGATTGCGGGAGACATCAACAACGCGTACAAGGTCGATGGCGCGCAGGCCGAGAAGATCGGCCTGCCCGTGGCGTTTGTGATCCTGCTGCTCTCGCTGGGCGCACTGGCCGCGTCGATGGTGCCATTGTCTTTTGCGATCGCCGGCCTGCTGCTCACCTACGGCCTCCTCACCGCGCTTTCTGCTGTATTTCGATTCGACAGCTCTCTCGTGGCGATGGTGACGATGCTCGGCTTGGGCATCGGGATCGACTACTCCCTGTTCATCGTCAGTCGCTTCCGGAACGAGCTCGCGTTCGAGCGCCCGGAGGCGCGCGGTGAATCTGGACGGGTCGCCGACGCCGTGGGCATCGCGCTCGCCACCTCGGGTCGCACGATCCTGTTCTCCGGCGCTATCGTCGCGCTCTCGCTGGTCTCCATGCTGGTCGTGCACTCTCCCGTCTTTGTGGAGGTCGCGGTGGGTGCCGTGCTGGTGGTGACGTGCATGCTCGCTGCCGCGATGACGCTGCTTCCGGCGCTGCTCGCGTCGCTGGGATCGGGCATCAACAGGGGTGCGTTGCCCGCGCGTATGCGGCCGGCCACGCTACGGCCGGCTGGAGACGGACAGCGCGGAGGCTGGGCCAGATGGGCGCTGTGGGTGATGCGCCACCCGGTTCCCGTAGCGAGTGTGGCCGTGGTGGCGCTGGTCCTTGCCGCAACGCCCGTGTTCCACCTGCGCTTTGGGTTCAACCTGGGCATTCAGCAGCTCTCTCACACCCCCTCCAAGGAAGGCGAGAAGGTACTGGCGCAATCGTTCTCCTCGGGCGCACTGGCGCCCATCGAGGTGATCGTGACCGGTCGTGGCGGCCGTGCGGATGCCGGTTCGGTTGCGGCGGCGGCAAGGTCGCTGGAACAGAAGCTGGAAAGCGATCCCACTGTCACAGGGGTTGCCGAGAAAAGAGGCGAAGCGGGGACCCTGCTTGAGGTGGTGCCGTCGGTTCCAGTCGACTCGCTGCGGGCGACGGCGCTGGTCCAGCACATACGCAGGGACCTTGCGCCCTCGATTGAAGCTCATGGAGGTCCGGTTGTGCTTGTAGGGGGCACCACGGCGCAGACGGTTGACGGCTCCGCTGAATTACGCTCGAAGTTCATCCTGGTCTTGGCACTTATCCTGGGACCTTCGCTGCTGTTCCTGATGCTGGTCTTCCGCAGTGTCGTACTGCCGGTCAAGGCGGTATTGATGAACCTGCTCGCGACGGGCGCCACGATGGGCCTCGTTGTCCTGGTATTTCAGGATGGCCACGGGCACCAGCTGCTGGACTTCACCAGCACAGGTTACATACAGTCATCTGTGCCTCTGATAATGTTCGCGCTGCTGTTTGGGTTGTCGATGGACTACGAGATATTCCTGATCCGGCGCATGCGGGAGGAGTGGCGGCAGACAGGTGACAACAAGCTCGCCGTTGCGGCCGGGATAGAGCACACCGCGCGGCCGATCACCGCGGCCGCGGCGATCATGGTCGCTATCTTCGGCAGCTTTGTCACTGCCGATTTGTTGGAACTCAAACAGCTTGGCTTCGCCCTTGCGGTGGCTATCGCACTCGACGCCACCCTGATCAGGCTCGTCCTCGTCCCGGCGACGATGCGGCTGCTGGGCGCTCGGAACTGGTGGCTTCCCGCATGGCTCGCGCGCCTGCTGCCCAGACTCGAGGTCGACTGAGGTGTCACCTGCTTCGACTGAGGTGTCACCTGCTTCGACTGAGGTGTCACCTGCTTCGACTGAGGTGTCACCTGCTTCGACTGAGGTGTCACCTGCTTCGACTGAGGTGTCACCTGCTTCGACTGAGGTGTCACCTGCTTCGACTGAGGTGTCACCTGCTTCGACTGAGGCGCCCCCTACTTCAGCACCACCAGCGTGTCGCCCTCGTTTACGGCCTGACCCTCCTCACAGCGGATCTCGACCACGGTGCCGCCGTCTTCGGCCTCCACCGGCATCTCCATCTTCATCGACTCCAGGACGGCCACCGTGTCGCCCTCCTCGATCTCATCGCCTACCGCGCACTCGATCTTCCACACCGTGCCGGTGATGTGGGCCTCTACCTCAGTCACGCTGGACCTCCTGGGAAGGGCTGGCGCCCCGGTTGGGGGCGCCTGGCAGGCGCCCGTCCTGGTCAAGGGGACCGGCCGGTGCCGGTCCAGCCGGGACAATACCCTCCCCCGCCGACCGACCCATGGACTCGGACACCTTCATCATCCTCACCGCCCGCAACGAGGCCGATCGGCTGGGCGCCACGCTGCACGCCCTTGCCGGCGCCTTCCCGGCCGCGCCCGTGTGGGTGGCCGACGACGGCTCAAGCGACGGGACCGCTCAGATCGCGATCGCGACTGGCGCGACGGTCGTGAGCTGTGAGCGTCCGGTCGGCAAGGGCGCTGCCGCGACGCTGGCCGCGGGGCGTGCGCTGGAGCGCCTGCAGCCCTCTGGCGATGCGATCGCGGTGCTGTGCGACGGCGACCTTGGGGAGTCGGCCGCTCGCCTGGCGGCGCTGGTCGAGGAGGTGCGGCGGGGACGGGCGGACCTGGCCGTCGCGGCCTTCACCGGGCGCGTCGGCGGAGGAGTGGGACTGGCGGTCGGGTTTGCGCGCTGGGCGATTCGCCGGCGCTGCGGCCTTCGCCTGCGGGCCCCGATCTCCGGCCAGCGCGCGCTGCGCGCAAGCACGCTCGAGGACGTGCTGCCATTCGCAGCCGGCTTCGGGATGGAGATCGGTATGACGATCGACGCCGCCCGCGCCGGGTATCGTGTCTGCGAGGTGGAGCTCGATCTGGAGCACCGTGCCACTGGCAGGACGCTGGCAGGGTTCGCCCATCGTGGTCGCCAGTTGATGGACTTCGTGCGCGTCTACCGGAGGGGTCGATGAAGGTCATGGAGGGTCGATGAACGTCATTGCAGCTGAGCAGCCGGATACAGCCAAGCCGCGCACGGGGCACGGGTGGGGCGTGGCGATGGTCCGCCACCGCCGTCTGGTGGTGGCGCTGTGGGTGCTGCTGCTGATCGCCTCCGCCGCCATGTACCCCTCGCTGCGGCGGGCGCTGGGGGCGCCCGACTACCGCGTCGCCGGGTCGCAGTCCACGCGCGTGGAACAGCTGCTTGAAAAGCGCTTCCCCAACGTCGGCAGCGAGGATGACGCGCTCGTCTTCTACTCCCACGCGCACACCGCCTCGGACAACACCTACACACCCTTCATCAACTCGCTGGTCGGCGTACTGGCCCACGAGAAGGGCGTCAAGGGCGTGCTCAGCCCCTTCAACACCGAAGCGATCGGCCAGATCTCCTCCGACGAACACTCGGCCGTGGCCGTGGTGGCGCTCACCGGCACTCCGCAGCAGCGCTTTGAAAACGCCAGCCACCTGCAGAGCGTTGTGCAGCACACCGCGGCCGAGACTCACGGCGCGGTGCAGGCATGGCTGACCGGCTACTCGCCCGTGACCAAGGACATGGTGCACGTGCAGACCACCGACGTGGAGCGCGCCGAGGCGATCGGCGTGCCCGTGGCCTTCGTGGTGCTGCTCTTCGCGCTCGGGTCGCTGGTCGCGGCGGCGATCCCGCTGGCGCTCGCGGGCGCCGGGCTGCTGCTGACGTACGGCGTGCTGGCGCTGTTGATAAAGCTCTCCCACTTCGACAACTTCCTGATCTCGATCGTGGCGATGGTGGGCGTGGGGATCGGGATCGACTACGCCCTGATCATCGTCAGCCGCTTCCGCGAGGAGTTCGCCCGCCGGCAGCGGCCCGTCGAGGGGGACGAGTGGGCGTCGTGGAGCGAGGACGCACGAGTCGAGGACGCCGTGGGGGTGGCGATTTCCACGGCCGGCCGAACGATCCTCTTCTCAGGCGTGATCTGCGCGCTGGCGATCACCGCGATGCTCGTACTCCGCGCCGCGGTCTTCCGCGAGATCACCGTCGGGGTGGTGGCGGTCGTGGCCTGCACCCTGCTCGCCGCCATGACCCTGCTCCCGGCGGTGCTCGGCATGCTCGGCTCGCGAATCGACCGGGGAGCGCTGCCGGCGCGCATGCGACCCGCCGACTCGCGCTCTGACATGGGTGAGCGGATGGGCGGCTGGGCGAGGTGGGCACTCACGGTGATGCGCCACCCCGTCATCGCCGTGGTGGCCTCGACGGCGATCCTGCTGGTGCTGGCCTCGCCGGCGCTCGGCCTGCGCTACGGGCTCAACCTGGGCGTGTTCACCGTCGCCGAAGCGCCATCGGGCAAGGGCGAGCAGGTGCTCGCCCGCTACTTCGCCCCAGGGGCGGTGTCGCCGATGCAGATCATCCTCACCGGTCCCCACGACAACGGCAATGGCGGGGACGCGAAGGCCGCCAAGGAACTGACGGAAGAGCTCGAACACGATGCGCGGGTGGCGGGCGTGAGCGAACGGACCAGCTCCACCGGGGTGCTGCTCAGCGTCGTCACCTCCGTCGCGGTGGACTCCAACTCGGCCAACAACCTCGTGCGCCACATCCGTCAGGACCTGGCGCCGCCGCTGCAGACCCGCCGGGGCGTCACGATCCTCGTGGGCGGCGCGACGGGCGTGATGGTGGACCTCGCGCACGAGACCGCCACGAAGTTCCCGCTGGTGCTGGCGCTGATCCTCGGCGCCTCGCTGCTGTTCCTGCTGATCGTGTTCCGCAGTCCGCTGCTCGCCATCAAGGCGATCCTGATGAACATGCTCGCCACCGGGGCGATGCTGGGGATCATCGTGTACGTCTTCCAGAACGGCCACGGCCAGCACATCTTCGCCTTCACCTCCACCGGTTTCATCCAGTGCTTCGTGCCGCTGACGGTGTTCGCGTTGGTCTACGGGCTGTCGATGGACTACGAGGTGTTCCTGATCCGGCGCATCCAGGAAGAATGGAAGCGCACCGGCGACAACCGGCTGTCGGTGGCCATCGGCCTGGAGCACACCGCCCGCCCGATCGCGGCGGCGGCGGCGATCATGGTGGTGGTCTTTGGCAGCTTCATCACCGCCAACCTGCTGGAACTCAAGCAGCTGGGCTTCGCCGTTGCGGTGGGCATCGCGATCGACGCCACCCTGATCCGTCTCGTGCTCGTGCCGGCGCTGATGCGGCTGTTCGGCGCCTGGAACTGGTGGATTCCCGCGTGGCTGGACAGGATCCTGCCCAACGTGGAGCCCGACTGAGGGCGTAGTCTGCGGCCCGTGATCCTCGCGATCGACCAGGGCACCACGGGCACCACCTGCATCGTCTTCGATGACGCGGCGCAGCCGGTGGGGCGGGCGTACCGCGAGTTCACCCAGCACTTCCCCCGCCCCGGCTGGGTGGAGCACGACGCGGCCGAGATCTGGGAGGTGACCCACGCCGTCGCGGGCGAAGCGCTCACAGACGCCGGCGCGCGGCCGGGGGACCTGGAGGCGGTGGGCATCACCAACCAGCGCGAGACCGTCTGCGTGTGGGACCCCGCGGCGGGCTGGCCGCTGCACAACGCGATCGTGTGGCAGGACCGCCGCACCGTCGCGCGCTGTGAGGAGCTGCGCGCCGCTGGGCTGGAGCCGCTCATACGCGAGCGCACCGGCCTGGTGCTCGACCCGTACTTCTCGGCGAGCAAGGTGCAGTGGCTGTTGGAGCACGTCCCCGGTCTGCGCGCGCGCGCCGAGGACGGCAGGGCGGTGTTCGGCACCGTCGACTCCTGGCTGGTGTACAAGCTGACGGGCGAGCACGTCACCGACGCGTCGAACGCCTCGCGCACGATGCTCTACGACATCGCGGCCGGCCGCTGGGACCCGGAGTTGCTGGAGCGCTTCGGCGTGCCCCCCCAGGCGCTGCCGCGCGTGGTGCCCAGCGCGGGCGTGCTGGGCCAGACGCGCTCCTCGATGCTGCACGGCCACGCGGTGCCGGTGGCGGGGGTGGCCGGCGACCAGCAGGCGGCGCTGTTCGGCCAGGCGTGCGTGGAGGCGGGGATGGGCAAGAACACCTACGGCACGGGCTCCTTCGTGCTGCTGAACACGGGCTTGACAGCCCCTGAGCCGGCGCGCGGGGTGCTGGGGACAGTCGCGTGGGAGATTGAGGGGGAGGGTAGGGAAGAGGCCCCCACAAGGGGGGCCGAGCGGGCCGCGCCCGGCGATCCGGAGCGAAGGGCAGGGAGGGAGGCGGAGGGGGCCGCGCCCGGCGATCCAGGGCGCAGCGCAAGTGCCGCGGCGAACAGCCCTCAGGCGCGGGACGCCGCCATCCGCGCCTACGCCCTGGAGGCCTCGATCTTCGTAACCGGCGCCGCCGTGCAGTGGCTGCGCGACGGGCTCGGCATGATCGAGCAGGCGGCGGACAGCGAGGCGCTGGCGGCCTCGCTGGAGTCAAACGACGGCGTGTACTTCGTGCCCGCGCTCACCGGCCTGGGCTCTCCCCACTGGGACCCCCACGCGCGCGGCACCATCACCGGCCTCACCCGTGGCAGCGGCCGCGCGCACATCGCGCGCGCGGCGCTGGAGGCGATCGCCTACCAGACGCTCGACGCGGTGCGCGCGATGGAGGTGGCCTCGGGTCAGCCGCTGCACGAGCTGCGCGCCGACGGCGGCGCCACCGCGAATGCCTGGCTGATGCAGTTCCAGGCCGACGTGCTCGGCGTCCCCGTGGTGCTGCCCGAGCTGAGCGAGACCACGGCGCTGGGCGCCGCCCGTCTGGCGGGGGTGGGCGTGGGGCGGTGGACGCTCAGCGACGTCGCCGCCGCCTGGCGCGAGCGGGCGCGCTACGAGCCGCGCATGGGCGAGGAGGAGCGCTCGCAGCTGCTGGGCGGCTGGCACGACGCGCTGGCTCGCGCGACGCGGCCCTCTGGCGGAGCGGAGCGGAGCCCTTAAGCTGTTTTCGGCTGGCACGACGCGCCGGCTCGCGCGAGGGGCACCGCCCCGGACCGCGTAACCTTGCCGGCGATGCGAGGTAAGAAAAGACGATGAGCGAGCTGGCCCCGATGCGCGAGCAGGTCTACACCGACCCGCGGCCCAAGGAGTACTTCGACCGCTTCCACGAGCGTGCCCGCACGCGCGAACCGGACTGGTGCTACGAGGCGACGCGCCTGCTCACCTCGCTCTACGCCTACGCCGGGCTGCGCACCCGCGCGATCTCCACCGACAAGGTTCCCGGCAGCGGGCCGGTGATCCTCGCGCCCAACCACTTCTCCTTCATGGACCACTTCCTGATGGGCTGCTACATCCGCCGCAAGGTGCGCTTCATGGCCAAGAGCCAGCTGTTCAAGCCGCCGATGCAGTTCGTCTACACCCACGGCGGCGTCTTCCCGGTGCGCCGCGGCGCGCGCGACGAGGACGTCTTCATCACCGCCGAGACGATCCTGCAGCGCGGCGGCGCGATCACGATGTACTGCGAGGGCGGGCGCTCGCGCACCGGCAAAATGGCCACCGAGGCCAAGCGCGGGATCGGGCGCCTGGCGCTGGAGTCGGGCGCGCCGGTGGTGCCGATCGCGATCCACGGCTCCTCCAAGATCCGCAACTGGAAGCGGCTGCAGCTCCCCAAGGTGACGGTGCAGTACGGCGACGCGATGCGCTGGGAGCGCGTCGCCGAGCCCACCCGCGAGCAGCAGCAGGCCGTGGCCGACGAGGTCCTTGCGCAGATCCGCGGGCTGTACGCGGGCCTCGAGGAGCACGGCCGCAAGGGTGTCCTCGCGCGGGTGCGCGCCGAGCGCCGCTCGACCGGGGGCGCGGCGGTCGCATAAGGGCCTCCCTCCAGGCCCGCACGTCCCTGTCGGGATGGACCCTGGGCGGCGGGTGCAGGGCGCCTGCGTCCGGCGAAACCGCGTGGCCAGTCGACAGCTGGCGCCGGAGCGGCGGTTAGACTCGCTTTTTTATCTGCCGAACGGAGGCATAATGCAGGATACGAAAGGGTTCTTCGGGTCGCTCTTCGACCTGTCGTTTTCATCGCTGATCGCCACGCGCATCATCAAGGTGCTCTACGTTCTGGCGATCATCGGGATCGGGCTCTACGCTCTTTTCTTCATCGCCGCGGCGTTCCACAACAGCTCTGCTGCCGGCCTCGTCGTGCTGCTGATCGTCGCACCGCTCTTCTCGCTGATCAGCCTGGTCTACACGCGGGTCCTGCTCGAGGTGCTGATCGCGTTGTTCCGGATCATGGAGCACACCGGCGAGCTGGTCAGATATGCGAGGACCCTCGCGCCCTCGACCACCTCCCCGAGCGATCTTCAGCCTGGTGGATCGCCGTCGCTGTGATCGGCCGGCGGGCCGGCCTGTGAGATCCGCTGGCCTTCCGGCAGCCTCCTGACTGTGCTCGCTGCGCGAGTCTTGCGTCCAGGCCTGCTGGAGGGGGTTGCTCTGCTCGTGGCCGGCCCGCCCGCGCCCGCCGGCCCGCAGGGTGCGGCCGTCGCGCGGGCGTTCGCCGAGCTGGGGGCGGCGGTGTCCACGTGCGTCCCCCACGCCGAGGACGAGCCCGCGGTGGACCGCGCCGTTGCCGCCGCGCTCGCCGGGGCGGGAGCTCTCCACGTCCTGGCGGTCGACGGGGCGGGCCTGTTCGCACACGCGTGTGGGGCCGAGCGCGGGGACGGCGAGGGCGAGGGTGCTGTCGGTGGCGAGGCCACACCTTCCGCGCTGCGCACCTGCATGGACGCCGCCTGGAACGTCACGCGGGCGGTCGTGAACCTCGCATTCCTGCCGGCGCCCGCACCTGTGCAGCGGGTCCTCTACCTCGCGCCGGCCCCCGAGGGCGAGCACGCCGAAGCGGTGCGCGCCGCGCTCGAGAACCTCGCCCGCACCCTCTCGGTGGAGTGGGCGCGCCACGGGATCGCCGCCGTGACCGTCGCCCCGGCAGCCGGCACCTCCGTTGAGGAGGTGGCCGCCGTGGCGGCCTTTCTCGCCTCCCCCGCCGGCGCCTACTTCTCGGGCTGCCTGCTCGACATGAGGGGCTGAGGCGCTGGGGCGCTGGTTGGCGTGGGTCGCACGGCTTGTTTCCTGTTGGGGGTTGCAATTGGGTGAGCGTTCTGTGTATAGTGTCCTTGTCTTGGTGTCCCCGTGTGGGGTGCCGGCATAAACATAGGTTTGGTTTGGGATGGGTCCTCTGGATCGATTGCAAGCTTGCAGAGGGTTGTTTTGGGAGAGGTGCTGGGCCGAGTGATGAGGGAGCTGTGGTTCGCGTGAGTTCGTTTAGAGCAGGCGTGTCGGGACTGGTTGTGAGCCCTGTGGGGGCCGTAACTAGATGCTTCAGCGTCTCTGAAGCATCTCTCTCTCTCTCTCTCTCTCTCTTGGCCGGGGTCTGGCTCTTTAGGGAGTAGGTCCGGCTGGCCTTCGGGCCGTGCCCTGTGTGGGAGGGCCGTCTGATGGCGGCTCGCACCCGTTCACGCGGGAGTCGCGCCGGGGTCGCCTCGGGCGTACTGCCGGTGGGCGGGGAGGGTGTTCCGCATCCGCAGGTCGCGGAGATCCAGCGTTCGCGGTTGTTGGCGGCGGCTGTGCGCGCGGTCGAGGAGCTTGGCTATTCGCAGGCGACGGTCGCGCACATCACGCATCGTGCGCGGGTGTCGCGCAGGACGTTCTATGAACTGTTCGCAAATCGCGAGGAGTGTCTGCTCGCGGCGCTTGAGGGTGTCGTGGACAGTATCCGCGCGGAGATCCAGGCGGCGGAGCTCGATGGTCTGGCGTGGCGGGAGCGGATGCGCGGTGGGCTGTGGGCGATCCTGTCGTTCTTTGATCGTGAGCCGGTGTTGGCGCGGGTGTGTGTGGTGCAGGCGCTGCGTGGTTCGCAGGGTGTGTTGGAGCGTCGTGAGGAGATCCTGAGCGAACTCGCCGCGGTGATCGACGCCGGGCGGGGGGAGAGCCCGCGGGGGTCAGCGGAGTGTCCGTCTTCGACCGCGGAGGGGCTGGTGGGCGCGGCGTTCGCGCTGGTCTACTCGCGCCTGTTGCGCAACGAGCGCCGGCCGTTGACCGACTTGATGGGGGATTTGATGGGGATGATCGTGCTGCCCTACATGGGTCCCGCGGCGGCGCGTCGTGAGCAGACCCGCGTCGTGTCGCCGCCCGTGGTGGCCAAGCCCGTGGGGAACCCCGCGGCGCGGGGAGCGCCGGTGCAGGGCGACCCGCTGGCGGGCATCCCGATGCGCCTGACGTATCGCACGGTGCGGGTGTTGGAAACGATCGCGCAGCGCCCGGGGGTCTCCAATCGTGGTGTGGGGGAGCAGGCGGGTGTGGCGGACCAGGGGCAGATTTCGAAGCTGTTGGCGCGCCTTGAGCGTTTGGGGCTTGCGGTGAACACGGGTGAGGGTCACAGCAAGGGTGAGCCCAACGCGTGGACGTTGACAGAGACGGGGAGGAGGGTCACGCAGACGATTCGCCTGCACACCCATGAGCACGATCGGGAGCGGGCGGCATGAAGACCCGAGGAATAGCAATCGAGCGGACCGAGGGTCCGGAAAGGTGGTTGGCGATGAGGTCATGTGCACGTCGTGTGTTGGGGGTTGTGGCGGGGCTTGCACTGGTGCTCGTTGCGGCCACGGCAGTGGTGGTTGTGCCGGTGGCGCTGGGCGCGGGGGACGCGAACGAAGCCGCTTGTCCCAATGAAGCCCTGGAAGGGTTTCGGGAATATCTGGCGGATTGCCGTGCGTATGAGATGGTGACGCCGCCATTCAAAGGTGGGCTTTCCTTCGGGGTGAATGCCGTGTCGGGGGATGGGTCGCGTGTGCTCGTGGAATCGCTTGGGGGTTTTGCGGGGGCGGGCGCCAACAGTGAATTGGGCTCTTTTTATGAGTCTGTGCGGTCGGGGTCTGGGTGGGTGACGTCGGCGTTGGATCCGTCGCCTTCGTTGTCTTTTGCCGCTTCGGATCTTGTCGCTACGAGCGATGAACTTGGCAGGACGTTGTGGGGGATGCGCAGCCTGTCGCAGTCAGCCTACACTGAGGATCTGTATGTGCGTGAAGCTGATGGCTCGTTTGTGAGCGTCGGGCCGATGGTTCCACCGTCGGTCGCGGACGGCCCACCCGGAGGCTCGTATCCCCAACCAGTTGAGTCCACCCATCATCGAATTGTTGGAGTGTCGAGCGACCTGTCGCATGTCCTGTTTTCTATTGTAAGGAATCAGGCAGAATCTCCTTACGAATACTGGCCTGGCGATACGACAAAAGGTCTCCTTTCGCTGTATGAGTATGTTGGGACGGGGAATACGCAGCCGGTACTGGTGGGAGTGAGCGATGGCAGTACCGTCGTGAACGGTAAGACGCTTCCGGCGGGGCGTCTCGTCAGCGACTGCGAAACTCTTCTGGGCAACGGAGACGAGGCCGCCCGGGATATCTATAATGCGATGTCGGCGAGTGGGGAATCGGTGTTCTTCACGGCGGTTGCGGCTGACAGCTTCGGCTGCGGGACTGGGACGGAAGGCCCGACTGTGGATGAATTGTACGCGCGGCAGGGTGGTGTTGAAACGGTGCCGATCTCCGAGCCCACTCCCAGCCAGTGTGAAAAGTGCAGCACGGAAGTGAAGGCGCCGGCTGAATTCCAGGGTGCTTCTGAAGATGGTTCGAAGGTGTTCTTCCTGACAGAACAGGAACTGCTCCCGGAAGCGAAGGGAATGAACTTGTACGAGTACGATTTCGATAACCCACGGGGCGAGAAGATCGTGCGTGTCTCGCTGGACCCCACGGAACCGGATGTGGAAGCTGGTGTGCTGGGTGTCGCGCGTGTCTCCGAGGACGGGTCGCACGTGTATTTTGTCGCGACGGGTGTGTTGACGGGTAAGAACGGTGAAGGCGCCGAACCGGTGTTGGGTGGGGATAACCTGTATGTGTTCGAGCGTGACGCGGCGTTCCCCGCGGGGCGTCTGGCGTTCGTCGGGACGCTCGCGGGGGCGGACGTGCAGGACTGGAGCAAAGAAGATGAACGGCCGGTGCAGGCGACGCCGGATGGCCGGTTCCTGGTGTTCGACAGCGCGGCTGATCTCACAGCTGGGGATATGAGTAGCCAGCCGCAGGTGTTCGAGTACGACGCGCAGACGGAAAAGCTCGTGCGGGTCTCGATCAGCGCGGCCGGCTACCCCGCGGGGACCGAGAGCGCGGACACGAACGGCGCGTCCATCGTCTCCCAAAATTATGTTTATACGCCATCAGTATTCATGCGTCCGGCGGCCAATCCGGAGTTGGCGGTCTCATCTGATGGTTCGGTGGTGCTTTTCAGCAGTCGGAGTGCGTTGACACCGGATGCTGTGGAAGCCGCGGGTGCGGACGCGGCGAGTGTGTATGAGTATCGCAGTATGGGGTCGATCGCCGATGGAGGTGTGTATCTGATATCCGATGGTCACGATACGTTAGGCGCGGAACCACTGGGTATGGGTGCGTCGGGTGGCGATGTGTTCTTCCGGACGCATGATCCGTTGGTGGCGGGGGATGTCGATACCCAGCAGGATGTGTATGACGCGCGGGTGGATGGTGGGTTCCCGGCGGCGGTGACGCCGGGGGTGTGTGAAGGCGAGGCGTGCCAGGGTGCGCTGCCGGGATCCCCGTCGTTTGCGGGGCCGGGGAGTGATTCAGGGGTTGGTGGTGGAAACCTCCCGTCTGTGCCGGTGAGCACGGGTGGGGGTGGCAGTCCGAAGGCGAGGCCGTTGGCGCGCGCGCAGAAGCTCGCGGGCGCGTTGCGGGTGTGCAGGCGGGAGCGCAAGAGGCAGGAGCGGGTGGTGTGCGAAGCACGGGCGCGCAAGCGGTTTGGGACGACGTCTAATGCTGGTGGGAAGGGTGGGCGGTGATCATGGGTTTCATTGCGAGACGGGTGTTGTTGCCGGCAGCGGTGGTGGCGATACTGGTGTCGGTGGGGGCGTCTGCGGCGTTGGGGGCTGGGTCGGTGGCGTGGTCTGTGCGTGGTGTGGCTGAGCCGTCGCAGTTCTCCTCGGGTGACACGGTGCAGTGCGAAGGGCATTACTATTACAGCGGCGGCGATCTGTGTGATCGTTACCAGGTGTTGGTGGAGAATATTGGTGATGTCCCGTCCAGCGGGCCGCTGACGATCACGGATAGGCTGCCGGCGGGCATCACGACGCTGGGAACACCGACGACCCCCCAAAAGCAGATTGGTACGCTTGGTGGCGACGAGGGGGAATTTGGGCGGTGGAGTTGTTCGGAAGGTGCGGGTCAGTCGGTTGTGACGTGTACGCTTGAAAATGAAGAAGGGGAATTGGTTGGGTCGATCCCGGCGGGTGTGGATGCGCCTGGTCTGCAGATAGAAGTGTCTGCGCCGGCTGTGGGTGTGTCGGGGTCGTTGCGTAACGAAGCATCGGTCTCGGGTGGTGGCGGCGCGCCGGTGTCTACGAGCGAGGTGACCCCGATCACCACCGAACCCCCCAAGTTTGAACTCAGCGAATTCGATATGGAACCGGATACGCCCGCGGGTGCGATGTCAGCGGGTGCGGGTGCTCACCCGTGGACGTTCGTGACGAGTCTCGCGCTGCCGACGATCCCAGGCCCTGCGGGGGGAGTAGCTGATTTTCGTTCTGTTGAAAATGTCAGGGATGCTGTGGTGGAATTGCCGTTGGGGTTCGTCGGTGATGTCCAGGGTTTGGCGCAGTGTACGATCCCCGAGCTGGAACGCCATGTGTGTCCCGCGGGGAGCGAGGTCGGGTCGCTCGCGATCAGCGCGCTCAGCGGGGGCGGGCTGTTCTTCACCGGCTATGGCCCTGAATTCGGTGGGATCTATAACATGGCGCCGGAGGGCGGCTACCCCGCGGAGCTCGGTCTGACGCTCGTGGGGATCCCGTTTCTGCTGTATGCGGATGTGGTGCATGGCCCGTCGGGGTACCGGTTGCGGATAGCGAGCACGGGTGTGGCCACCATTAGCAGGCTCACTCACGCGATATTCTCGTTCTTCGGTGAGCCGGGCGCGTTGAACGGGACGGGGTCGAACAGGGCGTTCTTGTCGAACCCGGCGGATTGTGCGGGGGGTCCGGTGTCGAGTAGGGCGTGGGTGGAGTCGTGGGAGACCCCGGAACGGTGGGTTCCCAAGGAAACGACGGCGTACCCGCAGGTCGGGGAATGCAACCTGCTGCAGTTCAACCCTTCGTTGTCGCTCGTGCCGAGTGGGGGTGGGGAAGGCACGACGCAGGCGGATGAGCCCTCGGGGTACGACGTGGAACTGAAGGTTCCGCAGACCTCGCTGTTCGAAGAAGCGGCGACGCCGGAGTTGAAGAACGTGTCGGTCGTGCTCCCTGCGGGTGTGGGGATCGACCCGGCGGCGGGCAGCGGCCTCGAGGGCTGCGAAGCGACGGGCCCCAACGGGTTCGACATCCCCGAGGCGAGCGCTCCGAACGTGGCGGGTGAAGGCGAAGCGGTCGGCGCGGACGGTCTGGCGCAGATGACGCCGGGGCATTGTCCGGGCGCCTCGACGATCGGGACGGTCGCGATCCATACCCCACTGCTCCCGGATGGTCCGGGGGGCGCGGCGCCGGTAACGGGTCACGTGTATCTCGCCAAGCCCGCCTGTGGTGGCGAAGGCCAGCCGGCGTGTACGACAGCGAGCGCTACCAACGGCGAACTATATGGGCTGTACGTGGAAGCACAGGACCCCAAGGCCGGGGTCGTGATCAAACTCCAGGGCTCGGTTGCGGCGGACCCGGTCACGGGCCAGTTGACTGCGACGTTCAGGGAAAACCCGCAGATCCCGTTCAGCAGCTTCGCGCTGCACTTCACGGGCGGCCCCAGGGCGTCGCTGGCGAACCCCCAGACATGCGGCACCGCGACGACGATGAGCAGCCTGGAACCGTGGAGCGCGCCCGGCACCCCGAACGTCGTCTCTTCCAGCGCGTTCAATGTGGATTGGGATGGCCGGGGTGGTGCGTGTCCTGCGGGGATGCCGTTCGGCCCGGGGTTCATGGCGGGCACGGTGAGCCCGGTGGCGGGTGCGTTCAGCGCGTTCACGCTGAGCTTTTCCCGGCATGATCGTGAACAGGACCTCTCGGGGTTGTCCGTGACGACTCCACCGGGGTTGTTGGGGAAGCTGTCGAGTGTCGCGTTGTGCGGGGAACCGCAGGCTGCGCAGGGCGCGTGCCCCGTGGGGAGTGAGAATCGGTACCGCGAGCGCGGCGGCCGGGGCGGGCCCGAGTCCGTTGTGGGTGTCTGGCCCGGTGTATTTGACGGGCCCGTACCATGGTCAGCCGTTTGGGCTGTCGGTGGTGGTTCCCGCGAAGGCTGGGCCGATCAACCTCGGGGACGTGGTGGTGCGTGCCGCGATCCACGTGGATCCCAGCACCACGGCGTTGACGATCGTGAGTGACCCGTTGCCGCAGATCGTCGGTGGTATCCCCCTGCGCATCCAGACCGTGAACGTCACGATCAACCGCGAAGGGTTCATGTTCAACCCCACGAACTGCGCAACGCAGCAGATCACGGGGACGATCACCGCTGCGCAGGGAGCATCGGCGGGTGTATCGAGCCCGTTCACCGCGAGTGGTTGCAAGACGCTGGCGTTCCACCCCGTGTTCTCGGTCAGCACGCAGGCGAAGACGAGCAAGAAGAGCGGCGCAAGCCTTACCGTGAAGGGCGCCTTCCAGGCGGGCAACGCGAACGTGCACAGCGTCGCGGTGACGCTGCCCAAGCAGCTCCCCGCGCGCCTGACGACGATCCAGCAGGCCTGCCCCGAAGCCGTGTTCGCCGCGAACCCGGCGTCGTGCCCCACGGGGTCGGATATCGGGACGGCGACCGCGAGCACGCCGATCCTCGCTAACCCGGTGATGGGTCCGGCGTATCTGGTGTCTCATGGTGGTGCGGCGTTCCCGAACGTCGTTGCGATCCTGCAGGGCGAAGGCGTCACGGTGGACCTCACGGGCAGCATCGACATCAAGAAGGGCGTCACCTCAAGCACGTTCGCGAGCGTCCCCGACGCCCCGATCAGCAGCTTCACGTTGACGCTCCCCGAGGGACCCCACAGCGGTCTCGCTGCCGTGGTACCCGCGAAGGCGAAGGGCAGCCTCTGCGGCCAGAACCTCACGATGCCGTTCACGATCACCGGGCAGAACGGCGCCCAGCTCACACAGAACGTCAAGATCCAGGTCACCGGCTGCCCGAAAACGAAGCCAAAGACCAAGAAGAAGCCCCGCAAGCACAGCAAGCGCAAGAAGTGACGGCGCCCTCCGGCGGCCTGTTCAATCTCGGTGGCGGCCCGCGCCCTGCGGTGGCGGTGCCGGTACAGGGGTCTACCGTATGAGCTTGACCTCGGCGGTGACGTCGGCTTGTTCCCAGATGTGGTCGCTGGTCAGGGCTGGTACGCCGAGTCGTGCGGCGAGCACGAGGCATGCGCGGTCGGCGAGCGAGAGCCCTTGCGCAATCGTCAGCGGCCGGAGTCTCGCTATCTCTATGCAGTCAGCCTCGGTCAGCGGCTCCACGATGACGGCGTCGCGCAGGTCGTCTGCGAGCTGGCGCGGGTCGTCGCCGACCGCGGCCGCCTTGGAGAGCACCTCGGCCCAGTTGGCGACGCTGATCGCCGCCCCGAGGTCCATCGCCTCGCGTACCGTTGCCGCGCCGTCCTCCTCGTTGAGGTGCGCCATCAGCGCTGAGGCATCGAGAACCGACGCCGCTTCAGTGCTTGGCACCGCGCCGCTCGGCCTCGGCTTGTCCCTCGGCCCGCGCCTCGTGGCGCCGCTCGGCGATCAGCTCGTCGACCAGGCTGCGGCCCGGAGCCAGACGGGTGAGCACGCCGCGCGTGCGGTCTATCGCCGCTCGACGCCGCTCGGCCTCCGACTTGGTGGCTTTGAGTGCCTGCGCCATGCGCACATCCTATCGACGGGTCGCTGGAAGACAAGGGATTGCCTTGCCGCCACGTTGCCGGCGTGGCAAACGCCACGCTCTGCACGTACCGGTGCGAGATGGGCGAGGCGCAGGGCGCTGTTTGGCGTGGCCAGCACACGGCGTTTTCTGTTGGGGGTTGCAATTGGGTGAGCGTTATGTGTATAGTGTGCTTGTCATGGCGTCCCTGACGTGGGGGTGCCGGCATAAAATAGGTTTGGTTTGGGATGGGTCCTCTGGATCGATTGCAAGCTTGCAGAGGGTTGTGTTTGGGAGAGGTGCTGGGCCGAGTGATGAGGGAGCTGTGGTTCGCGTGAGCTCGTTTGGGACAGACGTGGCAGGGACGGTTGTGACCCCGGTGGGGGCCGTAACCAGATGCTTCAGCGTCTCTGAAGCATCTCTCTCTCTCTCTCTCTCTCTCTCTTGGCCGGGGCCTCGTTCTCTAGGGGCTAGTTCCGGTCGGCCTTTGGGCCGTGCCCTGTGTGGGAGGGCCGTCTGATGGCGGCCGGCACCCGTTCCCGTGCGGGTCGTGCCACGCGGGCTTCTGGGGTGTTGCCGGTGGGTGGGGAGGGCGCTCCGCATCCGCATGTCGCGGAGATTCAGCGTTCGCGGTTGTTGGCGGCTGCGGTGCGTGCGGTGGAGGAGCTTGGCTATTCGCAGGCGACGGTCGCGCATATCACGCACCGCGCCAGGGTCTCGCGCAGAACGTTCTATGAGCTGTTCGCCAACCGTGAGGAATGCCTGATCGCGGCGCTGGAGGGCGTCGTGGACGGCATCCGCGCGGAGATTCAGGCGGCTGGGCTGGAGGGGTTGGCGTGGCGGGAGCGGATGCGCGGCGGGCTGTGGGCGATTCTGTCGTTCTTTGACCGCGAGCCGGTGCTCGCGCGGGTGTGTGTGGTGCAGGCGCTGCGCGGCTCACAGAGCGTGTTGGAGCGTCGTGAGGAGATCCTCGGCGGCCTGGCGAGGGCGATCGATGCCGGGCGGGGGGAGAGCCCGCGGGGGTCAGCGGAGTGTCCGTCCTCGACCGCGGAGGGCTTGGTGGGCGCGGGGTTCGCGCTGGTCTACTCGCGGCTGCTGCGCAACGACAGCCGGCCATTGACCGACTTGATGGGGGATTTGATGGGGATACTCGTGCTGCCATATATGGGTCCGGCGGCGGCGCGTCGTGAGCAGACCCGCATTGTCTCTCCGCCTCCGGTGGACAGGCCGGCGGGGGACGCCGCAGGGGGGAGCGCGCCGGTGCAGGGTGATCCGTTGGCGGGCATCCCGATGCGGCTCACCTACCGCACGGTGCGTGTGCTGGAAACGATCGCGCAGCGGCCGGGGGTCTCCAACCGTGGTGTGGGGGAGCAGGCGGGTGTGGCGGACCAGGGCCAGATTTCGAAGCTCTTGGCGCGATTGGAGCGTTTGGGGCTCGCGGTGAACACGGGTGAGGGCCACAGCAAGGGTGAGCCCAACGCGTGGACGTTGACGGCGACTGGGAGAAGGGTCACGCAGACGATCCGCCTGCACACCCATGAGCACGATCGGGAGCGGGCGGCATGAAGACCCGAGGAATAGCAATCGAGCGGACCGAGGGTCCGGGAAGGTGGTTGGCGATGAGGCTGGGTGCACGTCGTGCGTTGGGGGTTGTGGCGGGGCTTGCACTGGTGCTTGTCGCGGTCATGGCAGTGGTGGTTGTGCCGGTGGCGCTGGGTGCGGGGGACGCGAACGAAGCCGCTTGTCCCAATGAAGCCCTGGAAGGGTTTCGGGAATATCTGGCGGATTGCCGTGCGTATGAGATGGTGACGCCGCCATTCAAAGGTGGGCTTTCCTTCGGGGTGAATGCCGTGTCGGGGGATGGGTCGCGTGTGCTCGTGGAATCGCTTGGGGGTTTTGCGGGGGCGGGCGCCAACAGTGAATTGGGCTCTTTTTATGAGTCTGTGCGGTCGGGGTCTGGGTGGGTGACGTCGGCGTTGGATCCGTCGCCTTCGTTGTCTTTTGCCGCTTCGGATCTTGTCGCTACGAGCGATGAACTTGGCAGGACGTTGTGGGGGATGCGCAGCCTGTCGCAGTCAGCCTACACTGAGGATCTGTATGTGCGTGAAGCTGATGGCTCGTTTGTGAGCGTCGGGCCGATGGTTCCACCGTCGGTCGCGGACGGCCCACCCGGAGGCTCGTATCCCCAACCAGTTGAGTCCACCCATCATCGAATTGTTGGAGTGTCGAGCGACCTGTCGCATGTCCTGTTTTCTATTGTAAGGAATCAGGCAGAATCTCCTTACGAATACTGGCCTGGCGATACGACAAAAGGTCTCCTTTCGCTGTATGAGTATGTTGGGACGGGGAATACGCAGCCGGTACTGGTGGGAGTGAGCGATGGCAGTACCGTCGTGAACGGTAAGACGCTTCCGGCGGGGCGTCTCGTCAGCGACTGCGAAACTCTTCTGGGCAACGGAGACGAGGCCGCCCGGGATATCTATAATGCGATGTCGGCGAGTGGGGAATCGGTGTTCTTCACGGCGGTTGCGGCTGACAGCTTCGGCTGCGGGACTGGGACGGAAGGCCCGACTGTGGATGAATTGTACGCGCGGCAGGGTGGTGTTGAAACGGTGCCGATCTCCGAGCCCACTCCCAGCCAGTGTGAAAAGTGCAGCACGGAAGTGAAGGCGCCGGCTGAATTCCAGGGTGCTTCTGAAGATGGTTCGAAGGTGTTCTTCCTGACAGAACAGGAACTGCTCCCGGAAGCGAAGGGAATGAACTTGTACGAGTACGATTTCGATAACCCACGGGGCGAGAAGATCGTGCGTGTCTCGCTGGACCCCACGGAACCGGATGTGGAAGCTGGTGTGCTGGGTGTCGCGCGTGTCTCCGAGGACGGGTCGCACGTGTATTTTGTCGCGACGGGTGTGTTGACGGGTAAGAACGGTGAAGGCGCCGAACCGGTGTTGGGTGGGGATAACCTGTATGTGTTCGAGCGTGACGCGGCGTTCCCGGCTGGGCGTCTGGCGTTCGTCGGGACGCTCGCGGGGGCGGACGTGCAGGACTGGAGCAAAGAAGATGAACGGCCGGTGCAGGCGACGCCGGATGGCCGGTTCCTGGTGTTCGACAGCGCGGCTGATCTCACAGCTGGGGATATGAGTAGCCAGCCGCAGGTGTTCGAGTACGACGCGCAGACGGAAAAGCTCGTGCGGGTCTCGATCAGCGCGGCCGGCTACCCCGCGGGGACCGAGAGCGCGGACACGAACGGCGCGTCCATCGTCTCCCAAAATTATGTTTATACGCCATCAGTATTCATGCGTCCGGCGGCCAAGCCGGAGTTGGCGGTCTCATCTGATGGTTCGGTGGTGCTTTTCAGCAGTCGGAGTGCGTTGACACCGGATGCTGTGGAAGCCGCGGGTGCGGACGCGGCGAGTGTGTATGAGTACCGCAGTATGGGGTCGATCGCCGACGGGGGGGTGTATCTGATCTCCGATGGCCACGACACGATAGGCGCGGAACCACTGGGTATGGGTGCGTCGGGTGGCGATGTGTTCTTCCGGACGCATGATCCGTTGGTGGCGGGGGATGTCGATACCCAGCAGGATGTGTATGACGCGCGGGTGGATGGTGGGTTCCCGGCGGCGGTGACGCCGGGAGTGTGTGAAGGCGAGGCGTGCCAGGGTGCGCTGCCGGGATCCCCGTCGTTTGCGGGGCCGGGGAGCGCGTCTGGGGTTGGTGGTGGAAACCTCCCGTCTGTGCCGGTGAGCACGGGTGGGGGTGGCAGTCCGAAGGCGAGGCCGTTGGCGCGGGCGCAGAAGCTCGCGGGCGCGTTGCGGGTGTGCAGGCGGGAGCGCAAGAGGCAGGAGCGGGTGGTGTGTGAAGCACGGGCGCACAAACGGTTTGGGACCACGTCTAATGCTGGTGGGAAGGGTGGGCGGTGATCATGGGTTTCATTGCGAGGCGGGTGTTGTTGCCGGCAGCGGTGGTGGCGGTGCTGGTGGTGTCGTTGGGAGTGTCATGCGCGTTGGCGAGTGGGACGGTGGCGTGGTCTGTGCGTGGTGTGCCTGAGCCGTCGCAGTTCTCCTCGGGTGATACGGTGCAGTGCGATGGGAGCTACTACTACAACGGTGCTGATCTGTGTGATCGTTACCAGGTGTTGGTGGAGAATGTCGGCGATGTCCCGTCCAGCGGGCCGCTGACGATCACGGACAGGCTTCCGGCGGGCATCACGACGCTGAGCACACCGAGGACTCCGATACCCCGGATTGGTGGGCTCGGAGGCGAAGGAGAATTCGCGCGGTGGAGTTGCTCGGAAGGCGCGGGTCAGTCGGTGGTGACGTGTACGCTCGAAAATGAAGAAGGGGAATTGGTTGGGTCGATCCCGGCGGACGTGGATGCGCCCGATCTGCAGATCGAAGTGTCCGCGCCGGCTGTGGGTGTGTCGGGGTCGTTGCGTAACGAAGTTACGGTCTCGGGTGGTGGTGGCGCGTCGGTGTCGACGAGCGAGGTGACACCGATAACCAGCGAACCTCCCAAATTTGAACTCAGTGAATTCGCTATGAAAGCGGATACGCCTGGTGGCGAGACGGCGGTGGGAGCTGGTGCTCACCCGTGGACGTTCGTGACGAGTCTCGCGCTGCCGACGATCCCAGGCCCTGCGGGGGGAGTAGCTGATTTTCGTTCTGTTGAAAACGTCAAGGATGCTGTGGTGGAATTGCCGTTGGGTTTCGTCGGTGATGTCCAGGGTTTGGCGCAGTGTACGATCCCCGAGCTGGAAAACCATGTGTGTCCGGCGGGGAGCGAGGTCGGGTCGCTCGCGATCAGCGCGCTCAGCGGGGGCGGGCTGTTCTTCACCGGCTATGGCCCTGAATTTGGCGGGATCTATAACATGGCGCCGGAGGGCGGCTACCCCGCGGAGCTCGGTCTGACGCTCGTGGGGATCCCGTTTCTGCTGTATGCGGATGTGGTGCACGGCCCGTCGGGGTACCGGTTGCGGATAGCGAGCACGGGCCTGGCCACCATTAGCAGGCTCACTCACGCTATATTCACGTTCTTCGGTGAGCCGGGCGCGTTGAACGGGACGGGCTCGAACACCGCGTTCCTGTCAAACCCGGCGGATTGCTCTGGGGGCCCGGTGTCGAGCAGGGCGTGGGTGGAGTCGTGGGAGACACCGGAACGGTGGGTTCCCCGGGAAACGACGGTGTACCCGCAGATCGGGGAATGCAACCTGTTGCAGTTCAACCCCTCGTTGTCGCTCGCGCCGAGCACGGGCGGGGAAGGCACCACGCAGGCGGATGAGCCCTCGGGGTACGACGTGGAACTGAAGGTTCCGCAGACCTCGCTGTTCGAAGAAGCGGCGACGCCGGAGTTGAAGAACGTGTCGGTCGTGCTCCCTGCGGGTGTGGGGATCGACCCGGCGGCGGGCAGCGGCCTCGAGGGCTGCGAAGCGACGGGCCCCAACGGGTTCGACATCCCCGAGGCGAGCGCTCCGAACGTGGCGGGTGAAGGCGAAGCGATCGGCGCGGACGGTCTGGCGCAGATGACGCCGGGGCATTGTCCGGGCGCCTCGACGATCGGGACGGTCGCGATCCATACCCCACTGCTCCCGGATGGTCCGGGGGGCGCGGCGCCGGTAACGGGTCACGTGTATCTCGCCAAGCCCGCCTGTGGTGGCGAAGGCCAGCCGGCGTGTACGACAGCGAGCGCTACCAACGGTGAACTATATGGGCTGTACGTGGAAGCACAGGACCCCAAGGCCGGGGTCGTGATCAAACTCCAGGGCTCGGTTGCGGCGGACCCGGTCACGGGCCAGTTGACTGCGACGTTCAGGGAAAACCCGCAGATCCCGTTCAGCAGCTTCGCGCTGCACTTCACGGGCGGCCCCAGGGCGTCGCTGGCGAACCCCCAGACATGCGGCACCGCGACGACGATGAGCAGCATGGAACCATGGAGCGCCCCCGGCACCCCGAACGCCGTCTCCTCCAGCTCGTTCAACGTGGACTGGGACGGCCAGGGCGGCGCGTGTCCCGCGGGGATGCCGTTCAGCCCGGGCTTCACCGCGGGCACGGTCAACCCGGTGGCGGGTGCGTTCAGCGCGTTCACCTTGTCGTTCTCCCGGCATGATCGTGAACAGGACCTCTCGGGTCTGACGGTCACGACGCCACCCGGCCTGCTGGGGAAGCTGTCGAGTGTCGCGCTGTGCGGGGAACCGCAGGCCGCGCAGGGCACATGCGGCCCCGGGAGCCTGATCGGTAGCGCGACGGTAGCGGCGGGCCCGGGCCCGGACCCGTTGTGGGTGTCCGGCCCGGTCTATCTCACAGGCCCGTATAGGGGCCAGCCGTTCGGCCTCAGCGTGGTGGTCCCGGCGAAGGCGGGCCCGTTCAACCTCGGCAACGTCGTTGTCAGGGCGGCGATCCACGTGGACCCGAACACGACGGCGTTGACGGTCACGAGCGACCCCCTGCCGCAGATCATCGACGGTGTCCCGCTGCGGGTGCAGGCGGTGAACGTGACCGTCAACCGCGAAGGGTTCATGTTCAACCCCACGAACTGCAACCAGCAGCAGATCACGGCGAGCATCACGGCGGCGCAGGGAGCCTCGGCGGGCGTATCGAGCCCGTTCACCGCGAGCGGTTGCAAGTCGCTGGCGTTCCACCCGGTGTTCAGTGTCAGTACGCAGGCGAAGACGAGCAAGCACGAAGGCGCGAGCCTGACCGTGAAGGGCGCGTTCACCGCGGGCAACGCGAACGTCCATTCGGTCGCGGTGGTGCTCCCCAAGCAGCTCCCGGCGCGGTTGACGACGATCCAGCAGGCCTGCCCGGAAGCGACGTTCAACGCGAACCCGGCGTCGTGTCCCGTGGGCTCTGACATCGGCACGGCGACCGCCACGACGCCGATCCTCGCCAACCCCGTGATGGGTCCGACGTACCTGGTCTCTCACGGCGGCGCGGCGTTCCCCAACGTCGTCGCGGTCCTGCAGGGCGAAGGGATCACGGTGGACCTCACGGGCAGCATCGACATCAAGAAGGGCGTCACCAGCTCGACGTTCGCGAGCGTCCCCGACGTCCCGATCGGCGCGTTCACGCTGACGCTCCCCGAGGGCCCCCACTCCGGCCTCGCGGCGGTCGTCCCGGCGAAGGCGAAGGGCAGCCTCTGCGGCCAGAAGCTGACGATGCCGTTCACGATCACAGGCCAGAACGGCGCGCAGCTGCAGCAGAACGTGAAGATCGCCGTCACCGGCTGCCCGAAAGCGAAGGCCAAGGCCAGGAAGAAGCCCCGCAAGCACAGCAAGCCGAAGCCCTCGAGGAAGTGAGGAAAGGGGGCGCCAGGAAATAGGAGCAGGAGCGGTCAGGCTCCCCTGGGCGCTGGGCGAGCCGGACTGTTCTGGCCGTGGGGTGTGGTGAGCTCGCGCTCGAAGTCGTCCAGGAGGGTGAAGACGTCGGGTGCTTCCCAGCGGCGGCCCCAGCGCTTTTCGTCGAGCGGCCGCAGGATGCCGGCGTCTTGCAGCGTGTGGATTGCGTTGTCGGCGGCGGTGTTGCTGACGCCCGCCAGCTCGGCGGCGCGGGCGACGGTCAGGATTGGCTCGGCGGGCAGCCGTTCGATCAGCTTGCGGGAG
Source organism: uncultured Solirubrobacterales bacterium (assembly GCA_963844765.1). Taxonomy (GTDB): domain Bacteria; phylum Actinomycetota; class Thermoleophilia; order Solirubrobacterales; family Solirubrobacteraceae; genus Palsa-744. The sequence goes on from CAWJPN010000002.1 coordinate 2,641,276, forward strand.
CTGGCGTTGCTGCGGGGGTTGCCGATCCGCAGCAGCCAGGCGCCGGCGAGATCCTCGATGTGGCTCGCGAGGTCGCGCGCCCTGTGGGTGGCGGAGGTGCTCGACGTGGCGAAGAACAGGAGCCATTCGACGGCCTCGCGGTAGCGGTACTGCTCGAGACCGGCGATGTATGCGTCCGCGCTGCTCGCCAGCACGAGGCTGATGGGCGGCACGACGTTGGGGGCGAGACCGCGGCGACGGTAGACGATATGGATGAGGGCGCGCCCCACGCGGCCGTTGCCGTCGGCAAACGGGTGGATGGTCTCGAACTGCGCGTGGGCGATGGCGGCCTGCATGACCACCGGCAGGTCCTCGCGGTTGACGAAGGCCACCAGATCGTCGAGCAGTTCGCCGAGGTACTCCACGGGCGGGGGGATGAATTCGGCGCCCGCGGGGCTGAAGGCGCTCCCGCCGATCCAGTTCTGCTCGGTGCGCACCACGCCGCCGAGGCGCTCGTCGCGCGTGCCGCGCAGGAGCGTGCGGTGCACGGCCACCAGGTCGTCGAGGACGACCTCCCGCGGTTGGGCGGCCAGCGCGATGGCCTGCTCCATCGCGCGGATATTGCCGACGATCTGCAGGGCGGTGCTGTCACCGCCGCCGGCGCCGGCACGCGCCAGCCGGCGCTGGCTCATCACCAGACCCTCGATGCGGCTCGATCCGACCGACTCCTGGCGTAGCAGCTGCCGTGACAGCGCCTCCAGCCCGCGGAACCGGGGCGCGTCGCGGTTCAGGTCGCGGACCGCCGCGTCGGCGTCGGCGAGGATCGAGGCCGTGGTGGCGCTCAGCAGGGGATCCCATGGGGCGACGGGGTCGGGGACGTAGCAGTCGATGCTCTGCGCACGGCGATGGCGCCGGCCCCCGCCGAGGTCCTGACTGGGTCGCCAGACACGGCGCTCCAGGCGCCCGCGCGAAGGTTGAAGAGTCTCGGCCACAATCCAAGTTTACACCCCAGGGTTGAAATGCAGGGGCGTACCGCAAAGGCGCAGCGCAGCCTCTGCGGGCGCGGGCGGCAGCGGGCAGGCCCCATCCCGGCCCTCGCAGCGCCCGGGGGTCTCCAACCGTGGTGTCGGGGAGCAGGCGGGCGTGGCGGATCAGGGTCAGATTTCGAAGCTGTTGGCGCGGTTGGAGCGTTTGGGGCTTGCTCTGAATACGGGTGAGGGCCACAGCAAGGGTGAGCCGAACGCGTGGACGTTGACGGCGACGGGAAGAAGGGTCACGCAGACGATTCGTCTGCACACCCATGAGCACGATCGGGAGCGGGCGGCATGAAGGGCCATGGGAATGCAATCGAGCGGACGTCGGGTCCGGGAAGGTGGTTGGCGATGAGGCTGGGTGCATGTCGTGCGTTGGGTGTTGTGGCGGGGCTTTCCTCACCAGCCAGGAATTGCTCCCGGGGGCGAGGGGAATGAATCTGTACGAGTACGATTTCGATAACCAGCCGGGTGAGAAGATCGTGCGTGTCTCGGTGGATCCCGCGGAACCCGGTGTGGAAGCCGGTGTGCAGGGTGTCGCACGGGTCTCCGATGACGGGTCGCACGTGTATTTCGTCGCGACGGGTGTGTTGGCGGGCAGGAACGCTGAAGGCGCCGAACCGGTGTTGGGTGGGGATAACCTGTATGTGTTCGAGCGTGACGCGGTGTTCCCGGCCGGGCGTCTGGCGTTCGTCGGGACGCTCTCCGAAGCAGACGCGCAGGATTGGAGCTACGCGGATGAACGGCCGGTGCAGGCGACGCCGGACGGCCGCTTCGTGGTGTTCGACAGCGCGGCGGATCTCACCCGGGGGGATACGAGCAGCCGGCCGCGGCCCGCGGGCGTCGCTGGCGAACCCGCAGACGTGCGGTACGGCGACGACGGTGAGCGGCATGGAACCGTGGAGCGCCCCCGGCACCCCGAACGCCACCACCTCCAGCTCGTTCAATGTGGACTGGGACGGCCAGGGCGGCGCGTGCCCTGCGGGGATGCCGTTCAGCCCCGGTTTCACGGCGGGCACCGTGTCCCCGGCGGCGGGCGCGTTCAGCGCGTTCACCTTGTCGTTCTCCCGGCATGATCGTGAACAGGATCTCTCGGGCCTGACGGTCACGACCCCGCCCGGGCTGTTGGGGAAGCTGTCGAGTGTTTCGCAGTGTGGGGAACCGCAGGCCGCGCAGGGCACGTGCGGCTCCGGGAGCCAGATCGGTAGCGCGACGGTAGCGGCGGGCCCGGGCCCGGACCCGCTGTGGGTGTCCGGCCCGGTCTACCTCACAGGCCCGTATAGGGGCGCGAGCCTGACCGTGAAGGGCGCGTTCACCGCGGGCAACGCGAACGTCCATTCGGTCGCGGTGGTGCTCCCCAAGCAGCTCCCGGCGCGGTTGACGACGATCCAGCAGGCCTGCCCCGAAGCGACGTTCGCGGCGAACCCCGCGTCGTGCCCGACGGGCTCGGACATCGGGACGGCGACCGCGAGCACGCCGATCCTCGCCAACCCCGTGATGGGACCGACGTATCTGGTCTCCCACGGTGGCGCGGCGTTCCCCAACGTCGTCGCGGTCCTGCAGGGCGAAGGGATCACGGTGGACCTCACGGGCAGCATCGACATCAAGAAGGGCGTCACCAGCTCGACGTTCGCGAGCGTCCCCGACGTCCCGATCGGCGCGTTCACGCTGACGCTCCCCGAGGGCCCCCACTCCGGCCTCGCGGCGGTCGTCCCGGCGAAGGCGAAGGGCAGCCTCTGCGGCCAGAAGCTCACGATGCCCTTCACGATCACCGGCCAGAACGGCGCGGTCCTGAACCAGAACGTGAAGATCGCCGTCACCGGCTGCCCCCGGGCGAAGGCCAAGGCCAGGAAGAAGCCCCGCAAGCACATGATCGGCGGGTAGGTGCTACCCTATATAGGGCAATGACTAAGACATCTGTGTATCTGACTCCCGAAGAGTCGCTGCACCTGAAGCGTACTGCCGCGCGTACTGGGCGTTCTCAGGCGGAACTGATTCGCGAGGGCGTACGGCTCGTCACAGCGCAGTCGCACGAGACGCACCGGACCTTCCACAGTCTCGGTAAGGGGCACGGCGGCGGGACGCCGCACCGCGGGTGGGACGCGGACGAGCTCTTTCTCTCTGTGACCGGCCGCGACTGACGTCCCGGGTATGTCCGGCGGCGCTTCGCTGATCGTCGACGCGGGCGCGCTGTATTCGCAGGCGGATTCCGAAGATCCCCAGCACGGTCCGATCACTCGAGTGCTGCGCGCCGAGCGAGGCGCGCTGATCACCTCCCAGGTCGTGGCCGCCGAGGCCGATTACCTGATCCTTCGTCGCCTCGGGGTCGACGTCGAGCTGGCCTTCCTCGACGACCTTGCGAGCGAGACATACGTCGTGGACTCGCTCGCCCGGGCCGATCTGGCCGTGGCCCGCGACCTCGCTGCGCGCTACCGCGATCTCGAGCTCGGCTTGGCCGACGTGTCGCTGGTGGTGCTCGCGGCCCGCTGGGGGACGCGTCGTATCCTCACCCTCGACGAACGCGCCTTTCGAACCGTCACGCCGTTGCAAGGCGGCGCCTTTACGCTGCTGCCCGCCGACGCCTGAGTCCAGGCGCGAGACGAGAGGCGTTTCATCCGCCCTCTCACGGGGGGCTTGATCGAGCCGTGTTTGGGAGAGGGCTGGGCCGAGTGATGAGGGAGACATGGTTCGCGTGAGTTCGTTTGGGACAGGCGTGTCGGGAATGGTTGCAGCCCCTGGTGGGGTCGTAACCAGATGCTTCAGCGTCTCTGAAGCATCTCTCTCTCTCTCTCTCTCTCTCTCTCTCTCTCTTGGCCGGGGTCCAGCTCTCTAGGGAGTAGTTCCGGTCGGCCTTTGGGCCGTGCCCTGTGTGGGAGGGCCGTCTGATGGCGGCTCGTACTCGTTCCCGTGCGAGTCGCGCTGCGCGGGCTTCTGGGGTGTTGCCGGTGGGTGGGGATGGTGTTCCGCATCCGCACGTGGCGGAGATTCAGCGGTCGCGGTTGTTGGCGGCTGCGGTTCGTGCGGTGGAGGAGCTTGGGTATTCGCAGGCGACGGTGGCGCATATCACGCACCGCGCGCGGGTCTCGCGCAGGACGTTCTATGAATTGTTCGCGAACCGCGAGGAATGCCTGATCGCGGCATTGGAGGGCGTCGTGGACGGCATCCGCGCGGAGATCGCTGCGGCTGGCCTGGAGGGGTTGGCGTGGCGGGAGCGGATGCGCGGCGGGCTGTGGACGATCCTCGGGTTCTTTGACCGCGAGCCGGTGCTGGCGCGGGTGTGTGTGGTGCAGGCGCTGCGTGGTTCGCAGAGTGTGTTGGAGCGTCGTGAGGAGATCCTCGGTGGCCTGGCGCGCGCGATCGATGCGGGGCGTGGGGAGAGCCTGCGGGGGTCAGCGGAGTGTCCGTCCTCGACCGCGGAGGGGTTGGTGGGCGCTGGGTTCGCGCTGGTCTACTCGCGGCTGTTGCGCAATGACAGCCGGCCGTTGACGGATTTGATGGGGGATTTGATGGGGATGCTCGTGCTGCCCTACATGGGTCCCGCGGCGGCGCGTCGTGAGCAGACCCGCACCGTCTCCCGGCCTCCGGTGGCCAGGCCTGCGGGGGACCAGGCGGTGGGGAGCGCGCCGGTGCAGGGCGACCCGTTGGCGGGTATCCCGATGCGCCTCACCTACCGCACGGTGCGGGTGTTGGAAACGATCGCGCAGCGCCCGGGGGTCTCCAACCGTGGTGTCGGGGAGCGGGCGGGTGTGGCGGATCAGGGTCAGATTTCGAAGCTGCTGGCGCGGTTGGAGCGTTTGGGGCTTGTCCCGGCGGGTGTGGATGCTCCCGATCTGCAGGTCGTGGTGACACCCCCGGGTACGGGTGTGTCGGGGTCGTTGCGCAATGAAGTATCGGTCTCGGGTGGTGGTGGTGCGGCCGCGGCTGTGTCGACGAGCGAGGTGACCCCGATCACCACCGAACTACCCCAGTTTGGACTCAGTGAATTCGCTATGGAAGCGGATACGCCTGGTGGTGTCACGGCGGTAGGGGCGGGTACTCACCCATGGACATTCGGAACGAGCCTCATGCTGCCGACGATCCCTGGTCCAGTAACGAAGAATCCTTATTTCGCTGGTAATTTTCCTTCTGTTGAAAACTTCAAGGATGCTGTGGTGGAACTGCCGTTGGGGTTTGTCGGTGATGTTCAGGGTCTTCCGCAGTGCACGATCCCCGAGCTGGAAAACCATACGTGTCCCGCGGGGAGCCTGGTCGGGTCGCTGGCCATCAAAAGGTTCGCTAATAAGGGTGTGCTCTTTCTTCACCGGCTTCGGTTCTGAATTTACCGGGATCTATAACATGGTGCCGGAGGGCGGTTATCCGGCGGAGTTCGGGTTGGTCGCCGTAATTCCCGTCCTGCTTTATTCGAGTGTGGTGCACGGCCCCTCCGGGTACCATCTGCGGGTGGTGAGCACGGGCATACCCACGCTCGGTAAAATCGCCGGTATCGTGCTCTCGTTCTTCGGTGAGCCGGGCGCGTTGAACGGGACTGGGTCGGGTGCGGCGTTCCTGACGAACCCGGCGGATTGCTCGGGGGGCCCGGTGTCGAGCAGGGCGTGGGTGGATTCGTGGGAGACCCCCGAACGGTGGGTCTCCAAGGAAACGACAACATACCCGCAGATCACCGGTTGCAACCTGCTGCAGTTCAACCCCTCGTTGTCGCTCGCGCCGAGCATGGGCGGGGAAGGCACGACGCAGGCGGATGAGCCCTCGGGGTACAGCGTGGAATTGAAGGTTCCGCAGACCTCGCTGTTCGAAGAAGCCGCGACGCCGGAGTTGAAGAACGTGTCGGTCGCGCTCCCGGCGGGTGTGGGGATCGACCCGGCGGCGGGCAGCGGCCTCGAAGGCTGCGAAGCGACGGGCCCCAATGGGTTCGATATGCCCGAGGAGGGCGCTCCGAACGTGGCTGGTGAAGGCGAAGCGATCGGCGCGGACGGTTTGGCGCGGATGACGCCGGGGCATTGTCCGGGGGCTTCGACGGTCGGGACGGTCGCGATCCATACGCCGTTGTTGGCGGATGGTCCGGGTGGCGCGGCGCCGGTGACTGGCCACGTGTATCTCGCCAAGCCCGCCTGTGGTGGCGAAGGCCAGCCGGCGTGTACGACGGCGAGCGCGACGAACGGCGAACTGTACGGGCTCTATGTGGAAGCGCAGGACCCCAAGGCGGGGGTCGTGGTCAAACTCCAGGGCTCGGTTGCGGCGGACCCGAGTACGGGGCAGTTGACCGCGACGTTCAGGGAAAACCCGCAGATCCCGTTCAGTAGCTTCGCGTTGCACTTCACGGGCGGCCCGCGGGCGTCGCTGGCGAACCCCCAGACGTGCGGTACCGCGAGCACCGTGAGCACGCTGGAACCGTGGAGCGCCCCCGGCACCCCGACCGTGACCAGCTCCAGTTCGTTCAACGTGGACTGGGACGGTAAGGGTGGGGCGTGTCCTGCGGGGATGCCGTTCAGCCCGGGCTTCACGGCGGGCACCGTCAGCCCGGCGGCGGGTGCGTTCAGCCCGTTCACCTTGTCGTTCTCCCGGCACGATCGTGAACAGGACCTCTCGGGCCTGACGGTCACGACCCCGCCCGGCCTGTTGGGGAAGCTGTCGAGTGTCGCGTTGTGCGGGGAACCGCAGGCCGCGCAGGGCACGTGCCCCTCGGGCAGCCAGATCGGTAGCGCGACGGTAGCGGCGGGCCCGGGCCCGGACCCGCTGTGGGTGTCCGGCCCGGTCTATCTCACGGGCCCCTACAAGGGCCAGCCGTTCGGCCTCAGCGTGGTGGTCCCGGCGAAGGCCGGCCCGTTCAACCTCGGCAACGTCGTCGTCCGCGCCGCGATCCACGTGGACCCCAACACCACGGCGTTGACGGTCACGAGCGACCCGTTGCCGCAGATCATCGACGGTGTCCCCCTGCGCGTGCAGACGGTGAACGTGACCGTCAACCGCGAAGGGTTCATGTTCAACCCCACGAACTGCAACCAGCAGCAGATCGCGGCGAGCATCACGGCGGCGCAGGGAGCCACGGCGGGCGTGTCGAGCCCGTTCACCGCGAGTGGCTGCAAGTCGCTGCTGTTCCACCCGGTGTTCAGCGTCAGCACGCAGGCGAAGACGAGCAAGCACGAAGGCGCGAGCCTGACCGTGAAGGGCGCGTTCACCGCGGGCAACGCGAACGTCCATTCGGTCGCGGTGGTGCTCCCCAAGCAGCTCCCGGCGCGCCTGACGACGATCCAGCAGGCCTGCCCCGAAGCCCAGTTCACGGCGAACCCCGCCGGGTGTCCCACGGGCTCTGACATCGGCACGGCGACCGCCAGCACGCCGATCCTCGCCAACCCCGTGATGGGACCCACCTACCTTGTCTCCCACGGTGGCGCGGCGTTCCCGAACGTCGTCGCGGTCCTGCAGGGCGAAGGCGTCACGGTGGATATCCACGGGCAGCATCGACATCAAGAAGGGCGTCACCTCAAGCGACTTCGCGACGGTGCCCGACGTCCCGATCGGCAGCTTCACGCTGACGCTCCCCGAGGGCCCTCACTCCGGCCTCGCAGCGGTGGTCCCCGCGAAGGCGAAGGGCAGTCTCTGCGGCCAGAAGCTGGCGATGCCGTTCACGATCACCGGGCAGAACGGCGCGGTCCTGAACCAGAACGTGAAGATCGCAGTCACCGGCTGCCCGCGGGCGAAGAAGAAGTCCAAGGCGCACAAGAAGAGGAAGAAGAAGTAGCGCGTGGGGGGCGAGCAACGCGATAGGAAATGCTGCTACGCCGCAGTGCTGGCGGCGAAACAGAGCGCAGTTGGCTTGCCGGCAGATCTTGACTGGGCTATAGGGCGTCCGGTCTCGCGCTATCCGGCGCGGATGGCTACGGCGAGAAGCGGTCGTAAACCGATCCGGTCGCTCAGCGGCGGCGGCCAGGACAGGGCACGGTGCTGGATGCCGTCACGGTCGTGCCGTCCTGGAAGCTGATATCTGACTCGAAGCGAAACCCGCCGCGCGGGCAGCTGGCGGGCAGGGCGATGCCTTCTGGGCGGTACCCCACGGTCCTGCCGCGGACCTGCTTGTAGTAGGTCAACTGGTCGGGCCCCAGGCTCAGGTTCATGCTCACCATCGAGATGTCGGGCGCGCCGGGCAGCGTGGGGATCAGCGGCACCGCCGTGTCGAGGCTCTGGCCGGTGCTTCCTCCACTGCCGAACAGCACGCCGGGGAAGATCAGCTGTGCCGCCACCGGCGCGCCCGCTTCGGCGTACAGCAGCACCCCGATCTGCCCTTCCACCGGGGGGCCCATCTCGGCGTCGATGCCGGCCGCCTCGGGCACCGCTTCCGGTCCCAGCGGCACCTCGATCTCCGCGCTGCCGAAGCCGAGGCGCGCGTTGGGCGAGCAGCCCTCCTGCCCGCCTGCCAGCAGCGCTTCGGGCGGGCAGATCGCCAGGCCCAGGCTGCTGCCGATCAGTTCCAGGTCCGCCGGGATGCGCATGTCGAACCTCGTCACCGGCGAGGGCAGTCCTCCCGGCGCGCCCGCCACGCCGAGGTTCAGCGCGAGCTTCAGCGTGGTGCTCCTCCCCAGCCGGTAGGGCGAGAAGCCGGCCGTCAGCCTGGCCGTCTCGGCTGCCCCGGCTACCGCCGGCAGGCTCGCGAGCGCCACTGCGAGCGCCGTGCTCAGCAGCACCACGACGGCTCTTGTCCGCTTCATCGCACGCATTGGGACCATAAGGACCCACCAAAGATAGGCCCTTATGCCCCCTGTCTGCGCGATCGATGCCCTGCCTACAGGTCGATGGTGCCCGTCATGTGCGTGGTGGCGTGGAAATTCTGGCGGTCCACCACCCCGCTGAAGCCCAGCCCGCGGCCCGAGGCGTGCGCCCACTTGCCGGTCCCCCCGGTGATGGTCATGCTGCCCGAGAAGTACACGTGCGCGCCCACCACCTCGCCCTTCGTGCTCGTGCTGCCGCTGACCGACCCGCCGCTCGGGTACGCCGTGAAGGTTGCTGTCCCAGACGTGGACGTGATCGAGGTGAAGCGGATCGCGATCGTGCCCGACTGGGTGCCGTCGAACGTCCCCTGCTCGTTGAGCACGTGCCCGGGATGTCCGATCAGGTGCAGCGTCGAATTGATGTCGAAGGACTGCGTCCTCGCCGCCGCAGCGAGCGGCCCCCCACCTGCGGATGCGGCGCCCGAGGGCGCCACCCCCACTACCGCCCCGACGAACAGCACCGCGGGTACCAGCCAGATTCTTTCAAGACCTCTCCGTCGCAAGACATTCCTCCCCATTGAGTAGATCTAACCTCGCTCAATCCTACCCTGCCATGAGGGAAGAGCGCTCCGGTTCTCTCCACCCTCCATGTCGGCTCCCGTGATGGCGCCACGCCGGGGCCTCACGCCGGGTCTCTCAACCTGCCTCGCGCGGCGCCACCACGCGGCCCGCTGGGCCGGCCTTTGGCCGGCCCCTCCTCTTTCTTTGCTCAGCTGGTCATCCCCACGAACTGTCCGCCGGTGACGTTGAGCACCTGGCCGTGCACGTAGTTCGACCACGGCGAGCACAGGAAAAACACGCCGCCGGCCGCCTCCTCGGGGGTGCCTGGGCGGCCCAGCGGGATCAGCATCGAGGCCATCTGGCGCAGCTGCTCGGGGATACCCAACTGCACCTTCTCGCCGCCGATCTCCATCGTGTTGTCCTCCTGCTTGGCCGCGGTGAGGCGGGTCTCGATGAAGCCGAACGCGACCGCGTTGACGTTGACCTTGAACTGGCCCCACTCCTTGGCCAGCGTCTTGGTCAGGCCGGTGACGCCCGCCTTCGCCGAGGAGTAGTTGGCCTGGCCGGCGTTGCCCATCGTGCCTGAGATGGACGACACGTTGACGATCTTGCGGAACACCTCGTTGCCTTCCTCGCGCTCCTGCTTGGCCGGCTCGCGCAGGTGCGGCGCGGCGGCGCGGATCACCTTGAAGGGCACCACCAGGTGGATGTCCAGCATCGCCTGAAACTGCTCGTCGGACATCTTGTGGATCGGCGCGTCGATCGTGTACCCGGCGTTGTTGACGATGATGTCGATCTTGCCGAACGCATCGATCGCGGTGGCCACCAGCTGCTCGGGCGTGTCACCCTTGGTCAGGTCCCCGGCGAACACCGCCGTCTCCCCAGCGATCTCCTTGGCCGCCTGCTCAGCGACGTCGGCGTCGAGATCGTTGATCAGCACGCTTGCGCCCTGCGCGGCCAACAGCTCGGCGGTGGCGCGCCCGATGCCGCGCGCTGAGCCGGTGACGATGGCGGACCTTCCGTCGAGTACTCCCATAGCCCTTTGCTCTCCTTTTGGTTGTCGAGGGCGGGAGGTTATATCCAGGGGAGGGTCCGGCGTTGTACCGAGCGGCGCTGCCCGTTATGACTGTCCCGAAGTCCTGCGTGTAGAGCCCGCCCGGCTGGCCGTGCCCCATCGAGGCCGGGAGGCGCGTGGAGACGCCCACCCCGGTGTCTCTGAAATGGGCGTCCAGGATGTTCGCGCGGTGCCCCGGCGAGGCCATCCACGCTTCCACGATCGCCCGCGGCGTGGACAGGCTTAAGGTGCCCCACGCGATGTTCTCGCCCACTTCGTACCCGTCCTGGCTGTTGGAGGCGTACCCGGCGGCGCGCATGCGCTCCAGCGGCGTGTCCCCGCCCGGGCCGACGTGTTCGAAGTAGTCCTCTGCCGCCATGTTGTCGCTGTGGCCCTGGGCTGACTGCTGCAGCTGCGCGTCCTCTCGCAACGCGGCCTCGCCGTGGCGTTCGCGTTCCTGGTTGACGAGGCACTCGACGGCGGCCCGCACCTGTTCGAGGTTGCCTGGGGTGGGGGTTGCGTTGGCGTTGGCGCAGGTGCCTGCGTTCGCCGCTGCGGCGGGCAGGGCCGGGCACAGGGTGATGGACACGGACAGGGACACGCATGCCAGTACGGGCAGCGCGAAGCGGAAGCGAGGCACGGTTTCCGCATCGGCTGACGGGGCGTCTACTTGAGCCCTGGAGGGCCTTCTGGACGATTTGTTGCAGGCCGCCGGGCCAGCGTTCGCCCGGCGCGCCTCTGCCTACAGCGCCAGCAACCGCCCCAGTATTTCGCGCATGATCTCATCCGTGCCGCCGCCGATCGGGCCCAGGCGCGCGTCGCGCGCGGCGCGCTCCACCCAGAGCTCGCGCATGTAGCCCGCGCCGCCGTGGATCTGCAGGCACTCGTCCATCAGCTCGTACGAGGCCCGCTGGGTCAGCAGCTTGGCCATCGTCACCTCTTTCAGCGGGTTCTCACCGGCCACGAAGCGGCGCAGCGCGTCGTAGGTGACGCAGCGGCACGTGTACACGCTGGTGGCCATGTCCGCCAGCTTGTGGCGGATCGCCTGGTGGCCTGAGAGGGGGCGCCCGAAGGCGTTGCGCTCGCGCGCGTACTGGGCGGTGCGCTCCCACGCCGCCCTCATCGCGCCGACCGCGCCGAGCGCCATCGCCAGGCGCTCCCACTGGAAGTTGGCCATGATCAGCTTGAACCCCTCGTGCTCCTCTCCAAGCAGGTTCTCTGCCGGCACGAACACGTCCTCGAAGGCGATGGTGGCGGTGTCCGACGCGCGCCACCCCAGCTTGTGCAGCGCAGAGCTTTTGACGCCCTCCTGGCGGTCCACGATCAGGAAGGAGATGTCGTGGTGGCGGGCGGGCGGGGTCGTTTCCCTCGTCTTCACGGCGGTCACGATGAAGTGGGCGCGCACGCCGTTGGTGATGTACGTCTTCTCGCCGTTCACCACCCACCCGCCGTCGACGGGCGTGGCGCGCGTGCGCAGCGCCGCCACGTCGCTGCCCGCGCCCGGCTCGGTGATCGCCAGCGCGCCGATCTTCTCGCCGCGGATCGCCGGCTCCAGGTAGCGCCGCTTGTGCTCCTCGCTGCCGAACTTCCAGATCGGCGGCGTGGCGATGTTCACGTGCGCGCCGATTCCCGCCGCGGTGCCGCCCGAGCCGATCCGCGTCAGCTCCTCGATCAGCACCGCCTCGTGCAGGTGGTCGCCGCCCTGCCCGCCGTACTGCTCGGGGTACTTCAGGCCCAGGAGTCCCTGTGCGGCGAGCTTGGTGAACACCTCGTCGGGGAACCATTCCTGCTCCTCCCACGCCTGCGCGTGGGGGGTCAGCTCGCGTTCGATGAACCCCCGCGCGGAGGCCCGCAGCTCCTCGTGCTCCTCGGTGAAAGGTGGGTCGGGCACGGTCATCGGCTCCTCTCAACGGGCATCGCGGTGGGTCTCAGGTCGGGCAGGCGGCGAGCCGGGGGGGGCTCAAAGCCCGTACGAGCGCCCGATGACCTCGAGCATGATCTCATCCGTCCCCGCGCCGATGCGGTTCAGGCGCATGTCGCGCCACACGCGCTCGACGTTGTACTCGCGCATGTACCCGGCGCCACCGTGGATCTGGATGCACTCGTCGGCCACCTCGCACGCCACGCGCGCGGAGTACAGCTTGGCCATCGAGATCTCGCGCACCGGGTACTCGCCGCCCGCGAAGCGGTAGGCGGTCATGTACACGAGCTGGCGCGCAGCTTCGATCTTCACGGCCATGTCGGCGAACTTGTGGCGGATCACCTGGAAGTGGCCGATCGCCTTGCCGAACGCTTCGCGCTCCTTGGCGTACTTGAGCGTGTGGTCAAAGCACTTCTGCGCCCCCGCCACGCACCCGGCGGCGCCGATCATGCGCTCGCCCTGCAGCTCCCACATGATGTGGTAGAAGCCCTTGCCCTCCTGCCCCAGCAGCGCCGTGGCCGGGACGCGCACGTCCTGGAAGGCCAGCAGCGCGGTGTCGGAGGCGTGCATGCCCATCTTCTCCAGCTTCTTCTCGCGCACCACGCCGGGGGAGTCCATCGGCACGAGAAACAGGCTGAAGCCGTCGTACCCGGCGTCGGGGTCGGTCTTGGTCACGAGCACGATCACGTCGGCGCGGTGGCCGTTGGTGATGTACGTCTTCGAGCCGTTGATGACCCACTCCTCGCCGTCGCGCACTGCGCGCGTCTTGATCCCTGCCACGTCCGAGCCGGCGTCGGGCTCGGTGATACCCAGGCAGAGGATCTTCTCGCCCTTGATCGCGGGCACCACCCATTCCTGCTTCTGCTGCTCGGTGCCGAACGCGAGGATCGGGGGCATCGCCATGTCGGTGTGCACCGCCAACCCCATCGCCAGCCCGCCCGAGTTGGCGTTGGAGATCTCCTCGGCCAGCACCATCGCGCTGAAGTAGTCCCCACCCTGCCCGCCGTACTGCTCGGGCTTGTCCAGCCCCAGGAGCCCCAGCTCGCCCATGCGCGTGAAGACCGAGTTGGGGAAGGTCGTCTCCTCCCATTCGGCGGAGTGCGGCGCCAGCTCCTTCAGCGCGAAGTTGCGGATCGACTCGCGCAGCGCTTCGTGGTCGTCGTTGAAGATGAAGTGCTTGCGCTTGGTCTGGTGGTCGGGCTTCAGGACGCTCTCGGCAGTGGCCATCGGTGGGGCTCCTTGTTCTTGGGGTGGGCCTTTGAAGCTAACGCACGGTGATGGGAAAGTAAACAGTAGGACTTCCTACTTGCCGCGTGGCGGGCGCGGCAAGGCAGCTCGATCAAGCCCAGCACCTTGAGCGGTCTGCTCTCTGACGCCAGCGATGAGAGGTGGGTGCGCCGCCGCGCTCAGGCGGCGATCGTGCCAGCGGCGTGGTGGGGCGCCGGCAGTGATCGGCCTTGCAGGCGCAGATCGTCTATATATGCGGCCAGCGCCTCTTGGATGCGTTCTGCGGCCACCGAGCGCGTGGCCCCGAGCCCCACGACACCGGGTAGGTCGGGCATGTAGGCGCCCCATGCGCCATCTTCGGCCTGCTCGTAGATCACAACGTACTCGCTCATCGAAGGTGCTCCAAGCCGCTTGCGCGTCTGATGCTACCGAGCGTACCGACTGGGACGGTGTCGCTGTTCTTCCCCGCGACCACGATGCGCTCCTCACGGTCGGGATGAGCCCAGATCTCGTGGGAGCCGGTTTGGCGCACTACGCGCCAGCCCGCATCGATGAGCACTTTCCTCACGTCTTTGTACTTCTTGGCCATCGGCCGATGGTAGTTGTGAGCGGGGATGGCATTCGCGTTTGCTGGAGCCGCGAGTAGGCACTTCATGACAGGCCCGGGGCTTGACGACGTCGCGCCTCAGCCCACGGGTTTGCGCAACGTCATGAAGGTGGAAGGGCGGGGAACAAACGCCGCAAAGACAGGATCATTAGAGTCGCGCCATGGCTTCGGACAGCGTCCTGTACGAGGTGGCCGACGGCGTGGCCACCGTCACGCTGAATGAGCCCGCCACGCGCAACGCGCTGTCGGCGGAGGTCCTGGGCGGCCTCACGGCCTCGCTGCAGAGCGCCCGCGCCGACGAGGGGGTGCGCTGCGTGGTGCTGGCCTCCTCGCACGAGCGCGTCTTCTCCTCGGGCGCCAACCTGAGCGGCTTCGCCGGGGACGTGGCGCTGGTGCACAAGCACTTCGGCTCGGAGCTGTTCGTGGATCTCTTCAAGCTGCTGGGCTCGCTGGGCAAGCCGACCATCTGCGCAGCGCGCGGGCACGTGCTCGCCGGGGCGCTGGGGCTTGCGCTGGCGTGCGACCTGGTGGTCGCCTCCGAGGCTGCCACCTTCGGCACGCCGGAGATCAACGTCGGCGCCTTTCCCTTCATGATCATGGCGCTGATCTACCGCAACGTGCCGCGCAAGACCGCGAATGAGCTGTTGCTGCTGGGCGAGCGCCTGGACGCGCAGCAGGCGCTGGCAGCTGGGCTGGTCAACCGGGTGCTCCCGGCGGAGGAGTTCGACGCCTTCGTCGCTGACTGGGCGGCGAAGCTGGCGGGTAAGTCCCCAGTGGTGATGCGCTTGGGCAAGGAAGCTATGCGCAGGCAGATGGATATGCCGCTCGACGACGCGCTGGACTACCTGCGCGCGCAGCTTTCGCTGACGCTCTCCACCGAGGACATCGTGGAGGGCGTCAGCGCGTTCTTCGAGAAGCGCGCCCCGCAGTGGAAGGGTCGGTGAGGGGCGTGTCGCTCCGAGCGCGGTGGGGAGCGGTTGGCGCCACCGGTGGCGAAGCGAGGGGGCGGCGATGACTGCGATCACCCGCGCCGAGGAGGCCACCCTGGTGGCGATGCGCTGTCGCACCGCCGAGCGCTCGCGCGCGGCGACGCTCGGCGTGGATCTACTGGCGGGGACCATCGGCCGCCAGATCGGCGCGCAGCCACGCCTGATCGGCTCGCCCCAGCCGGCGCGCCCGCAGGACTACAGGGAGGATCTGGCGGCCTCGCACGGCTGCCTGCTGGAGGCCGGGGGCCAGGTGGAGGACGCGCTGAACGCCGGCACCCTGCCGGTGGTGGTGGCGGGGGACGGAGCGATCGCGCTGACCACCCTGCCCACGGTGGCGCGCATGCGCCCGGAGGCACGCGTGCTGTGGCTGGACGGTCACGCCGCCTTCCACACCCCCGCGACCAGCATCACCGGCTACCTGGGCGGGATGGCGCTGGCGGGCGCCTGCGGGCGCTGGGAGACGGGCTTTGAGGGCGTCGTGGCGGGCGAGCGGGTGGTCCTGTGCGGGGTGCGCGACCTGGAGGAGGGCGAGCGCGAGGGGCTGGGGCAGGCGCGCGTGACGGTGATCGGGTCGAGCCTTGAGACCCTTGTGTTCATGCAGAACGCGCTCGACGGGGCCCCTGTGTATCTGCACCTGGACGTGGACGTGATGGACCCCAGGACGATGCCCGTCTCCCACGCGGTCAAGGCTGAGGGTGGGTTCGACGACGGCAAGCTGCTCGACCTGCTGGAGGCGGTGGGGGAGTCCAGCGAGGTGGTGGGCATCGAGGTCACCGGCTTCGAGGCGCTGGATGAGGAGCCCGAGCAGACCACGCTCGGCGCCGAGGTGGTGGCGGGCGTGCTTGATCCGTTGCTGCCATAGGCAGTAGGGTGGGAAGTAGGACTTCCTACTGTCCACTTTTCAGATGCCCGAGACCGCCAATCCCAGCTCGCTGCTGCGCCCGCTCGTGGAGGACCTGCACGCTCGCCGCGCCGCCATCAAGCAGGGCGGGGGCGAGGAGAAGATCGCCCGCCAGCACGAGGCCGGCAAGCTGACCGCGCGCGAGCGGTTGGCGCTGTTGATCGACACCGACGCGCACACGGGCGAGAGCACCTTCGTGGAGCTGGGCATCCACGGGCGCCCGCACTTCTCCCAGCGCGCGATGGAGGGCAGGGAGGCGCCCGCCGACGGGGTCATCACCGGCTACGGCAAGGTGGACGGGCGGCTCACAGCGGTGTGCGCGTATGACTTCACGGTGATGGCCGGCTCGATGGGGATGACCGGCGAGATCAAGGTCTCGCGGTTGCGCGAGCTGGCGCTGTCGAAGCGCATGCCCTTTGTGTGGCTGCTGGATTCAGCGGGCGCCCGCGTGCAGGAGGCCGCGGGCTCGGTGTTCGCCGGCTCGGGCGCGCTGTTCCGCGAGGAGGTCATCACCAGCGGCGTGATCCCCCAGGTCGCCGCGCTGATGGGGCCGTGCGCGGCCGGCACCGCCTACATCCCCGGGCTGGCGGACTTCGTGCCGATGGTCAAGGGCCGCGGCTCGATGGCGCTCGCCGGGCCCCACCTCGTGCGGGCGGCCGTCGGCGAGGACGTCACCCAGGAGGAACTGGGGGGCTCGCGTGTGCACTGCCGCCGCTCGGGCGTGGGGGACATGGAAGTGGACTCCGACGAGGAGTGCATCGCGCGGATCAAGGAGTACCTGTCCTACATGCCTCCCAACTGCGAAACGGCTCCGCCGGTGCGGGCGGTGAGCGACCCCATCGACCGCGCCGAGGAGTCGCTGCTGGACGTGCTGCCGGAGTCCAACCGCAAGCCGTATGACATGTACGAGGTGATCCGCCGCGTGTGCGACGACGGCGAGTACCTCGACATCAAGGGCCAGTGGGCCAAGACCGTCATCACCTGCTTCGCGCGCTTCGGTGGGCGCCCGGCGGGGATCGTCGCCAACCAGCCCCGGCACCTGGGGGGGATCCTCGACAACGACTCCTCCGACAAGGCTGCGCGCTTCGTGAACCTCTGCAACGCCTTCGCCATCCCGCTGGTCTTCCTGATGGACGTGCCCGGGTTCATGGTGGGCACGAAGGTCGAGGCCGAAGGCATCATCCGCCACGGCGCGAAGATGCTCTACGCGGTCGCCAACGCCACCGTGCCGAAGATCACCGTGATCACGCGCAAGGCCTACGGCGCGGGGTACTACGTGATGAACGGGCGCGCCTACGAACCGGACCTGATCGTCGCCTGGCCGAGTGCGGAGATCAGCGTGATGGGAGCTGAGGGAGTGGTGGAGATCGCCTTCCGCAAGCAGGTCGAGGCCGCCGAGGACCCCGCAGCCAAGAAGGCCGAGCTGATCGAGGGGTTCCGCAAGATCTTCGACGTCTACATCGCTGCGGGCAACGATCTGATCGACGACGTGATCGACCCGCGCGAGACGCGCGCGACGATCTGCCGCGGGCTCGAGATGGCGCAGGGCAAGCAGGTGCAGCGGCCGTGGAAGCGCCACGGAGTCGTGCCGGTATGAGGCCCATTCGCCCACGTGCCCGGGGGCGCGGTTGATATGAGCGTCGAGGATCCCGTCGTCATCACCTGCGCGATCTCCGGCGTGCTGGCCAACCGCGAGCAGTGCCCGGCGATCCCCTACACCCCGGCGGAGTACGCCGCGGAGGCGCGTCGGATCGTGGACGAGGGCGGCACGATGATCCACATCCACGCGCGCACCCCCGAGGGCGGGCCGAGCTTCGAGGTCGAGGACTACAGGGCGATCAGCGACGCGATCCGCGCGGAGGTGGGGGACGCCGCGATCGTCAACTTCTCCACCGGCGCCGTCGGCGTGAGCGTGGAGAAGCGCGTGGCCTACCTGCGCGAGTGCCGCCCCGAGGTGGCGGCGCTGAACATGGGCTCGATGAACTACGCCAAGTACTCGCGCTCGCGCAAGGACTTCGTGTTCAAGATGGTCTTCGCCAACCCCTTCGAGGAGATCGTCGAGCTGCTGCGCGCGATGAGCGAGCTGGGCATCAAGCCCGAGCACGAGTGCTTCGACATCGGCCACGTGGGCTCGCTGGAGCCGCTGATCGACATGGGCGTGCTCGAGCCCCCGCTGCACGTGGACTGCATCATGGGCGTGGTGGGCGGCATCCCCCCGAGCGCGCGCAACCTGGCGGCGATGGTCGAGAACATCCCGCAGCCCGCCCACTGGGCGGTGATCGGTATCTCGCGCCAGCAGTGGCTGCTGGTGGCTGCCGCGCTCACACTGGGCGGCTCGGTGCGGGTGGGGCTCGAGGACAATCTGTACCTGCCGAGCGGCGAGATGGCGCGCTCCAACGGCGAGCTCGTGGCCAAGGCGCGGCAGATGGCCGAAGACATCGGGCGCCGGCCCGCCACAGTTCAGGAGGCCAGGGCCATGCTGGGAGTTCCGCAGCGTGGTGCGTGACGTGAGCGGGAACGGCATTTTGAGGAGCGGCCTACCGGCCGCCAGCGGGCCGCGTAGGGCGGGCCGCAACGCAGGACAGGGACAGCGGTGAGCCTGCCCCTCGCGGGCATCCGCGTGCTCGATCTCTCGCGGCTGTTGCCCGGCGGCTTCTGCTCGCTGTTGCTCGCGGATTTCGGCGCGGAGGTGCTGAAGGTCGAGGACACCGGCATGGGCGACTACATCCGCTGGGCGCCTCCCTACTACGAGGGGGCCGAGGACAGCGCCAAGTCCGCGCTGTTCCTCGCGCTGAACCGCAACAAGCGCTCGATCCGCATCGATCTGAAGAGCGAGGCCGGGCGTGAGGTGCTGCTGCGCCTCGTGCGGGACCACGACGTGGTCCTCGAGTCCTTCCGCCCGGGTGTGCTCGACCGTCTGGGGGTGGGCTATGAGCAGATGCGCGCCGTGAACCCGGGGATTGTGTACTGCGCGATCTCCGGCTACGGCCAGGATGGCCCCCGCCGCGAGGCGGCTGGGCACGACATGAACTACCTCGCGCTCGTGGGCCTGCTCGGGCTGACGGGCGAGCATGATGGGCCGCCCGTCCAGGCCGCCGGGCAGATCGCCGATCTGGGTGGTGGTGCCATGATGGCTGCCTTCGGCATCCTGGCTGCGCTGCGCGAGCGCGATGGCGGAGGAGCGGGATTCGGTCCGCCGGCTCGGGCGAGGGCCAGGTGGTGGACGTCTCGATGGCCGACGGCGCGCTCTCCTGGCTGGCGCTGGTCGCAGGGCGCTACTTCGCCGAGCGGGTTGTGCCCCACCGCGGCGGTCTCGAGCTGGCGGGCTCGCTGATCTGCTACCGCCCCTACGAGTGCGCCGACGGCTGGGTGGCGCTGGGCGCGCTGGAGCCCAAGTTCTGGCAGGCGTGGTGCCGGGGAGTGGAGCGCGAGGACCTGATCGAGCGACAGTTCGAGGGGCCGGGCTCGGACGCGCACGCGCAGGTGTGCGAGGTCTTCAGGGCGCGCACGCGCGCGCAGTGGGAGGAGTTCGCCCAGCAGCACGACTGCTGTCTGGAGCCGGTGCTGGACCTGGACGAGGCGCTTGACTCCGAGTTGGTCCGCGCGCGGGAGATGGTGGTGGAGATAGAGCAGCCCGGCGTGGCGGGCGGAGTGCGCCAGCTGGGCGTACCGGTGAAGCTCACACGCACCCCCGGCCACCACGCCCAGCGTCCAGGGCCGGCTCTGGGCGAGCACACCGCGGAGGTGCTGCGCGAGGCCGGCTGTTCGGCCGAGGAGATCGAGGAGCTTTTGCAGGCGGGCGCCGTGGCAGGGCCCGCGCAAGCGCAGGCCGGCGAGAACGCGGCATTCCGGGCATGAGCTGCGCTGGCGCAGGCTGGCGTGAGCGCATGAGCCGCGCAGGCGCCGCATGGATGGGTCGATCGGCATGAGCCCTACGGTACGGACAGGGGGGGAGGTTTCAGTGGATCGCGTTCCGAACACGGCGGACGCCAGCGGCCTGCTGAAGATGAGCGAGCTCGCCGAGCGCTCCGGCGTGAGCGCCGGCACGATCAAGCACTACCTGCGCGAGGGGCTGCTCGGCGGCGAGGAGGGCATCGTCAGAACCAGTCGCAACATGGCCTACTACCCGCCCGAGCTGGTCGAGCGCATTGCGCTCATCAAGCGCCTGCAGGAGGAGCGCTTCATGCCCCTGCGCGTGATCAAGCGCGTCCTGGAGGACGACCCCGAGCGCGTGCGCGCGCTGGTCGAGCTGGAGGACCGCATCCTCGAGCGCGCGCTCGCCAGCGCCGAGGAGCGCCGCGTATCGGCCAAGGAGGTGCGCGGGCGCTACGGCATCCCTGAGAACGTGCTGGGGCGCTTGGCTGAGATCGGAGTGCTGAGCCCCAACAGGGGAGGCTACGCCCAGGACGACGTGAAGATCGTCGAGGCCATCGCCTCCTTCCGCGCGGGCGGCTACGACGAGGCGCTGGGTTTCACTGTGTATGACACGCTGCGCTACCGCAAGGCGCTGGAGCCGCTTGTGCAGGAGGAGGTCAGGGCGCTGCTCGACCGCCTCGCCGGGGAGGTCGAGGTGGAGCGGGCGCTGCAGATGATCGCCGCTGGGTCGGAGCCGCTGCGTGAGCTGATCGGGGCGATGCACTCCAAGCTGCTGCTGGCGGAGTTGGGGCGCCAGCGCGCGGGGCACTGAGCGCTACCAATCTATTAGCGTGTCTATCGCCGCATCGCGCAGTTCAAGTATCGCCGCAACCCAGGATCCTTCGAAGGCTTCGTGCTGACGCAGAGCTGAGATTACGTCGCCCATTGACACAGCGAGCGATGCGTAGAGTTCGACGCCTCCTTCACGGGTGCGGATCGCAATGCCCGTCTTGGTTCCACGCTCCACGGTGCGCGAATGCTTGAGCGACTGTGGCGAGATGCTTGCTGCGCTCTGACGCCTGATCGTCGGTGTGTGGGCCGAGGTCATCTCGACGACATGCAGTCCAGACTCCATGACGACCTCGTCGAAGAGCACCGATGCCAGCTTCGCTCGCCCAACAGCTTCGAGCGTGGGCTGACCTTCAGCAACCTCCAAGCCTGCTGCCAGGGAGAACGATGCACGAGAGACTGAAGGGCTCGATGCCGGGCTCACAGCGCGATAGTCTATTTTCATGGCCACAGTGGAACAGTCGCCTGCGATTCCTGCCCGCATGACGCGGGCTTGCGCCCGTTTTTTTGCCGCCGACTGGGAGGCGCTCAGCTTCCTGGAGTTCTTCGTCGATCTACAGCTACGCGTCGCCGAGGATCCGAGTGGCGGCGCTGGGCGGACCACGGAGCGCTTGGCCGATCACAGTCGATTCGCGCTGCAGTTGACCCTGGTGCGATCCGTGGACAGCTATGTCGCCTACCTCGCGGAGATTGCTGGTGTTGTGGCAAACGCTCGCCGTTCGTCCGCCTGGCAAGGGGCGCTGATCGCGCAGGGGCTGACGAAGCCCAACGGCCCGTTGGGGCCGAACGCACCGTGGGGGTCGTCGGAGTCGTCGAGCGTGCCGGTTGATGTTGGTTTGCGATGGGTGGCTACATTGGCCCACGGGAACATTCGTCGATTCGACCGTCTCTTTGCGGACGTGACGGATATTCAGCTCTTCACGATGCCGGATGAGTTGGAGCGCATCGGCAGGCTCGCGTCCTTGCGCAATCTCATTGCTCACGGGCGGATCTTTGCGGCCGACGACCTCGCGGCGCTTGTCGATGAGACCGCAAGCGTCGCTGGTCTGGGATTGCGCTTGGTGACCTTCCGTGAAGATCTCAAGTTCCTGCGTGTGTCGGTAGCAAGAGTCGATGAGTCGGTTGCAAGTCTTTGGGGAATCGAGAGGCCGATCACCAGCGAGCAACTCTTCAACGCGATTAGCGCGGCGGTGACGGGTTCGTCCAAAGCATCTGACGTAGGCAAGGTAACCGGCCACATCGAAGTCTGAATAGGCAGCATCTCACCACCGCGCGCGGTGGTGCTCGACCACGCCCATGCCGTGCGCCAGCTCGACACCCCTGGGCAGCGTCCCGCTGAAGACCCCGAACGGCGCCCGGTAGTCGCTGCGCACCAGCAGCAGGTTCTCGCGGCGACTGCGCTGCGCCTCGGGCGCGAAGCGCAGCGTCGAGCCGTCCTCGGCAACGATCTGTGTGAGATCGGCAGCGAAGCTGACCGGAGGCGCCTCGTGCGGCACCCCGTCCACCCACACCGCGCGCTCGCTGCCGGTGGGCGGGTCGTTGACGCCCTCTACGAGGTTGAACGCCAGGGGGCGGCCTTTCGGGTCTGTGCCCACGCCGGCCGCCCAGCGCCACTCCGTTACACGCGCGTGGTAGCCGGCGGTGTCATCCACCACGGCCAGCGCCTCGATCGAGCGCGGTGCCCCGCCGTCCAAGCTCAGAGTGCCATGCGCACGGACGCCGGCCTGCTTGCGCGTCCACACATACTCGGCGCCGTGGGGACAAGCCGTCTCCCACCCGGCATCTTCCTGGAGCGCCAGATCGATCCGCACTGCGCCGTCGCGCACGCGCAGGCGTCCCGGCTCGCCCGGCCCTTCGGGGTCCAGTGTGACCGATCCCCGGCGCACAAGCGTGTAGGTGCGTTCCCGCATCTGTGAGTCCGCGCGTGTGAGGAGCGCCCAGAAGCTCTGGCGCGCTGGTCCCAGGTGCACGATGGCCGCGCACAGCATTAGCTCCTCGCAGAACACGCCCACGTAGCGCCAGCTCTTGAGCGGCCGGGCGCCGCGGAACAGGGGCATATGCGCCGGAGGCGTGGGCCCACCGCGGTAGGGCACGGGCGCGCCACTGCCGGCACTGGGCGCTATGCTTTGAGATGTTGACTGACTAGTCAATCTATTCTGCGGGAGCGGAAGCTCGCGGGAGGAATGCGCATTGAGAGCAGCGGCCGTCCAGCTCAACTCCACAGCCGACAAGGCCGCGAACATGGCTGCCGCCGATCGCCTCACGCGCGATGCGGCGGCGGACGGCGCAACGCTCATCGTACTGCCTGAGAAGTGGATTGCCCTGGGGCGCGACGAGGATCTGCGCGTGGCGGCCGAGTCACTGGAGGGTCCGGCCGTGGAATGGGCGCGGGCGATCGCGCGCGAGCTGCACATCGACCTTGTGGCCGGCTCGATCGTCGAGCGGATGGAGGGACGCGAGAAGCTGGCCAACACCTCCGTCCACATCAACCCACGGGGTGAGGTGGCGGCCGTCTATCGCAAGGTGCACATGTTCGACGTAGAGATCGAGGGGCGCTCCTACCGCGAGTCTGCCCTGGAGGATCCGGGCGATGAGGTCGTTGTGAGCAAGATTGACCCGCGCGTGGGCGAGGACGCCCCTGTAGGTGAGGAGGCCGTTGGCATACCTCTGGGCATGTCGATCTGCTACGACCTGCGCTTCCCCGAGCTGTATCGCATTCTCGCAGTAGCTGGCGCGCGCGTGATGGTCGTACCGGCGGCCTTCACGCTACCCACTACGCGCGACCACTGGGAGGTGCTGCTGCGCGCGCGGGCGATCGAGAACCAGGCGTTCGTGGTGGCTGCCAACCAGATCGGTCCCCACCCGGGCGGGCAGCACTCGGGCGGGCGTTCGATGATCGTCGACCCCTGGGGGGTGGTGCTGGCGCAGGCCGAGGACCGCGAGGGCCACATCGTGGCCGACCTGGACCTGGAGCGCCAGTTGGAGATCCGCGCGCAGCTGCCGGCGCTGGCCAACCGCCGGCCCTCGGCCTATCGCTGGCCGCAGGAGTCCCTGGCGTGAGCACGCCCCGCGCCAAGTCTCCGGACAAGCGCCGCCTGATCCTCGACGCGGCCGTCAAGGTGTTCGCGCGCCAGGGCTTTCACGCCTGCCGCGTGTCGGACATCGCGGATGAGGCCGGTGTGGCATACGGGCTGGTCTACCACTACTTCGCCTCCAAGGACGAGGTCCTGGACACGCTCTTTTTGGAGCGCTGGAACGTGATGCTGGAGATGATTCGCGAGGTCGACACCCACGCGATCCCGGTGCGCGAGAAGCTGTGGGCGATCGCCTCGTTCATCGTCGAGAGCTACCGCCACGACCCCGACCTGATGAAGGTCATCATCGTGGAGGTCACGCGCGCCGCCAACTCCTTCGGGCAGACTCACCTCGGCCAGATCCGCGAGGCCTACAACCTGATCGCGCAGATCGTCACGCAGGCCCAGGAGGAGGGCGCCTTCAAGGCCGACATCGACGCCGCCTTCGCGGCGATGGCCTTCTACGGCGCGATCGAGCAGCTGCTGACGGGCTGGATCTTCGGTCTGCTCCCTGAGGACGAGGCGTACTTCGAGCGTGCCAAGTGGCTCGTGGTGGAGACCGTCTGCGGCGGTTTGGAGGCCGGCGGCGCCGGGGAGAACACAGGCACGGCGGTCCCCGAGGCGTCGGCGGCCGAGTGAGGGTTCGCGCCAGCCGGATCGGCGCAACCCAGGCGACCACCGCGGGGACTACACTCACGCGATAATGGAGAACGACATGGTGAAGCGATTGATGTGGTCGGGCCTGCTGGCCGGTCTAGGGGCGCTATCGAGCATCGCCGCCCAGCGCGCGGCGGCGCTGGTGTGGCGGCGGTTCTTCGACGAGGAGCCGCCGGAGTGAGCGAGGCTCCCGAGGCGCAACGCAGGGACCAGCCCCAGAACATCGCGACGGCGATAACCGAGGTCTCCGAACGTGCCACGCTGCTGGTGCGCGAGGAGATCGAGCTGGCCAAAGCCGAGGTTTCCGAGAAGGTCGCAAAGCTCGGGCGCGGCGCGGTGGTGGCGGGTGCCGCCGGCATCTTCCTCGTGACGGCGCTGAGCTTCGTGCTGAACGGGTTTGCGTGGCTGCTCTACTACGAGTTGCCCATCGGCAGCGACTTCACCTACTTCTGGGGCTTCTTCGCGATGGCCCTGATCCTGGTCGTGCTGGGCGTGCTGGCGGGGCTGCTCGCCTCACGGCTGGTGCGCCGCAGCTCGCCGCCGGTGCCCAGCATGGCGATCGAGGAGGCCCGCAAGATCCGCGAGACGGTGAGCGCCGGCTACGACGGGTCGGGCGCGAGCTCGGTGGGGTCCGCAGCGGGTCCGGCGGGGTCCGGCACGGGGGCCGCCGCAGGGAGTGGCGCCCGGCTGGGAGGTGGGAGCTGAGATGGCACAGCGCTCCCCAGCTGAGATCCGCGATTCGATCGAGAGCAATCGCCGAGAGCTTGCGGTTTCGCTGGAGCAACTGCACGGCGAGGTCACGCGCATCACCGACTGGCGGGGCCACGTGCAACGCCACCAGCGCGAGCTGGTGATGGGCGCCGCAGCTGTGGGTGTCCTCATGGTGCTGCGCCGGCGCCGCCGTCGCAAGCGACGCCGGTAGCCCTCAATTCAGCAGCGCCGCCCTGTGGATCGCGTGGGCCTCTTCGGCCCGGCAGCGCGCGGTATCACCCGATTCGGGTCTGCGCGACGCGACGCGCCCGTCGATGTCTCAGCTCAGCAGCGCGCGCGGGATCGCCCCCACGCCGATCAGGCCCGGGCCGGTGTAGGTGCCGATCACCGGACCCACCTCGGAGACGAACGCCGGCTCGGAGCCATACAGCTCGCGCCCGTGCTCGATCAGGCGCCCGGCCTGGTCGGTCGCCTGGATGTGCTGCACCACCCACCCGTCGGCCCCGGAGTCGTGCAGCTCGTGCATGTACTGCACCATCCGCTCGAACGCCCGCCCGGCGGTGCGCACGCGCTCGACCGGCGTGATCTCGTAGTCCAGCGAGAGGATCGGCTTGATCTTCAGCGTGCCGCCCAGCCACGCCTGGGCCTTGCCGATGCGCCCGCCGCGGCGCAGGTACTCCAGGGTGTCCAGGCAGAACCACATGCGCAGCGCCCTGCGCGCCTCGTGCACGCGCGCCACGACGGCCGCCCGGTCGGCCCCCGCGTTGGCGGCGGCGGCGGCGCTCAGCAGCAGCAGCCCCAGCCCGCCGCAGGCGGTCTCTCCGTCGATCACGTCCACGCGCTCGCCCAGCCCGCGCTCGTCGAGCACACCACGCGCCTGGCGGGCCGCCTCGCACGTGCCGGAGATACCACCGGCGAGGTGCACCGAGACGATGTCGCGGCCTTCGCCCAGCAGCGGCTCCCAGACGGCGAGGAAGTCGCCGATCGAGGGCTGGGAGGTGGTGGGCGTCTGCGAGTCGGTGCGCAGGCGCTGGTAGAAGGCGTCGAAGTCGGGCATCTCCAGCTCGCGCACGGGTTCTCCCTCCCAGCCCACGTAGAGGCTGACCTGATGGATGCCCTGCGCCTCGGCGAGGGCGCGGGGGAGGTAGTTGGTGGTGTCGGACACCACTGCGACGGGGCTCATGGCGCGCTGACCCTATAGCAACGGCTGGGGTCGTGGAGAGCGGGTCCGCTCGGATATGAGAAGGCTCTCACCCTTGCTCCTGTCCGTCCGCCGGGATGGGCGCGGGGGCTTTTCCGCATAGCGGGAGAACCAGCTGGTGGTGGGGTTGGCATCGCTAGACTGGCGACGGTGCCCAAGACGCTCCTCACGGGTGGCGCGGGCCTCGTCGGCTCGCAGGTCGCTCGTCTGCTCGCCCAGCGCGGCGACGAGTTGCGCCTGACGGTGCGTCGGCACACCAACCTGGAGAACCTGGACTTCGAATACGAGCCGGTGAGCTGCGATATCCTCGACCGTCGCGCGGTGCGCCGCGCGATGCGGGGGGTGGAGCGCGTCTTCCACCTCGCTGGGTCCACCTCTCTGCGAGCGCCCATCGACGCGCTCTTCCAGATCAACGTCGAGGGCACCCGCATCGTGCTGGAGGAGGCGCTGCGCGCGGGCGTGGAGCGCGTCGTCTACACCTCCTCGATCGCCGCTGTGGGCCCAGCGCCCCGCGGGACGGTGGCCGATGAGACCCAGGTGTTCCGCGGCGGCTACGGCCTGCCCTACATGGACTCCAAGCACGAGGCCGAGGTCGAGGCCCTGCGGCTGGCCGCTCGCGGGCTGCCGGTGGTGATCGTCAACCCCGCCTTCGTATTTGGGGCAGGCGACGTCAACCGCTCCTCCACAGAGCTGGTGCGGCGCTTTCTGCGCCGGGAACTCCCGGCCTACGTGGACGGGGCGCTGAACGTCGTGGACGTCAAGGACGTGGCGCGCGGGCACCTGCTGGCCGACGAGCGCGGAGCGCTGGGGGAGCGCTACATCCTGGGCAACCGCAACTTCACCTTCGAACGCCTGCTCGCCGATCTGGGGCGCATCTCCGGCGTGGAGCCGCCGGCGATCAAGATGCCGATCCCCCTGGCGCTCGCGCTGACGGAGCTCATCGAGGCGTTCCCCGGTCGCCTGCCGGTCACCGCGGGCGAAGTCCGTACCGTATCGCAGTGGTGGTGCTACTCCAGCGCCAAGGCCAAGCGCGAGCTGGGCTACTCACCGGGGCACCACGAAGACACGCTCGCCCAGACCGTCGAGTGGTACCGCGAAAACGAAGCGCGCCTGGCCGCCCCGGGCGCCCGGCAGGCCATCCCGCTGCGGATGCTCGGCTTCGGCTTTCGTCAGACCGACGGGGTGCTGCGGCGCCTGGGGCTGGCCGAGAGGGACTACTGAGTGCCGGCCCTGGATTTGCCGCCGGCCCTCGATTCGTCCCCGGCCTGGATTCGTCCCCGCCCTCGATTCGTCCCCGGCCTGGATTCGTCCCCGCCCTCGATTCGTCCCCGGCCTGGATTCGTCCCCGCCCTCGATTCGTCCCCGGCCTGGATTCGTCCCCGCCCTCGATTCGTCCCCGGCCTGGATTCGTCCCCGCCCTCGATTCGTCCCCGGCCTGGATTCGTCCCCGCCCTCGATTCGTCCCCGGCCTGGATTCGTCCCCGCCCTCGATTCGTCCCCGGCCTGGATTCGTCCCCGCCCTCGATTCGTCCCCGGCGACCTCGATGCACCGCCAGACGGCTGGCGGGAGAGGTTACGCAGATTGGCGCGCGGGGATCGGTTAGGCGACTACTGAAGCCGGTTCTCGATCTGCAGACCCACGGCCGGCTGTACTGCGGCGGACAAAGCCTCCGCCTCCTCGCTCTCGCCGCCCTCCAGCCCGAGTGTCTGGGCCAGCTCACCGGACTCGTACATCTCCATCACGATGTCGCACCCGCCCACCAGCTCTCCGCCGACGAACAGCTGTGGGATCGTCGGCCAGTTGGAGATCGCTGAGAGCTCTTCGCGGATGCGGGGGTCGGGCAGGATGTCGACGGCGGCGAACGGCGCGTCCAATGACTGCAACGCCGCCACCGTGCGCGCCGAGAAGCCGCACGCCGGCGCCTCGGGGGTGCCCTTCATGAACAGGATGGTGGGGTGCTCGGAGATCGCCTCGGCGATCGCTTCGCGGATGGGGTTGGTGTCTGTCTCTGGCATGGCTGGGCTCCTTACTGCGGTGTGGGCTGTTGGCTGGGCGGGCATCGTGGGGGCGGGGGCTAGGCTGGCATCGCTCCAGATGGCTGGGCGACCTGGGTCTTCAGCGACAGCGCATGGATCGCTCCGCCGATCTCACTGCCGAAGACGTCGTAGACAAGGCGGTGCTGCTCGATGCGGCTGCGCCCCGCAAACGCCTCGGCCGTGACGGTAGCGCGGAAGTGGTCGCCGCCGCCGGTGTAGTCCTCGACCTCGGCGCGGGCTCCGGGGATCGCGGTCTCGATGCGCTGCTTGATGTCCTCGGCGGTGGGCACTGGCTCCTCGCGGTTGCTGTCTGTGGTTGCTCTCGCCCTCAACTGGTGGCTGAGGGTTGTTCTACCCCTCAGCTGGGTTGCTGAGGGTCGCTATACTTTGGAAAGCGATGATATCGATCACCGACAAGGGTGCCGAAAAGGTTCACGAGTTTCTGGCAGGCCAGGAGGGCGATGTCAGCATGGCCGGACTGCGCGTCGGCGTGCGCGGCGGCGGCTGCTCGGGCTTTCAGTACCAGCTGGCCTTCGACGAGCAGCGCGCGGAGGACATTGTCGTCGAGGACCATGGGCTCAAGCTGCTCGTGGACAACGCCAGCCTCGAGTTCGTGCGTGGCTCGGTTATCGACTACGAGGAGAGCCTGCAGGGCGCGGGCTTCAAGGTCAACAACCCCAATGTCGTCGCCGCGTGCGGCTGCGGCTCCTCATTCAGAGTGGCCGAGGAGGAGCAGGTCTCCGCGGTCTGATTGTCTATCGTCGGCGCCCGGGGCGTGGGCGATTCAACGTACGTTATGTGGTGCTGGTATCCCGAGCTGCCGGCAGATGGCTCGCGTCAGGGCCGGCCCGATCTCCTTGTGGCGCGGCACGGTTGATGCCTCACCGCGCGGCCCACGCTACTTGGCGTGCTTCGATCCTCCTATCTCCCGGCACCCGTGTGCGCTCAGGTGACGCTCTAGATCTCGGCGTTTCACGCAGCGACGAGGAAGCGCATGTGCTCGAGATTCGCCTGGGACGGGGCGTGCCCGGCAAGCTCGTCATCCGGCGTCAGCACAGTGCGCAGAGCGTCCAGGACATTCTCCCTGGCCTGCTCGCGCGTACGGCCCTGGCTGAGCGCGCCGGGAACCTCCAGGACGCGCGCGAGGATCCAGCCATCCTCGTCGGGACCTTCAAATGCGATCGTGAACTCGACCGAGGCTGCCATCCATGACACGATATCGCTCAACCTGGCTCTTGGCTCTCATCTAATTCGGCTCGTTGTGCAGCGAGCGCCACAGATACCGGCAGGCCAGCGTGCGGTAGGGCCGCCACGGCTCGGCGAGCTCTTCCATCTCCGCCGGCTCGGGCAGGCCCGGGAGGCCGTAGGCGCGTTCGATCGCGCGGCGGATGCCCAGGTCGCCGACGGGCAGCACGTCGGGGCGCTGCAGGTGGAACATCATGAACATCTGCGCCGTCCACACGCCGAGGCCCTTCACGGCGACGAGCTCGGCCACGACCTGCTCGTCCGCAAGCTCGTCCAACCGCTCCAGCTCCAATTCGCCTGAGAGCACGTGTTCGGCGAGCGAGCGCAGGTAGCCGACCTTCGGCCGCGAGAGCCCGGCGGCGGCGCGCAGCTCTTCGGGGTCGGCGGCCAGCACCTCTTCCGGGGTGGGCGTGCGCCCGCCGTAGCGCTCGGTGAGGCGTGCGAAGATCGACGCGGCGGCCTTCGTGGAGAGCTGCTGGCCGACGATCGCGCGCACGAGTGTGCCGTAGTGGTCGTGCGGGCTGCCGTCGCGCCCGTCGTCCAGCCCCCGCGGGCCCAGGTCCTCGATCAGCCCGGCGAGCACCGGGTCGGCCTCGCGCAGGTGGGCGATCGCCTTGCGATGCGATGGCGCCGAGGCCGCCTTGCGCTTGACGGGGGCCGCCTTGCGCTTGACGGGAGTCGCCTTGGATCGGGACGGGGCCGCCTTGCGCCGAGACGCCGCGGCTGCCGGCTCGCGCTGCGAGGACCCCCGTCGCCGTGCGGCCGGCATCAGGCGCCCGTCGCGGCGAGGCCCAGCGCCACGGGCTCGCCGTCGAGCGCGTTCAGCGCCCGCTCCAGCGACATCGCCAGGCAGGTGAAGGAGGGAGTGTCGCGCGCCGTGAACCGCGAAGCTTCGGTGGTGCGCAGGCGCTGCACCAAGTCCAGGAACGTGCCCACGTCGTCGGTGTCGAAGGCCACCACGAACTCCTGGTCGTCCAGCCCAAAGGAGTACGTGGTGTGGTTGTCCACGCCCGGGTATTCCCGCCCCACGGCGATGTGGCCCTGCATGATCCGCCAGCGCTCCTCGGCCGGCAGCGCGTACCACTCGCGCGACTTGACGAAGGGGTAGACGAACACGTACTTGCCGCGCACCCCGCGCGGGACGGTGCGCTCGTCTTCTGAGTATTCAGAGCTCTTGCGCATCCCCAGGAACGAGTACGGCGTGTCGGCCCAGCGCATCAGCCCGCTCTGGCCGAGCACGACGTGGAACTCGTGGATGCGGTCGAGGTTCTCGGCCTCCGCCACGAGCAGCAACTCGGCGTCGCCGCGCGTGCCCACCAGCGAGAAGGCCTGCAACATGTGTCCATCGGCGAAGTCCTCGCAGGCGGCCGCAAACTCGAGCTTGTCCTGTGTGCGGCGCTCTGCGTCCAGGCGCCGCCACGCCGGGTCCATCTTCAGAAAGGTGTACTTGACGAAGTGACGGTCGCTCACGGGTTCAGGGGAGGATAGACGGTGGGTCGAGGGGGTCGTGGGTCCGGCGGCCTGCACAGGGGCTACAGTTTCAGGTGTGCGCGTAGCGCTTGTGTCGCCGTATTCGTGGACCTACCCTGGCGGGGTCACCCGGCACATTGAGGCCCTGTCCGCGGAGCTGGCGGCAGCCGGCCACGAGCCCCGCATCCTCGCGCCCTTCGATCCGCCCGACGCGCTCTCGCGACGCCTGCACCGGGGGGCAGCCCCGCAGGAGCTTGACCCGCCCGAGAACTTCGTCTCGCTGGGGCGCACCGTCGGGCTGCCCGCCAACGGCGCTGTCTCGAACATCGCGCTGGCGCCCAGCGGCGTGCTGGCGCTGCGCCGCGCGCTGCGCGAGGGCGACTACGACGTGGCGCACATCCACGAGCCGATCGTCCCGTTCCTCGGCTGGGACATCCTCGCCCACGCCCCTGAGGAGCTGCCGCTGGTGGGTACCTTCCACGCCTACTCGACCAACCACGTCACCAACGGCGGCGCCTGCGTGTTCGGCGCGCGGCGGCGCCTGAACCGCCTGCACGCCCGCATCGCCGTCTCCGAGGCCGCCGCCTGGACGGCGCGGCGCTACTTCGGCGGGCGCTATCGGATCGTCCCCAACGGGGTCCACGTCGGTGCCGAGGTTGTCACGGAGCCCGACGAAGACAGTCTGCGCATCCTGTTCGTCGGGCTACCCGTGGAACGCAAGGGCCTGCCCGTGCTGCTGCGCGCGTTCGAGGCGCTGCGCGACCACATCCCCGCGACGCTCACGCTCGTCGGCCCCGGGCCCGAGGACGTCGCGCCGCTGCTGCTGGACTCCCGCGGCGTGCAGGCGCTGGGCAAAGTCTGTGACGCCGAGAAGTCCGCCCAGCTTGCCCGTGCGGAGGTACTGTGTGCGCCCTCGCTGCACGGGGAGAGCTTCGGCATGGTCCTGACGGAGGCCTTCGCCGCCCACACCCCCGTCGTGGCCTCGGACATCCCCGGCTACCGCGACGTGGTGCGCGACGGCACCGACGGGCTGCTCACGCTCCCCGGCGACGCGCTGGCGCTCGCCGAGGCCCTGCGCCAGCTGGCGCTGGAGCCGGAGCGCCGTCTCGCGATGGCCGCCGCCGCGCGTGAGCGCGCCGAGCGCTTCGCCTGGCCTCACGTGGCCGCGGAGGTGGTCAACTGCTACGAGCAGGCCCTCGCCGTCGGCCGCCCGCGCCCCGGGCTGCACCGCGCGATGGTTCGGCACGGGCTTGTTCCTGCGGACCTGCAGCCCCCGGTCAGGGCACAGCGCCTGGAGAGCCTTGAACCGCGCGCGGCAGGGCCACAGCGCGGCCCCCTCCTCTCCTTCCTTAGACGCGTGGGTGTGGTGGGCTTCTCGCTCGTGCTGCTCGCGCTGGCCCTGCTGGCTCTTTCGCGCATCGGCGTCGACCGCGTGCTCGCCAGCCTGCTCGCCTCGAGCCCCGGCCTGCTGTTGGCTGGCCTGGGGGTGATGTGTGCCTCGATGGTCGCGCGCGGGTTCGCGTGGTACGCGATCCTCTCGGCCGCCCCCACGTGGCGGCGGGCGCGCCGGCGCGACGCGATGCAGGGCACGTTCATCGGCGTGCTGATGTCCGCCACGCTCCCGGCCCGCCTGGGTGAGCCCTCGCGCGCGCTGATCGTCGCGCGGCGTATCGG
The DNA here is from genome assembly GCA_963844765.1 of uncultured Solirubrobacterales bacterium. Classification (GTDB taxonomy): domain Bacteria; phylum Actinomycetota; class Thermoleophilia; order Solirubrobacterales; family Solirubrobacteraceae; genus Palsa-744. The sequence goes on from CAWJPN010000002.1 coordinate 2,674,022, forward strand.
GCGCGCGCGTGAGACGCTGCCGATCGTGTTGGGCACGATGGTCTCCCAGACGCTGCTGAATCTGGTGGCGCTCGGCATTCTGGGGGTGGCGATGTTCTCCAACGTGCACCTGCTCGACGGCCACCACGGCGCGTTGATCGCCACCGTGCTCGCGCCGCTGGGCGTGCTCGCGCTTGTGCTGCTCGCACCTGTGCTGATGCCGGCCGCTGCGGTCTCGCGCTCCACTCGTCTGCAGGCGCTCGTGTTCGGGCTGCGCCGCTCGCTCGTGCGCGTGCGCGCGGGACTGCGCGTGTTTCGCTATCCCCGCCAGGCCGCCCTCGCCACCGCCTCCCAGCTCGGGGCGTGGGGGCTTCAGTGGGTCTCCTGCTGGCTGTTGCTGATGGCGCTCGGCTTGGATCATCGCGTGGGCATCGCCGGTGCTGCCGCTGTGCTGTTCGCGGTCAACGTCACCGCAGTCGTCCCCGCCACGCCCGCCAACGTCGGCATCTTCCAGGCCGCCTGCGTGGCGGTGCTGGCGGGCGCCTTCCACGTCTCCACGCCCGACGCGCTGGCCTACGGGATCGTGCTGCAGTGCGTGGAGGTAACTACCGCCGTGGTGATGGGCATGCCCGCGCTGGTCAGCGAGGGGCTCTCCTGGAAAGACGTGCGCCTGCGCACGATGCACGCCGCGCCGGTCAAACTGCCGGCGCTGCCTGAGCGCCAGCGAGCCACTGCGCAGGGGCGCTGAGCCTGCGCACCATGCACGCCGCGCCGGTCAAACTGCCGGCGCTGCCTGAGCGCCAGCGGGCCGCTGCGCAGGGGCGCTGAGCCTGCGTGCGATGCACGCTGTGCCGGTCCAGCTGCCGGCGCTGCCCGAGCTGCTGGCGGGCCGCGGTGCAGGGGCGCTGGGCGGGTGCTGGACCTACTCCGACGCTACTCTAACTTACTCTAAAGATGTTAGAGTAGTTTCATGTCGACTGTGGCCGTGGAGCAGGCGCTGAAAGCGCCTGTGAAGGAGCGGGGGGAGAAGCTGCTGGCGATCAAGGAGGACCAGTGGTTCGACCGCAAGTCCCAGCGGATCACGCCCCGAGACATCGCGAACGACCTCATCGCCATGGCCAACGCCGACGGAGGGACGATCGTGGTGGGCCTCTGGAAGGGGGGCGTTGAGGGCGGCGATGACAACGTGCAGCGGCGCAACGCGCAGATGCAGGCCGCGATCGACTTCGCCCTACCCCCTGTTGCCGTCAAGCACCGCCTTGTGCCCTGTGTGAACGCCAAGGGCCAGCGCGACCACTTGCTGGTCCTTGACGTTCCCACCAGCGATGTAGTGCACACCAACCCCAAGGACGAGGTCTTTCTGCGCGTGGGCGACGAGACGCGACGCCTGGGCTTTCACCAGCGTCAGGAGCTGCTGTTCGACAAGGGGCAGGCCAATTACGAGGCACGGACGCTTAAGGGTGTCGGCCCGGAGGCGCTCGATCGCCCTCTGCTGGAGGAATACGCGGCGGCCCTTGGGCATCCCAGCACGCAGCGCCTGCTGCGCGCGCGGGGTCTCGCGGGCCGTCGTGGCGAGCTCACGATCGCCGGGCTGCTGCTCTTTGCGCGTGAGTCGCAGGCCGTGATGCCCGAGGCGTTCGTGCGGATCCTGCGCTATCGCGGGCGCGAGCGTGGGGCCGGCGCGGGCCAGCAGCTCGTTGAGGATGTCCGGATCGAGGGTCCCATCCCGCGCCAGCTGCAGGAGGCGCGCAGCGTCATCCAGAGCCTGCAGCCGGTTCGCAGGGCTCTGGTCTCGGATACGGGACGCTTCGGCGAGGTTCCATTGATTCCCGAAGACGCATGGCTGGAGGGCGTGGTGAACGCGGTGGTCCATCGTTCCTACAGCCTCGCTGGCGACCACATCAGGGTCGACGTTTTCGATGACCGGATCGAGATATCGAGCCCGGGGCGCTTTCCCGGGTTGGTCGATCTGGGCGACCCACTGCGCAGCACCCGCTTTGCGCGTAACCCGCGCATCGCGCGCGTCTGCTCGGATCTGCACTTTGGGCAGGAGCTGGGCGAGGGTATCCGGCGCATCTTCGAGGAGATGCGCGCTGCCGGCCTGGTGGACCCTGTCTACCGGCAGACTTCGGGCAGCGTGCTGCTCACGCTCTCGGCAGACCCCGCCGACAGGGCGCTCGATGCGCGGCTGCCCGACGAGGCCCGCCTGATAATGACCGCGCTCAGAGAGCGCGAGCGGCTCAGCACGGGCGAGATCGCCGAAGCGCTTGGGCTGTCGCGGCCGGCGACCATCCGCCGGCTCAAGGTCCTGCTGGAGGAGGGGTTGATCGAGTGGGTGGGTAAGGGCTCCAGCGACCCGCGTGCGTACTGGCGGCTGGCGGGGAGGTAGGGGTGTTGGCCGGGCCCTGGGGTGCGGTCGTTGGTGGACGCTGGGGCCGGTTGCCAAAAGGGTGTGGCAGGTTGCAGGGAGGTCTGAAGCTCTGGGACCTGCCCTAACGCTACCATAACCTACCCTAACGATGTTAGGGTAGGTTAGGGCTACCCGGCCAGCGCGGGCTCGTCCTCGTCCTCCACTGCGCCGTCGGGCGGGTCCTCGTCGGCCAGCTCACCAAACAACGAGGGGTCGCGGTAGGAGCCCTTGATCAGGTCGTCGGGCGAGCCGTCGGGCAGCAGGCGGCCCTGGCGCGTGCCGAAGTAGATCGCCTGGGGGTGGTGGGCGATCAGCGCGAGCGTGGACTGCTCGGGTTCGGGGGCGTAGCCGTCGGTGATCTTCATGCCGATCTGGCCCAGGTCGAGCAGCTTCTCCACCTTCAGGTGCTCTGACTGCTCGGGCACGGCAGGATAGCCCCAGGAGTAGCGCCGGCCCTGGGCGGCTGGAATGGAGAGCATCTGGCGGGCCTCGTGGTGCAGCCATTCGGCCAGTCCCTCGGCGGTCTGCACGCCCAGCCCGTGCACGAACAGCTGCTCGGCGAACTCGCCTTCGGCCTCGAGCTTGGCCATCAGCTCGGTCACCTCGCTGCCCACGGTGACGGCCTGCACCGCGATCACGTCCAGTTCCTCGGGTGGCTGACCGGTGGGCGACGGTGCGCCCTCGGCGTCCACGGCCGGGCGGAAGAAGTCGGCCAGGCAGATGCGGTCGCCCTTGGGCTGGCGCGGGCACACGAAGCGGGTCAGCTCGGTGGCGCGGTCCTCGGGGTCCAGCACCACGATGTCGTTGCCCGCGGCGTAGCAGGGGAAGAAGCCGAGCAGCGCGCGGGGGTGCAGATAGTCCTGCTCTGCCCACATCCGCTCCAGGCGCGGGCGGAAGTTCTCCTGCACCAGCTCGCGCCACGCCTCGCCCTTGACGCCCCTGCCGCCCCAGTGCAGCTTGAACAGCACGTGCGTGTCGAGGTGGCTGTATACGGCGTCCAAGTCGACGGGGATCTCGCGCACGCCCCAGTAGGGCGGCGTGGGTACGGGCGCTTCGGTGCGCGCGGGTGAGCGCACCGAGGAGTCGGTCAGGTCGCCCTGCTCGATTGGCTCATCGCCCTTCTCGCGAAACGCGGTGGCCCCTGCGCGCAGCTTCTCCAGCAGCGCCGCGTGGGCCTCGGCGTCGATCAGCTGGTCCATCACAGCCAGCCCCTCGAAGGCGTCCTTGCAGTAGAACACCCCGGGCGCGTAGGGCTCGGTGGAGTCCTTGCCGCCCGGGTACAGCGCGCGGAAACTGAACGCGCGGTTGATCGCCGCGCCGCCGATCAGCACCGGGTACTCAAGGCCCTTGGCGTGCAGCTCCTGGATGCACGCCGGCATCTGCTTGCTTGTGGAGACCAGCAGCGCAGAGAGTCCGATCGCCGTGGCCTCGTGCTCCTGGGCGGCGTCGAGGATCGTCTGGATCGGCACCTGCTTGCCCAGGTCGATGACGGTGTAGCCGTTGTTGGTGAGGATGGTGTTGACCAGCGACTTGCCGATGTCGTGCACGTCGCCGAAGACGGTTGCCAGCACCACGGTGCCCTTGGTGTAGCCCTCGATCTTGTCCAGGTACTTCTCCAGCTGCGCCACCGCGCGCTTCATCACCTCGGCCGACTGCAGCACGAAGGGCAGGATCAGCTCGCCCGCGCCGAACTTGTCGCCCACCTCCTTCATCGCCGGCAGCAGCACCTCGTTGAGCGTCGGCACCGCGCCGATCTTCTCTACGGAGAGGTCGATCCAGTCCTCCACGCCCTCCTTGCGCCGGCGCAGGATGTGGAAGTGCAGCGCCTCCTCGGGCTCCATCCCCTCGGTGGGGTTGGCGGTCGTCTGCGCCTCCTCCTCGCCCTTGGACTCGAAGTGCTCGATGAAGTGCTGCAGCGCCTCCTCGCTGCGGTTGAAAACCAGGTCGTCGGCCAGCTTGCGCTCTTCCTCGGTTATCTCCGAGTAGGGCGTGATGTGGTTGGGGTTGACCATCGCCAGGTCCAACCCCGCCTGCACGCAGTGGTGCAGGAACACCGAGTTCAGGACAGCCCGCGCGCCGGGGGAGACGCCGAAGGAGACGTTGGAGACGCCCAGCGAGGTCTTCACGTGGGGGATCTCCGCCTTGATGCGCCGGATCCCCTCGATCGTCTCCACGGCTGAGGGCCTCCACTCCTCATCGCCCGTCGTGAGCGTGAAGGTGAGGCAGTCGAAGATCAACAGCTCCGGGTCGAGCCCGTGCTCCTCGCAGCACAGGTCGCGGATACGCTGGGCCACCTCGACCTTGCGCTGCGCGGTCTTGGCCATCCCCACCTCGTCGATGGTCAGCGCGATCAGCGCCGCCCCGTGCGCGAGCGCGAGCGGCACCACGCGGTCGAGCTTCGCCCGGCCCGCCTCCAGGTTCACCGAGTTGACGATTGCCCGGCCGGGGATCTGCTCCAGCGCGGTCTCGATCACCTCGGGCTCGGTCGAGTCGACCTGGATCGGCGCCGGCTGGGTGAGGGAGATGCGCTTGACCACCTGGCGCATCTGCTCGTCCTCGTCCGAGCGCTCGGTCAGCGCCACGCAGGTGTCGAGCACGTGCGCGCCGCCCGTCACCTGGTCCTCGGCGATCTGCACCAGCCCGTCGTAGTCGTCGGCCAGCAAAAGCTCCTTGGCCTTGCGCGAGCCCTGCGAGTTCACGCGCTCGCCGACCATCGTGGGGCGGGGCTCCTGCACCAGGGGGGTGGCGGCGATCATCGATGACAGGTGGGGTGGCCGCACCGCAGGCCGCGGGCCGACGGGGCGCTCGGCGACGCGCTCCACGATCGCGCGGATGTGCTCGGGGGTGGTGCCGCAGCAGCCGCCCACCACGCCCACGCCGTAACGCTCGACGAACTCGGCCAGCGCCTCGGCCAGCGGGGCGGGCTGCTCGGGGAAGATCGTCTCGCCGTCCGGTCCCTGCAGTGGCAGCCCCGCGTTGGGGATGCACGCCACCGGCACACTGCAGAACTCGCCCAGAAAGCGGATCGCGTCGCGCATGTCCTCGGGCCCGGTGGAGCAGTTCAGGCCGATCACGTCCACGCGCAGCGCTTCCAGCGTGCACAGCACCGCGGAAATGTCGGTCCCCAGCAGCATCTTGCCGCCGTTGGGCAAGAGCGACACGGAGGTGTGGATCGGCAACGTGCGCCCGGTGCTCTTGAACGCCTCGCGCGCGCCGAACACGGCGGCCTTGACCTCGAGGATGTCCTGCGCGGTCTCGATGATGATCAGGTCCGCCCCGCCGTCGATCAGCCCGGCGGCCTGCTCGGCGAAGACCTCCACCAGCTCCCCGAAGCGGATCTGGCCGAGCGAGGGGTCATCGGAGGCCGGCAGGTACCCCGTGGGTCCGATCGACCCCGCCACGAAGCGGTGCTCGCCGGCGGCGCGGCGCGCGATTTCCGCGGCCTTGGTGTTGACCTCGACGGTGTAGTCGGCGAGGCCCCACTCCTCGAGCTTCAGGCGCGAGCCCTGGAAGGTGTCGGTCTCCACGACCTCCGCTCCGGCCTGCAGCATCGAGGCGTGCACCCCCTCGATCACGTCCGGCCGGTTGAGCACCAGCGCCTCGTGGCACTTGCCCTGCAGGCCGCCGTAGTCCTCCTGGGTCAGGTCGAACTGCTCCAGGGTCGCGCCCATGCCGCCGTCGTAGACGACGACGCGCTGGGACACAGCGGCAAGGTAGTCGCGCATGGAGTGGATGCTAGCGGCGATGCAGAGCGCGGCGGCCCTGAGGAAGGCGCACCAGCCAGCTGATGCATTACAATGCTTGCATGCGTACGACCGTTGAGCTGTCCGATCCCGTGCACAGGCGCCTGAGGGCCGAGGCGGCCGAGCGCGGCATGCGCGGCTTCTCGCAGATCGTCGAAGAAGCGCTCGCCGAGCACTTCCAGGGCGCGCTGGAGCGTAAACGCCGTGTGGACGCGATCGCCGCGGCCGAGGGAGCCTGGAGCGATATGGACGTCGCTGAGTGGGAACGCGACGTCGCCGAGGCCTGGGCCACGTGGAAGCCGCCCCAGTACTAGATTCCGACGTCCTCATCGACTATCTGCGCAGCGCCGATCCGGGGCGCGCGCTGGTTCGTCGCCTGCGCGCGACGCTTGCCTTTCGGGTCACCGCCATCTCGGCGTTCGAGCTGGCGCTGGGGCGCGACTACGCCCGCGACCCTGGTCCTGCCGACATGCTGCTGGCCGCACCCTGCCTGATGTTGACCAGGGAGGCCGGCATTCGCGCGGGGGCCGTGCAACGCGAGCTGCGCGCTGCCGGCGCCGGGATCGACATGCGCGACGCGATGCAGGCCGGCATCTGCCTGGAGGCGGGTCTGCCGCTCGTCACACGCAACGTGCGCCACTTCGCACGTGTACCAGGGCTGGAGGTCATCGAGCCCGGCTCCGTACGGCACACGTAGATCCTCCGCAGGGTGAAAATACGTGTCGTTCTCTCAGGACGACACGCTTGTATGACTTTAAAGTGAAGTTGTTTAACCACGCATTTTTTCACCTTTCTGGCAAGGGGTTTAGACAGTTGTATGACGGCCGCTAGTTCAATCGTCCGTTAACTGTTTGATCCTCACTCTGAGCGTCATTGTGCTCGCCCACGGACACCGTACGGCTCCCAGGGGAACCTGACCGGTGTGAAGGAAGCAGGGCAGGTGTGGGGACCTTGCCGCCGCTTCACTTGCTGCAACCACCAGGGCCAACCGTCAGTCAGGAGAATCGCCGTGTCAAATCGAGCAGCCACCACACCGAGCTCCACAGCCGCCTCGCGTTCCGCAATGGGTGAGTCCTCGGCGCACGCAATGGGCGAGCCCTCGGCGCAGGGTGCACCTTTGGCAACTGCCACTGAGCGTCTGCAGCGGACCGCCTCACCCTCCGTGGAGGAAATGAATTCACAGGTTAATGACTCCCCTGCCCCCGACGTGCTGACCGCCGAGCACACGGTCGTGGCGGTCATCGGGCTGGGCTACGTCGGGCTGCCCACGGCCATCGCCCTGCGCGACGCCGGGCACAGGATCGTCGGCATCGATGTCTCCCAGCCGCGGCTGGAGGCCATCCGCGCCGGCCAGGTGGAGCTGCTGGAGGAGGAGCTGCAGGCGCTCGACCAGCACCTCGCAGGCGATGGCTTCGTGCTCACCGACCAACTGCAGGCACTCGACGCCGCCGACGTGGTGCTGGTCTGCGTGCCCACCCCCGTCGACGAGGCGCTGCAGCCCGACCCGCGCATCCTGCGCGAGGCCTGCGCTGAAGTGGTGCGCCACGCGCGGCCCGGGCAGACGCTCGTGCTGACCTCGACAACCTACGTGGGCACCACGCGCGAGCTGCTTGTGGCCCCGCTCACGCGGCGCGGGCTGAACGTCGGCGAGGACGTCTACGTGGCCTTCGCGCCCGAGCGCATCGACCCCGGCGTGCAGGGGCACGAGCAGCTGCGCACCCCGCGCGTGCTGGGCGGTGTCACCGAGGCCTGTGCCGAGCGTGCGGAGGCGGTGCTGCGCCACACCTGCCTGCACCTGCACCGCGTCTCCTCGCCCGAGGCGGCAGAGATGGTGAAGCTGTACGAGAACACCTTCCGCGCGGTAAACATCGCGCTGGCCTTCGAGCTGGCCGAGGCCTGCCGCGCGTTTGCGCTTGACCCGGTGGAGGTGATCGACGGGGCCGCCACCAAGCCCTACGGTTTTCTCGCCCACTACCCCTCCGCGGGAGTGGGGGGGCACTGCATCGGCGTTGACCCCTACTACCTGCTGGGTCCGCTGCGCGAGCTGGGGCGCCCGGCGCTGCTGGCCGAGGAGGCGCTGCGCAAGGTGTCCGGGCGCCCGCGGCACATCGCCTGGCGCGCGCACGAACTGCTCGTCCGCTCGGGTCGCCCGCTGCGCGACGCGCGCGTGCTCGTCGTCGGCGCCTCCTACAAGCCAGGCGTGGCCGACACGCGCGAGGCCCCCGCGGTGGAGATCATCGCGCGGCTGCGCGCCGAGGGCGCCCAGGTCGACTACCACGACCCGCTGGTGCCGACCCTGCGCGTGGACGGCGAGTACCTGCACAGCGTGCGCGTGGAGCTGCGCGGGGAGGGCCCCAACCTGGGGCGGGGGGAGAGCGTCAACGTTGGCAGCTACGACTTGGCGATCCTCGCCACGCTGCACCCCGAGCACGACTACGGCTGGCTGCACCGCTGCGCGGCGGTGCTCGACTGCACCTACCGCACGCCGGTGGGCAAGAAGCGGTTGCTGCCGTGAGCGGGACGCGCCCACTCTCGGCGGCGCGGGGGCTGCGCGCGCGGGCCTGCGCCGCCAATCGCGCCGCGGGCGGCCTGCTCGCGCAGCCCGTCACCGTTAACCGCGCGCTGAAAGCGCTGGCGGCCCTCTATATAGTCGGCCTCGTCGCGGCCGTCATCTCCTACAAGGCGGCGTTCGCAGGGGTGATGTTCTCCAACGTGTACTTCGGCGTGTACTCGGTGTGCGTGGCCTCCTACATCCTCTCGCGCTTTCTGTTCAGCCTCTTCTATCGCTCAAAGGCGGACGCCGGGCAGCAGCCGCACATCGCGATCGTGATGCCGGGGTTCAACGAGCAGGAGGCGATCGCCGACTCGCTGCGCTCGCTGCTGGCGCTGGACTACCCGCGCGACAAGCTGGAGTTGGTGGCCGTCAACGACGGCTCCACCGACGCCACGCTCAGCGAGATGCAGCGCGTGGCCGGTGAGTCCGACGGGCGGGTGCAGGTGATCGACTTCCCCCAGAACCGCGGCAAGCGCGCGGCGATGGCCGCCGGCATCCGCGCCACCTCGGCGGAGGTGGTGGCGTTCGTGGACAGCGACTCGGTGGTGGAGCCCGACGCGCTGCACCGCCTCGTGCAGCCCTTCGCCGACCAGCGCGTGGGGGCCGTGTGCGGGCACGCCAACGTGCTCAACACCACCGACTCGTGGCTCACGCGCATGCAGGCGGTGCGCTACTTCGTCGCCTTCCGCGTTGTCAAGGCCGCGGAATCGGTGTTCGGCGCCGTGACCTGCTGCTCGGGCTGCTTCTCCGCCTACCGCCGCTGCGCGATCCTGCCGCGGCTGGAGTGGTGGGAGGGGCAGACGTTCCTCGGCGTGGAGTCCACCTTCGGCGATGACCGCTCACTGACCAACTGCGTGCTGCGCGAGTGGCGCGTGGTGTATGAGAAGCGCGCCGTTTCGCACACGATCGTGCCCGTCACGTTCCGCGCGTTCATCATCCAGCAGACGCGCTGGAAGCGCTCGTGGACGCGCGAGTCGCTGCTGGTGGCGCGCTTCATCTGGCGCAAGCACCCCGTGGCGGCCTTTTTTACCTATATGAGCATCGTGCTGCCGCTGGTGGCTCCCGTCGCGGCGCTGCACGCGATCGTATGGGCGCCGCTCGTGCACCACGCCGGGCTGCCGCTGGTCTACCTGGCCGGCATCTACGCGCTGGCGCTGGTCTACTCGCTGTATTACCTCCTTTTCCAGGAGCACTACGACCTGCTGTGGCTGTACGGCATCCTGTTCGCGTTCCTGTACCTGGCGGTGATGTTGTGGCAGACCTACTACGCGATCGCCACCTGCCGCACCTCCGCCTGGGGTACGCGGCCAGCGACCGCGGGGATGCAAGGAGGAGAGGGATGAGGGCCGCGTGGTGGCGGGCCGGGGAGCCTGCCGAACACCTTGGCGCTGGGCTCGTCGGCGTGCTGGTCAAGCGCCTGCTCGTGCGGCTCGTGCTGGTGGCCTCGATCGCCCCCGTCGTGCTGCTCGGCCCCGCGCTGGTGCGGGCGCCGATGAAGCTCGTGCGTGAGCTGGCGGTGCGCCAGCCCATCCAACACGTCCACCGTGTGCGCATGCCCGGGCGCGTGGTGCGCCTGCGCGTGCTGCACTCCGCGCCCACCGCGGTGCGCCTGGCCTGGCGTCGGGCGCACGCCGGGCGCTTCCCGATCGAGGGCTACCGCGTGTGGCGCGACGGTGTCGTCGTCGGGCAGACGCCGGGCCACAGCTATACGGTGCGCCTGCTGGCTTCGACCGTCCACGTGCTCGCCGTCGCCGCGGTGGACGTGCGTGGACATCTGGGTCTGCGCACCACGCTCGCCGTCGGTGTGCACCTGCCGCCCGCCGGTGCGGCCTCGCCTGCGCCGTCTGCGTCGCGCTCTACGGCGCACTCGACCTCCACCGCCGCGCACGCTCCCGGGCCAGGAGGGGATGGTTCGGGAGGGGGCGGTTCGGGAACCCCCGAAGCGCCGCGGGCGCCCGCGGCGCACACGCCCCCGACCCCTCCCTCGCAGCTGGCGGCCGAACGCGTCACCGACACCTCCGCCACGCTCTCCTGGCAGGCGGGCACGGTCAGCGGCGCGACGCTCGTCGGCTACGTGCTCTACGAGGACGGTCAGCCCGAGGAAGTGGTGCACGGGCAGTCCGTCACGCTCGCGCTGGCCTCAGAGCGCAGCTACACGTTCACGGTGCGCACGCTCGACTCGACCGGCGAGCTCTCCGAACCGGCGCCGGAATTGACGGTGGTGACGACGCACACCCCGCCCTCCACGCCGCAGGGCCTGACGGCGAGTCAGGTGACAGAACAGTCCTTCACGCTCAGCTGGTCGCCCTCCACGCCGGTGAGCGGGGCGATCGTCGGCTACCGCGTCTTTCGCGACGGCACCCCTGTGGGGGAGGTGTCGGCCACGGAAATGACGCTCTCCAACCTCGCGCCCTCCACGGCGTATGAGATGACGGTGGTGGCGGTGGATTCGCTCGGGGCCGTCTCCGCGCCCACCGCGGCGCTGGAAGTGCGCACGCTCGAACCGACGCCCACGCACGGCTCCGTGCAGGCCTTCCTGCTGGCCTCCACCGACGAATCCTTCGAAGACCTGGAGCAGCACTACCGGCAGATCGGGGTCGTCTACCCGACCTTCTACGAATGCGGCGCCGAAGGCGCCGTGCTCGGCCAGGGCGACTCGCTGGTGACCGAATGGTCGCGCGCGCGGCAGATCGCTGTGATGCCGCGCCTGAACTGCCAGAACGCCAATGACGAGACGCGCATCCTCACCAATGCGGGCGTGCGCGAAACGTTCATCACCACGCTTGCCTCGCTGTGTGAAGAGGACGGCTACCAGGGCATCCAGATCGACTTCGAGGGCGCCCCGCCGAGCGACCGCGAACCGTTCACCTCGTTCATCACCGAACTCGCCGCGCGCCTGCACGCGCAGGGGGACAAGCTCTCCACCGTCGTCACCGCCAAGACCTACAACATCATGAGCGGGCGTGCGGCGATGTACAACGACGCGGCTCTCTCCGTGCCCTCCGACTACATCTTCGTGCTCGACTGGGGCCTGCACTGGACGACCTCCGCGCCCGGTCCGCTGGATGAAATGGCGTGGTTCAAGAAGGTCGCCGAATACGCCGCCACGATGCCCAACAAGAGCAAGTTCGTGCTCGGCATGCCGCTGTACGGGCTGGACTGGGCGGGCAGCGGCGGGGCGGCCAACCCCGGCGCCGCGATGGAGTACACCGAAATCATGGCGCTCGCGGGCCAGTACGGGGTCGCGCCGCAGTGGGAAGGCGTGGCGCAGGAACCGTTCTTCACCTACACCGCGGAAGGCGTCACCCACACCGTGTGGTTCACCGACCGTCAGTCTTTGCAGGCGCGCGTGGAACTGGCGCAGTCGCTCGGTCTGGGAGTGGGCCTGTGGCGGCTGGGCTCCGAGGACCAGAGCATCTGGGAACTGCCGGGGTTGGGGGGGTGAGGGGATGGCGTCAGCCGGGCTGTCACGTGCGGATGTGAGGCGGACGGACGTGGGGCGGACGGCTGAGCATGTGGGTACGGACGGGGTGGGGCGGGTGCGCCACATACAGCGCGCCCTCCTGGTGGCCGTGGTGCTGCTGCTCCTCGGCTCCGCTTCCGCGCAGGGCGCTGCCTCTGCGCGGGCGGTGGCGTTTGCGCGGGGCGCTGCTTCGGCGCGGGGGGCTGCCTCCCCGCAGGGCGCCGGTCGCGTGCAGGCCTTTCTGCTCGCCGGCGCCCCCGACTCCTTCGCCGACCTGCAGGCCCACGCCGCCTTGGTCGAAGTGCTCTATCCCACCTACTACGAATGCGCCCCCGGCAGCGGGCGGATCGAAGGCCACGACGAACCGGCGATCGACGCCTACGCCGCCGCACACGACATCCCGCTGCTGCCGCGCTTCAACTGCCAGGACGGCCCCACAGTGGAAGCGATCCTCGGCGAAGGTGCGCTACGTGCGCGAACCCTCGCCGGTCTGTACGCGCTCGCCGCTCGTCCCGCCTACGCCGGTCTCAGCCTCGACCTCGAGAACGCAGGCGCCGCAGACCGCGCCGCGCTCGACTCCTTTGTGGCGGCCCTCGCCGCGCGGCTGCACGCGATGCACCGCAAGCTGACGGTGGTGGTCGACGGCGTGCCCGACGAAGAACCGGGCCACGCCACCTACCTCTATGACTACGCCGCGCTCTCCGCCGCCGCCGACCACGTCTTTGTGCTCGCCTGGGGCGCCCACTGGGAAGGCTCCGCCCCCGGCCCGATCGCACCACTGCCGTGGGTGCGAGAAGTCATCGCGCACATCGCCTCGCTGCCCACCGCGCGGCGCTTCGTGCTGGGGGAGCCGCTGTACGGGCTCGACTGGACGGTGGGGGGCAGGCCGGCGAAGGGCAAACCACGGCTGGAGGGCAGGCTGGCGGCGGGTCGACCACCACGGAAGGACCGGCCGGGAGCGGATCCTTCGGCGAAGCGCAGGCCACTGGGCAGCGGGCCACCGCGCTCCAGTTCTCTGGCATCGCCGCGCTGATCCACGCGGTCGGCGCCAAGCCGCAACTCGACAGCTCCGTCGATGAACTCACCTTCGCCTACCGGCGCGATAGCGTCGCCCACCGCGTCTGGTACCTCGACGCCCGCACGGTGCTCGACCGCCTGAAGCTCGCGCGCGCCGCCGGCCTCGCCGTCGGTGTGTGGCGGTTGGGCACGGAGGACCAGGGCCTGTGGAGTTCTCCGCTGGTTGTTGGATGATCCTTTCCTTTGCCTGCGCTTGCGATGCTACGGCTTCTGCGATGACTAAGACCGAGCTATACGAGCTGGTCGATGCGCTCCCCGATGAAAGGATCACCTTTCGCGATGGCCCCTCCGGGCGGCGCGCCGGGCTGCTCGGCGGCCCCGACGTTTGGGAGATCTCGATGTGGGTTGAGGACCTGGCGTCTGAGCCCAATCCGGCAGCCACGCTGGTCGAGGAGTCGAGTCTTACGCGGTCTCAAGTCGACGCCGCGCTACGTTACTGTGCGGCCCATCCGCAGGAGATCGACGCGCGTATCGAGCTGCATCGCTGCGAAACAGCGGCTGCCGAGGCGTCTTGAAGCTGCTGCTCGATGAGATGTACTGGCCTGCCCTGCGGGACTTTCTCGGACTACAAAAAACCGTCTCGGTGAGTAATCCTTCGCCTCGGTTCGATCCCGACACCCTCCGCCACATATCAGGCGGCGCAGGGCAGGTAGCCACCATCATGCGCCGAGGCGGGGGTCATTGCCGCCGTGCCCGGCCGTCTGAAGCTTGTGCTAGACTCTTTCCAGGTATCAAGCGTCTGTGCTGCACCTTCGACCCGCCTCGTCAGGCGGGTCGAGTCGTTCTTAGGCTTAACTCTCCCATCGCCTCCGAGCCCACCAACGACCCGGCTGCGCTCACGCTGCTCGCGGCGGCGCAGGCGGGGAGCGGGATTCGGCTTCGCTCATAGCGGCATTACGCAGCTACGCGAAGCCCTCGCCTTTTGTCCACCACGGTCCGCACCAGCCGTCCAGCCTGCCACATCCCCAGCGCCGCGGCAGCACCCAGCGGCCCCAGTGGTGGAATTGCCGCGCGGGCATCCCACGTGTGGCTCGCCGCCGGGGTGATCAGCGCAACCCACGCCAGCGCGAAACACAGCACACCGATCTGTCGTGCTCGTCCCCGCGGCAGGAACGGGGCGAAGAACGTCAGCAGCATCAGCACAGCCATCAGCACGCCGTATACGCGCGAGTGGGTCTCGTATTCGAGCAGAAAGCTCAACAGAGGGTGGTTGATCTTGTAGCCGTTGGAGCCGTAGTAATTCAGTCGGGTCTGTCGCGCGATCTCCTGCTGCTGTGGTTCGAAGAGAACCTGGTGATAGAAGTTGTAATAGCCGTAGCCGATCTCGCTGTGCGAGCTGAACACGACGTTCACCGGCGTGACATACGCCAGGACGCTTTCGAAGACCGTGGCGAGATATTCGAACGGCTGGTGAACGATCACCGCCCTCGTCCAGGCGGCGATCTTACGGTCGCTGGCCTGGCTGGCCCAGAACGGGCCTGCGCCGTTGCCAAAGGCTCTGTCGGCAGGCGAGAGGGCGGCGTCGAAGGTGTACTGTTCGACCGCTGCCGTTCTCTGTGAAGGTGGCGTGCTTTCGCAGAGTACGCGCGTGCCCGGTGGTGGAGTGAATTTGCTGCAATCCGCAAACGGCGCTACCCGCGAGTACAGGTTCCACGCGCCGGCAGGCGTGGTGAGACCCCAGTAGCCGGTGTGCTCGTGCTGAATGACAACATACGGAGTGAGCACGCAGGCCATGCACGCCAGGGAGACCGTGCTGGCGAGCAGTCTGCGCCGCCAGGCTCCCCCCGACCCGAACAGCAGCCAGAGGAGCAGCACGACCATCAGGGGGAGCGCGATGACACGCACGGTGTTGGCGAGAGCAAGCGTCAGCCCCGCCAAGGCTGCCCACAGCGGCGTTCGGGCGCTGGCGGCGCGGGTCGCGAAGTAGAGCCCGAGCGCGAGCAGGAAGATGAACAGCGACTCCGTGAGCGTCGTGTGCTCGAGGAACATCTCGGCCCCATTGAGCGCCACGAGCGCGGCGGGCAGCAATCCCAGCCACGGAGGACCTCCAGCCCGCCGGACGGCCAGAAAGACGAGCACCGCGCTCGCGAGCCCGAAGAGGTGCTGCAGCGCGATGACCCACGTCAAGTGGGTCGGGAAGACCGCATGGAGCTCGCGCAGGAAGAGCGGATACCCCACCTCGCGGGTCGGGTCGACCCAGAGGTGTTCGCTTGCCAGCCCAACATAGGTCAAGGAGTCGGGAAACCCAAAGAACGCCGGCCGCCACGCGAGCAGAAAAAGCAGGCGCATGACACCGCCGGCGAGAAGGATCGCGAGCAGGCCGAACAATGCAACTCGTCCGCCGTGCGTGCGCGGCCACTTCGACGCCAGCGCCCTCAGCGGACGCCGGATTGCGCCTCCCGTGGGGCCTGTCTTGGTCGCTTGGTCCAATTGCACGGGGGGTTGGATTCTTCGCGTTGCCGGCGGAGTCCACCATGCCCGATGGGACGCCGCCGAAGGCGAGCAGGCAGGATATAGGCTCCTTCCGACGGCGGCAGCGGACTGGCGCACAAAACCGGCCCGCTCGGCCCCCCTTGTGGGGGCCTCATCAAAAATTCCTTACTTGATGAACAGCATCTCTGAGTACTTCGGCAGCGGCCACAGGTCGTCGGCCACCAGCTTCTCCAGGCGGTCTGCCACCTCGCGCACGTCTTCCATCGCTCCGATCACCGTGTCGCGCATGTACTTGGCCCACTTGTGCGCGTCCTCGTCGGGCTGGTTGTCCTTCAGGTTGGCGTCCTCCAGCTTGACGATCGCGAAGTGCAGCTCCTTGATGACGGGCTCCAGCTCCTCGATCAGCTCGGGCATTTCGGCCATCCGCAGTTCGTTGAGCTGACGCACGCTCGCGGGCAGCAGCAGCGTGCGCGCGATGGTGGCGGCCGTCTCGGCCTCGATGTTGATCGTGATCGCGTACTGCTCGGTGAACACCTCTTCGCGCGATTCCAGCTCGCGCTTGGAGAGCACCTTGTACTTCTTGAACGCCGCCACCGTCTGCTTGTCGGTCAGCCAGGGCAGCGCGTCGGGCGTGGTGCGCAGGTTGTAGAGCCCGCGCTTCTCGGCCTCCTTGTGCCACGCCTCGGAGTAGTTGTCGCCGCCGAACACCACCTGCTTGTTCGCGCTCCAGCTCTCCTTCACGACCTTCGCGACGGCCTTCTCCAGGGTCGCCCCCGCGCCCTTCAGGGCGCTGCTCAGCTTGCCGGCCAGCTCGTCCACGGCCTCCGCCACGATCGTGTTCAGCACCGTGTTGGGCATCGCCGGGGAGGCGCTGGAGCCGAGCGCGCGGAACTCGAACTTGTTGCCCGTGAACGCGAACGGACTGGTGCGGTTGCGATCGCCGCCGTGCAGCGGCAGCGGCGGCAGCACCGGCGTGCCCAGCCCCAGGAAGGATCCGGGCTTCGATGCCTGCGTCCTGCCCGCCTCGATCGCGTCGTACACCTTCTCCAGCTCCGCGCCGAGGAAGATCGAGATGATCGCCGGCGGCGCCTCGTTCGCTCCCAGGCGGTGGTCCTGGCCGGCGCTGGCGATCGACGCCCGCAAGAGCGCCTGGTGCTTGTTCACGGCCTGGATCACCGCGGTGCAGAAGAACAGGAACTGCAGGTTCTCGCTCGGCGTGTCGCCCGGGTCGAGCAGGTTCAGCCCGGTGTCGGTGCCCATCGACCAGTTGTTGTGCTTGCCGCTGCCGTTGACCCCCGCGAAGGGCTTCTCGTGCAGCAGGCACACCAGCCCGTACCGGCGCGCGGTGTTCTGCATGATCTGCATGGTGATCATCTGGTGGTCGGCGCCGACGTTGGAGTTCTCGAAGATCGGCGCCACCTCGTACTGGTTGGGCGCCACCTCGTTGTGGCGGGTCTTGATCGGCACGCCCAACTTCGCCAGCTCCAGCTCCACCTCGAGCATGTACGCGAGGATGCGCTCGGGGATCGACCCGAAATAGTGGTCGTCCAACTCGTGCCCCTTGGGCGGCTGCGCCCCGTACAGCGTGCGCCCCGTGGTCAGCAGGTCGGGCCGTTCGAAGTAGTACTGCTCGTCGATCAGGAAGTACTCCTGCTCGCAGCCGATGGTGGTGAACACGCGGCGGGCCTCCTCCACGCCCAGCAGCTCCAGCGCCCCGAGCGCGGCTGTCGACAGCGCGTCCATCGAGCGCAGCAGCGGGATCTTGTGGTCCAGCGCCTCCCCCGTCCATGAGGTGAACGCGGTGGGGATGCACAGCAGCGCGCCGTTGGGGTTTTCCAGGATGAACGCCGGGCTCGTGGGGTCCCAGGCGGTGTACCCACGCGCCTCGAAGGTGGCGCGGATGCCGCCAGTGGGGAACGACGAGGCGTCTGGCTCGCCCTGGATCAGCTCCTTGCCGCTGAACTCCGCGATCGCCGTACCGTCGCCCGCCGGGCCGTAGAAGGAGTCGTGCTTCTCCGCTGTTGACCCGGTGAGCGGCTGAAACCAGTGCGTGTAGTGCGTCGCCCCGCGCTCCATCGCCCAGTCCTTCATCGCCTGCGCCACCGCGTCGGCGAGCGAGGTGTCCAGCGCCTCGCCGCGCGCCAGTGTCTTCTGCAGCGCCTTGAACACGTGCTTGGGCAGCCGCTGGCGCTGCACCGCCACGCCGAACACGTTCGAAGCGAACACCTGGTTGCCGGGGAGGGTCAGATCGGGTGAGCCGAGCGCGCTTCCGTTGGGGCTCCACTGGGCTGCGGTGACGTTGTGCTGGCGGGTCCTGGGCATGGGCGGTTTGAATTCCTCCTGGGCGTGGGTGTGTGGTGGGTGTGGGCCGGGCGCTGTGGCCTGTGGGCCGGCGCTTTGGGCCGGGCCGCTGTGTGGGCGCGTGGGGCCGAGCCGCATCGTAAACCTCTTTGGGCCGTGTTGGCAGCGCTCGACTGGCGAAACCTGCGCTTCGATCTTTCGACAGGCGGCCAAATGGTCGGTGAGACGCGCTTCGCTCGCCGGGCCGACGGTCCGGGGCGCCTCGCTTGCCCGACCTACGTCGCCCTACCTAAGGCAGGTAGGGATAGGGCCCAGGTTCCACGCGCCCCGTTTCCGGATTCACGTGCCGCGCGGGCGGCCGCGGGGCGATGTGCACGACGAAGTGCCCCACCGGCAGTCCGCCTCCGGGACGCAGCCGCGCGCGCGCCTTGCCGTTGAGCCCGGCCGCCACCACGTAGCTGACGCGGTGCAGCCCGGCCTTCACCGGCGTGACGTGCCACACGAAGGTCTTCACCTGGCCCGGCGCCATCGCGCCCAGCGCCCAGGTGTTGACGAAGGCCGTCTCGGCGCCGCCGACGGGGTCGACCGTTTCGGTCTGCACCAGTTCTTTGGGCAGCCTGCCGGGCCCTCTGTCGATGATCCACACGGGGCGCTGGGCGGCAGCCAGTTCGGGGTAGAGGGAGCGGTAGGAGAAGGAGTCCACCGTCACCGCCACGTTGGGCACCGTGCGCGGGCCGGGGTTGCGCACGATCAGCACCATCGTCGCGGGACGCGCGATCGACTGACTCAAGGGAAAGCTGGCGTGCACGATCTGCACCGCAAAGCGCCCGCTCGGTTCGTTGGCGTCCTGGCGCGTGCCCCCGCAGCCGCTCGCCAGCGCCCCGGCCGCACAAAGGGCGCCGAGCAGGACCGCCGACAAGACTGGCCTCCCCCTCACAGCGGGGTCACGATACCAGCGGCGCTGGCGCGGCGTCGAGCGAAGGTGCTAGTGTGCCAGCACATAGGCTCGGTGGCGGTGGCGCGACGCCAGCGCATGGCGTAGAGTTGCTGGCCACTGCTACAAAGCAGTTAGCGTAGTCACCCGAGGAGGGGTAGCCGAAAGATGGTTCGCAGCGCAGCAGAGCGGGCGTTTCTCCCGACGAGGAACGTGCTTGAGGAAGTGGGGGACATGGTGATCCTGACGGGGCGGACGATCGTGTCCGCGCTGCGCCCTCCCTACCCCTACGGCGAGGAGCTGGTCTCGCAGTTCCTCTTCACGCTGCGCCTGTGCTGGTTCCCGCTGATGCTCTCCACCTTCGTCTTCGGCTACGAGGCGCCGGGCCTGCAGGCGGCGAACTTCCTCTCGCTGTTCGGCGCGCTGGACCGCCTCGGCGGCTTCTTCGTGCTGGCCGCCGTGCGCGAAGCCGGCCCGCTGATCGACGCGGTGATCCTGGTCGGCGTCGCGGGCACCGCGATCACCGCCGACCTGGGGGCGCGCAAGATCCGCGAGGAGCTCGACGCGCTGCAGGTGCTCGGCGTGGACCCCGTCAAGAACCTCGTCGTGCCACGCTTTCTGGCGTTGATGCTGGCGACGGGCCTGTTCGACATCTACGCGGTGCTGTTCGGCATCTTCGGCGGCGTGATGGCGGCGCTCGTCTACGGGCAGCCGCTGGGGCCGTTCTGGTCGACGTTCTTCACCAACGCCTCCACCACCGACCTGTGGGGCTCGGTCCTGAAGACCACCATCTACGGCGCGATCATCGCGATCGTCTGCTGCTACAAGGGCATGAGCGCCTCCGGCGGCGCCGAGGGCGTCGGCCGCGCGGTCAACCAGGCCGTCGTGGTGGCCCTGCTCTCGGTTTCGGCCTTCGGCTACGTCTTCGCCCAGACCCTGCTGGCCACCCACCCCGAAATCCTGATCCCCAAGTGAGCCGGACGGCCGACAGCCTTCGCGTGGCGGCGTCCTCGGTCGCTCGTGTACCGAAGCCGGGAGACACTCGCCTTTCGGCTCGCATCCCCGTTTCGGCCAGCACACCACGCTCCCTGCGTCCTTGCCACGCTCGACTCTCGACCGTCCGGTCGGTTGGGGAGGTGTCGCCATGAACGAACTGCTCGCCATGCCCCGCGAATGGATCGCCGCCACCGGTGAGATCGGCCGCTTCTGCACGCAGGTGATGCGCGAAGTGTGGGGCCTGCGCGTGCTGCGCTTCTTCGGCGAGACGCTGCGCCAGGCGGGCATCCTGATCATCGGCTCGACGCTCGTGATCTGGGGGCTGGTGTTCATCATCGGCCTGACGTGCGGCATCTCCGGGGCGTACCTGCTGAAGGGCATCGGCGCGCCCGCCTACTCCGGCGTGTTCACCGCGTGGTGCGATCTGCGCGAGCTGGTGCCGCTGGTGTTCGGCTACATGATGGCCGCCAAGGTCGGCACCGGGATCGTCGCCGAGCTGGGCGCGATGCGCATCTCCGATGAGATCGACGCGCTCGAGGTGATGGGCGTGGACTCGATGACCTTCCTCTGCTCCACCCGCCTGCTGGCCGCCTGGATCGTGCTGCCCTTCGTCTACATGGCGGCGATCGGCGCCGGCTTCCTGGCCTCCTACATCGCGGTGGTGCAGCAGGTGGGGGCGGTCTCCTCGGGGGGGTACTTCCTGATCTTCTGGCAGTTCCAGAACCCCCCGGATTTCTTATTCAGCTTGATAAAGGCGATGTTCATGGCCACGGCGATCGTGCTGGTGGGGTGCTACTACGGCTACAACGCCTCCGGCGGCCCCGTCGGGGTGGGCACCGCGACGGCCAAGTCGATGGTGCTCAACCTGGTGCTGGTGCAGCTGATCGCGGCGCTCGGCACGCAGATCTTCTGGGGCAACAACCCGCGCGCCCCGGTCGGGGGTTAGGCGCACATGGCTGTCCAGGAGCGTGGAGAGTCAGAGCCCGAGGACGGCGTGAGCCCCGCCGGGCAGGTCGAGGGCAAGGTCTCCACGCAGGAGCGCGACGCCGAAGCCGAGGAATTCCGCTACCACACCGGCGAGGGGCGCCCCTCCGAGGGAGGCGACGCGATCGAGTTCGTCGACGTGCACAAGGCGTTCGGGCGCAACCGCGTGCTGCGCGGGCTGAACATGGGCCTGCCGGAGAACCAGAATCTCGATGATCATCGGCCCCTCGGGGACGGGCAAGTCGGTGTGCATCAAGCACATGGTGGGCCTGCTCTACCCCGACGAGGGCGACGTGATCGTGCACGGGCAGTCGGTCCCCAGCCTGCCCGACGAGCAGCTGTTCGAGCTGCGCAAGCAGTTCGGCGTGCTCTTCCAGGACGGCGCCCTGTTTGGCTCGATGAACCTCTTCGACAACGTGGCCTTCCCGCTGCGCCACCACACCGAGAAGGGCGAGGAGGAGATCGCCGAGCTCGTCCACCGCCGGCTGCGCGAGGTCGGTCTGGGGGGCGACCACCTGAAGATGCCCAACGAGCTCTCGGGCGGAATGCGCAAGCGCGCCGGCTTCGCACGCGCGCTCGTGCTGGAGCCCCAGATCGTGCTGTTTGATGAGCCCGACTCGGGGCTGGACCCGGTGCGCACGGCGCTGCTGTGCGAGCTGATCAAGGAAGTGCACGCCGAAAACGGCGGCTGCTACGTGGTCATCACCCACGACATCATGAGCGCGCGGCGCGTGGCCAACCATCTGGCGGTCCTGTGGAAGGGCCGCATCGTGCAGTCCGGGCCCGCGCAGGAGCTGTTTGACTCCGAGAACCCCTTCGTGCGCCAGTTTCTCTCGGGCGAATCGGCAGGGCCGTTGGGCATGGAGTAGCGAGGCGCCGGAGGGCCCCGCCCTCGGTACAGGCGCCCAGCCCCGCTTGCGCCACTAGCCTCTTATCGTGACCTCCGCCCGCTTCCTCTCCACCCTGGCCGCCGGCGCCGCGCGGCGACCGCTGCTGGTGGTGTGCGTGGCGCTGGTGCTAGGCCTGGGCGGGGCGGCGCTGGCGCTGAGCCTGCGCCCGAGCGCTGCAGCGAGCACCTTCGTGGGCAGCTCCTCGAGCGCCTACCGCGCGACGCAGCGCTACTACTCCAACTTCGGCGAAGAGCCGGTGGACGTGGTGGTGCAGGGCAACCTGCAGCAGCTGGTGCTCAGCTCGGACATCGAGCAGCTGGCGGGGCTGGAAGGGTGCCTGTCGGGCAACGTGCCGCCCGCGGGCCTCGCGCAGGACGGCGGCGCCGCGGGGCCGTGCGGGCAGCTCGCGCGCGCGCACACCGTCAAGGTGGTGCTGGGGCCGGGGACGTTCATCAACGAAGCGGCCACGCAGATCGACCAGCAGCTGACCGCCCAGAGCACGCAGGCCCAGGCGCAGGCGGCGCAGGCCGAACGCGTGGTGCGCGCCGCCGCGCTGGCCCGCGGGCACAGCGCCGCGGAAGCCGCGCAGCTGGGCAGACAGGCGAGCAGCATCACCATGACCCGCTACGCGCAGGAAGTGCTCACCGAGGGAGTGCGCTACGGGCTGAGCTCGCTGCCGAGCATCAGCGACCCCAACTTCGTCTCCACGCTGGTGTTCGACGCCACGGGCACGAAGCCCCCGGGGACGCCCAAGCAGCGCTTCGCCTATCTGTTCCCCTCGCGCGACGAGGCGCTGGTCTCAGTACGCATGCGCGCGGGGCTGAGCCAGGCCCAGCGCACGCGCACGATCGAACTGATCCGCCAGGCGGTGGCGATGCCCCAGTGGCGCCTGGCCCACGGCGAGAGCTACCTCGTGACCGGGGAGCCGGCGATCGTGGCCGACCTGACAGGGTCGATCTCGCACACGCTCTTGCTCCTGCTGGTGGCGGTGGCGCTGGTGATGGCGCTCACCCTGGGCCTCGTCTTCACCGGTCGCCCGCGCCTGTTGCCCCTCGCGGTGGCGGCGCTGGCGTGCGCGCTGACCTTCGGCGCCCTGGCGCTCGCGGGCGGGGAGCTGTCGATCGCGCAGGTCGCCGTCCTGCCCGTCCTCGTCGGCCTGGCGGTGGACTACGCGATCCAGTTTCAGTCGCGCATCGAGGAGGAGCGCTCGCGCGTGGGGGAGGGGCCGCTGCGCGTGGCGGGCGAGAGGGAGGACTTTAAGGAGGAGAGGGTCGCGCGGGGCATGACAGGCGCAGTGCGCAAGGCGACCGCCGCTGGGGGGCCGACGATCGCGTTGGCGTGCGCGGCGAGTGCCGCCGGCGTGCTGGCCCTGGAGCTCTCGCCGGTGCCGATGGTGCGCGGCTTCGGCGTGCTGCTGGTGGTGGGCCTGGCGGTGGCGTTCGCCTGCGCGCTGGTGGTGGGCTCGGCGGCGCTGGTGCTGCTTGCGCCGGCCGGCGAACCCAGGCTCACCGGCGTTGAGGGCTGGCTGGCGGGCGCCTGGCGCGGGGCGCGCGAGCTGCTGCTGGAGAACCCGCTGACGCGCCTGGTGGAGCACGTCGCCCTGGTGGTGGCGGTGCGGCGCCCCGGCCGCGTGCTGGCCGTCGGCCTGGCGCTGGCGGTCATGGGGTGGGGCCTCGACACACAGACGCGCGTGGAGACCGACATCACCAAGTTGGTGCCCCAGAACATGGCTTCGCTGCGCAACCTCAACACGCTGGAGCATGCGTCGGGGGTAGGTGGAGAAATCGACATGCTGGTGAGCTCCAAGAACCTCACCAAGCAGAAGACGATCGAATGGATGAGTTCCTATGAGAGCGCCGTGCTGAAGCGCTTCGGCTACACGGCGACCCGCGGGTGCGGGCAGGCGCAGCTGTGCCCGGCCTTCTCGCTGCCTGACCTGTTCGGCGGGTCCGGTGGCACTGGCGCGACGAAGCTCACCCAGGCCGAGGTCAACGCGCTGCTGAGGGCGATCCCCGCCTACTTCTCCCAGGAGGTGATCGCCCCCGGCCACCAGGTGGCGACGCTCGCCTTCGGCATCCGCCTGATGAGCCTCGCCCAGCAGCAGCAGACGATCGAAGGGATGCGCGCTGCGCTGCACCCGCCCGCGGGGGTGAGCGTGCAGCTCGTCGGCCTGCCGGTGCTGGCGGCCCAGGCCGACGCGCAGGTGGCCTCGGTGTGGCGGCGCATGCTGACGCTGCTGGTGGGGCTGGTGGCGGTGGGGCTTGTGCTGCTGGCGGGCTTCCGCGGCGACGGGCGCCGCGCGCTCGCGCCGCTGCTGCCGGTGGCGCTGGCGACGGGGTGGTCGGCGCTGGTGGTGTTCGTGCTGCGCGTGCCGCTGAACCCGATGTCGGTGACGCTCGGCGCGCTGGTGCTGGCGGTGGCGACCGAGTTCAGCGTGCTGCTCGCCGAGCGCTGCCGCCAGGAGCGGGTCGCGGGCGCCTCGCTGGTGGAGGCGCTGCGCCACGCCTATCGCCGCACCGGTCGAGCGGTGGTGGCCTCTGGCGTGACGGCGATCGCCGGCTTCGGCGTGCTGGCGCTCTCGGACATCCAGATGCTGCGCGACTTCGGCATCGTCACGCTGATCGATCTCAGCGTTTCGCTGGTGGGCGTGCTGCTGGCGCTGCCCGCCTCGCTGCTGGTGGTGGAGCGGGGCGTGCTGGCGAGTCTCCCCGGTGGGTGGCTCGGCGCGGCCCGCGACCGTCTGCCGGGGGCCGCGCGGCGCCGGCGTGGGCAGGCCCACCATGAAGCCGCCTGAGCGGGAGAAACCGCCTGAGCGGGAGAAGCGGCCTGGGCGGGAGAGGCCGGCTGGGCGGGAGCAACCCTCGCAGGTGGTCCCGGGCCTTTCGGCGGCCGCCACCAGCCGCCGTTATGGGCGCTACGCGACAGTGCTCGGGCTGGTGCTGGTGGGATTGATCGTGCTCAACACGCTCTTGACGAAGCCGCGCGGGGCGGACGGCATCGTGCCCGGCGAACGCGTCCCGCCGTTCGCGGTCCCGCTCGCCAAGGGCACGCTGGAAGGCGACGCCAACGTCGCCACCCACGCCGACGACGGATCGGCCGGGAGCCGTCCGGCGTGCACCGTGCGCGGCCCGCGGATCATGAACGTGTGCGAACTCTACGAAGAGGGGCCGTTGGTGCTGGCGCTGTTCGTGGACGGCGGCTCCTGTCCGGCGGTGCTCGATCGGATGCAGGCGCTCGCGCCCGCGTTCCCCGGGGTGCGCTTCGCGGCGGTGGCGATCGGGGGCGAACACGGCGCGCTGCGACGTCTGATGGCCGCGCACGGGCTCACGCTGCCGGTGGGCATCGACAGCGACGGGGTGTTGACAGTGCTCTACAAGGTGTCAAGCTGCCCGCAGGTGAACTTCGTCTACCCGGGCGGTGTGGTGCAGAGCAGGGCGCTCTTGGAAGCGCCCTCCCAGGCCGTGCTGCGCACAAGAGTCGCGGCGCTGGTGGCGGGCGCCCGCGCCCGTGGGTGGCGAGGACAGGGGCGAGGGGGGTCGGCATGAGCGGCGAGCCCGCGGGGGAGCTCCGCGCGCCGGATGCGGAGCCGAGGCCGACGGCGGTGGTGGGCTGGTGCGCCCAGGAGGTGCAGGAGGCCTTCCCCGACCTGCGCCTGGTGGTCAGCGAAGCGCAGCTGGAGGGCGCCGGCTCGCTCACCGGCGGCTCGCCGCAGGGGATCAGGGAGCGTCTGGCGGCGCTGTCCGATCGCTGGTCGGGCGCGCAGGCGGTGATGGTCCGCCGCCAGGCGGTGCCCGCCGCCTACCGCGTGTTCTTTCGCCATATCGGCCTGGACCCCGACGTGCAGCGCACGCCGATGGAGGGCGCGGTGCTGGAACGGATGTTCGACGGCGGCTTCGTCTCGCGCGGGCTGCTGCGCGACGTGCTGCTGCTGGCCCTGGTGGACACGGGAGTGCCCGTGTGGGCGCTCGACGGCGAGGCGCTGGACGGCCCGCTGGGGGTACGCCTCAGCCGCCGCGGCGAGCCGCTGGGCCGCGCGGCGCGGGCGCGCGAGCTGCAGGACGGGCAGCTGGTGGTGGCCGACGCCTCGGCCGCCCTGGGGCTGCTGTTCGGCGAGCTGGCCCCCGAGCACGGGGTGCACGCCAGGACGCGCCGGCTGGCGCTGTTTGCGCTGCAGGTGCCGGGCGTGCCCGAGCTGCAGGTGGAGGAGGCGCTGTGGAGTGCGCAGAGTACCCTCGAATGGGCGGCGCGAGAGCGGTAGAATCATTCAGTCGAGGCAGCGTGAGGAGGGGTTTATGACCACAGCTGAGCTGAGCACCGATCGAGCGGGCGGCGAGTGGGCCGCCAGGGAGTTGCTGCGCGACGAGCGCACCACCGAAGAATCGCTGTACGGCGAGCGCGCCGCCGGGGAGACGCTGCGCGCGCAGGTCGCCAAGCTGGAGCGCGAGCTCGCGGGGATCGTGGCGGACGGCTTTCCGCACATCCCCGGCAGCGGCTCCGCGCGCCCCGATGTGCTCGCCGCGCGCGAGGTCCGCAGCGGGCCGCGGCTGCTCACCCTGGGCGAGCTGGAGCGCCTGCGCGACAGGCTGGCGATGCGTGTGCGCGAGGCCCAGCAGCTGGCCGTCGCGCGCGCCGAGCGCGAGCGCCGCGCGCGCGCGCTGCTACGGCTGATGCGCCTGGAACCGGGGCGCTACAAGTTCACGCGGCTGCCGGTGGCCGACCTCGGCGAAGGCGGCTGCGGGGTGTGGGAGGTGCGCCCCCGCCTCGGCCTGATCGGCATGCTCAGCGGCTGGTGGCAGCTGAAGCTGTCCTCTGGCTGTCCGTTATTTTGGGCTCGCGCTGCGGCGCGGGCCTCTCTGTGACGGGCCTGAGCATCGTCGCCAGCGTGCGCCTTTGACGGTCGGTCATGGTGCCGACCGTCTTGGTCTCGGACATCGGCACCTGCGCGAGGAACTTGCGGCAGCGGCTTGCGCCCCAGCGGCGCTGGCTCATCAACAGGTCCGCGACGGACATGCTGTGCGCCTCCCAGGGGCACTGCAGGATCACCTCGGCGACGCTCGTCCGGCCCGTGGCCACCCTGCGCTTGAGATCCGCGCGGGCCAGGCGCACCTTGTTGGCGCGGTCCAGGGCGCGCAAATACTGGGGCTCGCCAACCGCACTCGGCCGGCCGGCAGGGGCAATCGTCGCTGTCGCGTTCATGTGTGCTCACTCCCCGTCGCCGCGGAGGCTTCTCCGAGGCGACATCCGTGCTTGATTTTTTAGAGTCGCGCCGCTGCACGACCGCCAGAGGCCGTGCCCACCGACGAACCCTCGCCCACCTCCGGCACCCCTTTACCGGCGGCTTGGCGTGGACCCCGAACGATCTGTGGACGCCCCTGCAAGCTACGCCAGCAGGGGGTCCGCGGTCAACGCCCTGCGCACAGATCGTGCGCTAAAAGCGACCTTTTTCTTTCTGGTCACCCTTTGTGAGGAATTGGACAAGGATCGGACAAGTTTCAAAGCGCGCCCGGTCCTGGCAGCGGTCCGTGCTCGGCCTCGAACCCGCGTTTGACCGCGGCGAAGACCTCCAGCGCGCGGTCCAGCACGGCCTCGTCGTGTGTGGCCATCACGCTCGTGCGCAGCAGCGCCCCGCCCGGGGGCACCGCGGGGTGCAGCGCGGTGTTGACGAACACGCCCTTGTCGTAGAGCGCCTTCCACAAAAGAGCCGCCCTCCAGTCGTCGCCCACGAGCACGGGCACGATCGGCGTGACGATCGACCCTCCGTCGGGCAACTCCTGCGGCGAGACCACCGCGAAGCCCAGCTGGTGCAGCCCGTCGCGCAGGCGGGTGGCGTTGCCCAGCACCCGCTCCAACAGCGGCGGGCCCTCCGGCGAGCGCACGATGCGCAGCGCCGCGAGCGCCGCGCCCAGCGCGGCGGGGACCGCGGAGGCTGTGAACAGGAAGGCGCGCGAGTACAGGCGCAGGTACTCCACCACCTCGTGGTCGCCGGCGATGAAGCCGCCGCAGGAGGCGAGCGACTTCGAAAAGGTGCCCATGCGCAGGTCCACGCGCCCCTCGACGCCCAACAGCTCGCAGGAGCCCGCGCCGCGCGCGCCGAGCACGCCCGCGCCGTGCGCCTCGTCGACCATCAACCGCGCGCCGTAGCGCTCGCACAGCGCGCAGATCTCGTGCAGCGGCGCGATGTCGCCCTCCATCGAGAAGACGCCGTCGACCACCACGAGCATGCCGCCCCCGCCGTCGCCCTGGGCGCGCTGGAGCATCTTCTCGAGCTTGTCCAGGCGGTTGTGGCGGAAGGGGCGCAGCTTCGCGCGCGACAGGAGGCAGCCGTCGAGGATCGAGGCGTGGTCGCCGGCGTCGGCGATCACCGTGTCGCCCGGCCCCAGCAGCGTGCCGAGCGTGCCCAGGTTGGCCTGGTGGCCGGTGGTGAAGACGATCGCCTCCTCGGTGTTCAGCCACTGCGCGATCTCCTCCTCCAGTTCCAGGTGCAGCGGGATCGTGCCGTTCAACAGGCGCGAGCCGGTCAGCCCGGTGCCGTAGCGCTGCAGGGCGTCCTGCGCGCCCTGCAGCACGCGCTCGTCGCCGGTCAGCCCGAGGTAGTTGTTGGAGCCCAGCATGATCCGCTGCGCGCCCTCCATCTCCACCACGGGCATCGCCGGCGAGGTGAGCACGTGGAAGTAGGGCAGCACGTCCGCCGCGCGCGCGGCGTCCAGCAGCTCCGAGCGTTCGTGGTGGCGGACCTTGGCGAAGACGTCTGGTGTGGTGTGCATGTATGGTGCCCGCGCAGTGGCTGTCGAAGTCAGAGAAGCCTCCGGCTGGAGGGACATGCGGGAGTTCGTCAACCTCCCCTTCCGCCTGCACTCTAACCACCCGCTGTGGGTCCCCCCGCTGAAGCTCGAGCGCCACGTGTACCTGAGCAGGCGCATGAACGCCTTCTTCAGCCACGGCGAGGGCGCCTATTTCCTCGCGCGGCGCGACGGGCGCGTGGCGGGCCGCATCACCGCGCACATCAACCGCTCCTTCAACGAGCAGCACGCCGAAAACTGCGGCTGGTTCGGGTTCGTCGAGTTCGAGCAGGACGCGCAGGTGCTGGGCGCGCTGCTCGACGCCGCGCAGGCGTGGCTCGCCCAGCGCGGCTGCGGGCGCATGCTGGGGCCCGCCGACTTCGCGATGAACGACGAGTGCGGCATCCTGATCGAGGGCTACGACGTGCGCCCGATGATCCTGCAGCCGTGGCACCCGCCCTACTACCAGCGCCTCTTGGAGGAGGCGGGCATGACCAAGGCGATGGACCTGTTGATGTGGAACCTCGAGGTCAGCGAACGCGACCGGGTGCTGCCGGTGATCTGGGAGCTGGCCGCCAAGGCGCAGTCAGAGCACGGCATCCGCGTGCGAGCGATGCGCCGCCGCCAGCTGCGCAGGGACCTGGATTCCTTCGCCGAGGTCTACAACAGCGCGTGGTCACAGAACTGGGACTTCATCCCCTACTCCAAGAAGGATCTCGACGCGCTCGCCCAGGAGCTGCAGCTGGCCTTCGACAAGCACTGGTTCATGATCGCCGAGCGCGAAGACACGGGCGAGGTGGTGGGCATCGCGATCACCGTCCCCGACATCAACCAGGTGCTGGCGAAGATGAAGGGCCGCCTGTTCCCGCTGGGCTGGTGGTACTTCCTGCGCAAGGGCTCGATCATGACCCGCGTGCGCGTCGGCTGGCTGGGCGTCAAGCCCGAGTACCAGCACACCGGCGTCGCCGCCAAGCTGTACGAGATGCACTTCGACGCCGCCGAAGCGCGCCCCCAGAAGGGCGGGGAGATGGGCTGGATCCTCGAGACCAACACCGCGATGAACCGCGGCATGGAAGCGATGGGGGGGCGGGTCGTCAAGAAGTACCGGATGTATGAGCGGCTGCTGGACGACACGGCCGAGGCGACGGACACCACGGCAGTCGCCGTGCCGGCGTAGCGGTCTGACGCGCTCTTTACACTGAACTCAGTGAGCGAGCCGCACGAGCCGCAGGACGAGTCGGTCACCGAGGAAGTCGACGCCCTGCTAGTCGAATCCGAGGAGCGGGTGCTCGTCGCGCCCGTCTCCGCGCTGCCGGTTGCGGCGCGCGGGATGGTCCCCGCGGTGCAGGCCGCCGCCGTTGCAGCCGGAGGGTTCGTCGCGGGCGCCGCCGTCGTGGGCCTGGTCAGCCGCCGCCACAATCGCGCCGCGCTGTCCGCGGGCACGCCACCCCGCCGGCGTCTGCTCAGGCGCTCGCCCCGGGGCCGCGTCGAGGCGTTGCAGATCGTCTCCACCCGCTCGCTGCTGGTGGACATCCACCTGCTGGGCGGCGGCGAGCAGGGCTGAGCGCCGGGGTGGAGCTGCGCGAGGAGGTCCGGCCGCCCTGGCCGTTTCGCCTGCCGCTGCACGGGGGCGCCGACGGGGTGCTGCGCCATCGCTCCGGAGTGCTCCACCGGCTGCTGCACCACGAGGGGCGACCCGTCGTCGTGCGTGTGGCGCAGACCTCGCCCGAAACGGTCCTGTTCGGCGCGCGCGCCGACACGCGCGCGGCGGCCCGCCACGGCATCGCGCGCATGCGCTTCGCGCTCGGCGTGGACGAGGATCTGCGCGCCTTCCACGAGCGCTTCCGCGACGATCCGCTGATTGGCCACTCCGTGCGGCGCCGCCTGCACCTGCGCATCCGCCGCCGCCCCGAGCCCTTCGAGGCGCTTGCCTGGGCGATCTGCGAGCAGCTGATCGAGTTCGAGCGCGCCGCGGAAATCGAGCGGCGCATCGTCTGGCGCCTGGGCCCGCGCTGGGACGGCTGGGGAAGCGAGACCGGGGCAGGCCGAGCAGACGGACAGGACGGGGTCGCGCTGCGCGACGTGCCATCGCCGCAGGCGCTGGCCGATGTCGCGCCCGCCTACCTGCAAGCGCTGGACCTAGGCGGGTCCCGCGCCCGCACGCTCGTGCGCGCCGCGCGCGAAGTCGCGCGCCGGCGCATCGACCTGTACGCCCCCGACCACGAGCGCGCCTGGCAGCGCCTGCGCGCGATCCCCGGCATCGGCTCGTGGACGGTCGAGATGCTGGCCCTCTACGGCCAGGGCCGCCACGACCAGATCCCCGCCGGCGACCTCGGCTACCTCAAGCTCGTCGGGCGCCACCTCTCAGGAGGCGACCCCCACGCGCGGGTGCAGGAGCACGAGGTCAGAGAGTTCTTCGCGCCGTATGGCGAGTGGGCTGGCCTTGCCGCCAGGCACATGACGGGCGGGACATAGCCAGGGCCGATCTCATGTACGCAATACGGTACACTTCGCCCATGGCCAAAACGGTGCCCGTGCGGGAGTTTCGCGACAACCTTTCGCAAATGCTCAGCGATGTCGCCGATCGGCGCGATCATGTGGTGGTGACGCGCAATGGGCGGCCGGCCGCGGTGGTCGTGCCGATCGACGAGTATGAGGCGCTGGAGGAAACGGTTGAGATCCTTTCCGACAAGGATGCGATGGCGGCGATCGAGGCCGGCCGGGCCGAGGGCGAGCGGGGGGAAACGGTCCCGTTCGAGGAGGTGCAGCAGGAGCTCGCTGAGCTTCGGGCTGCCAGACTCCGCGCCGCCAGTTGATTCGTGGCGCGGATCGTTCTCGTACGCGCCGCCCGGCTCGCGCTGCTCGATCTTGACTGGCCGCTGATGGACGCCGTAGAAGACTCCATCGCTCTGCTTGGGCGGGAGCCCGACAGCGGCTACGATCTGCGCGGGCGGCTCGCTGGCCTGCAGGCCCTGCACGTCGGGTCCTACCGGGTCCTCTACGAACTCAGGGATGGGAGTCGCACGGTCCGCGTGACGGCGATCCGCCATCGCTCCGTCGCCTACCGCAGCGACCCTCGCTGAGGCTCGGACGCCGCGGGCTCGATCCCTTGGACGAGCCGTGCGCGCTGGCCAGTCCGTCAGGAGGCTTGACCCCTGTGCGAGGGGTGTTTCCTTTGGGGCTTGACTTTTGCGACGGGGATGGTATAGACTCGTTTCCGTCAGGCATGTGTCTGGCGTCGATAGGTCGGGTTTGGGTCCTCCCGGTTGGTTGCGGGGTCCATGGACCGTATAGGGATGCTGGAGAGGGATTTCGATCGCTTTATGAGGGTGTATGAGATGAGTGATCTTGTTTTCACCGCGCAGGGCGCGGCCAATGGTCTTACGGCCCCGTTGGGGGCCGTAACCAGATGCTTCAGCGTCTCTGAAGCATCTCTCTCTCTCTCTCTCTCTCTCTTGGCCGGGGTTTGTAGCTTCTAGGCCCTGGCTGTCTTTTTCCGTCCTTCGCTTTTTGCGTAGGGCGGTTTTGTGCTGCTCGGGTCTCCTCCCGGGTGGGCGTGTTCTTTACTGCTCTGGGAGGGGATCTTGATGGTGATGCTGCGCCGCTTCGTGCTGCTTGTTGCAGGGTTGCTGGTCGTCGTGGGGTTGGGGGCGCCGGCGGGGGCGCTGGGGGCGGGGGACGCGACGGAAGCGTTCTGCGCGAATGAAGCGTTGCCGGGGTTCGTGGCGAGCATGCCGGATTGCCGGGCGTATGAGATGGTCACGCCGCCGTTTAAGGATGGGCAGGCACTCGGCTCGCCGGCGGCGGTTTCGAGCGACGGATCGCGTGTGCTCGAAGCCGGAAACTTCGGTGTCTTTGCAGGTGCTGAAGACAACTCCGGCACCGAAGGTGCTTATTATATGTTTGCGCGTGCGGGTTCGGGGTGGGGGGTGTCGCCGGTGACGCCGCCGGGCTCGCTGTTCCCCTACAGCGAATTCTTGGCGGCGAGCAGCGATCTCAGCAGGGTGTTGTTCAGGGTGCGTTCGGCGTCGCAGTCGTGGTATGCGGAAGATTTGTATGTGCGCGAACCGGATGGCTCGTTTGTGGAGGTGGGGCCGATGTTCCCGCCGTCGCTGGTGGGCGGTCCTCCAGCAGGCGCATTTCCGCAGGACGGCGCCTTTACGGAAACTGGTAAGTATGCGGGTGCGTCGGCGGATCTTTCCCATGTGCTGTTCCAGATTCAGCCTCCAGTAGGCTTCAGTGTCGGTGTGACCCCGTTTTGGCCTGGTGATACGACTGAAAGCGAAGGACCACGGGACGGGGATTTGTATGAGTATGTTGGTAGGGATAATACGCGGCCTTCGCTGGTTGGCTTGAATGCGCAGGGGCGCTTGATCAGCGACTGTGGGACGACGTTGGGTTCGTCTACGGGTATTGGGTCTGGGGATGTGTATAACGCCGTGTCCTCCGATGGGAGTACGGTGTTCTTCACGGCTGCGGGCGAAAGCGATTATTGTGAACCGGCTTTCAGGCAGGCTGGGGCTGTTACTCCGGCGGTCGATGAATTGTGGGCGCGGCTTGGGGGGATCGAATCGGTGCCGATATCGGAGCCTTCGCCTGTTCAGTGCGAAGCGTGCGATGCGGGGGCGGTGAAGGAGCCGGCGGTGTTCCAGGGCGCTTCTGAAGATGGTTCGAAGGCGTTCTTTTTGACCGAACAGGAACTGTTCGCGGGCGCTCGGGGGATGAACCTGTACGAGTACGATTTCGATGATCCGCTGCATGAGAAGATCGTGCGTGTCTCGACTGGCTCTGAAGAACCCGAAGTGCAGGGTGTCGCGCGGGTGTCCGAGGACGGGACGCACGTGTATTTCGTCGCAAAGGGCGTTTTGAGCGGCAGGAACGCCGAAGGCCGTGAACCTGTTCTGGGTGGCGAGAACCTGTATGTGTTCGAGCGTGACGCGGTTTACCCGGCGGGGCGCGTTGCGTTTGTCGCGACGCTCTCCCCGGCGGACCTGGTGGACTGGGAAGCGGATGACCTGGGAAGGCCGGTGCAGGTCACGCCGGATGGCCGGTTCGTGGTGTTCCAGAGCGTCGCCGATCTCACACCGGGGGATACGAGCAGCGAACCGCAGGTGTTTGAGTACGATGCGCTCGCGGAAAGGCTGGTGCGTGTTTCCACCGGCCAGGCCGGTTACGCGAGCGGGTTGGCGAACGCGAACGCGCACGCCTCGGAAATCCGCAGCCAGGACTATTCGT
This sequence comes from uncultured Solirubrobacterales bacterium, assembly GCA_963844765.1. Classification (GTDB taxonomy): domain Bacteria; phylum Actinomycetota; class Thermoleophilia; order Solirubrobacterales; family Solirubrobacteraceae; genus Palsa-744. Next base: position 2,707,800 of record CAWJPN010000002.1, read on the forward strand.
ACGTAAGTGGGTTTCAGCCGGCGCAGGCGGCGACGCATTTGGCGGTGTCGGCTGTGGTTGAAGGCGGCCAGGTGGTCTCGCGGGTCGTGTTCTCCAGCAAGGGCGCGCTGACGCCTGGTGCGGAAGTGGCTGCTGGGGCGGGTGCGAGCAGTGTGTATGAGTATCGCAGCGTCGGTTCGATCGCGGATGGCAGTGTATATCTGATCTCCGACGGCACGAACAAGCAGAACGTGATAACGGATGGGTTGGATGCTTCGGGTGCGGATGTGTTCTTCGGGACGGCCGATCCGTTGCTGGCGCAGGATGTCGATACGAACTACGATTTGTATGACGCGCGGTCTGGTGGTGGTTTCACAGCGCCCGCAGCGCCCGCGGGGTGTGAAGGTGAAGGTTGTCAGGGCTCGCCGTCGGTGGGTCCGTCGTTTGGTGTGGCGGGTAGCGTCGGTGCGGTGGCTGGTGGGAATCTCCCGCCGGCGGCGGCGCCCGGTCCTGTGGCGCCCGGTCCGAAGCCCAAGCCGAAGAAGCCCAGGGCGAAGCGCAGGCATCACGCCGTCAAGCACAGGCAGCAGAAAAAGAAGAGAGATAGGTCGGTGGAGGGCAGGGGTTCTGTTGTCGATGTGAAGGGCCGGGGGTGATCGCTGTGGGTTTCGATGCGAAGCGGTGTGCGAAGTGTGTGTTGCCGGTGTTGCTCGCGGTATTGGGTGGTGCGTCGTTTGGATCTTCCCCGGTGTTGGCTGCGGGGACGCCCGCGTTCTCGATTCATGCTGTTGCCGAGCCGAGCAGCTTCTCGGCGGGGGATGCCGCGGCGTGCGCCGAACCGGCAGAAAAGTGCGATCGCTATCAGGTGGTGGTCCTAAACGTGGGTGACGCGGAATCGAGTGGGCCGGTCACGTTGACAGACACGCTGCCCGCGGGCATCACATTCCGGGAAGTCGTCCAGTCTTACGGCGCGTATGGTATTAATGGGAGTAGCGGGGAATCGTGGGAATGCTCGGCGAGTGAAAACCCGCAGGGCCGGTGGGTCGTGACGTGTTCGTTTTCGGAATCGATACCAGTGGGTAGCTCTTCGCCCGATCTGCAATTATGGGTGAACGCTCCCGGGGTGGGCGTGCCGGGTCCGCTGCGCAACGAAGTGTCGGTCAGCGGTGGCGGGGCGGCTGCTGTCTCGGCGAGCCAGGAAACCCCCGTCAGCGCGCCCCTGCCGTTCTCCGTGGACGAATTCAGCGTGGAACCGACCGCGGCGGATGGCACGTCGCTGCTGGGCGCGGGTGCGCACCCGTGGGCGTTCACGACGAACATCGGGTTCCCTATGCCGATATGGAAGGCTGGGCCGAGGTCGTTTGTGCCTGCGGAAGAGGTCAAGGATATCGTGGTGGATTTGCCCGTGGGGTTTGTCGGGGACCCGTTGGTGACACCGCAGCGCTGCACGCAGACCGAGCTGCAGGAACACGAAGGGCCGTACCTGAACGGGATCGAGGCTGGGAGGAACGATTGCCCGCCAGGGAGTCGTGTCGGTACGATGGTCTTCGGCGGTGGCCTGAACTCGAGGGGCGCGTTGAACATGTCGGGTGGCGGTAACTTGACGGGCGTCTATAACATGGTCCCGGAGGGCGGTTATCCCGCGGAGCTCGCGGTCAAAGCGGACGGTATCCCGGTCTCCCTGTATGCGAGCATCGTGCATGCCGGCTCCGGGTACGCCCTGCGGGTGACGACTCCGGGTGTCCCGGAGATAGCGAGGATTTCCTTTGTCTCGCTTTCGTTCTTCGGCGCTCCGGGTCGGGTGTTCGGGCAAGGGTCCGAAGCGGCGTTCTTGACCAACCCGGTGGATTGCTCGACGGGTGGCTTGTCGAGCCGTGTCGAAGCGGAATCCTATGAAGACCCGAATCATCCGGTGTCCCGCGAAGCGGTCACGTACCCGTCGCTGTCGGGTTGCGGACTGCTGTCGTTCAACCCGTCGCTGTCGTTCGGTCCGAGCGTGGGTGAAGGTGGTACGACGCAGGCGGATGAGCCGTCGGGTTATACGACGGTGGTGAAGGTCCCGCAGACCAGTGCGTTCAGCGAACTGGCGACCCCGGAGGTGAAGGATGTGTCGGTGACGCTGCCGGAAGGTGTGGCGCTGTCCCCGTCGGCGGTGGATGGTCTTCAGGGTTGTGATGAAGCGCAGATCGCGTTGGATTCGACGGCCCCGGGTGGGTGTCCGTTGGGGTCGCAGATCGGGACCGTCGAAGCCGTGACGCCGGCGCTGAGCGAACCGCTTGAGGGGCGTGTGTATCTGGCTTCTCCGAAGTGTGGTGGGGAAGGCCAGCCGGCGTGTACCGCGGCGAGCGCGAGTAACGGCGAACTGTTCGGGCTCTACGTGGAAGTGCAGGGTCCGGGGTTCACGGTGAAGTTCCCCGGTGTCACGTCGGTGGATCCCGCGACGGGGAGGGTCACGGCGCGCTTTGAAAACTTGATTCAGCAGCCGATCAGCGAATTCAAGCTGCGCCTGAAGTCCGGGCCGAGGGCGCCGTTGGCGAATCCCCAGTCGTGTGGGGCGGCGAGCACTGTGAGCGATCTGACGCCGTGGAGCAGCCCGGTGACGCCGGATGCCGTCGGGTCCAGCTCGTTCAATGTGGATTGGGATGGCAATGGTGGGGCGTGTCCCGCGAGTATGCCGTTCAGCCCGGGTTTCAGTGGGGGCACGGTCTCTCCGGTGGGTGGTGCGTTCAGCGCGTTCACGCTGACGTTCTCCCGCCACGATCGTGAACAGGACCTGTCGGGGCTCTCGTTGACGATGCCCCCGGGCCTGCTGGGGAAGCTGGCCGGTATCCCGCTGTGCGGGGAACCCTTGGCCGCGCAGGGCGCGTGTTCGGCGGGGAGCCAGGTCGGGGCGACGACGGTCGCGGCGGGCTCGGGGTCGCACCCGTTTTGGACGCAGGGCCGGGTGTATCTCACGGGCCCGTATAAGGGTCAGCCGTTTGGCCTGTCGATCGTGGTGCCCGCGCAGGCTGGGCCGTTCAACCTCGGTGATGTGGTGGTTCGCGCGGCGATCCACGTCGATCCGAACACGGCGCAGATCACGGTCACGAGCGACCCGGTGCCGCAGCTGTTGGACGGTGTCCCGTTGCGGATCCAGACGGTGAACGTGAGCATCGACCGTGAAGGGTTCATCTTCAACCCGACGAACTGCAGCCAGTTGCAGCTGGCGGGGACGATCACTGGGGCGCAGGGCGCGTCGGTGGGCGTGTCGAGCCCGTTCGCGGCGACCGGGTGTGCGGGCTTGCCGTTTCATCCGGTGTTCAGTGTGAGTACGCAGGCGAGGACGAGTAAGAAGAGCGGGGCGAGCCTGACCGTGAAGGGTGCGTTCCCCGCGGGGAACGCGAACGTCCGCAGCGTCGCGGTGACATTGCCCAAGCAGCTCCCGGCGCGCCTGACGACGATCCAGCAGGCATGCCCGGAAGCGACGTTCGCCGCGAACCCCGCGTCGTGCCCGGCGGGCTCGGACATCGGGGTCGCGACGGCGAGTACGCCGATCCTCGCGGGCCCGGTGATGGGTCCGGCGTACCTGGTGTCGCACGGTGGCGCGGCGTTCCCGAACGTCGTGGCGATCCTGCAGGGCGAAGGCGTCACCGTCGATTTGACGGGCAGCATCGACATCAAGAAGGGTGTCACGAGCAGTACGTTCGCGAGTGTCCCCGATGCCCCGATCAGCTCGTTCCAGTTGACGCTCCCCGAGGGTCCGCACTCGGGCCTAGCGGCGGTCGTCCCCGCGAAGGCGAAGGGCAGCCTCTGCGGCCAGAGTCTGGCGATGCCGTTCACGATCACGGGGCAGAACGGTGCGCAGGTCAGGCAGAACGTGAGGATCGCCGTCACGGGCTGTCCCAAGGCCAAGCCCAAGGCGAAGAAGAAGGCGGTCAGGAAGCACGGTAAGGCGAAGGGGAAGTAGGGGTGGCTGCGCTGATGTCTGTGCGTGACGCCAAGCCCCGTGGTGGTGAGACGGCGGGGGTAGGGCGTGAGAAGGTCAGTGAGATCCAGCGGGCGCGGATGCTGACGGCGATGATGGAAGTCGCGGGGGAGCGTGGTGCGGGCAACGCGACGGTCGCGCACGTCGTAGCGCGCTCGGGTGTCTCAAGGCGCACGTTCTATGAGATGTTCGCCGACCGCGAAGATTGTCTCGCGGAGGCGTTCGAGGTCGCCGTCTCCCGCGCCGGGGAGCGAGTGCTCCCGGCGTATGGGGCCGCGCGTGGCTGGCAGGCAAGGCTGCGGGCTGCTGTCGCCGCGTTGCTGTTGTTCGTGGATGAGGAGCCCGACATGGGCCGCCTGTTGATCGTGGAGGCCCTTGGCGGCGGCCCGAGGGTGCTCGCGCACCGCGGGGAGCTGTTGGCGCAGCTGGTGGCCGTGGTGGACGAGGGCCGCGCGCTGGCGAAGACGCAGCCGCCGCCCTTGACGGCCGAGGGTGTCCTCGGCGGCGCGTTCGCGCTGGTCCATACCCGCCTGCTGCAGCGCGACCCCGCGCCGCTCACCGGCCTGCTCGGCCCGCTGATGGGACTGATCGTGGGCCCCTACCTGGGGCCCTCGGCGGCGCGCAGGGAGATCGAGCGGCCCGCTCCCGCCTTCGACCACGCGGCGCGCAGGGAGCACCGCGACCCATTGCGGGGCCTGAGCATGCGTCTGACGTATCGCACGGTGCGGGTGCTGGTAGCGGTCGGGGCGCACCCGGGGGCCTCGAATCGGCAGGTCGCCGACACGGCGGGCGTGGAGGACCAGGGGCAGATCTCCAAGCTGCTGCGCCGCCTGGAAAGCCTCGGCCTGGTCATCAACACCGGCCAGGGGCACTCCAAGGGCGAGCCCAACCGCTGGGCCCTCACCCAGCGCGGCACCGAAGTCGAGCAAGCAATCAAAGCCCAAACAGACGGGTGACGGCGGAGGCGACCTCGCGCGCTTCCCGCACATACTCTCGGTCTGCCATGAGGCGTCTGGCCCCGGCGGCGAGTCGTCATCGGCTAGAATGAATCTCATGAACGCTGCGGTATCTGCGCATGAGCTCATTATGGACGGTCTTTCGCCGCGTGAACGCGAGGTGCTTTCGTTCGTCTATGCGGAGGGGCTTTCCAATCGTGAGATTGCCAAGCGGCTCTCGATCAGCGCGCAGACGGTGCAGCGGATTCTCGCGAATGCGACGCGGAATCTGTTGACGGATGGGGGGCGTTCGGCCACCACGCGGCGGCGGCTGGAGGTGGTGATCGATGCGATGCTTCCCGAGTCGGTTCCCTCGCCCGCGGAGGCGTGGCACGCTCAGCAGAACGCCCAGGCGCGCGAGGAGCTGCTGAAGGAGTTTGGGGCGCTCACGGCCGAGCAGGTGGCTGATCGGGCCGGTTCGACCGCCGCCAATCGCTCTGCGCTGGCGTCGCGCTGGCACAGCGAAGGGCGGATCGTGGGAGTGCCGTGGCACGGTCGCGTGCTGTATCCGGCGTTTCAGTTTCACGACGGGCGGCCGAGTCCAACGGTGGAGCGTGCGGCGAGGACCCTGCGCGAGCGGGGGCTGGACGGTTGGGCGCTTGCGCTGTGGTTCCTCACGCCGAGCGGCTGGCTGTGGGATCGCCGCCCGGTGGACCTCCTCGAGGAGGGCTCCGAGCGTGTCCTTGCGGCGGCGGGCGAGGCGCTGTCGCTCCCCGCTTGAAGGACCTGCCGGAGCCGGCCGCGCCGCAGGATCTGGCGTTCGAGCTGGAAGCTCTCGCGGCGGGCACGCCCCTCGTGCGGGTGCACGACCACGACCTCGGCGAGCTGGAGTTCAACCCCTCGTCCCGCCCGAGCGCGCGATTTCGCCCGGTGGGCCGGCCGGTCGTTCCCACCCTCTACGCCGGGCTTGACGAGGACGTTGCGATTGCCGAGGGGTTGTTCCACGACGTCCCGATCCGTCCCGGCGTCACCCGACAGTATCCGCTCGCGGGCCTGGATGGCAGGGTTATCAGCGGGCTGGCGCCGACCCGCGAACTGAGCCTCGTGCAGCTCCACGGATACGGGCTGCAACGGCTCGGGGTCACACACGGCGAGCTGATCGAGACGCCGGCCGCCGCGTACGCCTGGACGGCACGCTGGGCACAGGCGCTCCACGCCGCCGCGCCGCGCGCCGACGGGATGGTGTGGATGAGTCGCAGGTTCACAGGACGGACCGCGGTCATGCTGTGGCAGGAGCCGGGAAGGGTCGAACCCGGCGACCTCGCGCTCACGGCGCCCGCCCGCCCGCTGTGGGAGGGTGCAGGGCGGGAGCTGGCGCTCGAGGCGGCGGCACGGGCCGCGATTCGTCTGATCGCATAAGCGCGAGGGCGGCTGGCCTCGCCGCATGGCACATCGCGGGCAGCGCTGACTGGGGGCTTGACCCCTGTGCGAGGGGTGTTTCCTTTGAGGCTTGACTTTTGCGACGGGGATGGTATAGACTCGTTTCCGTCAGGCATGTGTCTGGCGTTTATAGGTCGGGTTTGGGTCCTCCCGGTTTGGTTGCGGGTCCATGGACCGTTTAGGGATGCTGGAGAGGGATTTCGATCGCTTTATGAGGGTGTATGAGATGAGTGATCTTGTTTTCACCGCGCAGGGCGCGGCCAATGGTCTAGCGGCCCCTCTGGGGGCCGTAACTAGATGCTTCAGCGTCTCTGAAGCATTCTCTCTCTCTCTCTCTCTCTCTCTTGGCCGGGCTTTGTAGCTTCTAGGCCCTGGCTGTCTTTTTCCGTCCTTCGCTGTTTGCGTAGGGCGGTTTTGTGCTGCCCGGGTCTCCTCCCGGGTGGGCGTGTTCTCGATTGCCCGGGGAGGGGATGACGATGTCGTTGCCGATGTCGCTTGTGCGTCGCGTTGTGCTGGTGTTGGCGGGGTTGCTGGTTGTTTTGGTGTTGGGTTCGCCGGCGGGGGCGGCGGGGGATGCGACGGAAGCGTTCTGTGCGAATGAAGCGTTGCCGGGGTTTGAGAGCTTTTTGCCGGATTGCCGGGCGTATGAGATGGTCTCGCCGGCTTTCAAGGATGGGTATCCGGCGCCGCTCGCGGAATGGATGTCGGCTGATGGGTCGCGTGTGCTCATCGAATCGCCTGGTGCCTTTGCGGGTGCTGTGGGCGGGGATGGTTATTTTTTCGAAGATTGGTATGAGTCTGTACGCTCGGGGTCGGGGTGGGTGACTTCGGCGTTGAATCCTCCGGGGTCGGTGCTTCCTTACGGGGAACTACGGGCGGTGAGCAGCGACTTGGGTAGAACGTTGTGGGTCGGGCGTCAGGCGTCTCAGTCGGCTTATGCGGAAGGTCTGTATGTGCGTGAAGGGGATGGTTCGTTTGTGGGGGTTGGGCCGATGGTCCCGCCGTCGCTGACGGGTGGCTCCCCGGCCGGCGGGTACATACTTCCTAGTGTACTTGCTGACAAGCTGCATTTTGCGGGTGCGTCGGCTGACCTTTCGCACGTTCTGTTCAGGTATGAATTCGCCGGCGCTGCCGGCGCTACGAGACTGCCGTATTGGTCTGGCGATACGACGGTTGAAGAGCCCTCAAACGGCGGGGGTCGTACGAGGTCGTTGTATGAGTATGTGGGGACTGGGAATACGCATCCTCTGCTTGTTGGGTTGAATGGGGTGGGGCGTTTGGTCAGTGATTGTGGGACGGTACTGGGCGCAGATGAAGGGGAAGACGGTGAAGGTGTCAATGATGTGTATAACGCGGTGTCGGGGGATGGGGAAACGGTGTTCTTCACGGCGTACTCGCGTAACCATTGTGAATTGCCTGAAGGGCATGTCGCGCCGGTCGTCGATGAATTGTGGGCGCGTCTGGGTGGCGTCGAATCGGTCCCGATCTCCGAGCCTACCGCTGTGCAGTGCGAAGCATGTGATGCGGGGGCGGTGAAGGCGCCGGCGGTCTTCCAGGGTGCCTCTGAGGATGGGTCGAAGGTGTTCTTCCTCACCGGCCAGGAATTGTTCGCGGGGGATACGGGGTTGAACCTTTACGAGTATGACTTCGATGGTGTGCTGGGGAGGAAGGTCGTGCGGGTTTCGATGGGGTCCGCGGAACCTGAAGTGCAGGGTGTGGCGCGTGTTTCGGAGGATGGGTCGCATGTGTATTTCGTCGCGAAGGGTGTGTTGAGTGGTAGTGACGCTGAAGGGCGTGAACCTGTGGCGGGTGGGGAGAATCTGTATGTGTTTGAGCGTGACGGGACCTATCCGGCTGGGCATGTGGCGTTCGTCGCGACGCTCTCCGAAGCAGACGCCAGGGACTGGAGCATGGATGATGAACGGCCGGTGCAGGCGACGCCGGATGGGCGGTTCGTGGTGTTCCAGAGCGTCGCTGATTTGACGCCGGGGGATACGAGCAGCGAACCGCAGGTCTTTGAGTACGATGCGCAGCAGGAAACGCTGGTGCGTGTCTCGACGGGCCAGGCGGGTTACGCGGGTGGGTTGGCGAGCGCGAACGAACACGGTTCCAGCATCACCGTGCAGAGATACCCCTCTATCAGTCGCCTGGGGTTCAATCCGGCTGATGCGACGAGTGGGTTGGCGGTGTCGGCTGTGGGTGAAGGTTCGCAGGTCGTCTCGCGGGTGGTGTTCGAGAGCGCGGGCGCCCTGACGCCGGGCACTGAAGCGTTGAGCGAAGGTACAGGTGTCAACCTGTATGAGTATCGCAGTGTCGGTTCGGTCACGAATGGGGATGTGTATCTGATCTCCCGTGGCGATGAGGAACGCGAAAAGGGGGAAGCCTTAAGCGTGCAGTCGTTGCAGGGGATCTCTGAGTCTGGTGGGGATGTGTTCTTCGGGACGCTCGCTCCGTTGTTGGTGGGCGATGTCGATGGGAATTATGATCTTTATGATGCGCGGGCTGGCGGTGGGTTCCCCGCCCCGGCTGTAGCGGGGTGTGAAGGCGAAGGATGCCAGGGCCCCCCGTCCGTTGGACCGCCCGCGTTTGGTGTGGCGGGCAGCGTGTCCGCGGTAGCGGGCGGGAATCTCCCGCCGGTCGCGGCAGGACCTGTTGCCCTGCCACCCAAGCCGAAGCCGAAGCCCAGGCCGAAGTCGAAGCACAGGGCGAAGGGAGGGCATCGGCATGGTGCCAAGCGCAGGGTGAGGCGTGTGCTGGTGCGGGGGAAGGGTTCTGTTATCGATGTGAAGGGCCGGGGGTGATCGCTGTGGGTATCGTTCAGGAGCGCTGGTCGGTGTGTGTGTTTGCGGTACTCGCGTTGGTTGTGGGTGTCCTGTCGTTCGGTGTTGCCCCCGTGTGGGCAGGGACGCCGGCGTTCTCGGTGCACGTGTGGGCGGAGCCGAGCAGCTTCTCGCCGGGCGACGAAGTGCCATGCGTTGAACGCGAAACGCAGGTTACGCCGAGAAAATGCGATCGTTACAATTTGATTGTCAGGAATGTCGGTGATGCGCAGTCGAGTGGGCCGGTGACAGTCACGGACACGTTGCCCGCGGGCATCACGTTCAGGGAAGGTCCTTTCTTCAGTGAAGCTGAAGAATTCTGTGTGGATGGGTCTGGATGTGAGTCTGGAGGTGAAAATAGGCCGTGGGAAGAATGTGGGGTGAGCGGTAATGTGCAGGGGCGGCAGGTCGTGACTTGTACGTTTCTTGAATCGATACCGCCGGGTAATGCTACGCCGGGGTTGGCTCTGTGGGTGAACGCTCCGGCGGTGGGTCTGGTGGGTCCGTTGCGTAACGAAGTGTCGGTCACGGGCGGCGGTTCGGCAGCCGTGGTCTCCGTGGGTGAGGAGACCCCCGTCAGCTCGCAGCCCATATCTTGGAGTCTGGATGAATTTGGTTTCGAACCCACTGCTGCGGATGGGACTTCGTCGTTGGGTGCGGGGGCGCACCCGTGGTCGCTGGAAGCGACGATCGGATTCCCGATCGCCCTGAGCCCAAAGGGCGCCCCGAATCACGCTTTTAAGTCTATTGAAAATATCAAGGATATCGTGGTGGAAGCACCGGTGGGTTTCACGGGCGACCCGTTGGCTACACCGCGCTGCACAAAGACCGAGCTGCTGGAAGCAGGTGGCCCGAACGCGCACGGCTCTGGCGCTGGTGGAAACAGTTGTCCTGTTGGGAGCATGGTGGGTATGTTGTCGTTCATGGGTGGCTTCGGCCGTGAGGGTGTGATTCACTCGGGGGGTGGCGCTGACACGACGGCTATTTATAATATGGTGCCGGATGGTGGTTACCCGGCGGAGTTCGCGTTCGCCGCCGACGGTACCCCGGTGTTTCTGTTTGCGAGTGTGGTGCATTCCCCGTTGGGGTATAGGTTGCGTGTGAGTGCGCCGAGTGTCCCTGAGATCGTGATGTTGACGAACGCAACTCTCACGTTTTTCGGGGAGCCGGGGATGGTCTCGGTATTCGATGATCCGCCGAAGGGGAGTGGCGAAGCGACGGATACGGCGTTCCTGACGAACCCTGTGGATTGCTCGGGGGGCCCGTTGTCGAGCCGTATCGAAGCGGAATCGTGGGAAGACCCGGGGCACCCGGTGTCCCGGGAAACGGTTGGCTACCTGTCGCTGTCGGGGTGTGATCTGTTGTCGTTTGAGCCGTCGTTGTCGTTCGCGCCGAGTGTGGGTGAAGGTGGTACGACGCAGGCGGATGAGCCGTCGGGTTATACGACGGTATTGAAGGTCCCGCAGACCAGCGCGTTTGGTGAACTGGCGACTCTGGCTGTGAAGGACGTGTCGGTGACGCTGCCAGAAGGTGTGGCGCTCTCGCCGTCGGCGGCGGATGGTCTGCAGGGCTGTGATGAAGCGCAGATCGATGTTGCTTCGACGAGTCCGGGTGGGTGTCCGTTGGGGTCGCAGATCGGGACGGTGGAAGCGGTCACGCCAATCCTGCCCAACCCGCTTGAGGGGCATGTGTATCTCGCGTCCCCGAAGTGTGGTGGGGAAGGCCAGCCCGGGTGTACCGCGGCGAGCGCTTCTAATGGCGAACTGTACGGTTTGTATCTGGAAGTACAGGGCCCGGGGTTCACCGTGAAATTCCCCGGTACGGTGTCGGTGGATCCCGCGACGGGACGGGTCACGGCGAGCTTTGAAGATTTGATCCAGCAGCCCATCAGCGAAGTCCGGCTGCACCTGAAGTCCGGGCCAAGGGCGCCACTGGCGAACCCCCAGTCATGCGGGGTGGCGACCGCGGCGAGCGACCTGACGCCGTGGAGCTCCCCAGTGACGCCGGATGCCATCGGGTCCAGCTCGTTCAATGTGGACTGGGACGGCAACGGCGGCGCGTGTCCCGCGAGCATGCCGTTTAGCCCGGGTTTCAGCGCGGGGACTGTGTCTCCGGTGGGTGGTGCGTTCAGCGCGTTCACGCTGACGTTCTCAAGGCACGATCGTGAACAGGACCTCTCAGGCCTCTCGCTGACGATGCCCCCGGGCCTGCTGGGGCGCCTGGCCGGCATCCCGCTGTGCGGGGAACCGCAGGCCGCACAGGGCACCTGCTCGGCGGGCAGCCAGGTCGGGACGACGACCGTCGCCGCCGGTTCGGGTCCGCACCCGTTCTGGACGCAGGGCCGGGTGTATCTCACGGGCCCGTACAAGGGCCAGCCGTTCGGCCTGTCGATCGTGGTGCCCGCGCAGGCTGGGCCGTTCAACCTCGGTGATGTTGTGGTTCGCGCGGCGATCCACGTGGATCCGAATACGGCGCAGATCACGGTCACGAGCGACCCGTTGCCGCAGATCGTGGACGGTGTCGCGCTGCGGATCCAGACGGTGAACGTCAACATCGACCGCGAAGGGTTCATCTTCAACCCGACGAACTGCAGCCAGCTGCAACTCGCAGGGACGATCACAGCAGCACAGGGCGCCACGGCGAGCGTGTCGAGCCCGTTCGCGGCGACCGGCTGCAGCGCACTGCCGTTTCACCCGGTGTTCAGTGTCAGTACGCAGGCGAGGACGAGTAAGAAGAGCGGGGCAAGCCTGACCGTGAAGGGTGTGTTCCCGGCGGGGAATGCGAATGTCCACAGCGTCGCGGTGACGTTGCCCAAGCAGTTGCCGGCGCGGTTGACGACGATCCAGCAGGCCTGCCCCGAAGCGACGTTCAACGCGAACCCGGCGTCGTGCCCGGTGGGCTCGGATATCGGGGTTGCGACGGCGAGTACGCCGATCCTCGCGGGCCCGGTGATGGGTCCGGCGTACCTGGTGTCGCACGGTGGTGCGGCGTTCCCGAACGTCGTGGCGATCCTGCAGGGCGAAGGCGTCACGGTCGACCTCACGGGCAGCATCGACATCAAGAAGGGTGTCACGAGCAGTACGTTCGCGAGTGTCCCCGATGCCCCGATCAGCTCGTTCCAGTTGACGCTCCCCGAGGGTCCGCACTCCGGCCTGGCGGCAGTCGTCCCGGCGAAGGCGAAGGGCAGCCTCTGTGGCCAGTCGCTGGCGATGCCGTTCACGATCACGGGGCAGAACGGTGCGCAGGTCAGGCAGAACGTGAGGATCGCCGTCACGGGCTGTCCCAAGGCCAAGCCCAAGGCGAAGAAGAAGGCGGTCAGGAAGCACGGTAAGGCGAAGGGGAAGTAGGGGTGGCTGCGCTGATGTCTGTGCGTGACGCCAAGCCCCGTGGTGGTGAGACGGCGGGGGTAGGGCGTGAGAAGGTCAGTGAGATCCAGCGGGTGCGGATGTTGACGGCGATGATGGAAGTCGCGGGGGAGCGTGGTGCGGGCAACGCGACGGTCGCGCACGTCGTCGCGCGCTCCGGTGTCTCAAGGCGCACGTTCTATGAGATGTTCGCCGACCGCGAAGACTGTCTCGCGGAGGCGTTCGAGGTCGCCGTCTCCCGCGCCGGGGAGCGAGTGCTCCCGGCGTACGGGGCCGCGCGTGGCTGGCAGGCAAGGCTCAGGGCCGCTGTCGCCGCGTTGCTGTTGTTCGTGGATGAGGAGCCGGACATGGGGCGGCTGTTGGTCGTGGAGGCGCTTGGTGGGGGGCCGAGGGTGCTCGCGCATCGTGCGGAGTTGTTGGCTCAGCTGGTGGCCGTGGTAGACGAGGGCCGCGCGCTGGCGAAGACGCAGCCGCCGCCGTTGACGGCCGAGGGTGTGTTGGGTGGTGCGTTCGCGCTGGTCCATACCCGCCTGCTGCAGCGCGACCCCGCGCCGCTCACCGACCTGCTCGGCCCGCTGATGGGGCTGATCGTGGGCCCCTACCTGGGGCCGGCGGCCGCGCGTAAGGAGATTGAGCGGCCCGCCCCGGAGTTCGACCACGCCGCACGCAGGGAGCACCGCGACCCGCTGCGCGGCCTTGACATGCGCTTGACCTACCGCACGGTGCGGGTGCTGGTAGCGGTCGGCTCGCTTCCGGGGGCGTCGAACCGGCAGGTCGCCGACACGGCGGGCGTCGAGGACCAGGGGCAGATCTCCAAGCTCCTGCGCCGCCTTGAAAGCCTCGGCCTCGTCCTCAACACCGGCCAGGGCCACAGCAAGGGCGAGCCCAACCGCTGGGCCCTCACGCAGCGTGGTGGGGAAGTCGAGCAGGCCATCAGGGCGCAGACCGACGGGTAGATCCCTCACCCACCGCTGTGTTCTGGCTCGGTGAGCGCCGCGATGTCGGCCAGGTCGTTGGGGCGTCCACTGGCGCGCTTCATTTGGATCAGGTCGTCGCGTCCCGCGACGGGGATGGTGTGGTCGCCCAGCTTGATTGTCAGTGCGCGGCTGCGCAGTTGTGGGAAGGGCGCGGCGCCTGGTGCGTCGTGCAGGATGTCGATGTCGCCGTGGGCGCTGCTGAGTTGCCATAGGGTCGCGCGGGGGAGCATTCGCGCGTCGATGCTCAGGTGCTCGCTGCCGGGGTTCAGTACACGCGCTTGCAGTTCCTGCAGCGCGGCGGCGAGGCGTTTCAGGTTCTCCGGCGTGGGGGCGGGGATCAGGTCGAGGTCGTTGGTCATGCGCACGTGGCCGTGGACCTGGACAGCTATGCCGCCGACGACGACGTAGTCGACGTGGTGGGTGTCGAGCGCGGCGAAGATGCGCTCGACGTCGGGTGGTGGCTGCTCAGTCATCGCCCCGCGCGGCTCGTCCGGCGCGTGCAAGTTGTATGGCTGTGCGGTTCCAGGAGATCGCCAGGGCCAGGCGCTGCTCGGGGGTTCGCTCCAGTGTGCTGGCCATGTGGGCTGGGTCCCAGTCGGTCGGCAGCCGTCGCGAGGACAGCAACGGTTCCTCGCCCATCGCCAGCATCAGCTCGCGCAGCGTTGTAAATGTGGGTGACACCAGGCCGCGCTCGATGCGGCTGACCGCGGCCTGGGTCGTGCCCGCGCGCAGGGCCAGACTGCGCTGGCTGAGGCCGAGTCGCTGACGCGTTGACCGAACCAGTTGGGACGGAAGCATGACATCATTAAAGATATCAGCGTCGGGGCTGAGCGTCAAGTGTGGGGGGCGGCTGCGAGACGCGGGGACGGCCGCGTGGGCATGCCCAGGCGCACCGTCGCCGGGGGAGGCTTGACCCCTGTGCGAGGGGTGTTTCCTTTGGGGCTTGACTTTTGCGACGGGGATGGTATAGACTCGTTTCCGTCAGGCATGTGTCTGGCGTTGATAGGTCGGGTTTGGGTCCTCCCGTTGGTTGCGGGGTCCATGGACCGTTTAGGGATGCTGGAGAGGGATTTCGATCGCTTTATGAGGGTGTATGAGATGAGTGATCTTGTTTTCACCGCGCGTGGCGCGGCCAATGGTCTAGCGGCCCCGTTGGGGGCCGTAACCAGATGCTTCAGCGTCTCTGAAGCATCTCTCTCTCTCTCTCTCTCTCTCTTGGCCGGGGTTTGTAGCTTCTAGGCCCTGGCTGTTTCTTTCCGTCCTTCGCTGTTTGCGTAGGGCGGTTTTGTGCTGCTCGGGTCTCCTCCCGGGTGGGCGTGTTCTCGATTGCCCGGGGAGGGGATGTTGATGTCGTTGCCGATGTCGCTTGTGCGTCGCGTTGTGCTGGTGTTGGCGGGGTTGCTGGTCGTGCTGGGGTTGGGTTTGCCGGCGGGTGCGGGGGCGGCGGGGGACGTGAGTGGAGCGTTCTGTGCGAATGAAGCGTTGCCGGGGTTTGAGGGCTTTTTGCCGGATTGTCGGGCGTATGAGATGGTCTCGCCGTCGTATAAGGAGGGCAATCGGGTTGAAAGCCTGGGAGCGTTGTCAGCTGATGGGTCGCGCGTGCTCACTGATTCGCCTGGTATCTTTGCGGGTGCTGTGGGCGGGGGTGGTACGGAGTTGGAAGATTGGTATGAGTCTGTGCGTTCGGGGTCGGGGTGGGTGACTTCGGCGTTGAATCCTCCGGGGTCGGTGCTTCCTTTCGCTGAACTGTGGGCGGTGAGCGGCGACTTGGGCAGGACGTTGTGGATCGGGCGTCAGGCGTCTCAGTCGATTTATGCGGAAGGTCTGTATGTGCGCGAAGGGGATGGTTCGTTTGTAGGGGTTGGGCCGATGGTCCCGCCGTCGCTGACGGGTGGCTCCCCGGCCGGCGGGTATATGCATCCTGGTGTATTTGCTGACAAGCTGTCTTTTGCGGGCGCGTCGGCTGACCTTTCGCACGTTCTGTTCAGGTATGAATTCGCCGGCGCTGCCGGCGCTACGACACTGCCGTATTGGCCTGGTGACACGACCGTCGAAGAGCCCCGGGGCGGAGGGGGTCGTACGACGTCGTTGTATGAGTATGTGGGTACTGGGAACACGCATCCTGTGCTCGTGGGGGTTAACGGGGCGGGGCGTTTGATCAGCGACTGCGGGACGGTCTTGGGCGCACATGAAGGGGAAGATGGTGAAGGCGTCAATGATGTGTATAACGCGGTGTCGGGGGATGGGGAAACGGTGTTCTTCACGGCGTACTCGCGTAACCATTGTGAACTGCCTGAAGGGCATGTCGCGCCGGTCGTCGATGAATTGTGGGCGCGTTTGGGTGGCGCCGAATCGGTTCCGATCTCCGAGCCCACTGCTGTGCAGTGCGAAGCGTGCGATGCGGGGGCGGTGAAGGCGCCGGCGGTCTTCCAGGGTGCCTCTCAGGATGGTTCGAAAGTGTTCTTCCTCACCGGCCAGGAACTGTTCGCGGGGGATACGGGGTTGAACCTGTACGAGTACGACTTCGACAGTGTGCTGGGGAGGAAGATCGTGCGGGTCTCGATGGGGTCCGCGGAACCTGAAGTGCAGGGTGTGGCGCGTGTCTCCGAGGATGGGTCGCATGTGTATTTCGTCGCGAAGGGTGTGTTGAGTGGTCGTAACGCTGAAGGTCGTGAACCTGTGGCGGGTGGGGAGAACCTGTATGTGTTCGAGCGTGACGGGACCTACCCTGCTGGGCATGTGGCGTTCGTCGCGACGCTCTCCGAAGGAGACGCCCAGGACTGGAGCATGCATGACGAACGGCCGGTGCAGGCGACGCCGGATGGGCGGTTCGTGGTGTTCCAGAGCGTCGCTGATTTGACGCCGGGGGATACGAGCAGCGAACCGCAGGTCTTTGAGTACGATGCGCAGCAGGAAACGCTGGTGCGTGTCTCGACGGGCCAGGCGGGTTACGCGGGTGGGTTGGTGAGCGCGAACGAACACGGCTCCAGGATCAGCGTGCAGGGATATCCCATTAACGCCCGGCCGGGGTTCATGCCGGCTGATGCTACGCGTGGGTTGGCGGTGTCGGCTGTGGGTGAAGGTTCGCAGGTGACCTCGCGGGTGGTGTTCGAGAGCGCGGGCGCCCTGACGCCGGGCACTGAAGCGTTGAGCGAAGGTACGGGTGTCAACCTGTATGAGTATCGCAGTGTCGGTTCGGTCACGAATGGGGATGTGTATCTGATCTCCCGTGGCGATGGGGAACGCGAAAAGGGGGGATCGGTAAGCGAACAGTCGTTGCAGGGGATCTCTGAGTCTGGTGGGGATGTGTTCTTCAGGACGCTCGCTCCGTTGTTGGTGGGCGATGTCGATGGGAATTATGATCTTTATGATGCGCGGGCTGGCGGTGGGTTCCCCGCCCCGGCTGTAGCGGGGTGTGAAGGCGAAGGATGCCAGGGCCCCCCGTCCGTTGGACCGCCCGCGTTTGGTGTGGCGGGCAGCGTGTCCGCGGTGGCGGGTGGGAATCTCCCGCCGGTCGCGGCGGGGCCTGTTGCCTCGCCACCCAAGCCCAAACCTAAGCCGAAGCCGAAGCCCAGGCCGAAGTCGAAGCACAGGGCGAAGGGAGGGCATCGGCATGGTGCCAAGCGCAGGGTGAGGCGTGTGCTGGTGCGGGGGAAGGGTTCTGTTGTCGATGTGAAGGGCCGGGGGTGATCGCTGTGGGTATCGTTCAGGAGCGCTGGTCGGTGTGTGTGTTTGCGGTACTCGCGTTGGTTGTGGGTGTCCTGTCGTTTGGTGTTGCCCCCGTGTGGGCAGGGACGCCGGCGTTCTCGGTGCACGTGTGGGCGGAGCCGAGCAGCTTCTCGCCGGGTGACGAAGTGCCGTGCGTTGAACGAGAAGCGCTGCATACGCCCAAAAAGTGCGATCGTTACAATTTGATTGTCAGGAATGTCGGTGATGCGCAGTCGAGTGGACCGGTGACGGTTACGGACACGTTGCCCGCGGGCATCACGTTCAGGGAACTTTCCCCCGTCGGTGAAGATTCAGAATTCGGTCTGAATGGAGGGGGTCCTGAAGGCTCCGAAAACGACAGGCCGTGGGAAGAATGTGGGGTGAGCGGAGATGTGCAGGGGCGGCAGGTCGTGACCTGCACGTTTCTTGAATCGATACCGCCGGGTAATGCTACGCCGACGGTGGCTCTGTGGGTGAACGCCCCGGGGGCGGGTCTGGTGGGTCCGTTGCGTAACGAAGTGTCGGTTACGGGCGGTGGTACGGCAGCCGTGGTCTCCGTGAGTGAGGAGACCCCGGTCAGCTCGCAGCCCACGCCTTGGAGTCTGGATGAATTTGGTTTTGGACCCACCGCTGGGGACGGGGCTCCGTCGTTGGGTGCAGGGGTACACCCGTGGTCGCTGGACGCGACGATCGGGTTCCCGATCGTCCTGAGCCCCCCAGCAAACGGGGTTCACGCTTTTCAGTCTGTTGAAAATATCAAGGATATCGTGGTGGAAGCACCGGTGGGTTTCACGGGTGACCCGTTGGCTACACCGCGCTGCACAAAGACACAGCTTCAGGAAACCGGTGGCCCGAATGTGCATGGCTTTAGCGCTGGTGTGAACAGTTGTCCTGTTGGGAGCATGGTGGGCGTGCTGTCGTTCATGGGTGGCTTCGGCAACGAGGGTACGATTCAGTCATCAGGTGGCGGTGACGTGACGGCTGTTTATAATATGGTGCCGGATGGTGGTTACCCAGCTGAGTTCGCGTTCAAAGCCGATGGTTTCCCGGTGTTTCTGTTTGCGAGTGTGGTGGATACTCCGTCGGGGTATAGGTTGCGTGTGAGTGCGCCGGGTGTCCCTGAGATCGTGATGTTGACGAATGCGTCGCTCACGTTTTTTGGTGAGCCGGGGATGGAGTCGTTGTTCGGCGATCCGCCGAAGGGGAGTGGGGAAGCGACGGATACGGCGTTCCTGACGAACCCTGCGGATTGCTCGGGGGGCCCGTTGGTGAGTCGTATCGAAGCGGAATCGTGGGAAGACCCGGGGCACCCGGTGTCCCGGGAAACGGTGGGGTACCCGTCGGTGTCGGGCTGTGGGCTGCTGTCGTTTGCGCCGTCGTTGTCGTTAGCGCCGAGCGTCGGTGAAGGCGGTACGACGCAGGCGGATGAGCCCTCGGGTTATACGACGGTGCTGAAGGTCCCGCAGACCACTGCGTTCAGTGAACTGGCGACTCCGGCTGTGAAGGACGTGTCGGTGACGCTGCCAGAAGGTGTGGCGCTCTCGCCGTCGGCGGCGGATGGTCTGCAGGGCTGTGATGAAGCGCAGATCGATGTCGCTTCGACGACCCCGGGTGGGTGTCCGTTGGGGTCGCAGATCGGGACGGTGGAAGCAGTAACGCCGATCCTGCCCAACCCGCTTGAGGGGCATGTGTATCTGGCTTCTCCGAAGTGTGGTGGGGAAGGCCAGCCCGGGTGTACCGCGGCGAGCGCTTCTAATGGCGAACTGTACGGGTTGTACCTGGAAGTGCAGGGTCCGGGGTTCACCGTGAAGTTCCCCGGTACGGTGTCGGTGGACCCCGCGACGGGACGGGTCACGGCGAGCTTTGAAGATTTGATCCAGCAGCCCATCAGCGAAGTCCGGCTGCACCTGAAGTCCGGGCCGCGGGCGCCGCTGGCGAACCCCCAGTCCTGCGGGACGGCGACCACGGCGAGCGACCTGACACCATGGAGCAGTCCGGTCACACCGGACGCGACGGGGTCCAGTTCGTTCAATGTGGACTGGGACGGTAGTGGTGGTGCGTGTCCCGCGAGCATGCCGTTTAGCCCGGGGTTCAGTGGGGGCACGGTCTCGCCTGTGGGTGGTGCGTTCAGCGCGTTCACGTTGACGTTCTCAAGGCGTGATCGTGAACAGGACCTCTCGGGTGTGAGCGTCACGATGCCCCCGGGCCTGCTGGGGCGCTTGGCGGGTATCCCGTTGTGCGGGGAACCGCAGGCCGCGCAGGGCGCGTGTCCCGCGGGGAGCCAGGTCGGGACGACGACGGTCGCGGCGGGGTCGGGGTCGCATCCGTTCTGGACGCAGGGCCGTGTGTATCTCACGGGCCCGTATAAGGGCCAGCCGTTTGGCCTGTCGATCGTGGTGCCTGCGCAGGCGGGGCCGTTCAACCTCGGTGATGTGGTGGTTCGTGCCGCGATCCATGTCGATCCGAATACGGCGCAGATCACGGTCACGAGCGACCCGTTGCCGCAGATCGTGGACGGTGTCCCGTTGCGGATCCAGACGGTGAACGTCAACATCGACCGCGAAGGGTTCATCTTCAACCCGACGAACTGCAGCCAGCTGCAGCTCACGGGGACGATCACAGCAGCACAGGGCGCGTCGGCGAACGTGTCGAGCCCGTTCGCGGCGACCGGCTGCGCGGGTTTGCCGTTTCATCCGGTGTTCAGTGTCAGTACGCAGGCGAGGACGAGTAAGAAGAGCGGTGCGAGTCTGACCGTGAAGGGTGTGTTCCCGGCGGGGAACGCGAACGTCCACAGCGTCGCGGTGACGTTGCCGAAGCAGTTGCCGGCGCGGTTGACGACGATTCAGCAGGCGTGTCCGGAAGCGACGTTCAACGCGAACCCTGCGTCTTGTCCGGCGGGCTCGGACATCGGCACGGCGACCGCCTCGACACCGATCCTCGCGGGCCCGGTGATGGGTCCGGCGTACCTGGTGTCTCACGGTGGCGCGGCGTTCCCCAATGTCGTCGCGATCCTGCAGGGCGAAGGCGTCACGGTGGACCTGACGGGCAGCATCGATATCAAGAAGGGTGTCACGAGCAGCACGTTCGCGAGTGTCCCCGACGCGCCGATCAGCAGCTTCCAGCTGACATTGCCGGAGGGCCCGCACTCCGGCCTGGCGGCGGTGGTCCCGGCGAAGGCGAAGGGCAGCCTCTGCGGGCAGAGCCTGGCGATGCCGTTCACGATCACCGGGCAGAACGGCGCGGTCGTCAAGGAGAACAACAAGATCGCGGTCACCGGCTGCCCCCGTGCGAAGAAGAAGGCCAAGGTCAAGAAGCACGGCAAGGCGAAGGGGAAGTAGGGGATGGCTGCGCTCATGTCTGCGCGTGACGCCAAGCCCCGCGGTGGAGAGACGACGGGTGTCGGCCGCGAGAAGGTCAGCGAGATCCAAAGGGCACGGATGCTCACCGCGATGATGGAAGTCGCCGGCGAGCGCGGCGCGGGCAACGCGACCGTCGCGCACGTCGTCGCACGCTCGGGCGTCTCAAGGCGCACGTTCTATGAAATGTTCGCCGACCGCGAAGACTGTCTCGCGGAGGCGTTCGAGGTCGCCTTCTCCCGCGCGGGGGAGCGCGTGCTCCCGGCGTACGGGGCTGCGCGTGGGTGGCAGGCGTGCCTGCGGGCTGCTGTCGCCGCGTTGCTGTTGTTCGTGGATGAGGAGCCCGATATGGGGCGGTTGTTGATCGTGGAGGCGCTTGGTGGGGGCCCCAGGGTGCTCGCACGCCGTGGGGAGCTCCTGGTTCAGCTTGTTGCTGTCGTGGACGAGGGGCGCGCGTTGGCCAAGACGCAGCCGCCGCCGCTCACGGCCGAGGGTGTCCTTGGTGGCGCGTTCGCGCTTATCCATACCCGTCTGTTGCAGCGCGACCCCGCGCCCTTGACCGGTCTGCTCGGCCCGTTGATGGGGCTGATCGTGGGGCCCTATCTCGGGCCGGTGGCTGCGCGTAAGGAGATCGAGCGGCCCACTCCCCACTTCGACCACGCGGCGCGCAGGGAGCACCGCGACCCGCTGCGCGGCTTGGAAATGCGTCTTACGTATCGCACGGTGCGGGTGCTGGTGGCGGTCGGCGCGCATCCCGGGGCGTCGAACAGGCAGGTCGCCGACGCCGCTGGCGTCGAGGACCAGGGGCAGATCTCCAAGCTGCTGCGCCGCCTGGAAAGCCTCGGCCTGGTCGTCAACACGGGCCAGGGCCATTCCAAGGGCGAGCCCAACCGCTGGGCGCTCACGACGCGTGGTGGGGAAGTCGAGCAGGCGATCCGCGCGCAGACCGACGGGTGATGCCTGCGGCCGTGGGCTCAGGGGAGGTCGAGCACCAGCAGGAGCGCGTCGTCGATCGCGCGGATGTCCTCCAGGCTCAGATGGTCGACGGACTCGCCGAGTGCGCGTGCGTCGACTGCTCCGGCCATCTCGCAGAGGACCTGGGTGGGCCGGTCCAGCAGGTTCACCTCGGGGTGGAAGCTGGCCGGAAACGCTGAGGTGGAGGTTGGGCAGATCACAACGGTGGAGAGGGTCATGAGGTCGTCGGCTTGGACGATCACCGCGTAGCGGCGTCCCTGTTGGACGTGGCCGCGCTTGCGCGGCAGCGTGATCGCGTGGACGTCACCCCGGACCACGCAGCTCCTCCATCAGGGCGGCGACCTCGTGCGCTTCCCGGACGTACTCGCGATCTCCCATGAGGCGTCTGGCCTCGGCGGCGAGTCCGCGCCGTCTGCGCTCCCGCTCTGCCGTCTCGGCGATCGCCTGGCGCGCGGCCTCGGCTCGGCTCACGCCTCGCCGGCGCGCGATCTCCTCGAGCGCGCTCCACCCCTCGCGCCCGAGGCGCAGCGAGAGGGGGTGGGGGGCCGAGGCCATGGGGCTGAGTGTAGCGTGTTTTGCGCTACCAACAAGTCGAGCTCGTGGGCGAGTCGTTCGCGGTCCTTGCCTCTGGTGGCGCAGGCCGCCTCGCCGTGCGGCGCGTCGCGGGCGGCGTCTGGCCTCGGAGGCTTGACCCCTGTGCGAGGGGTGTTTCCTTTGGGGCTTGACTTTTGCGACGGGGATGGTATAGACTCGTTTCCGTCAGGCATGTGTCTGGCGTTTATAGGTCGGGTTTGGGTCCTCCCGGTTTGGTTGCGGGTCCATGGACCGTTTAGGGATGCTGGAGAGGGATTTCGATCGCTTTATGAGGGTGTATGAGATGAGTGATCTTGTTTTCACCGCGCAGGGCGCGGCCAATGGTCTAGCGGCCCCTTTGGGGACCGTAACTAGATGCTTCAGCGTCTCTGAAGCATCTCTCTCTCTCTCTCTCTCTCTTGGCCCGGATCGTTAGCTTCTAGGCCTCGGTTTCGTCCTTCCGTCTCGGGTCGTGCGCCCGGGGCGGTTTTGTGCTGCGCGGGGTTGCCCCCGGGCGGGCGTGTTCTTTACTGCTCCGGGAGGGGATCTTGATGGTGATGCTGCGCCGCTTCGTGCTGCTGGTTGCTGGGTTGTTGGTCGTCGTGGTGTTGGGGGCGCCGGCAGGGGCGCTGGGAGCGGGGGAGGCGACGGAAGCGTTCTGTGCGAATGAAGGGTTGCCGGGGTTTGAGAGCTTTTTGCCGGATTGTCGGGCGTATGAGATGGTTTCGCCGTCGTTTAAGGATGGGCAGGAGATCGGCTCGGTGGCGGCGGTTTCAAGCGACGGGTCGCGTGTGCTCGCAAGCGGAGGCCTGGACGGTGTCTTTGCGGGCGCTGAAGACGAGTCTGGCAGCGAAGGTGCCTTCTATGTGTTTGCGCGTGGGGGTTCGGGGTGGGGGGTGTCGCCGGTGACGCCTCCGGGCTCGCTGTTCGCCTACAGCGAGTTTGCGGCGGCGAGCAGCGATCTCGGCAGGGTGTTGTTCGGGGTGCGCGCGGCGTCGCAGTCGTGGTATGCGGAAGATTTGTATGTGCGCGAACCGGATGGCTCGTTTGTGGAGGTGGGGCCGAAGTTCCCGCCGTCGGTGGTGGGCGGTCCTCCATCGGGCGCATATACGGTGGGAGGCGCTTTGACGGAAGGTGGTCCTTATGCGGGTGCGTCGGCGGATCTTTCCCATGTGCTGTTCCAGGTTCATCCTATCAGGACCTTCAGTGTCGGTGTTACCCCGTATTGGCCTGGCGATACTACGACTGGCAGCGAACAGTCGGTCGGGGATTTGTATGAATATGTCGGTAGGGATAATACGCGGCCTTCAATGGTTGGCTTGAATGGACAGGGGCGTTTGATCAGCGATTGCGGGACGACATTGGGTGCATATACGGGTAATTCTGGAGACGTGTATAACGCCGTGTCCTCCAGTGGGGGTACGGTGTTCTTCACGGCTGGGGGCGAAGGCGCTTGTGCTCCTGCTTTTCTGCAGGCTGGGGCTGTCGCTCCTGTGGTCAGTGAATTGTGGGCGCGGCTTGGTGGGATCGAATCGGTGCCGATCTCGGAGCCTTCGCCTGTTCAGTGCGAAGCGTGCGATGCGGGGGCGGTAGAGGAGCCGGCCGTGTTCCAGGGCGCCTCTGAAGATGGTTCGAAGGTGTTCTTCTTGACCGAACAGGAACTGTTCGCGGGGGCTCGGGGGATGAACCTGTACGAGTACGATTTCGATGATCCGCTACATGAGAAGATCGTGCGTGTCTCGACTGGCTCTGAAGAACCCGAAGTGCAGGGTGTCGCGCGGGTGTCCGAGGACGGGACGCACATGTATTTCGTCGCAAAGGGCGTTTTGAGCGGCAGGAACGCCGAAGGCCGCGAACCCGTTCCGGGTGGCGAGAACCTGTATGTGTTCGAGCGTGACGCGGTTTATCCGGCGGGGCGGGTTGCGTTCGTCGCGACGCTCTCCCCAGAAGACTATTTTGACTGGACTCCAACGGATGAAGGCCGGCCGGTGCAGGTCACGCCGGATGGCCGGTTCGTGGTGTTCCAGAGCGTGGCGGATCTGACGGCGGGGGATACCAGCAGCCAACCGCAGGTGTTTGAGTACGATGCGCTCGCGGAAAGGCTGGTGCGTGTCTCCACCGGCCAGGCCGGTTACGCGAGCGGGTTGGCGAACGCGAACGCGCACGCCTCGGAAATCCCCAAACAGGAATATTCAGCCTTACATGGATTCCAGCCGGAGATGGCGGCCACGAATCTGGCGGTGTCGGCTGTGGTCGAAGGCGGCCAGGTGGTCTCACGGGTCGTGTTCCAGAGCAAGGGTGCGCTGACGCCCGGTGCGGAAGTGGCTGCTGGGGCGGGTGCGAGCAGTGTGTATGAGTATCGCAGCGTCGGTTCGATCGCGGATGGCGATGTGTATCTGATCTCCGATGGCACGAACAAGCAGAACGCGGCAGTGAGTGGGTTGGATGCTTCGGGTGGGGATGTGTTCTTCGGGACGGCCGATCCGTTGTTGGCGCAGGACGTCGATACGAACTACGATTTGTATGACGCGCGGTCTGGTGGCGGGTTTCCCGTGCCGGCGGCGCCGGCGGGGTGTGAAGGTGAAGGTTGTCAGGGCGCTCCGTCGGCGGGTCCGTCGTTTGGTGTGGCCGGTAGCGCTGGTGCGGTGGCTGGTGGGAATCTCCCGCCGGTGGTGGCGCCGGGGCCCGTGGTGCCCGCGCCGAGGCCCAAGCCGAGGAAGTCCAGGGCGAAGCGCAAGCATCACGCCGTCAAGCGCAAGCAGAAGCGAGGTAGGTCTGTGCAGAGTAGGGGTTCGGTTGTCGATGTGAAGGGCCGGGGGTGATCGCTGTGGGTTTCGTTGCGAAGCGGTGTTCGAGGTGTGTGTTGCTGGTGTTGCTCGTGATGTTGGGTGGTGTGTTGTTTGGTGCTTCCTCGGTGTTGGCTGCGGGGACGCCGGCGTTCTCGATACATGCGCTCCCCGAGCCGAGCAGTTTCTCGGCGGGCGATGCCGCGGCGTGCGCTGAACCGGAGGAAAAGTGTGATCGCTATCAGGTGGTGGTCCTAAACGTGGGTGATGGACAGTCGAATGGGCCGATCATGTTGAGGGACACGCTGCCTGCAGGCATCACATTTCGGGAAGTCGTCGACGGTAACAGCGCGTATGGTCTCAATGGGGATACCTACGGGGAACCGTGGGAATGCTCGGCGAGTGAAAATCCGCAGGGCCGGTGGGTCGTGACGTGCTCGTTTTCGGAATCGCTGCCGGTGGGCAGCTACACTCCTGATCTATCTATATGGGTGGACGCTCCCGGGGTGGGCGTATCGGGTCCGCTGCGTAACGAAGTGTCGGTCAGTGGTGGCGGGGCGGCTGCTGTCTCGGCGAGTGAGGAAACGCCTGTCAGCGCGCAGCCCCTGCCGTTCTCCGTGGACGAATTCAGCGTGGAACCAACGGCGGCGGATGGCACGTCGCTGCTGGATGCGGGTGGGCACCCGTCGGCGTTCACGACGAACATCGGGTTCCCTATGAATATTTGGAAGGCCGGGAGGGAGTCGGTTATGCCTGCTGAAGAGGTCAAGGATATCGTGGTGGATTTGCCCGTGGGGTTCGTCGGCGATCCGCTGGTGACACCGCAGCGCTGCACGCAGACCGAGCTGGAAGAAAGCGAAGGGCCGTACCTCAACGGGCTCGACGCTGGGGTGAACGATTGTCCGCCGGGGAGTCGTGTCGGTACGATGGTCTTCGGCGGGGCCCTGAACGGGAAGGGCGCGTTCAACATGTCGGGTGGGGGTAACTTGACAGGCATTTACAACATGGTTCCGGAGGGCGGTTATCCGGCGGAGCTTGCGGTCAAGGGGGACGGTGCTCCGATCTACCTGTATGCGAGTATTGTGCATATCGGCTCCGGGTACGCTCTGCGGGTGACGACGCCGGGTGTCCCGGAGATAGCAAGGATCTCCTTTGTCTCGCTCTCATTCTTCGGCGCCCCAGGCGTGGTGTACGGGCAAGGCTCCGAAGCAGCGTTCTTGACCAACCCGGTGGACTGCTCGACGGACGGCTTGTCGAGCCGTGTCGAAGCGGAATCCTTTGAAGACCCGAATCATCCGGTGTCTCGTGAATCGGTCACGTACCCGTCGCTGTCGGGCTGCGGGCTGTTGTCGTTCGCGCCGTCGTTGTCGTTCGCGCCGAGTGTGGGTGAAGGTGGTACGACGCAGGCGGATGAGCCCTCGGGTTATACGACGGTCGTAAGGGTCCCGCAGACGAGCGCGTTCAGCGAACTGGCGACCCCGGAGGTCAAGAATGTTTCGGTGACGTTGCCGGAAGGTGTGGCGATCTCGCCGTCGGCGGCGGGTGGTCTTCAAGGTTGTGGTGAAGCGCAGTTCGCGGTGGATTCCACGGCCCCTGGTGGGTGTCCGTTGGCGTCGCAGGTGGGGACGGTGGAAGCGGTGTCGCCGGCGGTGTCCGGGCCGTTGCAGGGCCGTGTGTATCTGGCGCAGCCCAAGTGCGGTGGCGAAGGCCAGCCGGGGTGTACGGCGGCGAGCGCGAGCAATGGCGAACTGTTTGGTTTGTACGTGGAAGTGCAGGGCCCGGGGTTCACCGTGAAGTTCCCGAGCGTCACCTCGGTGGATCCCGCGACGGGCCGGGTGACGGCGCGCTTTGAAAATCTGATCCAGCAGCCCATCAGCGAATTCAAGCTGCACCTGAAGTCCGGCCCCAGGGCGCCGCTGGCGAACCCCCAGTCGTGCGGAGCGGCGAGCACCTCCAGCGACCTGACGCCGTGGAGCAGCCCGGTGACCCCCGATGCGATCGTGTCCAGCTCGTTCAATGTGGACTGGGATGGCAACGGCGGCGCGTGTCCCGCCGCGATGCCGTTCAGCCCGGGTTTCAGCGCGGGCACGGTCTCCCCGGTGGGTGGTGCGTTCAGCGCGTTCACGCTGACGTTCTCCCGCCACGATCGTGAACAGGACCTGTCGGGGCTCTCGCTGACGATGCCCCCGGGCCTGCTGGGGAAGCTGGCCGGTATCCCGCTGTGCGGGGAACCCTTGGCTGCGCAGGGTGCTTGCCCGGCGGGGAGCCAGATCGGGACGACGACCGTCGCGGCGGGCTCGGGGTCGCAGCCGTTCTGGACGCAGGGCCGGGTGTATCTCACGGGGCCGTATAAGGGTCAGCCGTTCGGGTTGTCGATCGTGGTGCCCGCGCAGGCTGGGCCGTTCAACCTCGGTGATGTCGTGGTCCGCGCCGCGATCCACGTCGATCCGAACACGGCGCAGATCACGGTCACGAGTGACCCGTTGCCGCAGCTCGTGGATGGTGTCCCGCTGCGGGTCCAGACGGTGAACGTGAGCATCAATAGGGAAGGGTTCATCTTCAACCCGACGAACTGCAGCCAGCTGCAGCTGACGGGGACGATCACGGCGGCGCAGGGCGCGTCGGCGAACGTGTCGAGCCCGTTCGCGGCGACCGGCTGTGCGGGCTTGCCGTTTCACCCGGTGTTCAGTGTGAGTACGCAGGCGAAGACGAGCAAGCATGAAGGTGCGAGCCTGACCGTGAAGGGAACGTTCCCTGCGGGGAACGCGAACGTCCACAGCGTCGCGGTGACGCTCCCCAAGCAGCTCCCCGCACGCCTGACGACGATCCAGCAGGCCTGCCCGGAAGCGACGTTCGACGCGAACCCTGCGTCCTGTCCGGCGGGCTCGGATATCGGGGTTGCGACGGCTGTGACGCCGATCCTCGCGAACCCGGTGATGGGCCCGGCGTACCTGGTGTCTCACGGTGGCGCGGCGTTCCCGAACGTCGTGGCGATCCTGCAGGGCGAAGGCGTCACGGTGGACCTCACCGGGAGCATCGACATCAAGCACGGTGTCACGAGCAGCACGTTCGCGAGTGTCCCCGACGCCCCGATCAGCAGCTTCGAGTTGACGCTGCCGGAGGGCCCCCATTCGGGCCTGGCGGCGGTAGTCCCGGCGAAGGCGAAGGGCAGCCTCTGCGGCCAGAGCCTGGCGATGCCGTTCACGATCACCGGCCAGAACGGCGCGCAGGTCAAGCAGAACGTGAAGATCGCTGTCACGGGCTGTCTCAAGGCCAAGCCGAAGGCGAAGAAGAAGGCGGTCAAGAAGCACGGTAAGAGTAAGGCGAAGGGGAAGTAGGGGTGGCTGCGCTGATGTCTGTGCGTGAAGCCAAGCCCCGTGGTGGTGAGACGGCGGGTGTGGGGCGTGAGAAGGTCAGTGAGATCCAGCGGGCGCGGATGTTGACGGCGATGATGGAAGTCGCGGGGGAGCGGGGTGCGGGTAACGCGACGGTCGCGCACGTCGTAGCGCGCTCGGGTGTCTCAAGGCGCACGTTCTATGAGATGTTCGCTGACCGCGAAGACTGTCTCGCGGAGGCGTTCGAGGTCGCCGTCGCCAGGGCGGGGGAGCGTGTGCTCCCGGCGTACGACGCGGCGCGTGGGTGGCAGGCGCGACTCAGGGGTGCTGTCGCCGCGTTGCTGTTGTTTGTGGATGAGGAGCCGGATATGGGCCGGCTGTTGGTCGTGGAGGCGCTGGGTGGCGGGCCGAGGGTGCTCGCACACCGCGGGGAGCTCCTGGTGGGGCTTGTGGCCGTGGTGGACGAGGGCCGCGCGCTGGCGAAGACGCAGCCGCCGCCGTTGACGGCCGAGGGTGTGCTGGGTGGTGCGTTCGCGCTGGTCCATACCCGCCTCCTGCAGCGCGACCCAGCGCCGCTCACCGGCCTGCTCGGCCCGCTGATGGGGTTGATCGTCGGTCCCTACCTGGGGCCGGCGGCGGCGCGCAAGGAGATCGAGCGCCCCGCCCCGGAGTTCGACCACGCCGCACGAAGGGAGCACCGCGACCCGCTACGGGGCTTGGACATGCGTCTGACGTATCGCACGGTGCGGGTGCTGGTAGCGGTCGGCGCGCACCCGGGGGCCTCGAATCGGCAGGTCGCCGACACGGCGGGCGTGGAGGACCAGGGGCAGATCTCCAAGCTGCTGCGCCGCCTGGAAAGCCTCGGCCTGGTCATCAACACCGGCCAGGGCCACTCCAAGGGCGAGCCCAACCGCTGGGCCCTCACGACGCGCGGGGGGGAAGTCGAGCAGGCGATCCGCGCGCAGACCGACGGGTGATCTATGAAAGCGACCCGCGAGGGGCGAGCCAGATCGACTCGAATGCCATGACCTCCGCGAGTGTGTCGTAGTCACTGTCGTAGTGCAGGACCGCGGCGCCGGTCTCCTGTGCGGCGGCGGCGACCAGGTAGTCGGCTATCGGGATGCGTTGGGCGCCGGCGGAGCGATGGGCGAGTGTGTGCATGGCGGTTTCGGCCGCGCGGGCGACGGTCGCTGTGAGTGGGGCCGTGCGTATCGCTGTGAGCCTTTCCGCCAGCGTGTCGAAGTCCTTGCCGCTGCGTGCGCTCACCAGGATCTCGAGTCGTGCGATGGGCGAGACCCGCAGGCGTTCGGCAAGCAGCGCCTCGGTCCACCTGTCCCGCACCGCAGGATGGTGGGCGCGCGACCATGCGGAGGTGTCGACGACGAGCGGCAGCTCTCCCCAATTGGCCCGGCTATCGGAAGGGCCAGGCACGGAGCTTGCCATCGCGCAGCAGATCCCAGTCGATACCGGCGGTCTCGGGGTGCCTGAAGCTCTCCGCCAGGTCCTCCAGCAGCGCCCGGCGTCGCTCCTCGGTCGGAGGCTCCTCGGCGAGGTGTCGCGCTCCGGCGATCGCCAGTTCGCGTACCTGCCGCGAGCGCGATAGGCCCGAGGGCAGGTGCGGCGCAGCCGAGCGCAGCGCGCGAGCGAGCTCAGGGTCCTCTGTTACCTGGATGCGGTGATGGGCCGTGGCCATGGGGCCTCAGTGTACCACCGGTGTACCTGTGCGCTCGGCCGTGCTGCCCGGGTCTCCTCCCGGGTGGGCGTGTTCTTTACTGCTCCGGGAGGGGATGTTGACCGCGATGATGGAAGTCGCGGGGGAGCGGGGTGCGGGTAACGCGACGGTCGCGCACGTCGTCGCGCGCTCCGGTGTCTCGCGCAGGACGTTCTATGAGATGTTCGCCGACCGCGAAGACTGTCTCGTCGCCGACACGGCGGGCGTCGAGGACCAGGGGCAGATCTCCAAGCTGCTGCGCCGCCTGGAAAGCCTCGGCCTGGTCATCAACACCGGCCAGGGCCACTCCAAGGGCGAGCCCAACCGCTGGGCCCTCACGACGCGCGGTGGGGAAGTCGAGCAGGCCATCCGCGCACAAACAGACGGGTGACGGGGTAAGGGTTTGTTTCGCGGGGCCGCTCGGCGGGCCGTGCGCGACCCTCGCGGACGGCCGGAGGCCGTCCTCTCCTTAAAAATATTTGGACCTATTGCCAGTCGTCTAATACTGCGAAAAGTTGTAGCCTCTGGCGCCCGTGGACGTTGCCTATCAGGCTCAGGCAGGCGATCGGCTCTCCTCGCGGCTGCGCGAGCGCGCCGAGGAGGTCGTGGCCGAGGTGTCGCTGCGGGACGCCGTGGGGATCCGGCCGCTGTGTGAGGCGATCGGCCGGCGGCTGCTGGTCGAATCGCCCGCCTTCGGGCAGGACGCGGAGCTCGAGGGGGAATTGCGCGCCGCGATCGTGGCCAACATCGAGCACGTCTTCGAGCGCGTGATGCCGGGGGCCGAGGACGCGCTCGCCGCGCCGGAGCCCGCCCTGCGCTTCGCCGCCTCGGTCCTGCACCGCGGGATCGACACGGGCGAGCTGATCCAGGCCTACCGCGTCGGGCAGAACATGGCGTGGTCGTGGTGGATGGTGCGCCTCGCCGACCGCGTCGAGGACCGCGAGCTGCTGATCGACGCCCTGGAGGTCTCCTCCGCGCGGATGTTCGGCTACGTCGACGCGGTGCTCGACGAGCAGGGGCGCCTGTGGGAGGAGGAGCGCCGGCGCTGGCTCGGTCGCGCCGTCGCGCTGCGCGCGGAGGTCGCGCGGCGGGTGCTGCGCGGGGAGCCGCTGGGGGCAGATGAGGTCGCGCAGGCGCTCGACTACCGCATCGACCGTCCGCTGCTCGGCGCGATCCTGTGGGACGAGCAGGCGCCCGTCGGCGCCGAGGAGGCGATGGACCGGCTGGAGAACGTCGCCGACGCGATGGCGCTGGCGGTTGGGGTGGAGGGCGCGCTGCTCGTGCCCGCCGGTTCGGCCAGCCTGTGGGCGTGGTTCGCCTCCGAGCGCCCGCTGTCGCTCGACGCGCTCGCGGGCGCCGCCGAGCTGCACCTGCGCGAGGGTCAAGGCCTCGCGCTCGGTCTTCCGGGTGCGGGCCTCGACGGCTTTCGCTCCTCCCACCGGCAGGCGCGGCGCGCCAGGCGCCTGGCCGAGCTGGCGCACGCCCCGGCGGGTTTGATTCGCTTCGACGAGGTCGAGACATTGTGCCTGATGAACGAAGACGTCGAGCTGGTCTCCGACTTCATCCGCCGCAAGCTCGGCGCGCTCGCCGCCGACGACCCTGCGACCGAGCGCGTACGCGAGACGGTGCTCGTGTGGTTGCAGGAAGGCGGCAACGCCAGGCTCGCGGCCGCGCGTCTTGGCGCGCACAAGAACACGGTCCACTACCGCGTGCAGCGCGCCGAGGAGGTGCTCGGCCACCCGCTCACGGTGGACCGGCTGGGGTTGGAGCTGGCGTTGACCGTCGCGGAGCGCGTTGGCCTGAGGCGGCTTGAGAGTTGAGGGTGTTTGAAAGGAGGAGGCCGGCAGAGCCGGCAGGGAGCCGGTGGTCTTACAACCCCTGCCCCGGCAGGAACTCGTTCGTGAAGGGCGGCAGCCCCGTCTTGTTCGGGTTGTGGCTCAGCAGCCCGTGCGCCAGCATCCAGCTGCCGAACCGTTCCCACTGCGTCGGGTCCTGCCAGCCGTACGGTTCGCCGGCGTGCGCGCCGCTGGGCACGGTCGCGGGGAGGGTGCGCCGGATCGATTCCAGCTGCAGCTTCGGTTCGAGGCTCGGGTTCGCCGCCATGATGTTCTTCGCCGCGGCCTGCGGGTTCGCGCGCACCTCGCGCTCGCCGCGCGTCAGCGCCTGCAGGAAGGCTCTGAGGTCCTGCCCGCGCGTATGCGCCTCTTCTTCGCGCACCACCAGCACCAGCTCGTTGTAGGTCGGCACGCCCGCCTCGTCCACGGGGATCGTCGTCGGGTGCTTGTGCAGCAGTTCCAGCTGGATCGCCTCGTAGTTCCAGAAGCCCCCCAGGGTGGCGTTGACCTTGCCGGACAGCATCGCCGGCACGAGGTTGAAGCCGACGTTGACTTCCTGCACGCTGCTCGGGCTCACGCCCGCGTTCTGCAGCGCGGTCTTCAGCTCCGCCGCCTGGTAGGGGATGCCGGCGGTCCCCACCTTCTTGCCCTTCAGCTGCGCCACGGTGGTTATGTGCTGGTTTGGCAGCGCGATGATGGAGGTCAACGGTCGCTGCACGAGCGCCGCGATCGAGACCACCTTCAGCCCCTGGTCGCGCGCGATCAGCACTTCCGGCTCGTAGCTGATCGCCATGTCCACCTTGCCCGCCGCCAAGAGTTGCAGCGGTTCGGCGGGGTTCGCCGGGGTCTCGGGCTTCACTTCCAGGCCGCCTGCGCGGAAGTCGCCGTTGGCGATCGCGGAGTACAGCGCGGCGTGGTCGGCGTTGGGGAAGTAGTCCAGCATCACCGTGAAGCTCTTGGTCGCCGTCGGGGCGATGGTGTCCTTCTTTTCGCCGCACGCCGCCAGGGCCAGGGCGCACAGGAGGGTCAGGGCCAGGGCGGCCAGGGTGCTACGGCGGGCGGCGGGCCGGATGGCGGTCAGGGCGCGGCGGGCGGCGGGCTGGGCTCTCAACGTCTTTCTCCTTTGCGGGTGTGCGCCCAGGGCGCCAGGCGGCGTTCGATCAGGGCGAGGGTATAGAAACACGCGACCGCGAACACGAACAGGACGGCCGTGGCGGCCCACGCACGCGGGGTCTGCAGGGTGCTGAGGTCCGTCTCGATCTCGTGGCCCAATCCGGCACTCGTGCCGGCGGTGGTCACTTCGGCGATGTACGCGCCAATCACGCCGACGGCCAGGGCGATCCGCGTCCCGCTCAGCGCCGCCGGCAGCGCCGCGGGCATCTCCGCGATGCGGAACGCCTGCCAGCGCGAGGCGTCCAGGGTTCTGAGCAGCTTCAGCTGGTCGGGGTCCACGCTTGCGAGGCCGTCGACGGTCGTGACCACCACTGGGAAGAAGCAGATCAGGGCGATGACGACGAGCTTCGGCCAGATCCCGAAGCCCCACCAGAACACGAGCAGGGTCGCGATCACCGCGACCGGTATCGCCTGGGAGCCGACCGCCAGCGGGTACACCGCGCGGCGCGCCAGGGGGGAGAAGTGGATCGCCACCGCGACGGTGAACCCGCTCACGAGCGCGAGGGCGAGGCCGAGGATCACCTCCTTCGCGGTGACTGCGAGGTTGGAGGAGATCAGGCTCCAGTTGTTCCACAGTTCTGCGGCCATTTCGTGCGGCGCCGGGAGCACGAACTGGCTCACGCCGCCGCTGTCGGCGTACACCTCCCAGGCTCCGAGCAGGGCGAGGATCAGGACGACCGCGGGGAGGGCGTTGAGCAGCTTGCGTTTCACGCCGGCCTCGCGGGGGCTTGCCGGCGCTTCATGCTGGCCTTTTGGATGTCGTGGCCCCGTCCAACACAAGGGTCTGCAAAACCCGCTCTCTGAGCGCGGTGACGGCGGGATCGGTGCGCGAGCGCGGCCGCTCCAGCACCACACCCAGCTCGCCGCTCACGCGCCCGGGGCGGGCGGAGAGGACCACGATGCGATCGGCGAGCACCACCGCCTCCTCGACGTCGTGGGTGACGAGCACCACCGTGCGCGGCTCCTGGCGCAGCGCGTCGGCCAGCCACGCCTGCATCTCCGCGCGCGTGATCGCGTCCAGTGCGCCGAAGGGCTCGTCCAGGCACAGCACGCTCTTGCCCGACATGAGCGTGCGCAGGAACGCCACGCGCTGGCGCATCCCGCCCGACAGCTCGCTCGGCCGGGCCTGCTCGAAGCCGTCCAACCCCAGCTCGGCGAACAGCTCGCGCGCGCGGTTGCGCGCTTCGGCCTTCGGCACGTGGGCGATGCGCGGCGCCAGCGCCGCGTTGTCGAGCGCGCTCAGCCACGGCAGCAGCAGGTCGCGCTGGGGCATCAGGGCCGCCGGGGCGCAGTCGATCGTGCCGGTGTCCGGGGTCTGGAGCCCGCAGATGAGCTCCAGGAGGGTGGTCTTGCCGCAGCCGCTCGGCCCGACCACGGCCAGCAACTCGCCGGCTGCGGCGTGCAGGGACACGTCGCTGAGCGCCTGGACCGGCTCCCGCCGTTCGGGGCGGTAGGCCATGCTCACGCCCTGCACCCTCACGCCGCTCCCTTCGCGGGCATTACCCCACAGGTTCGAAGGGTCTGCGCCGGGGGAGTTCGTCTCCCTGTGCGCGATCTCAGCCGGCCTGCCCGCCAGCTCCCCTGGTTTGTCGTTGCTGGTGGGTGATGCTAGCGCGCGGCGGTAGGGGGTTGCTCAGGGATCGTGCATCAGTTTGAAATTGTTGGCCGGACCGTCCCCTATGCTGTACCCGTGGGCAGTCGGTCTACCGTCGCCGCCGGTTCTTGGGTGCAGCGCGACCCCGGTGTTTATGCTGGGCGCGTGTACGCGATTGCGTTCGACATGGACACGAAGGAGATGGAGACCCGCTACGGCAAGCCGAACTGGCGGAGTGGCTACGCCGAGATCGGCGACATCCTCGCCGAGCACGGGTTTGACGACCACAAGCAGGGGTCGGTCTACTTCGGCGACCGCGAGCGCGTGACGGCGGTTACATGCGTCGTGGCCATCCAGGACGTTGCGCAGCGGCTGCCCTGGTTCTCCGCATCGGTCAGGGACATCAGGATGCTGAGGATCGAGGAGGAAGACGATCTCAGCGTTGCGCTTCAGCGAGTGGAGCCCCTGCCGTCCACCGGGCGGCTCTTCGAAGCCCCGAAGCTGGTCGAGTAGCCCGGTCGCGCCAGGGCCTTGACGAAATCCTCCAGCTGCGCGGTCGTCCAGCACTCGAAGGCGGTGCAGAACTGCTCGTACGCCGCGATCACCGAATCGCCGTAGTTCCAGTACAACCGCGGCTCGGGGTTCAGCCAGAAGGTGCGACCCGCGCGGGCGGCGACCGCGGCGAACAGATCCG
Source organism: uncultured Solirubrobacterales bacterium (assembly GCA_963844765.1). GTDB lineage: Bacteria > Actinomycetota > Thermoleophilia > Solirubrobacterales > Solirubrobacteraceae > Palsa-744. Next base: position 2,743,019 of record CAWJPN010000002.1, read on the forward strand.
CGCGGGGATCGCGCCCGTTGGTGCGCGCATCGCCCAGGACGATCACCGTGGAGCGCGGCGTCAAATCGTCGCGGATCAGCTCCAAAAGCTCCGACCAGACGCGGCCGTAGTCGGTGTAGCCCGATATGTCGGCGACGCCCGCGTCGCCGGCGATGCGTTCGGAGACGGTCTTGAAGTCGCGCGTCTGCTCGAAGATGTCGGTGATCTCGGAGATGCGCTCGATGAACACGAAGGAGCGCATCTTGCGGAAGCTGTCGTGCAGCGCGTGCAGGACGGACAAGAAGAAGACCGAGGCGGAGGTCACCGACGTGGAGACGTCGCACAGCACATAGATCTCCGGGCGGCGCGGGCGGCGCGGGCGGTACTTCAGTTCCACCGGGACGCCCCCCGTCTGCAGGGAGGCGCGCATCGTGCGGCGCACGTCGACGTGCGCGTGGTGGCGGTGTCCGCGCGCCTGCCTGCCCTGCGTGGCGAGGCGGCGGCGCAGCTGCGCGACGACGCGGTGCACGGCCGCGAGGTCCTGCAGCGGGCCGGAGGGCAGCGCGCGGTCCAGATCGCCGAGCGGGCGGGCGGGTGGCAGCGAGCCGGTGCGCTCGATCTGCCCGCGTTCCAGCTCGCGGCGCAAAAGCGCCTCGAAGCGGCGCAGCGCCTCGCGCGGCAGGCCCTCGCGGCGCGGGTCGCCGGCGGGCAGCTCGGGCTGGGGGTCGGTACGCAGACCGAGCGCGCGGCGGATGCGCTGCACGTCCACGCCGATCACGCCCGAGCCGTTCTCCTGGCGCCCGAACGCGGCGATCGCCATGCGCGCGAGGTCGCGCATCGCGCCCTCCGAACCGTCGCGCAAGGCGGCGGCGATCTGCGCGCGCAGGGCCTCCAGGTCCTCGGGGGAGAGGTCGTCCAGCGAGTGTTCGCCCTGCTCGCGCAGCTCGTCCTCGCGCACCCCCTCGCGCGCGGCGGCCAGCTCCACGGCGCGGAAGAAGAAGCGGTCGAAGACCAGCTCGAACACACGGCGGTCCTCCTGGCTCTTGGCGAGCGTCGCGGCCAGGCCCTCGCGGAAGTCCTGCTGGCTGGTCCAGTCAATCTCCTCCAGCACTGCGAAGGCGTCCAGCAGCTCCGAGGTGCCGACCGCGACGCCCTCCTCGCGCAGCGCGTCGCCCAGCTCCAGCAGGCGGGCGGCCAGGCCCTCAGGCGCGGGAGGCATCGACCGGCTCCGGCCCCGCGAGCTTCAGCCCGACGCGCTCGGAGACGACGTCCATGTCGGTGCGGTGCTTGACGATCACGGACATCGTCTCGTTGAAGACCTGCGCGTCGATGTCGCGCACGCCGAGCAGCAAAAGCGCGCGCGCCCAGTCGATCGACTCGGCGATCGAGGGCGGCTTCTTGAGGTCCAGGGCGCGCACCATGCCGATCACCTCGACGAGCTTGCGCGCGACCGTCTCGGGCAGCTCAGGCGTGTGCAGGCGCACTATCTCCAGCTCGTGCTCCAGCGCGGGGTAGTCCAGCCACAGGTACAGGCAGCGGCGCTTCAGCGCCTCGGTCAGCTCGCGCGAGTTGTTGGAGGTCAGCAGCACCACGGGGTGCGTGCGCGACTCCACCTTCCCCAGCTCGGGGATCGAGATCTGGAAGTCCGAAAGCACCTCCAACAGCATCGCCTCGAACTCCTGGTCGGTCTTGTCGATCTCATCGATCAGCAGGACCACGGGGGCCTCGGAGGCGATCGCGGTCATCAGCGGCCTTGCCAAGAGGAAGTCCTCGCCGAAGATGTCCTCCTGCACCTCGCTCCAGCCGGCGCCGTCGGCCTCGGCCTGGATGCGCAGCAGCTGCTTGCGGTAGTTCCACTCGTACAGCGCCTTGGCCTCGTCCAGCCCCTCATAGCACTGCAGCCGCACCAGCTCGCGCCCGAGATAGCGCGCGAGCGCCTTGGCCAGCTCGGTCTTGCCGACGCCGGCGGGCCCCTCCACGAGCACGGGCTTGCCGAGCTTCGCCGCGAGGAAGGCGACCAGCGCGGTGGCCTCTTCGGGCAGATAGCCCACGGCGCGCAGGCCGGCTGCCACCTCGGCGGCGCTGGCCGGCTCCACGCCCGCGGCGAGTGGCACGGGCGACGGGGACTGAGACGGCGGCGGGGAGGGGGGCTCGGGCCCCGACGGGGAGGTCATCCTCACGGGAATGATAGGACTCGCCGGGTGCTGGGACTCCTGACACTGCTCGCCGCCTCCAATCCACCGGCAGGACCGTTCGTGATCGGGATGGTCCTCGGCTTCCTCGTGGGCACGTTCGGGCACATCGTCAAGTCGCAGGCGCTGATCCTGTTGGGGATAGCGCTGCTGGGGATCACCGTCGCGATCTTCGTCGTGGACGGCTTGCAGTCGAGGTAGGACTTGAGGGGGCCGCGGGGGTGGGGAGTTCGCTGTGGGCGCCCCCAGGGTGGCCACAAAGCCGATCGTCGGGGCCGCGCCGCCCGGTGCGAGACCGCCTCCCAGCTCCGGCCCGCCGGGCCTTGGCCGGGGCTTCTAGCTATTTCCTCGGGGTCCTTTGCCGGCGATGGCCCTGAACCGAAGGGCATGGCGTTGACCAGCCGGTATATCTCGCGTCGTGGTCCGGCGGGCTGGTCTACGCAGAACATCTCACCGTCCAACGTCACTTTCGTGCCGCAGACGCTGACGCCGTTTGAGGAACTGTTGTTCACGCCCGAACTCTCTGAGGGCGTTCTGTTTGCCAGGTACACTCCGTTAATCGCCGGCGAACCGGCCGGGTATCTCAACCTCTATGTCGCGGATACCGAAGCGGGCTCCTATCAGAGGGTGTCAAACGTAACTCCACCAGGAGTCAAACCTTACGAAGAGGGCGATAATGTTCCAACAGAAGCGCCTTTGGTGCAGGGAGCTGCCAGCGACCTCAGTCGTGTCGTCTTCCAGCAGGAAGGGACCTTGACCGAAGGAGCAGCGCCCGGACACGAGCACGTGTATGAGTGGGCGGACGGCACGCTGCGCCAGGTCGACGTGGCGCCCCAGGGGAAGACGTTTGAAAGCACGGACAACGTGGGGGCCCCAGGCTCTTCCACCGATGGCTCGGTGCATGGGAATCTATGGCATGCCGTTTCCTCTGATGGCTCGCGGGTGTTCTTCACGGCCGGCGAAGGGGGGGAAGTGCCGGACGAGGCGGGGCAGTTGTATGTGCGTGAGAATCCGATGAGCACGGTCGAAGATTGTGCGGTGCAGGGGGATGCCTGTACGGTCGAGGTGTCGGCTTCGCAGCGCGTGCCCGCCCCCGATCCGCATGGGCCGAAGCCCGCGTACTTCCGTGGTGCGAGCGCGGATGGTTCGCTGGTGTTCTTCACGAGCAGGGCGGAGCTGACCAACGATGCCAATACGGGTCCCGAAGACAACGCGCCGAACCTCTACGCGTACGATGTGAATACGGGGATCTTGAGCGATCTCACGGTCGATTCCAACCCGGGGGATGTGGACGGCGCTGCGGCGCTGGGCTTGGTAACGGCCGGCGAAGACGGCTCGTATGTGTATTTCGTCGCCAACGGCGTGCTTGCGCCCGGGGCGCAGCCCGGAGACTGCAAGGTCGAAGAAGAAGTAGAAGAAGGTGGAGGCGAACGGACGTGCAGCTTGTATGTGGAGCACTACAATGGTTCTGCGTGGGAAGCTCCTAGGTTCATAGCGACGCTCGCGGGCAGCAATCGGGGTGACGGTCTTGTGTGGAACCATGACGAGGGCGACTGGGTGGGCTATGAAGGGTTCCAGCTTGCCTCGGATTTTGGTCCGGGTCATCATACGGTCAGGGTGACGCCGGATGGGACGCGTTTGGCGTTCCAGTCGGAAGAGCGGTTGACGGCGTATGACAACCAGCCGGCGGTGGCTGGGGCGTGTGGTGAAACGGGGAGGTGTCGTGAGGTGTACTTGTACGATGCGCTGACGGGCAAGCTGGTGTGCGCGTCGTGCGCTCCGAGTGGCGCTCCTCCGACCGGCGCAGCGGAGCTCGGCGGCCAGGAAGAAGACGTGGAAGGACACGCCTTCAAGCAAGTCTCTGCGTACTATCTTCCGCGTAATCTCTCCGAAAACGGTGGCCGGCTGTTCTTTCAGAGTCCCGATGCGCTGGTGGCGCAGGACAGCAATGGTGTGCTTGATGTGTATGAGTGGGAGCAGCCGGTGTCGCAGGTTGAACCGGGGGATTCGTGTACGCGGTCCTCAGCGGATTTCAGCGAAAGCGATGGTGGTTGTGTGTTCGCGGTCTCCGATGTGTCGGGCGCGTTTGAATCGCATTTCATGGATGCGAGTCCCAGCGGCGAAGACGTGTTCATCGCGACGGCCGAACAGCTCGTTCCGGCGGATACGGATTCGCGGGCGGATGTGTATGACGTGCGGGTTGGTGGTGGGTTCCCCGCGGCGTCGCAGGCGGCGCCGGTGTGCTTGGAAGGCGAATCGTGCAGGGCTCCGGTGCCGCCCGTGCCGGGGGTGTTCGGTTCGCCCGCGAGCGCGACGTTCTCCGGTGCGGGGAACGTCACGGTTGCGCCGTCGCCTGCTGTTGCGCCGGTGGTGCAGAGCAGGGCGCGGCCGTGCGCCAAGGGCCGTGTGCGGGTGCGGGGCAAGTGTGTCAAGCAGAAGCGGGTAAAGAAGCGTGGAAAGAGGGCGGGGAAGTCCTCCGCTTCTGTCAATCGTCCTGAGAGGAGGGGGAAGTGATGCGGCGGCTGCTGTCCTTCGGTGTGGTGTGGGGTTTCATGATGCTGGTGTTGGCGCCCGCGGCGTTGGCTGGTGGCTCTGGCTTCGGGTTGCAGAGCGCGGAAGTGACGTTCGTGAACAGGAACGGGACGCCCGACGTGCAGGCCGGCTCGCACCCCTACGCGCTCGTGACGCAGTTCGCGCTCAACGAATCCGAAGAGCAGCTCACCACGGAACAGTTTATGCCTGCCGGTGCTGGCCCCAAGGTTGTCAGGGTCGAATTGCCGCGTGGTGTGATGGGCAACGCGAACGCGACGCCGAAGTGCATATACAGCGAATTCGCCAAGGGGTCGTGTCCGGATGACACTGCGGTGGGTGAGGCGACGACGGGGATCGCCTCGATCCTTGGTCACACCAGTGAAGTGACGGGACAGTACATCGATAACATCTATCTTGGCTCTGACCCTGTGTACAATGTGGAACCTCCGGCGGGTGTGATCGCGCAGTTCGGCTTTTATGCTGTGGGAGCAACCGCCCCGGTTCTTGTGGACACGTCCGTCCGCACTGGGGGCGACTATGGGTTGACGTCCACCACGGATGTCAGTCAGGGTGCTGTGGTGCAGGAGGCGAAGGTCAAGATCTGGGGTGTGCCGGAGGATCCGAGCCACAACGCGATCCGCGGGGAATGCCTCCGTGAGGACCCGAGCATCGCGGAAGAAGAACACAACGAAGAAGAATCGCGTTGTGAAGCGTCGGGGAGCCTGCCGGTGCGGCCGTTGTTGACGGTCCCGACGTCGTGTGGGGAATCGACTTCGTCGCTGGTGAGCGTCGATTCGTGGGACGAACCCGGGACGTTCTTCTCCAAGGGCACGGCGATGCCGGAAGTGACGGGTTGTGAACATTTGAGTTTCGATCCGTCGCTTGGTGTGTCGCCGGATGTGCAGTCGGGTGGCACGCCGTCGGGTTTGTCGGTCGATGTGGGTATCCCGGCGCCGGAAAACCCGGAAGGGTTGGCGGAGGCGAACCTCCACAAGGCGGTCGTGACGCTGCCGCAGGGGATGGTCGTCAACCCGAGTGCCGCGAATGGTCTTGGGGCGTGTGCGGCGGAACAGTTCGGGTTGCACAACGCCAACCCCGTGGTGTGTCCGCAGGTGTCGAAGGTCGGGGTCGCGGAAGCGCTCAGCCCGGCGTTGAACAAGCCGTTGGAGGGCTCTGTGTACGTGGCGCAGCAGTCCCAGAACCCGTTCGGTTCGCTGCTGGCGTTGTATGTGGTGCTGGAAGGCGAAGGGGTGCTCGTCAAACAGGCCGGGGAAGTGCGCTTGGATCCGGTGACGGGGCAGATCGTGACGACGTTCAGCGAAGTGCCCCAGCAGCCGACGTCCGAGATCAAGCTGCACCTCTTCGGCGGCCCGCGTGCGGCGCTTGTGACTCCTCCGGGTTGCGGGTCCTATACCGCGACGTCGCAGTTGACGCCGTACAGCTCGTTGACGCCCGCGGAACCGTTCTCCGCGTTTCAGATCGGCACGGCGGCGAATGGTTCGGGTTGCGGCGGGCCGGGTTTCGCGCCGGCGTTCACGGCGGGCACGACGGATAACCAGGCCGGTGCGTTCAGCCCGTTCAGCGTGTCGTTCTCCCGCCAGGACCAGGAACAGAATCTGGCCGGCGTCACGATCACGACACCCCCGGGGTTATTGGGGATGCTCTCCCGCGTTTCGCTGTGCGGCGAACCGCAGGCCGCGCAGGGCACGTGTCCCGCGTCGAGCCTGATCGGGCATACGACGGTCGCTGGGGGTGCGGGCCCTGACCCGGTGTATGTCTCGGGCCAGGTGTTCCTCACAGGACCCTATGGTGGTGGCCCGTTCGGGTTGAGCATCGTCGTGCCTGCCGTCGCGGGCCCCTTCAACCTCGGGAACGTAGTTGTCCGTGCGGCGATCCACGTCGACCCGCACACGGCGCAGATCACGGTCGTGAGCGATCCGCTGCCGACGATCTTGCAGGGCGTCCCGTTGCAGCTGAAGATGGTGAACGTCAGCATCGACCGGGCAGGGTTCATGTTCAACCCGACCGACTGCGAACCGCTCAGCGTCACTGGGACGCTGGCGAGCACGCAGGGCGCCGCGGCAAACGTCTCCAGTCGCTTCCAGGCCGCTAACTGCGCCGCGCTGGCGTTCCGCCCCGTGTTCAGTGTCAGCACGCAGGCGATGACGAGCAAGCACAATGGGGCGAGCCTGACCGTCAAGGGCGCCTTCACCGCCGGGAACGCGAACATCCACAGCGTCGCCGTGGTCCTACCCAAGCAGCTGCCCGCTCGGCTCACGACGATTCAGCAGGCCTGCACCGAAGCCCAGTTCGCGGCGAACCCTGCGGGCTGCCCCGTGGGCTCTGATATCGGCACGGCGACTGCCAGCACGCCGGTTCTCGCCAACCCTGTCACGGGACCCGTCTACCTGGTCTCCCACGGCGGCGCGGCGTTCCCCGACGTCGTCGCGATCCTCCAGGGCGAAGGCGTCACCGTCGAGCTCACGGGCAGCATCGACATCAAGCACGGCGTCACGAGCAGCACGTTCGCGACGGTCCCCGACGCGCCGATCAGCAGCTTCCAGCTGACACTGCCCGAGGGCCCGCACTCCGGTCTCGCGGCTGTCGTACCGGCGAAGGCGAAGGGCAGCCTCTGTGGCCAGAACCTGGCGATGCCCTTCACGATCACCGGGCAGAACGGCGCGGTCGTCAAGGAGAACAACAAGATCGCGGTGACGGGCTGCCCCCGCGCCAAGAAGAAGGCGAAGCCAAAGAAGACGAGGAAGAAGGCGTAGGGGTGGCTGTCCTCGTGCCACCACGCGATGGGCATTCCGGGGTGCGTAAGCGTGCGCGCCCCGGCACTGGGGACGGTTCGCCGCGGGGCGCTGCGCTGCCTGCTGTGGACGGTGTGCCACGCGAGCATGTCACCGAGATCCAGCGCGTGCGGATCCTGATGGCGATGGCGGAGGTCGCCGCGGAGCGAGGGGCGGGTCAGGCGTCGGTCGCGCATATCGTCTCCCGCGCGGGGGTCTCAAGGCGCACGTTCTATGACCTGTTCGAGGACCGTGAGGACTGTTTCCTCGCGACGTTCGACGAGGTCGTAGCCCGCGCGTCGGTCCCGGTCCTCGCGGCGTACCGCACTGAGACCAAATGGCGGGAGCGGATCAGGGCCGGCCTGCTGGCGTTGCTGGTGTTCTTCGACGAAGAGCCCGCCCTCGCCCGGTTCTGCGTAGTCGAGGCCCTCGCGGCGGGCCCCCGCGCGCTTGAGCGTCGCGGGGAGATAGTCGACCAGCTCGTCCAAGTCGTGGACGAGGGTCGCGAGGAGCGTCCGGCCAGAGCGCCGGAGGCGCCGCCCCTCGCAGCGGAGGGGGCAGTAGGCGCTGTGCTCGCGGTGATCCACCGCCGTCTGGTCGTGGGCGGCCCGGCGCCCCTGACGGGCCTGTTGGGCTCGCTGATGAGCACGATAGTCCTCCCCTACCAGGGAGCGTCGGCGGCGCAGAAGGAGCTGCACAGGCCGGCCCCCCGCTTAAACCAAATCCTGCGCGCCACTATGGCGACCCGCTGGAGGGCTTGGAGATGCGCATCACCTACCGCACCGTCAGGGTCCTGATCGCGATCGGCTCGGGCCCCGGCGCCAGTAACCGCGAGATCGCGACCGCCGCGGGCATCCAGGACCAGGGCCAGGTCTCAAAGCTCCTGACGCGCCTGGAGCACCTCGGCCTGATCCACAACGAGGGCGCGGGCCCCGCCAAGGGCGCACCCAACGCCTGGGCGCTCACGCCCAAGGGCCAGCGCGTCGAGGAAGCCGTCCGCGTACAGTCCGCCCCGCGCTAGCCACTGGTGGGACGTCCGCGGCGCTGCGTACCGTCTCGGCCGTGTCAATTGAGCACCCTCAGGCGGTCGATCCCGACGGGAGGTTGGTGGTGTTCGATGCGGGGTCCCACCTGCATCTTGCCCGCCGCCGCCCCTGGTTGCTCGATCATGTCGATGTGATCATGGGGGCCGTCGCTCGTCCCGACTTTCGGGCCGTTGACCCGATTCCTGGGCGGGAGCGCTTCTATCGCCGGCACATCGAGCCCGGCCGTTGGCTGCGAGTCGTCGTAGACTATGGCGAAGATCCCGCCTGGGTTGTGACGGCCGCTGTCCAGGACAATGAGCCTGGTGGGACAACGCCATGACGATCGCAATCGCCGGAATCGAGTTCAACTACCACGACTATGACGAGCGTGGAGATGTGCTGTACCTGCACGTGGGGCCGCCCAATGACCAGCCTGCGCGGGCGCTGGAGACCGCCGAGGGGCACACCGTCGAATACGACCGGCACGGGGCGGTCGTCGGGTTAGAGCTGATGGGCGTGCGGGGCACGCTTGCGCGTGACGGAGAGCTTCAGCTGACCTGGCCGCCGGCTCATCTGGCGGCAAGCGCGCTGCAAGCTGCGCTCGCGGCTTGACGCCGCCGCGCCGCCCGGTGCGCCCCGCCCGCCTGACGACGATCCTGCGCGCCACTATGGCGACCCGCTGGAGGGCTTGGAGATGCGCATCACCTACCGCACCGTCAGGGTCCTGATCGCGATCGGCTCGGGCCCCGGCGCCAGTAACCGCGAGATCGCGACCGCCGCGGGCATCCAGGACCAGGGCCAGGTCTCAAAGCTCCTGACGCGCCTGGAGCACCTCGGCCTGATCCACAACGAGGGCGCGGGCCCCGCCAAGGGCGCACCCAACGCCTGGGCGCTCACGCCCAAGGGCCAGCGCGTCGAGGAAGCCGTCCGCGTACAGTCCGCCCCGCGCTGAGCGGTGGCTCCCTAGACTGGGAGCAGCCATGGTCGACCACAGGAAGACAGCGCTCAACGTCGCGATCGTGCTGGCGATCGCCGCCGCCGTGGACTTCCTGCCCGCCGGTGGGCGGGTGGTCGAAACGTTCGCCGCGGTGCTCACGGTGGCCTTCACGGCCGGGCTGGCATACATGGGCGCGCGGTTCTACCGCGAACGGCGCGTGGACGTGCACAGCCTGGGCGACCGCCACCGCGCGCTGCTCTATGGGGCGCTTGCCGTCGGTGTGACGATGGTCGCCGCGAAGGACCGCATGTGGCTGACCGGCTTCGGCGAGTTCGTGTGGTTCGTGCTGGTGGGCATGGTGGTGTACACGCTGATCGCCGTCTACCGCTTCGCGCGCACATATTGAGCGCCACCGAGCAGCCGCCGAGCGCGACAGAGCAGCGGCGTCTGAGCATCGCCGAGCAGCGCCGCCGTCTGCCTGAGGAGCCGGGGGTCTACCTCTTTCGCGACGCCAGGGGTCGCGTCGTGTATGTGGGCAAGGCCGTGTCGATCCGCAAGCGCGTGGCCTCGCACTTCGCCAAGGCCCACGGCGGGCGGGGGACGGGATCTCCCGGCCACGCGGAGATGGTCGCGAGCGTCGAGCACATCGAGTGCGTTGTCGTCGCCAGCGAGGCGGAGGCGCTGCTGGCCGAGCAGGGCTTCATCAAGCAGTACCGCCCGCGCTTCAACATCCGCCTGCGCGACGACAAGTCCTACCCCTTCATCGCGATCTCCCTCGACGAGGACTTCCCGCGCGTGTACTTCACGCGCGAGCGCCACCGCCCGGGGCGGGCCTATTTCGGACCGTACTCGAACGCCAAACGGGTGCGCTCGACGCTCGATCTGCTGACGAAGATCTTCATGTTCCGCTCCTGCACCGGCCCCGAGCCGGGGCGGCGCTCAGGGAGTCCGTGCCTGGATTACTACATCAAGCGCTGCGAGGCGCCCTGTGTGGGGTACGTCTCCAAGGAGGATTACCGCCACAGCATCGACGGGGTGATCGACTTTCTCTCCGGGCGTTTCCGCGCGATCGAGCGCGACCTGGAGACGCGCATGCGCGCGGCCTCGGCGGCGCAGGAGTTCGAGCAGGCCACCTTGGAGCGCAACCGCCTGCGCGCCGTGCACTCGCTGATGCAGCGCCAGCGCGTCGCCAACGAGTCGGTCGGCACGCTCGACGCGGTGGCCGTCGCGCTCGACGGCAGGGACGCCAACGCGCAGGTCTTCCAGGTGCGCGACGGGGTGCTCTCCGACCGCCAGTCCTTCTACCTCGCCAACGAGACCGAGCGCGGCGTGGCGGAGGTCGCGGAGGAGTTCATGCTCCAGTACTACGCCGGGCACATGTCGATCCCGCCGCAGGTGGTGGTGCAGCGCGAGCTGGTGGAGCGCGTTGCCCTGGCCGACGCGCTCGCCGCCAGGCGCGGCGGCCCCGTGGAGCTGCGCGCGGCCGAGCGCGGCGACAAGCGCCGCATCCTCGAGCTGGCCGAGCGCAACGCGCACCTCGCGCTCGACCAGGAGCGCCTGCGCGCCGAGCGCCGCCGCCAGAGCCGCGTGGACGCGCTGGAGGGCTTGCAGCAGGCGCTGGGCCTCGACGCGCTGCCCGTCAGGATCGAGTGCTTTGACATCTCCAACCTCGGCGGCACGCACACGGTCGCGGCGATGGTCGTGTTCGAGGGCGGGGCGCCGAAGAAGAGCGACTACCGCCGCTTCAAGATCCGCACGATTCGAGATCCCGCCCGCCCCGACGACTTCGCCTCGATGGCCGAGGTGCTGAGCCGCCGCTACGCGCGCTGGGAGCGCCAGGCCGACATCTCCCCACACGACCCCGAGTACGACGCGAGCTTCGCCGCGCTGCCCAACGTGGTGGTGATCGACGGTGGCCGCGGCCAGCTCTCCGCCGGGCTGGGGCCGCTGCGGGGCTTTCGCGAGCGCGGCGTGGCCGTGGTGTCGCTGGCCAAGCGCATCGAGGAGGTGTTCCTGCCCGGGCGCGCGGCGCCGCTGGTGCTCGACCACGCCACGCCCGAGCTGCAGCTGTTGCAGCGCGTGCGCGACGAGGCACACCGCTTCGCGATCGCCCACCACCGCACGCGCCGCGACCGCGCGATGACCGCCTCGCTGCTGGACGAACTGCCCGGTGTCGGCCCGGCGCGCAAGCGCGCGCTGCTGGCCCACTTCGGCTCGCCGGAGGCGGTGGTGGGAGCCACGAGTGAGGAACTGCAGGCGGTGCCCGGGCTGCCCGCGAAGGTCGCCCGCGAGCTGCACGCGAGCCTGCACCGCGCCGGGTAGCCACCCCGCGGCCCGCGTAACGGCGCGCCTAACCCGGACGGGTGGCCGGCGCCCGACGCGGAAGACCCCAGCCGGCGCCGCTGTCCGCGAAGCGCGGCACAATCAAGGTGTGAGCGTGATCAAGCCGAGGCGGACCCTGCTGTCCCTCCAGCGGCCGGGCGACTCCGCGCAGGACAAGCAGGGCGCGCAGTCGCGCCTGCAGGACCTCGTGATCATCACCGGCTTCTCCGGCGCGGGCAAGTCGACGGCGATGAACGTGTTCGAGGACGCCGGCTACTTCTGCGTGGACAACCTCCCCCCGGAGATGATCCGCTCGCTGGTCGAGCTGTTCATGCACAAGGGCTCCAAGGTGGAGCGCGCGGCGGTCGTCTCCGACGTGCGCGGGGGCGTGTACTTCGAGGCGCTGCAGGCCGTCGTGGAGGACCTGGACGCGCTCGGGCTGACCCACCACGTGCTGTTCCTGGAGGCGGCCGAGCAGACCTTGATGACGCGCTACAAGGAGACCCGCCGCCGCCACCCCCTGGCGCCCGACGGCAGCGTCACGGCGGGCGTCAGCGCCGAGCGCGAGCTGCTGGAGCCGCTGCGCAGCCGCGCGGACATGGTGATCGACACCACGGGCATGTCCGCGGCCACGCTGCGGGGCAAGCTCGCCGATGAGCTCTTGCCGCGCCAGCAGGCCACGCGCCTGGCGGTGACGTTCATGAGCTTCGGCTTCAAGCACGGCCCGCCGCGCGAGGAGGACCTGGCCTTCGACGTGCGCTTCCTGCCCAACCCCCACTACGAGCCCGAGCTGCGCGAGCTGACCGGGCGCGATGAGCGCATCGTGGAGTACATCGGCCGCGACGGGCGCCTGGAGGAGCTCTACGAGCGGTTGCACGCGCTGCTGGACTTCCTGCTGCCGCAGTACGTCGCGGAGGGCAAGGCGCACCTCGTGGTGGCCGTGGGCTGCACGGGGGGCCACCATCGCTCCGTGGCGATTGCCGAGCACTTGGCCGCGCGCTACGGCGACTGGGACGACCTCGCCGTGGCCGTGGACCACAGGGATATCGACAAGCGCCACTGAGCCCGTCACGGAGCGCCACTGAGCCCGTCACGGAGCGCCACTGAGCCCGTCACGGAGCGCCACTGAGCCCGTCACGGGGCCGCTGATAGCCTTTTCGCCTCGCCGGATGGGAGATACGCCCTCGTCCGGCATCGTTCATTTTCGCCTCAGGAGGCTGTATGGCGGTACGCGTGGGAATCAACGGCTTCGGCCGGATCGGCCGGAACGTCTTCAGGGCTGCCCAGGAGCAGGGCGCCGACGTGGAGTGGGTGGCGGTCAACGACCTCACCGATGCCAGGACGCTGGCGCACCTGCTCAAGTACGACTCGATCCTCGGGCCCTACCCGGGCACGGTCGAGCAGGTCGACGGGGGGTTGCGGGTCGACGGCAGGGAGCTGAAGGTGCTCGCCGAGCGCGACCCGGGGGCGCTTCCCTGGGGCGAGCTGGGGGTGGACGTGGTGATCGAGTCAACCGGCCTGTTCACAGACCGCGAGCACGCCGCGCTGCACCTGGCGGGAGGGGCCAGGAAGGTGGTCATCTCGGCCCCCGCCAGCGACCCCGACGTGACGGTTGTGCTGGGGGTGAACTTCGCCGAGGCCTACGACCGCGACAGGCACGAGGTGATCTCCAACGCCTCCTGCACCACCAACTGCCTGGCGCCGGTGGCCAAAGTGCTGACCGACACCGTCGGCGTCAGGCACGGGCTGATGACCACCATCCACGCCTACACCGCCGACCAGCGCCTGCAGGACCTCCCCCACAAGGATCTGCGCCGCGCGCGCGCCGCCGCGATCAACCTGATCCCCGCCTCCACCGGCGCGGCGAAGGCGATCGGGCTGGTGGTGCCCGAGCTGCAGGGCAAGCTGCACGGCTTCGCGGTGCGCGCGCCCGTGCCCACCGGCTCGGTCGTGGACCTGACGGTGGAGTGCGCGCGTGAGACCACCGTCGAGGAGGTCAACGCGGCGCTGAAGGCGGCGGCGGAGAGCGGGCCGCTGCACGGCATCATGGCCTACACCGAGGACCCGATCGTCTCCAGCGACATCCTCAAGTCGCCCTACTCCTCGATCGTCGACTCGCAGCTGACGGCGGTGGTGGACGGGACGATGCTGAAGGTGGTGGCGTGGTACGACAACGAGTGGGGTTACTCCAACCGGCTCGTGGACCTCGTGCAGAGGGTCCTCTAACCAAATGAGGAGCATCGAGGACATCGACGTGCAGGGCCGGCGGGTGCTGGTGCGAGTGGACTTCAACGTGCCCATGAGGGAGGGCGGGGAGGGCCCGGAGATCGCCGACGACACGCGCGTGCGCGCGGCGCTGGAGAGCATCGAAGAGCTGCGCGGGCGGGGCGCGCGGCTGGTGCTGGTCTCCCACCTCGGCCGCCCCCACGGGCAGGTCGTGGCGGAGCTCTCGATGGCGCCGCTGGCGGAGCGCCTGCGCGAGCTGACCGGCGCCACCGTGACGCTGGGGCCGGGCGTGGTGGGGGAGGAGGAGCGGGTGCTCACCGAGGCGCTGGGCGAGGGCGAGATCCTGATGTTGGAGAACGTCCGCTTCGAGCCCGGCGAGACCGAGAACGACCCCGAGCTGGCGCGCGGGCTGGCCGAGCTGGCCGACGTGTACGTCAACGACGCCTTCGGCGTGGCCCACCGCGCGCACGCCAGCACCGAGGGCGTCGCGCACCTGCTGCCCGCTGCGGCGGGGCGGCTGCTGGAAAAAGAGGTGAGGACGCTCACGCGCATCCTCAAAGACCCCGACCGTCCCCTCGTGGCGGTCGTGGGCGGGGCCAAGGTGAGCGACAAGATCGCCGTGATCGACCGCTTTCTGGACGTCGCCGACACCGTCATCATCGGCGGCGCGATGTGCTTTCCCTTCCTCTGCGCCCAGGGCCACCGGGTGGGGGCCTCGCTGTGCGAGGAGGAGGACGTAGAGCACGCCCGGCGGGTGCTCGCCCAGGTGGCAGCCGTGAAAGGTGCGAGCGTCGGCGCCGGCGGAGCGGGCGGGCGCTCGGCGGGACCGGGACAGGACGTCTTCCCCGGCGGCCAGGCGAGCCTGGAGCTGCCCAGCGACCTGGTCATCGCCGAGCGGCTTGCGGAGGACGCCCCGCCCCGCCGGCTGGATGGCGTGGAGGTACCCGACGGGTGGATGGGCCTCGACATCGGCCCCGCCACCGCCGCCCGCTACGGCGAGGCGATCGCTCACGCCGGCACGGTCTTCTGGAACGGCCCGATGGGCGCCTTCGAGTGCCCCCCCTTCGCCGCGGGCACCCTGGCGGTGGCGCAGGCGGTGGCGCAGGCCCCCGGCCTGACGGTGGTCGGTGGCGGCGACTCGGCCGCCGCGCTGGCCCAGTTCGGGCTGGAGGAGGAGGTGGACCACCTCTCCACCGGCGGCGGCGCCACGCTGGAGTTGGTCGAGGGCAAGGCCCTGCCGGGCGTGCAGGCGCTGAACGGCGCGGGGGTCCTGTGATGGCCCGCACGCCGCTCGTCGCCGGCAACTGGAAGATGTACAAGACCGAGTCCCAGGCCGAGGAGTACATCCAGGCGCTGCTGCCGCGCGTGGCGAGCGTCAATGGCGTGGAGGTGGGGATCTGCGTGCCCTTCACCGACCTGCGCGCGATGGTCGACAGCGCGCGCGGCTCGCGCGTGGAGGTGTACGCGCAGAACATGCACCACGAGCCCGAGGGAGCCTTCACCGGTGAGGTCTCCCCGGCGATGCTCGGCGAGCTCGACGTGCACGGGGTGGTGCTGGGTCACTCCGAGCGGCGCCAGTTCTTCGGCGAGACCGACAAGGCGCTGGCCCTGAAGGTGCCCGCGGCACTGGAGGCGGGCCTGCGGCCGATCCTGTGCGTGGGGGAGAGCGAGGAGGAGCGCGACGCCGAAGACACCGACCGCAAGCTGCGCCAGCAGATCCGCGAGGACCTGGCAGGCGTGGGCGACGAGCGCCTGGCGGAGGTCACGATCGCGTACGAGCCGATATGGGCGATCGGCACGGGCCGCGTGGCCACGCCCGAGCAGGCGCAGGAGGCGATCGCCTTCATCAGGGCGCTCGTGGGCGACCGCAGCCCCGCGGCAGCCGCGGGCGTGCGGGTGCTGTACGGCGGCTCGGTGAAGCCCGAGAACGCCGCCGAGCTGCTGGGGCTGGAGGACGTGGACGGGGCGCTGGTGGGTGGGGCCTCGCTGGAGGCCGAGTCCTTCGCGCAGATCGTGTTGGCAGCGGCGCCGTGAGCGACGGGTGCTCAGCGGTGCCAGGCGAGTCCGCGGGGGCGGGCGAGTCGGTGGCGGGAGAGGCGAGTCGGTGAACGCGGGCGAGTCGGTGGGGGCGACGCAGCTGCCGCCCGGCCCGCGCGAGCTGCCGGTTCCCGCGGTGTGCCTGGTGGTGCTCGACGGCTGGGGGCTCGCGCCGGCCGGTCCGGGCAACGCCGTGTCACTGGCGCACACGCCCGTGTTCGATGAGCTGTGGGCCACCTACCCGCACACCCAGCTGACGGCCTGCGGTCGCGCGGTGGGGCTGCCCGAAGGGCAGATGGGCAACTCCGAGGTGGGCCACCTCAACCTGGGGGCGGGCGCGGTGGTGCGCCAGGACCTGACACGCATCGACGACGCCGTGGCCGACGGGGGGCTGGCCCAGAACGAGGTGCTGCGCGCGGCCTTCAGCGGCGCGCGGCGGGTGCACCTGCTGGGGCTGGTGTCCGACGGCGGGGTGCACTCCGGCTGGGCGCACCTGCGCGCGCTGGTGGCGATGGCCGGGAGGATGGGTGTGGAGGACCTCGTGGTGCACGCCTTCACCGACGGGCGCGACACGCTGCCCCACGCCGGGGCCGGGTACCTGGAGACGGTGGAAGGGTGGCTGGCCGAGGCGCGCACGGGGCGCGTGGGCAGCGTCGTGGGGCGCTACTTCGCGATGGACCGCGACTCCCGCTGGGAGCGCATCCAGGTGGCCTACGACATGCTGGTGCACGGCCGCGCGCCCCACCACGCCGACAGCGGTACCGCGGCGGTGCGCGCCGCGTACGAGCGGGGCGAGAGCGACGAGTTCGTCACCGCCACCACCGTCGGCGAGGAGGCCACCATCGGCCCCGAGGACTCGGTCATCGCGTTCAACTTCCGCCCCGACCGGATGCGCCAGCTGACGCGCGCGCTGGCCGACGCGGAGTGCACCGAGGTGGACCGCGGTGGAGCCCAGGTCGTCAAGCGCTACACGTGCATGGCCGAGTACCACGAGGGCTGGCCCTACCCGGTGGCGTTCCCGCCCGAGCGCCCCAAGGCGACGCTCTCGGGCGTGCTGGCCGCGCGGGGGATGCGCCAGCTGCACGTGGCGGAGACCGAGAAGTACCCCCACGTGACGTACTTCTTCAACGGCGGCGAGGAGGCGGCCTACGAGGGCGAGCGCCGCGAGCTGGTGCCCTCGCCGCGCGAGGTGCCAACCTACGACCACAAGCCGCAGATGAGCGCTTCTGAGGCGGCGCGGGCGTTCACGGGCGCCTGGCGCGAGGAGGCGGCCGGCAGCGAGGAGGAAGCGGGCTTCCAGTTCGGCATCGTCAACTTCGCCAACGCCGACATGGTGGGCCACACCGGTGTTATCTCCGCGGCCGTCACCGCGATAGAGACCGTGGACACCTGCCTGGGCGAGGTCATCGCCGCCGTCCACTCCACTGGCGGGGCGTGCGTGGTGACAGCGGACCACGGTAACGCCGACCACATGCTCGAGCCCGACGGCTCGCCCAACACGGCCCACTCGCTGAACCCGGTGCCGCTGGTGGTGACGGTGCCCGGCGTGGCGCTGCGCGCGGGGGGCATCCTGGCGGACGTGGCGCCCACCGTGCTGGAGTTGCTGGGGGTGCAGCGCCCCCCGCAGATGACCGGCGGCTCGCTGCTTGCCGACCCAGAGGGTGGCGCACCCATACGGGCACACCCTCAGGGGCGCACCCTCAGGGGCACAGGCAGGCAGGCAGGCGGGCCGTAGGCCCGCCGAGCCGGGCCCATCTGTATTTTCAATCCTAAATAGGATAAGAAGGAGTTCGCATGGCAGACCAGGACGTAGTGGCCCCTCGGGGACAGAAGCAGGCGGGAAGATCGCGCAGGTTGTTGGGGTTGTTCTTCATCCAGGCCGGTGTGGCCCACTTCGTGATCCCCAAGCCCTACCGCGCGATCGTGCCGCCCGGCATGGGCGACCCCGACATGCTGGTGAAGCTCAGCGGGGCGGCGGAGCTGGCGGGCGGCGTGGGGGTGCTGCTGAGGCCCACCCGCCGACTGGCCGGGCTGGGCCTGGTGGCGCTGCTGGCTGCGGTTTTCCCCGCGAATCTCCACATGGCGCGCAACCCCGAGCAGTTCGCCCGGATCCCCCGCTGGGCGCTGTGGGCGCGGCTGCCGCTGCAGCCCTTGGCGATGGTCTGGGCATGGAGCGCTACACGTAATTAGGGCGGCCCTGAGGCGCTGCGCTGCTATGTTCGCCTGAGGAGGGAACCTGATCATGTCCACCGCGACCGCCGTCAAGATTCCCACCGGGGTCCCTGTGCCTGGGGGACAGCCCAAAGGGCGCCCCGACGGGACGCAGACTCCAGAGGGAGAACACGCTGCCAGCGGCAAACCTGCCGCTGGCGGGGAGCCTGCCGCCCATGGTAAGCAGGCCGCTGGCGGGAAGCCTGCTGCCAATGGTGAGGAGACCGTCGGCGAAGAACACGCCGCCAACGGCAAACAGACCCTCAGCGAGGGCGAGCTGCGGGCGCTGCGCGGGTTGATGCGCGCCCACGCCTCGCTGGCCAAGCGCCTGGACGCCGAGCTGGAACAGGCCCACGCGCTGCCGCTCAGCTCCTACGAGGTGCTGCACCACCTCGAGAGCGCGCCTGAGGGGCGCATGCGGATGTGCGACCTCGCCGAACACGCGCAGCTCTCGCGCAGCGGGCTCACGCGGCTGGTGGACCGCCTGGAACGGGACGGCCTGCTGAGCCGCTGCACCTGCGAACACGACGCGCGCGGCGCCTACGCATGCCTTACCGAGCAGGGCGTGCAGCGGCTGGGCGAAGCGCGCGGCACCCACCTGGCGGTGGTGCGCGAGCAGTTCCTCTCCCGCTTCTCCGAGCCCGAGCTGGGCGCGCTGGCGGAGATGTGGGACCGTATTGCGCCGTGTTGCGGCTGCTAATCAGCCTCTGTTCCTGACGACCGCGTGTGGGCGCGGTGGCGTCGGTGCCACGCGAACGCGCTCCCGGCTGCCACCAGCACCGCCACGAGCCCGAAGATGCCGAAGGTCTGGATCGCGTTGCCCGCGGCGCTGCCCAGGAAGTACGCCAGCAGCCCGATCCCCGTCGCCCAGCAGACCCCGCCGAGGGCGTTCCAGAGGAAGAACGAGCGCCAGTGCATGTGCGTTGCGCCCGCCAGCCACGACGCCCACACGCGCAGCCCCAACACGAAGCGCCCCAGGAACACCGCCTTGGGGCCGTGGCGCTCGAAGAAGACCTCCCCGTTGCGCAGGGCGTCAAGGCGCTGGCGGTGGAAGCGGCCGGGTCGTTCCAGCAACCAGCGCCCGCCGCGGCGGCCGATCACATATCCGATGTTGTCGCCCACGATCGCTCCCAGCGCGGCGATCGGGATGACCCACTCGATCCGCATCTTTCCCTGGCTGGCCAGCACCGCCGCTGTGATCAGCGCCGTCTCGCCGGGGATGGGCACGCCGCTCGACTCGGCGCCCACCAGCAGGAACAGCAGGGGATAGCCGAAGGTCTGGATCAGTTCTTCGACGTTTACGAGGGCGGCGAGCATGGTGGGGGCGGGGGCACCGGGGGCGGCCATCTAGGATGCCGCGGTGGCCGGCGCCCTCACCATCCAAGCACGCGAACCGTCCTCGGGCGCCCGTGCGGGGCTGCTGCACACGCCGCACGGCGACGTGCGCACGCCCGCGTTCGTGCCGCTCGCCACGAAGGCCACCGTCAAGGGGCTGCTGCCGGAGGAGGTCTCCGCGCTGGGGTACGACATGGTCTTGGGCAACACCTTCCACCTGCACCTGCGCCCCGGCGAGGAGTTGATCGAGCGGATGGGCGGGTTGCACCGGTTCATGGGCTGGTCCGGTCCCGTTATCACCGACTCCGGTGGCTTTCAGGTGTTCTCGATGGGCCACGGCACGGTGGC
Organism: uncultured Solirubrobacterales bacterium; assembly: GCA_963844765.1. Lineage (GTDB taxonomy): Bacteria > Actinomycetota > Thermoleophilia > Solirubrobacterales > Solirubrobacteraceae > Palsa-744. Next base: position 2,762,955 of record CAWJPN010000002.1, read on the forward strand.
GGATGAGATCAAGGCCCGCCCATCCCACTCGTCCGGCTCAGGCTCCGCACACGGCTCCGAGGGTGGCTCGGGGGCGATCCTCGCGATCGAAGAGGGCGGCGTGCGCTTTCGCTCCTATCTCGACGGGGGCGTGCGCCTGCTCTCGCCAGAGCGCTCGATGGCGATCCAGGCCGCGCTGGGGTCGGACATCGCGCTGGTGTTCGACGAGTGCACCCCCTTCCACGTCGAGCGCTCCTACACCGAGGCCTCCACCGAGCGCACCCACCGCTGGCTGACCCGCTGCCTGGAGTGGCACGCCGAGCACGGCCCCGCGGGGCAGTTGGTGTACGGGATCGTGCAGGGCGGCGTCTTCGAGGACCTGCGCCGCGCCTCCGCTCGGGTCGTGGCCGCGAGCAGTTGTGAGGGCATCGCGATCGGCGGCTCGCTGGGGGACTCCAAGGCGCAGATGTACGAGGTGGTGGAGTGGGCCATGCAGGAGTTGGGTGGCGTCCACGAGAGTCGCCCGCGCCACCTGCTGGGCATCGGCGAGGTGGACGACCTGATCCGCGGCGTCGAGCTGGGGGTGGACACCTTCGACTGCGCGATGCCCACCCGCCTGGGGCGCCACGGCTGCGCGCTGGTCCCCGACCCTGCGAATCGCTGGCGTGTGGACCTCGTCAAGGGACGCTGGCGCGAAGCGGCCGAGCCGTTGCAGGAGGACTGTCCCTGCTCGGCCTGCTCGCAGGGGTTCTCGCGCGCCTACCTGTCCTACCTCGCGCGCGCCGGTGAGCTGACGGGCGCGCGCCTGTTGACGCTGCACAACTTGACCTTCATCGCCCGCCTGATGAGCGAGCTGCGCGGGGCGATCCTGGAGGGGCGGCTGGCCGAGGTGGCGGCTAGACTCAGGGGCGAGTGACAGTCGTCCGGCGAGGGTCCCTACGGGGACCCTTCGTCGTTCACTTGGTGTTTTCCGAGACCAGTTCCTGCAGCGAGGTGGCCGCCTTGCTGACGTCCTTGTGCACGACGTTGTGAATCCTGATCGTCGTCGCCGGCGGGGTGGTGGCGAACAGCACGGCGGCCACCGCCACGGCCAGCACCAGCGTCACGAAGACGGCCGCCCACACGCGCCCCGCGTTTGACTTCCTGGGCGCTTCGGCCACGGGGGCCTGGGCGCGCGGCGGACCCTGGCGAGGCTGGCGCGGGGTGACGGCGCCGCGTGGCGCCGTGCGGTCCTGGCCGCGTGTCGTGGTGGCCAGCAGGCTGGTGGCCTGCGTGGCGGGCGCTCCGCGCGCTCCGGTGGCGGGCTCCTCGGGCGGGATGCCGCGCATCGCGTCAGCCATTGCGCGGCCCATGTCGCGCGCTGTGGCGTAGCGCTCGCGCGGGTCCAGCGCCAGCGCGATCGCCACCGCGTCGGCCAGCTCGGGGCTCACCGCGGCGACCAGCGTGTCGAGCGTGGCGGGCTCTTCGCGCTGCTGCTTGAGCGCCAGCTCGGTCAGCGAGGTGGCCTCATAGGGCAGGCGTCCGGCGAGTAGCTGGTAGCTCACCACTCCCAGCGCGTACAGGTCGGCGCGCGGGCCGGCCTCCTCGCCGCGGGCCTGCTCGGGGGCGAGGTAGGCGGCGGTGCCCAGCACCGAGCCCACCTGGGTGATGGAGGACTGCTCGGTGGCCTTGGCGATGCCGAAGTCCGCCAGCTTCACCTCCCCCTCGCGCGAGCGCAGCAGGTTGCCGGGCTTGACGTCGCGGTGCACCACCCCGTGGCGGTGCGCGTAGTACAGGCCCTCGCAGGCCTGCTCGACGATCGCCACCGCGTCCTCCACCTCGACCCAGCCGTCGTCGCGCAGGATCTCTGCGCAGGACTGTCCCTCGATGTACTCCATCACGATGAAGTGCTGCCCGGTGCGCTCATCCAGCCCGGAGTCGAAGACCTGCACGATGTTGGGGTGCACCAGGCGCGCCGCGGCCTGCGCCTCGCGCTGGAAGCGCGAGACGAAGGTGGGGTCCTCGGCGAGGTGCTCGGCCAGCAGCTTCACCGCCACCTGGCGCTCCAGGCGCAGGTCGAGGGCCAGGTGCACGGTGGACATCCCGCCGAACCCCAGGCGGCCCTGCAGGCGGTAGCGCCCGGCGATCTCCGTCTCGGGCTCGCTCATTGCCGGTTCCCGGGAGGGTTACTGGCCCCTGGGCTCATTTGGCTGCCCTCGGGCGTGCTGGGCGTCGGGCTCGCTGCCGGTCTCTGGGGTTCGTTACCGCCCTTGGGCTCGCTTGCCGGTCTCCAGGACTCACTTTTCGGCCCCCTGATTGGGGCCGGCAGCGCCCGCGCCGCCCGCGCCGGCGCCGCTTTCCCCGGCGTTGCCGGCGCCGTTGCCCAGGCCATTGCCCTGGCCGGCGCCGTTGCTCTGACCGTTGCCCTGGCCATTGCTCTGGGCGCCGCCGCTTTCGGCTGGCGGGGCCTGGGTTCCGCCGCCCACGCCGGGGGTCGTCGTCACGCTCGGCGTTGTGGTCGCCGTCGAACTGGTCGTGGTGGTGCTCGTGGTCGTGGGGGTGCTGCTTGTGGTCGTCGTCGTGGTGCTGCTCGTCGTGCTCTTCGTCGCGGAGGAGGTGGTGGTCGAGGAGGCAAGCGGCTGCGTGCACGCCACGCGCGCGCGTGTCGAGAGGTTTTCGATGCCCACCTGGAGGGTCTTGCGCAGCCCGGCGTTCACGCTCGAGGGCAGCGCCGCGAAGTCCTGTTCGGTCTTGGCCAGCGCTTCGTCGGTGGCGCCGCAGTTGCCGTCGCCCGCCAGCGCCGCCTGCGCGACTTCTTCGAAGTCGCTCTTCAGCGGGCTGGCGTTTTCGGCCGGGATCAGACCCGTGGTGGAGCTGCCGCAGGCGGCCAGCGTCGCCGCGGCGAGTACCAGCAGGACTGCAAGTGCAAGGCGTATTGGGTGGCGCATGTTCACTGACCGTACTCCAGGCGCTCGGCGAGGGACGCTGGCAATCGTGCAGCGCGGATCGCCCCCGCCGCACCGGAGATGTCGTAGGGCGTGCGCCGGTAGGAGGCACTCCAGCCATCTATGTCCAGCAGCAGCCACGCCGCGCGCGGGTCCCCGTCCCTGGGCTGGCCCACGCTGCCGGGGTTCAGCAGCCACTCTCCGTGGGCGATGTCAAGCCGCTCTCCCTGCCGGCGCGGCTCGCCGGTGGCGAGCTCGCCCTCGTGGCGCACGAAGGACAGCGCCACGTGGGAGTGGCCGATCAGGCCCACACGCTCGGGCTGGGTGTCCAGGCACAGCTCTGCCAGCAGGGCGGAGAGCACGTACTCCCACACCGGGTCGCGCGGGCTGGCGTGGTAGAGCCCCACCGGCCCCTCCCGTCCCTGGGGCTGCAGGCCGGCGAGGAAGGACATGTTCTCAGGGGTCATCACCTCCCGCGTCCACTGCGCGGCGAGGCTGGCTCCGCGCGAGAACTCATCCATCGGCACCTCGCCGATCACCGCCATGTCGTGGTTGCCGGCGAGGCACACCGCGGCGTGCCTGCGGGCCAGCTCGACGCAGGCGTCGGGGTCCGCCCCGTAGCCCACCAGGTCGCCGAGGCACCACAGCTCGGCCGCCTCGCTGTCGGCGATGTCCTCCAGCACCGCCTCGAAGGCGTGCCTGTTGGCGTGTATGTCGGAGATCACCGCGACCTTCATCGTTGCCGGCTGCTGGCCGCTAACCCTGCTCGCCACCCCCGGTTTCCGTGCCCCCGTACTCGGGGAGGTTCTTGATGCCCTCGCGCGCGTGCCATTTGGAGTAGTTGTCCTCCATGGCGTCGATCAGCTCGCGCATGAAGCGCGGGGAGATGTTCACGCGCGAAACCACCACGCCCGGCACCTCGTCTGACTCGACCTCGTGGTCGACCCGGGCGAAGGTCACGGTGAACTCGTAATCGGAATGGCTCACGTTCGCGAAGTTCGCGTACACGCCCCCCATGATCTCGGGGGAAAGATGGATGTTTATGTGGCGCTCGGCGCCTTGGTCGTCATCGTTCACAGGGCTAGTATCGCAACCCGTGCCCCGGACCGTGCCGGCCCCTTGCAACTGACTTCCCAGCCCGGGGCCCTGAGGGCGCCTCCCCCGTGCAACTGACCGTTCTCGGCGAGGCTCGCCTGCGTGCGCCGTACGCCGAGGCTGTGGCCCACTACGGCAAGCTGCTCTCCCGCCACGCGCGCCTGGAGCTGGTGCAGGTGCGCGATGCCGAGGCCGTGGCGCGGAGGGTACCCAGCGGGGCGTTCGTGGTGCTGCTCGCGGCCGAGGGGCGGGCCTACGACAGCGTGGCCTTCAGCGCCTTCGTGGAGGAGCGCCGCGGCTCCGGGCGGGACCTCGCGTTGGTGGTGGGCGGCCCCTTCGGTGCGCCCCCGCTGCAGCGCGTGGACATGCGGCTGTCGCTCGGTCCGATGACCCTGCCCCACCAGCTGGCGTGGGTGGTCCTGCTCGAGCAGCTCTACCGGGCGCATAAGATCCTCGCCGGTGAGCCCTACCACTACTGAGCAACTGCGCGGCGCCGTGCTCGAGGCGGCGGTGGCCCTGGCCGGCGAGGGCATGTCCCTGCGCCAGGAGATCGCCCTGGAGCGTCCGCCGCGCGCGGAGCTGGGCGACTACTCGACCAACGCCGCACTGCTGCTGGCACCGGGCCTGGGTCAGCCCCCGCGCGAGGTCGCACAGCAGTTGGGGGCGCAGCTGCAGGCGCGGCTGGGGCAGGGCCTGGAGCGCTATGAGGTGGCGGGGCCGGGTTTTCTGAACCTGTTCCTGCACGCCGGCTGGTTCGCCACGGCGCTGCGGGGCGTGCTCGATGTCGAGCGCTTTGGCGCGGGGGGCGCCACCCGGCCCGAGCGCATTCTCGTGGAGTTCGTCTCAGCCAACCCCACCGGCCCGATGCACGTCGGCCACGCGCGCAACGCCGCCTACGGCGACGCCCTGGCGCGCGTGCTCGCGCTGCACGGGCACAGGGTCGTGCGCGAGTTCTACGTCAACGACGCCGGCTCGCAGGTGCGCAAACTGGGGGAGTCCATCCAGGCGCTGGCACGTGGGGAGCAGGTCGCCGAGGACGGCTACAGGGGGGACTACGTCAAAACGCTTGTGGCGAGTCTCGCCAACGCCTCCACGATGGACCCGGCCGAGCTTGGACGTGCCGCGGTTGCCGTGATGGTCGGCCAGATACAGGGGTCCCTTACGGGGATCGGGGTGAAGCCGTTCGATCACTGGATCTTCGAGAGCACGCTGCACAGTGGCGATCCCAGCCCGGTCGAGCACACCCTTGGGCTGCTGGAGCAGCAGGGCCACACCTACCGCAGCGAGGGTGCGCTGTGGCTGCGTACCACCGCCTACGGTGACGACAAGGACCGCGTGCTGGTGCGCTCCAGCGGCGAGCACACGTACTTCGCCTCGGATATCGCCTACCACCAGGACAAGCGCGAGCGCGGCTTTGAGCGCCAGATCGACGTGTGGGGTGCCGACCACCACGGCTACGTGGCGCGCATGAAGGCCGCCTACGAGGCCCTGGGCGGCGACCCCGAGCACCTGGAGATGCTGATCATGCAGCTCGTCCACCTCGTGCGCCGGGGTGAGCGCGCGCAGATGTCAAAGCGCGCGGGCGAGTTCGTCACGCTCGACGACCTGGTGGAGGAGATCGGCGTGGACGCCGCGCGCTGGTTTCTGCTCTCGCGCTCGCATGACACCACGATCGACCTCGACCTCGACCTGGCGGTCGAGCAGTCCAGTGACAACCCCGTGTACTACGTGCAGTACGCGCACGCGCGCATCGCCTCGGTGCTGTCCAAGGCCGGCGCGGAGCGCGTCGCCGCGGCTTTGGCGGAGCGGTGGGCCGAGGGGGGGGCGGTGATCGAGCACGCCTCCGAGCGCGGGCTCGTCAAGCGCCTGCTGGCCTTTCCAGCAGAGGTCTGTGAGGCCGCGCAGCGCCGCGCCCCGCACCGGGTGGCCGCCTACGCGCTGGAGTTGGCCCAGGAGTTCACCGCCTTCTACCGCGACTGTCACGTACTCGACGTGCAGCCCTCCTCGCTTGAATCCTCCAGGCTGGCGCTGTGTGTTGCCGCGCAGCGGGTAATCGCCGCATCGCTTGACCTGCTCGGGGTGGGCGCTCCGACGGAGATGTAGCTCAGTCAAAGCGCGCCAGGTCGGCCTCCAGGCGCGCTGCGTCGGCGGGGCTGAGCGCCGCCTCGCCCACCTGGGCCTGCGCTGCGGCCTGGCTTTTGCTGCGCCGGCGCCACTGGGGCAGCGCCAGCGCCAGCACCCCCAACACGAAGGCCAGGGCCAGGAGCGGGACGAGGTAGGCGGCGAGGTCAAAGCCATGCGTGCTGGGCAGCGCCAGCACTGTCGGGCCGTACTGGGCCACCAGCGCGCTCTTGATCTGCGCCTCGCTCTGGCCTTCGTCGATCAGACCCTGGATGAACGCTCGCTCGCGGTCTGACTGAGGCGACTCGGCGACGCTCAGCGGGATCTTGCAGGTCACGCACATCACCTGGCTTTCGATCGTCGGCAGAGTCGTGCGGGGGGTGGCGGCGGATGCGGTGAGAGCCGGGCCGGCGAGACCCAGCGCTCCTCCCAGGAGCACCACCAGCGCACTCGCGCGGAGCCGACGCAGGGCGCTCGCAGGCGCTCGTGGGAGTCTCAAGCGCTCTTTCATGCCGGCTGCATGGGGGCCGCCGGGGCCGTGGGCTCTCTGCGCCCGGCCGCAGTGGGAGCTTGCGGGGGTCATGTGCTTTGCGCCAGCTTCACCGCGTTCTGCAGGAACGCGGGCGTGACCTCTCCGCGGGAGATCGCCACGATGTGGCCGTCGCGGTCGATCACGAAGCTCTCGGGCAGCTGATCGGTGCCGTAGGAGTGCGCGAATTCGCCGGTGGTGTCGCGCAGGTTGGGGTAGGTGAGATGGAACTGGTGCACGAACTTCAGCGAGTCCGGCGAGGCATCGAGGTAGGTCACGCCGAGCACCGTCCCCCCGTAGCCGTGCAGTTGGCGCTGGGCGTGCTCCAGCAACGGTGCCTCCGCCTGGCAGGGTTCGCACCAGGAGGCCCAGAAATTGAGCACCACCACCTTGCCGCGGTAGGCGGCGAGGGTGTTGCCTGTGCTGCCTGTGCTGCCTGTGAGGACGGGCAGGGAGACGCTGGCGTCGGGCGCCGCCGGCCAGTGCTTCAAGCGCCACCGCTTCATCCAGCGTACGGCTGGCTGCCTGGTGGGTCACGCCGTAGACCAGCAGGGCGAGCAGGGACAGGCCCGCCAACGAGGCCAGGATGGGGATGATGAGGCGCTTCACGAGGAGCACCAAGGGTAGTGGGCGCCGGTGGCGCGCGGTCGCGTCAACCGCTGTCGGGTGCGGCGGGCGGCGCGGGGGAGCGCCATCCCGCGATCGGGCTTGGCGGCGTAATATCTGTCTCAGCGCGGTGGTAGCTCAGTTGGTAGAGCGCGAGCTTCCCAAGCTCGAGGTCGCGGGTTCGAGGCCCGTCCGCCGCTTGAAGGCAGGGCTCGGCGTCGCCCGTGCACCGTGCTCGCCGAGCGTGTACGCTCGTCGGTAGGACTTCGTAGTTCGATTGAAGCGAACGCAATGGTCACGACCAAGGAGGACACGGAATGGTCAAGTTGAGACTTCTGGCAGGCTTGTGTGCGGTTCTCGCTCCCGCCGTCCTGGTGTCGAGCGCGGCGGCCGACCCGTTCGCGGGCCCGCCCATCTGCTCCAGCGCGGGCAAGGCGATCTCGGGCAGCAACGCGAACCTCACGATCACCGGTAACGCCTACGTGGCGAGCGGGACGACGCTGAATGTCACGGGCAACCTGACGCTTGCGCGCGGGGCCTGTCTCGACGCCTTCACCCTGGGTACCGTCAAGGTGGCGGGCAACGTGCTGGTCGGCAAGGGAGCGATCCTCGCGCTGGGGTGCAGCCCGGGCTCGATCGGTCCGGTGCCGCCCTGCGGCACGACCACCACGAGCGACACGGTGGGCGGCAACATCGTCGCCACCCAGCCGCTGACGATGTACCTGGACGGCAACACCATCCACGGCAACGTCGTCTCGACGGGCGGTGGCCCCGGCCCGACGCTCGAACCGTACATCAACTTCCCGATCAAGGAAAACCTGATCGACGGAAACCTGGTCGTCAGCGGCTGGCAGGGCGCCTGGTTCGGCGTTCTGCGCAACACCGTCCACGGCAACGTCACCCTGGACCAGAACGTCGGTGTGACGATCGGCGAACTCGGCACCCTCGACTCGACGGAGGTGGTCACCAACACGATCTCCGGCAACCTGGTCTGCCTGGGCAACAGCCCCGCCGCGCAGTTCGGAGATTCCGGCGGCGCGCCCAACGTCGTCGGCGGCCACAAGGTCGGGCAGTGCACCGCGGTCTAAAGGCCGCGCCGCGATAGCGAAGTCTGAAGACAGCACCGCGATAGCGACCAGCCGGGTCCGGGCCCTCCGAAAAGGTTCGGACCCGGCAAGCGGAGATAGCGGTAGGCAGGCTGTTATACTGTGTCGGTATGACTCATCGCGTGGGCGTCAAGGGACAGGTCGTGATCCCGAAGGATCTGCGCGAGCGCGCGGGGTTGCGCCCTGGCGCGGATGTCGAGTTTGAGCTGCACGGAGACCGCGTGAGCATCGCGGTGGCCAAACGCCGCCCGCGCTTGGGCGGGCGCTTCGCCCGGAGCGGCATGGCGGCGCGTCTGCTCGAGGACCGCGCGCGCGAGCCGCGTTGAGCGTCGCACCTTGAGCGTTTGTCTGGACTCATGGGCGGTACTGGCCTGGCTGGCTGGCGAACAGCCCGCGCAGGAGCGCATCGAAGGGTTGCTGGTCAGCCGACCTGTGATCAGTTGGATCAACGCTGTGGAGGTCTATTACCGCGTCGAGCGTGACCATGGTCGAACCGAGGCGGACGAGGTGCTCGGGGAGTTGCGCAGGGTCTTGGAGCTGGACCTGCCAGGCACCGCGCGGATGATCGAGACGGCGCGTTTGAAGGCCAAGCTGCCGATTGCGCTCGGCGATTGCTTCGCGATCGCCACGGCATCTGCCCGCAAGCTCACGCTGCTCACCGGAGACCCGGAGATCGTGGATCGTGATGTGCCCTGTACGGTTGAGGACCTGCGCGCGCATTGACGCAGGGCACCCCTCCACGCCCTGCACGATTGGACCGTCAACAGACATGCTCCCGGGACTCTCACCTGGATTGGATGAAGTCTCGACCTCGCCCCGCGCATAGGGTTCGGTGCAGTCCGGTCCCGAGCGGGTCCGCCGCCGGACGTAGGAGGAAGATGCTCTCGCCATGTCTGCTGCTGCGCCCGATGCCAACGACTTGACGGCCGCCGGCCGGGTGCCGCCGGGGGGCGGTGAAGGCGCCGGCCCGGCGCCACCCGGGGGCGGTAAGGCCGCGGACGACGGCGCCGACTCGACGGCGCCCCAGCGCGCGGGGCTTGTGCTTGCCGCGCTGATCGCGGTGGCGGCGGTGGCGAACCTGAACCTGGCGGTGGCCAACGTCGCGCTGCCCGACATCGGCAAGGCCTTCAACGCGGGGCAGACGGGGCTTGACCTCGTCGCGGTGGGCTACTCGCTGGGACTGGCCGCCTCGGTGCTCTACCTCGGGGCCGTGGGCGACCGTTACGGGCGCAAGCTGATGCTGCTGTTGGGCATGGGGTTGTCGATCCCGGCGTGTCTGCTGGCCGCCCTGGCGCCGTCGATCGAGGTGTTGTTCGGGGCGCGTCTGCTTGGGGGACTCTCAGCGGGCATGGCTTTCCCGACGACGCTGGCGCTGATCACCGCGCTGTGGTCGGGACCGGCACGCACGAAGTCGATCGCGCTGTGGTCGGGCATCGGCGGCGCGATCTCCTCGCTCGGGCCGCTGCTCTCCGGTGCGCTGCTGACGCAGTTCGCGTGGGGCTCGGTCTTCCTGATCACCCTGCCGCTCGCCCTCGTGGCGCTGTACATGGCGTGGCGCTACGTGCCCGCCCACGTCAACGAGGCGACAGATCCCGTCGACAACCTCGGCGGGATCCTCTCTGTCGTGCTCGTCGCGGGGCTCGTGCTGGGGATCAATTTCGCGCCCGTGCCCAACAAGGGCGCCCTGGCACTCGGGCTCGGGGCGATCGCGCTGGCGGCGACCGTGGCGTTCGTGCTCCGCCAGCGCCGCGCCGAGAACCCGCTGTTCGACCTCAAGGTCGCCGGGCGGCGCGTCTTCTGGGTGGCTGCGTGCGCGGGGATCATCGTGTTCGGCACGCTGATGGGCGCGATGTTCGTCGGCCAGCAGTTCCTGCAGAACGTGCTCGGCTACTCCACCCTGGACGCCGGGTTCGCGATCATCCCGGCGGCCCTCTTCATGGTGCTGATCGCGCCGCGCTCGGCCAAGCTCGTCGACGCTCGCGGTGCGCGCTTCACGCTGCTCGTCGGTTACGCCTTCTGCCTCTTGGGGTTCCTGGTGATGCTGCTGCTGTGGAAGGAGCACATCGCCTACTGGAAGGTCGGCCTGGCCTACGCTCTGGTGGGGGCCGGCGTGGGGTTCGCCGGCACGCCCGCCTCGCACTCGCTGACGGGCTCGGTGCCGGTGCGCCGCGCGGGCATGGCCTCCGGCACCGCCGACCTGCAGCGCGACCTGGGCGGGGCGATCATGCAGTCGATCCTCGGCGCGCTGCTGACCGCTGGCTACGCCGCGGCCGTCGCGACAGCTGTCGCGGACTCGCCCGAAAAGGCGCGCCTGACGACCAACGTCCAGACCGAGCTGGAGCGCTCGTTCTCGAGCGCCGCCAACGTCGCGCAGCAGTACCCCGCCTATTCGAGCCAGATCGTCGCCGGGGCGAAGTCGGCGTTTCTCTCCGGCGACCAGTGGGCCTACACGGCGGGGATCATCGCGATCGTGCTCGGAGCAACGCTGGTCTTCTTCCGCTTCCCCAAGAAGGAGGAGGAGGAAAGGTTGCTCGCGCAGTACCGCGCCGCCGACGCCGTGCCGACCCTCGGGCCGGGGCCGACGCGCGGTCCATCCTCGACGCCCACCACCGAACCCGCCACCGGCTGAGGGTGCCGAACGGTGGCTGGCTGGGCCTTGCTGTCCGCTTGGCGAGGGTGCTCACACCCCACTTTTGGCGGCCAACCCACCCTGCCCATCCAGCCTTGCCCGTTCATGCCTGCCACCCTTCGCTCGCTACTCCTTCGGGGTATAGAGGACGACGGTGCGCATGAGCCGATCCTGCAGGCACCTCCCACGATCGTCCCAAAGCATCATCAGAAAGCCGCCCAGCAGCGGGATGGCGGCGAGGATCACGCAGCCGAAGCGGATGGCTGCGCGCAGTGGCTTCAGCCGCTCGCCGCCCCGCGCGATCACCTGGATGCGCATCACGCGGTCGCCCGGCGTCTGGCCGGTGGTGGACCAGAAGAAGGCAAAGTAAACGACCGACCATACGATCCACACCACCCCCATGATCGCGGCGATCGCTGTGTTCGCCTGCGTGGGCAGATGCAGGATCGAGAGGCCGAGGCCGACGGCGATCCCCACCACCAGCGCAACGCCGTTGACCAGGGCGGCGTCAAGCGCAAACGCGATCGTGCGGCTGACGAGCCCGGCGTGGGCTCCGGTTGCCAACAGCTCCTGCCGGGAGGCCGCGGCCGGCGCAGCGGGAGCCGTCCCGTCCCGGCGGCGGCGGATCGCCGCCGCCTGTGCCTGAGCTGTCTGGAGATCCTCCGGAGCAGCGCTCATGCGGTGGCGTCGGGCAGCGGCGCGCGCGGCTCGGCTCGGCGTCGTCTAAGGCGCCGCGCGGCGCGCTCCACCCAGGCGTCCGCCTCGCGCGAGCGGTCGCGCACCGTGTCGGTGACCTGGTCGACGAAGCCCGCGCTCTGGTGGGTGATCGCTTCGGTGACCGATGGGCTGCGGGCGATCTCATCCACGAGGACCCACAGCTCCTCGCTCTCCAGCAGACGCGTCACGACCTGCTCGGCGATGCCATCCTCGAGGATGCGCTGGGCGACGCGCTGGGCGACTCCCGCCGCCTCGATGCGCTCGAGCACGAGGTCGATCGCATCGCTGGTGAGCAGCGCGTCGAGCGTGTCCAGCGCCAATTGCCCGCCCATCGCCCTCAGCGCCGCGCGCGTGCGCTGCTCGAGCGCCAAGCCGGCGTCGATCGCTGTGGCTGTGCTGCGCAGGGGGAGGCTCGCCATCCACATTCCGCCGCGAACCAGCGACATCACCCGATCTGTGGCCATGGCTGATCGTAACCCATGGCTCTATGCCCGGCTGCGTCCTTTTCACCCCCTATCGTGCGGTACCTCATGTGTGCCTATTTTTCCGCCTCCCTCGCCGATGGCGAGGCCGTGTTGCGCTTTCCCTACAACGAGGGTCTGCGCCAGCTCCTGCGGGCGATTCCCGGGCGCCGTTGGGACCCCGCCGAACGGGTGTGGTGCGTCCCGCTGGAGCCCGACCGCGCCGAGTCGCTCGCGCGGCTGCTCGCGAGCCTGCCGGGCGAACCCGAGGTCAGCGACGCGCTCGCGCGCGCGATCGAGCGGCGCCGGGACAGGCGCGACCGGCGGGGGTGCCTGCTCGATCTGGCCCGCCCCGACGGGAACTGGTGGCTCAGCTTCGCAACCGACGTCGCCCCCGATGTGGTGCAGGCGCTGCTCGAGCACTCCGCCGCCTGCAACCTGCCGGCGATCGGCCGCGGGCTGATCCCACTCGACGACGAGGCCGTGCGTCTCGTGCGGACGGTGGGGAAACGCGGCCCGGGCCTGCGTTTCAGCGATGCCGCGCGCCGCGCGCTGCTCGTCCACGGCGAACACGTCAGCCGCGAGGGGCCCGGTGAGAAGGAACGTGGACGGCGCGAGGCGAAGCCGCGCGTCACCGCCTGGCAGGGGACGGTCGACGTGGACGGCTCACCCGACGCGCCCGTCTTCCTGCTCGTGGGCGACAGCGGACGTCTGCCACCGCAGTTGCGCGAGCGAGCGGTGGGTGCTCATGGCGGCGCTGCCGTCCCGCTCACACTCGACTCCTGGCGGCTGATGGACGGTCGGCTCAGCGGCTGGATCACGCGCGCCGCCAAACGCTGTGTCGATGCTCTGCAGGAGCGCCGCCCGGCACCGCCGGCGGTGCTGGAGCTCTCCGCGATCCACGAGGAGCAGACGTTCGTGTTGGCCCCTGGCCACGATTCCTCGCGGCTGGAGGCGTTTGCCGCGCTGACCGGTGTCGTCCCGCCACGTGGACGGCGGAGCTCCGAACACGAGCACGCGAGGCTCCCGGCGCTTCGGGTCGACCCCTTTTGCGTGCCCGAGCTCGACCGGTTCCTCGTCGCCTACGACATCTGGGTGACACCCGAGGCGCTGGTGCCCCTGCAGGAGGTGCGCGAGCAGCACGCCCACGCCGCGGGGCTTGTGGAGCTCTCGGCCGCCATCGAGGGGACGCTCGAGGTTGCCGGGCTGGGCGGCGAGCTCAAGCCGTTTCAGCGCGCCGGGGTTGACTATCTGCTCGCCCAGCGCCGGGCGTTCCTCGCCGACGAGCAGGGGCTGGGCAAGACGATCGAGGCATTGGCCACGCTCGAGGCAGACGGGGCCTACCCCGCCGTGGTGGTGTGTCCCGCCAGCCTCAAGCTCAACTGGTTGCGCGAGCTGGAGCGCTGGCTTCCCCACCGCAGCGCCCAGGCGATCGTCGGCACCGGTACTCGCACCGGCGGCGGCTTGGGTGCGGGTGTGCGCTCGGGCGCGGGCGCTCATGCTGCTGGTGTGCGCTCGGGCGCCCGCGTGCAGACGGGCGCGGGTGGGCAGCGAAGCGCACCGCTCCCGCACGCCGACATCACCATCGTCAACTACGATATCCTCGCCGCGCGCCTTCCCCAGCTGCGGGCTCTGAAGCCGCGGGCGCTCGTGCTCGACGAGTCCCACTACTGCAAGAACGCCGCCGCCAAGCGCACCCAGGCTGTGGCGCAGCTCGCCGCGGCGGTGCCGCGCAAGGGCCTCGTGTTGGCGCTCACCGGAACGCCTGTGATGAATCGCCCGGCAGAGCTCATCTCCCAGCTGCGCATCCTCGGGCGCCTCGGCGATTTCGGCTCGGGCGTGCAGTTCGGGCGGCGCTTTCAGGGCCCCGACGCCCATCTGCGTCTGCACTGGCACCTGCGCGCACGCTGTTTCGTACGCCGCCTGAAGGCCGACGTGCTGCCGCAGCTGCCACCCAAGACGCGCGCGGTGGTGCCGGTGGAGCTGGACAACGAGGCCGAGTACCGCCTGGCCGAGCGCGACGTGGTGGCGTGGCTGCAAAGCCAGCCGCTGGACCTGCACGAGCTGGACGCCAAGGTCGCGGCGGCGCTGCGCGCCGAACGCCTGGTGCGCCTGAACGCGCTCAAGCTGCTCGCCGCGCGCGGCAAGCTCCACGCGGCCCTGGCGTGGGTCCACGATTTCCTCTCCTCAGGGGAGCGCCTGGTGGTGTTCGCCCACCACCGCGAGATCCAGCGCGCTCTGCTGGAGCGCTTCCCCACTGCGCTGCACATCCTCGGCGAAGACACCCACGCCGCCAGGGACACGTCGTTGCGCGCCTTCCAGGAGCCCGACGGCGCCGGCAACCAGCTGATCGTCTGCTCGATCGAGGTCGCCGGCCAGGGCATCACGTTGACGCGCTCCTCCAACGTCGCCTTCCTGGAGCTGGATTGGACGCCGGCCAAGCACGACCAGGCAGAGGACCGCTGCCACCGCATCGGCCAGCAGGACGCGGTCAACGCCTCCTACCTGCTCGCGGCGGGGACCATCGACGAGACGATCGCCACGCTGCTGGAGCGCAAGCGCGCGGTGATCGGCGCCGTCACCGACGGCCTGCCCGAGGACGATGAGGCCGTGGTGGATGCGCTGGTGCGCGAGCTGCGCGGAGCGCCCTACCGGCATCTGCGCGCGGTAGCTTGACCGTTTGACATAACACTGACCCGGGGAGTACGTTGAGTGATGGCTTTTGCTTCGCGTTTCCCCCGCCGTCTGCTGGGGTGCCTGTTGGCCCTCACGATGGCGTTCCTGGCGCTGTACCTGGTGCCGACCGCTGGCGCCACGCGAGCGTTCCAGGGTCGCCCCCATAGCCAGCAGACCTATCTGGCGCTCGGCGACTCGCTCGCCTTCGGCTACTCGCAGGCGAAGTTCAACAGCCTCTACCCCAACGAGAACCCCGCGGCGTACGACACCGGCTACGTCGATGATTTCGGCAAGGTGCTGAAGCTGTTCAATCCCTCGTTGCAGATCGTCAACGACGGCTGTCCGGGGGAGACCACCGAATCGTTCATCGTTGGCCCCTGCGCCTATCAGCTGGAGTTCCACCTGCACCACCCCTACAGCGGGGGGCTTGACTCCTCGCAGCTGTCAGACGCGCTGGCCTACCTCGACGCGCACCCCGGCGCCGTCAGCCCGATCACGCTTGACATCGGCGCGAACGACGCGCTGGCCGTCATCAAGACCCAGTGCAACCTCGAACCGGCCTGCATCGCCGCCGCGGCGCCGGGGCTGTTCGCGCACATCGCCACCAACCTGGGCACCATCCTTGCCCAGCTGCGCGGGGCGGCGCCGCACGCGCAGATCATCGTGCTAGGCCTCTACAACCCGTTCGGTTCCAGCATCGCGGGCGCCGACGCGCTGACCGCCCAGCTCAACTCCACGATGGCCGCGGTGGCGGCGGGAGTGGGCGCGCGCTTCGCCGACCCGCTGCCGCTCTTCAACCCGCCCGGGGCGCTGGAACAGCCGACGATCTGTCTGCTCACAAACATGTGCACGCCGCTGGTGGACATCCATCCGACCGACCTGGGCTATGCGGTGCTGGCTGGAGTGATTCTCGGCCAGTACTCCTTCCTGCCCGCCGTCCAGTAGCCGGAGGCTGGCGATCTGCCGCGGCGCAGCGCCCTGCGCCGCGGCTCAGCCCGCTCCCCGCATTCCCACAGGCCGATAGGAGGCCGCGGCCTCCTGCAGGAGCTCCAGCATCGCCGGGGCGGCCGGCGCCGGCCGCCCGCCGGAGGGCACCGCTGCGATCACCTGGCGTACCGGCGGGCCTGGGGAGAGGCTGCGCACGACGATGTCCTCGCGCACTCCCGAGAGGGCCAGCTCGGGGATGAACGCCACGCCCACGCCGGCCGCCACCAGCCCCTGCACCGTCTGGTAGTCGTCGCTCTCAAACGAGACCCTGGGCTCGAACCCGGCGGCGTGGCAGGAGCGCACGACGTGGCGCGCGCAGGGGCTCGACTGCGAGGTCTGCACCCACGCCTCGCCGTGCAGATCCTCCAGGTGCAGCTCGCGTCGGCGCGCGAGTGGATGTTTGCGGGGCAGCGCCAGGTAGAGCGGGTCCTCCAGCAGCTCCACTCGCGTCAGGCGCTCGCTGCGCGTAAGGCTCTCGGCCAGCGGGTCGCCCGCGTCGGGGAACTCGTAGAGCAGCGCCAGGTCGAGCTCGCCGGCGTGTACCCGCGGCGCCACCTCCTCGGGCTCGCCCTCGATCAGCGTCAGTTCCACCTGCGGGTGGCGTGCACGAAAGTCGGCGATCGCCACCGGCATCAGCGTCGCTCCCGCCGTGGGGAAGGTGGCCATGCGCAGCTGCCCCCCGCGCAGACCGGCGATCGTCGACAACTCGGTCTCGGCAGCCTCCAGGCGGGCCAGGATGCCCTCGGCATGGGCCACCAGCATGCGCCCCGCCGGGGTCGCTCGCACGCCCCGGGGCTGGCGCTCCAGCAGGGTCATCCCCACTTCCTCCTCCAGCGCCGCCATCTGCTGAGAGACGGCCGACTGGGTGTAGGACAGCTCCAGTGCGGCGGCGGATAACGAGCCGTGCTGCACCACCTCCTTGAGCACTCGCAGACGATTGACGTTGAGCATGACGCTGGCTCCGATCGTTTCTCCCGTACCGTGGCTAACTATAAGGTAAGCTTATATCTTATATTACAAAGATCATTTGTGCTGATGGCAGGATGGTGCGATGGTGTCAGGGAGACCAAGCCAGCCCCGTTGACCGTGACAGTCGCAGGGGCTATCCGAGACCTGAATCACACGCAAGGAGAAAGCCATGTCCGCCAAGATCATCGTGTCCTACGACGGGACCAACAACGAGGACGACGCGATTGCCCTCGGCCGCCTCTTCGCCCGCGCCGGCGCCGAGGTGTCGCTGGCCTATGTGCGCCACACCCATGAGCCTGAGAGCGACCGCGAGGCGCTTGCCCAGAACGAGGCCGAGGAGCTGCTGCAGCGCGGCGCCGCCCTGCTGGGGACGGGCGAGGTTCAGCGCCACGTCGTCTCCGACCGCTCCACCCCGGAGGGTCTGGGGACGCTCGCCGAGCAGACCGGCGCCGGCGTGGTGGTGTTCTGTTCTGACTCCCACACTGCCCCGGGTCACATCGCCGTCGGTAACTCCGCCCAGCGCCTGCTCGAGGGTGGGTCCGTCGCCGTCGCGATCGCGCCCGTCGGGCTCGCACAGCGCTCTGACGCTCATGTGCAGCGCATCGCCGCTGTGGATGACGCCAACGACGCCAGCGCCCGCACCACGGCCGCCGGCCTGGCCTCCGCTCTGGGCGCGAGCCTCGTCGGGACCGACGGGGCCGCTGAGCTGCTTGTGGTGGGCTCGCGCCCGGAGGCCGAGCAGGGTCGTGTCGCGGTCAGCGCCGCTTCGATGCGCCTGATCGACGACGCCGCCTGGTCGGTGCTCGTTCTTCCCCGCGGTGTCGCCGTGAGCTTCGGCACGCCCGTCGCGGCCTAGCGCCTCTTTCGAGGAGACAGCCCTGGACTCGCTACCGCCACCTGGCGGAGCGGGTCCGGCGCGGGCCATAGCGCGCCCACCAGTAGCGCCCGAGCGCCTGCACGAAGTCGAGGGTTCCGCCCAGCAGGTGCCCGACGGGGCCGGTCCACAGCCATGTCTCCGCGCGGCGTCGGGCGGAGCGTGGGGGGCAGTTCATCGGTGGCACGGTATCTTCTCCAGGCCATGGCAGACACCCTCACCACCACTGTCACCGAGCTGCCCGAGTCGCGCGTGCGGGTCGAGGTGGAGGTGCCTCCCGCAGAGGTGCAGAGCCGCGTCGAGCACAAGGCGCGCCAGCTCGGACGCGAGCTGAAGCTGCCCGGCTTTCGCCGCGGCAAGGTGCCCGCTCCGCTGGTGATCCAGCGCGTCGGGCGTGAGGCCGTCCTGGAGGAGGCCGTGCGCGACACGCTCGGCAGCTGGTACGCCGACGCGATCCTCACCGCGGGGATCGTCCCCGTGGGCGACCCCCAGCTCGACCTCGGGGACCTCCCGCCGCAGGGCCAGGCGTTGAGCTTCTCGATCGAGATCGGCGTGCTCCCCAAGGCGCAGCTGGGCCAGTACAAGGGCCTTGAGGTCGGACGCGCCGAGCCCCAGGTGGAGGAGCAGCTGGTGGACCAGGAGGTCGAGCGCCTGCGCGAGCGCCTGGCCAAGCTGCAGACCGCGCAGCGCCCCGCCGAGAGCGGCGACTTCGTCGTGATCGACTACCTCGGCTCGCTCGTGCAGGACTCGGGCGCACAGGAGCCCTTCGACGGTGGGGAGGGTCGCGATCAGCTCGTGGAGCTGGGCTCGGACAGTCTGATCCCCGGCTTTGAGGACGCGCTCGTTGGCGCGCGGGCCGGCGATGAGCGCACGGTGGCCCTCGACTTCCCGGCCGACTACGGTCACCAGCAGCTGGCGGGCCGTCCCGCTTCCTTCGCGGTCACCGTCAAGGAGGTCAAGCGCAAGGATCTTCCCAGCGCTCGACGAGGACTTCGCGATCGACGCTGGTTTTGACACTGTCGAGGATCTGCGCCAGGACATCCGCGCCCGTCTGTTGGAGGTAGCCGACCAGCGTGTGCAGGGCGAGTTCCGCGACGCCGCGCTGGACGGCGCCGTGGCCAAGGCCAGCGTGCAGGTCACCCCGGCGCTGATCGAGGCGCGCGCGCAGGAGATGTGGGAGCGGATGCTGCACTCCCTCTCCCACCGCGGCATCACGCGCGAGGCCTACCTGCAGATCGACGGTCGCCCCGAGCAGGAGATCCTGGCCGAGCTGGCGCCCGACGCCGAGCGGGCGTTGCGCCGCGAGGCGGTGCTCACCGCGGTGGTCGAGGCCGAGGGCATCGAGCCAAGCGAGCCCGCTGTGCTCGAAGCCCTGACCCCCACCGCCGAGCGCGAGGGCCTTGCACCCGAGGAGTTGCTGCAGCGACTGCGCGATTCCGGGCGCCTGGAGGAGCTGCGCGAGGATCTGGCGGCGCGCCAGGCGATCGACCTGATCGCCGCGGAGGCCAAGCCGATCCCGCTGGAGCAGGCGCAGGCGCGGGAGAAGCTGTGGACGCCGGAGAAAGAGGAGCAGGCCGCGTCTGGCGGAGACCCCGCCGACCCCTCCAGCCCTCCCCCCGCCGCTGCTGCACCCGGACGATTGTGGACGCCGGATCGCTAGCCTGAAGGAATCGAGCCCCTGAAGCGAAACTGAAGCGAGGACCATGAGCCCATTAGTACCGATGGTGGTTGAGCAGACCTCGCGAGGCGAGCGCGCGTTCGACATCTACAGCCGACTGCTCAACGAGCGGATCATCTTCCTGGGAACCCCCGTGGATGATCAGATCGCCAATCTGATCGTCGCCCAGCTGCTGCACCTGGAGTCCGAGGACCCCGAGAAGGACGTCTCCCTGTACATCAACTCGCCCGGCGGCTCGGTGTATGCGGGCCTGGCGATCTACGACACCATGCAGTTCATCAAGCCCAACGTGCAGACCATCTGCGTGGGCATCGCGATGTCGATGGGCGCCCTGCTGCTGGCCGGCGGCGCCGCGGGCAAGCGGATGGCGTTGCCCAACGCCAAGATCCTGATCCACCAGGTCTCCTCGAGCTTCCAGGGGCAGGCCACGGACATCGAGATCCACGCCAAGGAGATCATCGACGTGCGCCGGCGCCTGGATGAGATCATCGCCCACCACACCGGCAAGGAGCTTGAGACGGTGCGCCACGACACCGATCGGGACTACTTCATGAGCTCCGAGGAGGCCAAGGAGTATGGGATTATCGACCGCGTCATCTCGGAGCACTAGCTCCGCGGTCCGCGGGGGAAGAGGATAAGAACAGATGGCCCGTCCCACAGATTCCAACGAGCAGCTGCTGTGCAGCTTCTGCGGCAAGTCCCAGCGACAGGTCAAGAAGCTGATCGCCGGCCCGGGCGTGTACGTCTGCGACGAGTGCATCGACCTCTGCAACGAGATCATCGACGAAGAGCTCGCCTCCCCGCCCTCCTTCGATCTGGAGAACCTGCCCAAGCCGCGCGAGATCTACGACGTGCTCGATGAGTACGTGGTCGGCCAGGACCCCTCCAAGCGCACGCTCTCGGTGGCCGTCTACAACCACTACAAGCGCGTGCAGATGATGCAGTCCGGGGACTCGGACATCGAGCTGCAGAAGTCCAACATCCTGCTGCTCGGGCCCACGGGCTGCGGCAAGACGCTGCTGGCGCAGACGCTCGCGCGGATCCTCAACGTGCCGTTTGCGATCGCCGACGCCACGGCGCTGACCGAGGCCGGGTACGTGGGCGAGGACGTCGAGAACATCCTGCTGAAGCTGATCCAGGCGGCGGACTTCGACGTCAAGAAAGCCGAAACCGGGATCATCTACATCGACGAGGTCGACAAGATCGCGCGCAAGGCCGACAACCCCTCGATCACGCGCGACGTCTCCGGCGAAGGGGTGCAGCAGGCGCTGTTGAAGATCCTCGAGGGCACCTCCGCCTCGGTGCCCCCCCAGGGCGGGCGCAAGCACCCCCACCAGGAGTTCCTGACGATCGACACGACCAACGTGCTGTTCATCTGCGGTGGCGCCTTCGCCAACCTCGACAAGGTGATCGAGCGGCGCATCGGCCACAACGGCGTCGGTTTCGCGGCCTCGATCGAAACCAAGGCAGAGCGCGACACGGGGGAGGTCTTCGAGCAGTGCCTGCCCGAGGACCTGATCGAATACGGGCTGATCCCCGAGTTCATCGGGCGCCTTCCGGTGATGAGCGCAGTGCATCAGCTCACGCGCGACGATCTCGTCTCGATCCTCACCGAGCCGCGCAACGCGCTGGTGAAGCAGTTCCAGCGCTTCTTCTCCTTCGACGGCATCGAGCTGGTGTTCGCCGACGACTCCCTGAACGCCGTCGCCGAAAAGGGCCTCGCGCGCGAAACGGGCGCCCGCGGGCTGCGCTCGATCATGGAGGAGATCCTGCTGGAGGTCCAGTTCGAGCTGCCCTCCCGGCGCGACGTGAAGAAGTGCGTCGTCACCAAGGAGACGGTCGAACGCGGTCTCACGCCGACATTGGTCACCGAGGCCGCCCCCGAAGAGGAAGAGCCCGAGCCGCGGCACCTGCGGGAAGAGTCGGCTTAACCTGCGATGCACGACGAGTTTCGCCTGCGCGTGCAGGTGCAGAAGCCCAAGGAGCTATTGACTGCGCTGAAGAGCGTCGAGCTTGACGAGGGTGCGCGCCGCGACATCGGTCGCCTGGCGATCACCCACGAGCAGGACCACGTGTTGATGTATGCCGACTCGCTGTCCGCCGCCCAGCGCGCGCGGACCATTGTGGAGGAGGCGATGGCCCAGCATGGCATCGAGGGGCAGATCGAGCTGCTGCGCTGGCACCCCGTAGAGGAGCGCTGGGAGGACGTCTCGATGGCGCTGCCCACCACTGAGGCCGAGCAGGAGGCCGAGCGTCAGTTACGCGATCAGACCGAGGACGCCGAGTCGATCGCCGGTGGCGTCCCGCAGTGGGAGGTGCGGGTCACACTGCCCACCCACCACGACGCCCGCGCCTTCGCCGCGCGCCTGCAGAGCGAGGGCATACCGGTCAACCAGAACTGGCGACACCTGTTCATCGGCGCCAACGACGAGGACGAAGCCACCGCGCTGGCCGAGCGCGTCCGCAGCGAGGCGCCCGCGGGGTCTGAGGTCGTGGCCGACGGAAACGGGATGCTTATATGGCGGCAGATGCATCCGTTTGCCATATTCGGTGGTATCGCCAATTAGGGCTCTCGGCGTAGCCGCTTCGCGGCTTCCAGTGCCTCGATGTCGGCAAGATCCTGCAAGCGGTGTGCTGCACGCTTCATCGAAAGAAGGTCTTCGAGTGCAACGACGCGCACCTCGAAGTTATCGAACTCGACCATGTCCGCCCTGTCACGCATCGCATCGTAGGGTGGTGCACCCGAGGGATCTACAAGTAGATCCAAGCCGCCGTCCACCGTATCGAGGGTGAGGATCTGCGTTCGTCGTAGGGTGTGCTCGTCGGGTACGAAGGGAACATCGTCAGGAACTCCTCGAAGACGAGCTTGCGCCGCAATAAGGACTTTGCCGAGCGCCATGAGATTGGTTGGATCCGTCGCGTAGGTGATATCCAGGTCCTTGGTACTTCGACCGTAGCCCTGGGCTGCGACTGCAACGCCACCAATCACGACATAGTCCACACCGCCATCGGTGAGACGACGTAATAGCGCCAGCAAGTGGAGCTCAGGATAATTCGCCACGCGCTCGTGCTCCCGCCTCCATGAGCACCCGCATCTCGCGGACCTGACGGTCGAGCTGTCGAATCCTCTCTGCCTGCGAGAGTTCCAGCTGCTGGCGAATCAGGCTCTCATCGACGCCGGGGCGCGAACTGGGCTCTGATTCATGATGACCCCGTGACACGGACTCAGAGTAGCGCCAGGGCTAGACTCACGCCCCATGAGCAACCCCATCGGCGAGCTGGAGAACCGGACCCGCTTCGAGCCCGCGGAGGTCGAGCCGCGGATGACTGCGAAGTGGCTCGACAGCGGGCTGTTCCATCCCGAAGCCGAGGGCAGCGCGGCGGAGAACTACTCGATCGCGATTCCGCCGCCGAACATCACCGGGTCACTGCACATGGGGCACGCGCTGAACGGGGCAATCCAGGATGTGCTGATCCGCTACCACCGCATGCGCGGCGAGCGCACGAAGTGGATCCTCGGGACCGACCACGCCGGGATCGCCACCCAGGCGCAGGTCGAGAAGGCGCTGAAGGCCGAGGGGACGAGCCGCCAGGAGATCGGGCGCGAGGCGTTCGAGGCGAGGGTGTGGGAGTGGCGCGAGCACTACGGACACACGATCGTGGAGCAGTTCAAGCGGCTGGGGGCCTCCTGCGACTACTCGCGGGAGCGCTTCACGCTCGATGAGGGGTACCACCGTGCGGTGGTGAAGGTGTTCGTGGAGCTGTATGAGCAGGGGCTGATCTACCGCGACCGCTACATCGTCAACTGGGACCCCGGCAGCCGCTCGGCGATCTCTGACCTGGAGGTGGAGGAGCGGCGGGAGACGGACAAGCTCTACTCGATCCGCTACGACCTGGAGGGCGGCGGCAGCGTGACGATCGCCACGGTGCGCCCGGAGACGATGCTGGGCGACACGGGTGTGGCGGTCAATCCGCAGGACGAGCGCTACCGCGAGCTGGTGGGGCGCAACGCGGTGCTGCCGCTCGTGGGTCGCCTCCTGCCCATCGTCGCGGACGACTACGTGAAGATGGACTTTGGCACGGGCCAGTTGAAGGTCACCCCCGCACACGACCCCAACGACTTCGAGATCGGCCAGCGCCACGAACTGGAGCAGGTGTCGGTGATCGGCGAGGACGGGCGCATGACGGCCGAGGCGGGCGAGCGCTTCGCGGGGCTCACCGTGATGGAGGCCCGCGCCGCGGTGGTGGCAGCCCTCAAAGAAGAAGGGCGGATCGTCGCCGAAGAGGCATACGAGCACGAGGTGCCCTACAGCCACCGCTCGGGCGAGCGCATCGAGCCGCTGATCTCGCTGCAGTGGTTCATGCGCATGGACGAGCTGGCCGCGCCCGCGATCGAGGCGGTGCAGAACGGGCACGTGCGGATCGTCCCGGACAACCACCGCCGCGTGTACCTGGACTGGATGGCGGCGATCCGCCCGTGGTGCGTCTCGCGCCAGCTGTGGTGGGGGCATCGTCTGCCGGTGTACTACTGCCAGACGTGCGGCCACATCCACGTGGCGGCCACGGCGCCCGCCGGCTGCGAAGCGTGTGGCGGGGAGCTGCGCCAGGAGGAGGACGTGCTGGACACGTGGTTCTCCTCGGCGCTGTGGCCCTTTGCCACGCTGGGCTGGCCCGAGCAGACGCCTGAGCTGCGCGCGTTCTACCCGACCAAGGTGCTCTCCACCGCGCGGGACATCCTGTTTCTCTGGGTGGCGCGCATGATCATGATGGGGTTGCGCTTCGCCGGGGAGGTGCCCTTCTCCGACGTCTACATCCACTCGGTCATACAGGCCCCCGATGGGCGGCGTATGTCCAAGTCGCTGGGCACCGGCATCGATCCGCTGGATGAGATCGATCGCCACGGCGCCGATGCGGTGCGCTTCGGCCTCTTGGCGATGAGCTCCTCCCAGGACGTGCGCTACTCCGCGGAGAAGGTCCAGCAGGGCCAGGCGCTGGCCAACAAGCTGTTCAACGCGGCGCGGTTTGTGCTCACCAAGGTATCCCACGGTGGCGGGATCGGGCCCGGCGTCGGAGCGCAGACCGCGGGCGAGCGCTCGCCACTGCCCTCGCCGAGCCCCACGACGGTCGAGGATCGCTGGATCCTCTCGCGCCTGCAGCGCGTCAAGGCCGCTACGGCGGAGCGGATCGAGAGCTATGACTTCTCACACGCCGCCCTGGGGCTCTATGACTTCGTGTACGGGGAGTTGTGCGACTGGTACCTGGAGTTGGTCAAGCACAGGCTGGGCGACGGCGACGGCGACGGCGACGGCGGCAAGGGCAGCGGCGGCAGCGGCGACGGCACCGGCGAGGGCGAGGGCCGCAGGGCGCTGACGGCCACACTGCTGCACGTTCTGCGCGAGACGGTGGCGCTGGCGCACCCGGTGATCCCGTTTGTGACGGAGGAGCTGTGGTCCTATCTGGACGGCAGCGATCTGCTGGCCGCCGCGGCCTACCCCAGGACTGACGAGGCGCTGATCGACGAGCCCGCCGAGGCTGAAGTGGGCCAGGCGATCGAGGCCATCACGCTGATCAGGGCGTGGCGCAACAGCGTCAACGCCCGCCCTGGCCTGGTCGTGCCCGCACGCTTACGCGCCGAGGGATACGGGTCTATGGCCGATGCCGTGGCCCGGCTGGCTCGTTTGGAGCTCTCCGTGGGCACAGGCAACGGGTCGGTCGCCTCTGTCCCGATCCAGGGGGGCAGCTTGGAGGTGCTCTCCGAAGACGGCCTGGATCTCAACGCGGCCGAGCAGCGCAGCACGGCCGAACGCGAGCGCTTGGAAAAGGAGATCACCCGCGTGCGCGGCAAGCTGGCCAACGAGGGCTTCGTGGCCAAGGCTCCGGCGGCCGTGGTGGACGGCGAGCGCGCCAAGCTGGCCCGGCTGGAGAGCGAGCTGGAGGCGGTTCGGTGAGCGAGCGCTGGAGCGGTGAGCGGGCCGAGCGCCACCTGCGCTCGCTGGAGCTGTTCGGGATGCGCTTCGGCCTTGACAGGATGCGGCGCATGATGACGGCGCTGGGCTCGCCCGAGCGCCGCTTTCAGTCGATCCACGTGGTGGGCACCAACGGCAAGTCCTCGACCACGCGGATGGTGGCGGCGATCCTGGAGCGCCACGGGGTGCGCACGGGCGCCTACCTCTCGCCCCACCTGATGTCCTACAGCGAGCGCGTGCAGGTGGGCGAGCGCGACATCGCTCCCCAGCAGTTCACCGATGCGGTGGCGCGGGCGGTGTGGGCGGCCGAGCGGGTCAACCACACGCTCTCCGAGGACGACCACGTGACGCAGTTCGAGCTGCTGACCGCGGCGGCCTTCTGGGCGCTGGCCGAGCAGGGGGTCGAGGTGGCGGTGATCGAGGCGGGGCTGGGGGGGCGCTACGACGCCACCAGCGTGATCGAGTCCAAGGTGACGGTGCTGACCAACGTCGGCCTGGAGCACACCCGCTGGCTGGGACCCACGGTGGCGGACATCGCCGAGGAGAAGCTGGCGGTGGTGTGTCCGGGCACGACCCTGGCGCTGGGCAAAGACCTCGACCCGCAGGCACTCGCAGTAGCGCGCCGCGTGGCGCGCGAGCAGGAGGCTCAGACCGTGCGGGTCACGCAGGAGTGGTCGCAGCCGCTGCTGGCCCAGGGAGGGTTTCAGCGGGCCAACTTTGCGCTTGCCCGGGTGGTGGCCGAGGCGTGGATGGCGACGGCGGGCATCCAGCCACGACCGGAGGCGGTCAGCGAGGCGGCCCTCGGCACGGCGACTCCGGGCCGTATGCACGTTGTGAGCGAGCGGCCCCTGGTGGTGCTCGACGGGGCGCACAATCCAGCAGCTGTCGAAGCGCTGGTCCGATCGTTGCCCGAGCTGCTGGGGGACCGGCCACTGGGCCTGGTGCTGGGAGTGTTGGAGGACAAGGACGCCGCGTCGATGCTCAAAACGCTGCTGCCACTGTGTACGCGGGCGTGGTTCACGGCCCCGCCCAGCCCCCGCGCGCTGTCGCCAGCTGCGCTTCAGTCGCTGGCTCGCCAGCAGGGTTTCGAGGACGTCGAATGCGAGCCACAGGCGCCACGGGCATTGACGCTGGCCCAGCAGTGGGCGCAGGAGCGGCCGCTGGCACGGGCGGTGCTTGCCACCGGCTCCATCTACCTGGTTGGAGCACTGCTTGCAGATCGGGCTGAGGACTCGCAGGGGAGGGCGGAGGGTTGAACGACGACGGCCCCTCGGTGCTGGCGATGATCGGCGTGGTGGCGCTGGGCGTGGCGCTGGTGATCCTGGTGTTCTTTGCCGCCGGGTACGGGTTTGGCAGGCTGTTCCTGTGAGCGCGCCGCCCATAACGCGTGTCCGCGCCGCTGGGAATGTGCGCCCATTTTCCGCATTTCCGCCGGGATAGGCTCTAAACTCGGCCGCTCCTGCCCGCGTGCCCGCGTGGGGCACCTTGCAAACCCCTCTCATGCCCACCCTCGCCTACTTCGGAATCGACAGCAGCGGCCTGACCTTGGCGATCAACCTGCTGATCCTGTTCCTGGCGGTGTTGTACGCGTCGCTGGTGTACTGGACCTACGCGGACGCCAGGCGCAGGATCCTCGACCCGGTGCTGATCGGGGGTGCGGTCTTCGTGTCGCTGTTTCCGTTCGTGGGCACCGTGGTCTACATCATCCTGCGCCCCCCGGAGTACCTGGAGGACGTGCGCGAGCGCGAACTGGAGGTGCAGGCCGCCGAGGTGCGCCTGCAGCAGCTCGACCACAGCCTGTGTCCGCACTGCGAGCACCACATCGAGCGTGACTTCCTGCGCTGCCCGAGTTGCATGCGCAAGCTCAAGGAGCGCTGCGCCAGCTGCCAGCGCCCGCTGGAGCGGACGTGGCCGATCTGCCCGTACTGCGAAGCCGAGGTGCCGGGCGCGGCCAAGGCGCGGCGCAGCACGCGCAAGCGCGAGCGCGGCGAGGCGAGCGCGCCGGTGCCGGCGGCCACGCAGGCCAGCCCGAGCACACGGCCGTCCACACGGATGAGCGGCGACAGCGAGGCCCAGACCGACGAAGGGGAGCGGCTGCTCGAAGGCGAGACGCTGCTCGAAAGCGAGAGCCTGCTGGAAAAGGCTCCCCGCGCCCGCCGCCCGCGCCCCACCTCCTGACCACACCTAGCAAAAGGGACCTCATGGAACGTACGCTGATCCTCGTAAAGCCCGACGCCTTCGCCCGCTCGCTCACGGGGGAGATACTGGCCCGCTTCGAGCGCAAGGGGCTGCGGGTGGTGGCGCTGAAGCACATGACGTGCAGCCGCGAGACGGCGGAGCAGCACTACGCCGAGCACTCCGAGCGCCCGTTCTTCGGCGAGCTGGTGGACTTCATCACCTCCGGTCCGCTGGTGGCGATGGTCCTGGAGGGCACGGAGGCGGTGAAGGCGGCGAGGCAGGCGATCGGCGCCACAAACCCGCTGGAGGCAGCCCCCGGATCGATCCGCGGGGACTATGCGATCGAGATGGGCCAGAACATGGTGCACGGCTCCGATTCGCCGGAGTCGGCGGCACGCGAGACCGCGCTGTTCTTCCCCGAGCTGGCCTAGCGCCGACCAGCATGGGGAGCCGTGAGCTAGACCCCCCACTCGTCCTGGCTTCTGCCTCCCCGCAGCGCCGCGCGATCCTGGAGCGTCTGGGCGTGGACTTCGAGGTGCGCCCTACCGCGGTGGAAGAGCTAGAGCAGGGCGACCCTGAGCAGGTGGCCGGGGAGAATGCGATGCGCAAGGCACGAGCGGCGCGCCGTCCCGGGGCACGGGAGGCGTTGCTGGGGGTGGACACTCTGGTGACGCTCGGCGGCGCCATCTACGGCAAGCCCGCCGACGAGCGCCAGGCGCGCGCGACCATCGGTGCGCTGAGCGGTGCGACCCACCGCGTACTGAGCGGTCTGGCGCTGCTGCTGCCCGAGGGAGAGGAGCGCACGGCGGTGGTCTCCACGGAAGTCACCTTCCGTCCTCTGAGCGAGGAGCTGTTGAGTTGGTACGTCGCGGTGGGCGAGTGGCGCGAGCGCTCTGGCGGCTATGCCATCCAGGGCAAGGGGTCGGTCCTGGTGCGCGCGGTGAACGGCGACTTCCAGAACGTCGTGGGCCTGCCGCTGGCGACGCTGCTTGACGTCTACCCCGAGCTTTTGCCCTGCAAATAGGCTGTCAAGCCTGTGGCCCGCCATGTGGGGTCCGCTACACTGCCCCGCGGGCACGCCCTGGCGCCCGACGCGGCTTCTAAAAAGCGCGGCCTGATGCCGAATCCGGGCTTGCCCTTTCTCGATATATGGGCATCTTCAGTTACCTGACCGGATTCGGCGGCCGCGACATGGCGGTCGATCTGGGGACCGCCAACACGCTCGTGTATGTGCGCGGGCGCGGGATCGTGCTGTCTGAGCCCAGCGTGGTGGCGATCGACTCGCGCACCGGCGAGGTGCACGCGGTGGGCATCGAGGCCAAGCGGATGCTGGGCCGCACCCCCGGCACGATCCAAGCGATCCGGCCCTTGAAGGATGGGGTGATCGCGGACTTCGACGTGACCGAGGAGATGCTGAGGCACTTCATCCAGAAGGTCCACCAGAACCGCTGGGCGCACCCCCGCGTGGTGGTTTGCGTGCCTTCCGGCGTGACGGGCGTGGAGAAGCGCGCGGTGGAGGAGGCCTGTTTGTCGGCGGGCGCCCGCGCGGCGTACCTGATCGAGGAGCCGATGGCGGCGGCGATCGGCGCGGGGCTGCCGGTGGGCGAGCCGACGGGCTCGATGGTGGTGGACATCGGCGGGGGGACCTCCGAGGTGGCGGTGATCTCACTCGGCGGGATCGTCGTCTCGGAGTCGATCCGCGTCGGCGGGGACGAGCTCGATGAGGCGATCATCAGCTACGCCAAGCGCGAGTACAAGCTTTTGATCGGCCAGCAAACCGCCGAGGAGCTGAAGCTTGAGATCGGCTCGGCCTACCCGATGCAGGAGGAGCTGCAGGCCGAGATTCGCGGGCGCGACATGGTCTCGGGGCTGCCCAAGACGGTGGTGCTCACCAGCGAGGAGATCCGCCAGGCGCTGGAGGAACCGCTGAGCCAGATCGTGGAAGCGGTCAAGGAGACGCTTGACCGCACGCCGCCGGAGCTGGCCTCGGACATCATGGACCGCGGCATCATGCTGGCCGGCGGCGGCTCGCTCTTGCAGGGCCTGGACGAGCGTCTGCGCGAGGAGACGCAGATGCCCGCGCACCTGGCCGAATCGCCGCTGACGTGCGTGGCCGTAGGGTCGGGGCGCTCGCTGGAGGAGTTCGAGGCGATCCACCGCTCCAACCGCAACTCGCGCGGTCGGCGGCGGCGATGAGGCTCGGCCGCGGGTTTGACGGCGTTGGTCGCGGGGCCTGTGCTGTCGGTCGCGGGACCCGCACCGCCCCTCGCGCGAGGGGCAGGCGCGCCCGCGACGCTTGCACGAGCGCGGCGACGGCGGCGAGCTGGGGAAAGCGCAACGCCGCGGCTCCTGCCAACGTACTCTTAACCCTCCCCTCTTTGGAAGGTCGCCTCACGTGTACGACAAGACTGTCCGGCGGCGGCGCGCGGTGCTCGTGCTGCTCGTCGCGCTTTCCCTGATACTGCTCACCGCCTACTTCAGAGAGGCTCCCAGCGGGGGCCTGCACTCGCTGCAGCGCGGTTTTTTGACTGTGGTCTCGCCGATCCAGGACGGCGCCAACAAGGCGCTGAAGCCGGTGCGCAACATGTTCGGCTGGATCGGCGACACGCTGCACGCCAAGAGCCAGCGCAACGAACTGCGCAAGCAGGTGGAGCGCCTGCAGGCCGAGCTGATCGCCCGTCAGGGCGACGAACGCTCCTACGCGGGGCTGGTGAGGCTGTTTCACCTGGACACCCAGCTGAGCCTCGCCAACTACGCCCCGGTGACGGCTACGGTGGTCGCCAAGTCGCCGAACATCTGGTACTCGACGGTCACGATCGACGCCGGCACGGCGCGCGGGGTGGCGGTCAACGACCCCGTGGTCAACGGCGAAGGGCTGGTCGGCAAGGTCACGCTTGCCTCCTCCGACGGCGCCGTGGTGAGCCTCATCACCGACAGCGAAGTGGGGGTCAGCGCGACGGACAACGCGACCGGCGTGAGCGGCATCGTGCAGCCCAAGGTGGGCGACCCCAACGATCTGCTGCTGCAGTACCTGCCCACCGACGCGGTCGCCAACCCGGGCGATTACATCGTGACCGCCGGCAGCGTGGCGGGGCAGAGCGAATCGCTGTTCCCCCGCGGGATTCCGATCGGGCAGGTCACCTCGACCGACGAAAGCAGCCCCTACAAGGCGGTCAACGTGCACCCGCTGGTCAACCTGCACAACCTCGAAGTGGTGCAGGTGCTGACCTACGCCCAGGACGGGCGCGCGGCGCGCCTGAGCCGCGTGGTCGCCAACCTGCCGTCGGGCCTGGCTGGCGGAGCGTCGGGCCAGGCCGCCGAAGGCCAGCTCGCCTCGACCGGGGGCGGGGGATGAAGGAAGCCGCAATCCCGGCGTCGCTGGTGGTGCGCATCGCGGCGCTCGCGGTGGTGCTCGTGTTCGTGCAGGTCGGCGTGATCTCCGAGGTGCCGGTGTTGGGCGTGAGCATCGACGTCTCGCCGCTGCTGGTGGCCTTCGTGGGTCTCACGTGCGGCTCCACGCTCGGGGCGCTCACCGGCTTCGCGGTGGGCCTCTTGATCGATCTGATGCTGGTGCAGACGCTGGGGCTGACCTCGCTGGTGTTCACCGTGATCGGCTACTGGGCGGGGCGTCTGCGCGAACTGCGCGACCCCCAGGCCGCGCTGACGCCGCTGCTCGTCGGCGGCGCGGCGGCGGCCACCGCGCTGGTGGGCTACTCGCTGTTCGAGTTCCTCTTGGGCGTCGACGCGCCCGTGAGCCTGGAGCTGCTGCGCCAGATCGTGCTGGGCGTGGTCCTGGACACGCTGCTGGCGCTGCCGATGTGGCTGCTGGTGCGGCGGGTGCTCGACCCCAGCTTGCCCGACGACCCCCGCCGCAGACGCCGCCGCGCGTACACAACCGGCGGCCTGAGCCCTCTGTCACGGTCATGAGCTCGCTCGAGCGCCTGCGCCCCAGCGAGCCGCGTACCCCCGTCTCCCCGCAGCTGGCGCTGCGCGTGGCGATCCTCGGCGCGGTGGCGCTGGTGATGTTCGGGGTGATCTTCTTTCGCCTCTGGTACCTGCAGGTGTTGACGGGCGAACAGTACGTCCAGCAGGCCAACGCCAACCGCCTGCGTCCGCTGCCGATCCCCGCGCCGCGGGGGGAAATCCTCGACCGCGAGGGCCAGTCGATCGTCACCAGCCGCACCACCAACGCGGTGCAGATCGTGCCCTCCGCGCTGCCCCCCGCCGGCCCGCCGCGCCTGCACCTGTATGCGCGCCTGGGGCGCCTTTTGGGGATGAGCCCCCGCCACATCGAGGATTTGGTCTACAAGGGCCGTACCTCGCTGCCCTACGCGCCCGTGACGATCAAGACAGCCGCCGGGCCGCAGGCGCTGACGGTGCTCGCCGAGCGCAAGAACGACTACCCCGGGGTGACCCAGGAACCGGTGGCGATCCGCGACTACCCCTACGGCGAAATGGCCGCCCACGTGCTCGGCCACGTCGGGCAGATCTCCAGAGAAGAGCTGAAGCTGCCCCCCTTCAAGGGCGTCGCCCAGGGCACCGTGGTGGGCCAGGAAGGGGTCGAGTTCTACTACGACCGCTACCTGCGCGGGAAGCCCGGGGTCAAGAACGTGGAGGTCAACGCCGAAGGCGAAGCGGTGCCGGCGAACGAACCGCCGACCGAGCCCAAGGCCGGCTACGACCTCAAGCTGACGCTCGACATGGACTTGCAGCGGGAGGGCGAAAAGGCGCTGCTGCAGGGCATGGGGCTGGCCCACGCCTACGGCAACCCCGCTCCGGCGGGGGCGTTCGTGGCGCTGGACCCCCGCAACGGGCAGGTGCTGGCGATGGGCTCCTACCCGAGCTTCGACCCTAACAAGTTCGCCCGGCCGCTGACCGAAGCCGAATACGAAGCGCTTGAGGGCCTGAACCACGGCGTCCCCTTCGAGCCCTCGCCGTTGCAGAACCGCGCCGTCAGCGGCGGCTACCCCACCGGCTCCACCTTCAAGCCGATCACCGCGATGGCCTCGCTGGAAGCCGGGGTCCTGAACCCCAACGCGGATCTGGGCGGGGGGTCGTGCATCTCCGTCTCCACCGAGCAGTTCTGCAACGCCGGGCACACCGACTACGGGGCGCTGGATCTCGTCAACGCGCTGCGGGTCTCCTCGGACACCTACTTCTTCGAAGTCGGCGAGCTGGACAACCCCCACGGCAACGTGATCCAGGACAAGGCCCACGAGCTGGGGATCGGCGAGAAGACCGAAATCGACCTGCCCGAAGAGCTCACCGGCACCGTCCCCGACCCGCGCTGGCGCGCCCAGCAAAACCGGCTGCAGGAAGCGTGCGAACACGAACGCCACCACGGCCCGTGCCAGATCGTCTCCGAAATACGTCCCTGGACGGTGGGCGACGACATGCACCTGGCGGTCGGCCAGGGCGACCTGTTGACCTCGCCGCTGCAGATGGCGGTGGCCTACTCGGCGCTCGCCAACGCCTACCGCAACGGCGGCAACGCGACGGTCGTGACCCCTCACCTGGGGATGGAGATCGACAACCCTCAGGGCGGGTTGGTGCGGGCGCTGAGCTTCCCGCCGCGGCGCCGCTTCCACCTCGATGACGAAGACCTGAGCCTGGTGATGGAAGGCATCCACGACGCCACTTCGGAGGCGGGCGGGACCTCGGCCGACGTGTGGTCCGGCTGGGACCAGGCCGAACTCCCCGTCTACGGCAAGACCGGCACGGCCGAACGCGCCGGCCAGGCCAACCAGGCGTGGTACATGTGCTACGTCGGCAGTCCCAGCAGGCCGATCGTGATCGCGGTGACGATCGAACAGGGTGGCTTCGGCGACCAGTCGGCCGCCCCCGTCGCGCGCGAGATGGCCTCGGAGTGGTTCGGCAAGCCAATCTCGCTCGTCCACGGCAACAACCTGAGCCTCTGAGTCGATGCCCCGCACCACCGCCCAGATCAGTGTTCCCGCCGCGCCCGTGCCGTTGCCGGATGAGGTGGGCCGATGCCGCTGAGCCCGATCCAGGCGCCCGAAGAGCCCCCCACCGCGCCTGTGCGCCCGCTGCGCCTGCCGCTCGATCCGCTGCTGACCGTGGCGGTGCTCGGTCTGGCGGTGTGCTCGGTGCTGACGTTGCGCTCGGCCACACGCGACGTAGTGCCCGGCGACCCTGGGTACTACGTCGATCGCCAGGCCGTCTACCTGTTCATCGGGCTGTTCTTCATGGTGGGCCTCTCGCGCGTGGACTACGCGCGTCTGCGCCACTACAAGCGCCCCATCTACGCGCTCCTGATCTTCACCATCCTGGCGGTGCTCGGGCTGGGCCACTCCGCGAACGGCTCCCAGCGCGCGATCGCGCTGCCCTTCTTCTCCTTCCAGGCATCCGAGCTCGGCAAGGTGCTCCTGACGCTGGCGCTGGCGGCGTTCGTGGTGGACCACTCGCGCCAGCTGCGCGAGCGCGAGACGACAGCCCGCGTGATGGTGGCTGCGCTCGTGCCGGCGATGCTCGTGATTGCCCAGCCGGACCTCGGTTCGGGCCTGGTCTATGTGGTGATTGCGCTGACGCTGCTGTTCGTCGCGGGCACCTCCTGGCGGCAGCTGGGCGGGCTGCTGGCGCTGGGGGCGGTGTCGATCGCGCTGGTGCTGGTCGCCGCTCCGGCGGTGGGCGTGAACCTGCTCAGGCCCTACCAGGTGGCGCGTCTGACGGACTTCCTGCACCCCTCCTCCAACTTCGCGGAAATCAAGGAAAAGGAATCGGAGACCGGCGAACCAGACCCTGCCTATCAGCTCGCCGAGTCGAAGATCGCGATAGGCTCGGGTCAGAAGACGGGCCTTGGGCCCGCCGCCCCCCAGATCCGCCTGAACTTTGTGCCCGAGAGCCACACAGATTTCATCTTCGCCGCGGTGGGGGAGGAGTACGGCTTCGTGGGGGCGGCGCTGGTGCTCTCGCTGTACGCGCTGCTGATCTGGCGCGCGCTGCGCATCCTGACGATGTCCAAGGACCTGTTCGGGTCCCTGGTTGCCGGGGGCGTGGCGGCTATGCTGATGTTTCAGGTGTTCGTCAACGTGGGTATGGCCATCGGGATCATGCCCATCACCGGCGTAACGCTGCCGCTCATGAGCTATGGCGGCTCGTCGGTCATCACCATTCTTCTGGGCGTGGGTCTGCTGCAGTCGATCTACGTCCAGGCACGCGCCTCGGAAGCGCTGAAGGGCCGCGTGCCCCTTCATCAGGCACTTTAGTCATGAACAAGAGACTGGAAAAAATTGAAAAAGCAAGTACTTGTCAGCGTCGATCGCGCGGAGACGCGCGTGGCGCTGCTGGAGGCCAGCGGAACGCCCGGCGCCTCCTCAACCACTCACCGGCGCAAGCGCGCCGGCACCCGGCCGGGCGCCGGGTACCGCATCGCCGAGCTCTATCTGGAGCGCCGTGGTGCCCGCTCGATCGTCGGCAACATCTACAAGGGCAAGGTGGACAACGTGCTGCCCGGCCTGGAGGCCGCCTTCGTCGACATCGGACTGGAGAAGAACGGGTTCCTGCACGTCGATGAGATCGTGCTGCCCGGCGTCGAGGCCCCCAAGCGGGGGCGCTCCGGTGGGCGCAAGATCGCAGAGCTGCTGAAGCCCGGGCAGGAGATCGTCGTGCAGGTCGTCAAGGACCCCCTGAAGACGAAGGGGGCGCGCCTCTCGATGGAGGTGACGATCGCCGGGCGCTACATGGTCTACGCCCCCTCGGGCGAGGGCCTGGGCGTCTCGCGGCGCCTGGAGGACCGCGAGCGCGAGCGCCTGCGCAAGCAGACCGCCAAGCTCGACCTGGGCTCCGGCGGGGCGATCGTGCGCACCGCCGCGCACGGCGCCAAGCGCGAGGACTTCGAGCGCGAGCTGCTCTACCTGCACAAGCTCTATGAGGTGCTGCTCAAGCGCGTCGATGAGACGCAGGCGCCGGGGATGGTCTTCCAGGAGGCCGACCTGTCGGTGCGCGTGGTGCGCGACATCTTCTCCGAACACTTCGAGCGGGCGATCGTCGACGACGAGCTGCAGCACCGCCGGCTGGTCTCGTTCTTCAGCCGCACCGCGCCGGAGCTCGTGGAGCGCGTGGAGCTGTGGCAGGAGTCCACGCCGCTGTTCGAGGAGTACGGCGTGGAGCAGGCGATCGAAGGCGTCATGTCGCGGCGCGTTGACCTGCCCAGCGGCGGCTACCTGATGATCGACTACGCCGAGGCGCTGACGGTGATCGACGTCAACTCCGGCAGCTTCATCGGGCGCGGCAAGAGCGCCGGGCTGGAGGACACCATCACCAGGACCAACCTGGAGGCCGCCGAGGAGGTCGTCAACCAGCTGCGCCTGCGCGACATCGGCGGGATCATCGTGATCGACTTCATCGACATGGCCCGCGCGCGCAACCGCGACGCGGTGATGAAGACGCTGCGCAAGTCCCTGGACGAAGACCGCACGAAGACGTTCACCGCCGAGATCTCGAAGCTCGGCCTGGTCGAGATGACGCGCCAGAACGTCACCGAGGGGGTGCGCGAGATCATGAGCCGCCCCTGCCCCACCTGCGAGGGCGAGGGCGTGATCCGCTCGGAGGAGACGATCGCGATCGAGTTCGAGCGCCGCCTGCGCGACCTCGCCGTAGAGCACCCCGAGGCGGAGGCCTTCCTGGTGCAGATCAACCCCCGCGTGACCGCCCAGTTCACCGGTCAGTCCTCACGCGCGCTGCACGCGCTGGAGGCCCACACGGGCCGCTTCTTCCACTTCGAGGGCTCCGAAGGGCTCGCGCTGAACCACTTCGCGATCACCTTCCAGGGTACCCGCGAGGAGGTCGAGGAGCGCGCGCTGCCCTTCCACGAGGGCGACGAGGTGCTGGTCGACATCGTCGAGCCGCACATGTACGACGTGGACGACGCGGTGGCCAAGATCGACGGCTACATCATCTCGATCTCCGGCGCCGCCCCCCACGTCGGCGAAAAAAGGATGGTGCGCATCGAGCAGGTCGGGCGCACCGCCGCCACCGCGCTGCTCCTGGACGAGGCCGGCGAGGTGGTGCGCCCCGCGCCGCGCGCGCCGGCCCCGGCCAAGCGCCGGCGGGCGCCGCGCAAGCCGAAGCCGGTTGCACCGGAGCCCGAGCCGGTTGCGGTCGAGCCAGAGCCGGTCGCGGTCGTGTCCGCCAACGGCGACGCGCCCGAGGAGGCCGAGGATGGCCTATCATCCAAGCCTCGGCGCCGTGGCCGCAGAGGCGGTCGGCGCCGTTCGGCTGCCAAGGCGCAGTCTTCGGAGTAGACCATGTACGCAATCGTGAAGACAGGCGGCAAGCAGTACCGCGTGGAGCGCGGCCAGTACCTGCTGGTCGAGCGCCTGCCCGAGGCCGAGGGCGCGAGCGTGGCGCTGGAGCCGATCCTCTACCGCTCCGAGGACGCCGTGTTCGACAAGGCGGGCCTGGCGAAGGTCAAGGTCACCGCCAAGATCGTCGCCCACGAGCGCGGCGAGAAGCTGCGCGTGTTCAAGTTCAAGCCCAAGCGCGGCTACAAGCGCCGCACCGGCCACCGCCAGGAGTTGACGCGGATCGAAGTGACCGACATCTCCGTGGGCTCCGCGAAGGCCGCGGCCAAGCCCACAGCGAAGGCCGCGCATCCCGCCAAGGACGAGTCAGCGGCGGCCCCGCCCGCCGCCGCGGCGGCAGCGGCGCCCGCCAAGCAGGCAGAGGAGGCTGAGCATGGCGCATAAGAAGGGACTCGGCTCAAGCCGCAACGGCCGCGACTCCAACGCCCAGCGCTTGGGCGTCAAGACGTTCGCCGGCCAGGTCGTCACCGGCGGGGAGATCATCGTGCGCCAGCGCGGCACCCGCTTCAAGCCGGGCCCGGGAGTGGGCATCGGCAAAGACGACACCCTGTACGCCCGCGCGGCGGGCACGGTGGTGTTCGCCACCGGGCGCCGCGGGCGCGTGGTGAGCATCGTCGCCGACGAGGGCTGAAGCAGACGCTCACGGCTGCTGGGCCGTGGGGCGCAGCAGGATCTCGTTGACGTTCACGTGGGGCGGCTGGGCGACCGCGTAGATCACCGCGCGCGCGACGTCCTGCGCCTCCAGGTGGTGGGTGGGGCGATTGTCGAAGAAGGGCGTGTCGGTCACACCGGGCTCGATCGTGGTCACGCGGATGCCCGTGCCGTGCAGGTCCTGGCGCGCGGCCTCGCCCATCGCGCTGACGGCGTGCTTGGTGCAGGAGTACATCGAGCCGGGGATCACGCGCCGCCCCGCGACGCTCGAGGTCAGCAGCAGGTGGCCCCGGGTCTCGCTCAGCGCGGGGATGCAGGCGCGCAGCGTCAGCGCCGCGCCGTACACGTTCGTCAGCACCATCTCGCGCCAGTGCTCGGGCGTGTCGTTGAGGAACCCGCGCGCCCCGCCGAAGCCGGCGTTGGCGAACGCCACGTCGATGCGCCCGAACGCGGCGAGGGCCGCCCCGACCATGCGCTGCTGCTGCTCCCACTCGCTCACATCGCACATCAATGCCAGCGCGCGCTCTGGCCCTCCCAGCTCGGCGGCGAGCGCGTCCAGGCGCTCGCGCGAGCGCGCCGCCAGCACCAGGCGGTAGCCCTCCGCGGCGGCCAGGCGGGCGGTCTCGGCGCCGATGCCCGAGGAGGCGCCCGTGATGAGGAAGACACGGTCGGCGACGGCGGTGGTCTCGTTGGTCATGTCTGCGGGCTCCTTTGGTGTCACGATGGCCCCCTATGTTGCACGACCGCGCGCGCATCCACGTTCAGGCCGGGGCTGGTGGCGGTGGCGCCGCGAGCTTTCGCCGCGAGGCGCACGTGCCGCGTGGGGGGCCTGACGGCGGCGACGGCGGGCGCGGGGGGGACGTGGTCTTGGTGTGCAGCGCCTCGCTGCGCGACCTGCAGGGGTTGCGGCGCAAGCCCCACCACCGCGCCACGCGCGGGGGCAACGGGGAAGGGGCGCTGCGCCACGGGGCCGATGGCGAGGCGCTTACGATCAGGGTGCCCCCCGGCACCCAGGTCGGTGGCGAGGACGAGGATCTGGTCGGCCGGCGCTGGGAGCTGCTGCGCGACGGGCAGCGCATCGTCGTGGCCAACGGGGGCGCGGGGGGGCGCGGCAACAAGCGCTTTGCCACCCCCACGCGCCAGGCCCCCCGCTTCGCCGAGCGGGGCCTGCCGGGCGAGGAGGGGTGGTTGGAGCTGCGCCTGAAGCTGCTTGCGGACGTCGGGCTGGTGGGGCTGCCCAACGCCGGCAAGTCCTCTTTGCTGGCGCGGCTGACGCGCGCCGCGCCGAAGGTCGCCTCCTACCCGTTCACGACGCTTGAGCCCAACCTCGGGGTGATCGACAACGGCGAGCGCCAGCTGGTGCTGGCCGACATCCCCGGACTGATCGAGGGCGCCAGCGAGGGGGCCGGGCTTGGCCACGAGTTCCTCGCCCACGTGGAGCGCACGCGGTTGCTCGTGCACGTGCTCGACATGGCGCCGCTGGACTTGGACCCCAGCCACCCCGCGGGCGACACCGACCCTGCGGGCCACACCGACGCCGCGGACCCCGCCCACTCCGCCGACCCGCTGACCAACTACGAGACGATCGAGCGCGAGCTGGCCGCCCACGACCCGCGGTTGGCGTCCCTGCCGCGCGTGCTGGCGCTCTCCAAGGCCGACCTGGTGGCGCCGGAGCGGGTGGCCGAGGCGGTTGCGCAGTGGACGGCGCGCCTTGGCAGCGACATCCCCGTGCTGGCGACCTCGGCAGCCACCGGCCTCGGCCTCACCGAGCTGGCGGGGGAGCTGTTTCGGCTCGTGCCCGTGGCAGGGCTGCCGCTCGGCGCGGCGGGACAGCCTCCCGGCGAGGCGGGCCCCTCCAGCGATGGAGAAGAGCAGCT
Source organism: uncultured Solirubrobacterales bacterium (assembly GCA_963844765.1). Classification (GTDB taxonomy): domain Bacteria; phylum Actinomycetota; class Thermoleophilia; order Solirubrobacterales; family Solirubrobacteraceae; genus Palsa-744. Next base: position 2,802,301 of record CAWJPN010000002.1, read on the forward strand.
GGCCGAGCACATGGTTTTCCGCCCCGTCGCCAAGGACGGCTTCTCCGTGGAGCAGACCGGCTCCGGCGCGTTCGCGGTGCGCGGCCGGCGCATCGAGCGCCTGTTGCAGCGCTTCGACGTCGACAACGAGGACGCGATGGCCTACGTCGAGGCCCGCCTGCGTCGCCTGGGCGTGATCCAGGCGCTGGAGGCCAAGGGCTTTCAGCCGGGCGACGAGATCGAGATCGGCGGCACGGTGCTGGAGCTCGATCCCTCCCGGTGATGCTTTTGCGGACGGGCGAAAAGCCGTCGCCGTCAGCCATCCGCGCAGTTATGCGTCAGACCGAACGCGTGGTTACGAGATACGGGGTGCCGGCAAGCCCACTGTGCACGGTCCTGGCGCCAGCACTGGTGGCGTAGCAGTAAACGAGACCACATTCTGTATTCGCAAAACGCCGCGCTGCGTCCTAAGGTATCCCCATGAGCATGCCTCCAACGGTAGTCATCAGAGTCCAGCCCGAAAGTCACGAGTTCCTGTGTCGCCTCGCTCGCGAAGACGGGGCGACCGTGACTGACACGCTTGAGCGCCTGATCCGCGACGCGGCCGAGACGCGTCTGATTGCTGCGCTCGCCAACGACCTGTCTGCACCGTCCGAGCGCGACACCCCCGATTTCCTCGCCCTCGCCGGGAGCGTGGCGGTGCCGGCGGCCAGGCGCGGCACGCCGTGGGATGCGGTGCTGCGCCACACCCGTGCCGACCGTGCCGGACGGCCACGCTGACGGCGTTCCTCGACACCGACATCCCGATCCGCCACCTCACCGGGCCACAGCCCTCCCGCGCAATAGGCTTGCACTCGCCATGGCACGAGTCGTGATCAAGCTGGGTTCGAGCATCGTCGCCGACGAGCGCGGGGAGCTGCGCACCGACGTGCTCGCGCGGATCTGCGATGTCGTCGCGCGCGAGCACGCGCGGGGGGAGGAGGTGGTGATCGTCTCCTCGGGGGCGATCGCGCTGGGGGTGCGCGTGATGGGGCTGCCCGCCCGACCGGCGCCGATCCCCGAGCTGCAGGCGGCCTCCGCCGTGGGGCAGGGGGGGCTGTACCGCGCCTACCACGAGCTGCTGCGCGCGCGGGGCGTGGGGACGGGACAGGTGCTGCTCTCGATCGGCGACCTGGCGGCGCGCGCGGGGTTCCTCAACGCGCGTCACGCGCTCGCCAAGCTGCTGGAGTGGCGCGTGGTGCCGGTGGTCAACGAGAACGACACCACGGCGACGGACGAGATCAGCTTCGGCGACAACGACTTCCTGGCGGCGCACATCGCGCTGCTGGTGGGGGCCGACCTGCTGGTGCTGCTGACCGACATCGACGGCCTGCACTCGGCGGACCCGCGGCTTGACCCCGACGCGCGGCTCGTGAGCGAGGTGCACGACTTCGAGGCTCTGCGGGAGCTGGAGATCGGCGCCACCACCTCGCCGCTGGGCTCCGGCGGCATGCGCTCGAAGGTGCTGGCCGCCGACATGGCCACGGCAGCCGGGACGACGACAGTTGTCTGCAACGGCCTGCGCGCGGGCGTGCTGGAGGACGCGCTCGCGGGGCAGGCCGCGGGCACGCGCTTCGCACCGCGCGACGGCGGCCGCTCGGCCTTCAAGCTGTGGCTGCGCTACGCCAAGCCCACGCTCGGCACCCTGGTGGTCGACCGGGGCGCCGCGCGCGCGCTGCGCGAGGCCCACACCAGCCTGCTTCCGGTCGGCGTGATCGCGGTGGTGGGGGACTTCGACGCCGGGGACGCCGTCGAGAATCGCCGTTGCAGGAGAGGATAGGGAGGGGGCCGGTCCGGTGCTGGCCAAAGGGATCGCCGACTACTCCTCCGCCGAGCTTCGCCGCGTGAAGGGCCTGAAGTCGCCTGCCGTGCGCGAGCTGTTGCCGCACGCGAGTGAGGAGGCGGTGCACAGGGATCGCCTCGTGATGCTCTGAGCCAATCCTTGGCTCCCCAGAGCCCTTTTCTGGTCGCCCCCGTAAGGGGGCGCACCTTCTTCCCCGCAAGGGGGGTTGACGCGGGTCCTGATTTATGTCTATGATGGGCAATATCCGGTTGGCTCTTAGGACCAAGCGGTGTTTTCAAGACATAGGATCGGGTTTGGGTCTGGCCCCTGCGGCCGGCTGCGATTCGTGGGCAGGGTTTCTCGGGAGAGGGACGTGATTTCGAGCTGTGAGGGAGATGGTATTCGCGTGAGTCGGGTTTGGGCATACGTGTCGAGGGTCTTTACCGGCCCGTCGGGGGCCGTTGTTAGATGCAACAGCGTTGCTGGTGCATCTCTCTCTCTCTCTCTCTCTCTCTTAGCGGGCCGAGCCGGATTTAGGGTCCGCCGTTGGTTTGCCGCCTCGGGTCGTGCGCCCGGGGCGGATCTGTGCTGCGCGGGGTTGCACCCGGGCGGGATTGTTCTTCACTGCTCCGGGAGGGGATCTTGATGCTGCGTCGCGTCTTGGTGGTGTTGGCCGGGTTGTTGGTGGTCGTGGGGTTGGGCGCGCCGGCGGGGGCGCTGGGGGCGGGGGATGCGACGGAAGCGGCGTGTCCCAACGAAGCGCTAGAAGGGTTTCGGGAATACCTGCCGGATTGCCGGGCGTATGAGATGGTCTCGCCGCCGTTCAAGGACGGAGAGGAAATTCCCTCGATGACGGCGGTTTCGAGCGACGGGTCACGTGTGATCGCCGGCGGAAGTAACGGTGTCTTTGCGGGCGCCGAAGATAACTCTGGAAACGGAGGCGCTAACTATATGTTTGCGCGTGCGGCTTCGGGGTGGGAGGCGTCGCCGGTCACGCCGCCGGGTTCGCTGCTCCCCTACAGTAGGTTTGTGGCGGCGAGCAGCGATCTCAGCAGGGTGTTGTTCAGAGTGCGTTCGGCGTCGCAGTCGTGGTATGCGGAAGATTTGTATGTGCGCGAACCGGACGGTTCGTTTGTAGAGGTGGGGCCGATGTTCCCGCCGTCGCTGGTGGGCGGTCCTCCAGCGGGCGCATTTCCAGTGGCAGGCGCCTTTACGGCGGATGGTCTGTATGTGGGTGCGTCGGCGAATCTCTCCCATGTGCTGTTCCAGATTCAGCCTCCCACGGACTTCGGTGTCGGTGTTACCCCGTATTGGCCTGGCGATACGACCGACAGCGAACAGTCGGTCGGGGATTTGTATGAATATGTCGGTAGGGATAATACGCGGCCTTCACTGGTTGGCTTGAATGGGCAGGGGCACTTGATCAGCGACTGCGGCACGATATTGGGTGCATATACGGGTAATTCTGGAGATGTGTATAACGCCGTGTCCTCCGGTGGGGGTACGGTGTTCTTCACGGCCGTAGGCGAAGACCATTGTGCTCCGGCTTTTCTGCAGGCTGGGGCTGTTGCTCCTGTGGTCAGTGAATTGTGGGCGCGGCTTGGGGGGATCGAATCGGTGTCGATATCGGAGCCTTCGTCGGTTCAGTGCGAAGCGTGTGATGCGGGGGCGGTGAAGGAGTCGGCGGTGTTCCAGGGCGCCTCTGAAGATGGTTCGAAGGCGTTCTTCTTGACCGAACAGGAACTGTTCGCGGGCGCTCGGGGGATGAACCTGTACGAGTACGATTTCGATGATCCGCTGCATGAGAAGATCGTGCGTGTCTCGACTGGCTCTGAAGAACCCGAAGTGCAGGGTGTCGCGCGGGTGTCCGAGGACGGGACGCACGTGTATTTCGTCGCGAAGGGCGTGTTGAGCGGCGCGAATGCCGAAGGCCGTGAACCTGTTCTGGGTGGCGAGAACCTGTATGTGTTCGAGCGTGACGCGGTGTACCCGGCGGGGCGCGTTGCGTTCGTCGCGACGCTCTCCCCGGCGGACCTGGTGGATTGGGAAGCGGAAGACGAACGCCGGCCGGTGCAGGTCACGCCGGATGGCCGGTTCGTGGTGTTCCAGAGCGTGGCTGATCTGACGGCGGGGGATACGAGCAGCGAACCGCAGGTGTTTGAGTACGATGCGCTGGCGGAAAGGCTGGTGCGTGTTTCCACCGGCCAGGCTGGTTACGCGAGCGGGTTGGCGAACGCGAACGCGCACGCCTCGGAAATCCCCGGACAGGACTACAATGAGTTCACAGTTGGGTTCCTGCCGGCGGAAGCGGCGACGCATCTGGCGGTATCGGCGGTGGATGAAAGCGGCCAGATGGTCTCGCGGGTCGTGTTCCAGAGCAAGGGTGCGCTGACGCTTGGTGCGGAAGTGGCGGCTGCTGCGGGTGCGAGCAGTGTGTATGAGTATCGCAGCGTCGGTTCGATCGCGGATGGCGGTGTGTATCTGATCTCCGATGGTACGAACAAGCAGAACGCGTATCTGGGTGGGTTGGATGCTTCGGATGCGGATGTGTTCTTCGGGACCGCCGATCCGTTGCTGGCGCAGGATGTCGATACGAACTACGATTTGTATGACGCGCGGTCTGGTGGCGGGTTCCCCGCGCCCGCGAGGCCCACAGAGTGTGAAGGCGAAGGTTGTCAGGGCACCCCGTCCTCTGCGCCGCCGTCGTTTGGTGTGGCGGGCAGCGTCGGTGCGGCGGCGGATGGGAATCTCCCGCCGCCGGCGGCGCCCGGTCCCGTGGCGCCCGGCCCGAAGCCCAAGCCGAAGAAGCCCAGGGCGAAGCGCAAGCACCACGCCGTCAAGCGCAGGCAGCAGAAAAAGAAGAGAGCTAGGTCAGTGGAGGGTAGGGGTTCTGTTGTCGATGTGAAGGGCCGGGGGTGATCGCTGTGGGTTTCGATGCGAAGCGATGTGCGAAGTGTGTGTTGCTGGCCTTGCTCGCGGTGTTGGGTGGTGCGTTGTTTGGTGCTTCCTCGGTGTTGGCTGCGGGGACGCCTGCGTTCTCGATTCATGCGCTCCCTGAGCCGAGCAGTTTCTCGGCGGGCGATGCCGCGGCGTGCGCCGAACAAGAAAAGTGCGATCGCTATCAGGTGGTGGTCCTAAACGTGGGTGATGCGGAATCGAGTGGGCCGATTACGTTGACGGACACGCTGCCTGCGGGCATCACATTCCGGGAAGTCACCGAATTTTACAGCTATCGCGGTATTAATGGGGATGAATACGGAGCACCGTGGGAATGCTCGGCGAGTGAAAACTCGCAGGGCCGGTGGGTCGTGACGTGTTCGTTTTCGGAATCGGTGCCGGTGGGTAGTTATACGCCCAATCTGGATATGATGGTGAATGCTCCTGGGGTGGGCGTATCGGGTCCGTTGCGTAATGAAGTGTCGGTCAGTGGTGGCGGGGCGGCTGCTGTCTCGGCAAGCCAGGAAACCCCCGTCAGCGCGCCGCTGCCGTTCTCCGTGGACGAATTCAGCGTGGAACCAACCGCGGTGGATGGTACGTCGCTGCTGGGTGCGGGCGCGCACCCGTGGGCGTTCACGACGAACATCGGGTTCCCTCTACCGATATGGAAGGCCGGGCCGAGGTCGTTTGTGCCTGCTGAAGAGGTCAAGGATATCGTGGTGGATTTGCCCGTGGGGTTTGTCAGCGACCCGTTGGTGACACCGCAGCGCTGCACGCAGACCGAGCTACGGGAAAGCGAAGGGCCGTACGTGAACCCAAGCGAAGAGGCGCCGATCGATTGCCCGCCAGGGAGCCGTGTCGGCACGATGGTTTTCAGCGGGGGCCTGAACGCGAGGGGCATACCCGCCATGTCGGGTGGCGGTAACTTGACGGGCGTCTACAACATGGTCCCGGAGGGCGGTTATCCGGCGGAGCTCGCGTTCAAAGCGGACGATGCTCCGATCTACCTGTATGCGAGTATTGTGCATACCGGCTCCGGGTACGCCCTGCGGGTGACGACGCCGGGTGTCCCGGAGATAGCGAGGATTTCCTTTGTCTCGCTGTCATTCTTCGGTGCCCCGGGCGTGGTGTACGGGCAAGGGTCCGAAGCAGCGTTCCTGGCCAACCCGGTGGATTGCTCGACGGGTGGCTTGTTGAGTCGGGTGGAAGCGGAATCTTATGAAGATCCGAATCATCCGGTGTCCCGCGAAGCGGTCACGTACCCGTCGCTGTCGGGTTGCGGTCTGCTGTCGTTCAACCCGTCGTTGTCGTTTGGACCGAGTGTGGGTGAAGGTGGGACGACGCAGGCGGATGAGCCTTCGGGTTACACGACGGTTGTGAAGATCCCGCAGACGAGCGCGTTCAGTGAACTGGCGACCCCGGAGGTCAAGAACGTGTCGGTGACGCTGCCCGAAGGTGTGGCGCTCTCCCCCGGGGCGGCGGATGGTCTGCAGGGCTGTGATGAAGCGCAGTTCGCGTTGGATTCCACAAGCCCAGGTGGGTGTCCGCTTGCGTCGCAGGTCGGGACGGTGGAAGCGGTGTCGCCGGCGGTGTCCGAACCGCTGCAGGGCCGTGTGTATCTGGCTTCTCCGAAGTGTGGTGGTGAAGGCCAGCCGGCGTGCACGGCGGCGAGTGCTTCCAATGGCGAACTGTTCGGGCTCTATGTGGAAGTGCAGGGCCCGGGGTTCACCGTGAAATTCCCCAGTGTCACCTCGGTGGACCCCGCAACGGGTAGGGTCACGGCGCGCTTTGAAAACCTGATCCAGCAGCCGATCAGTGAATTCAAGCTGCACCTGAAGTCCGGGCCACGGGCGCCGCTGGCGAACCCCCAGTCATGCGGGGCGGCGAGCACCACGAGCGATCTGACGCCATGGAGCAGCCCGGTGACCCCGGATGCCATCGTGTCCAGCTCGTTCAATGTGGACTGGGACGGCAATGGCGGGGCGTGTCCCGCGAGTATGCCGTTCAGCCCGGGTTTCAGCGGGGGCACGGTGTCTCCTGTGGGTGGTGCGTTCAGCGCGTTCACGCTGACGTTCTCCCGTAAGGATCGCGAACAGGACCTCTCAGGGCTCTCGCTGACGATGCCCCCGGGCCTGTTGGGGCGCCTGACGGGTATCCCGTTGTGCGGGGAACCGCAGGCCGCGCAGGGCGCCTGCTCCAGTGCGTCTCAGATCGGGACGACGACAGTCGCGGCGGGCTCTGGGCCGCATCCGTTCTGGACGCAGGGCCGTGTGTACCTCACGGGCCCGTACAAGGGTGGGCCGTTTGGCCTGTCGATCGTGGTCCCCGCGCAGGCCGGGCCGTTCAACCTCGGGAATGTCGTGGTTCGTGCCGCGATCCACGTCGACCCGAACACGGCGCAGATCACGGTCACGAGCGACCCGTTGCCGCAGCTCGTGGACGGTGTCGCGCTGCGCATCCAGACGGTGAACGTGAACATCAATAGGGAAGGGTTCATCTTCAACCCAACCAACTGCAGCCAGCTGCAGCTCACCGGCACGATCACGGCAGCACAGGGCGCGTCGGCGAGCGTGTCGAGCCCGTTCGCGGCCACCGGGTGCAGCGCACTGCCGTTTCACCCGGTGTTCAGTGTCAGTACGCAGGCGAGTACGAGTAAGAAGAGCGGGGCGAGCCTGACCGTGAAGGGTGTGTTCCCGGCGGGGAACGCGAACGTCCACAGCGTCGCGGTTACGCTCCCCAAGCAGCTCCCCGCACGCCTGACGACGATTCAGCAGGCCTGCCCCGAAGCGACGTTCAACGCGAACCCGGCGTCGTGTCCGGCGGGCTCGGACATCGGGACGGCGACGGCCTCGACGCCGATCCTCGCCAACCCGGTGATGGGCCCGGCGTACCTGGTCTCTCACGGTGGCGCGGCGTTCCCCAACGTAGTCGCGATCCTGCAGGGCGAAGGCGTCACCGTCGACCTCACGGGCAGCATCGACATCAAGCACGGTGTCACGAGCAGCACGTTCGCGAGTGTCCCCGACGCGCCGATCAGCGCGTTCACGCTGACGCTGCCGGAGGGGCCGCACTCAGGGTTGGCGGCGGTCGTCCCGGCGAAGGCGAAGGGCAGCCTCTGTGGCCAGTCGCTGGCGATGCCGTTCACGATCACCGGGCAGAACGGCGCGCAGGTCAAGCAGAACGTGAAGATCGCCGTCACCGGCTGCCCCAAGCCCAAGGCGAAGAAGAAGGTCAAGCACCCCAGGAAGGGCGGGAAGAGGTAGGGGTGGCCGTCCTCGTGCCACCGCGCAACGCCAAGGCCAACCCCGGGACGCGCACCCAAAGGGCACACGGCAAGCGCCCCGGGAGCCCAGCGGCGGGTCCGGACAAGGACACGGCCGCGCTCACCCTCGCGCGCCTGCGCCCCGGGCGCGACTCGCTCTCCAGGGACAAGGTGGACGGCATCCAGCGCGCCAGGATCATCGGCGCGATGGCCACGGTCGTGACCGAGCAGGGGCTGCCGGCGGCGACGGTCGCGAACGTCGTCGCGCGCGCGGGGGTCTCGCGGCGCACATTCTACGAACTGTTCGCCGACCGCGAAGAGTGCTTCATCGCGGCGTTCGACCACGCCGCGGCGCTCGCCGGCGCGGCGGTGCTGCCCCAGTACGAACGGCCCGGCGCGTGGCGCGAGCGGATCCGCGCGGGGCTCTCGGCGTTCCTGGAGTTCCTGGACGACGAGCCGGACATGGGCGCGCTGTGCGTGGTGCACTCGCTCGGCGCCGGTCCCGCCGCGCTGGAGCGCCGCGCGCGCATCGTCGAGGGTCTGATCGCCGCTGTGGACGAGGGTGAGGCCGTCGGTGCGCGCAAGAGCGCTCCCCTCGCGCCGCTCACGGCCGAGGGTGTTGTGGGAGCCGTGCTCGCCGTTGTTCACGCGCGCCTGGTCGCGCCGACGGGCCGGGCGATGGTCGAGCTGTTGGGGCCGTTGATGCACATGACGGTGTTGCCCTACCAGGGTGTGGCGGCGGCCAACCGGGAGCTGGCGCGCCCCGCGCCGAAGGCCCGCGCGCGCGCCCGGCGCACCGCAGGGGACCCGCTGAAGGACCTGGACATGCGCCTCACCTACCGCACGGTGCGCGTGCTGATCGCGATCGCCACCGCACCAGGGTCCTCCAACCGCGAGGTGGGGGCCGCCGCCGGGATAGCAGACCAGGGTCAGATCTCGAAGCTGCTGCAGCGCCTGACGAGCCTCGGCTTGATCGTGAACACCGGGGCCGGCCACGCCCGCGGCGAAGCCAATGCCTGGCAACTGACCGGGAAGGGGCAGGAGGTCGAGCGGACCATCCGCGCCGAGGCCACGCCCGCGGCAGCCGGCTGACCATCGCCGCTCGCCTGCGCTTGACGCTTGGGGTTGAAGCTCACGGCAGTAATGCAGCGCCCGCTGCCGTCGGCTTACCTCGACAGATCGGCCGCGCTTTTCGCGGCCCTCTCAGGCCCCCCTGTGGGGCCTCTTAAGTCTTTTCTTTCCTCGGCGCCCCGCGCGCGTGTCGTACCCTTGGTGAATGGCCATCGCCGTCTCGCCTGTAGCCGAGCAGTGCCGCGCCGCGCGGGTCGCCTCGCGGGGCCTGGCTGCGCTCGACAGCGCCGTCAAGGACGCCGCGCTGCGGGCCATCGCCGGGGCGCTGGTGGAGCGCACGCCGGAGATCCTGGCCGCCAACGCGCTCGACCTGGAGGCCGGGCGCGTGGAGGGGTTGGACGCCGCGCTGCTCGACCGGCTGCTGCTCGACGAGTCGCGCGTCGCTCAGGTCGCGCAGGCGGTGCAGCGGATCGTCGCGCTGCCCGACCCGGTTGGGGAGGTCGTGGACGGGCAGCGGCTACCCAACGGGCTGGACGTGCGGCGCGTGCGCGTGCCGCTGGGGGTCGTCGCCGTGGTGTATGAGGCACGCCCCAATGTGACCGTCGACGCCGCCGCGCTGTGCCTGAAGTCGGGCAACGCGGTGCTGCTGCGGGGGTCCTCCACCGCCATGCACTCCAACGCGGTGCTCGCGTCGGTGGTCGCCGAGGCGGCCGAGGGGGCCGGCTTGCCCGCGGGGTCCGTCACGCTCGTGGCGGGCGGCGGGCACGAGGAGCTGGCCGAGCTGGCCACGCAGACGGAGACAGTGGACCTCATCATCCCGCGCGGGGGGGAGGGGCTGAAGGCCGCGCTGAAGGCGCTCGCCACGGTGCCCGTCATCTATGCCGCCTCCGGTCTCTGCCACATCTTCATCGACGCCTCCGCGCTGCTGGAGGAGGCGCTGGCGATCGTGCTCAACGCCAAGACCCAGCGGCCGGGGGTGTGCAACGCGGTGGAGACGGTCCTCGTGCACCGCGACGCTGAACCCGAACTGCTCGGCTGCCTGCTGTGCGCGCTGCTGGAGGCAGGCGTCACGGTTCGCGCAGATGAGGAGACGCTGCGCGAGATGGACTCGCTGCGCGGCGCTCTGCTCGCCTCTGAGTTGCCGGGGGACCGCGCCGTTGCCGGCGCGCTCCAGGCCGGCCTGCTGCAGCCCGCCACCGAGGAGGACTGGGACACCGAGTACCTCGCGCTCACGCTCGCCGTGCGCGTCGTCGGCTCGCTGGAGGAGGCCCTGGGGCACATCGCCCAGCACGGCTCCGGGCACTCCGAGGCGATCCTCACGCGCGACACCAACGCCGCGCGCGCCTTCCAGCTGGGGGTGGACGCCGCGTGCGTGTACGTCAACGCCTCCACGCGCTTCACCGACGGGGGCGAGTTCGGGATGGGCGCGGAGATCGGCAACTCCACGCAGAAGCTCCACGCGCGCGGGCCGATCGGGCTGCGCGAGCTGTGCGCCTTCAAGTACCTCATCGAAGGTGACGGGCACGTCCGCGCCTGAGTCTCCGGCGATGCGCCTTGGCATCCTCGGCGGCACGTTCAACCCGCCGCACCTCGGCCACCTCGCGCTGGCGCGCTGCGCGCTGGCCCAGTTGGGGCTGGAGCGGGTGCTGCTGGTGCCCTCCAGCGTGCCTCCCCACAAGCAGGCCGAAGCCGACCCCGGCGCCGAGCACCGCCTGCGCATGTGCGAGCTGGCGGTGGCCGGCGAGCCCTGTCTGGAGGTGTGTCCGCTGGAGGTCCGGCGCGGCGGCCCGTCGTACACCGTGGATACGCTCTTGGCTCTGCGCTCCCTGCACCCCGAAGCCTCGTTGACGCTGATCCTCGGTTCCGACGTCGCCCGCACGCTGCCGTCGTGGCAGCGGCCGGATGAGGTTGTGGCGCTTGCGGGCATCGCCGTCGCTGCGCGCGAAGGCGACGAGGGCCTGGGGAATGCCGCCGTCGAGGGCCCGGGAGATGCCGCCCTCGCGCCGGCGATGCCCGCGGGCGCCGTCGCGCTGAGGATGCCCGTGCTCCCCGTCTCCTCCTCGCTCGTGCGCGCCCGCGTGGCCCGCGGCGCTCCGCTGGACGGTCTGGTCCCCCCGGCCGTCGCCGCCTACATCGCCGAGCACTCGCTCTACGCGGTGGCGGACGCCGCGGAGGTGCCCGCCCAGTGATCGTCCCCACCCAGCTCGCAGGCGAGATCTGCCGCTTCGCCTCCGACAAGAAGGCCCTCGACATCGTGGAGATCGACCTGCGCGGGGTCGTCGGCTACACCGACTACTTCGTGATCTGCAGCGGCAACACCGAGCGCCAGACGAAGGCGATCCACGATGGCATCCTCGCCGGCGTCAAGGAGGAGCACGCCACCACGCCGCGCCGCGTGGAAGGCCTCACCGCGGGCGCCTGGATCCTGATGGACTACCTCGACGTCGTCGTCCACATCTTCACGCCCGCCACGCGCGAGTTCTACCGCCTGGAGCGCCTGTGGGGCGAGGCGCCCGCGCGGGTCCTCGCGGGTGACACGGCGCAGTGAGAGGCAGGCCCCGCACTCACCGCTCCTGCTGAACAGGTACACTATTCCAACCATCAGTCGATTGAAGGAGGGACGGAATGGGAATGGAAGGTACGTGGTTCAGCCAGCAGCAGGTCGGCTCGAAGCTCGTGATCCTGCCGGTCGCCGAGGGCATCCTCACCGGCCGCTACGAAGCCCCCACCAGTGGTGCCAGCTGCGCGAAAGGCGAGTTTCCCCTCCAGGGGCGAACCGACGTCGGCAGGGGCGGGAGCACCTTCGGCTTCGCGGTCAACTGGCTGAACGCCGAGTCCAACTGCCACTCGACGACGGCTTGGGCGGGTCAGTACGCCGGCACTTCAGGCAACGAAACCCTGACCGCGTTCTGGGTGCGCGCGACGGAGACCACCCACGAAAGCGGCGAAGACCGCTTCACGCGGGTGGCTTCGAGCGGCGCGGGCGGGGGCGCGGGGGCGCACCCGTAGACACCCAGCCTCCGCTCTCTGCGCTAGCGTTTTGAAACTGTGGCGACGAGTGGATGGCCAGAGGTCAAGGTCAGACGCCGGCTCGCTCAGCCCGCGCGATTCGCCGTCATCGGTGCGCTGGCGCTCCTGCTGCTGGGGGCGGCGACGTGGCGGCGGATGGCGACAGAGGGGACGCCGCCGCTCGTCATCCACCGGCTGCTGGCCTCATACGTGCGGCTGCCCGGGCGCCCGCCGCGGCTCGCCTGGCCGCGCGAAGGCGAGGCCGCCGTGGAAATCGAGGGGGTGGGCAGCCTGGGAACATCGGGGGGCCACACCCCGGTGCCGATCGCGAGCGTGGCGAAGGTCATGACGGCCTACCTGACGCTGCTCGCGCACCCCTTGGGCGCCGGCGAAGAAGGGTTCACGGTCACGATCACGGCAGAGGACGTCGAGGAAGAGCAGCAGCGGGCCGCCCTCGGGGAGTCGACGCTGAGCGTCAGGGCCGGGGAGCGGATCAGCGAGCGCCAGGCGCTGCAGGCGCTGCTGCTGCCCTCGGCCAACAACATCGCCGCGCTGCTGGCCGCTCGGAGTCCCGGCGGCTCCGGCGCGTTTGTGGCGCGCATGAACTCGACCGCGCGCAGGCTCGGCATGGTCGCGACCACCTACACCGACCCCAGCGGCTTCCAGGACACAACGGTGTCCACCGCCGCCGACCAGCTGAAGCTCGCGCGCGTGGCGATGCGCGTGCCGGCGTTCGCGGCGATCGTCGCCGAGCGCTCGGCCGAGCTGCCGCTGGTGGGGCGCGTTACCAACTACAACGGTCTGGTCGGGGAAGACGGGTACGTGGGCGTGAAGACCGGCTCAGACCGCGCGGCGGGCGGCTGCCTCGTGTTCGCCAAGCGCGTCACGGCCGCCAGGCGGCGGCTGACGGTGCTCGGCGTCGTGCTCGGCCAGCGGGCAGGCTCGCTGATCGAAGCCGCCCTCGCCTCCGCCCGCGCGCTCGGCGATTCCGCCGCGGCGGCCCTGCGCGCGGAGACGGCGCTGCCCGCCGGCACGAGCGTATTGAGCGCGAGCACCGCGGACGGCCGGCGGACCACCGCCGCCACACGGGAGGCTCTGCAGGAGGTCGGCTGGGGCGGGCTCGCGCTGCCGGTGCAGGTGCTCGTGCGGCGCTCCGCGGCCCGCCCGCGGGCGGGGGAGCGGATGGCGACGGTCGCCGTGCTTGGCTCAAGCTCCGTCAGCACCGCCGCGCTGGCCACGCGCTCGCTGGGGGCGCCGTCGCTTGGCTGGCGCTTGCGGCACCTGCTGTGAGCAGATCGTGTGTGCTACAGTGTCGCACATGGACATCGGCGTGCGAGACCTGCGTAACCAGACGGCCCGGGTGATCGATGCCGTAAGAGCCGGCGAGCGAGTGACTCTCACCGTACACGGCGAGCCGGTTGCAGACATCGTGCCCCACGGGCGTCGCACACGCTGGCTCTCCGGGCCCGACCTGCGCCGGCAGCTCGCCGAGCGCGCCGCCGATCCTGGGCTGCGCCAAGAGCTCGACGAGCTCGCGGGCCAGACCCTCGCGGAGCTTTGAGCGCCCCCGCCAGCGGCCTGCTGGACACCTCCGTGTTCATCGCGCGCGAGACGGGGCGGCCGCTGGACGAGCTTCCGGCGCGCGTGGCGGTGTCCGTCGTCACGATCGGCGAGCTTCAGCTCGGCGTGCTGGCCGCACAGGACGACCCGGCAAGGACGCGCCGCGCTGACACGCTCGCGCTCGCCAGAGCCGCCGATCCGATCCCCATCAGCGAAGCTGTGATGGTTACGTGGGCGCGACTGGTGTCCGACTGCCGCCGCGCCGGTATCCAGCGGACCGTCAAGCTCACCGACGCGCTGATCGCCGCGACGGCAGTCGAGCACGGCCTCCCAGTCGTCACCCAGGACGAGGACTACAGCCAGATCGCGCACGCTCACCCCGCACTGCAGGTGGTTGCGGTCTGAAGGACCACCGGCGAGTTACGGTATCTGGAGCCATGCCTCAAGCGACCTTCTACTTCGACCTGGGATCGCCCTACGCCTACCTGGCGGCCGAGCGCGTGCCCGAGGCGATGCCCGAGGGCGTCCACTGGCAGCCCGTCTCGCTCGGCGCTCTGTTCAAGCTCAACGGCCGCTCGTCCTGGGCGGTGGGCGTCCGCGAGCGCCGCCAGGCGGGGATGGCCGAGGTCGAGGACCGCGCACGGCGGTACGGCCTTGCGCCCATCCGCTGGCCGGACCCCTGGCCGAGCAACTACCTGTACGCGATGCGCGCCGCGACGTACGCCTTGCAGGCGGGACAGGGAGCCCAGTTCGCCATGGCGGCCTTCCGCGAGGCGTTTGTCCACGGCCACGACCTCGCGCTCCCCGAGCACGTCCTGCAGGCAGCCGAGCAGGCCGGCCTCGACCCGCGCGCGGTGGACGCGGCCACCGGCGATCCCCAGGTCAAGCTCGCGCTGCGGACCGCCACCGACGCCGCGCACGCACTCGGAGTGTTCGGCGTGCCCACCATTGCGATCGGTGGTGAGCTCTTTTGGGGAGAGGACCGTCTGCGGGACGCCGCGGCGGCGATCGCTACGTAGCTGTGGCCCGCGTGGGGTGCGGGGGACGGAGCATGAGTCGCAGCAGCGGGCAGGCGCCGATGCGCAGCTCGCCGGTGAGCTTGAAGCCGAGACGCTCATAGAGCGCGGCGCTGCGCTCGTTCGAGGCCTCCAGGTAGGCGGGCAGACCCTCCCGGTCGCAGCGCTCGAGCGTGGGGCGCAGCAGGGCGCTGCCGAGACCCTGCCCCTGCGTGTCCGGCAGGACGCCGATGTCGCGAACGTAATAGTGGGGTCCACGCACGTGGCGCCACTCGATGGTGGCTCCCATTCTCGCGGCCCGGGAAACGTGGACTCCGAAGGCCCTGCCCTCCAATAGGGTCACGTGCAGTGGCGAGCGCCACGCGCCGGGCGGGAGGGTCAGAGCCGCGCCGGTGAGGTCGCTCGTCGTCCACACGCGCCCGCGCGGCAACACCAGATGGCGCAGCTCGATCCCGAAGTAGCGCCGCAAGCGCGCTCGCCTGCTGCTGTCATCGGGCATCAGCCAGCCGAAGATCGGGTCCTCAAAGAAGGCATCTGCGAGCACGGACTTCAAGCGGTGGACGTCCTCTGCGGTGGCCTGGCGCAGCTCGGGGTCGGTGGGTGGGTTCGACAGTGGGCCAGGGTCGACGGTCGCGTCCTCTGCGGTGGCCCGGTGCAGCTCGGGGTCGGTGGGTGGGCGCGGGGGCGCGTCACGGTCCACGGTTGGTGAGCTCTCAGCCATTTTCGGCTCCATTCTTTTCTGTTGTTGGTTTCTGCTCGGCGCTTGTCGCTGTGGTCTCCAGGTCGGCGGCGTCCTGGCTCTCGCGTGCGAGCGCTTCGAAAGCCCGGAAGACGAGCACGAGCGCGTCTCCGTAGAGCCCGTCGGGAACGGCGTCGGGGTCGGTCAGCTTCTCCAACGCCAGCCCGTGGCCCAGGGCGTTGATGAGTAGGCCGACGAGCTCGCCAGCCTCGACGTTCGGTGGGTAGCCCTGCTGCTCCGCCGCCTCCAAAACCAGACGGGCGCTGGCCGCACGGAGGACTGCGAACCGTTCCGCGAGCAGCCCCCGAAGCTGTGGTTTGCGGATCCCGTAGGCCCAGAACTCGATCAGCAGCGGAAAGTAGTCGGGACGCTCGCGCAGTAGCGCCATCCAGCGGTCCGCCACCCCACGAGACTGCTCCTCAATGGTTGCCCCCGCGGCGACTATCTCGGAGTAGTCGCTCACGTCGGCGGCGATGCGCTCCTCAAAGAGAGCCAGGAACAGCTCCTCCTTGCTGGCGAAGTTCGAGTACAGCGCCCCAGTCGTCGCACCGGCCTCGCGCGCTATTTCCTCAACCGAGGCGCCGTGAAAGCTGCTGCGAGCAAACACGGCTTCCCCAGCGTCAAGCAGCCGGCGACGGGTGAGCGCGCGCTGCTCATCGCGCAGGGACGGACGGCTCGAGGCAGTGGCCATATGGATTACTATTTCAGATAGCAAGCACTATGTCAAGTTGGACGGGTGTCTCGCAGGTCCGGCAGCTGGCGCTTGTCTAGATTAAGTGGGTGTCCGCTCACGCCCGGCAACTGGCGCTGATGGGGATTTCCGGACCGCCTTCGGCCACCGGCGGCGGATCGACCTTGCACCAGGTGAGCCGTTGCCGGCGTTTGTCGACGACGGCCAGGAACGGGTAGGCGATGCTGGCGCTGCGGACGGTGCAGCGGTAGGGTTCCCGGCCGGCGCTACCCGCCCCGGCGCTCGTGCAGGTGATGCTCTGCAGCGGCCCGGTCAGCCGGTCCTTCGTGATGCGCTGATGGACGTCGCTTGCGATCGCTCGCTCCAGTGCAGAGGCAGGCGCGGAGCCCGGAGGCAGGCTGGCGAGGCGGGGCGCCTCGTCTTCGGTGATCGTGATGTCGGCCACCCGGTTGATTTCGGCTTCAGCCCCGGCTTCGGTGGTGGGGCTTTCGGGGCCGGCTCGATTGACCGCGATCACGATGGCCACGAGCACGGCCACGGCGACCACGATCGCGAGCACCCAGCGTGCCCAGATCGGGGGCAGTGGCATCGTTTCGCGCAGCGAGCTCATCGTTTGAATGGTAGTCCCGGCTGCAGCAGCAGGCCCGAAGGTCGCGAGGTCGCTGGGCCTTGAGGGTCGCTGGGTTGAGATGGACCGCGAGGGTCGCGAGGGTCGCGAGGGTCGCAGGGGTTGCGAGGGTCGCTGGGTCGCGAGGTTCGCAGAGGTCGCGCGGGTTGCGAGGGTCGCGCGGTTGCTGGGGTCTCGCAGGGTCGCTGGGTCGCTGGGTCGCGAAGTTTGCAGGGACGCAAGGTAGGCGTCGCGGATAAATCTCATCCTCCGCAACGTTTCTATTTAATTGACGCGAACTTGCGCGGGGGCTATGGTCGGCGCAGGGCGCGGGGCCAATGGCGCCGCGCATACCATCGACAAGGGAGCCCCTATGAATCCTTCAAAGACCCTCCATGGGAGGTGGCGCGCCTACGGCACGCTGCTCTCCACGCTGCTTCTCGGCACATCCACGATCCTGCTGTTCGGGCTGTCCACGGCTATCCAGGCCAGGGCTGACGGTCCTGGGAAAGGAGCGCCGTGGGTCGTCTCACTCGGCGATTCTTACATCTCCGGCGAGGCCGGTCGCTGGGCTGGAAACACAAACAAAAAATACACCGAGGTCGACGCCCTCGGCTCGACGGCCTACTATGACAACTCCGGACACACCGCCGAACTGATTCCCGGATGTCACCGTTCTCAGTCCGCCGAGGCGTACATCGGCAACGGCGTCAAAGGGGAGAACTTCGCCTGTTCAGGCGCTGAGACTTCTTCGTACAAAAGCGGCTCGTTATTCAAGCCTGGCCTCGACTTCTACAACGTAGGGGGAGACGAAGGACAGGCACTGATGCTTGAAAAATTCGCCAAATCACACAATGTCACGCTTATCCCTGTCTCAATCGGCGGCAACAACTTCGACTTCGCGGAAATTGTTACCGACTGTGTTGAGGATTTCGTGTTAAATAAAGCCGCCTGCAGCGAACGGGCACCCGTCACCGAAGAGTTCTCTGCGAAAAACATCGAAATCCAGACGACTGCGATCAAGGAAGGGATCCTGAACGTCGCCGAAGCGATGAAAAATGCTGGCTACACCAGCGCCCAGTACACGATCCTCGTGCAGAACTACCCCTCTCCGATCCCCGACGGGACGGAAATCCGCTATCCCGAAACGGTCTCCAGTCGTCAGGAAATCGGTGGCTGCGGCCTATATAACGCGGACGCCGATGGGGCCAACGAAATGATGCTCCCCGATATCAACAAAGCTGAGTTCACGGCGGCCGAAGAGGCAAAACTCTCCAACCTGAAGACGATGAGCCTGGCTTCCGCGTTCAACGGTCGCCGTCTCTGCGAAAAAGGCGTCGGGCTGCTGGAGGAAGAGGGGTTGAGCTCCTGGACAGAAGCGGGAGCGGTCAACAAGACCGAGTGGATCAGCATGATCCGCACCCCGCTCATCGCCCCGTTCGACACTGCCCCCTACGAACTCCAGGAAGACATCCACCCCAACTACTGGGGACAGCTCGCGTTGCGCAACTGCCTGACCCAGGCCTACAACGCGGGCAAACCGATCGGAGGGACCTGCACCATCAAGGAAGAAGGTCTCAACGCAAGCGGCGAGCCGCAGATGAAACTGCGTTGAGGCGCCGTCGCTTGGAGTGGGCGCGTTGACGCGCCGTCGATCGGAGTGAGCCCGACCACAGGACCTCGCGGTCGGGCTCACTTCGCCGTGGGTCGGGCTCACTTCGCCGTGGGTCGGGCTCACTTCGCCGTGGGTCGGGCTCACTTCGCCGTGGGTCGGGCTCACTTCGCCGTGGGTCGGGCTCACTTCGCCGTGGGTCGGCTCACCCTGCCGTGGGTCGGCTCACCCTGCCGTGGGTCGGCTCACCTCGCCGTGGAACCGACCTTTGTCTGCCTGCGGTTCGCGGTGAATTGCCTGGCCGCGGGCGCGGAGGGTGGTGGCACAACCGGTCCGATGTCCCCGTCGGGGGCCTCGTCCAGATCGACGATCACTGGAGCGTGATCGCTTGGTCCCTTGCCCTTGCGGGCCTGTCGGTCCACCCAAGCCGCCTGCACCCTGGCGGCCACGGTATCGCCGGCCAGGACCAGGTCGATCCGCATCCCGAGATCCTGGTGGAACATGCCGGCCCGGTAGTCCCAGTAGGTGAACACGCGCTCGGTCGGCCAGCGCTCGCGCACGACGTCGCGCAGCCCCAGCGCTTGCAGCTCGGCCAGCGCCTTCCGCTCGGGGGGCGTGACATGGGTGTGCCCGGCGTAGGCCTTCGGATCGAACACGTCGATGTCCGACGGCGCGATGTTCATGTCGCCGCAGAGCACCGTCGCCCGCGGAGCGGCGCCGATCATCTCCCGCAGCGCCTTCAGCCAGGCGAGCTTGTAGCGGTAGTGCTCGGAGTCCGGCGAGCGTCCGTTGGGCACGTACACGCAGTGCACCCTGATCCCGCCGCAGGCAGCCGACACCGAGCGGGCCTCCGGGTGGGGGAAGCCCGGCGCGCCCTCGACGCCGACGGTGACGTCCTCCATGCCCACCCGCGAGAGGATCGCCACTCCGTTCCACTGCCCCTCGCCGTTGAGTGCGACCGCATAGCCACGCTGGGTGAGCTCGTTGCCGAGCAGCTGCTCGAACGCGTCGTTGGTGAGCTTCGTCTCCTGCAGGCAGACGACATCGGGTTGGCGCTGGTCAAGCCACGGCAGCAGGCGCGGCACGCGCTGCTTGACCGAGTTCACGTTCCAGGTCGAGATGCGCACGGGCATACGGTACTGCGAGGGTGCACGGGCATGCGGGTGCTGCGAGGGTGCACAGGCATACGACTGCTGCGAGGAGACGGGACGCGGACGGCCACTGAGGGAGGCGCTTGCGCTGCTCGCGCCACCCGATCCGGCGTTCGCCGAGGATATGGAAGCGGTGCTCGACAGTGTCGGGCCGGCACCGGCCGATCCATGGGCACGGTCCTAGACATCACCGTCTTCATCGAGTTCGAGCGCGCCACGCGCGGTCTGCCCGCGACGCAGGCCATGACGGAAGTCGCCCAGCGCCTGGAGGGCCAGCTGGGCGAGACCGAGGAAGTGGGAATCGCTGCGATCACCGCCTCGGAGCTGCTGCACGGGGTACACAGGGCCACGGAAGAACATCGAGGGAGGCGCGCAGCTTTCGTGGAGGCCGTGCTTGCGGCGTTCCCGACGCTTTCCTTCGACCTCCTCGTGGCGAGAACCCACGCGAGACTCTGGGCCGGCCTGGCCTCGTCAGGGGCTGAAGTGGGAGCCCACGACCGACTGGTTGCTGCCACCGCCCTGTCCGCCGGACGAGTCGGGACGGCCAACATCCGCCACTTCGGCCGGATTACCGGTTTGGACACGGTGCGCGTACAGATGGTCTGATGCCCGGCGCGACCGCTGAAGTATCGTCCCGGGCTATGGGTCACGATCTCTGGACCGCAGTTGACGGCTATATAGCCGAGCGCCTGCTCCCGCCAGACCCGGCGCTGGACGCGGCCCTCGCCGCGAGCGACGCCGCCGAGCTGCCGCCGATCGCGCTCACGCCCAACCAGGGCAAGCTGCTGGAACTGCTCGCGCGCATCCACGGTGCGCAAAGCATCCTCGAGCTGGGGACCCTCGGCGGCTACAGCACCATCTGGCTCGCCCGCGCGCTCCCGGAGGGCGGACGCCTCGTCACGCTCGAGCGCGAGCCCCGCTATGCCGAGGTTGCCCGCACGAACATCGCCGGCGCCGGCTTCGCGGACACGGTGCAGATCCGCGTGGGTCCAGCCCTGGAGACCCTGCCCGGACTGCACGACGAGGGCGCCGGGCCTTTCGACATGATCTTCATCGACGCTGACAAGCAGAACTACCCCGGCTACCTGGAGTGGTCGCTCAAGCTCTCCCGTGTCGGCACGCTGATCATCGGCGACAACGTGGTCCGCGCCGGCGCGATCCTCGACCCCGCCGCGGACGACCCCGGCTTCGGGGACGGTGGGACAGCGGCCGGCGTGCGCCGCTTCTATGAGATGCTCGCCACCGAGCCGCGAGTGAGCGCGACCGCGATCCAGACCGTCGGCGCCAAGGGCCACGACGGCTTTGCTCTTGGGTTGGTAACTGCGGTGTGAGCGTCGGGCGAGCAGATGGAGCGATGGGTTCGTAACCGTGACATCGGTAGAAGTGGTCAATCATCGAACAGGTCGCTCGCCCATTCGACAGCCTCAGATGCGACGGCGAGAGCTGAGTCACGGTCAAGTGGTTCCAGCATCTCGTACCGCAGTTGCGCGGCCCAGGGAGTGAGCCAACGGGCCTCTCGAATTGAGTCAGGCACTGTGAGACTGTTATCGATGGCGATATCTGCAAGCTCGCGGAGATCATGCGAGCGTGGAAATTCGATGTCTGCCAACACGAGAGCGACTTTCACGGCCTTCTCGACAGCCTGCTGAGCGTGGAATCCCACGACATCGTCGAGCATTTCACCGTTAGCCAAGAGCACTCGAAACGCGGCAAGGGTCGCTTTTGGCTCGATCGAGCAGCAGCTCTGCGTACTCGCGCTGCTCAGGAGTCGGAGCGGGCAACGACCCTGCCCTCCCGTAGAGCGTGGTGGACCATCGTCCCACGCACCCTTGCCCTTCGTGTGGCCAGCTCCTCGTCCATAACGATTACGTCGACTGGCAAGCCGATACGTCCGACGGCGTCGCGCAGGCGGACAGCCTCCGCGACGCGGTTCTCGACATTGCGCTCGATCACCAAGAAGTCCAGATCACTGTCACGTGTCAGCTCTCCACGGGCAGCAGACCCGAACAGGATCACCCGAGCAGGCGAAGTCGCGGCGTCTGCGAGCCGCTGCCCTGCAAGCTGGACCAACTCGTGGGTAGTCATGACGAGAACAGCCTACCTGCAGCCACGGGATCGCCCAGCGCGAATCACGTCGCGTGAGCCAGGGCGTCGGTTCACACAAAGGCGCGAAATGTCCGGTGCAATGGAGCTAGCCGGGATCGAACCGGCGACCTCCTGCATGCCATGCAGGCGCTCTCCCAGCTGAGCTATAGCCCCAAGCCTTCTGATCTTATCGCCTGCGACGGTCTGCTCGATCCTGCGCACAGCCGAGCATGTTCTCGCCGGTTGGGATGCGACCGGGCCGGAACGGCCCTACTCCCGCGGCATGAACTCCGGCACCTCGAGCTCGCCCTCCTCCTCTACTACGCCGCGGGGGCTGTGCCGGCCAGCGCCGGCCCCGGGTGCCGCCTGGTCCAGGCGGGCGGTCATGCTGCCGTGGGCCAGGCGCACGTCGCGCAGCAGGCGCTCGGCGTTGTTGCGCAGGGAGGCTGATAACTCGCGCAGGTTGCCTGCGATCTCGCTGCCCTCGTGCTGGACGTCGTGGGCCGCGCGGTATGCCTCGCCGACTATCTCGCGGGCCTCCTCGCGGGCGTTCTGCAACAGCTCCTCCGCATCGGTGCGGGCGCTCTGCACGATCCCGCCGGCCTCGGTGCGGGCGCTGTGGAGGAGGGCTTCGGTCTCTGTACGAGCGTCCCGGAGTCGGTCGCCGGCCTCGGTACGGGCGGCCTGCACGGTCTCGCCTGCCTCCTCCTCGGCGGCCTTGATGCGGTTGACCGCGGCGCGGTCGGCTTCGGCGATGCGCTCGCTCGCGCGCTGCTCGGCGTGCTCGCGCAGCTCCCGGGCGGTCTGTTCGGCGGCGGCGATGATGCCCTGCACGCGGTCGGAAGCCTGTGCGGGTTCCATCGAGCCATGGTAGAGCGTGGGTCCGTGTGGGCGTGGGTTCGCGTGGGTCCGTGTGGGCGTCGGTTCGCGTGGGTCCGTGTGGGCGTCGGTTCGCGCGGGTCCGTGTGGCAGGATCTGTTGGAAATAGGTCCTTGCGGACAGGCGCGGGGTGGGTCATGATCGGCGCATGGGTTCCTCTCACGCATCTCCCACAGCCTCCCAGCCGCCTCTCCGCGAGGTGGTCATCGTGCTCTACCCCGGCGTGCAGTCCCTCGACTTCACCGGGCCGCTGGAGGTGTTCACCGGTGCGGACCAGCTGCTCGCGCACGAAGCCCGCAGCGAGCCCGGCTACCGGGTGAGTCTGCTCAGCACCGACGGTGCGCCGCTCGCCACCTCCAGCGGGCTGGCGGTCGTCCCGCACGGCTCGCTCGCCGAGGCCCCCGCGCGCATCGACACGCTGGTGGTCGCCGGTGGGCAGGGCAGCGGGGTGGCGGCTGCCGACGCCGCGCTGGTGGGCTGGCTGGCGGGGGCTGCCCCGCGCGCGCGGCGCACCGCCTCGGTGTGCACCGGCGCGTTCCTGCTCGCCGCCGCCGGGCTGCTGGACGGCCGCCGCGCCACCACGCACTGGGCCTCGGCCGCCGAGCTGGCGCGGCGCCACCCGGCGGTGCAGGTGGACCCCGAGCCGATCTTCGTGCGCGACGGGCCGGTGTGGACCTCGGCCGGGGTCACCGCCGGCATGGACCTGGCGCTGGCGATGGTCGAGGCCGACACCGACCGCGAGGTGGCGCTCACCATCGCTCGCCACCTGGTGCTGTTCCTGCGCCGCCCCGGCTCGCAGTCGCAGTTCTCCGCCACCCTCTCCGCGCAGCAGCCCCAGCGCGAGCCGCTGCGCGAGACCCAGCGTTTTGCCGTCGAGCACCCCGCCTCCAATCTCTCGGTCGAGGCGATGGCCGCCCGCGCTCACATGTCCCCCCGGCATTTCGCGCGCTCCTTCCGTGCGGAGGTGGGGGTGACGCCCGCGCGCTACGTCGAGCACGTGCGCGTCGAGGCCGCCCGCCGCTGCCTGGAGGACACACAGGAGCCGGTCGGCGCGGTGGCTGCCGCGTGCGGCTTCGGCACGCCGGAGACGCTGCGCCGCGTGCTGTTGCGGACCCTCGGCGTGGGCCCGGCGGAGTACCGCCGTCGCTTTCAGGGCACCAACCTCACAGACAGGGAGATCGCCGCATGAACATCGCAATCCTGATCTACGACCGCTTCACCGCGCTCGACGCGGTTGGGCCCTACGAGGTTCTGAGCCGGCTGCCGGGCTCCACCCTCACGTTCGTCGCGCAGGAGGCGGGGCCGGTGCGCACCGACACCGGCGCGCTCGGGCTGGTGGCCGATGCTTCGCTCGCCGAGGCTCCCTCGCCCGACCTGGTGCTCGTTCCCGGCGGCCCCGGCCAGACAGCGCTGATGGACGACGGCCCCGTGCACGAGTGGCTGCGCGCTGCGCATGCGGCCTCGACGTGGACCACCTCGGTGTGCACCGGCTCACTCGTGCTCGCCGCCGCCGGCCTGCTCGAGGGCAGGCGCGCCACGAGCCATTGGCTGGCGCTGGATGAGCTGGGCTCGCTCGGCGCCGTGGCGGTTTCCGAGCGCGTGGTGTTCGACGGCAAGCTCGTCACCGCCGCCGGGGTCTCCGCGGGGATCGACATGGCGCTGGCACTGGTGACGCGGATCGCCGGCCCCGAGCTGGCGCAGGCCATCCAGCTGGGCATCGAGTACGACCCGCAGCCCCCATTCGACGCCGGCTCCCCGCAGAAGGCGCCCGCGGAGATCGTCGAGGCGGTGCGCGCGCACGCGCGGTTTCAGTGACGGCGCAGTGACGGCGTGACGGCGTGGTGATGGCGCAACGGTGCGCGGTGAGGGTGTCCTCGGCGCGCGGGCGTGGTTTCAGTGATTCACTGCTGGGCTCCGCTAATCTGGTCCAACCAGTTCGATCAGGGGGACCCGCCGATGGAATCCGAGCACTCTTCATCCAGCTCAGCCTCGTCGCTGAGCATCTTCGACGCCCACGCCGGCGCCCGCGCGGCGAGCTCCACCTTCCTGCTCGGCCAGGTCATGTGGCTGGTCGCGATCGCACTGGCCTTCGCCGCCGGCGGCTCCTACATCGGACGCGATCTCAGTTACGGCACCGCTGAGATCTGCTGGTTTGGCACCCTGGGGATGCTGATCGTGCAGATGTTCGTCCCCGCGCTGCGCGAAGGCCCCGTCGGGATGACGTGGATGTTCGGGCTGGCCCTGCTGCTGGGACTGGGCATGGGGCCGATGCTCGCCCACTACGCCACCGCCGACCCCACGGCGCTCTACCAGGCGGCCGGCGGCACCGCGCTGACGGTGGGCGTGATGGGCTCCTACGGCTTTGCCACCTCGCGCGACCTGATCCGCTGGATGCGGCCGCTGTTCTTCCTGCTGATGGGCGTGTTCGCGCTGTGGATCGTGCTGATTCTTGCCGGCTCCGGCGAAAACCTGGTGCTCAACATCGCGATCTACGCGATCGTCTCGGCCTACCTGGCGATCTACTTCCAGATCATCAGGCGCCAGGCCACCGAGCGCGACGTCGTGTGGATCGCCACCGGGGTGTTCATCAACATCATCAACATCTTCCTCACGCTGCTGCGCATCTTCGGCAACCGCTGAGTCCCGCAAAGCGTTCCGTCCCGGGGTGCTCGCTAACCTCCGCCCTGCGATGAGCGAGCCACACACAGAGCAGCGCCGCTACGACCCGCAGGAGATCGAGCCGCGCTGGCAGCGGGTGTGGGCCGATGAGCGCACGTGGGAGGTGTCCAACGACCCCTCCGTCGCCGCGGCCCGCGCGCCGAAGTCCTATGTGCTCGAGATGCTGCCCTACCCGAGCGGCGAGCCCCACATCGGGCACCTGAAGTGCTACGCGGTGGGCGACGCGATCGCTCACTTCCAGCGCCGCCTGGGCCACCGCGTGCTGCACCCGATGGGCTATGACTCCTTCGGGCTGCCCGCCGAGAACCACGCGATCAAGACCGGCGTGCACCCGCGCGACTCGATCGCCGCCTCTGTGGCCTCCTTCCAGCGCCAGTTCCGCTCGTGGGGCATCTCGATCGACTGGTCGCGCGAGCTGGCCACCCACGAACCCAGTTACTACCGCTGGACGCAGTGGATCTTCCTGGAGCTGCTGCGCGCCGGGCTGGCCTACCGCAAGGAGGCCGCGGTGAAGTGGTGCCCGCACGACCAGACGGTGCTCGCCAACGAGCAGGTGGTGGACGGTCACTGCGAGCGCTGCGGCGCGCTGGTGGAGGTGCGCCAGCTGGAGCAGTGGTTCTTCCGCATCACCGACTTCGCCGAGCGCCTGCTGAGCGACCTGGAGGACATCGACTGGCCTCACCACGTCAAGACCATGCAGCGCAACTGGATCGGGCGCTCCGAGGGCGCGGAGGTGACGTTCCGCTGCGAGGACTTGGATCCCGCCCGGGTGGGCGGGATCCCGATCGACTACCCCGTGTTCACCACGCGCCCGGACACCCTCTTCGGCGCGACCTTCTTCGTGATGGCCCCCGAGCACCCCGACGTGCTGCGCCTGGCCGCCGGCACGCCCCAGGAGGAGGCTGTCAGGGAGTACATCAACCACGCTCTCACCGAGTCCGGCGAGGAGCGCGGCTCGGCCGAGGCACCCAAGACGGGGGTGGCGCTGGGGCGCACCGTCACCAACCCCGTCAACGGCGAGGCGATCCCGATGTACGTGGCGGACTACGTGCTGATGGAGTACGGCACCGGCGCGATCATGGCCGTGCCCGCCCACGACGAGCGCGACTATGCGTTTGCGCAGGCCTACGGGTTGCCGATTCGCAGGGTCATCGAGGGCGCCAACCCGGACGGAGACGACCACGGTCTTCCTTACACCGGCGATGGTCCGCTCGTCAACTCCCACCCGGACTTCGACGGCATGCACAACCGCGAGGCGCTGAGCGCGATCGTGCAGTGGCTCGACGGCGAGGCCAAGGGGCACGCCTCGGTCAACTACCGCCTGCGCGACTGGCTTGTCTCCCGCCAGCGCTACTGGGGCTGCCCGATCCCCGTGGTCTATTGCGATGAGTGCGGCATGGTGCCGGTGCCCGAGGAGCAGCTGCCGGTCGAGCTGCCCGACATCGAGGACTACGCCCCGCGCGGGCGCTCGCCGCTGGCGGCCGACGAGGAGTGGGTCGCCACCACCTGCCCCTCCTGCGGCGGGCCGGCGCGGCGCGAGACCGACACGATGGACACCTTCGTGGACTCCTCGTGGTACTTCCTGCGCTACTGCGACTCCGCCAACTCAGAGGCGGCGTGGGACCCGGCGGCGCTGGCGCAGTGGATGCCGGTGGACCAGTACATCGGCGGTGTCGAGCACGCGATCCTGCACCTGCTCTACGCGCGCTTCTTCACCAAGGCGCTGGCCGACCTAGGCCATCTTGATTTCCAGGAGCCCTTCCAGGCGCTGTTCACACAGGGGATGGTCACCAAGGACGGCGCCAAGATGTCCAAGTCCAAGGGCAACGTCGTTTCGCCCGCCTCGATTGTCGAGCGCCGTGGGGCTGACACCGCGCGCTGCTACATCCTCTTCGTCGGGCCGCCCGACCAGGACGCCGACTGGTCGGACGAGGGGGTCGAGGGGGTTTACCGCTTTCTAGGGCGGCTGTGGCGACTGGCGGCGGAGACCGCGGAGCGCAGTGCGACTGCGGGCGCGCAGGGCGGTGGCGTGGTCGCGGGGGCGAGTGAGACGGACGGGCCTGAGGAGCCAGATCTGGAGCTGCTGCGCAAGACCCACTGGGCGATCGACAAGGTCTCAACCGACCTGCGTCGCTTCGCCTTCAACACGGCCATCTCCGCCGTGATGGAGCTGTTGAACGAATGCTCGCGCCTGCGCGATGTGGCCGGCGTGGAGACCCAGCAGACGGCACTGGCGACGGCCGCGTCGCTGCTGTTCCCCTTCGCCCCGCACGTCTGCGCGGACATCTACGACATGCTCACGGGCGAGCGCGTATGGGAGCAGCCCTGGCCGCAGGCCGACCCGGCGCTGCTGGAGCGCGACTCCTACGAGCTGGTGTGCCAGGTCAACGGCAAGGTGCGCGACCGCGTGCAGGCACCTACCGAGGCCGGGCCGGAGGAGCTGAAGGCGCTGTGCCGCGCGGCACCCAACGTGCAGGCCCACCTCGACGGCAAGCAGGTGGTCAAGGAGATCGTGGTGCCGGGCAAGCTTGTAAACCTTGTGGTGCGCTGATGCCCGAACTCAAGCCCGCCTATCTGATCCACGGCGACGACCACGGCGCCGTGGCCGAGCGCCGCGCGCGGCTGCGGGCGCTCGCCGAAGGCGGGGGGGACGCGGGCAGCGTCGAGTGCCTGGAGGGCGAGCGCGGCACCCCCGCCGGGGTGGCGCAGGCGCTGTGCGCGATGACCTTCGCGCTGGGCCACCGCGTGCTGATCGTCGACGGCGTGGAGCGCTGGAAGCAGGCCGAGGTCGAGGCACAGTTGGCGCCTGCCATGCGCGAGCTGCCGCCCGACACCACCGTGGCGCTGTTCGCGCGCGAGGAGGGCCGTGCCAAGGCGCCCGCGGCGTTGCACAAGGCTGTCGAGAAGGCGGGGGGGCAGGTCGTGGCGGAGTCCTCCGTCAAGCCCTGGGAGCTGCCCCGCTGGGCGCGCGAGGCCGCCGCGCGCATGGGGCTTGCGCTCGACACGGCCGCCGCCAAGGCCCTCGTTGGCCAGGTGGGGGAGCGCCAGCAGCGGCTGCTGCGGGAGCTTGAGAAACTGGCCCTGGAAACGGACACCGCAGGCGGCGAGGCGAGGGTCAGTGTGGAGGATGTGGAAGGGAGGGCCGCGCAGTCCGCCTTGACGCGTGTGTGGGGCTTCGCCGACGCGCTCGTGGCAGGCGACGGAGTGGGCGCCGTGCGCGGCTACCTGAGCCTGCGCCAGCAGGGCGAGCGTCTGCCCGGGCTCACCTTCGTGATGGCCGGTCGCCTGCGCGAGGCGCTTGCGGTCTCGCTGCGCCTGGCTGCCGGGGAGTCGGTGGCCGAGGTCCGCCGCGGCCTGCGCATGCCCCCCCGCGCGGCCGAGCGCTTCGTCGCCGACGTCGCGCGCTCAGAGCCCGAGCGGCTGCGCGCCTCGCTGGGGGTGCTGGCCGACCTGGAACTCGACACGCGCGGGGGGGCGCTCGTGGGGGCGCACCGCTCGGGGGTGTCGGGGCTTGAGGAAGACACGCTGGCGCTGCGCGCGATCGCGGCGATCACCGCTTGACGCGGGACGCGAGCACGGCGATCGCTGCGTGAGGCGGGCAGCGATCGGGCTGAGCCGAGGGCGTGAAAGCTACGAGGACTGCGCGCCGGCGCCGGCCCTCACACGGGCCGCCCTGCTCTTCTTGCGAGCACCTGTGTTGCGGTGCAGCGCGCCGCGCTTGACGGCCTTGTCGATCGTGCGCACCAGCTCGCGGTGGGTGGCCTCTGCGGCGGCCTGCTCTCCGCCCTGCACGTCCGCCTCCAGCTTGCGAAAGTAGGTCTTGATCGCGGAGGTGTAGTTGCGGTTCTCCAAGCGCTCGCGCTCAGAGCGCAGGATCCGCTTTTTCTGTGAGTGAATGTTGGCCATCGGTGGAGCGCCGTACTATAGCGGCCTTGTCCGCCACCGGAGAAGCCACCGTGCCCGCGCCCCAACAACCGCGTGGGCGGAGGATCGCGGTCAACACAGCCATCTTCGCGATTCTCACAGGCGTCTCGCGGGTCGCCGGTCTCGGACGCGAAGTGGTGGCGGCCTCCTACTTCGGCACCGAAGGCTACGCCTCGGCCTTCACGCTCGCCTTTCTGGTCCCCAACCTGGTTGCGAACCTGTTCGCCCAGGCCGCCCTGTCCGCGGCCTTCGTGCCGGTGTTCACCGATCTGCTGCAGCAGGGACGTCGCCGCGAGGCCTTCCGCCTTGCCTCGACGCTGTTCTGGATCCTGCTGCTGGTGCTGGGCGCGATCACCGCGCTGTTCGTGCTCGCCGCAGGTCTGATCATGCCGATCTTCACCGGCCCCACGTTCAGCTCGGCGCTGGTGACGCTCACGGTGGGGCTCTCACAGGTGCTCTTTCCCGTCGTCCTGCTGCTCGGTCTGACCGGCCTCCTGGTGGGCATCCTGCAGTCGTATGACCGCTTCACCGTCCAGGCCATCGCCCCGGCGGTGTGGAACCTCGTGATCATCGTGCTGTTGGTGCTGCTGCGCCCGCACTTCCACGGCGAAAACCAGATCTACGCGCTGGCGATCGGCATCCTCGTGGCGACCGGCGTGCAGTTCCTGATGGTCCTCGGCGCTCTGGGACGGATCGACTTCCGGCTGCAGTTTCACATCGACTGGCGCGACCCGCGCGTCAAACGGGTCTTCATCCTGATGTTGCCGATCACCATCGGTTTGGGCATCGTCAACCTGGACCAGCTCATCAACTCGGCCTTCGGCACGCTCGTCTCCGAACACGCCCCCCGCGCGATCGACAACGCCTTTCGCATCTACATGCTGCCCCAGGGCATGTTCAGCGTGGCCGTGGCCACCGTGCTGTTCCCCACGCTCAGCCGCCTGGCCTCGCGGCGCGACCGCGCCGGGATGCGGCGCACCGTGGGCAACGGCATGCGCCAGATCAACCTGCTGCTGATCCCCGCGGCGGCGTTCATGATCGTGCTCACCACGCCGATCGTGCGCCTCGTCTTCGAACGCGGACAGTTCGGCCCGGAATCGACCAACCAGGTCTCTGAAGCGCTGTTCTGGTTTGCCTTCAGCCTGCCCTTCGGCGGGCTCAACCTGCTGCTGACGCGCACCTTCTTCGCCGTGCAGCGCCCCTGGATCCCCACGCGCATGGCCGGGATCAACATGGCCGTGGACATCGTTGTCTCCGTGGCCCTCTACAAGCCGCTGGGCATCGCCGGGCTGGTGATCGGCACGCTGGCGGCCAACGTGGTGATGACCGCTCTGTTGATGTACCGCCTGCGCATCGGGCTCAACGGGCGCGTGGAAGGTGCGCAGACGATGATGATCACCGCGCGCATCCTCGTTGCCTCCGCGCTGCTGGCCGGTGTTGCGTGGGTGGTCTGGTATGTGCTCGACTACCTCTTCGGCACCTCTTTGCTCGGGCAGATCATCAGCGTGGGTGGCGCTGCCGGGGCGGGCCTGCTGGTGTACTCGCGTGCGGTGCTCGTAATGCACATCCCCGAGGCCCACCAGGTGCGCAGCCTTGTCATGGGGCGGTTGCGGCGGGCTTGAGGCCCTGCGCGGCTACGGGCTTGAGGCCCTGCGCGGCTACGGGCTTGAGGCCCTGCGCGGCTACGGGCTTGAGGCCCTGCGCGGCTACGGGCTTGAGGCCCTGCGCGGCTACGGGCTTGAGGCCCTGCGCGGCTACGGGCTTGAGGCCCTGCGCGGCTACGGGCTTGAGGCCCTGCGCGGCTACGGGCTTGAGGCCCTGCGCGGCTAGCACCGACGGGCGCTGCGTGCTGGGCCTTGCCTAAAAATGCGGCCGGGCGAGCCCGAAGGCCCGCCCGGACTGCCCGGACATAGATCGCCGCTTTACTACTACGTCCCAGGACTGTGTCTCGCCTGGGCGGCATGACACTCCCGACCACCGGACTGGCCGCCGGCCCGAGGGCCGGCGCGTGGCGCGGTTGGGTTCTTGCGAACCCCGGTCGAGTTGGCGATCCGCCGGACCATGAAGGCTAGCGCGCCTTGCAACCCATCCCCACGGGCGTGAGGTGCATCACGGCGCGGCGGCGCCCTGCGGCGCGTACGGGCGCCCACAACGCGGCCCGCTGGGCGCGCCTCTGGCGCGCCCCTTCTAGTCTCTGTAGGCCGATGGACCAGGCCCACATCCGAAACTTCTCGATCGTCGCGCACATCGACCACGGTAAGTCGACGCTGGCCGATCGCATCCTTGAGCTGACCCACACGGTGGCTGCGCGCGAGATGCGCGCTCAGCTGCTGGACTCGATGGACTTAGAGCGCGAGCGTGGGATCACCATCAAGGCGCAGGCGGTGCGGGTGTTTTTCAAATCCGCTCGTGACGGGGAGACCTACCAGCTGCACCTGATCGACACGCCCGGGCACGTGGATTTCACGTACGAGGTGTCGCGTTCGCTCGCCGCCTGCGAGGGGGCGCTGCTCGTCGTCGACGCCTCGCAGGGAGTGGAGGCGCAGACGGTCGCCAACACCTACCTCGCCGTGGAGGCGGGACTCGAGCTGATCCCCTGCCTGAACAAGCTCGACCTGCCCGGCGCTGAGCCCGAGCGCGTCGCGGGCGAAGTGGCGGAGCTGCTCGGCGATCCCTCAGAGTCGATCCTGCGCATCAGCGGCAAGACCGGCGCCGGGGTGTCCGAGGTGCTGGAGGAGCTGGTCGCGCGTGTGCCGCCGCCCGCGGGCGACCCCGCGGCAGCGCCGCGCGCGCTGATCTTCGACAGCGAGTTCGACCAGTACCGCGGCGTGATCGCCTACATCCGCGTGGTCGACGGGGTCTTCCGCAAGGGCGACGCGCTGCGCGCGATGGCCACCGACACGCACGCCGAGATCGACGACCTGGGCTGCTTCTCGCCGCAGATGGTCCCCACCGACCAGCTCGCCGCGGGCGAGGTGGGGTACCTCATCACCGGCATCAAGGACGTCACCCTCTTGCGAGTTGGAGACACGCTGACGGTGCGCGGCCGCTCCCACGCGGGTGGGGGGGCCAACGGGGGGGGACGCTCCGCCGCCGAGGCCACCGAGGCGCTGCCCGGCTACCGCGAGGTCAAGCCGATGGTGTTCTGCGGGCTGTTCCCGATCGACTCCGACTCCTACCCCGACCTGCGCGACGCCTTGGAGAAGCTTGTGCTCAACGATGCCGCACTCTCCTGGGAGCCTGAGACCTCAGACGCGCTGGGCTTCGGCTTTCGCTGTGGGTTCCTGGGGCTCTTGCATATGGACATCGTGCGCGAGCGCCTGGAGCGCGAGTACGACCTCGAACTGCTGGCCACCATGCCCTCGGTGGAGTTCGACGTCACACTGACCAACGGTGAGGAGTTGGAGGTGCACAACCCGTCCGACATGCCCGACCCGGGGACCATCGCGGAGATCCGCGAGCCCTTCATCACCGCCCAGCTGATCGCCCCGCGCGAGTACGTGGGCGTGATCATGGAGCTCTGCCAGGAACGCCGCGGCGAGCACGCCGGCATGCACTATCTGTCACCCGAGCGCGTGCAGCTGAGCTACGAGCTGCCGCTGGCGGAAATCGTCTTGGACTTCTTCGACCAGCTGAAGTCGCGCACGCGCGGCTACGCCTCGCTGGACTACGAGCTGAGCGGCATGCGCCCCTCCGACCTGGTCAAGCTCGATGTGCTGCTGGCCGGCGATCCGGTGGACGCGCTGTCGATGGTCGTGCACCGCGAGAAGGCCTACGACGTCGGCCGCACGCTCACCGAAAAGCTGCGCCGGCGCATCCCGCGCCAGCAGTACGACGTCCCCATCCAGGCCGCTCTCGGCGCGCACGTGATCGCCCGCGAGACCGTCAAGGCCTTCCGCAAGGATGTCATCGCCAAGTGCTACGGCGGCGACATCACGCGCAAGCGCAAGCTCTTGGAGAAGCAGAAGGAGGGCAAGAAGCGGATGAAGCAGGTGGGCCGCATCGAGGTCCCCCAGGAGGCCTTCCTGGCGGTGCTGGAACTGGGGGAGGAGGGGTGAAAGAAAAAGGAGAAGGCGCCCGCTGGGGCGGGCGCAGCGGGCCGCGTGGTGGCGAGGGAGTCCGCGATGGTGCGCGGTATGGCCACCTGGGTGCACCGGGGGTGGGCGCGTGAGTACGAGACAAGGGCATGTGGGCGCCCCGCAGGGTGGGCGCGAGGTTGCACAGCAGGGGCGTGTGGGTACGCCATGGGAGGGGCGCGTGAGGATCCTGTTCGTCTGCCTGGGCAACATCTGCCGCTCGCCCACCGCCGAGGGCGTGATGCGCGAGCTGGTGGCGACTGCCGGGTTGGAGGATGCCGTCGAGCTGGACTCCGCCGGCACCGGTGCCTGGCACGTCGGGCACGCGCCGGACCCGCGCGCCACCGCCGCGGCGCGCGCTCGCGGGATCGTGTTGGGAGGCGAGGCGCGACAGGTCACCCCCGCAGACTTCGCGGACTTCGACCTGCTGCTGGCGATGGACCGCGCCAACCTGCGTGAGCTGCGCAGCATGGCGCCTTCCGAGCAGGCGCGCGCCAGGGTGAGGCTGCTGCGCGAGTTCGAGGGGCGGGCGGGGTCCCAATCTTCCGCGGGGGACCTGGACGTGCCCGACCCCTACTACGGTGGCCCCAGCGGCTTTGACGACGTCCTCGACCTGGTGCAGGCCGCCTGCGCGGGGTTGCTTGAAGACATCCGCGCCACCCAGCTGACGTGACGCCGCCAGTTGGACAGCTCACGTGACGCTGCCCGCTGGAGCACGTGACGTGCGCCGCGTCGGTGGCGGGGACATCAACGAGGGTTGGCGCGTGGTCCTCGCCGACGGCACCCACGCGTTCGTCAAGACGCGCGCCGGGGCCGCCCCCGGCGAGTACGCCGCCGAGGCCGCCGGCCTTGCCTGGCTGGGCGAGCCGGGCGCGCTGCGCGTGCCGCGGGTGCTGGATGTCGGGGATACCTATCTGGCGCTCGAGTGGATCGAGCGGGGCCGCCTGGACGCCGCCGGGGCCGAGGAGCTGGGGCGCGGGTTGGCTGCCATCCACCTTGCGGGTGCCCCTCACTTCGGCGCTCCCCAGGCAAGCGCAGGCGAGCCCACACGCTTCGGTTCGCTGCAGCTCCCCAACGACCCCACACCCGACTGGGCCACGTTCTTCGTGGAGCGGCGGCTGCGCCCGCTGGCCGCGCTAGCCGCCGAGCAAGGCTGGCTGACGGGCGCCGGGGCACATGCGCTGGAGCGAGTGTGTGAGCGTGCCGTCGAGCTCACCGGCCCAGCTGAGCCCCCGGCGCGCCTGCACGGGGACCTGTGGAGCGGCAACGTGCTGGCCGACGCCGCCGGCCGCCCATGGCTGATCGACCCCGCTGTCTATGGCGGGCACCGCGAGGTGGACCTGGCGATGCTCAGGTTGTTCGGGGCGCCGTCCGAGCGAGTCTTCGCCGCCTATGAGGAGGTCGCTCCGCTGGCCCCCGGCTGGGAGCAGCGCGTCGAGCTGTGGCAGCTGCCCCCGCTGCTCGTGCACGGAGTGCTGTTCGGCGGGTCCTACCGCGGCGCCGCCGAGCGGATCGCGCAGCGCTACGCGGGTTGACGCTCGCTAGGGCTGTCCCGTTACCGCGGCGGCGTCGGAATAGGAGAAGTGGGAAGTGTGCGCGCCAGCACCCTCAGCGAGCGCCGTCGCCTCTATCTGCTGGCGCGGGTCCTCGTCGCCCGCTACTACCGCCGCGAGCTGACGCTCGAGACGGTGGCCCAGGCGCTGTCCTGCTCCTCGCGCCAGTTGCAACGCGCGTATGCCCAGTTTGAAGAGAGCACCTTCCACGAGGACCTGGTGGCGCGGCGCATGGCCGCCGCGGCCCAGCTGCTGGCCGAGCAGGCGATCCCGATCCGCGACGTGGCGCGGCTGGTGGGCTACCGCAACGCCGCCCACTTCGCCGCGGCGTTTCGCCACCGCTTCGGGGTCTCTCCGGCGCGCTTTCGCCTGGAGGCGAAGAGCGCCCGTGCGAAGGTTCTAAGGTCGGAGACGGATGCAGACACAGACGATTGCTCCCGAGCCTTCCGAAGACGCCGAGCTGGCGGCTCGGCTGCCTAGCGAGGACGCCGAGTTTGCGGCCCACTCGCGCAGGCTGCGCAACAACCTGATCACGCTCGCGGTGTTCTTCATACTGCTCGTGGGGCTGCTGCTGGCCGTACCGGGTCTGCGCTCGGTGGCCGAGCGCATCACCGACGCCTCGCCAGGGTGGGTGGCGCTGGCGATCGTGCTGGAGGTGCTCTCCTGCGCCGGCTACGTGGTGCTGTTCGGATTGGTCTTCGGCCGGCTGGGCAGGCAGCTGCGCTACCGCCTGTCGCTGGCGGAGCTGGCGGTCAACTCCGTCGTCTCGGCGAGCGGCATCGGGGGGATCGCGCTGGGCGCGTGGGTCCTGCGCAGCAAGGGCGTCTCGGTGGAGCGCGTGGCGCGGCGCTCGGTGCTGATCTTCGTGCTCACCTCCGCCGTCAACGTCGGCGCCGTGGTGGTCATCGGGATACCCATGTGGCTGGGGCTGCTGCCCGGCTCGCGCAATCCGCTGCTGACGCTGCTGCCGGCCCTGCTGGCGCTGGCGACGATCGTGGGCACCCTGGCGATCGCCCGCTGGGCGCAGGCGCTGACCGACCGCAAACGGCTCGGCCCGCGCACCACGGTGGCGTTGACGGCCCTCGCCGACGGCGTGCACGAAGCGGTGCGGCTGATCCGCGCGCACGACTGGCGGCTCTTGGGGGCGGTGGGGTACTGGCTGTTCGACAACCTCGCCCTCTACGCCTGCCTGGCGGCCTTCGGGCCCACGCCCTCGGTGTGGGCGGTGGCGATGGCCTATCTGGTGGGCATGCTCGCCAACTCGATCCCCATCCCCGGCGGGCTGGTGGCCGTGGAAGGCGGGCTGTTCGGGATGCTGCTGCTGTTCGGCGTCCACCCAGCCGGGGAGGCGCTGGCGGCGGTGCTCACCTACCGCGCCGTCTCGCTGTGGATCCCCGCCGTGATCGGCACCCTGGCGTTTCTTGGCCTGCGCCGGGAAATCGGCAAGCCGCTTACGCCAGTTGCGCCGGGATAGCCGCCCGCCCAGCCCACCCGCCTTGCCCGTCTGTCCAGCCCCGCCCGTCTGTCTGACCTGCCTGTCCGCTCGGCCAACCCGCCCGCCAGCCACTATTTGGAGAGGCGCTGGTTGAGCGCTTCTACGGCGTGCGCCTGCTGGCAGGCGTGCCCGGGCAGGTTTGCCATCGCCGCGCGCACCTGCCCGGACTGCGGGCCGCTGAGCCCCGGGCAGAACACCGGCCGGGGCAGCGGGCCGGTGGCGGAGCCGGGGGCGTTGAGCGGGAGCAGGGCCTGCGCGGCTCGCAGACCCTGGGCGAGGGAGTCGGAGAACACGTCGATCGCCTGGCGCCCGCTGTAGAGCTCGATCGAGCGCCCTTCGTCATAGATCACCGCGGGCACGCCACGGATCACCGTGTTGCGCTGCGGACCCAGCGCCCTGTTGGAGTGCAGGCGGTAGATCACCGTTGTCACCTGCAACGGCAGCAGGCAGCTGCCGCCGCCGAGGACGCTCGGCTTACGCACGCAGTCGCCGTAGAAGACGCTGTCGCCGATCGAGGGGTTGTAGCCCTTCAGGCCGTCCACCGCCGTCAGCGGATAGGCGCCGAAGGTCGGCCCCACCCAGTAGATCCGGTAGTAGGGGAAGACCTGGGCCAGCGCGAGCGCCGTCTGCGGCAGCGGCGGAGGATCGCCGGTGGAGCAGCCCGTCGCCAGCAGGCTGCTGGCCAGGAGGGCGGCGAGCGCGGTGGCCAGCGCGGCGCGCCGGCTTGCTGCACGTGGGGCCGCGGTGAGCGCGGCGCACCGGCGTGCCACACGCCTTACGCTGGGCGCTCTCTGATGAATGGCCATCGCCGCCATTATCGGGCAGCCGGCGGAAGACAGCTACTTCCATGTACCTTGACTGTTGATACCAGTACAGACCCGCGCTGCAGGCCAAGTGGCCTTCTCGCGTGTGTGCCGGGGTCCGGTGGGGTAGCACACCGGACCCCGGACGTTTCATGGCGCCCGCCCTGGGCGGTGCTTGCCGCGGCTGTCGGCGTGGCGGCATGGCTGGTGGTCGATCCGCGCACCCCCGACCTGGCCGCGCAGGTGTATCGCGTCAGCCTGTTTCGCCACGAAGGGTGGGCGGTGTGGGACGAGCACTGGTACTCAGGCCACTACATGCCGGGCTACAGTCTCACGTTCCCACCCCTCGCTGCATCGCTGGGGATGCGCACCGTGGCGGCGCTCTCCGTGCTTGCTTCGGCTTTCCTGTTCGAACGCCTTGTGCGCGGGCTCTACGGCGAGGCGGCGCGCTGGGGGGCCGTGTGGTTCGCGCTGGCCGCCGTAGGGGACATCTGGATCGGGCGCCTGACGTTTGCGCTGGGCGTCACTTTTGCCGTGGGCTGTGTGTGGGTGTACGTGGGGGCGGTGCGAGCGCGGAGGCGCCAGGGGAGAGGAGTCCCGGGGCCGGAGGGGCAGTGGCAGAGAAAGGGCAGGCAGTGGCAGGAGGAGCAAATGAAGAACGCGGGGCAGCGGCCGGAGTACGAGCAGGGGAGGTGGGGGCGCACCGGGGCGGCAGTGGTCCTAGCCGCACTGTGTGCTGCGAGCAGCCCCGTGGCGGGGCTGCTGCTGGCGCTCCTGGCCCTCACCTACTCGCTGGTGAGGCGCTCGCCGCGCGCGGCCCTCGTCGTCGGCGCTCCTGCGGTGGCTGTCGCGGGAGCGCTCGCGGCGCTCTTTCCCGAAGGTGGCTGGGAGCCCTATCCGCTCACCTCCTTCTTGGCGACGGTGGCAGTGGTGTTGGGCTTTCTGTTGGTCCTTCCCGCTCGCGAGCGCGGGCTGCGCGTGGGGGCACTGGTGTATCTGGTGGTCTGTGTACTCACTGTGGCGCTGCACACCCCGATGGGCGCCAACGTCGAGCGCTACGGCGTGCTGCTGGCTGCGCCGCTGCTGCTCTGCGCGCTGGCGGCCTCACGGGAGTGGGGCGGGCGCTTGGCTTCCACCGCGGCTGCGGTGGTCGTGCTGTGTGGGATGGCCGTGTGGACCGCGTGGGGGCCTGTGCGGGAGACCGCCGCGGTGGCGGGGGACCCCTCGACCGGCGCCGCCTACTACGTGCCCCTGCAGCGCTTTCTGGCGACCCACGGGGGGAGCCTGGTGCGGGTCGAGGTGCCGTTCACCCGCGGCCACTGGGAGGCTGCCTTCCTGGCGCCCTCGGTGTCGCTGGCCAGGGGGTGGGAGAAGCAGCTGGACACCCGCTATGACCTTGTGCTGCTCAAGCACGGGCTGACCGCGGGGGGGTACCGCGCGTGGCTGCTCCAGCAGGCCGTTACCTACGTGGCCCTCCCGGATGTGGCGCTGGATCCCTCGAGCGCCCAGGAGGGACGCCTGATCGAACGCGGGCTGCCCTACCTGCGGGAGGTCTTTGCAAGCCGCCACTGGCGTGTTTACCAAGTGCTTCATCCCACCCCACTGGCGCAGGGTCCCGGCCGGCTCACCGCGCTGGGCCATGACTCCTTCACGTTGCTGGACCGCGCGCCCGGCCGCTTCCTGGTGCGCATCCACTACACCCGCTACTGGACGCTCACGCACGGCGCGGGGTGCGTGGGGCCGGCGCCGGGAGGGTGGACCTCGGTGGACGTCGCACGGCCGGGGAGCGTGAGTGTCGCTGCGCGCTTCTCGCCCGGCCGGGCGCTGGGAGGGGGCGGTGAGGTTTGCAACTCCGGTGGGTGAGCTGGCCGGGAGTGCTGGGCCAGGGAGCGCAGGGCCGGGGTGGGGCTGGCCTGGGGAGAGGCGCTGGGTTCAACGCGGCGCGAGCGCGTAGAGCCCCGTGTACCCCGTCAGGTAGATCTTCTGGCCGTCGCTGATCACCGGGTCAAAGGAGCCGGTGTCCATTGTGAAAACAACCCTCCCGGTTGAGATGCCCAGGCCAAACGTGGTGTGCGTGCCGAGGTCGGCGAAGTACACGACGCGCCCGATGATGGTGGGCGAGCCGGAGATGCGCCCGTGCGCGTCATAGCTCCACTCGACGTGGCCGGTGCGGGCGCTCAGCGCGTAGAAGTGGCCGTCGTAGGAGCCCACGTAGACGGTCGGCCCCCAGCCGGGGGCGTTGGTCACCGCGGGCGAGGAGTACACGTAGGCGCCGGTCTGATACGCCCAGTCCAGCTTCCCCGAGGAGGCATCGTAGGCATAGACGCGCCCGTCGGTGTTGCCCAGAAACACCCTTCCGTAGGCCACCGCGGCGGTGGAGTAGAAGGTGCCGCTGCCCAGCAGCGCCCCTTCGCTGCCGCTGCGCCACAGTCGCCTGCCCGTCTGCTCGCTGACGGCCTGCACCTGTCCGGAGTAGTCCCCGAAGTACAGCACCCCGCCCGCGAGCGTCGGGCTGGCCTTCACCGCCCCCGCCGCGTGGTAGGTCCAGATGGGGTTGCCGTTGCTCGCGTCCAGCGCGTACACAGTGCCGTTTTGGGAGCCGAAGAAGAGTTTGCCCTCATCGAGCAGGGGAGAGGACTCGCTGGGGCTGGGCAGGTTGCGCGCCCAGCGGATCAGGCCGTTGGAGTAGTTGAGCGCCGCCACCCGCCCGTCCTGGGAGCCCTCTCCGCGAGAGAGGACTGTGACGTACACCACGTAGTTTGCGACGGCTGGGGAGGAGGCGGAGAGCGTCCCCAGTGGGCTATTCCAGAAGGCGTTGCCGGTGTATTTGTCGATTGCGTGCAGCACCCCATCGTCGGAGAGCTGGAAGAGGCGGTTTTCGTACAGCACCGGCGGGAACTCCAGCAGCGAGCTGCCGCCGTGCACCCACACCTGCTTGAACGGCGGGTACAGGGCGTCGGAGCCGGGGAAGAAGCGCGTGTGGTTCTTGTCGTATCCGTACAGCGGCCACGCCGTGCTTTCCGGGCCGCGGACGGGACGGCGGGGGGAGCTTCGGGCACAAAGCGCGCGTGCGGATGGTAGATGTTGCCGGTGCGGTGGCGCTCGTACAGATAGCCCCCCGCCGCGAGTCCGGCAAGGATCAGGAGGGTGCCAAGCGCGAGCCAGCGGCGCTTCACGCAGCGAGCTTTGACGAGGAGGCCGGCTCTCCCCCCTGCTGCTGCTGCGCTGTCATCTCACCCGGCCGCGCGGGCGCCTCCTCGCGTGTCCTGGGTCGCCGGGTGGCAGCTGTGCGCGCGGTCTGTCGCGCCGGCTGGCGCTGTGCGATACGCGCGAGCAGACGCCCCGCGTTGAGCGCCACCAGCCACAGCAGGGCAATCACCAGCAGCACCAGCGTCAGGCCGGAGATGAGCGCCAGGACGTCATGGCTGCCTCCCAGCGACCAGTTCCACAGCAGGTAGTCGCCGACGGCGAGCACGAAGACGATGGCCAAAGGCCGACGATGCACAGGCTTCAGCCTAACGGTCCGCGGGGACGGACGCTGTTCGCCGGGGCTCCCACGTCGCCCCCACGTCGTATGCTGCCAGACCGTGGGCGCCTCGCGGTCTGAGATCTTCGCCCCGGGGCTGCTCGAGGGCCAGGTGGCGCTGGTCACCGGCGGGGGTACCGGCCTGGGCCGGGGCACAGCGCTTGAGCTCGCCCGCTGCGGGGCCTCCGTGGTGGTCGTCGGGCGTCGAGAGGAGCTGCTGCGCAGGACCGTCGAGGAGATTGGCGGCGAGGGAGGCTCCGCAGAGTGGGTTACCGGCGACGTCCGCACGCCCGAGGAGTCGGTGCGGCTCGTGCAGGCTACGCTGGATCGCTACGCGCGCCTAGACCTGCTCGTCAACAACGCCGGCGGGCAGTACTTCACACCCGCCGAGGCCATCGCCGCGAAGGGGTGGCGGGCCGTGTGGCGGCTGAACGTCGACGGGTCCATGCAGATGGCCGCCGCGGCGCACCGACTGGCGATGGCCCCCGCCGGCCGAGGGACGATCGTCAACGTGACGCTCTCCCCCCACCACGGGATGCCCGGGATGGCTCACTCGGGCTCCGCGCGGGCCGCGGTTGAGGCGCTGACGCGGGAATGGGCTGCGCGGTGGGGTGGGGAGGGGGTCGCGGTCGTCGCCGTGGCCGCCGGGCACTTCGACACCGAGGCTCTGGACAAGTATCCGCAGGCCATCCGAGCTGGGACTGCCCGGTCGATCCCGGCGCAGCGGTTGGGGACGGTGGCTGAGCATGCGTGGCTCGTGGCGCTGCTGGCTTCGCCGTTGGGGCGGGCCTTCAGCGGGTCGGTGCTCACGCTCGACGGGGCGCGGGACAACTGGTTTGGGCCCTGGCCACCTCCGGGGATGGCTGGGGAGGGCGGGGAGGTGCCGGCGGAGGCACGGCGGGAGGCGGGGTAGGGTCGGGCCGTGGCGGTGTCACGCGCTCCACGCGACCGTCGCTGCTCGGAAAGGCCGGTAAGATGCCTGGTGGCTTGCGGGCGAAGTGTTGTGGTTGCACAGAAGCCTTCCAAGCTTCTAGGGCGGGTTCGATTCCCGTCGCCCGCTTGCTTGTGTCGCGTGTTGGAGCCACGGGGAGTGGCGCAGTCTGGTAGCGCACCCGGCTGGGGGCCGGGCGGTCGCAGGTTCAAATCCTGTCTCCCCGATCATAGGAAATGCCTGCAAATGAGCGGGTTTTGATGGATTATGGAGCCGAGAAGACCGGCGGCTGGGGAACAATTGGGGAACAAATCTTCGAGGCAACAGCTGAGGCGAGCCCATGCCGAGACTCCGAGGCATGGAGATGGTGGCCTTTTGGCGTGACGTCATGTCCTCGCACGGAATGGTTTCGCGTGCAGCCAGGCGTCCGCAGCCGAATGTATAGTTCGCCATAGATGAGGTTTCCTGAAGACGACGACGGTGGCATGGAAACTAAGCCGGAGCTTCGTAATCGCGATGACTTGGCCGAGAAGCAGCTCCAAGAGGCTGCGCGCGAACGGCGAGAAGAAGCCGAGCGCGAGCGGCGCGAAGATCAGCGTCGCCAACGCGAGTCATAGCGCTGAGATTTCTGGCGTTGGGGTCTACGGAGCCTTCGTAGATGCGGAGTTGCGAGCTCAAGATGCTCGCAAGGCTTCTTTCGAACAGCGAGGGCTGGCGGTCGTCACCACGTCCGGAGTCTTGGTAACGCTGCTTTTTGCGCTCGCTGGCCTGTCTACCAAATCCAAGGCAACCTTCGTTCTTCCTCATTCGGCTCGCCTGTGGCTGGTTGTCGCTCTTATTGCCTTTGTGCTCGCTGCTGCGTCAGCGCTTGCGACCAATTTCCCCCTGCCCTACGCGATCGTGACACCAGATGAGATCGAAAAGCGATTGAACGAAAAGCCAATTCGCTCGGAACCGCGGGCTGAGCGGGACGTGGCGCTTACTCGTGTGACTGCGTTGCGCGATGCGAAGAGCAAGAACACCATCAAGGGACGGTTGCTGTTTGCCGCCATTACGCTTGAGGTGTTCGCGGTGGCGTTGGTGGGTGTGTCCGTCTGGCTCGTAATCGCTCCGTAGGCATATCCCGTTGCTGGGATAGAAGTGGCGCTCAGCGACCCCGGCCCAGGTCGTCGCGTTCAGGTGCCACAGCGGGCCAGGGGCCTGGCGAGAAAGGGTCGGGGTATCCCGGGCCATAGGCGTCATCCCAGGCGTGTGCTGGTTGTTCTCGCCAGATGGTGGTTGGGGTGTGGGCTCGGCTGTGGCTCATGCGTTGGGCCAGGCGCGTGATGGGGTCGGGGTTTGGGGTGTGGGGGTTGAGGTCTTGGTGGGCGATGTGCCAGTCGGTGCGCTGGGCGCGGGTGGCCTCGACGTAGGCGGTCTCTTTGGTGGTTTGCCAGCCGCCGGTGAGGACGATGGCGCGCTCGACGGTTGCGCCCTGCTGGCGGTA
The DNA here is from genome assembly GCA_963844765.1 of uncultured Solirubrobacterales bacterium. GTDB lineage: Bacteria > Actinomycetota > Thermoleophilia > Solirubrobacterales > Solirubrobacteraceae > Palsa-744. The sequence continues at coordinate 2,845,194 of CAWJPN010000002.1, forward strand.
GACGTGTTGGGCGTAGGCGAGGCGGATCGATTTGAGGTCGTTGGGGGTGAGGGTGATGCGGCGGTCTGACCCGTCGAGGGTGATGCTCACATTGCCGTCGGGGTGCAGGCGGGTGATTTCGCCGCGGGTGCCGTTCTCGACGCGGGGTGCCTGGGGTGGGCGGTGTTGGTGGGTGAACGCGATGAGGTCGCCTTGGTGGATGCCGTAGTGGACGTGGGGGAGTTGGGTTTCGTGTTGTCCGAGTTCGCCGTGTTGGTGGCGTAGGTGTTGGGCGCGGGCGTTGAGGCGGTCGATCTCTTGGTTGGTGGCGTCGGCGATGAGTGCGATGTCGCGGATGGGGTGTTCTGGGCGAGCTTGGCCCATGCTTGGACGGCGTTCTCGGCGGCCTGGCTGCGGGTGTCGGCGAGGTGGAGTGCGTTGCGTGAGGCGTAGTGTGCGAGCGCGCGTTCGGGTTCGCCGTTGCGGATTGCGCGCCAGGCGTGTTGCTCGGCGGGGTCTTTGGTGCGGTGGATGGTCTGCAGCTCGGCTGTGGGGGCGTGGCGGGCGATGCGGTCGAACATGCCGCCGGGTCCGATGGAGGGGAGTTGTTTGCCGTCGCCGACCGCGATCAGCTTCGCCCCTGTGCGCTCCACCAGCTGGGTAAGCGCGGCCATGCGGGTGTGGTCTATCATCCCGGCCTCGTCCAGGATGATCGTCGTGTCCGGCCCGACGTGAACGTGTCCGGCTTGAGCGCGGGTGATGAGTGCGTCGAGCGCCATTGTCTGCCCGTGGAGGGCGGGGCTGTCGCTGCCAGGGCGCTCGGCGGTTGACCAGGACACGGCGACGCCGATCGTTTCGTGGGCGGCGAGCTGTTCGGCGCGTGCGGTGGCGTCGATCACGACGCCTTTGCCGGTGCCGGCGGGCCCGACGAGCACCGCGACACGCTCGGGGCCGGTGAGCACCTTCAGGGCTTGCGTTTGCTCGCCGCTGAGTGGCGCGGCGATGCGCTCGGCGCCATCTGGCGTGAGGTAGTACGCGCCGTGTTCGTGCTCGACGGTTTTTGACTCCAGGTATTGTGCGTATCCGCTGGCGCGGTCTGCGGGGATGCTGGCAGTGCTCACCACGCCCCTTACTGACCGCGAACACGGCGAACCGGCCAAAAAACTTTTGGCAGCAGTCAGACAGCGGCTCGCTCGGCGTGCATCTGGTCTGCCGTTGCTTTTTTGCTGTTGCTGTTCGGTTGTCGTGCTGCGTGATGGCCGCGCGGAGACGACGGCCCTGGGCCGGCGTCGCAGCGGACCGGCTCGTCAGAGCCGGTAGGGCCAGGCGGGGAGCGCAGCGCGACAGCCGCGCAAGCCGACCGAAGGGAGGCGCTTCAACGCGGGCGCAGCCCGCGTGCAGAAGGAAGGCGAACCTAACTGGTCTTTGGCGTTTTGTCAAGTTTTGTGTTGGCAGGGGTGTTTGTCCGTGCGGTTGGCGCGGTTGTTGGGTGGGGCTGGCTGTGCGCTTCGTGGGTGGCGTTTCGTGAGCGGTGAGGTGGCACGCCGTGGCCTGATTAGGTGCGGTTGCGGCCTTGGTGGCCGGGGGTCTTGTGCGGTCTTTGGCGTGCGCAGGGGCCCTTGTTTCAAAGCGAGCTCGGAAGGCTCGAAATTACGGATGCGGGCTTGCGCTCGGTCGGTCTGGTGAGGCGGCAGCCGTGACGGTGTTTGGGCTATCGGTTCAGGGCAGGGGCGACCTTCGCGGGGTTGTAGTCGACGTCGCTGTTGACCATGCGCCAGATCACGCGCAGCAGCCGATTCGCGCAGGCGATCACGGCTTGTGTGGCGGTGAGCCGCTGGCGCAGCGTGTGATAGAGCGCCCTGAACGCCGGGCAGGCACGAATGATCCGTCGTGTGGCTTGGAACGCGGCGTCGCGCAGCTGGTAGCGGCAGCGCTCGGAGATCTTGCGCTTCGGGGTGCTTTGCCCGGAGTCGCGGGCGATCGGTGCGCAGCCGCCGAGCTTGCCGAGCGCGCGCGGGGAGCGGAGCCTGCGGACATCGCCAGCGGCGGCGAGGAGCAGCGCACGGTCGAGTTCTCTCAGGCCCGGCAGGCTGCGCAGCCGTTGCGCTCCGGGCAGCCGGGGGTAGAGGCGCAGGAGTTCTTCCTCGAGCGCATCGAGCTGGCCTTCGACGAGCGCGCGGCGTCGCATCAACCGCTGCAGCCGGGCGGCATAGGCGGTCCTGGCAGCGCGGTATCCGACGGGGCGGCTGGTCTTCTCGGTCAGCTGCTTGATCTTGTTGTGGCCGATATGGCGTCCGGGTGCGGCAGCCCGGACTCGACACTCAAGCTCGATAGCTCCGAGCCTGGTTGCGCGTGCGGGGTCTCCGCCGGTGACAGCGATCACGGCGCGTGCTGTGATGCCTCGCTCGCCGCCGCGGAAGGTCTGCAGGAACTCGGGCCAGATCGTATCCAGGCAAACCTTCACGGCGCCGCGAAGCCGGCGGCGCTCACGGCGCAGTCGCAGCCGCTCCAAGCACAGCGCGTGCGCGCACGCCACCGCTGGTGCGTCGGGCCGCACGAGATGGGAATAGCCAGCCGCGCTGGCGAGGGTGCGCGCGTCCACACGATCAGACTTCGCGCCCGTGACATCCAGTGCACCGCGGAGCTTCGCGACGGTCGCTGCGTGGACCTGGCGCACCTCAACGCCCTGGCCGGAGAGCTCCTCCGCGAGCGCCTGCCAGCGCGTCGCGGTCGGCTCGATGATCACCAAGACACGGCCCTCAAGCCCGGCGAGATCTCCAACGAACCTGTCGATGCCATCACGGGAATGAGCGAACCTGAGCCGCCGATCGCTCCCATCCGGCGCGCGCAACACCGCTTCGTGCGCGGCGCGGCGCCCAAGATCGATGCCAACTGTCCACGCGGGCTCGCCCGCGTGGACAGTCCCACGCACGTCCGTCATCCTCTGCATCCAGCCTCCTCCGACAGTGGTTTAAGCCCGCACACACCTGGGCCCATGAGCTACTCGAAGAGGAGGCTGACCTACGCCCCGGCGGCGAGGAACAAGCCCGACTTCCCCGCCAAACTAATTACATGGCCGGCTTCGGGGTCCTCACGGTCAGTAACCGGAGATGTCCGAGTCGAACGCAAACAGGCCCTTGCAGCCGAACGACAGTCTGATGACCGCCGAGGAAGTCGCCGCTCTCCTTCGAGTCACCCCTGCGTGGGTGTATGCCGAGACGCGCCGGCACCGTATCCCCCATGTCCGTCTCGGCCGATACGTGCGCTACCGACGGGACGCTCTCGCTGAATGGATGCGTCAGCTGGAAGGCCAGCCGCGGCCGTCGAGCCGGGGGAGACGGCGATGATCGGCCATCCAACCGGCTCGTGGCGTATAACGCACACAATGGCCAAGCGCGACTACGGAACAGGTCACCTCTACGAGAAGTCGGGGGCCTATTATGGCCGCTGGCGGACGCTGGACGGCAGACAGCTGAACCGGAAGGTCGGGTCGATCCGCACTCCCGGCGAGGGCGACGGCCTGACTCGCACACAGGCCGAGCGGGAGTTTCGGCGTATGCAGGACGCTGAGGAGCGGGCTCCCAGGCCGGTGCGCGGGGAGCGCAGCCCGACCGTCGATGAGGTTGGGGATTCGCTGCGGCAGAAGCTCAGGCTGAGTGGGGCGCGGCGGTCCTATCTGGAGGGGTGCGAGTCGATGCAGCGCGTGCACATCTCTCCTCGGTTCGGCGCGATGGCGATCACCGACATGACGACCGCGCACGTCGAGGTCCTGGCGGGTGCCATGCTCAGCGACGAGCTATCTCCGAAGACGATCCGCAACGTCGTGAGCTTCCTTCACTCGATATGCGAGCACGCCATCGATCGTGGCTGGATTCGCGAGAACCCGGTTCGTCGTGCCGCTCGGCCCAGCCGTCGCCGTCAGGGGGACGCGAACCCGGACCTGCAGTTTCTCACCGTCGATGAGCTTGAGGCGGTCCTGCGGGCCGTCCCCGACGAAGTGGTCTACCGCACGCCAGCACCGACTCGCAAGGGCCGCCGTGGTCCCGCGCCGCCGCCTCCGCCGGATGTCCTCGGCCCGGTCCTGCGGGTGCTGATCCTGGCCGCCGCCATCACCGGACTGCGGCAGTCCGAGTTGCTTGGGCTGCGTTGGCGCGATGTCGATTGGGTGGCGCAGCGCATCCGCGTCCGCAACACGTTCGTCCGGGGCGAGCATTCGACCGACGGCAAGTCCGATCTCTCCACGCGCCGCTCGGTGCCGATGGCCGACCGCCTGGCGGGCGAGCTTGATCGCTGGTCCCAGCGCACCGAGTACCGGGGCGAAGGGGATCTCGTCTTCGCCCATCCGCAGACCGGCTCGCCGCTGGATCGCTCCAAGGTCACCAAGCGCTTCAAGAAAGCGTACAAAGACGCGGGAGTGCACCCGGTCAAGTTCCACGACCTGCGGCACACGTTCGCTACCCGCCTGGCTGCCTCAGGGCAGCCCTTGCGCACGATCCAGGAGTTCCTGGGGCACGCCGACAGCAAGACGACGCAGATCTACGCGCACTACGCGCCGTCCGAGCACGAGGTCCAGATGGTCAATGAGGCGTTCAGCTCGGCGACTGGGGATCCTCGGCCGTCCGCCGAATCTCGGGAGCAAGATGTTGGGCGATGGAAACAGTCTTGGAGATACTTGACGGTATCCGTGTGGCCTGGGATGCACATTCGCGTGAATGTCAGCGGGCGCCGAAGGCGATCCTGCTCAATCGGGCGAACCACGAACTCATCGGCTGGGACGAGATTCTGGTCTACCAGTGCTGCCCGACGAGCGTTTGGGGCCCATGCGATTCAGACTGCTATGTGGCTCAGGTCTTGGCGGATACTGCGAAGAGGGCGCGGTCTGGTGGGATGATGCAGGGCGCCCTTACGTAGTCGTGGCTGCCGACAGCACGGCTACCTGATCACGTCGTCGAAGTCTTCATGGGCGAACAGGCTGCCGCCGTAGAGGGCGGTCAGCTTGTACTTGAGGTGCACCGCCGCGACCTCGGAGAGCTGGGCGATACGGCGCTCCTCGAGGTAGTCATGGTGGACGGTGATGGCGGAATAGATCAGAGCCAGGCTCTCCGGGAACTCGGACGCCACGATCGGCGGGAGGTACAGGTAGTTGATCAGGTGGTCGTATCGACGCAGGTCGTCCACGGAGCCGGCTTTCACGACGCGCTTTTCGACCAGTTCGGCAAGCGCGATGATCGGAGCGAGCATCCGCACGGGATGTGCGTAGCCGCTCTGCGTGCCCTGGGCGACCATGCTGCACGTTGGCGTCAGAAGCAGGGCAAAGCCGGGCTCGAACGGTCCTGAGAGGAACTTGCGGCTGCCGGCGGAGTGGGTGACGGCGTCAGGCGGCCACGGATAGCCGAGCGGGACGTCCTGGAAGATGTCTCCCTGGCGCACGTATGAGGTGCGCTCCTCGTAATAGGAGGCGTCAGGTGGTCGGGGCTCCCAGTCGGACAGCGCCATGCAGCCAAAGCTAGCTGCATGGCGGGACGGAACCTATGCGGCGAGGTCGTCGCTGTCGATGACGTGGCGCTTGGTGGGGCGCCGCCGCTCGACGGGCATCGAGGTGTCCGGGGCGAACTGGCTCCACATCTCCTGACGCATCCGCTCGATGTCCTCTTTGCGGAAGCGTCGGAATCCAGAGCCTGGCAGGCGGATGGCCTTCAGTTCGCCTCGCTTCTCAAGGTTGCGGACAGTGTTCTCGTGGACGCCCAACTCCTTGGCGGCCTCGCGTACGTTCACGAACTCAGTAGCCATCAGATCACCTCCGGTGGGCGGCTAGATATGGACACTATAGCGACTCTGGACGATGCATGTACTTTGTAGACTATGTACCCTACATCGACCGGACCCAAACAATGCTTGAGGCACACATCGACGTCCTCGATCGTGGATGGGTCGGGTCCTCATCCCTTAACCACGCGAGAGGAGGTGATCCAATGAAGGCAGAGTTGAAGTGGCTGATCCAAACGATTGCTGCGGTGCTTACGCTGGCTGGACTGCTCCAAGTCGGCTATCAGCGCGGATGGCTGTCGTAGCCAAGGGCTGACCCGGCGGTGGGCAACGGACTCACCGCTGGGGTCGGCCGGACAAGCGGTGTTTCGGGACGGGGGTGGCCCAATGGCGGGAAAATCTCGGCCCCGCGTCCAGGGGTTTCGTAGCTTTTATGCTACGATTTTCAAATGCATAAGTCCAAGGAAAGCGTGGCCTTTGCCGAACTCTTGGCCGAGACCTTCCCAACGGCTGAGGAGCGTGCCGCCCACGAGCGCGAAGTCGCCAAGCTCGTCGCCTTTGCCGAGCTGCTGATCGCTCTCGATGGGGTCCGCGAGGGCAGCCAGCTCTCCAAGGCCGAGCTGGCCCGCAGGATCGGCGTGAAGCCCTCAGTCATCTCGCGCCTGCTAGACGGCAAAGGCCGCAACGTGCAGCTGGATACCGTTGCCGACGTTGCCGACGCGCTGGACGTCTACATCGAGATGCGCGTGCGCCCACAGCCCAAGCGCAAGCAGGCCCGGCACGCTCCGATCGAGGTCATCGCCGCCTGACGACTGATCGACGGAGCCCTACCATCTGAGGTATCGCCCATGTCAACCGACTTCGACCAGCTGATCGCAGACATCGATCTGGAGGCCCACCACGAAGGGCCTCAAGCCCTCCGCGAGCTGGCGCAGCTCCGCGATGAGTTCGGCCTGGCCAGCCAGATGATCCAGAGTCGTAGGGAAAGCAAGCTCTCGCAGCGCGAGTTGGCCAAGCTCTCGGGTGTTCCTCAGAGCGAGATATCCGCATCGAGACCGGCGCGGGCAACCCCACCTATGCCACGATCACGGCGCTGCTGCGGCCCCTGGGAAAGCGTCTACAGCTTGTTGGGCGCGGCGGTTTGCACTGGCCCCTAGCATCCCCTCTTCCATCTGTTGCGACGTTGGCTGGAATTCCCACCGCCGTTCCCAACCCACAGGCGCAGCGAGCAGTCGGGAGTGATCGTCGCACGTCCCCCGGCCACTTATCAGCCCTCCGCGGGCTCGTGCCCGCCGCCGTGCCAGCGCTCGGTGAACGTCCAGATCTCGTAGTGCGCGAGCCACTCCGAGGCCCACGGGACGATCGTGCGGGCGATCATCTTCCCGGCGTTCCATTCGCCGGGGTAGCACAGGCAGAGCCGCTCGCCGGGGTAGATGTGCGGCAGCCTGCGGCCCTCAGGGGGCCGGATCTCGGGGCTTACGATCCGCACGTCCGGTGCGCGGTTGCCGCCGCGGTAGGTGAGCTTCATCTGGTAGGTAGTGCTCGCCGGCGTCGGCTGCAGCGTGCCGGTCCAGTGAAGGCGCCCGTGGCTGACCAACACCGAGGTGGTCAGCTCCAGGCGAGCGAGGCCGCCCATCTGCTGGGCCAGGGTCTTGCGATCACCCGCCATACCCGAAAAACCCGTGGTCGCGGACCGGGAGCTCGCCGGCGCTCGAGAGCACTCCGGTGCCGGTCGCGAAGGCGAGGCGGCCGCCCGCCCGCGTGGATTTGTAGGTCTCGCCGAGGTCTTCCATCGCCTTCTGCACCGGATGCTCGCCGAAGCTCTCTGACAGGCGTACCGCTACCTTCTGAAGGCCGTGCTGGGAGGAGGCGTCGCGCACGTCCTCGGCGAGCTTCTCGAGCCACTGGTGGAAGCGCTTCTCCAGCACCGGCTTGGCGCCCCAGCGGTCGGCGAAGTTCTCACGCGGCTCGACCGGGTTCAGTACCTGCGGGCCGTCGTCGGTGTCCCGGATGTAGATGGGCATCAACTCGACCGCCTCGAGCACGGCCTCCATCAGATCCTGCTCGCCGCGGTAGGCTTGCGCGGCCAGCGTCGTGATCAAGATCGAGGCGGGGCGCATGTCGAGCTCGTCGCGGAAGTGCTCGTTGCGGTGCGCCTTCAGCACTTGCACAACCCGGTGCAGCGTGGTCTTGACCTGCCAGTCGGGGATCGCCTGCGGCGGGGTGCGCGCAGCCTCGGCGAGCACCATGCGCTTCTGTACGAACTCGAGCTCGCTCTGGGCTTTGAACCACTCCGCGTAGGCGAGCGGGTCCGAGAACTGCCAGTTGCGCAGTTCCTTGTCGGTGATCAGGATCGCGCTCGGTCCGCCCTCGGGGTTCGGGATCGCAGGCAGCACGTCTAGATGGAAATGCAGCCGCAAGGGGTACAACAGCGCCCAGCAGCGGTTCCGCTCGTTCAGCGCGCGGGGCCCGTCCGGGCCTTCCTGCAGTGCCCTGTAAAGCTCGAGGCTTGCGCCGACCTCCTGCTTGAGCCTTGCCTGGGTCGTCTCCTGCTTCTTCAGGCCACGGCGGCATACCGTGTCCACGTCGTACTCATCGCCCGAGCTCGGGAGCACCACGGTGTTCAGCAGGAAGGACCCCTGAGGGTGGACGACCCAGCCGTCCTCCGCGTCGGCATGGGAGGCGAGCCACTCACCGACGCGGTGGTACTCGGCTGTGGCGGCGGCCCGCAGGGCGGGCGGGATGTCTAGCTCCTGGACGGTGCTGGTTAGAAGGCGGCTGATGATCTCGGATCGTGTCTCGAGCACGGCGGCTCCTTGGCCCTTGAAGGTGTGTGTGGGGCGCGGCGGGCGCCTACGAGCCTTGAACACGCGATCGGCTGAACCGTTCAGGTGCGCTCTAGCGACGGATGCGGTCGATCTTGCGCGCGCTCATCAGCGCGTAGACCATCGCCTGCCGCGAGACACCGAAGCGCCGCGCGAGCGCCCGCGCCGAGGGCTCCGCCTCGACCGCGGCGCCCAGCTCGTCGCGTGGGACCAGCATCTCCGAGGCGAACGCGTTGGCCTCGGGCTCGACCTTCGAGCGCTCGCCCTCGTGTCTGAGGACGTGGTGGCCGAATCTCGTGTGCGAGGGCGAACCGGCGCGCCGGCGTCGTGGCGGACTCCGCAGCTCGATCCGCTCGCCGACGAGCAGCCCGTCGTGCTCGAAGCTGCCGGTCACGACCTGTAGCCCCAGCTCCTGCGCGAGCTTCTCGAGCTCGTAAGGCGGACCGGCTATCGCGTGCTCGCGGTGAAGCTTCTGCGCGGCGGCACGCGCAAGCTTGTACTCGGGCAGCGACCGCAACGGCCTCGCTTTGGCCATGGGCACGAGCGCGCTGTCGCAGATCGGGCACGGGTCGTCGACCGACTCGGGCTCGCGCGGGCCTCCAGGCTCCGCCCACTCCGGGTCCTCCGCGGCGGACGTGTCGATCACGTAGCCGCAGAACTCGCACTGCAGTTCGCGCTCAAGGAGGTCGTAGGCGTCCTCCTCTACGAGGTCCTCGCAGCCGCACTCCGGGCACTCGGCCTCGAAGCGGCTTTTCAGCGTGAACTGCTCGCCGCAGCCCCGACAGACCATGACCGTCACAGCCGGAGCTCCCTGCGCAGCGCGGCAGCATAGGTGTCGGCGGCCTCCCGCGCGAGATGCGGATCGAGCCCCGGGCGCCGCGCGACCCCGCGACGCCGGCGTGCCAGCGCGGTGGCCTGCGGCGCCGCCTGGCCCTGGTGGTGGGCCTCGACAGAGGCATGAGCGAGGCCGACGATCCGCTCGGAGGGCATCAGCTTTAACAGCCGGATCGCCTTGGCGATCGCCGTGGTCGGTATCTCGGCGTAGGGGTCGAGTTGCGCGTCCTCGAATCGGGCCCAAACGGCCGGCACTACGTCGATCCTCTCGCTCCACTCCTCGAGCTCGATGCCGGCATCCTCGCGGCGGGCATGAAAGACGGGCCCGAGCTCCTCGCTGCCCTGCAGCTCCAACCATGGCGCGAAGTAAGGGCGCAGGTCGTCGGCGATAGCGGCGTGCGCGGCGACCCGTGGGTCCTCGGTACCGAGGACCGCGGGGCCTGCGGGAGGGGCGAGCGCCTGCCCGGCGTAGATCGCCTGATAGCCGTCCGTGAGGGCTACCAGGGTCCGCTCGGAGAGCACGTTCAACGGCTCGACGGCCTGCTCGGCCAGTACGTGGTCGGCAGCCCAGACCGATGCAAGCGCGGGGTAGCCAAGTGTGTTTATCGAGAGCTCAATGTCGCTCTCGGTCGCCCAGCGTGTCTCTGTCAAAAGTGGCACGATCAGCGTCTCGACCGGAGCGGCGTCCAGCACGGCGCCGATCAGGTACTCCTCGTGCTCTGGTGCCCAGAAGCTCCAGACGGAGCCCGGGGGTGGCGACTCGGCTGGATGGGGCGGGCGCGGGGTGTCGGATGCAGGCTCGAGTGGCTCGTCGTGGCGCTCTAGGCGCACGAGGAGCGCACGGCAGCGCACACAGCTCTCTAGATGGCCAGCAAAGACCGCGGACGCGTCAGGCGCGGCGAGGTCGGTGAGGGGTGGGCAGCTCATTCCTCTCCTATTAACAGAGCATCGAGGATTTCCTTCAGAACGGCCGGCCCATCGCCGCCGAGGCGTGCGAGCACCGCACCGATCTGACCCCGCTCGTGGGACACTGTGCCGGTTGAGCAGTGGAGGCGCAGCGCGGTCTGTCTGGTGCTCTCCCCGCGCTCGCCGCCGATCAGTACCTGCAGCTGGCGCTCGCTAAGCTCCGCGAGCGCTGCGGTCGCGATCTCACGGTAAAGGACCGTCAGCTGCGGGTCGGTTCCGAGCCCGGTGGCGGGTATGTCGGGGTTGAGCGGCTCGGCCTCGGCGGGATCGTCCAGCATGAAGCGGAGCTTCAGCGCGCGGCAAATCGTCGCGGCGTCCATCGCGTTCTTCGCGAGCAGGCCGTCGAGGAAACGCGTCAGCTCGTCGCTGTCCAGCAGCGGGGAGAGCTTCTTCGCGTCGGGTTTGTAGCGGATGATCTTGAACTCGCCGAGCGACCAGGCCAGTGACGCGAGCGAGCGGTCATCGCCCCTGAACGGGGCCGCGGTGCCGCCGGAGGGCCGCCAGATCCGGCCGGTGCCGGCTCCGTCCGAGCTGTAGCTTCCGCTGTCTGCGAGCAGCTGGTTGACGCGGGCGTAAAGGTTCGCGGACTGCGAGCGCTGCAGTCGGTCGATCAAGTGCTGGCGCAGCGCCGTTTCGAGCATGCGCCTGAACACGGGCTGCACCGGCGCGGGCTGGAGCATCGCAAGTAGCTGGCCACGTCCGATCAGCCGCTCCATGGTGAAATCGGCGAACGCTTCCTCGACCGCCTCCTCGCTCCAGACACCGAGCGGCGAGTAGTGGGCCGGGAGCCCCGAGGTCTTGATCATGAGTCTCGCGGTGCGCAGACAGTCGGCGAGCAGCTCCGCCGAGGGGTCCGCCCCCTTGAGCACTTCGGCGCGCTCGCGCGTGTATTGCTCGGGGGTCATCCGAGCCCTCCTGCAGCCAGCGAGAGCACTTCTCGAAGGTAGGGTTCGGCGAGCTCGCCGTGATTCTCGGCGGTTTCCGCGACCGGTCGGCTCACCGGCCGGCGCCAACGGCTGAAGTGACCTTCCTTGTCGAACGCGCTGGAAGCCTCCGGCGGCGTTATCACCGAGCCGGGAACCGAGGTGGACCTGGGTGCGACTATTGCCACCGTCGACGTGATCGCGAGCACCATGCATGGCCGCCAAACGTCCTTCTTCGACGCGCCCGTGTCGCTGTCGTGCAGCATCAGCACGTCTCCCACCGCGATCACGCGCTCTGGTGCCGAAGGTCTCGCGCGAGCGTCTCACCCGCTACTAGATAGCGCGTCGGCCCACCCCGCCCACCTTGAGCGGCCAGGCCGACGAGGAGCAACCTGCAGGAACTGCTCTCGCGTTCGCTCGCGTAGCGCCCATCTGACTGCGCAGCCGGTGGAAAGGCGGTCCTCGAACGCACGGTCACGGCCATAGCCTACGTCCGCTTTCAGACGTCCGTCCACGGAATGAGATGCCACACGTTGGCCGTAGTTTGTTTTTTAGGACGCTATCAAACCGGCTTGCCCGGTGGAAGCGCTGGAGATTTGCGCACGACGGAGTCGCCTGAGCAGTTCGCGCCGGTCATTCATGCTGCTCGCGGGACTGGCGAGCTTTCAGGGTGTGAGCGAACTCCAGCGGAGCACGTTGTCTTGACTGAGCTGCTGATTTTTCCAATGACGTGTTCGGACAGCCCGCCCTCCAGGGCCGAGCTGGCACGCCGGATCGGTCTGTTGGCGAGTTGGTCGCCACTGACCGTGGAGTGTGCTGGGTCCGTGTCAGGAGTTGCTTGCTGCTGTCGTTTTCTTCGCCCTCGGAGTGTTGAGGTTGCGAGGTGTCTTGGCTGCGGCGGGGGATCCCTTTCGGGTTCGCCGGCGACGCATCGTCGCGGCTGTCCCTACGCTGAGCGCGACGGTCTCCTCTGGGAACGCAGCGTGCACCTCGAGGTGTCCGCCGAGGGCCTCGACGTATCGGCTCAGCGTAGATAGCCGAACGTCGGCCTCTCCGCGCTCGATCTGGGAGATGTTCTCCTGGGTGACGTCGAGTCGATCGGCGACGATTGCCTGGGTGAGGTCGAGCTTGTGGCGAAGCTCGCTGAGCATCGCGGTCTTATGCTTCTCGACGTTTGCACGCCGTGCCGGGTCGGCATCGATCTGCTTGCGCAGCTCGTCGAACCCTTTGCGGCTCTTTGTGGCCTTGGTTGTGGTCATGGGATTGCTCCTTCGTTGCGAAGTGTTTGCAGGTGCTCGTCGTAGAGCGTGTCGGCGGCTGGAATCGCCTCGGCGTACCAACTGCTCCAGCGCTGGCTCTTGTCGCCGCCCAGGAGCAGGATTGCCATGCGGCGGGGGTCGAAGGCGAACAGCACGCGCATGTGTCCGCCGTGGGGGCGTAGCTCCTTCATGTTCGGATGGCGAGAGCCTTTGAGGGTGTCCACCAGCGGGCGTCCGAGGGCAGGACCGCCCTGCTCCAGCAGCTCAACGGCGGCCGTGACACGCTCTTGCTCCTCGGCGGTGAGCTCATCCCACCACGATCCAAACGTGTCGGTGTACTCGACTTCCCACACCCAGCGAGTATAAACCAAAGCTTGTAGAAGTCAAGACTTATGGCCCTGGGTCCAATTTGGTCTCCGGTAGCTGAGCGAAGCGATGGTGTGCATTGTCTGTTTATTTTTATCTAGCTAATTGAGAAGCTGTCTTGCACGCGGGTCCGGCGATGACGCGCAGCCTTGCTTGAGGGGGCTTCAGCTGAGGGGGAAACCGTTGCGATGAGCGACGAGTGCTACATAGATGCACGGGAGCTGGCAGCGCGGATGGGAGTCAGCGTAAGGACGGTCAATCGGTTGACGGTGGCAGGCATGCCGAGCGAGACCTGGGGGATGGCACGTACCCGTCGCTACCTGCCTAGCCAGGCGATAGCCTGGGCCCGCAGTCGCGGCGGCTTTCGTTCGATCGGCCAAAACGACGATCACGCTCGGCAGATGACGAGCGCCGAGCGGCATCGAGAGGAGTAGCTCACGATGCCCACGCAGCTTCCGTCCGGCAACTGGCGCCCGCGGATCCGCCATCCGCGCACGGGCAAGCAGCTGAACCCTCAGACCGTGATCGGCGGCCCGAGTAGCTATCGGGACGAACGCGCAGCGCGTGCTGCGGAGCGTGAGGCGCTCAGGGTGCTGCGCACCAGCGCTCGCGCTGGCGTGACCGTCCGCGAGTGGTGGGAGGAGTGGACGACGGACCCGTTATGGCTACGTCCTGCTGAGTCGACGAACATCCTCAACCGCGAACGAACCGAAGGATTTGTTGCCAGTTACGGCGAGCTACCGGTCCGCGCAGTCGACGACGAGGTCGTGCGCAGGTACCGGCGCGCGGGACGCAATGACAGCAGGATCCCCGCGCTGCGTGCGATGTTCAACGACGCAATGCGCGTCGATGCTGGGCGGCTCGTCGAGCGCAACCCGTTCGCTGGGCTGCGCCTACCTCGAAGCCGCGGGCGCCGCGATGTCCAACCGCCAGCCGAGGGCGAGGCGGCCCGCCTGGTCGCGCTGGCCGACGAGCTCACGCCGCCATCCTTCGTGGCCTACCTAGATGTCGCGATCCACGAGGGGATGCGCCCCGGCGAGCTCGATGGCCTGCGATGGTCCGAACTCGACTTCACACCCGGCGCGGAGACGATCACCGTCGAATGGCAATGGAACGTCAGGGTGCGCAAGCTCACGCCGCCCAAGCACGGCGTGAGGCGTGTCATCACGATGACGCCACGGGCGCGCGAGCGGTTGCTGACGCTCCCGCGCGAGTCCGAATGGGTGTTCACGACGCTGCGCGGCAACCACTACACACCGAGCTCACGATCCCATCACTGGAATCGTGTCCGCAGTGCAGCAGGCCTCGGCAACGTCGACCTCTACACCGCCACGCGCCATCACTTCGCCTGGTATGCCTGGAACGTGCTCGAGCTCGACCCCGCGGACATCGCGCAGCACTTCGGCCACCAGGACGGAGGCGCCCAGGTGCGCGAAACCTATGGGCACTTCGACCAGGCCAGGGCGCGCGAGCGCATCCGCAGAGCGTTCAGCCAGGCACCCGCCTCGACGCCGCTTATCGGACACCGCGTCGCGTAAACGTGCCTCGTGGCACGGGCCTACTCGCCGTGCCGCCAGTCCCCTGCCGGTCTCTTGCCGCCCTCCGTCCGCCACGCCTCCGCCGGTGCCCCTCGCCGTCGCGAGCTGACCGCGCCACATGCGTGCCACGACCCCGGATTTGCAGGGAAATGCTGCCGACGGATGGATCTCCCACGGAGCAATCGTAGTACGAAACTGAGAGGCAACGAAGTGAGGCTTTGGGACTACGTGGCCAAGCCTTGACCCCGATGCCTAGACCGCCGATGATTCTCGCTATGAAGAAGTCTCGCGACCTGGCCTTCCGGACTGTGGTCGGCGTCGTGGCGGTGGTCGGGGCCCTACTGCTCGCGAGTCCGGCCGTCATTCATGAGTCCCACACCGTCAACGACTTGGCTACGGCATTCGGGACGGCCTTCCTCGTCGCCGCGTTGCTTGCTACGAGTGTTGACCTGTGGCTAAAGAAGCAGCTCTTGCAGGACTCTTTCAAGGAGCTGTTCGGCTATCTGCTGCCCCCCAAGCTCAAGGAGGAGCTGGCGTGGGTCTACCAACAACAACTACTGGCGGAGCGGCACGAGCTGGTTCTTACGCTCAGGCCGATCGACGATACCGAGCTATTCGGCTTGCATGTCGAAATGGAACGCGAGGTGCGGAATATCGCCTTGGTTACTGCCGAGACGGACGATGCGCGGACGTTTGAAGTGGACGAGTGGTTCCACGCGGGGCGCCCCTCTCGGGTGATCTCACTGCAATGCACGCAAGACGGGAAGACCTACGGTCACAAGCTGATTCCAGGCCACGGGTTCGATCTCGTGGCCAAAGCCAGCGGCAAGAGCCTTGAGTCTGACAAGAAGATGATCGTCGTTGCGGAGGCGGAAGAGACGCGCCGCAAGAGCGACGTCTACATCCTGACCATCGTTGGCCCGGCCTCGGTCAATCCCCGAGTCACCGTAAACGCGCCGGACGAGATTGACTGGAAGGTCATGTTTGGCAACCGAGCAGGAAACCAAGTTGAAGAGACCGTCCCGGGCAAGCGGGTGGAACTTCCTGGGACACTGCTTCCCGGCCAAGTGATCCAGGTTCGGTGGTGGCCTCGGGACGAGGATCTTCGGTCGTGATACTTGACAACTACTTGCATCTGGATGCGCCGTCTCACAAAGGGAACAGGCGTTCTACGTGTCGCGACTTGACAATCGCCCGATGCGAGCATGCGTTCCTCTAGCCCTGTGCTGGCACCCAACGGCGCCTTCAACTATCCGGCGGACGTGAATAGAGAGCAGTACGAACGCACCAAGAGCGACCCAAACTGGCGCTTTGAGATCGTCGGCAACCTCGCGGCCGTCCGCACGGCACAGTCAGACGTCTCACGCTCACAGCCGAGGAGTTCGTCAAGTGCGCCGAGTGCTGACGCTACTGCATCCCGCTCGATGCGCTCACCAAAACACATACGCAAGGCCATGTAGGTCCCGCAGGCCGTGCTCGTCAGCTACCCGCAGCGAGCGTCTTGGCGGTGATGATCCGCTCACGGCCGCGCGTCGTGAACTTCACAACGATGCGGGCACCGACTCCGTAGTCGAGCACGTCCCGGCAGCGCTGGCTACTCACATGTGGTTCGCTCTCGGTCACTGGTCGCGGAGCCTACCCAGAGACCACGCTGGCGCTTCCATGCGGCATCCGGGGACACCCCGCAACGCCAGTCGGCGTCTGGCTGCCGCCTCCGCCGAAAGCCCCGTGTCTATAAGGCTTTCAGCGAAAACGAGGAGATTGGGACAACCTGCGAACCAGGATGCGGCCCTGGATCGGCTGATTGAGGCGCTGCTGGAGCCCGAGGGGCGTCAGGCGCGACGGAAGGCAGCCGAGGCGGTCGAGGCCAGGCTCAGGGGCGGGGCTCATCGTGCCCACCGTCCGGAGCCATCGTGACGGCCATGCCGCTGTGGTAGGCGTAGTCGAGGGCGACGTAGAGCACGTCGGGCTCGCCAGCGAATGCCTTGACGGTCATGATGACCGTATCGATTGAGTCGCGGTGGCTGTTCGTGACGGCCTCGATGAAGTTCACTATTCAGCCCGGCTCAAGGTTCGTCCTTATGGGATGGGCGGATCAGGACTGGCGCGCCAATGCGAGCGCACGGGCTAGTGGGTCTCCCAGAAGTTGTACGGGGACCCCAACGCGACGCTTGCAAAGACCTCAAAGACCGCTTGCCGTGCGTGATCCTGGATCATTACGCATCGGAAGTCCATCGCCCGAACCGCAGCCTTCGCCTGAACAAAGAGCGGCGCGAAGCGATCATCGGCAGCGAGTTGGTCCCGGGCCTTGGGCAGGTCGTCGTAGACTTCAGCCGCCCGATGGCGAGCCATAAGAAACGCGAAAGTTGCCACGAATCGGTCTCCACTAGGGCTGGGCGCGGCGGTTTGCACTGGCTCCGGCGCGCCCTCCCGTCGCTCCCGCTTTCCGCAGTGGCTGTCGGGAAAACCCGTTGTTTGGGGGGCCCGCCGCGCGGGTGACGTGATTTGGTCGCCGTAGACAGGCTTGTCGCTGCGCCGCCGGAGGCCACCAAGTGCTCCAAAATGACCTGCCGAGCCGATACAGCGTCCGCGAGGTCGAGTGCCAGGCTCGCGCTCAAACACTCTATCTTCGTTGCTGAACGTACAAGTCGACAGGCCTTGCTAGTACGTTTAGCGGATGAGTAGTAGCTTTCGTGATCTTGCGCGCCATTTCGGAGCGTTGCGCCCAGGCACTGTTGCGTCGCTGACGAGCATTGCGGAGGCCCGGGGCAGGGCGGAGGTCTTCCGCCACCAGAACCCTGCGGGCCTGGAGACTCTGCGTCAGGTCGCGCTGATCCAGAGCACTGAGGCGTCAAACGCGATCGAGAACATTCACGCACCACGCGCCCGGATCGAGGCGCTCGTCGCTGAGAAGACAATGCCTGAGAATCGCTCCGAGCAGGAGATTGCCGGCTACCGTGACGTGCTCGCGTTGATCCACGCCAACAGGGCGGACATTCCATTCCAGCCCCGGTATGTCGAGCAGCTTCACGGCACCCTTCATCGGTACGTCGGCGACCGCGATGCCGGGCACTGGAAGAAGCTGGACAACGAGGTCGAGGAAGAACGACCAGACGGCACCAAAGTCGTGCGGTTCAAGCCTGTCGCGGCCGCGCTGGCCCCCCAGGCCATGCAGGAGCTCCACACCGAGTTCCATCGCGCGCTGGATGCCAGAACCTACGCGCCGCTGCTGCTGTGCGCCGCCTACGTGCTGGACTTCACCGTGATCCACCCCTTCCGTGACGGCAACGGCCGCATGTCACGGCTCATCACGCTCTGGCTGCTCTACATCATCGGGCACGATGTCGGGCGCTACATCAGTCTCGAGAAGCTGATCGACACGAGCAGGGAGACCTACTACGAAGCGCTGCGCCTGTCCACCAACGGATGGCACGAGGCCGAGCACGATCTTGCGCCGTGGACCGGATACTTCCTCGGTATCCTCCTCGCCGCCTACAAAGACTTCGAGGACCGTGCGGGAACGCTCAGTGGCCGGGGCTCAAAGAGGGTGCTGATCGTGACGTTCATCGACTCGTTGCTGACCGACGAGTTCACGGTCGCGGCGATCCGTGAGAACGCGCCCGGTGTCAGCGATGGCTGGATCAGCCAGGTTCTCGGTGAGCTGAAGCGGGAAGGCATCGTGGAATCGCTCGGGACTGGTCGCAGCGCCCGATGGAAGCGGCTGCGCCGGCAGACGTGACGCGCTAAACACCCCAGCCTCCCCGCTAAACGTACAAGTCAGGGCCAGTTACTAGGCCGTTTGTCTGGTTTGGGCTCATCCCTGGAAGATGCTAGGAGCATCGCAACCCCGGGGTTCGTCGCCGGCAACAGGCGATGTGGAACATGCCTCGATCGGAGGCCCGGCTGACGCGGCAAGCCATGCCAACATCTGCGAACGACCGCGCACCCGGGCCCGACGGTCTCAGGTTGCAACGGACACTCACGCTACGATGTGCGTCGAGCGTGCATCGCGAGCCCTTGGCGAGTGTGCCCGGCGTGCGCGACGTTTGCAAAACGTTTGCAGAACAGCCAAAAATCCAGGATCTAAGCCAAATTAGCACTGTCTCCCCGATACGCACCCCGGAGAACCAAGGAGCATCACCGGGACGCACGGAGTCACAACGAATCCAGGCGTGAGCAGGGATTTCATGGCCTAACCGGCTGTCGTTGCTGGGTTCGCCTCGGAGCTGGTTTCGGAGCGGACCGCCCACGAAACCGCCCACGCAGAGCACCGTGGGCGGTATGCACCGCTGGTGCTGTCCCCGAGGGCGGCTGCATGAGCAGACGACGAATGAGGAGCAGGTCTGGAAGCTGGTCCGCTGTGCGCACGACCTGGGGAGTCCGTCGTTTGCGGCGTGGTTGCAGGTCGCGGCGTTCACCGGCCTGCACCCGGGGGAGCTGGATGCGCTGCGGTGGGGGGAACGTCGATCTCGAACGCGGCCGCATCGGCGTGGTCGAACAGTTCAACGCGAAGACCCGGACGTTCACGCTCCCGAAGAACGGCCTGACCCGTGAGGCTCCGCTGACCGAGCCGGCGCGCGAGGCGATCCTTGCCTTGCCCGCCGAAGGGGAGTTCTGTTTTGCGCCGATCCGCGGCGAGCACTGGACCGCGAGCGCCCGCGCGTACCACTGGAAAGCTGTCAGGGCCGCGGCGGGATGGGATGGCAGCCTCTATCTCGCCACACGCCACTTCGCGGGCTGGTACATGGTCAACGAGCTGGATCTGCCGTCCGAGGATGTTGCGATCGCGCTCGGGCACACCGATGGCGGCGAGCTGGTTCGCAAGCTCTACGGGCACCGCGACCACGAGCGCGCTCTCGACCGCGTGACTGCCGCCTACGGGCGGACAGCGAACTACACCCAGATGCGGCTGGTGTAGATGCGCTGTGCCATCCCCGCTCCTGGATAGGTTGCCCGCATGACTTCGGAAGCGAAACGGTGGCCCCACGCGGTTATCTACGATCCCGACGCGGTCGTGGAGCTGTTGGAGATGAAGTCCAAGGAGGAGCATCGCGCGCTGCTAAACGCGGTGCGGAAGCTGGGCGAACTCGGCGAGCAGCTCGGGCCGCCGCACATGAAGCCGCTGAAGGGAGCCCGCGCCGCGGCGCTGCGCGAGCTGCGTCCGAGGCAGGGGACAAAGCGATTGGCGCGCCATCTACCGCCGATCCGAGGACTTCTACGCGATCCTTGCCATCGATCGGCACAAGAACTTCGCGGCACTGATCGAACGCGCTCAGGCTCGCGCCGATCGATACGACAGGCCATTGAAAGCCGATAGGCCATGACCTATCATGAGGGCATGACCGAGATACCGAGCCACTGGCCGAAGGGCATCAAGACGGCTGACGAGGTGCTGGTCGCCGCGTTGGAGGACGACCCAGAGTTCGCCGCGGAATGGGAACGCCTGGCGCTGGCACGCATGGTCGCCGCCAGGCTGATCGGCTACCGCTCCGACCACGGACTCTCGCAGCGTCAGTTGGCCGAGTGCCTGGGCGTGAGCCAGCCGCGTGTGGTCGAGCTGGAGTCGGGCGAGAAGAACCCACAGATCGAGACCCTCGTGAAGATCGCGGCCAAGACGGGCCTTGAGTTCGCGATCGACATCGCACCTGTTGGCCAGGAGCCGAAGCTCGTAGGCAAAGCGGTCAAGGAGACCCCGGCGCACATCTACGCTGGCGCGTCAATGCTGGTCGCCGGCGTCTGACCTCCTGTCCCGCGCCGCCCACGAAACCGCCCACGCACCCCCGAATCGCTTACAACGGTGCGGTTCCACGCCCGTCTCCCCGAGGACAGTTCTCTGCGAAGGTCTCGCAAAAGGCCCGGCGGGCAGCTGCCGATCCAGAGTAGGGTCGGTGCCCGCGTAGAGCTTGAACTTCCCGCTTCAAGGCCGCCGACCCGCGCGGCGGCGAGTCGCATAACGGGGTGAGCGCCGCGGCGCCAGCGATGGCGCGAGAGTCGAGCTTCCCGATAGGGCACCGATGTTCGAAGCTCTCATCTCCTTGAGCGGCCGTGCGGCGACGCAGGGTTGCCGCGGTCACGTTCCCTGTGCTGGCGTGAGAAACTGTCGCCGTGTCCGATCTGGCTTTGCTCAG
This sequence comes from uncultured Solirubrobacterales bacterium, assembly GCA_963844765.1. GTDB lineage: Bacteria > Actinomycetota > Thermoleophilia > Solirubrobacterales > Solirubrobacteraceae > Palsa-744. The sequence continues at coordinate 2,865,778 of CAWJPN010000002.1, forward strand.
AAGATTGACGGTCAGCGGTGCGCTGCGGGTCTCTGAGATTACGGTCTACTTTTGGGTGATAAAGGCCCTGTCAACCGCGATGGGCGAGGCGACATCCGACTACAGCGTTCACGCGATCAACCCCGTGATCGCTGTCTGCCTGGGGTTTCTCGGGTTCGTCGTGGCCCTGTCCTTGCAGTTCGCGATGCGGCGATATATCGCGTGGACGTACTGGCTGGCGGTCGTCGGCGTCGGCGTGTTCGGCACGATGGCCGCGGATGTTCTGCACGTCCGCTTCGGCGTCCCTTACGCGGCATCGACCGTGCTCTACGGCGTTGTGCTTGCGGCGGTGTTCATCGGCTGGCAGAGAACCGAGCAAACGCTCTCCTTCCACACGATCGACACGCCCCGCAGGGAGGCGTTCTATTGGGCGGCAGTGGTCGCGACGTTCGCGATGGGCACCGCACTGGGGGACCTGACGGCGAGCACCTTCGGGCTGGGGTACTTCGCATCCGGGCTGCTGTTCGCGGCGGTGATCGCGATTCCCGCCGTCGGCTACTGGCGTCTGGGCTGGAACGCGATCTTCTCGTTCTGGTTCGCCTACGTCGCCACGCGGCCGCTCGGCGCATCGTTCGCCGACTGGATGAGCAAGCCCAAGAGCAGCGGCGGACTCGGATGGGGCGATGGACCTGTCGCGCTGGCGCTGACCCTCGTCATCTTCTGCCTCGTCGCATATCTGGCGATCACCCGCCGGGACGTGCAGAATGTCGGGCATGCACCCCACGTTCGCGATGAAGCACGTATGCGGATCGAGCCTTCGTCGGAAAGCGTCGATTGACCGGCTTTGGGCGCGATGGGCACCGAGAGCGTCGGGGCACGGAACCGGCCCGGAGTTGACTGGCGACGCGCCGAGTTCCTCCTGACGCTGCTCACGTTTTCTCGGCTTCCTCGCCCTGCCGATCCGCATCGCGACGCCGCCGAGCCGGATCGCTTCTTGGAGCACGCGGACCCAGGACAATGGAGCAGACGGCCATGAACCTGCTGCAAGGACAACCAGGCACATGAGCGGTACAGAGATCGGGCTCGCCCTCGCGGTGTTCCTCGCCTGCACGGTCGAGGCAGTCGAGGCGCTGACGATAGTGCTCGCCGTCGGCACTACGCGTAGCTGGTCCTCGGCGATGGGCGGCGTCGGCGCCGCGACGCTCGCGCTCGCCGTGATCGTGGCAGCGCTTGGCCCAGCGCTCACCTCGCTGCCGATCGACCTGCTGCGGGTGCTCATCGGCGGCCTGCTGTTGATCTTCGGCCTGCAGTGGCTGCGCAAGGCGATCCTGCGCTCAGCCGGCCTGAAGGCCAAGCACGATGAGATCCAGATCTACGAAGTGCAGACCGCTGCAGCGCGCGCGGCCGGCGCGAAACCCGTCGGCTTTGATGGCTACGCTTTCACGATCGCCTTCAAGGGGGTGCTCTTGGAGGGTCTGGAGGTCGCGTACATCGTGCTCACCTTCGGCGCCAGCCAGCACCGCGTCGCGCTGGCGGCCGCGGCTGCCGGACTTGCTGTTCTCGTGGTCCTCGCAGCCGGTGCCGCGGCAAGAGCGCCGCTGGCGAGGGTGCCCGAGAACACGATGAAGTTCGCGGTCGGGGTGATGCTCAGCTCGTTCGGGATGTTTTGGAGTGCCGAGGGCACGGGCGCGAACTGGCCCGGCGGCGACGCCGCTCTGTTGGCGATCATCCCCGGAATGCTCATCGCGGCGATCGCGCTGTCCAAGACAGTGCCCCGCACCTCGGACTCGACGCCTCCCGTGCATCCCGGTTGCTCACCCGCCGACCCCCGCCCCCAGGCGACGGTACGCGCATGACACGGGCATCGGCATTGCTCGCCGTCGTGTGGGAGTTCGTCGTCGGCGATGACTGGCGCATTGCGATCGGTGTGGCGCTGGCGCTCGCGTTGACTGCGCTCGTCGCTGCTGTTGGTATCTCCGCCTGGTGGGTGATGCCGATTGCGGTGGTTGGGCTACTTGCGCTCTCGGTCCGACGCGTCGCACGCCGCGCCTGCTGGGAGGGCCAGTAGCGGCTGGCGGCTAATGGTGGTGTGGCTGCCTGCGTACCGTGCGCCAGCTCTCGCAGGTGATGCGCAGGATCACGGCGTCATGCCGAGGCCATGCAGGTCGCCTTTGAACGAGTTCATAGCCGGCGGGGGCACTTAGCAGCCTGCTCGTCTGAGGGAGAGTGCTTGGTATCAGGAAGCGCGCTGGGTCGTCGTGAAGTGCCGCAGCGCGGGCTGACCGGGTATGGGAACGCTGTGGGCGTAGGCCCAGATCTCGTTTCCCGGGCAGTAGCGTCCGCTGTGGCAGGCGCGCGGGTCGAAATAGAAGCGCACCCAACCCTGGGCCACCAGGGCCTGCAGGCTCCGGGTTCGGGTGAGCGACCCGTCGACGCTGTTGAGGACGAGGACCGGAAGGTCATCGCGGGCGACGAGTCCGACGATGTCGTTGACGTTCGCGCTGGCGACCTCGTAGCGGGTGCCGCCCCGGTGGGTGCGCAGGTAGCGGCTCAGCGCCGGTGTGCTGAAGTCGGTCAGCAGCGAGTCGGTACGGGCGCCGTGAATCACGTAGGCGTCCTTGCTCAGCGAGGCCGCGAGCAGGCCGAGCCCGAGGCACGTAAGGAGGATGCGCAGCCCCCTGCGTGCCGGGCTTCCCGGGCCTCGTTCTCTATGGCCACCGTGAGCCCCCAGGCTGTCGTGACTGTCGTGAGCGCCCGTGCTGCCGTGAGCGTCCAGCCCGTTGCGCCAGAGCACGCTCAGCGACAGGCCCAACACGGCGCAGACAGCCGGCGCGAATGCCTCCAGGTAGCGTGGCTGGAGGCGTTGCATCGCGCTGAAGGCGACCAGGCCGGTGAGGAACCAGATCACAATCCCAACAGCCAGCCGCCCCGGCGGGCTATACAGAGCCGTGCGTAGGTGCGCGCGGCTCTTTGTGATCAGCACGGTGAGCGCGAGCAGTCCGAGCAGCGAGGTGGCGAGCAGCACGATCCCGAGCAGCGTCCAGTACTGCGTCGGGCCCTCGCTGAGCAGACGCAGCGGGCCGGCCCCACCTTCGGCGGTCCCTGTCGCGCCGTGGCTTGAGAGGCGATCCAGGCCGTTGTAGACGAGCGTCACGTGCCAGATGCTGCCATTGGCGGAGCCGATCGGAAACGGCCGCCCGCCGCTCGGTGTGAGTGACGCGATCGCCGTCCACGAGAACGCCACGACGAAGAACGTCGCGATGGCGCCCAACGCGACGCGGACGCGGCTGCCGGGCGCGGCGGCCCACAGCCACAGCAGCGCGAGGGCAGGCAGCGCGATCAGTGCCTCGCCGAGCTTGACGTTGAACGCGACGCCCATCGCGGCGGCCGCGAGCAGCGACCAGCGCATCCGTCCGCTCTCAAGGGCGCGCCAAGACAGCCACAGCGCACTGACCTCCAGCGCTGCGAGTACCGAGTCCATCGTGTCGCTGCGCGCGGTGAGCACCGACACCGGCAGCACCGCGAGCGCGAGCGCCGTCGCCAGCGCCGCCCCAGCACCAAAGGGGCGTCGCAGGGTACCGAACAGCAGGCCGCAGGCAGCGACTCCGCCGAGCGCCTCGGGCAGGTGCAGCCCGAACAGCCCGAACCCGAGGATGCGGGTGGCGGTCACCTGCAGCCAGAGGTCCACGGGCGGCTTGTCGATCGAGACCGTGCCGCTGGGCTCCAGGGCTCCGAAGAAGAAGTCGTGCCAGGAGGTCCCCATGCTGCGTACCGCCGCGTCGTAGAAGGCGTTGCCGGGGACGTCGCGGATCATCCACAGGCGCAGGCCGGCGGCCAGCACGAGCGCCAGCACCAGACCCAGCGCCGGCCATCCCGCCCAGCGCGTGTCCAGGGAAAGGCGCGAGACGCTTCTAGGGGGCGAGAGCTCTACTGGAGAGGCCCTCTGAGTACACAACGCGCTGCCGTAGCGCGAGGTTCTCGCGGCTGCTCTGATCGTCCCCTCGGTGCTGGGCATCGTGCCGGGGTGGCTCAGGGCGCCCGTATCGAGTGCGCGAAGCGCATGGTCAGGGAGTACGGGGGCTCGATATCCACACCGTCGGGTTTGGGAGGTAGCCCGGCTGGGAATCGGGCTGGTGGACGAAGTCGTCCTCCTGGGTAACGACCGCCTCACCCCCGTCGGGCGAGTAGAGCGCGTCGTCGGGCAGCAGTAACGACTGGCCCGCCGCGAGATCCACCGGTCGCGGGAAGCGCGCCGTGGTCACGCTCGTGCTGTCACGTCAGAGGACATGCAGCGCAGCATCGAACGCCGATCTAAACCGTCGTTTAGCCGCCTATGAGAAATCGTTTAGGTTTCGCTTAAGGAAAGCCTCACGGGGTCTACTATGACCCCTCCAAAAGTCACAGGCGAGCTGATCGCCTCAAGGTGAGGGGTTCTTGGCGAAGAAGAAGAACCAGATCTCCAAGGCTATGACCGCAGTGACTGTGTTCGCGACCACGATCGTCTCAAGGGCGGTGGTGCCGCGCTTTTTGCGGAGCAGGTCGGCCTCTTCTGCGCGCATGCTGCGCAGCCACGGCAGCGTTCTGCGTTCACCGGTAGGCCGGCCGATCAGCTCGTCATAGCGGGCGCTGAGCCACGTCAAAGCGAACGCCATCGCACCGAGCAACACAGCGAGGGCCGCGACGACGACGAACACCGCCGTCATGCTGAGCGCACCCTGTCCGAGCACTCGCGAGCCGATCCACAGCGCCGCGAGTGGGGCGCCCGTCCAGAAGTTGATCGCGATGAGCGTCGTCGCGATCAGTATCAGGGTCCGCCGCAATCCGAAGAACCGGACGGGCGCGGAGGTGCCTTGGCCGGTGTCCGATGGGGAATCCTCGGCCGTCCGCTTTTGCCGAGCGCGAATGTCCGGTGTCACGATGCGCTCTTGCTGGCGTCGATGAATGGGACGCTGAGCTGGATGATGTGAGCGCGCGTGATCGGCCACTCCCGCTCGACTTCATCCTCGTCGAGGATCGCGAGCAGCGAGAAGCCACGAATTGCGGCCTGCGCTGTGAGGATCACCTGCATGAAACCGGGCTGGTCGCTCAGCTCAGGGAAGAGGACGGCGACGGCCGCCGCGCTCAGACCGGCCAGTTCGTGCTGCACGTCCACGAGCGTTTCGCGTAGTCCAGCGTCGGTGCGAGCTGCGATCAGCAGCTCCCCCTGCGCTTGGAACAGCGGCCCCGTGCGCATCGCCCAGATCCGGTCCAGGAGCTGCTCCATTCGCCCCTCGAGCGATGGTGCATCCGGTGGGCCCTGCGCAAGCATTTCTTGGGCGATCTGCACCCGGAGATGGCGCACCGCCTCGCTCAGGAGCTGGGGCATCCCGCCGAAATGGTGATGCAAAGCACCCGCGGTCACGCCCGCTCGCTCGATGATCTGCCGCCTTGTTGTGTGTGCGTAACCCTCCTCCACGAGGCAGGCGATCGATGCGTCGAGTAGCGCCGTGCGGGTCGCCGCGCGCCGCTCGGCCTGGGTGCGACGGGGACGCCGTGTCTCTGTATCCATCGAGGACATAACCTCCCCCATCATACATACAGGCCGGCCGGTATGTATCTAGGAGCGAGCGAGATGGCCTTGAAACTGGGGAAGACCAGCAGCCGATAGCGGGCTACGTGCGTAATCCCGTGGGTGGGGGAGGTGGCTCGTCGATGCGGCGTGGAGGAGGGAGCGGCTTGGCATCGGGCACGTCATTTTCGTTGCGGAAGAGGCACAGGACGCAATGGTGCGTAGGCGCAGTGGTTCGGTTGGATGGTGTAGACTCAACAGTCAAACTAATGTATCAACGAAACACATACGACGGGTCTTGCCATATATGTGGTGCGGTTGTGCGAGCGAGCGAGGGTATTGTGGAGCCGCTGCCTGCGCAGACGGGCTATCGGATCCTTTGCGTCGAGCACGCCCCGGCTGGCAGTCTCGATCCGCCTCGGCCCCGGGAGGCTTCGCGGCTGCCCTCAATCCATCTTGAGGACGCCCGCTTCGAGAGATGAGAGGGCGATCGGGAGCGGCACCCTTGGAGTGGGTGCGACGTCGGGCCATCTCCAGTGCTCGTCGCATGAGCGTCGCCACCGACTCTGGTCACCGTGCCTGGCTCTGGTCGCCGCCCTGAGCATGAGCGCTGCTCACGGTCACGACGACACATCGCCCGGCCACCGATTCTCGGCTTCCTGCTGCACAAGCACCCGGATCGCGTGCAGACGCTCTCGGTGCCCTTCGGGCAGGAGCACGTCCTCTACCTGCCGGCCGTGCCCAAATGCTCTCAACCGACGCTACTCCTGATGCTTCTTGACTTGTTCAATTTGTTCCTGCTGAAACTTTGAAGGGCGGGTTCGCGAGGCGACATCGGAAGTCTGGCGTACCTGGATGTTCGCCCTGTGGATTCGCGGCGTGGTGTTATTGCGGCGCCAGTATGCAGTTGCCACCCCGAGGATCGAGACGCCAACGGCGGCGAGTCCCAAGAGTTTTTTTGATTTACGCATGTTGGTCCTCTTTAGCTTGTGATCCGCGCGGGCGTTCTGTTGGTTGCGGTAGCTACTCCGCAAGACCCCCGATAGGGCGCCTCCGCGTCCCTGGCGTCGAGCAGCGACGCAGCGATATCTGACTGATGACGCATCGTCCCATCATGGACCACGGCGCCAGCAGATCAAAACGTGCCGCGCAAGGGCATCGGTGGGATCGTCGCACGTCCCTGCCTCCCGTCCCGAGAACCCCCATATCCAAGCCGTTTTCCTTGCGATGCCTCAAGCCTGGCCATAACTCCAGGAGCACCGCACCTTGTTTCCGAATACGCTCGGCAGGACGCCACGCTCCGCTCGTCTCGTCGGCTCCCTCGCGTCGAGGCTCGTGTGCACCCGGCCGGCTGGCAGCTCAGGATTCGGCATGGGGGATACGCCCGACGGGGATCGAACCCGCGTCTACGGCTTAAAGGGCCGTTGCTCTTGGGTGACGCCAGGAAAGCGGGCAGGCTGGTTGAAGTGGCCGCCGTAATGGCGGCCCATGGATACCGACACGAAGGCGTTCGGAGACGTCTGCTGATCTTCGGTGGGCTCCAGGGTTGTCACGCAACCATCCAGTAATCCTCCTGTCGCCGCCGTTTGCCATTGAGCTACGGGCGCAGGACGACACCATCACAGTCTATTCGGTTGACTTGGGCAATTCCATAGGCTGCGTCGGCTGATTCTCTCCACACTCCCCCATGCATGGCGGAGCGGGGGAGGATTCGGAAACATCTGCGGCGAATTGGCGTGCCAGCATATCGCTGTGGGTGGGGCTGCTCCGGTGTGGTAGGCCCGCCACCTCCGCGTATCTCTGCGGTGCGCCGGCGCCTTTGTTGTCGGCTCGCTACGGGAGCGCCATACCGCGGTGGCTGTCGGGAAAACCCGTTGTTTGGGGGGCCCGCCGCGCGGGTGACGTGATTTGGTCGCCGTGAGGGCGGGGGCAGCCGCCGGGACGCCCTTTCAGGCCCTGGCTGCGGCTATCTGGTGGTTGTGGAGCTTCAGGAGGTTGTGCGTCGCCGCGATTAATCGCCACTCTGAACGCGCGGCGGATCGGCCTCTTCGCTGGAACCGATCGATCTTGCGGTTGAACTTCACCTGCCCGAACACAGGCTCGATCATCCCCTGGCGCTTTCGATACAGCGCGCCACCGACCTCAGTCGCAACGACGCGGCGCATGAACGCGTATAGCCCACCGTCCCATCCCGGCCTGGCGCCTCCGCGCTTGCGCGCGTCCGGTGGGATGATCACTTGGATCCCGCGCGCGACGACGTTCTCCATCTGCACCTGATGCCAATAGCCGGGATCGGCGACGACGACCCCGGGGGTCTCGGTAGCACCGGCCTTCTCGAGCTCGTGTTCGGCGGCGGTGACCATCGGCTCCAGGTGCCCGAAGTCCGGGGAGTCGGCGTTCACCTCGGCGGCGATCACGATCTGGTTCTCGCCGACGACTGCTTGGGCGTTGTAGCCCTGCACGTACCCGCGCGGAGTCTTCACGTTCCGCGAATCAGGATCGGTGACGTTGACCTTCCCGGCCGGCATCTCGGGCGGAGTGCTCAGCTTGCGCCCGTTCGCCATCACCCCTCGTGCCCGCCACGCCTCATAGGCCACGTTCGCGCGCTGCTCTGTCCACAGCTCCTCCTCCAGCCGGCGCTTTGACTCCTTGAGCCGCTTCGGGCGCGACTGCGGGATCGGCTTGGGATCCTTGGGCGCGCTGCTCGTCGAGCCGGCGCTTGGCCTCCCGAAACCAAGCCCGGCGACCGTGCTCGGTGGTCAGCTGCTCAGGAAGCTCATCGCCACGCTTGTCCCCATAGAGCTCGTCCTCCGCTGCGTCAACGGCAGCAGCCTCCTCAAGGATCTCACGAGCGATCTGCTCATAGTCGCGACTTGAGTGATGCGAGGCGTTCGCGTGCATCTTGGTCCCATCGATCGCGATCACCCCGACCTTCACCAGTCCGGCTTGCCTGCACAACGAGAGCACGTCACCGAACAGCCCTGCCAGCGCCGCCTCGTGGCGCTTGCGGAACTCCGCGATCGTCGAATGATCCGGCGCCAGATTCGCCGCGATCACTCGGTAAGCGACGTTCTCCGCGCACTCGCGCTCGATCCCCCGCGAAGACCGATTCCCCTTCGCATACGCGTACATCAGAAGCGCGACCATCATCGACGGCTCATACGCCGGGCGTCCGTGACCATCGGCCCGATAAGCGCCGTAAAACGCGGATAGATCCATCTCCGCAACGGCCGCCAAGACCGTCCACGCCAAGTGATCCTCCGCCAACCAATCCCGCAACGACGGCGGCATCAAGAACGCCTGATCCCGATCACACTCAATGAAGTTCAAGGGCATGCCAAGAATCGTCTTAAACCCGCCGGACGACACCCCTTTTCCCGACAGCCACCGCGTGAGACAGGACTGCGGGCGTGTGGGAGCGTACGGGTATGAAAACTGCCTCGGTCATCGAGGTGTTCGAGCGGCAGGTCGACGCTGCCCCGCAGCGCGATGCGATCCGCCGGACGGGTGTGGGCCGGGCGCTGACGTCAGCTTTGGCCGGCTCGACGCGTGGTCGGATGCGATCGCCTCGGACCTGGTGCACCGGCGTGGCTCCAAGCCTGAGCCGGTGCCGCTGGCGGTCTGCGAGCCGGATCTGATGCTGGCCGCGGCGCTTGGCGTCCTGAAGGCCGGGAAGTTCTACGTGGCGGTCAATCCGCTGCACCCGGCCCCGCTTGTGCGGCGCGTGCTCGAGGAACTGGACGCGCCGCTGTTGCTCTGCGATCGCCGCGGCGAGGTCGCGGCTCGGCACGGTGTGCCGGCACTCTCGGTCGAGGAGGCGGTGGCGGCTCGCCCCTTCGAAGGGCGCCCCGGGCTGCGGTTCGAGGACACCCGTTTCGCGTACGTTTTGTACACGTCAGGCTCCACCGGGCGTCCCGGGGCGTGGCGCAGTCCCGGCGCGACATGCTGCACAACGTGTGGCGCCATCGAGCGCTGGCCGTCGGGCGCGAGGATTGCGTGTCGTTGCTCAGCGCCGACGGTTTCGTCGCCTCGGTGTCGAACCCGTACGTCGCGCTGCTGGGAGGTGCGGCTCTTGCGCCTTACGCCTTCAGGGATGCAGGCGTTGAGGGGATGGTCAACTGGCTGGGGGCAGTCGGCGTCACGGTGCTGTACGTGTTTCCGTCGTTTCTGCGCCAGCTCGCCGCGCTGGGGGACACCCGGGTCTACGGTGGGCTGCGCCTGGCCTACCTCGGTGGGGAGACGGTGTTGCCCGGTGACCTCGCGGCGGCGCGCCGGCTGTTTGGAGCAGCGACGCTGAGCGTCGGCCTGAACTCCAGCGAGACCGGCCTCACCTGCCTGCACCTGATCCCCCCGGACGCGGCGCTGCCCGACCCGGTCCCGGCGGGACGCCCCGTCCTCGACGTCGACGTGGCGGTTGTCAACGAGAGCGGTACGCCGCTGGCAGCCGGGGAGCCCGGGGAGATCGAGAATCCGCAGTGAGTACGTCAGACCGATTGATTGGGCCCCATCCACCCCGCCCACCCGTGGCGCGCTCGAGGCGGGCGGTGCCTCACCGCCCGCCTTCAGCACCGGCGACCGAGGACGCATCGACGCGGACGGGGTCGTCTACCACCTCGGTCGCATCGACGGGATGGTCAAGATCCGCGGTTTCCGCGTGGAGAGCGCCGAAGTCGAGGCGGTCATCTCGGCTCTTCCCGGCGTCGCCGAGGTCGCGGTGTTTGCTGCCGGCGAGGATCCCTCGACGGTCGAGCTCGTGGCGTGCATCGTCGTGCAGGGTGCGGGTGTGGACCTGGTTTCCGTGCGCCTCGCCGTCGCGCGCAGGCTGCCGCCGGCGATGATCCCGACGCGGGTCCTGGTCGTCGAGGCGCTGCCGCGCACCACCAACGGGAAGCTCGATCGCAAGCGGTTGGGGCGGCTGGCCGGTGCGCCGGCCCCAGGTGCGATCGGCCGGCCCCCATTGAAAGATCGGTCCCCGCGGGTTGGTACCTCGCAAGCAACCGCCACGGCCGTGCCAGCCGGCGTGGATGGCCCGGCCGAGAGCTCTCGGGTGCCGAATGGGGTTGCTCAGGGGGCCTCGGTGGAGCGTCAGGGGGCCTCGGTGGAGCGCCGAATCGCCGAGATCTGGCGCTCCGAGCTCGGCGTCGGGCAAGTGGGTGGCGACGATGACTTCTTTGCGTTGGGCGGCACTTCGATCGTCGCGGTTTCCGTCGCTGTGCGGGTACGCAGCGAGTTAGGCGTGCAGGTCCCGCTCGCGGTCCTCTTCGAGACTCCCACTGTGGCCGCTCTTGCCGCGGCAGTGACCGAGCTGCAGCGCGAGAACACGACAGTGGACTTCCGAACCGAGCCGCTCCTGCGAGAGCTGATCGCGCTGCAGGCGCCCCTACGCGCCTTGCCGCTCGCCGACCGCCGCCAGCAGTACGAGCACGCCGAGCAGGTGCTCGGTGCAGACATCGCCTCCGGCGAGGTGATCGACGCAGGCGGTTGCGCTGCCGAGTGGGTGCTCGTGCAGCGCTACCCGGCGCAGCCCGTGGTCATCTACATCCACGGGGGTGGCTACAGCCTCGGCTCACCGCGCTCGCACCGTCACCTTGCCGCGGCCATCGGGCGTGCCGCCGACGCTGCGATGCTATCGGTCGACTACCGCCGCGCACCCGAGTTCGCCTTCCCAGCGGCGGTCGATGATGCGGTCGCCGCCACCCGCTGGCTGCGCGGGCGCACCGATGCGCCGGTCGTACTTGCCGGAGACTCAGCCGGCGGTGGCCTGGTGGTGGCAACCATGGTTGCGCTGCGCGACGCCGACCTCTCGCTGCCCGCTGCCGGCGTCTGTCTCTCGCCCTGGGTGGACCTGACCTGCACCGCCGGTGCGCACACGCGCCTCGCCGAGCGCGACCCACTGCTGAGCTCGGCCGAACTGAAGCGGATGGCCGCCTCCTACCTGCGCGAGGCCGGTCCGCGCCATCCGCTCGCCTCCCCAGCATTTGCCAACCTCGCCGGTCTGCCCCCGCTCCTGATTCAGGTGGGCACCGACGAGATCCTGCTGGACGACGCACGCACGCTCGCAGGCGCCGCGCGCGCGGCGGGCGTCGAGGTGACGCTGGAGGAATGGCCCGGCATGATCCACACCTGGCAGTGGTACTTCCCGATCCTCGCAGAGGGCCGGCGCGCGATCACAGCCGGCGCGGCGTTCATCCAGCGCCATGCGACAGGTGGACTGCCCGCGGATGCGCCGCCTCGAAGGGAGCATGTGCGCACCGTGCCTGCCTCGCTCATACAGAAGGCACACCTGCAGATCGTGCCCTCGACGACCGGGCGTGGCTACCTCAGTTGGGTCTACCAGCTGAACGGCCGGCTTGACACGGCAGCACTCGCGCGGGCCGTGGATGATGTCGTCCGCCGCCACGAGATCCTGCGCGCGAGGTTCAAGCGCTGGGAGGGGCGCACGCAGGTCGTGGTCGTCCCGTTTACGCCGGGGACACTCAGCTTGGTCGACCTCACCAGCCACACCAAGCAGGAGGGTCTCAAGGCGGCCATCGCCCACGTCGAGACGGTCTACCGTACGCTGTCGCCGGCCAAGGATCCCCGCTTCCGCGCCACCCTGTACACGATCGGCCCAAAGACATCGGTGCTGGCGATGTTCGTGTCCGAGGCGCTGGTGGACAGCGACTCCGGATCGCTCCTCTCCGCCGCCATTTCACGCGCATACGCCGAACACGCGGGCACCGCGATGCCTATCGGGCTGCCAGAGGTGAGTGAGGCCTCGCACCTCGACTACACCGTCTCGCATCCTCCTGACCCTGCAGTCCTCACACGCGCCCGCGCACACTGGGCGCGTCAGGCGCGAAGCGCACCGGTGGCCTCGAGCTGGCCGACGACGGCGCGTGAGGGTGACGCGGGTGGCTCGACCGCTGCCTTCCAGCTGACACGAGGGGAGTGGGCCCTGGTCACATCCCGCGCCCGGGCGCTCCCGAGCACGCCATACGTCTTCGTGCTGACCTGCCTCCAAGTGGCGCTCGCGCGCGTGGCTGATGTGACGCACTTTCTCGCGCACTCGATCGTCTCCCAGCGCGGCGACGTGACAAAGGGCATGATCGGCAACTTCCACAGCCTCGCGCGGATCGACCTGCGACTTGACCATCACGCCAACTTCGAGAGCGCTGCTGCGTGCACGGCAGCGGCCGTTGCGCAGGCCATCGAGCACTGCGTGGTTCCAGCTCCGCTGACAGCCAGCGGAACGTTGATGAGCCTACCCACGGGCGATTCCCTTCCGGAGATCAGGTTCTACATGTTCGCCAACCACGAGGGGCCGGTGTTCGCCGGAATCCGGCGCAGACGCTTCCGCCTGCACGGCGTCCCGCGTGCGCCACTTACAGTGAGCTGCATCTACGGTCCGAACGGCAGACAGGACTTCGTGCTCTCCTCGACGACCGCATCCCAGACCCACCTTGAATACCTCGCGAGGACCATCCGCGCTGTCGCGTGCGGTGCGAGTCTTGACAGTCGGTTCGTGCCTCAGGGCGCGGGGGCGATGCGGTAGATCGTCCCCGTCGCCCAGTCCCCCGCAAGCAGCGAGCGGTCGGGCGCGATGATCAGCGCCAGCGGGTTGTGGATGCCCGTCAGGAACGGCGTGACGATGCCCCGGTAGCCGGAGTCGGTCTTCGTGAGGGCAACGCGCTGAACCTTCGCCACGTTCCACTCGGCGACGAGGGCCGCGGTGCCGACGCTCGGGCCGAGCTGGCCGGTCACGATCGCGATGGCGCCCACCGCCCCGTGCGGGTCGAGCACGGCGACTGGCTGTGGAACTCCAACGCAGCCCGGACCGCCCTGGCCGTGGCATTCCGGGAAGCGCCAGTCCTGACCTTCCCTGACGGTCGCCAGCCAGTCGCCGGGGGTCAGGGCGCCGAGGTTGTCTTGCTGGTTCATGCTGACGAACAGGTCGTTGGTGGCGGGGAAGTAGGCGAGACCCACGGGCGCGCGGATGCGGCTGGCGTAGACGCGCAGGTCGCTGCCGTCGGGGTGGAAGGAGACGATCGAGCCATCCCACTGGGACGTCGGGACGCAGTGGTCGCACGTCGCGCTGACACCCATCACGAAGCGCCCGTCGGGGGCCATCGCGAGGAGGTTGTTCTCGCCTTCTGACAGCGGGCCGTTGAGGATCAACCTGTGCTGGGTGAAATGGCTGCCGTTGAAACCCCAGTAGGCGTCCACGCGGCCGACCGACGCGACGTAGAGCCTGCCCGCGTACCAGTCCAGGCCGAGCGGGTCGTTCAGCCCTGAGACGACCCTCTGCGCGGGGGCGCCGGCCCTGGCGATCACGTACACGCCATCCTGCGTGTGGGTTTCCAGGCCCGCGGCCGTCAACCACAGCCGCCCCTGCGGATCGAAGGCGAACGCGGCCGTCGTGGGGGGGCCCTGCGCGTAGACGGTGGCCCTCAGCCCGGACGGACCCCTCAGGCCGGCGCCGATCGCGACGAGCTGCGAGGACGCACCCGTGTTGGCCTGGCTGCTCGCTGAGCTTGAGGAGCTGCTGGCCGAGCTGCTGGCAGGGTTGCCCGTCGAGCTGCTGGAGGCGCTGCTTGCCGAGCTGCTGGAGGCGCTGCCACCAGAGCCGCAGCCCGACAGCCCCAGCACCGAGAGAGCCAGCGCGAGCGTGCCGAGCCAGAGGCGCAGGCTGGCTCTGGGGGTGTCAGGGGGCATGGCGAGGGCCGGATCGGAAACAAAGCTCTGAGTGCTGCAAGCATGGTCCGCACCTGGGTCACGGCCCAGCAAATGGCTTGAACACAGGACCTCTCGAGGCTCAGTACGGGGGGTCGCCAGGATCTGGCCGGTGCCCTTGCGCGGTACGTTCCGATCTGCTAGCAAAGTCGGCCATGATGGGACACGCATTCCGTCATTATAAGGAGGACCACTGACATGCGAAAAAAGCTCCCTGCGCCCAAAGCGAAGATCGTGGTGGGACTGGTCGCCGTCGGCGCCCTGTTGTGGGGCTGGCAGCAGCAGCAGACGCCAGCCAAGAATTCCGCCCCGAAAGTCAGCAACACCGCGGCTGCGGTTCCAGGTCAGTCTGCCTCGGTGCAGGCGACGCCCAGTAGGCAAGGCCAGTAGGAGGAAGGAGTGGCGACAGAGGTAATTACCTTTTTTGCAGACAATGCGAACACGTGAGGTAAGCAGGCCATACCACATCGAGGGCGCGGTCCTCGAGTGCTGCTCGTGCCGGGCGCCGTGTCCGTGTTGGATCGGCGCCGATCCAGACGGTGACTCCTGTCAGGCGTTCAACGCTTACCACGTTGTGCGGGGCGTGATCGACGGGGTCGACGTCGCCGGCTGCGATTTCATCCGGGTGCTTGATATTCCAGGTAAACTCCATGCGCCTGAAAGCTGGCGGCAGGTCTTCGTGGTGGACGTGGGCGCTTCGGACGAGCAGGTAGCGGCGATACTCGCGGCGTACACCGGTGCGCTTGGCGGGCCGTTGGCCGATCTGGCGCGTCTTGTCGGCGAGACGCTCGGCGTCGAGCGGGCCAGGATCAGCTATGCCGTCGCCCAGGCTCGGGCACTCTGCGGGCAGGTCGCATGGTGAGTGTGGCCCTGGCTCCCTTCATGGGAGCCGACGGTACTGTCACCACCCTGCACGACTCGCTCATGTCATCTCTGCCAAGAGCCCCCGCCTATATCGCCAGGGCCGAGCATCACGATGTGTCGTTGAGCAGATATGGGTTCGAATGGGCGTTCAAAGGGCGCAGCGCAATCCACTCGTCATACAGGATCGCAAACGATGTCCAGTGAGCGTGCGGGCATAAGCAGAGAGACGGTGAGGCATCTTCCTTTGGCGGCGATGGCAGCAAGCGCAGTCGCCTGGACCGCACTATTCGCGGCGGCCACGACCGACACGGGTGCGCGACTCTACAGCTCGTCGATGGCCCTGGGTTCCACCGTGGGTTCGACGTTGGCGTTTCTGGGTGCATGGGAGCTCATGGTGCTGGCGATGATGCTTCCGTCCAGTCTGGGATTTCTCGTCCTCTTTCGGACGGCGACGAGCGGGAGCCGGTTTCCGCTGGTTCGCAGGACGGTGGTTTGCGTTGGCTACGCCCTGGTTTGGGCGGTCGTCGGCTTCATCGCGATGAAGGTGAGTGGCGCGCTCTACCGCAGCGAGAGCCTTGGCGCTTGGTTGGAGGGTCACCCCAACCTCCTCGCCGGAAGCGTACTCGTGCTTGCCGGCTGCTTTCAGTTCACCGCTCTGAAGCGACGCTGTCTCACCGTGTGCAGTCATCCGGGAAGCTTCTTCATGCACCACTACCGCCGGGGTGTCGGCAACGCCCTCGTGCTGGGCGTGCGCTACGGCTTGGTCTGCCTCGGCTGCTGCTGGGCCCTGATGGCCCTGATGGTTGTCGTCGGTGGTGAAAACCTGTACCTGATGATGATTCTGAGCGCCATCATGTTCGCCGAGCGTGCAATCGGCTGGGACGATCGATTTGCGAGTACCGTGGGGCTGGGTTGCATTGTGCTCGGCGTCCTTGTTGCGGTGTCACCTGGCGTGGCGCCGGCGCTCGCGGAGAATGCGGGAAAATGGATGGCGATGGGGTCGATGCAACTGCACCATGGCGGCTGGTCATTCTGGTGTCATGTTTGACCGAAGGCGAGGGTGCGGTCGGACCTTGAGTCTGGGTCGAGGTCGATCACAGCGCTGCCCTGGAAGCGTCCGGCGCGCAGATCCTCCAGCGCACGAGGGGCATCCGCAAGCGCATAGGGGTGAACGTCGGTGCGAACCGGAACGCGGGGAGCGAGGGCAAGAAACTCACGGGCGTCCTGGCGGGTGAGGTTGGCGACCGAGCGAACCATGCGCTCACCCCACAGGATCTCGTAGGGAAAGCCAGGGATGTCGGACATGTGAATCCCGGCGCACACCACCACGCCGCCCTTCGCCAGCGCGCGCAGCGCTGCTGGGACAAGCTCGCCGACGGAGGCGAACACGATCGCCGCGTCCAGCTCCTCGGGGGGCGGTGTGAGCGAGTCGCCCGCCCACTCGACCCCAAGCCCGCGGGCGAACGCCTGCGTGGACTCGTCGCCGGGGCGGGTGAACGCAAACACACGCCGACCCTGGAAGCGGGCGAGTTGAGCGACGATGTGCGCCGAGGAGCCAAACCCGTATAGACCGAGCCGCTCGGCGTCGCCGGTCATGCCCAGCGCCCGGTAGCCGATCAGTCCCGCGCACAGCAGTGGAGCCAGCTGGAGATCGGAGTAGCCGTCGGGCAGCGCGAAGCAGAAGCGCCTATCGGCCACCGTCAACTCCGCGAAGCCGCCGTCGATGTCGCGTCCGGTGAAGCGCGCCAGCTCGCATAGGTTCTCCCGTCCACTGAGGCAGTAACGGCAGCGACCGCACGTCCAGCCCAGCCAGGGGATGCCGACGCGCGTACCGGGCGCCAGCGCCTCGCCGGTCTCTGCCTGCTCGCCTCCCGCGATCACGGTCCCGACGATCTGATGCCCGGGGACGACGGGAGCGTGGGGGATCTCGACCTCTCCGTCGAGCAGGTGCAGGTCGGTGCGACAAACGCCACACGCGTGCACCCGCACGAGGATCTGCTCAGCTCCCGGATGGGGCGCGGCACGCTGCACGGAGCGCAGCGCACCGGGACGCTCGATCTGCATCGCCCTCATCTTCAGATCATGCCACCAGGAGCGACCCCGCCCAAGTCAGGCGAGAGCGTTGGGGGGCGGTCCTATTTTTTAATGAGAGGGGCCGCAGCATGGGGAGTCAACTCGATCTGCCGGCGACCGTCTCAGACGGACTCGGCGGAGTCGATCGCGACGTTGCGCCCGGGGGCCTGGAGGCGGGGGTGAGGCGCAGCCGGGTGCGCCGCTCAGAACCCTGTGTTGGTCTTGACGCGCTTGCGGTCTGACTCGTGCAGGCGGCCCTTGGCCTCCAGCGTCGAGCAGGCCTGAGCGATGTCCTGGCCCAGCGTGATGGTCAGGGAGTGGCCGAGCGTTGACTTGACGAGCGCGCGCATGATCTTGATGTGTTCGGCGTTGGGCGGGAGGGTGTAGGCCGGTACCATCCAGCCGCGCTCGGCGGCGAGCTGGGCGGCGACGTCGAACTCGTCGTAGTCGTGTTCGCCGGCGAGCCTGAAGGCGACCAGCGGCAGCTGCTCGTCATCGGCGGCGCCGATGATCTCGAACTGGCCGCACGCCACGATCTCGCTGGCGAGCGTGCGGGCGTTGTACTTCATCGTCTCCATGACGTAGCGGTAGCCGGAATGGCCGAGGCGCACGAAGTTGTAGTACTGGGCCAGCACCATCGAGGAGCCGGTGGAGAAGTTCAGCGTGAAGGTGGCGTCGCGCTTGCCGAGGTAGTTCTCGTAGAACACGAGGTCCTCGGGCAGGTCGGCGTCTTCGCGGAACACCAGCCAGCCGATGCCGGGGTAGACGAGGCCGAACTTGTGCCCGGAGACGTTGATCGAGCGGACCTGCTCCAGGCGGAAGTCCCATTCCGAGTCGGGATACAGGAAGGGCCACACGAACCCGCCGCTGGCGGCGTCCACGTGCAGCGGCACGTCCAGGCCCCGCTCGTGCTTGAGCGCGACGAGCTGCTCGTTGATCCCGTAGATGTCGTCGGCGTGGCCGGTGAACGTCGTGCCGAGCACGGCGGCGACGCCGATCGTGTTCTCGTCGATGTGGGGCTCGACGTCCTCGTAGCCGATCGTGTACTTATCGGGCGCCAGCGGGACGATGCGCGGTTCGACGTCGAAGTAGCGGCAGAACTTCTCCCACACGACGTGCACGTCGCCGCCGAAGACGAGGTTGGGTCGGTCGGTCGACTTGCCCGCCGCTTCGCGGCGGGCGCGCCAGCGCCACTTCAGCGACAGCGCACCGAGCATGATCGCCTCCGAGGAGCCCTGCGTGCGCGCGCCGGTCGTCTTGCCGGGAGCGTGGAACAGGTCGGCGAGCATGCGGATGCAGCGCTGCTCGATCTCGGCCGTCTGCGGGTACTCGGCGTGATCGATGAAGTTGGTGTGCAGCGACTCGGCGATCACGCGGTCGGCCTCGGGCTCCATCCAGGTGGTGACGAACGTCGCGAGGTTGCGCATCGGCAGCCCGTCGAGCACCATCTCCTCGCCGATCAGCCGCATCGCTTCCTCGGCCGCCATGCCGATCTTCGGTAGCTTGTTGTCGGGGGCGGGCTCGAGCAGGAAGCGATTGCCGTAGCGGCCCTCAAGCCGCTCGATCTGCTCGCTGGTGAGCGGGGCAGGCGGCTGGTGGCGGGGCATTCTGACCTCCCTTTGAGGCTGATGGTCGGCCCTGGCGCAGGCCGGATGGACGCAGAGCGAGCGGTCGATGCTCGCCCTGAGGTTACACAGACGTGAGCTACCTCGCCTTCGTCGGCAGATGGTCCTAGGATGGGCCCGATGAGCGATCGCACCGCCCCGATAACCGACCGCGACGCGCCGATGATCCACGGTGATACGCCGACGACCAACGGTGACGCGCCGATGAGCGATCGCACCGTCCCCATGACCGACCGCAACCGTTGGATCGCGCTCTACGTGCTGTGCGTGGGGATGCTGATGATCGTGCTCGACGCCACGGTCGTAAACGTGGCGCTGCCCTCGATCCAGGACGACCTGCACTTCACGCAGTCGAGCCTCGCGTGGATCATCAACGCGTACCTGATCGCCTTCGGCGGCCTGCTGCTGCTGGCCGGACGCCTCGGCGATCTGATCGGCCGCCGCAAGGTCTTCATGGTCGGCCTCGCCGTCTTCACGACGGCCTCCTTTCTGTGCGGGATGGCCCAGAGCCAGGAGATGCTGGTCGCCGCGCGCTTCGTGCAGGGCGTCGGCGGGGCGATGACCTCCGCGGTGATCCTCGGCATGATCGTCACGATGTTTCCCGAGCCCCGCGAGCAGGCCAAGGCGATCGGCGTCTACGGCTTCGTCGCCTCCGCCGGCGGCTCGGTCGGGCTGCTGGCCGGAGGTGTGCTGACGCAGTCGATCAACTGGCACTGGATCTTCTTCGTGAACGTCCCGATCGGCATCGCCACGGGGCTCGTGGCGCGGCGGCTCTTGGAGCGCGACGAGGGCATCGGCTTCAGCGAGGGAGCCGACATCCCCGGCGCGGTCCTCATCACAAGCGCCCTGATCCTCAGCGTCTACACGATCGTCAAGCCCGCCGCCGAACACGGCTGGGGCTCGGGCCGGGCGCTCGAGCTCGGCGCGCTCTCGCTGCTGCTGCTCGTCGCCTTCGTGGTGCGCGAGGCGCGCGCCAGCAAGCCGCTGATGCCGCTGCGCATCTTCCGTTCGCGCAACGTCTCGGGCGCCAACGTCGTGCAGGCACTGATGGTCGCCGGGATGTTCGGGATGTTCTTCCTTGGCGCGCTCTACCTGCAGCGGGTGTTGGGGTACGACGCGCTGGAGATCGGCCTGGCCTTCCTGCCCGCCACGCTTGTGATGGGTGTGCTCTCGCTGCGCTACTCCGAACGCCTGATCATGCGCTTCGGCGCCCGCCGCACGCTGCTTCCCGGTCTCGTGCTGATCGGAGTCGGGCTGCTGCTGTTCGCGCGCGCTCCCGTTGATGGCTCCTACCTGAGGGATGTCTTTCCGGTGATGATCCTGTTTGGCATGGGCATCGGCGGCTCCTTCCCCGCCCTGATGACGCTGGCGATGTCGGGCGCCACCCAGGAGGACGCTGGCCTGGCCTCCGGTCTGGTCAACACCACCGCACAGGTGG
Organism: uncultured Solirubrobacterales bacterium; assembly: GCA_963844765.1. Lineage (GTDB taxonomy): Bacteria > Actinomycetota > Thermoleophilia > Solirubrobacterales > Solirubrobacteraceae > Palsa-744. The sequence goes on from CAWJPN010000002.1 coordinate 2,886,017, forward strand.
GCGGCGCGCTGGGGCTGGCGGTTCTCGCGACGCTGTCGGCTACGCGCAGTGCCCACCTGCTGGCGGGCGGCGCGTCCAAGGCGGCGGCGTTGACCGGCGGCTACCACCTGGCGTTCCTGATCGGCGCTGGACTTGTGGGCGCGGCGATCGTCGTCGTGCTCACGGTTCTGCGGCCGAGCGAGCATCTGGCGCCGGAGGTTTCCAACGTTCAGCTGGAGCCCACCACGTAGCGCGCCGGCACGTGGCGTTCGCTGCTGCGTGGCGGGCGCTCGTATTTGCGCCGCTGGCGTGGCGGCAGCTTGACGTGCTTGGCGCTGTCCATGCGCTCGTAGGGCACCAGCGAGAGTAGGTGGCTGATGAGGTTCAGCCGCGCCGTGCGCTTGTCGTCGGCCTCCACCACGTGCCACGGGTTGGCCTCGGTGTCGGTGTGGGCGAACATGCGGTCCTTTGCTTCGGCGTAGTCCACCCAGCGCGCCCGTGACTGCAGGTCGATCGGGCTGAACTTCCAGCGCTTGCGGGGATCGGTCAGGCGCTTCTTGAAGCGCCGCTCCTGCTCCTCGTCGCTGACCGACAGCCAGTACTTCACGAGCGTGATCCCTTCGTTCTGCAGCGACTGCTCGTACTGCGGGCAGAAGCGCAGGAACTCCTCGTACTGGGCCTTCGTGCAGAAGCCCATCACGTGCTCCACGCCGGCGCGGTTGTACCAGCTGCGGTCGAACAGCACCATCTCTCCGGCCGCCGGCAGGTGCGCGGCGTAGCGCTGGAAATACCACTCGCTCTGCTCGCGCTCACTGGGCGTGGGCAGCGCGGCGATACGGCACGTGCGGGGGTTCAGGTAGGCGGTGATGCGGCTGATCGCCCCGCCCTTTCCGGCTGTGTCGCGCCCCTCGAACAGCACCACCAGGCGCCGGCCTTCGGCGACGATCCACTCCTGCATGAACACCAGCTCGGTCTGCAGGCGCAGCAGCTCCTTTTCGTACTCCTTGTGGCTGAGCTCGATGGACAGCGGCACCGTGCTCATCATCCCACCTTCGCCGGCCCGGCAGAGGCGCCCTCGCTGGCGAAAGGTTCACACACGCGCGCGACCGACACTGGACAAAGACGGGCAGAGCTGTAAACTACTCTGACATTCACGGCCCATACGACCTTCAGGGAGACAGAGCTGATGTCATTTGTCCCGGCCCCGCAGACGGCAGATGCGTCTCAGGCCCCGCAGATTGTGCAAGCGCCCCATGCCCCGCAGACTGAGGATGCGTCTCAGGCCCCGCAGATTGTGCAAGCGCCCCATGCCCCGCAGACTGAGGATGCGTCTCAGGCCCCGCAGACTGCGCAAGCGTGTCAGGCACACCACGACGGCTCGCAGGCGGTGGCCCAGTGGCACGACCCCAAGCGCTACGCGTGGCTGCTCGGCCTGATCGTGCCCACGGCGCCTTTCTCGGCCTGGGCGCTCGTGCAGCTCACGGGCCTCGGCGCCTTCTGGTTCTACGGCCCCGTGCTCGTGTTCGGCCTCTTCCCGATCCTGGACGTCGTGGTGGGCATGGACCCCACGAACCCGCCCGACAGCGTCATCAAGTGGCTTGAAGGGGACCGCTACTACCGCTGGTGCACCTACCTGTTCATCCCGCTGCAGTACGCCGGGCTCGTGTTCGCCTGCTGGCTGTGGTCGAGCGGCGGCCTCTCCACGCTCGACAGTGTTGGGCTGGCGCTGACGATGGCGATGGTCAGCGGGATCGCGATCAACACCGCCCATGAGCTGGGCCACAAGCGCGACAGCACCGAGCGTTGGCTGAGCCGCGTCGCGCTCGCCCAGTCAGGGTACGGCCACTTCTACATCGAGCACAACCGCGGCCACCACGTGCGCGTCGCCACACCCGAGGACCCCGCCAGCGCCAGGCTGGGGGAGAGCTTCTACAGCTTCCTGCCCCGCACGGTTCTCGGCAGCCTGCGCTCTGCGTGGGAGCTCGAACGCGAGCGCCTGGCGCGCATGGAGCTAGCTGTGTGGACGCCGCGCAACGAGATCCTCAGCGCTTGGGCGATGACGGTCGTGCTGTTCGGCGTGCTCGCGGCGATCTTCGGTCTCGTGGTGCTGCCCTACCTGTTGCTCCAGGCGGTCATCGGTTTCAGCCTGCTGGAGGTCGTCAACTACCTTGAGCACTACGGGCTGTTGCGTCAACGTCGTGAGGACGGGCGCTACGAGCGCACCCGTCCCGAGCACAGCTGGAACAGCAACAACGTCGCCTCCAACGTGCTGCTCTACCACCTGCAGCGCCACTCCGACCACCACGCCAACCCGCTGCGCCGCTACCAGGCGCTGCGCCACGTCGACGAGGCCCCGCAGCTGCCCACCGGCTACGCCGGGATGATCCTGCTCGCGACGATCCCGCCACTGTGGCGGCGCGTGATGGATCCGCGCCTGCTCGCGCACTATGGCGGGGACATGGCCCGCGCCAACGTCGCTTCCCGCCGGCGTTGGGGCGCGAGACGCACTGTCGGGGCGTGAGGGCATGTCGCCGGAACGCGAGGCGTGTCGTCGGGGCGTGAGGGCATGTCGCCGGAACGCGAGGCGTGTCGTCGGGGCGTGAGGGCATGTCGCCGGAACGCGAGGCGTGTCGTCGGGGCGTGAGGGCATGTCGCCGGAACGCGAGGCGTGTCGTCGGGGCGTGAGGGCATGTCGCCGGAACGCGAGGCGTGTCGTCGGGGCGTGAGACCGGTCGCCGGGGCCATAAGGCGCCGCCAGAACGTGAAGGCGCTTCAGTAAGCGATCATGTCTGCTGTGGCGTCTCCTCCTTCTCGCGCTTCGGCCTCGCCGGCGGATGCTCTGACGCCGGCGCGCGAGCGCCAGCCCTACCCCGTGGCTGCCCGCGAGCTGCTGCGCGGCACCGCCTTCGACGCCGCCCGCGAGGAGCTTTCCAGCCGGCGCTGGAACGAGGTCACGATGGCCGACGTCGCCGCCGCAGCCGGCATCAGCCGCCAGACCCTCTACAAGGAGTTCGGCTCGCGCGATGAGTTTGCGCGTGAGCTCGTGCTGCACGAGGCCGACCGCTTCGTCGCCGCCGTCGAGGGGGTGATGGACGCGCATTTGGACGATCCGAAAACCGCGTTGATGGCGGCCTTTGAGCTGTTCCTGGCCGCTGCGGCTGAGGACCCGTTGATGCGCGCGGCGATCGCCGGCGCCGACGAGATGCTTCCGCTCGTCACGACCCAGGGACAGCCGCTGGTGGAGCGCTCCACCGAGCGTCTGTACGCGGCGATCCTCTCGCGCTGGCCTCAGGTTCGCGCGCGCGACGCGGCGCTCTTGGCCGAGTGTCTGGTGCGCTTGGCGATCAGCTACGCCACCCTCCCCGCCGGTCCCGCCGGACTGACCGCCTCCTCGATCGCGGAGCTGCTGGGCCCCTACATCGACCTCGCGCTCGCGGCTGCCGTCGAACGTCAGTCGGTCGAGTAGGGCCGGCCTGGGTAGAGAGCGTGCCGGGCGGCGCCGAAGGCGCAGCGCCTCCTCCCGTGTCCTCCGTGTGGCCCGAGCTCGCTGGGCAGCGGCGTCAGGAGAGTACGCGCCGGCGGAAGTTGCGCAGCCCGAGTGTGAGGAACACCGCGCAGAAGCCCACCAGCACCGGGTACACCGCATACAGCGGCATGTGTGAGGCTTCTGTCAGCCCCGCGCGCATCCCCTCCGCCACGTAGATCAGCGGGTTCACCAGCACGATGATCTGCAACCAGTGGATGCCATCCACCTGCACCGGTGCGAGCTTCGTCCACTGGTAGTAGGTGCCGCCCAGGAACGTCAACGGCAGCACCACGAATCCGAACATCAGCCCGATGTTGCGCGGCTCAAAGGTGGTGCCGAGCAGCAGGCCCAGTGAGCTCATCGCGATGCACGCGAGTGGGATCAGGGTGATCACGATCCACCAGGTGATGGTCAGGTGCGCTTCCACGCCGGGGGCGTGCACGACGGCGGCCATCGGGAAGACCACGACCGCGGCGATCGCTCCCTGGACTGAGCCGGAGAGCACCTTTGCCAGCGCCACCAGCCAGATCGGGCAGGGCGCCTGGACGCGATCCTCGATCTCCCGCGTGTAGCCGAACTCGCCGGAGAGCTGCAACGCGACTGCCTGGATCCCCTGGAACATGATCGAGATAGCAACCACGCCGGGGACCAGCACGGTGGCGAACGCCGACTCCCTGACCGGCCCCCCTCCTGCACCTACTCCCTGGCCAATCGAGGGGAACACGTAGAGGAAGACGAACACCAGCAGGAAGGGCTGGATCAGCGTGCGCGCCAGAAACTCGCCGATGTTCTTGCGCAACACCAGCAGGTCGCGCAGGATCAGCGCCCGCAGTGCCGTGCGGCTGGCCTGTGTCGCGGAGCGCGCGGGCGCCAGTGCTACGTCAGTCACGCAGCGCCTTCCCCGTGAGGTTGATGAAGACCGTCTCCAGACTGGGCTCGGCGACCGACAGGTCCGCCAGCTCAAAGCCGCCGCTCTCCGCCGCGTTGACCACACGCGGCACCAGCCGCTGCGCCCCCTTGACGTGGAGCTCCACACCGCCATCTATCACGCGCGTGCGCGTGATCTCAGGGATCTCGCTCGCCAGCTGCTCGGCCAGCGCGGTCCCGTCGCCACTGGTCCGCACCACGACGATCTCCTCGGCGCCCACCGAGCGCTTGAGCTCCGCCGGCGTGTCGAGCGCGAGGATCTTGCCGTGGTCCATGATCGCCACCCGCTCGCACAGCTGGTCGGCCTCCTCCATGTAGTGGGTGGTGAGCAGGATCGTCTGTCCCGCGCGGTTGAGCTCCCCCAGGATCTCCCACAGCGCCAGGCGGCCCTGGGGGTCAAGGCCCGCCGTGGGCTCGTCCAGGAACAGCACCGCCGGGCGGTGGAAGATCGCGCGCGCCACCATCAGCCGCTGGGCCATCCCGCCGGAGAGCGCGAACACCGAGGCCTTCGCCCACTTGGACAGCTGAAACTGCTCCAGCAGCTCGTCGGCGGTGGTGCGCGACTGCGCCGCGCCCATGCCGAACAGGCGACCGTGGTAGTAGAGGTTCTCCCACACGGTGAGCTGGCGGTCGAGGGTGTTGGTCTGCGAGACGGTGCCGATCAGCTGCTTGGCCAGCGTCGGGTGGGCCACCACGTCGATCGCGCCCACGTACGCCGTCCCCGAGGTGGGCACCACGCGCGTGGTGAGCATCCCCGCGGTGGTCGTCTTGCCGGCGCCGTTGGGTCCCAGCAGGCCGAAGATCTCCCCGGCGTGGACGCTCAGGTTGAGCTTGTCGACGGCGGCGAAGTCAGTGCCGGCGTAGACCTTGGTCAGCTCGACGGTGCGGATGACCTCGCCGCTGCCATTCTGCGGCGGGGAGGACAGTGGCTCGTCTGCCCCGGCGTCCGGGCGCGCGGACAGGGCGTTGGCTGGCTCAGTGGTGGCCATCGAGGCTCACTGTAGTGCTCGCGAGACAGCCAGACTCACCCGCGGCGCTCACGAGACGATCGCCGGCTCTTCCTCGTGGGCGGGCACGCCCGCCGCGGCATAGGCGTCGACGGCGTCAAGTGTCTCATTGGCCAGCAGCGCCTGGGCAAGGCCCTCCAGCTGCGCGCGGTGCTCGCTCAAGAGGCGTGTGACCTCCTGGTGGGCCACGTCGATCGTCCGCCGCGTCTCCTCGTCCACCAGGCGCTGGGTGGACTCCGAGGTCGTGCTGACCCCGGGCAGGAACGGCCCCTCGCCGTCGGCGGGCAACACCGCGACGGGGCCGATGGCCTCGCTCATACCCCAGCGCCCCACCATCTGGCGCGCGATCGCGGTGAGCTGCTGGATGTCTGACTCCGCGCCGGTGGTGATGGTCCCGTAGACGACCTCCTCGGCTACCCGCCCGCCCAGCGCCACGCGGATCTTGGCCTGCAGGTCCTCCTGGGAGTAGGACACGCGGTCGGAGTCGGGCGTTGAGAGCGTCACGCCGAGCGCCATTCCGCGGGGGATGATGGAGACCTTGCGCACCGGGTCCGCCCCCGGGGTGAGCATCCCCACGAGCGCGTGCCCAGACTCGTGGTAGGCGGTGCGCTCGCGGTCGGCGGGGGAGAGCAGGATGCCGCGCGGGGAGCCCAACATCAGCTTCTCCAGCGAATCGGTGAAGTCCGCCATCTCGACCTTCTCGTGGCCCCGCCGCGCGGCCAGCAGCGCGGCCTCGTTGGCGAGGTTCGCGAGGTCTGCACCGACCATGCCCGGCGTGGTGGCGGCCAGCGCGTCGAGGTCCACGCTCGGCGCCAGCGGGATCGAGCGCGTGTGCACTTCGAGGATTTCGCGCCGCCCGGTGCGATCCGGCGCCTGCACCGTGACGCGGCGGTCGAAGCGTCCCGGGCGCAGCAGCGCGGAGTCCAGCACGTCGGGGCGGTTGGTCGCCGCCAGCACCACCACCGCCTCTGAGCTCTCGAAGCCGTCGAGTTCGGTGAGGATCTGGTCGAGTGTCTGCTCGCGCTCGTCGTTGGCGCCCGTCACCGACACCGACCCCTGGCGCGAGCGCCCGATCGCGTCGAGCTCGTCGATGAAGACGATCGCCGGCGCCGCCTCCTTGGCCTTGGCGAACAGGTCGCGCACGCGCGAGGCGCCCACGCCGACGATCGCCTCGATGAACTCCGAGGCGCTGATCGAGAAGAACGCGGCGTGCGCCTCGCCGGCCACCGCGCGCGCCAGCAGCGTCTTGCCCGTGCCGGGCGCGCCGGCGAGCAGCACGCCGTGGGGCATGCGCCCGCCCAGGCGCCCGTAGCGCTCGGGGTTGCGCAGGAAATCCACGATCTCCGAGAGCTCGCTCTTGGCCTCGTCGATGCCCGCGACGTCCTTGAAGGTCACGCGGATCTGCGCCGGGTCCACGCGCCGCGCCTGCGAGCGCCCGAAGTTGCCCAGCGCGCCCATCGCCCCGCCTGCTCTGGCCATGCGCCGGGCGAGCAAGATGAACAGCCCCACGATCAGCAGCGTGGGGCCGAAGCCGAGCAGCAGCTCGCTCAGCAGCGACGTCGTCTGGGCGGTCGATTTGGCGTTGACTTCGACGTCCTTTTCCTGTAACAGCGCGGCGAGCTGGCTGCCGTTCCAGAAGCTCGGCACCTCGGTGGCGAACAGCGTCGTCGGCGTCGCCTTCTTATCGCTCGCGGGGTAGCGCAGCTTGCTCTTGAAGGTGCCATCGATCGTGTCGCCCTTGGAGGAGATCGACTTCACCTCCCCGCCCCTGACCTGTTCGAGGAAGAAGGGGTTGAACGACACCGTCACCCGCGGCTGGCCGGCGCCGGGCTCATACAGCAGCACGAACAGCCAGTTGAACGCGATCAGCGCCAGCACGAACCAGATGAAGCCGCGCGTGCGGTGCGCCGGCGGGCCGCTCGGGGCCTGCTCGGGCATCCCGCGCCCGTCGGGCGCCGGGGCGACCTGCCAGCCGCGCTTGTCGCGCGGCATCGGCGGGTGGGTGTCCCGTCGATGCTGGCTTTGCGGGTTGGGCTCGTTCTGTGGGTCGGGCACGCGCTCAATGCTACGCACCGGTCCAACGCGCTACCTTGGTGAGGTGTCCGACCGCGATGTTGAGCGGGCTGTCGCCGGCCATGTCGAGGCGAGTCCTCGCCAGCAGACAATCCGGATCGTGCTCGCCGACGACCACGCTGTTGTGCGCAGCGGGCTGCGCCTGCTGCTCGACGGCGAGAGCGGCTTCGAGGTTGTGGCGGAGGCCAGCAACGTCGAGGAGGCCAAACGCTACGTGCGCGGCCACCACCCTGCCGTGTTGGTGCTCGACCTCAACATGCCCGGCGGGTCGAGCCTCGATGCGATCCCGGTGATTCGCGGGGAGGCCCCGGACACCCAGATCGTGGTCCTGACGATGCAGCAGGAGCCGGCCTTCGCGCGCAGCGCGCTGGGGGCGGGCGCGCTGGGGTACGTCCTGAAGGAGGCCGCCGACGACGAGCTGGTCGAGGCCGTGCGCCGCGCTGCCGCGGGGGAGAGCTACCTGAACCCGCGGCTGGGCGCGCGCATGGCTTCCGAGCCGCCGCCCGGGCCGCCGGACGACCTCTCACAGCGTGAGGTGGACGTGCTGCGGCTGATCGCGCTGGGGCACACCAACACCGAGATCGCTGAGCAGCTTTATCTCTCTGTGCGTACGGTGGAGACCCACCGCGCGCACATCCAGCAGAAGCTCGACCTCTCCACACGGGCCGAGCTGGTGCATTACGCCCTGCAGCGAGGGCTGATCGCCACCTGAACACGATGCATCGCGCCCGTAGTGCGGGCTGATCGCCACCTGAACACCATCTCTCAACAAACCCCAAAAGGAGACCCCATGAGTGACAAGCCAGTTTTCGTCTATGCCGCCACCTACGCCGAGCGCGCCGACGCCGAGGCCGACTACGACGCCCTGCTCGACCTGCACGCCGCCAAGCTGGTGGGCACCTACGACGTGGCGCTCATAACCAAGGACCAAGACGGCAAGGTGCACGTGATGAAGCACGAGAAGCCGACCCAGCACGGCGCCTGGACCGGGATCGCCGTCGGCGCGGTCGTGGGAGTGCTGTTCCCGCCCTCCGTGCTCGCCGGCGCCGCCGTCGGTGGTGTGGCCGGCGGTGTGATCGGCCACGTGCGGCGCGGCATGTCGCGCGGCGACGCCAAGGAGCTGGGCGAGCTGCTGGACGAGGGTCAGGCGGCGCTGGTCGTAGTCGGCGAGTCGCGCCTTGAAGAGCAGCTGGACAAGGCGCTCACGCGGGCGGAAAAGTCGATCGAAAAGGAACTGGACGCCGACGCCAAGGAGTTCGAGCGTGAGCTCAAGGAGGCCGAGAAGGAGGAGTCCGCGGCCTGAGACGGCCTCAGCGCACGGGGTGGATACCGTGGGTGCGATGAGCGCCCGCGGCTCCGCCCCCCGCAGCAGCGACTCGGTCAAGCGCCTCACGCTCGTTGCCTGCATCCTGGGCTCGGGCATCGCGCTGCTCGACGGGACGATCGTCAACGTCGCGCTGCCCACCATCCAGCATGACCTGGGCGGCGGGCTCGCGGCGCAGCAGTGGGTCGTCAACGCCTACCTCTTGACGCTCGGCTCGCTGATCCTGGTGGGCGGCTCGCTGGGGGACCTGTTCGGCGAGCGGCGCATCTTCGCGCTGGGAGTGGGGGGCTTCGGTGCGGCCTCGCTCTTGTGCGCGCTGGCGCCCTCGATCCAGGCGCTGATCGCCGCGCGGGCGCTGCAGGGCGTGGCGAGCGCGCTGCTCACGCCCTCCGCGCTGGCGGTGATCGTGGCGACCTTCCCGGAGGAGGAGCGCGGCCCCGCGATCGGCAGCTGGACGGCGTGGGGCGGGATCGCCGCGGTGCTCGGCCCGCTCGCCGGAGGCGAGCTGCTGGCGCTGGGCTCGTGGCGGCTGATCTTCCTCGTCAACCTGCCGTTCGTGGCGGCGTGCCTGGCGCTGATCCTGCTCGTGATCCCGCGCACCGAGGCGCGCCCGCGCGACACCTCCAGGCGGATTGACTGGGTGGGCGCGCTGCTGTGCGCGCTCGGCCTCGCCGGGCCAGTGTTCGCGCTGATCGAGCAGCCGCGGCTGGGGTGGGGGAGTCCCGCGGTGAGCATCCCGCTCATCGCCGGTGTGGCGCTGCTTGCGTGCTTCGGGGTGTACGAGTCGCGCACGCGCGACCCAATGCTGCCGCTGGGGCTCTTTCGCCGGCGCAACTTCTCCGCGGGCAACGTGGAGACGCTTTCGATGTACGCGGGGCTGGCGATCCTGTTCTTCTTCCTCGTGCTGTTCTTGCAGCAGGTGGCCGGCTACACGCCGCTGGAGAGCGGGCTGGCGACGCTGCCCACCACGGTGGTCATGTTCAGCCTCTCCCGCCGCTTCGGCGGGCTCGCCGACCGCTACGGCCCGCGCCTGTTCATGGGCGCCGGTCCCTTGCTGGCGGCCTGCGGTCTGCTGCTCTTCCAGCGCGTGGGGGTGCACGTCGACTACCTCACTGACGTGCTCCCCGGCCTGCTCGTGTTCTCGCTTGGCCTGTCGATGACGGTGGCCCCGCTCACCGCGGCGGTGCTGGCGGGTGTGGAAACAGACCAGGCCGGGATCGCCTCGGCGGTCAACAACGCCGTGGCGCGCGTCGCCGGCCTGCTGGGCACGGCCGCGGTGGGCGCTGCGATCGCGGCCTCCTTCGTCGCCCACCTCGACTCCGGTCTGGCCGGACAGCCGCTCGGCCCGCGCGCGCAGGCGGTCGTCAGCGAAGCCAAGAAGCTCCCGCTGGGCCTGCCCGATACGTCGGGCCTGCCGCCGCGCCAGGCCAGCGCCGTCACCGCCGCGGCTGAGAATGCGTCGCTTGAAAGCTTCCACCTCGGCATGGGCATCGCCGCGCTGCTGGTGGCCGCCGGCGGGGTGGTCGGCGCTGTGGGCGTGCGCAACCCCCGGCGGCTGGTGCTGGCCGAGGAGTGCGAGGGCGGCGCGCTTGTGGGTGCCTCGCTCGACGCCGCCGGCTGTCACGAGGAGTCAGAGCCTCAGCCGGCTCTGGCGACCGGGGCGTAGGGTTTGGCTCCCTGGCTCGTTGGCCCCCGCGTCGTCCCCTCCGCGTTGGTCCCCGGTAGCCGTAAACCCCAGGTGCTCGCTCAGCCCGTCGGCTCCTCCGCGTAGGCGCACATCGCTTCGATCAGCGGTCCCAGCTGGCGCCCGCGCGCGGTGAGCCTGTACTCGACCGTCGGCGGGCTGGTGGGAAGCACCGCGCGCTGCAACAGCCCGGCGGCCTCCAGTTCGCGCAATCGCTCGGAGAGCATCCTGGGAGAGATGCCCTGCACGGCGCCGACGAATTCGTTGAAGCGCAGCGCGCCGCTGAGCGCGGCGTAGATGATCGACAACTGCCAGCGTCGCTCCAGGAGGTCCGCGGCGCGACGGACCTCCTGGGGGACGGGCTGGGGGCTACGACAGCGGGACATTGCGCTGAGACCGGGGGTTGGGAACAGATGCCATGGGCGGGGCCTTGTGAGCGGGACGTCAGGACGCCACGGTCTCGCGGGCCGGCTCCAGCGCGCGGTCGAGCACTTCCTGCACCGTCATCACCGGGTGGAAGCTCATCTGCTCGCGCACCTCCTCGGGGATCTCATCGAGGTCGCCGCGGTTGCGCTCGGGCATGATCACGTCGGTGAGGCCCGCCGCGTGCGCGGCCAAGGCCTTCTGCTTGAGCCCGCCGATCGGCAGCACGCGGCCCTGCAGGGTGACCTCGCCGGTCATCCCCACCGTGTGCTTCACCGGCCTGTCCGACAGCAGCGAAGCCAGCGCGGTGACCATCGTCACACCCGCCGAGGGGCCGTCCTTGGGGATCGCGCCCGCGGGGACGTGCACGTGGAACTCGTGGCCATCGAACACGCTCTCCTCGATGCCCAGCTCGGCCGCGTGGCCACGCACGTAGGAGAGGGCGATGCGCGCCGACTCCTTCATCACGTCGCCCAGCTGGCCGGTCAGGACCAGCCCGCCGCCGCCGCCGGAGCCCGGGGACTTCATCTTGGTGGCCTCCACGAACAGCACATCGCCGCCCGTGCCCGTCACGGCGAGGCCGGTGGCCACACCCGGGACGGCGGTGCGGATCGCGGACTCCTGGAAGAACTTCTGGCGGCCCAGCGCGTCGCGCACCACCTCCAGGTCGATCTCCACGGGGGGCTCCACCTGGCCGGAGGCGACGCGCGTGGCGGTCTTGCGCAGCACGGTGCCCAGCTCGCGCTCGAGGTTGCGCACGCCCGCCTCGCGGGTGTACTCAGCGATGACGGTGTTCAGCACCTCGTCGGAGATCGACACCTCCTCCTCGCGCAGCCCGTTGCGGTCGCGCTGGCGCGGCCACAGGTATCCGGTGGCGATGGCCAGCTTCTCGGTGTTGGTGTAGCCGTCGAAGCGGATCACCTCCATGCGGTCAAGCAGCGGCCCGGGGATCGTGTCGGCGACGTTGGCCGTGGCCAGGAACATCACCTGGCTCAAGTCCAGCTCGACGTCGAGGTAGTGATCGCGGAAGCTGTGGTTCTGCGCCGGGTCCAGCACCTCGAGCAGCGCCGAGGAGGGGTCCCCGCGCCAGTCCGCGCCGACCTTGTCGACCTCGTCCAGCAGGATCACCGGGTTCATCGTGCCGGCGTCGCGCAGCGCCCTGACCAGGCGGCCTGGGAGGGCGCCGATGTAGGTGCGGCGGTGCCCGCGGATCTCCGCCTCGTCGCGCACCCCGCCGAGCGACATGCGCACGAACTCGCGGCCCGTGGCCCGCGCGATCGACTCGCCGATCGAGGTCTTGCCGGTGCCCGGGGGGCCGATCAGGGTGAGGATCGCGCCGGACTTGGGGTCGGCCTCGATGCCGCGGTCCTGGCGCAGCTTGCGCACCGCCAGGTACTCGGTGACGCGGTCCTTGACGTCCTCCAGCCCAGCGTGGTCGGCGTCGAGCACCTCGCGCGCGGCCACCGGGTCGAGGTGCTCCTCCGAGCGCTTGCTCCAGGGCAGCGCGATCAGCCAGTCCAGGTAGGTGCGGATCATCGAGCTCTCGCCCGTCTGCTCGCCCATGCGCTCCAGGCGGCTGAGCTCCTTCAGCGCCTGCTCGTTGACGTCCTCGGGCATCTCCGCGGCCTCGATCTTGGCGCGGTACTCCTCCACGATCGAGCCCTCGTCCTCGCCCAGCTCCTTGCGGATCGACTCCATCTGCTTGCGCAGGAAGTAGTCGCGCTGCTGCTTCTCCGCGCCGTCCTGGACGTCCTCGCGGATGCGCTTGCGCACCTGCAGCTCGGCGAGGGACTCGCGCTGCAGCTTGACGGCGAGCGCCAGGCGCTCGGTGACGTCGAGCGTGCGCAGCAGCTCCACCTTCTGCTGGTATGACAAATTGGGGGAGTAGCCGGCCGAGTCGGCCAGCGGCCCGGGCTCCACGATCGCGCGCAGGAAGGCCGCGATACGACCGTCGTCGCCGCGCAGCTCGAGGATCTCCTCGACGATCGCGTGGTATTCCCGTTCGAGGTCGCGCGTGCGCCCGTCCACCGGTACGGAGTCGGGGTGCTCCTCCACCTCCACGCGCAGCTCGCCCTCGGGGCCGGTCTGGGCGGCGCCGATCAGCGCGCGGTGGTCTCCGGAGATGGTCACCGCGCGGCCGCCGCCGGGCAGGCGGATCTGCTCGTCCACCGAGGCCACGGTGCCGACCTCAAGGAACTCGTTCTCGTGGCGGGGCACAAGCACTACGTGGTCGTCCTCGCCGACGTCCACCGTCAGCGTGATGCCCATGCTGGGGAACACCACGGTGTCCTCCAGGGGGATCAGGCGCAGCACGCGCTTGGGCTCTGCGGGGGGAGTGGGGGGCTGGGAGGGAGTGTCATTCATAGCTATAGGCTCCATATAGACTTACGATTTGTTAGGTAGTATAGCCAAAGATCGTTGCTTGTGCAAGGACCACGCGAGAGGGCTCGCCACGAGCGGCACGCTGCCGGCCGGTAGGCCGGCTCTCCTCATCGACGTGCGACCGGCTTGCGCCGTGCAGTGGCGGCTCAAAGGCCATCGAAGGTGACCTCGACGGACTCCTGCTCCACGCGCTCCTCGACCCCGGCGGAGGAGACCAGCGCGCGCTTGTCGGCGTCCAGCAGGGGAGGCGTGAAGAAGCTGCGCGGCCACAGGCGGCGGGCGCGCACGACGTTGATCTCCGCTGCCACCAGCGTCAGCTGGCCGCCGAGGTACAGCCACGCCAGCAGGCCCAGCACGAAGGCGAACAGGCCCGAGGTCTCCTGCGCGTGACGCACGACGTGGGCGACGTAGTAGCCGCCCACGTACTGCAGCACCTGCCACAGCACCGCGGCGAACACCACGCCGGGCAGCAGCTCGCGGGTGCGCACCGCATCGACCGTGAGCAGGCGAAAGGCGGCGAAGAACAGCAGCAGGTTGGCGCCCAGCGCCAGCACAACCCCGCCGGCGGTCGCGAGGGTGCCCCTGGGGATCTGCGCCGTCACCGCCCCCGCCACGACGGTGGAGAGGACGCTCAGCACGCCCAGCAAGGTGATCGTGCCCAGGCCGCGCAGACGCCCGGAGAGGAAGTTGGGGCGGTCCTTGCGCGGCACGTGCCACACCTGGTTGAAGGCGTTCTGCGTGGCGCCGGTGATGCCCAGCGCCCCCAGCAGCGAGCCCACCAGACCGATCGCCAGCGCGCCCGTGGAGCCCGTCAGCGAGTGGACGTTCTGCTGCAGCTGGGTGCCGATGACGGGGAACTGGCTGAGCGTCGAGTTCAGGATGTGCGCCTGCGCGCTGGGGTTGCCCTGCAAGACGAACCCCAGCACGGTGACGAACACCAGCAGCAGCGGGAACAGCGAGACGAACCCGTAGTAGGCGATCAGCGCGGCCAGCTGCGAGGCCTGGTCGTCGCCGAACTTCTTGACGACAGCGGCCGGAAAGCTCAAGCGGGGGTGGTGCTGCTGGAAGCCGTCCACCGCGCGCAGGCCGTCGATGAGGCTCATTGGAGGGGGTTGGGGTTCATGGGGCTCACGGTAATCGACAGGGTTCGCCGGACGGGCGGGGCAGATTGGAGGGGGGTCGATGCGCGCGCGGGCTCGACATGTATGCGTGTCTACCCGATGCGAGCACAAAAGACCAGCCCCCAGCGGGCGCGAGGGGGCCGAGCGGGTAGCGCTGGTGGCGTGTGCCAGGCGCCAGGCGCTGCTGCACGCGCACCGCCACCGCCTGCGCGCGGATGACCTCGAAGACTGCCTGAGCCAGGCGACCATCGAGCTGGTGAGCCGCGCGCGGACGGGGGCGCCGTTCTCTGGCACGGCGCACATCGCCAACGCACTTGAGCAGCGTTTCCTCTCACGCATCAATGACCGCCGGCGCGCGCTGGGGGGCCGCAGCCCGATGCAGGCCCGGCTGGAGCACGCGCTCGTGCTGGACGTCCTGGAAGACGAAGGTCGCGCCGTACCCGACCCGCGCGCTGGGACCGAGGAACTGGTGGAGCTGCGTCTGCAGCTGCAGCGCCTGCCCGAAGTGGCGCGCGCGCTGAGCCCCGACCAACAGCTGGTGCTGGCCTGTCAGGTGGGGCTGCAGATGAGTCCCGCCACCTTTTGCGCCACCCACGGATGGAGCGCGGAGAAGTACCGCAAGGTGGCCCAACGCGCCCGCGCGCGCCTGCGCGCGCTCAGCGAATCAGCGCAGGAAGGTGTCCCGTTTGCAGCCGTGCAGGTGGGCGTCCCGTCTGGATCTGCGCAGGCGGGGTCTGAATCTGCGCAGGAGGGTGTCCCGTTTGCGGTGGGTCGGTCGGAAGAAGAGAAAGGGACCCACCTATGACCAACTCACACCCTCATAGGCGCGTCCCTTGGGCCGCCGGCGGTCGGTCACTGAAACGACCGCACGGCGCTGCCCATCCGCGCGCTCGCGGCCGGGAGCCATCCCCTCACACCCCCAGGCTCCCGGCCGCCCGCGTGCACTGCCAGGAGGAGCAGCCGTGAAGTTCCCGCGCCGAGGCCCCCGCGAGGTGTACCGCTTCTACGGCGAGGACGAAGCGCCGGACGTGGACGAGTGGTTCGCGGGGCCTGAGCCCGAGTTCGAGGCCGAGACGCCCACGCGCGAGCTTGCCACGGAGTCCGTCCCTGAGCCAGGCGACGTGCCACCCCGCGCGCGGCGTGGCGCGGGGGCAGGACAGTTGCGCCGGGTGGCCGTCATGACGTTGCTGGGAGCCGGCGTGGGACTCGTGGCGGCGCTCGCCCTCCACAGTCTGCGCGCGCCCGTGGGCGGGGAAAGGAGAGGAGAGGGAGGGGTCGCGTCGTTGCCCGCTCACTCGCTGTCGGCATCCGCCGCGCCCGCCCCGGCGGAGGCGCCCGCTCAGCGCACGACACCTGTGGTTCCCAGGGTCTGGCACGCAGTCTCGATGGCCTCCTCGTCGGTGGCCATTCACACCGCTGCTGCTGCTCATGTCGCTGCCGCTCACGCCACCGATGCCACCGCTGCCGCCCATGCCACCGCTGCTCACATCACCGCTGCCGCCCACGCCACGGCCACCGCTTACACCCCGGCTGCGACCCCGATCCCAGTTGCCGCTCCCGCCAGCGGCGACGAAGCCCCGGCCCAGGCACAGGCCCCCGAATTCAGCTTCGAACGGTGAGGAAGCAGGCCGTGTCAGCAAACCCACGCCCGCACGTGACGCTCGCCCCGCGACCGTTGTGGCGGCTGCGCGTGGCGCGCGAACTGCCGCGCTGGCTGTTGCAGGCGCTGGCGGTGGTGGGGCTGCTGGCGAGCGCCCGCTTCGCGATCGACCCGCCGCGGGCGCCCGCGGCGAAGGTCTCGCAGCAGGGGCCGGCGCCCGCGGACCTGGGCGCCGAAGGTTTCGCGGCGCTGTTTGCGCGGCGCTACCTGACGTGGGACGCGCAGGACCCCGAAGCCCACCGCCAGGGGCTGGCGCAGTTCGTGGGCGCGGAGATGGAACCCGACGCTGGGTTGCAGGTGCCCAGCACGGGCGAGGAGCAGGTGCAGTGGACCCAGGTCGTGCAGGTACGCACGCCCCAGCCGGGCGAACACGTCTACACCGTCGCCGCGCAGACCTCCGCAGGGTTGGTGTATCTGACGGTAAGCGTCCTGCGCGCGCCCGGCGGGGCCCTGGCGCTGGGCGGGTATCCGGCGATCGTGGGCGCGCCCGCCACGGCGCCCGCCGAGACGAACCACGGCGGGGGCACGCACGAAGTCGAAGAACCGGCGTTGGCGACGGTGGTGCAGCGCGCGCTGCGCAACTACCTGGCCGGCGCGGCCTCGGAGTTGGCGGCCGACCTGACGGTGGGCGCGCGCGTGTCGCTGCCGGGGCCCGCCACGGCGCTCTCGCTGCGCGGGGTCACCCAGCTCGATTGGGCGCCGGGCGGCGGCGCGGTGGTGGCCACGGTGAACGCCCAGGACGAACGGGGGGTGCAGTACACGCTTGCCTACGAACTGGACGTCACCCGCGCGCAGGGGCGCTGGGAGATCTCAGCGATCCAGACCAACCCCGACGGCTAGGACGACCGCTTTTCGTGACGGACAGCCAGTCGACAGACCCGAAAAACCAAACCCAACAAAGGAGCATGAGATGAAGGTTCTCGATTCACCCAATTCCAGCCTCAACCGGCCGCGCCGCCGCGCGAGCATGCTGGTGGCGATGGCGCTCGGCTGCGGCTTCCTGGCCGCCGGCTGCCCGCCCGCCAGCGCCCAGGTGGTGCGCTCGGCAACCACCGCGGCCCAGCCCGCGGCTAGCTCCGCCGGGGGCACCAACTCGCTGGAAGCGGCCGCCAGCAAGGCCGGTGAAACGGGGCGCAAGGTGGCGATGAGCCTGATCGGGCTGGCCTTCGCGATCGCCGGCATCGTGCTGGCCTTCCGACGCGACTTCAAGGAGGCCGCGGGCGTGTTCGTCGTGGGGACGGTGGCGATCCTGCTGGCCACCCCGACGGGGGTCAGCCTGCTGCAGGACACCGTCACTTCGGTCTTCGGGGCGTCGTAGTGGCGATCGAGATCCGCTCCTACCGCAGCGTGTTCGACCTGGAGCGGCGCATCTACCGCATCGACCGGCTGCGGCTGAACCCGGGCGGCGTGCCGGTACGGGGGGCGGTGTACTGCATCGTGCTGCTGGCGGCCACCCTGCTGGCGGGGGCGACCCCGCTGGTCGGTGTGGCGGTGCGGGCGCTGCCGTGGTACCTGCGCGAGCTGGCGCTGCCGCTGGGCGCCGCCGCGCTGCTCACCGTGATCCGCGTCGAGGGGCGGCCCTTTCACCTGGCGGCGCGGGCGCTGGTGCGCTACGCCACCGGCCCACGCCAGCTGGTGGGGCTGCACGCGCGCGGGCGGCGCGCGCGCTCGGTGCCCGGGCGGCACTGGCACCCACCCGAGGTGCTGCTGCTGCCCGACGGCTCAGACGGGCGGCTGCGCCGCCTGCGCTACAGCGGGCCGGGGGCCGTGCTGGTGGCGGTGGCCCACGAGCGCAGCGCCTATGGCCGAGGACTCCTCGCGTCCGTGGGCGCACCCGCAAAGCTGAGCCTGCGCGAGCTGCCTGGCCGGCGCGCTCTCTCCTCTGGTCAGGTGATCGCGATGGCGCCCCGGTCTCGGCTGGATGTGTGGGCGTCCGGCGAGCGCACCTCACGCGCGCCGCGAAGCGAGGACCCCACGCGGGGCCGGTAAGACCGTGACGACCCCGCTCAGCTTCGTCTACGGCAACTGTGTCTTCGCCGCTGGTCTCGACGATGCATGGGCTGCGTTCTCGGTGCCCGTGGCCTCCTATGCGTGCCTGCCCGAAGACGAGAAGCGCGCGCGCTTCATGGCGCTGTTGGGGGCGCTGGAGGCGGTGCAGGCGGACGTGCAGATCCTGCGCGTCAACCGCCGCTGGGACAGCGAGCGCTACGTGCGCGAGTTGGACGAGCACGACACGGTCGGGCATGGCTCCACGACTGGAGCTGGCGCGGGAGCCGACCGTGACGCCACGGCCCGCAACGACGCCACAGCCCGCAGGCGCGCCCGTTCGCGCTACGCCCAGGAGCACGCGGCACGCCTGCGCGAGCTCGATGCGCGGTGGCCGGCGGTGTTCCTGCTGGTGAGCCTGCGCGACCCCGAGCGCGACGTCGCCACCTACGTCTCGCGCGCCGCCGAACAGCACCCGCGCGAGTGGCTGCGCGCGCTGCGGCGGGGACTGTCGGTGCGCGACAGGCGCCTGCTGAGCGCCGCCGAGCTGGAGCGGGCGCGCGTACGCGCCGACCAGGTGCACGCGCGCGTGGCGGACTTCCTCGACGTGCGCCCCGCGCGCGGTGTGGAGTTGCAGTGGCTGGTGCGCCGCGCCTTCTGCCGCGGGCTGGGTGAGCCCCACGTGGAGGGGCTGCACGAGCCGCGGGCGCTGGTCTTCGAACGCAACGGCCAGGCCGTGCTGGCACCGCTGGAGGGCGACCTGTTGCGCTGGTGTGACAGCTGGGTGGAGCACCGCGGGCGCACGCTGCGCGTGGAATCCGAGCAGGGCACGAGCTGGCAGGCCCAGCTGGTGCTGGGGGCGCTGCCCGAGCAGGCCTCGTTCCCGGGTGCGCGCGTGGAGCTGATGTTCGCGCCGGTGGAGAGCGTGGGGTTCGATGTGGACCTGTCGCTCAACGCGCGCTACCTGCCCAACGAGCTGGCGCTGCGGATCGCGCGGCGGCGCATCCAGGACGCCGACCAGATCGTGCGCGCTGAGCAGGACGGTGAGCAGGGAGTCTCAGACCTCGGCTACCAGCGCACCCAGGAGGCGCGCGACCTGCTCTCCTACCTGCAGTCCTCAAGCCGCCCGCCGCTGTTGCGCGCGACGCTCGCGGTGGCGATCGGTGCGCCCAGCGAGGAGGAGCTGGAGCGCCGCGTAGAGGTCTGCCGCCGCGCGTACGGGGAGATCCGTCTGCACCGCCCGCTGGGCGAGCAGCTGGAGCTGTTCTGGCAGCACCTGCCCGCGCAGCGCACGCGCATCGCCGGCTACGACGACACTTTGACGCCAGAGCAGGTGGCGGCGACGATGCCCACCGCCACGCACGCGGTGGGCTCGCGCCGGGGCTTCTATCTGGGGCACACCCTCTCGGGCTCGGGGCGCCCCGTGCTGTTCAACCTGCGCGAGGGCTCCGAAAGCGATCGCAACGCAGCGATTCTCAGCGTCGGCGCGCTGGGGTCGGGCAAGACCACGCTCGACCAGAAGCTCAAGTACGAGGCGTTCCTGCTGGGCGCGCGGGTGATCGACGTGGACCCCAAGGGCGACCACCGCTTCCACCTGCTGGATGAGGTGGCGCCGCACGTCGAGCAGCTGGTACTGCGCCCCGACCCAGCGCTGCGCGGGGTGCTCGACCCGCTGCGCGTGGCGCCCGAGCACCTGCGCCAGGAAGCCGCCGTGTCGTTCCTGCGCGACCTCTTGCCCGGGCGCGCCGAGCCCGCGTGGGAGACGGCGATCGTCGGTGCAGTCGACCGCGTGGTGCGCCGCTGCGGCCAGGCGGGGCGCGGTGAACCACACCCGGAGCCAGTGCACGAGGAGGGGGGACGCGGGGCCCCTGTGGGCGGGAGGGCTGCGCGCGGGGAACCGACGTGCGGGGAGGTCGTGCGAGCCCTGCGCGAAGGCGACGCCGTCGACGTGCAGGTCGCCAAGACGCTCGAGGTGTACGCGCGCTCGGGGCTCACCCAGCTGGGCTTCGCAGACCCCGACGTGCCGCTCGCGGCGGTGGGCAGCCGCCAGGTCACCTACCTGCCGATCCGCGACCTGCCCGGCCCCGAGCCGGGCGCGCGGCGCGCGGAGTACTCGCAATCCGAGCGCGTTGGTGAGCAGCTGGTGCGCCTGATCGCGATGTTCGCGATGCACCTGATGGCGCGCGAGCGCGAGCGGCTGAAGGTGTTCTCCTTCGATGAGGGGTGGCGGCTCCTGGGCGACCCGGTGGGGCGCCAGCTGCTGGCCTCGCTGCAGCGCATGGGCCGCTCGGAGCTGGCGGTGCCGATCATCAGCACGCAGTTGGTGAGCGACGCGCTGGTGGGCGAGCGAAGCTCGCTGGAGAACCTGCTGGGCGCGACGTTCGCCTTCGGCATGCGCTCGGAGGCCGAGGCTGCCCGCGCGCTCGAGCTGCTGGGGATCGACCCCGAGGAGCGCGCGCTGCGCTCGGCCCTGCTTGACTTCGAAGCCGGGCGATGTCTGTTCCGCGACCACCGTGGGCGCGTCGAGGCGATCCAGGTGGAGGTGGTGGTGCCGGCGCTGCTGCGCGCCTTCTCGACCACCCCGTCGCCGGTGGGGGGCGCCACGTGAGATTGGCGCTGGCTGTCTTCGCGGCGTTCGTCCTGTTTCCGGCGCCCGTGGCCCAGGCCGCACCCCATGCGCCGGCGGACCCGCCGCTGGTCTCCCACGTGGCGGGCGCCAACCCGCCCGCGGAAGCCCACCACAAGGAAGAACCGGAGTCCTTCGCGCAGCCGGCCATCGAAGGCGACCCGCTGGTGGGCAACGGGCTGGGCAGTCCCCTCTGCAGGCACCCCGCCGGCGCGGGCGGGCTCTCACAGCAGGCGCTGCGCAACTGCCGCACCTCGGACTTTCTCGCGGCGCCGGCGCCGACGTCCAACTACGCGTTCGACGTCAACTTCGAACACGGGTTCCTCGAACTCAACCCGATGGCGCTATTGCAGGACTACGTCCTCGCGCCCGTGTGGATCGTGCTGGTGTGGGTCGTGCACGCGCTGCTGGTGATGCTCGAGTGGTGCTACTCGATCGACCTGCTCGACAGCTCCACGATGGGGGAGGTGGGTCGCGGGCTGCGCCAGGCCCAGACGACCTTCACCGACCCCTGGCTGGTGGGCGTGCTGGCGGTCGCCTCCGTGTGCACCGTCTACCACGGGCTGGTGCGCCGCCGGGTGGCGCAGTCGCTCGGCCAGGCGCTTTTGACGATCGCGATGATGGCCGCGGGGCTGTGGATGATCGCCGACCCCGCCGACACTGTGGGGGCGCTTGGAGCGTGGACCAACCAGGCCAGCCTGGGGACGCTGGGGGCTGTCGCGCAGGGGACCCCGGGCGGTGGTGCGCGCCCGCTCAGCGAAGGGATGGCGACCGTCTTCGACTACGGCATCGAAGCCCCCTGGTGCTACCTGGAGTTCGGCAACGTGCGGTGGTGCCGCGACCCGACGCTGCTGGAAGCGCGCCTGCGCAGCGCCGCGCTGCATACGGCAACGGTGTCCGAGGGCGGGCGCGTTGGGTGCAGCGAAGTAGAAAAGGAATTCAAGGACTGCACGCCGATCAGCAGCGAAGAAGCACACGCTGCGAGTGGCCCGGGCGCCGAAGAGCTGCACGACGCGCAGACCAACGGCGAGCTGTTCCTCGCGCTGCCCGCCAATGGAGCGCTGCGCAACTCCGTCAGTAGATCGGGCTCGCTGCTGAACGTGCTGTGCGGCAGCAAATCGATCGACGAATGCAGGGGGGCGACGGCGGCGCAGGCGCAGTTCCGCAGCAGCGGCGCGACCATCCAGCGGGCGGCTGGGCTGATGCTAATCCTGCTTGGCGCCACGGGCATGGTGCTGGTGCTCGGCTTCATCGCCCTGCACCTGCTCGGCGCGGCGCTGCTCAGCTTGGTCTACCTGCTGATGGCGCCCGCCGCCGTGCTGGCCCCCGGGTTCGGCGACGGCGGCAGGGCGGTGTTCCGGGGCTGGGCCACGCGCCTGCTCGGCGCGGTTGTCTCCAAGCTGCTCTTCTCGCTGCTGCTGGGCGTGCTGCTCATGATGGTGCGGATCCTGCTGGGCCTGCAGGGCCTCGGCTGGTGGACGCAGTGGCTGCTGATCAGCGCCGTGTGGTGGGGCGCCTGGCGCCAGCGCCACCAGGTGCTGAGCTTCGCCAGCGGCGAGCACCGCCCAGCGGGCGCGGCCGGTCGGTCGGCGTCGTCCGGGACAAGGCTGCTGAAGCGGGCGCTGCCGATCTCGCGCCACGCCGCCACACGCGGGGCGGGCTGGGTCAGGGGCAGGTTCTCCCAGCCGGCTCCCACCGTGCAGCAGCGCCAGGCACGCGCCGAGGCGATACGCCAGCGGGCGCGCACACAGGCCGAGGAGCAGGCGGGGCGCACGCTCGAGGACGAGCACGGCCAGGCCCGCGCGCGGGTGCGCGCGGCGCCGCAACTGCAGGCGGACCTCGCCGCGAGGCAGCACCAGCTGGCGCGGGTGCGCGGCGAGCAGGGCAGGGCCCAACAGCACGGCGACGCGCGCAGGGCCGCACGGCTGGGCGTGCGCGCCCAGCGCATCGAGGGCGAGATCGCCGGCGAGCAGCAGGCGCTCTCCGCTGCCCGGCGCACGGTCAGCGAGGGCGAGCGCGCGCAGCGCACCGGCGGACGGGTGTACACGCGCGCCGGCCAGGAGGAGCGCGCCCGTTTTCTCGACGCCCAGGCCGCGCTGCCGAGCAGCGTCGAGGCGGCGCGGGCGGGCGTGGGCGCGCGACCGGGCGCCGGCGGTGCGCGGGAGCACACGCGGCGGC
The DNA here is from genome assembly GCA_963844765.1 of uncultured Solirubrobacterales bacterium. Taxonomy (GTDB): domain Bacteria; phylum Actinomycetota; class Thermoleophilia; order Solirubrobacterales; family Solirubrobacteraceae; genus Palsa-744. The sequence goes on from CAWJPN010000002.1 coordinate 2,908,913, forward strand.
GCGGAGGGGGTACTGGGCGGGCACGGTGGTGCAGGAGCCTCTGGCGCGAGGGTGGGCGCCGGCGGCGGCGGTTTGGGCGGCCAGCCGGGCCGCGTCCCCGTGCAGCGGCGCGACTACGCCGCGCTGGCCTCCCTCGCGGGGTATGGGCGGGCGGAATACCAGCAGCTCGACCCTCGCCACCAGCGCCAGGCGCGGCTGCAGATCGATCGCGAGCTGGCGCTGCGCAAGGAGATGCAGGGAGCGGCGGTGCAACTGACGCAGAGCGAGGCGGGGTCGCTGGGGCGCCGTGAGCAGCGCCAGGTCGACAGGGACTTCGACCGCACCGTGCAGCAGCGCATGAAGGACGGCGGGCATGAGTCACCCGCCTCCAGCAAGTCACCTGCCTCGCCGGTGGAGGAGTGGTTGGCGGAGGCGCCCTCGCGCAGCGGCTCGCTGGCCTCCGGGTCCTCGCCCGTGATGCGCGACATCCACGAGGTGGCCCAGCGGCGCAAGCGCCAATTGGGCCGTCCGGCGCGGCGGTGAGGCTGGTCGGCGCATTTGTGCCGCTGCCCCTGAAGCTGGCGGCGGTGTGCGCGGGAGTCGCCGCGGTGGCGCTCCTGGCGCTGCTGATGGGCATGGCGGCGCTCACCGTCAAGGGCGGGGCGCCGGCGAGCGCAGCGGAACAGACCAGCGACGTCTCAGCTGTCGCGCAGGCCCAGATCCCGCCGGAATACCTGCGCCTCTACCGGCAGGCGGCCCAGCGCTACGGCCTGGACTGGGCGATCCTGGCCGGGATCGGCAAGGTGGAGTGCGACCACGGCCAGGACTCCGACCCTGCCTGCACCCAGGAGGGCGCAGTCAACTCCGCCGGCGCGGGCGGGCCGATGCAGTTCCTGGCCTCCACCTGGGCGCGCTACGGCGTGGACGCCGAAGGCGACGGCCCACCCGACCGCTGGAACCCCGCCGACGCGATCTACGGCGCGGCCAACTATCTGTGCGCCTCGGGGGCTCCTGGCAACTACCGCGAGGCGATCTTCGCCTACAACCACGCAACGTGGTACGTCGAAGAGGTCGAGCACTGGGCGGCCGTCTACCGCGGGTCCGTTGCGGCTCAGGGGAGCGGGGGAGCCGGCGAAGGCGCGCCAACGGGCGGCTGGGCATCGGACACCTCGACGCCCGTCGAGTTCGTCTCCGGAGAACAGGCCGAGCTCTCGCCAACGAACGGTCACGTGGCGCTGATCCCCGCCGACGCGCCCCCCATGGTGCAGGCGATGGTGATCGCCGGCAACGAGTTGCAAGAACTCCCCTACGGCCCCACCGGCCACCCCGATCCGCGGGGGGCCAGCAGCGAGGATTGCTCGAGCACCGTCAATTACGTGCTCTACCGCTCAGGGGCCCGCCCGATCGCGGAAATCATCCGCGCGAACCCGCTGGCCCAAGACTACGTAAACTGGGGCGCTCCAGGCCCTGGGCGATGGGTCACGATCTACGCGACCACCTCACCGGTGGACCACGTGTTCATCGTGATCGCCGGGCTGCGTTTGGACACGAGCCACAACGGCACCGACGTTGGCCCCAACCGCAATGAAGACGGCCCGCGCTGGCGGCTCCTCGATCACATCCCCGAATGGGCGCACTGGTCGATTCGTCATCCGCCGGGGTTGTAGGCGTTGTTCTCGGACCGGTCCACGTGCAAGCGGCACAGGATGCACCGGCGGTGCGGCAGGCGAGCCTTTACAGTGCGGGGGGTGTCCACGCGCAAGGTCGAGCACCTGCTGATCGGCGGCGGCCTGGCGAGTGCCAACTGCGCGCGCTGGCTGCGCGAGTCCGGCGCGGAGGGGGAGATCCTGCTGGTGGGCCGCGAGCCCGACCCGCCGTACAACCGCCCGCCCTGCTCCAAGGGCTACCTGCAGGGCAAGGAGGCGCGCGAGGACACGTACTTCCGCCCGCAGGAGTGGTGGGTGCAGCAGCGGGTCGACCTGCGCACCCGCACGAGCGTGACGAAGCTCGACGCGGCGGCGAAGGAGGCGACGCTCTCCAGCAAGGAGGTCGTCGCGTATGACACCGCGCTGCTCGCCACCGGCGCCAACGTGCGGCGGCTGAACGTCGAGGGGTGCGAGCTGGAGGGCATCCACTATCTGCGCGCGCTGGGCAACGCCGATGCGATCCGCGCCGACGCCGCCGGCAAGCGGGTGGTGCTGATCGGCGGCTCCTACATCGGCTGTGAGGTCGCCGCCTCGCTCACGCTGCTGGGCAGCTCGTGCACGGTGGTGATGCAGGAGGCGGTGACGCTGGAGCGCGGCTTCGGCGCGCAGGCCGGGCGTTTCTTCCAGGAGCGCCTGCAGGAGCACGGGGTCATCGTCCACGGCGAGGACGAGCTGGAGCGCTTCGAGGGGACCGATGGGCGCGTGGGCGCCGTGCTCACCAAGGGAGGCCTGCGCCTGGAGGCCGACGCGGTGGTGATCGGCGCCGGCGTCACGCCCGACACCACGCTCGCGCGCGCCGCCGGGTTGCGCCTGGACCCCGAATGGGGCGGGGTGGCCTGCGACAGCATGCTGCTCACCTCCGCGCCGGGGGTGTGGGCGGCGGGCGATGTGGCGGCCTACGACAGCGTCGTGCACGACCGACCCATCCGTGTGGAGCACTGGGACGTCGCTTTCAACCACGGCAAGACCGCCGCGCTGAACATGCTGGGCGGCGAGCAGCCGCACACGGAGGTGCCCTACTTCTTCTCCGACCTGGCCGACTGGGCGTCGCTGGAGTACGTCGGCCCGGCGCAGGGGTGGGACGAGGAGGTGGTGCGCGGCTCCTTCGAGGAGGGCAGCTTCTCCGTCTGGTACCTGAAGGGCGGGCGCGTGCTGGGGGCGCTGTCGGTGGGGCGCTCGGAGGACCTGGACCACGCGCGGCGGCTGATCGTCGCCGCGCGGCCACTGGAGGAGGAGCGCGCGGGGCTCGGGGACCTGGGCTTCGAGCTGGAGGGGCTGGGGCGCTGAGGTGGTGCACCTGGCCGTGGGTCAGGGTAGGATGCAGTGATCCAAAAGGTCGGTGGTCAAGGGAAGCCGGTGGGAATCCGGCGCGGACCCGCCACTGTGACCGGGGATGCCCACTGCGGCGCGCCAGCGAGGCGCGCAGCCACCGATCCGCCGCCGGCGGGACGGGAAGGCGCGGAGGGGTAGGCCCGGCAGCCAGGAGACCTGCCTCCGACCTCAAGCCCACAAGCCCTCGTGGAAAGGGGTGGCTCATGTTCATACGCCGTATAAGCTCGCGCTCGGCGCTCGTCGCGACTGTGGTGCTCTCGATGCTGGCGTTTGCCTCGGCTGCGCTTGCGGCCGGTCCGGCGACGGTGACGGTTGAGGTGGAGGGTTTGACCGAAACCAAGCTCCCGCCGACACAGGTCACCACGACGACCGTGCCGGTCGTAAAGGACAACAAGGAAGGCAACCCGGAAGGCTCCTGTGCCGGCACGAGTGCGGCCGGCGCTCTGCAGCTTGCGACCGGCGGTAATTGGAGCGGACCCTGGAGCAGCAAGTACAACCAGTACGAAATCTTCACCATCGAGGGGGAGACCCACCTGTTTGAAGAAGGCTCGAAGGCGAACTACTACTGGTCTTTCTGGCTTAACGACAAGGAATCGACTGAAGGGGCCTGCGAAACAGAGCTGGAAGCTGGTGACAGGGTCCTGTTCTTCCCCGCGTGTTACGGCGAAGACTGTCCGCCGTCTCCGACGCCCCTTGGCCTTGAAGCGCCCCCCAGCGCCGATGCCAACGAACCGGTCACCGTCACCGTTTCGCAGTACACCGCCAAGGGCGAAGCCTCGCCTGCCGTGGGTGCGACGGTCAGTGGCGGAGGTACGAGCGCGATGACCGACTCGCAGGGGCACGCGACGTTGAAGTTCTACGGTGACGGCACCTACACGCTGGAGGCGATTGGCTCAGACGAAGCGCCGACGCCTGGGGTGCGCACTGAGACGACGATCTGCGTGCACGAAGGCAACGACGGCACCTGCGGTACCACGGCGCCGCACAGTGGGCCGGTGGTGAACCCGCCAAGCGGCGGACCGCTTGTGACCAGCCCGCTCCTGCCCGTCACGGCGACGATCGCCGGGCGTCAAGAACGGCCACAGCTACGCCCGCCACAAGGCGCCGCGGCTGTTGAAGGGGACCGTCGCGGTGCCCGCCGGCCAGCAGTTACGTGCCGTCGAGATCTCCCTCAAGCGTCGCTACCGCGGACGCTGCCTGCAGTTCAGCGGCCGCAGGGGTCGGTTCGTCGCCATCAAATGCGGGAAGCCGGCGGCCTTCTTCTCGGTGGGAACGAACCCGTCGTTCAGCTACCTGCTCCCGGCGCGCCTGCCCCGGGGCAGCTACACCTATGAGATTGAGGCCATCGACGGCGCCGGTCAGGCGACGGAGCCTGTCGACGGGGCGAGTCGCGTCGTTTTCCGTGTCCGTTGAGGACCCACATTCGCGACGCTCCTCGCTGCTGCGACGGCCGGGATGCTCCTCGGTGCCGCGAGGCCGGGGGTGGCGTGCGTTTGGTCTCGCGTTGGTGCTCACCCTCGCCGCGGCCGGCCTGTTGGCCGGCTGCGGGCTGGGTCCCGGGCCTGCGCCGACCGGCGTTCAGCTGACGGTCACGCGCGAATTCGGGGCCTCCGTGCTGCACCAGTCGAGCGCCCCTCACGTGAGCGGCACCGAAACGGTGATGAGCCTGCTGATGCGCAACAACGCCGTCACCACCCGCTACGGCGGAGGGTTCGCGGAGTCGATCGACGGCCATTCAGGCGGTCAGCAGCGGAGGAGAGCCGATCGACTGGTTCTACTACGTCAACGGCATCCAGGCTCCCAAGGGAGCCGCCGAGACGGTGGTGCATCCGGGAGACCACGTCTGGTGGGACCTGCACGACTGGAGCCAGACCGAGGAAGTCCCCGCGGTCGTGGGCTCCTTCCCCGAGCCCTTCCTGAACGGGACCGGCGGTCAGCGACTGCCGGTGCGCGAGGAGTGCGCCGAAGCGGAAAGCGCTCCCTGTCGCACGGTGCTCGCGCGCCTGCGCGCATTGGGGGTGCCCGCCGCCCTCTCCACCGTCGTGCCGGGCGAAGAGCCCGACACGCTGCGCGTGCTCGTGGGGCGGTGGCCGGCGCTCGCCGTCGACCCCGCGGCGGAAGGCATCGAGCGGGGCCCGCCTCAAGCGGTGTCTACGCTCGTATGTCGACCTCGGGGACGACGCTTACGCTGCTGGACGCCGACGGGCGCCACCACGCGCACGCTCACCGCCGGCGCCGGGTTGATCGCCGCGACGCGCTACGCCGAAAGCGCGCCCGTCTGGGTCGTCACGGGCACCGACGCCGCGGGTGTGGCGCTGGCGGCGCAGGACTTCGACCAGGCGACCCTGCACAACCGCTTCGCCGTGGCCCTCACCGGGTCCGGTGCGGCGCTGGCGCTACCGCAGCCGAGCCCGTGAACAGAGTCCTCTTCTACCGGCGTCTGCCCACCCCGCTGCACGCGGCGCGCGCCGGTGTGGGGGCGCTGTGGGCGGCGGCGCTCTGCGTGGCGGCGCTGCTGCTCTTCCACCCGCTTGCGCTCATCGCCCTGGTGCTCGCGGTGCTCGGCGCCGCGGCCGGCGCCGGCGTGGGGCGCGAGGTCACGCGCGCGCTGCGCACCGCCCTGATCGTCGCTGTTCCGATCGTGGCCGTCAACGTGCTCGTCTCGCGGGAAGGTCTCGCCGTGTTCGCGCGCCTGGGCGACCTCGGGCCGTTCGGACAGGGCGATCTGACGGTGGAGGCGCTGGTGTACGGGGTGGTGATCGCGCTGAAGGTGACGCTACTGATCCTGATAACCACGCTGGCCAGCCTCACGGTCGACCCCGACGAGCTGCTGCGGGTGCTGCGCCGGTTCTCCTTCCGCTCTGCCCTCACGGCTTCGTTGGCGACGCGCATGGCGCCGCTGCTCGCCGCCGACGCGCAGCGCTTGGCCGAGGCGCAGCGCACCCGCCCCGGGGGCGCGCCGCGCGGGGCACGCGGCCGGGTGCTGCTCCTGAGCGCCGTCGTCGGCGGCTCGCTGGACCGCGCGATGGACGTCGCCGCGACGCTCGAGCTGCGCGGGTTCGCCGCTGCCTCGGGGCGGGCAGGAGCCGGGTTGGGTGGTGGTCGCAGATTGGGTGGCGGTCCTCGGCGTACTGGGCATCTGCGCAGGCCGTGGTCTCGGCACGACCTTGCGTTCGCCGTCTCCGCTGCCGCGGTGCTTGCGCTGGCTCTCGCCGGTCGCTTGAGCGGTGCCGTCTTCTTCAACGCCTACCCGCTGCTTGACATGCGCCTCGAAGTGGGCACCTTCGCTGTGTGCGGGGCGCTGGTGGTGGCCGTGCTGCTGCCCTTCTGCGATCGTCGGGGGGTCGAGCTGTGAGTGTCGGCGAGGGCCAGCTCGGTCGCAACCCGGGCGGGGACAGTCCTGCGGTACTCGCGTTCGAGCACGTCACCTACACCTACCCGGGTCCGGAGGAGAGCGTCCCGGCGCTGCGCGACGTGAGCCTCACGGTCGCGCCAGGCGAGTTCTGTCTGCTGGCCGGCCTCTCCGGGCACGGCAAGTCCACGCTGCTGCGCGCCGCCTGCGGGCTGGCGCCGCACTTCCACGGCGGCCGCTTCGCCGGGCGGGTGGCGCTCTGCGGGCTGGACACGCGCGAGCACGCTCCCGCGCAGCTGGGAGGACTGGTGGGGGTGCTCTTCCAGGACCCCGAGACCCAGCTGGTGATGAACTCCGTACGTGCGGAGCTGGCGCTTGCGCTGGAGAGCCGTGGCCACGGCGCCGCGGCGGTTGCGCGCGGCGTCGAGGAGGTCGCGCTGGCACTCGGCATCGACCACCTGTTGGAGCGCTCCACCCACGAGCTCTCCGGCGGCGAGCAGCAGCGCGTTGCGCTCGGCGCCGCGCTCGCGGGTCGCCCGCGCGTGGTGCTGCTCGACGAGCCCACCTCCCAGCTGGACCCCGTGGCGGCGGACGAGCTGATCGGTCTGCTGTGGCGTCTGAACCAGGAGTGGGAGACGACGATCGTGCTGGCCGAGCACCGCCTCGAGCGCTGTCTGGCGGTGGCCGACCGGGTGGTGGCCATGCACAAGGGCCGGGTGGCCCACGACGGCGCACCCGACTCCTTCCTGGAGTGGGCCGCGGCGAGCGCGCCGGCGCTGCAGACGCCGGGCTCGAAGTTGTTTGCGTTGGCCGGGCTCTCCCCGCCGCCGGTGGGTGTCAAGCAGGCCCGCGCCACCCTGCGCCACCACGGTCTGCTGCCCGGCGGGAGACGGTGCCCGAGCCCAGTCGCGCGCCTCTGCGCGGCAGGAAGCGCTCGTCGGCGCTGCGGATGCGCGGCGTGTGGCACGAGCTGCGCAGTGGCCCGGCGATCCTGCGTGGCGTCACGTTTACGCTGGCGCCCGGCGAAAGCGTTGCGCTGATGGGTCGCAACGGGGCGGGCAAGTCCACGCTGCTGCGCCACGCCGCAGGCCTGCTGGAGCCCACACGTGGGCGCATCGAGTGTGCGGGGCGGGTCGCGCTGCTGTTGCAGAACCCCGGCGACTACCTCCTGCACGAGCGCGTCTGCGAAGAGCTTTCCGCTTCTGCCCTGGCGGCGGCAGGGCTGCAGGATCTGGCCGAGCGCAACCCGCACGACCTCTCGGGCGGTGAGCGCCAGCGTCTGGCGCTGGCGATCGTGACCGGCGACGGCGAGGCTCCCGCGGTGGTCGCGCTCGATGAGCCCACGCGCGGCATGGATCGCGAGGCCAAGGCCACGCTCGCCACCGAGCTGAGCAGGCGCACGGCTGCCGGCCAGGCCGTGATCGTGGCCACGCACGACCCCGAGTTCGCCTGCGCCTGCGCCGAGCGCGTCGTGCTGCTCGCCGACGGTCGCGTGATCGCCGACGGCCCGGCGGAGGAGCTGCTGGCGGGCGGCTGGTACTTCGCCACTGAGACCGCGCGCATCCTCGGCGGCGCGGGTGGCGCGCTGCGACCCGAGCAGGGCGCCCAGTTACTGGCGGGACACGAGCGTGCGCTGCACCTTGCTCGGAAGGTGGCTGTATGAGCTGGCCGCTCGCCTCCTTCCTGGTCGTCGGCGTGGTGCTCGCGCTGGGCTGGCTTGCCTATGAGCGCTCGCGACCCTCGGCGCGGATGATCGCTGTCGTAGCCACGCTGGCCGCCGCCGCTGCGCTTGGGCGGGACGCCTTCGTGGCGCTGCCCGACGTCAAGCCGATCACGGCGATGACGCTGGTGGTCGGCTACGCGCTCGGCCCGCTCCCCGGCTTCACGGTTGGGGCGGTGGGGATGCTGGCCTCGAACATCGTCCTTGGACAGGGCCCCTACACGCCGTGGCAGATGGCCGCCTGGGGGCTCGTGGGCCTGTTCGGCGCCGTGTTGGGGCGCCTCAGCCATCGTCGCCTGGGGCGCGTCTCGCTGGCGCTCGCCTGCGCGCTGGCCGCACTGGGGGCCAAGGAGATCATGAACCTCTATGTATGGACGCTTGGCGCCAGCCACACCCCGGCGGCGCTGCTGCTTGTGGTGGGTCAGGGTCTGCCCTACGACGTGACCGACGTCGTCGCCAGCTTCCTCTTCGGCCTGGCCTTCGGCCCCGAGCTGGCCCGCCTGCTGGCGCGGATGCGCGAGCGCATGGACGTGCGCTGGGTGCCCGCCGGGGAGGCGGCCGGGGTCGGCGTGTTCGCGCTTGTGCTTGCGGTCAGCCTGGCGGGCGCCGCACGTGTGGGCGGCCCGGCCAGTGCGAGTGCTGCACAGATGCAAACGGGGAAGCCCGTTCCGCCGTTGATCCATGCAGCCTGGGTAGCGCCCACCGCCTCCACCGCGCGCGCACAGACCGGCCGCGAGGTGGCCTTCCTGGCGAGCGCCCAGAACTCCGACGGAGGCTTCGGCTCCGCGCCCGGGCAGCCCACGAGCGAGCTCTACTCGGCGTGGGCCGCGATCGGGCTTGCGGCTGCGGGGCGCAATCCCCGCAGCGTCGTGCGCGACGGGCGCTCGGTGCTGAACGCCCTGTACAGCCAGTCCTCGACGCTCGAAGGTCCAGGCGATCTGGAGCGCACGATCATCGCGCTGCACGCCTGCGGGGCGACCGCCGGATCGCTCGGTCCGCGCAACCTGCTCGGCGAACTGCTGCGCTCGCGCGCCAGCGACGGCTCCTTCGAGCACCTCGTCAACATCACCACCTTCGCCGTCTTCGCCCTGCGCGACGCCGAGGGCTCCGCCGCGGGCTCGCTGGTGCGCTCCGCCGGTCTTTGGATCGCCCGCCAGCAGAACGCCGACGGCGGCTTCGGCTTCGCCGAGCGCGGTGGCGCAAGCGACGTGGACGACACCGCCGCGGCCCTGCAGGGGCTCCTCGACGCCGGCGTGCACGGTGTCACGGTCTCTCGTGCCGTCTCCTTCGTGCTGCGCGCCCAGAACGCCAACGGCGGCTTCCCGCAGCTGCCCGGCGGCGAATCCAATGCCCAGTCGAGTGCCTGGGCGGTCCAGGGTTTGCTCGCGGCCGGGGTCAACGTGAGCGCCGTGCACCACGACGGCAGTCGCTCGCCGCTGGGCTATCTGGAAGGTCTGGTGGCGCCCAATGGCAGCGTGCGCTACTCGGCGACGAGCACGCAGTCGCCGGTGTGGGTTACCGCGCAGGCGCTCACCGCGCTCGCCGGCCTGCGGTTCTGAGCTGGGTTTCCTTCAGGCTTGCTTTACCAGCCGCTCTACCCTTGATGGATGGCGCAGTCCGTCCACCGTCCCTCAGATCTTCGCCTGCCCGTCGCGCGTGGGGCTGATGGAGTGCGGGAGGGTGGCCTCGCGCGGGAGGTCGGTGGGGTGCGGGGGCCGTTGCTCAGCGCCGCCCTCTGCCTGGTAGGGCTTGCCGCGACATGGGTCGTGGCAGCGCTCATCCCGATCACCCACGCCCACGACGCGAGCGCCCTCTATGACTTCACTCGCCTGGGTCGCCCGCGCGTGGACCTGCTGGCCAACCACCTGCTGCACCTGCTCGACCCGGGCCGGTACACCGTCTGGGCGCTCGTGCTGGTGGCCCTTGCGCTGGTGCGCAGGCGCCCCTGGCTCGCCCTCGCCCTCGCCGTGGTGCTGCCGTTGGCGCCGCTCTCCGCGGAGATCCTCAAGCCGCTGCTGGCCCATCCTCACGCATACAGCGGCGTGAGGGACATCACCGCTGCCTCCTGGCCGAGCGGTCACGCGACTGCTGCGATGACGCTCGCGCTGTGCGCGGTGCTCGTCACTCCCTACGCCCTGCGCCCGCTCGTCGCGGCGCTGGGCACCGGCTTCGTGTTTGGCGTGGGCCTCTCGCTGCTGATCCTCGCCTGGCACATGCCCAGCGACGTCTTCGGCGGCTACCTGCTGGCCGCCCTGTGGGTTGCGCTGGCCGTGGCCGCCGTGCGCGCCGCCGAGCGCCGCCACGCCGCCGCCAAGGACCGGCAGGCAGACCTACGCCGCGCCGGCCCCGGTGTCCGTACCGTGCGCGCCGGGCTCCCACAGTGACTCCTCTGCCTCGTTTGCCGCGCGGCTGAGGATGAACAGCAGGTCCGAGAGTCGGTTCAGATAGCGCACCACCTCGGGGTTGCCCTGCTCGCCGATCGCGAGCACGCAGCGCTCCGCGCGGCGGCACACGGTGCGGCAGACGTGCAGCTGCGCCGCCACCGGGGTGCCGCCGGGGATCACGAAGGAGCGCAGCGGTTCCAACCCAGCGTTGACCTCGTCGCAGGCCTGCTCCAACCATTCGGTGTAGGCGGGGGAGATGCGCAGCCGCGCCCGCGCCTTGCGCTTGGTCTCCTCGCTTGGCTCGGGCACGCTCAGGTCCGCGCCCACGTCGAGCAGGTCGTTCTGCACGCGCCGCAGCCACCCCGCCATGCGCGGTGGCAGCCCCGGCGCACAGAGCGCCACGCCCACGGTGGCGTTGAGCTCGTCCACGGTCCCGTACGCCTCCACGCGCGGGTGCGTCTTGGAGACACGGCTCATGTCGCCGAGGTGGGTCTCCCCACCGTCGCCCTGCTTCGTGTAGATACGCGTCAGGTTGATGGTCATGGCTCTTGCTCTCCTTGGGCGGTCATGCGCCCGCGGCGCGGCCCGTTGGGCCGGCTCTGCCGGCCCTCTCCATGTTAATGGCCGCCGTCCCCGCGATCCCCGTGCGTCTCGTGCGAGCGCCCCGGGCTGGCACCCGTCGGCTCGATCGGATACGTTCCCGCCCTTCACATGCGGGTAGGCGTTCCCAAGGAAACCGCCGCGGGCGAGGCTCGTGTTGCGCTCGTGCCGGAGGTGGTCGGCAAGCTGAAGGCCCTGGGCCTGGAGGTGCTCGTGCAGCGCGGCGCGGGCGCCGGCGCGCTGCTGCCCGACGACGCCTTCGCGGCCGCGGGCGCCGAGTTGAGCGACGACGCCGGCGAGGTGTGGCGCTGCGGAGATCGTCGTTGTGATCGCGCCGCCCTCCGCGCAGGAGATCGCGCAGCTGGGCCCCGGCTCGATCCTGATCGGCTTCCTCGCGCCGCTCTCCAGTCCGTCCACCACGCGCGCGCTTGCGGCCGCGCACGCCACCGCCTTCGCGATGGAGGCGATCCCGCGCATCTCGCGCGCGCAGTCGATGGACGCGCTCTCCTCGCAGTCGAACGTAGCCGGTTACAAGGCGGCGCTGCTGGGGGCCGAGAGCATGGGGCGCTTCTACCCGATGCTGATGACCGCCGCGGGCACGATCCCCCCCGCCAAGGTGCTGGTCCTGGGCGCCGGCGTTGCGGGTTTGCAGGCGCTGGCGACCGCCAAGCGCTTGGGCGCGCGCACCACCGGCTACGACGTGCGCCCGGAGGTCGCAGAACAGGTCCACTCGCTCGGCGCACAGTGGCTTGACCTGGGTCTCGAGGCCTCAGGCGAGGGAGGCTACGCGCGCGAGCTGACGCCTGAGGAGCGCGCCCGCCAGCAGCAGGCTTTGACCGAGGCGATCAAGGGTTTTGACGTGGTCATCACCACCGCGCTGGTCCCTGGGCGCCCTGCTCCCAAGCTCGTCACCGAGGAGGCCGTGGAAGGCATGAAGCCGGGTTCGGTGGTTGTGGACATGGCGGGCGAGGCGGGCGGCAACTGCGAGCTGACGGTCCCTGGCGAGACGGTTGTGCGCCACGACGTGAAGATCGTCTCGCCGCTGAACCTCCCCGCCACGATGGCCGAGCACTCCTCGCAGCTGTTCGCGCGCAACGTCCTGGCGCTGCTTGATTTGTTCGTCGGCGAGGACGGCGCTTTGAAGCTGGACTTCGAGGACGAGGTTGTAGCCGGGGCGTGTGTTGTGCGCGACGGGGAAGTCGTGCACGCTGGGGCTCTCGCGGCGATGGAGGCCGCGGGCGGGTCCGGCGGGTCTGACGGGTCCGGCGGGTCTGACGGATCTGGCGGAGGTGTCGCGTAATGCTTGCCAGCGTCCTCACCACCAACCTGGCGATCCTCGTCCTGGCGGGTTTCATCGGCTTCGTCGTCATCTCCAAGGTACCCAACACGCTGCACACGCCGCTGATGTCCGGCACCAACGCGATCCACGGCATCGTGCTGCTGGGTGGCCTCTTGCTGCTCGGGCTGCCCGGGCTAGACGGGCTCAGCAAGGGCCTCTTGGTGATCGCCGTGGCCTTCGGCACGATCAACATCGTCGGCGGCTTCCTCGTCACCGACCGCATGCTGGAGATGTTCAAGTCCAAGCCCAAGCCCAAGGCGAGCGATGAGGGCGACGAGGACAAGAACGAGAACGAGAAGGGGGCGGGCGTGTGATCCACCTCCCGCTAGCCACCAGCTTCCTGCAGGGCGAAAGCTTCATCTACATCCTCTACATCATCGCCTTCGCCCTCTTCATCCAGGGCCTGCGCGGTCTGGCCGGCCCGACGACGGCCGTGCGCGGCAACCGCACCGCCGCGGTGGGCATGGGCATCGCTGTTGTCGCCACCCTGTTGAACCCCGGCGAGGGCAACTGGGGCCTGATCGCACTGGGCCTGGCGCTGGGTGTCGCCGTGGGGGTGCCCGCGGCGCGCAACGTGAAGATGACCGCGATGCCGCAGATGGTGGCCCTCTTCAACGGCGTCGGCGGTGGCGCGGTGGCGCTGATCTCGTGGGTCGAGTTTCGCCACTACGGCTCGACCTACGGTTCGCACACGGTCTACCCAGCGGTGACAAAGGTGCATCCGACGGGCAATGTCCTAGGAGTGATCACTCTCGTTAAGGCCAGCACTTTAGGCGGGGTGCCCACCTACGTGGCGATCTTCTCGGTTTTCGCCGCGATCGTGGGCTCGATCTCCTTCTGGGGCTCGAACATCGCCTTCGGCAAGCTCCAGGAAGTGATCCCCGGGCGGCCGATCTCCTTCGGCTCGGCGCAGCAGATCGTCAACCTGGTGCTGCTGATCCTCGCGCTGGCCGCCGGCGTCGCCCTGGTCAACGGGGCGCACTCCGAAGTGCTGTTCATCGGCATGCTGTTGGTCGCCGCGCTGCTCGGCAACGCGGTGGTGCTGCCGATCGGCGGCGCCGACATGCCCGTGGTGATCTCGCTGCTGAACGCCTTCACCGGCCTCTCCGCGGCGGCGACGGGGATGGCGCTCAACAACCCTGCGCTGATCGTGGCGGGCATGATCGTGGGCGCCTCGGGCTCGATCCTCACCAACCTGATGGCCACCGCGATGAACCGCTCGATCCCCTCGATCGTCGCCGGCGGCTTCGGCGGCGGCGGGGCTGTGGCGGGCGCGCAGGGCGCCGGCGAGCACGCCGGTACGGTGCGCTCCACGAGCGCCGCCGACGCCGCGATCCAGCTGGCCTACGCCAACCGCGTGGTGGTGGTGCCCGGCTACGGCATGGCCGTCGCCCAGGCCCAGCACGCCGTGCGCGAGCTGACAAAGGAGCTGGAGGCGCGAGGCGTGGAAGTCTCCTACGCGATCCATCCGGTGGCGGGGCGCATGCCGGGCCACATGAACGTGCTGCTCGCCGAGGCCGACGTGCCGTATGACCAGCTCAAGGAGATGGACGACGCCAACCCCGAGTTCCAGCGCACCGACGTGTCGCTGGTGATCGGCGCCAACGACGTCACCAACCCCGCCGCCAAGAACAACGCCGCCTCGCCGATCTACGGCATGCCGATCCTCGAGGTCGCCGACAGCCACTCGGTGATCGTCATCAAGCGCTCGATGAACCCCGGCTTCGCGGGCATCGAAAACGAGCTCTACTTCGACCCCAAGACGGCGATGCTGTTCGGCGACGCCAAGTCCGCTGTTTCAGAGATAACAGCCGAGCTCTCGCAGCTTTAACTCGGCTCCTCCCTGCTCATCAAGCGGTTTGCGTGTTTTTCACGTAATCGTTTGCGTCCGCCATTGACTTTGCAGATTACCCCTGTTCATAGCGCAGCAGTTGATGTATCCTGCTCTCAACTGAAAGCGATGGACGGGCTTAATTCTGTATGTCAGTACGGAAAGCCTCCGTCGGTCAGGGTCGTGGGAGAGGTGGTCGGCGCGGCTGTCGAATTCGATGGGGTGCGCGCAGGGTGGGGTTGGGCCTGCCCCGGTGGCTTGCGGCGCTGGCCGGCAGCCTCGCGCTGGTGGGCGCCTGCCCGGGGGCGGCTGGCGCCGGGCCGCTCGCGCACGCCACCATCGTCGGCGGGCAGAGCGTGCCGATTGCCGCCTTCCCCTTTCAGGTCGCCCTGTACGACCCCCACGCCGACTCGGTGGCCGAAGGGTTCTTCTGCGGTGGGGTGATCATCGACGCCACCCACGTAGCCACCGCGGCGCACTGCGCGATGGACGAGGCCACCGGCCAGGTGACGCCGCCAGGGGAAATCGCGGTGCTGGCGGGTACGGCGCACCTGGGCGGCGCCGGCGATCCTCCCTACGGGAGTGGCGCCGTCGAGGACCCGGCGAGCGTCACCTCGCTGGACCCCGCCTACGAACCCTCGATCAACGACTACGACGTGGCCGTGATCGGGCTCTCGCGGCCGCTGTGGACGGGTCCCACCCCGCCGCTGGACGGCCACTCCACGATCGCGCCGATCGCGGTGAGCGCCGCACTGGCCGACGCCTATGCCACCCCCACGCCCTCCGGGCCGCAAATCCTCGCGACGGTCAGCGGCTGGGGCGACACGCGCGCGGAGGCCCCCGGCAGCCAGGGGCTCGACGGCTCCTATCCGAGCGACCTGCGCGCCGTGCAGATCCCGCTCGTCCCTGCCAGCACATGTGGCGCCGCGTATGCCGACCCCTTCTCCTCCCAACCGATCACCTCCAGGATGCTGTGCGCGGGGGCCCCCGAAGGGGGCCGGGACTCGTGTTTCGGGGACTCCGGCGGGCCGCTGCTGGTCGGCGGCCCGCCCGGCGGCCCGCCGAGCGACTACGTGCTGGCCGGGCTGGTGAGCTTCGGCGAAGGCTGCGCGCAGACGGAAAGCCCGGGCGTGTACGCGTCGATCGGCAACCCTCAGATCGTCGCCTTCCTCACCTCAGACCCGCCGCAGACGCCGCTTGGCTCCGCGGGGGCGGCGGCTCGCGCCAGGCACCTGGACCAGCCGGCGCGCGGGCCGCGACCGGTTCACTGCCGCCGACCGGCCCACGTTCACCGACCGGCGCACGGCCATTTGCGACACTGGCGGTGTGCTCGACCGCCCCTCCGCCCTCGCCGCGCTGG
The DNA here is from genome assembly GCA_963844765.1 of uncultured Solirubrobacterales bacterium. GTDB lineage: Bacteria > Actinomycetota > Thermoleophilia > Solirubrobacterales > Solirubrobacteraceae > Palsa-744. The sequence continues at coordinate 2,924,516 of CAWJPN010000002.1, forward strand.
CCGCGCATGAGTTTGACGTCGTCGTAGTAGGTGGGGGCATCACCGGGGCGGGGGTCGCGCTGGACGCCGCCACGCGCGGCTACTCCGTGGCGCTGGTCGAGCGCAACGACTACGCCGCCGGCACCTCCTCCCGCTCCTCCAAGCTGGTGCACGGGGGGCTGCGCTACCTGCAGCACCTCGATCTGGGCCTGGTGCGCGAGGCGCTGCTCGAGCGCCAGCTGATGGTCGCGCTGGCGCCCCACCTCGTGCGCCCGCTGGCGCTGGTGGTGCCCGCCTTCGACGGCGTGCGCCCGGACCGGCTGATGGGAGTGGGGCTGAACCTCTACGACGTGATGTCGCGCGACCGCCTGCGCGCGCGCCGCGAGGACGAGGCCTCGTGGAGTCCCGCGCGCCACCGCACCATCTCCGGGGAGGAAGTGCTGGAGCTGCTGCCCGCGCTGGCCGCCCGCGAGCCCACCAGCGGCTACCTCTTCTACGACTGTCAGACCGATGACGCGCGCCTGGTGCTCACGGTCCTGGGCGAGGCCGAGCGGTTCGGCGCCGTGTGTGCCAACCGCCTGGGCGCGGTTGAGCTGCTGGAGGACGACGGGCGCGCGCGCGGGGTACTGGTGCGCGATGGAGAGTCCGGCGAGCAGTTTGAGCTACGCGCCGCCAATGTGGTCAACGCCACCGGCGTGTGGGCCGACGAGCTGCGCCCCGAGGAGCTGCAGGGCGAGGCCGAACTGCGCATCCGCCCCTCGCGTGGCACGCACATCACGCTGCGCCACGAGGACCTGCCGCTGAACGTCGGCGCGATCGTGCCGGCCGGGGGCGGGCGCACCATCTTCGCGCTGCCCTGGCTGGGGCGCACGCTGGTCGGCACCACCGACAACGATTACGAGGGTGGGTTGGAGCACATCGCGCCCGCCGGCGAGGAAGTCGACTACCTGCTGGATGCGGTCAACGAGTTCTTCGCCACCTCCCTCACCCCCGCCGAGCTAACGGGCGCCTACGCCGGGGTGCGCCCGCTGATCTCCACCGGCGACGCCAAGAAGTCGGTGGACATCTCGCGCAAGGCCGAGCTGTATGAGACCTCCAGCGGCATGATCACGATCACCGGCGGCAAGCTCACCACGTGGCGACGCATGGCCAAGCTGACGGTCGATCGCCTCGTGGAGCGCGAAGCGCGCGAGGCGCCATGCCACACGCACGAGATCCCCCTCGGCCAGGCGATCGCCGTGGAGGAGCTGCCCCACGTGGAGGGCGTCCCCGAGGAGTCCTACGCCGCGCTGGCGGGGCGCTACGGCTATGCGGCCCACCAGGTGCTGGCGCTCGCAGCCGAGCGCGGGGAGCTGGCCCAGCCGGTGGTGGCCGGGCTGCCCGACCTGCTGGCCGAGGTTGCGCTGGCGGCGCGCGCAGAGCAGGCCCGCTCGGTCGGGGACGTGCTCTTGCGCCGCACCCGCCTGGGGCTTTTGGCCGCGCGCGAGCTGACGGGTCCGGCGGGCGACGCGCGGCCCAGTGAGCCACGGGCAGGGGCGGCTGAGGCGGCGAGTGCGGGGGCGGAGACGGGGAGTGCGGGGACGGGGAGTACAGGGGCGGACCCTGTGCAGCGTGTCGGGGACGTGCTTGCGCGCGAGCTGGGGTGGGACCCCGCACGCGTGGCCCTCGAGACCAAGCGCTTCGCCGAGGAGGCCGCCGCGGAGGGGCTGGTGGGGGCGTGAGCACGCGCTACACCCTGCGCGCCGCCGGACGCGAGCTGGAGCTGGGCGAGCGGCCGCTGCTGATGGGCATCGTCAACGCCTCGCCGGACTCCTTCAGCGATGGTGGGCGCTACGGCGACGAAGAGCAGCGCGTCGAGCTGGCGCGCGCGCTCATCGCCGATGGCGCGGACATCCTCGACGTCGGCGGCGAGTCCGCCTCCACCGGGCGCCCGCCCGTGGACGCCCAGGAGGAGATCGAGCGCGTGGTGCCGCTTGTCGAGCGCATCGTGGGGTTGGGTCTCGCCGACCCCCCGGTCGTCTCGGTGGACACCTACAAGCCCGCCGTCGCGCGCGCCGCCATCGCGGCGGGGGCGAGCATCGTCAACGACGTCAGCGGCCTGCGCGACCCCGAGCTGGCGCGCGTCTGCGCGCAGACGGGGGCGGCGCTGGTGGTGATGCACACGCGCGCGGCCCCCAAGCAGCGCCTGCAGGACCGGGAGCTGTATGGAGGCGGCGTTGTCGAGGACGTGCTCGCGTTCTTGAGCGAGCGCGTGGCGCTGGCACTGGAGCAGGGCGTGACGCGCGAGCAGCTGCTGCTCGACCCCGGTCCCGACTTCGCCAAGACCCCCGCGCAGACCGTCGAGCTGCTGGCCCACGCCGAGCGCCTGCACGAGCTGGAGCTGCCGCTGCTGTGGGCCATCTCGCGCAAGGACTTCATCGGCGCGCTCACCGCCAGCCCGCCGCGCGAGCGCCTGGGGGGGACGCTCGCCGCGCTGGCCCACGGCGTCGACGTGGGAGCCCACATCTTCCGCGTGCACGACGTGCGCGCCGCCGCTGACTTCCTGCGCGTGCGCGCGGCCCTGCGTGGCGAGGCGCCCCCGCAGAGGGATCTGGCGCTCGCCGAGGAACACCGCTACGAGCGCTCGCGGGAGTAGTCCCGGAGAGTGGCGGCCCCGTGCGAGGGCAGTCGGCCAGGCTGAAAGCCGGGTCGCTCGCTAGTCTGATCAATGCAAAGCGGGTGCCGGTGGCTGTCCAACGCCACCGGGCGCCAACCGCCCAATCCGAAACGAAGGAGAAAACATGGCTGTGATGGAGCGCTCCGAGCTGGAGGCAAGTCCGCTGGCGGACCTGCACGCGATCGCCGACCAGGTGGGCCTCGACGGCTTCCGGCGTCTGCGCAAGGCCGAGCTGATCGACACCATCATCGAGCGCACGGGGGGCGACGCCGGTGAGAGCCGGCCCGCCGCGCCCGAGTCCGAGTCCGAGCCCGAGCAGAAGGAGGAGCGTGCGCCGGGCACCCGCAGACGACGCGCCGGGCGCACACGCCGGGGCAGGGCCACGGCCGAGGAGCCCCGTCCGGAGCGGGCGCGGCCGGAGCACGAGGACGAGAACGACAAGGAGGATAAGAAGGGGGCCGCTGAGCGGCAGGCCGAGGGCGTCGTTGAGCTATTGGGCAACGGTTCGGCCTTCCTGCGCGTGGATCCGCCTGAGCCCTCCGACTCGGACGTCTACATCTCCGCGGCGCAGGTGCGTCGCTGCGAACTGGTCTCCGGCGATCGTGTGAGCGGGCCGGTGCGCACGCCGCGGCGCTCGGAGCGCTACCCCTCGCTGGCGCGCGTGGACACCATCAACGGGGCCTCCTCGGAGACGGTCTCCGAGGGCGCCCGCTACGAGGATCTGGCGGCCACCCACCCCACCGAGCGCCTGGAGCTCGACGCGGCCGACCCGACGCTGAAGGCGATCGAATGGCTCACCCCGATCGGCCGCGGCTCGCGCGCGCTGATCGTGGGGGCGGCCCGCGCCGGCAAGACCGAGGTGCTGCGGCGCATCCTCGGCGCGCTCGCCCCGCGCGAGGGCCTGGAGCTGACGGTGGTGCTCGCCGGCGTGCGCCCGGAGGAGATCGCCGACTGGGAACAGGTCCCGCCCGCCCCGGTGGCCCCCACCGCGGCGCTCTCGTTTGCCGCCTCGCCGGACCTGCAGGGGCAAGCGGTGGAGCACGCGATCGAGACCGCCAAGCGCGTGGCGGTGCGCGGCGCCAACGCGGTCGTCCTGATCGACGGCCTCGACGGACTGCACCTGCACGTCGCGCGCCGCGCGCTGGGCGCCGCGCGCAACCTCGCGGAGGGCGGCTCGCTGACGGTGATCGCCACTGCCACCCGCCCCTTCGGGGGGGAGAGCACCGTGGTGGCGCTCGACGTGGCGCTCACCTCCACCGGGCGCCTGCCGGCCCTGGATCTCATCAACAGCGGCACCCTGCGCCCCGAGCTGTTGGTGGGCGAGGAGGAGGCGCAGAACATCACGCGGGCGCGCGCGGAGGCGCTGGCGGGCTAGCGGCGGTAGGCGACTCTGTTCCAGGAGGGCTCGGGGGCGAGCTCGATCGGCTCGCAGCTGCGGTCGGGCTGCACGTAGACGAAGGAGCACGTCTCCGGCACGAAGGCCACGTTCAGCTCGCCCTCGTTGACGCGCTGGTCCAGCCACGCGCCGCGGAACACCAGGCGGCGCAGCCAGTGCACCAGCGAGCGCTCTGCCGGGCCCACCAGCTCGGCCCAGCACTCGTTGACGTGTTCGCCCAGCGCCGAGGCGGGGTCCTGGATGTCGCCGTTGACGGCCAGGTTGACGAGGTCTTCCAGCTCGTCCTCGCCCAGGCGCCCGCCGACGAAGCCGAGCTTCAGCGCGGCCTGCTCGCAGCGCTCGGCGAAGTCGTTCTCGTTGAAGGTGAAGCGCAGCTCACCGTATTCGAGGACGAAGTCCTCACCTGAGTCGTAGTTTCCGCGGCGTGTCCTGTCCATGACCTGTGCCGGGGGGTTGTGGAGACCCGGGCCGTCGGAATCATAAGCCCGGTTCCTGCTCCGGCGGATGGGGTGCACGGGAACTTGCAGTGCGCCCACCCGTCCGCCCCGTGGGGGTGAGGTCGGCAACGGAGCCCCGCGAGTTGAACCTCGGTGGGTGAGGCCCGCCGGCGTATCTGGGCCGCAGGTGGGTGAGGCCCGCAGCCGGGGCTGGGCCGCAGGTGGTCGGAGGCGCGGATAACCTCCGCCCCGATGGCACGTCTAACCGAGCACGGCTTGCGACGGTCGGTGGGGGTCCCGGGGCTGTTCGCGACCGCCTACGGCAACGTGGGCTCCTCGATCTACTACGCCCTCGGGCTGGTGGCAGCGCACGCGCTGGGGCTCACGCCGCTGGTGTTCCTGTTCGCGGGAGGGCTGTTCGCGCTGATCGCCAAGACCTACGCCGAGGGCGCGGCGATGTTCCCCGAAGCGGGGGGGTCCTCCTCCTTCGCGCGCCACGCCTTCAACGAGGTGGTCTCGTTCTTCGCAGGGTGGGCGCTGAGCCTCGACTACATCCTCACGATCGCGATCTCCGCCTTCTTCGTGCCGCACTACCTGAGCGCCTTCCCGGGGCTCAGCGGGCTCAACCACAACCCGGGGGACATCATCGGCGGGCTGATCACCCTGGTGGTGCTGGCGAGCCTCAACATCCGCGGCCTGGGCGAGTCGGCCAAGCTCAACTTCGTTCTGGCGATCACCGACCTCAGCACGCAGGTGATGCTGGTGGCGGTGGGCTCGGTGCTGGTGCTCAACCCCTCGCTGCTGATCCACCAGGTGCACCTGGGCTCGGTGCCGACGTGGCACGAACTGATCTTCGCGCTGTCGCTGGCGATGCTCGCCTACACCGGCATCGAGACGGTCTCCAACATGGCCGAGGAGGCGCGCGACCCCGGCCGCGAGGTGCCCAAGGCGATCAACCTCGTCGTGCTGGCGGTGCTGGGGGTGTATCTGGGCATCTCCTTCGTGGCCCTCTCCGCGCTGCCGGTGGAAGCGGTGCACGGGCACCCGCACCAGTTTCAGACCCTGCTGGGCGTCGAAGGCAAGGGCGGCTTCCAGAACGATCCGGTGCTGGGGATCGTCTCGCGGCTGGGGCTGCACGGCACCGTCGAACACCTCGCCACGTACTACGTGGGTCTGCTGGCGGCCACCATCCTGTTCATCGCCACCAACGCCGGCATGATCGGCATCTCGCGCCTGTCGTGGTCGCTGGCCGAGCACCGCCAGCTCCCCAGCATCTTCTCGCGCCTGCACCCGCGCTACCGCACGCCGTGGTTCACGATCGTGTTCTTCTCCGCCCTGGCGGGTGTGCTGATCCTCTACGGCAACACCAACGTGCTGGGCAACCTCTACTCCTTCGGCGCGATGCTCTCGTTCACCACCGCCGCCGTCGCGGTGGTGGCGCTGCGCGTCAAGGACCCCGATCGCGAGCGTCCCTACCGGATGCCGTGGAACGTGAACATCCGCGGCTCCTCGATCCCCCTGACGGCGGTGATCGGCGGTGTGGGCACCTTTCTGACGTGGGTGGCGGTGGTCGTCTACCACAGCGAGGCGCGCGTCGTGGGCATCCCCTGGATGGTGCTGGGCATGTGCGGCTACCTCTACTACCGCCACCGCCAGGGCCTCAGCCCGCTGGAGCAGTTCCACATTCAGCGCGCCGAGCGCCCCGCCGATTTCGAGGAGCTGAGCTACCGCACGGCCCTGGTGCCGATCTTCGGCGAGGACGTGAGCGCCACCGCGCTGTCAAGCGCCGCCAAGCTGATCGGCGAAGAGGGCGTGGTGTACGCGGTCTTCGTGCTCCCGGTCCCCAGCCAGCTCTCGCTGGAGGCGGGCCTGGAGGCAGAGGAGGCGCAGGGGCGCTCTGTCCTGGAGGGCGCGCGCATCAAGGCGCGCCGCGCCGGGATCAAGATCCACACCGGCCTGATCCGCACGCGCCACCCGGGCGCCGCGCTGGTCGAGGAGGCCCAGCGGGTGGGCGCCGACGTGATCTACTGGTCCACCCTGCACGCCCCCGGGGGCGAGCAGCGCATCGGGCCGACCGCGGCCTATCTGTTGAGTCGCCGCCCGTGTCGGGTGATCATCGAGACGGAGAACCGCCCGGCGGCCGCCCGCGCGCCGGCTGCGGCGCCACTCGCGACCGCTTGACGGCGGTCGCGGCGCCACTGGCGTTGGCGGTGACCTTTTTATTTAATGCACCCTATTCGGCGCATGATGCGCCATTCTCGGCGCATAGATATATGCGGAGGATGGCTGATCGAACGGAGAGCCCGGAATGCCGGCGTCCTCCTCGACGGGGACCTCGCTCAACGGGGACGACGTTTTGCACGGCTGGCTCAGATGGATTCAGGCTCGTTCATACGGCCCGATGCCCGCGAGGTAGCGGCGCAGCAGGGGGCTGGTGAAGCGCCAGTCGGCGCGCCTGCGGCTCTCGATGATGGCGGCGTCGCGTAGCCCCTCCAAGGCGCGGCGCACAGCCCCGCGGGGGAGTTGGGGGTAGACCGGCTCGCCACGGGCGATCCGCTCGGCGATGACGAGGCCGAGCCGGTGCAGCCTGCGGATTCGCTCGACCGTCTGTTCGTGGCTGGCGCGTTCGGCGCTAAGCGCGGCAAGGAGGCCCTGCTCCACGATCGTCAGGTCCACCTGGTGGACCTCCAGTTCCACCGTGGTGAGGTGGCTCTTCTGGGCGATCAACATGGTCGTGCGGGGATGTCCCTCGCCGTACTCGATAATGCGGGTCAGGGACTCAGGGGCGACCGTGCAGTCATCAGCGTAGAAACGCTCGGCCAGGCCCTCCGACCACGCGCCCCTGTCGATCGGGCGTAGGTCGTAGAATCCGCCGAACTGGTGCAGCGCCCGGTGGGTGGGGATGAAGAGGTCGCGCATCATGTGCTCGAGGCTTCCCGCGAACAGGTAGCTGACGCCGCTGGTGCGCTGGAAGATGGCACGCATGCGCTTGGTGAGACGGTCTGGGTCGCCATAGGGGTGCTGGGGTCCGGCGACCTCCTGGAACTCGTCGAAGAACACCACCACCTCCTTCCCGTCGGCCGCGGCGATCCGGCCCGGGAGGGCGAGCGCATAATCCAGGTAGCGGTCAGGGTCACGCGCGGCAAGGCCCGGGGCGAAGGCGATCTCAAGCTCCTCCCCGAGTTGGGCCTTGGACTTCAGCACTGCTGAGGTCTGCAGGGCGTCCGCGACGACCCGCCCCGCGCGGCGGGTCTGGTGCAGCACCCGCCGCATCGGTGAGCGGTTGGCAATGGTGGCGGCCACCAGCGCCTCGGCGAGCTCGGCAGCAGTGGCGATCCGAAAGAGATCGACGGCGACGGTGTAGAGGTCCTGCCGTGAAAGCCGGCCGAGGACGGCGTCGCACACGCTGGTCTTGCCGGTGCGCCGCGGCCCTGCCAGCACGACGCTCGCGCCGCCGGCCAGGGTGGTGGCGATCTCGCGCACGTCGAGTTCCCGCCCGATCATCTGGCTCGCGGGGATGGGCTGGTCGGTGGGGAACAGGTCGCTGCTGCGCTGCCGGCCCATCCTTGGGTTATATGCGCCCATTGCGGCGCATCATACGCCAGATCTGGCGCTTCCGCTCAGCTGAGTCGATGGGCGAGAGCAGCTTCAAGAGGCCGCTGAAGGGTTCACCGGAGTGCGTGAGCTGGCGCGCGTCAGCTTCGGTGTCGCTCTTCAAGGCGCCGCTCGGCTGCACCACCGCGCCGATGTATAGCGGCGCCGAGGCCGGCACGACGGTCGCGGGGTCGGGGGGTGGGGCGCTGCTTGAGCCGCAGCCGGCGAGTCCGAGCAGCAGCGCGCAGGCGCCAAGTCCAAGCGAGGTCAAGAAGGAGCGCAAGGCACTGATCGTATGCAAGTTCGCGGGCATTCCGTCGACCTGCAAGCTCTTGTGCGCTTTTTGGTCCTTCGGGTCGTCGCTCCGCGCTGCCCCAAAAAACCGCTTTGAGCAGCCATTTCTGCCCATTTGGGGGGCCTTTTGAGGTCTGAGTGGGAAAAAGTGTGCAATTGGGGTTGCGTTGTGGGAGAAAGTGGGATAGATTCGCGCCAGCGAGCCGTGGTGGAGAGGCTCCTCCCACCTCTCCACCTCGGCTCGAAACAAGCTGAGGAGCCGACGACAGTGGCTTTCCGCGGGACCTTCGACCACACCCTCGACGCCAAGAACCGCCTCACGGTTCCGGCGCGTTATCGCGCAACGCTGTCGGAGGGGGTGGTGCTGGCAATGCCAGTCGACCTCGAGCCCTGCGTGGGCGTGTGGCGCCCGCAGGAGTACGAGCGCTACACCGAGCGCGCGCTGGCGGAGCTACCCCCGCTCTCTCCGCGTCTGGCGGAGCTGGAGCGCTTCTTCTACGGCAGCTCCCACGACGCGGAGCTGGACGCCGCCGGGCGAATCATGGTCCCCGGCTTCCTCGGCGAGCACGCGGGCCTGGCCAAGGAGGTCATCGTCGTCGGCGCGGGCGACCGCCTGGAGCTGTGGGATCGCGACCGCTGGAACGACCACCGACCGACGCTGCTGGGCGGGGTCGCGGAGATCACCGCCCGTGTTGACACTGCTTGAGATGCCCGCCACCTCGACCACACTGCTTGAGATGCCCGCCACCCACACGCCGGTGCTCGCGCAAGAGCTGCTTGAGTTGCTTGAGCCCGCCCCGGGGCAGACCGCGATCGACTGCACCTTCGGCGGTGGCGGCCACGCCCGCCTGGTGGCCGAGCGCCTGGGCGCCGGTGGGACGCTCATCGCGATCGACCGCGACCCGCTCGCCCAGGAGCGCTGTGCCGCGCTCGCCGAAGAGGTCTCCTGCACGGTGCGCTTCATCCGCGGTGGCTACGCCGAGGCGCTGGCAGGGCTGGTGCAGGAGGGCCTGCGCGCCGAGCACGTCTACTTCGACCTGGGCATGTCCTCGATGCAGGTGGACACGCGCGAGCGGGGCTTCTCCTACTCCTACCAGGCGCCCCTGGACATGCGCATGGACCCCGACCAGCAGCTCAGCGCGCGCGAGATCGTCGCCGAGTGGGATCAGCGCCAGCTCACCGGCGTGCTGCGCGAGTACGGCGAGGAGCGCTACGCCTCCGCGATCGCTCGCGCAATCGTGCGGGCTCGCTCGCGCGCGCCGATCGACACGACACTCGATCTGGTGGACATCATCAACTCCGCCATCCCCACCCCCGCACGCTTTGCCGGGGGACACCCCGCCAAGCGCGTCTTCCAGGCGCTGCGCATCGCCGTCAACGACGAGCTCGGCCAGCTCGACCGCGCGCTGCCGCTGGCCTGGGAGTTGCTGCGCGAGCATGGCGTGCTGGCCGCGATCGCCTTTCACTCGCTTGAGGACCGTCGCGTCAAGCACTTCATGGTCGACCGCGCGCGGGGTTGCATCTGCCCGCCCGATCTGCCCGTTTGCGCCTGCGGGCGCGAGCCCGAGGGGGCACTGCTCGCTCGCCGCGCGATCGTTCCCTCCGAGGAGGAGATCGCGCGTAACCCACGTGCTTCCTCCGCGCGTCTGCGCGGGGTAGCCAAGTTGACCGATACTCCAGGGCAGGCATGACGCCGCCCGCCGCCGCAGCCGCTTTACCGGGAACCCGCCCCGCCCGTCCCGTTCCAGCTCGCCCGGCGCGGCCGGCCGGCCCGGCCCGTCGCCCTGCCCCGCCCGCTCGTCCCGCGGCTCCGGCTCGCGCTCGTCCCGCACGCCCCGGCCGCGCCGCCGCGCCGGCCAGGACGGTTGCGCGCGTCGATGCCTCCGCCGTCAGTCGCCTACTCGACCGTCTGATCCGCAGCCGCCTGTGGATCGTGCTCGTAGCATTCGCCCTGATCGGGATCGTCGCGATGCAGTTGTGGCTACTCAAGCTCAACGGCGGCATCGGCCGGGCGATCGAGCACGAGTCCTACCTGCAGCGCGCCAACGCCGCGCTGAGCGCCGAAGACTCCGCGGGGTCTGCGGGCGATCTGGTCGAGCAGCAAGCCATTGCCAATGGGATGACGATCGTTCCGGCCGGGTCGCTGATCTTCCTGCACGCGCAGGGTTCGGTCGACGAACGCCTTGCCGCGCAGCGGCTCGCGCAGCCTGCACAGGAACCAGCCGCCACCACCGAAGCGACACCGACAACCCCACAGCCCGAACCCCAGGGCTAGCCGGTGCCCGGTGTTCAGCGCCGCATAGGAGGATTGTTCGGGGTCTTCTTCCTGCTGCTGGTGCTGGCGGCGGGACGCACTTGGTATCTAGGGTCGCTGCACAGCGGGGCCCTGCGCGCGGCCGCGCGCAGCCAGCAGCTCACCTACGAAAAGCTGCCCGCCCAGCGCGGGACAATCACCGACCGCAACGGCATCGACCTGGCCATCTCAGAACCGGCGCAGGACATCTCGGCGACGCCGTATCTGGTCAAGGACCCGCTGGAAGCCGCACGCCGCCTGGCGCCGCTGCTGGGCCAGACCCAGGATCAGATCCTGACCAACCTCAGCGAGCACACAGGCTTCGTGTATCTGGCGCGGGGCGTACCGGCGGGCCGCGCACGCGCGGCGCAGAGGTTGATGCAGAGCTTGAAGATCGAAGGCATCTCGGGCACGCCGACGATGCGGCGCGTGTACCCCCGTGGGGTCCTGGCAGCACAGGTCCTGGGTGTGCTCGGCGCCGAAGGCAGGGGCCTGTCGGGTCTTGAATATTCGCTCGGTCCGGTCCTGCAAGGCCGTGCCGGCGAACGGCGGGTCGTCAGCGATGCGCTCGGCCAGCCGGTGTCGATCAGCAATGTCCATCGTGAGGTGCCCGGCGCGAATGTCTCGCTGACGCTGGACGCCAACATCCAGCAGCGCACCGAAGACGTGCTGGGGGCGGTTGGACGCGTGTTCCACCCCAAGGACGCCACTGCGATCGTGATGGATCCCGACAGCGGTGCGATCCTGGCGATGGCCAACTGGCCGCAGGTCAACCCCAACGATCCCGTCGCGGCCTCCCCACAGGCGCTGGAGGAAGCGCTCGAGAACCGCGCCGTGGGTTTCGACTACGAACCGGGCTCCACGTTCAAGGCGGTCACCGTCTCCGCGGGTCTGCAGGAAGGCCTGATCACGCCCACCACCGGCTTTGAAATCCCCGATCAGATCCAGGTCGCCGACCGCACCATCCACGATGACACCGAACACGCCCCCGAGTCCCTGACGACGGCGCAGATCCTGGCTCAGTCAAGCAACGTCGGCGCGATCAAGATCGGCCTGCTGGAGGGCGCGCCGCGCTTCAGCCAGTGGGTCAGCCGGTTCGGCTTCGGCGCGCCGACCGGCGTCGGTCTGCCCGGGGAAGAGATCGGGCTGGTGCCGCCGCTCAGCCAGTACTCGGGCTCTTCGATGGGCAACCTGCCGATCGGCCAGGGCGAGTCGGTGACGCCGATCCAGATGGCCACCGCCTACGCAGCCATAGCCAACGGCGGCATCCTGCGAGCACCGCACATCGTGCGCGCGATCGACGGGCGCCTCACGCGCGAGCCGAAGGGGCGGCGTGTGATCTCCACCGAGACCGCCGCCGAGCTGCGCCAGATGCTCGAAGGGGTGCTGGCCCCGGGCGGCACCGCCAGCGAGGTCTCGATCCCCGGCTACAAGCTGGCGGGCAAGACGGGCACCGCCAACAAGGTGGACCCGCTCACCGGCGAATACTCCAAAAGCGCCTACGTGGCCTCGTTCATGGGCTTCGCGCCCGCCTCCGATCCCAAGCTGCTGTGCGCGGTGATCATCGACGAACCGCAGTCGGGGTCGATCTACGGCGGCGTCGTCGCGGCGCCGGCGTTCGGGCAGATCATGTCCTTTGCGCTGCCCTACCTGGGCATCCCGCCGGGTTGAGAGACATCCGCCCGGTTGAGAGGCCGGGGTGGAACCGGCCAGGTTGAGGGGCCGAAGCGGAAACTAGACTCGTCTCCATGGCGCCGCAAGGCAGGAGACGATGAGGCTCGATGAGCTGATCCCCACCGACGTTCCCGGTGCGGGGGCGGTGGAGATCGCCGGGCTGACCTATGACAGCCGCCGGGTCGCCCCGGGCACCCTGTTCTTCTGTGTGCCCGGCGAACACAGCGATGGCCACGACTTCGCCGCACAGGCGCTGGCCGCGGGGGCCGCGGCGCTCGTGGTGGAGCGCCCCCTGAACCTCGGCGTGCCAGAAGTGCTTGTCGAGTCCGTGCGCGCTGTGATGGGTCCCGCGGCGGCCCGGTTCAATGGCGATCCCACCGCGCAGCTGAGCGTGGTGGGGGTGACGGGCACAAACGGCAAGACCACCACGGCCTATCTGGTGCGCGCGTTGCTTGAAGCAGCCGGGCAGCGCTGCGGGCTGATGGGGACCGTCACGTCCGTGGTGGCAGGTGTGGAGCGGCCTGTCACTCGCACCACTCCCGAGGCCATCGACGTGCAGGGCGCCTTGCGCGAAATGCTCGACGGGGGAGACACCGCGGCGGCGATGGAGGTCTCCTCGCACGCCCTGGAGCTCGGTCGGGTGGCGGGCGTGCACTTCGCCGCGGCGATCTTCACCAACCTCACGCAGGACCATCTCGACTTCCATGCCGATATGGAGCACTACTTCCAGGCCAAGCGCCGGCTGTTCGTGGGCGCGGAGCGACCGGGGGTGTGCGTGGTCAACGTCGACGATCCCTACGGACGGCGTCTCGCCGCCGAGTTGGGAGGCGCGGTGAGCTTTGCGATCGAATGCGAGGCCGACTACCGCGCACGCGATGTGCAGATGGACTTCGCCGGCTGCCGCTTCACGCTTCAGGCGCCGGACGGCGAGTGCTCTGTGTCGCTGGCGCTCCCGGGGCGCTTCAACGTGGCCAACGCGCTCGGTGCTTTGGCCGCGACACACGCGATGGGGGCGGGTATCGATGTACTGGTGGCGGCGCTTGCGCGAGACGTGCGCGTGCCTGGCCGCTTCGAGCCGGTGCACGAGGGGCAGGACTTCGCGGTCCTCGTTGACTATGCCCACACGCCCGATTCGCTGGAGAACGTGCTGTGTGCGGCGCGCGAGCTCGCGCGCGGACGGGTCGTATGCGTTTTTGGCGCCGGCGGGGATCGCGACCGTGGCAAGCGGCCGCTCATGGGCGAGATCGCCGCGCGCTTGGCTGATGTGGTGGTTGTCACCTCCGACAACCCCCGCTCAGAGCCACCTGAGGCGATCGTTGCAGAGATCGTCGCTGGCATTGACAAGCCCGATCGGGTGCACGTCGAGGTCGATCGGCGCATCGCCATCGGCCAGGCCATCGCGCTGGCTCACGCAGACGACGTAGTCGTGATCGCCGGCAAGGGCCACGAGCAGGGGCAGGAGTTCGCCGACGGGCGCAAGGAGCCGTTCGACGACGCCACCGTCGCGCGCGAGGCGCTGCGTGTGCGCCGTGGGCACGCGGCAGGGGCTGCCGCGTGATCGACTGGGACGCGGCGCGCCTGGCTGTGCTCGCCCGTGCACAGCTGGTGAGCGCCAGTGGTGGAGCCGCAGGGGGTCCCACGCGCGCCGTGATCGACTCGCGCCAGGTGGCGCCCGGCGATCTGTTCGTGGGGCTTGCGGGCGAGCGCGAGGACGGTGGCGCCTACGCTGCCCAGGCACTCCAGGGCGGCGCCTGGGGGGTGCTTGTGGCGCCCAGGCACGCGCAGGCGCTCTTGGGCCTACAGCGCGGCGCTGTGCTCGCCCATGAGGATCCCCTCGCCGCACTGCAAGCCCTGGCGAGCGCCTGGCGGGGAGAGCTGGCGGCGGGCGGGACACGGGTCGTAGCGATCACCGGCTCCACCGGCAAGACCTCGACCAAGGACATCCTCGCCGCCATCCTCGCGATGCGACTGCGCACGGTGGCCAGTCCCCAGAACCTCAACACCGAGATCGGTCTGCCGCTGGCGGTGCTCGCGGCGCCGCCCGGCACGCAGGCGCTGGTGCTCGAGCTGGCGATGCGCGGGCCGGGGCAGATCGCCGAGCTGACGGCGCTCGCCCAGCCGGACGTGGGCGTGATCGTCAACGTCGGTCCCGTGCACCTGGAGCAACTGGGGTCACTCCAGGCCATCGCCGCCGCCAAGGCCGAGCTGATCGCGGGCATGCGCGCGGGCGCCACGGTGGTGCTGCCCCACGGCGAGTCGCTGCTTGCGCCCCACCGCCGGGAGGACCTGCACACGGTGACCTTCGGGGAGGGCGGGGACGTGCGCCTGCTCTCACAGGAGCACGGGGAGGCGGCGGTTGGTGTGCCTACAGAGATCGTGGTGGGGGCGGGTGTCGAGCGCGTCACACTGCGCCCCTCGTTCGCTCAGCCTCATAATCTGCGCAACCTGCTGGCCGCGGTGGCGGCGGCGCGCGCGCTCGACGTCACCCCCGAAGGACAGCTGGAGGTGGAGTTCTCGGCGTTGCGCGGCGAGCGCATCGCCCTGGATGAGGGAATCGTGCTGATCAACGACTGCTACAACGCCAACCCGATGTCGATGCGCGCCGCGCTCGACGACCTCGCTGCCAGCGCGCCCGCACGGCGCGTGGCGGTGTTGGGCGACATGCTCGAGCTTGGCCCCGAAGAGGTGCGCCTGCATCGCGAGGTTGGGGAGTACGCGCGGCAGCGGGGGGTGGAGCTGCTGGTGGCTGTCGGCCCGCTGGCAGCGGGGATGAGCAATGGGTTCACAACGGCAGAGCTTCACAGCGTGAGTGATGCGGCGGCCGCAGCCGAGCTGCTGCCCACGCTGTTGCGCCCGCAGGACACTGTTCTCGTCAAGGGCTCGCGCGGCGTGGGGCTTGAGGTGGTGGGGGAGAGCATGTTGGCCGAGCATCCTCCGCAGGTGGCGCAGCCCGCTGCCGGCGAGCAACCCTTGCGCCACGGGGAGCGCTGATGGGGCGCGTCCTGATCGGGGGGACAGCCGCGCTGTTGATCTGCATCTTTTTGAGCCCCAAGTTCATCGAGTTCCTGCGCCGGCGCGAGTTCGGCCAGCAGATCCGCGAGGAGGGACCCGAGGGCCACCACCAGAAGGCGGGCACACCCACGATGGGCGGCGTGATCATTTTCCTGGCGATCGCCGTTCCCTTCCTGATCCTCAGCGACTACGAATGGCGCTCGGTGGGGGTGTTCGTCGCGGCGCTCGCCTGCGCGCTCTTGGGCTTCGCCGACGACTACATCAAACTGGTCAGGCGCCGTTCGCTGGGCCTGCGCGCGCGGACGAAGCTGATCCTCACGATCGCGATCTCATTCGGGCTGTGGTACGTCGCCCATTACGAGGCGCACCTGCCGAGCACGCTGCGGCTGTGGTTCGTGGACTACCAGATCGACCTGGGGCCGCTCTACCCCGTGCTGATCTACCTCGTGGTGGCAGGCACCACGAGCGCCGTCAACCTCACCGACGGCCTCGACGGGCTGGCCGCCGGTTGCGCGGCGATCGTGCTGCTGGCCTACATCGGCATCACCTTCCTCGCCGGCGACGACGACCTGGCGATGCTCACGGGCTGCGTCGTGGGCGCCTGCATCGGCTTCCTGTGGTTCAACGCCTTCCCGGCGACGATCTTCATGGGCGACACCGGCTCGCTGGGGCTGGGCGGCGCGATCGCCGGCCTGGCGGTGATGACGAGGACCGAGGCGCTGCTGATCCTGCTCGGCGGGATCTTCGTGATCGAGGCCCTTTCCGTGTTGATCCAGGTCTTCTATTTCCAGACCACGCGCAAACGCGTCTTCCTGATGGCGCCGATCCACCACCACTTCGAGCTGCGCGGCTGGTCGGAGACCAAGATCATCCTGCGCTTCTGGATCGTCGCGTCGATCTGCGCGGCGATCGGCTTCACGATCTACCACCACCGATGAAGCCGCGCCCGCCCATCCCCAAAGGTCCCTTCCTCGTCGTGGGTCTGGCCCGCTCCGGGACGGCCGCCGCGCTGGAGCTGCGCGCGCGGGGCGAGGAGGTCTTCGGGGTCGACACCGGTACTCCCGCTGGCACGGAGGCGCTGGCCGAGGCTGGTGTGAAACTGCGCCTGCAAGCCGACGGTCTGCCAGAGCTGGAGCAGGTGCGCACGGTGGTCAAGAGCCCTGGCGTGCCGGCCGAGGCGCTGGTGGTTGCCGCCGCGCGCGCCCGCGGGACGGCGGTGCTGGGCGAGCTGGAGCTGGCCTGGCGGATGCTCGCCAACGAGTTCATCGCGGTCACCGGGACCAACGGCAAGACGACCACCGTCGAGCTGATCGGGCACATCCATCGCGAGGCGGGGCTTCCGGTGGAGGTGGCGGGCAACGTCGGCACGGCGCTCAGCGGACTGGTTGGGCGGATCGACGCGCGTGCGGTTGTCGTCTGCGAGGCGTCCTCCTTCCAGCTGGAAGACACGCTCGCCTTCGCGCCCGAGGCGGCGATGCTGCTCAACTTCACCCCCGATCACCTCGACCGCCACGGCACGCTCGAGGACTATCTGGCGGCCAAGCTGCAGCTGTTCGCGCGCCAGGGTGAGGACGACCTGGCGGTGCTTCCGGTCGAGCCGCCGATCGAGGGCGTCGGTGGGGAGGCGAGGCGTATCTATTGCGGCGAGGGACCCGCCGCAACCCTCTCCAGTCGGGACGGGCAGCTGTGGTGGCAGGAGCAGCCGCTGTTGGCCGCCGAGGAGATGAGTCTGCGCGGCAAGCACAATCTCCAGAACGCGATGGCCGCCGCCGCGGTGTGCCTCGCGCGCGGCGTGGACCCGGACGCGGTGCGCGCCGGGCTGCGCACCTTCCCCGGCGTGCCCAACCGTCTGGAGGAGGTTGCCCGCCGCGGCGGTGTGATCTACGTCAACGACTCCAAGGCCACCAACCTCGCCAGCACGCTGGTGGCCCTGAGCGCCTTCGCTGGGTCGCGAGTGCATCTGGTTCTCGGCGGCCAGGGCAAGGGACAGGACTTCGCACCCCTGCGCGGCGCGGTGCAGCGGGACTGCCGGGCGGTTTACCTGATCGGAGAAGACGCTCCCCTGATTGCCACGGCGCTAGAGGGTGTGGCGATACCCGTGCGCCCCTGCGGCGAGCTGGAGCGGGCGCTGAGCATCGCGCAGGCGTATGCCCTCCCCGGCGACATCGTCCTGCTTTCCCCGGGCTGTGCGAGCTTCGACCAGTTCACCGACTTCGAAGCGCGCGGGGAGCGCTTCAGGGAATTGGTTATATCTCGATCAAGCTAGGATCGCAGGGAGTCCTCGTCCCATTCTTACGATAGTCCTAGAAACGCGCACAAGACAGTAAAACGGTAGGACAGTGCAACGGAGTCATTGGGACTCTGGGCAAGGCGATCAAACTCAAGGAGATCGTACCGAACGGGTCCAGACTCTTCTTCAGCAACACGTCTATTTTCACCTCGGGCCTCATCAAACTCTTCAAGATTATGTCGTGTGACTAAGCCCACTGTGAGTGCATCACCATAGTCACGGGCAAGTAGGAAATATAAGATAACCATACCGACCTGGCGTAATAGCCAGTCATTGCTTACAAAGATTTCCGACATCTGTTTAGCAATATCTGTCGCTTCTCCGAGAAGTATGTTTGTTCGCACGTCGAGCTTCTTCTCCCGAAAATTAATTACAAAAGCATCGAGATAAGCCTTCTTTAGGTCAGGTATCCTTCCCGACTCTGTATCCCGCTCATCTGTTAGTAGTAGGAACTTACACGCTAAATCAAAATGCCTGTACCGTGAATTTCCAAAAGGAAGGCAATTGATAAATAGAGATTCGCTAGCAAGAGTTCTAATTGCAGGCGGCAGCGGACCACGGAACGCGTTTCGCTTCTCAGCAGCACTAAGAGCCACAGCCTCATTTAGTCTAGAAAACATCTCCTCAATAAGCTCGGTATCCTCTGTTTGAATACCAATTACGGACAGCGTGCGAGCATCAAATTCAGCCCGCAGTCGGGGATGTTGCTGTCCAAGCTCGCTATATGTTAAGCCACCAATAACCACTTCAGGAGAGTTTATTAATTTCGCATCACTATCGAGCGCATAGATGTTTTCGATGAATTGCCAGATTGCCGATAGACGCTGCTTACCGTCAATGATAGCGTATTTATAGTTATTACCATGGCGGGTAAGTCCGGGATAAAAATCGTGAAAGTAAAACTTCGGAATATCGAAACCATTGAGTAGGGAGTCGATGAGCAGTTGACGCTTTTCGATCGGCCAAATATCGGCAGCACGCTGATATGGTGGATCAAGCCAAATTTCATTCCGCTGTAGAAATAGGTTAAGGATTGAGCTGGACTCAACTGGCGATACGCGAAAGGTCACCATAAGCCCTCCTGTGCTTCACGAGCAACATTACTCAATTCGGGAAATACTGTGTTGCGCGTTACTCGCAGATACCGCAACTCAGACCGAATAGCCGCCTTTCGGTCTGATGGTATGCGAAATTTCTGTACACATCTGCCTCCCTCAAGATCGGCGAGGTCGGTCTGGACTCGGTGAGTTATTGTGAAGACACCAAGTTGAGCATACAGGCGCTCGAATTGCCGAATCCAATTGCCGCAGCTGGCGTATTGGTTGCCATGCCGATACCTATTTGAGTAGGCATATATATATTCAGCTCTAGGTCATCACCAAAGCACGGGAGGTCTAGAGGAAAGGATGGTGTGAACCGGGCTATCTCATTCAGTATGAGGGGAGCCAAGCCCCAAAGACAACCATCTACGGTATCTCTGTTAGGGTTAGACACCGCAAACCACAAACCCACAAGCGGGCTTTCGGTCCAATCCAGAAGCCGTGTGGGAACCCCGTAGTGTTGCATAAGAAAAAGCCAAGCCCACTCTGCTTCGGGAGGCGAATCTAGAAAGCGAAATGCATTTTGTTTAAAGCGCTTTAGCAGTAGCAGCTCGGCCTCGACATTATACGGGGGGCGGGCAAGCGACGGAAGGAGGCTCCACGAGGCATCACCGTGACCGCGGAACCAGACGATGTCATCTTGACGGTAGCTCGACCGCAACGCTGTCAAGAGATCGGAAACCGAGCTTATATCGGCCGTAGAGTCGACGGCTCCGGCACCCATCGGCCCATCGACCGGCAGGGTTTCGGTGGAGTCAGCTGACTCGGTGGAAGGTGGTCTTGGGGCGGTCACTGAGGGTGTCGGAGCATAACTTGCTCCGACAGCCTTACAAAAACGACGTTTCTTGCCCTCAGGCCAGTCAGGAGGCGATGGTTCTTGCGGTCATCGGCTTGTTGGGTGCTTACGCCCCGCAGCGGAGATCGAGACAACGTCACGCTCAGCGATCCTCGCATCTTGCTGCGTTTGCCCGACGCTAAGCTTTTCTCCGAGCCCACGAACTGGAGGAGAATGACGATGGCCGAGATCCCCACACTGTTCGTCTGCCACGGTGATGATGGCGGCCCGCGGATGCATCCATGTCGCCGTGTGCAGGAGGCGCTGCGTGCCGCGGGCATCGAGTACGAGAAGGTGATCGCCGCCCACGGCAGTCCGATCCCCTTCCTGCGTAAGGGCGCGCGCGAGGAGCTGCGCGAGGCGACCAGGGATACCAAGCTGCCGGCGCTCAAGTTGTCCGACGGGACGGTCCTGACCCACTCGCGCGCGATCTTTGCCTGGATTGGTCAGCAGAGCTGATCGCTCCTCAGCCAGTGGCTCTGGCGCCGAATCAACAAAGGGGTCCTGGGCGACCGTCATGCTGTAGCTCCCAGGCCGTGACGCCGATCGCCGAGAGTCGCGCGGCCCGATCCAGAGCGGATCGCGGGCATGTTGGCAGATCACAACAGATGGAGTATCATTGCGGCCAAAGCATCCAAAGAAGCCGGTCGAGGCGGCGCTCAAGCGGGCAGAGAGCCAGGGGTTCTTGGTTGAAGCAAACCGAGGCCACTGGGGGATCGTCTACTGCCCCGGGAGTCATACGGGCAAGTGCCCTCCGTTCTCGGTCAACGGCTCTCCGCGGAGTGCTGAGAACGAGGGCAGAAGGATCGACCGCTTCCTCGCCCGTTGCCCTCACAAGAGCCAATGAACAACCACACCTTCACCCTCCGATTTCTCAGCCCCGGCCACAGTGCCGAGGAGCTTTCGATCCAGCTCTACGAGGAGATAGAAGATGCGTCGCTGATGGGGCCGGACGGAGATGGGTCCTTCCTGCTGGAGTTCGACAGACGCTCGACAAGCCTCCCCCGAGCTCTGGCAACGGCACTGGGCGAGCTGCTGAAGGTGCTTCCCGGGGCGATTGTCCTACGCGTCGAGGAGGACGACCTCGCCACCATGGCCGATATCGCAAAGCGCGCGGGACGGACGCCGGAGAGCATCCGGCTGCTCGTCGCCGGTAGGCGTGGCCCCGGAGGTTTCCCGCCCGCTGCGGGCCGTCTGGACGCTCGCACAAAGCTGTGGCGTTGGGCGGATGTGGCCAAGTGGTTTGACGATATCCTCGGCGAGCCCTTGGCGGACACCTCCGAAAGCGCATTCCTGCGGGCCTTCAACGATGCGCTGGAGATTCGCCAGCTCGCCGATCGGCTCGGCAAGCCACAGCGTCAAGCCGTCGCCAGGGCGCTGCCCGGCAAATTCGCGTTTGCCTGAGCACTCCTCGGGAACCTTGAACGTCTTCAGGCATCGATAAAAAGGCATCCGCCGCTCCCCGTCGAAGTGACCCAGGATGCCGTCAGCCGCGCGGGGCAAGAAGGCCCGAACCAAGCCACCGGGCGCGCGCCTGCGTCGCTCGGGCGCCGCCAAGACCGCGCGCGAGCAGCCGCTGGAGCAGCGCATCCTGCTGACCGCGACGCTGTGCCTGCTGGCGTTTGGAGCGGTGATGGTCTACAGCGCCTCCTCGGCGCCAACGCTGCTGGAAGGCCAGGGCAACGGCAGCTCCTACCTGCTCAAGTTCGTGCTGTTCGGCGCGGTGGGGGTCGTGGCGATGAACTACCTGGCCCGCGACGGCGTCAAGTATGTGCAGCGCCTTACGGGGCCGCTGCTGGTGGTGTCCTTTCTGCTGACCCTGGCGGTGTTCGTCCCGCACGTGGGGGTGCGCGTCAACGGGGCGCGACGCTGGATCGGCCCAGGGTTCCTGCAGTTCCAGCCCTCCGAGCTCCTGAAGATCGCGCTGGTGCTCTACACCGCCACGCTGCTGGCCAAGCGCCCCAAGCGCGTGCTGGACCTCCACGATCTCGCCAGGCCGCTGCTGGTGGTGGTCGGCTCGGCCTGCCTGCTGGTGGCGCTGCAGCCGGACCTGGGCACCGCGATGGTGATCGCCTTCACCGTCTGCTCGCTGCTGGTGGTGGCGGGGATGCCCGCCCGCAACCTGGCGATCCTGGTGGGCTCGTGCCTTGCCCTGGTGGTGCTCTACGCGATGGTGAAGCCCTACGCGCGGGCGCGCCTGACCTCTTTCGTCGACCCCTGGGCGCACGCCTCGGGCAGCGGCTTTCAGGCCGTGCAGGGCCAGATCGCGATCGGCTCGGGCGGGCTCTTCGGCGTCGGTCCGGGCCAGTCGGTGCAGAAGATCTTCTACCTGCCCGAGGCGCAGACGGACTTCATCCTGGCCGTCATCGGCGAAGAGCTGGGGGTGGCGGGGGTCTGCGCGCTGCTCTCGCTGTATGGGCTGATCGGATACGCCGGCCTGCGCGCGGCCAAGCGCGCGCGCAGCCTCTACAGCGCGCTGATCGCCGTGGGGATGACCTCGCTGATCGTCTCCCAGGCGCTGCTGAACGTCTTCGCCGTGCTGGGCCTGGCGCCGCTCACCGGGGTGCCGTTGCCGTTCGTCTCCTACGGCTCGAGCAGCCTGGTGGTGATGCTGTGCGCGATGGGCCTGTTGCTCAACGTGGCCTCCGGGGGCAGCGCCCACGTGCGCGCGGTGGGCGACACGCGCAGGCGCGAAGCGGCAGGATGGGGACGTGAGCAACGCACAGATGTCGAGCGGGGAGCCGCGGCCGGGCGCGCCGCCGAAGGTAAGCGGGGCGCGGCAACCGGGCGGGCCGCCGAAGCGGATCGTGATCGCCGCCGGCGGGACCGCGGGGCACGTGGTGCCGGCGCTCGCGGTGGCCGACGCGCTGCAGGCTGAGGGGGCGCAGGTCAGCTTCATCGGGGGCGAGCGGGCGGAGACAGAGCTGGTGCCGGCCGCAGGGTATCCGCTGCGCACCATCGGCGTGGAAGGGTTGAGTCGCAGCAACCCGCTGAAGGCGGCCCGCTCGCTGGTGCGCGCGGGCGCGGCGTTCGTGCATGCCCGAGCGCTGCTCGGGGAGCTGAAGCCCGACGCGGTGATGGGCGGCGGCGGGTACGTGGCTGGACCGGTGGGGGCGGCGGCGCTGACGCGCGGGGTCCCGCTGGTGTTGACCGAGGCCGATAGCCACCTCGGCCTGGCCAACCGCGCGCTGGCCCCTTGGGCGCGGCGGGTGTGCCTGGCCTTTCCCCCCGCCGAGGCTCGCCGCGGGGCCTTTTCTTCCGCCGCAGCTCGGCGCAGAGGCCACTACCTCGTAACGGGCAGGCCGACACCTGCCTCCGAGCACGATCGTGAGGGTGCGCGCGAGCGACTGGGTATCGCGCCACAGGAGACGTGCGTACTGGTCTTCGGCGGCTCGCTGGGCGCGCGCACGATCAACATGGCTGCCGTTGACGCTTTCAAGGGGGCGGCATTCCATGTGCTGCACGTCAGCGGCAGGAGGGACCATCCCGAGCTTGTGGGCAGAGAACTGGGAGCGGCGTATGACCTACGTGAGTACCTGGACCTGAAGCAGTTCGCCGACGCACTCAGCGCCGCCGACCTGGTGGTCGCGCGCGCGGGGGGGTCGGTGTTCGAGATCGCCGCGCACGGGGTGCCCGCGATCCTGGTGCCCTACCCGCACGCGGCGGGCGACCACCAGAGCGCCAACGCGCGCTGGATGGAGCAGGCGGGCGCTGCCGTAGTGATCCCCGACGGGCAGCTCACCGCCCCCCGCCTGGCGCGCGAGGTGGCAGCGCTGCTGGGCGACCGCGCGCGCCTACAGGCGATGGGCCAAGCGGCGCGGGGGCTGGCTCGCCCCGACGCGGCGCAGGAGGTTGCCCGCGAGCTGCTGGAGGCGGCGGGGGGATGAGCAGGCCGTGGATGGGCCGGCGGATGCACTTCGTGGGGGTGGGCGGCGCGGGGATGAGCGGGTACGCCCGTGCCGCGCACGCCCTGGGCGCGCAGGTCAGCGGATCGGATCGCTGTGGCGGGTCGCCCTACCTGGAGCGCCTGCGCGCGGAGGGGGTACTGGAGGCGCGCATCGGCCATGACGCCACGAACGTGCCCACCGGGGAGGGCGTGGAGGTGGTGTACTCAAGCGCCGTCCCGCCGGAGAACCCCGAGCGCGAGGCGGCGCGCGAGCGGGGGCTATCCGAGCGCCCGCGGGCTGAGCTCTTGGCCGAACTGACGGCGCTGCGGCGCACCATTGCCGTGGCGGGGACGCACGGCAAGACGACCACCTCCGCGATGGTGGTGCACGCGCTGCGTGGCGCAGGCATGGACCCCGGCTGGCTGGTGGGGGGAGAGGTCGGCGGCGGGCTCGCCAATGCCCACTGGAGCGAGGGCGAGTGGCTGGTGGTGGAGGCTGACGAGTCGGACCGCTCGCTGCTGCGCCTGCAGGTGGAGATCGCGGTGGTGACCAACGTGGAGCTCGACCACCACGCCACCTACGGCTCGCTGGGAGAGCTGCGCGAGGTCTTCCGCGCGTTCCTGGCGGCGGCGGCACAGGCGGTCGTGTGGGGGCGCCCGGAGCTGCTGGAGCTGCGCGCGGGTCCGACTGTCGCCTACGACGTGCCCGACCCCGTGCTGGGGCCAGACGGTGCGCGCTTTGAGTGGCGGGGTAGGCAGGTGAGCCTCCCGGTGCCGGGCGCCCACAACGCGCTAAACGCTGCGGCGGCGCTGGAGGCCGCGCGCCTGGCGGGGGCCGAGGAGACGAAGACGATCGCCGGGTTGGAGGGCTTTCACGGCGCCGAGAGGCGCTTTCAGCTCGTCGGACAGGGACCGGGGGGCGCAAGCGTGTATGAGGACTACGCGCACCATCCGACCGAGATCGAAGCGACGCTGCGTGCGGCGCGCACGTGGGAGCCCGAGCGGGTGGTGGCAGTGTTCCAACCCCACCTGTATACGCGCACGGCGCAACTGGGGCGCGAGCTGGGCCAGGCGCTGGCGCTGGCCGACGTGGTGGTGGTGCTCGACGTCTACCCCGCGCGCGAGCTGGCGGCCGAGCACCCAGGGGTCAGCGGGCTGGGAGTGGCCGAGGCGGCGGCCGACGCGGCGGAGGGGAGAGCGGTGTACTGGCTGCCCACCTTCGCCGCGGCCGAGCCGGTGTTGCGCAAGCTGCTGCGTGCGGGGGACCTGTGCATGGTGATGGGCGCGGGCGACGTCAACGCGCTGGGGCGCAGGCTGGTGGAGCGGTGAGCGCGGCCGCGCCGGGTGGGAAGCAGGGCGCGCAGCCGCCGCCCAACGTGCGCAGGGACTATCCGCTGGCGCGCCTGGCCACCATCCGCACGGGCGGCCCCGCGGAGTACTTCGCGCGGGCGGGCACCGAGCGCGAGCTGACACAGCTGCTCGCGTGGGCCCGCGCCGGCGAGACCCCGGTGGCGGTGGTGGGGTCGGGCTCGAACCTGTTGGTGGCCGACGCGGGGGTGCGAGGGTTGGTGGTCAAGTTGGACCGGGAGCTGGCCAACATTGAGAGGGATGGGCCGCGCATGGTGTGCGGGGGCGGAGCGCGGCTGCCGGCTGTGGCGGCGTACGCGGCGCGCGCCGGTTTGGCGGGGATTGAGTTCGGAGTGAACATCCCGGGGACGGTGGGGGGAGCCGTGCGGATGAACGCCAACGCCTACGGCGGCGAGCTCGCGCGGGTGCTGGAGTGGGCGCTGGTGCTCACCGCGGAGGGCTCACGCCGCCGAGCGCCGGGGGAGCTGGGGTTCGTCTACCGCGGCTCGGCCTTGGCTGCGGGGGAGGTGGTGGCGCGGGCCGCCTTCCGCCTGCAGTCGGCCGAGCCCGCGCAGGTCAAGGCGACTCTCGAGGAGATGCGCACTCGCCGCCACGAGGCCCAGCCGCAGGGGATCAAGACGTTCGGCTCGACGTTCAAGAACCCCGCGGACCCCGGCGGTGAGGGTCGCAGTGCCGGGATCCTGCTCTCCGAAGCCGGCTGCAACGGGCTGGCGGTGGGAGGGGCGCGGTTCGCGCCCAAGCACGCCAACTTCATCGAGAACACCGGCACGGCAACGACCGCGGACGTGGTGGCGCTGATGGCCGAGGGGCGCCGGCGCGTGTGGGAGCGCAGCGGCGTGGCGCTGGAGCCCGAGGTGCAGACACTCGGCCCGGTC
This sequence comes from uncultured Solirubrobacterales bacterium, assembly GCA_963844765.1. Lineage (GTDB taxonomy): Bacteria > Actinomycetota > Thermoleophilia > Solirubrobacterales > Solirubrobacteraceae > Palsa-744. Next base: position 2,950,205 of record CAWJPN010000002.1, read on the forward strand.
GAGTTTCCCTGGTCGTAGGGATCTGCGCACCGAGGTCGAAGGAGAGGGGAGTGGATCGCTCCTTCGCGCTGCCCCTGCCGCGCCGGCTGCCGGCGCCGACCCTGCCACGGGGCTGGGCGAGGACGGCGCTCGTAGGGATGCTGGTGGCGCTGCCCCTGCTCGGTGCCGGGTGGCTGTGGCTGCGCAACTCGCCGCTGGTGGCGGTCGAGCACGTCCATGTGCACGGCGCACACGGCACCGAGGCGCACGCCATCGACGTGGCGCTGGAGGAAGCCGCCACGCACATGAGCACCCTCAACGTGAACGTAGGTGCGCTGCGGGCCGCGGTGGCGCCCTTCCACGTGGTGCGCGCGCTGCAGGTCAGCGCCAGCTTCCCCCACACGCTGAGCATCCGCGTGATCGATCAGCTGCCGGTGGCGGCGCTGGTGGTGGACGGCGTCAAGACCGCGGTGGCTGCCGATGGGGCGGTGCTCGGTCCAAGCCTGCTCAAGAGCTCGCTGCCCACGGTGCCAGGCGCGGCGGGCGAACCGCTCGGCGGCGGGCACGTGCACAGCGCCAGTGCGCTGGCCGCGCTGGCCGTGCTGGGCGCTGTGCCGCCCGCTCTGGCCGGCTGGGTGGCGCGCGTGTACAGCGGTCGCGAAGGGCTGACGGTGGCGATGCGCAACGGGCTTGAGATCTACTTCGGCGACGCCACCCGCCCGCACGCCAAGTGGCTGGCGGCGCTGCGCGTGCTCGCCAGTCCCTCCTCGGCGGGGGCGTGGTACGTGGACGTGCGTCTGCCCGAACGTCCCGCCGCGGGGCTCTCCGGCGGCGCCTCGGGCGAAGCGGGTGCCACGACGGGCAGCACCCCAGCAGGGGTGAGCGCCTCAGACCCCACAGCCGCGGCGCTGGCGGCGACGCTCGACGAGGCGGTCAACGGCGGCTCCTCGGCCACGAGCGCAGCCGCGCCGTCTGCCACGACCGAAACGGCGAGCGGGGCCAGCGAAACGGCGACCGGCGCCAGCGAAACGACGGCCCCGAGCGGCGCGACATCCACGTCTTCCGCGGAAGCCGCAACGACACCGACCACCGAAAGCTCCATTCAACCTGAACCTTCAAGCTCAACTGGAGGGTGAGGGCACCCCAAGGCCAATTCTGAGGCCATGGTTTAGAGTTGTGCATTCTGCAACGTTTGTTGCGAGATTCGACGTTCGCATTGACAGGGCGAAGTTCCCTGCATAACGTGCACAACCCAGCGGTTTGCCAGGCAGTGCCGCGCAAACCCTTAATAACTACTCAAGGCTTCGGACAACATCATGGAGAGCGGCGGCGGGTACCTGGCGGTCATCAAGGTAGTGGGCGTGGGCGGCGGCGGCACCAACGCGGTCAGCCGCATGGTCGACGCTGGTGTGCGGGGCGTGGAGTTCATCGCCGCCAACACCGACGCGCAGGCGCTCGCGATGAGCGACGCAGACCTGAAGCTCAACATCGGTCACGAGTCAACGCACGGGCTCGGCGCGGGCGCCAACCCCGACGTGGGGCTGGGCGCCGCCTCGGAGTCCCGCGACGACATCAAGGAGGCGCTGAAGGGCGCCGACATGGTTTTCGTCACCGCGGGCGAGGGGGGCGGCACCGGCACCGGCGCGGCACCCGTGATCGCGGAGATCGCCAAGAACGAGATCGGCGCGCTGACCGTCGGCGTGGTCACGCGGCCCTTCGACTTCGAGGGCACCCAGCGTGCACGCATGGCCAGCGAGGGCATCGAGCGCCTGCGCGAGGTCGTGGACACGCTGATCGTGATCCCCAACGAGAAGCTGCTCGCGGTGGTGGAGCGGCGCACCTCGATGCTTGACGCCTTCCGCGAAGCCGACGACGTGCTGCGCCAGGGCATCCAGGGCATCACCGACCTGATCACCATCCCCGGTCTCGTCAACCTCGACTTCGCCGACGTACGTACGATCATGCACGACGCCGGCTCTGCGCTGATGGGCATCGGCAGCGCCGGCGGCGAGAACCGCTGCGCGGAGGCCGCCAAGGTCGCGATCTCCTCGCCCCTCTTGGAGGAGTCGGTGGAGGGCGCCACGGGCATCCTCTTCAACATCACCGGCGGCAAGGAACTCGGGCTGTTCGAGGTCAACGAAGCCGCGGAGATAATCCAGAACGCCGCCGACCCCAACGCCAACATCATCTTCGGCGCGGTGATCGACGAGACCCTGGGCGACGACGTGCGCGTGACGGTGATCGGCACCGGCTTCGACCACCGGCCGGGGCGCTCCACCCGGCGCGAGCGCTCCGCGCGCCCGGACCGCGGCCCACGCATCGGCGAGCGCGAGCGCTCCACGCTTGAGATCGGCGACGACGAGATCGACGTCCCGCCGTTCTTGCGTTAGCTGTTCCGACTGGCGCATGCGCCAGTCGGCCGGACCGTACATGTACGGTCCGGGGCCATGCCGCATGCGGCATGGCCTTCCTCATATAGCCTGACGGCGTGCCTTCCCAGACGCTCCAGCGCACGCCCCTGTTCGAGCGCCATCAGGCCGCCGGTGCGAAGCTCGTGCCGTTCGCCGGCTGGGAGATGCCCGTGCAGTACGAGACGGGCATTCGCGCCGAGCACATGGCCGTGCGCGAGGGCTGCGGCGTGTTCGACGTCTCGCACATGGGCGAGATCGAGACTGAGGGCCCCGACGCTCTGGTGCTGCTGCAGCGACTGCTCTCCAACGACGTCTCGGCCATCCCTACGGGTGGCGCCCAGTACAGCGTGCTGTGCCGTGAGGACGGCGGGGTGCTCGATGACCTGTTCACCTACCGCCTCGGCCCCGAGCGGTATCTGACCATCACCAATGCCGCCAACCACGTTCGGGACCTGGGGTGGTTTCGCGCGCACGCCGACGGTCTGGAGGTGCGCGTAGGGGACCGCTTGCACGCCTACGCGATGCTCGCCGTGCAGGGCCCCCGGGCGCGCGAGATCGTGCAGGCGCTTGCCGCAGAGCCGCTGCCTGCTCGCATGACGGCGGCCCCGGGACATATCGCCGGAGCGCCGGCGCTCATCTGCGGCACCGGCTACACCGGCGAGGACGGCGTCGAGCTGCTGCTCGCGCCAGCCGACGCCCCGGACGTGTGGGACGCGCTGGTTGCAGCTGGCGCCACGCCCGCCGGGCTCGCCGCGCGCGACACGCTGCGTCTGGAGGCCTGTTTTCACCTGTACGGCAACGACCTCTCGCTGGAGCGCGGGCCGATCGAAGCCGGCCTGGGGTGGTGCTGCAAGGAGGACACCGCCTTCATCGGCTCTGAGGCGGTGCGGGCCGTGCGCGAGGCCGGTCCCGCGGAAAAGCTCGTCGCCTTCGCGATCGACGGCCCCGGCATCGCGCGCCAGGGTAACCCTGTGGTGGGCGGCGGGGAAGTGAGCAGCGGTACCCTCTCGCCCTGCCTGGGGGTCGGCATCGGGATGGCCTACGTGCCGACTGAGCGCGCCGCCGTCGGGACCGGCCTCCAGCTCGACGTTCGTGGCAAGATCCGCTCCGCCACTGTCAAGCAGAAACCGCTTTATCGAAAGGGCTCGTGAAATGGCTGAGGCCAGCTACCCGGATGACCTGCTCTACCACGCCGAGCACGACTGGGCGCGGATCGACGACGGGGAGGCCGTGCTGGGGATCACCTGGTACGCCCAGGATGCGCTCGGGGAGGTCGTGTTCTTCGACCCGCCCTTGGTGGGGACGGTCCTCAGCCAGGGCGAGCCCTACGCCGAGGTGGAGTCCGTGAAGGCCGTCTCCGACGTCATCGCCCCGCTCTCCGGGGAGATCGTCGCGGTCAACGAGGAGTTGGGCGAGAACCCCGGCGCCGTCAACGAGGACCCCTACGGGGAGGGGTGGCTCGTGCGGGTACGCCTCACCGACGCCTCGGAGTGCGACGCGCTGATGGACGCCGAGGCCTACACCGCGAGTCTTGCCGGCTAGGCTCATTCGGTGAGCCGTTACACCGCCACCACGCCCGCCGACCTCGAGGCGATGCTCGCCGCGATCGGCGTCGGCTCGGTCGCCGAGCTTTTCGACCGCCAGATCCCTGCCGCCGTGCGTCTGGGGCGGGCGCTTGCGTTGCCCGAAGGGCTGCCCGAGCAGGATGTGTATGAGCACCTGCGCGCGCTCGCCGCACGCAACGTCTCCGCCGAGGATGAGCTTTGCTTTCTGGGGGCCGGCATGTACGACCACTACGTCCCCGCGCTCGTGGACATGCTGATGGAGCGCTCGGAGTTCCTGACCCCCTACACCCCCTACCAGCCGGAGATCTCCCAGGGGGGGTTGCAGGTTATGTTCGAGTACCAGACCGCCATCTCCGAGCTGACCGCGTTGCCGGTATCCAACGCCTCGGTGTATGAGGGTCCCTCGGCGGTTGCCTCCGCCGGGTACCTGGCCCGCCTGCACAACGGTCGTGGGCGCTTTGTCGCCTCCGCTGGGCTTCACCCGCACTCGCTGGCCACGCTGCGCACCTACGCCCACGGGTTCGGCGTGGAGGTTGTCGAGGTGCCGCTGCGCGATGGCGTCACCGACGCGGAGGCGTGGGTTGCGGCGATCGATGGAGACACTTCGGCCGTGTTCTTTGCGCAGCCCAACTTCTACGGCGCCGTCGAGGACGCCGCCGCGCTGAGCGCCGCGGCCCGGTCTGCGGTCGAGAGCTCGGCGGCCGCCACGCCTGGAGGCTCCGGCGCCGCTGCTCGCGCGGTTGCGCCGCCCGTCGTGGTCGCCCAGGTCGACCCCATCACACTGGGTGTGCTCGCCCCGCCCGGCGATTGCGGTGTGGACGTCGCGGTGGGCGAGGGCCAGTCGCTGGGCAACCGCCTGGACTTCGGCGGTCCCTCCTTCGGTTTCTTCGCCGCCCGCGAGGCCTTCCTGCGGCGCATGCCCGGTCGCATCGCCGGGGAGACGGTGGACGTGGATGGCCGCCGCGGCTTCGTGCTGACGCTGCAGACCCGCGAGCAGCACATCCGCCGCGCCAAGGCCACCTCCAATATCTGCACCTCGCAGGCGCTCAATGCGCTGGCTGGGGTCGTCTACCTCTCTTGGCTGGGGCGGCGCGGGTTCGTCGAGCTGGGGGAGCTGCTGCTCGCGCGCACCCACTACGCGCGTTCTGCGCTCTGCGAGCTGGAGGGCGTGCAGGCGCTGCATTCCCAGCCCGTCGTGCGCGAGTTCGCGCTGCGCCTGGACGCCGACGTGCCGGCCGTGCGCCGGCGCTGTGCCGCGCAGGGCGTCAACCCGGGGGCGGATCTGCACGCGCTGAGCGGCCGGCCCGAGGATGCCGGCGGGCTGCTCGTGGCGCTCACCGAGCGGCGTACCCGTGCGGACATCGACCGTCTTGCCGACGTGTTGGGCGCGGCGGTTGCGGCTGAGCGCCAGGGACAGGCGGTGAGCGCGTGAGCGAGACACCTCTGCAGCGCGACCCCGCGGTGACGATCTTCGAGCGCGGCGCGCCCGGGCGGCGCGCCTTTCAGTGTCCGGCGCTGGACGTGCCCGAGGTGGAGCCCGAGGAGCTGCTGCCCGCACACCTGCGTCGCGCTGAGCCGCCGCGGCTGCCCGAGGTCTCAGAGCCTGAGCTGGTGCGCCATTACGTACGGTTGTCAAAGCGCAACTTCGACCTGGACTCAGGCTTCTATCCGCTCGGGTCGTGCACGATGAAGCACAACCCGCGCCTGCACGAGCGCGTCGCCGCGCTGCCCGGCCATGCTCGGCTGCACCCCTTGCAGGATCCGGAGCGCGCGCAGGGAGCGCTGGAGCTGATGTGGAACCTCGAACGGGCCCTGTCTGAGATATCGGGCCTCCCGCACGTCTCGCTGCAGCCTTCCGCCGGCTCGCACGGCGAGTTGGCCGGTGTGCTGTTGACGCGCGCCTTTCACGAGGACCGGGGCGAGACGCGCCACAAGGTCTTGACGCCAGACACCTCCCACGGCACCAACCCCGCGACGGTCACGATGGCCGGTTACGAGGTTGTCGCGCTCGCCACCAACCCTGAGGGCGGCATCGACCTCGACGACCTGCGCGCCAAGGCCGATGAGGATGTCGCCTGCCTGATGCTCACCAACCCCAACACCCTCGGCCTGTTCGACCCGAACATCGTCGAGATCGCCGAGGTCGTGCACGGCGTTGGGGCCACGCTGTACTACGACGGCGCGAACCTCAACGCGATCATGGGACTCTCCCGTCCTGGGGACATGGGCTTTGACATCGTGCACTTCAACCTGCACAAGTCCTTCACCCAGCCCCACGGCGGCGGCGGCCCCGGTTCGGGGCCGATCGCAGTGTCTGAGCGCATCGCGCCGTTTTTGCCCACGCCGGTTGTGGTGCGGCGTGAGCTTGGCGCCGGGCACGAGCACGCCAGCAACGGCAAAGCTCGCATCACACGTCCAGCGAGCGAGGCTCCCGAGGTCGAGTTCGACCTGGACTACGGCAGTGGGCGCGTGGGCTCCAAGTCGATCGGTCGCCTGCGCGGCTTCCAGGGCAACTACGGCTGTTTCGTGCGCTCCTACGCCTACATCTGCTCGCTCGGCGCCGACGGCCTGAAGGACGCCTCCGAGACCGCGGTGCTGAACGCCAACTACCTGCTCGCCCGTTTGCAGGAGCACGGCGTGGCTGAGTACCTGCCGCTGGCCTACGGCGAACTGTGCATGCACGAGTTCGTCCTCTCCGGCGCGCCGATGAAGCGCGAGCTGGGGCTGAAGACCCTCGACCTCGCCAAGCGGCTGCTCGACTTTGGCTTTCACCCGCCCACGGTGTATTTCCCGCTGCTGGTCGATGAGGCGCTGATGGTTGAGCCCACCGAGACCGAGACGCGCGAGACGCTGGACGCCTTCGCCGATGCCGTGGCGGAGATCCTGCGCGAGGCCGCTGCCGATCCTGAGGTGGCGCGCAATGCCCCCTACACGACGCCGGTGCGGCGCCTTGATGAGGTCGCCGCGGCGAAGCACCCCGTGATCCGGCAGGCGCTGTGAGCGCCGCCGCGCCGCTGCGCATCTTCTCCGGCATCCAGCCCACCGGCTCAAAGCACCTTGGCAACTACATCGGCGCGATCACCCAGTACGTGGCCGGCCAGGAGCGCGGCGAAGCGCTGTTCTGCATCGTCGACCTGCACGCCACCACCGTGGCCTATGACCCCGCGGCGCTGCGCACCAGCCTGTATGACCTCACCGCGCTGCTGCTCGCCGCGGGCCTTGACCCCGAGCGCTGTGTGCTCTTCCGCCAGGGGGACGTGCCAGAGCACACCGAACTGTGTTGGCTTTTGTGCTCGGTCACCGAGCTCGGCCGTCTGCAGCGCATGCACCAGTTCCGCGACAAGTCGCTCGCCCAGCGCGAGCTGGTCTCCGCCGGGCTGCTCGTCTACCCGGTGCTGCAGGCCGCCGACGTGCTCGCCTACCGCGCGCAGGAGGTCCCCGTGGGGGAGGACCAGCGCGAGCACCTGGAGCTGATGCGCGACGTGGCGCGGCGCTTCAACGCGCGCTTCGGGGAGGGCCGCGAGGTGCTGGTGGTGCCCGAGCACCGCATCCCCGCGGTGGGCGCGCGCATCATGGACCTACAGGCCCCCGAGCGCAAGATGTCCACCACCGGCGGCACCGAGCAGGGCACGGTGCTCGTGCTGGATGCCCCGGAGGCGATCGAGAAGAAGTTCAAGTCCGCCGTCACCGACTCCGGCAACGAGGTCCGCCGCGCCGCGGAGAAGCCGGGCATCTCCAACCTGCTCGACATCCTCGCCGCGGTGCGCGGCGTCAGCCCAGAGCAGGTCGAAGCGGACTTCGCGCAGGCGCGCTACGGCGAATTCAAGGTCGCCGTCGCCGAGGCCGTGGTCGAGTACCTGCGCCCCGTACGCGAGCGCTACGTCGAGCTGCGCGGTGACGAGGCGGCGCTTGAGGCGGTGCTTGGCGCCGGCGCCGAGCACGCACGGGCGCTCGCCGCGCCGACGCTCGCCGACGTGCGCGAGTGCATGGGTGTCGGCCCTCCACGTCGGACGCCTTCTGTACGGTGAGCCTGTGAGCATCGCCGCCCTGGAGATGGACCTGGACGTGTTCAGCGGTCCCTTCGACCTGCTGCTGACGCTCGTGCTGCGCGAGGAGATCGACCTCTTCGAGTTGCAGCTCGCCGATGTCGTGCTCGCCTACCTCGACCACCTGGAGGCGCGCGGCGAGCTGGATCTGGAGTCCGCCACCGAATTCATCGTCCTGGTGGCCGCGCTGCTGGAACTGAAGTCGCGCCTGCTGCTCAGCGGCGAGGAGGAAGATCTGCTCGACATCGCCCCCGACGACGCCGTCGAGGAGCTGCTGGCGCGCATGCTCGACGCGCGTCGCTTCCGCGGCGCCGCCACCCACCTGCGAGGGCTGTTCGCCGCCGAGGACGGCGTGCGCTTTCGCTCGGCGCCGCTGCCCGCCTACCTGCGCTCCACCACCGCCGAGCCCGCCGCCGGCTCGCTGAACCCCGCCGTGCTCGGCGAGGCCGTGGGGCGCCTGCTGGCGATGCCCCCCGCGATCGACCTGCGCCACATCCTCGTCCCCCGCGTCTCCGTCGCCGAGCGCCTGGTGCACCTGCGTGGGCTGCTGCGCCGCGGGCGCTTCACCTTCGAGGAGGCCGTCGCCGGCGCTGACCGCATGACGGTCGCCGTCACCGTTTTCGCGCTGCTGGAGCTCTACCGCCGTGGCGAAGCTCAGTGGGAGCAGGCCGAGAGCTTCGGCGAGATCTCCGTGCATGCCGCCTCGGCGAATCCTGCCGTTCCCCTTGCGCCCGCCGAGCGGGCGGCCGTGTGAGCGCGGTCGTGGAGGAGGAGCTGTCGGAGGGCGTCGAGGAGGTGTCTGGGGAGCCTCAGGTCGATCGGGTCGAGGAGCAGGAGGGGCCTGCGACGGCTGAGGCGGCTCTCGCCGATGAGCCCCAGCCGGACGTGCAGCCGATGGCGAAGCTGGTGTTGGAGGGCTCCCCGGCGCCCCACCCGCCTCCCCCTCTGGCGCACGCGATCGAGGCGCTGCTGTTCCTCTCAAGCGACCCCCTCAGCCCGCAGGAGCTGGCCGACGCCGCGCTCGCCGGCGAGGAGGAGGTGGCCGCCGCGCTTGTACTGCTGGGCGAGCAGTACGCCCCCGGACAGTGCGGTCTGCGCCTGCGCGAGCTTGCCGGCGGCTACACGCTCGCCACCGACCCCGCCACTGAGGACGCCGCCCGGCGCCTGTTCAGTCGCCCCCGTGCCTTCAACCTGACCCCCGCCCAGGCCGAGACGCTGGCGATCGTCGCCTACCTGCAGCCCGTCTCGCGCCCGGAGATCACGCGCATCCGGGGTGTCAGCGCCGACTCCGCCGCCACCATCCTGCTGGAGCGCGGCCTGATCGAGGAGGCCGGCCGCTCCCAGTTCGGCGCCGTCCTCTACCGCACCGGCACGCTCTTTCTCAAACTCTTCGGCCTGGGTTCGCTGGAGGAGCTGCCCGACGTCGCGCAGTGGGACCCCACGCCGGAGGAGGCAGCCGAGCTGCGCGAGCGGTTGCTGCGCGCGGGGGAGGCGCGGGCCGGGGGTGGGCCGGGGGCGGTCGAGGAGTAGCAGGACTAGTCCCGCATGCCAAACAGGCGCTCGGTCTCCTCGTCGGGCTCATCGAAGTCGTCGCTCATGACGATCCTGCCGCGAAGCTCGCCCATGCGACGGCCAGCCGGAGCTTCGCCGTTCGAGAGCGGTGTCGCGACCTTTGCCGCGAGCTGCCCGCAGGCCGCATCGATGTCGCGCCCACGAGTGAGCCGCACCGTGGCCTCGACGCCGCGCGCCAGCAGCACATCGCGAAAGGCGGCGATCGACTCACGACTTGACCCTTCGTAGCGCGACTGCGTCGGGTTGTAAGGGATCAGGTTGACCTTGAACACCCGCTGCCCCTCGCGGTTGGGCGCCAGCGCCCGGGCCAGCGCGAGCGCCTGCTCGTGGCGGTCGTTGACGCCGGCCAGCATCACGTACTCCACGAACACGCGTCGGCGCTTGCGCGCGTAGAAGGCGTGACAGGCCCCGATCACCTCTGCCAGGGGGTAGCGCTCGTTGACGGGCATCAGCTCCGAGCGCAGCGCGTCCTCGGCCGCGTGCAGCGAGAGCGCCAGACGCAGTGGCATCTCGCAGTCGGCGAGGCGTTCGATCCCGGGTATCCAGCCCACCGTGGATATGGCCGTGCGCCGGTGCGCGATGCCCAGAGCGGGCAGCCGCTCGCACGCCGCGAGCACGCTGTCGAGGTTGAGCATCGGTTCGCCCATACCCATGAACACGCAGTTGTCCACCGGCTCCATCCGGCGGAAGTGAAGGATCTGATCCACGATCTCCGAGGCGGTCAGGTTGCGTCCAAACTTCATCGAGCCAGTGGCGCAGAACGTGCACGTCAGCGGGCACCCCGACTGCGAAGACACGCAGACCGAGCGCCGTCCGCCCGTCCCCGACGGTGAGTTGCGATCTCCCGGAGGGTTCTGATAGCGCATCAGCACCGCCTCCAGCGCTCGCCCGTCGGCGGTGGCGAACAGCGCCTTCACGGTCCCGTCGTCCGCCCTCGCCTCCGCGCGCAGCGCGAGGCTCGAAAACGGCACCTCGCGCTCCAGGGACTCGCGCAGCGCGAGCGGCAGGTTCGTCATTTCCTCGTAGCCGCCTGCCCCGCGCGCCGTCCACTCCCACACCTGCCGGGCGCGGAAGGAAGGCTCGCCGTGGGCGGCCAGGGTCTCTTCGAGCAGACGCAGGTCCACTGCGCGCTATGTCTCTTCGAGCAGGTGCAGGTCCATCGCCCTATGGTTGCAGCCCGATGCGCCTTGCCAAGTACCTCGCCCATGCGGGTGTGGCCTCGCGCCGCGGCGCGGAGGCGATGATCGCCGAGGGGCGCGTGGCCGTCGACGGCGCGCCCGTGCTCGATCCGGCACGCGACGTGGACGAGCGTAACCGGGTCGAGGTCGATGGCCGCGCACTCGGCGGCCCGGAGAAGCGCGTGGTGTACGCGGTGCACAAGCCCGTCGGCGTGCTCTCCACCGCGCACGACACCCACGGCCGCCCCACCGTCGTGCAACTCGTGCCCGAGGAGCGTCGCCTGTATCCGGTGGGGCGCCTGGACGCCGCCTCCAGCGGGCTGATCCTGCTCACCAACGACGGCGAGCTGGCCAACCGGCTGACCCACCCCCGCTATGGGGTGAGCAAGACCTACCGCGCGCGGGTCGCCCGTGGGCCGGTGGGGGAGCGCGCGTTGCGTACGCTGCGGAATGGCGTGGAGCTGGATGACGGACCCACCGCCCCGGCGCGGGTGCGGCGCGTGAGCGGCGAGGTGCTGGAGCTGACGATCGGCGAAGGCCGCAACCACCAGGTGCGGCGCATGTGCGAGGCCGTCGGGCACCCCGTCGTGGCTCTGCAGCGCGTGAGCCTTGGCTCCGTGCGGCTGGGGACGTTGGCGCCCGGCGCCTATCGACGGCTCGGCGAGGCCGAGGTCGCGGGGCTGCGGGCGATGCCTGCGGACTCGCTCTGACAGAATCGCCCTCCATGCGCCTCTTCGCACTACGCGGTGCCGTCAGCGTCGCCCACAACGACGCCCAGGACATCCTCGACGCCACCGCCGAGCTGATGAAGGCGATCATGGAGCGCAACGCGCTCTCACCGGAGAACGTGGTGAGCTGCATCTTCACGGCCACCAACGACCTCAACGCCGAGTTCCCCGCCGTGGCGGCGCGCGCGCTGGGCTTCGACCGCGTGCCGCTGCTGTGCACGCGGGAGATTCCAGTACCTCGCTCGCTGCCCCGGGTGATCCGAGTCCTGATCCATTACTACGCCGACGAGGCGCACGAGGCAAGGCACGTATACCTCGGTGACGCCAGTGCGCTCCGCGCCGACCTGCAGTCCGCCCAGTAGCGCCCTCGCGGTCCGTCACAATAGGCCAATGGCGATCGAGTTCTCAGAGCGCATCCGGCGCATTCCCGTCTACCCCGCCGCGGGCGGCTACGCCGACGCGGCGCCGCCCGTGCGCCTGGCGAGCAACGAGTCGCCCTACCCGCCGCTGCCGGCGGTGCGCGAAGCGATCGAGCGGACGCTCGGTGAGCTCAACCGCTACCCCGACCCCGCCAACTCGCTGCTGCGCCAGCGCCTGTCCGGGCGCTACGGAGTGCCCGCGTCGCAGATCGCGATCGGCAACGGCTCCTGCGACATCCTGATGGCCGCCGGCGAGGCGCTGCTGGAGCCGGGGGCAGAGCTGGTGTATGCGTGGCCGTCGTTTTCGGTCTATCCGCACCTGAGCGCGGCCAGCGGCGCCAGGGCGGTGACGGTCCCGCTGGACGAGCAGGAGCGCCACGACCTGCCTGCGATGCTGCGGGAGATCACTGCCGCGACGCGGCTGGTGCTGGTGTGCAATCCCAACAACCCCACCAGCACCGCGCTGGCGCTCGCGGACATCGCGGCGTTCCTGGATGAGCTGCCGCCGCACGTGTGCGCGATCCTCGATGAGGCGTACTGCGAGTTCAACCTGCTCGATGACCCCGACGCCTCGGTGGCGCTGTTGCACAGCCACCCCAATCTGGTGCTGCTGCGCACCTTTTCCAAGGTCTACGGGCTATGCGGGCTGCGCGTGGGTTTTGCGCTGTGCGGCTCCCCGGAGCTGCCGCGCGCGCTGGATCAGGTGCGCCAGCCCTTCTTCTGCAACGCCGTCGCGCAGGCCGCGGCGAGCGAGGCGCTGGCCCACCAGGACGCGGTCACCGAGCGTGTCACCCGCACGATCGCCGAGCGCATCTCCGTCGGAGAGCGCCTGCACGCCCTGGGCCTGCGCGTGGCGGAGTCCCAGGCCAACTTCTGTTGGCTGCACCTCGGTGAGGAGCGTGACGAAGCGCAGGTCACGCGCGGCCTGGTCGAGCGCGGGGTCCTGGTGCGCGGTGGCGCCGCTCTGGGCTTGGAGGGCGCGCTGCGCGTCACCTACGGCACCCCGGAGGAGAACGTCCGCTTCCTCGATGCGCTGGGCGAGGTGCTGTGAGCGGCGCGTGGCACCCCTCGACGGGGCGCCGTTAGTCTGCTAAAACCCATTGTGATCGTGACCTCATCGAGACCCGCATCCGCTTCGCCTCTCTGCACCTCCGCGCATGCGTCGTGGTCATGGTCCTTTCCTTACGCCTGGCGATTTAGCTAGGCGCTCCGGCTGGGTCCTGTTTGTGAGCAGGGCCGCATTCGCCGCCCCGGGTCTCCATCGGAGGCCGAGCGCCGCTCCCACCGGCCCTAATATCTCCAGAGACTTCGAAAGGAACAATCGATGATGATCGTGATGAAAGAGACGGCGAGCGACGATGAGATAGACGCCGTCGTAGGCAAGATCGAGCGAGCCGGCGCGCTCGCCCACCGCAGCCAGGGCGCGCGCGTCACCGTGATCGGCGCGATCGGGGACGTCGAGCAGGACGTCAGCGTCGAAAGCCTCGGGTTGGAAGGCCAGCCCGGCGTCGACCGCGTGGTGCCGATCCTCAAGCCCTACAAGCTCGCCTCGGCGCAGATCCGCCACGGCGAGCGCACGGTGCTCGACATCGAGGGGCGCAAGGTCGGAGGCGATAACTTCGCGCTGATCGCCGGTCCCTGCACGGTGGAATCGCGCGAGCAGACGCTGCAGACCGCGCGCGTCGTGCGTGACGCGGGGGTGGCGATGCTGCGCGGCGGGGCATACAAGCCGCGAACCTCCCCCTACGCTTTCCAGGGCCTCGGCCAGGAGGGTCTGCGGCTGCTCGCCGAGGCCAAGGCCGAGACGGGGCTGCCGATCGTCACCGAGTTGATGGACCTGCGCGACATCGATGCGGTGCTAGAGGTGGCCGATGTGATCCAGATCGGCGCACGCAACATGCAGAACTACCCGCTGCTGACCGAGATCGGGCGTGCGGGGCGTCCCGCGCTGCTCAAGCGCGGGCTCTCCTCGACGCTCGACGAATTGCTGATGGCCGCCGAGTACATCCTCAAGGAGGGCAACCCCGACGTAATGCTTTGCGAGCGCGGGATCCGCACCTTCGAGACCAACCACCGTCGTGTGACGCTCGACATCATGGCGGTACCGATCCTCAAGGAGCTCTCGCACCTGCCGGTGATCGTCGACCCCAGCCACGCCGCCGGGCGGCGCGACCTGATCGTGCCGCTGTCGCTGGCCGCGGCTGCTGCCGGGGCCGATGGGATCATCGTGGAGGTGCACCCCAACCCCGAGGAGGCCGTCTGCGATGGACCCCAGGCGCTCCTGGCCGACGATTTCGCCGACTACGTCGCCGCGGTGGAGCGCGCCGCGGCGCTCGCCGGGAAGGTGCTCAGCGCCGCGTGAGGGTCGCCATCCTCGGCGTGGGGCTGATCGGCGGCTCGATCGGGCTGGCCGCCCGCGCTCGCGCCGGGGCGCACGTGTGTGGGTACGACCCCGACGCAGCGGCGTTGCAAGCGGCACTTGAGTTGGGGGCGATTGATGAGCCGGTCTCCGACCTCGCAACAGCCGTCGCCGGGGCGCAGGCGGTGTTTGCCGCCGCGCCAGTGGGCGTGCTCGCACAGACGGTCGCGGAAGCGCTTGTGCACGCCGGCCCGGACTGCGTGCTCAGCGACGTCGGCTCGACCAAGCTAGCCTTGGACAGTGCTCGCCAGGACCCCCGCTTCGTCGGCGGCCACCCCCTGGCGGGGGCCGAGACAGCAGGTGTCATGCACGCCCGCGAGGACCTGTTCGAGGGAGCCAGCTGGTACCTCACGCCCACCGCGAGCACCGACACGGAGCTGTATGAGCGTCTGCGGGGTCTGATCGAACGCTTCGGCGCCCGCCCGGCGGCGATTGCACCAGAGGCCCACGATCGCCTGATGGCTCACGTATCGCATCTCCCACACGTGCTGGCCAACGTGCTCGTCGCCCAGGCTGCCGTCGCCTTCGACGGGGTGGCTGAGCGAGGCTCGATTCCCCCCAGCCTCGCCGACGCGATCAGGGTGGCGGGCTCGAACACCGCGATCTGGACGGACATCTATCTCGCCAACCGCGAGGCGCTGATCGAGGCGATCGACGAGGCGATCGAGAGCCTGCAGGAAGTGCGCGCGACGCTCAGCCAGGGTGACGCCGCTGCGCTGGCCGTATGGAACGAGCGCGCGCGGGTCGCCCGCGAGGCGCTGCTCGGCGCAGATCCGGCATAGGGTACGGATCTTATGAACGTGCGTTTCGAGCCCTCCGCCGGGCTCTCCGGAGAGCTGACGGCGCCCGCCGACAAGTCGATCTCCCATCGCGCGGCGCTGCTCGGCGCGATGGCCACCTATCCGGTGCGCATCGAGAACTACCTGCACGCCGCGGACACCACCGCGACGCTGCGGGCGGTACAGGCGCTCGGCGCGCTGGTGGAGGTCCGCCCGGGCGAGGTCGTCGTGCGCGGCACCGGTCTGCGTGACGCGCAGCAGCCGCAGGGGCCGATCGACGTCGGTAACGCCGGCACGCTGCTGCGCCTGCTGCCCGGCTGGCTGGCAGCGCAGAAGGATCGCTCCTTCACGCTCGACGGCGACGCCTCGATCCGCCGGCGCCCCGTCGAGAGGATCGCCGAGCCGCTGACCCAGATGGGCGCCACGCTGCAGGCCACCGACGGGCGCTTTGCGCCGCTCACCGTGCGCGGGGGACACCTGCACTCGATCTCCTACGAGCTGCCCGTGGCCAGCGCCCAGGTCAAGTCCTGCGTGCTGCTCGCCGCGCTCGCCGCCGACGGGGCCACCACCGTCGGCGAGCCGGTGCGCAGCCGCGACCACACCGAGCGAATGCTGCTGCGCGCCGGGGTCACCATCCACCGCAACGGCCGCCACGTGACGGTCGTCAACGCGGACGAGCTGGTGCTCGAGCGCGTGGTCGTGCCCGGCGATCCCAGCTCCGCCGCGTTCCTGATCGCCGCCGGCGTGCTGGTGCCCGGCTCGCGTCTGTTGCTGCGCGACGTCGGCGTCAACTGGACCCGCACCGGCTTCCTGCGCATCCTGCGCCGCATGCGCGGCATCGTGCTGGGCGATCTGGAGGACGAGTCGGGCGAGCTCTCCGCGGTGGAGCCCGTCAGCGACCTGGATGTCGCCGCCGGGGCGCTGGAGGGCGCCGTGGTCGAACCGGATGAGGTGCCGCTGGCGATCGACGAGCTGCCGCTCGTCGCGCTGCTCGGCTGCTTTGCCGAGGGCGAGACGGTGGTGCGCGGCGCGCAGGAGCTGCGCCTGAAGGAGTCCGATCGCATCGCCACCGTGGTGGAGGGCCTACGTGGCCTGGGTGCCGACATCCAGGCCACCGAGGACGGCTTCGCGGTGCGCGGCACGGGCGGCCTGCGCGGCGGCACGATCGAGGCGCACGGAGACCACCGCCTGGCGATGATGGGCGCCGTCGCGGGCCTGGCCTCGCGCGAGGGGGTCGAGGTGCGCGGGATGGAGGCGGCGGAGGTCTCCTACCCGGGGTTCGTGGAGGACCTGGAGCGGTTGTGCTGATCGCCATTGACGGGCCGGCTGGCGCGGGCAAGTCGACAATTGCTCGTAAGGTGGCGGATACGTTGGGCTTCACCTATCTGGACAGCGGCGCGATGTATCGCTGTGTTGCGCTGCTTTCGCTCGCCTCGCCCGAGCAGTCGCCAGGGCAGCTTGCTCGCGGGGCGCGCATCGAGCCCGGCGAGCGCGTACTGCTCGACGGACGCGACGTGACCGAGGCGATCCGCGCGCCGGAGGTCTCCGAGGCGGCATCGCGTGTCGCCGCCGATCCGCAGGTGCGCGAGGCGATGGTCGCCCGCCAGCGCGATCTGATCGCCCGCGGCGACTGTGTTGCCGAGGGTCGCGACATCGGCACGGTCGTGGCGCCCGAGGCCGAGCTAAAGGTATTCCTCACTGCGAGTCCCGAGGAGCGTGCACGCCGGCGCGCCGTCGAGCTGGGCGCCGATCAACAGACTGTGCTTGCCGAGCAGACGCTGCGCGACGAGCGCGACTCCACCCGTAAGCACAGTCCGCTTGTGCATGCCCCCGGAGCGGTGCTGGTCGACACCACCGGTTTGTCCGTGCAGGAAGTCATCGAGCAGATAGTGAGCAGGGTATGAAAGTCGCCGTCGTCGGCTACCCCAACGTGGGCAAGTCCTCGCTGATCAACCGTCTTACGGGCAGTCGCGAGGCGGTTGTGCACGAGCGCCCCGGTATCACGCGCGACCGTAAGGAGCTCGACTGTGAATGGAACGGCCGGCGCTTTGCACTCATCGACACCGGCGGTGTGGACTTCCAGGACGAAGACCCGCTCGCCGGGTCGATCCGCGATCAGGCACGCGCGGGGCTCGCTGACGCGCAGGTGGCTGTCCTTGTTGTCGACGCTCGCGCGGGTGTGCGGCCGGGCGACGAGGAGATGGCGGACCTGTTGCGTCGCTCATCTGTGCCGGTAATCCTCGCGGCCAACAAGTGCGACTCGCTCGCGGAGATCCCTCAGGCCGCTGAGTTTCACCGCCTCGGCCTCGGCGAGCCGCTGGCGGTATCCGCCGCCCAGGGTCTCGGCTCAGGCGACCTGCTCGATCGCATCGTGGAGCTGCTGCCCGAGGGCGAGGAGGAGCCAGACGCGGACACGATTCGCCTCGCCGTGATCGGGCGTCCCAATGTGGGCAAGTCCTCGCTCGTCAACCGTTTCCTCGGCGAGGAGCGCGTGATCGTCTCCCCGCTCGCGGGCACCACACGCGACGCGATCGACATGCCGCTGCTGGTGGGCGAGCGCAAGCTGACGCTGATCGACACGGCGGGGATGCGGCGCCAGTCGAAGGTCGCCGACTCCGTCGAGTACTACACCGCGCTGCGCTCCCAGCGCGCCGCCGCGCGCGCCGACGTGGCGCTGGTCGTGTGCGACGCCCAGGATGGCGTCACAGCCCAGGATCTGCGCATCGCCGAGCTGGCGATGAAGGCCGGCTGCGCCACGGCCGTTGTCCTGAACAAGTGGGACCTTCACGAAGGAGAAGAGAGCGATCTGGACCATGAGCGCGCCCGCGTCGCCGAGAAGCTGCGCCTGCGCCCGCGCGTGCTCACCGCCTCCGCGCTGAGCGGTCGCCACGTCTCGCGCATCTTGACCGAGGCCCTGGCGCTGGGCGACCGCATGGCCGGGCGCATCCCCACGCCGGAGCTCAACCGCTTCCTGTCAGAGACAGTCCAGGCCCGCCAGCCCCCCGTCGGAATGAAGGGGGGCTCGAGCCAGCACCGCCTGAAGCTGATCTACATGGCCCAGACCGCAGAGCGACCTCCGCGCTTCACCATCCAGGTCAACTCCCGCAAGCGCGTAACGCGCGACTACGCCTACTTCGTAGAGAACCGCCTGCGCGCCCGCTACGGCATGGACGGGGTGCCCCTGATCATCGACTTCGTCGAGCGGGGCGAGCGCTCGCACCGTCGCGCTGCGTAAACTCTGCGAGCTTTTCCGACCGCCCCCATCGCCCCCACCGACCTGGAGCCCACCCTGCCATGAGCCTTTCCGATAACGAGTACCTGTTCACCTCGGAGTCGGTCACCGAGGGCCACCCCGACAAGATCGCCGACCAGATCTCCGACGGCGTGCTCGACGCCGTGCTGGCCGAGGACCCCTACGGCCGCGTGGCCTGCGAGACGCTCGTCAACACCGGCCTGATCGTCGTCTCCGGGGAGATCTCCACCGACACCTACGTGGACATCCAGGAAATCGCCCGCGAGACCGTGCGGCGCATCGGCTACGACAACGCCGCCTACGGCTTTGACTGCGACACCTGCGCGGTGATCAACGCGATCGACAAGCAGTCCCCGGACATCGCCCAGGGCGTGGACGCCGCCTATGAGACCCGCCACGACGCCGCCGACGAGGACGAGCTGGACATCGCGGGCGCGGGCGACCAGGGGATGATGTTCGGCTACGCCACGCGCGAGACCGAGGAGCTGATGCCGCTGCCGATCGCCCTCGCCCACAAGCTCGCCAAGCGCCTGGCGGAGGTGCGCAAGGGCGAGGTGCTGCCCTACCTGCGCCCCGACGGCAAGACCCAGGTGACGGTGCGCTACCAGGACGGTCGCCCCGTGGAGATCGAAAAGATCCTGATCTCCACCCAGCACGCCGACGGGATCGACGCCGAGGCGCTGATCAAGCCCGACCTGTTCGAGCACGTCCTGCGCCCCGTGCTGCCCAGCGACCTCTACGACGAGAAGAAGCTGCTCAAGAACTTTCTCGTCAACCCCACCGGCCGTTTCGTGATCGGTGGGCCAATGGGCGACTGCGGGCTGACGGGCCGCAAGATCATCGTCGACACCTACGGTGGCATGGCCCGTCACGGTGGCGGCGCCTTCTCCGGCAAGGACCCTTCGAAGGTCGATCGCTCCGCCGCCTACGCCGCGCGCTGGGTGGCCAAGAACATCGTCGCCGCCGGTCTCGCCGAGCGCGCCGAGGTGCAGGTCGCCTACGCGATCGGCGTCGCCCACCCCGTTTCGGTGATGGTCGAGACCTTCGGCACCGAGCAGGTCGGCCGCGCGCAGATCGCCCAGCTCGTGGACGAGCACTTCGACCTGCGGCCGGGGGCCTTCCGCGAGGAGCTGCGCTTGCACCGGCCGATCTACCAGAAGACCGCGGCCTACGGGCATTTCGGGCGCGATGACCACGACTTCACGTGGGAGCGCACCGACCGTGCCGCGGCGCTGCGCGAGGCCGCTGGCCTTTGATTGGTAGACAGAGGGGGCTCTGACCGGCGCTCTCTCTAGGGTCAGGGGCCGATGTCCGCCATCGCCCAGGTTGAGCCAATGACGACTGCCCGTGCGCTGCGCGGGCCGTTCGACTACAAGCTGCCCGAGGCGCTTCGCCATGGTGTGGACGTCGGTTCGATGCTGGTGGTGCCCTTCGGACGGCGCGAGGTCCTGGGAGTCGTTGTGGGCATGTCCGAGCACAGCGAGATCGCCGAGGAGCGGCTGCTGGAGCCGCTGCGTGCGCTTGAGCTCGGCGTGCCTGTCGATCTGGTCGCCCTCGCCGAGTGGGTCGCCGCCGAGTACTGCTCGACGATCGCCCGCGCGCTTACGCTGGTGCTGCCGCCGGGGGCGGCGCGCCGTCTCAGCGGGCGCAAGCGCCGTGCCACGCTGCGCCGCACCGCCCACCTTCCGGTGGGTTCACTGAGTGCAGGCCCGCCGCCGTTGACGGCCGAACAGCAGGTGGTGCTCGATGACCTGCGCGCCGCCCTGGGCGAGCGCCGCACCGCGCAGCGGCTGCTGCACGGGATCACCGGCTCGGGCAAGACCGAGATCTATCTGCGCACCACGGCCGCCGCACTGGAGCAGGACCGCGGCGCGGTCGTGATGGTCCCGGAGATCGCGCTCACGCCGCAGATCGTGGGGCGCTTCATCGAGCGCTTCGGAGACACCGTCGCTGTGATGCACTCCCGCCTCGGGGCGGGCGAGCGCTACGACGAATGGCGGCGGCTGCGCTCCGGGGAGGCGCGTGTCTGCGTAGGGCCCCGCTCGGCCGTCTTCGCGCCGATCGAGCGGCTTGGGCTGGTGGTGCTCGATGAGGAGCACGACGCCTCTTACAAGCACGAAGGCGACCCCCGCTACGACGCGCGCGACGTCGCCGCCCGCCGTGCGCGCGACTGCGGCGCGCTGCTGCTGCTGGGCAGCGCCACGCCGCGGCCTGAGAGTTGGCACAGCGTGCCGCGTCTGCGGCTGCCGCGCCGCGTGGACGGCCGTCCGCTACCCGAGGTGAGCGTGCTCGACATGTGCGGCGCTGCCCACGGCCTGCATCCCACGACTGCGCAGGCGCTGAGCGACGTGCGGAGCGCGGGCCGCAAGGCGATCGTGCTGCTCAACCGCCGCGGTTGGTCGAACTTTCTCTCCTGCCGCTCCTGCGGAGAGGTGTGGAGCTGTCCGCAGTGTGATGTGGCGCTCGTGTTGCACCGCGCCGAAGGTCAGCTCGCCTGCCATCACTGCGGGCACCGCGAGCGCGTGCCGGGGGTCTGTGCCTGCGGTTCCTCCACGCTCGCGCGCCACGGCACCGGCACCGAGCGTCTGCAGCACGAACTCTCCGCTGCGCTGGACGACGGCGGCTTCCCTGTCTTTCGCCTCGACGCGGACGTCCTCAACGGGCCGCTCGCCGCGTCGGGCCCTGCCGGTTTGCCTCCCCAGCAGCAGGCCCCGCCGGCGCGGGCCAGCAGCGTCGCGACGCTGCTGCGCCGCTTCGAAGCTGCTCAGGCTGGTGTGCTGATCGGCACGCAGATGGTCGCCAAGGGCCACGACTTCCCGGACGTCGGCCTCGGTGTCGTGCTCGACGCCGACGCCACGCTGCGCTTTCCCGACTTCCGCGCCGAGGAGCGCACGTTCGCGATGATCGCCCAGCTGGCCGGGCGCGTCGGCCGCGGCGGGGAGGGTCACGTGCTGGTGCAGAGCATCGCTCCCGACGCCCGCGCGATCCAGTACGCCGCGCGCCACGACAGCGAGGGCTTTCTGGCCGGGGAGCTGGAGCGGCGCAGGGCGCTGCGCTACCCGCCCTTCTCGCACCTGATCCGCGTGACCTGCGCCGCCCCGGAGGCACCCCGCGCGAGGGCCGCCGCCAGCGCTGTACGCGAACGTCTGGCGCTTGCGGACGCGGAGGTGCTTGGTCCCGCGGCGCTGTTCCGCCTGCGCGGGCGCGAGCGCCAGGTGCTGGTCCTCAAGGTCAGCGACCGCCGCCCCGCGGTCCGCGCCGTCGGCGAGGCCGTGCAGCTCGCCGCCGCTGGGCGCGCGCACAGCGGGGTCAGCTTCAGCGTGGACGTGGACCCGCAATAGAATCAGTCGTCGTGGCCGATATGGAGGACATCGCCGAGCAGGACGAGGACGCTGAGGGGCGAGCCGAGCTCGACCCCGAGGTCCGCGCGCGTCGGGACGCCGCGCTGCGCCGCGTGCGCAAGCTCGGCGACCCCGTGCTGCGCGCCAGCGCCGTCGAGGTCGAGCGCTTCGATGAGAGCCTGCGCGAGGAGATCGAGCGCATGGGGGAGTTGATGCACGACGCGCTCGGTATCGGCCTGGCGGCAAACCAGGTCGGCGTGCTGCACCGTGTGCTCGTCTACCGCACGCACTCAGAAGACGAGATCACCGCGCTCGTCAACCCGATCCTGGAGTGGACCAGCGACGAGCGCGAGGCCGCCGAGGAGGGCTGCCTCAGCCTCCCCGAGGTGCTGCTGGAGGTCGAGCGCCCGGCGCAGGTGCGCGTGCGCGCCCGCGACGGCTCCGGCGCCGAGCTGCTGGTCGAGGCCGAGGGCCTTGAGGCGCGGGTGATCCAGCACGAGATCGACCACCTCAACGGCGTGCTGATCCTCGACCACGTATCCCGCTCCGCGCGCAAGGAAGCGATGCGCGCGATGCGCGAGGCACAGCAGGGTGGCTCCCGGCAGGAGGCCACGCAGGACGGCGCGCAGCAGGAGGCCAGCGTCGCCTAGGACTGTCTTCCTGGGCACCTCCGAGTTCGCGGCGGCCGTGCTCAGGTACCTGGCGGACGCCGGGCTCGCGCCGTCGCTCGTGGTGAGTCGCCCCGATCGCCCCAGGGGCAGGGGCCGACGCCTGGCTTCGCCGCCGGTGGCGGACGCCGCACGGGCGTTGTCGCTCGCGCTGGAGCAGCCCGAGGGCGTCAACGATCCCGAAGCGCGGGAGCTGATCGCCGGGGTCGCGCCAGACGCCGTCGTCGTGTGCGCGTTCGGTGCGCTGATCAAGGAGCCGCTGCTCTCCGAACATCCGATGCTCAACGTTCACCCTTCGCTGCTGCCCCGCTGGCGCGGCGCGGCGCCGATCGAGCGGGCCGTGATGGCCGGCGATACCGAGAGCGGCGTCTCGATCATGCGCCTCACGGCCGGTCTGGATAGCGGGCCGGTGGCGCTCACCGCCAGCGAGCCGATCCTCTCCGAGGACACCTATGGCTCGCTGACCGAGCGTTTGCAGCGGGTTGGCGGAGGGCTGCTGGTGCGGGCGCTCACAGAACCTGTTGCTTTCTCCGAGCAGCCCGAGGAGGGCGTCACCTACGCCGAGAAGATCGGCCCCGAGGACCGTCTACTCGATCCCACCCGTGCCGCCGTCGAGTTGGAGCGCACGGTGCGGGCGTTGCATCCGCACATCGGCGCTCGCATGGCGCTTGAGGACGGGACGTTGCTCGGCGTTCAACGCGCCGGAGTGTTCGTGAGGGAGGCGCCCACAGACTCCCTGGAAGCGACGCCACCCCCAGGCGCTCTCGCGGCGGTCGAAGGACGCCTGCTCTACGGCACGGCGCAGGGCACGCTGGAGCTGCTGGAGGTTCAGCCTCCCGGCGGACGGTCGATGGATGCTGCTGCCTATCTGCACGGTCACGCCCCGCAGCTGCGCGGATGAGGGCTCCTCGGTGAGCCCGCCGCAGCCAGCTCCCAGCCGGGCAGCTCCGGTGGCGCCTGCGCGCCGCTGTGCCTTCGCCGTGCTGCGCCGTGTATTCGAGCGCGGCGCCTACACCGATCGCGCGCTGCAGAGCGAAGCAGGCGCGCTCGACGCGCGCGACCGGGCGCTGGCGATGCGCCTGGCCTACGGCGCGGTGCAGCGGAAGGGCACGCTTGACTACCTGATCGAACACCTCGCCGACCGGCCCGTGGCGCGCCTGGACGCGCCCGTGCTGGCCGCCTTGCGGCTGGGGCTGTACGAGTTGCTGTACCTGCAGGGAGCGCCCGACCACGCGGTCGTAGCCGACGCGGTGGAGCTGGCCAAGACCTCGGGCCGGGCGGGTCATGGGCTGGTCAACGCCGTGCTGCGCCGCGCCACCCGCGAGGGGTCAGCGCTGCTCGGCGCGCTACGCGATGACACCCCGGCGCACGCGGCGGTGATGCACTCCCACCCGGAGTGGATCGCGCGGCTGTGGTGGGATGAGTTGGGTGCCGAGGACGCCTGTGCGCTGCTGGCCGCCGACAACGAGGCCGGGGAGGTGGCGCTGCGCGCCAACACGCTGTGCACCACCGCGCAGGAATTGGCGGGCGAGCTGCCGGCAGCCACGCACAGCGATCCGCACCTGCCCGAGGCGCTGGTGCTCGACGGTCCGCTCGACCTGCACGGCTCTCCGCTGTGGTCCAGCGGCAAGTTCCTGGCGCAGTCGCGCGCGGCGATGCTCGTCGCCCGGGCGCTCGATCCGCGGCCAGGCGAGCGCGTGCTCGACCTCTGCGCGGCCCCGGGCGGCAAGAGCACCCACCTGGCGGCGCTGATGGAGGGAAAGGGGGAGGTCGTGGCGGTCGAGCGCAACCCGCGGCGCGCTGCGGAGCTGCAGCGCACCGCGCGCCGCCTGCACGCGGACTGCGTGCGCGTGGAGCTGGCCGACGCCGCCGTACCACGCACGGCGCAAGCCGCCGAAGCGCCGTTCGATCGCGTGCTCGTAGATCCGCCCTGCTCGGGGCTGGGCACGCTGCAGGCGCGCCCTGACTTGCGCTGGCGCGTCACTCCCGAGAGCGTCCGCGAGATGGCGGGTACGCAGGCGCAGATCCTTGCAGCCGGTGCTGCAGCGGTCTGTCCGGGCGGCGTGCTGGTCTACTCTACGTGCACCCTTTCCCCGATTGAGAACGAGCGTCAGATCGCCGCCTTCCTGGATTCCCAGCCCCACTTCGCTCCCGACGATCTTGCCGCGGGGCCGCAGGCCCAGCGGTTTGACACGCTGCGCCGCGCGGGGAGCGGTGTGCTGACCCTGCCCCATCGCGAGCGCACGGCAGGCTTCTTCATCGCGCGCCTGCGACGGGAGAGCTGAGGGCCTGAGAGCCGTGGAGCCCGAACAGAAAGCCCCGGAGAGCGGAGTCGATCTCG
Source organism: uncultured Solirubrobacterales bacterium (assembly GCA_963844765.1). Lineage (GTDB taxonomy): Bacteria > Actinomycetota > Thermoleophilia > Solirubrobacterales > Solirubrobacteraceae > Palsa-744. The sequence goes on from CAWJPN010000002.1 coordinate 2,974,904, forward strand.
GCCCGCGCTGCCCCAACTGCCAGGAGCCGTGGCTGCGTCCCGCCAACGTGCCCGGGCGCTACCGCTGTGTGAACTGCCTGCACCGCTACGAGCTGGCCTCGGTGTGCCCCAACTGCGGCGAGCACTCCACGATCGTGCGCATGTCCTCCACGGCGATCGTCAAATGCAATTGTTGCGGTGACTCCATGCTGCAGCCAATCTGAGAGCCCCCGATGTCCACCTCTGACAGCTCGTCTCGGGCGAGTGCGCTGCTGAACACGGTGCGCGTCGCTCCCTCGATCCTCTCCGCCGACTTCGGCCGCCTGCGCGAGCAGGTGGGGGAGGTGCTGGCCGCGGGTGCGCGGGTGATCCACGTGGACGTGATGGACGGCCACTTCGTGCCGCCGATCACGCTGGGCCCGGTGGTGGTCGAAGCCCTGCGCGAGCAGGCCGAGGGGGCGGGGGCGATGCTCGACGTGCACCTGATGATCGAGCGCCCCGAGCGCCACGTCGCCGACTTCGCCAAGGCGGGCGCGGACTCGATCACCTTCCACATCGAGGCCACCGCCCACGCCGCGCGCGTCGCCGAGCTGATCGCGGAGCACGGCGTTGGTGTCGGGGTCGCGATCAACCCGGCCACGCCTGTGGAGGCTCTGAGTGAGATCGCCCCCATGTTGGGGTTGGCGCTCTGTATGACCATCAACCCCGGATGGGGCGGACAGGCGATGATCGATGGCGCCGTGGACAAGGTGGCGCGGCTGCGGGCGCTGCTGGACCGCGAGCTTGCACCCGGTGAGGGTCCGGCGCTGGAGGTGGACGGTGGCATCGACCCTGAGACAGCGCCGCTTTGCCGCGCGGCGGGTGCATCGCTGTTCGTCGCTGGCTCGGCGGTCTTCACCGCGCCGGACCCGGGCGCGGCCTATCTGGCGATTGCGCGCTCGGTCAGCGCTGTCTGAAGCGTCGGAGTCCCGCGCCGGTAGAGCACCCCAAGGGCCACTGCCAGTACCGCTGTGGCGCCGACGTAGCCGATCTCGGTGCGCAGCAGCTGTTCGCTCACGGCCGGAGTGAGCATCCAGGCGAGAAAAAGGATTGCTGCCAGTCCCCAGCAGCCGGCGGCGGCACGCGCGCGGTCGCGTGCGAGCGCGGCCTGGTTGAGCGTGCCGGAGGCCAGGTGCAGGCCCATCCCCACGCCGACCAGCGCCAGCCCATAGCGGCCATAGGAGAAGTGCTGGCCGAACAGGTGGCTCATCGCGAAGGGGCCCACGAGCAGCAGGCCCAGTGCTACGGCGGTAGCGAAGGCGGCGATCGCGAGTACCGTGGTGCGGATCGCACGCGCGAACGCATCGTGGCCCGCGGTCGCCTCAAGGCCCGTGAGGTGCGGCAGCAGCGAGGTCTGGATCGCCTGGAAGAGCTGCAGCGGCGCGCGCGCGATCAGCAGGACATCGAACACGATCCCGGCTAGCGCCTTGTCCGGCGATGTGGCCGCGACCGTCAACACCGCGGCGTTGAGGATCGTCTGCTCGGAGAGCATGATGCTTGAGACCCACCCAGCAAAGCCAGTGCCGCGGCGCAGCGAAAGCTCTTCACCGATCGAAGATCGGCCAGCGGCCGCCTCCTGCACCCCCTCGGTGCCAGGACCCGCGAGCGCCGCGGCGGCCTCATCGACGGTGATCGGACCACGCAATGCAAGGTCGGCGTCGTGGGGATGGATCGCCTCCTGGCGCTCCTCGCGCTGACGGGCGAAGGCGGCTGGTACGACCACCAGCGAGACCAAAGGCGCCGCGGCGATGCCCAGGGCAATGGCGGTCTGTCCGCTGGTGATGCCGAGCACGACCGCCAGGGCGAAGCAAATACGCGCCAACGCCTCCATCAGCACCAGGCCTCCGAAAAGGGCGAAGTATTCGTGCCCGGCCAGCCAGCCCCGCGCGAAGTAGCTGGCGGCGTAGGCCAGCGTGCCCACCACCAGGACGTAATACAGCGCTTCGTAGCCATCGAAGACCTGGTTCACAAGGACGTCGTGCAGCGCCAACGCCGCCAACAGGAAGAGCAGCGCAAAGCCGGCCTGGATGGCGATCGGGATGCGCAGCGGGTGCTCTCCGTGCCCATGTGCCCGGCGCTCGGCGATCGTACGCGAGAGCAGCTGTTCAGTGGGACGGTAGATCACCGAGATGATCACGAACATCACCGACCACAACAGGGCCACCCGCGAAGCGGACGCTTCGCTGAGAACGTGGCTCGAGATCGAAAAGAAGGCGAACGTCAGCAGGCCCGTAGACGCGATCCCGATGGAAAGGATGCGCGCGCCGCTGCCATAGGAGCGCTTTTGGGGCGACTCTCTAGAGGCGGACAAGCAGCATCGTCCACGGGAAGGGCGAGCGGACCTCGACCACAGTGCCGTAGCGCGAGAGCAGCGCGACGAAACTCCGCCGCGACCAGTGGTTGAGATGCCCCGGGGTGTTGCCGAGCGCAGGCCAGTAGGCGCCGCGGGCCATGTTGAGCATCCGCCACAGCGGCTCGCGCGGGACAGAGACCAGCAGGTGACGCTCGGCGCAGCGCGCCATCTCTGCCAGCGTATGTGCGGGGTCGGGCACGTGCTCCAGCACCTCGATCGCGCTGGCGACGTCGAACTCACCGTCAGCGAAGGGCAGGTTCTCGGCGCGCATCACGCGGTATTCGAGGTTGGGCGCCTGGCGCTCGGCCCAGCCGGCCTGGATCGAGTCCTCCTCCAGGTCGATCCCCACCACCCGTCGCTCGCCCAGCGCGAGCGCCCAACGGTGGGCGAGCACGCCCTCGCCGCAGCCGACGTCCAGCAGCGAGTGCGGAGCGGCGAGCGCGAACAGCTCCTCCAGGGCGCCCTCGAAGCCGGCCATCATGCGCCGCACGAGCGGGTTGGTGGAGCCGTACTTGTCGTAGGTGTTGCCGGTGATGACCCCCTCGGAGGAGACCGTCACCCCGCCCCCGCTCAAACCTTCACCGCCTCGCGCTCCTCGGCCGCGGGCGCCCTGGCCCCGGCCTCCGGATTGGCTTCGTAGTGCGAGGGCGCAACACCCAGTTGCAGTTCGATGCGCCTGACCCGCTCGAAGGTCTTCTGCGTCATCACGCGCTGCGCGGCAAGCAGGTCGCCGATCACGCCGAGCGCCCACAGCACCACCGCGGCGATGAACAGCACGGCACCCAGGATCAGCGACTGCACGTGGCCCTTGCCGGAACCTTCGACGTAGGCCACGGCGAAGCGGATCCACACCGCGAGCGCGGCCACGCCGATCGCCGCGGACAGGCTCCAGAAGACCCGCAGCGGCTCGTACTGCGCGTAGATGCGGAAGATCGAGACGGTGTTGCGCCGCACGTAAGACCACATCGAGGGGAACAGACGCGACTCGCGAGTGGCCTCGTTGGTGCGCACCGGCACGTGGTCGGTGGCGACGAGCATCTTGCCTGCCTGGATGATGGTCTCCAGGGTGTAGGTGAACTTCGAGACGACCATCATCTGGATCGCGGCCTCGCGGTTGTAGGCGCGAAAGCCCGAGGTGGTGTCCGGCAGCGAGGTGGAAGAGGCCTGGCGCACCACCCACGAGCCCAGCCGCTGCAGCGCCTTCTTCAGCGGCGAGAAGTGATCGATCGTTCCGACCTCGCGGTCGCCCACCACCATGTCGGCGCGGCCTTCGAGGATCGGCTTTACGAGGCGGGCGATGTCGGGGCCGTAGTACTGATTGTCGGCGTCGGTGTTGACGATCACGTCGGCCCCCAGCTTCAGGCAGGAGTCAAGACCGGCCTGGAAGCCCGCGGCCAGGCCCTTGTTGTTGGTGAGGCGCACGATGTGGTGCACCCCTTCGCGGCGCGCCACCTCGAGGGTGTCGTCGGTCGAGCCGTCGTCGATCACCAGCCACTCCACGACGTCAAAGCCCGCCAGCGAGCGCGGCAGGTCGGCCAGCGTGAGGGGCAGCGTCTGCGCCTCGTTCCAACAGGGGATCTGGATGATGAGCTTTATGAGTGGAGGATAGGCTCTGCGCGCAATGCACGACGCAACGCTCCCCCGGCCCCGGTCGGTACCGACGCGGCTGAGCAGGCTGCGCGCCGTGCCCGCCTCGACCTGGGCCAAGATCGCCTTCGCCGTGCTCTGCGTGGGGGCGTTGGTGGGGTTCTTCGTCTTCCCCACCTACCCCACCTACGACTCCTACTACGCGCTGATCTGGGGTCGCGACGTGCTGCACCTGCGGCTGCCGGACTTCCAGGTCTACCGCGCCCCCACCGAGCACCCGCTGGCGATCGCCTTCGGGGTGGCGATGGCGGTGTTCGGGCACATCGGCGACCGCCTGATGATCCTCGGCGCGATCGCCTCGTTCGTGGCGCTGGTGGCGGGGCTGTACCGGCTGGGGCGTCTGACGTTCGGCCCGGTGGTGGGGGCGATCGCCGCGGTGGTGCTGTGCACGCGCTTCGATTACGAGTACTACGCCGCGCAGGGGTACCTCGACTTCTCCTACATGGCGCTGGTCGTGTGGGCGGGGGTGCTGGAGGTGCAGCGCCCGCGGCGTGGCACGGCGGTGTTCGTGCTGCTGGTGGCCGCCGGCCTCTTGCGCCCCGACGCGTGGCTGCTGGCCGGCGTGTACCTGCTGTGGTGCGCGTGGCCGCTGCTGGCCGGCTGGGCGCGGGGGGGCGCCATCGCGGCGGCGCAGTGGCGGCAGCTGGCGGGGTACGTGGCGCTGACCTGCGCGGCGCCGCTGCTGTGGGCGGGGGTGGACTGGGTGGTGACCGGCGATCCGACGTACTCCCTGCACTCCACCACGGGCCTGGCCGAAGCGCTGGGGCGCACCCAGGGCATATCCAACATCCCCGGCTCGACGTGGGAATTCATGGTCCGCCTGGACAAGCTGCCGCTGGTGCTGGCGGGGATCGCGGGGGTGGTGGTGGGGATCGTGCTGGTGCCGCGGCGCACACGGGTGCCGCTGGCGCTGCTGGCCTCGGGGCTCTTCACCTTCGCTCTGCTGGGCGCCGCGGGGACCTCGGTGATCGACCGCTACCTCTTGACCCCGGCGGTGCTGGTGATGCTGTTCGGCGCGCTGGCGATCGGCGGGTGGTCGCTGCTTGAGCCCGGCACGCTGCTGCGGCGGGTGTGGATGGCGGCGGCGGCGCTGGTGGTGGTGTACGGCGTCGCGCAGGCCGTCAGCACGGTGAGCATCCACAGCATCAAGACCGAACTGGCCTTCCGCGACGACTCCCACCAGGCGCTGGCGCAGGTGCTCGACAACCCGCGCGTACGCGCCGACCTGAAGCGCTGCGGGCCGCTGTCGCTGCCCAACCACAAGCTGATGCCCGACGCGCGCTGGATCCTCGATGTCGGTCCGACCAACATCGTGGCGCGCAGCGAGGCGCGGACGCTGCTCGACGCGGGTAAGCCGGCGCTGCACGAACGGATCTCGCGCGGCGTCGCAATCTACCCCACGGGCGAAGCGGTGTTTCGCCAGGCGATCGTCGACACCAACGACAACCCGCTGGACCAGGTGCCCCCGCGAGGGTGGGCGCCGATCCTCACGAGCCAGTACTACGCCGTCTATGCGCGCTGCCCCGGGCATCCCTGAACCGGCCCTCCCACCCGGGAAGGCTGGCCAGGGGCAGGCGGCGGAGAACGAGCGCTCTGAGCCGGCGCCCGCGGGCGCCGGAGCTCGGGGGTGGGCGCACGGGTTGACCCACGGTCCTCACGGGTACCGGCTGGCGCTGGCGGGCGTGCTCGCGGGCGCCCTGGGGCTGCGTCTGTGGGGGGTCGCGCAGGGGCTGCCCTACGTCTACAACTCCGATGAGAACGACCACTTCGTGCCGCACGCGATCAGGATGTTCGAAGAAGGGCTCAACCCCGGCTACTTCGCCAACCCGCCGGCGCTGACGTATCTGCTGCACGGGCTCTACGCGGTGTGGTTCGGCGGCGGCGAGGCGGCGCTGCGGGCGTACGAGCTGCACCCCACCGAGGTTTACGTGCTCGCCCGCGTCGCGGTGGCGCTGCTGGGCACCGCGGCGGTGTGGCTGCTCTACCTGGTGGGCGCGCGACTCTTCGGCCGCGCGGTGGGGCTGCTCGCGGCGGCGCTCGAGGCGGTGGCTTTCCTGCCCGTGTTCTACGCGCACCTGGCGCTCAACGACGTGCCCACGCTGGCGCCGCTGACGCTCTCGCTGCTGGGCACCGCGGGGGTGCTGAGGAAGGGCCGCCGGCGCGACTACCTGCTGGCGGGGGTGGGGCTGGGGGTGGGGTGCGCGACGAAGTACACCGCGGGGATCGTCGTGCTGCCGCTGCTGGTGGCGGCGGCGGCGCAGTACGCAGAGCGTCCCCCGGACGCAGCGCGCGCCCCTGACGCCGGACGGCGGGCCGCCACCGGCCTGCTGCTGGCCGCAGGCGCGGCACTGGCCGGCTTCCTGGTGGCCAACCCCTACGCGCTGCTGGACTTCCACAAGTTCAAGGCCGAACTCAACCACCAGTCCCAGCTCGCCGGGGAACCGCAGGGCAAGCTCGGCGCCGGCCACGCGGGCGGCGTGCGCTACTACCTGTGGTCGCTCACGTGGGGGCTGGGCTGGCTGCCGGCGCTGGCGGCGCTGGGCGGGGCGGTGACGGTGTGGCGCAAGGACCGCTGGCTGGGCTGGCTGCTGGTGCCGGCGCCGCTGCTGTTCCTCGCCTTCATGGGCCTGCAGGGGCGCTATTTCGGGCGCTGGTTACTGCCGATCTTCCCGATTGTGTGCCTGCTGGCGGCGTACTTCGCGCTCCAGCTCGCCGCCGCCGGGGCCGGCTTGGCGCAACGTCCCGCAGTGCGATGGGGTCTCACCGCACTGGCGGTTGTGGCGCTGTGCGCGCAGGGGCTGGTGTACAGCGTGCACTCCGACAGGGTGCTTGCACGCGCGGACACGCGCACGCTGACGCGCGAATGGATGGTGGCGCACATCCCGGCGAGCACGCGCATCGTGGCTGAGCCGGTGTCCCCCGATGCATGGGCGAAGGACATCGGGCGCTTCAATCCCAACACCTCCGACGGGTCGCGCTGGGAAAAGTACGACTCGCTGCGCTCGGTGTTCTCCGCCAGCGGCGCCTTCGTGGGCGAAGCGGGGGAAAGCGTGGGGATCGAGGACTACGAGCGCACGCTGCGCCCGGCGTTGATCGGGTACTACGAGAGCCAGGGCTACTGTTGGGTGATCAGCGGCTCCACGCAGTCCGGACGGGCCTACGCCGAACCGGGGGCGGTGCCCGAAGCGATCGCCTACTACAAGGCGCTGGCCAGGCAGGCGCAGGTGGTCTACCACGTCTCGCCCTACGCCCCCGGCGCGCACCCGGTGGGGTTCAACTTCGACTGGAGCTTTGACTACTACCCGCTGGCCTACGAACGGGGGGGGCCGGAAATGACGGTGTACCGGCTGCGGGGTGGGCGCTGTGGCGGAGGGCGGGCGGGGCCGAGTATCCTGAACGGAGGATGACGACGAGCACCGAGACCGACCAGGTGCACCTGGCGCGGGCGATCGAGCTGGCCCAGAACGGCACCGGGGCGGTCAAGCCCAACCCTGTCGTGGGCGCCGTGGTGGCGCGCGACGGCGAGGTGCTGGGCGAGGGGTGGCACGAACGCTACGGCGCCGCCCACGCCGAGGTCAACGCGATCGAGGCCTGCGGGCTGGCGGATCTGGGCGAGGCCACCCTGTACGTGTCGCTGGAGCCCTGTTGCCACGAGGGCAAGACGCCGCCCTGCACGGAGGCGATCCTGCAGGCGGGCATCCGCCGCGTGGTGGTGGGCTCCGACGACCCGACCGAGAAGGCGGCGGGACGCGGCCTGGGGATCCTGCGCGACGAGGGCGTGGAGGTGGTGCTGGCCGGCGGCGAGCTGGCCACGCGCGCGCGGCTGCTCAACCAGGCCTTCCGCAAGCAGGCCCGCGTGGGGCGCCCGTGGGTGCTGTTCAAGTCGGCGATGACGCTCGACGGCAAGGTCGCCACGAGCGCCGGGGACTCGAAGTGGATCAGCGGCGAGGACAGCCGCGAACGGGCGCACCAGTGGCGCTCGGAGGTCGACGCGGTGGTGGTGGGCATCGGCACGGCGCTGGCCGACGACCCGCAGCTGACGGCGCGCCCGGAAGGGCTGACGGCGGACCTGGAGCGCCAGCCCCGGCGGGTGGTGTTCGACTCGCTCGCGCGCCTGCCGCCCAGCTCCCAGCTGGTGGGGGCCGCTACGCAGATACCGCTCACCGTTGTCGTCTCGCGCGCAGCGGCGCGAGCGGACACCGACGCGCTGGAAGCCGCCGGCGTGCAGGTGCTGGTGGCGACCGGCGAAAACGAGCCGGCGCGGGTGCGCTCTGCGCTCGACCAGCTCGGCGCCGACGGCGTCTTCGCGGTGCTGCTGGAGGGCGGCCCGCACCTCGCCGGGGCCTTCCTGGACGCCGGCGAGATCGACGAAATCAGGCTGTTCCTGGCGCCGCTCCTGCTGGGCGGCAAAACCGCGCGCGACCCGCTGGAGGGCGAAGGGGTGGAAAGCATCTCCCAGGCGCTGCGCGCGCTGACGTTCGAGTGCGAGCGGATCGGCGAGGACCTGCTGGTGTCCGCGCGCCTGCGGGAGTGGTGAGCGTGCGCCGCCGGCGCGACCCGCGCGCCACGCAGGGAGGCGCAGGGACGGAGCTGAGATGTTCACCGGCCTGATCGCCGACCAGGGCAGCGTCGCCGCGGTGGAGCGCGACGGCGAGGGCGCGACGCTCACCATCCACACGCAGCTCGCGGGCCGAGTGGGGGAGGGCGACTCAGTGGCGGTCAACGGCGTGTGCCTCACCGCGACCCACGTCAACGGCGAAGGCTTCCAGGCGCAGGCGATGGAGGAGACGCTGCGGCGCTCCTCGTTGGGCGCGCTCCAGGCGGGCGCGAAGGTCAACCTGGAGCTGGCGTTGCCCGCGGACGGGCGGCTGGGCGGCCACATCGTGCAGGGGCATGTCGACGGGACCGGCACCGTCGCGGAGATTCGCCCGGAGGGGTTCGCGCGGGTGTTGAGGATCGAGATCGACACTGCGCAGAGGAGCGACGACATCGCGCATGAAGGCGACGAGGGCGTCGACGCCGATGCCGGCAGCAATGGCGGAGGCACGCTGGCGCGCTACCTGGTGGAGAAGGGCTCGGTGGCCGTCGACGGCGTGAGCCTCACCGTCAGCGCCCTGCACGGGGGCGGGTTCTCGGTCTCGCTGATCCCCGAGACGCTGGAGCGCACCACGCTCGGCGCGGCAAAGGTTGGAGACCGGGTTAACCTTGAGGCTGACATCCTGGCCAAGCACGTCGAGCGACTGATGGAGGCCCGAGCATGAGCGCAGCGAAGACCACCACTCCCTTTGCCACCATCGAGGAGGCGATCGAGGACATCCGCCAGGGGCGGATGGTCGTCGTGTGCGACGACGAGGACCGCGAGAACGAGGGCGATTTGACGATGGCCGCCCAGTTCGTGACCCCCGAGGCGATCAACTTCATGGCCAAGGAGGGGCGCGGGCTGATCTGCCTCTCGCTGACGCCCGAGCGTTGCGACGAGCTGGGGTTGGACCTGATGGTGGCCAAGAACGAGTCGGCCTTCGAAACCCCCTTCACCGTGTCCGTCGAGGCCCGCGACGGGGTCACCACGGGCATCTCCGCGGCCGACCGGGCGCACACCATCCAGGTCGCGATCGACCCCCACACGCGCCCGCGCGATCTGGTGCAGCCCGGCCACGTGTTCCCCTTGAAGTCCAAGGCGGGGGGCGTGCTGGAGCGCACCGGGCAGACCGAGGCGGCCGTCGACCTCGCGCGCCTGGCCGGGCTGATCCCCGCCGGGGTGATCTGCGAGGTGATGAACGAGGACGGCTCGATGGCGCGCGTGAGCGACCTGGCCGCCTACTGTGAGCGCCACGGCCTGAAGATGATCACCATCGCCGACCTGATCGCCTACCGCCGCCGCAACGACCGCCTGATCGAGCGGGTCGTCTCCACGCGCCTGCCCACGGCCTATGGGGACTTCCAGGCCGTGGGGTACCGCTCGCTGGTGGACGACAAGCACCACGTGGCGCTCGTCAAGGGCGAGGTGGTGGGCCAGCCCGACGTGTTGGTCAGGGTGCACTCGGAGTGCCTCACCGGCGACGTCTTCCACTCTCTGCGCTGCGACTGCGGCGAGCAGCTGGCCTCCGCGCTGGCGATGATCGAGCAGGAGGGGCAGGGCGTGCTGCTCTACCTGTCCCAGGAGGGCCGCGGGATCGGGCTGCTGAACAAGCTGCGCGCCTACCGCCTGCAGGAGGACGGGCTGGACACCGTGGAAGCCAACGAGCGTCTGGGCCTGCCGGCAGACCTGCGCGACTACGGCATCGGCGCCCAGATCCTCGGCGACCTGGGCCTCAGCTCGATCCGCATCCTCACCAACAACCCCAAGAAGATCCGCGGTTTGGAGGGCTACGGGCTGTCCGTGAGCGCCCAGATCCCGATCGAGCACGCCACCAACGAGCACAACGAGGCCTACATGCGCACCAAGGCCGAGCGCATGGGCCACATCCTGCACCACCAGGGGCTGAACCTGGACGAGGAGATGCTGCGCTCCGAGCGCACCGAGGATCGCGAGCACGGGCGCGAGCAGCAGTGAGCGCGGCGGGCGAGGGCGTGTCCGAGTCTGGCCAAGGCAGCCCGTCGCGCCCAGGCACACTGCCCTTCGCAATCGCGATCGGCCGCTTCTACGAAGACCTGGCCGAGCGCTTGGAGGCGGGGGCGCGCGCGGCGTTCGCCGAGGCCGGCCACACGGGGGTCGAGGTGTTCGACGTCCCCGGCGCCTTCGAGCTGCCGCTGGCGGCCAGCTATGCGGCGCAGTCAGGGCGCTTCGCGGGCGTGGCCTGCCTGGGGGCCGTGATCCGCGGCGAGACGAGCCACTACGACTACGTCTGCGCCGAGGCCGCGCGGGGGATTCAGGACGTGCAGCTGCGCACCGGGGTGCCCTGCGCCTTCGGCGTGCTCACCTGCGAGACGATGGAGCAGGCCCTCGCACGGGCCGGCGGCGGCAAGCGCGATCAGGGTCGCCACGCCGCCGAGGCGGTCATGCGCATGGCCGAGTTGCGGCGGGAGTTGGCAAGCGATCTGGTGTGAGCGGTGCCGTGCAGGTCAGCTGCGTGTGAGATCGGCGACCCCTGTCCGGCGACACATACGATTGTGCTGCTGGGATATTGATCCAACCTGTGGAATAGAACACGTTTGCTTGGCCCGCATAAGCCCGAGTATCGAGACGTAGTGTCCGGAGGCTCCAGCCTACGTCAAACGTTTCCGACCGGATGACATTGGTGCGCTGGAGCCTCCGCCGCAGCTGTTATCGAGACCGTCAGCTCTTCAGCTGGAAGAGCGCTCTGAGTCAGGCCGCAGGCGGGTAGGACCCAAGGTGCTACCATGCTGCGAATGGCCAAGATCAGTGTCAGTCTCGAGGATGATCTCTACCGGCGCGTACGCGATGCCGCTGGGCCGGACGGCGTATCTGGGTGGCTGGCCGATGCCGCTTCCGCGCGACTGCGGGCGGGCGTTCTGCGTGCCGTGGGCGATGAGATCGCTGAGGCGACGGGCGGCCCCTACAGCGAGCGGGAGCTCAGCGAGGCCCGAGGGTGGCTGCCCTCGTCTTCGACGCCGGTGCCCTGATCGCGCTCGAGCGTGGCGACCGTGCCGTTGGTGCTCTGCTGGCGGCAGCCGCCGAGGCGGGTACCGAGGCCGTCACCTCCTCTGCCTGCGTGGCTCAGGCGTGGCGAGACCCTGCGCGCCAGGCCAGACTCGCGCGTGCGCTGGCTGGCTTTGTGGAGCGCCCTCTCGATCCGGCGCGCGCCCGCGCCTGCGGGCTGCTGCTCTCGCGCTCGGGTACGAGCGACATCGCCGACGGCGCCGTCTCGCTGCTCGTGCAGGACGGTGACACGATCCTGACGAGCGATCGTCGGGACATCGAGCAGCTGCTCGAGGCTGCCGGGGCAGATGCGCGTGTACGCTTGGTCTGAGCGACCCGGTGGAGTGGAGCTACGCGCGCTACCCGCGCTCACTGGCCTCCGTGTTCGGCGCTCCCTCCGGACCCGCACTCACCGGCCCCCTCCGGGACCCCTTGTGGGTCCCTCCTTAAAATTGACTACACTCCAGCGCTCATGGCCAAGATATGCCACAGCTGCGGCAAGGGCCCGTCGTTCGGCAACTCTCGCAGCCACTCGATGGTCGCGACGCGGCGGCGCTTCGATCCCAACCTGCAGAAGGTGCGGATCATGGTGGGGAAGGCGCCCCGTCGCGTGTACGTGTGCACCCGTTGCCTGAAGGCCGGCAAGGTCACCAAGGCCCTCTGAGGAGGCCGTTTCGGCTGCCGCGCGCTTGGGTAGCCTGGGTGCGGCCGAGATGGGAGGAGGCGTTGCCGTGACCGACACCAACCTGGTTCGCTTTCGCGTCGCCGTGGCGGGGGCTTTGGAGCACCTGGAGTCCCGCCGCCAGGAGGTCAACGACCTCAACGTGTTCCCCGTCGCCGACGGCGATACCGGCGACAACATGGTGCTCACCTTGCGCGCCGTCCTGAGCGAGCTCGACCGCCTGCAGGGGGCGGATGCGTCCCGCACGATCGATGAGATCGGGCGCGAGGAGATCGTGCAATCGGTCGCGCGCGCCGCGCTGCTGGGGGCGCGGGGCAACTCCGGTGTGATCCTCTCACAGCTGATCCGCGGCGCCGCCGAGGAGCTGGTCTCGCGCCCCGGCGAGCTGATCGACGCGACGCTGATCGGCGCCGCGCTGGCCAACGCCGCCGACCGCGCCTACGCCTCGGTGCGCGATCCGGCGGAGGGCACCATCCTGACGGTAGCCAGGGAGATGGCGCGGCAGATCGCCTCCGACGTGGCCCACGCCCCTGCGGATACCCGCCTCGCTCCGGCGACGGAGGCGCAGGCGCAGGACCTGGCGATCGCGCAGACGCTTGAAGGCGCAGTGGCCGCCGGCCAGGAATCGGTCAAGCGCGGCCCGGAGATGCTGCCCGCGCTGCGCGAGGCCGGTGTCGTTGACGCGGGCGGCTACGGGCTCACAGTGCTCTTCGCGGGCGTTGTCGCCGCTTTGCGCGGTGACGCCCCGCCGGAGCTCGACCACTACGAGCCCGCGCGCATCCACCACCCCGAGCATCATTCGTCCACCTACCGCTACTGCACCAACTTCGCCGTCACCGGGCGCGGGTTGGCGGCCGCCTCCTTCATTGGGCCGCTGGAGGGGTTGGGGGACTCGGTGCTCGTGGTCGGCGACTCACGCACTTTGAAGGTGCACGTGCACACCGACGAGCCCGAGCTGGCCACCGCGGTGTTCGCTGGCGCGGGGGAGGTTTCCCACCTGGACGTCGCCGACATGCACCTGCAGGTCGTCGCGCGCGCGCAGCGGCTGGGCGCGTCGTCGGCGGGGGCTGACGGCGGTGCGCGTCGGGAGAGCGGCAGCGGGACGGGCACGAACGGAGGCAGAGGCAGGGCGAACAGAAGCGGAGCAGGGGCAAACGGAAGCGGAGCAGGGGCAAACGGAAGCGGAGGCGAGAGGGAGCAGCGGCAGGTCTCGGCGCCGGTTCAGGCTCGCTGCGGCGCTGTTGCCGTGGTGAGTGGCGCTGGCCTCGCGCAGATGTTCTGCGAGCTGGGAGTGCACACGGTGGACGGCGGTCCCACGCTCAACCCCTCCACCTATGAGCTGCTGGCGGCGATCCACGAGGTGGGGGCCGAGGAGGTAGTGGTGCTGCCCAACAGCGCCAACGTACGCATGGCCGCCGAGCGAGCAGCAGAGCTCTCCGACAAGCAGGTCGTGGTGGTCCCCTCCACCAGCCAGCAGTCGGGCCTGGCTGCCGCGGTCGCGCTGGCGCCCGAGCGCTCCGTGGAGGAGAACGCCTGGGCCTTGCAGCAGGCGCTCGAGGACCTGCGCTCCGGCGCGGTCGCCCCCGCGGCCCGCCCGGACGCCCAGGGGCGCTTTCAGCCGGGGGACGCCGTGGGCTTCGTGGAGGACGAGATGGTCGCCTGGGGCGAGCCGGGGGAGACGCTGCGCCAGGTGCTCCGCTCGCTCGCCGCCGGCCCGGATGGTTCGTTGGAGGGCACCGCCAACTCCTCAGAGGGCGCCGCTGGCTTGAACGGCGCCGCCGGCGGTAATGGCTCCCCTCCAGCCGAACTGGTCAGCGTGCTGGCCGGCGTCGATGCGCCGCTGGATCTGACCGCCGTGGAGCGCCTGCTCGACGGTGCGGTGGCGGCCGAGCTGGAACTGCGCCAGGGTGGGCAGCCGGCCTACTGGTGGCTGCTGGCGGCCGAGTAGCCGCGCTCGCGCATCGACCGCGCGGGCGATCATCATGTGGCGATGCCTCCCGCCCTTGCCCCCCTGGCCCTGGAGACGTCCCTCCCAGAAACGCCCCTCGCATTCGCCCGTACCGAGCCGCTGACCCGCGCGGAGCTGCTGGCGGCCCCCGTGCGCTGGCCCCGCCCCTCGCGCTTGGCCGAGCCGCTGGCGGCGCCCACGCCCAAGGCCGCGGAGGGGCTGAAGGCGCTCGGGCTGCACACCGTGGGCGATCTGCTGGAGCACCTGCCCAGGGACAGCCGCGAGGCGCGCGCCATCGGCGAACTGCGCGTGGGCGAGCAGGCCACGGTCGCGGTGGAGGTGCGCTCGATCGCCGCCCGCCCTGTGCGCCGTCGCCGCATGCGCCCGCTGGTGGAGGCTTGGGTGGTCGATGCCACGGGCGGCATGCGCGCGGTCTTCTTCAACCAGCCGTGGCTGGTCGAGAAGTACCCCCCCGGCACGCGCTTGGTGCTGCACGGCAAGGCCGGCGAGCGGGGCTCCTTCGGCGTCACCCACCACGCCGTGGGCAGCGAGGTGGGCGTGGCCGGGAGCGCTGTCGGCGAGGGCGATAACGGTGTGGGGATCGCCAGGGGTGATGTGAACACGGGCGGGAGCGGTGCCGGCGTGCGCGGCGGAGTGGTCGCCCACTACCCAGCCGCGGAGGGAGTCAGCTCGACGCAGCTGCTCACGCTCATGCGGGGCGCCAGGGGCGCGCTGGCCGACGTGGTGGAGTGTCTGCCCGCGGCAGTGCGTTCGGCGGAGCGGCTGCCCACGCGCGCGAGCGCGCTGTGCGCGTTGCATTTCCCGGACTCCCCTGAGGACGCCGAGCAGGGGCGCAGCCGCCTGGCGTTCGAGGAGCTGCTGCTGACCCAGCTCGTGTTCCTGCGCCGCCGCGCGCGGCGGCGTGCCCTGCGCGGCGCCCCGCAGCTGGACGAGCCGCCCACGCTGAGCGCGCGCTGGCTGGAGCAGGCGCTGCCCTTCGCGCTGACTGCCGGCCAGCAGGAGGCCATCGCGACGCTCTCCGCGGACCTGGCCGATCCCTGCCCGATGCAGCGCCTGCTGATGGGGGAGGTCGGCAGCGGCAAGACCGTGGTGGCGCTGTGGGCGTGCCTGCGGGCGATCGAGCACGGCCACCAGGCGGCGCTGATGGCGCCGACGGAAACCCTCGCCGAGCAGCACTTCGCCACCGTGCAGCGGCTGTTGGGCGACGAGCCGCTGACGTGCGCGCTCCTCACGGGCTCCACCAGGGCCAGCCGCCGCGCGGACACCGTGGGCAAGCTGGCCAGCGGCGAGCTGCAGCTGGTCGTGGGCACGCACGCGCTGATCGAGCCCGACGTGCGCTTCCGCTCGCTCGCCGTAGCCGTGGTGGACGAGCAGCACCGCTTCGGCGTGCGCCAGCGCGCGGCCTTGGGCGAGAAGCAGCCGGCCCGCGCGGGGCAGGTTGGCGCCGGGGGGACGGGCGCTTCAATCCACGTGCTGCACATGACCGCCACACCGATCCCGCGCACCCTGGCGCTGGCCGAACACGGTGACCTCGACGTGACCGCGCTGCGCGAGCTGCCCGGTGGGCGCAAGCCGATCGACACACACATCGTCGCGGGCGAGCGCGCGCGGGCCCGTGCGTACGAGCTGCTGCGCGAGCAGCTGCGCCAGGGCCGGCAGGCGTACGTGGTGTGCCCGCTGGTGGAGGAGGCCGAACTGGAGGGTGCAGCGACGGGGGCCGCGCCAGATGGTGCCGCCATTGGCGCGGCGAACACCCCGATCGCGCAGCCACCGGGCGCCTCGGGCGACCTGCGCGCGGCCACCGCCGAGCTGGAGCGCCTGGCCAAGGGCGAGCTGCAGGGTTATCGCCTGCTGCTGCTGCACGGCCAGATGCGCCCGAAAGAGAAGCAGAAGGCAATGGCGGCGTTCGCTGCGGGCGAAATCGACGTGCTCGTCGCCACCACCGTGATCGAGGTCGGCGTGGACGTGCCCAACGCCACCGTGATGCTGGTGGAGAACGCCGAGCGCTTCGGCATCTCCCAGCTGCACCAGCTGCGCGGGCGCGTGGGGCGCGGCGAGCACGCCTCGTGGTGTCTGCTCGTTGGGCCGCCCGGGGCGGCCCGTCTGCGCGCGCTGGCCGCCCACGACGACGGCTTCCGCCTCGCGGAGATCGACCTGGAGCTGCGCAAGGAGGGCGAGCTGGTGGGCACGCGGCAGTCGGGCGTGGGCAGGTTCAGCGTGGCGTGCCTGCCCGAGGACGCCGAGCTGCTGGAGCGCGCGCGTGCGTGGGCCAGGGCGATCGTGGACGACGACCCCGACCTGGGGGCGCCCGAGCACCGGCTGCTGGGGCAGGCATTGGAAGACGCCTACGGCGCCGAGTCCTTCGAACCGATCCCTGCGTGAGCGGCTGGTGCGCGCGCCCCCACGGTGCGGCCTGCAGTGAGTTCTACGGTGTGAGGGCCGCGTGAGGGTCATCGCGGGGCGCTACGGCGGCCGGCGCCTGAAGGCCCCGCGCGGCAGGAGCACCCGCCCGACGACGGACAAGGTGCGTGAGGCGCTGTTCTCGCTGCTCGGCTCCGTGGAGGGCGCGCAGGTGCTCGACCTGTTCGCGGGTACCGGTGCGCTGGGCATCGAGGCGCTTTCGCGCGGCGCCGCCAGGGCGGTGTTCGTGGAGCGCAACCCGGCTGCACTGGACGCCCTGGAGGCCAATCTCACGGCGCTCGACTTGCACGAGCCCGAGGCCGAGACGCGGCGCGCGGAGGCGCTCAGCGCCCTGCGCACCGCACGCGAGCGCCATGAAACGTACGATCTGGTCTTCGTCGATCCTCCATACGGAGACGCGCAGGTGTGGGAGAGCAGGCTGGCGGCAGCGCTGCCGGCGCTGTTGGCCCTGGCCGGGCGTGTGGTCGTGGAGAGCGATCGACGGACGCCGCTGGCGCTCGCGGGAGAGCACGGAAGCCTCGAGGTCGAGCAGCAACGGCGCTACGGCGACACGTCCATCACCATCTACCGCTTCAGCTGAACACGACCCCGATGAGCATTCGATGAGCCCCCCCAATCTTTTCCCGAGCCCCCTTCGCCGGCGTCCCTACCGATGACCCCCCTCGACAAGTCAGTCGTCGTCTGCCCCGGCTCCTATGACCCGGTGACCAACGGCCACCTCGACGTGATCCGCCGCGCGGCGGATCTCTACGGCGAAGTGGTGGTGGCCGTCGTCAACCGCTCGGTGCGCAAGGAAAAGACGCTGTTCGGGATCGAGGAGCGCCTGAGCTTCATCCGCGACGCTACGGCCGGCATGCCGGGGGTGCGCGTGGAGCCCTTCAAAACGCTGGTTGTGGAGTTCGCGCGCGAGGTAGGGGCCAAGGCGATCGTCAAGGGGCTGCGGGCGATCTCGGACTTCGAGTACGAGCTGGAGATGCACCAGCTCAACAGCCGCCAGGACCCTGAGATAGAGTCGGTGTACCTGATGGCCTCTTCGCAGTACAGTTTCCTGTCATCCAGCGGCGTAAAGGAACTGGCCACATTCGGCGGGAGGATCGACGATCTGGTGCCCGAGGACGTGGCGCGGCGCTTGCAGGAAGAGCTGAAACGCTGACGAATTGGATGCCAGGAGCGATGTCTGGCTCATCGACGGAGCGCGGACCCGCAGGGTCGGCGCGGGAAAGCTGAAGAACAAATGGACGTCCTGGTACTCATAGACAAGCTCGATGACCTGGTGCACAACGCCAAGCCGGTGCCCCTGACTGACCAGGTGCGCGTCGACAAGGAGGCGATCTACGACATCCTCGACCAGATGCGCGCCACGATCCCCGAGGAGATCAAGCAGGCGCGCTGGATCGTCAAGGAGCGCCAGGAGATGCTGGCCGAGGCCAAGCGCGAGGCCGAGCGCGTCATCAAGGAGGCGCGCGAGCGCCAGGAGCGGCTGGTCGGCGAGGAGGAGGTCACCAAGCAGGCCGAGCGCGCCGCCGAGGACATCGTCGAGGACGCCCGCGCCCGCGAGCGCGAGATCCGCCTCGGCGCCGAGGACTACGCCGACGAGATCCTCAACACGCTCGAGGTCAACCTCTCGAAGTTCATCGCCGCGGTGCAGCGCGGCCGCGAGCGGTTGCAGGGCAAGGACGAACCGGCCGAAGTTAGTTAGCCTCGCCCGGCTCGCCCCACCCGCTGGGCGCCCCGCTCGCCCGCTCGCCGAGCAGCGTCACTACCCGTTCCCCGCCTCGTCCGTTCGTGTGCCGATCCCGTCTGCGCGGGTTCCAAGCCTCGCAATCGCGTGCTAAGCAGCGATTTTTGGGTAGGGTCCACCCGTGAGTTCGCCCGCGCGATACAAGCTGGAGGTGGCCCGGACCCTCGTGGGTACCGGAATGTTTGCGCCGGTGCGCCCCGACCGGGTGGTGCGGGCGCTGGGGGCGCTGCGCCGCTGGGGGCCCACTCCGGCCGCCGGATACGCTGCCGCCGCAAGCCGCTATCCGGATCGGCTGGCGATCGTGGACGAGCGGGGGACGCTGACGTTTGCGGAGGTGGACAGGCGCACCACCGCGCTGGCGCGTGCCCTGGCGCGCGAGGGTGTAAGAGAACAGGACGGGGTGGCGATCATGTGCCGCAACCACCGCGGCTTCATCGAGGCCAGCGTGGCGTGCTCGAAGTTGGGTGCGAGCGTGCTGTATCTGAACACGGCCTTCGCGGGCCCGCAGATCGTCGATGTGCTCGAGCGTGAGGCGCCCGCGGCGCTGATCTACGACCAGGAGTTCTCAGGGCTGGTGCGGGAGGGCTGCACGGGACGCAGGTGCTTCGTGTCGTGGTGCGACCCGGGAGAGCAGCCCGAGTACCCGCTGCTGGAGGATCTGCTGGCGAGGAGCAGCACGGAGCCGTTGCAGCCGCCGCTGGAAGGGGGGCGTGTGGTGATCCTCACCTCGGGCACCACGGGGGCGCCGAAGGGCGCGGCGCGCAAGCAGCCCGACTCGTTGGGGCCGCTGGCGGCGCTGTACTCCAAGATCCCGCTGCGCGCGCGCGAGACGACGGTGATCGCGGCGCCGCTGTTTCACTCCTGGGGGTTTGGGCACTTCACGATGTCGCTGCCGCTGGCCTCCACAGTGGTGCTGCAGCGGCGCTTCAACGCGGAGGACACGCTGCGCGCCGTGGCCCAGCACCGCGCGAGCGCGCTGGCGGTGGTGCCGGTGATGCTGCAGCGCATCCTCGACCTGCCGCCGGAGACGATCGCCAAGCACGACCTGCACGCGCTGCGGGTCGTCGCGCTCTCCGGGTCGGCGCTGCCGGGCGAGCTGGCGACACGCGCGATGGACGCGCTGGGCGACGTGCTCTACAACCTGTACGGGTCCACGGAGGTGGCGTGGGCGACGATCGCCACGCCACAGGACCTGCGCGCGGCGCCGGGCACCGCGGGACGCCCGCCGCTGGGGACCGAGGTGAAGCTGCTGGACCCCGGGGGCCACGAGGTGCCAAGGGGCGAGAGCGGGCGCATCTTCGTGTGCAACGAGATGATGTTCGACGGTTACACGGGTGGCGGCGACAAGGAGCGCGTGGGCGGGCTGGTGAGCACCGGCGATGTCGGCCACTTCGATGCCGCGGGGCGCCTCTTCGTGGACGGGCGCGATGACGAGATGATCGTCAGCGGCGGCGAGAACGTCTTCCCGCGCGAGGTCGAGGACCTGCTGGCCGACCACCGCGAGATCGAAGAGGCCGCCGTGGTGGGCATCGAGGACAGCGAGTTCGGCCAGCGCCTGAAGGCCTACGTGGTGCGGCGCAATGGCTCGGAGCTCGACGAGGAGGCGATCAAGCAGTACGTGAAGGAGAACCTGGCCCGCTACAAGGTGCCGCGCGAGGTGGTGTTCCTGCCGGAACTGCCCCGCAATGCGACCGGCAAGGTGCTCAAGCGCGAGTTGAGCGTCAGCGAGTAAAAGAGGAGAGGGCCGGCAGAGCCGGCCCGCGGGGGCCGGTGGATGGGGAGTGTTCTGCCGCGCCGAATACAGAGCCGGATGGACCGACCTCTCCGGGCAGGACAGCTAGCCTTAAGGGGATGGCTGTGCAGACCTACGAATTCGACCTCGCGGGGCTACGTCTCGCGCCCGGCGAGGGTCGTCGTCTGGAGCTGGTGGTCGGCATCGAGCCGCTGCAGATGGGGGGTGAGCGCTACACGGTGGAACCAGCCCAGATCCCGGTGAGCCTCGAAGTGTCACGCATGGCGGGCCACGGGTATGCGCTGCGATTGCGCTTCACCGCCTCGCTCAGGGGGCCGTGCATGCGGTGTCTGAAGGAGGCGCATCCCAGCACCGAGGTCGATGCGCGCGAGGTGGACCGCCCGGGCGGAGGCGAGGAGCTGTCGAGTCCGTACATCGCGGATGAGATGCTCGACCTGGCTGGGTGGGCGCGCGATGCTTTCGTGCTTGCCACCCCTGTGCAGGTGCTCTGCCGTGAGGACTGCGCCGGGCTGTGCCCGGAGTGCGCGGCGGACCTGAACGAGGCAGGACCCGAACACAGCCACGAGCGGGAGCCCGACCCCAGGTGGGCGAAGCTGCGGGAGCTGAATCTGGAGTGAGTCTCGACCAGCGCGGGGCTGGCCGAGACTCCCCGCGTTGCGAGGCTCAGGTCGGTTTGCAGCTCGGGTCGCGTTTGTGGCTCAGATCGCGTTTGCGACTCAAGTCGCGGTTTGACTATTTCATTTCGATGTTGTTCGGGGCTTTGATTTTGCTTTCTCCTTCAAAGTCCTGGAAGCGGCCCTCGACCGCGGCTGGGCACTGTTTCGGTGTCACGAAATACCTGCCCACGGTTCGTTTGTAGCCCATCGTTCTGGGAGTCGTTGCGTTGTTTGCGTATTCGATGGTCAAGGTGCCTTTGAACTCCACCACGCAGGTTGGCCCCACTTTTCCCAGGACTTCGCACACCCCGCCCGGTGCGTTGAGCTGGCTGAACTGGCCACGCTGAGGGGTCCCCCTCACACCGAATACGAGCCGGTATTCACATTTGATGGCTTCCATCGTAGCCGTTCCTACTGCTTCGATATTGGTCGCGCAGGCGTTCGCCCCGCCGTAGCCGATCGTGCCGAAGTTCAGCTGCAAAGGGTTGACCTCAGTTGTCGGGCCACTGTAGGTGGCCGTGGTGCATTTGATAAACGTTCCTCCCCCGGTGGCGAATTTCTGTTCTCCAATCGCTTCTGAGGTAACAGTCACAGGATTGTTGACAGTCGCTCCTTCGACAAAGAACTCTCGCGGGCCGCCGACCTGCGCGAGGTCCATTCCCTTGGCGGAGTCTGGGGAGAGCGTGTCGAATTCTCCTTCTTTGCCGCTTTTGATGCCGAAGGACGAGCACGAGCTGCCGGCGCTGTATGTGATCCCGGTCACTTCTGCCGCGATGTCCGCTTCAAGACTGCCTTTTTCTTCTTTCACGTCGTTGTAGAAGACTTCGCCCAGCCCTTTGTTTTCAGTGGGCGAGACTTCGATCACGCATCCCGCCGATTCTATCGTGCAGCCGCCTTCGAGGGTGACACTTCCTTCGGGATTGTAATCCGACTTGCAGGTCGTCACCGAGGCTTTGGCTTCGCTTTCTTTGCCGAACTTCGATTTGCATTCTCCATATTTGACCTGGAGTTTGGCCTGCGTTTCGCTGGCCACTTTCCCCGAGCCACTGCTGTTCGCGCACGTTACCAAACCGCCGGGGACCACAAAGACCGCTTCTCCCCCTTTCTCCTGCACGGCGTTCCCCACGCCGGAGAACGCTTCGGCGGCCAGCGCGGATCCCACGGATGCCGCGAACGCGCATATCGCGACGGCGAGTCCGAGCACCATCTTCATCTTGGTCATGTTCGATCCTTTCACTTCTCGGATGGGTATTCCGGGCAGGCCGAACCGACGGGTCTCGCTGCTACCAGGGCAACTCGGGCGCCAGCCACGGCAGGCCTCCACTGCTTGGTCGGTACGGCCAGCCCTCATGACTTTTCAGCCTATCCCCGGTCGCTCGTCCTGGCGGGACAGTCAGAAACGAAAAGGGCAGGCCGGATGGGACGGCGCTCGCCATCCCCAACGCCCAGCGGGCCGCGTTTGCGGTACCCTGTCGGGCCGATGGCCGTCCCCAAGCAGAAGCAGTCGCACAGCCGCACGGCCAAACGCCGTGCCCAGCACAAGATCTCCAGCCCGGCGCTGAGCGTGTGCCCGCGCTGCCATTCCCCGTACCGTCCGCACCGCGTGTGCGAAGTGTGCGGCACCTACGCTGGCCGCGAGGTC
Source organism: uncultured Solirubrobacterales bacterium (assembly GCA_963844765.1). GTDB lineage: Bacteria > Actinomycetota > Thermoleophilia > Solirubrobacterales > Solirubrobacteraceae > Palsa-744. The sequence goes on from CAWJPN010000002.1 coordinate 2,997,386, forward strand.
TTGGCCGGCGTGGCGCACGACCACGATCACGACCACGACCACGAGTAGCCCAGAGCCGCCGGTGGCGGGCGATGACGGGCACGAGTGGAGGCCCGCGGTGGTGGCGGTGGACGCCAACGGCGCCGACCTGGGCCCCGCGGAGGTGGCGGCCGGGGCGGTGGCGGCGGCCGAGCAGGGAGCGCGGGTGCTGCTGTTTGGCCCCGCGCACGAAATGGACGTCCCACCTGCCCTGGCGCCGGCGCCAGGCGCGGGGGCGGCCGCGGGCTCGGAGGCGGGCACGGGCTCGGGGGTCGGCACGGTGGAGGTCATCGACGCCCCGGTATCGATCGCTAAGAGCGCCGATCCGGTGCAGGCGGCGAGGAGCACGCCGGAGTCCTCGATCGTGCAGGCCGCACGGGCGGTCGCCGCGGGTCGGGCGCAGGCGCTGGTGTGTGCCGGCGGCACGGGCGCGGCGGTGGCGGCTGGCCTGTTCAACGTGAAGCGCGCGCGCGGTATCCACCGACCGGCCCTGGCGCTCCCGCTGCCTGTCCCCGGCCGGGTGGGCGGGCACTCGGTCACCCTGCTCGACGTGGGCGCGAACGCGCAGGCCAGGCGCGAGCACCTGGTGCAGTTCGCGTTCATGGGCGCCGCGCTCGCGCAGGCCGTCCTGGGCGTGGAGCAGCCGCGGGTGGGCGTACTGTCCAACGGCGAGGAGGCGCAGCGGGGCAGCGCGCTGGTGGTGGAAAGCAGCGCGGAGCTCTGGGAACGCATGCACGACGGCCCCTTCCGCTTCGTCGGCAACGTCGAGGGTACAGACGTGGTGGGCGGCGCGGCGGACGTGATCGTCACCGACGGCTTCACCGGCAACGTGGCGCTGAAGCTGATGGAGGGCGTCTCGCAGACGATGCTCGGCGCGGTCAGGCAGGCCGCGATGTCCTCACCCCGCTCGAGGCTGGGCGGCCTGTTGCTGCGCCCGGCGTTGCGCGGCTTTCGCGACGAGATCGACCCCGAAGCGCATGGAGGGGCCTACCTGCTGGGTCTGCGCAGCCTGGGCGTGGTGCCGCACGGGCGTTTCACCAGCCGGGGCTTCGCGCAGGCGATACTACGCGCGCAGCGCGGGGCACAGCAGGATGTGGTAAGCCGAACACAGAATGCGCTGGAGCAAGCAGGGGCACTCAAGGTGGCCCCGATGTCCGCCCGGGGCGATAGCCTGCGAGAGGACCGATGAGCATGCGCCGCGCCGCTTTCATAAACAACCCACGCCGCGTTTTCGCCACCAACTCGTGACCCGCGAGCAGGTGTTCACACTCATCCAGGCCCACCTGGCGGACGAACTCGACGTGGAGCCCGGGCTGATCTCTGAGGAGACGCGCTTCCGGGAGGACCTGCAGGCCGACTCGCTGGACCTGTACACGCTCGTGCAGGAGCTGGAGGACACCTGCGGGGTGAGCGTGTCCGACGAGCAGGCTGCGAGCATCCTGACGGTGGGGCAGACCGTCGATTTCGTGCTCGCCCACGCGCCGGCCGAGCTGGCGCCGAGTGTGCCCACACCTGTGCCGACCGACGAGATAACCGATGACCGATGAAGCCGCTCAACGAGCTTTTGGACGAGTTGCCGGAGGAGCTGGCGCGGCAGGTTTTCACCCACGCCTCCTGGAGCGAGCGGCGCAGCGACTCCTACACGCGCCTGGCGTTCCTCGGCGACAGCGTGCTGGCGCTGGCGGTCACCACCCACCTGTACCCGCGTCTGGAGGCCGAGCGCTTCGGGGCGGGGCGGCTCACGAAGATCCGCGCCCAGGCTGTCTCGGGGCCATCCTGCCGCGCGGTGGCCGAACGGCTGGGGGTGCCCGCGCGGCTGCGGGCCGCGGTGCCCGCCGGCATGGAGGAGTCGGCCGCGGCGCAGCTCGTCACCGAGCGCGTGCTGGCCTCGGTGATCGAGGCGGTGATCGGGGCGTGCTACCTGCAGGCCGGCTACGAGCGCACCGCGCAGGCGGTGGTGGAGGCGTTCGCGCCGGAGATCGAGGACGCGCTGGAGCACCCGGTGGACTTCAAGTCGGCCCTGCAGGAGCTCCTGGCCCAGCGCGGCGAGGTGGTCGGCTACGAGGTGACGGGCGAGCACGGCCCGCCGCACGAGCGCACCTTCGAGGTGGTCGCGAAGGTCGCGGGGCACGCCCTGGGCAGCGGACAGGGGCGCAGCAAGAAGCACGCCGAGCAAGAGGCCGCGCGCGAGGCCGTCGAGCGTCTGCGGGAGACCTGAGATGCGTCTGAAGGCGATCGCCATGAAGGGCTTCAAGTCCTTCCCCGACCGTACGCGCCTGGACTTCGGCCCGGGGGTCAGCGTGGTGGTGGGACCCAACGGGTCAGGCAAGTCAAACGTGACCGACGCCGTGCTGTGGGCGATGGGCGAGCAGTCCCCGCTGGCGGTGCGCGGGCAGTCGATGCAGGACGTGATCTTCGGCGGCGGGCGCGGAGTGCAGGCGCGCAGCTCAGCGGAGGTGGAGATCGTGCTGGACAACGCCGACGGCACCGTCGAGTTGCCCGTCAGCGAGATCTCGATCGTACGCCGCCTGGACCGCTCGGGCGAGGGTGAATACCGTCTGAACGGCGCGCGCTGCCGGCTGGTGGACGTGATCGAGGTGCTGTCCGACACGGGGCTGGGCAAAGAGACCCACTCGGTCATCTCCCAGGGCCGCGTGGAGGGGATCGTGACCTCCAAGCCACGCGAGCGGCGCCTGTTGATCGAGGAGGCCGCGGGGCTGGGCAAGCACCGCAAGCGCCGCCGCCGCGCGCAGCTGAAGCTGGAGCGCACGCAGGAGAACCTGGACCGCGCGCTGGACGTGGAGCGCGAGGCGCGCACGCGCCTGCGCCCGCTCAAGCGCCAGGCCGAAGCGGCAGAGCTGCACGCGCGCCTGGAGCACCAGACGCTCGAAGCCCGCTGGCAGCTGGCGCGCGAGGCGGTGCGCGCCAGGCGCGTGGAGCTGGCCGAGGCCGAGAGCGCCGCGCAGGCCGCGCGCGTGGCGCGCGCGGAAAGCGAAGCGCGGCTGCAAGCCGTGGTGCAGCGGCGCGGGGTCGCCGAGCAGGCGCTGGCCGAGCGGGCCGAGCGCCACGACGCGCTGGCGCGCCGCGCGTATGACGCGCGCTCCGCGCGCGAGCGCCTGGAGCTGCGCTGCGAGCAGGTCCGCGCGGCGGGAGCCGGACTGGAACAGCGCCGGGCGCGCGTGGAGCGCGAGCTGCAGGCCAGCAGCGAAAACGAGCTGGGCGAGGCCCAACAGGAGCAACTGGCGCAGGGAGCGGATCGCATCCAGGCGCTCGAGCTGGAGCTGGCCGAGATCGAGCGCGAGCGCGAGCGGGAGACCGCGCGCGAGATCGAAGGCCTCGCCGGCGCCCGCGCGCAGGCGCAGGCCAGCCTCGCCGAGCTGGAGGCCGAGCTGCAGGACGTGAGCGAGGCGCGCGAGGAAGCCGACGCCCGCGCCGACGCGACGCGCGAGGCGCTGCGCGCGGCTGAGCGCAGCGTGCAGGAGACCCGCCGCGAGGCGGCGCGCGTGGGGGCGGAGCTGGCGGCCGTAAACCAGTTCCTGCGCAGCCACTCCGGCCGCTCGCTGGGCGGAGGCGCCGAGGGGGTGCCGCGCGCGCTGAGTGAGACGCTGCAGGTGCAAGCGGGCTACGAGTTGGCGTTGGCGGCCGCGCTCGGGGGGCGCCTGGACGCCGCGCTGGTGGACGGGCTGGGGGAGGCCGAGCAGCTGCTCGACGGCGCCGGACAGGACGGCGGCGCGGCGCTGCTCTCCAGCGGCGGGCGCAACGGCAGCGCCGGCGCAAGCGCATCGTTCGCCGACGCCGACGCCTACACCCCCGACGCTGCCGGCGAGGGCGGCCTGGGCGGCGCCCCTCCTCCGGCCCCAGGCGCCCGGCGACTGCTGGAGCTGATCGGCGGGCCTCCCGCCGCCGTGCAGATCGCTGCGCGGCTGCTGGACGAGGCGTGGGTGGTGCAGCGCCTGGAGGACCTGCCCGAGGACTTCGCGGGCATCGCAGTGACCCGCTCCGGGCGCGTGTGGTTCACGCACCTAGGCGAAGTGCGCCAGGTGATGGGGGGCGGGGCGGAGCGCGTGCTGGCGCGGCGCAACGAACGCGAGCAGCTGATCGCCGCCAGCGAGACGGCCGTGCAGGCCGAGCTCGAGGCCAAGACGGCGGTGGAGCGCGAGCTGGAGGAGGTGCGCCTGGCCGAGGAGGCGCGCGAAGAGTCCGATGGAGCCCTGCGCGAAGTCACCCGTCGCCGCGCGGAGGCGGTCGAGGAGGAGCGCCGCGCCGCGTGGCTTATCGAGCAGCGCCGAGCCGCGCCCGAGCAGGGGCCGTTGGCGGTGCGCCGCGCCCAGCTGGAGGGCGAGCTGGCGGCCGAGCGCCGCCAGGCCGAGCACGTGGCGCGCGAACGGGCCGAGCGCCTGCGCCGCCTGGAGGGCCTGCGCGCCCAGCACGCCGCCGACCTCGCGCTGGCGCCGATCGCAGAGCGTCTGGCCGCTGCCCTGCAGAGCGCCGGCGAGGCCATCGCCGCGCGCGTCGCGGAGCTGGAGGCGGAGCTTGAGCGCGACCGCGCCGCGGGGGAGCAGATGACGGCTGAGCTGCGCGCGTGCGCCGGCGAGGAAGCCGAGGTGCAGAGCCGCCTGCGTGCAGAAGGCGAGACTGTGACGAGCGCCGAGGTGGCAGCCCAGCGCCTGCGCGACCAGGCCGCAGAGGCGGAGCTTGAGCTGCACACCGTGGCGGAGCGGCTCGAGCTGGAGCCTGCAGGGGGAGCGCAGGCAGCGGTCGAGGGGCAGGACGGCGAGCCGGCACCGGTTGGTGAGGAGGACACGGCACAGGCGACCTCCGCGGCGCTTGAAGGTGGACGGATGGCCGCGGAGGAGAATGATGGTCAGGCTCCGGTCGCCGAGGAGGACAGCGAGCAGGCACCGCTCGGCGAGGAGCAGGAAAGGGCTCTCAGGGCACGCCTGGAGCGCCTGCAACGCCGGCGCGAGCAGCTTGGCCCAGTCAACCCGCTGGCCCAGGAGGAGTACGCGGAGGCGCTCGCCCACGTCGAGGAGCTGGAGGCCCGGCGCACCGACTTGGAGACGGCGCTGCGCGAGTTGCGTACGGTGATCCGCGACACCGACCGCCAGATCCAGGAGACCTTTCAGGCCACCTTCGAGGCGGCGGCAAGCAACTTTGAAGAACTCGCAGGAGATGTCTTCCCCGGCGGCAGCGGTCGGCTGCGGCTGGTCTCCGAAGAGCCCACCCGCCGGGGAGTGCTGGGCGGCCAGTCCACCAGCCGAGCCGGACCCGCCGCGGCCGCCGATGGCGATACGGAGGGCGATGCCGAGGCCGCGGCGGAGAGCGAGGCCGAGCGGGAGCTCCAGGAGCTGGAGGGCGAGGAGCTTCTGGGCGTGGAGATCGAGATCACCCCCGCCGGCAAGTCCACCAAACGCCTCTCGCTGCTCTCCGGCGGCGAGAAGTCGATGACCGCCCTGGCGTTCCTGTTCGCCGTGTTCCTCGCCCGCCCCTGCCCCTTCTACATTCTCGACGAGGTCGAGGCCGCGCTGGACGATCTGAACCTCGACCGCTTCCTCGCGCTGCTGCGCCGCTACGCCGGCAGGGCGCAGTTCATCGTCATCACCCACCAGAAGCGCACGATGGAGGCCGCCGACTGGCTGTATGGCGTCTCGATGGGCGGAGACGGCGTCTCGAAGATCCTTTCCCGGCGTCTGCCTCCGGCGGAGGTGGCCTCGGAGGAAGCGCCGCCGGAGCCTGCCACCAAGGCCGCGTAGAGGGTGGCGTAGTCGGCCGAAGGCCGGCTGGCCGAAACGGGGATTCGCGCCGGAGGCGCGTGTCTCCCGGCTTCGGTCGGGCCCTCTTATTCCAGTCAGCCCACTGCTATCGTCGCCGGCCCCGTGGCGCGCGACTGGAGCGATCTGTTCATCACCGAGGAGGCGCAGGCCGCCGACGGCGAGGGCTCGACCGAGGAGCCCGAGCGCCGCAGGGGCATCTTCCGACGGCTGCGCGAGAACCTCTCGAAGACCCGCCAGGCGCTGGGCGGCGAGATCCAGGCGACGCTGTTCGGGCCGCTGGACGAGCACACCTGGGAGCGCCTGGAGGAGGCGCTGATCATGGCCGACGTGGGCGCCTCCACCACGGCCTCGGTGGTGGCCAAGCTGGAGGCCGAGGCAAGCGAGGGGCAGCTGCAGGGCGGCGAGGCGCTCAGCGAGCGCCTGATCGAACTGCTCGCACAGATGGCGAGCACGGAGGACGGCCGTATCGACGTGCGTCCCAAGCCCACGGTGATTCTGGCCGTCGGGGTCAATGGGACGGGCAAGACGACCACCATCGGCAAGCTCGCGTGGCACCTGCACAAGGAGCTGGGGCGCAGCGTGGTGCTGGGCGCGGCGGACACCTTCAGGGCCGCGGCGAGCGAGCAGCTGGAAGGGTGGGCGCAGCGCGCGGGTGCTGAGATCGTCACCGGTCCGGAGGGCTCAGACCCAGGGGCGGTGGCCTTCGAGACGATCGCGCGGGCGCGCAGCGAGGGGGTGGACGTGGCGATCGTGGACACCGCCGGGCGGCTGCACACCCAGGACAACCTGATGGCCGAGCTGAGCAAGGTCCGCCGCGTGATCGCCCGCCAGCTGGAGGGGGCGCCGCACGAGACGCTGTTGACGGTCGACGCCACGACCGGCCAGAACGGGTTGCGCCAGGCCCAGCAGTTCGCCGAGGCGGTGGAGGTCACGGGCATCGTGCTGACCAAGCTCGATGGCACCGCGCGCGGCGGGATCGCGCTGGCGATCGCCCACGAGCTGGGCCTGCCGGTCAAGCTGATCGGCACGGGCGAGTCGCTGGAGGACCTGCGTCCGTTCGACCCGGAGGTCTTCGCCCGGGCTTTGATCGCCGAGTAGCGGGTCGGGTGGGCGGCATTCCCGGCGCTCGGCACCCGGTGGAACACTCGCCGGGGCAAAGAGCGCCGAGTGAGGAATAATCAGTTGTATGGACCCATGGATCATCTGGTTGGTGGCAGCATGTGTGTTCGGCGCGGGTGAGCTGCACACGGGCGGCTTCTTCCTCGCCCCCTTCGCCGTGGGAGCCTTTGCGGCGACGATCCTGAGCCTCGCCGGGGTGCCGACCGCCGGCGCGGCGATCGTCTTCCTGGCGGCCTCGCTGCTGGTGTTCCTCGCGCTGCGTCCGCTCGCGAGAAGCCACCGGCGCCTGCCACCTCCGATCCGCACCGGCGCCGCCGCTCTGGTGGGTCGCCCCGCGACGGTGCTTGAGCGGATCGCCAACCGCGAGGGCGTGGGGTGCGTGAAGATCGACGGTGAGGTGTGGACGGCGCGCAGCTTCGACGAGGACGAGGTGATCGACGCGGGTGAGCGCGTGGAAGTCGTCGAAATACGCGGCGCTACTGCGCTTGTGATGCACTGAGAGACTTCAGGAAGTCAAAAGAAAGGAAGTTCGCTCAATCATGGTCGCTCTCATAGTCCTCGCCGTAGTGGTGCTGTTCGTGCTGGTGGTGGCGGCGCGCACCATCCGCGTCATTCCGCAGGCTCGCGCGGGGGTGGTCGAGCGGCTGGGCCGCTACAGCCGCACGCTGCAGCCGGGGCTGACGATAGTCACGCCGTTTATCGACCGCGTGAAGCCGCTGGTGGACCTGCGCGAGCAGGTGATCAACTTCTCGCCGCAGTCGGTGATCACCGAAGACAACGTGGTGGTGGGGATCGAGACGGTGCTGTACTTCACGATCACCGACCCGCGCTCGGCGACGTATGAAATCGCCAACCCGCTGCAGGCGATCGAGCAGCTGACGGTGACGACGCTGCGCAACGTGATCGGCGGGCTCTCGCTGGAGGCTACGTTGACGGCGCGCGAGAACGTCAACACCGAGCTGCGCGTCGTCCTCGACGAGGCCACCGGCAAGTGGGGCATCCGCATCAACCGCGTGGAGATCAAGTCGGTCGACCCGCCGGCTGACATCAGGACGGCGATGGAGAAGCAGATGCGCGCCGAGCGCGACCGGCGCGCGGCGATCCTCACCGCCGAAGGCCAGAAGCAGTCCCAGATCCTCACCGCCGAGGGCGAGAAGCAGGCGGCGGTGCTCACCGCCGAGGGCGCGCGACAGGCCGCGATCCTGCGCGCGGAGGGCGAAGCCAAGGCGATCGACACCGTCTTCAAGGCGATCCACGAGGGCCACCCCACGCGGGAGCTGCTCAGCTACGAATACCTGCAGATGCTGCCCCAGCTCGCCGAAGGGGACGCCAACAAGGTGTTTGTCATCCCTTCCGAGTTCGCCGAGGCGTTCGGTGGCATCGGGGAGGCCCTGGCGCGCGGCAGGGACGCGCTTGAGCGCGAGGACCCGCCCCACCGCGCAGACGCGCTCGGTCGGGGCGGGGACGCACCCGGTCCGAGCGGGAACCAGCCGCCCAGGTAGGGGAGGGGCCTGTGCCGTTAGATCCGCACGTCTGGATGCATAGGCTCTAGCCCGATGTTCGACGCGCTCACCGAGAAGCTGCAGAGCACCCTGTCGGAGGTCCGCCAGCGGGGGACGCTGAGCGAGCAGGACATCGACGGCGCGATGCGCGAGATCCGCCTCGCGCTGCTGGAGGCCGACGTCAACTTCAAGGTGGTCAAAGAGTTCACCACCACCGTCAAGGAGCGCTGCCTGGGGGCGGAAATAGCCGGCCAGCTGAACCCCGGACAGCAGGTCGTGAAGATCGTCGGTGAGGAGCTGACGCAGCTGATGGGCGGGGCCTCGCGCGAGCTCAGCTTCTCGCCGCGGCCGCCCACAGTGATCCTGATGGCGGGGCTGCAGGGCTCGGGCAAGACGACGGCCTCGGCGAAGCTCGCCAGATACCTGCACGAGTCCTCCGGCAGCGCGGTGGCGCTGGCCGCGTGCGACGTGTACCGGCCCGCGGCGGTCGAGCAGCTGGTCAAGGTCGGCGCCCAGGCCGGCGCCGCGGTATACGAGCAGGGCACAGATCGCGACCCGGTGGAGATCGCCGCGTGGGCGCTCGAGCGCGCCCGCGAGGAGGGCAAGGACGTGCTGATCGTCGACACCAGCGGCCGCCTGCACATCGACGAGGCGCTGATGGCGGAGCTGGTGAAGATCCGCCAGGCCGTCAAGCCGCACAACATCCTGCTGGTGGTGGACGCGATGACCGGCCAGGACGCGGTCAACGTCGCCGAGCAGTTCGCCGCGGCGGTTCAGTTCGACGGCGTGGTGATGAGCAAGCTCGACGGCGACGCCCGCGGCGGCGCGGCGCTGTCGGTCAAGGCGGTCACGGGCAAGCCGATCCTGTTTGCCTCCACGGGGGAGAAGCTGGGGCAGTTCGAGCGCTTCCATCCCGATCGCATGGCCCAGCGGATTCTCGGGATGGGCGACATGATGAGCCTGATCGAGCAGGCCGGGCGCCAGGTCGACGAGGACCAGGCGGCCGAGCTGGAGCGCAAGCTGCGCCGCAACGAATTCGACTTGGGCGATTTTCTGGAGCAGATGCGGACAGTCCGGCGGATGGGCCCGATCGCCAACCTGCTCGGCATGATCCCGGGCATGGGCGCGCAGCTGCGGGGGATGAAAATGGACGAACGCGAACTCGACCGCGTGCAGGCGATCATCCTCTCGATGACCCCCGAAGAGCGCCGCCACCCGGAGTTGATCAAGGGCTCGCGACGGCTGCGCATCGCGCGAGGATCGGGAACCAATGTGCAGCAGGTCAATCAGCTGGTCAAGCAGTTCGGCCAGATACGCAAGATGATGCGCCAGGTGGGTCGCGGCAGGATGCCGGACATCGGCACGCTGATGCGCAACGCGCGCTGAAGGCGCCCTGGGGAGCTCGACCTCGCGCCCGCCGGCCGTCTGGAGCTTGTGAGCTTTTCCCACGCCGACCGGCCAAGGTTGTGCGAGCCCTTTCGCACGCTGACCGGCTAAGCTCTGCCATGACGAATCAGCTGCAGACAATCGTCTGCACAGCACACCAGAGAGGAAAACCGTGGCAGTCAGGCTCAGGCTCACGCGAGTGGGCGGCAGGAAAGACCCCATGTGGCGCGTGGTCGTCGCCGACCAGCGTTCCCCGCGCGATGGGCGTGTGATCGAGACGATCGGCCACTACAACGCGCAGACCAACCCCTCCACGATCGTGATCGACGGAGAGCGCGCACGCAGTTGGTTGGCGCGCGGCGCGCAGCCGTCAGAGACAGTGCGCAAGCTGCTGCGCACCCAGGGAATCGCCTGAGCGCCCAGCGTCCAGCGCGCGAACCGACCATGGCCGCCGACGACGAGCACGAGCACGAGCAGGACAGTGCGCCCAACTCGGCGATGGCGCAGCTGCTGACCTACCTTGCGCGTGGTCTGGTGGATCGCCCCGAGGAGGTGTCCGTCGAGCAGTTCGAGGAGGACGGCACCGTTGTCCTCGAGCTGTGCGTGGGCGAGGACGAGTACGGGAAGGTAATCGGGCGCGGCGGGCGTACCGCCCACGCGCTGCGGACCGTCATCAGAGCGGCTGCGACCCACGAGCGCTGCCGCGTCCAGGTGGACATCGTCGATTGACCTCGCCACCACACGTCCTGCGGGCCGGGCGTGTGGGCCGAGCGCACGGGCTGGACGGCAGCTTCTATGTGACCGACGCGCGTGCGGCTCTGTTGAGCGTGAGCACGAGCGTGACAGTCGGGCAGCGCACCGCCAAGGTCGCGCGGCGGGCCGGGCTTGAGAAACGTCCGATCATACGTTTGGAGGGCATTGAGGATCGCTCCATGGCCGAGCAGTTGCGCGGGATGGAGTTGTTCGTTGAGCAGAGCGCGGCGCCCACCTTGGGTCCGGGCGAGTGGTGGGCGCACGAACTGCAGGGCTGTGCCGTGCACGACGGCGAGCGCAGCGTGGGCACCGTCAGCGCGATGATCGAGCTGCCCTCCTGCGAGGCGCTGGAGGTTCGTCTGCGGGACGGTGGCGAACTGCTGGTGCCGATGGTGGCGGATGCGATTCGCTCTGTGGACGTCGCACGGGGCCGCATCGAAGTGAACCTCGACTTCCTCGGAGAGCCGTGAACATCGACGTCTTCACCCTGTTCCCCGAGTGGTTTGGGTGGTTCTCCGAGCAGCGCCACGTGCGCAACGCGCTCGACGGTGGCACGCGCCTGCGGTACGTGAACTTCCGCGAGCACACCCCGCTGCGCTCCGGGCAGGTCGATGACACCCCCTTCGGGGGGGGCGCCGGGATGGTGCTGCGCGTGGACGTCGTGGACAGCGCGCTGCGCGCCCACTACGGGATCGATCCCGTGGAGCTATGCAACCAGCGCAGGGTGATCGTGCTGACGCCGGGAGGACGGATGCTCGACGAGGGTTACGTCGAGGAGTTGGCGGCCGAGCCCGAGTTGACGCTCCTGTGCGGGCGCTACGAGGGCTTTGACGAGCGCATCGTCGAGCATCTCGCAAGCGACACCCTCTCGATCGGGCGCTACGTGCTCTCCGGCGGCGAGCTGGCGGCGATGGTGGTGTGCGACACCGTCCTGCGCAAACTGCCCGGCGCGCTCGGCCATGCCGGCTCAGCAGTCGAGGAGTCCTTCAGCGAGGCGCTGGGGGGCGCGCCGGAGTATCCGCACTACACCCGTCCAGCGGAGTACCGCGGGTGGCGTGTCCCCGAGGTGCTGCTCTCCGGCCATCACGAGCAGATTCGCCGCTGGCGCTCCGAGCGCAGCCGCGAGCGGGGTGGCATGAGCTGATTGTCCGCTACCATTGCTGACCGCGCCGTCCCGACCGTCCCCGAGGGGCCGAGAGGGGTGGGCCTTTTTTGTGAGAGCTATGAGCAGCGTAATCGACAACATCGAGCGGGCCCAGCTGCGTCGCGTTCCAAGCTTCGCGCCGGGCGACCGCATCAAGGTCCACTTCCAGGTGATCGAGGGCACCCGCAGTCGCGTGCAGGTGTTCGAGGGCGTCGTGATCAAGCGCCAGGGCCACGGTGTGCGTGAGACCTTCACGGTACGCAAGCAGTCCTTCGGGGTGGGCGTGGAACGCACCTTCCCTGTGCACTCGCCCAAGATCGAGCGCATCGAGCTGGCGGCCCGCGGCGACGTGCGTCGCGCAAAGCTCTATTACCTGCGCGATCGTGTGGGCAAGCGCGCACGCGTGCGCGAGCGCCGCTACGTGGGTCCAGAGGAGACGGTCGAGCCCGGTCTGCTGGTCGAGCCAGGAGCAGCGCAGGAGCCGCAGCCGACCGACGCGGACGGTGTGAGTGCGGAGCAGGCGATCGTGCAGAGCACATCTACCGGCGACGAGTCTCAGGGGGGATCGGAGGCGGAGGCGCCGGAGGCCGTGGACTCCGATGCGCAGGCGGTTGACGCGGAAGCCGATGCCCAGCCGCCCACGAATGCCGCGGCCTCGGAGGAGGCCGATCCCCCCGCTGACGCCGACGTCGCCCCGGAGGGCGAGTCCGCCGGCGAGCCCTCCGAGTGAACAACGGAGCCGCGTAATGGCTCGCTCCAAGGCCCAGCCGAAGTCGACCACAGGCTCGATCGTCGAGCTGGTGGTGATTGTCGCGATCGCGCTCGGGCTGGCGCTGCTCATCCAGGCGTTCATCGTCAAGCCCTACCGCATCCCCAGTGGCTCGATGGAGCCGACGCTGACAATTGGCCAGCGCGTGCTCGTCAATCGCATCGGCGAGCGCTTCGGCGGCCCCCATGTGGGTGAGGTCGCGGTGTTCCACCCGCCCAAGGAAGCCGAACACGAGGTGTGCGGCGGGCCGACACCGCACATGGTCACCTACGGCGGAGCCGCCTGCTCTGAACCCGAACCCGAACACTCCAACGTGAACTTCATCAAGCGCATCGTCGCCGGGCCGGGCGACACGATCTTCATCCGCGAAGGACACGTTTACCGCAACGGCAAGCGCGAGAGCGATGGCTACATCCGTGCCTGCGGCGAACGCCCCGAGTGCAACTTCCCGACGCCGATCAAGATTCCGCCCGGACATTGGTTCATGATGGGAGACAATCGTGGCGAATCTGACGACAGCAGGTTCTGGGGACCGGTCCCCACTGGATGGATCATCGGACAGGCCTTTGCCACCTACTGGCCTCCCGATCGCATCGGCTTCCTCTAAGACGCCCGCGCGGCGACGCAAGCGCAGGAAGACCAGCGGGAGGCGCCTATTTGCCTTCGACCGCGCTCTTGGCGTGCGCCTCGTAGCGGGCGCCGACGAGGCTGGGCGTGGCTGTCTGGCGGGTCCCCTGGTGGCTGCCGGCGTGTTGTTCGACTACGACGCGCTCACGACCCGGGAGCTGCGGTTGCTGAGTGCACTCAATGACTCCAAGCAGCACACCGCCGAGGCGCGCGAGGAGCTGTACCCGCTTGTGCTGCGCAGCGCCGCCCGCGTCGCGGTGGTCTCTCGCTGCGTGCGCGGCATCGACACGCGCGGCCTGCACAAAACCAACCTCGCCGCTCTGCGCGACGCCATCCTGGGGGTCACCGACGGGGTGCACGGCGAGGTCGTCTGTCTCACCGACGGCTTCGCGGTGCCTGGGCTTCAGCGTCCTCACCGTGCGGTCGTCAACGGCGACGCCACGAGCGCTGCGATCGCCGCGGCCTCGATCGTGGCCAAGGTAACGCGCGACCGTTACATGCACCACGCCGACTCCCTGCACCCCGGGTGGCATTTCGACGAGCACGTCGGCTACTCCACGCCCGAGCATCGCGAGGCGATCCTGCGCCAGGGTGTCTCGCCGCTGCACCGTATGTCGTTTCAGTCGCTGGCCTACCAGCAGCTGGCCCTCTAGCGCAGCTCGCCTATCGGGCGATTCTTCTACCAGGCCCCCTCGACGTGGTCGAGGCTCACCAGGTTGTCGCGTGCGTCGACCGTCACGCCGATCGCGTCGAAGCGGATCGTGTGGGTCGCCGGGCGTACGTGCGTTTCGTCGTACAGCCAGGCGGTTGCCAGGCGGCGTAGGCGATTGCGCTGGCGCCAGCGCAGTCCCGCCAGCGGCTGTTCTTCGGGGCCGCCTTGCTTGCGCGGGTTGCCGTTGATGCGCCGGGTTTTCACCTCCACGAAGATCAGGGTGCGGCCCTCGAAAGCGATCACGTCGATCTCGCCGTAGCGAGTGCGCGCGTTGCGCTCCAGCAGCGTGAAGCCCAGGCGGCGCAGATGGGCCACCGCGAGGTCTTCGCCGAGGCGGCCGAGCGCGCGGCGGGGGTCCTCAAGAGACGGCCCGGACGGGTCCTCTCCACGTGACAGGATGGGCGGGGTGCTCTGCATGGGTTCGGCCAACGTAGCCGCCAGAGCGTGTCCCAGCTGTGCAGTTTGTGCCGTTACTGTTGCAAGATCGTGACGTCAGAGACACAAACGCCCGAGAACGCGAAGTTCGAGATACAAGCCACGGAGAGGGATACCCCCACCGCGCTCACGATCGCCGGCTCGGATTCCGGCGGAGGAGCCGGCATCCAGGCCGACCTGAAGGCGTTTGCCCGCTGCGGGGTGCACGGGACCTGTGCGATCACTGCGATCACCGCCCAGAACACGGTGGGCGTGAGCGCGATCCACGCCGTGCCCCCGGAGATCGTGCTCGCCCAGGTGCGCGCCGTCGTGGGCGACATCGGCGTGAAGGCTGTCAAGGTCGGGATGCTGGGCACGGTCGCCCTCACGCTCGCTGTGGCCCAGGCGCTGGACGAGCTGCCCGCGGGGACCCCGGTGGTCGTTGACCCTGTGATGGTTGCGGAGTCGGGAGCGCGGCTGCTCGATGCCGACGCTCAGCAGGCCCTGGTCGAGGAGATCCTGCCCCGTGCCACGGTGCTCACCCCCAACCTGCCGGAGGCGCGCGCGCTGGCGGCCTTCGCGAGCAGCCCCGCCTCGCACTCGGCGGGGTCCATCGCCTGCCAGTCCGCGGGGTCCATCGCCTGCGAGTCGGCGGGGTCCATCGCCTGCGAGTCGGCGGGGTCCATCGCCTGCGAGTCGGCGGAGTCCATCGCTCGCGCATCGGCCGAGTCCATCGCATGCGCCGTGCTCTCCCTCGGCCCCCGGATCGTCGTTCTGACCGGAGGACACCGCGAGCAGGCGAGCGATCTCTTTCTTGACAGCCAGGGGGAGGGGCAGACGGTGGAGATCCCCGGCGCGCGTCACCCCGACGGCGCGGCGCACGGCTCGGGTTGCACGCACTCCTCGGTGCTCGCCGCGCAGCTCGCATTGGGCCATGCGCCACTGGAGGCCGCCCGCACCGCGCGGGCGTTCGCGGGCTTCGCCGTCGCCAACGGGCTGCGCGATATCGGCGCTGGAGCCGGCCCGGTCGACATCCTTGGCCTGGCTTCCCGCCGCAGCTGACGCTCCACGGCGCGGCCATCTGGCGGAGCGTCAGCGGAGCCCTTCCAAGTCGTTATCTGCCTGTGGATTCATCCTCACCGTCTGCTGAATCCTGGTCCGTCGGCCCGTGGTTTGCCATAATCCCAGGGCCATGGGTTCGGTCTTATGAAGCTGCTGCGTCTGAAGCCCGGCCACGGCGAGGTGGTGCTCGCCGAGGGCGATGTGGAGGCGCCCGAGCAGGAGCTGGAGCTGATCGAGGCGTTTCGCCGCGAGCTGGACGCCGGCATGTGGGCCGCCGTGCCCACCCGCACCGACGGCGGCCGGCGCGAGGCTGAGATGGTCAAGAGCTTCGCCGAGGTGCCGCGCGACGCCGAGCGCGTGATCTTCTTCCCGCGCGCCGCCGGCGGCGCGCGCTAGGGAGCCGACGGGTGCCGCTCGCGCTCGGTGCCACCGCGATCGTCCTGCTGGCCCTGCTGTGGGAGCTGCTGGCGCCGCGCCTGCGCGCCGCCGCGGCGCCAGGACTGCGCGCGGCCCTCGTTGCCCGCCGCGCCGCCCGCCGGCCGGCTGAGGTCGGCTATGACCCCGGGCGCGAGTTGCGCGCCGAGCAGCGCGCCCGCGCGCTGCTGCGCTCGTGTGTGAACGAAGAGGAGTGGGCGATGTACCGCGACCTCGGCTTCCTGCGGGTGTGGGGGGTGGCGTCGGGGAGCGCCCCCAGGGCTCCATACGCCTACCTCGTCTATCCGCACCGCCCGATCGTCGCCTACCTCCCGCAGACAGGCGTGCTGCTCAACGAGTACTGCGTCGCCTTCCCCGACCACACCCGTCCCTACGGCAGCGCGCGGCTGCCCGACTCCGACGACGTGCTGGCCAAGTGGATGGCGCTCACCGCCGACGAGCGCCGACTGATCTCCGATGCCAACATGCACCTCCCCGGTCGTCAGATCAATCCCGAGCTGGTGCGCCGCGATCTGGCACGGTTGGCGCGGTGGGAGAGAGAGCGCATCGAGCACGAACGGGGCAGCGCGGATAGTGTTCCCGCGCCGTGACCGATCCACCGTTTGCGGATAGTGTTCCCGCGCCGTGACCGATCCACCGTTTGACGTAAAGCACCGCAGCCGCGCCCTCACCGAGGGTCCTGAGCGGGCCGCTGCGCGCTCCTACCTGCACGGCATCGGCTACTCAGCCGAGGATCTGGCCAAGCCGATCGTCGGCGTCGCGCACTCCTGGATCGAGACGATGCCGTGCAACTTCAACAACCGCGTGCTCGCCGCGAAGGTCAAGGAGGGCATCCGCGCCGCCGGGGGCACGCCGATGGAGCTCAACACGATCGCGATCTCCGACGGCATCACGATGGGCACCGCCGGGATGCGCGCCTCGCTGGTCTCGCGCGAGCTGATCGCCGACTCGATCGAGCTGGTGGCCTCCGCGCACCTGTTCGACGCGCTGGTCGTCATCTCCGGCTGCGACAAGACCATCCCCGGCGCCGTGATGGCGCTTGCGCGCCTGGACATCCCCGGTCTGATGCTCTACGGCGGCTCGATCCGCCCCGGTCATTTCAAGGGCCAGGAGGTAACCATCCAGCAGGTCTTCGAGGCCGTCGGCTCCTACGCCGCCGGCAAGATCACCGAGGAGGAGCTGCACGAACTGGAGGAGGCCGCCTCGCCCGGCGCGGGCGCCTGCGGCGGGCAGTTCACCGCCAACACCATGGCGATGGCCTTCGAGGTGCTCGGCATCTCACCCGCCGGCTCCGCGATGGTGCCCGCCGAGGACGGGCGCAAGCTCGAGGTCGCGCGCGAGTGCGGGGAGCTGGTCATGGACGTGCTACGCCGCGGACAACTGCCCAGCGAGGTCATCACCAAGGACGCGCTGGAGAACGCGATCGCCGCCGGGGCCACCAGCGGGGGCTCCACCAACATCGTCCTGCACCTGCTCGCCGTCGCCCACGAAATGACCATCCCGCTGTCGATCGAGGAGTTCGACCGCATCTCTGAGCGCACCCCGCTCCTGTGCGACCTGCAGCCCGGGGGCCAGTATGTGGCGACCGACCTGTACGAGGCCGGGGGAGTGCCGCTCGTACTCAAGCGCCTGCACGAAGCCGGCCTGCTGCACGAGTCCGCCGCCACCGTCAGCGGGCGCACCATCGGCGAGCACGCCGCCGAGGCCTCAGAGACACCCGGCCAGCGCGTGGTGCGCCCGCTCAGCGATCCCATCAAGCCCACCGGGGGCTTCGCCATTCTGCGCGGCAACGTCGCTCCCGACGGTTGCGTCGTGAAGCTCGCCGGCCACGAGCGCCGGCGTCATGTCGGCCCCGCCCGTGTCTTCGAGGGCGAGGAGGCAACGATGGCCGCCGTGCTCGCCAAGGACATCCACGCGGGCGACGTCGTCGTCATCCGCAACGAGGGGCCCGCCGGCGGCCCTGGGATGCGCGAGATGCTGTCCGTCACCGCCGCCCTCGTCGGCGAGGGCCTGGGGGAGACCGTTGCGCTGATCACCGACGGGCGCTTCTCCGGCGCCACACACGGTTTCATGGCCGGCCACATCGCGCCCGAGGCCGCGCGCGGCGGCCCGATCGGCGCGCTGCTCGACGGAGACGAGATCACGATCGACGTGGACTCCCGCCGCATCGACGTGGCGCTCGCAGACGAGCAGATCGCCGAGCGCCTGGCGCGCTACGCGCCGCCGCCACGCGCCGACGAGCACATCGAGGTCGCCATCCAGAAGTACGCCAAGCTCGTCGGTTCGGCGGCGCAGGGCGCGATCACTCGCTGAGAACGCCAACGTCGCCAGGCACGACGAGGTGCCAACGGATCACTCGCTGAGGAACCCCTCCAGCAGCTCATTGAACCGCGCCGGACGCTCCAGCATCGGCACGTGCCCCGTATCGGGCAGGATCACCTTGTGCGCGTTGGCGATCAGCTCGGTGTACACATCCGCGTCGCGCACGCTTATCACCCGGTCGCGATCGCCCCACACGAGCAGGGTCGGACATACGATCTCGGGCAGCCGATGGCGGAAGTCGTAGTCCAGATTCGCTTCCAGCGCGTCGAGGAAGCCAGGCTTGCCCGCACCGCGCACCTGCTCGGCCACCAGCTGCGCGGGCAGCCGGCCGGGGTGGCTGGCGACTCCCATCAGCATGCGCCCGCGCAGCCCCGGGCGGCGCGTCACGGTGTCAGCGTTCGCCGCCAACCAGCTCCCGATCAGGGTCGGCAGCGGGCGCGCCCTGCGGAACAGCCGCGCCAAGCGCAAGCCCTCGGGACTGCCGAAGTTGCTGACGCCCGCGGGCGCCGCCAACAGCATCCGCTCCACCCGCTGGGGGAAGGCGATCGCCAGCTCCGCGGAGGTGAAGCCGCCCATCGAGTTGCCCACCACTGCCGCCGCGTCGATCCCGAGCGCGTCCATCACCCGATCCAGCGCCCGCGCGTAGAAGGAGATCGTGATCTGCTCGCGCGGCATCGGCGAGCGCCCGAAGCCCGGCAGGTCGAGCGCCAGCACGCGATGGGAGGCGGCGAACACCGGCAGCTGTTCCAGCCAGTTCTGCCATGAGCCACCGAGCCCGTGCACGAACACGATCGGCGGTCCTTCGCCCATGTCGATGACGTTGACCGGCCGATCCTCTACAGTGACCCAGCGCTGGTGCTTGCGCCAGTCGACGTCAAGCCAGGGGGCGTGCCCCACGGGACCGTAAGGTTCGGGGGGCGCGGTGGTGGAGGTGGGGGAAATGCCGGACATCGGGCCATAGTCTGACATGAAAATAAAGAGGGGCCCGGCTCGCCGGCCGTCGGCTGTTGCGCCACCCTCGATCACAAGGAGGGTCCCGGCTACGCCGCCCTCCAAGCGACTATGCGGATCGCGATCGACATAGACTCCACGCTGCACCACTACTGGGACGTCCTCTCGGAGGTCTCGGTGCGGCGCTTCGGTGTGGATCTGCCCTATGAGGAGCAGCTTTCCTGGGGTATCACGCGCCTGCGCCCCGAGCAGCTGCAGCTGTGCATTCGCGAGAGCCACAGCGACGAGCTGATCCTCGCCGGCAGCCCCTACCCGGGGGCGGTGGAGACGGTGCGCGAGTGGCACCGCCAGGGCCACTACATACACGTCACAAGCCACCGCGACCGTGACCGCCACGAGGCCACCGGTGCGTGGCTGGAGCTCATCGGGCTGCCCTTCGATGACCTGCACTGCTCTTATGACAAGGTCTCCCGCTGCGTGGAGCTCGACATCGACCTGCTGATCGACGACTGCCCCCTGAACCTCGCTTCCGCGATCGTGCACGGCATTCTCACGGCCACGATCGAACATCCCTGGAACCGGGATCTCTGCGAGGAGGAGGACGTCCTCGGCGCGACGGACTGGGCTGAGCTGGGGAGCTTGCTGGAGCCGGTGCTGGCCGACCAGACGCGCTCGCTGGTGCAGTAGCGGGCGCAGCGGGTTCGGCGACAGGGGTGGTGCTGGGCTGGCCCGTCCGGTCGGGTGGTGGGCCTGAGCGTGGATGGTGGGCTGGAGCGGACCCTTCGGGATCGGGCCGCAGGCAGGCGCGGAGGGTCCGGCGGCGAACCCCTTTGCGATGAGCGCCACTGCGACAGCGAGGAGCACCGCCCCGCACACGGCCCCGATCGAGCAGGCGTGGCAGGCGGCGCTGGAGCTGCTCGAAGGAGACCTGCGCCGCCGCGACGCCGCGGAGAAGACGCACCGCGCCTACCGCGTGGATGTGGGCCAGTTCGCCCGCTGGGCCACTGCCCAGGATCTTGAGCCCCAGGCGGTCGGCCCGAAGACGGTGCGCCGCTACGTCGCGCGCCTCTCCGCAGGCAACGCCTCGCCCGCGACCTCCGCACGCAAGCTGGCCGCGCTGCGCGCCCTGTTCGCCAGCCAGCGCGAGCACGGCCTGCTCGCCCAGAACCCCGCCGACCTAGTGTCCAGCCCGCGGCGGCCCTCGCGCCTGCCGGGCGTGTTGAAGGTGCGCGAGGTGGAGGGGCTGCTGGAGGGCATCCCGGCCTCCACTGCGCTCGAGCTGCGCGACCGCGCGCTGTTCGAGCTGGCCTACGCCTGCGGGCTGCGCGCGGAGGAGCTGGTGTCGCTGAGGCTCGCCGACGTGGACCACGACGGCGAGGAGCTGCGCGTGGAGGGCAAGGGTCGCAAGACGCGCTTCCTGCCCGTCGGCGAGGTCGCGCTCACAGCGCTCGCGCTCTACCTGCAGCGTGGCCGCGGGGCGCTGCACAGCGGCGATGGCGAGCAGGCGCTGTTCCTCAGCAAGTCCGGGCGGCCGCTGGGCACGGGGGACGTGCGCCGGCGTTTGCGCGTGTGGAGCGAGCGCGCGGGACTGCCCGCCGGAGCCTCCCCGCACACGCTGCGCCACAGCTTCGCCACCCACCTGCTGAACGGGGGGGCGGACCTGCGCACGATCCAGGAGCTGTTGGGCCACGCCAGCCTCTCAACCACTCAGGTTTACACTCGGGTAGAGTCCGCGAGGCTCAGAAACGCCTACACGCGCAGTCACCCGCGGGCCTGATCGGCGGGGGAGACCCTGGAGACGAACGTTGGAGACGAACGTCAAATCGATCGAGCTACGCGAACTGTGGCGGCGCTACAAGTCCGACGGTGACGCACGCGCCCGCGAGCGCCTGGTGGTGGCCTATTCGCCGCTGGTCAAGTACGTCGCCGGGCGCACCGCCGCCGGGCTGCCGCCCCACGTGGAGGAGGCCGATCTCATCTCCTACGGGCTGGTGGGGCTGATATCGGCGATCGAGCGCTTCGACCTCTCGCGGGAGATCAAGTTTGAGACCTACGCGATCACGCGCATCAAGGGCGCCATCATCGACGAGCTGCGCTCGATGGACTGGGTGCCGCGCAGCGTGCGCGCCCGCGCCCGGGAGATCGAGCGCGTCAACGCGAAGCTCGAGAACCGCCTGCAGCGGGCGCCCACCGACCAGGAGATGGCCAGCGAGCTGAACATCCCCGTCACCGAGCTGCACGACTCGCTGCTGGCGATCTCGCACTCCTCGATGGCCGCGCTGGATGAGCTGTGGAGCGTTTCCGATTCAAGCGGCGACCAGGTCTCGCTGATGGACACCCTGGAGGACCCCGGCGCGCCTGACCCAGCCAAGGTGCTGGATGTGGGCGATCTGAAGGACCGCATCGCCGAGTCGATCGCGCGCCTGCCCGAGCGCGAGAAGCTGGTGATCGCGCTGTACTACTACGAGAACCTGACCCTGCGCGAGATCGGCGAGGTGCTGGGGGTCACGGAGTCGCGCATCTCCCAACTTCACACCAAGGCGGTGCTGCGCTTGCGTTCGCGTATGCAGAGCGATAGTTTCGACTGATGCATCCTGCGGATCGGATCCGCAATGTGGCTTTAGTGGGACATCGCGGCGCCGGCAAGACCTCGCTGCACGAGGCGCTGCTGTTCGAGGCTGGCGTCACCGCTCGCCTGGGGACGGTGGTCGACGGGACCACCGTGTCTGACGCCGATTCCGACGAGCAGGCGCGGCAGATGTCGATCTCCTCGGCGCTCTCCTCGTTCGAGTGGGAGGGACGCAAGATCAACCTGCTCGACACCCCCGGCGAGCCCAGCTTCGTGGCCGACGCCCTGGGGGCGCTGCGCGTGTGCGAGTCGGCGATCTTTGTCGTCAACGCGGTGATGGGCGTGGAGGTCTCCACCAGCCGCCTGTGGGCCAGGGCCGCGGAGCTCGACATCGCGCGCATGCTGTTCGTGAACATGCTCGACCGCGAGCGCGCGGACTTCTTTCGCACGCTGGAGCAGCTGAAGGGCGCCTTTGGTCCGCACGTGGTGGCCACCGAGATCCCGCTGGGCTCAGAGCACGAGCTGGAAGGCGTGATCGACCTGATCGACATGATCGCGCTGCGCCACGACCCCGACTCGGCCGCGCGCGGTGCCGCCACCGAGGCGCCGATCCCGGAGAACATGCTCGCGCAGGCGCAGGAGTACCGCGAGAAGCTGATGGACGAGGTCGCCGAGGTCTCCGACGCGCTGATGGAGCGTTACCTGGAGGGCGAGGAGATCTCTCACGAGGAGATCGTGGCGGCGCTCAAGGAGGGCACCAACCACGGCTCGATCTTCCCCGTGGTGTGCGGCGTGGCCACGCACAATGTCGGCACCACGCGCCTGCTGGCGGCGATCGTGGAGGATCTGCCCTCGCCCGTCAAGCACGGGCCGCTGCGTGTGGGGGAGGTGGAGCTGCTGCCAGATCCTCAGCGCGAGCTGTTCGCCTACGTCTTCAAGACCCGTGCGGACCCCTTCGCGGGGCGCATCAACCTGCTGCGCGTCTATCAGGGGACGCTGCGCCACGACAGCCACGCGCTCAACACCCACGCCCACGCCAGGGAGCGCATCGGGCAGTTGCTGCTGTTCGCGGGCAAGGAGGTGGCGCACGTCGAGGAGCTCGGCCCGGGGGACATCGGCGCGGTGGCCAAGCTCAAGGAGACGCGCGCTGGGGATTGGCTGGTTGCGCCGTCGCCAACTTCCTCGGCGGCGCCCAGCGGCCGCGAGGAGTCGATCGAGATGCCCCGCCTGAAGCTGCCGGCGGCGGTGATGGCCTTTGCCATCGAGCCGAAGAGCAGGGGCGACGAGGACAAGGTGTTCGGCTCGCTGCGCCGCCTGCAGGAGGAGGACCCCACGATCGACCTGCACCGCGATCCCCAGACGGGCGAGCAGATCGTGGCGGGCCTCTCGCAGGTGCACGTCGAGGTGGTCGTGGACCGCCTGCGCGAGCGCTTCGGCGTGGAGGTCACGCTCAAGCCGCCCCGTGTGCCCTACCAGGAGACGATCCGACGCCCCGCCAAGGCGCACGGCCGCCACAAGAAGCAGACGGGAGGGCGCGGCCAGTTCGGCGACTGCCACATCGTGATCGAGCCGCTGCCCGATTCGGACCCCGCCCGTCCCTTCGAGTTTGTCGATCAGATCAAGGGCGGAGTGATCCCCGGCCAGTTCATCCCCGCCGTGCGCAGAGGGGTCGAAGAAGCGATGAGCACGGGCGCCGCCGCGGGCTACCCCGTGAAGGACGTGCGCGTGCGCCTCGTGGACGGCTCCCACCACTCGGTGGACTCCTCGGAAGTGGCCTTCAAGATGGCCGGCATCCACGCGATGCGCCAGGCGCTGGAGGAGGCCGACCCGGTGCTGCTGGAGCCCGTCATGCTCGTCATCGTGTCAGTGCCCGAGGGCTGCGTGGGGGATGTGATCGGCGATCTCAACAGCCGTCGCGGACGCCCGCAGGGGATGGAGCCGGCGGCGGGCATGACCGAGATAAGGGCGGAGGCGCCGATGGCCGAGATGCTCAGCTACGCACCGGACCTGCGTTCGATCACCGCCGGTCAGGGCGACTACACGCTCGAGTTCCTGCGCTACGAGGAGGTCCCCGCGCACCTCGCCAAGAAGCTGCTCGCCCAGGCGGGACCCGAGCGTGCCGCGGCGAGCGCCTGACGCCTGTCGTGGTGAGCGCTTGAGGTCTAGCGCCTGAGAGGTCTGTCGCGGCGAGTGCTTGGTCTGTCCTGCCGAGCCGCCCGACGCCTGTCGCGGTGAGTGCTTGACACCCATCGCGACGCACGCCTGACCGCCCACCACTACCCTGGAGTGCCGATGGCCACCCGATCGATCGTCACATCACACCCGGAAGTCGCCTGCGACGTCTGCGGCAGGCGCCTCTTGCGGGGCGAGCAGCCGGACGTCTTTCAAGCGGAGGACAGCGGCGCACGGTGTGCGAGCTGTGCGTGCCGCGCGCCACCCACGAGGGATGGCTGCGCGAGGCGGACGACCATTCGCTGAGCCTGCGCCCGGCCGGCCCCCGCCGTGGGCGCTCGCTGCTGGGGCGCCTGCGCCAGACACGGCGGACCGCCTCTGAGCGCTCCGTCGAGGAGGACGGGCTGCCGGCTCCCACGAGCCCCCCGATCGCGGTGGAGGGAGGTGCCGTGGAGGACGGGCTCTACGACTTCCTCGACAGTCCTCTGACGCCGGTGAAGCCGGTGCCGGCGGCGCCTCACTCCAGGTCTTCTGAGCCGGTGCCCGCGGCGCCTCACCACAGCATCGAGGAGCCGCTGCCCACCGGCGGTGAGATGAAGATGGGGCGTGCGCTGGAGGTGTTCAACGAAGGCGAGCAGCCCCGCCGTCTGGCGGGCGTCGCCCGCTCGCTCGGCGCGCCCACGGTGCGGGTGGCCCCGGTGGCGGACTCCGGCAGCGTGGTCTCGCTGGTGGTGGCGTGGGAGCTGTGCTGGTATCGCTACGAGGTGGACCTCGGCGAGGAGTCGACCGGGGCGCAGCTCATCGCCCAGGGGATGGAGCTGGAGGAGCTGCCGCGCGAGGACCTGGTCGCCAACGCCGCGATCGACGAGCGCGGCGCGCTGGCGCTGCTGGCGTAGCCTCTCAGGAGGCCTATTCGTCCAGCGCATGCCTCACTGGCCCGCAAAGGCTCTAGCATGCAGGGACGATGATCTACTGCGTGGTGCCCAGGCCCCTGGCCGACGAGCTGTATCCGAAGCTCGTGGAGTACTACAAGGACGATGACAACGTGGCCGTGATCGTGGATCGCCGCCACGCCGACCGTCGCGGGCGCCAGGGGACCAACGGCGCGGTGGGTCCAGACGGTCAGCGCCGCGTGGTGCGCGACCGCCGCCGGGCGCGGGTGCCGGGCGAGCTGCCGGCGCTGGCCGGCGTTCCGTCCCTCTGAGCCGCCGAGCGTGGGCGTAGCCCGCGTTCGCCGGCGTTCCATCCCCATCAAGGCTCATAATGCCGCGTCCATGACGAAGGTCACAGTCCACGTCGACGGCGGCGCCCGCGGCAACCCCGGGCCGGCGGCGGCCGCCTGCGTGGTGTCCGCGCCGGACGGCGAGGTGCTGGACGAGGCCACGGAGCTGCTGGGCAGCGTCACCAACAACGTCGCCGAGTACCGCGCGCTGCTGCTGGGCCTCGCGCGGGCACGCGCGCTGGGGGCCGGCGAGGTGGAGGTGGTCAACGACTCCGAGTTGATCGCCAAGCAGGTCAGGGGGCTCTACAAGGTCAAGCACAAGGACATGAAACCGCTGCACGCCAAGGCGATGGCGGCGCTGAGGGAGTTCGAGAAGTGGTCGATCCGCTCGGTGCCGCGCGCGCAGAACGCCGACGCCGACGCCTTGGTCAACCAGGCGCTCGACAACGCGCGGGTGTAGGCCTCACTGCAGCGGGTGCGAGGACTGCGCGATGTTGAGCATCTGCTGGTTTGAGAGGTCCTCGAGCAGCGTGTTGTTGACCCAGTACAGCACCCCGCCCTCGCGCCAGGCGATCACGTGGATCGCGGAGCCGTCATCGATGACGATGTAGTGGCGCCCGCCCAACGAGACTTCCTGGCTGGGGTGGGCGATCAGCGGCGGGTCGGTCCAGTCCATCCCCTCGACGTCGTAGTAGCCACCCTGGGTGTTCTGCTGGAAGACCTCGATGAAGGCGTGGTGGAGGTGGCCCTGCTGGTCTTTGAGCGTGTAGGCGCGGATGCCTTCGAAGGTTGCGGGCCCCGTCTGCAGGGTGGGAAAGACGACGGGGAAGGGGATCCCCACGGCTGCGCTGAAGAC
Source organism: uncultured Solirubrobacterales bacterium (assembly GCA_963844765.1). GTDB lineage: Bacteria > Actinomycetota > Thermoleophilia > Solirubrobacterales > Solirubrobacteraceae > Palsa-744. The sequence goes on from CAWJPN010000002.1 coordinate 3,023,193, forward strand.
TTCGGGGCGAGCGCTGGAGGAGGTGGGGTAGAGGCCGATCTGCGCCGGCGTGTAGGTCGCCGCATGGCTGTGCCCATGGTGTGGCGGCGCCGTGGAGGCGAGGTGGTGGGGTACGACGACGCGTTCGTCGCCGTGCAGGAAGTCCGCGACCGTTTCCTGGATGTCCTGCGGCGTGGCGGTCACGTAGTCGACCTTGTTGATCACCGTGTTGTCGGTGGCGAAGCGGAACTTGACCTGGCGCAGCGGCTTTTCCTGGGAGAAGACGATCAGCTTGGTCAGCTTGATCAGCTCCGAGGCCGAGGGCGGGAAGGTGGTTGTGATGGCCCTGCCGACGGCCTTTGAGACCTTGTCGATTTCGCCGAGCAGGTTGCTGGTGGAGACCTGCTCGCGCAGGTTGCGGATGAAGTCCTGCTGGCGCGCGACGCGCACGAAGTCCGAGTCGTCGTGGCGGTAGCGCACGTAGGCGAGGGCGTTTTCGTAGCACAGCTTCTGGTAGCCGGGCTGCAGGTTGATTTCCGAATAGTCTTCGCCTTCGGTGTTGGAGTGGTAGTAGCGGTGGTCGACGTTGATGTAGACGCAGCCGAGCGAGTCGACCACTTCGATGAAGCCCTTGAAGGTGGCGTCGACGATCCCGTTGATCTTGATCCCCAGCAGGCGCTCGATCGTTTCGGCCGCCAGGCGCGCGCCGCCGTCGGTGCCCTTCAGCTCGCTGCCGATCGTGTAGGCGGCGTTGATCTTTTCCGGGTAGTACACCTGCCCCGTGGGGGTCACGATGCGGGCGAGCAGGTCGCGCGGGATCGAGAGCACCGAGGTCTGGCCCTGGTTGGGGTCCAGACGCACCAACAGCATGGTGTCGCTGTGGGGCGGGTCTTCGCGGTCGAAGGCGTCGTGCGAGAGGGCGCGCTTGTCCGAGCCGATCAGCAGAAAGGTCTGCGGCGAGCCGTCGTAGCCTTCGGCGATCACGCCGCTGGGGGCGCGGATGCGGTTGGCGCTCGGAAAGACCTCGTCGGCGATCGTGGTGACCTTGTTCAGCGCCACCGTGGCCGTGGCGCCACCACTGAGCAGCACGATGGCCACGCTGCCGATCAGGAAGCGCTTCCACACAGCCTCAAGGGTACTGAGGGCACCGGCGCGGGCGCGCCGGATGCGTGGGTGACTGATAGAAGAGGGGCCCGGCCCCGCCTTGCAGCGGGGCCACCCTCTAGGCTCAACCAATGCTCAAGCCGCGCAACCGCGAGCTGCTGGGCCTGATCCCCGCGGCGCTCCTGGTGGTGGCGGGGTTCACCGCAATCTTCGTGCAGCAGCAGAACACCGCGCAGGGCGCGGACACCAATGTGGTGCTGGGCCACGCCTCAAGCGTGTCGCTCACGTATGGGGCGCTCTTCCTGGGGCTGTGCGTGGCGGGGCACCTGGTGATCCGCCACGCGCTGCCCAACGCCGACCCCTACCTCTTCCCCCTGGCGGCGGTGCTGGCGAGCGTGGGGATCGTGATGGTGTACCGCATCAACCCTGTGCTGGCGCGCCAGCAGGCGCAGTGGATGGTGGTGGGGCTGGGAGGGTTCGCCGCGACCATCCTCTTGCTGCGCCGCCGCGGGGTGGGGGTGCTGGAGCGCTACCGCTACACCATCGCGGCGGTGGCGATCGGCATGACCGTGCTGCCGCGGCTGCCAGGCATCGGCGAACAGGTCAACGGGGCGTACCTGAACGTCCACGTGGGCTCGATCTCCTTCCAGCCGGCGGAGCTGGCGAAGATCGCGATCGTGATCTTTCTGGCGAGCTACCTGCACGACAACCGCCAGATCCTCGTCACCGCGGGGCGGCGGGCGATGGGCGTGACCTTCCCCCCGATGAAGCAGTTCGGGCCGATGCTGGTGGTGTGGGGGGCGGCGATGGCGACGCTGCTGATCACCCGCGAGCTGGGCACCACGCTGATGTTCTACGGGGCGTTCCTGGCGTTGCTGTACGTCGCCACCGGCCGGCTGTCGTTCCCGCTGATCGGCCTGCTGCTGTTCGCCGGGGGCGCGTGGTTCGTGGCCACCCACGTGGGCCACGTGCAGTCGCGGTTTCTCGCCTGGGAGCACCCGTTCGACCCGACCCTCTACAACCAGCTGGGGGGCAGCTACCAGCTGGCCCAGTCGCTGTTCGCCCAGGCCGACGGGGGACTGCTGGGCACGGGCTTCGACCAGTCGCTGCTGCTGCTGCACGCCGGCACGCATCCCGTCCCTCTGCTGCCGGTGCCCGAGAGCGACATGATCTACGCGGTGATCGTCAACGAGCTGGGGCTGGTGGGCGCGGCGGCGCTGCTGCTCACATACCTGCTGTTCGTGGCGCGCGGGCTGAAGGTGGCGATGCTGGCGCGCGACTCCTTCTCCAAGCTGCTGGCCACCGGGTTGTCGTTTGTGGTGGCGATGCAGGTGTTCGTGATCGTGGGCGGCGTCACGCGCGTGATCCCGCTGACCGGCGTGACCTTGCCCTTCGTCGCGTACGGCGGGTCCTCGGTGGTCATGAACTTCGTCCTGCTGGGCCTGCTGCTGGTGATCTCCGACCGCGCGCGGAGGACCGTTTAAAGATTTTGAGAGGGCCCCCACAGGGGGGGCCAGCGAGGGTCGCGTAGTGCGGTTGAGGACGCGCGGCGCGCTATCGAAGCACCACATATTCCGAATGTCGATACGCTGGGGCATACGGGGCGCAGCTTTTGCGTAGGTTTGCCGCAGGTTCCCGCCGCAAACCTACGCAAAGACGAAGCACACCCTCGTGTAGGTCGCCGGGCATCGAATAATCGCCATGTCGCATATCCGACGCCCGACAGATGCCCACCTCCACCACTTCCACCGCTCCCGCCTCGCCCCACCGCATGGTGCTCGACGGGCAGGAGCGCTCGCGGCGACTGCCCTGGCAGGAGTCGCGCGGCGGCCTGGACTCCCACGCCGGGCTGGCACACCGGCCGTGGCTGACGCGCCTGCGCCGCGCGCTGCGCGAGGACCTGTTCGTGCTGCACTACCAGCCGATCCTGTCGCTGGAGAGCGGCGCGGTGGACCACTACGAGGCGCTGGTGCGCCTCGCCGACGACCCCGACGCACCGCCGCTGGCCCCCGGCGCGTGGCTGCCCGCGGCCGAGCGGTACGGGCTGATCCGCGAGATCGACCGCATGGTGCTCACCAAGGCCGTGGCGCTGCTGGCCAAGGAGCTGGAGAGCGAGGTGTCGATCGCCGTCAACCTTTCAGCACTGTCGATCGTCTCAGGGGAGACGCTGAGCCACATCCAGCGCGAGCTGGCCCGCCACTGCGTGGCGCCAGAGCGGCTGACGATCGAGGTAACGGAGACGGCCGCCATCTCCGACATGGGCCAGGCGCTCAGCTTCTGCAAGGACGCCGCGGCGCTCGGCTGCGAGCTCGCGCTGGACGACTTCGGCGTGGGCTTCGGCTCCTTCCACTACGTCAAGCTGCTGCCCTTCACGCACCTGAAGATCGACGGCGAGTTCATCCGCGGCCTGTGCGCCTCAGCGCACGACCGCCTGATGGTCAGCGCGCTGGTGCAGGTCGCCCATGGCATGGGCATGCGCACCGTCGCGGAGTTCGTCGGCGACAGCGCCACACTGGAGCTGTTGCGCACCCTGGGCGTCGACTATGCACAGGGCTTCCACATAGGACGGCCCCATCCACAAATCGGCGCACAGCCGGAAATACGCGCTGCACGACTCGCTGCACCGCCGGTCTAGCTACCGCGGCTGCGGGAACTGCGTGCGCATCATCGCGTCCCACACCCTGTCAGGCGTCAGCCGGCGCTGCATGATGGTGAGCTTCGCCGATGCCGTCACTGTCACGCGCGCGGGTGCCCGCCGGCGCGTGAGCGCCTTCTCGATCGCCTTTGCCACCGTCTCGGGGCCGCCGCCCAGGTGGCGCATCGGGCCCTTGTAGGTATCCACCGTCAGCGCCGCGACCTTGGCGTCGAACTCCTTGTAGGGCCCCTCCGCCAAGGTCTCCGCCGAGGCAGCCACCGCGTTCTTGGCGAAGTCGGTGGTTATCAGCCCCGGCTCCACCAGCACGACGTCCACGCCGAAGCCCTTGACCTCGAAGCGCAGCGCGTCGCTGATCGCCTCCAGCGCGTACTTCGTGGCGTGGTAGAGCCCGCCGCCGGGGAAGGTCAGGCGCCCGCCCATCGAGCCGATGTTGACGACCTTGCCCCAGCGCTGCGCGCGCATCCCCGGCAGCACCAGCTGCGCCATGCGCACGGCGCCGAACACGTTGGTCTCAAACTGGCGGCGCACCGTCTCGGGTGGGATCTGCTCCAGGGCGCCGCCCTGGGAGTAGCCGGCGTTGTTGACCAGCACACCCACCGCACCCTCCGCCTGCGCCACCTCTGCCACGGCGGCCTGCATCGAGTCCTCGTCGGTCACGTCCAGCTCGAGCGTGCGGCAGCCCTGCTCGGCCAGGTGCGCGATCGACTCGGGCCGGCGCGCGGTCGCGTAGACGGTCCACCCGCCGCGGGCCAGGCGCAGCGCGGTGGCCTCGCCGATGCCCGAGGAGCAGCCGGTGATCAGTACGGCCTTTGAGACCTCGTTCCCCATGCGCGGCAGCATACGCGCTGGGCCGTGGTCTCGCGTCTCATCTGCGACTCGGCTCACCGGGCCACTGCGGGGCACTGGTTCGGCTGGAGGGCCGCGCCTCCATTTCCTGGGTGGACCCTCTAGGGTTGCGGGCGCGATGCGCGCCGTCACCTTCCAGGCCCCCAACGAGGTAAGGGTGCAGGACGTCCCCGAGCCGCAGCTGCTGGACGCCGGAGACGCGGTGGTGCGCATCGAGGCCACGGGGGTGTGCGGCTCGGACCTGCACATCTACCACGGCCGCGTGAAGATCGAACCGGGCTTCACGATCGGCCACGAGTACGTCGGCTCGGTGCTCGCCGTCGGCGACGCTGTGCACAACGTGGAGGTGGGCGACCGTGTGCTGGGCTGCTTTCAGACGGCCTGCGGGCACTGCTTCTTCTGCCGCCGCGGGCTCTTTCACAAGTGCGACTCCTCGCGCACCTTCGGCCACGGCGCGGCGCTCGGCTCGCTGCAGGGCACCCAGGCCGAGCAGGCGCTCGTACCCAGCGCCGACCTCGTCCTGCGCCGCGTGCCCGAGGGCATGAGCGACGAGATGGCGCTGTTCGCCGGCGACGTCATGGGCACCGGCTACCACGCGGTGGTGGACTCCGGGCTGCACCCTGGAGACACGGTGGCGGTGCTGGGGCTGGGGCCCGTGGGGCTGTGCGCGGTGCAGGCCGCCCGCGCCTGCGGCGCCGCCCAGGTGGTGGCGGTGGACTCCGTGCCGGAGCGGCTGGCGATGGCCGAGTCCTTCGGCGCGCACGCGGTGCACTTGGAGGAGGGCGACCCCCGCAGCGTCGTGCGCGACTTCACGGCGGGGCGCGGGGTGGACTTGTGCATCGACGCCGTCGGCCACCCCTCGGCGCTGGATCTGGCGGTGCGGCTCACGCGCAAGTGCGGCACCGTGCAGACCGTCGGCGTGTACGCCGAGCGCGTGGAGCTGCACATGGGTCTCGTCTGGATCAAGGCCCTGCGCCTGTGTACCGGCCACGCCAACGTGCTCGCCCACGTGGACCCCGTGCTGGCGATGATGTCCGCGGGTCTGCTCGACCCCACGCCGCTCGTCACCCACCACATGAGCCTCGAGGAGGCTCCGGAGGCGTACGCTCTGTACGATCGCCGCGAGGCGTTGAAGATTCTTCTGCGACCGTAAGCTCCCCCTCGACGGCAGCAAGCCCCCCGCGCGAGCGGGGTTCGGCAATACAGCTATGTACAAGACCACCGGCCCCTCTTATCCTCCTTTTTATGACGCGCTTGCTGGCGCGGCGCCACGTTCATGAGCACTGCCACCGACACCCCCTCCCTGCCCGACGCGCTGGGCCCTGCCGCGCGGGAGTTCCTGGCGGGGGAGCTGCGGCTTGTGGTGGGCTCCGAGCGCCCCGCGGCCGCCGATGGGCGCACGTTCGCCACGCTCGACCCGGCGACTGGGCGGGAGATCGCGCAGGTGCCTTTCGCCGGACCCGCCGACGTCGAGGCGGCCGTGGCGGCCGCGCGCGCGGCGTTCGAGGGGCCGTGGGCGGCGCTGGCGCCCCTCGCGCGCGGACGGCTGCTTGAGGCGCTGGCCGAGGCCGTCGAAGCGCACGCCGAGGAGCTGGCGCAGCTGGAGTCGCTGGACAACGGCAAGCCCGTCAAGCTCGCGCAGTACGTCGACGTGCTCGGTACCGCCGCGCACCTGCGCTACTTCGCCGGGTGGCCCACCAAGATCGAGGGCTCCGTGCTGCCTGTCGCGGCGCCCGGCATGCACTGCTACACGCGCCGCGAACCCGTCGGGGTGTGCGCGCAGGTGGTGCCGTGGAACTTCCCGCTGCTGATGTCCGCGTGGAAGGTCGCGCCTGCGCTCGCCGCCGGCTGCACGGTGGTGCTCAAGCCGGCCGAGCAGACCCCGCTCACCGCGCTGCGCCTGGGCGAGCTGGCGCTGGAGGTGGGCTTCCCGCCGGGCGTGCTCAACGTGCTGACGGGCGATGGCTCCACCGGCGCAGCGCTGGTGGCCCACCCGGGGGTGGACAAGATCGCCTTCACCGGCTCCACCGCCGTCGGGCGTGAGATCGGCGCGGTCGCCGGACGCGCGCTGAAGCGCATGACGCTGGAGCTGGGCGGCAAGTCGCCGAACGTGATCCTGCCCGACGCCGACCTGGACGCCGCCGTGAAGGGCTCCTACCAGGCGATCTATTTCAACTCCGGCCAGGCCTGCAACGCCGGCTCGCGCCTGTTCGTCCCCGCCTCCCACTTCGACGAGGTGGTGAGTGCGCTGGCCGAGCGCGCCGCCGCCACGCGCCTGGGGCCGGGCCTGGACCCGGCCACGCAGCTCGGACCGCTCGTCTCCGCCGAGCAGCGCGAGCGCGTGCTGGGCTACATCGACTCCGGCCGCGCCGAGGGCGCTGAGCTCGTCACCGGCGGCGGCGTGGCGCTGGGCGAGTCCGGTGGCTGGTTCGTGCAGCCCACCCTCTTCAGCGCCACCTCCGACGAGTTGCGCATCGCGCGCGAGGAGATCTTCGGCCCGGTGCTGGTCGCCTCGCCCTACGACACGCTGGAGGAGGTGGCCGCGCGCGCCAATGCCGGCGACTACGGGCTGGCCGCGGGCGTATGGACGCGCGACGTCGGCTCCGCCCACCGCCTCGCCGCGATGCTGCGCGCCGGCTCGGTCTACGTCAACCACTGGGGCGGCTCGGACCCCGCGGCGCCCTTCGGCGGCTTCAAGGCCTCCGGTGTGGGCCGCGAGCACGGCCACGACGGTCTGGACTCCTACCTGGAGACCAAGACGGTGTGGGTCTCCCTGGCCTAGAAACCAGGGCGGCGTTGGCCTTGCCGTACCAAGCTGTGGAACTTGTAACGAGCTACACTAACCTAGAGGGTGGCGCAGCCGGCCGTCAGGCCGGCGAGCCGGGCCCCTCTCCATTCCTAATCAACGCTATGAGCGAACATCTACCTCCGCCGGGGCCTCTGACCATCTCCTGCGTGCTGGACAACGGCACCGCCTCGATCGCCCTGGAGGGCGAGCTGGACCTCGCCAACGCTCCCCAGCTGGAGGAGCGCTTCGCGGCCATCGAGGCCGGCGGCTCCACCCGCGTGGTGGTCGACCTCGGCGGGCTGGCCTTCATCGACTCCACCGGCCTGCGCGTGCTGCTGCAGGCCGATGCCCGCGCACGCCAGCAGGGCCACGAGCTGACGCTGCGCCCTGGCGACGCCGTCGTGCAGCGGGCCTTCGAGGTCTCCGGCGCGCTCGACATCCTGCGCTTCGAGCCGCTGCCCACCGGCTGAGCCGAGCCTCACCCGCCGCTGGGCCCTGCCGCTCGCGTGTCCTGCCCCGTGGGTCAGCGGATGGGCCTCTACGTGCGCACGCCGGCCCTGGCGCCCGCGCGCCTGACCATCTGGCAGGCTTCGGGGCGCCTTGAGCTCCCTCGCCGAGCATCCGCCTCCATCCCTGCCCGGGGTCGCCGCGCAGGAGCGCGCCCGCCGCTGGGGGCCCGCTCTGGCCGGGCTCTGCACGCTGCTGCTGGTGGCGGCCACCGCCGAGGTGGTGCTCGACGCGGCGCTGGGCCACTCGCCCCTGATCCCCAAATCCCCCTCGATCGCGGGCTGGCTCGCAGGAGTCGGCGAGCGACTGGGCTACCGCATCTTCTTGATCGCCCTGCTTGTGTTTACCGCCGCCTACGCTGTGCTGCTGGCGCTGTGCGCCGGACGGCGCCTGGGCCGGGTCTCCAAGCGCTGGGCGATCACCCTGGTGGCGGTGCTGCACGCGCTGATCTTCCTCAGCCCGATCCTGCTCTCCACCGACGTCTTCAGCTACATCGCCTACGCGCGCATGGGCGTCGAGCACGGGCTGAACCCCTACCTGCACGGTCCCCTGGCGATTGCGGGGGACCCGGTCTTCAAGTACGTGGGCCTGGACTGGACTCACGTAGCCACCGCCTACGGCCCGCTCTACACGCTGCTCTCCTACCCGCTCGCGCCGTTGGGCGTGACGGGCGCGCTGTGGGGCATGAAGCTGATGGCGCTGCTCGCCTCCGCCGGCACGCTGGCGCTGACCTGGCGCTGCGCGCGCCTGCGCGGCTTCGACCCGGTGCTGGCGCTGCTGGTGGTGGGGGCCAACCCGCTGTACGTGCTCTACGGGCTGGGGGGCGCGCACAACGACCTGCTGCTGACGCTGCTGACGATGGGCGCCGTGGCCCTGACGCTGGCGGGCACCGCGGGGGACGGGGCCGGTGGAGGTGACCCCGCCCAGAGGCGTGCCTCGGAGGGCGCCCGCGAAGCGTGGGCCGGTGCGGCAATCATGGCCGGCGCGCTGATCAAGGCCACTGGCGGCGTGCCGCTGCCGTTTCTGGTGCTCTCACAACGGCGCTGGGGGCCAGTCATTGGTGCCGCAGCCGCGGCGCTCGTGGCTGGGTTGCTCGCCTACGTCGTCTTCGGCGTGCACGGGGTGGACATAGTCTCGGCGCTGAACCGCGACTCGGCGTTCGTCTCCACCGACTCCTTCCCCACGGAGATCGCTCACCTGTTCGGCAAGCCGGGAGTGTTCCCCGTCGATCACACGCTGCTGAAGGCCGCGCTCGCCGCGATCCTGGTGTACCTGATGTGGGGCACCTGGCGCGGCTATGACTGGGTCGCCGCCTCCGGCTGGGCGCTGTTGGCGATCGCCGTCACCTCCACCTGGCTCTTGGCGTGGTACACGCTGTGGTCGCTGCCGCTGGCCGCGGTGGTGCGCGACCGTCGCCTGCTGTGGGCGACGCTCGCGGTGCAGCTCCTGTTCATCGTCCATCAGACGGCGCCGCTGTTCGCGCCGGTTTCATGAGCACCCACGCAACCACTCCCGCCACTCCAGCTTCCGCCCCGTGGAGCAGCCGGCGCCTGATCGAGAACACCCTGCTGGTGCTCGTCGGCGTGCTGCTGGCGGTGGGCACCGTCTACGACGTCACGCGCCAGGTCAAGGTCAATCATCGGCTGATCGCAGATCTAGCGACCTGGCGCGCGGTCAGTGGCCACCACTACCACAACCTGACGATCGAGCAGGACCTCACGAACCGCACCACAAGGGACGTGATCTGCGGCAACACCTCCCCCGGAGCTCCCAAAGAACACACGCAGCTGTGCTTCGTGATGACCGGCCCCGTGGTGCACGGCCGGCGCGCGGTGCGAGGTGGCTATTACCTGCCTCCGCGGCAGGTCTTCGACTTGCCCGCCAAGCGCTACGCCTGCTTTGGCACGGCGGTGGAAGAAGAACTTTGCCAGCGAGCAAGCTGAACAAGTGGTGGCCGCTGGCTGCCGTCATGCTGCTCGCCGCCGGGCTACGCCTGCCCACTCTGGGCTCGCAGAGCTTCTGGTACGACGAGGCGTTCACCCCTGTGCACGTCTTGCACACGAGCCTCGGGGCCACCCTGCACGCGGTCTCCCACACCGAGAACACCCCGCCCCTGTGGTACGTGCTGGAGTGGGGCGTGGCGCGAGTATTCGGCACCGGCGAAGTGGCGCTGCGCGCGCTCTCCGCGCTGGCGGGTGTGGCGACTGTGCCGCTCGCGTGGGGGGTGGGCAGCGAGCTGGCCGGGCGTCGCGCGGCGATCGCCACCGCGCTGCTGGTGGCCGTCAACCCGCTGTTCGTGTGGTATTCCCAGGAGGCGCGCGCCTACGGGCTGTTCGTGTTCATGGCCGCCCTGGCGATGTGGTGTTTCCTGTGCGCGCTGCGCGACCCCACGCCGCGGCGCCTGGCGGCGTTCGCGGTGAGCGGCGCGCTGGCGCTGCTGACCCACTACTTCGCGGTCTTCCTGCTGGCGCCGATGTGCGTGTGGCTGCTGTTGGCCGCCCGTCCAACTGACTCCGCGCGCTCTGCTGATTCCGCCCATCCAGCCGACCCCACTCGCCCCGCTGACCCAGCCGACTCTGCCGGCACGACGCAGGGCGAGCGCCGGATACCCAAGCCAGGCGCAATCGCGGCCGTGGCGGCGGTTGCCCTCGTCGGCCTCGCGCTGATCCCCCTGATCGTCGCCCAGGGCGGTCACGGCACGCAGTGGATCGGCCGCTGGGCGCTCTCCTCGCGCCTGCAGGCGATCCCCCAGTACTACCTCACCGACTACTACGGCGCCGCGCTGGGGCACGGCGTGGAGCTGCTGGTGGCGCTGCCGATCCTCGCCGGTGTGCTCTACGGCCTGTGGCAGGGCCTCACCCGCGAGGAGGAGCGCGGCGCGCTGCTGGCGCTGGTGGTGTGCGCTTGCGGCGTGCTGGTCCCGATCGTGCTCGTGGCCTTCGGCGCGGACTACCTCGCGCCACGCAACCTCGTCGCCGCGATGGTCCCGCTCACCGCGCTCGTGGCGGTGGTCGTCGTCGCGCGGCGCACCGGCCGGGTGGGCCCCGCGCTCGCGGGTGTCATCGCGCTGGGCTTTCTGGCTGTGACGGTGGACGTGAGTCTCAGCCCACGCTTGCAGCGCGGCGACTGGCGCGGGCTGGCCGCCGCGATCCGCGCTGCGCCGGGTGGTAGCGGGTCAACGCGCGCGCGCGTGATCACGACCGTCGAGCTGGGTTCGGCTCCGCTTGAGTACTACCTGCCCCCACTGCGCAACCTCGCGCCGGGCACGACCGTCACCGTCAGCGAGATCGACGAGACTGGATATGCGCCGCTGCGCGAAGGCGCGCGCGAACCGCCTGCCCCCGGCTTTCGCCTGGCGCAGAGCAGCGATGTCCACGGTCTGATCCTCTACCGCTTCCTCTCGGCGGTTCCGCGCGCGGTGTCCGAGGCCACGCTGCGCCGGCACGTCATCACGCTCGAACACCCCGAGGTGCTTGTTCGGTAGAACTTTCGCACCTTCCCATAATGTTTCTGAATAGACTAATTTTGATATTGAAAATCAACATAGACATCGGTATCTTGGTTGCCAATGGTCTTCGGCACGACCCCGGCTCCCCGCAACAAATCTCCCCCCGCGGCGGGCGTCGAGCCGCACGGCGCGAGGCTGGCCGTGCGCATCCTGGCGCTGCTCGCCTGTCTGGCGCCCTGGGTTGCCGCCGTGCCGCAAGCCGGGGCCTCGCCGCCAGCAGAAAGCCCGCTGGTGGTGCCGGGGGTGCAGAAGCTGGATGGGGGTCAGCAGGTGCTCGATCAGCGCCAGGCGCGGCTGAGCAGCGTGGAAGCGGTGCAGGCGCGGGAAGCGTCGCAGACGGAGTACGAGGGGTTGGACGGTGAAGAAGCGGAGCGGGTCGCGGGGGAAGCGTTCGGAGAAGTCGTGAGTGATCCGGGGGGTGGTCCGCCGCGGTTGCCGGCGGGGCAGAGCATCACGGGGTATCCGAGCCCCGACGCCGCGCAGGTGGACCTCGGGGAAGGGCGCCAAGCGGTGATCGCTTCCTCTGCGCCGATGTCGACGGTGGACTCCGCGGGTCAGCGGGTGCCGATCGATCTGGGCCTGGGCGAAGTGGGGGACGCGTTTGAATCGCGGACGCCTGCGGTGGCGGTGCGCATACCGAAGCAGCTGGGCAGCGGGGTACAGCTGCCAAACGTCGGGGTTTCGTTGACGCCGTTGGATGGGGAAGGGTCGCCGGTGGGTGGTTCTGAAGGGGTGGTGGATGGCGCGACGGCGTTCTTCGCGAACACGGGGCTCGACGTCGGTACGCTTGTGAAGCCGGTCACGGCGGGGTTCGATCTGTCCACGCTGCTGTATTCGCAGCGCAGCCCCGAACGGCTCTCGTTTCGAGTGGGGATGCCGGCGGGGGCGAGTCTTGTCCAACGCGAGGACGGATCGGTGGAAGTCGTGGAGGAAGGAGCGACGCTGGCGTTGATTGATGCTCCGAGCGCTCGGGATGCCGAAGGGACGATGGTTCCGGTGTCGCAGAGTGTGTCGGGTGATGTGTTGACGGTGGGGGTGGGCCATGGTGGTGGGACTTACCGCATGCCGCTGGCGGTCGACCCTACCGTCAAAGAAGTTGGGGGAATCCTTTTTGAAGCTCCTTGGGGGTCTACGTGGGGATTTCATACGGGTTGGCCTGAACATTTTAGTCCTTCTCATGGTGAAGGTGTCAGGGATGAAGGTAAAGAAGCTGCTGCCGGTGAGTCGGGTGGGTTTTCGTATGCGACGCAGGGTGAATCTCGGATCTATGAGATGGAGGCGGAAACTTCGTCGGATGCTTTTGGGTCGCAGGAGGAAGACGCGATAGGGATTGAAAATATACACGATGCGGTTATTGAAGCGTCGCAGAGTTGGCTAGGTGCTCATCACGGGAGCGCGACGGTTTGTGTGTTGGCGGAATGCGTGACGGGGACCGTGGAACCTGGTGTGAATGATAGTTCGGAAGCGTTCTTTGAACAGCGGGTACGGGAAAGTGGTTCGTCGTTCAAAAGCGAAATATCTACCGCATATGAGTATATTTTGCAGGAAGCTCCGCCGAAAATCGGTTTTGACACGACGGACAAAGTCCTCGATTACTCTACTAACGGGATGTACCCCGGTCGTTGGGTACGATCGACTGGCTATGTGGATGACGAAGCGTTTGTGAATATTTTTGATCCGGGGATTGGTGTCAGTGAATTGCGGTGGAGTGCGCCTGGGGCGCCTGGGTGGGGAGGGTTCCGGGAAGCCTTCTATCTTGGGTGCGCGGGCGTGCAGTGTGGAGAGTGTTATGAAGTGGTGTGTGGCGCTGGGCCGTGGGAGATCAACCCGAGGGGGTTGCCGGAAGGGGAAGACGCGCTGGAAGTGACAGCGAAGGATTATGTTGGTTTGAGCGCGACGGCGAAAGGGACCATCAAGGTCGATAATACTCCGCCGTACGACATAGTGCTGTCGGGTTTGCCGCCTGGGAATGAAATTGGCTATGGGTCTTATCGTGTGAAAGCGGAAGCGTCGGATGGTTCGGGTAAAACGCCGAGTTCGGGGGTTGCGTCGATCGCGTTGGCGGTCGATGGTAAAGAAGTCGGTAAACCCTCCGGGTCGTGCACGCCGGGGCCCTGTAGGGCCAGCGCGGAATGGGTCCTCAACGGGGAAGAATACGTTGCTGGTAGGCATACGATTACGGTGACGGCGACGGATGGGGCGGGCAACGAAGCCAAAGAAGAATTTGTGCTCCTTATGCACAGCGCGGAATCGGTCGCGGCTGGGCCGGGGTCGGTCGAACTGGATTCCGGTGCGCTTACGCTCGGTGCGACGGACGTCTCGCTCAGCAGTCCCCTCGCGGGCCTGGAAGTGCGCCGCAGCTATACCTCGCGTAACGTCACTGTGGGGGCCAAAGGTCCGCTTGGGCCGCAGTGGGGCGGCGTCAGTCTCGCCGGCAGCGAAAGCCTCAAAGAACTGGCGAATGGGAGCGTGGTGTTGACCGCCGCGAGTGGCCAGCAGTCGCTCTTTTCCTTGGAAGGCGGCAAATTCGTCTCGCCGACGGGCGATAAAAACCTGACGTTGAGCGAAGAACTGCCCGGGGTGTTCGCGTTGAAGGATCAGCACGGGAACGTCACGACGTTCACGGTGCCGGCGGGTGGCTCGGGGGGCACGCTGACTCCCTCGCGTCGCGAAGAAGCGGGAGGAGCGCGCACGACCACGTATTCCTTCCAGACGGTGGAAGGCGTCACCGAGCCGACCGAGGCGCTGGCGCCCGTCGCGGCGGGCGTGAAATGCGCGACGCTGGTGGTCGGCTGTCGCGCGCTGAGCTTCGAATACGCGAAAGGGACGACCGCGACAGGAGAAGCACCCAGCGAATGGGGCGAATACACAGGGCGGCTCGTCGGTGTCTACTTCACGGGCTGGGACTCCTCCAAAAAAGAAATGACGAGCACGATGGTCGCGCAGTACAGCTATGACAGCCAGGGGCGTCTGCGGGCGGAGTGGGATCCCAGGGTGTCCCCCGCGTTGAAGACAACGTACGGGTATGACCCCGAAGGGCACGTCACCTCGGTCACGCCGCCGGGACAGCAGCCGTGGCTGTTCACGTATGGCATGCTTGCGGGGGACACGCACAGCGGCCGCCTTTTGAGTGTGGTGCGTCCGAGTGCCGGTACGCCTTTCGGGGACGGCGAAGCGCCGAAAGACACGGCCCTACCGGTGATCTCGGCCAAAAGCTTGGGTGTGGGCGTCAAAGTGGCGGCGTCCTTGGGGTCGTGGAGCAACAGCCCGCTCGCGTACAGCTACCAGTGGGAGGAATGCAACCTGACGGGCGGTGAATGCGTGCCGATACTGGGGGCGGTGGACGCGGGCTACACGATACGGTATGCCAACGAAGGCCACACGCTCGTGGCGCAGGTCACGGCGACCAGTGCCGCTGGGTCGACGGTGGCTGTGAGCGCCCGTAGCGGCGAAGTGCCAGTGACGCCGCCGGCCCCGCCGTTCTACGCTCAGATCAAAGGTAAAGGCAGCGGCCAGCTCAAAGGCCCCGTAGGGATAGCGTACTCGCCCTTCGATGGTGAGATCTATGTCACCGATACCGATAACAACCGTGTGTTGATCTTCAATAAAGCGGGTGTGGAGGAAGGGAGCTTCGGCTCGACCGGGAAAGGCATCGAACAGTTCAAAGAACCGACGGGGATCGCGATCGACAGGGAAGGCCATGTGTTCGTCGCGGATTCCGGTAACGACCGGATCGCCGAATTCACATCCGGCGGTGACTACCTGCAGGCCGTGGAAACCCCTGGGCGACCCTCCGGGGTCGTGGCTACCGAACAGGTTGTCTACGCGAGCGACGACACGACCAGCGAGATCGATGAATTCCCCCTCAAACCGTTCTTCTATCACGCGGGGCACCTTGGCTCAGAAGGCAAAGGCAACGGGCAGCTCAAAGCGCCCGCCGGGCTCGCGCTCAACAGCGAAGGCGACCTCTACGTCGTGGACACGGGCAACGACCGTGTGCAGGAGCTGACGAGCGACGGCAAATATATCGGGCAGTTCGGTAGCCAAGGCAAAGGCGCGGGGCAGCTCAAAGCGCCCAGCGGGATCGCGATCGGCCCCTCCGGCGGCATATGGGTCGTGGACAGCAACAACAACCGCGTGCAGAAGTTCAACAGCCAGGGCAAATACCTGCTGCAGTTCGGCATCCAAGGCAAAGCTGCCGGCCAGTTCAGCGACCCACAGGGCATCACGATCACCGCCACCGAAAACGAACCGAATGTCGCCGACACCGGCAATAGCCGCGTCGAGCAGTTCCAGCCCTACAAAACGCCCGCAGAACCTCCCGAACCCATAGCGACCCCACCAAACCCCGGCACCAACGCGGTGACGACATTCGAGTACCAGGTCCCGGTGTCCGGCGCGGGCGCACCCTATGCGCTGGGCTCCGCGGAAACCGCCGCCTGGGCGCAGACCGACGACCCCGTCACCGCGACCGCTGTGTATCCGCCGGACGAGGTGATGGGCTGGCCCGCCCAGGACTACCGCCGCGCCACGATCTACTACCGCGACGACCGCGACCGCACCGTCAATGTCGCGTCCCCCAACGGCGGGATCTCAACGACCGAATACAACACGACCAACGATGTCACACGGACCCTCACGCCCGACAACCGTCAGGCCGCCCTCGCCGAAGGCGCGAAATCCGCGGAAGTGGCGCAGCTGCTGGACACCCACAGCACGTACAACAGTGAAGGGACAGAGCTCGAAGAAACCGTGGGACCGCAGCACACCGTCAAGCTCAAAGACGGAAGCGAAGTCCTCGCGCGCCACCGCACACGCTACTTCTACGACGAAGGCGCCCCGAAAACGGGCGGCCCGTACGGGCTCGTGACCAAGACGACGGTCGGCGCGCAGCTCGCCAAAGGCGAAGAAGAAGACGTCCGCACCAGCACGACCTCCTACAGCGGCCAGAGCAACCTCGGCTGGACACTGCGCCAGCCCACCTCTGTTACGACCGACCCCAGCGGCCTGAAACTGACGCATAAGACCACCTATGAACCGGTGACTGGGAACGTCAGCGAAGCGACGATGCCGACCGGCGCCGAAGGCACGGAGCTGCCGGTGTCGGACATCAAATTCGGGAGCCTGGGCAGCAAAGGGGGCGAGTTTGAAGCGCCGTGGGGCCTCGCGGTCGAACAGGGCACGGGCGACGTGTACGTCAGCGACTACGACGCCGACCACATCGTCAAGTTCACCGCCAGCGGCTCCTACCTCTCGACAATCGCCTCCAAGGGTGCAGGCGAAGGTCAGGTCAAAGGCCCCGAGGCGCTTGCCGTAACCAAAGCGGACCTCTACGTCGGCGACACGGGGAACCATCGCGTCGAGGAGTTCGCTGCCAGCGGCAAATACCTCGGATCCTTCGGCAAAGAAGGCAGCGGCGAAGGGCAGTTCTCGAAATCGATCGGTGGTCTCGCGGTGGACTCAAGCGGCGACGTCTGGGTCTCCGACACCAGCGACAATCGCGTCGAGGAGTTCAATGCCCAGGGTAAATACGTCCGCGCGTTTGGCAGCTATGGCGGAGGCGAAGGCCAGCTCAAAGCGCCGCTCGGCCTGACGATCGTCGGCGGGGATCTGTATGTCGCGGACCTCGACAACAACCGCGTCCAAGAGTTTAACCTGGAAGGCAAATACCTCGCCCAGTTCGGCAGCAAGGGCGAAGAAAACGGACAGTTCAAAGAACCCTGGGCAATCGCCGCCGACCCTGCGGGAGACCTGTACGTCAGCGACCGCGGCTCAAACCGCGTCGAGGAGTTCAACCCCGCGGGGAAGTTCCTTGCCTGGCTCGGCGCCCACGGCACCGGCAACGGACAATTCGAGGATCCCGAGGGCATCGCCTCCAACAGCAGCGGAGACCTCTACGTGGTGGACAGCGGCAACTACCGCGTCGATGAGTGGACCCCTGGCAACCAGGGTGCCCACACCACCAAGACCGTCTACTACAGTGCTGGCACGAACCCCGAATATTCTACCTGTGGCAAACATCCCGAATGGGCCAACCTGACATGCGAGACGCTGCCCGCCAAACAGCCTGAAACACCCGGCCTGCCGCAGCTCGCAACGGCCACGTACACGTACAACATCTGGGACGAGCCGGAAACGACCACCGAAACCGTCGGCACCACGACCCGCACCAAAACCGCGACGTACGACGCCGCCGGACGGCAGCTGACGGCCACCACCAGCTCCAAAGAAGGGACCGCGCTGCCGACCGTCACAGACGAATACAGCCCCGAAACCGGGGCGCTTGTCGGGCAGAGCACGACCAGCGAAGGCAAAACGCTGACGATCTCGGCCGCCTACAACGCGCTTGGCCAGCTAAAAACGTATACCGACGCGGACGGCAACACAGCCGAATACACGTACGACCTCGGCGGGCGGTTGGAAACACTCAACGACGGGAAGGGCATCCAGACCTACTCTTACGATCCAACAACAGGTATGCTGACCTCCCTCACCGATACCGCAGCCGGGACGTTCACGGCATCCTACGACCCCAACGGGAACATCCTCACCGAGGACTACCCTAACGGCATGAAAGCCGCGTACACCTACAACCAGGCTGGCCAGGCCACCAGCCTGGAATACGTCAAGACAACGGACTGCAGCAGCGAATGCACTTGGTTCAAAGAAACTGCGATCCCGTCGATCGACGGGCAGACCCTGACCCAGGCCAGCAGCCTCTCGACCAAGAACTACACCTACGACAACGCCGGACGCCTCACCCAGGTCCAGAGCACCCCCGCCGGCAAAAGCAACTGCACCACCCGCGTCTACGGCTACGAAGCGGACACCAACCGCACCGCCCTCAGCACCCGTACCCCAGGCAGCGGTGGCGAATGCGCAACCAGCGGCGGCACGACAGAACCCCACGGCTACGACACCGCCGACCGCCTCACCGACAGCGGGACGGCGTATGACGCGTGGGGCAATACGCTGACGCTCCCTGCGGCCGACGCCGGAGGATCTGAACTCACCAGCACGTACTACACAGACAACCAGTTGGCCAGCCAGACACAGAACGGCCAGACGATCGCCTACGAACTCGACCCCGCCGGACGCACCCGCGAAACGATCACGACTGGCAAAGGCGTCTCGACCGTCACATCCCACTACGACGGCCCAAGCGACAACCCGGCCTGGACGACCAACACCACCGGGGAATGGACCCGCAACATCCCCGGCATCAACGGCCAGCTCGTCGCCACCCAGAGCAACAGCGAAACCCCCGTCCTGCAGTTGTCCAATCTTCACGGCGACATCATTGCCACTGCTTATCTATCCGAAACAGCGACGGGCCTCGCCAGCAGTGCTGACACCACAGAGTATGGGGTACCCACCACGAGCCTGCCCCCCAAGTACTCGTGGCTCGGCGCGCTGCAGTTACCGACCGAACTCCCCAGCGGCGTAGTCGCGATGGGCGCCCGCTCCTACGTCCCACAGATCGGCCGCTTCCTCCAGGACGACCCGATCCCCGGCGGCTCAGCCAACGCCTACGCCTACACCTACGCCGACCCCGTCAACACATCAGACCCCACCGGCGCATACACATACCGCGGCCCCTCCGCCTCCCGTATCGCCAACATGGAAAGACTCGCAGCCGCAGCCGCCGCAGAACAGGCAGCAATCAACGCCGCAGCACGAGCAGCAGCAGAAGCCGCAGCCCGCGAAGCCGAAGCACTAGCCGGACCAATGTTCCCCGCAGAAGAAGGAGAAGTCTGGGAAGAATGGGAAGAATACGAAGAAGAAGGCGAAGAAGGCTACGAATACGCTTCGTACGACCACGGCCCATCGCCAGAAGGCCAGGAATCGCATGTAGAATCTGCTGTGCTGTATCAGTCGCTTGGCGAAACAACTGAAGGCTGGTTCTACCTGATAATAGGCTCGCGGTGCGAACAGTACGGTGGACACTGGGTGCATCATAGGTGCGTAGGAGTTAAAAATCGCGGCGGAGGCAGCACCAGTGCATGTGATTTCGTAGCCGGAGGCGGAGGGGGCCTTGCAGGAGCCGCAGTTGGATCTCTTGGAGGACCCGGCGGTGCTATGCTCGGTAGCGCCGTTGGCGGATGGCTGGGAAGTAAGGTTTGCGGGTAACGTGATGACTAGGCGAGACCCACTCAGCTGGATTACTATCGTTCTGGTTATTCTGCTCGCCCAGCGATTGACGAGTAATCAGACATGGGGACAGGACATTTGGCTAGCCGCAATCATTGCGTCTTTCGCGGTTGGATTAGGGATGCTGGTCCGTAACCGTAGGCCAGGACGTTGAATATCCGAGAGACGCTCCATTTCACAGGTATCGCCGTGGTGGGTAGTGTACTGTGGGCAGTCGGCCAGTCTTGGGTGGTGGGGCTCGTTTGCGGCGGATGTGCAGGTGCGGTCGCTTTCGGTGTGAGCGGACTCGTGAAGTACCGCAGGTCATCGCTCTCGAAATAGAAGAAGGTGGCCGTGCGCTTCGCCATTCGAAAATCTATTAGGACTGCCACTGGTTAGAATATGTCCCGGATCTTGTAATGGGGCGCGTTTATGAGCTATAGTCCAAGCATGCGCATACACCTACGAAGGGCCATCCCAGGCCTTGAAAGAAATGGAGGAACGCAACGCCAGGGAAGGCGCCGAACAGGCCGCCAAGGAAAAACAGGAACACGAAGCCAAGGAAAAGCAAGAACGCGAAGCAAGAGAAGATCCACCCGTGGCTCAGCCACCCCCGCGCGAACAGCCACAGGAAACGGAAATGGGCTCGGAAACGTCAGGCGGTTCGGCCACGGTGCGATGCGTCGTCCCATCGCTCAAGGGCGATTCGCTCGGAGCCGCGCAGAAGGCGCTGAGCAAAGCACGCTGCAAGCTGGGCAAGATCAGTAGACCGCGGACGCATCGCGGAGCGCTCGTGGTCACAGGGCAAAGTCCCAAAAGCGGGAAGAAGCTTGCCAGTGGAGCCGCGGTAGCGGTTACGCTGGGTTCTTCGAAGGCAACGCACGCTCGGTCGTAGTACCTGTCCCGCGACGGACGAGCCAGCGCGTCATGCCTTAGAAGCTGTCTCATAACCTCCGTAGGCTGTTGGTGCGGTGGCGCGGACGTGGCTTCGGATCAGGGTGGACTTGCTCGGCGGTCGTGGGGTGGCGTGCGCCCCGGCGCCGGGGCGGGTCTTTCTGGTCGGCCCGTCGCACTCGTTTGAGCAGTTCGCGGAGGCGATCGATGCGGCGTTCGCGCGGTGGGACCTATCGCACTTGCATAACTTTGAGCTGGGTGACGGCCGGCTGATCGGCTATCCGGATGACTCGTTCGCGCCGGAAATGGTTTGGCTCGACCACGCCAAGCTGAAGGTCGCCAAAGAGGTCAAGCTCGGCGAGGAGTTCGAGTACGTCTTCGATCTCGGCGATAACTGGCAGCACCGCTGCACCGTCGAGCCGGAGAAGGGCGATCCCCTGGAGGAGTACGGGATCGTGCCCGAGGCGCCGGTGGCGATCTGGGGCTGGGGCTCGATCCCCGACCAGTACGGGCGGCGCAGCTTCGACGACGACGGAGAAGACGAGGCTTGACTCAGGCGTCGGTGAGTTTGCGTTGGCAGACCACGGCGCAGCCGAGCAGCATGAACGCCATGTGCAGGCCGGGATCGCGCTCGTAGCGGATCCTCAGCCGGCGCAGGTTGTGCAACCAGGCGAAGGTGCGCTCCACGACCCAGCGTTCCTTGCCGAGCCCCGAGCCGTGCTCGGTGCTGCGCCTTGCGATCACGGGCTTCACGCCGCGTTTCCAGAGCTCGCGGCGGTACTTGTCGTGGTCATAGCCCCGGTCTGCGAGTACCCGCTCGGCGTGCTGGCGGGGACGCCCCGGCTTGCCGGTGACGGGGCCAACCCCGTCGACCAAGGGCAGTAGTTGGGTGACGTCGTTGCGATTGCCGCCGGTCAGGGTGATCGCGAGCGGGATCCCGCCAGAGTCGGTGATCAGATGATGCTTGGAGCCAGCACGGGCACGGTCAACCGGCGAAGGCCCAGTGTGGAGCCCCCCAAAAGCGCACGAATATGACTGCCGTCAACAACCGCGGTGGACCAGTCGATCCTTCCGGCGGCATTCAGCCGTCGCAGCAGCTCGCGATGCAGCCGCTCCCAGACCCCCGCGGCCTGCCAGGCGCCCAGCCTGCGATGAGCGGTCGCTGGCGAGCAGCCCATCTCCGCCGGCAGATGCCGCCACGCGATCCCCGTGAACAGCACGAACACAATCGCGTTGAAACACACACGATCATCCACACGCGGACGCCCGCCACGCGGGTCCGGGGGATGCTTCGGGAGCAACGGCTCGACCGCCTCCCACAGCTCGTCCCGCACCCGCCAAACCGAGCCCGCCACAGAGCACCTCCTTCACCGGGGTTATGTCACCCAGAAAGGTTCGGCCCCCAACGCCCAAACCCTCCCCCCGAGAGGTATTGAGACAGCCTCTTATGGCTTTATCCCAGCGCCGGCGCCCAGCTCAACGGGCGTGGGTGCGCGGGATGGCACCAGCGCCTGAAAAGTTCTAGCTTGTCCGGTGATGTCGTCGTCTACCGTGGACGTGCGCAGCGAGGCGCAAGTGGCGCTCAAGCGGGCCTGTGAGCGTCTGCTCTCCCTGCAGGATCGTGCCGGCTGGTGGAAGGGCGAGCTGCAGACCAACGTGACGATGGACGCCGAGGACATGCTGCTGCGCGAGTTCCTGGGCATCCGCGAGGCCGCGCAGAGCGAGCGCTCTGCTGCGTGGATCCGCTCGCAGCAACGCGCGGACGGGACGTGGGCGAACTTCTACGGCGGCCCCGGCGAGCTCTCTACAACCATCGAGGCCTACTGGGCGCTGCGCCTGGCGGGGGACACTGCGAACGCAGAGCACATGCGCCGCGCCGCGGAGTTCATCCGCGCGCATGGCGGGCTGGAGCAGGCGCGCGTGTTCACGCACGTGTGGCTGGCGCTGTTCGGGCTGTGGCCGTGGGAGCGCATCCCCGCGCTGCCACCGGAGCTCGTGCTGCTGCCCCGGCAGGCGCCGCTGAACATCTATGACTTCGCCTGTTGGGCGCGCCAGACGATCGTGGCGCTGTCGGTCGTCAGCGCCCACCGGCCCTGCCGGGAGCTGCCCTTCGACCTGCACGAGCTGCATGGTCCCCGGGCGTGGGCGCCGCGCAGGCCGAGCTCGCGCGCCGGGGCATGGCTTGCGCGGCTGGATCGCGCGCTGCACTTCTACGAGCGCCGGCCGCTCACTCCGCTGCGGCGAGTGGCGCTCGCGCGGGCGGAGCGCTGGATCGTGCGCCGCCAGGAGGCGGACGGTTCGTGGGGCGGGATCCAGCCGCCGTGGGTCTACTCGCTGATCGCGCTGCACCTCCTCGGCTATCCGCTCGATCACCCGGTGATGCGGCGGGGTCTTGAGGGGCTGGAGGGGTTCATGATCGAAGCGGGCGGCGGCCGGCGGCTTGAGGCCTGCCAGTCCCCCGTGTGGGACACCGCGCTGGCGATGGTCGCGCTGCGCGACGCCGGTCTTCCCGTCGAGCACCCGGCGCTGACGCGCGCCGCGCAGTGGCTGCTGGGTGAGGAGATAAAGGCGCAAGGCGACTGGTCGGTCGCCCGGCCGCACCTTGCGCCCGGAGGGTGGGCTTTTGAGTTCGCCAACGTCAACTACCCCGATGTGGACGACACCGCTGAGGTGGTGCTGGCGCTGTACCGCGTCAATCAGGCGTCCGCGCGGGGCGCCGTCGACCGCGCCGTCCGCTGGGTGCAGGGGATGCAGAGCGCCGGCGGCGGATGGGGGGCCTTCGACGCCGAGAACACCTGTGCGCTGGTGCGCGAGCTGCCGTTCCTCGACTTCGGCGAGGTGATCGACGAGCCGAGCGCCGACGTCACCGCCCACGCGCTGGAGATGCTGGCGGCGCTGGGCCTGGCGGCGACCCCCGTGGCCCGCGCGGGGCTGCGCTGGCTGCTTGAGCAACAGGAGCGCGACGGCTCGTGGTTTGGGCGCTGGGGGGTCAACTACGTGTACGGCACGGGCGCCGCCGTGCCCGCGCTGGTGGCGGCCGGCGTCGCACCGTCCGAGCCGTGCGTGCGTCGCGCTATTGAGTGGTTGCAGATCCATCAGAACGACGACGGGGGGTGGGGGGAGGACCCGCGCTCCTACGACGACCCCGCCGCCTGGGCCGGGCGCGGTCCCTCGACCGCCTCGCAGACGGCGTGGGCGCTGCTCGCGCTGCACGCCGCGGGCGAGCGGGGGCCGGTCTTGCAGCGCGGGGTGGCGTGGCTGACCGACACCCAGCTGCCCGACGGCGGTTGGGATGAGCCGCAGTACACCGGCACCGGCTTCCCCTCGGACTACTACATCAACTACCACCTCTACCGGCTCACGTTCCCGATCATGGCGCTGGGGCGCTGCGTGGAGAGCGGGGCGATTCGATGAGTTCATCCGCGGGTCCCCCTTCGACGGGCGACGTTCCCTTTTCGCTGGTCACGGGCGCCCCCTCGATGGCCGCCGCCTACCGCGAGTGCGAGCGGCTGACGCGCGCGGCGACCGACAATTTCTATTACGGCATCCGGCTGCTCCCGCGCCGCAAGCGCCGCGCGATGTGCGCTGTGTATGCGTTCGCGCGTCGCGTGGACGACATCGGCGACGGCCCGCTGGAGGCAGCGGAGAAGCTGCGCCGGCTCGAGGAGGCCCAGAGCGCGTTGGGTGCGCTGCGCGTAGGGGCGCCGCGGGGCGCGGATCTCCCGGAGGGCTCTCATCCCCCGGGGGGTTCACACCTCCCGGCGGGTTCTGATCCTCCGGACGGGTCCCATCTCCCGATGGACGCCGATCTCGTGATGATGGCGCTCGCCGACGCGCACGCACGCTTCGATCTGCCGCTGGACGCCCTTGATGATCTCATCGAAGGCGTGCGCATGGACCTCGCGGGGACCACGTATGAGAGCTTCGAGGATCTGCTGCTCTACTGCCGGCGTGTGGCCGGCTCGATCGGACGGCTGTGCGTGACGATCTTCGGCAGCCGCGACCCGCGCGGCGCGCTCCGGCTGGCCGACGACCTGGGCGTGGCGCTGCAACTCACGAACATCGTCCGCGACCTGCGCGAGGACGCCGAGCGCGGCCGCGTGTACCTGCCGGCGGGGGAGCTGGTGCGCTACCACCTACACGACGACGGCGCGCTGGACACCGCGGCGCTCGCGGCCCTCGCGCGCCAGGGCACCAGCGCCGAACCCTCTGTCATCGCCGGCCTGGACGGCGGCGACGTGGGCCAGCTCTACGCGCTGATGCGCCTTCAGGTGATGCGCTCACGCGACTGGTTTCACCGCGGGTGGCCGCTCGTGCTCCTGCTGGACCGCCGCAGCGCGGCGTGCACGATGGCGATGACCGGTAGCTACGTGCGCCTCGGCAAGACCATCGAGCAGCGCCCCGACCGGGCACTGGCCGCGCGCACGACGCTGTCAGCGCGCCAGAAGGCATGGGTCCTCGCGCGGGCGCTGCTGCGGCCCCATCGCGTGCCCGAGCAGCATCCGGCGGAACGGTTGTCGTGAGTGAGCTGCTGATCGTCGCCCCCGTGTGGTTGGAGGCCAGCGCGATCTCCTCGGGCAGACCGCCCGGGCGAATGTGCAGGACAGGCATGGGTCCCCGCCGCTCGCGCGCCGCCGTCCCCGCTCTGCTGGCGGAATCCGCTGAGGCGCTGCTCGTCGTGGGCTTCGGCGGAGGTCTCAGGACCGATGGCCGGGTCGGCGACGTCGTGGTGGCGCAGGAGGTCCGCGGCCCTCACGGAGAGCGGGTGGTATGCGCGGACACGCAGAGGCTCGTCGGCGCCCTGGCAAGGCATGGGCTCCCCGTACGGTGCGGAACGGTGTTGTCGGTGACGCGCCCGGCGACCGGCACGACACGGGCGAGATTGGGCGAAACGGGGGCGCTGGCTTGCGATATGGAGTCTGTGTGGCTGGCGCCCGGTGCGGGTGGGCGTCCGTTCGCGGTGGTGCGCGTGCTGAGCGACACGCCCGCGCGCGAGCTGACCCGTCCGTTGCTCGCCGCGGCGGGCATCGTGCGAGCCTGTATGACGTTGCGCCGGGTGGCCACAGCGCTTCACGAGTGGGCACCCGGGGAATAAGGTGAACACGATGCCCATAGCCATCAGACAGGGCACACGCATGGGCTGGTACCTCCTGCGACAGCGCCTGGCGCAGCGTGAGAAGTTCCCGCTGATCGTCGAGCTGGAGCCGCTGTTCCAGTGCAACCTGGCGTGCTCTGGGTGCGGCAAGATCCAGCACCCCGAGCACACCCTGCGCCGGCGCATGAGCGTCGCGCAGGCGGTGGGCGCGATCGAGGAGAGCGGCGCGCCGATGGTCTCGATCGCTGGCGGTGAGCCGCTGATCCACCCCGAGATCCACACCATCGCCGCGGAACTCGTCAGGCGCAAGCGCTTCGTCTACCTGTGCACCAACGCGCTGCTGCTGGAGAAGAAGCTACATAACTTCAAGCCGAGCCCTTACTTCGCGTGGGCGATCCACATCGACGGGCTGCGTGAGCGCCACGACGCATCGGTCGAGCGCGAGGGCACCTTCGAGAAGGCGGTCGCGGCGATCGGGGCCGCCAAGGCAGCGGGGTTCCGCGTGAGCACCAACACCACCTTTTTCACCCACGATTCGCCAAGGACGGTGCGCGAGGTGCTGGACTTCCTCAACGACGACCTCGGCGTCGATGAAATGATGATCTCGCCGGCCTACGCCTACGAGAAGGCTCCCGACCAGGAGCACTTCCTCGGCGTGACCCAGACGCGCGAGCTGTTCAGCGCGGCGTTCGCCGGCGGGCGGCGCAAGCGCTGGCGGCTAAACCACAGTCCGCTGTTCCTCGACTTCCTGGAGGGCAAGGCCGAATTTGACTGCACCGCGTGGGGGATCCCCAGCTACTCGCTGCTGGGCTGGCAGCGCCCCTGTTACCTGATGTCAGACGGGTACGCCGAGACATACAAGGAGCTGATCGAGACCACCGACTGGTCGCAGTACGGGCGGGGGCGCGACCCGCGCTGCGAGAACTGCATGGCCCACTGCGGCTACGAGCCCACAGCGGTGCTGCAGACCACGCACTCGCTGCGTCAGTCGCTGCGCGCGCTGGTGGGGTGAGGGTGGGTTCGTTCCTTCGGAGCGGTGGCCTGGATTGGCTGCAGGTGCACGCTGTGGCAGACAGGAGGTCGATCAGCCAATTGCGTCGGCGTAGCGCGCCTCGTCGACGACCAGACGCCAGTAGCCATGTGGAGGCGGCGCTGCACGGAAGTGCTCGAAGTCGAAAGTGAGAATGGGGAGGTTGTGTTGTTCGGCCATAGCCATGACCGCCGCGTCCGCGAGTCCGAGGTCGAGATCGGCATAGCGGGCGTCGATCTCTACTGCCCGTCGCAGCAGCGTCGAGGACAGGAAGGCAACGCTGTGCTCGCCGGCGGCGAGGGCGGCGAGGAAGAGGCGCGCGGCGTACCCGCCGACGCGTGATCGCAGCAGTTGATCGACCTCGACGATCACCGCTGCCGGAACCAACAGATCGCGCCCGAGGTGGGTCACCAGTTCGGCTGCGAGCGCATGGGCGCGATCACGCCGATTGACGGCAGCGAGCAGCGGTCCGGTGTCGGCGATGACCTTCAGGGCACCGCAACGGGCTCACGCAGATACCGCTCCGCCGCGAGTCCGAGATCGGAGGGTCCCTCGCCCGAGGCTACGTAGCGCGGAGGCCTGTGTCCGCGTTTGCCACGGGAACCTTCCTCGATCAGGCGCGCCACGGTAGCCGAGAACGACTCCTCGGCCTCGGCTGAGTCTCGGGCAAGCTCTTCGACGCTGTCGGGCAAATAGACGGTCCTGCGGCCCATGACACTCTCCTTTGAGGTATGAACACGGTCATCATACCATCTTGAGTTTCGCGGATGCCAGCGCAATCGAACCACTGTGTTTTTGAGCCATTCACTCCAGCGCCGAGCGCAGCGCCTCCTCCAGCTGGGCATGACGAAAGCCGTAGCCGAGCATCAGCGCCTTGGCGGGCAGCACGCGCGCGCCGGTGGTGATGATCTCGGCCATCTCGCCGTAGAGCGCACGCAGCGCGAAGGCGGGCACCGGCAGCAGCGCGGGGCGGTGCAGGACGCGGCCGAGGGCGTGGGAGAACTCGGCGTTGGTGACCGGCTCGGGGGCGGTGGCGTTGATCGGGCCCGACCAGCTGTCGTCGGTGAGCGCGGCGAGCATCATGCCCACGAGGTCCGCGCCGTGGATCCAGGAGATGTACTGGCGTCCGCCCGCGACCGGGCCGCCGACGCCGAGGCGGAAGGGGGGCAGCATCTTCGCGAGTGCGCCGCCGTGGCGGTCCAGCACGACGCCGGTGCGCACCTGCACCGCGCGCAGGCCCAACTCGCTCGCGGCGCGGGCCTCGGCCTCCCAGGCGGCGCACACCTGCGCGAGGAAGTCGGCGCCCGGGGGCGCCTCCTCGTCCAGTGGCTCTTCTCTGTGGGGTCCGTAGTAGCCGATGGCCGAGGCGCTGATCAGGATGCGCGGGCGCGCCTGCTGCGGGGGACCTTCTCCGGTGGGGCTGGCCGCGCGCAGGCCCTCGACGAGGTTGTGTGTGCCGTGCACGCGGCTCTCGCGGATTGCGCGCTTGGCCGCCGGGCTCCAGCGCTGGGCGACGGGCTCGCCCGCCAGGTGCACGACTGCGTCACGTCCGGCGAGGGCATCCGCGGGCGCCGGTTCGCTCAGCGGATCCCAGCGCAGCGCCTGCACCCCCAGCCTTGCGCGGGCTCCCTCCGGGTTGCGCGAGAGGACCGTGACGTCGTCCCCGCGAGACTTCAACTCGCCTACGAGAGCCGCGCCGATCAGCCCGGTCGCTCCCGTCACCGTCACCCGCACGACATCACACCGCTAGCTTGGCATATGCACCTTGTGCTCACCGGTCTGTGTCATCGCGGCAGTCTGCCCGCCGACGTGCGGCGTGAAGGTGTCGCCCTGGGCGAAGCCCACCTCGTGGCCGGCCAGCGCCGTGCCGCTCGCGCGCGCCTGATCGGCGACCGCCGCGGCCACGGCGGGCGCCACGTCGCGGTTGAAGACGGAGGGGATGATGTAGTCCTCGCGCAGCTCCTCATCGGGGACGATGTCGGCGATCGCCTGCGCAGCGGCCATCTTCATCTCCTCGGTGATGCTGGGGGCGCGCACGTCCAGCGCGCCGCGGAAGATGCCGGGGAAGCAGAGCACGTTGTTGATCTGATTGGGGTAGTCCGAGCGGCCTGTGGCCATGATGCGCACGTAGGGCTCGGCTTCCTCGGGGTTGACCTCGGGGTTGGGGTTGGCCATCGCGAAGACCATCGCGTCGCGGTTCATGCGCGCCAGCGCCTCGGCGGGCAGCGCCCTGGCGCCGGAGAGCCCGATCAGCAGGTCGGCGCCGTCGATCACGTCCCCCGGCTTGCCGTCGCGGCAGTCGGGGTTGGTCGATTCCGCGAACCAGCGCTTCACCGGGTTCATCGTGCCGTCGAGGTAGTCGGCGCGCTTGACGTGCAGCGCGCCGCGCGAGTCCGCGCCGACGATGTGGCGCACGCCGGCGGCCAGCAGGATCTTCGTGACTGCCACGCCCGCGGCGCCCAGCCCGATCACCAGCACGTGCAGGTCCTCCATGCGCCGCTCGGTCAGCTTCACGGCGTTCAGCAGCGCGGCCATCACGACCACCGCGGTGCCGTGCTGGTCGTCGTGGAAGACGGGGATGTCGAGCGTCTGCTTGAGGCGCTCCTCGATCTCAAAGCAGCGCGGGGCGGAGATGTCCTCGAGGTTGATGCCCCCCAGCCCCGGCGCCAGCAGCTGCACGGTGCGCACGATCTCATCCGGGTCCTTTGTATCCAGGCAGATCGGGAAGGCGTCGACGCCGGCGAACTCCTTGAAGAGACAGCACTTGCCCTCCATCACCGGCATCGCCGCCGCCGGCCCGATGTCGCCCAGCCCCAGCACCGCCGTGCCGTCGGAGACCACTGCCACGGTGTTGCGCTTGATCGTGTA
This sequence comes from uncultured Solirubrobacterales bacterium, assembly GCA_963844765.1. Classification (GTDB taxonomy): domain Bacteria; phylum Actinomycetota; class Thermoleophilia; order Solirubrobacterales; family Solirubrobacteraceae; genus Palsa-744. The sequence goes on from CAWJPN010000002.1 coordinate 3,052,598, forward strand.
CTGAAAGGCCTTGTCGGGGTCGTCGCGGATCGCGATGCACACCCGTGCCACGCCCGGGGTGTAGGCCATCGAGAGGTCGTCGCGCGTTTTCAGCGGGTGCTTGTTGTGCTGTTCGATCTTGCCGCCCACGTGCAGCATGAAGGTGCGGTCGGTGGTGTCCACCACCTCCACTCCTGCAAGCGCCTCGATCGCCGCGAGGATGCGGCCCCAGTGTTCGCGGTTGGCGGCGTCCACCACGACGTCTCTCACGCTGCCGCTGGGGTTGGCCTCGACGAGGTCCACGGCGCCTACCATCCCCCCGGCCTCGCCGATCGCCGTCGTCACCTGGCCGACCACGCCCGGCGTGTCGTCCATGCGGACGCGGATGCTCAGGCGGTACTGCGCGCTGGGGGTGATGCTCACGATGCTCTCGCTCTCTCGTTTGTGGGGCCGCCATGTTATTGCTCGCGGAGATCAGGCCCCCACCCGCCCCTGCCCTAAAGTCCTCGGCGATGAGCGAGACCAAGAACGGGAGCGCGGCGGAGCGAAGACTCTTCCTGATCGACGGCCCAAGCCTTGTCTACCGCGCCTTCTACGCGCTGCCGGAGTCGATCGCCACATCCACCGGCGTGCCGACCAACGCGATCTTCGGCTTTGCCTCGATGCTGGTGAAGATCGTCACCGAGTACGGGGTGTGTCCGACCGTCGTCGCCTGGGACGCTGGCACCTCCGGGCGCACCGAGCTGTTCACCGAGTACAAGGCCCAGCGCCGCTCACGCCCGGATCTGCTCAAGCAGCAGTGGCCGGCGATGGAACCGCTGGTGGAGTCCTTCGGCTACCGCAACGTCAGGGTCGAGGGGTATGAGGCGGACGATGTCATAGCCACGCTCGCCGATCGTGCATTGGCGGCGAACGTGCCCGTGATGATCGTCACCGGCGACCGCGACATCTTCCAGCTGATCGACTCCGAGGGCCTGGTGAAGGTGATGGCCACCTCGCGCGGCATCACCGACACGAAGATCTATGACCGCCAGGCGGTGATCGACCGCTACGGCATCCCACCCGAGCTGATCCCCGACTTCTACGGGCTGAAGGGCGACACCTCCGACAACATACCCGGCATCCCTGGCATCGGCGATAAGACCGCCAGCGACCTGATCCAGCGCTTCGGCTCGCTTGAGGGCGTGCTGGGGCACGTGCGCGAGATCGGCGGAGCCAAGCGCAAGCAGAACCTCTTGGACCACGCTGAGGACGCGCGCGTCTCCAAGCAGCTGGCGACGGTGCAGAGGGATGTCGAGATCGACTTCGACCCGACAGCCGAGGCCGCGCGCGAGCCCGACCGCTCGCGCGTGCGCGAGGTCTTCCGCGAGTACGAGCTGCGCGACCCGCTGCGGCGGCTGGAGGAGGCGCTGGAAGACGCCGAGGTGGCCGCGCCCGCGACACCGGCTGAGGTCACGCTGACGGCGACCGTCAGGCGGGGCACGCCGGCCGACATCGCCAAGCTCGGGGGTGGGGGGAAGGAGGGGTCGGAGCTGAACGTGGTGGTCGCGCCCACCGAGGTCCCCGAGGGCGCGCTGTTCGCTGATGGCCCATCGTGGCGCTTCGCCGTGGCCATCGACGGCAACGTCCTCGCCGGAGACTGCCAGGGGCCCGAGGAGGTCGTGCGCGCCTGCGGCGAGCGCCCCGTGGTGGCCCACGACGCCAAGGCGCTGAAACTGGTTCCCCCGGGTCTCGCGCACGACACGCTGCTGGGTGCCTACCTGCTGGAGCCCGCGCGCCGTGGCTACCCACTCGCCGAGCTGTGCGAAGAGCGCGGCTGGGTGTGCGACCTGGAGGACTCCTCAGCGGCGCAGGCGGTGCTCATCGGCGCGTTGGCCGAGTGGCAGCGCGAGCAGATCGCCGAGCGCTACCTGGAGGCGGTGATGAGCGACATCGAGCTGCCGCTGGTGGAGGTGCTGCGCGACATGGAGGTCTCCGGCGTGCGCCTGAACGTGCCGCGCCTGCACGAGGTCGCTGAGCGCGTGCGCGAGGAGATCCTTGAGCTCGAAGGAGAAATCTTCGCGTTGGCCGGGACGGAGTTCCTGATCGCCTCGCCCGCGCAGGTGGGGGAGGTGCTGTTCGAGAAGCTGGGGCTCTCGCGCAAGCGACGTGGCAAGACCGGCTACTCCACCGACGCGCGCGTGCTGCAGGCGATCCGCGAGGAGCACAGCATCGTGCCGCGCATCGAGCGCTGGCGCGAGCTCTCGACGCTGATCAAGACGTACTTCGACGTGCTGCCCCAGGAGGTGGACGAGCGCTCGCGCATTCACACCACCTTTCTGCAGACGGTGGCGCAGACGGGCCGCCTGTCGAGCACCAACCCGAACATGCAGAACGTCCCGATCCGCACCGAGCTGGGACGCGAGATCCGCGGCTGCTTCGAGGCCGAGCAGGGCCAGGTGCTGATCTCCGCGGACTACTCGCAGATCGAGCTGCGCGTGCTCGCCCATGCCGCCGATGAGCCCGTGCTGAAGGAGATCTTCCGCCAGGGCGAGGACGTGCACACGGCGACCGCCTCGCAGGTCTTCCAGGTGGCGGGCGAGCAGGTCGATCCGGGGATGCGCTCCAAATCGAAGATGATCAACTACGGCATCGTCTACGGCCTCTCGGACTTCGGCTTGGCCGACCGCCTGAACATCCCCCGCGAGGAGGCCAAGGAGTTCATCGACGCCTACCTCGCGCGCTTCCCGCGCGTGGCGCAGTTCATGCTCGACACCATCGAGCAGGCCAAGGAGGAGGGCCACGTCAAGACCCTGTGGGGGCGCCGCCGGCAGATCCCCGAGCTGCGCGCACGCAACTACCAGGTGCGCACCCTCGGCGAGCGCCTGGCCGTCAACACCGTGATCCAGGGCACCGCCGCGGACGTGATCAAGCTCGCGATGGTGCGCTGCCACCGCTCGCTTGAAGTGGCCGCCCTGCAGACGCGCCAAATCCTCACGATCCACGACGAGCTGCTGTTCGAGGGACCGCCCGAGGAGGTCCCCGTGGCGCGCGAGCTGATCGAACGGGAGATGGTCGGCGTGTGGGAGTACGACCCGCCGCTCGCGGTGGACGTCGGGGTGGGCGCCAACTGGCTGGAGGCGAAGTGAGCCGCGGCCTGGCGATCCTGCTCGCGGCGGGCGCCGGCTGTCTGGTCGGCATGCAGGCGCCGGTCAACTCGCGTCTGGCGCGCTCGCTGGGGGAGAGCCTGCCGGCGGCGCTGATCTCCTTCCTTGTAGGCACGCTCGCACTGGTGATCGTCACCGGCGTCTCGAAGAACGGCGTCTCGAGCATCCGCAACGTCGCCAACGCGCCCTGGTGGGCGCTCGTCGGCGGGCTGTTCGGTGCGGCCTACGTGACGGTCGCGATCCTCACTGTGCGCACCCTGGGCGCCAGCGGTCTGACTGCGGCGGTCATCACCGGCCAGTTGGCGATGTCGGTCGTGATCGACCGCTTCGGGCTGCTGGGTATCTCCAAACAGCCGGTCGGCCTCGACCGCATCCTCGGGCTCGTGCTGCTGGTGGCCGGGGTGGCGCTGGTCGTGCGCCGGTAGGTCGCTACCCCAGCGCTGTGCGAAACCCCTCGCGCCAGCTCGGCAGCTGCGGCTTCCAGCCCAACTCCTGCTTGGCGAGCGCGTTGGAGGCGCCCTGCGCCTTGGTCATCAGCTCCACCCCGTAGCGGCCGGCGGCGAGGCGGGCGAGCGGCGCCGGCACGCGCCACGGGCGCGGGGCGCCGACGGCGGCGGCGAGCGCGGGCAGCCATTCACGCACCGGCGCGGGGTCGTCGTCGACGACGTTGTAGATGTGCGCATCGCTGTCCTTCAGTTCCAGCGCCGTCACGGTCGCGCGGGCGGCGTCGTCCACGTGGATGAACGACCACACACCGCCGCCCGAGCCGACGAGCGGCAGGCGCCGCCGGCGCAGGTCCTCGACCGTCGAGCCGTCCGCGGCGATGGCCGAGCCGGGACCGTAGAAGTAGCCGTAGCGCAGCACCACGCCCTGCACGCCGCGCACGGCGCACTCCAGCTCGTGCAGGGCCTCCACGCTGCTCTTGAAGGACGGCGGCGTCCCGTTGAGGTAGAGCACTTCGGTCTCGGTGTGCAGCGTGCCGGGCGGGCCGGGAAGGTAGGCGAAGGCGATGCTCTGGGCGACGATCCGCTTGACGCCCGCGGCCTGCGCGGCGGCCACGAGGTCGCGCGTGCCGCGGCTGCGTAGGCGGTTGTTGACGGCGAAGTCGCGCTCGATCCGACGCGGGTCGATGCGCCGCGGAATCGAGGTCAGCTGGTGGATCACCGCGTCGGGGCGCGCCGCGGTCACGGCCGCCTGCAGCGCCTGGGCGTCGAGGGCATCGACCACCACGGGCTCCGCGCCGGCGGCGCGCAGCGCCTCGGTCTTCGCGGGCGAGCGCGTCGTGCCGGTAACCTCGTGGCCGCCGGCCACCAGCATCGGCACAAGGCGCCTGCCGATCACGCCGGTGGCGCCTGCCAGGAAGACCCTCATGGTCGCCGAGCGTAGCTCACGCGGCTTCAGCGGCGAGCGCGGGCTCGCGCTCGATGCGCGCACACACCTGCCCCTCGCTGAAGCCGGCGGCGCCGATCGCGAAGGCGGCGTTGAAGCGCGAGCGCAGGTTCTCCAGCGCGACCATGTGGACCAGCTCCACCAGCTGGCTGTCGTCGAAGCGCTCGCGCAGCGCGGCGATCAGCTCGTCGCTGACCTGCACCGGCGTGAGCGTCATGCCGACGGCGAGGTCGAGCACCAGGCGCTCGGTCTCCTCGAAATGCTCGCTCTCGCGGTAGCGGTAGAGGTCGAGCAGCTGCTCCTCGGAGACGTCCGCCCGGCGCGCCTCGTGCGAGCCGATGTCCTGGCAGAACTCACAGCCCTGCATCACCGCGGACTTGAGCACCGCCAACGAGCGCAGGTGCTCGTCCACGCGCGGCTTTGACGCGGAGCTCTGCTCCAGCATGCCGTAGCCGAACAGCAGCCGCGGGGTGTGGGCGTAGATCTCGATCGGCTCCAGGGGAAGCTCGCGCCCTGAGAGCTGCTTTGTCTTGCGGCGCGCCAGCCAGTAGGTTACGCGCACGAACGGTCCGGCCTTGCTGCGGGGTACGCCTGCGATGCGGGTCATGGCGAGGCTCCTTCCGGTAGATGAACGGCGGGCTCCTCCCCAGGATGAACAGCGCCCTCCGGGCGGGTGCGATCTTCAAGCACGGCGACTCGCAGCAGCCACGCCAACCCGAGCGTCCCCACGGCGAGCGAGAAGAAGTCGAAGTAGCCGAGCCATGCGGGGTGGGCGCGGCCGATGTCGATCAGGTGGTTGAGGCTGTGCAGAGCGAACTGCAGCGTGGAGAGAGCCAGCACCGGCACCCGCCAGGAGGGGTGGCGCACCGCCACCAGCAGCGCAGCGCCGATCGCCGCGTTGAACGTCGCGGTGTCGCGCATGTAGTGAACGTTGAGCGTTTCAAACGGCCCGACGTCCTTGAAGAAGGTGTGTGGCGCCACGGCCATGAACAGCGCCAGCGCCAGGTAGATAGCGCCGAATGCGGTCACCCCCACCTCGAGCGTCCCGGGGGGAGCCGCCGGCCTACGCGCAAGGGGATCGGTGTGGGCACTCACGTCGATGTCACGATAGGCTGCTGCTGGAGCCCTGTAAAGGACCATTTTGAGAGCAGAGGAGGGTACCAATTCAGTGGTGGCCGGCCCTACAAGTCCCGGCCGTCGAGTCGGGGCGGAGGTGGAGCCCAACAGCTCAGGCCCCGAGCTGCTGATCGACCTCGAGCGCGGCAGCGGGCGGCCGCTGCGCGCTCAGCTGGAGGACGGCTTGCGCGAGGCGGTGCGCGTGGGACGCCTGCCGCGCGGGGAGCGGTTGCCTGCCACGCGGTCGCTGGCCGGCGACCTGGGGGTCTCGCGCCGGTTGGTGGTGGATGCCTACGCGCAGCTGCTGGCCGAGGGGTACCTGGTGACGCGAGCGGGCGCCGGAACGTTCGTTGCCGACGCTGCCGATGCGCCAAGCGCGCCCGCGACGGAACCGACCGAGCAGCCGCTGACTTTCGACTTCTTCCCCGGCTATCCCGACCTGGCAGGCTTCCCACGCCGCGCGTGGCTGCGGGCCATGCGCGAGGTGCTGCGCGAGGCGCCGCTGGCGAGCATGGGCTATCCGGACACGAGGGGGGCTGCCGAGTTGCGCCGCGCGCTGGCGGGGCACCTGCGGCGGGTGCGCGGCGTCGCGGCAGACCCGCAGGCAATCGTGGTGTGCTCGGGCTTCGCGCATGGGTTGATGTTGCTGGCGCGCACGCTCGGCGATGGCAGCGACAGCGGCGTGCACCTGGCTGTCGAGGACCCCGGGCTGCCGCCCCACCGTGCGATCCTGATGGCGCACGGCGCGCGTCTGAGCTTCCTCCCCGTGGACGAGCAGGGGGTGGCGGTGCACGAGCTGGCGGCGCTCGAAGCGCGCGCCGGGAGCGTGGACGGTGTGATGGTTACCCCGGCGCACCAGTCGCCGACGGGCGTGGCGCTGGCCGCCGAGCGGCGCACCGCTCTGCTGGAATGGGCCGGCGAGGGAGGGCGCGTGGTGATCGAGGACGACTATGACGCCGAGTACCGCTATGACCGCCCGCCGCTGGCGGCGATGCAGGGGCTGGCGCCCGATCGCGTGGTGTACATGGGGACGGTCAGCAAGACCCTGGCCCCAGCGCTGCGGCTAGGCTGGATGGTGCTACCGCCGCGTCTGGTGGACGTGATGGCAGGGCAGAGCTTCCTGACGGGCAGCACGCCGCCCACCCTTGACCAGCTGACGCTGGCTCGACTGATCGAGAACGGCGGGTACGACCGCCATCTGCGCCAGGCGCGCCGTCGCTACCGCGCGCGTCGCGACGCACTCACGCGGGCGGTAGCCAAGCACCTGCCCGGCGCACGTGTGACGGGCGTGGCAGCCGGGCTGCACGCGATCGTCAGGCTGCCCCGCGCGGTGAACGGGGTGGCGCTGGTGCACGCGGCGCGCGCGCACTCCGTGGGGGTGTACTCGCTGGGCTACGCCTTCGCCGAGCCGAGACCCGAAGACGACGGTCTGGTGTTGGGCTACGCCAACCTCTCCGAGCCGGCGATCGAAGAGGGGATCCGCAGGCTGGCACTGGCGCTGGCGGAGATTCTGAGCTCTCGCGGGCGTCGCGACGGGTACGGGCTCAGGCGGTGGCGGGCGCGTGCAGACGCGCCCCGGACGAGACTGTGCGTGGGTCGTCTCCCACGAACGAAGGCGGGGCGATCGCCAGGTAGTGGTTGAAGGACCAGGCGGCGAAGCGCGGGTTCTCAAGTGCCCGGGACATCACCGTGGGCGCGCGGGTGGTGGTGAGGCGGCCCACCGCGCGCTGCACGCGCAACAGCCAGCGAAACTCGCGCGCGTGCGCGGCGGAGAACGCGCCGTAGCGCTGCAGCGCCTGCGCGCGAGTGGCGCGGCCCTCGATCACCGCGCGCAGCTCGCGCCCGCAGGCCAGCCCGAAATACAAGGCGGTGCGGATGCCCTCGGCGGTGAGCGGCAGGCAGTGACCGGCGGAGTCGCCCGCGAAGAAGACCTGGTCCTCGACAGCGGGGCGCAGCTGGTGGGGGATCCAGTTGCCCTGGTACCCCTCGGGCGGGAGCCCCAGCTCGGCGGCGAGACGCACGGTGGGCTCCTTGACGTGGTGGGTGGGCCAGAAGGAGCCCACGCCGACGCGCAGCTCATCGCCCGCGGGGAAGTTCCAGCCGTAGCCGGCGCGCACCCAGCGCGCGTCGATCCACAGTTCCATCTCCTCGCCGCGGCCTCCCGGGTGCACCTCCAGCCCGCGCGAGAGGCGCGCGCGCGGTGGCTGGATGGGGGCGCCACCCGACAGCACGCGACGCCAGCCCAGCGCGTCGACGATCAGCGGCGCGCGCAACTCGCCGCGGTCGGTGTGCACCACGTGGCCGTCCCGTGCGGTGACGGTGGCGGTCTCGAACTCCACGTCACCGTGCGTGCCCGCTGAAGTTAAGGATGAGGAGGGGGCGTTCGTAGTGTGAGCCTGCGCGTAGAGCAAGGCACAGAGCTCGCGGTAGTCGAAAGTCGAAAACGTCCAGGGCAAAGTCCAGCGGGCCGAGCGCCACGGCGTGTGGACCATCAGCTCGGCGAAGGTCTGGCGCAAGGAGTCCTGCAGGCCAAGCGCCTGGAGCCACAGCGTGGGGGCGGCGCAGGCGGATGTCTGGCGCTCACCGATCTCGTACCTGTCGATCAGTAGTACGCGTGCGCCCGAGCCGGCGAGCTCGCGCGCGACCGCGAGACCGGCGAAGGACGCGCCGCAGATCAGCACGTCGCAGTCGCGCGTCAGGGGGGTGCGCGCGGCGCCGCGCTTGGTCGCTCGAACGGGCACGCGGGGAATGATACGAGCGGCGGCCGAGAGGCTGCGCTAGGCTTCGAGCGGTGCAAGCGCTGATCGACAATCCCCAGGCCCACGTGATCGAGGGCTCGGGCGGACTCCTGCTGGAAGTGGATGGGCAGGTGATCCCCAACTACGACGCCACGATGCGGCCGATCGAGGAGGGCGAGGTCGTCACCGGCCACGTCGTGCGCATCGACAAGGACGAGGTGCTGGTCGACATCGGCTACAAGTCCGAGGGCGTCATCCCCGCGAACGAGCTGTCGATCCGCAAGTCGGTCGACCCGCACGACGAGGTGGAGCTGGGCGAGGAGGTCGACGCCCTGGTGCTCACCAAGGAGGACCAGGACGGGCGCCTCATCATGTCCAAGAAGCGCGCCCGCTTCGAGAAGGCGTGGCGGCGCATCGAGGCCTCGGCGGAGTCCGGCGAAGCGGTCGAGGGGACCGTCATCGAGGTCGTCAAGGGCGGGCTGATCATCGACCTGGGCGTGCGCGGCTTCCTGCCCGCCTCGCTGGTCGACATTCGCAGGGTGCCCAACCTGGACGAGTACATGGGCACGAAGATCGAGACGAAGGTGATCGAGCTCAACCGCTCGCGCAACAACGTCGTGCTCTCGCGCCGCGCCGTGCTGGAGGAGGAGCGCAAGGAGGTGCGCCAGCAAATCCTCGACCGCCTGCAGCCCGGGTTGGTGGTGGAGGGCCAGATCTCGAACATCGTCGACTTCGGCGCGTTCGTCGACCTCGACGGCATCGACGGGCTGATCCACATCTCAGAGCTCTCGTGGTCGCACGTCAACCACCCCTCGGAGATCCTGAACATCGGCGACACGGTGAAAGTGAAGGTCCTGGACATCGACCGCGACCGCCAGCGCATCTCGCTCGGTCTCAAGCAGACCCAGGAGGATCCGTGGCAGCGGATCATGGACACCTACAACATCAACGACGAGCTGGAGGGCAAGGTCACCAAGGTGGTCACCTTCGGCGCGTTCGTGGAGATCCTGGACGGGGTGGAGGGGCTGGTGCACATCTCCGAGCTGGCCGCCCACCACGTGGAAAGCCCGCGCGAGGTCGTGCACCCCGGCGATGAGATCCGCGTGAAGATCCTCGAGATCGACTCCGAGCGGCGGCGGCTGTCGCTGTCGGCCAAGCGCGTGGAGGACCAGATCCTGCCGCTCCCGCGCGCGGGAGTCGAGGCGCCCAGCGCTCCCGCGGCTGAGCCGGAGGAGCAGGCCGAGGGCGGAGGCGAGGTCGAGGCGCAGGCTCCGGAGGCGCCCGTGGTTGAGGCGCCGGCGGCCGAGGCGCCCGAGGTACCGGCGGCAGATGCACCTGAGGCGGTGGCGGTTGAAACGCCCGAGGCGCCGGCGGCTGAGGTTGTGGCTGAGGCGCAGGCCCCGGACGCGACGGCCGAAGAGACTCACGAGGCGGTGGCGGTTGAGGCCTCGGAGGCGCCGGCGGCTGAGGTTGTGGTCGAACCCGAGGCGCCGGCGGCCGAGGTCCCTGAGGTTGAGGCGCCAGCTGCTGAGGAGTCCGCCCCCGAGGCGCCGGACGCAGTCGAGCAGCCAGCCGCTGAGATTGAGGCGCCCGATGCAGTCGAGGAGCCAGCCGCTGAGGCGGCGCCCGCGGCCCCTGAGGCCGAGGAGGCGTCGGACGCAGTCGAGGAGCCCGCCGCCGAGGCGGCCCCGGACGAGCTGGACCCGCAGTTGCAGCCTGCCGCCGAGCCCTCGCGGGACTGACCTCGACGGGAGGCGCCGTGGGTGAGCCCGTGCCCCTCGTGGGGCTGACCGGGGGGATGGGCGCCGGCAAGTCCACAGCGCTGGCGGCGCTGGAGCGGATGGGCGCGGCCGTGCTCTCGACCGACGCCGTCGTGCACGAGCTGTACCGGAGCGACCCTCTGCGCGCCGCGGTGGTGAAGCGCTGGGGCGAGGAGGTGGCGCCCGGGGGAGTGGTGGACCGCGCCGCGGTCGCCGCGCACGCCTTCGCGAACGAGGGGGAGCGCAAGTGGCTGGAGAGCACCTTGTGGCCGCTGGTGGGCGAGCGCATCGCGGCGTGGGTGCAGGAGACACGCGCACGCCGACCGCCCCCCCGCGCGGCGGTGGTGGAGGCGCCGCTGCTGTTCGAGGCCGGCATGGCTCCCGCGTTCGACGCCACCGTGGCCGTTGTCGCGGAGGAGTCTCTGCGCCAGGCCCGGGCCGCCGGGCGGGGGCACGCGCTGGCAGCGGAGCGCACCGCGCGCCAGCTCTCCCAGGAGGAGAAGGTCCGCCAGGCCACCTTCGCCGTGCACAACGACGGCACCGAGGAGGAGATGGAGCGCGAGCTGTCGGCCATCCTTGACAAGCTGGAGGGATGAGGGGCAGCCCGTACCACCGCCGACGGGCGCTGGGGACGCTGGTGGCGATCGTCCTGGTGGTCCTCGTGGTGGGAGCGCTGGTGACGCGCCTGCAGCACGCGGCCCCCGAACCGCTGCTGCCGCTCCAGGACGCTAGCGTGATCCGCACGCAGGCGGCCGCCAAGGACCTCGACCCGGCGCTGATCGCGGCGGTGATCTACGCCGAGACCAAATTCGAACCGCGCACCTCCTCGGCCGGGGCGCTGGGGCTGATGCAGATCCTGCCCGAAACAGCGCTCTACCTGGCCCGCTTGTCGGGTGGCAACAGCTTCACCACCGCCGACCTCGCCACGCCAGCGGTGAACGTGGCGTATGGGGCCTACTACCTGCGCTACCTGCTCAACCACTACGGGGGTGACGAGATGCTTGCCGTAGCGGCCTACAACGCCGGGCTGGCCAACGTCGATCGCTGGGTCGCCCGCGCGGGCGGCTCGCTGACGATCGCTCAAATCCCCTTCCCCGAGACGCAGGCGTATGTGGAACGGGTGCTGGAAGCGCAACGGGAGTACCGCGCTACGTATGCGCGGCAGCTGGGGCTGGAGTAGCCCCGGTCTGCCCGTCGGACGTAGGCGGTGTCGCCAGTCATGCGCGGGAGCGTCTGCGCCGTCGCCCGCCTAACCATCGTCAAAGCTTGTGGTGGTGACCCTTCAGCCTGTGCTTGGCGCACGTGTGGTACGTGCGGGTCCCGGTGATGGTGCGGCCTCCCGCGAGATGGGCGCGGATCAGGATCGTGAACGTCCCCTCCGGCAGACCGCGCAGGACCACCTGGCTGGTGATCCGCTTGCCCTTTACGGTCCCCACCTGCTTGTGGTTGAGCAGCACTTCGGCGGACACGATCTTGGGGTACCCGGCCGGCTGGTGGATGTGGATCGTGAACGAGCGGTGGCTCACGCAGGCCGTGGCCGAGGCGAGTCCCAGCTCGGTGGCCAGCACGGCTCCGCTCGCGGCGCTCGCCTGGGAGGGGTTCGCGCCGGGGGTGCCGGTGTTGCCGTTGAGGGTTGGGGGCGAGTTGGGGTTGGTGTTGGAAGGGGGCGAGTTGGGGCTGGTCGATGTCGATGTCGAGGTGGTGGTCGTGGAGCTCGTCGAGGTGCTCGTGGAGGACGTCGACGTGGAGGTGGAGGTGTTCGTGCAGTTCGCCACCGGTCCCAGGGCGATTCCGTGCTGCCCATCCGCGCCTTCGGACAAGCCGGTCGTTTCATCACCGAGCGCCGTTATCTGCGTCGGCGTGTCGATCGGGGTTTCGGTCGAGCCATTGCCGACCTCGCCCTGCGTATTGTTGCCCCACGCCCACACGGTGCCGTTGGCCAGGCGCGCATAGCCGTCCTCCTGGGTGGCAACGATCGAGACGACTTCGGTCAGGCCCGGTACTGCGATCGGGTGGTAGAACGTCTCGACGGGGTGCTCGCCGTTACCGAGCTGTCCGAGCGCGTCGTAGCCCCACGCGACCACGGTCTTGTTTTCAAGCAGCGCCAGTACGAAGTTGGCCCCGACCGCAATCGCGGTGACGCCCTTCAGCGGATTGCCGTCGCCCGCGGTGTCTTCGACCGTTACAGGCAGAACGCTGTGGTAGTGGACGTTGCCAGCGCCCAGGCCCGTGACAGCGTTGCCGCCCCAGGCCACCACTTCGCCGCCCGTTGTAAGGGCAACGCTGAATACGCTCCCCTCGCCGACCGCCTTGATGTGCTGGAGTTCTCCGCTGTCCGTGGCGTTCTTCACAAAGCCAGGCGTCGGTTCGGAGAAGCCTTCGGTGCCGTTACCGAGCTGACCCACAGAGTTGTAGCCCCACGACTTGACTTCGCCGCCGGCGAGCAGCGCCAGCTCCGTTCCGTTGCTGGCGGCCATCGCCTGCACGCCGCCGGCGAAGCCGCCGATCCCCGCCCCGGGAGTATCGGTTTCTTCGCCCGCCTTGCCGTTGCCGAACTGCCCGTCCTGGTTGCTTCCCCACCCGTCGACGGTGCCGTTGGCGAGCAGCACATACGCGTCCTGTCCGTCGGCCACCACCCGCCGCGCCGTCGAGATGCCGGGGACTTCGACCGGTGTGTAGCTGTATTCGACGTTGCCCGGGTCCCCGTCGCCCAGACCGCGCAGCGTGGAGTCCGCGCCCCAAGCTGCCACGTGTCCGTCGGCGAGAACCGCGTAACTGTCGTCGTACGTCGCCACGGCGGAGGTCGCGCACGCGACCCCCTGTACTTCCACGGGGGAGCGGACGGGTTCTCCGTTGCGCACTCCATGACCGATCTCGCCGTAGGCGTTGTCGCCCCAGGCCTGCAGGCTCGCTCCGCTTTCGCCTCCGCCGGCGAGCACGGTCGTACTCGCACCCGCCGCGCCCGCGAGCGCGGTTACGATGGTGAAGGCTGCCATGCGTCTGCCTCTGCCGCTGTGCTTCACGCGTATCTCCTGGCCGGATCCCCGGGAAACGCTACCGCAGCGGCCTGTTTGGGTGGTGACCGGGTGTGGGCGGCGGCAGTGCGCTGGCACCAACCTGGCGAGCTCGCTGGATCGGCCTGTGTGGGCGGCGCGGCCGTCTGCCCCCAGCCCACCTGAAGCGAACTCAAACTATTGGATTGACCTGTGTGGGCGGCGCGGCAGTTCGCCCCCCATTCAGCTAAGTGAGCTCAAAACACTGGATTGACCTGTGTGGGCGGCGTCCCAGTTCGCCCCCACTTCGCGGCCCGCTGGGACCGGCTCTGCCGGTCCCCTCCTCATTTACGGCAGCCGGGCGTGCGCTCGCTACCGTAGTGCCTGCACCGATGCCCGACTTCCGTCTCGACTCCGCCTTTGCGCCCGCGGCTGACCAGCCGAAGGCGATCGCGTCGTTGGCCGAAGGAGTCCTGGCGGGAGAGCGCTTTCAGACGCTCCTGGGGGCCACCGGGACGGGCAAGACGATGACGATGGCCGGCGTGATCGAGGCCGTGCAGCGCCCCACGCTGGTGATCGCGCACAACAAGACGCTCGCGGCGCAGTTGTGCAACGAGTTCCGCACGTTCTTCCCTGACAATGCCGTCGAGTATTTCGTCTCCTATTACGACTACTACCAGCCTGAGGCCTACGTTCCGAGCCGCGACCTGTACATCGAGAAGGACTCCGCGATCAACCAGGAGGTGGACCGCCTGCGCCACGCCGCCACCGCCGCCGTGTTCGCCAGGCGCGACGTGGTGGTGGTCGCCTCCGTCTCCTGCATCTACGGTCTGGGCTCGCCCGAGGTGTACGAGATGAACATGCAGATCCTGCGCCGCGGCGAAGTGCTGGACCGCGAGCGTTTGCTGCGCAAGCTGGTTTCGATCCAATACACCCGCAACGACACCGTCCTCTCGCGTGGCACCTTCCGTGTCAAGGGGGAGACGCTGGAGGTCTTCCCCGCCTACGCCGAGACCGCCTACCGCGCCACCCTCTTCGGCGACGAGGTCGAGCGCCTGGTCCAGTTCGACCCCCTCACCGGCGAGCTGCTGGAGGAGGACCTGGAGCACGTCGCCATCTGGCCCGCCACCCACTACAACGTCAAGGAGGGCACGGTGGAGGAAGGGGTCGCTGCGATCGCCGCGGAACTGGAGGCCCGCTGTGCTCAGCTCGAGGCCGACGGCAAGCCGCTGGAGTCCCACCGCCTGCGCCAGCGCACCCAGTACGACATGGAGATGCTGCGCGAGATGGGCTTCTGCTCGGGCATCGAGAACTACTCGCGTATCCTCGATGGCCGTCAGCCGGGGGAGCGGCCGTACTGCCTGATCGACTACTTCCCTGACGATTTCGTGTGCTTCATCGATGAGTCCCACCAGACGGTCCCCCAGATCGGAGGCATGTTTGAGGGCGACCGCTCGCGCAAGTCCACCCTTGTCGAGTACGGCTTCCGCTTGCCCTCCGCGATGGACAACCGCCCGCAGACCTTCGAGGAGTTCCTGTCCATCACCCCCCAGCTGCTGTTCGTCTCCGCCACGCCAGGCGAGTACGAGCGCACCCGCTCGGGCCGTGTGGTGGAGCAGATCGTGCGGCCCACCGGGATTGTGGATCCGCTGGTGCACGTGCGCGCCACGCGCAACCAGATCGACGACCTGATGAACGAGATCCGTGGGCGTGTTTCCTGCGAAGAGCGTGTGTTGGTGACGACGCTCACCAAGAAGATGTCCGAGGACCTGTCCCAGTACCTGCTGGAGATGGGCTTCAAGGTGCGCTACCTGCACTCCGAGATCGACACGCTGGAGCGCATCCAGATCATCCGCGACCTACGGCTCGGTGTGTACGACGTGCTTGTCGGGGTCAACCTGCTGCGCGAGGGGCTTGACCTGCCGGAGGTCTCCCTCGTGGCGATCCTGGACGCCGACAAGGAGGGCTTCCTGCGCGGCGAGACCTCGCTGATCCAGACCATCGGGCGCGCCGCGCGCAACGTCAAGGGCACGGTCTTGATGTATGCCGACAAGGAGACCCGCGCGATGCGCGCCGCGCTGGAGGAGACCGACCGCCGCCGCGCCATCCAGCTGGCCTACAACGTTGAGCACGGCATCACCGCCGCCACCGTGGTGAAGGGCGTCTCGGACATCGCCGAGTTCCTGCAGTCCGAGTCCAAGGTCCCCCGCCGCCGGCGCCGCACCCGCAGTGGCGCGGCGCGTGGCGAGGAGGTTCCGCGCCACGAGCTGGAGCGCATGGCCGTGGAGCTGGAGGAGGAGATGCTGGCCGCCGCCGAGGACCTGCGCTTCGAGTACGCCGCCCAGCTGCGCGATGAGATCCGCGAGCTACGCCGCGACTTGCGCGAGGCGCAGGCTGGGGAGGCGCCGGGGGACGGCGCGGCGGGCGCGCCCGCGGGCGAGGACGCGCCGGTGGAGGAGTTGGCGTAGGCCGCTCGCGGGCGCTTCGTCGGTAGCCTTCGCCGGTCACGGTGAGAGGGCCGGTGGGGAGTGCCGGCCTGACCGTCCGCTACGCTTCGCCCCCAGTGGAGCTGGACCGTCAGAGCGTCGAACGACGCGACTTTCCGATCTCCCGGCGAGGGTACGACCCGGCCGCGGTGGACACCCACCTGCGCGCTCTGGCGGTGGAGATCGACTCGCTCGCGCGCTCGCTGGACGCCGCTGGCGGCGAAACGCTTGGCTCCGCCGCCGGCACCCAGGTGCAGTCCATCTTGGAGGCCGCCGAGGCCACCGCCGCGGACATCGAGCAGCAGGCCGCCGAGCTGGCCCAGCGCACCCGCCAGGACGCCGAGCGCGACGCCGAGCGCACGCGCGCGGAGGCCGTCGCCCGCGCTCAGCGCCACGTGCAGGCCGTCTCTGCCGCCACCGCCGTCCTGCGCGAGCGCGTCGAGTCGATGGACGGTGAGGTCTCCGCGCTGGTTCAGTCGCTGCGCGCCGGGGCTGGGCGCCTGGCGGCGGACCTGGGGTCGGTGGAGACCAACATGGGCGAGCTCTACGACGCCGCCTCGGGGGTTGGTTCGGCCGGAGTTGAAGGCGGAGGAGTTGAGGTTGGGGCTGGTGCGCTGCCGGCAGGAGAGGTCGAGGTGGAGGCACACTGGCTGGTGGACTCCGAGGCGCCCCCGCTCGAGGAGCTTACGGGGGAGGGCGCATCTGGAGCGCCGAACGGAACCGAGCAAGGGGCACCCCCGTTACCTGCCGCGTCCGGACCAGCAACCTCCACGCCCGTGCCATCCAAACCTGCTACGTCCAGACCTGCCACGACGTCCACGCCCGCTATGCCCAGTCAGACACCACGCGCCGACCCTGCCGCGCCCCTGGATGACGACCTCGACGGCGCGCGCCTGATCGCGCTCAACATGGCCCTCAACGGCGAGCCGCGCGAGCAGGCCGACCGCTACCTGGCCGAGAACTTCGAGTTGGCCGACCGCGCG
Source organism: uncultured Solirubrobacterales bacterium (assembly GCA_963844765.1). Classification (GTDB taxonomy): domain Bacteria; phylum Actinomycetota; class Thermoleophilia; order Solirubrobacterales; family Solirubrobacteraceae; genus Palsa-744. The sequence goes on from CAWJPN010000002.1 coordinate 3,069,188, forward strand.
AAACTGCTCGACGAGGTCTACGCGGCGATCGAGGGCTGAGTCGGTCTGAGCGCGGCTCGGGTGCGGCTATCGCCGGGTTCTGCGAATCCAACTAGAATCCCGCTGTCTCGCCACGCGCCTGTAGCTCAGTGGTCAACGGCAACCTACGGGGTGCCAAAGAGCAGCGGTCTTTCAAACCGCAGGTCGGGGGTTCGATTCCCCCCAGGCGCACTTCGTTCGGTCGCGGCAAGGGCTCGCGGCAAATCACAGCATTGAGCCGTGTGGATCTCACGTTTCGGTGCCCCGCGCCGTTATCGGGTCATGGATAGAAAAGATCTGCGGTTCTCATCCGGGGCGGACTCGTGTGCGGCCTGGCTTTATCCCGCGGCAGGCGATACGCCTCTGGCTCCCATCGTCGTGATGGCCCACGGGCTCTCTGGAACGCGTCGCGATGGGCTGGGCGCTTTCGCCAGGCGTTTCGCAGCGGCGGGTATCGCGGCGCTCGTGTTCGACCACCGTGGTTTCGGCGACAGCACCGGCGCGCAGGACTTGTTCCTGCCCAAGAGGCAGATGGAGGATTGGCATGCGGCGATTGCCTTTGCGCGGTCGCTTCCCGGGATCGATGCTGAGCGTGTGGCTACGTTCGGCTCCTCGATGGGCGGGGGAAACGCGCTCGCCGCGGCCGCACAGGATCCGCGTGTAGCGGCGGTGGTCAGCCAGGTTCCCTTCCTGGACATGGCGCGTCAGGCGCATCGCTCCTCCCTGCGGGTCACCGGTCGTATGGTGTGCGCTGCCGTCCTGGGCCGGTATCTCCCCGTCGTCGGGCAGCCAGATGAGGCGGCGTTCATCAACACCCCTGGCGGCGAGGCTGGCTGGCGTCACGTTGTGGCCATCGGTGAGGACTCCCGCTGGCGTGACCGTGCCTCCTCGCGGTGGCTGCTCGGCCGTCCCTATCGCCCGGCACGCTACGCCAGCAGGCTGCACTGCCCGTGGCTTGTCTGTGTGGGCGAGTGCGACCAGGTCGCCAAGCCTGGGCCTGCGATTGCGGCAGCTCACCGCGCGCCGCTGGGCGAGCTGCGCACCTACCCAGGGGTCGATCACTTCGACATCTACGACGGGCCTCACCACGAGAAGCTCCTGGCTGACCAGCTGGCGTTCCTGAACCGCCATCTGCGCCCGGGCCCGTCGCCCGCCGTGTCGCCGGGGTCCTCAGCCGCGGAGTACGGCTCGCGTGGATGACGTGTCGCAGTTGCGAACCGAGCGACTGCTTCTGCGGCGCTGGCGGCCCGTGGACCTGGAGCCGTTCGCGGCGCTGAACGCCGATCCCGCGGTCATGGAGTACCTGCCGGCCGCGCTCTCACGAGGCGAGAGCAAGGCACTGATCGAGCGGATCGAGGCGGGCTTCGAGGCCAATGGCTATGGCCTGTGGGCGGTCGAGGTGCCGGGGGAGGCGCCTTGTGTCGGTTTCGTCGGTCTCTCGCCGGTGGACTTCGACGTGTTCTTCGCGCCGGCTGTGGAGGTGGGCTGGCGTTTGGCTCGGTCTTCGTGGGGGAGGGGGTTCGCGACCGAGGGGGCGAGGGCGGCGCTGGCCTTCGGCTTCGAGCGGTGCGGGTTCTCAGAGGTTGTCTCTTTCACGGCGGAGTGCAATCGCCGCTCGCGCGCAGTGATGGAGCGTCTTGCAATGCGCCGCGACCCCGGGGAGGACTTCGATCACCCTCTGCTGGCCGAGTCCGATCCGCTGCGTCAGCATGTGCTCTACCGGCTGGATCGTCGGCGCTGGACTCAGCCAGATCCCCCCGCAGGCGTAGCCCCAGCATCGGGAAGATGAGCGTCGAGAGCACGGCCGCGCCCACCAGCGCGGCCGCCGTGGAGGGGCGCATGTGTCCGCTGCTGACGGCCACCGCGGTGATCGCCAGGACCAGCGGCAGCTGGGTCGAGGTCATTAGCGCCAACACACGCGCTCGCGCGCGTCGAGCACGCTGCGGTAGAACAGCAGCGCCGGGGTGCCTCGCACGACCAGGAACAGCAGCAGGAAGACGCCCATCTTCAGCACGCCGGAGACGCTTGCGAAAAGCGCCGAGACGTCGAGGCTCATCCCGGAGGCGACGAAGAAGAACGGCACGAACACCCCGAACGCGACGGCGGTGAGCTTGGAGTCGAACGCCGGCAGCTCGCGCGTCTTGAGCACCTGGCGCGTGATGACCCCTGCCGCGAACCCGCCCAGCAGCAGGTCGAGCCCGAGCTGGAAGGCCAGCAGCGCGAGGGCGAAGACCAGCACGACGATCCAGCGCACGGCGAGCTGGGAGCTGCTCTCCAGCGTCTTCTCAAACAGCGGCAGCGTGCGCTCGGAGGAGCGCACCGCGAACAGCGCCACACCCACCGCGAGACCCACGAAGGCAACCAGGATCAGCGCGTTGTGGGGCGGGCTCTGAGTGGAGAGCACCACCGTCAGCAGCACGATCGGACCGAACTCGCCGACGGCGCCGGCCGCGAGCAGGTAGGTGCCAAAGCGCGTGCGCAACTCCCCGGCGTCGGAGAGGATCGGGATCAGCGTGCCGATCGCCGTTGTCGCCAGCGCCGAGCCGGTGTAGAGCAGGGAGAGCACGACCCCCGCGGCCGCGAGCACACCGCCGATCGTGTAGGCCAGCACGAGCGAGAGCGCCCAGCCGGCCAGCGCCAGGCGCAGCGGCTCGCCCTTGATCCGCCGCAGATCGATCTCATAGCCGGCGAAGAAGAACAGCAGACCCAGGCCGAGGTCCGCGAAGAAAGAGATGAACTCGGTGACGTGCAGACCCAGCACGTGCGGTCCGAGCACCACCCCGAGCAGCAGCTCGAGCACAACGGTGGGCAGCAGCACCCCGCGGGCACTGGCCATCGCCGCGATTGTGCCCGCCAGTGCCGCCGTGAAGACGATAGCGAGGAACGTCCCCTGGTCCACGTGGATCGCGGCGGCGAGCACCTTCAGGGGTCTCCCGGATCCTCGATGCGCAGCTCGCTGAAGTAGCGACGGTAGAAACCGCGATCGCGTGTGAGCAGGCGGTCGGCGTGCGCGAGGGCGTGCGCGCCGATCAGAAAATCGGCGATCACCCGCTCGCGGCTCCCGCCGGCCTGGCGGTAGGCGCGCCAGGCTTGCCCCACGGCCAGCGAGGTGGAAGCGTCGAGCGGTGAGAAGTCGACCCGCAGGTCGGTCAGCGCCGCCTCGGCGGCTGCGCCGGGCGCGAACGAGGCCGCCGTCTCTGCCCACACGACCTCACAGGCAAGGATGCTGCCCTCGGCGAGACATCTGCGCATGGCTGCCGCGGAGCGTGGCCCGAACTCGGAATCGGCGCCGAAGATGTCGAGCAGCACGCTCGTGTCGACGGCCGTGATCACACGGCGTCGGGCGTGCCACGCAGGGCGTGGATGGCCTCGTCGGTGCTCTGCTCGCTCTCGAGGATCCCGTAGACGGCCGCGATTGGGTCGCTGGCGACGGCCTTGCGGGCCACCAGCCGCCCTTCCTCCTCGGTTAGCTCCAGGCGGTCCCCGGCGCGGATGCCCAGCCGCTCGCGCAGAGGCTTGGGGACCGTGATCTGGCCCTTCTCGGAAACCGTGCTCAGCATGGGTGGATTAGGTTGGTAGGAATCACTACCTAGAAAATCCTACCACAGGCCGGGAGGCTGCTCGAAGTGGACCAACGGCGCCACGACTTCGTCTCGGTATGGAGATGCCGTACCAAGCGGTGCGGTGGAGCCGTACTGCAACGGAGCCGAGGACGCACATCCCCGGTGACGGCACCAACGTTGGCAACGCGCTGATGGCGTGGGGGTGACGGCGGCCATGAGATTCTCCCCGTAGGCGGCCGTTGATTCTCCCCACTGGCGGCCACTGGATCTCCCCGTGTGTGGCCATCGGTTCTCCCCACTGTCCTGTCCTGAGCGGCCTGTAGTCCCGGGTGCCTTATCAACGAGGCACGTGAGGGAGGCGGGCTTGATGAAGAGTTCGGAGGAAGTCATGGAGATACTGGAGGCATTCGATTTGACGGGCTCGCTGCGTGGTGCTGCGGAGCTCGCGGGTTGTGATCACAAGACGGTCGCGCACTGGGTAGCGGCGCGGGATGAGGCCGGCGGCGGACTGCCGGTGGCGATGCGTGCGCGTCCACGCGTGGACGCGTTCGCGGGGAAGATCGATGAGTGGGTTGATCGCTCGCGGGGGAAGATCCGTGCGGACAAGGCGCACGAGCGGCTCGTCGCGATGGGCTATATGGGCTCGGAGCGCACGACCCGCCGGGCGGTCGCCAGGGCGAAGCGTGCTTGGCGCTCGGAGCACGGCCGGCGGACGCGGCCGTGGGTCACGGAGCCGGGGTTGTGGATGCAGTGGGATTACGGTGACGGGCCGGAGGTCGCGGGGCGCGGAACGGTGTTGTTCTGTGCGTGGCTTGCGTGGTCGCGTTTCCGGGTTGTGCTGCCGTTGTGGGATCGCACGATGGCGAGCGTCGTGATGGGCTTGGACCGGGCGCTGCGGGCGTTCGGGGGTGTCCCGACGTACGCGTTGACTGACAACGAGCGGACCGTCTCGGTGGATCATGTGTGCGGGATCGCGGTCCGTAACCCGCAGATCGTCGCGGTAGGCCGCCACTATGGGTTGAGCGTCGCTACGTGTGTGCCGGCGGACCCGCAGAGCAAGGGTGGCTCGGAGGCGACGGTCAGGATCGCGAAGGCCGACGTGGTACCGACCGAGCACAACCTGCACCCGGGGTATGAGTCCTTCGCTGAGCTTGAGCGCTCGTGCGAGGAGTTCTGCGACAGGGTGAACACGCGTGAGCACCGCGTCACGCGCAGAGCACCGGTGGTGATGCTCGCCGAGGAGCAGGGGCGGCTGCACCCGCTCCCGGCCCTCGCGCATACGCTGTGTTTCGGGCAGACGCGGCGGGTCTCCAGGCAGGCGACGGTCTCGCTGGGTGGTGCGCTCTACTCCGTCCCGTCGAGCCTCGTCGATGAGCGGGTGTGGGCGCGCGTGGACGGCAGCGAACTGGTCGTCGTGCACGCCGACTCCCCCGAGGGTCCGCGCGAGGTCGCGCGTCACGAGCTGACGACACCGGGGCAGCCGAGCATCAAGGATGAGCACTATCCGCCGCGGTCAGCGGGGGCGCTTGAGCGTCGTCCCCGCGCCAAGGGCGATCAGGAGAAGGCGTTCCTGGAGCTCGGGCCGGGCGCCGAGGCTTGGCTCATCCACGCGGCCGCGGCCGGCGCGAGCAGGGTGCGGCGCAAGATGGCCGAGGCGGTCGATCTCTCAAAGCTCCACGGCGCTGAGGAGGTCGCTCACGCACTGGGGCTCTGCGCGCAGGCCGGGCGCTTCGGCGAGGGTGACCTCGCCGCGATCCTCTCTCACCACCAGGCGGGGAACGTGATCCCGTTTCCCGCCAGGGCATCGGAGGAGCAGACGCTGCAGCGCTCCACGCAGGCATGGGAGGGCTTCGGGCGATGAGCTACTACCACGAGGTTCACCCAGAGCTCGACCCCGAGCATCTCGAGCAGCTACCCACCGGGGATTGGCGCCAGGAGATCGAGTTGGTCTTCACCGACGACCCGGACCGTCCGAGCTGGCGCGCGCTGGAGCCGGCGCGCTGCGCGATCGACCCCGTCCAAGCACGCAAGCTCGCGTTCGAACTGGACCTGCTCGCCAACATCGCCGAGCAGTACGAGAGGAGCGCACGATGACCGTCCAGACACCCCCACCGCCACCGCTCCCCGAAGAGCTCGACCGGCTGCTGCGCCGTCTGCGGCTGCCGTATGTTCGCCACGCCGCACCGGAGGTGATCGCGACCGCTGCCTCCCAGCGGTGGGAGCCCGCCGAGATCCTGCGCGTGCTCTTGACCGAGGAGGCCGCCGGCCGCGACCAAGCGACGATCAGGACGCGGCGGCGCTCATCGCAGCTGCCGGCGGGCAAGACACTCGACGCGTGGCAGGAGAAAGCGAGCACGATCCCCAAGGCCACCCAGCAAGCCCTCAGAACGCTCGAGTGGGTCACGCGCGCGGAGAACCTCTGCGTCTGCGGACCGTCCGGGACCGGGAAAAGTCACTGGGTCGAGGCGCTCGGACACCACGCGATCGACCAAGGCAAAACAGTCGCGTGGCACACCCTGGAGTCCCTCGCAGCGCTCATGCGCCGCCACCGCGCCGACGACACAGTCGCCAAAGCGATCGGGAAACTGATCCACGCCGACCTCATCATCATCGATGACGTCGGGCTGCTCCCCGTCGCCACCGACGCGGCCGAGGCGCTCTTCCGCGTCGTGGACGCCGCCTACGAGAAGCGCTCGATCGCGCTCACCAGCAACATCCACCCCGCCGGGTTCGACGAGCTGATGCCCAAAACACTCGCCGCCGCAACCGTCGACCGGCTACTGCACCACGCACACGTCCTTCTCACCGACGGCACCGAGAGCTACCGCCTGACCCAGGCAACCACCGGAGAGGGGGTGAGGCCCCTGGCTGGCTGACCGCGCCGCACCCCACGCCATGGGGAAAACTCATGGCCACCACTGGGGAGAAAACATGGCCGCCACCGGGGAGAACCGATGGCCGCCCGCGGGGAGAAACCAATGGCCGTTGACATGGGGGCTTCAACGGAGCCGATGATTCGCATCCTCGGTGACTGCAGCAGGTCGCGGATCGCCAGGGAGAATCACATCCCCGATGACTCGACAGCGAAGACCTAGACCACACCATCCTCTACGCTTCAACGGAGCCGGGGACTCACATCCCGGTGACGTCTGACCGTCGGCGCGAACAGCCCAAGCGAGTGCTCTACGCTTCAACGGAGCCGGGGAATCATATCCCCGGGTGACGACAGCGCGGCGCGCATAGGTGGCGCAGCTCGCCGGGCTTCAACGAAGCCGAGGACGTACGTCCTCGGTGAGAGCCTACCGGCGCACAAAGCTCGGGTTGTCTTTCAGCTTCAACGGAGCCGAGGACTCACGTCCTCGGTGACCACAAAGCGCTCTCCAGGACGGGGACAGACCAAGGAGCTTCAACAGAGCCGGGGAATCACATCCCCGGTGACTTGGCGCTATTGAGGTCGACGAGCTTGAGCGCCGTGTAGCTTCAACAGAGCCGGGGAATCACATCCCCGGTGACTCGCGCTCGGTGTGCAGGGCGCCGGCCGGGTGTATAGCTTCAACAGAGCCGGGGAATCACATCCCCGGTGACGTCTCGGTGCCTGCCGTGGGCGACGCGGTCTTGACCTCGCTTCAACAGAGCCGGGGAATCACATCCCCGGTGACCGTAGGCGAACTCACCGGCTCCGACCGGCAGGCGATGGCTTCAACAGAGCCGGGGAATCACATCCCCGGTGACCCGACGCCCCCGGCGCCACGGTGGGACGCTTACCGCGCTTCAACAGAGCCGGGGAATCACATCCCCGGTGACCACCCGGAGGTTTTCCTGTGCAGCGTGCTGGCTTACGCTTCAACAGAGCCGGGGAATCACATCCCCGGTGACTGCTGCCCTGGGCGGGTTCGCCGTTCGGACGCTCGCTTCAACAGAGCCGGGGAATCACATCCCCGGTGACCGTAGGCGAACTCACCGGCTCCGACCGGCAGGCGATGGCTTCAACAGAGCCGGGGAATCACATCCCCGGTGACGGCGCAAACGCTGGCAGCAACATGCGTAAAGGCGTCGAGCTTCAACAGAGCCGGGGAATCACATCCCCGGTGACGACCTAAACCCCATAAAGAAGTTCGAGGGGCTATCCCGGCTTCAACAGAGCCGGGGAATCACATCCCCGGTGACGATATGGCTGGATCGTTGTAAAGGTACACGATGGGTCGCTTCAACAGAGCCGGGGAATCACATCCCCGGTGACCGTCATCCTCTTGGTGTCATGGGCCGGAGGAGTCGCAGGCTTCAACAGAGCCGGGGAATCACATCCCCGGTGACTCGCTGCTCTCATCCCCGATGTGTCCAAGGATGCTGTTGTTGCTTCAACAGAGCCGGGGAATCACATCCCCGGTGACACCTAGAGGCATGGTCACAGCCCAACGCAAGGGACCTGCTTCAACAGAGCCGGGGAATCACATCCCCGGTGACCGTGAGTACCCCCCTCACCCTGCGTAGTCGCTTGCCGTCTGCTTCAACAGAGCCGGGGAATCACATCCCCGGTGACATGTTTGTCTCCAGTCCCTCTGTCTGTAGCTGCTGCCGCTTCAACAGAGCCGGGGAATCACATCCCCGGTGACGGCTCGCGAATTTTGCCATAGATTTGCAGGCGTTTTCGAGCGGCTTGCGAGAGGTAGACGATTGCTATGCGGCGGGAACTCAGCTGACACATCCAAGGCGGGTCTGCTGGTGCCCAAATGCAGGCATTTTGCCGACGCGAGCGCTGACTGGGATTGGCGGCGCACCTGAGCGCTCGCGGGTCACCAGATCGCGGGGTCGTCGCTGGGTAGGTCTCGGCGGACGCCGATGAACTCGATGCACTGGACTCCGCGGCCGGTGGGGGCGCCGAGGTCGAAGATGCCGATGCTGTCCTCAGTGGTCTTGATCTCGGCGAGGAGGGCGCGTTTGAGCGCGATCAGCTCGGTCGGGGTGAGGTCGCAGACGAAGACCGAGTATTGCAGGGGCTCGCCGTGGTCGGTAGCGACGCGGTGGACCCGCCGCAGCCGGCGCGGATGGCGGATGTCGTAGGCGACGATATACCGGATCCGGTCGGCCACGGCGGATCGCTGCTATCTGGTTGTCAAGGGGCGGTAGGCGGGCACGTCGCCGACGAGCACGGCGGCGAGCAGACGCGCCTGTATCTCCAGCATCCGCCGGTAGGTTGCGCGGTAGCGGAAGAGGGGGTGGCGCAGCTCGGTGCTCATACGCCGCTCGTAGGCCGCGATCGCCTTGCGCCGGCCGCGCTCGGTGAGGGCGGTGCCCCCAGCGCGTGTCACGAAGTCGCCGGCAACAATCTCGCCGTTGTTGATCGCGGTCATGACCGTGGAGTCGCCGAGGAGGGGACGGAACTCCTCGGCGAGGTCGAGCGCCAGGGCGGGGCGGCCGAAGCCCGGGCGATGGTAGACGCCGACGTAGGGATCGAGGCCCGCGGCGAGGGTTGCGGCCGTGACGTCCTTGATGAGCAGTGCGTATACGAACGACAGCAGCGCGTTGACGGGGTCGCGTGGCGGGCGCCGGTTGCGCTCTTCGAAGGAGAAGACGGCGGCCTCGCCCGTGCCCTTCAATAGGGCACCGAAGCGACCGAAATACAGGCGCGCGGCTGTCCCCTCGATCCCGAGCAGCGACTCGAGGCTGCGCTCGGTCTCGGCGGCCCTCGCCAGGTCGGCGAGTTGCTTGAGTGTACGACCTGTGTCAGTCCCGCCGTGCCGACGCAGCAGCGTGCGGGCGTTGCGTATCTTCCCCGCGACGAAAGCCGCGGCGAGTTCGGGGCTACCGAGCGCCGCCGCGCGGTGCTGGCGCATGCGCACCGCGACGTTCTTCGCGGGCATTCCCGTCGCGAAGCCGCTGAACCAGCCGCCGGCTGTGAACCACAGGATCGGAACTCCGCTGTCGAAGCAGGCGCGCAGCAGCGCGCTGCCGACGGTCACGTTGCCGAGCACCGCGATGTGCGATACGTCGATCAGGCGGCGGGAGGCGGTCTCCTTGCCGTCCTCCAAAAGGACCACGCGCCCGCCGCGCTTGGACAGGCGGGTACCGGCGTTCGTCGCATACAGCGGCGTTGCCGGCGGGTCACCGGCGACCAGGCGGCGGGGGGCCCGCTCGGAGCGATCGCGCAGCGCGTTGACCTCGTCAGGCAGGCAGATTCCAACTAGCGAGCAGCGCGGGCACTTCGGGCTTTCGATCAGCGGCGGCGGTGGCTCGTCGCGGGCGGCGTTATGGCGCAACTCCTTGATTGCGGCCATCGTCTGCTCGACGAGGCCATCGGTGATTCCGATGTGGTGGCGGGTGCGCGTACCCGCGAAGTACACCTCGGCGTGCGGGACGCTGTAATCGGCGTCACGCAGGATCAGCACCTGCGCGCACAGTTGCACCAGCTCGGGTTCCCACAGCGGAATCTCTCCGTCTCGTGGTCCGCCGCGCTTGTACTCGATCGGTACGACGCCCTCTCCACGGGCCTCCAGCAGATCGACCTTCGCGATCAAGCCTAACCGCTCCGAGGAGACAGTTACCGAGCTGCTTGCCGGCCGTGGCTCGCCGTTCTCCTCACCACTCTGATCTGGCTGTGGAGGCGTAGCGCGCTCGCGGTCCACGACTCGGTGCACGAACGTCCCCTCGGCCGTGTCCGCGTTGTCCACGAACTGGCGGTCCACCCACTCCAGGTACGCCAGCCTCGGGCAGTAGACGTGCTCGTTGAGGATGCGCGCCGGGATCAGGTCGGGGAGGAGGTCTGGCATTTCGGCGTCGTATCCATAGCGCACATGAAACCGCGCGTCTACGCCAACAATGCTTGCAGAGCGTCAGGATAGAGCGAGTTGTCTGCGGCCCAAAGCCTACGCGGCAGCCATGTGGGACTGTGTGTCTGCACTGGCGCTGTACGCCTCCGCGGCCCTGCGAATGGTCTCGCTGCGCTTGACCAGCGTGGCGCCGGCGAGCGCCAGCTCATGGCTAGCCTCGTCGTTCTCCTCAATCGCGCCCGAAAGAGAGGAGAATGTGATGCCCAGTAGCCGCACCAGTCGCCCGCCTGCCTCCTCGCCCCGCAGGATCCGCATCAGCGCTGAAACTTCGTACCTCTCGGTCTTCGCTAGGAGCATTGCGCGCAGGATGCCAGCACCAAGGAAGTGCAGACGGTCATGAATGCGCAGTGAGGGAATGAGCCGAGCATCGGCCCAGCGACGCAGCTGGACTGCCGATGCTCCGGTTGCCTTTGCCGCCTGGCCGATCGGCAACGGGTAGCTCGCGTCTGGCAGGTCTGGATGGTTGGAGGGGTCGCGGACTACGGCTAACTCCTCGGCGCTGAGGTCGCCGAAGAGTCCTGCTTCATATGCCTCGTCGAGGTCTTCGAGGTTTCGGGTCAGCGCCACGAGCAGGGCCGACGGCTGCGGCGTTTGTCCCTCGGACTCTGCGAGCAGCGTGCGCTGGGCGTCGGACAGCGCCTCGGGCGTGTTGCGTTCGGCCATGCGTGCCAGGATCAGCCGCGCACGGGGACTGAGCTCTGGACGGTCCTCGAAACCGTCGATCGGATGGCCCTCGAACACGTATCCGGTTCGGTTGCCTCGCAAGGTTGGTAGCGCTTCTTGCCTGGTCATGCGCTCAGGATTGCTCCGCTTCAAGGGAGCCGGGGAATCACATCTCGTCGGGGGTGCTTCCTGTTTCGTCATGCACTCAGGGTAGCATTGGCATCACTTCTAGAAGTCAACGATTCTCAGCCAAAGATTCCGGATGTCCATCGCCAGGTGCCACGATTTCGTCGCCCGCTTCCCACCAGCACGCCGCCGAGGTCGAGCGTCGCTCCTGCCGGGGCCGCATGGAAGAAGCTGTGCGGTCCAACGCGCCGAAAGGGCAGGGCGTCGTGCGACAGGACGATGATGCCTTCGATGGCGAGTTGGTCGCGGCCGAGCGCGAAGAGCGTTTTGAGGACGAACTCGTCCGACTGGGAGTCGGGCTTGATGTTCGTCGCATAGAAGCCGCGGCCTTGGGAGCCAGGGCGCTCGGGTATGACGATCCTCTGCTCCCCGAAGATCTGGTCCGCGAGATCGGCCTGGGTGTAATGGAACCAGACGTGTACTCCAGTGCGCTCCCAGCAAGGACGGGCGATATGAGGGTGGCTGGTGATAGTCTTTATTCCTAATGGGCAAGGAGTTTTTAAGTGTTGATTTCATGGCCATCCTACATGACGGTCAGACGAAAGGCCTAGCCACGTCACCGGGTGCTGCGTCCCCGGCTCAGTTGAAGCATTCCGAATGGACAAGGTCAGGAAGAACAAACAGCAATACGCCTGGGGTCAAACGACCCCGGCCACGTTGCGGTGTCGCAGGCCGAGACGCCGCAGAGCAGTCCCAAGCAAGCACCGGAGTCCATCCGGACGCCCATGTACAAACGCAATGTTTTGTCTTCCAAAACAACACCCGATCCCTCGCGGCCAGCGAGCACCGATCTCGTCCTAAACGAAGAGGAGCAACCACATGGCCTTTGACCTCTTGTCCACACTGCGCGAGGGTCTTTCCAACGAGCCTTCGGCGGGGCGCCCGGCGGGCATCGAGATCCGCCAGGACCTGATCCCGGCCGCCGGACTGCCGGTGCAGCCGCCTGCGTACGAAGGGCGGCTGGAGATCCATAAGCGCCATATCGATAAAGAATCACGCGACGTAATCGAACTCGACAGCGTCGGCTCGGCGGCCAATCGTCTCGAGGAGGTGCTGCTCGAGCTGTACCGGGCTGAGCGCTATCCGCTGCCGGTTTCCAGCACGCTGGTGGAGCCCTCCGATGGAGAGCCGATCGAGATCACCACGCTGGAGATGCCACACCGCGTCTTCGATGCGTGGCTGCGGCTGTCGGCCGCCGACGAGGGAGACGGCAAGTTCGAGGACAGCGAGCATGGACGCGAGCTGTCGCTTGCGCACTTCGGGGCGCTCGATGCGATCCTCGAGACTTCTGCGCACCATCTCCTGTTCGGCGTGTGGGACTCTCACCGCAAGGGCCCGCACGGACAGGTGCGGATCGGGCGTAGTCTGACGACGAGCCTCATCGGTCTCGACCCGATCGAACAGGCGCAGTTCGCCGCGCGGCGCGATCCGCTCAACATCGGTGAAGCGAGCGATCTGCCGAAGGGAGAGAAGAAGCTCTCTGAGCAGGGCCTCAGCTCGATTCCGCCGCAGCAGAGCGTGCCCTTTGACGCCGCGCGTCTTGCGAGTGGGACCGATAGGCGAGCGACCGACAAGAAGATCGTCGGCTTTCACGGCGGTGTCGCGATCACCGAGGCGCGCTATCTCGGCTTCCTCTCGTTCGCCGCGCTGCGCCGGCTGGGCTTTGCGCGTTATGACGCGGTGGAGGCGCGGGTACTGCTTGCCACGCTCGGGTTGTACGCGCTGGTGCTGCGCTGCGCCGCCGGGTGGGACCTGCGTGCGCGCTGCGCGCTTGTGCCGAAGGGCGACGTCCAGCTTGCCGTCGTCGGCTCAGGCGAGCGCAGCGACGTATTTGTGCTCTCCACAGAGGAGGCCGAGCGCTTGTTCCTGGATGCGGTCGACCGTGTCAAGGTCGAGGACCGCAGCGCGCGCCTGCACGCCGGATCGACACTGAACGACCTCGTTGACACGGCGATCGCAGAGGTTGGCAGCGCGAGCTGAAGCGGCGCGTTTGATGCTGAATATCACCGTTCGATTCCCGTTGGGTGTCTATCACGGGCAGTCGGCGCAGTCGGCCGAAGAGCCCGAGTGGCCGCCGAGCCCGCTGCGTCTGCTCGGCGCGCTGCTTGCGGCGGCGCACGGGCGTCCAGGTGCCGATCCGGTTGTCGATCGGATTCTGCTCGGACGCCTGTGCGAAGAGCCCGCGCCGCTGATCCTCGCCCCCGATGCCGTTTCCATCGAGGAGCAGATGGGCGGCGAACAGGCCGTGCGCCTGCGTGGCGCGACGCGCTGGGCGCCACTGAACCATGTGAAGGGCGCGATCTCCCCGCGTAATCTCGGCCGCGAGCGCGCGGCCGTGAGCAAGGTGGGTGTGGCGATCGGCGAGCGGCCCGTGCACTTCGTCTGGCCGGATCTCGAGCTGACGCCGGAGGAGGTCGGACGCCTTGACATTCTCGCGAGCGAGGTGACGTTTCTGGGCACCACACGCTCGCCGGCGCTCCTCGAGGCAGGGACGGGCACACCGACGGCGATGGCGCCGAGCTGGACGCCGGTCGGCGAGGACCTGTTTGCCGGCAACACCGTCGCAGTGCGGGTGCCAGACCCCGCGACGATCGCCGCCTTCGACCGGCGTCACGCCGCACGACACAGCCGCAACGGCGGTGTGCAGCCGGGAGGCATGGTGCCACAGACCTGGATCGGTCGTGCGAGGACATACGCGTTCACCGAAGGCGACCCACCCCCTCCGATCGTCGATCCGCGCTGGTGGGGCGAGGCGATCGTGCTTGCGCTCGATGAGACGCACGGCGAGGAGCACGGCAGGCTGCGAATCAAGGCTCCGGCGGCCTATCTGCTCGCGCGCGCCGTCCGCGTGGCGCTACTCGGGGCGTTCGGTCCCCAGGGCGATCCGGAGGAGGCACCGTCGATTCTGACCGCGCGCGGAGCGGATCCTCACTGCGCGATCGTGCCGCTCCCGCACGTCTGGGGCGAGCACGCGGATGGCCGCATTCTCGGCGTTGCGCTTGTGCTGCCGCACGCCTCGCGTGCGCCGGATCTGGTGGCGCAGCGCACGCGGCTGGAACGCGGGATCCGTGCGCTGGTCGAGGGCGAGCGGCGCTTTGTGCAGATTCCCCGGGCGGGGCGCGTCTGGCTGGAGTTGCCCAGCCCGCAGCGGGCGCGGCTCGCGACGTTACGCGTCGCGCGCTACGCGCGACCGGCTCACAGCTGGGTGAGCGTGACGCCCGTTGTGCATTCGCGCTGGCGCAAGGGCGGCGAGGACGCGCTGCTGCGTCAGCTGGCGGCGGACTGCCTGCACGTGGGGCTGCCCGAGCCGGTGGACGTTCAGCTGCTGCGCGGTCCGGGTCGCCGCGGTGGCGCGTACAGGACGGTTAATCGCGCGAGTGTGCCGGAGGAGTGGCGGGCGTCGATCAGCGGTCAGACCGACCACGTCCGCCTCACCTTTGCGGCCCCTGTGCGCGGGCCGCTGCTGCTGGGGCGCTCGCGCCACTTCGGCGGTGGGCTGTGCGTGCCGGACGTGAGCGAAGAGACGGCGTGATCGGGTTCGAGGAGTTCCTTGTCGCACTCGGACAGCGGCCGCCGTATGCGTGGCAGACGCGCCTTGCCGAGCGCTGTGCGACCGACGGGCCTCCCTCGGTCATCGCGCTGCCGACGGGCGTCGGGAAGACGACTACTGTCGAGGCGCTTGTGTGGGCGCTGGCGCGGCAGGCTGACCGTCCGGCGTGCGAGCGCACGGTTGGCGTACGGACGGTGTGGGCGATCGATCGGCGGATCCTCGTCGACGAGGTGCACGCGCGCGCGTGCGAGCTCGCCAGGCGACTCGAGACGGCGCTCGGCGATTCGAGCGATCCGCTCCACGAGCTTGCTGACAGCCTTGCGCGACTCGGCGGCGCCGGCGTCCCGCTTGCGGTGACCCGCTGGCGCGGAGGCCTCGATGAGCAGCGGCAGCTGTTTGGACCACTCCAGCCGCATGTCATCACGAGCACGGTCGCGCAGATCGGCTCGCGCCTGCTGTTTCGGGGATACGGCGTCGCCGAGGGGTCGCTGGCGATGGAAGCAGGCCTCGCCGCCGCCGACACGACGATCTGTCTGGACGAGGCGCATCTCGCCGAGCCATTCCGGCAGACAGCCCGCGCGATCAGAAACCACCGCGAGGCGGCGGCGAGTTCGATCGGGCTTCCGCCGTTGCGCACCGTCACGCTCACGGCTACGCCCCACGGCGAGGACGCTGACGCATTTACGCTGCGCGACGCGGATCGCGCCGAGCTGAAGCCCCTGCTGAGCGCGCCCAAGCGCGCGCGCCTGCTCGAGCCGGGGGAGCAAGCAGGCGCACGCGAGCGTGTCCAGACGCTCGTGCAGGAGATCCTCGTCCACCACGAGGCCGGGGCGGATCCGATTGCGTGCGTGCTCAACACCGTGCAACGCGCGCGCGATGTATTCACGGCGCTGAATACTGTGGTATTGGCCGACGAGGTCGATGTGGCGTTGCTGATCGGGCCTCAGCGGCAGGCCGATCGCGAAGGTCTCCTGGCGAAACACGGAGGCAAGCTGTTCAAGCGGGAAACGGGTGGCAAGCCGCTGATCTGCGTTGCGACACAGACGTTCGAGGTCGGGCTCGACGCTGACGTCCAAGCGCTGGTGACCGAGTCCGCCTCGGCGGCGGCGCTCGTGCAGCGACTCGGGCGCTTGAACCGCTCGGGCGCCCGCGAGGGAAGGGCGAGCGTCGTGCGCGACGAGCAGACTTGGCTCTACCAGGGCGACGAGCAGCGCGCATGGGAATGGCTTGCCGTAGGGGTGGAGGACGACGGGATGGTCGACGTGTCGATCGCCGCGCTGGACGGGAACTGGCCGGAATCGCAGGCATCCAACAACGCTCCGACGCTCACGGAGGACGTCGTCGGTCTGCTCGCGCAGACCTCGCCGCGTCCAGGGCGCTACCAGGAGCCCGACGTCGAGGCGTTCCTGCGCGGCGTGGAGGTGGAGCCGGCAATCGATGTTGCTGTCTGCTGGCGAGCCGACCTGCGCCCCGAGTTGACGGACGCGCAGGCCGATGGGTACCGCGAGCTGCTGCTGCGGGCCGCGCCGCCACACAGGCAGGAGCTGGTCACGCTGAGCCTCACGGCAGCCCGCGGGCTGATTGCTGCGCGCTACGGCGGCCGGCGCGCAAGCGGCGCCGTTCGTGCCGCGCAGGGTGACGGTGACCTCGAAGCACCGCCGCCTGACGTCACTGTGGCCGATGTGGCACCTACCAATGAGGGAGTGCCCTTCGTCGTCATCCGGCGGGGCGAAGTGGTCCGCGGGACACTCGGTTCCCACGATCGTGAGGCAGTCCATTCGACACGCCTCGAGCCGGGCGACGTTGTCGTGCTGCCCACGAGTGCGGGCGGGTGCGACGAGTACGGACTTGCGCCTGCGGCCCCGCGAGACACGTGGGCGAACGACGTGGCTCCGGATGTGCGTACCGAGGATCGGCTCGCGCCGATGCAGCCCGGCCAGCGCGCTGCGCCCGTGCGGATCACGCCCGAGGCGGTGAAGGCGGCCTGCGGCCGGCTTTCGCGAGACACCTGGCAGCGGGTTGCGTGTGCATGCAGCAAGGCCGAGAAAGAGCTGGACAACCTCCGCGGCGCCGCGGCGCGACGGGATCGCATAGCGGCGCTCGTAGAAACGCTTGCGGGTGCACTCCCCGGGCACGCCGGACTGGCACAGCTCGCCCAGAGGCACAGCCAGTCAGCGGGCGGCCACGTCGTGCTGCGCATCGCCGGGCCGACCGATGCAGAGCACGTGCCGTTGTTCGATGAGAACGAGTCCTTGGAGGATGAGTCCGAGCTGGACGCGAGTGCCGCGGATCACGCCGATCCCAACATGGCGGAGGACCGTACTCCGACGGCACCCGGGCGCCCACTCAAGGCGGCGTGGATCCTCGTGCCGGTTTCAAGCCACCGGCGCGAGCGCGAGGACCGCTCGAGTGCGTCGATCTGCCGCTGCCGAGCATCGATGCACACGCTCGCGCTGTCTGCGGCCGGCTTGAAAGGGAGCTCGATCGCCTTGGACTCGCGGCCGAGCTGCGCGACTCGCTGCTGCTGGCCGCGCTCGTTCACGACCACGGCAAGGCCGATCCCCGGATCCAGGCGTTCTTCCATCGAGGCACCCGGCCGATTGGCACCGACCCCATCGCGAAGAGCGAGTTCGGGACCGACGATCTGGCAACGGCGCGGATCGCCCGGCGAGTCGCCGGTCTACCGGCAGGGCTGCGGCACGAGATAGCGTCGGTCGCGGTGCTGGCTGATGCGCTTGCGAAGGGCGGAGCGATCCCCGGATACGAGCGCGCCGATTCTCGAGCTGGCGCTCCATCTCGTCGGTGTTCACCATGGCCGCGGGCGGCCGATCCCGCCGATGCCATCTAGGCGTTTTGACTCGATCCCCGCGACGCGGTTTCAGATTGACGCGGCGGGCATCGCGGGAGAGGCGGTCGGCGATGGACGCGACGGCTGGCAGGACGGCACGTGGCTGCGCCGCTTCAGCGCGCTCAATGCGCGCTATGGGGCATGGAGTCTTGCCTACCTCGAGGCGCTGCTGATGCTCGCCGATCGAACTGTCTCGGCGGAGGGCGGCTGATGCAGCTCTCGCTTCCCTGGATGCCGCCACATGCGCCGTACATGCCCGTTGCCACCGCGGGCCTGCTGGCGCTGCTCGACGACGCCGGCTGTGAGGCGACTGCGCACTGGAGCGGTGATCCGGGGGCTCTCGTGCTCGAAACCGACACCGGAGTCGAGCGGGTCGCCGAGCTGATCGCGGACGCCGCGTGGCCATCCGCCGAACGCATTGCCTGGCCAAACGGCCTCTGGCAGCAGGGCCTGAAGCCGACGCTGAGCAGGGCCCCGGATCCGCCAGCGGCCTTTCGCGAGATGGTCGAGAAGGCTCCGCCGCCCGAGCGGCGGCTGCTGCGCGCGATCCTGACGGACGGTCTGATCGGCGATGACGGGATGCCGGGCCGCAGTCGGCTGTTGCGCGGGGTGAAGGCCGATCTGTCGAGCGTTTTCAAGCCGCCAAAGGCGATCAAGGCCGACGCACTCCTGGCTGAGCTGCGCGATGGACCGGACTTCCGCTCCGGATCCTCAGGCTATGGGCTGGGGCTCGTGCCGGAGGTGCAGACGTTCGGCGGCACGACGGGGCCGGAGGCATCCAGCGTCGGCGCCTATTCACCTTTGCTCTACATGCTGCTCTGGTACGGGATCATGGCCCTGCCGCCGGTGGCGACTCGTGCCGGCCGGCGGCGCGTCGTCGGCGGTCCACTCATCACCAGCGCGGACACGCTTTCGTGGCCATGCTGGCGCGTCCCGGTCGATCTGCGAAGCCTGCGCGTCCTCTTCAGTCTCGGGGAGATCCACGACAAGGAGCCGGATCGCGCGATGCTGCGCGAGCGAGGGATCGACGCGGTGTACCGGGCGCGCGCGGTGAAGCTCAGCACGACGGTCGCGGTGTTTCGCTGGGGTGAGCAGGTGATGGGGTAGGCTCACACACCCTCACCGACCCGAACGTCTGTTCGCCCCCGTAATATAGAGGCCGATGTCCCAGAGCAACCAGATAGTCGTCAGCGGCGCGCGCGAGCATAACCTCAAGGACGTGTCCCTGAGCCTGCCCCGCGACGCGCTTGTGGTCATCACCGGCCTCTCCGGCTCGGGCAAGTCCTCGCTCGCCTTCGACACGATCTACGCGGAGGGCCAGCGCCGCTACGTGGAGTCGCTCTCAGCCTACGCGCGCCAGTTCCTTGGGCAGATGGACAAGCCCGACGTCGACTCGATCGAGGGGCTCTCACCGGCGATTTCGATCGATCAGAAGACGACCTCGCGCAACCCCCGCTCGACCGTGGGGACGGTGACCGAGATATACGACTACCTGCGTCTGCTGTGGTCGCGCGTGGGCAAGCCCCACTGCCCGATCTGCGGGCGTCCGATCGTGGGGCAGTCCGCGGAGCAGATCATCGACCAGGTGATGGAGCTGCCCGAGGGCGCGCGCTTCATGGTCATGGCGCCGGTCGTCAGGGGGCGCAAGGGCGAGTACGGCAAGCTGCTGGAGGAGCTGCGCGCGGACGGGTACGCGCGCGTGAAGATCGACGGGCGCGTGCGCATGCTCGAAGAGTCGATCGTGCTCGACAAGCGCTACAAACACGACATCGCGGTGGTGGTGGACCGCCTGGCGATGCGCCACGACCTGCGCAAACGCCTGGCCGACTCGATCGAGGCGGCGGTGGGAATGGCCGACGGGCTGGTGGAGATCGAGATCGTTGGAGGAAAGGAGGGCTCCGCCCCACAGGGGGGCTCCGCCGATGGGTCGCGCACGGCGGAGGAGGACGCGCAGCGCCACTCCAGCGGTGCGTTGGGCGTGAAGGCTGCCGCAGCCCAGATAACCCCCGGCGAGATGCCCGAGCCCGGCACCGTGTACACCTTCTCGGAGAAGTTCGCCTGTCCCGAGCACGGACCGTCGCTGGTGGAGCTGGAGCCCAGGATCTTCTCCTTCAACTCCCCCCACGGCGCGTGCGAGCGGTGTACCGGGTTGGGCTCGCAGATGGAGATAGACCCCGAGATGGTCGTGCCCAACCCCGCGCTGTCGGTCGGCGAGGGCGCGATCGCGCCGTGGGCGAACAGCACGTCCAACTACTACGAGCAGGTCACCGAAGCGATCGCCAAGCGCTACAAGGTCGACCTGGCGGCTCCCTGGGAGGAGCTGAGCGAGGAACAGCAGGATCTGTTCCTGTACGGGACCAACGGGGAGAAGCTGCAGATCGAGTACCGCAACCGCTTCGGGCGCGCGCGCAACTACGCCACGCGCTTCGAGGGCGTGGTGGCGAACCTGGAGCGCCGCTACCGCGAGACGGACTCCGAGTGGACGCGCGAGCGGATCGAGGAGTACATGTCGCTGCGCGCGTGCCCGGTGTGCCACGGGGCGCGGCTGCGCGCGGAGTCGCGCGCGGTGCTGGTGGCGGGGACGCGGATCGAGGACTTCTGCGCGCTCTCGGCGCGCCGCGCGCTGCAGTGGTTGGCGGAGGTGGAGCTCTCAGAGACCGACCGCCACGTGGCGCGGCTGATCCTGCGCGAGATCTCCGAGCGGCTGCAGTTCCTGGAGAACGTGGGGATCGGCTACCTCTCGATGGACCGCGCGGCGGCGACGCTGAGTGGGGGGGAGGCGCAGCGCATCCGTCTGGCGACGCAGATCGGCAGCTCGCTCGTCGGGGTCCTGTACATCCTCGATGAGCCCTCGATCGGCTTGCACCAGCGCGATAACTCCAAGCTGATCGGCACGCTGGAGCGCCTGCGCGACCTGGGCAACACGGTGATCGTGGTGGAGCACGACGAGCAGACGATGCGCGCCGCGGACCACCTTGTGGACCTCGGCCCGGGCGCGGGCGAACACGGCGGGAGGATCGTCGCGCAGGGCACGGCGGCGCAGGTGCAGCGCGTGAAGGACTCGCTCACCGGGCAGTACCTGGCGGGGACGCGCACGGTCGAGGTGCCCGCCAAGCGGCGCACCCCGAACGGGTACGTGGAGATCACCGGCGCCAGCCAGCACAACCTCAGGGACATCGACGTGCACGTGCCGCTCGGCGTCCTCACCTGCGTCACGGGGGTCTCCGGCTCGGGCAAGTCGACGCTGGTGAACGAGGTGCTGCTGAAGGCCGTGTCCGCGCGCCTGCACCGCGCGCGCCAGCGCCCGGGGGCGCACCGCGCGATCCACGGGCTGGAGCAGCTGGACAAGATCATCGCGGTGGACCAGTCGCCGATCGGGCGCACACCGCGCTCGAACCCCGCCACCTACACGGGGCTGTTCGACGTGATCCGCGACCTCTTCTCAAAGACGCAGGAGGCCCGCGCGCGCGGGTACAAGCCGGGGCGCTTCAGCTTCAACGTGAAGGGCGGGCGCTGCGAGGTGTGCCGCGGCGATGGGCAGATCAAGATCGAGATGCACTTCCTGCCCGACGTGTACGTGCCGTGCGAGCAGTGCCACGGCAAGCGCTACAACCGCGAGACGCTGGAGGTGCGCTTCAAGGGCAAGAGCATCGCCGACGTGCTCGACATGCCGATCGAGGAGGCGGTGGAGTTCTTCACGCACATCCCCAAGGTGCGCCGGCGCCTTGAGACGCTGAACGCGGTGGGGCTGGGGTATGTGCGCCTGGGCCAGCCGGCCACGACCCTCTCCGGCGGGGAGGCGCAGCGCGTGAAGCTGGCCACCGAGCTCTCCAAAGTGGCCACGGGTAGGACGCTGTACATCCTCGACGAGCCGACCACCGGGCTGCACTTCGCCGACGTGCAGCGTCTCTTGGAGGTGCTGCAGCGCCTCGTGGACGCCGGCAACAGCGTGGTGGTGATCGAGCACAACCTGGACGTGATCAAGTGCGCGGACCGCCTGATCGACATGGGGCCTGAGGGGGGAGAGGAGGGGGGAATGGTGATCGCCGCGGGCACGCCGGAGGAGGTGGCGGGCGAGCCGGCCTCGCACACCGGCCAGTTCCTCGCCGAAATCCTCACTCCAGCCCCCAAGAAGAAGCCCAAGGCCCCGCCGCGCAAGCATCGCACGAAGGTCGCCGCGTGACTCCCTCATCCCCACGGGTTGGTGAAACCCGTGGGTGACCCCGCTCGCGACGCGCGCCTGTGGGCGCAGAAGTGGCGCTGGTACGAGCGCAACTCGCTGCCGTGGAACCGAGCGCAGATTCACCTTCACTTCATGCGCAGCGAAGCGTTCGTGCGCTGGCCGGTGCACGGCAACGTGCTGGAGGCGATGCGCGAGGGCAGATTGCAGATCGGGGCAGGGGCGCTGCTGGAGCCAAATGTCTGGATCACTGCCCCCGGCAGAGCAAAGGTGAAAATTGGCATGGGCACATTTCTGAACATGGGCGTGATGGTTGCCTCAGAGCGGCTGGTCGAGATCGGTGAGCACTGCATGCTCGCGAACGGCTGCTTCGTAAGCGACTCAAGCCATCGCTACGACGACCCGGACAAGCCCATCACCTGGCAGGGCTTCACCTCGAAGGGCCCAACCCGCATCGGCGACAACTGCTGGCTGGGAGCCAACGTGGTCGTCACCAGCGGCGTCACGATCGGCGAGCGCTGCGTGGTGGGCGCCAACAGCGTCGTCACCCACGACATCGAGCCGTTCTCGGTCGCTGCGGGCTCGCCCGCGAAGGTGCTCAGGAAAATCGAGTACGGCGACCCACCGGCCCAGGCCGCCGACGCGCGCGCCCAGCAGCGCTCGGCACCCGCGCCGTAGGTCGACGCCTCAGCGCAGCAACTCGTGCAGCTCGGCCAGCTCGGCGGGGTCGATCGAGTAGGTGTGCTCCGGGCCGGGGTAACGCCGCAGGCGCACATCCTCGGCGTAGGCGGCGACGCCGGCGTTCATGTCGTCCTGCAGGGAGGCGTAGCGCTTGACAAAGCGCGGCCCGAGCCCGTCGCGGATGCCGAGCAGATCGTGGAACACGAGCACCTGGCCGTCGGTGGCGGGGCCGGCGCCGATGCCGATCACGGGCACCTCCATGTGGGGCATCAGCTCCTCGGTGACGGCGGCGGGGATAGCCTCGAAGACGATCGCGAAGCAGCCGGCCTCCTGCAACGCAAGCGCCTCGGCGGCGATGCGGGCGGCGGCGGAGGCGGTGCGACCCTGGGCCTTCCAGCCGCCCAGCGCGGTGGAGGACTGGGGAGTCAGGCCGACGTGCCCCATCACGGGGATACCGGCGCCGACGATCGCGCGCGCGCGACTGACGGGCGCGGGGCCGCCGCCCTCGATCTTGACGGCGTCCGCGCCGGCCTCCTTGACCATGCGCACTGCCGTGGTGAGCGCCTGCTCGTCGGAGACCTCATAGGAGCCAAACGGCAGGTCGCCGATCATCAGCGGCGTGGTGAGCCCGCGGCGCACGGCGCGCTGGAGCACCATCATGTCCTCCAAGGACACGGGCGTAGTGGCGGAGTAGCCGAGCACGGTTGTGGCGGCGGAGTCGCCCACCAAGACCAAGTCCACGCCGGCGGACTCGGCCGCCCGCGCGGAGGGGTAGTCATACGCGGTGACCATCACCAGCGGCTCGCCAAGGCGCTTCTTTTCGGCCAGCAGCGGCAGCGTCATCGGCAGGCGGCCCGGATCGGCGGGGACGCTCAGCTTGGAGTGGCCGGTGGCGTGGGGGGAATGGCTGGGGTTGGGGGATGGGGTGGCGGGGTGGCTTGACATGGAGGGTCCTCTCTGACGCGATTGACGCCCTGGCCGCCCTCAGGCCTCTCGCGAGACCGGGCCGGACAATAGGGTCGCCACCGCGTCGTCGACGGTGATGATGCGGTTGGTGGAAGTCTGCACGTGCACTACGCGCGGCTCGTACTGCTCAAGCTCTTCGCGGTCGTACTGACCGTAGGAGATAACGATGATGGTGTCGCCGCGGTGCACGAGGCGGGCGGCGGCGCCGTTGACCTTCATCGCGCCCGACCCGCGCGCGCCGGCGATCGTGTACGTCTCAAAGCGCGCGCCGTTGTCGACGTCGACCACGTGCACCTGCTCGTGCTCGAGGATGTCGGCGGCCTCCAGCAGGTCGGGGTCGATCGTGATCGAGCCGACGTAGTGCAGGTCGCAGTCGGTGACCGTGGCCCGGTGGATCTTCGACTTGAGCATCACGCGCTGCATACAGGGGTCATCTCGCTCTCTGCGTCGGGGGATGTGCGCTCGTTCTCTGCCTCGGAGGGTGTCCTCTCGCTCTTGGAGCCACCGGCAGTTGAAGGAAGGGAAGGAGAGGGGGCCACGTAGTGGCTGGGTGCGAGCGTGAGGTTGTCGATCAGGCGCACGGCACCGACATGGGCGGCAACAGCCAGCAGAGCCGGGCGCTCCAGCTGCGACACGGGCTCCAGCGTCACCGGGTCGACGAGCGCGAGGTAGTCGGGCACTACGTCGAACTCCGCCAGCGTGGCCAGCGCGGCGTCGAGCAGCACCCCGGCCGAGCGCTCGCCACCGGCGGCGCGAATGCCCGCGGCGCGCAGCGCGCGGTACAGCGCCCGCGCGCGCACGCGCGAGGCCGGGTCGAGCAGGGCGTTGCGGCTGGAGAGCGCCAGCCCGTCGGGCTCGCGCACGGTGGGACAACTCTCCACGCGCACGGGCAGGTTCAGGTCGGCAACAAGGCGCCTGAGCACCACCACCTGCTGGGCGTCCTTCTCGCCGAAGTAGGCCACGTCGGGCAGGCTCATGCCGAACAGCTTGGCCACGACGGTGGTGACCCCGCGAAAGTGCTCGGGCCCCCGCGCGGCGCCCTCCAGGCGCTCGGTCAGCCCCAGCACCTGCACCTGCGTGGCAAAGCCATCCGGGTAGACCTCCTCGACCGAAGGCGCGAACACCAGGTCGGCCCCGGCCTCGGCCGCAAGCTCCGCGTCGCGCGCCTCCTGGCGCGGGTAGCGCTCCAGGTCGCCGCCGTCATCGAACTGCGCGGGGTTGACGAACACCGAGACGACCACCGTCGCGCACTCCTCACGAGCGCGGCGGATCAGCGAGAGGTGCCCCTCGTGCAGCGCGCCCATCGTGGGGACCAGCCCGATCGGCAGCTCTTCCCGGCGCGAGGGCGCCAGTGCCGCTCTCAGCTCGCGGACGGTGCGTAGTGTGGGGATGTGGTTCACAGCTCTCGGTCCAGTTCCCGTGGGATACCGGCGCGACAGGGGCGAAAAACGAAGACTGAAGGTCCATCCCGATTCGACTGCTCGGCGACGGCCAAGGCAAATGATACCGCCGTCGCCGACCATACCCCAATCCCTGCCCGTCGATGTGTGAAAGTGCACACACAGGGAGAGGGCTAGGATTTGCGGCCGATGTCCTCCGCGGAGAGCGTTCAACCGGAGTCGCCTGCCGAGCGCCGCGAGGCGCTGAAGGAGGTTCTGGCCCAGGTCCAGGGCTGCGTGCGCTGCAGCGAGCTGGCCGCCGCGCGGCGCAACGTGGTGTTCGGGGCGGGCAACGCCGACGCCGACCTGATGTTCGTTGGCGAGGCGCCGGGCGCCAGCGAGGACGAGCAGGGGCTGCCGTTCGTGGGCCAGGCCGGCAAGCTGCTGGAGAAGCTGCTGGTGGAGATCGGCATGACGCGCGCGGAGGTGTTTATTGCGAACGTCTTGAAGTGCCGCCCTCCCGGCAACCGCGATCCGCTGCCGGTGGAGATCGAGAACTGCCGCGAGTACCTGTACCGCCAGGTGGAGCTGATCCAGCCCCGGGTGATCTGCTCGCTGGGCAACTTCTCGACCAAGCTGCTGCGCGGCGATCCGACGGGGATCACGCGCCTGCACGGCCAGCCGCAGCCGCTCACGCTGGGGCGGCGCAACGTCAGGCTCTACCCGATCTTCCATCCTGCCGCCGCGCTGTATACGCCGAGCATGCTGGAGACCCTGCGCGAGGACTTCGCGCGGCTGCCGGCGCTGTTGGCGATGGAGTCGTTGGAGCAGCCTGAACTGCTGGAGATTCCCGAGCCCGCGGAGGCTGAGGAGGAGGCGCCCGTGGCGGGGGCCACCGCGGGCGAGGACGCCGAGGAGGACCAGCTTGGGTTGTTTTGAGCCGAGGGCGAGCCTTGAGTGAAGCGCGGCCGCGGCCCAGTGACCGTCGGCGACCTGTGTCCAGCTCGTAGCGGCGGCGCTAAAGATGTTGGCCCCCGCTGCCGATGGGGCTTAGGTCTCCAACCCTCCCAGTAGCGCGGCCGGTTCACTTTCTCTCTCGTGGGCCGGCCGTTTTTCTGCCCCGGCCTCCTCGCTTTCTCGCCCCGGCCGCGGCGCCCCTCGGGCTAGAGTTAGCGCTGTGCTGGTTGTCGAGACCTCGGACCCCGCCCAGACCGAGGCGCTGGGCGCGTCGCTGGCCACGCGCCTGCGCGAGGGCGACGTCGTGCTCGTGCAGGGCGAGTTGGGGGCCGGCAAGACCACGCTTGTGCGCGGCGCGGCGCGGGCGCTGGGCGTCACCGACCCGGTGACCTCGCCGACGTTCTCGATCGGCCACCGCTACGGCGGCGCGGGCGTGACCGTCTCGCACCTGGATCTGTACCGCCTCGCCTCGCTTGAGGACGAGGACCCGGGGCTGCTCACCGACTACCTGGGAGCCGGGCGGATCGCCTTCGTGGAGTGGCCCGCGGGCGACAGCGCGGAGTTGGCGGCTGCGCGCATGCGCGTGACGCTCTCCCACGGGGGCGGCGACCGGCGGCGGATCGAAGTGGACGAGCGGCTGTGATTGTGCTCGGCTTCGACACCGCCACGCCCGGCACCGCCGTGGGGCTGCGACTGGCCGACGGTACCGTGCTCGAGGACTACGACTACCCCTCCGCGGGCGAGCGCCCCGGGCACACCACGCGCCTGTTGCCGCTGGCCGACGGGCTGCTCGCGCAGGCGGGCCTTCAGTGGGACGCGCTGGAGCGCATCGCCGTGGGCGTCGGTCCCGGCACGTTCACGGGTCTGCGCATCGGTGTCGCCACGGCGCGCGGCTTGGCCCAGTCGCTCGGTGTGGAGCTGGTCGGCGTCAGCACCCTCCGCGCGCTCGCTGCCGCGGCGTGGGCGAGCGCCGAGGAGGGATGGGACGCGGTGCTGGCCGTGATCGATGCACGCCGGGGGGAGGCGTTCGTGGGCGCCTACCTTCGCGAGCGAGAGCTGGCCGCCCCGCACGCACTGGCTCCTGAGGCGCTGGCTTCCGTGCTCGTCTCGGCGGGCGACTCCGTGGATGGCGTACGTCCACTGTCGGGGACCGGCTGGCTCGCCGTGGGCGACGGGGCGGTGCGCTTTCGTGGCCCCCTGGAGGACCTGGGGGTTGCGGTTCCGGAGGACTCCTCGCCGCTTCACCGTGTGGGCGGCGCCTGCATCTGTGAGCTGGCGCTCGGCGCTTCTCCTCCCGCGCCCGAGGGCGTCCTGCCCGACTACCTGCGCCGGCCCGACGCTGAGCTTGCGCTCGAGGCCGCCGCAGGTCCCACGTCTGTTGCAGATACGGGGTCGGCGGCGGGCTTCGAGGCCGCCGCGAGGTAGCGATGGCCGCCGTTCAACGCATCCCCGAACTCTCCCCGGTGCAGATCCGGCGGCTGGCCTACCCCGACCTGCCGCAGGTCATCGCGATCGAGCGCCGCGCCTTTCCCACGCCCTGGTCGCTGGCGATGTTCGTGCTGGAGCTCTCCAAACCGTCGGGCATCTGTCTAGCCGCAGCCCTCCCCGGTGAGCGTCCTCGCCAGTTGGTCGGGTATCTCATCTGCTCGCGCTACGACACCGTCTGGCACGTCATGAATGTCGCCGTAGACCCCTCCCACCGCCGGGTCGGGGTCGCCTCGGCGCTGCTCGCCGAGCTGTACGCCCGCGTGGACGACCACCGGGCCCGCTACACGCTGGAGGTGCGCCAGTCAAACCGCGAGGCCATCCACCTCTACGAGCGCGAAGGGTTTCGCACCGCGGGGGTGCGCCGCCGCTACTACCAGGACAACGGTGAGGACGCGCTGATCATGTGGCGCACCCCCGCCACCCTTGAGGGCACGCTCGCCGACGTTCCGAATCCACAGCTATGAGTCCCCAGCGCTCGGCGAAACAGTCGGATGGACCCGCCGCCGCAACTCCGCGCGGACAGTCAGCCGGCGCGGAGCGCGGCCCCCTCTCATCCTCCTTTCCGATCCTCGCGCTTGAGACCAGCTGTGACGATACGTGCGCGGCGGTCATCGACGGGGATGGGCGCATCCTCGCGAACGCCATCTCCTCGCAGGCGCACGAGCGCTTTGGCGGGGTTGTGCCCGAGATCGCCTCGCGCCAGCACCTGGAGCTTGTCAACGTGGTTGTTTCCGCGGCGCTCGAGGAGGCCGGGGTCGCGCTCCAGGACATCGGGCTGGTTGGCGCCACGCGCGGGCCCGGGCTGGTGGGGGCGCTGCTGGTGGGGCTCTCCACCGCCAAGGCCCTCGCGGGCGCGCGGCGGCTGCCCTTCGCGGCCGTCGACCACCTGCAGGGGCACGTGGCCGCCAACTTCCTGCGCGCCGGCGGCGAGCCGTTTGAGCCGCCCTTTCTCTGTCTGATCGCCTCCGGCGGGCACACCCTGCTCGCGCACGTGCGCGAGCACGACGGTTTTGAGGTGCTGGGGCGCACGCTCGACGACGCCGCCGGCGAGGCCTTCGACAAGGGCGCGCGCATGCTCGGGCTGGGCTACCCCGGCGGCGCTGCGCTGGAGCGCCTTGCCGGCGGGGGCGATGCAGGGGCCTTCGATTTCCCCGCCGGTGGCGCGCGCCCGCGCGCGGGGATGGGGGCCGGCCGCGTGCGCTTCGCTCGCTCACTGGACTTCTCCTTCGCGGGGCTGAAGACCGCGCTGCTCTACCGCGTGCGTGAGCTGGGCCCCGCCGAGGCCAGCGCGCGTGCCCCCGATCTGGCTGCCTCCTACCAGGCGGCGATCGTCGACAGCCTGCTCGCGCGCTGCGCGCAGGCGCTGGAGGCTACCGGCCTTGAGCGCCTGGCCGTGGGTGGCGGCGTGGCGGCCAACGGGCTTTTGCGCCGGCGCCTGGGGGAGCTCGGCGTCACCGTGCACCTGCCCGCGCGCGCCCTGTGCACCGACAACGCCGCGATGATCGCCTCCGCGGCGCGCTTCACGCCCCCTCTCTCCTACCCCGACTATCTCTCGCTCGACGTTTACGCCACGGGTGAATCGCCCGCATGAGCGCGCTCGCCCCAGCCGCGCCGGGGTTCGACCCGGGCCCGCCTCGCTAGAGTCACGGGCGATGACCTTTCAGGAGCTCAACGGTCCCGCGCCCACCGCGGCGGGGGAAGGTTCCATCATCTCCGCCGATCGCCTTTCGCTGGGCGTGGCGGCGCGCCTCTCGCGCTACCTGCAGGTGCTCACGCAGGCCAAGAAGATGGGCAAGGAGACGATCTCCTCGCAGGAACTCTCCGACTACACCCACGTCAACTCCACCCAGATCCGCCGCGATTTATCTGGCTTCGGCAAGTTCGGCAAGCGCGGCGTGGGCTACAACGTCGAGTCGCTGGTCTCCCAGATCCGCAAGATCCTGCGCACTGCCGGGCAGCACAACATCGCGCTGTTCGGCGCCGGGCACCTCGGCAAGGCGATCGCCTCCTCGGACATCTTCGCCGATCACGGCTTTCGCGTGGTGGCGATCTTCGACGTCGACCCCGCCCAGGTCGGCACCCCCGTGGGCAACCAGGTGGTGCGCCACGCGCGCGAGCTGCACCAGGTGGTCGAGGACGAGGACATCGTCGTCGGCGTGCTCGCCGTCCCCACACAGGCCGCCCAGCCGCTCGCCGACGAGCTGGTGGCCGCGGGCGTGAAGATCATCTTCAACTACTCCGAGTCGTTGCTGGCGGTCCCCCCGGAGGTCACTGTGCACACCTCCTCCCCGGCCGTGGATCTGCTGTACGCGCTGTACTTCTACCTGACCTGAGCCCATGAGCGGTCTCGACCTAGACCAGGCTGCCGACACCTTCGCCCGAGCCACCGACCTGACGGTGGGCCTGGAGGAGGAGTTCGCGATCCTCGACCCCCACACGCTCGAACTGATTCCGGGGTTCGAGCGCCTGCGCGCCGCCGCCGCGACCGACGAGGTGCTCAGCGAGAGCGTCTGCGGCGAGCTGATCTCCTCGGAGGTGGAGATCGTCTCGGGCGTCGGCGCTGACGTGCACGACGCCTTCGCCCGCCAGCGCGAGCGCCGCCGCCGGCTGTTCGCGCTCGCCGCCGCGCAGGGTGTGGCGCTGGGCGCCACCGGGACCCACCCCTGGGCAGACTACCGCCGCCAGCCGATCATCGACACCGAGCACTACCGCCGCGTGGAGCAGGGCCTGAAGTACGTGGCCTGGCGCAACAACACCTTCTCCATGCACGTGCACGTGGGCGTGCGCGACATCGACCGCGCGGTGCGCGTGTGCGACCGCCTGCGCCCCGTCCTGCCGCTGCTGTTGGCCGTCTCCGCCAACTCCCCCTACCTCGACGGTCAGGACACGGGGCTGCACTCCGCGCGCACCCAGTCCTTCACCAAGAGCTTCCCCCGCTGCGGTGTGCCCGACGCCTTCGGCGGCTGGCAGGCGTACCGCGAGTACATCGAGCTGCTGGTGCGCACCCGCTCGATCGTGGAGTTCACGCAGGTGTGGTGGTCGGTGCGGCCGCACTTCCGCTTCGGCACGGTGGAGGTGCGCATCTGCGACGCCCAGTCCACCGCGCCGGAGTCCGAGGCGCTGGCAGCGCTGATGGTCGCCTGCGTCGCGCAGGCCGCGCGCGACGTCGACGAGGGCGTCCCCTTCACCGACCCCGCGCCGCGGCTGGTGGAGGAGAACATGTGGCGCGCGATCCGCTTCGGCCTCGACGGTCACCTTGTCGACCTAGAGCGCGGCGAGGAGTACCCGGCGCGCGCGGTCATCGAGCGCCTGGCATCCTGGACGGCGCCCTTGCGCGGGGAGCTGGGCATCGAGCTGGCCTTCCCCGAGCGCAACGGCGCCCAGCGCCAGCGCATGCTGGCCGAGGCGGGGGCTTCCCGCGAGGAGGTCTTCGCGGCGTCGGTCGCCGAGACACTTAATACGTACGCACAGGAGGTTGCCGTATGAGCACCCAGGAGTCCACCGAAGAGGAGATGCGCGCCGCCTACGAGGCTGAACTGGCCCGCATCACAAGTACCGACATGATCCTCCAGACCGCCGCTTCGCTGCTGAACATCGGCGGTCTGCGATTGGGGCTCGTGCCTGACGCGACCGTCGAGCGCGACCTGGAACAGGTGCGCGACGCGATCGACGGAGTGCGCGCGCTGCTGCCGATACTCGAGCGCCACTCTCCGCCACGGCTGCGTCCGCTGCGTGACGCGCTTTCGCAGTTGCAGATGGCCTACACACGCGAGCTCCAGAGCGAGAGCGCACCTGCGAAGGCCGACGAGCAGCCTGCCCCGACGCCACCGCAGCAGCCTCCGGCGGCCAAGCAGCCCGAGGGCTCAGACGGCCCAGGGCCCGCCGAGTCCAGTGGCAGGCTGTGGGTGCCAGGCCGCTGAGGATGCCGCTCTGCCGTCCGGCACGATAGGATGCCACCGCCTTTCGCCGGATCGAAGCTCAGGACGAGCGATCCGGCCACATCGGTTCGCGCGAATCCTCGCGCGGCATGCCAATCAGACCGCGGAGGATTTTCAGTTGAGTAGCTTTCTGACCGACCATGGGGTCGTCGTTGCCCTTGTTTGCGCCGCCTGTGCGGTCGTCTACGGCCTTGTCACCACCCGGGCCCTGCTGGCCCTCTCGCCCGGCAACGAGAAGATGCAGAGCATCTCGCTGGCCGTCCAGCAGGGCGCGCGGGCGTACCTGAACCGCCAGTACACGACGATCGCCGCCGTCGGCGTGGTGCTGTTCATCGCGCTGATCTTCATCCAGAACATCGCCGTGGCGTGCGGCTTCGCGATCGGCGGCGTGCTCTCCGGCTCGGCCGGCTACATCGGCATGAACGTCTCGGTGCGCGCCAACGCCCGCGTCGCGGAGTCCGCGCGCGGCGGGGTCGCCCCGGCCCTCTCCGCCGCCTTTCGCGGCGGCGCGATCACAGGGATGCTGGTCGTCGGCCTGGCGCTGCTCGGCGTCTCCGGCTACTACGGCCTGCTGACCGCCGTGATCGGCGAAAGCCAGCGCACCGCCGTGGATGCGCTGATCGGCCTCGGTTTCGGCGGCTCGCTGATCTCCGTCTTCGCCCGTCTGGGCGGCGGTATCTTCACCAAGGCCGCCGACGTCGGCGCCGATTTGGTGGGCAAGGTCGAGGCGGGTATCCCCGAGGACGACCCGCGCAACCCGGCCACGATCGCCGACAACGTGGGCGACAACGTCGGCGACTGCGCCGGCATGGCCGCCGACCTGTTCGAGACCTACGCGGTGACGGCCGTCGCGGTGATCCTGCTCGGCGTGCTGACCTTCCACGAGGCCACGCAGGTGGCGCTCTACCCGATGGCGCTCGGCGCCGTGGCGATCATCGCCTCGATCCTCGGCACCTTCGCGGTGCGCTCGGCCAGCGGCAACGTCGAGCGCGCGCTCTACCAGGGCCTGGCCGTCGCCGCCGTGATCTCAGCCGCCGCGTTCTACCCGATCACCAAGTGGCTGATGAGCAACGTCTCCTACAAGGCGGTGGGCGCCAACGTGCAGACCCCCAGCGTCGGTGACTTCTACCTCTGCTCGGTGATCGGCATCGCCGTCACCGCATTTCTGTTCTTCATCACCGACTACTACACCTCCACGCGCTTTCCGCCCGTGAAGAAGACCGCCAAGGCCTCGATCACCGGCCACGCCACCAACATCATCCAGGGCTTCGGCTCGGGCCTGCAGGCCACCGCGCTGCCGGCGATCGTGCTGGCGCTCGGCGTGCTGGGCTCTTGGAAGCTCGCCGGCGGCGGCGTGCAGGGGATCTACGGCATCGGCGTCGCGGCGATGGGGATGCTCTCGCTCGCCGGGCTGATCGTCGCGCTCGACGCCTTCGGGCCGATCACCGACAACGCCGGCGGCATCGCCGAGATGGCCGACCTGCCCGAGGAGGTGCGCAAGGTCACCGACCGCCTGGACGCGGTGGGAAACACCACCAAGGCCGTCACCAAGGGCTACGCGATCGGCTCCGCGGTGCTCGCCGGGTTGGTGCTGTTCGCCGACTTCCAGCAGGTGCTGGTCGAAAGCAGCCACGAAGCGATCTCCTTCGGCATCAACGAACCGCCTGTGCTGATCGGCCTCTTGCTGGGGGGGCTGATGGTCTGCCTGTTCGCCTCGCTCTCGATCGAAGCCGTCGGCCGCGCCGGCGGCGCCGTGGTCGAGGAGGTGCGCCGCCAGTTCCGCGAGAAGCCGGGCATCATGGACTACACCGAAGAGCCCGACTACGCCGCTTGCGTGGACATCGTCACGCGCACCGCCCAGCGCGAGATGATCCTGCCCTCGCTGCTGCCGATCCTGCTGACCCTGGTGATCGGACTGATCGACCAGCAGGCGCTCGGCGGGCTGCTGATCGGCGTGATCGTCGTGGGGCTGTTCTTCGCCGTCTTGATGACCGCCGGCGGCGGCGCCTGGGACAACGCCAAGAAGCTGATCGAGGACGGCGCCTTCGGCGGCAAGGGTTCGGACGCCCACGCCGCGTCGGTCACCGGAGACACGGTGGGCGACCCCTTCAAGGACACCGCCGGGCCGGCGATCAACCCGATGATCAAGGTCGCCAACATCGTCGCCATCCTGATCATCCCGCTCATAACGTGAGTCTGCCGCTCTAACCTCACATACATGACCGGCAGAGGCGTCCATCGCTACAGCACCGTCGTGCTGTCGCTGCTGATGGCGGCGATCGGCGTGGCGCTGGCGGTTCAGGCGCTCAGCGGACACGGGGGTGTGATCTCAGGGCGGCTGCTGCTCGGCGTGCTGTTCGTGGCGGCGGGCGTGGGGCGGCTGTACCTGGAGTCCCGGCGGAGCCGGGCGTGAGCACTGTGGAGGGCGACCCCGCCGGCGCGACGCCGGCCACGCGCCGGCGCGTGATCCTGCGCCAGAGCATCGGCTCGCCGATGCTGTTCACCGTCGTGTACGCCTCGCTGGCGAGCGCGATCTACTTCTCCCTGGGGGTCGTCGCGGGCCACGCGCTCGGCCTCACCCCGGTGGTCTTCCTGGCGGCGGCGCTGATGTTCGGGCTGACCGCGATGACCTACGTCGAGGGCGCCTCCCTGCACCCCGAGCGGGGCGGAGCGACGGTGTTCGCGCGCCACGCCTTCAACGAGCTCGTCAGCTTCGTGGCGGGCTGGGCGATCCTGCTCGACTACGTCATCCTGATCGCCGTCACCTGCTACTCGGCGACGCAGTACCTGAAGGTCTTCTGGGGCCCGCTGGGCCACTACACCGAGTCGCTGCTGCTGGCGCTGGCTTTCATCGCCTTCGTGGTGCTCGTCAACGTGCGCGGTTTCAGCGGCGGGCGCAGCGCCCGGCGCATCGGGATGCTGGTGGCGGGGGACCTGGCGCTGCAGCTGTTGATCATCGTGTTGGGACTGGCGCTGTTCTTCAACCCCCACACCCTCTTGAACCCGATCCACCTGGGCAGCGCGCCGACGTGGTCGAGCCTGGTGTTCGCCCTGACGGTCACCACCGTGGCTTTCACCAACGTGGAGTCCGCCGCCGGCCTGGCCGGCGAAGTCAGGGCTAGCCGCGGCGCGCTGCGACGGCTCATCACCAGCGGGCTCGGGCTGATGCTCGTGGGGTACGTGGGCATCGGGCTGGTTGCCGTCACGGCCCTGCCGGTGCACAACGGGCACACCGCGCTGGGCGGGCGCTACCTGAACGACCCGGTGATCGGGATCGTCACGCAGATGCACCCCCACTGGTTGGCGCAGACGCTGCGCTATCTGGTGGGAGCGATGGCCACCGTCACGCTGGTGGCGGCCGCCTCCGCGGCGATGCTGGGGCTCTCGCGGCTGGCCTACTCGCTGTCCACCAACCGCCAGATCCCCAGCGGCCTGGGCCGTCTGCACCCCACGCGCGCCACGCCCTACGTGCTGATCTGCCTCGCGGGGGTGCTGGCGGCGGCGCTGGTGGTGCCCGAGGACCTCGACTTCCTGGTGGGCATCTACGCCTTCGGGGCGATGCTGGCGTTCACCATCGCCCACCTCTCGGTCTGCCGACTGCGCTACACCGAGGCCGCGCGCGACCGCCCCTACCGGATCCCCCTTTCGGTAAGGGTGCGCGGCGGCGAGCTGCCGCTGCCAGCGGTCCTGGGCGTGCTCGTCTCTGGCGCGGGCTGGATCGCGGTGATGGTGCTGCACGAACGCGCGCGCTACGTGGGGCTGGCGTGGATGATCGCTGGGCTGGCGCTGTATGTGATCTACCGCCGCGCCGACGAGAGCTCGCTGCTGCGGCGGGTGACCGTATCCCCGCAGATGCTCAGCGCCGAGCAGCCGCGCGAACGCGACTACGGCTCGATCCTCGTGCCGCTGTTCGGCACCTCGCTCGACGACGACATCGTGCAGACCGCCGCGCTGCTCGCCGCCGGCGAGCCGACCGACGACGCCGCGATCGACACCGCCACTATCGAGGCGGTGTGGATCTTCGAGATGCCGATGGCCCTCCCCCTGGAGGCGCGCCTGCCCGAGGCCCAGGTCAAGCACGCCCGCCAGGCCCTCGCACGGGCCAAGGCGGTGGGGGAGGAGTACGCCGGTGTGCACGTTGCCACTGCCACCATTCGCTCGCGCCGCGCGGGCTATGCGATCGTGGAGGAGGCGCGCCGACGCGGTGTGGAAGCGATCGTGCTCGGCGCGGAGGAGCCCTCGCGCATCCGCGGCGGGGCGCGTTTGGGGGGACGCGGGGGGCCGCTCGAGAACTTCGTGGGGGACGTCACCAAGTACGTGATCGGCAAGGCCACGTGCCGGGTTATCGTAACCGCGCCGCCCGAGCGAGACTCGGAGTCCTATGCGCATTTGCCGTCTGCCGAGGAGGTCTCCGCGGCGCGGTGAGGTGGGCGTGGGCCGTGGACCCAGTCCGCTTCCCAGCGGGCGGCCGCATCGGGAATCTCGAGGAGCGCTCGTCCCGCGCCGGTCAGGGAGTAGTACGCGCGGGGCGAGAGCTGCACGACGCGCTCGTGCGCCACGGCGCCCCAGTGCGCAAGATCGCCCAGCCGGCGTATCAGCGCCGAGTGGGCGACGCACGGCAGCCGCTGCTCGAGCTCGCTGGGACGCAGCGGACCGCCGGCCAGCTCGCGCATGATCTGGACGGTCGATTTTTCGGCGAGCAACCTGAGGACCGAGACTTTCGGTCGACCGTCTTCTGGGACCATGGCTTGGAGTGTTCCTTCCGGTGGCTGAGGGCGGCCTTGCGGCGAGATGCAGCCGAGGCCCGCGTTTGACCTATCGGGACGAAAATAGCGCCATCTGCCGCAGGGTTGGAGTTGTACGCGCCAGGTGGGGCAGACAGTCCGTGGCCTGGCGGTCGAAAGGTCCTGTCCAGTGTCTCCGACCGCGCTCGTGCCCGAATGGCGCGATGTCCATGCTTGGGACGCCAACCTGGGCAAGTCTTTGAAGCCCTGCTTACGTTCCAGAAGGGCCCGCTACCTAAAGTTTTCCTAAATCTCTAGGTCGGCTAACAGGTACGCTCTGCGGTTCGCTTACAGCCATCCCGCTATGCGGACTTCCACCTGCTGAAGGTGCTCGGCAGGCCCTTGGTACGGATGTCCTCATGTCGTGCCCCTCGATATCCCGAATAGTAGGAGATTGGGGGCCTTGCCAATGCAGTTGGCCTGTGTTATGACAGGGTCCGTCTCGCTCCAGGCGCAGACACAGCGCGCACGAGAACCAAACGGACCAAAGGAGGACGCCAACCAGATCGGATACGACAGCGCTACGGCAGACCCGCACGAGTTGTCGTCGAGGCGGGTTCCCAAGATCACTGTAGGACGTCTGCGTGCCGGAGTTGGGAGCGGACAACGAGAGTAGTAGATGCAGAATCATTACAATCATGCATAAAGGAGAGTCGTTAATGTTCAAGATCAAGATCGGAGTGGTGCTCGCAGCAGTTGTCGCTGTGTTTGCCATCTCTGCGGCGCCCTCGATGGCGTTTACGGAATTCATACAAAAACAGGCAAAAGCTGGCAATCAAAGTAAAGGCGGCAAACAGGCCTTTACGATCACCCATGGTACCGTAGAATGCGAAAGAGAGGAAAGTAATGGCGGAAGCGTAGAAGAAAAGTCCAGCCAAGCATTTGAGCAAGTCAAATATCTCAAATGCAAAGCCTTTGGCTTCCCGACGGTGGTAAAAGCGGCTCTGTATAACTTCCATGCTAATGGTACTGTCTCTGTAGAAAATCAGATATATGTCAATGTCGAAAAAGGACTGTGTGAACTAGTAGTATCCCCACAAGAAAACCAGAATCTAACCGGAGTTACCTACTCAAACATCGGTAGCGGCGAAGGCATTGAAATAAAAGTCAAACAGAAAGGTATTATAACCTATAACTTAACAGCAAGCAAAGGCAACACCTGCGGCACAACAGGTGTGGCCCATGACGGTTCATACGAAGGCGAAGCCAAAACTCAAAAGTATACAGGTTCATCGTGTGTATTTGTCGAAAAAGGTCCTTATCAAGACCCCAATTGTCAAATACAAAGTGCCACAGGCCGCTGGGCAAAATTGGAAAGCTACAAAACTCTCGAAGTAATGTAATCTAGCCAACAGGACTAAGCGCTTTTCGGGACCAGCGCTTGAGGGAAGGGTCGCGCTAGGAACAGCGAGGCCCTTTCCTTTAGTTAGAAACAGGCCATTGACGAGCAACGCCGAGTCGGGCAGTCTAGGAAGTAGTCGCAGGCGACTGACTGCTGAGGCGCATCGAGGCTGGAGAGAGGGCAGAAGATTGAGAAGATTGCTTTGTCGAGGGTTCATCCATCACGGAGTGCGGGGTCGAAGGAGACATGTGTATGTTCGTCGGGGCCGCGACTGCGGGCGGTCGGCGATGCTGGCAGTCGCCGCGATGGCTGTCTTTTTGCCAGCGGCCGCAGGCGCCGATGCTTGCAGTAATGCCGCCTTTCGCGTCGGATCTTCCGCCCATCTCCCAGATTGCCGCGCCTACGAGCAGGTCTCTCCGACCATCAAGAACGGTCTCGATGCGATTCCCGACATCGAAGAGGAACCTGGGTTCGTTGGGGGATTCTTTCCAGCCCAGGCATCGCAGGCAGAAGGGGTTTCGGGGGAAACCTCGTTTGCTTATCAGAGTTCAGGTGCATTCGCAGGCACCGAAGCCAACGAGTTACCCAATGCATACATCGCAACGCGGAGAGATGGCGAATGGCAGACGCAGGCCATAGCTCCTCCCACGCCGCAGCCCACTCTTGCAGCGGTTTTCTTTCTGAGCTATGACTTTGGGCCAGATCTTTCCCAAGTCGTCGTCAGCACGCCGCTACAGCGGCTGCCTGAAGGAACCTCTGACGAAGTCGTCAACCTATATCATCGCGAAATTCCCGAAGGTAGCTACTCGCTCGTCTCGGCGCCTCCCCTTATCAATCCGCCCACAGGATGTGTAGTGTGTATACATAAACATGAAAGGGCTTTCTCAGGTGCGTCAGGCAATTTTCAGCACGTTCTCTTTGAGGCCATGGAAACATTGCTTCCAGGCGCCCCCGAAGGAGTCGAAAGCCTTTACGAAAATGCCGACGGACAGATACGCCTGGTGGGTATCTTGCCGGACGGTACGGTCGCTCAGGGCCCGTCAGCGGCAGGGGCGGGGCTTGAAGTTTCCTATTCAAGCAGCTTCGGTCGCTTTCGAGCCAGCGATGTGAATCACGCGATCTCACAGGACGGTGCCCGCGTCTTCTTCAAGGCCGGCGCAGACGAAGGAATACCTGATCCCGCACAGAAGATGGGGATGACTGAGCTCTACGAGCGGGTGGAAGGCAGTAAGACGGTTGAGATATCCGCTCCGGCTAAAGGAGCGACTCCAGAAAACCCGACGGCGGAGCCTGCGCAGTTCTGGGCCGCGTCGACCGATGGCGAACTGGTATTCTTCACCACTTCCGCCGAGCTTACGACTCAGTCTAACACTGGTCCCGCGAATGCTGGTCAGGACCTTTACCGATACAACACTAAGACAGAAGAATTGGTGGACCTGACGGTGGATGACAGCGATAAGTCTACTGGGGCAGGGGTCCTGGGGGTAGCCGGCGCGTCTGAAGATGGAGCGTATGTATATTTTGTGGCCGCTGGACAGCTGGTCAATGGGCAGGGAATAGACGGCCAGCCCAATCTGTATCTTTCACACGAAAATCAGCAGACGCACGCCCGTGAAATCAGCTTCATCGCGACACTCAACAATGCGGATGAACGAGTATGGACATCTGTCCCCGCATCTTCAGAGAGCTACGTCACTCCCGACGGATTGCACCTGGCTTTTATGTCAGTCAACAGCCTTACGGGCTATGATAACGAAGATCAAAACATCAAGGAACAGTTGGACAGCGAGGTGTACGAGTACGGCGCCACAGTGAACCAGGCAAATGGTCAGCTCGAAGATGGTCAGCTCGTCTGCGCGTCGTGCGACCCAAGCGGCCGGCGGCCAGTTGGAGGTGCATTTACTGGAGTGCTCATCATGCATGAAACCTCGAATACGCCGTTTTATCAGCACAGGGTTCTCAGCGACGATGGGAGACGTCTGTTCTTCTCCTCTCCAGATCCACTGGTGCCGGGATTGTCGGCCGGCTCGCACACTGCCATCTTCGAGTACGAGAACGGCGGTGTGCAGCTCATCGCCAGTCCGTCGACTGGCACGAATGATCTCTTCCTCGACGCAAGCCCCAGCGGCAACGATGTCTTTTTTGCGACCCGAGACCAGCTTACGCCTTCCGATAAAGATAATTTGGTTGATATCTACGACGCACGTGTCGAAGGTGGCCTGCCGACAGCAGAGCCTCCGCCGCAGTGTGGTGGCAGCGCTTGCCAGGGCCCACCGAGTGTGGCACCCGCTCTACCGATAGATACGTCGGCGCTTTTCTCGGGATCTGGGAATCTCATGGCCACCCCTGCAGCGCCATCTACAAAGCTGTCATCTTCAAAGAAGCGTAAAAGTGCACGATCAAAGAAGTCTCGCGGCAGGCATACGCAAAGTAGAATTAAAAGGCATGCCCGTACAGGAAGGCACAGCAGTGTGCTTAAGCGGCGTTAGTCAAACTATAGTGGGGCAGTCAAATGAATAATAAAATTTTAGGTCATTCGGGTTGCCTTTGTCTGCGATTGGGGAAGAGCGTACAGGCAGCGTTGAGTGCCTTGGGCCTGTTGGTCGTCTTGCTTGTTACTGGCGCGACATCAGCAGCCGCTATAGTCCCGGCGCCCCACTGGACAATCTCCTCCGAATCGTGGCCTACCGATTTTAAGCCTGGAGACGAAGGCGACATATACACAGTGGTGGCGAGGAACAGTGGAGCTGGTTCGACCGATGGTAGTCCTGTCACTATAACAGATACTCTGCCACCTGAAATAACAGCCACAGAAATTATCGGTACATATGAATTGAACAGTCGGCTGACATGCGAACCTAGCACCCTTTCATGCAGGTATGACGAAGTGGAACGCATTAACCGGGGGTGACTTTGACAATCACCATCAAGGTCAAGGTTTCAAACAAACTTAAAGAACTTTCGGACTTTAATACCGCGACGATATCTGGCGGTGGGGCTCCGTCTGCCTCGGTGAGATCTCCGACTATGATCAGCTCAAGTACAGTGCCATTTGGGTTTTCAAACTATAAGACAGAATTCACCGACGTTGCTGGAAACCCTATTATCCAGGCAGGAGCCCATCCGTTCGAGATGACCACAAATATAGCATTCAATGTAGGCGCTCTCGACCAGACTACCGAATATCCCGCCCCCTATCTTGATACGGGTGAGGTAAAGAACATGGAAGTCGCACTGCCTCCTGGCATAGCGGGCGATCCAACGGCAGTTCCGCAGTGTACCCAGGTTGAGTTCTTGACTGGGTTGACCTGCCCTGTCGATAGCCAGGTAGGCGTAATTCAGTTGTATTTCTACTCCGAGACTACGGCCAGACAGAATGAGCCCGTCTACAACGTAGAACCACAGCAGAATCAGCCTGCCGAGCTTGGTTTCGCGGTTTCGGTTTTTTCTGTGCCGATATTGTTTCATCTTCGCGGCGAAGAATATGATGGTCTGACCACGCAGTTGACCGATATTACCGAGGGGGATCCGATTCAGGCCAGCAGGCTGATATTATGGGGTGTGCCGATGGCTTCGGTGCACGATAGCGAACGTAACGGGGAGGGGTCGGGGGGGTGCCAGCAGTCAGGGCGAGAACCGTGTTTCAGCGGAGGCGGCGTATCGGAAAAACCCTTCCTGACTCTGCCCACGAGTTGTTCAGGCGGGCAGTTGGCAAGCAGTATCGTAGCCGATAGCTGGCAGAACCCGGGCGGTCGGACAACGGCTGAATCGCCTTTGCCCTTGATGACGGGTTGCGAGAACCTGTCTTTCAACCCGACGATCGCCGTCGAACCGGAAGTAACCCAGGCCGCTGCTCCAACTGGCTACACAGTCCATCTGCGAGTACCGCAGCACGACGAACCAAACGAACTGGCGACGCCCGACCTGAAGAACGCGGTGGTGACCCTCCCGGCCGGGACGGTCATCTCCCCCTCGGCGGCCAACGGGCTCGAAGGCTGCTCGGACGAAAAGTTCGGTCTGCGCTCGACCACGCCGGCGAGTTGTCCCCCAGCCTCAAAGGTCGGGACACTCAAGATCACATCCCCGCTGCTCACCGCGCCCTTGGAAGGCCAGGTGTTCGTCGGCACGCCCGAATGCAATCCCTGCGGCTCGAGCGATGCGCAGGAAGGCCGCCTGTTCCGCCTGTTCATGCAGG
Source organism: uncultured Solirubrobacterales bacterium (assembly GCA_963844765.1). Lineage (GTDB taxonomy): Bacteria > Actinomycetota > Thermoleophilia > Solirubrobacterales > Solirubrobacteraceae > Palsa-744. The sequence continues at coordinate 3,110,753 of CAWJPN010000002.1, forward strand.
CTCAGGGCTCTGGTGTGGTGATTAAGCTTGCGGGGTCGGCGTCGGTCAACCAGGGCACCGGCCAGATCACGACCACCTTCGACAACAACCCGCAGCTGCCCTTCAGCGAACTGGAACTCGCGTTGAACGGCGGCTCGCGCGCCCCGCTAGTCAATCCCAGTACTTGCGGTGCGGCCACGACCACGGCCGATTTGACGCCGTGGAGCTCGCCTGCCACACCGGATGCGACACCCAGCAGCTCTTTCGAAGTGACCGGGTGCGCGGCGCAGCCGTTCAGCCCGTCTTTCTCGGCTGGCACGACCAACAATCAGGCAGGGACCTTCAGCTCGTTCACCACGACGTTCTCCCGCCAGGACTCCGAACAGGACTTCTCCGGCGTGCAGGTCACAACGCCGCCCGGATTGCTGGGGATGCTGTCGAGCGTGCCGCTATGTGGTGAACCGCAGGCCGCGCAGGGCACGTGCTCCTCGGCGAGTGAGATCGGGCATGCCACGGTCGGCGCAGGACGCGGCGGCAGCCCGGTCTATCTGCCACAGGCCGGTCAGCCCGCACTGCCCGTCTACCTGACGACGGGCTACCACGGCGCGCCGTTCGGGCTGTCTGTTGTGGTTCCCGCCGTCGCCGGGCCGTTCAATCTGGGCACCGTCGTGGTGCGCGCGACGATCAACGTCGATCCCCGCACCTCGGACATCACGATCACCAGCGATCCGCTGCCGACGATCCTCGATGGGGTCCCGTTGCATGTGAAGCTGGTCAACGTGACGGTGGATCGCCCCGGGTTCATCTTCAACCCCACCAACTGCGAAGCGCTGAAGGTCACCGGGACGCTCGCGAGCACGCAGGGCGCCTCCGCCGCGGTGTCGAGTCCGTTTGAGGCCGCCAATTGCGCCTCGCTACCGTTCAAGCCGAAGTTCTCGATCGCCACCGCAGGAAAGGCCAGCAAGGCCGACGGCGTCAGCCTGGACGTGAAGGTGGCCTCGAAGGGCGGCCCGCAGCCGGGAGGCGGCGAAGCGAACATCCGCTCGGTCAAGGTCGACCTGCCCCACCAGCTTCCCTCGCGTTTGACGACGCTGCAGAAGGCGTGCCTTGCGAAGGTGTTCGAAGTCGACCCGGCGAGCTGCCCCAAGGAATCGGACGTGGGCACCGCGACGGCCTCAACACCGGTTCTGAGGCATCCGTTGACCGGCCCTGCCTTCCTGGTCAGTCACGGTGGCGCGGGATTCCCCGATTCTCGGAATCGTGCTGCAGGGAGAAGGGGTGGTGTTGATCCTCGACGGCAGCACCAACATCAAGAAGGGCGTCACGTCGAGCACGTTCAGGACGGTGCCCGACGCGCCGATCAGCTCGTTCGAGCTGAAGCTCCCCGCCGGCAAGTACTCTGTGCTCGGCACCGACCTGCCCGCGAAGGCGAAGTACAGCCTATGCGGTCAGAGTCTTATCGCGCCGACTGCGATCACCGGCCAGAACGGCGCCGTGATCAACCAGAACACCAAGGTTGGGGTCAGCGGCTGCCCGAAGGCTCACAGCTCGCGCAAGGCCACGGTGGGCGCCCGATCAAGCGCCTCGGCAAAAAACGCCAGCACCCGACCCCACGCGTCGCGCGCGGCCTCCGGCCGGTAGCTCGGGCTGTGGGCCGTGCCCGGCGCGGTGGCCCCGTCCCCCATCGTCTAATCTGCGCTGCATGTTCGTCCTGATCGTGGGAGCAGGCCGCGTGGGTTCCGCGGTGGCCAAGTCGGCGCTGGCCGCCGGCCATGAAGTGTCGGTGCTCGACGAGGACCCTCTCTCGCACGAGCGCCTGGACGCCGGGCAGAGCAAGAGCTGGGAGGACGCCTCGGGCCAGTTCACGGTGGGCACTGCGCTGGAGGTGGAGGCGCTGATCGCAGCGGGCATCGAGCGCGCCGAGGTGTTCATCGCCTCGACTGACGGCGACAACACCAACCTGATCATCGCCCAGATCGCCCAGAAGCGCTTCGGCGTGGGGAAGGTGCTCGCGCGCGTGATGGACCCCGCGCGCGCCGGGTGGTACGGCGAGCAGGGCCTGCACACAATCTCCCCGACCCGGCATGCGATCGAGATGTTCGAGAGCGCGCTGGCCGTCGAGCACGCCTAGGCGCACTGGAGCCCACCGACCCATGTACGCGATCATCGTCGGCGCGGGGAAGGTGGGGCGCAACCTCTCACGCGAGCTGATCGCCAAGGGGCACGAGGTCACGCTGATCGAGTCTTCGCGCCAGCGCTACCTCTCGATCGAGGAAGAATTCGAGCACGCCGTGCAGTACGGCGACGCCACCGAGCTGTGGGTGCTGGAGCGCTCGGGCATCCAGCGCGCCAATCTCGTGATCGCCGTCACCGGCGACGACGAGGACAACATGCTGGTCTGCCAGGTCGCCAAGGAGAAGTACCTCTGCGATCGCATCATCGCCCGCGTCAACAACCCGCGCAACCTCGACCACTTCAAGCTGCTCGGCATCCAGCCCGCCGTCTCGGCCACCGACCTGATCCTGCGCCTGATCGAGCACGAGGTGCCCCGCTACGGGCTCGTGCACCTGCTCGCGCTGGAGGAGGAGCGCCTGGAGATCATCGAGCTCGAGGTCTCCGTCGGCGCCTCCGCGGTCGGGCAGTCCGTCGCGGACATCTCGCTGCCCGAAGGCAGCCTGATCATCTCCGTGCTGCGCGACGGGTCGGGTTTCGTACCCAAAGCCGACACGGTGATCCAGGCGGGCGACGAGGTGCTGCTGGTGCTCGACCCGGGCCTGGAGGACACCATCACGGCGTTCTTCGCGCCCAACGGCGCCCGGCCGCTGTCCTAAGCTCGCCCGACGGCACCCGACCGCGGGCCTAGCTATTCTTGGATTCCGGTCCGGGATGGTGTAATCGGCAACACGCGTGCCTCTGGAGCACGAGTTTGGGGTTCGAGTCCCTGTCCCGGAGTACGCTTGCGCCCCGTGAACACGGGGCGTTTCGCGTTTTTCAACCCCCCTCGGGCCAGGAGTTGGGCCAGTCCTGCTGGCCAAGAGCGCTCGGTCCGAGGCGCTGCATAAGCTCGTTCGATGACTCCAGCGAAGCGCTCCAGGGAGAAGACCGACTCTGCTGCCGGTGGGCCGCCTCCGATTCGGCGGCGCTGGCGCGACTACAAGACCGCATCGGGTCGTAGTCCGGTCGAAGGGTTCATCGACAAGCTCTCCGATTCCGATGCGGCGGCTGTGCTTGCGGGCATGGAGGAGGTTCGCGATCGGGGCCTGCGGGCCGCCCGTCATCTTGACGGGGATATCTGGGAGGTCAGGGTGGACGGCGATCGGGTCATCTACCGCATCCTGCTTGCGGAAGAAGGCAGCCGCGGACAGATCCTGCTGGCATTGGACGGGTTCAAGAAGAAGACGCAGAAGACGCCCCCGGCCACTATCGAGCTGGCGAAGAGACGTCTTGCGGATTGGCGGCGGCGTGGGGATCAGAAGCGCGTTGCGCGCGGCAGGCACCCGCTGCATCAGTGAGAGGTGCTACTCTTATCTCTCAAAAGAGATACCGCTGTAGGTATCAAAGCCCATTCAGAGAGTAGGCAACGCCCCATGCCCGAGCGCGACTTCCTAGACAAGATGATCGACAAGCGCGCCGCGCGCAACCCCGAGTTCCCGCGGCTGCTGGACGCCGCTCGCCGGCGGCGTGAGTTGCTGCGTGCTTTGGCCGGGCAGCGTGAGGAGCAGAAGCGCTCGCAGACCGTGATCGCCGCGGCGATGCAGACTTCGCAGTCCTTTGTCGCGCGCCTTGAGAGCACAGCGGCCGATGCGAAGATCTCGACCGTCGATCGCTACGCGGAGAGCCTTGGCTTCGTCGTGCAGTACCACTTGATCCCGACGGCCGAAGCGGACAGCGCCCCGCCGGTTGTGGTTCACGCGGCATAATCCGGGTGCCCGTCCACCCGGTTCGATGGATCGCCCATTTCTGGAGGCCGAAGTCGTCCGACTCCAACCGGCCGATGCCGTTGGGCGGCTTTCGCTTCCGGCGGGATGCAGCAACTGCCTCCAGGCCGCAATGACGTGCTGGGTTTCGTCTCCAGAGCGCAAGCGAACCGCGGAGGTGAGACGCTCGCATTGCGAGCGTAGCGTTAGCTTGCTCGTCGACGTCGGCTTCGAGCCAGTGCGAGCAAAGGGGTTCGCCACCGGAGGCTCGGATTCGGGAGGCACGCCGGGCCGCCGGGCTGACACAGCAGCCTCTGGCGACCGTGGCCACCGCCCTACCGCTTGAGCACGAACGTCTTGAAGGCTGTGATCGGTGGCTCGCTGGCCGGCGTGAAGGTGCCCTTCGCGCTCAGCTTGAGCTTCTTGGCGTGCTTGAGCAGGCTCTTCCCGGCGACGGTGAGCTTGATCTTGATGGTCGCGGTCCCAGCGGCAGAGAACGTGCGCTGACCAGCCCCGACGAGCACCGGCTTTCGCTTGGCCTTCTTGGCGAGCTTCGCACCGGCTGGCACCTCATACCAGTCGATCACGGCGGTTCCGGCCTCGAGCGCCTTGAACGCTACGGCGAACCCACCGCCCGTGAGCAGCGCCGCGATCTTCGCTGCTTTCCCCGATGGTATGAGTTGCCCGGCGAGCAGCGCCGCGATCTGCGACGAACTCACGAATCCAGGCTGGCTGCCCAGGACGCCTCCGTCGGCTGATCCGGTTCCTGTTGAGCCGCCGCTTGAGGGGCCGCCGCTGGTTGTTGTGTTCGCCGTCGCCGTCGCCGTCGTCGTCGCCGCCGTGTAGGTCAGCGTCACGGAGGGTGGGGTGCCCGGTGCCGCAACTCCTGTTGAGCCGCCGGGAGCGTACGAGCTACCGCCTCCCCCTCCTCCTCCACTTCCCCCAGGACCCCATGAGCAGTGCTCGTTGGTCGTGCCACCGCCTCCCCCTCCGCCCCCGCCGTAGTAGCCGCCACCGCCTCCCCCTCCGCTCGCGCCCCCACCTTCGCTGCCGCCACCGCCGCGCCCGCCTTCGTACGCGACGCCGGCTGTTGGACCGAACTTGCCGGATTCGGCGAAAGCCTCGGGGCCGGCCTCGCCGCCTGACTGGTCAGTCCCGGCGCCGCCTCCACCACCCCCCTCGTTGACACCCGACAGGGAGCATCCCGGACTTGCGTCACTCCGCCCGGTGGCGCCTGCCGATTCAGCAGAACCGCCGGGGCTACCCGCTTCGGGTTCGCCATAAGGATCTCCCGCGCCGCCGCCTCCACCCGCGACTACGGTAAAGCCGACGCCCATGACAAACGACTCGCCTCCGCCCCCGCCCCCTCGCCCGCCGCTACGCTCCCCCCCTGAGCCGCCGAGGCCCACGCCGCCGCGGCCTCCTTCCCCGCCCCCGCGGTGTAATCATTTTCGCCGTTGCCCGCGACCATGATGTCCAGCAGCTCTCCGGGTTCTACTGCGACCGTTTCGCTTGTTGTGCCCCCTGCCCACCTGGCGTGATGACCTTGGTGTAGCCTCCGCCACCGCTCAGGCCCACCACACTGCCGCCAGACCCGCCGGCGGCATCCAAGGTGACGCTCGTGACGGCGGGGGGAACGGTGAACGACGTGAAGCCCGGAGTGGTAAGCGAGACGACTGTCGGGGTTGTCGTTGCCGATGCTTGACCAACGGCGAGCGCTACGCTCACCCCGGCAGCCGCGACCCCCATGAGCGCTGCTACGCGCATCCGGCGCGATATCCCGTCCGTCCTCATAACTGCAAAAGGTATCGTGTCAGCTGACGACCCAAAACCGGGCCGGACGGGATCAGCCGTCGGCGCAGCGTCTCTCGGCGCGAGCGCCGCCTGCGCGTCGTGGGGGGAGGCCGGAGCGCGCCTCGTCCCATCCGCAAGAGACGGAGCGACCCGAGGTGCGTGACGGCGGCCGTGACACTCGGTCTGCCATCGCCAGCGTTCGTGGCAACGTTATGGTCTACCTCGTGCCGGCGAGTGATGAGCAGATCGCTGCGATCGAGGCGAAGTTCGCGGAGCGTATGGGCGAGACGGGCATTAGTTTGCCTATCGGTGCCGCGCAGGGTCGAGAGCCCGGCCACATCTTGGAGAAGGGATGGCATATCGGCTACGTCTGGGGTGAGGAGGACGGCGACGAGTACCTGGAGCTGCTCGTCCAGGGCTTCGCGATGGACGACGCTCACGTTCGCTGGTGGGCGTCCGGCCGCGAGGAGGACCTTCCGACCCCCGAGGAATGGATCGCGATCCCGCCATCTGCTTCCTCAGCGGACATCGGGCAGGCGACCGACGCCACCAGCACGAAGAACCAGACGATCTATGACGAACTGCGGGAGCGCGGGCTCCTCCCGCCAGAGGGCGGCAACCTCCCGCTGATGGAGATCAACGAGTTCCTGAACTCGGGCGGGATGGTTGAGGCCATTGGAGAGGACGGTGACGTGCAGATGACTGAGGCCGACAAGGCAATGAGCCAATGGATCACGCAAGCGGCCACGACGCTTGAAGCGTCCGAGGTGCCGCCTCTGGAGTTGAGGGAGCACCATCTCGCCGACGCGATCAAGGACGCGATCAACGATCAGCTTACTGTTCGGGCCGTCAGCAAGGTGCTCGACTTGGACGCTTGGCCGTCGCTCGGCCGCAGCGCTACCGACGTTGTCGTTCTTGATGAGCCGGAGACCGGCTCGCCGACGATCGTCGCCGAGCTGAAGTGGTGCCAGCTTGACGACGACAAGGTTCACGAGGCGATCTGGGACCTCTTCAAGGTCGCGCTGCTTGTCGACCAGTACGCCGTCGACGGGTATCTCGTGACCGCAGCGCCGGTTGACATCTGGCCGTCGGCACTCTGCGCCGAGCTGTTCTCGTCAGGAACGTTTGCCAGCGAGGACCTGTTCGCGCGGCAGTTCCCGAAGGGCCGCCCGGTATGGGACTGGCTACTACAGGGCGGCCGCGAGCGCTACCCACAGGAAGTGCCCGAGGCGACCGCGCTCGCGGAGGTCACCCGCGCCCCCGTGTCCTTCGGGACGGTCGCATGGGAGATCCGGGTCGTGCGGGTATCACCCAGCGCCAGCCGCGTGCTGCTACAAGACGGCTGGCCCAACGGAGACCGACCAGCGGGCGCAAAGCACCCGGCGACCGGCAGCAGATAGGAGCCAAGGCTCGCCGCTACGGCGCGGCCCGACCGCAGGCACCGCCGGGCAGAGCGAACCGCATCTAAGACGCCCTTGACCGCTGCGTTCGCAGCGAAGCAAGCGCGCGAGGGACCTGGCCCAACGCTACCGCTCGGGGAAGAGCACTCGTCGTGGATTGGTGCCGAGCCGCGCTCGTGTTCTTCAAGGAGCGAGCGTATCCGCTCAGTCGACCGGTGCGCGAATTTGCGAGCGAGGCTGTGGGCGCCCACGCTCAAGCGTCCCTGGTGTCCAAAGTAGCTTTGAGCGCCCTGCCTTTCAGCGTCCTCGATCCGCGCTGTGGTCGCGGGTGCGATTAAGGTTCCGTGCCGGTGGGACGAGCCGCGGAGCGAGGCGCAGTGGCCGCAGTGAACCGAGATCGAACCCGGTTCCCCAAAGGTGGCCGGGCAGCTCGGGATACGCAAGCGATGGGGTCTTGGTGCGGCTGTTGCACATCTGTTGGGCAAGGCGCGTGATCCGTCCGGCGTCTTGTCCTTCGGCGCCGAGGTCGTCGCGGGCGATGAACCAGTCGGTGCCGTGGCGGGCGCGTGTGGCCTCGACGTAGGCGGTCTCCTTGCTGGTCTGCCAGCCGCCGGTGAGCACGACGGAGCGCTCGACGGTCGCGCCCTGCTGACGGTAGACGTGCTGCGCGTAGGCCAGTCTCAGCGACTCCAGATCAGCGCAGGCGAGCTGCACCCGGCGCTGTGACCCGTCGAGCGTGATGGTCACGCCCGGCTCGTGGATGGCGCTCACCTGGCCGCGGGTGCCGTTCTCGACCCGTGGCTGCCCCGGCGGGCGATGCTGCGCGGTGAAGGCGATCAGGTCGCCTTCGCGTAGGCCGTAGTGGACGCTGGGCAACGGGATCTCGTGGTGTCCGAGTTCGCCGCGCTGTGCGCGTAGGTGTTGTGCGCGGGCGTTGAGCCGGTCGATCTCCTGGTTGGAGGCGTCGGCGATCAAAGCGACCTCGCGGATATCGCGCCCGTCTGTGAGTGCGGCCCATGTTTGTACGGCTTGCTCTGCGGCTTGGTCGCGGATGTCGGAGAGGTGTAGCTGGCCGCGTGAGGCATAGTGCGCCATCGCGCGCTCTGGTTCCCCTGCGCGTAGTGCTTGCCATGCGCGCTGCTCGGCGGGGTCTTTGGTGCGGTGGATGTCGGCCAGCTCTGCGGTCGGGGCGTGGGTGGCGAGCCGGTCGAACATGCCGCCGGGGCCGATCGACGGGAGTTGCTTGCCGTCGCCGACTGCGACCAGCTTCGCCCCGGAGCGCTCCACAAGCCCGGTCAGGGCGTTGAGGCGCTTGTGGTCGACCATCCCGGCCTCGTCCAGGATCACCGTCGTGTCGCGGCCCACATGGATGGCGCCGGTGTTTGCGCGGGCGACCAGCGAGTCCAGGGTGAGTGTCTGCCCGGCGAGCGCGGGGCTGTCGGTGCCGAGGCGCTCTGCGGTGGAGCCTGAGACGGCGACCCCGATCGTCTCGCGACCTGCGTATTGCTCCGCGCGGGCGGCGGCGTCGATTACCACTCCCTTGCCTGTCCCGGCGGGGCCGACGAGGACCGCGGCGCGCTCGGGGCCGGTGAGGACTTCGAGCGCGTGGTGCTGCTCGGGGCTGAGCGGCCCGCCGATGCGCTCGGCGACCTCACGAGCAGCATTCTCGCGTGCCTTTTCGCCGACGTCTCGGTCTGCGGGCTGCGCGAGCTGGGTGGCGCGGCGTTCGATCGCCTGCTCTTGGGCGCGCACCGCAAGGGTCGTCATCCGTCCGCCCTCCAAGGTCAGCACGCGCCGGTCGCGGACCATCTCCCGAGCGACGTCAAGGGCATCGTCCGGTGCGATCTCCCCGGCGGTCTGCTCTAGCACGACCGTGCGAAGGTCACGTTCCTGGAAGACGGCGTGCTGCTCGGTTAGCTTCGCCTCGACACGATCCTCGATCGCCAACTCGGCTGCAGGACGCTCGGATGCGCCGATCAGCCGCATGGCCTTATCCGGGCCAAACCCGTGACGCGAAGGCGCTGAGCGTCATCATGGGCCACGCGACGATCGCCATGACGTTCGACACCTACGGCCACCTGATGCCCGGCGGCCTGGACGAGGCGGCAGCGGCCGCGAACGCCTATCTGGCAGGCGACGGGAAGCGTCCGGCGCTCAGGCTCGTGGGGTGAAAGCTCGGGCCAATCTTGGGCCAGTCGTGTACTGATTCGGGCGGATTCAGCCGGATTCGGCCGGATGAGCGATCGGGCGTTTCGCCTGCACTGGAGCCATATTTGGCTCTGACACAGGGATTGCGCGATCCGCTGCCCACAGTTCGAGTCCCTGTCCCGGAGTTGCGCTAAGCCACCTGTTCGGCCCAGTCCTGGTAAAGCCGGTAGTACCGCCCCTCGGCCTCGATCAGCTCCTCGTGCGTGCCCTGCTCGACGATGCGGCCGTGTTCGAGCACGACGATGCGCCCGGCGCGGCGGATCGTGGAGAGGCGGTGGGCGATCACGATCGCGGTGCGGCCCGCGAGCAGGCGGCGCAGGCCGTCCTCGATGCGCCCCTCGGTGTGCAGGTCCACGTTGGAGGTGGCCTCGTCGAGGATCAGGATGCGCGGGTCGGCGATCAGCGCGCGGGCGAAGGCGATCAGCTGGCGCTGCCCGGCGGAGAGCTGTGCGCCGCGCTCGCCGACCTCGGTGTCGTAGCCCTGCTCCAGCTCGCCGATGAACTCCGCGGCGCCCACCGCGGCGGCGGCCTGGCGGATGTCCTCCTCCTGGGCATCGGGGCGCCCGAAGGCGATGTTCTCGCCGATCGTGCCGGAGAAGAGAAAGGCCTCCTGGGGCACGATCCCCAGCTGCGAGCGCAGCGAGGCGCTGGTGATCTCGCGCAGGTCGTGCTCGTCCACGAGCACCCGCCCGGCGGTGGGGTCATAGAAGCGGGCGACCAACTTGGCCATCGTGGACTTGCCGGCGCCAGTGGCACCGACCAGCGCGACGGTCTGGCCGGGCGGGATGTCGAGATCGATGCCTTCGAGTGCCAGCACCTCCGCTTCGGCTTCGACCACCGCCGCGTTCCCACCCGCCGAGGCTCCGTTCGCCGACGATCCACCGGCAGGGGCTGCTTCCGTCCCGTCGTCTCGCGCGCGGCCCCGGCGGGGGCGGTAGGCGAAGGACACGCCCTCGAAGCGCACCTCCCCGCGAATCCGCTCCAGCGCCACGGCGTCGGGACGGTCGACGGTCGTGGGCGCGGTGTCGAGCAGCTGGAAGATCTTCTCCAGCGCCGCCATCCCGGACTGGTAGGTGGTGTAGAGCTGGGAGAGCTGCTGGATCGGTTCAAAGAGGTATGAGAGGGTCGCCACGAAAGCCACTACCGTGCCGGCGGTGATGTGGCCGTCGATCGCCTGGTAGCCCCCGTAGAGCACGATCAGCGAGAGGGCTACGCCGGAGAGCATTTCCACCGCGGGGAAGTAGGTGGCGTTGAGTCTGACCGTCACCATGTTGGCGTCGCAGTTGTCCTCGTTGAGCTCGGCGAAGCGCGCGTTGTGGCGCGTCTCCTGACCGAAGCTGCGCACCACGCGGATACCCGACAGCGTCTCCTGCAGGTAGGCGGTGAGCGAGCCGATCGTCTCGCGCGTGCGGCGGAAGGCCCCCGCGGAGGTGAGCCTGAACCAGATCGAGCCGCCGGCGACGAAGGGGACGATGCAGAACGTCAGCAGCGCCAGCGTGGGGTCGAGGTAGATCAGCACGGCGATCGCGCCCACCAGCGTGAGGCCGGACTGGAACAGCGTCACCACCGAGTCGGTGACGAGGCTTTCCAGCGCCTCCACGTCGTTGGTGATGCGCGAGATCAGCACCCCCGCAGGGCGGCTCTCATAGAAGCCGATCGGCTGGCGCTGCAGGTGGGTGAAGATGCGGATGCGCAGGTCCGCCAGCGCGCGCTGGCCGACCCAGCCGACGAGGTAGGTCTGGATGTAGGTCATCAGCCACACCAGCAGCGCGGCGAAGAGGAAGGCCACCACCACCAGCGCCAGCGCGGCGCTGTCGTGGTGCTCGATCCCCTGGTCGATCGCCTGCCTGGCTAGAAGCGGCGGCGCCAGTGCGGCGGCGGTGCCCAGCACCAGCGCGGTGAGCATCCCGGCGACGCGCAGGCGGTAGGGCCGCAGCAGTTCCAGGAGCCCGCGCAGGTTGCGCCCGCGGTTTTCCTTGCTGGCGCGCTCGCCCGTCCACTGAGAGCCGCCGCGACCCATGCCCGGCCCCAGGCCTCGCCCGCCGCCCCCACCGCCCATGCGACCGCCGCCACCCATGCCGATGCCGCCGCGCGCGCTCATATCCCGCTGACCTCCCGCTCGCGGGTGTCCTTGGTCATGAAGACGTGCTCCGGCAGGCCCTTTTCCACGATCTCGCGGTACAGCTCAGAGACCTCCAGCAGCTCGTGGTGGTCGCCGTGGGCGACGATCTGCCCGTGGTCGAGCACGACGATCTCATCCGCGAGGGAGATGGTGGAGAGGCGGTGGGCGATCACGAAGGTCGTGCGCCCGGCCATCGCCTCGGCGAGCGCCAGCTTGATCGACTGCTCGGTGGAGGCATCGACGGAGGAGGTGGCGTCGTCCAGCACCAGCACGCGTGGGTTGGCGAGCAGCGCCCGCGCGATCGCCAGGCGCTGGCGCTGGCCGCCGGAGAGCGACAGCCCGCGCTCGCCGATCTGCGTCTGAAACTGCTGCGGCAGGTCCATCACGAAGTCATACGCCTGGGCGCGCCGCGCGGCCTCTTCGATCTCCTCAAGCGGAGCGGAGGGGTGGGCGTAGGCGATGTTCTCGGCTACGGAGGCGCTGAACAGGAAGGGATCGTCGCTGACCACCGCCACGGCTTCGCGCAGCGCGCGCAGGTTGACGCTGCGCACGTCGGCCCCGTCGAGCAGCACCGCGCCGGCCACCGGGTCATACAGCCGTGAGATGAGCGCCACCAGCGAGGTCTTGCCCGAGCCGGTGGCGCCCACCAGCGCGACGGTGCGCCCGGCGGGGACGTCGAGGTCGATGTCGCGCAGGACGGTGCGCGCCTGGCCGGCGGGCGGCGAGGCACCGTTGGCGGATGGTTCTGCCGTCGCTCCCCGGTCTGCCGCTGCGGCCCCGAACTCGTCGTGGGGGTCGTCGTAGCGCAGCGTCACACCGCGCAGCTCAACGTGCCCGCTGCCGGGCGGCAGCGGCGGTGCGTCGGGCGGAGCGGTGAGCCTCGGCTCACGGTCGAGCAGCTGGAAGATGCGCGCGCCCGAGGCGGTGGCGCGCTGGGCGAGGTTGAGCGTCACGCCGAGCGAGCGCATCGGGCCGACTAGCATGTTCAGGTAGAGGTAGAACGCGGTGAACTGGCCCAGCGTCAGGTGGGAGTGGATCACCGCTTCCCCGCCCAACAGCAGCACGGCGGCGAGGCCGAGCTGGGGGAGGAAGCCGATGATGGGGTTGTAGGTGGCTTCCAGGCGCGTGGCGACCATCGCCTGGTCGAAGGTGCGCCCGACGCTGCGGCGGAAGCGCTCCAGCTGGCGGGGCTCGCGCGCGAAGGACTTCACGACGCGCACGCCGGAGATGTTCTCCTCGGCGTCGGCGGTCAGCTCGGCGATGCGCTGCTGCACTTCCTGGATCGCGGGGCGGGCGCGGCGCCCGTAGCGGTAGGAGATGACCACCACGAAGGGGACGGGCGCCAGCGCCACCAGACCGAGCCCGGGGGAGATCACGATCATCACCGCCCCGGCGAGCACGATCGTCAGGACGAACTGCAGGATGAAGACGAGCCCGTAGCCGAGGAAGAAGCGCACGGCCTGCAGGTCCACGGTGGCGCGCGACATCAGCTGGCCGGTCTGCTGGTGGTCGAAGAAGCCCAGCTCCAGGCGCTGCAGCTGGGAGTAAAGGCGCTCGCGCAGGTCGTATTCGACGCCCAGCGAGACGCGCCCGGCGATCATCCGCCGCCAGTAGGTGAGCCCCCAGCGCAGCAGCACCGCCAGCAGGATCGCCAGCGCGATCAGCAGCAGCCGATGGCGATCGTGGGCGGCCAGTTCGTGGTGGAGGGTGTGGCGCGCGCCGGTGTCGATCGCTTCCACGGCCAGGCCGGTGAGCAGCGGCAGCAGCACCGTCATCGCCATCGCCCCGGAGGCCAGGATCCAGGAGGCGGTCAGACCGCGCCGGTAGGGACGCAGGAAGCCGAGCAGTCGGTAGAAAGTCCTCATAGTTGCTTAGTCAACGATTATGGCAGGAGTAGGGTGGGGGTGTGTCCTCGCGCGCAAGTACGACGCCCCGCGGTGGCCCCCCGGGAGGGTTGTGTGAGACGTGCAAGCACCAGCAGGTGGTGCCCAACACGCGCGGCTCGCGCTTCTCGCTGTGCACCCGTTCGCGCACGGATCCAGCCTATCCGCGCTACCCGCGCCTGCCGGTGCAGAGCTGCCCCGGGTACGAGTCACGCCCGGCCGGCGAGGGTCGGGACCTCCAGCTCGCGTAGGCGGCGACGCACGCGCTGGCGGGTTTCCGACAGCTCCTCTTTGAGTTTCGAGAGCTCCAACGCGCGGTGCTCCACCAGCTCCAGCTGGCGTTCGATGTGGCTGAGGGACTCGGCCAGCAGCTCGCGGCGGCGCTTGGAGTCGACGTCCTCGCGGCGCAACTGGGCGCGTACCTCGGCGCGGGCCTCTTCGGCTGTGAGCAGCGTCTTCAGCTCCTCCAGGGAGACTCCGAGCAGGTGCTTCAGGCGCATGACCTCGCGCAGGCGCTCGACCTCCGCAGGGGTGTAGAGGCGGTGCTGGCCGGAGAGACGGGCGGGCGTCGCCGGCAGCAGCCCCAGCTCCTCGTAGTAGCGGATCGTGCGCGGCGTGGTGCCGGCCAGGCGCGCGACGTCGCCGATGCGCAGCAGCGTCTCGCCCGCGGCGGGTGCCGAGGCGCTCATGCGTGTGCTCCCAGGCGCCGAGGCGCTCACGCGCGTGCTCCTGCGCCCAGCTCCCGCTCGGCGCTCTCGATGCCGGCGGTCGTCTCGGCGTAGCGTGGGCGCAGCAGGCACACCAAGGCGCCCACGAAGGAGGTGCCGGCGAGCACCCACAGGGCGAGGTGCATGTTCGCGATGAACGGCGCCAGGCGCTGTTCGGAGAGCCCCTTCGCAAGGCCGGAGAAGACGGCGAACAGCGTCGCCTTGGGCACGGCCGAGGTCACGATCGCCAGCACGAACGCGATCGATAAGACCGCGCCCGTGTTCTGCAGGAGCGTGCGCGCGCCGGCGGCGATACCGCGGCGGTTGGCTGGGACGGTGCCCATCATCGCGGCGGTGTTGGGGGAGTTGAACATGCCTGAGCCGGCGCCCACCACGAACAGCCACAGGGTGCTCTGCCAGTAGGGCGAGTGGACCTGCAGGGTGGTCATCAGCGCCAGGCCGGTGCCGGTGACGAGCATCCCCAGCGAGGCGAGCATGCGCGAGCCGTGGCGGTCGGCGTAAATGCCGGCCAGCGGCGAGGCGATCAGCATGCCGAGGGCCAAGGGGATCAGCTTGATGCCGGCGGCGATGGGGGAGTTGCCCTGGGCGCCCTGGAAGTAGAAGACGAACAGGAACATCAGCGCGAAGCGCGCCAGCCCGTTGATGAAGGCGGCGGCGGAGGCGGCCGCGAACAGGCGGTTGCGAAACAGGCGCAGGTCCAGCATGGGCGCGCGCGAGCGGGACTCGATCAGCACCCACAGCGGCAGCAGCACCGCCGCCAGCGCGAGCGAGACGAGGGTGACGGTGTCGTTCCAGCCCGAGAGGCCACCACGCGAGACGCCCAGCACTAACCCGGTGAGCCCGACGACAAAGGTGAGGGTGCCCAGCGCGTCATAGCCGCGCACCGCATCGGGGCGGGCCAGCTCGCGCAGGACAAGCCCGCCCCACAACGCGCCCGCCAGCGCCAGCGGCACGTTGAACCAGAACACCCAATGCCAGGAGATCGCCACCAGCGCGCCGCCCAGCACGGGCCCGAGCACGAGGCCGATCGCGGCGATCATCGTGTTGGCGCCCATCGCCAACCCCAGCTGCTCCAGCGGAAAGGCGTCGGTGACGAGCGCGGCGGCGTTGGCGAAGAGGAACGCCGAGCCGATGCCCTGCAGCACGCGCCAGACGATCAGCACCGTGGCGTTGGGCGCGAAGCCCGCCCCGAGCGAGGCGAGCGCGAAGACCAGGAAACCGCCCACGTAGGCACGCTTGCGCCCGAACAGATCGCTGAGGCGCCCCGCCGTGAGCACGAGCACGGTGGCGGCGATCAGGTAGGCCAGGATCACCCACACGAGCGCCAGTAGGCTGGCGTGCAGCGAGCGCTCCAGGTCGGGCAGCGCGATGATCAGCGTCCCCGAGTTGGTCGCCGCCAGCAGCATCCCGAGGCTGGTGCACGAGAGGGCCCACCACTTGTAGTTCTCATGGCCGGCGGCTACGCCGAAGCGATGGGTGGAAGTTGACGTGAACGTAAAGATAAGGATAGCAGGGGCCGCGTGGTGCTAGAAAGGGGCAGATGAGCGAGCCCGAGGTGGCGAAGTCCGAGCAGCAGTGGCGGCAGGAGCTGACGCCCGCGCAGTACGACGTGCTGCGCAAGGCAGGGACCGAGCCGCCGTTCACGGGGGAGTACGTCTACAACAAGGACAGCGGCAGCTACCGCTGCGCCGGGTGCGGGGCGGAGCTGTTCGGCTCGGACACGAAGTTCGAGTCGGGCACCGGCTGGCCCAGCTTCACCGAGCCGATGGTCGCCGAAGCCGTCGAGTTGCGCCCCGACAACAGCCTCTTCATGCGCCGTACCGAGGTGGTGTGCCGCCGCTGCGGCGGGCACCTGGGCCACGTCTTCGACGACGGCCCCGGCCCTGGAGGCCAGCGCTACTGCATCAATTCGGCGGCGCTGGACTTCAAGCCCGCCGCCGACTCGCAGTAGCCGGCGCGGACGCGCAGGTAGGCTCGACCGATGATCATGATCGACCAGTCCAAGCGGCTGTCCGAGCCGCTGCGGTGGGGACGGCGCGAGAAGTCGGTCATCGCGGCGCTCCTTGTGTGCGTGGCACTGGCGCTGGCCGGCCTCGGCGCGTACGCGCTGAGCAGCGGCGCGCCGGCGCGCGCGGACTGCATCAGCGTGACGTTCGCCAGCACCCTCGGCGGGGCCTATCTGCACGAGTGCGGCGGCCAGGCAAGGCGCCTGTGCGCCTCGCCGGAAGCCACCAAGAGCATCGGCGACTCGCTGCGGATGGCCTGCCCGGCGGGCCGGCTTTCCCTACGACTGAGGGCCTATCCCGTCAGGCCCGCACGTCCCTTCCGGGGATGGGCCCTGAGCCCCCGCGGCGCCCCTTGCGCGCGGCGCCGTCCGCCGTCTAGACAAATGTCGAAAGGCGCGCTCGAAGTATTGGTCACGATGCCCTATCGGCCGGTGTCCACCCAGGATTTCATATGGACACAAGTGCCACTCCCGCGCGGGGTGGCAGCCATAGACGTAGGAACAGGAGGCAAATTGACCTGGCTCAGCTACCCATCCTGGCTCAACGCCGGAGACAACGCTTGGCAGATGACAGCGGCGACGTTCGTCGGGCTGATGAGCCTGCCGGGTCTCGCGGTGCTGTATGGCGGTGTGATGCAGAAGCGCTGGTCTGTCAACAGCATGATGCTCGTGTTCGTGGCGTTCTGCATAACGCTGATCGTCTGGTGTCTGTTCGCGTTCAAGATGGGCTTCGGCCATCCGATCGCCAAGAGCGGTAGCGGCATCTTCGGCACCAAGGGGTTCATCGGCACGATGCTCGGAGAACCGGGCAGCGTACTAAGTCATACCGGCGAGGAGGCGCAGGCGGAAATCCAGTCGATCACGACCGGTCCGCCGTTCCACTTCCCTGAGGCCTCACTCGTGTACTTCCAGTTCGTGTTCGCCGCGATCACACCGATCCTGGCGCTCGGCTCGGTGCTCGGGCGAGTCAACTTCAAGGCGTGGATCCCGTACGTGGCACTGTGGATCACGTTCGTGTACACGGTCAACGCGTTCCTGCTGTGGGGTGGCGGCTACTTCGCGGCCCACGGTGCCTTGGACTACTCCGGTGGTTATGTGATCCACCTCTCCGCCGGGATATCAGGGTTCGTGTTCGCCGCGGTGATCGGTCCGCGATTGCAGCGAGATTGTGAGATCGACGCGCCCAACAACCTGTTGATGGTCGCCGTCGGCGCCGGTCTGCTGTGGCTGGGGTGGAACGGCTTCAACGGCGGGGACTCCTACTACGCTGGCGCCGACGCCTCAGCGGCTGTCATCAACACCAACCTGTGCACCGCGGTGGCGATGATGGTGTGGATCGCGTGGGACTACATCTTCCGCGACAAGCCCTCCATGATCGGGGCGGTCAACGGGATGATCACGGGCCTGGTGGGTATCACCCCTGCCGCCGGGTTCGTCAACGGCTGGGGCGCAATCATAATCGGCATCGTCGATGCGTCGATTGTCTGGATGGCGATTCGCTACCTCAGCCGAGCGCCCATGTTCAGACACGTCGACGATACCCTGGGGGTGATCTACACCCACGGTATCGCCGGTCTCTTCGGAGGCCTGCTGGTTGGATTGTTGGCCGACCCTGCCGTTGTCGAGTACATCGGCGTGCACGGCGCACCGAACCTGCCGGGAGCGACGGGACTGCTCCTCGGTGGCGGCTGGACGCTGTTGCGCTGGCAGGCTGAGGCTGCCGTGTGGGTGATCGCGTACACCGCGATCGTCACTTTCATAATCCTCAAGGTGATCGGCGTATTCGTGCCGCTACGACTCACCGACGAGGAGCTGGAGATCGGCGATCACGCGATCCACGGCAACGAGGTGTACCCCTCAGATGTGCCCACGCTTGGGGGCCCCCACGCCCCAGCGTGGCAGCCAACTCCGGCGCCCGCGCCGGCGGGGGGTGCAGCATAGGGCAGGGATGCCACAGCGGGTGCGCGCTTGCCTCCTCGACGCGCGCCCGATTCAGGACGGCACTGCGGCCCCGCTTCGGCGGGGTCGTGGTGTTTAACCCGGCGCTCGCGCGGGTTATCTTCGCGAGCGGCCGCGCGTGTATGTTCCGGGGTGGCTCAGGCCACCCCGGCATAAGCAGCTGGCCCCGCACCACGCGGCCCTTTGCCGGAGCCCGGTAGGGCGGAGGCCTTCTCTTCTTTATGCCGTCAGTCCAACCGGGCAGCTGACGCCGGTGCCGCCCAGCCCGCAGTACCCGTCCGGGTTCTTGGCGAGATACTGCTGGTGGTAGGCCTCGGCGTAATAGAACGCTCCGGCCTCGGCCACTTCGGTGGTGATCTCACCGTGCCCAGCGGCGGAGAGGACCTGCTGGTAGGCGCGCAGCGACTCCTCTGCCTGCTGGCGCTGGGCGTCCCCGTGCCAGAGGATCGCGGAGCGGTACTGGGTGCCGCGGTCGTTGCCCTGGCGCATGCCCTGGGTCGGGTCGTGGCCCTCCCAGAACAGTTTCAGCATCTCGGCGTAGGAGGTGGCGGCGGTGTCGAAGGCGACCAACACCGCCTCGGTGTGCCCGGTGCGCCCCGAACACACCTCCTCGTAGGTCGGGTTCGGCGTGTACCCGCCGGCGTACCCCACCGCCGTGGTGTACACGCCGGGAGCCTGCCAGAAGATGCGCTCGGCGCCCCAGAAGCAGCCCATCCCGAAGATTGCCTGCTCGACCCCCTCGGGGAATGGTCCCACCAGCGGAGAGCCCAGCACCTCGTGGCGCGCGGGCACCGCCATCGCCGTGTCGCTGCCCGGCAGGGCGGAGGCGGCGTCAACCATCTGGGGCTTGAAGAAGTCCATCAGGGACATGGCTCACGTCCCAGGATAGGACCTCCTGCCCCAGGTTGCGAGCTACTTTTCAGTGGAGAGCCAGGCGATGTCTCTCATTCGGGGTTTGGTTTCGGGCTGTGTGGGCAACATCGCTATGAGGAGCATCCCTCCCTCATCCCTCCCTGACCGGCCCGCTTCCCCCGGCGGGTCGGTCAACTTTCCGGCCCGCTTCCCCCGGCGGGTCGGTCAACTTTCAGGGACCATCCTCGGTCACTCTTGCCTGGAACGGGGCCTTCGCGAGAGCGGATCTGCAAGGCGCACGAGTCGACGCCAGATCTGACAGACTTCGCTCAGCGGGGTGACGCGGACAGCGGAGGACCGGGGAGAATGGAGGCACGATCAGCGGGAACGGTGAAGCTCGGGTCGGCAGGCCCGCCACGGTCTGCGCCGGCTCTCCGGGTGAACGCTCGCCGTGTGCCGAGGGTCCAGACGCTCGGCTCGTGGCCGCTGCTGCTCGCGGCCGCGCTGCTGGCGCTGGCCGTCGGAACAGCGGTGCACGAGAGCTTTCCCGGTAGGCGCTCTGCAGGCGCTGCACACGTGCGAGCCCACCGCTTTTCGCATGCTGGCCTGCAGAGTCTCCCCGTAGCTGCTCAAGGGCCTGTGTCCGCGGCATTGGGAGCTGAAGGTCAGGCGTATCGGGTCAGCTCCCTGAGGGGACGATTCACAGCGTCGAGCCCTGTACAGCACCTGAGCACCAGCTTCACTCGCTCGGGGGTATCGGTGCGCTCGGGGACCACCAAGGTCGGGCTCAGTCTTCTCGCCGTCGGATATGGCTCTACGCTCGCTCCGCTGGCGCAGGTCGCGCCGAGCGCTCATGCCAACTGGGTCCACTACCAGCACCCAGGCTTGGACGAGTGGTATGCGAACGGCCCGCTCGGCCTCGAGCAGGGGTTCACCATTCCTCGTGCGCCAAGTGGGCGCACGGATGGGCCTTTGACGCTCTCGATGCTGCTCTCCAGCAATGCGAAGGCCTCGCTCGCCAAGGGCGGGCAGAGCATCGTCATCGGTCGTGCCGGCAGGGCGCTCCTGCGCTACACGGGCCTGCTCGCAACCGACGCCGGCGGGCGCGCGTTGCACAGCTGGCTTGCGCTCGACGGCGGGCGGTTGCTGCTGCGGGTCGATACGACGGGCGCGCGCTATCCGCTGCGGATCGACCCGTTGATCCAGCAGGGCTCAAAGCTCACCGGCGCGGGCGAGGTCGGACCCGGCCGGTTCGGCTACAGCGTGGCGCTGTCCGCCGACGGCAGCACGGCGCTGATCGGCGGGCGCTACTACACCAGCGCCGCCGGGGGGGCGTGGGTGTTCACGCGCTCGGGGTCCACCTGGACCCAGCAGGGCGGAAAGCTCATCGGCACGGGCCACGCTGGAGGAGGCGAGTTCGACCACATCGGAGAAGGCGAATTCGGTGCGAGCGTGGCGCTCTCCGCCGACGGCGACACGGCGCTGATCGGCGCGCCCGCCGACAACGGCGACCCCGGGGTTATCGGCGGGCTCGGCGGCTCCTACAAAGGCGTCGGGGCGGCGTGGGTGTTCACGCGCTCGGGGTCCACCTGGACTCAGCAGGGCGAAAAGCTCACCGGCACGGGGGAGACCGGAGAAGGCGGGTTCGGCACAAGCGTGGCGCTCTCCGCCGACGGCAGCACGGCGCTGGTCGGCGGGCCCGCCGACAACGGCGGCGCGGGGGCGGCGTGGGTCTTCACGCGCACGGGCGCCGCCTGGACCCAGCAGGGCGAAAAGCTCACCGGCGGCGGGGAGACCGGAGGAGGCGAATTCGGCTCAAGCGTGGCGCTGTCCGAACACGGCGACACCGCCCTGATCGGCGGGCCCCACGACAATGGCTCCGCCGGGGCGGCGTGGGTCTTCACGCGCTCCGGCGCCGCCTGGGCCCAGCAGGGCGCAAAGCTCACCGGCGGCGGCGAGACCGGAGGAGGCGAATTCGGCACAAGCGTGGCGCTCTCCGCCGACGGCGACACCGCGCTGGTCGGCGGCCGGCGCGACAACAGCGGCACGGGCGCTGCGTGGGTGTTCACGAGCTCGGGCGTCGCCTGGACCCAGGAGGGCGCAAAGCTCACCGGCGGCGGCGAGACCGGAGGAGGCGAATTCGGCACAAGCGTGGCGCTCTCCGCCGACGGCCGCACGGCGCTGATCGGCGGGCCCGGCGACAACGGCGGCGCGGGCGCTGCGTGGGTGTTCACCAACTCGGGCGCCGCCTGGGCCCAGCAGGGCGAAAAGCTCACCGGCGGCGGCGAGAGCGGGGAAGGCCAATTCGGCTCAAGCGTGGCGCTGTCTGAAAACGGCGACACCGCGCTGATCGGCGGGCCCGCGGACGACGCCGCCACGGGCGCGGCGTGGGTGTTCACGCGCTCCGGCGCCGCCTGGAGCCAGCAGGGCGAAAAGCTCACCGGCGGCGAAGAGGGCAACGGCGAATTCGGCGTAATCGTCGCGCTCTCCGCCGACGGCAACACGGCGCTGATCGGCGGCTGGTACGACGACAGCCGACAGGGCGCGGTGTGGGTGTTCACACGCACGGGCGGGGTGTGGAGCCAGCAGGGGCCGAAGCTCACCGGCGGCGGCGAGGCCGGAGGGGGCGGGTTCGGCACAAGCGTCGCGCTCTCCGCCGACGGCGACACGGCGCTGATCGGCGGGCCCGGCGACAATGGCGAGGAGGGCGCGGCGTGGGTGTTCGCGCGCTCGGGCTCCGCCTGGACCCAGCAGGGGCCGAAGCTCACCGGCGGCGGCGAGACCGGGGACGCCTGGTTCGGCTACACCGTGGCGCTCTCCGGCGACGGCAACACCGCGCTGATCGGCGGCTGGCTCGACAGCAACTGGACAGGGGCCGCCTGGGTGTTCACGCGCTCGGGCTCCACCTGGACCCAGCAGGGCGCAAAGCTCACCGGCAGGGGCGAGACCGGAGAAGGCATGTTCGGCACAAACGTCGCGCTCTCCGGCGACGGCGACACCGCGCTGATCGGCGGCTGGAACGACGACAGCGTGCTCGCCGGCTACAAGGACTACAGCGGCAAGGGCGCGGCGTGGGTGTTCACGCGCTCGGGCTCCGCCTGGAGCCAGCAGGGTGAAAAGCTCACCGGCGGCGGCGAGACCGGAGAGGGCAAGTTCGGCACGATCGTCGCGCTCTCCGCCGACGGCGACACCGCGCTGATCGGCGGCTGGAACGACGACAGCAGCAAGGGCGCGGCGTGGGTGTTCACGCGCTCGGGCACCGCCTGGAGCCAGCAGGGTGAAAAGCTCACCGGCGGCGGCGAGGCCGGAGCAGGCAGGTTCGGCGTAAGCGTCGCGCTCTCCGCCGACGGCAACACGGCGCTGATCGGCGGGCTCGACGACAACAGCACCAGGGGCGCGGTCTGGCTGTTCACGCGCTCGAGCGCGACCTGGGCCCAGCAGGGTGAAAAGCTCACCGGCGGGGGCGAGGCCGGAGAAGGCGAATTCGGCACAAACGTCGCGCTCTCCGCCGACGGCGACACGGCGCTGATCGGCGCCTGGCGCGACAACGGCGGCACCGGCGCGGCGTGGGTCTTTGTGAACCCGCCCACCGCGACGACGACCGAAGCCCGAGGCGCAACCCCCACGACCGCAGCGATCGCCACCCCGCCGGCGCAACCCAGCTCCCCGTCGCCGTCGGCACCCAGCGAGACGTCCCTGCCTCCTGCAGTGCAGCACGCACGCCAATCCACGACGAGGTGGCGTGAGGGCAATCGGCTAGCCCGCATCAGCCGCGCGAAAACGCCCACTGGAACGACCTTTTCGTTCTCGCTCAACGAGCAGGCAACCGTGACCTTCAGCTTCGCCCAGCGCGTCAGCGGCCGCGAGGTTGGCGGCAAGTGCGTCGCGCAGAGCGAGAACAATCGCAGCAAGCCCACCTGCGGGCGCACCGTGACGGCGGGCAGGCTCACCTTCACGGGCCGCAGTGGCACTGACGAGGTGGCGTTCCAGGGCCTCATCTCGCCCGTAAAGAAGCTCGAACCGGGGCGCTGCACGCTTGTGATTACGGCCACCAACTCTGCCGGAGTGCGCTCTGCGCCGAAGTCGCTGAGCTTTACGATTGTGAAGTGACCCACCTTCGGCCCCGAGAACGAGAAGCCCCGCGATTTGCGAAGCTTTCTTGAGAGCGGATGAAGGGACTCGAACCCTCGACCTTCTGCATGGCAAGCAGACGCTCTAGCCAACTGAGCTACATCCGCGCGAGGGGTAACTATAGACGGACCCAGACGTCTATAGGAGTGCCGCCGCTCGCCTCGACACTGCAGGGAACCGGCGGGAACCGACATGCGCTCACCCGCAAGGCAGGTACCTGCCGCCATCGCCGCGCACCAGCGCTCCGACCAGCTCCAGGTCGGCGAGCGCCACAAGCGTGTCTTGGGGCTGCGCGCCGCTGGCGGAGAGCTTGGCCACGGTGTCGCGTCCGGCACCCACCTGCTCCAGCACCGCTCGCAGCTGCGGCTCCGCCGGCGCCGGTGTGGCGGCCGCCTGTCTGGCGCCTGCGCCATAGAGAGCATCAAGCGCGTCCTGGGGGTCTGTCACCAGTTGTGCGCCGGCTGCCAGCAGAGCGTGGGGGCCGCGCGATACAGGCGAGCTCACGCGGCCTGGCACGGCGGCCACGGTTCTGCCCAGCGCTTCGGCCAGGCGCGCCGGCTCGAGCGCGGCGGGGTGATCCTCGGCCTCCACGACGATCACCATCTGCGTCGCCCCGACGACGATCCGCGTGCGCGCCGTGTGGCACCAGCGGCGGGGGCTTGAGCCGCAGGGCAGCTCTGAGATGGCGCACCCCGCCTCGCGCACGCGCGCGTACAGGGACCTTCTCGTGGCCGGGTAGCAGACGTCGAGCCCGCCCGGCATCACGGTGACGGTGGGTCCGCCCACCTCCAGGGCGCCCATGTGTGCGGCTGCGGCGATGCCCTCGGCCAGCGCGCTTACGACGGTGATCCCGCTGGCGGCCAGCCCGCGGGCCAGGCCGCGTGCGGTCTCCATGCCGTAGTCGGTGGCGCGGCGCGTGCCGAGGATCGCAACGGCCGGCTCGCCAAGCAGCTCGCGCAGACGGTCGGCGCCGCCTGCCACATGCAGGGTGCGTGGGGCCTCGGGCGCCTCGCGCAGGATGTCCGGGTAGTGGGGCGCGTGGCGACAGATCACTTCGACGCCCGGGCGCGGGCGATTCAGCTGTTGCGGGTCGAGCGCCGCGTAGCGGCCCATCAGCTCCTCGCGGTGTCTGCCCGCCAGGGCGCGGATCAGGTCGCGGTCGCTGAGCTTGAGCAGCTTGCGCAGGCGCTCGGCGTCGCGCCAGCGGTAGTCAAGGCGCCTGCTCAACTGCTCCAACAACCACCCGCGTGGCGCGCACTGCTGGCATGGACTTCGCTGCTCGTCGCTCACGCTGCCCGCCTGCTTTCAAGCGCCGCCTCCGCGCGCCACGCCAGGGCCTCGGCGAGGTGGCGCTTGCCTGTGCGCTGGGCGCCCTCCAGGTCGGCCACGGTGCGTGCCACGCGCAGCAGGCGGTGCTGCCCGCGGGCGCTGAGGACGCGGCGCTCCTGCACGGCCCGCAGCGTCGCTTCGCCGCTCTCATCCAGCGCGATGTGCCGGCGCAGCATGCGCACGTCCATCTCGGCGTTGACACTGACCCCCTCCTCCTTCAGCCTCGCCGCCTGGCGCTCACGTGCGCCGAGGACCTGCTCTCTGGCCTGGCGTGAGCTCTGCACCGGCGGCTCGCGCATCTCCCGTGCGCTGGGGCGCTCCAGCGGCGCCACCAGGTCGATGCGGTCCAGCAGCGGGCCGCTCAACTTGCGCCGGTGGCGGGCCAGGTCGGCTTCCGTGCACCTGCACCGTTCGACCTCGTTCAGGTAACCGCACGGACAGGGGTTGGTGGCGGCCACGAACATCACGTGCGCCGGGTAAACCGCGGAGTGGCGCGCCCTGACGATCGCCACGCGCCCTTCTTCCAGCGGCTGGCGCAGGGCCTCCAGGGGAGCGCGTGAGAACTCCGAGAGCTCGTCCAGGAACAGCACGCCGTTGTGGGCCAGCACCACCTCCCCGACCCAGCCCCGACTGGCGCCGCCCACCAGGCCGGCGGTGGTGATCGAGTGGTGGGGGGAGCGAAACGGCCGGCGCCGCACGAGTTCTTCCCCTTCCAGTCCGCCCATGATGCTGTGGATGCGCGTCACTTCGACCGCCTCCGCGCGGCTCAGCGGCGGCATGATCGAGGGCAGCCGCTGGGCCAGCATCGTCTTGCCCGTGCCAGGCGGCCCGCACATCAGCAGGTTGTGGGAGCCGGCGGCGGCCACCACCAGCGCGCGCACCGCCTGGCGCTGTCCGTGCACATCGCGCAGATCGGGCTCCAGGCGCTCGTCCGCTCGGATGTCCGCCTCGCTGGGCGCCATCGGCGCCGGCAGCGGGTCGCCCTCGCCTCCGCTCAGCACGCGCACGGCGCTGCGCAGGTTGTCTGCCACGAGCACCCGCAGTCCTTCCATCAGGCGCGCCTCGTGTGCTCGCTCGCCCGCCAGCACGAGCGCGCTCATGCCCGCCTCCTGGGTGGCCTGGGCGATCGCCAGCGAGCCGTTGCAGGCCCGCACCTCCCCGTCGAGGGAGAGCTCGCCGAACAGCGCGTGGCCTGCCATGCGCTCGCTGGGGATCTGGCCGCTGGCGGCCAGCACTGCGCAGGCCAGCGCCAGGTCGAGGCCGGGACCCGCCTTGGGCACGTCGCCCGGGGCGAGGTTGGCGGTGATGTGGCGCGCGGGGAACTCGTAGCCCGAGTTGAGGATCGCGGCGCGCACGCGGTCGCGCGCCTCGCGCACCGCAGCGTCGGCCAGGCCCACGATCGCGAATGCGGGCAGCCCGCCGCGGATGTCTACCTCCACGGTCACCGGCCGTGTCTGGAGTCCTTCGATGGTGAACGTCTGCGCTCGAGCAAGCATGCCCACTCCCGTCTCGCGGTTGTCGTACGGACAGCCAGGCTAGGCCGAGGGTGGGACGCAGCGATTGATCGGGCCCCCGGGCTCGCGCCGGGGGACGAGCCGGAGACCTGCTCTGCTGTCTTTACAACCCGTCCGGGTGGCGCACCACGTAGCCGCCGGTCGGAGCCATCGAGCTCGACCACCGCGTGCCGTCTTCCTGCAGGGCCACCGTGTCGTAGCGCCGCCCGTCGATCGTCATCCAGGCGTGTTCGGCATCGGCGTAGATGGTGATGTACCTGCCCGGTCCAGCTTCGCCGTAGGACTCGAGCCCGGTGGAGTCCTCGGGGGAGCCCAGCAGCCCGCCGCCGTGCAGCGCGTAGGAGACCGAGCCCGAGCAGTCATACCCGTCGGACTGGAAGGAGCCGTGCCCGCCGCCATACACGTACGGTCGGGTCGCGATTTCGTTGGCCGCCGCGATCACTCGCGCCACCACGCCTTCTGCGCTGCTGCTTACGCTGGAGCCGGCGCCCGAGCTAGAACCGCCCGCGCCCGCCGAGCTCGTGTGGGGGGGGGCCATCGGGTGCAGCGTGTGCTCCCCGCTCACGCCCAGCGCGCTCCAGGTCGCCGGGCCGACGACCCCGTCGACGGCCAGGCCGTGGTGGGCCTGCAGGCCGCGCACCGCGGCCTCCGTTTCGGGTCCGAATTCACCGTCGACCTGGACGTGCAGCCGTTCCTGCAGACGGTCCACCGGGTTGCCGCTGAGGTGTGTCGGAGCGGCCGGGCTCGCTTCTCCACTTGCGTGAGGGGTGGCGTCAGTCGTCGGCGTCGGAGTTCCGGGATGCCCCTGGGGCGCCGCCGGATGGGGCAGGGCGGAGGCCGGCGGTTCGAGCGTTTCCTGCCCGCCCACGCCGACCGCCTTCCAGGTGTCGGGGCCGACGACGCCGTCGACGGTCAGGCCCTCGTGGGCCTGCAGGCTGCGTACCGCGGCCTCGGTTTCCGGGCCGAAGTCGCCGTCCGCGCGGACGTGCAGCTTTTCCTGCAGCTGCACCACCGGATTGACCTTTGGCGCCTGCTCGGAGAGGAGCGCCTGGTGTGCCGCAAGCGTCCCGCTGGCGGGGGTGCTCTGCCCGGTGGATGTCACTGCCTGGGGGCTCGCCGCCGTCGAGCTTTCGCCCTGGGAGACAGCTTCGCCGGATGCGCCGGTCTGGGCGGAGTTCGTCGCGGTCTGAGACGCTCCTTCGGCGGGGGCTTCCGCGCCGCCCGCCACGTTCAGCACCGTCCGCGGCGCTTCCGCTTCGGGCTGCGCCGGTGCGGAGGTTTCCGGCTGTTCCCCGGTGGTTTCGGGCTGGGCCTGCTGTGAGCTCACAGCGGCGGTGCGCGCCGTGGCGCTCTGCGCGGTAGCGCTCTGTGTGTCGCTTGAGCTCGCGCCGGCGCCCTCGCGGGAGCCTTCGCTGAGCTGGTCCAGCACCGCGGCACCGGAGAGCACCGGCGGTGCCTGCTTGGCCAGCGCGGCGCTCGTGATCGGTCCCACCACGTTGTCCACCACCAGCCCGCGGCTGGCCTGGAACTGCTTCACGGCTGCTTCGGTTTCCGGGCCGTAGATGCCGTCTTCGTGGACGCCCAGCTCGCGCTGCAGCAGGCGCACCTGACGCCCTTCGTTGCCGGTGGTCAACATCACGGCGATGTGGTGTTCTGTCGTGGTGGGTGGGTTCGACGGTGGTGGCAGCGGGCCGCTGGGCTGGCCCGCCCCGCCGGTCTCGGCCAGCGCCACGGCCGGCCCTGCGGTAAGCGCCACGAGGGCACCGAGGGAGGCACGCTTGGCGCGCGAGGTGGCGGGCACGAAGCGCAGCTGCACCGCCCGTCGGCGCGCCCGCGAGCGTCCCAGGGAGAGCTCCCACGGCTCGCTGTCGGACAGGTCTCTGCGCGCGCGTTCACGGCGTCGCGAGGCCATCAGCACGGACAGGGGCAGGGGGGAGGTGCTCCCGCGCTTGGCGCCGGCGCGTTGACGGCGTGCGCGTGAGCGCTCCATCGAAGCCTCCCACAGCTCGAGCGCAGCAAGATCTCTCGGGTATCCCGACATGCGAATAGACGTCCTTTCAATGTCGCTGGGCGCCTACGGGGTTAGCTGTCGGGCTCGCGTACTTACGCTACGCCACAAAGTGTGACGATTCGCCCCCGCGACACATCTGGTCGCATTTGGGTCCCCCGCTCCTCTTCCCCGTGGGGAGGAGGACTCGGCACTGACTCCGGGCAAACTAGCACGTCACGTTGCAATTTGCATCACATGGGAAGGTCTGCAACGTATTTTGCCGACGGCCTCCGTTATCTGGAGGGCGCCAGATGGGCCCGCCAACCTCGCTCGGATACAGGGCTGCGCCTCGTCGCGCCACTGGGCGCAGGCATCTGTGCGGTAAGCGGTGTGCCTCCTGGGTAGGGGCGCTGCGGCTCCTGCACGGTGCTAAGTTCGTTGGGCGATGGACTCTGACAGTTCCAGTCCTCCTGCGCCTCTCCGCCGCGGTCTCGACAAGCGTCTCGTGCTCGCGCTGGTGGTGATCCTCGTGATCGCCGGGGGCGTCGCGGTGCTCGCCGACGGCGGTCAGAACAACCAGGGGCTTTTGGGCAATGCACACAGCGTTCACTCCGCCAGCTTCGCCGGACAGGAAGTCTCCCCGCAGTCCCCGGCGCCGCCACTGCAGCTGCGCAACTACCTGGGTCAGACCGTCAACATCGATCGCTACCGCGGCAAGGCGCTGCTGGTCACCTTTCTCTACACCAACTGCCCCGACGTCTGTCCGCTGATCGCCTCCGACCTGCGCGTCGCGCAGAACATGATGGGGCCGGCGGTGTCCGCCAAGGCGCAGATCGTGGCCGTCTCGGTCGACCCGCGCGGGGACACCCCCAGGGCGGTCGCGGCCTTTCTGGCGCGCCACGGCATGACGGGGCGCATGCAGTACCTGATCGGCTCGCGTTCCGAACTGGCGCGTGTGTGGAAGGCCTGGAATGTCGGCTCCGAACAGGACGCCCAGCAGCCCCAGTTCGTCAACCACACGGGGATCGTGTACGGGATCAGCGCCGGCGGCAGGATCACGACGGTCTACTTCGCCAGCTTCAAGCCCAGCGAAATCGCGCACGACGTGCCGCTGCTCGCGGCCGAGTAGCCGGTCAAGCTTCGCTCCCCGAAGGCCGATACGAGTAAGTGTCGATACTGGAGGGCCATTCGATGAGCGACCTGCGCCCCGAGGGTGTCGCGCTGTCGCTGCTGCGCACCCTCCCGCTGTCCACGATCGTCTTTGACGAGGAGCTGCGCATCGTCCTGGCCGCCGGCCAGGCGCTCGAGCACGACGGTCTTCAGCCCTCTGCGCTTGAGGGTCGCCTGGCCTGCGAGGCATTGGTGGGGGAGCGCTGGGAGACCTATGAGCCGCTCTTTTTGGCGGCGCTCGGCGGCGAGTCGCGCACACTGGAGGTGTGGTCGGCCGGTGAGACGCACTGCTATGAGCTGGAGGTCGGCCCGCTGTGCGATGAGAACGCGACGATCGTGGGCGGCGCCGCGGTGTTCGCCGAGGTCACCCCGCGCAAGCACGCCGAGGAGGCCCGCCGCCACGCCCAGGAGCGCTTTGAGCTCGTCTTCGAGCAGGCGCCGATCGGCATCGCCCTGCTCGCGCCCGACGGCCGCTGGGTGCGCGTCAACCAGGCGCTCCTGAAGATCACCGGCTACAGCGCCGAGGAACTGCTCGCGAAGACCTCCCAGCAGATCACCCACCCCGACGACCTGTCGGTGGACATGGAGCACATCCAGCGCCTGCTGGTGGGGGAGATCCGCGACTACCAGATCGAAAAGCGCTTCTTCCACGCCCAGGGGCACATCATCTCCGCCTCGCTCTCGGTTTCGCTGGTGCGCGACCTGCAGGGCAAGCCGCTGCACCTGATCGCCCAGATCCAGGACATCACCGAACGGCGGCTGATGGAGGAGCGCCTGCGCCACCTGGCCGAGCACGACTCGCTCACCGGCCTGCGCAACCGCCGCCTCTTCGAGCACGAGCTGGGCCAGCAGGTGCGCCGCTGCCAGCGCTACGGCGAGCAGGCCTCACTCGTCGTAGTCGACCTGGACGACTTCAAGCGCGTCAACGACACCCACGGCCACCGGACCGGCGATGAGCTGCTGAAGGCCGTCGCGCGCGAGCTGGGCCTGCGCCTGCGCGGCACCGACCTGATCGCGCGCCTGGGCGGCGACGAATTCGCGGTGCTGCTGCCCGGCACGAGCCTGGAGGCGGGCGAGCGGGTCGCCAAGGACCTGGCGCGGGTCGTAGCCGACTGTGAGATCACCGCCGCCCAGCAGTCCGTCGCGACCACCGCGAGCGTGGGGGTCGCCGCGATTCTCGCAGTCCAGCTCCGGCGCGGAGGCCGTGCTGATCGCCGCCGACCGCGCGCTGGAGCGCGCCAAGAACGCTCAGGCGGGCCTGCGCGCGCGCACCTGATAGACGGCCGTCTGCGCGTCGTCGAAGCCGTGGCGCGCGGCGCGCAGGTACAGCCGCCAGATGCGCGTGCGTTCCTCGCCGGCCAGCTCCCGCGCGGCGTCGAGGTGTTCGTCCAACCGCCCCGCCCAGTGGCGCAGCGTGAGGGAGTAGTCCTCCCTGAAGCCCTCCACGTGCTCGGTGTGAAACCCGGCGCGCTCCAGCGCCAGTTGGGTGCGCGAGAGCGGCATCGTCTCCCCGTCGGGGAACACGTAGCGCAGCGAGAAGACGTCATCCAGCGGGTTGTCCTCGGGGTCGAGCGCGGCGATCGCGTGGTTCAAGAGCAGCCCGCCGGGTGCCAGCAGCGCGAACAGCGAGCGCGCGTAGAGGTCGATGCGGCTCTCGCCGACGTGCTCGGCCATGCCGATGCTCGCGATCGCGTCGAAGGAGGCGCTGGGGAGCTGGCGGTAGTCCTGCACGCGGATCTCCACCTTCCCCTCCAGCCCCGCCTCGGCGACCTTCTGGCGCGCCAGCTCCGCCTGGGAGGAGGAGAGAGTAATGCCCGTCACCTCAACGCCATGGTGGCGCGCGGCGTGGATCGCGAAGCTGCCCCAGCCGCAGCCCACGTCAAGCACGCGCATCCCGGGCTGCAACTCCAGCTTGGAGGCGACCAGCTCGAGCTTGGTGTACTGCGCCTCCTCCAGGCTCTGCGCGCCGCGCGAGAAGACCGCGCAGCTGTAGGTCATCGACTCGTCCAGGAACAGCGCGAAGAAGTCGTTGCCGACGTCGTAGTGGTAGCGGATCGCGGCCGCGTCGCGCTCGATCGTGTGCCGCTCGCCGCGCAGGATCAACTCCAGGCCCGGGCGCCGCGGCAGCCCGCCAGGCGCGGCGGCGAGCGCGATCGCCCCCACCAGTCGCACGCGATCGGAGAGGCTGAGCGGCGGCGGCTCCCACGTGTCGACCACGCTGAACGCCGCATCGAGGTCGTCCACGCTGAGCGACCCCTCGGCGTAGGCGCGGCCGAGGCCCAGCGAGCTGGGCGCGGCCAGGAAGTGCGAGAGGGCAGAGGGCCGGCGCACGTGGAAGGTGGGGGCCTGCGCGGTGGTCGCCGCGAGCGCGCTGCCGTCCCAGAAGCGCACATGGAACGGCCGCGACGGAAACAGTCGCTGCAGCTCGCGCTTGAGGGGGGCGCACACACGTAGGAGGGCCATGTGCGTACGTTAGCCAGGTCTGCGGGAGTTCGTCCCGATGGCGCGGCGGCGGTCTGGCGGGAGTTCGTCTTGAGGCGGGCGCCCCCGGCCAGACACCGATTCGATCGCCAGCCACACCGAGCCCACTCCCCACTGCGCGGCCCCCTCCTCTCAAAAAAAGGTCCGCAAGACCGCCTGGCCCCGTAGACTGGAGGCGGTCCCCGCCCACCCCCCGAACCAGGATGGCGTGAATGTCCCCTGAACACGAACACGTTGACGTGCTGATCGTCGGAGCCGGACTGTCTGGCATCGGCGCCGCCCACCACTTGCAGCGTGCGTGCCCGGGCAAGAGCTACGCGATCCTCGAGGCGCGCGAGTGCATCGGCGGGACGTGGGACCTGTTCCGCTACCCGGGCATCCGCTCGGACTCCGACATGTACACCTTGGGCTATTCCTTCCGTCCGTGGGACAGCGACCGCTCGATCGTCGAGGGGGCATCGATTCTCGACTACGTCCGCCAGGCCGCGCGGGAGGGGGGCATTGAGCGCAAGATCCGCTTCCAGCACCGCGTGGTGCGCGCCGAGTTCTCGACCGCGGAGGCCCGCTGGAGCGTGGAGGCGCAGCGCAGCGACACGCAGGAGACGGTGCGCATGACGTGCAGCTTTCTGATGATGTGCAGCGGGTACTACCGCTACGACGAGGGCTACACGCCGGAGTTCCCCGGGGTCGAGCGCTTCGCTGGGCAGGTGGTGCACCCGCAGCACTGGAGCGAGGACATCGAGTACGCCGGCAAGCGGGTGGTGGTGATCGGCAGCGGCGCCACCGCGGTCACGCTGGTACCCGCGCTGGCGCGCAGCGCCGCGCACGTCACGATGCTGCAGCGCTCGCCCTCCTACATCCTCTCGCTGCCCGGCATCGACCCAATCGCCAAGCGTTTGCGCCGCGCACTGGGGTCGAGGTGGGCCTATCCGCTGGTGCGCTGGAAGAACGTGGGCCTGACGATGGCCTCCTTCCAGCTCTCGCGCCGGCGCCCGCGGCTGGCCAAGGCGCTGGTACGCAAGGGCCTGGAACGCCAGCTGCCGCCCGGGTATGACATCGACAAGCACTTCAAGCCGCGCTATGACCCCTGGGACCAGCGCCTGTGCCTGGTGCCCGACGGCGATCTGTTCGCCGCGATCAGGGAGGGCAGCGCAGAGGTGGTGACCGACCGGATCGAGACCTTCACCGAGCGGGGGCTGCGCCTGGCCTCGGGCATCGAGCTGGAGGCCGACTTGGTGGTCACCGCCACGGGCCTGAACCTGCTCGTGCTGGGGGGCACTGAGTTCGCCGTCGACGGACAGGAGGTCGATATCCCGCAGACGATGGGCTACAAGGGCATGATGCTCAGCGGCATCCCCAACATGGCGCTGGCGCTCGGCTACACCAACGCCTCGTGGACGCTGAAGTGCGACCTCACCTGCGAGTTCGTGTGCCGCGTGCTCAACCACATGGACGCCCACGGCTACCGCCAGGTCGTGCCCGAGCGCGACCCCTCCGTCGGCGAGCGGCCGTTCATCGACTTCTCCTCCGGCTATGTGCTGCGCGCGATCGACAAGTTCCCCAAGCAGGGCTCCCGCGCGCCGTGGCTGCTGCGCCAGAACTACCCGCTGGACTACATGAGCCTCAAGCGTGACCCGCTGGAGGATGGCGCGCTGCGCTTCTCGCGCGCGGGAGCGCCGGTCGCCGCGCAGGAGCCGGTCCCCGCGTAGCCGAGAGCCCGCGCCTCCGCGCAGCGCACGTCGCATGCGCGCGCGAGTCGAGGGGTGGGGAGGGTAGGGAGGGGCGGCCTACCGGCCGCCAGCGGGCCGCGCAGTGGTGTACGAACTGGCGCTGGCTATCACGGCTAGGTCAGACGCCCGTTGCGGCGGGGACTTCGCCGGCCAACTCCCGTTAAACGCCCACTTCGGCGGGGACTTCGCCGGCAGCGACTGCCTCGACAAGCCGCTCGTAGTCGCGTTCGTTCTGATCGGCGTACGCGGCGGAGAAGCGCGCCAGCGCGCGGTCAAATCGCGCGCCCGCCCCAAGGTAGGCGGCGACGGCGAGCCTGTCGCCCGAGCGGGCGTGCGAGCGCGCGAGCGACCACCCGCACGCGCGCGTGTAGGCGTGCAGGCCGGCCTCGGACATGGTGGAGGGATCGGCCGAGGCCTTCCAGTCCCACAGCTGGCGCACGTAGAAGTCGTGCTCCTGGCCGTCGAGCCCGCGGCTGCGCTGCCAGCCGAGGAAGACGTCGCTGACCGCCTGGGAGATTCTGCTGGCCGCGCACGACCCGCTCGCCGCTGTTCTGAAACTCGCTCGCGCCGAGGTGGGGCTCGAGCACCGAGGGCTGCGCCTCCTTGGCCTGCAGCACCAGTGGGTCCCTGCCCGCGCGCCCCACGAACAGGAAAACCCACGCGCGCGTGCCGACGCTGCCGACGCCCACCACCTTGCGCGCCATATCTACGAAGCGGTAGGTGCCAAACAGATAGCGGTGGTCGGCCTGCAGGCTGGCGGCGTACTGCTCCAGCAGTTCTGCCACGTAAGCGGTCTCATCGCCCGCTTCGGCCGGTGTAAGCAGCTCGCGCAACGGGACCAGCAGCGGCGGGACGCTGCGAAAGCGCAGCTCTCCGTCGACGCGCTCGGTGAGCTTGCGGACCGCCCGCAGGCTTGTCTTGCGCCGCGCGCGGGCGAAGGGCCGGGCGAACACGATGCGCCCCTTCGCGCCCAGTCGCCCGCCGAAGCGCTCGACGAGCTCGCTGGCGTTCAGGCGCTCGTACCACACGTTCAGATGGCTCTCCCGCGCGAAGGCGCGCATGCCCTCGCGGTACTCGCGCACGCAGTCGCGCACGATCCACGCGCGGCGCTCTGCGGGCAGGCCGATGTCGCGCCCGGCGATCTCCACGCTGGCCGCCAGCCGCTTGAGGTCCCACTCCCACGGGCCGGGCAGCGTCTCATCGAAGTCGTTGGGGCCGAAGATCAGCCGGCGGTCGGGCGCCGCGAAGCCGCCGAAGTTGGAGAGGTGCGCGTCGCCGCAGGCCTGCACGACGATCCCCGAATCCGGCGTGCGGGCGAGGTCCGCCGCCATCACGGCCGCCGCGCCGCGGTAGAAGGTGAACGGCGAGACGAGCATCCGCCCGTAGCGGATCGGGACCAGCTCCTGCACGCGCGTCGCCGCCTGGGCGGCAAGCAGCGCGACCGGGTCGGCCCGGTTGGCCGCCGGGGCCCACTCGCCGTGAGCGGAGCGGGGCGCCCCCGCGCGCGCCGCGCGCCCGCGCTCGGCGGACTCCCCGGACTGCAGCGTCGCGCGCGGCGCGCGGGTCCCACCGCGGGAGCCGGGGGCGGGGGGACGCTCAGGCGGAGTGCGAGCCATGCGGTGAGAGCTTGAATTCGCCGAAGCCCTCATCCTGGTTGCACGTCATCGCGACCTTCGTGTCCTGGCAGGAGAGTTCATCGGGGAACACAACCATCTGGTTGGTGGGCAGCGTTTCGCCGCGGCGGGTCAGCTTGACGTGGACCGTCCTCGCGTGGCCGGTGGGACGCAGACGGTAGGCGCGCCCGCTGCTCAGCAGCTCACAGGTCACGCGGTTGGGGCTCGGCGTCCACACGCAGCGCACGTCGTCGCTGGGTGTCGAGAAGTAGCACGGCTGTCGGACGCGGGCTGGGTTGCTGCACGCAAAATGCTCAGTTGCGTGGGCGCGGGCGCTCGCGGGGGGAACGCTGGTCGGGGGGAGGCTGGCCGTGTGCGCCACCCCGGGGGCGGCGTGCACCGCCCCCGCCAGCGTCAATACACAGCTCACCGCGCCCGCCAGCGTCAACACGCAGGCCGTCAGCATCCCTACGCGGACTTCCAGTCGGCCTATCGGCAATGCCAAGCCTTCCGCTCGAGTCGTCGTGAAGTACTGGACTGGAGCCTAGCGACCCGGACTTCGAGTACGGCGAGCGTGCCTTGTACACGTACCCAGGGGACAGCCGCTCGCGAGACCCCACGCCAGCCAATCCACTATTCTGGCCGTCGTGGCGCAGCAGATCGCTACGCCCGCGTCGTCCAAGGAGGCAGCAGCGGGCACGCGGGTTCCGCGTGAGTCCAGCGCGACGCGAGACGTTCTCGTCGCAGTGCTGGCGTCACGGCTGCTGGTGGCGGTGACGGCCGCTGTCACGGCCGCGGTGTTCAAAGGCGGGGTCTCGTCCTCAGCGCCCCGCGGCAGGATCGTGCCCGGCATCTCCCATCCGTTCGGCGGCGGCTGGCTGGCCGGCGGTCTGGATGCGGTCTTCACGCCGCTGGTGCGCTGGGATGCGTTGTGGTACGAGAAGATCAGTCTGGGCGGCTACCTCCCGACCGGGCTTCCCGGTAATAGCGGCAGCACGGCGGCGTTCTTTCCGCTCTACCCGTTGCTGGTGCACGGACTCGGCGGCTGGACAGGCAACGGGGCGACACTCGTCGTGGCCACGCTGCTCTCACTGGCGAGCTTCGCGATCGGGCTGGCGATCGTGCACCGCCTGGCGACACTCGAGTTGGGGCCGCAGGCCGCACGCGCCGCGGTGCTGGTCATCGCGTTCTGGCCCGCCGGTCCGTTCTTCTCGGCGCCGTACACCGAGAGCCTGTTCCTCGCACTGTCGGCCGGCTCGTTCCTGGCCGCTCGCCGCGACCGCTGGTGGCTCGCGGGCCTGCTCGCGGGCCTTGCATCCGCGACACGCAACACAGGCGTGCTGCTGGTAGTGCCGTTGGCGATCATCTACTTCTACGGACCGCGATCGCTCCCAGCCGAACGCGTCAGTCCCCGCGATCGCTGGAGTCGCTGGGCGCCCCGCTTCTCGGCGCGCCCCGACGTTTTGTGGCTTGCGCTCGTGCCAGCTGGACTCGTTGCGTTCAGCATCTACCTGCAGGTCGAGCTCGGCAACTGGCAGGCTTGGCACACCGTCCAGCAGGTGTTCGGACGCCCACACATGACATCACCGATCACGACGGTGCACCTCGCGCTGACGGACGCCTGGAACGTCGTCCACTCCGGCCTCGGCGACCTCGGCGCGCCGAGCTTGCTGGACATCGGCGCTCTCGGGGTCCTGCTCGTCTCCCTCGTGGGGATCGCCCGCCGGCTCCCGGTCGCATACCTGGTGTGGGTCCTCGTGGCTTTGGCCCCTACCTTTGTCACCCCCTACGAACACGAGGCCCTGCGCTCGCTGCCTCGTTTCCTCTCGGTCCTGTTCCCCATCGCGATCTGGCTCGGATACGCGCTCGCACGCCGGCGGCTCCTGATCCCCGCGCTCGCCTTCAGCGCCACCCTACTGGTCGGCACGACCGCCGCATTCACGCTCTGGTATCCGTTCGTCTGAGCGTCAGGACTCTTCAACCAAAGCGACAACTGTCCTAGAGGCGACGACCGGAATCGAACCGGTGTAGACGGCTTTGCAGGCCGCTGCGTAGCCACTCCGCCACGTCGCCGGGAAGCCCCTCTAGCGTATCGGGCCGTGGGCGGATCGTCATCCCGCCGACCCGAGCTGTGGCGCTGGCGACGATCGTGATGTGTCCGATGTCCTTACCGGGCCGTTCTCGGCCGGTTATCAACCTTTTCGCCGGCCGTTAGCAGCGCTTAGGGACATTGTTAGCGCGAATACAGCGAGTGCGCGCATGATGGGCTGCATCCCAAAAGAGACGGAGGTGGTCCGTGAAGCGTCCAGTTGCACCCATATTGCTCGCTGCGGTTGCCGGAGCGGCTTTTGCGCTCGTCGCGGTGCTCGCCCTGGGCGCCACCCTGAACGGCGGCCATCAGAGCCCAACGCCGGCCGCGACCGCAGCCACAGTGTCGAGCCAGAGCGGCTCTGGAGGGGGAGCGCGCCGCGAGGTCTCATCGACGGCGCTCACGGCCACCCAGATCTACCAGCGCGACTCGACGGGTGTCGTCTCGATCAAGGCGATAACCTCGCAGGGCGAGGACGAGGGCACAGGGATCGTGCTCAACGAACAGGGCCTGATCCTGACCAACGATCACGTCATCAAGGGCGCGAGAAGCCTCACCGTTGATGCCAGCGGGTCCTCGAAGAAGACCACGAGCGCAACCATCGTCGGCGAAGAAGCCAACCAGGACCTGGCGCTCATCCGCGTCGATCCATCTGGCCTCGGCCTGAAGCCATTGACGCTCACGAGCTCGAGCTCCGTCCAGGTCGGCGACGGCGTGTATGCGATCGGCAACCCCTATGGCCTGGAAGAGACGCTTACGCGAGGCATCGTTTCGGCGCTGGGCCGTGAAATCTCCGCGCCCGACGGCGCGAAGATCACCGGCGCGATCCAGACCGACGCGGCGCTCAATCCGGGCAACTCGGGCGGACCGTTGATCGACGCACAGGGCAGTGTGATCGGCGTGAACTCCCAGATCGCGAGCGATGCGGCCCAGGCGGAAGGCTCCCAGCCAGGGAGCACCGGTGTGGGGTTTGCGATCTCCTCGAACACCGTTGCCGCCGCGGTGAAGAAGATCGAGGCTGGTGAAGGCGTCACCTACGCCTCGGCCACTGAAAACGCTGCTCAGTCCGAAGGCGGATACGGCAGCGAACAGTCGCCCTACGGCAACTCGCCGTATGGCTCGCGGAGCCCCTACGGTGAAGTCGAAGCGGGCGGCGGTTCGGGCGTTGAATCCAACGGTGGCTCGGGCGTCGAAT
Source organism: uncultured Solirubrobacterales bacterium (assembly GCA_963844765.1). Taxonomy (GTDB): domain Bacteria; phylum Actinomycetota; class Thermoleophilia; order Solirubrobacterales; family Solirubrobacteraceae; genus Palsa-744. The sequence goes on from CAWJPN010000002.1 coordinate 3,148,842, forward strand.
CCGGCAGTGGTATCGAAGGCAACTCGGGCCAGAGCGGCGTGGTCGTCCCCGGCGGAGTCGCCCCCAGTGGCCAGGAATCCGCTGGGGCTGGAAGCGAAGGCCGTGAAGTGATCCTCCCCTGATGGACTGCAAGGCCCGGGCGCCCGGGCCTTGTGTTGCGCCGCCTCGGCGCGGAGGAGTGGGCGGTGTGGCGGACGTCGCGGTAGGTGCGCGTTGATAGGCTTGGCCTGTCCCCAGGGCGATTAGCTCAGCTGGGAGAGCGCCGCCTCGACAAGGCGGAGGTCACTGGTTCGAGCCCAGTATCGCCCATAGCAGAAATACGTTCCACTGCTATAGATCCCCGCGATCAGGCCCGCTAGTTGGTAGCAATTTGGTAGCAACTGTGCCGCGCCACGTCAGCTCCTTGCGCGGCGGGGTCGTGGTCTACCGGCCACGTCTACACTCGATCACTCCGGCGCTACGACGAGTTCACACGTGCGCACGATGGGCGGGCTCGGCTCCAACCCGACGTGCGAGACACAGCTATGTACCAGTGGCTACTTGGGCAGGCGTAGCGGTTGGTCGAGGGGCTTGCGGTCCTCCGTCTCGATCGACTCGGCGAGCGTGACGAGCTGCGCCATTGACCACGCAAGCGCTCGGGCGATCCGATCAACGGTCCCGTAGGCGGGGTTGGCGTGGCCGTTCTCGATGTGGGAGACCCACGATTGGTCGTATCCGACCTCAAGCCCGAGGTCTTGCTGAGAGATGCCGAGTTCTTCCCGGCGCAGCCGGATGGCGCGGCCGAGCGCGACTTGAGGGTCCTTGGCGATGTTTGCCACGCCCGGAACCCTCCGTGCCGATCCTCCTCAGCGCCATGTGGTAGGTTCCATGTTGATGTCCCGTTCGTCCTTGGCCAACGGGATGTACGATCCTGGCCCGCGAGGTGCCCAATCCTCGGGATATGCCCAATCCTACGGACACTCCCTCGCCGAATGCGCCCCGACAGAAGCAGCGAGCTTCCTGTAGCGTTGTGTCCGCGACGGTGACCTAATGAGCTCTGCGGGGGGACCCAGACAACCTGATGCGCGCCCCTGCGCGGGTGCTCGACTGTCCACGATGAGGGGACGGTTGGCGCTGACCGGAAGATGGCGCGTGCGGGATGCCCTATGGTTGGTGCTTGGTCTAGCTCTTTGCTGGCCGGTCGTGTCGAGCCTCGCCGCCTCGGGTCATCGTCAAGCGGGTGGCGGGCGTCTTGATCGTATTGTCGCTGTTGCGGCGCAGCACCGGAAGCTCGCCGATCTGGACGTAAAGTCCGCGACCGTGGCGTTCCGAGCCGGCGTCCTGACGGGTAGTGCCACGGTTGGCAACATAGGGGCTCGCCGGGCGCCGTCGTCAATGGCGGGCGTCGCATGGAAGTCGGTTGTGAGCGGTAGCGCTGTCCAGATTGGCCGGTTTCGAGTATCGGTGTTGGTGCCCGGTGGGCAGGACAAGGCACACTTTCGAGTCGCGGTGCCCAAAGACGCTTCGGGCAGCTACGTGGTCAGCGTCTGCGCTGACGTTCTTGGGCAGGTCCGAGAGCTGAGCAAGAAGAACAATTGCCGCAAGGCCGGAACGGTGACAGTCGGCAAACCGGGCTCAGGCGTAAAGGGCTATGGACCAACGGGATCTGAACTGCCCCCCTCGTCGTCTCCTCCGGGCGACTCCACGCCGCCTACGGGTCCTGGCCCGACGCCGGTTTCAAGCCCACCGGACACAACGATCGACAGTGGCCCCACTGGCATCATCGGTATGTCCTCAGCCACGTTTGTCTTTCACGGCAGCGATACCAACGACACCTTCCAATGCAGCCTCGACGGGGCGCCGTGGACTGGCTGCACGAGCCCGCAGCAGTACATATCACTCGCAGACGGACCACACACCTTCCAGGTACGGGCGGTCAATACCGCAGGCGAAGTAGATGCAACGCCCGCGAGTGCATCATTTACGGTTGAGGCGATACCGCCGCAAACAACGATCACGAGCGCGCCACATGGACGTATTCCGATGGGGCAGGTGTCGATCAGCTTCAGCGCAGACGAGGCGGGAAGCACCTTCAAGTGCAGCCTCGACGGTGGCGCTTTCACGCCTTGCAGTTCACCCTATGAAGTAGCAAGTCCCGCTGTGGGGCCACACACATTCACGGTAGAGGCGACCAATCAGGCCGGCATCATAGGCGCCGCTTCGCCTTCGGTGCGGTGGAGTTCGGTCGAACCGGAGCATGATCTATGTGGCGCGCTTACCAGTAACACTACGATTGGCCCGGATTACGCCGCCCGTTACATCATCACTTGCGCGACCGACGTGCCGGCGCTTGTCACACTCACTGCGCAACCCGGTACAATTATCAAGGCCGATCAAGGCACTGATCTCACCGTCGAGGGTGTCCTTCACGCTGTAGGCACTGAAGCTGAACCGGTGACGTTCACGTCGATCAACGACAACTCGGTTGGTGGGACGACGGGCACGGGCAAACCTGCCGCGGGTGACTGGCAAGGGATCGTGGTTTCGGGTGCTGGGTCGGTGGCGATGACGGATTCGGCGGTGAGCTACGCTCAGACGGGTTTGGCAGGGCAAACGTCCGGGTCGGTGAGCGTGGCTGGCGGGCAGTGGGCGCAGTTCTCGGCGGGCGGGCTCTCCGTCAGCGCGGGGACTATCGCGGTCAATGATTCGACGGTGCTCAACTCAGGCGCCGAGCCGGCGTTCGCGGTGTTCTCGGAAAACCTGAACCTCGATCAGTTGACGGGTAACTCGGCGACCGGGGGGCTTCCCGCGTTCTTTGTGTCCGGCACGGTGTCAACCAGTTCGACGTTGCACTCCGAGGGCGCTCCGTGGCTGCTGGGTCCACCCGGCTGCGGGGCCGGGCTCACGATCGCCTCCGGTGTGACCGCGACGGTCGAAGCCGGCGCAGTGATAAAGGGTGGGACAAACAACTACGTCGGCAATTGCGGTGGACCGGGTGGAGCGCTGACGGTGCAGGGCTCTCTAGTGGTGGCCGGCACGTCCGCCTCGCCGGTGACGTTCACGTCGATCAACGACAACTCGGTTGGTGGGACGACGGGCACGGGCAAACCTGCCGCGGGTGACTGGCAAGGGATCGTGGTTTCGGGTGCTGGGTCGGTGGCGATGACGGATTCGGCGGTGAGCTACGCTCAGACGGGTTTGGCAGGGCAAACGTCCGGGTCGGTGAGCGTGGCTGGCGGGCAGTGGGCGCAGTTCTCGGCGGGCGGGCTCTCCGTCAGCGCGGGGACTATCGCGGTCAATGATTCGACGGTGCTCAACTCAGGCGCCGAGCCGGCGTTCGCGGTGTTCTCGGAAAACCTGAACCTCGATCAGTTGACGGGTAACTCGGCGACCGGGGGGCTTCCCGCGTTCTTTGTGTCCGGCACGGTGTCAACCAGTTCGACGTTGCACTCCGAGGGCGCTCCGTGGCTGCTGGGTCCACCCGGCTGCGGGGCCGGGCTCACGATCGCCTCCGGTGTGACCGCGACGGTCGAAGCCGGCGCAGTGATAAAGGGTGGGACAAACAACTACGTCGGCAATTGCGGTGGACCGGGTGGAGCGCTGACGGTGCAGGGCTCTCTAGTGGTGGCCGGCACGTCCGCCTCGCCGGTGACGTTCACGTCGATCAACGACAACTCGGTTGGTGGGACGACGGGCACGGGCAAACCTGCCGCGGGTGACTGGCAAGGGATCGTGGTTTCGGGTGCTGGGTCGGTGGCGATGACGGATTCGGCGGTGAGCTACGCTCAGACGGGTTTGGCAGGGCAAACGTCCGGGTCGGTGAGCGTGGCTGGCGGGCAGTGGGCGCAGTTCTCGGCGGGCGGGCTCTCCGTCAGCGCGGGGACTATCGCGGTCAATGATTCGACGGTGCTCAACTCAGGCGCCGAGCCGGCGTTCGCGGTGTTCTCGGAAAACCTGAACCTCGATCAGTTGACGGGTAACTCGGCGACCGGGGGGCTTCCCGCGTTCTTTGTGTCCGGCACGGTGTCAACCAGTTCGACGTTGCACTCCGAGGGCGCTCCGTGGCTGCTGGGTCCACCCGGCTGCGGGGCCGGGCTCACGATCGCCTCCGGTGTGACCGCGACGGTCGAAGCCGGCGCAGTGATAAAGGGTGGGACAAACAACTACGTCGGCAATTGCGGTGGACCGGGTGGAGCGCTGACGGTGCAGGGCTCTCTAGTGGTGGCCGGCACGTCCGCCTCGCCGGTGACGTTCACGTCGATCAACGACAACTCGGTTGGTGGGACGACGGGCACGGGCAAACCTGCCGCGGGTGACTGGCAAGGGATCGTGGCCACCCCAAGCTCAACGGAAAACCCAGTAATCATGCTCGAACACGCTTCGGTGAGCTATGCGACGACCGGGCTCGATGCAACCACGAACAGGCAGGTCACAGTCCAATCTGACAGTCTTGCGCACAACGGCGTGGCGGTGAACATATCGGCGACGATCGGTACAAATGCGGCAATCCACGAAACCTGGTTCGACGAAAACGGCGTGGCACTTACCGGCAGTTCCGACTGGAACCCAGTCGCTACGCCAGTTACCAGCTGCGAATACATACCCACAATGGCGGCAACTGGAAACACATATGGGCCGTCCCAAGCAACAGCGCCGTTCTTGACTAAGGCCGAACTTGCCGAAATCGCGGTCCTTCTACTTGTGCCCGAAACTGAGACCTCGCCGGGTGGATGGCCGGCGTCTGTCGGCGTGGGTCCTGACGACCGCGTGACTTGGTCGGTACTCCCGTGTCAGCCCCTGGAAAAGAAGCCCCCTCACGCGGTCGTAGCAACTCCATTCAACTTTTGATGATATGCGTGTGATGAGGCGTCCGAGCAGTAGTCAGCTCCAGAGGGGTTGCTCTTGCCTCGCTGCGCCTCGCCTGGGACAACTCTGCGTGAAAGACCGACGGCGAAACACCGTAGCGGCACCGGAACGTCCGGGCGATGTGGCGCGACTGGCTGTAGCCAACCAGCCGCGCCACATCGCCCACCGGGATCGCGGGCTGGGATAGCAACTCAGCGGCGGCGATCATCCGCGTGGATCTGTGATTTATCGTGTTCGCTCGGGTGTCGGCTGGGATGCGACGACACGGTGCAAGGCGCGGGCGATCCCCGGTAGCCGTGTTCGGCTCGGAGCGATCGTGCGCTGGAAGCCGGGTCCGTACTCGGGGTCGGGCAGCTCGGGGTAGACCAGCGATGGCGTCTGCGCGTGGCTGCGGCTCATGCTCTGAGCCAGGCGTTTGATCCGGTCGGTGTCGTGGCCTTCGGTGCCGAGGTCTTGACGGGCGAGGTACCAGTCGGTGCCTTGCCGGGCGCGGGATGCCTCGACGTAGGCGGGCTCCTTGCTGGTCTGCCAGCCGCCGGTGACGACGAGCGTGCGGGTCACGGTCGCGCCTTGGGCGCGGTGGATGTGCTGGGCGTACCCGAGTCGCAGCCGCGCGAGGTCATCGCCTGAGAGTGTTCGCCACTGGCCGGTCACGTCGAACTGCACGATGACCTCCCCGGCGTCGTTGATGTCCAGCACTTCGCCGCGGGCGCCGTTCTCGATCCGCTCAACGCCGGGCTCGTGGTGCTGGTCGATCATTGCTATGCGGTCGCTCGCACGGATGCCGTAGTGGACGCCCGGCACCGGGACCTCCAGTTCGCCGAGTTCGCCGCGCTGGGAGCGGAAGTGCTGCGCACGGGCGTTCAGGCGGTGAATCTCCTTGTTGGAGGCGTCGGAGATCAGCGCGACCTCGCCGATTGTGTGCGTCTCGGTCAGGGCCGCCCAGTCCTGGACGGCCTGCTCGATCGCCTCATCGCGGGTGTCTGCCATGTGGAGGCGGCCTTGGGCGTAGTAGTGCGCCATCGCCTTATCCGAGCGTCCTGCGCGCAGGTTCGCCCACGCTCGTTGTTCGGCCGGGTCAAGCGTGCGGCGGATGTTGGATAGTTCCGCGCTCGGCGCGATCCTGGTGAGACAGTCGAACATGCCGCCGGCGCCGATCGAGGGCAGCTGCGCGGCGTCGCCGATACTGACGAGCTTCGCGGCGCTGTCCACCACGACCTCAGTGAGCCGGTCGAAACGATCGGTGTCGCCCATGCCAGCCTCATCGAAGTAGATCGTCGTGTGCTCGCCGATCTGCAACTGCCCACGGTCAACGCGCGCTACGAGCGCGTCCAGGGTGAGCGTCTGTCCGGCGAGTGCCGGGCTGTCCTGGCCGAGTCGCTGCGCGGTCGAGCCGGACACGGCGATACCGAACGTGTCATGCCCGGTCATCTGCTCGGCGCGCGCCGCCGCGTCGATTACCACGCCCTTGCCGGTGCCGGCGGGGCCGACAAGGACTGCGGCGCGCTCCGGGCCGGTGATGACCTCAAGGGCGTGGGCCTGCTCGTCTGAGAGCCTGCCGCTGATCCGCTCGGCGACCCGCTCGCTCGCGCGTGAGCGCGCCTGCTCGCCCACGTCGCGCCCGGCCGGGTCGGCCAGCTCACCGAAGCGTCGCTCGATTGTTTGCTCGCGTGTCCTGACCGTGAGCGTCGTCATCAGCCCACCCTCCAGCGGCTGGATGCGCCGTTCGGCGATCATGCGTTTGGACAGCGCAAGCGCCTCCGTGGGTGTCAGCTCGCCGACGGACTGCTCCAGCAGGACGGCCCGCAGCTCGCCCGGCTCGAACGTCGCCGCACGCTCGGTCAGGCGCTCCTCGACGCGATCCTCGAGCGTACGCTCCGGCGCTGCGTTCGCCTCGCGCATGTTCGCCGCTTGCTCGCGCCCGGTGGTGTAGTCGAAGCGTGCGGCGGTTTCGTTCCAGACCCGTTGCAGATCGCGTTGGGTGACAGGCACCTTGGCCTTGCGGTTCTCCAGCTTCAGCGCGCGCAGCTCCCCGCGCTCGGGTGCGCGCCCCCACCGCGCGCGGAAGCGCTCGGCGACGTGTGCGACTTCGCGGCTGCGGGCCGAGAAGGCGTCGAGCAGCCCGCGCGGGACGCCGGCGATCTCGAAATAGCGGCCCTGCTTGCCGGTGCCGCGCTCGATCGTGTAGCCGCGCTGGGCGAGCTCGTGCGCGAGCGCCGAGCGGTAGTACGCGCCGACCTCCCTGGCGGCTCTGAAGATCGGCCGGGACGCCACCGCTACGAAGCGCCCGTCCTCGCGGATTGCGCTCGTGACGACGACATGGCTATGCAACTGTGGGTCGGGGGCATCGCCGTTCATCACGCCGCGAGCGGTCGTATGGCGGTACTCGGCGGCGATGAGGTCGGCGGCGTGCTCCTCGACCACCTGGCCGTCGTAGCGGCGGCGCACGGTCGGGACCGTCTCGGTCAGGTGCGCCATCGCCTCCTTGACGGCCGCTGCGTGAGCGGCCTCCATGTCGCGGCGCTGGGTCTCGTCGCCGAGCGCCCACACCGCCGAGACCGACTTCGGAGCTGAGAAGGTGAGGTCGATCCCGCCGCCGCGCCCGCCGCCCGCGCCCTCGGGTCGCAGCCACCCGCCGCTGCCCGGATGGCGGCCCTCCATGAGCGCGATGAAATCGCGGCCCTCGACGGTGGCGCCCTCGATCCCGAGCCGCGCGAGCGTATCCGGCGAGGCGAGCCACCGGCCGGGGGCCTGCTTGGGCTCGCCCTCGGGACTCAGGTAGTAGTCGCCGCGCTCCGGCCGGATCGCCTTCGATTCCAGGTAGCGGGCGTAACCGCCGGCTTTGGCAGCGCCGATGCTGGCTGCGGTCATCACACCCTCTACAGACCCCGAGGCCCTCAGACCGGCCAACGAGTTGCACGGTGCGGACACAGCGCACGCTTGGGCGTGCATCTGGTCTGTACTGGCAGTTGGGGCGGCCGGGCAGGGCCGCGATGTCGAGGTCGGGCGTGGCCTAGTTGTGGCCGCGTGACTTCTTCGCGGCGTCGATCTCGGTGGCGAAGTCGCCGATGCTTGCCTCGACAGCGTCAGACGCGGAGTCTGAGAGGACGGACGCGCCGATTTGATCGGCCGTCTGTACGGTCCTGTGATTGGTCTGCGGAAATTCGCTGGCCGCTTTTCGCGGCTCAGGGTCGTTAACCATGATGGCAGCCACAAAGCCACCACAGGACGCGCCCGCGTCAGCAGCCGCGCCTCTCTCGCCCCTACTTGATGCGACGGAGGCTGGGCGGTTGCTGTCGGTACCCGCGTCGTGGGTGCTCGCTGAGGCACGAGCGAACCGGATTCCGCATGTGCGGCTCGGTCGCTATGTGCGGTTCAGCGCGGACGATCTGGAGGAATGGTGGCGAGCGCGGATGCGGGGGCCGTGGCGTACACGAGGTGCAGCCTCGCGTACAGCGCGCTCGCTGCTTTTCGATCGACAGGTAGAGCAGGGGAGACGTCCTGACTAACGAGACGACTACCGCGTTGAAGCTGCCGCAGTGCGCGCTACCTTGGGCTGCCGATGGTGGTGTGCGATCAGGGAGACGATGAGTGATGGCGACAGCGAGGAAGATGACCCGACGGCCTTACGGAGCTGGCTCGCTCTACGCGCGTGGGGGCGTCTGGTATGCGCATTGGCGTGCAGACGGTGGCCGACAGGTCAAGCGTCGTGTCGGCCCGATGCGTGTCGAGGGGTCGCGGGATGGCCTGACACGTAGCCAGGCCGAGGCAGAGCTGCGTCGGCTGATCGCGGAGACCAAGCCCGCCCGGACGACCACCGGCGACGCGCTGACGATGGCCGAGCTGGGACGCCGGTACCTCGCGAACCTGGAGCGTCAGAGCCGCAAGAAGGCGACGACGACGGCTGTCGAGTCGATCCTGCGCGTTTGGCTTGAGCCGTTCTTTGCGGAGCGTGATCTACGCCGGATAACGGCCCAGGACGTTCAGGATTTGATGACGATGATGGAGAAGGGCGAGAGGCCCGGACCGAAGGCGAAGGGGGACCGTCGCTATGGGCGTCCTGTCGGCGCGAAGTCCGTTCGCAACTACATCGGCTACCTCTCGGCGCTGCTCGGTTTCGCGGAGCGCAAGGGGTGGCTGCCCGTGAACGTCGCTCGGCATATCGAGCTGCCCGGCAAGCCCGAGAGTGCCGAGATCAGGTTCCTTGAGCCGCTTGAGGTGCGAGCGCTGGCTAACGCCGCTGTCGATGGGCCTTACCGCGAGATCGACCGTGCGATGTATCTCACGGCCGCGATGACCGGTCTGCGGCAGGGCGAGCTGGTGGCGCTTCGATGGCGCGACGTGGACTGGACCGCCGGTCGGATCAGGGTCCGCCAGAACTACGTGCTGGGCGAGTTCGGCACTCCGAAGTCCCGTCGCTCGACGCGCAGCGTTCCGATGGCCGACGAGGTTGCGGGAGAGCTTGACCGCCTCAGCGGCACGGTGGTGGAGAGCAATGGCGATGCTCTCGTGTTCGCCGATCCCCACACGGCCGGGCCGCTCGACAAGGCGGCGATCCTGCGCCGCTTCCGCCGGGCGCTCAAGGCCGCGCAGCTTGAGCAGTCGCACCGGTTCCACGATCTGCGCCACACGTTCGGCACGGCGATGGCTGGTACCGGGGTTCCCATGCGGACCTTGCAGGAGTGGATGGGGCATCGGGACATCGAGACAACCCAGCGCTACGCCGACTACTCGCCGAGCGCGCACGAGTCGGCGTTTGTGGAGGCGGCGTTTGGCTCGGGTGGCGGCAGCAGACCGCTCGTTTCGCAGTCGACGTGATGGCGCTCCAAGATGCTTGAGGATCTGACGGGCGGAACTTCTTGGCCCTATTGTGCAGTGCGTGGTCGAGCGCTCGAAGATCACCGACAAGACCGACGAGTTGTTCATGGCGGCGTCGCGTGGCGACGACGACCTCGGCTACCCGGCTGATGTCGCGTTCGTTCCCAGCGATGAGGAGTGGGCCGACGACGTCCTCTGGCGCAATCTGATCGAAGGGCAGGCGACCGTTCTCGTCGGAGAGGACACCGAACTGCTACTCGTGCCAAGGCGCCGCGGCGTAATCGATCGGCTCAGGGGTCGGGTACCTGTCAGCGTCGCGCCCCGAACGCATGGGCACGCCTCGTCCTACGCGACGTTCAGTCGTCTTGGGCGTCACCCGGTGCGCCAGATGCGCGCCCTCGCGCACGCCTGACTTGCTGGCAAAACCTGAGCGGGGCGAACGAAGTCGCTCTTGTCTTTCGGCGCCGGGGTCGGTAGCTTGCGCAAGTCCGGGAGTCGGAATAGCTAAGAGGCAGGCCAGCGCAACGAGGGGGGAACCGCACGGGCGGGTTTCCTCTCTGCGGCGAAAAGAACTAGAGGAGGCGATTGAATGGCCGAGGCCAAGCCGGGCGATGAGAGCGGCGCGGGGAACGGGCTGAGCCACTGGTGGAAGAGCAGGAGCACGAAAGGCAAGGTGCTCTGGAGCGCTCTGGCGGTGTTCGTCCTACTCATCGTGATCGGCGCGGCAGCGGGCGGGAGCAACAACAGCACGAAGGCAACCTCGGTAGGCGTCGGATCGGTGGCGAAACCTCCACCTGAACCGACGGTCCAACTGCATCTCAATCAGGGAGCTTCTCCCAGACCGGCTCCCAGGTAACGCTGACAGGGACGATGACGCCCGGTGCCGCCGTCACCGTCAACGAACACCCGGCCGCCGTTCACGGGAGCGCCTGGCACGGGACGGCGCAGCACCTCCACATCGGTGAAAACACGGTCGTCGTCCGCGCGTCCCTTACAGGTCACCAGTCATCGGAAGGCACCATCACGGTCACGCGGCATCACACCCAAGCCGAACTAGAAGCAATAGCTCAAGCCAACAAAGAAAGGGAGGCGCGCGAAAGGGCAAAACGGGAACAAACGAAACGCGTAGAACGAGAACATAAAGAAGTCGAAGAACGCACAGAACGGAAACACCAAGAAGTCGAAAACGCCACCCTGTCTCAGCAGAATGCGCTGAAGTCCGCTGAACAGTATCTCGAAACGTCCGCGTTTTCAGAAGCTGGGCTGATCGAACAGCTGTCTTCTGAAGCCGGTAGCAAATATCCGCACGCGGACGCTGTCTGGGCTGTGGAACACCTCGAAGTGAATTGGAACGAACAGGCCGTGAAATCGGCTAGGCAGTACCTCAGCACCTCATCGTTTTCATGCCAGGGGCTGATCGAACAGCTCTCGTCCGAAGCCGGTAGCAAATTCACCGTGGCGCAAGCCCAATACGCCGCCAACAAGGTCGGCTTGTGCTGAGGTGTCCGTGCCAGCTGGCCCGGCCGTTCAGCCGGTGAGGCTTGAGCCAGGCTGAGTGTGACGGAGCTTTGATCTGGCCTGGGTCAGAAGCGAGTCCAAGCATGGAAGAAGCGGGTGACCGGAGTGCGGCGCTGGCCTATTCCAAGAGGTCGTCGAGCATCTCGTGGAGTAGTGAGTTATCGCCACGATGGCTCTCGCGGGCGGCGAGGATGTTGCGCTCGGCATCGAGGTGGACCCATGCAATGGGATGGCCGGCGGCCTTGGCGATCTGGCCGAGAAACGCGCGTTGGGTGCGCCCGTTGCCCTCGCGGAAGGGATGGACGGCGTTGATCTCGGCGTAGTAGTGCGTCAGGCGTTCCAAGAACTGCTCGCGGCCCAGGCCGTGGAGGCGATCCTCATGGGCGAGGTCCGCAAACAGTGTCGTCAGGTAGGGACCGATGTGCTCAGGCAGCGCGAACAGGTCGCCGCCCTTCGTGATGCGTACCGTGCGCAGCTCGCCGGCCCACGGGTAGATGTCGCCGAAGATGTGGCGGTGTGTCGCCTGCAGGTGGGCGAGGTCAAAATCGCCGGAAATGAAACGCCGCTCGAGCTGCGCTATGCGGATGGCGCTGAGTGCCGCCTCGCGCTCCGCAAGCGCGGCAGCGTCGCGCAAGTCCAGAAGGTTTCGCAGCACGTCGGTGCGGGGATAGACGTATGGGTCGGCGGTCACCGCCGGAACGTATCGAGAGATCCGGCGTCGAGACTACGCGCGTGCCGGAACGAGCAGCTCGTCGAGCGGCTCGCCGGCGGCTATCAGACGTGCTGCGTCGTCTAGCTGTGCGTCGGTCAGTTCCCCACGCCCCCAGCGGCCCAGGAGTGCCTCGGCGACTCCGGGATCAAGACCCTCGGCGCGCACGGACGCCAGCGCGTTCTCGGCAGCTTGGGCGCGTGTCGTCATGCCCATATTCTAGCGCCGCGACTGGTCCGGGCTTGGTAGCAATTTTGGTAGCAATTTGAGCGAACCTGAGCAGATCTAAGGGCACCGTGGCCCAGTAAAACCGGGCCATCTGGCCCTACCTGAGCGCCAAAGGCGAGTTCGAGCCCAGTATCGCCCATCACTCAAAAGCCCTGCAAATGCGGGGATTTTTTGTTGGGTCAGGGGCGACGGCGGAGGTGCTTGGAGGGCCGTTTTCCCACATTCTTCCCACACGGGCGTGGGCGGCGTGGTGCGCGGCGGTCCGCCGGACCAATGGAGGCCGGGAGAGTGGCGGCCTTCCGAGGCGCCGCGGGATCGGTGCGGCTACGCGCTGTGACCGGCGTCTCGCAGCGCGTCGAGCAATTCGCCGGTCGTGAAGACCTCGATGCCAGCGATGGTGAGGTCTTTGTCTTGTGACCAGACGGGGAGGTCGAGTTCGAGCGCAAGGGCCACAGTCGGCCAGTCGTCGGGGTCGCGGTCCTCGATGCGCTTCTTGGCCTCTTGGCGTTGGTCCTTGTAGGCACTGGCGGGCTTCCATTCGATTGGCATGACCTGGAGGGCGGCGAGCAGTAGCGCGGGGTCCAGATCGCGTTTGGCGGCCAGGCGGGGGACGTGGCGGGCGATCTCGTGCGCGACGGCCTCGGTGGCGATGCACTTCGGCCCGTATGGGGAGGCGATCACGAGGCGGGCGCGGCCGCCGATGAGCGCTGAGAGGACGACGTTGGCGTCAGCGACGATGACGGGAGGCAGCGAAATCTTCAATGACCTCTGGTTCGCTGATGCCCTTGGCGGCGAGCTGGCCGCCGATCTGCTCGGAGAGGCGCAGGAAGACCTCGCGACGGACCTCGACCGGCAGCTCCGGGGTGTCCCAGGGCAGGAAGAACCCGGCGGGCGAGCCTTCGCGCGTGACGAGGATCACATCATCGGAGCGGAACATCTCGGTTGCATGGTCGCGGAAGTCCCGGACGGTCACGACCTTCATGTGGGCACCTCAGTGGTCACAGAGGAAGCATAGCGATGACGACAGCAACATCGAGACGATGCAGCGCTACGCCGACAATGCGCCACAGGCGTGCCGCGTCGAGTGGCTGCCTTCAGTCGCGGGGACACGGCTCGCGACATGCCTGAACGAACGCCCACCCGAAGTCAGTGAACGTGGCGCCCGAAACGCTCGTACCGTGATCGCTGATCGACCCCAGGGAAGCTGGCATCAGCCGCGTGTAGCGCAAGAGTCCGACGCGAACGAGATTGTCGAGGCCCGTGCCAGATATCCCCACGCTTGTTAATTGGGCGGGTACGAATTGCTGTTCTTCTGGGGAAACTGAGAACGCCGCCAAGTCCGCGAGTTTGTCGAGGGTGGCGACCTCCGTCGGCTCAAGTTCACCGAGGACCTTGCGAAAGGCGGGGTGTACTGGTGCGCGGCTCTCCGTGAGGGCGTTGGCGAGCAGATTCGACCATGCGACCTGCATGTCGTCATCGTCCGCCCAGGAGCCTTCTTCGAGGATTCTCAGCACCAGCGGATCGTTGATTGCTGCACGTGGCAGCCCCAGTCTGTTGATCTTCTCAGCTGCCAGCGTGGCCTCACGGGCGAGTGCAGAAGCTGCTTGTAGTAGATCCCTCTTGGTTATGAACTCGGCACGCTGTCTCACGGGCCCGAGGACGCCCGACTGCTCAACAAGGACGTTGGCGACTGCCTCGATAGCCTCGCCTGCCAGCTCTATCTCCTCGCTCACAGCCTGGGTCCAGTGCCTGTGTTTCGCTTAGGCGGCAGCGAGGACCGGCTGCAGGGTGTCGGCGGCCAGGTGCTCCGGCGGCAGCGTCAATGTCAGGCTGCCGTCTTGTTCGAGCGTGTGGCGGACGTTGAGGAGCGTCAGGCCGATGACGGCGCCGGTCTCGTCGTAGTGGATGGCGTGGCCGTCGGGGGTCTCTAGGCCGCGCGCGGCCGGACGTGGCTCGCCGACGTTGAGGTAGAGCACGTCGCCGCGCTCGTCGTAGTGGTGGTGGTCGAAGGGGATGCCGGCGATGGTGATGGTCATGGTGTCCAGCCTCGCGGTGGGTTCTGTTGCACCAAAGCGGTCACGACCCAAGCGGGTTCGTCGTTGAAGTCTACGACGACTCTCAGCCAGCGTCGTGGGTCCAGGTCGCGGCGGTAGAAGTGCTCGCGTCCGGGGATGCGGTCTTCGAGGCGGTGATCGGGATGGGCGACGGTGCCGAGAATGAGATCGACCTCGTCCATCAGCTCGGGGCGTCCCAGGGCAAGATGCAGGCGGGTGCCGGCGTCGAACACGACGAGGCGGCCATCGGGGTCTGTTGTGCTGGGATGATCCTCGGCCACGATTGGAAGCTACGTGCCGCGTCAGACGCAACTCTGCGGCGGGAACGGCCAGAGTTTGTCAGCGCCCGCGATCGGGCATGTCGAGTTCCGGCGTCAGTGTGGGCCAAGGGGTAGGTGAGTAGGGGTCATGGGGATAGGGCGGGTCGTGGGTGGGGTCCCAGGTGTGGTTGGGTCGTTCGCTGTGGGTGGTTGTTGGGATGTGTGCGCGGCTGCGTGTCATGCGTTGGGCGAGGCGCGCGATGGGATCGGGGACCTGGGCGTCGGGTTTGAGGTCTTGGTGGGCGATGTGCCAGTCGGTGCGTTGGCGGGCGCGGGTGGCCTCGACGTAGGCGGTCTCTTTGCTGGTCTGCCAGCCGCCGGTGAGGACGATGGCGCGCTCGACGGTTGCGCCTTGTTGGCGGTAGACGTGTTGTGCGTAGGCGAGGCGGATCGATTTGAGGTCTTTGGGGGTGAGGGTGACGCGGCGGTCTGACCCGTCGAGCGCGATTGTTGCGCTGCCGTTGGGGTGTAGGCGGGTGATTTCGCCGCGGGTGCCGTTCTCGACGCGGGGTGCTCGGGGTGGGCGGTGTTGGTGGGTGAACGCGATGAGGTCGCCTTGGCGGATGCCGTAGTGGATGTGGGGGAGCTGGGTTTCGTGTTGTCCGAGTTCGCCGTTTTGGAGGCGGAGGTGTTGGGCGCGGGCGTTGAGGCGGTCGATCTCTTGGTTGGTGGCGTCGGCGATGAGCGCGATGTCGCGGATGGGGTGTTCTTGGGTGAGTTGTGCCCAGGCTTGGACGGCGTTCTCGGCAGCTTGGCTGCGGGTGTCGACGAGGTGCAGTGCTTCGCGCGAGGCGTAGTGCGCGAGGGCGCGCTCGGGTTCTCCGTTGCGCAGTGCGCGCCAGGCGTGTTGCTCGGCGGGATCCTTGGTGCGGTGGATGGTCTGCAGCTCGGCCGTGGGGGCGTGGCGGGCGATGCGATCGAACATGCCGCCGGGGCCGATGGAGGGGAGTTGTTTGTCGTCGCCGACCGCGATCAGCTTCGCCCCGGACTGCTGGACGAGCCGGGTGAGGTTGTCGAGGCGGGTGTGGTCGGTCATCCCGGCCTCGTCCAGGATGACCGTCGTGTCCGGCCCGATGTGAGTGTGTCCGGCTTTGGTGCGGGTGATGAGCGCGTCGAGCGCCATCGTCTGCCCGTTGAGGGCGGGGCTATCGTTGCCAAGGCGCTCTGCGGTTGACCAGGACACGGCGACGCCGATCGTTTCGCGGGCGGCGAGTTGTTCTGCGCGTGCGGTGGCGTCGATTACGACGCCTTTGCCGGTGCCGGCGGGTCCGACGAGCACCGCGACGCGCTCGGGGCCGGTGAGCACCTTCAGGGCTTGCTGTTGCTCGTCGCTGAGTGGTGCGGCGATGCGCTCGGCGGCTTCCTGGGCGGCGTTCTCGCGTGTTGCCTGGCCGACGTCGCGTCCGGCTGGCTGGGCGAGCCGGGCGGCGCGGCGTTCGATGGCCTGCTCTTGGGCGCGGATCGCGAGGGTCGTCATCTGCCCGCCCTGCAGGGTCAGGATTCGCCGGTCGCGGACCATTTCTCTGGCGATCATGAGTGCCTGGTGGGGTGGCATCTCTCCGGCGGTTTGCTCCAGTGCGACGGTGCGCAGATCCTTCGCCTCGAAGATCGCCTTGTGCTCGATCAGCCGCGCTTCGATGCGGTCCTCCACCGGCCGCGTGCGCTGCTGCGGTTCGTTGAACGCGATCAATCGCACGGCCTGGTCGGCGCCGAAGGCGTGTTCGTGTCCGGTGTCCCGCCACGCGCGTTCCAGATCAGGGCGGGTGATGAGGGTCTTGGTGGCGCGGTTCTCGAGCGCGAGGTTGCGCAGCTCCCCGCGCTCGGGCGCGCGGCCGTAGCGCGCCCGGAAACGCTCCGCTGCACGGGCGACCTCCCTGGAGCGCCCGGAGAACGCCTCGCAGAGCTCGTGGGGGACACCCTCGATCTCGAAGTACTTGCCGCCCTTCCCAGTGTTCTGCTCGATCCCGTAGCCCTCGTGGGCCAGTTCCTCGGCCAGCGCGGAGCGATAGAACGCGCCCAGCTCCCGCGCTGCCTGGAAGACGGGGCGTGAGGCGACGGCAACGATGCGGTCGTCCTCGCGGATCGCACCTGTGATCACGACGTGGCTGTGAAGCTGCGGGTCCGGCGCCTGGCCGCCCGTTACGCCGCGGGCGGTGGTGTGCCGGTACTCCGCCGCGATCACGTCCCGCGCGGGCTCTTCGACCACCTGGCCGCTGTAGCGACGGCGCACGACCGGCACCTGCTCCCGCAAGTACGCCATCGAGCGCTGCACGGCGCGGGTGTGGGCCTGCTCGATCGTCTCCCGCTGCCACTGGTCGGAGAGCGCCCACATGACCGAAACTGATTTGGGGGCGCTGAAGGTGACGTCGATCCCGCCGCCACGGCCACCACCCGCTCCCTCGCGGCGTACCCATTCGCCGGTGGCGGGGTGGCGGCCCTCCATCAACGCGAGGAAGTCATCGCCGTCCACGACCTCGCCGGTGGTGATCCCCAGGCGCTCCAATGTCTCGGGCTCCGCGAACCACCGACCTGAGGGCTCTGTCATCTCGCCGTCCGGGGTGAGGTAGTAGTCGCCGTGTTCGTGCTCGACGGTTTTTGACTCCAGGTATTGTGCGTAGCCGCTGGCGCGGTCTGCGGGGATGCTGGCAGTGCTCACCACGCCCCTTACTGACCGCGAACCCGGCAAACCGGCCAAAAACTTTTGGCAGCAGGCAGACAGCGGCTCGCTCGGCGTGCATCTGGTCTGCCGTTGCTTTTTGCTGTTGCTGTTCGGCTGTCGCGGTGCGCGATGGCCTCGCGAGACGACGGTCTTGGCCGGCGTCGCAGTGGACCGGCTCGTCAGAGCCGGTAAGGGCAGGCGGGGAGCACAGCGCGACAGCCGAGAAAGCCGACCGAAGGGAGGCGCTTCAACGCGGGCACAGCCCGCGTGCAGACACGGGGATGTGAGGGCAAGGGCCGGGACCCGCTGTCTCGGTCAAGGCGGACTGCGGCTCGCCGGCGTGAGCGATCTGAGGAGCCATTTCTGAAATCCAGTGGCCGGTTCCGGGGTTTCGCGGTCAGTAAGGACATGACCAGCCTCGATCAGCGAGCAGGCACGGAACGCTTTCAGGGGGAGCAGCGGTGATCGAGCTGGTTGTCGCGCTCACGGATGAGCAGGTCACGCGGATCGCTGAGCGCGCCGTGGAACTGCTGACTGAACGCTTGCCGGTTGCAGTGGCGTCCGAGCGTCTGCTGACGGTTGACGAGCTGGCCAGGCTGCTCGCGGTCACACCTGATTGGGTGCGTCGCCACCAGGCTGCCCTTGGCGCGTTCCGGCTCAGCGAGGGCGGTGGTCGGAACCCAATCCGATTTCGAGCGTCCGATGTTGAGCGTTTTCTTGCTGAGCGACGCCTGAAACCACATCGCGACGTGCCGGATGGGAACTGGCGTGAGGACAAGGACTGGTGTCTTGGGTAGTTCCCCGTGGCGGCCATGCGCTCGCCTCTGCAGTCCCCGGGGATGGAGCGGTGGGCCGGCCAGCTGTGACACTGGCTGCTCGGCCTTCGGACCTGGTCGTGTCCGGGTCAGGGTCTATTTTCACTCAGACAAAAAGTGCCTCCACACCACCCAAACCCTACGAGGATATGAGCATCCTGAACACAGCTTCCGCCCTTGCTGAGCCAACAGAGGCTGACCTTGCCAAGCACCTGGCCGCGCGCGTCGGCTGGCTGTGTGATGGGAGTGATCACTGATGGCTGCCGGGAGCATCCGTGAGCGATGGGGACGGTTCTACATCAGGACGCGCGCACAGATCGTTGACGCGGACACGGGCGAGGTTCGCTGGCAGCAGGTTGAGAAGGCGGCCGGCACGAGCCGCCGGCAGGCCGAGAAGACGCTTCGCGGCTTGCAGACCGCCGTGGACGACGGCCGGTATCTGCCGAGCACGATGACGGTGCTGGAACTGGGCCGCAAGTGGCTCAGGGAGCACGTCCAGCCGAACCTCAAGCCCGGCGCGGCGGCGAACTACAAGAGCACGTTCTACAAGCACGTGGCGCCCACGCTCGGCCCCGTCCGTGTGGACGACTGCAAGCCTCAGATGGTCAAGGCCCTGCTCGGCCGCAAGCGCGCCGAGGGACTGAGCGGTGAGACCGTAGCGAAGATCCGCCGCCACATGCACGCGATGTTCGCGTTCGCCCAGGACGCGGGCCTGCTGACGGTCAACCCCGCGAGCGCACCACGCAAGCGCGGCCAGAAGCAGCGCAGGCGGGCGCGTGGAACCGCGCTCAGCCCGGCGCAGATCGCATGCTTCCTGGAGGCGTGCTCGCCCAGGTGGCGGCAGCTCTTCACGGTCGCGCTCGACACGGGCCTGCGGCGCGGCGAGCTTGTAGGGCTCCAATGGGGAGACGTGGACCTGCTGGAGCGCGTCCTATACATCCGGCGCAGCATCGGCAACTACGACGACCCGAACGAACTCGCAGAGGGCGACGAGGAAGACAGTCGACTCACGACGAAGACGGAGGCAGGCGAGCGACTGGTCCCAATCCTCGACGGCGCCCAGGAGGCGCTGGAGGCCCTGTACGCCGCAGCCGTGGACACGGGCGACAACGCGCCGGTGTTTGCCACCATCGAGCGCAAGCGGGGCCGTGATGGCGTGGTGCGCCCAACCGGCCGTCCGCTGAGCCCGCGCATGGTCACGAGGGTCTTCCGCCGCTACGCGGACCGTGCCGAACTCCCGGGCACGATCCGTCTGCACGACCTTCGGCACACGGCGATCACGAATGCGATCAGCCAGGGGGAGGACATCCTGCTCGTCGCCGCGTTCGCGGGCCATGCGAAGACCTCCACCACGGTCGATGTCTACTCCCACTTGCTTCCGAAGCGGGCGCACGAGGCGGCGCGCCGAATGCGCTCTGTCTCTCCTGCGGCATCAATCCACGGTGACCTGGTGAGGCTCGCTGATGACTGACGCGGATGAAGCCCGAACTCTCGTTAGCGAAGCCGCGAATAGCCCGACCGGCCGCGCGGCGCGCGAGGGTCTATGTCGCGCGCTCGCGGAAACGTTCCGCGCTTCCGGAAAAGTGCTATGGACGTTTGGCTATATCCTGGGCGCCGATCGACGCAACGGCGAGTCTCCATTTGGCTTCGGGAGTGACGCTACGGTGGGGTTGGCGGTGGTTGTCGAGATCGCCGGTGAGCTTCTGTCCGGTGCGGTCACGCTTTTCACGGAACGCAATCTCTATAGCGGTGCGGCGCTCTTGCGACAGATTGTCGAGGTTGAGTACCTGACATGGGCATTTGCCGAGGATGAAGAGGAGGCGATGATGTGGCTCCGCACGACGCCGGAGGAGCGGCGGCGCATGTGGAAACCCCAACACTTGCGGGAGCGCTCGGCGGGTCGCTTCCGTGCATCCGACTACCACAGACACTGCGAGCGGGGTGGTCATCCAACGCCGGAGGGAGCAACACTGCTCGCGGCCCATACGCAGGAGCTATGGCCCGGCCTCCAGTGGTTCGATCTGGCTGTGCACGGCGTGAGCGCTTGGAGATATGTGATTGAGGCGTCGAGCCGTGTTGGCTATGTGGATGAGATGCGCTCGGTCGCCGGAGCCCAAGGTCTGGATGACGCAATCGTGCGCTGGGAGCAGGATGATCGCCTGCGCACGGTGGCCCTAGAGGCGCTGCCATCGCTTCGCGCTGCGGCCGGACGGTGAACGGCCTAGCGTCAGCGAGCCGGCTTTACAGACCTCCGCGCATGAAGGGATATTTGCCAGGCGAGCGTTTGGCGAACGCCTCGTGTACTCGCTCGGCCTCGCCGAAGGCCTCTCGGAACTCGTCGTCGTTCCAGTTCCTGAGCTCCACCTGATGCTCAAGTCGCTGGAATGCGAGGTATGACTTTTCCCCCACAAGCTCGTGGGCGTCCGCCCATACCGCGGGAGAGAGCAAGGAGTCGAGGCCCTGGCGCGTTACGGCCCAGCTATCGTTGACAAGTGAGGCAATTTGGCGAACCTGCGGATCTCCTCTCGGGCCTGTGCGGATGTCGATGATACGCCCAAGTGCGTCGGCGGTCGTGGACAAGATTGCGTTCCCGTCAAACGCTCTGTCGCCATGCCAGATACCAGCGTTCTGCAATCCGGTCGCAAGCCGGACAAGCGACTCCTCCACAGGCTCGTTCGGCGACCACACGACGCCATCCCCGACGCTATCCAGAGGGTCATTCTCCAATGAGAGCTCGACCAGAGCGACGGGCTCGCCCTCTGGTGCTCGGTGCACGACGCGGACACGGAGCCACAGGTCGAGCAAGTTCGGAGCTGGAATGCGCAGCCCCAGTCGATCTATAGAGTGATTTCGTGCTGCCTTGTCATAGAGTGCTACTAGGTCGGCCTGATCGTCGCCGGTAGCGGCGCGGTCACGAAGCTCTCGATCGGAGGCACGTAGTTCGTCTAGCCGGGTCGCGTCTCATGAGCCGGGGGATTTGATGTTGCGGGCGTAGCCTCCGCTTTGACCCTGACAAAGTCGAAGATGGAGGTACGCCCGCATGGAGAAGGTAGCCCCGAGCGAGAGGTTTCGCCAAGAGCTGGACGAGGTGCTGGCTGGTGTCGGCGAGGAGCAGGACCCGATTGAGACGGTCGGGCGGCTGGGAGCGCGGCTGATCCTGCAGCAGGTGCTCGAGGACGAGGTGACTGAGTTCCTCGGCCGTCGGTGGTATGAGCGCGCTGGCGAGACGGTCAGCCACCGCAATGGCCACGAACCCAGGACGGTGAAGACGACGAGCGGCTCGGTGGCGTTGGAGCGTCCGCGGGTGCGCAACGCGAGCAAGCTGGGGTTCGAGAGCAGGGTGCTCGGCAAGGGAGTCACGCGAACGCACGCGCTGGAGTCCCTCGTGATCAGCTCGTTCTTGCGGGGGCTGTCTACCCGTGATGTGGAGGCCGCGCTCCAGGAGGTCTTCGAGGAGCCGATTGCGTCGAAGGCGACGGTTTCTCGGATCTGTGAGGACACCCGGGAGAGATACCGCCAGTGGTGCCGGCGGCGCTTGGAGCAGCACGACATTGTCTACTGCTTCTTGGATGCGATCTATCTGAAGCTGCACCCCGACGACACGCCGGCGGAGGGCGTCCTGGTGTGCTGGGGCGTGACGCTTGAGGGCCGCAAGGTCCTCCTCGGATTGGCTCTGGGGAGCCGTGAGAGCTACGAGGCGTGGCTCGCGTTCGCCCGGGACATGATCACCCGCGGCCTCAGGGCACCAGCGCTCGTGATCGCCGACGGGGCACCCGGGATCTGGAAGGCAACGCGGGAGCTCTGGCCCGGGGCACTGGAGCAGCGCTGCACCGTCCACGCGCTTCGGAACGTCACCGGCAAGCTCCCCGAGCGCCACCATCAGGAGGTCAAGGCCCGCTGGTGGAAAGCATTCGACGACGCCCGCTCGCCGGGCGAGGCCAGCCGCGAGCTGCAGGGCATCATCGCCGACTACAAGACGGCGTACCCCTCGGCGATGGCCGTCATCGAAACGGACCTGCCAGCGCTCGTCACCCACCTGCGGTTCCCGTCCGCTCACCGCAAGCGGATCCGCACAACGAATCTCCTCGAGCGAACGTTCGTGGAGGTCCGCCGGCGCACCAAGGTCATCGGCCGGTTCCCCGGCGAGACTTCCGCGCTATCCCTGATCTGGGCCGTGCTGGAGCTCTCCTCCCGCGGCTGGCGCGGCGTGAAGATGAACCCCAACACCATCGCCGAGATCGAGCACCTACGACGCCAACTACGCGACACCAACGCCGCTCCACCAGCCACGACGAACACCGAGGAGGTGATCGCCGCATAACATCCCCCTCAAGCGGAGCTACCCCCAAACGAATTCACCCGGGGAATGAGACGCGACCGTACTGAAAGCCGGTGGGTACACGCTGACGTTTGCCGCACCAGCCGCTGGCAAGCTCGTGGTCTCGTGGTACGAGGTGCCAAAGGGCGCCCATCTCGCGAAGGCGAAGCCCAAGCCAATCCTGGTCGCAAGCGTTGGCGCGTCGTTCGCAAGCGCCCAGTCGTTGACGTTGAAGCTGAAGCTCACGCCGATAGGCAGGAAGCTCATCAAAGCGGCGAAGCGCGTCGCGCTCGTGGAGCAGTCGACCTTCACACCGACAGTGGGCACAGCGGTGGCGACGACCAAGACGTTTGCGCTACACCGCTGACGGAAGCGGGGCGAAGGTCCGTATAGGTCGCATCCCCTTGCCGCCGGTCGGCAACCGATACACTGGTTCTAGAGTTCGTTTATGCAGCCGATCCGCACCGACTTCACGGGTTACGAGGGCAAGTATGTCGCGATTGACGCGCGCACCGGCGAGATCGTGATCGCGGACGAGGACCCGCGCGTGGTGCTCGAACAGGCCAAGGGCCGTGACCACGTTGCGGTGCGCGGTCGCGTCCCGTACGCGGACGAGCCGGTCCACGTCGGCCTTGGCTGAGCCGCAGTCGCAGCCGTTTCCCTGGCTCTATCCGTACCGGGAGGACCCTCAGTCCGTGCGGCTGGGGGAGCCGATCTTCAGGCCGTTCGTGTATGTCTCGCTCGCCCGCGGCGAGCAGAGCACGACGCTGCTTGAAGGACTGATCGACACCGGCGCCGATGCCATACTCGCAAGCGACCTGCTGGCTGAACAGCTCGGGATCGACCTGGCCGACAACGAGGGGGAGACGCCGCACGCGGTCGGCGGCCGGACCTTGATGGCCCGCTACAAGACGGTCTCGCTGCGCCTTCACCCGCGTGACGGCTCCCTGCGCGAGTATCGCGAGTGGGAGGCTCAGGTCGGGTTCGTGCAAGGCTGGCACAGCTACAGCCTGGTGCTGCTCGGCAGCGTCGGTTTCCTCGACTGCTTCACGGTTACCGCGAGTCGCTTTGCCCAAGCCGTGGCGGTGGAGGATCGTGACACCTTCGATGAGCGCTTCGGCGCAGTCCTCAGTCCATGACGTGAGAGCCGCGCCTGGAGCGCGCCGTTCGGCGGTCTATGCGCCAACGTCCAGCGCCCAACCCTCGAACTCGGCGCCATCCGCCCGGTTCGCGCTATGCCCAGTATCGCCCATCACTGAAAGGTCCTGCAAATGCAGGGCTTTTTGTTGGGCCAGGGGCGACGGCGGAGTGGCTCGGATGGCCGTTTTCCCACATTCTTCCCACACGAGCGTGGGCGACGTCGTGCGCGGCTGTCCGCCGAGCCAATGGAGGTTGGGTGGTTGGTGCCCTTCCGGAGGCGGCGCGGGACGGGCGCCGCTACGCGCTGTGGCCGGCGTCTCGCAGCGCGTCGAGCAGTTCGCCGGTCGTGAAGACCTCGATGCCGGCGATGGTCAGGTCTTTGTCTTGGGACCAGACGGGCAGGTCGAGTTCGAGCGCGAGCGCGACTGTTGGCCAGTCGTCGGGGTCGCGGTCCGCGATGCGCTTCTCAGCCTCTTGGCGCTGGTCCTTGTACACGCTGGCGGGCTTCCATTCGATTGGCATGACCTGGAGGGCGGCGAGCAGCAGTGCGGGGTCCAGATCGCGCTTGGCGGCCAGGCGGGGGACGTGGCGAGCGATTCTCGTGTGCAATGGCCTCAGTGGCGATGCACTTGGGCTCGTGTGGGGAGGCGATCACGAGGCGGGCGCGGCCGCCGATGAGCGCTGAGAGGACGACGTTGGCGTCAGCGACGATGACGGGAGGCAGCGAAATCTTCAATGACCTCTGGTTCGCTGATGCCCTTGGCGGCGAGCTGGCCGCCGATCTGCTCGGAGAGGCGCAGGAAGACCTCGCGGCGGACCTCGACCGGCAGCTCCGGGGTATCCCAGGGCAAGAAGAAGCCGGCGGGCGAGCCTTCGCGCGTGACGAGGATCACGTCATCGGAGCGGAACATCTCGGTCGCATGGTCGCGGAAGTCCCGGACAGTCACGACCTTCATGTGGGCACCATGGTGGTCACAAGAAGAGCATAGCGCGTCCCGCTGGACGACTGGGCGCCCACATGGTCAGTTGCGATGGGATCGGTACTCAGCCCACTCGCTGAGAAAAACCGCCATGGCCCACATGACGGGGATCATCTGCAGAACATGCCCTGACGGCAGGAGCCGCGCCTCTTTGGCGACTTCCCTAAAGATCGCCAAGGCCAGAAAGAGATGAGCCGCCGCTCAGCAATGGGCGGTATCCAGCAAACCTCCGACGATGCTCGAGAGCGCTCAACCCGAACATCCTCGCCGGAAGTCTGCTCGAAAAAGCTGCCGAGCCGTTCAACTGGTACGACTCGACCAAGTATCTGCGCCATTTGGGAACCACCGCCGCGCCGGGGCCAGTGCAAACCGCCCCGCCCACCATTGTCTCAACGTCGTTGTGGCTCTCCATGGTCCTCAGCGCCGGCCCGAGACCGTTGTCGCCTCGGCGTTCAGTTGGGCTGCGGAACTCGACACGCCTTCACGAATGCCCAACCTCGCTCGTTGAACACGTAGGCCGCGATAGTGCTTGGATCGATCGTGATGCTGCCGATCGTAGTAGGGGTTCGGTAGACCGGACGAAGCAGCTCAAGCGCCGTGAGATTGTCGAGTGACACCGCGTCCCGGTCATCGAGGTCGAGCTCGTCCTCAAGGTGGGTCGCGTCAGATGTCCGGTGCGCGAGTCCATCGAGAATTTGAGCGTCCTTCGGATCGAGTTGACGCAGGATCTCAGGGAATGCGCGTCTGACCTCGCTGGAGTTGTCGGTCAGGGCATTCACGAGGAGGTTCTCCCAAGCTGTCTGAAGGTCTGGACTAGTCTCCTCAGCCATACCTTCGAGGATCGCCGTGACGAGAGGTTCGTCGAGTGCCTCGAACGCACAGCGGGGGAGTCCAGACTCCCTGATCTTCTCCGCTGCTGCCATTGCCCGTTCGGCGAGCCTGGGGAGGTGGCGTAGGTGGAGGCGGGCTTCGACATAGGTTGCGTACTCACGAACGGGACCGAGCGCATTCGAGTCGTCTGCGAGTGCTCCGACGACCGCTCCGACGCTCTTAGAGGCTGTCTCAATACCTCTCGGGGGGAGGGTTTGGGCGTTGGGGGCCGAACCTTTCTGGGTGACATAACCCCGGTGAAGGAGGTGCTCTGTGGCGGGCTCGGTTTGGCGGGTGCGGGACGAGCTGTGGGAGGCGGTCGAGCCGTTGCTCCCGAAGCATCCCCCGGACCCGCGTGGCGGGCGTCCGCGTGTGGATGATCGTGTGTGTTTCAACGCGATTGTGTTCGTGCTGTTCACGGGGATCGCGTGGCGGCATCTGCCGGCGGAGATGGGCTGCTCGCCAGCGACCGCTCATCGCAGGCTGGGCGCCTGGCAGGCCGCGGGGGTCTGGGAGCGGCTGCATCGCGAGCTGCTGCGACGGCTGAATGCCGCCGGAAGGATCGACTGGTCCACCGCGGTTGTTGACGGCAGTCATATTCGTGCGCTTTTGGGGGGCTCCACACTGGGCCTTCGCCGGTTGACCGTGCCCGTGCTGGCTCCAAGCATCATCTGATCACCGACTCTGGCGGGATCCCGCTCGCGATCACCCTGACCGGCGGCAATCGCAACGACGTCACCCAACTACTGCCCTTGGTCGACGGGGTTGGCCCCGTCACCGGCAAGCCGGGGCGTCCCCGCCAGCACGCCGAGCGGGTACTCGCAGACCGGGGCTATGACCACGACAAGTACCGCCGCGAGCTCTGGAAACGCGGCGTGAAGCCCGTGATCGCAAGGCGCAGCACCGAGCACGGCTCGGGGCTCGGCAAGGAACGCTGGGTCGTGGAGCGCACCTTCGCCTGGTTGCACAACCTGCGCCGGCTGAGGATCCGCTACGAGCGCGATCCCGGCCTGCACATGGCGTTCATGCTGCTCGGCTGCGCCGTGGTCTGCCAACGCAAACTCACCGACGCCTGAGTCAAGCCTCGTCTTCTCCGTCGTCGTCGAAGCTGCGCCGCCCGTACTGGTCGGGGATCGAGCCCCAGCCCCAGATCGCCACCGGCGCCTCGGGCACGATCCCGTACTCCTCCAGGGGATCGCCCTTCTCCGGCTCGACGGTGCAGCGGTGCTGCCAGTTATCGCCGAGATCGAAGACGTACTCGAACTCCTCGCCGAGCTTGACCTCTTTGGCGACCTTCAGCTTGGCGTGGTCGAGCCAAACCATTTCCGGCGCGAACGAGTCATCCGGATAGCCGATCAGCCGGCCGTCACCCAGCTCAAAGTTATGCAAGTGCGATAGGTCCCACCGCGCGAACGCCGCATCGATCGCCTCCGCGAACTGCTCAAACGAGTGCGACGGGCCGACCAGAAAGACCCGCCCCGGCGCCGGGGCGCACGCCACCCCACGACCGCCGAGCAAGTCCACCCTGATCCGAAGCCACGTCCGCGCCACCGCACCAACAGCCTACGGAGGTTATGAGACAGCTTCTTAGCCGCGAGCTCCACCTCTTCATCCACGCGCACATGATGCCTGAGGCATCGATCTGTCCGGTCCGTGGTCCTTCGCGTGGTCCTCAAACTGAGCGAATCTCAGGTGATCTCAGAACACCTCAGAGCCGCCAGCACGCTGCACAGCACCCCACAACACCCCCGGGCCCCCCTTTCGAGCCCAGTATCGCCATCCCCAGAAAGTCTAGATTTGCAGGCATTTTGCGGCTCCGAAATCGCTCGTGATACTCCGTTGGGACTATAAGTTGGTCGAAACTGAGCGTTGGCGGGCCGTTGTACGGCCATCGCGCGACCCTCTTGGAGCATCCAAGTTGACGTGGGTTGAGCGCGACGGCCCTATAGATGAGTGCGCCGCCATAGGGATGCAGCCCGGCACCGAGTCGCCCCCCTGCGGTGCCCATGCGCTGCACCTAACATAGCTGGAGCTGCGGTTGGGTTTAGTCGCTGGGGGCCGTCGGCGTGAGCGAGCTGCTCAGCCGCTGACGATCACCAGATCGCCGATCGTGAGCAGCGGATACACCCGGGCTGCCGTTTCGATCGGGAGCTCCACACAGCCGTTTGACTGAGGGAAGCCGTAGGAGGCGCGCGGAAAGCCGTGCACGGCGTCGCCGCCGTTGAAGTAGTTCACCCACGGCACACCAGGATCGCTGTAGTGGGTGCCGTCGGGGTTGGTACCCGTCATCGTCGTCGAGGTGTAGCGAGCATAGATGGGGAAGGTGCCCAGCTGGGTTTCCGCTCCGCTCACGCCGGTGTTGGCCGGCGAGGTGATCGCCACATCGCGGCCACGGTGGACGCGCAGCGTCTCCGGCGAGGACTCGCTCACCGTCACGAATGTGTAGGGCTGCGGGTCGCCTCGCCCAAGCGTCTCGGCGGCCAGCAGCGAAGCCCAGGTCGCAGCGTTGGGTTCGCCGGTCTGCGCGAGGTTGTGGTCGCCCTGGAAGACCATCAGCGCACCGCGCGTGGTCGGATCCAGCTGCCCGTAGGCGATGCCGGGGGCGTCGGGCACGTTCGCTGACAGCCGCGCCTGCGGCGGATCGAAGGCGTAGCGTGCCGCCAGCGCTCGCGCCTCGGGCTTTCCGCCGCTGTTGCGTCCGTGCGCCGCGTCGATGTCAAACGGCAGATAGCCCAGACGCGCAAGCGCTTGTTGCAGTCCGCGCAAGGATGGGCAGGCGACGTTCAAGGTCAGTTTGCGCGCTTGGCCCAGCGGTGGCGCTCCGCTCGCGTCTGTTTTGGCCCACACCGTCATGGTGTAGGTCGAGCACGGCTCGAGCGTAGAGCTCGGTGTAAACGACATGAGCGCGCCGTCGACAGTCCACTTGCCAGACACGTTCGGCGTCAGATCCGGCAGCGGCGAGTCAGCCGCCGGGGCGCCCGACAGGCGTATGCGCAGCGGCGCGGTACCGTTGGTGACAGTGCTGGAGGGCAGCTCCGTCAGGCGCGTGGGAGGTGCCGGCTTTGTTTGCGGCGTCGGCTGCGCGGGGGTGGTGGATGTGCCGCTGGAGGAGGGTGAACCGGGGGCCGAGCTCGAACCTGTCGGGGTCGCTGGCGGGCTCTGGGTGGTGCCGCTGCTCGCCAGCGCCTGCGCCGGTGCGATGGCCATCACCGCCAGCAGCGGTGTGATGAGTAGCAGGGGGTTCACTGGCCTAAGGGTAGTCCTCGCAGGGAGAGCGCTTCTCGGGACGCATGAGGCAACTCAATTGGTCCGGTGGGTACCGGACTGCCGCATTGGTACATGTGGGTTCGTCGAGGATGGAGAGCCCGAAGCCAATGCTGAGCCATCTCGTATTCCGAGCCGGCACTCTTTCCAGGGTGCATCCGTCGAGGGTCGGGGCCTGTCTCTAGACCGCTCCCGAAGTAGCAGCAGGTCGCCCGAGAGACGCAAGAGGGCCGACACTGAGCGTGATCTTGAGCGCGCCCAGCGCCGGCCCCGCGTGCCAGGAGGGCGTCCTGTGGGGATGAGCCCTGTGGCATCGGCCACGCTACACGTCTCCGAGTTCACGTGCTCGGAGACGTGGACTTGGGCACGTGAACCGTGGGATGTTTCCGTGCGTGCCAGCCACACCGTCGCCGACTGCCGACCAGACGCTCGCGGCCGTTCTGAGGCGCTTCCGCGAAGCGCGGGGCACGACGCAGGAAACGGTGGCGTTCAACGCCGGACTGACCACACGCTCGCTTCAGAAGATCGAGCGCGGTCACACAAGCCCGGAGTGGGCGACGGTGCGGCGGATCGCGGTGGCGCTCGACGTCGGGCTGATGGAACTGGCGCAGGCGATTGAGGACGCCGACGCTGAGAAGGGCTGAGCCTCCGGCGAGTTCGCCGTAGCCTTCTGCTCCGTTGCAGTTGGCGGGCTCCTATCCTCACTCAGGCGGCAGCTGGCGGACCAGCAGCCCCGATCACAGAAGCATGCTGCGGGCCAATCTCGCCGGGAGTCGTTCGGCTGTGCGGCACTCCCTGACCCACACGCCAGCACAAAGGTTGGCTACTACTTCGCGTACAACACCACCACTTACACAAACAAACTGACAGTCCCCAGCTGGAGCACCGGGCCCGCGGTGCAGGGCCAGCCGCTCTCCGACAAGGGGCCAGTCCGGTGGGGAACGATTTGGACATTCAGCGATACGTCGCCTAGCAGCTTTTGGATAACCTTCCGCGCCAGTATCTGTTCCCGCCCTAACACCCCGCTTTCCCCACAACCACGGAGACCACATTGTCCCGCTTCGATAACAGCCGCAGCCTCCCGACCAGCTCGCCTGAGGTCGTTCCCCTGGTAGTAGGGATCTTCGCGATCTCGATCCCCGTCGGACTGGTCGCCCTGGCAGCTGTTGGGGGAGGAGTGGCCATCCTGGTGCTCGCCATCCTGGCTATGCTGGCCGTCGCGATGGCGACGCTCACGTTCGTGTTCGTGCTCACCGACAATGAGTCCGAGGAGCTGGACGGCGGCGCAGACGCCTAGATGAACCCCGGCAGCACCTCCCGGAGCGCACCCCGGCGGTACCCCCGGCAGCACCCATCGGAGCGGCTACCCTGGGAGAGCGATGAGAGCGAGCGGGTGGCATCTGCTTCCTCGGGCCGGATCGGGCGGTTGAGAGCAGGATGCCATGAGCGCCGCTGCTCTGGGATTCGTGATCGCCAGCGGCGTTCAGGGGGGCCACGTCCGTGCGCCCGAGCCGGAAATGCTCCTGATTGCGCTCATGATCCTGGCGATGGTGATGGGGTGCGTGCCGATCGCCATCTACCTGCGCCGGCGTCATCGGCGACGCAAGCCGGTGGCCGACCAGTGGCAGGCCCTGGCGGCGATGGGAGAGATGTGCCCGCACGGCTGGAAGGCCCAGATCACCCTGTACGGGTGGGGGGCACCGGTACCCGCCGACGCCCCTGCCGCACGCGCACCGCTGATCGAGCTGGAATGGAAGCAGTTCGAGGAAGAGGCCGGGCGGGTCGCGGTGGCGCGACGGGTTTGGTCGCCTACCATCGGGGAGGCGCTGCAGACGATGATCGAGGATCGCCAGACTGACATGACCCTCGAGCAGATCGAGCAGGCGGCGGCAGAAGCGGGGGAGGTATGGGGGGAGGACTGACGTGCGGGCCGCTGGGGTACCGGTGCGCCTGCAGGTGTGAGAGCTGGCGTGCTGGCTTGGTGGGGAGAGCTGGCGCGGACCGGTGCCCTGCCCGTCCTTGGCTTGGAGCTAGATTAGAGACCACGTTGGTCTAAATACGAGCCACAAGGAGCACACATGCGTCAAATCCCTGGTCGACCTGGGGTCACTTCGGGAGCACTGGCACGGCGTCTGGCGACAGGGCTACTTGCCGTCTGCTGGGCGCTGGCGCTGCCCGCCGTGGCCCAAGCCAACGGTTTCACCGGTCAAGGGGGGCTTCGTACCGGCGACTTCGGAACTCTGCCCGTGGCCGGGCCTGCAAACCTCTCCGCGGTAGGTGCGCTCTCCTCAACGCCGGCGCAGCCCGGCATGGAACCGTCGGTTGTGGTGATCGCGGCGAGCAACATCGGCAACAGGCTGCTGCGGCTGCTGGCGCCTGTTCAGTGCACCCCCGAAACCGCGCAGCTCTCGCTGACAGCCCAGAGCGTGACGCTGAGCGGCGTCAGCGGTCTCACCAACTACCAGTTAGGTGGCGTCGCGTTCTACCTCGACGGCGGACTCAAGGAGACGGTGCTCGCCGGCAAGCCTGGCCACAAGCACAGCGAGACTGTCTTTGAACCGCAGTACCAGGCTCCCAGCCTGCCGAGCACCTTCACGTTCCTGCCGTCGAAGGTCAGCGCGCAGGCCGGACTCAACCCGGTGACCGTGAAGATCGACCTCACCACACACAGGGGCAAGGGCAGGCACCGCAAGACGGTGCGGGTCACAAAGACCCTGACTTCGAGCTTCAACGTGTGTGCCGCGTGAGCGCTCTTCCCGACCAGGCGCTCGCCAGCGAGATTGCCGACACGCTCGTCCGCACGGGGGCGGTTGCGTTCAGGACCTCCCCGTTCTTTCGCCTCACCTCCGGCGCGGAGAGCCCCGTCTACGTCGACAACCGCCAGCTGCTGGGGCACGTGCAGGAGCGCCAGCGCGTCGTTGGCGCTCTGGTCGAGCTTGCCAGCACCGGGCAGGAGGCCTCAGGGCTGGAGGGTGCCTCCGCGGCAGAGGAGGACGCCTCCACATCAGGGGATGCCTCCACATCAGGGGATGCCTCCACGCTGCAGGGCCCACCCGCAGCGATCGCCGGGACGGCGACGGCCGGGGTGCCATGGGGCGCGTGGATGGCCGATCGCATGGCGCTGCCCTTCGTGTATGTGCGCTCGCAGGCCAAGGCCTGGGGCAAGGAGCGCGCGGTTGAGGGCTTTGCGCCGGCAGGCGCCCGAGTGCTGGTAATCGAGGATCTGGCCTTCTCCGCCGGGAGCCTCATCGCCGCCGCCGAGAACCTTCGTGACGCCGGCTTTCAGGTGCAGAACTCGCTCACGATTGCCAGCTATGACCTGCCCAGCGCCCGCGCGCGGATGGAGGCGGCCGGTCTGCGCCACGCCACCCTTACCACGATCGACGAGGCGCTGGCGGCGGCGGGGCGCGCCGGCTCGCTCGATGACCGGCAGGTCTCGGTCGTCGAGGATTGGCTGCTCCAGGCGCGGGTCTGAGGGCTCTTGGGGTGCTTGCTTCGGATGCGGGTCTGAGGGCTCTTGGAGTGCTTGCTTCAGATGCGGGTCTGAGGGCTCTTGGAGTGCCTGCTTCAGACGCGGGCCTGAGGGCTCTTGGAGCGCTTGCCACGGCCGCGCCGCTCGGCGTCGCTGCTGGTGCTCTGCGAGGAGGCCAGCGCCAACCGGTACTTGCGGGTACGCGGGGAGCGCTCGAGCAGACCCAGCTCCACGAGCGTTGAGACGTAGCGGTGCGTCGTGCTGGGACTCATCCCCAGCTGGCCTGCCATTTCGATGATGCCCCGCTCCCTGTTGTCGGGCCCGAAGCAGGTGAGGATCGACAGGCCGCGCAGCAGCGAGCGCGACAGGCGTGCGTCGTCGTTGACCGGCAGGTATCCGCCGCCGGGGCCGCTCATGACGGCCGCGCCGTCCGCGCCGTCCGCTGCCGCCTGCCCGAGGCTCAGCTTGGTTGCGATCAGGGCCGAGAAGCCAGGTGTCTGTCCCTGCGCGGCCGCTCTGACGACCTGGTCGACTTGGGCTGGAGAGAGGATGATGGAGATCGACTCACTGTTGTTCATATAACAATCATGGCAGATGATGCAGACGATTGTCTTCGCTGCCAAGCCGCCCGCTGACGCCGCCACGCGCGGGGCCTTCAGTAGGCTCCGCGCAAGCGGCCATGCCCCTCACGCTCACCCTCCCCGACTCAAGCACCCTGGAGCTTGCAGACGGCGCCACCGGCGCCGACGCCGCTGCGGCGATCGGGCCGGGCCTGGCCCGGGTGGCGCTGGCGGTGGAGGTCTCCCACCCCGAGGCTGGGGAGGAGCCCGAGCTGCGCGACCTCTCGCGCGCGTTGCCCGACGGGGCGCACATCGCGATCCTCACCCCCAAGTCCCCTGGCGGTGCGGCCCTGGAGCTGATCCGCCACGACGCGGCGCACGTGCTGGCGGCGGCCGTCACCGAGCTGTACCCGGGGGTTAAGATCTCGATCGGGCCGCCGATCGAGCAGGGCTTCTACTACGACTTCGAGTTCCCGCCGGGCACCTCGGTCTCGGCGGATGACTTCCCCGCGATCGAAGCGGCGATGGCCGCCCACGTGAAGGCCGCCGAGAGCTTCGAGCGCCGCGACGTTTCCCCCGCGCAGGCCCGCGAGCGTTTCGTGGCCGAGGGTCAGAACTACAAGGTGGAGCTGATCGACGATCTAGTCTCCGCCGCTGCGACAGATGGGGATGGCGACCAAGCGCTGCAGAGCGTGTCGCTATACACCAACGGCCCCTTCACCGACCTCTGCCGCGGCCCGCACGCGCCCACGACGAAGACTGTGGGTGCCTTCAAGCTGCAGTCAGTGGCGGGCGCCTACTGGCGCGGGGACTCCTCGCGCACGATGCTCACCCGCATCTACGGCACCGCCTTCTTCTCTAAGGCCGAGCTGGCCGAGCACCTGGAGCGCCTGGAGCAGGCGCGCGCGCGCGATCACCGCAAGCTGGGGCGCGAGCTCGACCTGTTCGCCTTCTCCGAGCTCTCCCCCGGAGGCCCCTTCTGGAAGCCCGCCGGGATGGCCGTCTGGAACGCGCTCACCGAGCTGTGGCGCCGCGAGAACCGCCAGCGCGGCTACCAGGAGGTCAAGACGCCGATCCTCTACGACGTCGAGCTCTTCAAGCAGTCAGGGCACTGGGACACCTACCGCAAGAACATGTACTTCACCGAGGTCGAGGCGCGTCCGATGGGCCTGAAGCCGATGAACTGCCCGGCCCACATCCAGATCTACAAGGACGCGCGCCATTCCTACCGCGACCTGCCGATCCGCTATTCCGAGGCCGGGCTGGTGCACCGCCACGAGCCCTCCGGTGTGCTGCACGGGCTGCTGCGGGTGCGCCACATCACCCAGGACGACGCCCACATCTTCTGCACCGAGGAGCAGGTGCAGGAGGAGGTCGTGCAGTGCCTGCGCTTCGGCTTTCACCTGTATGAGCTGTTTGGCTTCCAGCCGCGCCTGGAGCTCTCCACGCGCCCCGAGCCACGGATCGGCAGCGATGAGATGTGGGATCGCGCCGAGGGCGCGCTCGCCGGGGCGCTGGACTCCGAGGGGCTCGATTACGAACTGAACCCCGGCGATGGCGCCTTCTACGGCCCCAAGATCGACCTGCACATGACCGACTCGATCGGGCGCTCGTGGCAGTTGGGAACGGTGCAGCTGGACTACTCGATGCCCGAGCGCTTTGACCTCACCTACATCGGCGCCGACAACGCGGAGCACCGCCCGGTGATGATCCACCGCGCGCTGATGGGCTCCTTCGAGCGCTTCATCGGCATCCTGATCGAGCACTACGCAGGCGAGCTGCCGCTGTGGCTGGCGCCGGTGCAGGCGGTGGTGCTGAGCGTGTCCACGCCCTTTGCCGAGTACGCCGCTGCGGTGTACGAGCAGCTGCGCCAGAGCGGACTGCGCGTCGAGCTGGACGACCGCGGCGAGTCGATCGGACGCAAGATCCGCGAGGCGGAGCTGCGCAAGATCCCCAACATGCTGATCGTCGGCGAGCGCGAGCTGGGGGAGCGGACCGTCTCCCTGCGCCGCCGCGGCAGCGGAGACGCCGGCAGCCTGTCGCTCGAGGAGTTGGCGCAGCAGCTTGCCGGCGAGAGCCAAACCCCCTAGCGGCGCCGCCTCCGCGCCGCTATACTCGGCCCCGTTGACGCCCAGCATCCCTTCACAGCCGAGCGCGTAGAGCAAGCTTGACGCGCCGCCACCACACCTAGTGCCGGTCCCTCGCAGATTCGACCGGCGCCCGCCTGAGCGGGACCTGACAAGGGTCAACGAGCGCATTCGCGTACCCGAGGTGCGCCTGATCGACGACGAGGGCAACCAGGTGGGCCTGATGAAGACCCCTGACGCGCTGCGCTTCGCGCAGGAGCGCGACCTCGATCTCGTGGAGGTCGCGCCCGAGGCTCGCCCCCCGGTGTGCCGCGTGCTCGACTACTCCAAGTACAAGTACGAGCAGGCCCAGAAGCTCAAGCAGGCGCGCAAGCACCAGCAGCAGATCGTCATCCGCGAGATCAAGTTCCGTCCGAAGATCGCCCAGCACGACTACGACACCAAGAAGGGCCACGTCGAACGCTTCCTGCGCCACAAGGACAAGGTCAAGATCACGATCATGTTCCGCGGGCGCGAGGTCACCCATCCTGAGCGGGGCACGATGATCCTCGACCGCCTCGCCGAGGAGCTGGCGGAGTTGAGCATCGTGGAGCAGCGCCCCACCCAGGACGGGCGCAACATGACGATGATGCTCGGTCCCTCCAAGGCCGTTCTGGCAGGACGAGCCGACGGGCACGTCGAGGATGCAGATGGGCACGTCGCCGAGTCAGACGCCGCGGAGTCGGTCTCCCCCGACGGCGCTGTGTCCGCCGAGACAGCCGCGCTCGACGGCATTGTGCCGGAGCAGAGCGTCACGCCGGAGGGCGCGACGGCGGGCAGCGAGCCCGGTCTGCCATAATCGTTTGCTCGCTATGCCCAAGATGAAAACCCATTCCGGCGCGAAGAAGCGCTTCAAGGTCACCGCTGGCGGCAAGGTGCGCGGCCGGCACCCCTTCACGAGCCACATCCTCGAGAAGAAGTCGCCCAAGCGCAAGCGCTCGCTGGCGGCGCCGGCGATCATCTCCGCGCACGACACCCCGCGTATCAAGCGGATGCTGGGGGTGGGCAAATGACGCGCGTCAAGCGCTCGGTCAGCGCGCGCAAGAAACGGCGCGCCACGCTGGAGCGCACCAAGGGGTTTCGCGGCGAAGCGAACTCCAACTACAAGCGCGCCAAGGAGGCGCTGCTCAAGGCCGACTCCTACGCCTACCGCGACAGGCGCAACCGCAAGCGCGACTTCCGCAGGCTGTGGATCACGCGCATCAACGCTGCGGCGCGCCAGAACGGGATGAGCTATTCGCAGTTCATGCACGGGCTCGCGCTTGCGGGGGTGGAGCTCGACCGCAAGGTGCTCGCGGACATCGCTGTGCGCGACGCCGACACCTTCCGACGTTTTACCGAGGTTGCCCGCGAGGCGTCGGCTGCCTGATTCCGGCCACCGACAAGCAAGCCTCCCGGGCGCCGTTCTCTCTCAAGGACGGCGCCCTTTTTGTTTGGTGAGGCCGGCGTCTTTAGGTTCGCCCAATCGTTGCGTCCCACCCAATCAGCAAAATCAAAGCCCATGACCACCATCAGCTCCCCCCACAACCAGCACCTGAAGGAGGTGCGCCGCCTGCGCCGCCGCCGCGAGCGCGAGCGCAGCCTGCGCTTCGTCGCGGAGGGTGAGGATCTGCTGATCGCCGCGCAGCGTGCAGGCTGGCCGTCGCTGGGTGGGTACCGCGCGGCGGGCTTGGCTCTGGAAGGACTTGCCGGCAAGGACCTGACCGAGGTGGAGCCCGCGCTGCTGGCCGAGGTGTCCACCCTCGGCTCGGGCACACGCGCGCTGGGTGTGTATGAGCAGCGCTGGAGCGAGCGTGCGCAGGGGCCGCTGTGCGTGTATCTCCATGGGCTCGCGGACCCCGGCAACGTGGGCACGGTGCTGCGCGCCGCCGAGGCGTTCGGCGCCTCCAGCGTGGCGCTCGGGCCGGGTTGCGCGGACCCCTACTCGCCCAAGGCGGTGAGGGCCAGCATGGGAGCGGTCTTCGCCGTGGCGCTGGCACGCGCGGGCGCCCTCGCGGAACTGCCCGGGGAGCGGGTGGCGCTTGTGGCCCGGGCGGGCGAGCCGCTTGCGAGCCTTGCGAGCGCGCTCGCGCACCCCAGCCAGACCGGACGAGAGGCCAGAGGCGACACTCCGGGGGCTCCCGCCAAGCCGCTGACCCTGGTCGTGGGGGCCGAGCGCGAGGGGCTGCCCACGGAGGTGGTGGCGCAGTGCGAGCGCACGGTCCACATCCCGATCCACACAGAGTCGCTGAACGCCGCCATGGCGGCGACCATCGCGCTTTACGAAATGACTAGGGTGGCCCCGGCATGAGCGAACGAATCGAAGAGCTGCGCGCGCAGGCCCAGGAGGCGATCGCCGCCGCGCAGACAAGCGAGGCGCTTGAGGAGTTGCGCGTGCGCTACCTCGGGCGCAAGGCGGAGCTGCCTCAGCTGCTGCGCGGCGTGGCCCAGCTGCCGCCCGAGCAGCGCGGCGCGGTGGGCCGCGCCGCCAACCAGGCGCGGAAGGCCCTGGAGGAGCAGCTGCAGGCCCGCGCGACCCAGCTCGCCACAGGCGAGTTGGAGACACAGTTGCGCGAGGACACCGTGGACGTGACGCTGCCCGGCAGCCCGCCCCAGCCGGTGGGGCGCATGCACGTGCTGAGCGCCACCCAGCGGCTGCTCGAGGACATCTTCCTCGGGCTTGGCTTCACAGTGCTGGAAGGGCCGGAGGTCGAGAGCGTGCACTACAACTTCGACGCGCTCAACCACCCGCCCACGCACCCCGCGCGGGCGCGGACGGACACCTTCTACGTGGGGGAGGACACGGTGCTGCGCACGCACACCTCGCCGATGCAGGTGCGCGCGATGGAAGCTCACCCGCCTCCCCTCTACGTGGTGATCCCCGGGCGGGTCTACCGTCCCGACAGCGATGCCACCCACACCCCGCAGTTTCACCAGGTGGAGGGGCTGGCCGTGGACGAGGACATCACGCTGGCCGACCTGAAGGGCACCCTGCTGGCCTTCGCCCGCGCCGTATTCGGAGACACGCGCGAGGTGCGCCTGCGGCCTCACTTCTTCCCCTTCACCGAGCCGAGCGTCGAGGTCGACGTGTCGTGCTTTCACTGCGAGGGCAAGGGCTTTCTCCCCGACGGAGCGCGCTGCTACCTGTGCAAGGGCGAGGGCTGGCTGGAGGTGCTGGGCGCCGGCGAGGTGGACCCCAACGTGTACTCCCACATACCCACAAGCGAGCACAACGCGCCCGGCTACGACCCCGAGAAGGTGCAGGGCTTTGCGTGGGGATTAGGAGTAGAGAGGGTCGCGATGCTCATGCACGGGGTTCCTGACTTGCGTCTCTACTACGAGAATGACTTACGGTTTTTGGAGCAGTTTCGATAATGCGCGTACCGTTGACATGGCTGCGCGAATACTGCGACCCCCCGCTTGAGGTGGGTGGCGTGGAGGAGCGCCTGACGATGACCGGCACGAAGGTCGAGGCGATCCACCACCACGGGGTGAAGGCGCTCGAGAACTTCGTCGTGGGGAAGGTGCTGCAGTCCGAGCGCCATCCTGACGCCGACCGTCTCAGCGTCTGTGAGGTCGATCTGGGGCCGGCGCGGACGGAGGGGCCGGCGACGATCGTGTGCGGCGCCGCCAACGTCGCCGCCGGGCAGAGCGTGGCGGTGGCGCGGCCCGGCGCGGTGATGCCCGACGGCAGCAAGCTCAAGAAAGCCAAGCTGCGGGGCGTGCCCTCGGAGGGGATGATCCTCGCCGAGGACGAGCTGGCGATCGGCTCTGACCACGACGGGATCATGGTGTTGCAGGAGTTGGTGCCCGGCGCGGAGCTCGCGCCCGGCACGCCGCTGGAGGGTGTGCTGCCACTCGCCACGGAGGTGTTGGAGCTTGAGATCACCACCAACCGCCCGGACTGTCTCGGCGTGTACGGGGTGGCGCGTGAGCTGCACGCCGCCACCGGCGCCCCGCTGGAGCCGGCGCCCTGGAGTGAGGACCTGGGCAGCGCGGGGCCGCTGGAGGGCGCGCAGGTGGAGGTGCAGTGCCCCGAACTGTGCCCCCGCTTCACCGCGCGGGTGTTCCACGGCGTCACCATTGCCGCCTCCCCGCCGTGGCTGAAGGCCCGGCTGATGGCTGCGGGGCAGCGGCCGATCAACAACGTGGTTGACATAACCAACTACGCGATGCTGCTCAGCGGCCAGCCGCTGCACGCCTTCGATCTGGATCGCGTTGCCGGCCGGCGCCTGGTGGTGCGCAGGGCACACGACGGCGAGCAGGTGCAGACGCTCGACGGTCAGACGCGCACCCTCGATGCGGAGATGGTCGTGATCGACGACGCCGAGGGCCCCACCTCGATCGCCGGGCTGATGGGCGGCGCGCGCTCGGAGGTGGCGCCCGAGACGACGAACGTGCTGCTGGAGGTGGCCACCTGGCACGGCCCTGCCATCCACCGCGCCTCATGGGCGCTGGGCCTGCGCAGCGAGGCCTCCTCGCGCTTTGAAAAGGGGTTGCAGCCCGAGCAGTGCATGCACGCCCAGGCCATCGCCACTCGTCTGATGATCGAGCTGTGCGGTGCAACCGTCGCGCCGGGCACGATCGACGTCGGCGGTGAGGTGCCGCCGCCAGCCACGATTCGCCTGCGTGCGGCGCGCGTGGAGGCGATCCTCGGCGCGCCCGTGGCGCGGGCGCGCCAGGCGGAAATCCTGCGCGCTCTCGACTTCCAGGTGGCCGAGGCGGAGGACGGGCTTGATGTGGTCGTCCCGGCGCTGCGCCGGGACGACGTGATGCGCGAGGCCGACCTGATCGAGGAGGTCGCCCGCATCGACGGGTTAGAGAAGCTGCCTGCCACGTTGCCCAAGCGTCGCGGCGCATACGGGCTGCTCTCACCCGCGCAGCGCCTGCGCCGCCGCGCCGTGGACACGCTGGTTGGGCGCGGGCTGTATGAGGTCGTGGGGTGGACGTTCGTGGCGCCCAGCCTCGCCGATCGGCTGCGTCTGCCCGCCGACGACGCGCGCCGGCGGGCCGTCGTGGTGGAGAACCCGCTCTCAGAGGAGCAGTCCCAGCTGCGCACCACCTTGCTCGGATCGCTGCTAGACGTCGCGCGGCATAACCTCGCCCACGGGGAGGGCGACCTGCGCCTATTCGAGCACGGCACCGTCTTCAGCGCGCTGGACGGGACGGTCGTCGAGCATCGCTCGCTGGCGGTGCTGCTGGCCGGGTGTCTGAATCCAAACGATTGGCGGACCTCAGCCTCGCCCACGGCCGACCTGTTTGCCGTGAAGGCTCTGCTCGAAGCGCTGGCCGATGCGCTGGGCGTGCGCAACCTCTCCTTCGCGCCGGAACCCCAGCCCTTCCTGCATCCGGGACGCAGCGCCGCGGTGCTGCTGGGCGAGCGGCCGGCCGGTTGGCTGGGTGAGCTGCACCCGCTCGTCGCCGGGACCTGGGAGCTGCCCGGCGCGGCGTGCCTGGAGGTCGACCTCGACATGCTCATCGCCCACGTCTCACGCCCCGGCTACGTCGATCTGATCGGCTACCCGCCGCTGCGCCAGGACCTCGCGGTCGTCCTGCCGGTCGAGGTGTCCGCGGCCACCGCCCTGGCGGCAGTCACGGGCGCCGCGGGCAAGCTGCTCGCCGACGTGCGCGTGTTCGACGTCTACAGCGGCCCGCAGGTGGGGGAGGGGCGGCGCTCGCTCGCCCTCGCGCTGGCCTTCCGCGCACCCGATCGAACGCTCGCCGAGGAGGACGTCACGCCGGTGCGCGAGCGGATCGTCGCCGCGCTGGGCGAACTGGGGGGTGAGCTGCGTGGCTGAGCCCAGCTCCAGTGGCTCGCAACGGATGTCCTCTGCGCCGACGGGTGGTTCCTCGGTGGGTCTCCGAGCAAGCGCTTCGAGCACCCAGGCATTCGCTCCCGGCGCCCCCCGCGTGCTGGTCGCCGGGGCCACCGGCTTTGCCGGTGCGCTGGCTGCCCACCTGCTCTGGCGCCACCTGGGCTTTGAGCTGGTCGGCCTCACAGGACGCTCGGAGACCGGCCGGCGCCTGGACGAGCTGTACCCGCGCTACCGCGTGCCGCTTGAAATTCAGCCGCTGGACCTCGACGGTCTGGAGCGCATCGACGCGGCCGTCGTCGCCTACCCGCACGCGGCAGCCGCCCCCACGGTGGGCGTGCTGCTTGAGAAGGGCGCGCGCGTAATCGACCTCAGCGCTGACTTTCGCCTGGCCGAGCTGTCCACCTACGAGCGCTGGTACGGGCCGCACCCCCGGCCCGAGTTGCTGGCACAGGCGGTGTACGGGCTGACCGAGCTACACCGCGAGCGCATCGTCACCGCGCAGATCGTCGCCAACCCCGGTTGCTACCCCACGGCCGCGGTGCTGGGCCTGGCCCCGCTGGCCCGCGCTGGGCTGCTGGGCGACGTCGTGATCGACGCCAAGCAGGGGCTTTCCGGGGCGGGGCGAACCTTTGACGAGACCACCCACCTGTCCATGGCCGGCGAGAACATCACCCCTTACAACGTCGCCCGCCACCGTCACACCCCCGAGATCGAGCAGCAGCTGGGCGAGCTGGACCCGGCGCACCGCGAGCTGGCGGTGCAGTTCCAGGCGCACCTCGTGCCGCTCGACCAGGGCGAGCTGGCCAGCTGCTACGTCACGCCCACGCGGCCGGTCGGCGCGGAGGAGCTGCAGGAGCTCTACCGCGCGGCCTACGTCGACGAGCCGTTTGTGGAGGTGGTCGATGGACCACCTGGCGTGCGCGAGGTGCGTGAGACCAACTTCTGCCGGCTGTTCGCCGCCGCCGAC
Organism: uncultured Solirubrobacterales bacterium; assembly: GCA_963844765.1. Classification (GTDB taxonomy): domain Bacteria; phylum Actinomycetota; class Thermoleophilia; order Solirubrobacterales; family Solirubrobacteraceae; genus Palsa-744. The sequence goes on from CAWJPN010000002.1 coordinate 3,190,300, forward strand.
ACACACACGGGCAAGGTGCTGGTGTTCTCTGCGATCGACAACCTCTGGAAGGGCACCTCCTCGCAGGCCATCCAGAACCTCAACGTGATGTTTGGCCTGCCCGAGACGGAGGGACTGCTGTGAGCGCTTCGCACCTGACAGCGGCAAGCTGGGCGCCCGCGGCGTTCGAGTGGGGCGGCCCGTCGTGAGTGCCGGCAAGGACGTTCACGGCGACCGGACCGCCGAGGGTCCTCCCCAACCGTTCTTTCACTCGCGCTGGTCGCCCCGCCCCGCGCATGTGCGCGATCTGGGACCCGCTGCCGGACTGCCCACCGGCTTCCGGGCGGCGGGGGTGGCGTGCGGGATTAAGCCTCAGGCAACCCCGACCTCGGTCTCTTGGTGTGTGACGCCGAGGCGCCGGTGAGCGCCGCGCGCTTCACCGACACGGGCACCGCGGCGGCGCCCGTCCTGCTCAGCCGCGAGCGCTGTCGCCTGGGCGCGCTGCGCGCCGTGCTCGCCAACTCCGGCTGTGCCAACGCCGCCACGGGCCGCCAGGGACTGGACGACGCCGCCAAGACCCAGGGCGCCGCTGCGCTCGCGGTGGGCGTCAGCGAGGAGGAGGTCGCGCTCGGCTCGACCGGCGGCATCAGTCATTACCTGCCGGTGGACCGGGTGCTGCGCGGCATCCTCGACGCCTCCTCGCGCCTGCGCCGCGAGGGCGACGTGGACTTTCAGCAGGCCATCCAGACGACCGACGCCTTTGAGAAGCGCGCCTGCTTGGAGGTCGAGTTGCCCTCTGGGCCGGTGCGCCTCAGCGCGCAGTGCAAGGGCGCCGGGATGATCTCCCCGCGCTTTGCCACCATGCTGTGCTTCATCGAGACTGACGCCGCGCTAGAGCCCGTCACGGCAGAGCTGCTGCTGGGGGTGTGCGTAAAGCGCTCCTTTGACCGCTGCACGGTGGACGGGCAGCTCTCCACCAACGACACCGCCATTTTGATGTGCTCGGGGGCAAGCGGCGTGCAGATCGCGCCCGAGAGCGAGGACGAGCTGCGCTTCGGCGAGGCGCTGGACGCGCTGCTGCGCCAGCTGGCGATCCTAATGGTCGCCGACGGTGAGGGCGCCGCGCGGATCGCTCGCGTGGTGGTGCGCGGCGGGCACCTGGAGGGCGCGGAGGCGGCGGCGCGCGCGGTCGCCAACTCACCCCTCGTAAAGGCCGCGCTGCACAGCGCCGACCCCAACTGGGGGCGCATCGTGCAGTCCGTCGGCGCCGCCCTGCCGGGGACTGCCCCACTGGCGATGGACCTCACTCTGGAGGGCCTGCTGGTCTGCTCGGCGGGCGTCGCCATCCCCTACGACGAGGAGGCGCTGGCCGAGGCGCTGAAGGTGAAGGAAGTGGAATATGAGGTTGCCCTGCCAGGGGAGGGCGCCGAGACCGAGGTGTTCTTCTCCGACCTCTCCCACGAGTACGTGACCATCAACTCGGACTACACCACCTGATGTTCTACTCAGGCCACCTCCACGAGTACGCGACCATCGGCGGCGGGACCATCGACGGCGTGACCAGCGACGGTCGCCTCATCTCCACTTCACCGGACCCCACCACTTAGATGTCCACTCCCAACGATCCCCCCAAGGAGGGCCGGCCGATGCGCGACGTGGGCACGCTGCCTCGAGGCCCTTCCCTACATCCGTGAGTTTCACCACAAGACGGTCGTCATAAAGTACGGCGGCGCCGCGATGGAGGACCCCGCCCTGCGTGAGGAGTTCGCGCGCGACGTGGTCCTCTTGAAGTATGTCGGCCTCTCCCCGATCGTCGTGCACGGTGGCGGCCCCGACATCACCGCCTACATGCAGCGCCTGGGCCTGCCCGTCGAGTTCATCGGCGGCCTGCGCGTGTCCAACGCCGAGACGGTGGAGGTAGCCAAGATGGTGCTGGTCGGCAAGGTCAACAAGGAGATCGTGATGCGCATCAACCGCCACGGCCAGCCCGCCGTGGGGCTCTGCGGCGACGACGGCTCACTGTTTCGCGTCTCCCGCCGCACCGCGCCAGGGGGCGAGGACATCGGCTTCGTGGGGCGCATCGAGCGCGTCAACGTGGACGTGCTCAACCACGTCTCCACCGACTACATCCCCGTTATCGCCTCCGTCGGCGCCGACCGCGACGGGCACTCCTACAACGTCAACGCCGACGAGGCCGCCGGCGCCGTCGCCCGCGCGCTGGGGGCCTACAAGATGATCTTCCTCACCGACGTCCCCGGCTGGCTGGAGGACCCCAAGGACCCGGCGAGTCTGATCGGACAGGCCACCGCCGAGCGGGTGCAGTCCGCCCTCCCCGGCCTGGAAGGAGGCATGCGCCCCAAGCTGCAAGCCTGCCTGGAGGCGATCCAGGGCGGCGTCAACTCCGCGCACATCATCGACGGGCGCCTGCCCCACTCGCTGCTGCTGGAGCTGTTCACCGACGCGGGCATCGGCACGAAGGTCGGTGCGGCTCCGTGAGGCCCCGTGGAGGTCAGCCCAGCGCGTTCGGTACGAGGTCAGTGCGGCTTGGTGAGGACCCTTGCCGCGATCCCCCACCTCGGCGCCCGCCGGAGCGCCACGCGACCCGCTCGGCGGAGCGGAGCGGAGCCTCTTAAATGTCGTTGAGCGAGCTGCAGGCGATCGAGCGCGACTGTGTGGTGCCCTCCTACGTGCGCTTTCCGGTGGAGTTCGTGCGCGGCGAGGGCGCGCTCCTGTGGGACGCCGAGGGCAACGAGTATCTGGATTTCCTCTGCGGCATCTCGGTGACCAACGTAGGGCACTGCCACCCGCAGGTGGTCGCGGCCGTGCGCGAGCAGGCGGGGCGTCTGATGCACATCTCCAATCTCTTCTACAACGAGCCGGCCATGCGTTTGGCGCAGCGCCTTTCGCAGGGCTCGCTCGGCGGCAAGGTCTATTTCTGCAACTCCGGCGCCGAGGCCGTCGAGGCGGCCATCAAGCTCGCGCGCAAGGCCCGGCCCGGGGGGACGTGATCTCCGTGCACCACGCCTTCCACGGGCGCACCTACGGCGCCCTCTCGGCGACGCCCCAGGAGTCAAAGCAGGCGCCCTTCGCGCCGCTCGTGCCCGGCTTTCGCGCCGTCGCGCTCACGCCGGACGCTTTGCGCCGCACCGTCGACGGATCGACGGCAGCGGTCCTGCTCGAGCCCATCCAGGGCGAGAGCGGCGTCAATGTGCTCAGCGAGGAACTGCTGCGCGCCGCGCGCGAAGCCTGCGACGAGCACGGCGCGGCGCTCGTCTTCGATGAGATCCAGTGCGGTATGGGTCGCACGGGCACGCTGTGGGCCTATGAGCAGGTGGGCGTCGTGCCCGACGCGCTCACCTCCGCCAAGGCGCTCGGCGGCGGCCTGCCCGTGGGCGCGCTCGTCACCGGGGCGCGCCTCGCCGACGTCTTCGCTCCCGGCGACCACGGTTCCACGTTCGCCGGCGGACCCGTCATCGCCGCCGCCGCCCTGGCCGCGCTCGATGTGACCGAAGACCCCGGCCTGCTCGCCAGCGTGCGCGAGCAGGGAGCGCGCCTGGCCGCAGGTCTGCAGGAGCTACCGCACGTGCTCTCGGTGCGCGGCCGTGGCCTGATGCTCGCCTGCGAGCTCGACGTCGCGGCCCCCGAGGTTGTGCGCCGCGCGCTGCTCGAGCGGCGTCTGATCGTCAACGCCACCGGGCCTACCACGGTCCGGCTGCTGCCGCCGCTGATCGTCGGGCCTGCCGAGGTGGACGAGGCGCTGGCGCGCCTGCGCGCGGTGCTGGACGGCGCCCAGTAGCCTTCGCGCCCGTGACCCCCGAGCACACCTTTCCACCGCGCACCGCCTCCTACGAGGCCGACCCCGCCGAGGTCCGTCGCGTCCTGCTGCTCTACTCCGGCGGGCTTGACACCAGCGTGATGCTGAAGTGGATCCAGGACGAGTACGGGGCCGAGGTGGTGTGTTTGACGGTGAACCTCGGCCAGCCTGGCGAGGACTACGGCGTGATCGAAGGCAAGGCCCTGCGCCTGGGCGCGCTCGCCTGCCACGTGGTCGACGCACGCGAGGAGTTCGCGCGCGAGTACGTCGCCCCGGCGATCAAGGCCAACGCACTCTACGGCGGCGGCTACCCGCTGTTCACCGCGCTCGGGCGCCCGCTGATCGCCAAGCTCGCCGTCGAGTACGCGCGCAGCGCAGGGTGCGACACGATCGCCCACGGCTGCACCGGCAAGGGCAACGACCAGGTGCGCATCGAGGCCACGGTGGCGACGCTGGCCCCCGAGCTGAAGGTGATCGCGCCGGTGCGCTCCTGGCAGATGGGGCGCGAGGAGGAGATCGCCTACGCGCGCGAGCATGGCATTCCAGTCAAAGGCGGCACCGAGAGCGCCCCGTACTCGATCGACGACAACCTCTGGGGGCGCTCCTCGGAGGGGCGCTGGATCGAGGACCTTTCCCACGCGCCCGAGGACGACGTCTTTCAGCTGGTGACGCGGCCTGAGCTGGCGCCTGACGAGCCCGAGGTCGTGAGCGTCGAGTTCGAGCGGGGCGTACCCGTCGCTCTCAACGGCGAGCGCCTGGAACTGGTGGCGCTGCTGGAAGCCGCCGCCGTCCTTGCCGCCCGCCACGGCGTGGGCATCGTCGACCACATCGAGGACCGCATTGTAGGCTTGAAGGTGCGCGACATCTACGAGGCCCCCGCCGCTGCCCTGCTGCTGCCGGCCCACCAGGAGCTGGAGAAGCTGGTCTGCACGATCCACCAGAACCAGTTCAAGGGCCTGCTCGACCGTCAGTGGGCCTACCTGGTCTACGCCGGCCTGTGGTGGGAGCCCCTGCGCGGCGACCTCGACGCCTACATGGGCTCCGTCAACGCTCAGGTTTCGGGCACGATCGGCCTGAAGCTCTACAAGGGCTCGGCGCGCGTGGTCACGCGCGAGTCGCCCCACGCGGTCTACGATGCCGCGCTCGCCTCCTTCGCGGAGTCCGGCGGCCTCTTCTCGCAGACCGCCTCGCCTGGTTTCATCGAGCTTTGGTCGCTTCAGTCGCGCATGGCCTGGCGCCTGCGCAACTCATAATTTCCCCGTCCGGCCCCACCCATACCCTGGCCTGCGGTGATGGCTGAGGGAGATAAGCCTGGCGAAGGATTGGATCCCGCCCACCCGGGCCGAGAGGGCGACATCCTGGCCGAACGGCGTGCGCGCCGCGAGCAGGGCGACGCGGCGCTGGCCCGCCGCGCCCAGGAGGCCGAGGCGACGGTGCGTACGCTCGAGGCGCACATCGCGGAGCTGCGCGGGCGTCTACGCGAGGCCGAGGAGGAGCAGCGGCGCACCGCCGAGCAGCTGGCCGAGCGCGAACACGAGGTGCGCCGCGTCAAGCAGCGCGAGTACGCCGAGCAGCAGCTGCGCGTGGAGGCCGAGGAACAGCGCGAGCGCCTGGAGCGCGAGCAGCGCGCCGAGGTGGACCGCCTGCAGCGGCGCCTGAGCGCGGGCGAGCGCCACGCGCGCGAGCTGACCGATCGGCTGGAGAGCCTGCGCCGCGAGCTGGCCGAGGCCGAGCAGGCCGCGAGCGCCGAGCGCGCCGGCGTGCGCCGCGTCGAGCGAGAGCTCTCCGAGCGCGAGGCCGCCCTTGAGGGGCGCGAGCTGGCGCTGGAGCGCACCCGCGCTGAGATCGAAGCGCGCCTGAGCGAGGCGCGCACGGCCGAGCGCCAGGCGCGCGAGTCTCAGGTGCGCGACGAGCAGCAGCTGCAGACCCTCACCGCGCGGCTGGGCGCGCTCGAGACCCACGCCGCCGAGCTGCAGCGGGAGATGGAGGCTCAGCGCGAGGCCCGCGAGCGGTCAGAGCACGAGCTTGAGCTGGTACGCCAGGGCCACGCCAGGATGGAGCTGATCGTGGGCGAGCTGAAGGGCATCGCCCAGCAGCTGCGCTCGGGTCTGCGGCCCGCGGCGCCTGCTCGTCCTGGGACACCTGCCACAGGAACTCTTGCCACTGGAGCCCTTGCCGCCGGAACCCAGGCCACCGAGCCCTCCGCCAGTGGGCAGGAGTTGACGCGCGATGAGGAGGAGCACCGCCTGGAGATGGCCAGAGCGCTCGCCGCCGCGGTCGAGCGCCTGCGCGCTCGCGTCACGGCCGTGGACGAGCTGCAGCGCGAGCCCGATGTGGAGCCCGAGCCCTCGGCAGGGTCCGAGCCTTCGGCGGGGTCCGAGCTTTCGGCAGGGTCCGAGCTTTCGGCGGGGCCCGAGCTTTCGGCGGGGCCCGAGCGCTCGGCAGAGCCAGGGTCCTCGACCGAGCCCAGCCTCACACCATTCCTGCCCCCGGTGCCGGCCTTTCCCACCCACAAGCAGGCCTGGCTCGCACCAGCCATCCGCCGGGTCGCCGAACGTCACGACGCGAAGCTCGCCGCCGAGCTGGTCTGCGAACTGCTCTCGGCGCAGGGGCCGCTGCTCAAGCGTGCGCTGACATACACGCTGAGAATCGAAGGGTGGGGCGACGTGCAGGTGCAGCTAGACGGCGGTCACGCCACCGTGCGCCGGCTGTCCGCCGCCGGTCTCACGGCGGGGGCGGGCGCTGCCAAGGACCCATCCGCCCGGGAGCGGGGTGCCTTTCTGCTGGAAGGTCCCGCGGCGGCCTTCGCCGAGTTGGCCGCCGGAGGCGCGGGGCGGCGCTTGGAGGGTGTGCGGGTGCGTGGCAGCAAGCGCCGCGCGCGCCGCCTGCTCGCAGCGCGCCGTGCGTCGCTTGAGCTATCAGACCTCGCCGAAACCGACATTCGCGTGTGGCCAGGTCTGCTGCTGCTGGCGCTCTCGGAGGTGATTCCCCCCGAGTGGACCGGGGGGCACTGCTTCGTGCTGGCCTTCGCGATTGAAGGCCCCTCCAGTGCGACCATCTATGCGCAGGCGCGCGACGGCTTGCCGCTCGCCATCACGCGCGTACGTGGAGAGCGTCCTCTGAGCACCATTCACTTGAGCGAGCGGGCGTTCCAGTGCATGCTTGCCGGTGCGCCTCTGCCGCTCGGAGAGCAGGTGCTCGTGGAGGGTCCCACCGAGCCCCTGCGTGTGCTGCTCGGCTGGTCAGATCGCATTCAGGGTCTGGCCCGCTAGGTTCTCTGAAACCCGCGCCTACCCCTCCGCCGTCGCGCAGCCTAAGATCCCCCCTGGTTGTGAGCAAGCCCTCCTGCGCCCATCTGCACGTGCACTCCGAGTACTCGCTGCTCGACGGCGCCTGCAAGATCGACGCCCTCGCCGCGCGCGCCGCGCAGTTTGAACAGCCCGCCCTCGGGCTCACCGACCACGGCGTGATGAACGGCGCCGTCGAGCTCTACAAGGCGTGCGCCAAGCACGACGTCAAGCCGGTGATGGGCTGTGAGATCTACCTCGTCGAGGACCACGCCGCGAGGGGCCCCGGCCGCGTGGAGCGCAACCACCTGACGCTCTTGGCCCGCAGCGATGCGGGCTACCGCAACCTCGTCAAGCTCTCCTCGGCGGGTTTCCTGGAGGGTCTGCACCGCGGCAAGCCCACGGTGGACCTGGGCCAGGTCGCCCAGCACTCCGAGGGGGTGATCGCGCTCACTGGCTGCCTGGCCTCGCGCTTCTGCCAGCGTTTGCTGGAAGACCGCGACGCGGACGCCCGCGCGCACGCCGATGAGCTGCTGTCGATCTTTGGCCCCGAGAACGTCTACTTCGAGCTGCAGAAGAACGGGCTGGAGCCCCAGGAGAAGTGCAACGAGGGGATCGTGCGCATCGCCCGCGAGCTCGGCGGCAGCCTGGTGGGGACCGGCGACGTGCATTACTTGGGCCGCGAGGACTACGACCACCACACGGCGCTGCTGTGCGTGCAGACCAAGAGCACCTTGGCTGCGCCCAAGCTGACGTTCGACACCAACGAGTTCTACCTGCGCGACTCCCAGGAGATGGTCGACGCGTTCGCGCAGTGGCCGGAGGCGATCGCCAACACGGTGCAGATCGCCGAGCGCTGCTCGGTGCAGCTGGAGCTGGGCAAGCAGTTGATCCCGAGCTTCCCCACCCCCGACGGTTCGCCCGAGCGCGAGTACCTGCGCGAGCGCGTGCAGGAGGGCCTGCGCCTGCGCTACGGCAACCCGCCGCCCGCGCACGCCGTGGAGCGCATGGAGATGGAGCTCGGCGTGATCGACCGCATGGGCTTCAACGCCTACTTTTTGATCGTCTGGGACTTCGTCAAGTTCGCCAAGGAGAACGGCGTCGCGGTCGGCCCCGGCCGCGGCTCGGCGGCCGGCTCGATCGTCTCCTACTGCCTGGCCATCACCGACGTCGACCCGCTGCGCTACGACCTGCTGTTCGAGCGCTTCTTGAACCCCGAGCGCGTGTCGATGCCGGACATCGACATCGACTTCTCGGTGCGCGGGCGCGAGCGCGTGATGCGCTACGTGACCGAGAAGTACGGCCGCGAGTCGGTCGCCCAGATCGTCACCTTCGGCAAGATGTTCCCGCGCGCTGCCACGCGCGACGCCGCGCGCGTGCTGGGCCTCGACTACGGCACGGGGGACCGCCTGGCGAAACTGATCCCCGACCCGATCATGGGCCGCGCGCCCTCCTTCGAGGACTGCCTGAAGCCCGGTCAGCCGCTGCGCAAGGCCTACGACGAGGAGCCCGACGCGCGGCGCATCGTCGACGTCGCCAAGGGGCTTGAGGGGATCGTGCGCAACTCCTCGATCCACGCCGCCGCGGTAGTGATCGCCGACCGCCCGCTGACGGACATCGTGCCGCTGCAGCTCGCCGACGCCGGCACGGCGGAGGGAGGCGAGCGGGTCTTCCGCACCGTCACCCAGTTCTCGATGAAGCCGATCGAGGAGATCGGCCTCTTGAAGATGGACTTCCTGGGGTTGCGCAACCTCGACGTGATCGAGGACGCGCTGGACATCATCGAGCGCTCCTCTTCTACAGGATCCCACCCACCCCACTTGACAGGAACCCACCCACCCCCCGGGATGCGCCCGGACATGACGACGCTCCCCCTGGACGACGCCAAAACCTACGAAATGCTTGCCCGCGGGGATTCGGTGGGGGTCTTCCAGTTCGAGTCCGAGGGCATGCGCGAGGCGCTGAAGAAGGTGCGCCCCGACGAGTTCAACGACCTTGTCGCGCTGAACGCGCTGTATCGCCCGGGGGCGATGGACCAGATCCCCGTCTACGCCAAGGGCAAGCGCAACCCCGAGGCGATCACCTACCCCGACGAGCGCCTGCGTCCGATCCTGCAGTCCTCCAATGGCGTGATCCTCTACCAGGAGCAGGCGATGCAGATCGCCAAGGAGCTGGCCGGCTTCTCCGGGGCCAAGGCGGACGACTTGCGCAAGGCGATCGGCAAGAAGAACCGCCAGGCGATGGCGGCGCTGAAGGGCGAGTTCGTGGAGGGCTGCCGCGCCTCGGGCACCAGCCCGGAGACGATCGAGTTCCTGTGGCAGACCAACGAGAAGTCAGCCGACTACTCCTTCAACAAGTCCCACGCCGCCTGCTACGGGCTGATCGCCTACCGCACCGCGTGGCTGCGCGCCAACCACCCCGCCGAGTACATGGCGGCGCTGATCTCCTCGGTGATGTCCACCAAGGACAAGGTCCCCTTCTTCGTGGCCCGCTGCGAGGAGATGGGCATCGAGATCCTGCCCCCCGACGTCAACCTCTCAGACCACGAGTTCACCGTCGTGAAGGGCAACATCCGCTTCGGGCTGGACGCTGTCAAGGGCGTCGGCTACCAGGCCGTGGAGGCGATCAAGCGCGCCCGGGATGGATCGGACCCCGCCCGCCCCCGCGAGTTCACCTCGCTGTGGGACTTCTGCGAGCGCGTGGACAACCGCGCGGTCAACAAGAAGGCGATCGAGGCGCTGATCAAGTGCGGCGCGCTGGGCTCCACCGGCGCCACCCGCAAGGGCATGCTGGCGGTGATGGAGCAGGCCCAGGGCGCGGGCCAGAAGGCCCAGCAGGACGCGCTGATCGGTCAGGGCTCGATCTTCGACCTCGACCCCGCGCCAGAGACTGCAGGCAACGGCAGCGGCACGGGCGATAGCAACGGCAACGGGCGCTCTCCAGGGCAGCCGGGCGGGAGCCTGATGAAGGGAGCCGGAGCGGGGTGGGTGCTCGATCATCCGCCGATTCCCTCCGAGGAGTTTGACCAGGCCGAGCTGCTGGCGGTGGAGAAGGAGGCGATCGGCCTGTTCATCTCCGCGCACCCGCTGAAGCCGCTGCGCGAGGCTATGCGCGCGCGCGTGGACTGCCCGCTGGCGGCGCTCGCCGAGCGTCGCGACAAGGACTGGGTGACGGTGGGCGGGATCATCACCGAGGCCAAGCGGATCCGCACCCGCAACGGCGACCACATGATGTTCGCCACGCTCGACGACCTCGAGGGCGCGGTGGAGATACTGGTGTTCGGCAAGGCGCTGGCCGAGCACGACCCGGTCGGCGCGGCCGAGAGTGCCCTCGCCGTGGACCAGGTGGTGCTGGTGCGCGGCCGCGTGGACCACAAGGAAGCGGGCAAGACGTGCGTGGTGGTGCAGTCCGTCGAGGCCTTTGCGCCCAGCGAGGAGGAGATCCTGCAAGCCAAGGTCAAGGCCGGCAAGGACGCCGCCCGCAGCGAGGCCCAGAGCCAGCAGCCGCTGCGTCTGCGTGTGGACACCACGAGGCTGCCCACGAGCGTGATCGAGGACATCAAGCACCTGATCGAGAGCTTCCCCGGCCCTACCGAGGTGGTGCTCGAGATGGACACCACCGCCGGTCCTCGACGCCTGCGCCTGGGCGAGGCCTATCGCGTCGCGCCCAGCCCGACTCTCCTGGCGGAGTTCGAGCAGGTCTTGGCAGCAGCCTAGGGCTTGGCCAAGCCCTGATCGCGCAGCTTCATCGCCAGCGCGATCTCCTGCTTGGTCGGCCCGGAGCGGTCCTTGCCTGGGGTCTCCAGTACACAGGCCAGGTCCTCGAAGGCGGGGGTGGAGAGGAAAACCGTGCAGCCCTTGCGGCCCAACTCGCCCTCGCCGACGTTGGCGTGGCGGTCGCGGTTGGCGCCCAGGGGGGTCTGGGAGTCGTTGAGGTGCAGCGAGCCCAGACGCTCCAGGCCGATTCTCGGCTGAAATCGCGTCGAGCAACCCGTCCATGCCGGGGCGCGTGCGGATGTCATAGCCCGAGGCGAACAGGTGGCAGGAGTCCAGGCACAGGCCCAGCCGTGGCCCGCCGCCCGCGGCCTCCAGCAGATCTGAGAGCTCCTGCACCGAGCGCCCCAGGGTGCCGCCGGTGCCGGCGGTGTTCTCCAGGTGCAGCGGACACTCCCCGCTCTCGGCCAGGGCCTCGGCGATCGTCTCGCCGGCGCGGGCGACGGCTGCGCCGACGTCGCCGGTCTTGGCCGAGCCGGGGTGCAGCACCACCCCGGCCGCGCCGATCTGCTGCCCTACTCGCAGCGAGTGGGTGAGCGATAGAAGCGACTTGGCGCGGATGTCGGGGTCCTCGGAGGCGCAGTTGAGCAGGTACACCGCGTGGATCAGCACGGCGTCGATCGGGCTCGCGTCCATCGCCTCGCGAAAAGCCAAGATGCTCTCATCGGAGTGGCTGGTGGGGCGCCACTGACGCGGTGACTGGTTGAAGATCTGGATCGAGCGCGCGCCCAGCGCCTCGCCGCGCTCGATCGCCTTGGGCAGACCGCCAGAGGGTGAGACGTGCGCGCCGATTAGCATGCGAGGAAACCCTATGCGTTTACGTTTCGCACCATCGCCCACGGGCGCCCTGCACATCGGCGGGGCCAGAACCGCCCTGTTCAACTGGTTGCTCGCGCGCGGCCCCGCTTCACGGGGTGAGCCCGCCGGGTCCCTGGTGCTGCGCATCGAGGACACCGACCGCGAGCGCTCCACGCCGGAGAACGTCGAGCAGATCCTCGACGCGCTGCGCTGGCTGGAGCTCGACTGGGACGAGGGCCCGATCATGCAGAGCGCGCGCGCAGAGCGCCACCGCGAGGCGCTGGAGGGCCTGCTCCAGTCCGGGCACGCCTACCGCTCGAGCGCCACCGCCGAGGACGTGAAGGCCTACAAACAGCGCCACGGCGCAGAGAGCGGGTTCCGCGGCGAGGCGGAGGCGCAGGGCGCCGTGCGCCTGCGCGTGCCCGAAGAGGGCGCCACGGTGGTGCACGACGCGATCCGCGGGGAGACGCGCTTTGAGCACGTGCACCTGGACGACCCGGTGATCGCGCGCTCGGATGGGTCGGTGCTCTATAACTTCGCGGTCGCGATCGACGACCTCGACGCCGGCATCACCCACGTGGTGCGCGGCGAGGACCACCTCTCGAACACCCCCAAGCAGCTGTTGGTGCTGGAGGCATTGGGCGCGCCCCAGCCCGTCTACGCGCACCTGCCGCTGCTGCACGGCCCAGACGGGCGCAAGCTGTCAAAGCGCCACGGTGCCGCCTCGGTGCAGGAGCTGCGCGAGGCCGGGTTCCTGCCGGAGGCGGTGCGCAACTACCTGGCGCTGCTGGGCTGGGGGGCGGACGGGGGCGAGGCCACCGTGATGTCCACCGCGGAGCTGGTCGAGAAGTTCGCGCTGGAGCGCGTGAGCCGCAACCCCGCGCAGTTCGATGAGGTCAAGCTGCGCTGGCTCAACGGTGTCTACATCCGCGCCATGGCTCCCGCGGAGCTGGCGCGGCGCCTGGAAGATTTCACGGGGCGCCCGGGGCTGGGAGAGGCAGCGCGGATCAGTCAGGAGAAGATCACGACGCTGGCCGACTTCTGGCCGCTGGCGGGGTTCCTGTTCGACGGCGTCGGCGATGACCCCAAGGCGCGCGCGAAGTGGCTGGACGAGCGCGGCCGGGAGGTGCTGGCCCAGACGCGGGCGGCGCTGGCCGCGGCGGAGAGCTTCGAGGAGCAGGCGGTGCAGCAGGCGCTGGATGCCCTGCAGGAGCGTCTGGGCTGCAAGCCGCGCGACATCTACCAGCCGCTGCGCGTGGCGATCGCCGGCACCGCAATCTCCCCCGGCATCTTCGAGAGCGTCGCGTTGCTGGGCCGGGCGGAGACGCTGAAACGGATCGACGACGCGCTCGCGGTAGCCCCGGCGGCCAGGTGAGTGGGGCTGTCGGCCGGCCTGGCGGCCAGTTGAACCGGGTCGTCTGCAAGCCACCGGCGGCCAGTTGAGTGGAACCGTCCGCCAGTTGGCGGCCAGTTGAACCGGGCCCATGCTCAACCATCTGTCTAGCGCTGCCGATAGGAGACGCGATACGCGCCCAACGGATTGGGCGGCGACGATACCAAGGTAGGTAAGCGTAGGCATGCAGGCATCAGCTTCAACGCCGCAGAGGCAGGCGAGGACTCCCGCCGCGGGAACCGGCGCCGCGAAGGCGGCTCCCAGCCAGAAGTCCGCTGGGAGCGCGCCGGCGGGGACACGCCACCAGAACGAGGGTCACGGGCGGCGCCTGACACAGGCGTTTGAGGCGCTGGAGGCCTTCCCCGCGCTGGCCGAGTCGCGCAAGCGGCTGCTGGCGGTGACCGCCAAGGACCACGTCGTGACCGCCGACGTGGTGTCCGCGGTGGAGTCAGACGTGGCGCTGATCATCGCCGTGCTGCGCATGGCCAACCAGGCGCAGGGCGGTCGCGGGCGCGTGGACACGGCGGTGGGCGCGGTGGAGTTGCTGTCCGCCCAGACGGTGCAGGCGCTGGCGAGCAGGCTGCGCACCTTTGACTTCTTCGAGCGCGCCAGCCTGTGGGACGCGGCGCCCGAGCGCTTCCGGTTGCATGCGCTGGCCACCCAGCACGCCGCCGACCGTTTGGCGGGCGAGGTGGGCTACGAGCACCGCGACCGCCTGACGGTGACGAGCCTGTTGCACGACATCGGCAAGCTGGTGCTGCTGCACGCCTACCCTGGCTACCCCGCGCAGGTGCACCAGGGCGCGCAGACCCCCGAGGAGCGCATCCACCAGGAGCGCCGCGAGCTGGGCGTCGATCACGCGCTGGTGGGTGGCGTGCTGGCCAGACGCTGGGGGATGCCGGTGGGGATCGCGACGGTGATCGAACGCCACCACAGCCCCGAGGCGGTCGGCGAGGCCGCGTTCGTGCGCCTGGCGGACATGCTGGCCCACTACGAGCAGGGCGCGCCCGTCTCGCCCGCGGAGATGCTGCAGAGCGCGCGCATGATCGGGCTCGGCCCGGCGGAGCTGCGCAGGGTGATGTATGAGCTGCCCAACCCCGTCAACCAGCGCCAGCGCCACGTCGACCCCTGCCCGCTCTCCGCCCGTGAGCTGAGCGTGCTGCAAAGGCTGGCCGAGGGCAAGGTGTACAAGCAGATCGCCCACGAGCTGACGCTCTCCACGAGCACGGTGCGCACGCACCTGCACAACATCTACGGCAAGCTGGGCGCCGTCGATCGCGCACAGGCGGTGTTGATCGCGACTGAGCGCGGCTGGCTGTAGACGGGCCGCTGCGCGGCGCCCGGCGACCGGCAGCCCGTGTGGTTGCGTAGCATCGCGGTGTGAAGGCGCGATGATCTCGATCACCAGCAAGTCCCCCTACGCCGTCCTGGCCCTGGCCGAGCTGGGGCGCAGCGCAAGCTCGGGACCGGTGCCGATCGGCGAGCTGGCGCGCCGCAGGGAGGTGCCGGTGCAGTTTTTGGAGCAGCTTTTCGCGGTGCTGCGCCGCGCCGGGGTGCTCAGCTCCCAGCGCGGGGTCAAGGGCGGCTACAGGTTCGCCCGCGAGCCCTCCAGCGTGAGCGTGCTGGAGGTGGTGGAGCTGCTGGACGGACCGCTGGGCCGCGATTCGCAGGGCGTCTTCGCCGACGCGGCGCAGGCGGCGCGCAAGGTGCTTGAAGAGACGACCATCGCCGACGTCATCGAGCGCGAGACGCGCGAGGCGGGGTCGAGCATGTACTACATCTGACCAGCGGGCGTGCGAGCTCAGTGGGCGCGTGAGCGCTGGGTCTGGCTCGTCAGGTGCCAGCCGCCGCACAAAGGGCACTCGTAGATGGCGCACTCAAAGCGGTCGTGTCCGGCTGTCTGCCGCTCCGCTTGCACGCGCTTGAGCGCCCGCTTGGCGGCCGCCTTGGAGCGCCAGAGCCGTTTGCCCGTCACGCAGCCATCGCCGACCAGCGCGCTTTCGCCGCGGTCGCGGGCCTTGCGCGTCATCTGTGCCGCCTGATCCTTGCTCCAGCTCACGTCACCTGCCTTTCCGCGGGGTGTCCGTGGGCGCCTCCCGCGCCATTTCGTGGGAGCCAGACACCGTCTTGGTACTTAAACGGTAGCGTGGATGTTGAACTTTTGCCGTGCCGCTCGCTCGGCACGATTGCGCCCTTTGGACTCCAGGTGTGACCCCACGCCCGGGGGTGGGGAGCCGACATGCGGCCCCAGTGACCCGCGGCCCCAGCGACGCTCAGCGCAAGAGGCCCATGCGCTGCGCGGCCCGTTCGCGCTTGACCGCGTACATCGCCCGGTCGGCGGCGACCAGCACTTCGGTGTCGGTCACCGTGGAGTGGTCGATCAGGGCGAAGCCGACGGAGCCGGAGAGGTGCACTACGGCCGAGCCGGCGTCCACGCTACAGGCTTCGATCACGCGCATCAGGTCCTCGGCGACGATCTCCGCGCCCTGCTGGTCCATGTGGGGCAGCAGCACGGCGAACTCGTCGCCGCCCAGGCGCGCGACGAGGTCGGTGGCGCGCAGGCGGCGGGTGAGCGTGCGGGCTACCGCCTTCAGGGCGTCGTCGCCGACCTGGTGGCCGTGGTGGTCGTTGACCTGCTTGAAGCCGTCGAGGTCGATCGCCAGGAGCGCGGCCTGCTCGGCGTAGCGCTGGCAGCGCCCGAGCTGGAGCTTGAGGTCGTGCTCGAAGAGGCGGCGGTTGCGCAGGCCGGTGAGCGGGTCGTGGTCGGCGAGGTGGCGCAGGTGCTCTTCCAGGTGCTTGCGCTCGGAGATGTCCTGCATCTGGACGATGAAGTGCAGGGGGGCGTCGTGGCGGTCGCGCACCAGCGAGATGGAGAGCAGCGCCGACATCGTCTCCCCGGCGGCGTTGAAGTAGCGCTTCTCGGTCTGGAAAGTGGGGATCTCACCCTCCAGCAGCTGCTGGCGGCGCGCGGTGTCGTTGGTGGTGTCTTCGGGGTGGGTGATGTCCTGAAAGCGCCGGCCGATCAACTCATCGGAGGTGTAGCCCGTGATGTCGCAGAGGGCCTGGTTGACAAGCACCCAGCGGCCCTCCTGGTCGATCAGGCCGGTGCCGATGGGGGCGCGTTCGAAGACCAGCTCATAGCGCTCGGAGGGCGGCTCGGGGGCTGGGAGCGAAGCGTCCAGGACGACCGCCACGCCGCCGGCGATCACGGCGGACCCGGGCGGGTGGTGCACCGACAGTGGCCCCACGTCGATCGTCAGGTGGTGGGCGCCGTCGGCGGTGCGGATGCGGCGCGAACGGGTGTCGCCCTGCAGGGCGGAGCGGCAGAGCGGCTCGATCTCGCCCCAAAGCTCCGGGGGGAAGGCTGCTGCCACGGGGCGCCCCTCGCGATAGACCGCTGGGTCGTGCCCGCCGGCCAGCGCGTGGCCGGCGACGAGCGTGAAGCGCAGGTCGGAGTCGAAGACCATGATCGAGGCATCAGGCAGCTCGCGCAGCGCGGCCAGCGCGGCGTCGGCGCCTTGGCGCGGCAGCTCTCGCGCGGGGGAGGACTGGGGGTGTGGGGAAGGTGGCTCAGGGGCGCCCATGTGTCCCTAGTCGGTATTTCGCCGTCCTTTTGAAGATGTTGGGCGAGGTCTTGCGCGCGCGGGGGAGCAATGGAAGGTGAGGGGGCGGTCGGTGGCCGAGTGGGTGGCGTGGGGAAAGTGGCGTGGTCGGGAAGGCCGCGGCGGCGCGCGCCCACTATTGTCACAGGCCTTATGCCCCAAATCCCGATCAACATTGCGGCACTTGTCGGGGAGACGCCGATGGTGGAGCTGACGCGGATGCTCAAAGGAGAGGCGCGCGAGAACGGGGTGAGGGTGTACGCGAAGCTGGAGTACCTGAACCCTGGGGGCAGCGTGAAGGACCGCATCGGCGTGGCGATGATCGAGGCGGCCGAGGCGGCGGGGGAGATCGAGCCGGGGCGCACGCGGATCGTGGAGGCCACGAGCGGCAATACGGGGATAGCGCTGGCGATGGTGTGCGCGGCGAAGGGGTATGAGCTGGTGCTGACGCTGCCTCAGGGGATGAGCCGCGAGCGCGAGAGCCTGCTGAAGCTCTACGGCGCCCAGGTGCGGATCACCGAGTCGTTGGGGGGGATGCACGAGGCGGTCCAGGCCGCGCGCGAGCTGGCGGGCGAGCCGGACACGTGGCTGCCGGACCAGTTCTCAAACCCCGCCAACCCGGAGGTGCACAGGCGCACGACGGGCCCGGAGATCGAGCGGGCGCTGGAGGGGGCGCCCGACGTGCTGGTGGCGGGCGTGGGTACGGGCGGGACCATCACCGGCGCGGGGGAGTATCTGCGCGAGCGCAACCCCGCGCTGCGCGTGGTGGCGGTCGAGCCGCAGAGCTCGGCGGTGCTCTCCGGCGCCAAGCCGGCCCCCCACCGCATCCAGGGCATCGGCGCGGGGTTCGTGCCGCCGGTGCTCAACCGCACGCTGCTGGATGAGGTCGTGGGCGTGAGCGACGAGGACGCGATCCACACCGCCTGGAGCTGCTCGCGCCGCGAGGGCGTGCTGGCCGGCATCTCCTGCGGCGCGGCGCTGTGGGCGGCGCTGCAGGTGGCCGCTCGCGCGGAGAGCGCCGGGCAGCGCATCGTCGTGGTGATGCCGGACTCCGGCGAGCGCTACGTGTCGCAGGCCTTCTTCGCGCCCTGAGCCGGATATTTTTAGGAGGACCCCACAAGGGGGTCCGAGCGGGCCGCGCAGGGCGTGGATGGACGCGCAGAGCGAAGCAGCGCTGAAGGTGGCACCCGGGCGAGGTGGGATCGCCCTCCGGGGGCCGCGGGGAGGGCCGCTACGCTGTGGAGGGCATGCTGGGAGTGGGTACCTTCACGCGGGTCGCCAGGGAGTTGCGCTGCGATGTGAAAGCGGCGCGCGACCGCGATCCCGCCGCGCGCGGGGTGGGACCGGCGGAGATCCTGGCGACGTGGCCGGGGATCCACGCGCTGCTCAGCCACCGCGTGGCGAACGCGCTGCACGAGTCCGGGGTGCCGCTCTTGCCGCGGACGCTGTCAATGGCGACACGGGCGTTCACGGGGATCGAGATCCACCCGGCGGCAAAGATCGGGCGGGGGCTGTTCATCGACCACGGCGCGGGGGTGGTGATCGGCGAGACGGCCACCATCGGGCGCGACGTGACGCTCTACCAGGGCGTGACGCTGGGGGGACGGGGTTTGCCACCGGCAAACGCCACCCCACCGTGCAGGACAACGTGACGATCGGCTCCGGCGCGAAGCTCCTGGGGCCGATCACGATCGGGCACGGCGCCAAGATCGGCGCCAACAGCGTGGTGATCACCGACGTGCCGCCGAACACCACCGTGGTGGGCAACCCGGGGCACCCGGTGCGCGTGGACGGACGGCGCCCGGAGGGGCCGGACGCCGACTGGATCCACCTGCCCGACCCGATCGCCGAGGCGCTGCAGGGGATGGCCAGCCGCGTGGGCGCGCTGGAGCGCGCGGTCAGCGAGCTCTCAGGCGGCAAAACAGAGGCGCCGCCCGCGACCGTCACGCAGCTGCGCCCGGTCAAGGGGCAGAACCCCGCGGGCGGGTGAGTCGCGGCGCGGGACGCAGCAGCGGCTGACTGGGGACGTCCTACCGCCGGGGGCTGACCTTCGGCCGACCCCGCATCTATGCTGGGGAGATGGCGCAGAACCCCCACGCCGAGCACCTGCAGGAGCTGCTGGAGGGGCTGAACGAGCCCCAGCGCGAGGCGGTCACCCACGGCGAGGGGCCGCTCTTGATCCTGGCGGGCGCGGGCAGCGGCAAGACGCGCGTGCTGACCCACCGCATCGCCTTCCTGGTGTTCACCGACCAGGCGCAGGCCGGCGAGATCCTGGCGATCACCTTCACCAACAAGGCCGCGCAGGAGATGCGCGGGCGCGTGGAGCGGATGCTGGGCCACGGCACGCGCGGGATGTGGCTGATGACGTTCCACGCCGCCTGCGCGCGCATCCTGCGTGCAGAGGCCGAGCGGCTGGGGTACACGCGCCAGTTCAGCATCTACGACCAGGCCGACGCGCGGCGCCTCGTGAAGCGCAGCATCGAGGGGCTGGGGATCGACCCCAAGCGCTACACGCCGGTGGCGATCCACGCGCAGATCTCCTCCGCCAAGAACCGCCTGCGCGACGCCAGGGAGTACGGGCAGATGGTGGGTGGGTATTTCGAGCAGACGGTCGCGGAGGTGTACAGCGTGTACGAGCGCGAGCTGCACCGCATGAACGCGATGGACTTCGACGACCTGCTGTTTCGCACGGTGAACCTGCTGGAGCTCTTCGCGGAGGTGCGCGAGCGCTACGCGGAGGCCTTCCGCCACGTGCTGGTGGACGAGTACCAGGACACCAACCACGCGCAGTACCGCTTCCTGCAGCTGCTGGTCGGAGGGGGACGCGACGCGCCGGCTCACGGCCAGCGGGTGAGCCTGGAAGGACACCGCAACCTCGCGGTGGTGGGCGACGATTCGCAGTCGATCTACGGCTTCCGCGGCGCGGACGTGCGCAACATTCTCGACTTCCAGGAGGACTTCCCCGACGCGCGGGTGGTCAAGCTGGAGCAGAACTACCGCTCCACGCAGACGATCCTCTCCGCCGCCAACGCGGTGATCGCCAACAACCGTGGCGGCATCGCCAAGCGCCTGTGGAGCGAGCTGGGCGAAGGCGAGCCGATCCACGTGCGCGAGCTGGAGGACGAGTACGCCGAGGCGCGCTTCGTGGTGGGCGAGCTGGAGCGCCTGGTCGACGAGGGCGCAAGCCGCGCTGAAATCGCGGTCTTCTACCGCACGAACGCGATGTCGCGCGTGCTGGAGGACACCTTGGTGCGCCGCGAGATCGCCTACCAGGTGATCGGCGGCACGAAGTTCTACGAGCGCGCGGAGATCAAGGACGCGGTCGCGTACCTGTCGCTGCTGGCCAACCCGCAGGACGTGGTGAGCTTCACGCGCGTGGTCAACTCGCCGCGGCGCGGGATCGGGCAGACCTCGGTGGGCCGCGTGCTGGCGCACGCCGACACAATGGGCATCCCCATCTGGGAGGCGGCGGCGAACCCCGCTCAGGTCTCCGGGCTGGGGGCGGCGGCGCAGAAGGCGCTGGCGCGCTTCATGGCCACGATGGGGGAGCTGCGGCGGTCAATCAACGACGAGGACCCCATCCCAGTGGGGGACTTGCTGGAGGCGGTGCTCTCGCAGGCCGGGTACGTCGAGGCGCTGGAGGCTGAACGTACGATCGAGGCGCAGGGGCGCATCGAGAACCTGGAGCAGCTGGTGCAGGTGGGGCGCGAGTGGGACGCCACCAACCCTGCCTCGCGCGAGTCGCTGGACTCCTTTCTGCAGCAGATCGCCCTGATGGCCGACGCCGACTCCCGCCGCGACGGCGAGAGCCTGGTGACCTTGATGACCTTGCACAACGCCAAGGGGCTGGAGTACCCCGTGGTGTTCGTGGTGGGTTGCGAGGACGGCGTGTTCCCCCACAGCCGTGCGCTGGACGAGGGCGAGGTGGAGGAGGAGCGGCGCCTTTTCTACGTCGGCGTGACACGCGCGATGCGCGCGTTGTACCTGACGTACGCCCGCCGGCGCACGGTGTTCGGCAACGCCACCGCGGGTCTGCCCAGCCGCTTCCTGGACGAGGTGCCCTCCGAGCTGACTGACTTCGAGGAGCAGCCGGCGCGGGGCTGGAGTTCGCCCACGCCCGCTAACGGAGTCACCCGATGGCGGCGACGCCCCGGCGCGGGCGACGAGAACATCACCGCCGACGACGTGGGCCATGATGCCTGGGACGGGGTGGACGCGCCAGCCGCGAGCCCCATCCGCGCCTTCCGCCTGGGCCAGGACGTCACGCACCCCGCTTTCGGCGAGGGCGTCGTCACCGGCGTCGAGGCGGGCGGGGTGATTGTCGTGCGCTTCAGCGACGACGGCTCGGAGCGCAAGCTGATGGCGGAGTACGCCCACATCGACGGAGGGTAGGCAGAGGGCCGATTTGTGGCCTTGGGTGGGGGTGGGGCCTGCTCAGCCCCAACCCCGTCCGCGAGGCGCTGGAGGGGCAGTCGGAAACAAAAAAGCAAAACCCTTGCGGCGGCTGAGGCGAGCGCCGATAGTTGTCCCCACGCCAAAACCCAGGCCACTGCTCGCCCGGCGTCAAATCCCCGCATTGATGCAGACAGTTGTCTGTGATATCCTTGCTACGGTTCTGAAGCCATTTTTGTTATAGTTTCGAACTTGTACGACAGTTGGAATGAGCGGATGGACACCTCCCCCACAAGCGGCCACCGACAGCGACCGACCTCCCGGCTTGTGCTGGGCCTTGCGCTGGTCGCAGGACTGCTGCTGCTTGGCGTGCCCGCACCGGCGTTCGCAGAGGGCGAACCGCCAGAAGCGCCGGCCACGGAACCTTGCACTTCGCCGGTCCCACAGCAGTACGAAATGTGCGGCAAGCTGAACCCCAACAGGTCGGCGAAGGTGCGCTACTACTTCGCCTACAACAAGGGGACCAGCTGCGAGGGAGGCTCCAGAACGCAGACAGAACCAGAAGTCGAAGGGCAGGGCATCGAGGTGGTATCAAACAACGAAAGGTTAGTGCTCTACCCCGGCACGGAGTACACGTACTGTCTGGTGGCCACCAACGCCTACGGGGCGACCCCTGGCTTGCCGGGCCTGATGTTTGAAACGGCGGCCTCACGCGAAGACCCACCTGAACCGCAGACCGAAGCATGCCCCGGGGCGCCCCTCGTGGGCAGGATGCGGCTGTGCGGCACTTTGAACCTGAATTACTGGGCGTGGGTGGGCTACTACTTCGCCTACGCCCAGGGCGCTGGCTGCGCGGGGGGCTCAAGGACAGTGGAACACGCCGAAGTCGAGGGCCGCGCCCTCCCGGTCTCCAGCGAAGTGACGGGCCTGGAGCCCAGCACCCTCTACACGTACTGCCTCGTCGCGACGGACAACCCCGGGCCCGGTCAGTTCGAAGAAACCGTCGGGCAACCGCTCTCCTTCACGACCCCCGGCGAACGTCCCACGGTGGCGGATCGCAAGGCTCTGGTCGCCGGGCCGACGGAAGCGACGCTGCAGGCGCAGATCGATCCGAACAACCAGGCCACGAGCTACTCCTTTGCGTACTCCACCAACGCCGCGCTCGCAGACGCGTCGACGACGCCGGCCGGGGACATCCCCGCGGGCCTGCAGGGACAGGCCGTGAGCGCCCCGGCGTCCGGCCTCGCACCCGACACGACGTACTACTACCGTGCCGTGGCGAGCAACGGCACGGGCACGAGCGAAGGGCCGATCGAATCGTTCGCGACCGCCGCGCTGCCCCCTCAGGGGCCACCGAGCACAGCGGAAAAAAGCACGGGTCCGAGCACCACGACGCTGACCGCGGTTCTCAGTCCGCCGCCAGGCGTGGTGAGTCCCGCGCCGCCGCCCAAGCTGACGCCGAAACCGAAGGGGTTGACGATCGCGCAGAAGCGGGCGCGGGCGCTGCAGGCGTGCAGGATGAAGCCGCGGAAGCAGCGCTCGAGCTGCGAGCGGCGGGCCGAGCGGAAGTACGGCGCCACGGCCCATGAGCAGCAAGGCAAGCAATCGCGCAGGGCCGGCGAGAAGAAATAAGCTGACACAGGGACCCCGCTCCATCCCTCCAATCGCCGCCGTCGTGCCCAGGCGCGAACGCGGCCATGAGCAAGGAGATGAGAGCGATGTCGATTTACAGAGTTGGTGCAGCGTGCTGGGTCGATCGCCGCACGCGCCACCGCGCGCAGCCGCTGGGTCGTCTGTCCAGGGTGTCCAGCGTGTTCGGTCTGTCCAGTCTGTCCAGTCTGTCCACTCTGATCAGTCTCGTCGCCCTTGCGGCAGCCTCCGCGTGGTGTGCGCCGGCACGAGCCGCCGCTGCGAACGGGCTCGCATACTCCGCGACGCCTTCCAATACAGAGCCCCACGCCGCGTGTCCGCCGCCAACCTCCGACCGGGCGCAGTGCCTGGCGATCATCGATCCGGTCGCGGCCCTGCCGGCGGCTCTCTCGGGGCCGGCGCCCACGCTGGGTGCCCCCTCGACAGCCGGCGTTTTATATAAATGTTTTAGCGGCGAATACGAATACTGCGGCAGCGGCTACGACCACGGCTTCGCTCCCCAGGATCTGGAGTCTGCCTACAAGCTGCCGGCGATGACGGGAGGAGAAGGTCAAACGGTGGCGATCGTCGACGCCGACGACGACCCCGACGCGCAGGCCGATCTCAAAGTCTATCGCTCGACGTACAATCTGCCACCGTGTGAAGGCAGTTGCTTCACCAAGGTAAACCAGGAAGGGGGCGCCACGTATCCGGAAGCAAATTCGGAATGGGGCTTTGAGATCTCGCTGGATCTGGATATGGTGTCGGCCGCCTGCCCGAAGTGTCATATTCTATTGGTCGAGGCCGACAACAACGAACTTAAAAACCTTGGCCTCGCCGAGGACGAGGCGGTCAAACTGAGCGCCACCGAGATAAGCAACAGCTATGGTGCCAGGGAAGCTGAAGTCGGCAACAAACAGTTGAAAGAAGACACCAAATACTATATGCATCCCGGTGTCCCCATCACGGTGGCGGGTGGGGATCATGCCTATGAAAACGATCTGGATGGCAACAGAAAACTGGGTAAATGCAGCAACTGCTCGCCCAACTATCCGGCAGGGCTCTCCACGGTTATCTCGGTGGGCGGATCGGAGCTGAGTCCCGACAAAGCAGTCGAACGCGGCTGGACTGAATCGGTCTGGAGTCTCTCGGGGAGCGGTTGCGCCCTCTACGTCGCCAAGCCAAAATGGCAGACCGACAAAGGCTGCAAGAATCGCACCGACAACGATGTCGCCGCCGAGGCTGCGTTTGAAACTCCGGTGTCGCTGTACGACACCTATGCGAGGGCGGCACCCGGCTGGCAGACTTCCGGTGGCACAAGTGTTGCCTCCCCGCTCGCGGCTGGAGCGATCGCGCTCGAGAGCAGCACGATGAGATCCGAAGGCAGCGAAGGCATCTACAAGAACCCCGGCAATTGGTTTGACGTCACAGCCGGGAAAAACTGGCTGTCTGGAGAAGAGTGCGCGGAAGAATATCTGTGCAATGGCGAAGTGGGCTACGACGGACCCACTGGCAACGGCGCGCCGGACGACGGCGCCACGATCACCCAGCCCAGCGCGGTGACAGAACCGGCTTCGGGTACGACAGAGGCGGGCGGCACGCTAGACGCCGTGGTCGACCCGGAGGGGTCTGAAACCGCATACTATTTCCAGTATGGAGCGTCCATCTCGTATGGCGAGGAAGCGCCGCTCGGCGGTGTGAAACTCGCTGCCACCACCGTCCCCGAGTATGTCGGCCAGTCTCTGTCGGGCTTGCTGTCAGGCACGCTCTACCACTATCGCGTCGTGGCCGTGAGCGCGGGTGGAACTGCATACAGCGCCGACCGGACGTTCTCCACGGCACCCAAGGTGTACCAGTCCAAATTCGGCTCGCAGGGCTCCGGCGAAGGCAGGTTCGAAGGCCCGTTCGACGCCGCCGTGGACGAACACGGCGATATCTGGGTGACGGACTACTCCAACGACAGGCTGGAAGAGTATTCGGCTACCGGTGGATTTCTTCGCGCCTGCGGCTCAGCGGGATCCGGCATAGGGCAGTTCAAAGGACCGACGGGTATCGCGATCAACCCGGGCAACGGCGAGCTCTTTGTCAGCGACTCGGGCAACGACCGCGTCGAGGTCGTCGAATCGAACTGCACGTTCCGCGATGAGGTCATCGGTGCGCCTGGATCGGGCAACGGCGAGCTGTCCGACCCGATGGGCCTGGCGTTGGACGCAAATGGAGAATTGAGGCAAGCGATCCTCCTGGTGGCCGATTCCGGCAACAATCGTATAGAGGAGTTCCAATCGGCCGGGAATGTGGGGGAATATGTTACGTCATATGGCTCCACGGGCACCGCCGAAGGCCAGTTCAAAGACCCCACGGACATCATTCTCGGGGAAAAGGAAAACGACAGCACCGACAACTACTATATCGTCGACTCCGGTAACGACCGGATTCAGGAGTTTACCGAGACCGGCCTCAGGACTCCTGAGAAAATATCGACCAAAGCCCGTTTGCAGTTTGGCTCCAGTGGCGCCGGAAAAGGCGAGTTCTCCGATCCCGCGGATATCGCCGTGGACCCGTCCACGGGCGACGTGGACGTGACCGACACGGGCAACGATCGCGTCGAGCAGTTCCTGCCAAACGGGACGTACGTGGCGACATTTGGAGCGGCCGGCGGCGGCAGCGAAAGCTTCGAAGCGCCGAAGGGGATCGCCGTTAACACGAGCGGCGACCTGTACATCGCGGACTACGCAAACGACAGGATGGACGTCTGGGGTCCCTCCCAGGAAGTCGCCCACGAATGGCAGGTCACCGCATCGCCCAACCCGGTCAAAGCGCTGAACAGCCTTCCATACGGCATATCGTGCGCGTCTGCCACGGCGTGCACGATGGTCGGCGCCTACAACACCGCGACGGAATCCAGCGCCTACAAGCCTTTCGTCGAGTCCTGGAATGGCGCTGAATGGCAGCTTCAGTCAACACCGATCCCCACCGGGTCAAGCCGCACCTTTCTGTATGGGGTGTCGTGCATGTCCACCACCGCCTGTACGACGGCCGGCTACTACGTGAACGGCGCCGGCACATATCTGTCGTTGGCCGAGCGGTGGAACGGCGCGGAATGGCAGATCCAGACGACCCCCGAACCGAGCGGGACGAAAAACAGTCTCTTATCCAGCGTCTCGTGCACCTCGTCCACCGCGTGCACCGCCGTCGGCTGGTACGAGAACGGCGCGGGCGTTGAAGCGCCCTTCGCCGAGCGCTGGAATGGCACCGCGTGGTCCGTCCAGTCGGCGCCCAGTCCCAGCGGGGTGAAAGCAAGCTATCCCTATACCGTGTCGTGCAGCTCCTCGACGGTGTGCACGATGGCGGGCAAAGAGGTGAACGGCTCAGGGGTTCGTGTGCCTTTCGCCGAGAGCTGGAATGGCACGGAATGGTCTGTCCAGTCGATGCCCAGCCCGAGCGGCGCGACGTGGACCGAGCTGAACAGCGTCTCGTGCGCATCGTCCGCCGCCTGCACGGCTGTGGGAGCCTATGAAAACAGCTCCCACACCGATGCGCCTTTCGCCGAGCGCTGGAATGGCGTGGAATGGTCGCTCCAGTCGCCGCCCGCTCCGGCGGGAGGCAAAAGCTATCTGGAAGGAGTGTCGTGCACATCCGCAACGGTGTGTTTTGCGGTCGGGTCTTTCTGGAACAGCGCGGGTAAGGATGTGACCCTGGCCGAGCGCTGGAGCTACGGGGAATGGCAGATCCAACCGACCCCCAACGGAGAAGGCGAAGAGGGCTCGCTATACGGTGGTGTGTCGTGCTCGTCGCCCTTGTCGTGTGCGGCCGCTGGGGGGAGTAACGGCAAGACCCTCGCCGAGATCTATCGCTGAGCGCCCACCTGCGGCCTCGTCACGCACCGCGCCGTTGCAGCCCGTACGATCCGACCCGTGGCAGCCACGATCATCGACGGCAGGGCGGTCGCCGCGCAGGTGCGTGAGCGGGTCGCCCAGGAAGTGCGGGAATTCACCGAGCGCACCGGCAGCCCGCCCGGCCTGGCGACGGTGTTGGTGGGCGAGGACCCCGGGTCGGCGGTGTATGTGGGGGCCAAGCAGCGCGCTTGCGCGGAGGTGGGGATGGGGGCGTTCGACAAGCGCCTGCCCGCCGACGCGCCGTTCCTGCAGGTGGCGGAGCTGCTGGAGGATCTCAACAGGGATCCGGCGGTGAGCGGCGTGCTGCTGCAACTGCCGGTGCCCGCACACCTCGACGGACCCGAGCTGACCGGGCTGATCCAGGCGGCCAAGGACGTCGACGGGCTGACACCGGTCAATGCGGGGTTGCTCGCGCTGGGACGCCCCGGCCTGCGGCCCTGCACGCCCTGCGGGGTGATGGAGCTGCTGGCAAGCGTGGGCACACAGCTGGAAGGCGCGGAGGCGGTGGTGGTGGGGCGCTCCAACCTGTTCGGCAAGCCGATGGCGCAGCTGCTGCTGGAGGCCAATGCGACGGTGACCGTGTGCCACTCGCGCACGCGAGACCTGGCCGGCGTGTGTGCGCGCGCGGACGTGCTGATCGCCGCTGTCGGGCGCCCGCGGATGGTGAGCGGCGAGTTCGTCAAGGAGGGGGCGGTGGTGATCGACGTAGGGGTCAACCGGCTGACCCCTGAGCAGGCGGGCAACAAGAGCGGGCTGGTGGGAGACGTGGACTTCGCCGCTGCGGTGCAGGTGGCGAGCGCGATCACGCCCGTGCCCGGCGGGGTGGGGCCGATGACGATCGCGATGCTGCTGTCCAATACGCTGGTGGCGGCCCGCCGCGAGGCGGGGATTGAGGAGGAGCGATGAGCCTGCGCCGGCTGCGCTCGGGCGAGCTGCTTGCGCTGGTGGGGGCGGTGTGCGTGATCGTCGCGCTGACGCTGCCCTGGTATGAAGCAGCAGGGCGCAACCTCAGCGCGTGGGCCACGTTCGGACCGGCCGTGGCGCTGCTGATGCTCGCGGCCCTCGGTGCGCTGGCGCTCGTCGTGGCCACAGTCACCGAGCGCTCCACAGCGCTGCCGGTGGCCGCGGCCGTGTGGGGCACAACGCTGGGGGCCATCGGCGTGGTCGCCGCGCTGGTGCGCGTGCTGGAGCGCCCCCAGGGCGCCACGGCCCTGTGCGCCGGGGCGTGGCTGGGGCTGGTGGGCGCGGTGGTGATCCTGGCTGGGTGCTGGCAGTCGATGCGCGACGAACGCACCGCGTGCTATCCGCCGTCGGACGCCGAGCTGCGCCCGCCGCCGTAGGAGCCTTTGCGGCGGGTTTGCGGCGGGCCTGGACGGGCGCCCGCGAACAGCACCGTCGCGCAGGTGCACCTGCAAGGAGCGCCGTAGTGAAGGATCGCTCACAGACAAGGCGAAACACACCTCCTGTATGAGCTTCAAAGTCAGCCGCCTCGGCCGCGGCGAGCGAATCCTCGCGGCCGGCGCCATCGCGCTGTTCGTCTTCCTGTGCTTTCTCAAGTGGTATGAGGTGAAGGTGCCGAAGCTGTTCAGCGCCTTCGTCAGCGCCGCCGGCTACAGCACGAGCTTCACCGGCTGGCACACGCTGACCGACACCCGCTGGGTGCTGCTGCTCGCGATCCTCGCGGCACTGGCGCTGGTGGCGCTGGTCGCCAGCGATCGCAAGGTGGGGCCTCCGCTCGCGGTCAGCGCGGGCGTGACGGCGCTCGGCGCGCTCGCCACGGTGCTGGTGTTCTACCGCACGATCGTCAACCCCCCGGGGGGCAGCAGCGTGAGCGCCAAGCTGGGGGCCTACCTTGGGCTCGCCGCGTGCGCCGTGCTCACCTGCGGCGGCTACGTGACGATGACCCAGGAGCACGCGGTCCAAGGGGACGGCGTGACGGCGCCCGAGCAGGAGGACACCGCCGCCGCTCCGTAGAATGCCTCGCCGTGATCGATCGCGACGAGGTTCTGCACGTGGCGCGCCTGGCGCGCCTGCGCCTGAGCGAGGCCGAGGTGCAGGCGATGGCCGGCGAGCTCTCGGCCGTGCTCGACCACATCGCCAGGATCGCTGAGCTGGACCTCGAGGGCGTGCCGCCCACCGCCCACGTGGTCGAGGTGACCGGCGCCCTGCGCCCCGACGAGCCGTGCGCGTCGCTGCCGCGCGAGGTTGCGCTTGCGCAGGCTCCAGCCGTCAGTGGCGATGGATTTCTAGTGCCCAGCCCGCAGGCATGAGCGGCGCAGACATTATCTCCCTCTCCGCGGCCCAGGCGGCGGCTGCGATCGGTGCTGGGGAGCTCTCCGCGGGCGAGCTGTTCGACGTCTACCGCTCCCGCGCGGCGGCCGACGAACTCAACTGCTTCACCTGGGTGGCCGAGGATGGCAGCGGCGCGGCCCGCTCGGCGGAGCGGAGCGGAGCCTCTCCTCTCAATGGAGTCCCGCTCGCCGTCAAGGACCTGTTCTGCACCGAGGGTGTGCCCAGCCAGTCGGGCTCGCGCATCTTGGAGGGCTACCGCCCGCCCTACACCGCCACGGCCGTGGCGCGCCTGGCAGCGGCGGGGGCGCCGCTGCTGGGCAAGACCAACCAGGACGAGTTCGCGATGGGCTCCTCGACGGAGAACTCGGCGTACGGGCCGGTGCGCAATCCGTGGGATGCGGAGCGTGTGCCCGGGGGCTCCTCGGGCGGCAGCGCCGCGGCGGTCGCCGCGGGCCTCGCGCCATGGGCGCTGGGGACCGACACGGGAGGGTCGATTCGCCAGCCCGCCGCGCTGTGCGGGATCGTCGGCCTGAAGCCCACCTACGGCGCCGTGTCGCGCTACGGGATGATCGCCTTCGCCTCCTCGCTGGACCAGGCCGGACCGCTCACGCGCGACGTCACCGACGCGGCGCTGATGCTGGGCCAGATGGTGGGCCGCGATCCTTGCGACGCCACCTCGCTGGCCTTCCCGGGGGAGGTCGTGCTGCCCAGCGCCGCGCGCCTGGAGGGCGTGCGCCTGGGGGTGCCCTCCGAGCTGACCGGCGAGGGCATCGAAGCGGGGGTGCTCGCGGCCTTCCAGGCGACGCTCGAGCAGGCCCGCGAGCTGGGGGCCCACGTGCGGGGGGTGAGCCTGCCGCACGCTCCCCACGCGCTGTCGGCCTACTACGTGCTGGCGCCCGCCGAGGCCTCCTCCAACCTGGCGCGCTTTGACGGCGTGCGCTATGGCGCGCGCGCCGCCGGCGCCACCGACCTGACCGACATGTACACGCGCACCCGCCACGACGGCTTCGGCGCGGAGGTCAAGCGGCGCATCATGCTCGGCACCTACGCGCTCTCCGCGGGCTACTACGACGCTTATTACGGCCGCGCGCAGCAGGTGCGCACGAAGATCGCCGAGGACTTCCGCGCGGCGTTCGCGGAGGTCGATTTCATCGTCACCCCCACCGCTCCCACGGTCGCCTTCCGCCTGGGCGAGAAGACGGGCGACCCGTGGTCGATGTACCTCAACGACTACTGCACGGTGCCGATGTCGCTGGCCGGCATCCCCGCGATCTCGATTCCCTGCGGCCTCAGCGAGGGGCTGCCCGTGGGCTTTCAGATCGCCGGGCCGGTGTTCAGCGAGAATGCGCTGCTCGACGCCGCTTTCGCGCTGGAGCAGAAGCTCGGCTTCGACGGCTCGCCGGCGCGGAGCGCGGCTGGCGCCCGGGGAAACGGGGCGGGGACATGAGGCGGACGTGTGGCGCGGGTGGGGGTGCGCTGCGATGAGCGCGGTCGAGTACGAGCCCGTCATCGGCCTGGAGATCCACGTCCAGCTCGCCACGGCGACGAAGATGTTCTGCGGCTGTGAGCTGTCCTTCGGCGAGCCGCCCAACACGCGCACCTGCCCCGTCTGCCTGGGACTGCCGGGCAGCCTGCCGGTCGCCAACGCGCGCGCGGTGCACTTCGGCTTGATGATCGGCATGGCGCTCGGCTGCGAGCTCGCCCCGCGCTCGATCTTCCACCGCAAGAACTACTTCTACCCCGACCTGCCCAAGGGCTACCAGATCTCCCAGTACGACGAGCCCCTGTGCCTGGGCGGGCGCCTGGGGGAGGTGCGCATCCACCGCGTGCACCTGGAGGAGGACGCCGCCAAGCTCGTGCACGTCGGCGCCAGCGGGCGCATCCACGGCTCGGACGCCTCGATCGTGGATTTCAACCGCGGCGGCACGCCGCTGGCGGAGATCGTCACCGAGCCCGACCTGCGCTCGGGCGAGCAGGCGCGGGAGTGGCTGCAGCTGCTGCGCACCACCCTGCGCCAGCTGGGCGTGAGCGACGTGAACATGGAGGAGGGCTCGCTGCGCTGCGACGCCAACATCTCGGTGCGTCCGCTGGGAGCGACCGAGCTGGGGGTCAAGACCGAGCTGAAGAACATGAACTCCTTCCGCTTCATCGAGCGCGGCATCCGCGCGGAGGTCGCCCGCCAGGAAAAGCTGCTGCGCGCGGGGGAGCCGGTGGTGCAGGAGACGCTGCACTTCGACCCCGCCTCCGAGCGCATCACCTCGCTGCGCAGCAAGGAGGAGGCGCACGACTACCGCTACTTCCCGGAGCCCGACCTGCTGCCGGTGGCGATCGAGCAGGCGATGCTCGACGCGGCCCGCGCGGCGATGCCCGAGCTGCCCGCCCAGCGTGCGCTGCGCCTGGAGCAGGAGGTGGGGCTGAGCGCCGACAGCGCCCACCAGCTGGCCTTCCGCGCCGAGCTGGGCGACTACTTCGAGGCGGCTCTTGCGGCCGAGGTCGATCCGGCGCCGCCCGCGCAGGCGCTGGCCAACTGGATCGTCAGCGATCTGGTGGGGCGGCTCGGGGATGGTGAGGACCCCGCGGCCTCACCTGTGCAGGCCCCCGCGCTGGCCGTGCTGGTTGGGCTGGTGGCCGCCAAGCGCATCAGCGTCGGCGCGGGCCGGCAGGTGCTCGATCGCCTGGTCGCCGAGGGCGGCGATCCGCTCGCCATCGTGGAGGCCGAGGGCCTGGGGGCGATCGGCGGCGGCGAGGACCTGGCGGCGCTCGTCGCTGCAGCGCTCGCAGCCAACCCCGATGCGGCCAAGCGGGTGAAGGGCGGCAACGCCAAGGCGATCGGGCCGATCGTGGGCCACGTGATGCGCGAGACCAAGGGCCGCGCCGACGGCGGCGAGGTGACACGGCTGGTTCATGCACAGCTCGGAGTAGACTAATGCTATGAACGATCCTGCCCCATCCTCCTCGCGCCCGCTGGGTCGCACGATCGTCGCGGGGTTGATCCTCGTCCTCGCTGGCTGGCTGTTGTTGCACTTCCTGATCGGCATCGCTACGGCGGTCGCCGGTGTCGTGGTGTTCGTGGTTGCGGTGATCGCGGTCATCTGGGCCGTGCGCGTGCTTTTATAGGACCGGCCCGTCCGCGATGCCCTACCTCATCATCGCATTCTGCTTTGGAGTCGCCGGAGGCGTGGTCGGCAAGATCAAGGGCTCCTCGTTCGTGCTGTGGTTTTTGATCTCAGGGCTCGTGCCGATCATTGGCCTGATGGCTGCGATCGCCTACCGCTTCGAGCGCGACGAGCTGCGCCGTCAGTGTCCGTGCTGCGGCCGTGTGACGAAGATCTACGACGCCGTGTGCACGCGCTGTGGCGCGGAGCTCGATTTCCCCGAGGTGGCTCTGACGCCGGAATCCTGGGAGCGCGAGCCGGCGGCGCACACGTGAACACCGCCGCTCCGGAGGGCGGCTCGTGCGAGGGTGAGTCGCCCGCCGGAGCGGATATAAACCCGCAGATGGATGCTGAGTCCACCAGGGCGCCCGTCCGTCCTACGCTGCTCTCCCGGATAATCCGCCGCTGGGGCTTCGAAGACGAGCGCGACTTGCTGCTGCGCGTGGTGCAGCCGGGGCTCGTCGGGCTGATCGACGGCACCGTCTCCTCGATCGCGCCGATCTTTGCCGCGGCGGTGTCCTCGGACTCGCACACCGCGTTCGTCGTGGGCATCGCCGTCGCGCTCGGCGCGGGCATCAGCATGGGGGTCTCCGAGGCGCTGTCGGACACCGGCGAGAGCACCGGCCGCGGCACGCCGCTGGTGCGCGGCTCGATAACCGGTGGGATGACGGCGCTCGGCAGCATCTTCCACACGCTGCCCTTCCTGATCCCCAACACGCACGAAGCGCTGATCGTGGCGGGTGCCGTCGTGGCGGTGGAGCTGTTCGTGATCGCCTGGGTGCGTCAGCGCTTCCTCGATGTCTCGCTGCGTTCCTCGCTGGTGGTGGTGACGCTCGCGGGTCTGATCGTGCTGGCGATCGGCATCGCGATCGGCGCATCCTAAGCGCCTGTCTCGGGCCGATACACTCAGTTGCCCTGTCAATCCTCGTTGGCGAAAGGAGGTCGGTGTGATGCGCGCAGTCGATGCCCTGATGGAATGCCTCAAGGCGGAGGGAGTGGACGTCGTCTTCGGCCTGCCCGGCGGCGCCAACCTCCCCACCTACGACGCCTTTGTGGACGGCGGCATCCGCCACATCCTGGTGCGCCACGAGGCCGGCGGCGGGCACGCCGCGGAGGGCTACGCCAAGGCCACCGGGAAGGTCGGCGTGGCGTTTGCCACCAGCGGGCCGGGGGCCACCAACCTGATCACCCCCATCTGCGACGCGATGATGGACTCCGTGCCGGTGGTGTTCATCACCGGCCAGGTGCGCACCGAGCTGCTGGGCACCGACGGCTTCCAGGAGGCCGACACGATCGGGATCACGATGCCGATCGTCAAGCACTCCTTCATGATCCAGCACCCGCTGGAGATCCCCCGCGCGATCCACGAGGCCTTCCACATCGCGCGCTCGGGGCGCCCCGGGCCGGTGCTGGTGGACATCCCCCAGGACTTATCCCGCGCGGAGATCGAGTACGAGCCGGTGACCGACGTGCGCCTGCCCGGCTACCAGCCCACGCTGGAGGGCAACCAGAAGCAGATCCGCCAGGCCGCCAAGGCGCTGGCCGCCGCCCAGCGCCCGGTGATCTACGCGGGCGGCGGCGTGGTCAACGCCAACGCTTCGGAGGAGCTGGTGGAGTTCGCGCGCAGCGACCGCTTCCCGGTGACCTGCACGCTGATGGGCCTCGGCGCCTACCCGGCCCGCACGGCGGAGGGGCAGGCCGACCCGCAGTGGCTGGGGATGCTCGGCATGCACGGCACGCGCGCCGCCAACTACGCGATGGACGAGGCCGACCTGATCTGCGCCGTGGGCGCGCGCTTCGACGACCGCATCACGGGCAAGCTCTCGGAGTTCGCGCCGCGCGCCAAGTTCATCCACATCGACGTGGACCCGGCGGAGATCTCCAAGAACGTCCCCGCGCACATCCCGATCGTGGGCGACGCCAAGCACGTGCTGGCCAAGCTCTTGGTGGAGTACCGCGCGCTCAGCGCCGACCCGGCGCGTCTGGAGCAGTGGTGGGAGCGCATCGCGGGCTGGCGCGAGAAGTACCCGCTCAGCTACGAGGACAGCGCTGACACGGAGATCAAACCGCAGTACATGATCCAGGCGCTGTACGAGGCCACCGGCGGAGAGGCGATCCTCGCAAGCGACGTGGGCCAGCACCAGATGTGGGCCGCGCAGTACTACGACTTCCCCGCGCCGCGCCGCTGGATCAACTCGGGCGGCCTCGGCACGATGGGCTTCGGCCTGCCCGCGGCGATGGGCGCGGCCGTGGGCTGTCCCGATCGGCTTGTCTGCTGCATCGCCGGCGACGGCTCGGTGCAGATGAACGCCCAGGAGCTCGCAACGTGCGCGCAGGACCAGATCCCGATCAAGGTGTTCATCATGAACAACGGCTACCTGGGCATGGTGCGCCAGTGGCAGGAGCTGTTCTGGGACGGTCGCTACAGCCATGTGGATACGGGGAAGTACCCCGACTGGGTCAAGCTCGCCGAGGCCTATGGCGCCACCGGCATGCGCTTCGAGGACAAGACCACGCTGGTGGAGGACATGCGGCGCGCGATCGCCACCGAGGGCCCAGTGCTGGTCGACGTGAGGGTCACGCGCGAGGAGAACACCTACCCGATGATCCCGGCTGGGCAGGCCGCCCGCGAGATGGTGGGCTGAGCTATGGGTGAACCGGCAACCAAGGAGCCGCTCAGCCTCGAGGAGCTGCAAGCGGCCGGCAACCTGCGCACCGGGCGCAAACACGTGCTCTCGATCCTCGTGGAAAACAAGTCCGGCGTGCTCACGCGCATCGCCGGCCTGTTCGCCAGGCGCGGCTTCAACATCGATACGCTCACCGTCGGCCCCACCGACGACGAGCGCGTCTCGCGCGTGACGCTCACGGTGGACGGCGCGCTGCACCCGATCGACCAGGTCACCAAGCAGCTGCACAAGCTGATCAACGTGCTGAAGATCCGCGACCTGGAGCCCGGCGACACGGTCTCGCGCGAGCTGGCGCTGTTCAAGATCGCCGCCGACGGGGTGCAGCGTGGTGAGCTGATGCAGATCACCGAGATCTTCCGCGGCAAGGTCGTCGACGTGACCAAGCGCTCGGTGATCGTGGAGATCACGGGCACGACGGAGAAGATCGAGGCCTTCGAGAGCATGGTGCGCCCGTTCGGGCTGATCGAGATGATGCGCACCGGCGAGATAGCCATCTCGCGAGGCCGGGGTGAGACCTAGCCCGGTCGGGCTTCGGCGCCGCAGACATCTCCATTCGCCCTCGGCGAGGCTGACCGTGACTGCTCTTCGCGCGTCTTGACCTGGCCGTGCAGCGCGCGCGGCGCAGTGGGCGCTCGACGCTTGCCACGCTGACCCTGGCGCTGGGGCAGGACGTCGATCCCAGCGCCGTGGTGTGCGCCTCGCGCCGCCCGGGAGAGCCGTGGTTCGTGTTCGAGCAGCCTGAGCGCAAACAGGTCGCGCTGGCTGCGCTGGGGGAGGTTGCCTGCCTCTCAGCCCGCGGCCCCGCGCGCTTCGCCGAGGTGGCCGACCGCTGGCGCGCGCTGGCTGCAGCGGCGGTGAGCGATCCTCTCGGGGACTCCTCGCGTGGTGGGGCGGGGGGGCCAGTTGCCGTCGGGGGCTTCTCCTTCGCACAGGACGGGGGCTCCTCACCGCCGTGGAGCGGCTTTGAGCCCGCCTCGCTGGTGGTGCCCGAGGTGGCGCTCGCGCGCGATGAGCACGAGGGGGAGCGCCGCGTGCGCCTGACCCTCTCCGCGCTGGCGGCCCCCGACGACACGCCGGAGGAACTGCTCGGCCGCCTGCAGCGACGGCTGGGCGAACTGCGCTCGCAGCCCTTGGCGCTGCTCGACCCTGCTCCGGCTGGGCGCTGCAAGGTCGTGAGTGCGATGCCCCCCGAGCACTACGAGGCCGCCGTGGGACGCGCGGTTGAGCTGATCCGCCGCGGCGAGCTGCAGAAGGTGGTGCTGGCGCGCGAGGTGCAGGTGCATGCCCCCGCCGCGTATGACCCCGCCGCGGTCTTCGGCGTGCTGCGCGCGGAGTTCCCCTCCTGCTTCGTCTTCTGCGTGGGCCGCGGCGAGAGCACGCTGATCGCCGCCAGCCCCGAGCTGCTGGTGCGCCGCGAGGGGCATCGAGTCAGCACGCTCGCGCTCGCCGGCTCGGCGCGTCGCAGCGCCGACCCTGCCGTCGATGACCACCTCGGCGAGCAACTGCTGCGCTCGGAGAAGGACCGCGAAGAGCAGGCGATCGTGATCCGCCGTATCGAGCGCACCCTGAGCCGCCACGCGCTGTGGGTCACCGCCACGCCCGAGCCGGTGCTGGTCAGGGTGGCCAACATCCAGCACCTCGCCACGCCGATCCGCGCCCAGCTCGCGCGGCCGCTGGACGCGATCGAGCTGCTGGAGCTGATGCACCCCACCCCCGCGGTGGGGGGAGAGCCGCTGGAGCGCGCCCGCCCATTGATCCCGGCGCTGGAGGGCATCGACCGCGGCTGGTACGCCGGCCCCGTGGGCTGGACCGATGCCACCGGCGACGGCGAGTTCTGCGTCGCGCTGCGCTGCGCGCTGCTGCGCGAGGACGTGGCTCGCTGCTACGCCGGCGTGGGCGTGGTGCGCGACTCCGACCCTGCGGCCGAGCTGGCGGAGACGGAGATGAAGCTCGCAGCATTGTTGCCGCTGCTCTCCAACTGAGCGCGGCCTACGTGCCGATCGCGTCCGCGACGGCCCGCCACGCGTGAGCGTGCAGCTCCACGTTGGCCGCGCGCTCGCTCCGCACCTCGACGATGGTCGCCCGGCGTTCCTCGCCATCCGCTATCGCCCGCTCCAGCGCCGTGCGGAAGGCGAACACGTCGCTCACCCGCTCGTGCGCCAGTCCGTACAGCGCCGCGGCCTGGGCGAAGTCGAGGCCCGTGGGGGTCGCGATGTGCTCGGTG
Source organism: uncultured Solirubrobacterales bacterium (assembly GCA_963844765.1). GTDB lineage: Bacteria > Actinomycetota > Thermoleophilia > Solirubrobacterales > Solirubrobacteraceae > Palsa-744. Next base: position 3,227,221 of record CAWJPN010000002.1, read on the forward strand.
TAGATGTCCTGCGCGGCCTGCGAGCGCCCCACCGGCAGGAAGTCGAAGATGCCCCCGCCGCCGTTGTTGACGAGCACGATCGTGAGGTCCAGATCCAGCCGCCTGTGTGCGAGCAGGCCGCCGATGTCGTAGGCCAGCGCCACGTCGCCGATCAGCAGCACCACCGGCCCCTGCCCGGCGGCGGCGACGCCGAAGGCGCTGGAGACCGTCCCGTCGATGCCGTTGGCGCCGCGGTTGCACAGCACGCGCGGGGGGTCCACTCGGGCCGGCCAGAAGCTCTCGATATCGCGCACGGGCATCGAGGAGGCGACGAACAGGGTCGCCTCGGCCGGCAGCAGCACCCCCAGCTCGGCGGCCACGGCCGGCTCTGAGAGCTCGTTCGCAAGCACGCCGAGGATCGCCTCGGCTGCCAGCTCGTCGGCGCTGCGCCAGGTTTGCAGCCAGTCGGGGTCGGCGGCCGGCGGGGAGTCCGAGAGCTGCCACAGCGCCGCCGCCGGCTCGAGCGCGAAAACCCGGCAGAGCGCGCTGTCGGGATCCTGCCAACAGCCCTCGGGGTCGAGCGCCGCCTGGGGGACGCGCGGCATGCCGGCGAGCCATGCGCGCAGCGGCTTGGAGGTGGGCAGGTCGCCCACGCGCAGCACGAGGTCGGGCGTTGTGCCGGCCGCGAAAGAGGGCTCGCGCAGCAGCGCGTCGTAGTGCGCCACCGCCGCCGCGCCCCGCCGCGCCCCCGACAGCGGATCGGCCAAGAGCGGCCAGCCGGCCGCGGCGCAGAACGCGGCCGCGGCCTCGCCGAGCGCGGTGTCGCGCTCGTGGCGCCCCGCCACCACCACACCGCGGCGGCTGGCGGCGACCGGCGTCTGCAGCGAGCGCATGTCCTCGCTCACCAGCGAGCGCGCCGGAGGGCGTGTGAGGAGCGGCCGGCCGTCGGGGCGGGGGCTGGTGGAATCCCACTCCTCGGCCGGCAGCGGATCCGCGCAGACCAATGGCTCGCGCAGCGCGAAGTTCAGGTGCACCGCGCCGGGCTTCCCATCCAGCGCGCACCACCAGGCGCGGCAGGCGAGCATCCGCATCCAGCGCAGCCGCTCGGGGCTCGCCTCGTGGGTGCCCACCTCGAAGAACCACTTCGCGGCGCCGCCGAACAGCTTGATCTGGTCGATCGTCTGCCCCGCGCCGCTCTCGCGCAGCTCCGGCGGGCGGTCCGCCGTGAGCACCAGCAGCGGCACGCGCGCCTCGTGCGCCTCGATCACGGCCGGCAGCAGCTCGGCCGCGGCGGTGCCCGAGGTGCACGTCACGGCCACTGGCAGTCCGGTTGCCTTGGCCAGGCCCAGCGCGAAGAAGCCCGAGCAGCGCTCGTCGATGTGCGAGTAGCAGCGCAGGCGCTCCTCGTGGGCGAGCGCCAGCACCAGCGGCGTGCAACGCGAGCCGGGGGAGGTGCACGCCGCGCGCATCCCGCAGCGCGCCAGCTCGTCCACGAAGGCACGCAGCAGTTGGTGGGTGTCGGTGGTGGTGCTCACGCGGTGGGTATCGGTCGGGTCATCACGAATACGATGGCTCTGTGCCGGAGAATCTGGTCCTGCTGCACGGCTTCGCCGGCACCCGGCGCACCTGGGACGCCGTCGCAGAGCGGCTTGATCCTGAACGCTACACGCCGCTGGCGCTCGACCTCCCTGGCCACGGCTCCGCGGCGGATGCCCCGAAGCCGATCGCCTTCGCCGGCTGCGTAGAGCACGTGCTCGCACGCAGCCCTTCTCAGTTTGTGCTCTGCGGCTATTCGCTGGGCGGGCGCGTCGCCCTGCACGCCGCGCTGGCCGCGCCCGAGCGGGTGTCGAGGCTGGTGCTGGTGTCGAGCACGGCGGGCATCGCGGACGAGGCCGAGCGCGCCGCGCGCCGCGCGGCCGACGACGCCCTGGCCGACGCCCTGGAAACGCGTTCGTTCGCGCAGTTCATGGACCGCTGGGAAGCCCAGCCGGTGTTCGCCGCCGACCCCCCCGAGGTGCACGCCGCGATGCGCGCCGAACAGCAGCGCAACGACCCGGCGGCGCTGGCCGCGGTGCTGCGCGGCATCGGCACCGGCGCGATGCCACCGCTGTGGGATCACCTGGCGGAGCTTCGAATGCGCGTCTTCGTGCTCGTGGGCGAGCGCGACGCGAAGTTCCACGACCCCGGGCGGCGCATGGTCAAGTTGCTGCCCGACGCGGAGCTGAAGATCGTACGGGGGGGGCACCGCCTGCCGCTGGAGAACCCCCGGGCTGTCGCTGAGGTCATCGCACGGTAATGCCCCACAGGACCGTGCTCGACCGGTCACGAGGGCGGCTCAGCCACGGGCTCGGCCGTCAACTCCTCGGCGGAGCGCCCGTCGGTCGATCGCCCCGCTGGACTCGACGCGCTGCGCCTACGTGCAGGCAACTGGAGGCCGTCCGCGCGGAGTTCGCCCTCGAGCAGGTCGAGAACGTTGTCGAGGACTTCTCCGGCGCGCTCGCCGCTGAACTGTGCGAGGCCGAGACCGATGGTTCTTCTGCGCTGCCGGAGCGGGTCCGGCGCCTCCGTCTCGAGCGTGCCAACAGGGGCGATCCAGACGCTCTCGAAGGCCAGCGAGGAATGCTCGGCGATACGATCGAAGTCGGCGTCGTAGTGCAGAACGCCGAGTTCGTGGGTGGCGGCGAGCGCCGCGACGAGGTAGTCCTGGTGTGGGAGGCGATGAAAGCCGGCCGCGTGTCGCGCGAGTTCGGCCTGGGCTCCGAGCGCGGCGCCGACGACGGCGTCCGACAGGTCCAGCGGCCTGAGCGCCTCGAGCTCCTCACTGAGCGCCGTGTGCTCGCGCGCGTTGCGTGCGCTGTACAGGACCTCGAACTCCAGGATCGGCGAGCGGTGGAGGTATCCCTCCTCGAGCGCGGCAAGCCAGTCGGGACGCACGATCTCGTTGCCGCCGCGCTGAAACGCGGAGTTGTCGACGAGAAGCTTCCTGCCCGTAAATGCCGAGCTCACCCGCGCAGCCACTGCGCGGAAGCCTCGTGGAGAGCCGCATAATCGAGGCCCTCCGGCTGGCGGAAGCGATCGGCCAGGCGATTGGCCGCCGCGCGCCGGCGCTGCTCGTAGTCCGCTTCGGCTTGGCTCTCCCGCGTGAGCGCCTCCTCGCCCTTGCCGACGAGCGCGGCGAGGATCTTAGAGTCCGAGGTTCCGGGCGGGAAGCTGCGCCGACTGCGCCTGAGTGCGAACTCGACCTTTTCGTTGCTTGTGATGGTGTAGCGGTGCTTCTTCGTCGGCACCGGACGAGTGTAGCACTAAGTGCGACCCCATGGGGCGGGGGGTCTGGCACCCATCGGGCGGTTGGATCGGGAGTCGCGGGGTAGAGGCCGCGCCCAGGCCGCGCCTGCTGGTTTGACAACCCATAAGCGCAGGGGTTTCTCTTTGAGGCTTGACAACATACGGCCTCTATGCTTATAGTGCTCTTGTCACCTCGCCCCGGGTTGGGGCGGCTGGCTTGTACATAGGTTGTGTTTGGGTCCTCCCGCGTTGTTGCGGGGTCCATGGGACCGCACGGGAGCTTGGAGAGGGATTCGATCGCTTTCATGAGGGATGTATGAGATGAGTGATCTTCTGGGATGTATGAGATGAGTGATCTTCTTTTCACCGCGCACGGCGCGGCCAATGGTGTTACGGCTCCTTCGGGCATCGTTGTTAGATGCAACAGCATGGCTGGTGCCTCTCTCTCTCTCTCTCTCTCTCTTGGCCGGGGTCTCTAGCTTCTAGGCCCTGGCTGCGTCCTTCCGTCCTTCGCTTTTTGCGTAGGGCGGTTTTGTGCTGCGCGGGTCTGCGCCCGGGTGGTCGTGTTCTTTACTGCTCCGGGAGGGGATGTTGATGGCGTTGACGCTGCGTCGCTTCGTGCTGCTGGTTGCTGGGTTGCTGGTGGTCGTGGAGTTGGGGGCGCCGGTGGGTGCGGCGCGGGCCGAAGGGGTGGGGTGTCCCAACGAACAGCTGCGCGCTGAACAGCCCTACGGGGCGGGGTTGCCGGACTGCCGGGCGTATGAGATGGTCTCGCCGCTGGATAAGGGTGGCAACAACATCACGTTCGCCGACAGTCGCGCCGCGGTGTCCGGTGAAGCGGTCACGTATGCGTCTCCGGGTTCTTTCGCCGAGCCGAAGGGAGATCTGCTGGAGGCTCGGTATGTCTCGCGGCGTGGTCCGGAGGGCTGGTCGACGCAGAACGTCTCACCTCCGTATCGCCCCGTGTTTGGCGGCTTCAGTCTTGGCATCGCGTTTGAAGATCTGCTGTTCACGCCCGAACTCTCGGAGGGGATCGTGAAGAGCAATGGGACTCCTTTGGTGGGTGGCGAACCTGAAGGGTATGTCAATCTCTATGTCGCCGCTCTCGAAGTTGGCTCCTACCAGACGGTGACCAGCGTCACGCCGCCGGACTACCAGCCCTACGAAGAGGGCGTGGAGCCTGCTGATGGAGCGCCTCAGGTGGGGGGTGTTTCAACCGATCTCAGTCATGTCGTCTTCGAGCAGAATGCGAGCTTGCTCGAAGGAGCGTCGCCTGAACCGCGCATCCGTGTGTATGAGTGGGCGGGCGGCAGGTTGAGCCAGGTCGATGTGGCGCCCGAAGGAATGACGCTGAAAGACGAAGACAGCATCGGAGCGCCTTATGCTATGGACCAGCTGATTCCCAGTGATGGGAATATGTGGCATGCGGTTTCCGCCGATGGTTCGCGGGTCTCGTCTTCACGGGTGGCGAAGGATCAGAAAGGCCGGACCAGCTTGGGCAGGTGTATGTGCGTGAGGTGAACAGGGAAAGGACGCTTGAGGTGTCGGCTTCGCAGCGCACCGATTGCAACGTTCAGCGTAAGGCAAAGGAACCGGGGTTTGTGTGTACCGGGGCGCCGGAACCCGATCCGAGCGATCCCGCTACGGCGGAATTCCCAAACGGAATCCGGCCGGCGTTTTATCGGGATGCGAGCGTTGACGGCTCGCGGGTGTTCTTCACCAGTCGCGCGGAGTTGACCGACGATGCGAACACGGGTCCCGCGGATGACGCGGGGAATCTCTATGAGTGCGAAATCGTCGAAGTGGAAGGCAAGCCGGCGTGCAGGCTGAGCGACCTCACGGTCGATACGAACGATGGCGACGTCGATGGCGCCGCCGCGGTGGGGTTGGTCACGGCCAGCGAAGACGGCTCTTATGTGTATTTCGTCGCCAACGGGGTCCTCGCGTCAGGAGCAAAGCCTGGCAACTGCATCACTGAAGAGAACGAAGATGGGGGCGGTGAACGGACGTGCAGCCTGTATGTGGAGCACTACGGCGGCGCCGGGTGGGAACCGCCGAAGTTCATCGCCACGCTGGCCGGCGGCGATGAAGGAGTCAATGGCGAAGGGAGGGCTGATGAAAAAGACTGGATTGGATACGAATATACAGAAAATCATGGGATACTCAACGATAAGGGTCCGGGGACGCATACGGTGCGGGTGACGCCGGATGGGACGCGTCTGGCGTTCGAATCGGAACTGAGTCTTACGGGCTACGACAACGAAGCGGCGCAGCAGGGAGAGTGCAGCGAAGGCCAGGGCGGCCGGTGTCGTGAGGTGTATCTGTACGATGCGAGGACGGGTTCGTTGGTGTGCTCGTCGTGCGATCCGAGCGGCGGCCGGCCGGTTGGCCCCGCGGAGCTCGGCGGGCAGGAAGAAGCAGAACAGACAGCCAGTTATGTGCATCCTTCTTCGTTTTATGTTCCGCGTAATCTCTCTGAATATGGTGGGCGTTTGTTTTTCCAGAGCCCGGATGCGCTGGCGCCGGATGACGGTAATGGCCTGTTGGATGTGTATGAGTGGGAGCAGCCGGGGTCTCAGTCCGAAGCGGGTGACTCGTGTACACGCTCCGCACCGAGTTTCAGCGAGAGTGACGGTGGCTGTGTGTTCCCGATCTCTGATGTGGCGGGCGGCTACGTGTCGCATTTCATGGATGCGAGTGCGAGCGGGGACGATGTGTTCATCGCAACGGCCGATCAGCTGGTCGCGGGGGATACGGATTCCCGTGTCGATGTTTATGACGTGCGGGTCGGTGGTGGCTTCCCGGCGCCGGGCGCGCAGCCTGCGTGCGACAGTGGCGAATCGTGCAGGGGGCCCGTCGCGCCGCAGCCGGGGGTGTTCGGAGCGCCCGCGAGCGCGACGTTCTCCGGTGCGGGGAACCTCGCGCCGCCACCGCCGGCGAAACCCGTGGTGAAGGCGAAGGTGAAGATCACGCGGTGCAGGAAGGGGTTTGTCAAGAAGCGCGGTGATTGCGTGAGGCAAGCACCGAAGAAGAGGGCGAGGGAGAGGGCGAGGAAGTCCGATAAGCATTCTGTGAAAGGGGGGAAGTGATGCGCCGGCTGCTGTGTGGTGTGCTTGTGGTGGTGATGTCGTTGGTGTTCGCGCCCGTGGCGATGGCGGGGGTCTTTGGGTTGCAGAGTCTCGAAGTGTCGGCGACCGAAGCGCCCCCGGCGGGTCACGCGTTGAACGCGCTTGGCCCGGTCGACGTGCAGGCCGGCTCGCATCCGTACGTCTTGACGACCAGCTTCCTGTTGAGCAAACCGGAAGAAATCGAAGTGGAAGGGAAGTCCATACAGGAGTTCCGGCCGTCTGGTGGGGGTGTGAAGGATACCCGGTTTGAATTGCCGGCTGGTTTCATGGGCAACCCCGACGCGACGCCGAGGTGCGCCTACCAGCGGTTCGCCAACAAGGAATGCCCGAACGACACCGCGGTCGGCGAGGAGACCGTAGTACGCAATGACGACATCGGCTATGAAAACGAAAAGGGCGAATTCGTGGTCGAGACCCTTTCCGTCACTGACCCGGTGGCTGTGCTGTCGGTGGTCCACCGGCGGCTGGTGGTGGGGGGCGAGGAGTCCCTTACGGGCCTGTTGGGTGAGCTTATGAGCGCGATCGTGCTGCCCTATCTCGGGGGTTCGGCAGCACAGAAGGAGCTGCACAAACCGGCTCCCTCTCTTAAAAAAAGAAAGACGCCCAGTCAGGGCGACCCGCTGGAGGGCCTGGACATGCGCATCACCTACCGCACGGTGCGGGCGCTGATCGCGATCGGCTCGCAACCGGGCGCGAGCAACCGCGAGATCGCGACCGCCGCGGGGATCGGCGACCAGGGGCAGATCTCCAAGCTGCTCACGCGCCTTGAACACCTCGGGCTGATCCACAACGAGGGGTTCGGGCACGCCAAGGGAGCGCCCAACGCGTGGGCGCTCACCGAGCGCGGCCTTGAGGTCGAGCGCGCGATCAGCGTGCAGAGCGCCTCGAGGCCCGAGCTCGGCCTCAGCGCAGCTCGCTGAGCGGCTGCACGCCCAGCCCCGCGCCGGTGGGCACGGCGATGCACCCCTCGCGCACCGGCAGCTCCTGCTCCACGTCCGCGAACAGCGTGAGGGTCGCCAGGCCGCAGGGCGCCACCGGGCCGCGGGAGGCCAGCGCCGCGGCGGCGTGCACCGCGGCGGCCACGCCCAGCGGCCCGTCGAGCGTGGAGGCGAGGTATACCTCCGCGCCGGAGGTGCGCACCAGCGTCGCGGCGGCCAGCAGTCCCGCGATGCCCCCGCAGCGGGAGATCTTCAGGCACACCGCGTCGGCCACGCCCGCGCCCAGCGCGCCGGGCTCGGCTGCTGTCTCGTCGATCGCCACGCGCGCCGCGACCTGCTCGCGCACGGCGCGCACGCCCGCGAGGCCGTGGGTTGGCTCCTCGACCAGCTCCAGGCCCACGGGCGCCAGCGCGTCGATCGCGCGCACCGCCTCGCCCACGCTCCACGCCCCATTGGCGTCCACGCGCAGCGCCGTCTGCGCTCCCGCGGCGGCGCGCACGGCGGCCAGGCGCCCCACGTCGTCGCCGACGCCGACCTTGACCTTCAGGCACGCGAACCCCTGCTGCACGGCCTCTGCCGCTTCCGCGGCTGCCCCCGCGCGGTCGGTCGCGGTGAGCGTGGCGTTGCACTGCACCGCCGCCGCCGGGTCGTCGGTCAGCAGCGCCGCCACCGGGCGCCCCGCGCGCTTGCCGGCGCGGTCCCACAGCGCCAGGTCGATCGCCGCGAGGGCGCTCGGCAGGTCCTCGACGCGCCGGCACGCTTCGATCAGCTGCACGCCGTTGCGGCCGTCCGAGTCGGCGAGCACCGGGCGGTAGGCCTCCAAGGTGCGCCACACCCGCTCGCTGCTGACCCCGTCGTAGACCTCCAGCGCAGCCGCTTCGCCGTGGCCGCTGACGCCGTCCCCGTCGGTCAGCGTGACGTTCAGCAGCTCGCGCTCGCGCACGCTGCCGTAGGAGGTCTTCAGGGGCTTCTTCAGGCGCAGCGTCCGGCGCGTGAGGGTCAGCCTCAAGAGCCGATCCCTCCACTCGCCAGGATCCCGGCCGAGAGCAGCAGGCAGAACAGGAGCTGCAGCGCCCCCGTCTTTGCCAGCGCCCCGTTCAGCGACGGGCCGTCCACGCGCGTGCGCACGACGCGCGCCACCGCCACCGCTAGCGGCGCCGCGCCCCAGCAGAGCAGGAGCCACGCGCTCATCGAGCCCAGCACCCAAGGCAAGGGCCCGCATATGAACGCCACCGCGAGCATCGCCACGTACAGCTTGCGCGTGCGCTCGCGCCCCAGACGCACCGCGAGCGTGCGCTTGCCCGCGCGGCGGTCGGTGTCCAAGTCGCGCACGTTGTTGACGACGAGGATCGCGCTCGCCAAGAGGCCGACGGGCACGGCGCACACGAACGGCTGCCACGGCAGTTCCTGCACCTGCACGTAGTAGGAGCCGACCACCGCCACCACGCCGAAGAACAGGAACACGAACACCTCGCCGAGCCCTTCGTACCCGTAGGGGCGCGGGCCGCCGGTGTAGAGCACCCCCGCGAGGATCGAGGCGGCGCCGACGGCGATCAGCTCCCAGCCGGCCACATACACGAGGTAGACCCCGCACAGCACCGCCAGCCCGAAGGTGACGTAGGTGGCCAGCAGCACCTGGCTGGGCGGCACCAGCCCGCCCGCGGTCACGCGCACCGGCCCGAGGCGATCCTCGGTATCAGCGCCGCGGCGCGCGTCTGAGTAGTCGTTTGACAAATTCGTGCCCACCTGGATGAAGATCGCGCCGAGCAGCGCGGCCACGAACGCCAGCGCGCGGAAGTGCCCCGCGCCCAGGGCGAGGGAGGTGCCGACCAGCACCGGCGCCACCGCGGCGGGCAGCGTACGCACGCGCGCCGCCATCACCCAGATGCGTACCGCGCTCGGGGCGCCGGCGGGGCTTGCAGCGGGTCTGTCGCTCGTCGCGGCCACGCTTACGCCCGTCTCGGGAAGCGGGAGAAGTCGGGCGTGCGCTTCTGCTTGTAGGCGTCGCGGCCCTCCTGGGCCTCCTCGCTCATGTAGAAGAGGAGGTTGGCGTCGTGGGCGAGCTGCTGGATGCCGGAGAGCCCGTCCTCGGCGGCGTTGAAGCTGGCCTTCAAGAGGCGCAGCGAGAAGGGAGAGAGGACCAGCATCTCCCGACACCACTGCACGGTCTCCTCCTCCAGGCGCTCCAGCGGCACGACGGTGTTGACGAGCCCCATCTGCAGCGCCTCCTGGGCGGAGTACTGGCGGCACAGAAACCAGAATCTCCCTGGCCTTCTTCGGTCCCACCATGTTCGCCAGCAGCCCTGCGCCGAAGCCGCCGTCGAAGGAGCCCACCTTCGGCCCCGTCTGCCCGAAGCGGGCGTTGTCGGCGGCGATGGTGAGGTCGCACACGAGGTGCAGCACGTGGCCGCCGCCGATCGCGTACCCGGCGACCATCGCCACCACCGGCTTGGGCAGGCGGCGGATCTGGATGTGCAGGTCGGTGACGTGGAAGCGCCCCACGGCCTTGGCGCCGGCTGCCCCGCCCACCACGTCCTCGGACATGTAGCCCGAATCGCCGCGCACGCGCTGGTCGCCGCCCGAGCAGAACGCGTCCGGACCCTCACCGGTGAGCACGATCGCGCCTACCTCGGTGTCCTCACGCGCGTCCTCCAGGGCCTGGCCAATCTCGATGATCGTCAGCGGGCGGAAGGCGTTGCGCACCTCGGGACGGTCGATCGTGATCTTCGCGATGCGCGGCGAGGACTCGCTCTCCTCGGCGGACTTCTCGTAGCGGATGTCGGTGTACTGGCCGGCGGCGATCCAGGTCGTAGACAAGCTCTCTTGGTCCTTTCGGTTGTCTGTGCCCCCGCGGGGAGCGTGGGTGATCCCCTCTAGTGGCGGTATGGCAGCGTTATGAGTGTCGCGAAGGCTAACGTGCCCGCGCCTTGGCTAGCCTGTGAGCAATGGTGGTCGAGGGATGGCTGGAGCGCGCCGCCGCCACGGTGCCGGAGCTTGCCGCGGTGGAGACCCCGCACGGCAGTCTCTCCTATGCCCAGATGCTCCTAGCTGCCCGGGCCGGCGCCGGCGAGCTGGCTGAGCGGGGTGTCGCCCCTGGCGCACGCGTGGCCATCGCGCTGCCCCCCGGGCTGGCCTTCGCGCAGGCGCTGCACGCCTGCCTGCTGCTGGGCGCCGTGGCGGTGCCCGTGGACCTGCGCCTCAGCGCCCCCGAACGAGAGCACGTGACCGCCGGAGCCGCGCTGGTGCTCGATGCGCCCCTCGGGGAGCGCTCGTCGTCGGCGGTCAGCTGTGAGAGTGGGCACGACCTTGCGAGCGTCGCCGTCGTGATCCACACCTCCGGCACCACCTCTGCGCCCCGCCCGGTGGAGCTGACCTACGGCAACTTCCTGTGGAGCGCCCTGGGTTCGGCCGTGGCGCTTGGCCTGGACCCGCGCGAGCGCTGGCTGTGCGCGCTGCCACTGTCTCACGTCGGTGGACTATCGATCCTGATGCGCAGCGCCATCTATGGGACCACCGCCGTGGTGCACGAACGCTTCGAGACGGATTCTGTTCTGAATGCTCTGCGCGAGCAGAGCATCACGCTCGTGAGCCTTGTGGCGACCACGCTGGCGCGGCTGCTCGACGCTGGCCTGGAGAATCCGCCGGCCCTGCGCTGTGCGCTCACCGGCGGCGGTCCCGTGCCCCCCGCGCTGCTCGACCGCGCGCGTTCGGTGGGCGTGCCGGTGAGCCAGACCTACGGTCTCACCGAGGCCTGCTCTCAGGTGACCACGACTCCGCTCGCTGCGATCGACGATGTGGATGGGACTGGATGGGCGGGGACGCCGATCTTCTGCACTCGCCTGGGACGCGGTCCTGACGAGGAGATCCTGGTCGCGGGACCGACTGTCGCACCGGGAAGCGTGGCTGAGGATGGCTGGCTTCACACGGGGGACCTTGGCTCGCTGCGGACGGGTCGTTTGCGTGTCACCGGACGCGCGTCGGACACGATCGTCAGCGGTGGCGAGAACATCGCGCCCACCGAGATCGAGGCTGTGCTCGAGGCTCACCCAGGCGTACTGGAGGCGGCAGCGGTTGGCCGTCCCGATCCTCAGTGGGGAGAGGCCGTCACAGCGATCGTCGTCGGCAGGGAGGGCGTCCAGCTCGCGGAGGAGCCGTTGCGCGCCCATTGCGCGGCCAGTCTGGCCCCCTACAAGGTACCCAAGCAGATCGTGCTCACCGCGGAGCCGCTGCCGCGCACGCGCTCGGGCAAGCTGCTGCGACGGGAGCTCGCGTGAGCGCCGAGCAGTGGGAGGAGGCCGCCCCGGGCTGGGTGCGCCGCCAGGCGCAGATCCGTGCCTTCGGCGCGCCCGTCGCACACTGGATGGTGCAGGCGATTCAGCCCCAGCCGGGGCAGCGCGTGCTGGAGCTGGCAGCCGGCCTGGGCGAGCCCGGGATGCTCGCCGCCGAGCTGGTGGCGCCGGTGGGCGGGGTGATCGTCTCCGATCAGGCTGAGGGGATGCTCGAGGGAGCCCGCGCGCGTGCTCTGGAGCTCGGCCTCACCAACATCGAGTTCCAGGTGTTCGGCGCCGAATGGATCGACCTGCCGGTCGCGAGTGTCGACGCGGTGCTGTGCCGCTGGGGCTACATGCTGATGAACGACCCGCTCGCTGCGCTGCGCGAGACACGCCGCGTGCTGCGCCCGGGCGGGCGCGTGGCGCTGGCGGTGTGGGACGCGCTCGCGAAGAACCCGTGGGCGCAACTGCCCGGGCTCGAGCTCGCAGAGCACGGTCTCGCACAGCCTCCGGTCGAGGGCGCCCCGGGACCCTTCGCACTGGGGGACGGTGACCGTGTGCGTGAGCTGCTGGAGGAAGCCGGGTTCACCGAAATCGTGCTCGACGCCATCGCGGTTGAGCGTCGCGCGCAGACCTTCGAGGACTACTGGGAGGAGACGCTTGACATCTCGCGCAACTTCCACGACACGGTGCTCAGCTGCCCCGAGGCGCAGATCGTGGAAATCCGCGCTGGACTGGCTCGGCGCCTGGAGACATTCATGGGCGAGGATGGCTCGCTGAGGATCCCCGGCGTCTCGCTGGTCGCTGCCGCGACCGCATGAGATAGCCTGCGCTCCAATGATCTACGACGACGACGCAGACCTCACCCTTTTGACTGGAAATGTCGAGGGGCCCGGTGAGCCGGCCGAGCCGGCTCACCACCCTCTTGGCGGCAAGACCGTCGCGATCATCGGCTATGGCTCGCAGGGCCACGCCCACGCCCTGAACTTGAAGGACTCCGGCGTCAGCGTCGTAGTCGGCCTGCGCGAGGACTCCGCCTCGGTCGCCAAGGCGCGCGAACAGGGTCTCGAGGTGCTGCCGATCGTCGAGGCCGCCAGCCGCGGCGATTTGGTGATGATCCTCGCGCCCGACGAGCTGCACCGCGAGGTGTGGGAGAACGACGTGCGCGACGGCATCGCCGAGGGCAACATGCTGCTGTTCGGCCACGGCTTCTCGGTGCACTACAAGGAGGTCGAGCCGCCCCCCGGCGTGGACGTCGCGCTGGTCGCACCCAAGGGGCCGGGGCACCTCGTGCGCCGCCAGTTCACCGAGGGCTCGGGCGTACCGGGGCTGATCGCGATCGAGCAGGACGCGACCGGCAACGCGCGCGCGCTGGCGCTGGCCTACGCCAAGGGCATCGGCTGCACGCGCGGCGGGGTGATCGAGACGACCTTCAAGGACGAGACCGAGACCGACCTGTTCGGCGAGCAGGCCGTCCTCTGCGGCGGCGCCTCCGAGCTGGTGCAGGCCGGCTTTCAGACGCTCGTGGAGGCCGGCTATGACCCCGAGATGGCCTACTTCGAGTGCCTGCACGAGCTGAAGCTGATCGCCGATTTGATGTACGAGAAGGGGCTGGCGGGGATGCGCTACTCGATCTCCAACACCGCGGAGTACGGCGACTACACGCGCGGCAAGCGTGTCATCACCGAGGAGACCCGCGCGGCGATGCGCCAGATCCTCAAAGAGATCCAGTCGGGCGACTTCGCGCGCGAGTGGATCGCCGAGAACCGCGCCGGGCAGGAGAACTTCAAGCGGATGCGCGCCGAGCAGGCCGCCAGCCAGGTCGAGCACGTCGGCGGCGAGCTGCGCTCACACATGGACTGGATCAAGCCCTCCTTCTAGGGCCAAGCCGCCTTGCTCGCGTACCTGCTCTGGCATCTCCCCGCGGACGGCGTCGAACAGGACGCCTACGAGCACGCCGCCGAGCGCTTCCACCGCTCGCTGCACCACGCTCCCCCCGCGGGCTTCCGCGGGTCCGCCGTCTACCGCGTGGCGGAGCTCGAGTGGCTGGACACCCTGATCGGGGGGCCAGCGGGCGCAGGGTATGAAGATTGGTACCTGGTGGAGGACTTCGCGGCGCTCGGCGTGCTCAACGAGGCTGCGGTGGCGCACGGGCACCGCACCGTCCACGACGAGCTGGCGCGCCGCTTCGGCACGGGCGCGGGCGGGCTGTACGGGCTGCGCGAGGGGCACGCGGACCTCAGCTCGGCGCCGCTTGGGATATGGATCTCCCGCCCACCCGGAGCGGCCCCGCCGGCGCTCGGCGAGCTGCTGGGAGATGGCATGGACCCCGCGCACTCAAGCCTGTGGCGGCGCTCGCTCGTGTTCGGCCCCGCGCCCGAGTACTGTCTGCTCGCTCACGAGCCTCCTGCCGGCATCGCCCCCGGTCGTCTGCCGCAGGGCTGGCGTGCAACGATCACCACGAGAGAAGAGATCTGGAATGGCTGACACAACCGAGACCGCACCACTGATCATCCCCTCCGAGCTGATCCCCACCGACGGGCGCTTCGGCTGCGGGCCCTCGAAGGTGCGACCCGAGGCGCTGGCGCGCCTGGCGCGCGAAGGCGGCGCGCTGCTGGGAACCTCCCACCGACAGGCGCCGGTGAAAGGGCTGGTCGGGGAAATCCGCGCCGGGCTGGGCGAGCTGTTCGCCGCCCCCGAGGGCTACGAGGTGGCGCTCGGCAACGGCGGGGCCACAGCGTTCTGGGACGCTGCTGCCTTCGGGCTGGTGGACCGCCGCGCGCTGCACCTGACCTACGGCGAGTTCTCCGCGAAGTTCGCCCAGGTCACGGGCGAGGCGCCGTTCCTGGACGACTCGGTGCGGATCGCGGCGAACCCCGGCGAGGCGCCGGACCCGGTGATGGCGGGCGCCGTCGCCAGCCAGGCCGCGGTGGACACGATGGCGTGGGCGCACAACGAGACCTCCACCGGCGTGATGGTCCCCGTCACGCGTCCCGCGGAGGTGCCCGAGGCGCTGGTGCTGATCGACGCGACCTCCGGCGCCGGCGGGCTGCCTGTCGACATCGCGCAGGCCGACGCCTATTACTTCGCGCCGCAGAAGAGCTTCGCGGCCGACGGCGGGCTGTGGGTCGCGCTGTTGAGCCCCGCTGCGCAGGAGCGGATCGAGCGGATCGCCGCCTCCGAGCGCTGGATCCCGGCGTTCCTCTCGCTGGGCACCGCGCTTGAAAACTCGCTCAAGGACCAGACCTACAACACGCCCGCGGTGGCCACGCTGTTCCTGCTCGCCGACCAGATCCGCTGGATGCTCGGCAGGGGCGGGCTGGAGTGGTGCGTGTCGCGCACGAGCGAGTCCTCGGGGCACCTGTATGAGTGGGCCGAGCGCACCCCCTACACGACGCCCTTCGTCAGCGACCCCGCCAAGCGCTCGCTGGTGGTGGGCACGATCGACTTCGCCGACGATGTCGACGCCGCGGCGGTCGCCAAGACGCTGCGCTACAACGGCATTCTCGACACCGAGCCCTACCGCAAGCTGGGGCGCAACCAGTTGCGGATCGGCATGTTCCCGGCTGTGGACCCGGCCGACGTGCAGGCGCTTACCTCTTGCATCGAGTGGGTCGTGGAAAGACTCGCGTCATGAGCGCCGTGGAGAGCGTCGCAACCGGCGCGGGGTCCACGCCGGGCGGCGAGCGCCTGAAGGTGCTCGTGAAGGAGAAGATCGGCGATTCTGGCGTGGAGCTGCTGCGCGAGCACTTCGATGTGGATCTCGGCGTGGACTGGAGCGAGGAGGAGTTCGCAGAGCGCATCGGCGCCTACCACGGCATCCTGATCCGCTCGGCCACGAAGCTGACGGCGGAGTGGATCGAGCGGGCCACCAACCTGCGCGCGATCGGCCGCGCGGGCGTGGGCGTGGACAACGTCGACGTGCCCGCCGCGACCAAGCGCGGCATCATCGTCGCCAACGCGCCGCAGTCGAACGTGGTGACCGCCGCCGAGCACACGATGGCGCTGCTGCTGGCGCTGGCGCGCAACATCCCGCAGGCGTACGCCTCGCTGACGAGCGGCAAGTGGGAGCGCTCGAAGTTCTCCGGCGTGGAGCTGTACGGCAAGACGCTCGGGATCCTCGGCTTCGGGCGCATCGGCCAGCTGGTGGCCGCCCGCGCGCGAGGGTTTGAGATGCGCGTGGTGGCCTTCGACCCGTTCGTCTCCGCCGAGCGCTACCGCGAGCTGGGGGTCGAGAAGGCGCAGAACAGCGAGGAGATATATGCGCAGGCGGACTTCCTCACGATCCACCTGCCCAAGACGCCGGAGACGCAGAACTGGCTCGACGCCGAGGCGTTCGCCGCGATGCGCAAGGGCGTGCGTGTCCTCAACGTCGCGCGCGGCGGGCTGATCGACGAAGCGGCGCTGCAGGACGCGCTGGACAGCGGCCAGGTGGGCGGCGCGGCGCTCGACGTGTTCCCGGCAGAGCCGATGACCGAGCACCCGCTGTTCTCCTACGCGAACGTGATCGTCACGCCGCACCTGGGGGCCTCCACGGCGGAGGCGACCGACCGCGCCGGCTACCAGTCGGCCGAGCAGGTCGTCGCCGCGCTGACCGGCGGGGTGGTCTCCACGGCGGTCAACATCCCCGCGATCGGCGCGGAGGACATGGAGGTGCTGGGGCCGTTTCTGCCGCTCGCCACGCGGCTCGGGCGCCTGGCGATGGAGATCGCTGAGGGCAGCTCGGTGGAGCGCATCGAGGCGGCCTTCATGGGCCGCATCGCCGAGTTCGACACGCGACTGTTGACGCTCGCGGTGATCGTGGGGGCGCTGCAGGGGCGCACCGAGCAGCAGGTCAACCTCGTCAACGCGCCGTCGATGGCCGAGGAGCGGGGGATCGTGGTGGAGGAGAAGTCGGTGTCTGAGGCGCAGGACTTCAACGAGCTGATCCGCGTGACGGTAGTCGCCGGGGGGGAGAAGGTCGCGGTGGCGGGCACCGGGATCGGCCCCAACCGCGTGCCGCACCTCGTGGAGGTGCAGGGCCGGCGGCTGACAATCGAGCTGGCGCCCTTCGTTACCGTCTTCCGTTATGCCGACCTGCCGGGCATGATCGGCCGCGTGGGCACGATCTTCGGGCGCCACGGGATCAACATCTCCTCGGCCGCGGTCGGCCACACGCCCGATGGGGGGGGAGATGGAGAGGAGCAGCGGCTGGCGGCGATGGTCGTCACAACCGACGCCCCGGTTGCCGCGGAGGTGGTCGAGGAGATCGTCGCCTCGGAGGGCTTCGTCAACGGCTGGGCCGTGGTGCTGCCGTGACGTTTGGCCGGCAGGCCTCTTCGCGCTGAGGCAGATCGGGCCATTTGGCTGTGCGGCCAGTGAATCGAGTAGGGTACGCCCGATGCGCGTGGTCGTCATCACCAAGCACGGCGGGCCGGACGTCCTGAAGGTCGAGGAACGCGCCGACCCGCGCCTCGGACCCGGGGAAGTGCGTATCGACGTGGCGGCCTGCGGCATCAACTTCGCCGACACGATGGCGCGCATCGGCATCTACCCCGACGCGCCCAAGCCGCCCTGCGTGATCGGGTATGAGGTCGCCGGCACGATCCTCGAGCTGGGCGAGGGGGTCGAAGGCCTCAGCCACGGCCAGCGCGTGCTGGCGGGCACCAAGTTCGGCGGCTACGCCTCGCAGGTGGTGGTCCCCGCCGACGACATCGTGCCGCTGCCTGAGGAGCTGAGCTTCGAGCAGGGCGCGGCGATCCCCGTCAACTACGCCACCGCATGGGCCGGGCTGATCGGCTACGGAAACCTGCAGCCCGGCGAGCGCGTGCTGATCAACGCCGCCGCCGGGGGCGTGGGCATCGCGGCGACGCAGATCGCCAAGCGCTTCGGGGCCGAGGTGTACGGGACCGCCTCGCCCTCCAAGCACGCCCGCATCAAGGAGGAGGGCGTGGACCACGCGCTCGACTACACCCACGAAGGGTGGGACGTCGGGCTGCCGCCCTTCGACGTGATCCTCGATGCGATCGGCGGCAAGAGCTTCCGCCGCTCCTACGGGCAGCTGCGCGCGGGCGGGCGGATGGTGGCCTTCGGCGCCTCGGCGGCCGTCTCGGGCGAGAAGCGCAACCTCGTCGCCGGTCTGGGCACACTGGCGCGGATGCCGCGCTTCAACATGGTCAAGCAGATGTCCGAATCGAAGACCGTGATCGGGCTGAACATGCTCTCGCTGTGGAAGGACCGCGGCACGCTCAAGCCGTGGATCGAGCCGCTGCAGGCGCTGATGGCCGACGGCACGATCAAGCCGGTGGTGGGCGGGGAGTTCGGCTTCGAGCGCGCTGGCGAGGCGCAGAACATGCTGACAGAACGGAAGAACGTCGGCAAGGTGGTTCTGGTTCCCTGATCCTGGGTCAGCTCGACCCCGATCGCCGGTCTGACCCACTTGCGCGCCGAAGTTTCGGTGCTAACCTGCCTCAAAGCATGTCGTTCCAGAAGTCTCTTGCACTCCTTCTTCTCCTCCCCCCTCGGGGGGAATAGCGCGTGGCGGCCGCGTAGCCGCATACCCACCTGGAGGAAGTGCAATCGAGACCTAGAAGGGAGCACGACATGAATGAGCAGACATCCCCGCGCGCGGAGACACAGCGCGTCAGAGTTTTCGACACCACCCTGCGAGACGGCGAGCAGTCGCCCGGCATCTCGCTGAACAAGCAGGAGAAGCTGGAGATCGCCCACCAGCTGGCACGGTTGGGCGTGGACGTGATCGAGGCAGGGTTCCCGATCACCTCGCCGGGCGATTTCGAGTCGGTGCAGGCAATCGCCCGCGAGGTCCACGGCCCGGTCATCTGCGGTCTGGCGCGGACCTCGAAGCAGGACATCGACGCCGCGTGGGAGGCGGTCAGAGACAGTGAGCGCCCGCGCATCCACACGTTCATCGCGACCAGCGACATCCACATCGAGCGCAAGCTGCAGACCACGCGCGAGGACGTCATCGGCCAGGCGCGGGCGGCGGTGGCGCACGCGCGCGAGTACTGCGAGGACGTCGAGTTCTCCCCCGAGGACGGCTCGCGCAGCGACGTGCAGTACATGGCCGAGGTGATCCAGGTGGCGCTGGACGAGGGAGCCACGACGATCAACGTGCCCGACACCGTCGGTTACACGATGCCCCACGAGTACGCGGCGATGTTCGCCGAGCTGTACCGGCTGGTCCCCGACCTGCGCGACGTGACAGTCTCGGTGCACTGCCACGACGACCTGGGCCTGGCGGTGGCCAACTCGCTGGCGGGGATCGAGGCGGGGTGCAGGCAGGTGGAGTGCGCGATCAACGGCATCGGCGAGCGCGCCGGGAACGCCTCGCTGGAGGAGATCGTGATGCTGCTGCACACGCGCTACCCGAGCCTGGGGTTGTGGACGGGGATCGAGACGACCGAGATCGCCCGCACCTCGCGGCTGGTCTCGCGCCTGACCGGCTACCCCGTGCAGCCCAACAAGGCGATCGTCGGTCGCAACGCGTTCGCGCACGAGGCGGGCATCCACCAGGACGGCGTGCTGAAGGAGCGCACCACTTACGAGATCATGGACGCGACGACCGTCGGCCTGGAGAGCAACGCGATCGTGCTGGGCAAGCACTCCGGTCGCCACGCCCTGCACGAGGCGCTGGAGGAGATGGGCTTCCGGATCGACGGCGCCGCGCTGAACGCCGCGTTCAAGCGCTTCAAGGAGCTGGCCGACCGCAAGAAGCAGATCACCGCGATGGACCTGGAGGCGCTGGTGACAGACGAGCTGCGCGAGGAGATACCCGGCTACACGCTGGAGTCCTTCGACGTCGAGGCATCCTCGCACCGCCCGCCGCACGCACGCGTGAGCGTCAGCCCGCCGGACGGACCCGCCCGCCAGGGCAGCTTCACGGGAGACGGCCCGATCGACGCGGTGTTCCACGCGATCGACGCCGCCACTGGAGTCGAGACCAAGCTGCGCGATTTCCAGATCGGCGCGGTGACCGAGGGTCAGGACGCGCTGGGGGAGGTGTCGGTCGTCGTCGAGGCCCACGGCCAGTCGGGCTCCGGCCAGGCGGTGTCGACCGACATCATCGAGGCGGCGGCGCGCGCGTACGTGCGCGCGCTGTCGGTCGCGGTGGCCCGCTCGCAGACGGCGGACGGGGTGGTGGGACTGCCGGAGACAGCTTCGTAGCGAAGGCGCTTCCGGCGCGGGTTATTCCTTTTAATAGGCCCCCACAGGGGGGGGCCGAGAGGGCCGCGCTGGGAGAGACAGGGGTTGCTGCCGCTCACGCAGCGTCTGTGATAACGTACGCGCGTATGATGACTGTCAAGGAGCAGATCCCACAGAATGGGGCGCTGACCCCAGACCCACTGGACCCCATCGTCCTCGGTGCTCGGGTAAAGGCGCTGCGCGAGGCCTCATCGTTGTCTCTGCGCGATCTGGCCGCGCGTAGCGGGGTGAGCGCACCGATGCTCTCCCAGGTCGAGCGCGGCGACACCTCGCCGACGCTGACCGTCGCGGCGCGCATTGCGGCCGGTCTGGAGCTGCGACTCTCACAGCTCCTGCGCCTGGATGAGGATGGCGCCGTCACAATCGTGCACGCCAACCAGCGCCAGCGCGGCGGCAACGCGCGGCGTGGACACCGCTTCGAGGTGCTCACCTCCGGGCAGCCGGGTCAGCGCGCGGACCTGTCGCGGCACACGCTCGCTCCGGGTGGCGCCACGGGCGCACCTGATGACCCGCCGATGCACGAGCCGGGCAGCCGCGAGACGGCGCTTGTCGAGCAGGGTGGCGTCGTGCTCGTGTGCGACGGACAGCGCTATGACCTGCACACGGGTGACTGTGTCACTTTCGATGCGGACCTGCCCCACCATTTCGAGAACCCCGGCGCCGAGGATGCGAGCCTGCTCGCCGTCGTCTCCGCCGGGTTGAGACGGAGTTGAGATGAGAAGTGAAAGTGTCACAAGCCGACCCCAGCCGGACCCCCTTGTGGGGTCCTCCTAAAAAGAAAGACAGAAGGATTTACGATGCCTAAGACCCTGTTCGAGAAGATCTGGGAGTCCCACGAGGTAGCGCCGGGTCTTCTCTACATCGATTTGCATTTAGTGCACGAGGTGACGAGCCCGCAGGCCTTCGACGGTCTGCGCTTGGCCGGGCGCAAGGTGCGCCGCCCCGACCGCACGCTGGCGACGGCCGACCACAACACGCCCACCGACGGCACGCCCGTCGCCGCGCGCATCAAGGACGAGCTCTCGCGTGTGCAGGTGCAGACGCTGGAGCGCAACTGCGAGGAGTTCGGTGTGCCCGTTTATTCACTGGGGTCAGATCGCCAGGGAATCGTGCACGTGATCGGCCCCGAGCTTGGAGTTACACAGCCCGGCATGACAATCGTGTGCGGCGATTCGCACACCGCCACGCACGGCGCCTTCGGCGCGCTGGCTTTTGGTATCGGCACGAGTGAGGTCCAGCACGTGCTGGCCACGCAGTGCATGGTTCAGCAGCGACCGCGATCGATGCGCATTCACTACAGCGGCGCGCTGGGGTTCGGGGTGACCGCCAAGGACCTGATCCTCGGCACGATCGGGCAGATCGGCGTCGGCGGGGCCAGCGGCCACGTTGTCGAGTTCGCTGGTCCCGCGATCCGGGCGCTCTCGATGGAGGGGCGTATGACCGTCTGCAACATGACGATCGAGGCCGGCGGCCGCGCCGGGATGATCGCGCCCGACGACACCACTTTCGCGTGGTTTGAGGAACGGGAGCGGCCCGGTTTCCCGCGCGGGGCGGCGCTCGAGGCGGCCGTCGAGAGTTGGCGCGAGCTGCCCTCCGACGCGGGTTCCTCCTACGACCTGGAGGTCGAGGTCGACGCCTCGGCGATCACCCCGCAGGTGACGTGGGGCACGACGCCGGACATGGTCCTGTCCGTCACCGACAGCGTGCCCTCGCCGGACGATTTCGACACGCCCGCCGACCGCGAGGCGGCCGAGCGCGCTTTGACATATATGGCGCTGGAGCCCGGCACGCCGATCTCCGAGATCGCGGTGGACCGCGTGTTCATCGGCTCGTGCACCAACTCGCGCATCGGCGACCTGCGCGCCGCCGCCGGGGTGGTCGCGGGGCGCCGGGTCGCGCCGAGCGTCAACGCGATGGTGGTCCCCGGCTCCCAGCAGGTCAAGGCGCAGGCCGAGGCCGAGGGGCTTGACCGCGTGTTTCGCGAGGCGGGCTTTGACTGGCGCGTCGCGGGGTGCTCGATGTGCCTCGGCATGAACCCCGACATCCTCGCCCCGGGCGAGCGCTGCGCGTCAACCTCGAACCGCAACTTCGAGGGGCGCCAGGGGCGGGGTGGGCGCACGCATCTGGTTTCCCCCCAGATGGCCGCCGCCGCCGCGATCGAGGGACATTTCACCGACATCAGGGATTGGAGCTAGCTGTGGATGCCATTCACACAATCGCTGGGGCAGTCACCCATCTGGACCGCTCCAACGTCGACACCGACCAGATCATGCCCAAGCAGTTTTTGAAGCGCGTGGAGCGCACCGGGTTCGGCGAGTTCCTGTTCTATGACTGGGCCAAGGAGCCCGGCTGGGACCTGCCTGCAAACCCGATCCTCGTCGCCGGCGAGAACTTCGGCTGCGGCTCCTCGCGCGAGCACGCGCCGTGGGGCCTGCAGGACTACGGCTTCCAGGCGATCGTCGCGCCGAGCTTCGCGGACATCTTCTACTCCAACTGCACCAAGATCGGGCTGCTGCCCGTCGTGCTGAGCGAGGAGGATTGTCACGCGCTGGCCCGCGCGGGTGAGGGGGAAGTGGACCTGGAGGCGCAGGAGGTGCGCTTCGAGGGACGCGAAGTCCCGTTCGAGATCGACCACGAGATCCGCCGGCGCCTGCTGGCCGGGCTCGATGACATCGGTGTGACGCTCGGCGAGGAATCGGCGATCGTCGCCTACGAGGGTGCGCGCGAGCGCTCCGGGCCGGTGACGACGGCTTTGTGAGAACCTCTCGGCCCCTGGCCCCGTGCGTCTGGCGCGCCGGGGCCGAGTTCCGCTGTCCATTGGAGGCACGCCGTGAGTCACCACATAGTCACTCTCCCCGGCGACGGGATCGGCCCGGAGATAATGGCCCCAGCACTTGAGGTGCTGCGTGCGGTGGGCTCGTTCGAGTTCGAGGAGCACGTCTTCGGCGGGGCTGCGATCGACGCGCACGGCACCGCGCTCACCGATGAGACGCTGGCCGCCTGCCGTAAGGCCGACGCGGTGCTGCTGGCTGCGGTGGGGGGCCCCAAATGGGATACGACCGACCCGCACGCGCCGCGCCCCGAGCAGGGCCTGCTCGGGTTGCGCAAGGTACTCGGGCTGTACGCCAACCTGCGCCCCGTGCGCCCGCTGCCGGCGCTGTACGAAGCCTCGCCCCTGCGGCGCGAGCGGATCGAGGGGACAGACCTGCTGGTGGTGCGCGAGCTCACGGGCGGCATCTACTTCGGCGAGAAGGTGCGCACCGAGACGATGGCCTCCGACGTCTGCGCCTACACCGTCGCGGAGGTTGAGCGCATCGCGCGCACCGCCTTCGGCGCCGCACGCGCGAAGGTCTCGAGCGTCGACAAGGCCAACGTGCTGGAGACATCGCGCCTGTGGCGCCAGGTCGTGATGGACGTGCACGCGCGCGAGTTTCCCCACATCCAACTGGAGCACGTGCTGGTGGACAACGCCGCGATGCAGCTCGTCGCCGCCCCTCGCCACTTCGACACCATCCTCACCGAGAACATGTTCGGAGACATCCTCTCCGACGAGGCCGCGATGATCACCGGCTCGATCGGCATGTTGCCCTCCGCCTCGCTGGGCGATGGCTCCGGACCGGGCCTGTTCGAGCCAGTGCACGGCTCCGCCCCGGACATCGCCGGACAGGGCATCGCAAACCCCTTGGCGATGTTCCTCTCCGCCGCGCTGCTGCTGCGCCACGGCCTGGGCTTGGCAAGCGAGGCCGCGGCGGTAGAATCCGCAGTTGACCGT
Source organism: uncultured Solirubrobacterales bacterium (assembly GCA_963844765.1). Classification (GTDB taxonomy): domain Bacteria; phylum Actinomycetota; class Thermoleophilia; order Solirubrobacterales; family Solirubrobacteraceae; genus Palsa-744. The sequence continues at coordinate 3,250,796 of CAWJPN010000002.1, forward strand.
GCGCTCGAGGAGGGCCTGCGCACTCCCGACCTGGGGGGCGCCGTCGGCACCGAGCAGGCGACACGGTCCGTTCTCGCAAATCTCTGAAGGAGCCAACCCATGGACCCCACCGACCTCATCTGGATGAACGGCAGTTTCGTCGCCTGGGAGGACGCCAAGGTCCACGTCCTGACGCACGGCCTGCACTACGGCACGGGGGTGTTCGACTCGATGCGCTGCTACGACACCGAGCTCGGCCCTGCGGTGTTCCGCAACACCGAGCACCTGGAGCGCCTGCACCGCTCCGCCGACCTCTACTACATGCCGGTGCCCTACTCGGTGGAGGAGCTGCGCGCGGCAACGCTGGAGCTGGTGGCACGCAACGGGCTGCGCTCCTGCTACATCCGCCCGATCGTCAACCGCGGGTACGGCCAGATGGGGCTCAACCCGCTCGATGCCCCCATCGACGTGACGATCGCCTGCTGGGAGTGGGGCTCCTACCTCGGCGAGGAGGGCGTGCGCAACGGCGTGCGCGCCAAGGTCTCCTCGTGGCGGCGCATCTCGCCCGACTCGCTGATCCCCCACGCCAAGGCCTCGGGCCAGTACCTCAACAGCGTGCTCGCCAAGGTCGAGTCGTTGAAGGCCGGCTACCAGGAGGCGATCCTGCTGGACGACCACGGTCATGTGTGCGAGGGCACCGGCGAGAACATCTACGTGGTGCGCGACGGCGAGATCGCCACGCCCGGTCAGCACAACTCGATCCTCGACGGCATCACGCGCCGCTCTGTCATCCAGATCGCCTCAGACCTCGGCTACACGGTGGTCGAGCGCAACGTCGCGCGTGCGGAGATGTACCTGGCCGATGAGGTATTCCTGTCAGGCACGGCGGCCGAGCTGGTGCCCGTCAGGGAGATCGACGACCACACGATCGGCAGCGGCGAACCCGGTGAGGTGACGCGCGTGCTGCAGGCCGCCTTCGACGATGCCGTGCACGGGCGCAGCGAGCGCTACCGCGAGTGGCTGGACGTGGTTCAGGTCCAGGCGCTCGAGACCCCGACGGGCGCCGCCATCGCCTCCCCCTCGGCCCAGCCGCCGGGGGCGCCAGCCCCGGCGCGCTGATGCCCAAGCTGGAGCTCTACGACGCCACCCTGCGCGACGGCATGGGCGGCGGCGGCATGACGCTCACCGCGGAGGAGAAGCTGCGCGTGGTCCATGCGCTGGACGACCTCGGCGTGCACATGATCGAGGCCGGCTTTCCCTCCTCCAACCCCAAGGAGCGCCAGCTGTTCGAGCTGCTGGCCGACGAGCATCTGGATACCTCTGAGATCGTCGCCTTCGGCATGACCCGCCGGCGCGACGGCAGCGCCGAGCAGGACGAGGGGCTGCGCGTGCTTGCCGACTGCTTCGCCCCCGCCTGCACGCTGGTCGGCAAGTCCTCGCTGCTGCACGTGGAGAAGGTCGTGCGCGTCTCGCCTGAGGAGAACCTGACGATGATCGGCGACTCGGTGGCGTTTCTGGTGGCGCAGGGCAAGCGCGTGCTGTTCGACGCCGAGCACTTCTTCGACGGCTACGCGCTGGACCGCGCCTATGCGCTGGAAACGGTGCGCGCCGCCGCCGCCGCGGGCGCGGAGCGCGTGGTGCTGTGCGACACCAACGGCGGCTCGCTGCCCACGCGCCTGCGCGAGGTGGTGGCCGACGTGCGCGCCGCGCTCCCCGACGTGGCGCTTGGGATCCATACGCACGACGACTCCGGCTGCGCGGTGGCCAACACGCTGGTGGCCGTCGAGGCCGGCGCCACACAGGTGCAGGGCACCGTCAACGGCATCGGCGAGCGCACCGGCAACGCCAACCTGTTGACGATCGTCGCCGACCTGCAGCTGAAGATGGGTATCGAAGTGCTTCCCGCCGAGGGTCTGGCGCGGCTCACCGAGACCGCGCACTTCGTGGACGAGCTGCTCAACCGCGCGCCCGATCCAGCCCAGCCCTACGTCGGCAAGCACGCCTACGCGCACAAGGCGGGGATGCACGCCGCCGGCGTGCAGGCCGACCCCGAGGCCTTCGAGCACGCCGCCCCCGAGCTGGTGGGCAACCAACGCGACATCCTGATCTCCGAGCTGGCCGGTCGCGCCACGGTGCTGGAGAAGGCGCGCGAGGCGGGCATCGAGCTGGACGACGCCGCCGCGGCGCGCACGGTGGAGCGCGTCAAGGCGCTCGAGCACCAGGGCTTCCAGTTCGAGGCGGCCGACGGCTCCTTCGAGCTCTTGATGCTCAGGGAGTCCGGCGCGTACGAGCCGCTGTTTCGCCTGGAGTCCTGGCGCGTGCTGGTGGAGAAGCGCGCCGACGGCCAGGTCGAGACCGAGGCCACGATCAAGATCTGGCTTCCCGGCGGCGCGGGCGGCGAGGAGGAGCAGTACATCCGCACCGCGATGGGCAACGGCCCGGTCAACGCGCTCGACAGGGCCCTGCGCGAGGCGATCGGCGAGATCCACCCGCACCTGCGCGACATCGACCTCGTCAACTTCAAGGTGCGCATCCTGGATGAGACGAAGGGCACCGGCGCCGTCACACGGGTGCTGATCGACGCCTCCGACGGTCAGCGCGTGTGGGGCACGATCGGTGTGTCCGAGAACGTGATCGCGGCCTCGTGGGACGCGCTGGTCGATTCCCTGGCGTATGGCATGCAGGTTGCCGCCGGAGCCGCCGGAGCGCGGCGGGCGTGAGCGGGGCGTCCCGAGCCCGCCGGGAACCAGGAGCGGCGCCCGCGTGAGCCAGGCGCCTACTCGCGTCACAACCATCCCGCTCGCCCAGCCCGTCATGGGAAAAGCCGAGGAGCGGGCGGTGCTGGAGGTGCTGCGCTCCGGACACCTCTCGCTCGGCCCGCGTCTGGGCGAGTTCGAGCGCACGTTCGCCGCGCGCGTGGGCGCTCCGCTGGCCAGCGCCGTCTCCAGCGGCACCGCGGGCCTGCACCTCGCGCTGCGCGCCGTGGGGGTGCAGCGCGGCGATGAGGTCATCACGAGCCCCTTCTCGTTCGTGGCCTCAGCCAACGTTGCGCTGTACGAGGGCGCCAAGCCGGTGTTCGCGGACATCGACCCGCTCACGCTCAACCTCGATCCGCAGGCCGCCGCCGCCGCCGTCACCGAGCGCACGCGCGCGCTGCTGCCGGTGCACATCTTCGGCTACCCCGCCGCGCTGCCCGCCTTCGAGGCGCTTGCCGCACGTCACGGGTTGGGGCTGGTCGAGGACGCCTGCGAGGCGCTGGGCGCCATACACGGCGACGGTACCCCGGTGGGTGGCCGCGGGCACCCGGCGGTGTTCGGGTTCTACGCCAACAAGCAACTCACCACCGGCGAGGGGGGGATGGTCACGCTGGGCGACCCCGCGCTGAAGGAACGGATCGACTCCGAGCGCAACCAGGGCCGCGCGCCGGACATGGGCTGGCTCGACCACGACCGCCTGGGATTCAACTACCGGCTGTCCGACGTTGCCTGTGCGCTCGGCCTGGCCCAACTGGAGCGCCTGGGGGAGATGCTGGCGGCGCGCGCGCTGGTGGCCGCGCGCTACCGCGAAGCGCTCGCGGGGATCGAGGACCTGGAGCTGCCGTGTCCCGATCGCGACGGCGATGTACGCGGCTGGTTCGTGTTCGTCGTGCAGCTGCCCTGGGATATCGATCGGGATGGTGTCGTTCGCGCGCTCGCAGCGGAGGGCGTGCAGAGCAAGCCCTACCTGCCGGCGATCCACCTGATGAGCTTCTACCGCGAGCGCTTCGGGCACCGCGCGGGGGAGTTTCCGGTCTGCGAGGACGTCGCCGCGCGCTCGCTGGCGTTGCCGTTCTTTCCCGGCATGGGCGAGGGGCAGGTGGCGCGCGTGGCGCAGACGCTGCGCGCGATCCTCAGTCGTTCGTCGGTTTGAGCGGCGCCCGTCATTCGTCCATCGGTTTGACGATCCGCGCTGCTCACTCGTCCATCGGTTTGATCGCCACCTGCGCGGCCTCCTGCGGTCCGATGAACGGCGCCAGCGCGATGTAGGTCACCTCCGGTGTCAGCTCGGGCAGCTCGTTTAGGCGTCCGAGCGCAGCGTGGTGCAGGAACACCTCCTGCAGCCCCCCGGCGATCGCTTCGATCGCGATCGCGGGCGGTCGCTTGCTCTTGGGCACCTCCTCGAAGCCGGGGGAGAGCAGCTGCGCGTAGGCGCTCACACCCTTGTTCGAGAGCTTGCTGGCGCGTGGGGTGGCCACCGTGCTGCCCATCAGCGCGAGGCTCGCGAAGGACGGCTCGGAGGCGAGGTAGGCCATCAGGTTGTAGAGGCCGTCCCGCACACCGGTACGCCAGTCCGGCGCCGTGGCGAACGCGCGTTCCACGATGTCCAGGCCCTTGGTGTGGCCCAGCTCGTAGGCCACCAGGAAGGCGTCCTCCTTGCTCTCGAAGTGCTCGTAGAAGGCCTGCAGCGAGATCGCCGCCTCGCTGGCGATGTCTTCGACCGTCAGCGCCCCGTATCCGTTGGCGGCCGTGAGGTTGGCGACGGCATCGAGGATCCGCTCGCGCTGGTTGTGGACGACGAAGCTGCGTGAGGCGCCGTGCGCGGAGCGCCGCCTGTCCCCAGGCACCCGCGGCGAGAGCGTCCCCGGCGCGCGGCCTCCCAGCGAAGCGCTCTGCGCGCGGGCGCGCTTGGGGCGGCTGCGCGCGATGCTCGCCTGCAGCGACTTGGGCATGGAGCGGTAGGCGGTCGCCCAGCGGGCCAGATCGGGCACCAGGTCAAGCGGCTTGGTGGCCCGTCCGGCGTGCAGGCTGGCGACCAGCACCCGGTTGAGACCTCCCACCACGGCTCGCAGTGTCGTATCGGGCAGGCCCGCGTATGCGACCCGCCCGCCCGCTTTGCCTGTCGCCGTGCCGAAGCCCATGCCCTCGCGGATGAGCTGTCCGTAGGCCGTCATCGCGCGCTCGCGGCGTTCGATCCCCGCTGGCCCCACAGCTGTGATCTCGGTGATCGCCAGGCGCAGGGCATAGGGGTTTTCCATCGCCGCGACGAACAGCGCGCGAATCGCCGTCTCGATGCGATCGGACTGCTCGTCGGTTTCCGCGAAGGTGCGCGCCACCCTGCGCCTGCCCTCATCGACGATCGCGTCGTAGGTCGCGAGGAAGCACTCTTCCTTATTTGCGAAGTGCTGGTAGAAGGCCTTGCGGGAAACTCCTGCCAGCGCCACCACGTCGGAGACCGTGGTCGCCACGTAGCCCTGCTCGCCGATCGATTCCAGCATGGCCATGCCGACGCGCATGCGCTGGTTGGCCTCCACCTGCTCGCGGGAAAGCGAGTGCGGCCCGCGTGGCAGTCTGGAGTTCAGCAACGGGAATATGTTGGGGCTCTCCAGACGGCGTCTTGTCGTCTGCGGAGGGCGCCGGATCGTCTGGGACATTTCGTAACCCCTAGTCTAAGTCAGATGAATGGAAAGTGGAATCGCAGCCTACCAGCGGAAACAGTGCTGTACCAGGGAGTGCGCTACCGAGGCTGCTGGATGCGCTCGCGGCGCGGCTCGCGCAGCGCTGCAGACCCGTCTCGCCAGGGCGCGTCCGGAGGCGAGGCGGTAGGGCTCTGGCGCAGGGCCTGGAGGGATAGGCCCTAAAGGCCCTAGACTCACGCCGGCGTGTCCCGCTTCCACGAGCCCCAGCACCCCGACTTCCAGCGCCTGAACGCCTCGATCGGCTTCGACAGGCGTCTGTGGCCACACGATCTGGCGGCCTCACGCGCGCACGCGCGAATGCTCGCCGCGCGCGGAATCCTCACCACCGAGGACCGGGACGCCCTCCTCGCGGGTCTTGAGCAGGTGCAGCGGGAGTTCAGCGAGGACTGTTTCCGACTGCGCGATGACGATGAGGACATCCACATGGCGATCGAGCGGCGGCTGACCGAGATCGTCGGCGCCGTGGGCGGCAGGCTGCATACGGCGCGCTCGCGCAACGACCAGGTCGTCACCGATCTGGCGCTGTATACACGCGAACGCGCGCAGGTCGCGCAGGCGGCGGTCGGGGCGCTGATGGCGGCGCTGCTGGGGCGCGCCGAACAGCACCTGGATTGGCCGATGCCCGGCTACACCCACCTGCAGCGCGCCCAGCCCGTGTATCTCAGCCATCACCTGCTGGCCTACTTCTGGATGCTCTCCCGCGATCGCTCGCGCTTTGCCTTCGCCGCGCGCGAGGCGGCGCGCCTGCCGCTCGGCGCGGGCGCGCTGGCGGGCGTGAACTTCGACACCGACCGCCAGGCGGTGGCGCGCGAGCTGGGCTTTGTGGAGGTGCTGCCCAACTCGATCGACGCCGTGTCCGGCCGGGACTTCGTGCTCGACTACCTCGGCGCGGCGGCCACGTGTGCCACCCACCTTTCGCGTTTGGGCGCCGAGTTGGTGTTGTGGAGCAGCGAGGAGTTTGGATTCTGTGAGCTGCCCGACGCGTGGAGTTCGGGCTCTTCGATCATGCCTCAGAAGAAGAACCCCGACGCCGCCGAGCTGCTGCGCGCGAAGGCCCCCCGTGTGGTCGCCCGCCTCGCGGCCCTGCACGGCGTGCTGCACGCGCTGCCGCTCACCTACAACAAGGACCTGCAGGAGGACAAGGAGCACCTGTTCGACAGCTGCGACACGATCGAGCTCGCGCTGGCGGCTGCTCGGGGAATGATCGAGGGCGTGAGCTTTCGCCGCAAGCGCCTGGCCGCGGCCGCGGGGGACGAGATGCTGGCGGCCACCGACATCGCCGACCTGCTCGTGAGCCGCTGCGGCGTGCCCTTCCGCGAGGCCCACGGCATCGTCGCGGGGCTGGTGCGCAGCGCGGTGGACAGTGGCCGCACCCTCTCAGAGCTCACCGTCGAGGAGCTGGCCGAGCACAGCCAGGCGCTGGCGGGGTGCAGCGAGCAGTACTACGAGGCGCTGGCGCAGAGTTCCTGGCTTGAGTCCAAGGTCTCCGAAGGTGGCACCGCGCTCGCGCGCGTGCGCGAGCAGATCGAGGTTGCGCGGGGCGTGCTCGATGAGGGCGCTGCCGGCTGACTTCTACGATCGCCCGGTGCTGGAGGTCGCCCGCGAGCTGATCGGGTGCACCGTGGAGCACCAGGGCGCCGCCGGGGTCATCGTGGAGACCGAGGCGTACCACGACAGTGAGCCGGCCTGCCATGCCTTCGTGGGGCTGACGCCGCGCACGCGCACTCTCTTCGGCGAGCCCGGCGTGGCGTATGTGTATCGCTCCTACGGCGTTCACGCCCTGCTCAACGCCGTGTGCGAGCCGCCGGGAGTCGGTGCGGCGGTGCTGATCCGGGCACTCGAGCCACTGCGCGGCATCGAGGCCATGCGGGCGCGTCGCGGGGTGGAGCGCGAGCAGGATCTCTGCTCAGGTCCCGGCAAGCTCACGCAGGCGCTCGGTATCGACCTCTCCGAGAACGACACCAGCCTGTCGGCTGGGCCGGTCGCGATCAAGCCGCCCCAGGGTCGCTGGCGCGAGCAACTGGTCGTAAGCGGTGAGCGCATCGGGATCACCAAGGCCGCCGATCTGCCGTGGCGCTTCTGCGCCGCGGGCAATCCCCACGTCTCGCGTCCGAGACCTCGCTAGCCGCCGCTGGGCGCAGCGGTGCCTCCGACGGCAGGAGAAGACCCGCCTGCCGTGGGCGCCGGGGCGGCCGGTTCGGGCGCCGGTGTCGGTGGTGCTGCCGGCGATGGCGTTGCGGGCTGCGGGCTCGCGGCTCCGGGCGTCGGGGATTGGGGGGCCGACGGCTGCGGAGCCGACTTGGAGGACGGAGCGGGCGGGGTATGAGGTGATGAGCCCGCGGGCGTCTGGGTTTCCTGGGGGGTGCTCGTGGAGGGAGACCCGCTCGCTTCCGAGGTGAGCCCGGACTTTGACGTCTTCGCATGTGCCGCCGCGGTCTGCGTGGCGCGTTCCTTTTCGATCCCCATCGCCGCGAGCATGAAGTTGTGCCAGATCAGGGCGGGGTAGGTGCCGCCGAACACCGGCTGCCCGCCGAAGTCGGTCGTCATCGGGATCAGCTTGTTGGGGTAGCCCACCCACACCGCGACGGTGTACTTGTGGTCCCAGCCGACGAACCAGGCGTCGCCGAAGTTGGAGGTGGTGCCGGTCTTGCCGGCCGCGAACTGGCCGATCGCCGCCGCGCGGGCGGTGCCGTACTCCAGCACCGTCTCCAGCATCGAGGTCTCGGTTTCGGCCACTTCGCCGGACAGCACCCGTGTAAGCCGTGTGTGCTCGACGTCGTGGTGGTGGCCGTCGGGGAGCGTGCGCCCGCCGGCGTCCACTTCCTGGATGCCCACGGGGGCGTCGTCGGAGACCAGCGTGCCGCCGACGCGCTCGCCGCCGTGCGCGATCGTCTCATACGCGTGTGCCATGTCCAGCGGCGTGACGCCCACGTTCAGACCGCCGATCGTCATCGCGGGGTTGGTGGAGATAGGGGTGGTGATGCCCATGCGGTGGGCCAGGTCGGCGATGTGGCTGGTGCCCACCTTCAGGCCGACTTCCGCGTAGATCGAGTTGTCCGAGTACGCCGTGGCGCCGGTGAGCGTGTTCGAGCCGGTATAGGAGCCTTCGTCGTTGTGGACCACGAACTTTTCGGTGCCATTGGGGCCGTGTACGTAGAAGGTCTTCTCCTTCGAGGCCCACACCGAGTCAGGGGAGATGCCCTGCTCCAGCGCCGCGGCGAGGTCGAATGCCTTGAAGGAGGAGCCCGGCTGTCGCTCCCCCTGGGTGGCGAGGTTGAAGGGGGTTTCGTCGTAGCTGCGCCCGCCCACCATCGCGCGCACCTCGCCGGTGGAGTTTTCGATCGCCACGAGCGCCGCCGTGGGGCCTTCGGGCCCGGGCAGGTAGCTGTCGACGGCCGCTTCGGCGGCGCGCTGCATGTTGAGGTCGAGCGTGGTGCGGATCTGCAGCCCGCCGTCGAAGGCCCGCGTGGCGCCGTAGCGTTCGATCACCTGCTGGGTGACCCAGCTGGCGAAGTAGCCCACGTCGTAGCCTTCCACGAAGGTCTGGTGGGGGGGCTGCACGTCCTTCGCCGCCGGCAGCGACTGGGCGATGCTTTCTTCGTACTCCATCTTGGTCAGGTAGCCCTGATCGAGCATCTGTTCGAGCACCACGTCGCGCCGCGCCCGCGCGGCGGCCGGCTCGGTCACCGGGTCGTAGTCGGTGGGCGACTGGATGATGCCCGCCAACAGCGCCGCTTCGGCGGGCTCGAGCTGTTCCACGCACAGCGGGTGGCCGAGCGTGCCGCAGCCCAGGTGGTTGACGTCCTGGCCGAAGTAGGTGCGCGCCGCGGCCTCGATCCCGTAGGCGCCGTTGCCGAAGTAGATTTCGTTGAGGTACTCGGTGATGATCTTTTCCTTCGACCACCTGTGGGCCAGCTGATATGCCAGCGCCGCCTCGCGCAGCTTCTCGAAGATCGTGCGGTGCGACTGCGCCTGCAGCGCGTTCTTGACGAACTGCTGCTCGATCGTTGAGGCGCCCTGCACGGCGCCCTGGTGCAGGATGTCCTGGAGGAAAGCGCGAGCGATGCCGCGCAGGTCGATGCCGCTGTTGCTGCGAAAGCGCTTGTCCTCGATCGAGATCACCGCCTCCTTGACGATCTGCGGAATCTGGTTGGGCGTCAGCAGGATCTGGTTCTGGCGGCTCAGCACCCCCAGCGGCCGGCCGAGGTCGTCCAGCAGCACCGAGTTGCGCGCGTTGTCGTACTCCGCGCGGTTGTCCAGCGAGGGCAGGTCGGACGCCACGGCCATGAACATGCCGAACACGAACGAGACCAGGCCGAGCAGCATGACCGCCAGGAAGATCAGAAGGAAGCGAAGCTTCTTCAGGCGCGGCCGGCCGCCGGTGGGCGATGCGGCTAGCTCCACGGGCACAGAGGGGAGAGCTTAGAGGCTTTCCCGGAAGGGATGTGCGGTTGGGGTGGTCGAGGGTCGAGTGGGGTCGGGAGATTCGAGGACCAACCCACCCGACGGCGTGGTGGTGCCATGTCGAGCCCGCGGTAACGAGCCGGGGACTAGCATTCGCGTCGATGCCCGACCCCACCGATGCGGCCACTGAGGCGGGGCGCGAGTCCGCGCGCCTGGCGCGTAACTCAGTCGACTGCCTGCCGGACGGCGGATTGGCCCAGGTACTGGTGCGCGCGAGGGCCGAGGGGCGGGCCCTGCGCGTCAAGCTGGGGATCGACCCCACCGCGCCGGACATCCACCTCGGCCATGCGGTCGTGTTGGGCAAGCTGCGCGAGTTCCAGGACGCGGGGCATGTGGTAGTGCTGATCGTCGGCGACTACACCGCTCGCGTTGGGGACCCATCAGGACGCTCGACGCTGCGCCCGATGCTATCCGCGGAGGAAATCGAGGCCAACGCGGCGACCTTTCAGGAGCAGACGCTGCGGATTCTCGATTCAGAGCGGCTGGAGGTCCGGCGCAACAGCGAGTGGCTTGCGAAAGTCGACCTGCTGGCGCTGATGCGTACGACCACCGTGGCGCAGCTACTGGAGCGCGATGACTTCGCCAAGCGCTGGTCGGCGCAGCAGCCGATCTCGATGCTCGAGCTGATGTACCCACTGCTGCAGGGCTACGACTCGGTGGCCATAGAGGCCGATGTGGAGCTGGGGGGCACCGATCAGAAGTTCAACCTGCTGCTGGGGCGCGACGTACAGCGCGCTTACGACCAGCCGGGGCAGGCGATCGTGACGCTGCCGATCCTCGTGGGCATCGACGGACATCAGAAGATGTCCAAGTCGCTGGGCAACCAGATCGGGATCACCGACTCGCCGCAGGAGATCTATGGCAAGACGCTGAGCATTCCCGATGGTGCGATGGGCGAGTACTACAGGCTGCTGCTGCATCGCGAGCCGCCGGGGCCGGAGGAGATGCCGGCTCGCGACGCCAAGCGCCTGCTCGCGCGGGAGCTGGTGGGCTGGCTGCACTCGCCGGCCGAGGCCGAGCGGGCCGAGCGCGACTTCGACAAGGTCTTCATCGAGCACGAGGTGCCCGAGGAGGTTGAGGAGGCCCGCTTCCAGAGCGACGGCGGCAGCGTCCATCTGCCCGAAGTGATGGCCGGGGCGTTTGGCATATCTCGTTCGGAGGCGCGTCGCCTGATCGAGCACGGCGGGGTCTCGCTTGGCGGTGAGCCGCTGGGGGCGGAGGAGTACGATGTCGACGCCCAGCGGGCCGATGGGCAGGTGTTGAAGGTCGGTAAGCGCCGCTTTCGGCGTCTGCAACGAGCTGGCTAGACTCGCCCCATCGACGGATTTGACGCCGACGCCCCCGGCGCGCTATACTTCTTCGTCGGCCCGCAGGTCGCCCAAGGGCGTGGGTCGGATCGGTCTCCTCCAAAGAGAATCCCTCCAGAGAGGCATCGACGGTCTTTGAAAACTCAACAGCATGCGCATCTACGATCGAGTTCGATCGTGGTGTGCGTCCAGGTTCGACCCGTCGTCGGGCCGTGCGTTTACGCGCGCTGGTCTAACGACGGACAAAGAGTCAAGTAGGAGCAGTACCCCGTCATGGTTCGGGGCTCACGTGTATAGAGCCCCGACCGTCCGGTCATCGCTGGCCGATCTTCGATCAGCGGCGACCGGCAACTCCATGACAGCTTTTCGTGAAGTTCTTCACGGAGAGTTTGATCCTGGCTCAGGACGAACGCTGGCGGCGTGCTTAACACATGCAAGTGGAGCGACGAACCAGGGCTTGCCCTGGGGCAGAGCCGCGAACGGGTGAGTAACACGTGGGTTATCTGCCTCGATGACCGGGACAACCCGAGGAAACTCGGGCTAATACCGGATGTGCCCGCAAGGGGAAAGGAAGCTTCGGCCTCCGCATCGAGATGAGCCCGCGGCCCATTAGCTTGTTGGTGAGGTAACGGCTCACCAAGGCTTCGATGGGTAGCTGGTCTGAGAGGACGATCAGCCACACTGGGACTGAGACACGGCCCAGACTCCTACGGGAGGCAGCAGTGGGGAATCTTGCGCAATGCGCGAAAGCGTGACGCAGCAACGCCGCGTGGGGGAAGAAGGCTTTCGGGTTGTAAACCCCTTTCAGTTGGGACGAAGCTTCGCCGGTGAATAGCCGGCTGGAGTGACGGTACCTTCACAAGAAGCACCGGCTAACTACGTGCCAGCAGCCGCGGTAATACGTAGGGTGCAAGCGTTGTCCGGAATTATTGGGCGTAAAGAGCGTGTAGGCGGCCCGACAAGTCCGCTGTGAAAGTCCAGGGCTCAACCCTGGAATGCCGGTGGATACTGTCGGGCTAGAGTCCGGAAGGGGCGAGTGGAATTCCTGGTGTAGCGGTGAAATGCGCAGATATCAGGAGGAACACCAATGGCGAAGGCAGCTCGCTGGGACGTGACTGACGCTGAGACGCGAAAGCGTGGGGAGCAAACAGGATTAGATACCCTGGTAGTCCACGCTGTAAACGATGGCAACTAGATGTGGGGGGTGTCGACTCCCCCCGTGTCGAAGCTAACGCATTAAGTTGCCCGCCTGGGGAGTACGGCCGCAAGGCTAAAACTCAAAGGAATTGACGGGGGCCCGCACAAGCAGCGGAGCATGTGGTTTAATTCGACGCGACGCGAAGAACCTTACCTGGGCTTGACATGTGAGTGACCGGCGTGGAAACACGTCTTCTCTTCGGAGCACTTTCACAGGTGGTGCATGGCTGTCGTCAGCTCGTGTCGTGAGATGTTGGGTTAAGTCCCGCAACGAGCGCAACCCCCGTCGCATGTTGCCAGCATTTAGTTGGGGACTCATGCGAGACTGCCGGTGACAAACCGGAGGAAGGTGGGGATGACGTCAAGTCATCATGCCCCTTATGTCCAGGGCTACACACGTGCTACATTGGCGCATACAGAGGGCTGCGATACCGCGAGGTGGAGCGAATCCCTTAAAGTGCGTCTCGGTTCGGATTGCAGGCTGAAACTCGCCTGCATGAAGGCGGAGTTGCTAGTAATCGCGGATCAGCATTGCCGCGGTGAATACGTTCCCGGGCCTTGTACACACCGCCCGTCACACCACGGGAGTGAGCAACACCCGAAGCCGGTGGCCTAACCCGCAAGGGAGGGAGCCGTCGAAGGTGGGGCTCGTGACTGGGGTGAAGTCGTAACAAGGTAGCCGTAGCGGAAGCTGCGGCTGGATCACCTCCTTTCTAGGGAGCACATACTGTGCCCCGGTCCACGCGGCCGTTCGATCGAAGAGACCTTCGGGTCTTGGGAGTCGAGCGGTGACAGAGCAGGCCGGGCCTAGCATGTCGACCGAACCTGGCTGGCCAGTGCCCTTTGGGGTACGCGCCGTCTTAATCATCCAGCTCCGTCCTACTCGGAGGCTGATGAGAGGGCGGCGATCAACAACCGTCAGCATGCTGTTGAGTTTTGAGAGACCGGCGTCCGCCTGTGGAAGGCGCAGCCGCGCTGATAAGCGCGTCCGCACATGCCCTACGCAGGCCGGCGTTATCGCCTCTCCACGGTCCTTGAAAACTGCACAGAAGCCACAATCAGCCGCCATCGATAAGCGGCGGCTGAAAAACGGGTATCACCGGGTCCTCTGTGATCGACCTGCGCTCCGTCAGGAGGGTGGGAACGTCACTTGGGACCAGATCACCGTCAAGATAGTAAGGGCACATGGTGGATGCCTTGGCACTAAGAGTCGAAGAAGGGCGTGAACGGCTGCGATAAGCCACGGTTAGGCGCTGAATAGCCTTTGACCCGTGGATTCCCGAATGGGGAAACCCAGCGCTGGTAATGCGGCGTTATCCCCGGCTGAATACATAGGCCGGCGGAGGACAAGCGGGGGAAGTGAAACATCTCAGTACCCCGAGGAAAGTAAATCAACCGAGACTCCCTGAGTAGTGGCGAGCGAAAAGGGATCAGCCCAAACTTGCTGCGTGTAAGCGGCCACGCGTTGCGTAGCAGGGGTTGTAGGGCGTTTGTTCCGAGCTGTGGCCAGCTCGGCGGAAGTTACAAAGTCATGTGGTAGTCGAAGCGTGTGGAACCACGCACCATAGAGGGCAACCGTCCCGTAGACGAAACTGCATGGCCTTCCGTCAGACGTTCCTGAGTAAGTCCGCGCCCGTGAAACGCGGACTGAACCTGGGGGGACCACCCTCCAAGGCTAAGTACTCCTTAGTGACCGATAGCGGACAAGTACCGTGAGGGAAAGGTGAAAAGAACCCCGGAAGGGGAGTGAAATAGTACCTGAAACCGCGTGCCTACAAGCGGTGGGAGCAGGCTTGTCCTGTGACCGCGTGCTTTTTGCATAACGAGCCGGCGAGTTACTCGTCTGCGGCAAGGTTAAGCGATGAGCGGAGCCGTAGCGAAAGCGAGTCCTAATAGGGCGACATAGTCGTAGGCGGTATACCCGAAACTGAGCGAGCTACCCATGGGCAGGCTGAAGCGGGGGTAAGACCTCGTGGAGGGCCGAACCGACCTAGGTTGAAAACTGGGCGGATGACCTGTGGGTCGGAGTGAAAGGCTAATCAAGCTCAGTGATATCTGGTTCTCTCCGAAATATATTTAGGTATAGCCTCGGATAAATTGCGTTTTGGCCGTAGAGCACTGTTTGGACTAGGGGCCCTACCAGGTTACCGACTTCAGGCAAACTCCGAAGACCATTACGTTTACTCCGGGAGTCAGTCGCTGGGGGATAAGCTTCAGCGTCGAAAGGGAAACAACCCAGACCGCCAGCTAAGGTCCCAAAGTACTAGCTAAGTGGGAAACGATGTTCGAGTGCATAGACAACCAGGAGGTTGGCTTAGAGGCAGCCACCCTTGAAAGAGTGCGTAACAGCTCACTGGTCAAGTGTTCGAGCGCGGACAATGTAACGGGGCTCAAGCTAGTCACCGAAGCTGCGGGTGCGTGAGGTCTTCGGACCGATCGCGCGGTAGGAGAGCGTTCCCATGCCAGTAAAGCGGCGGCGTAAGCTAGCCGTGGAGGCGTGGGAAGTGAGAATGCCGGCATTAGTAACGAAAGAAAGGTGAGAATCCTTTCCACCGATTGCCCAAGGATTCCTGAGTAAAGTTCGTCTGCTCAGGGTTAGTCGGGACCTAAGGCGAGGCCGAAAGGCGTAGTCGATGGCCAACAGGTTGATATTCCTGTACCACGTCGCTTCCGTTTGACCGATGGGGGGACGAGGAAGGCTAAGGGAACCCAGGCGATGGTTGCCCTGGGACAAGCATGTAGGGGCGGCCCCTGTTAAATGCGGGGCTGCATTCAACCCGAGGTGCGATGTGAGCTGGCTCTGAGCCGGCGACTCCCCGACGCCATGCCTCCAAGAAAATCCTCTAGGGAGGAAGCGCGTGCCCGTACCAAAACCGACACAGGTGGGCAAGTAGAGAATACTAAGGTGATCGAGATAACCCTCGTTAAGGAACTCGGCAAAATAGCCCCGTAACTTCGGGATAAGGGGCGCCCCAGTAGGGTGAAGCTCTTCGCGAGTGGAGTCCGAGGGGGCCGCAGTGAATAGGCTGAAGCGACTGTTTACCAAAAACACAGGTCTCTGCTAAGTCGAAAGACGACGTATAGGGGCTGACGCCTGCCCGGTGCCGGAAGGTTACGTGGAGTTGTTAGGGCTTGTCCCGAAGCAGCGAAGCTAAGCCCCGGTAAACGGCGGCCGTAACTATAACGGTCCTAAGGTGACTATCGTTGCCCCCTAGTGTCGCAAGGCGCTAGGTGCAGCTGGCCATATGCTGGAACATCCGAGTATCCCGCACTACGAGTTCCGTCCGAAGTGGGCGGTATCGTGACAATGTGCCGGGTGCGGACAATCAGCAGGAAAGACACAGGTTAGAAGGCTGGGTCTCTGGAATGATCGATGGCGAGGGCTGCTTCTGCGTCAACGTGAATCGTTGCGCGGCAGTTCGCCTAGGCTGGCAAGTCCGGCCTGAGTTCGTCGTGACCCAAGGAGCACGTAGTATTGGTGCTCTTGAGACTCTGCAGGAGTTCTTTGGATGTGGCGCCATCTATCGGAACGCTCGACGTGATAATCATCGCGAGGACGTGTTTCGATGGTGCGTACGGAAAGGTATTGACCTGCGAGAGCGGGTGGTGCCATTCATGTATCAGGTGCCTTTACGTACGGCGAAGGCACAGGACTTTGAGTTGTTTGTCAAAATCCTGGGTCTGATGGACGCCGGTCGTCATCTGGAGATCGACGGAATCGCTGAGATTGCGATGATCGTCGAGGGCATGAATAGAAGGAAGCCCTCCTCCTATCTGCGTATCCTCAGAGACTGTACGCCAGCCACCTCATAAGAGGTGAAGATACAGTCCGTTCTTCATGGCGACATGAAGAGGTCGACAGAAATGATCGACTCGCTGGTCAATTGCGACCAGTTTAAACCAGGTCGTGCCACGGGAAGCCTGGTTAGTAACAGCTAGAGCGAAATTCCTTGTCGGGTAAGTTCCGACCTGCACGAATGGCGTAACGACTTCAGCACTGTCTCAACGAGGGGCTCGGTGAAATTGCAGTCTCGGTGAAGATGCCGAGTACCCGCGGCTAGACGGAAAGACCCCGTGAACCTTTACTACAACCTGGTATTGGAATTCGGTGCATCTCGCTCAGGATAGGTGGGAGGCTTTGAAGCGCTGGTTGCGGCCGGCGTGGAGCCAACCTTTAGATACCACCCTTGGTGTATTGGGTTTCTAACAGCATTCCTTGAATCAGGGTGCTGGACAGTTCCAGGCGGGTAGTTTGACTGGGGCGGTCGCCTCCTAAAATGTAACGGAGGCGCACAAAGGTTCCCTCAGCACGGTTGGAAATCGTGCGTAGAGCGTAAAGGTAGTAAGGGAGCTTGACTGCGAGACTGACAAGTCGAGCAGGTGCGAAAGCAGGTCTTAGTGATCCGGCGGTAGCAAGTGGAAGTGCCGTCGCTCAACGGATAAAAGGTACTCCGGGGATAACAGGCTTATCGGGCCCAAGAGTCCACATCGACGGCCCGGTTTGGCACCTCGATGTCGGCTCGTCGCATCCTGGGGGTGGAGTCGCTCCCAAGGGTTGGGCTGTTCGCCCATTAAAGCGGTACGCGAGCTGGGTTCAGAACGTCGTGAGACAGTAAATTCCGTTGCTGTCTATAAATTCGGCTATATGCTGGAAAACCCGTGTATCCCGCACTACTCGTAGCAATTGTTCCGACCGGAGCAGTCGCTACAGTGACAATGTGTCGGGTGCGGACAATCAGCAGGAAAGGCTGGATGGCTACATTTCGGGCTATGTAGATGGCGAGGGCTGCTTTGCAGTCGCCGTCAATCGCAACCCCACTTGCCGTAGCGGTTATCAGTTGGTCCCTGAGTTTTTCATGTCAGCCAGAACGGTGACAGGGCTCAGGTGCTCGGGCTGATACGCGAGCGGTTTGGTGGGTGCGGCTACATCAAGTCCAACGGAAGGAAGGATCGTGCGCTAGTGTACGTCGTTCGACGGCGTGTGCATTTACTGGGGTATGTGATTCCTTTCTTTGAACGGTCGCCTTTGTTGTCCTCCAAACAGGAGGACTTCGAGAAGTTTGCGGCGATCGTGAGATCGATGGCTCTCGGTCAGCACCGCACGCCTGACGGTTTCGCCAGGCTGTTGGATGAGGCGCTCTCTATGAACGGAGCGGGCCGCTTCCGAAGTGTGCGGTGGAAGGAGCTCATCGGTAGCGATCCAGAATCCTCAGAGACTATATGCCGAACAGGGGAGTGATGCCTCCTGAAGATATAGTCCGAGCTGCATGGCGACATGCAGAGTCAGGCAGAAATGTCCTGGCCCGCAGCCACCGATTCGGGGCTGTGAGTAACAAAACTGTCGGTCCCTATCTGCCGTGGGCGTTGGAGAGTTGAGAGGATTTGTCCCTAGTACGAGAGGACCGGGATGAACGCACCTCTGGTGTATCTGTTGTCCTGCCAAGGGCATAGCAGACTAGCTACGTGTGGATCGGATAACCGCTGAAAGCATCTAAGCGGGAAGCCGGCCTCGAGATGAACTCTCCCATCCCCTAGAGGGAGTAAGACCCCTGGTAGACCACCAGGTTGATAGGCCAGATCTGGAAGGACGGTAACGTCTGCAGGAGACTGGTACTAATGGTTCGAGGGCTTGACGGATTTATTTTTGCCTCCTAGGAGGCAGCGATCTACAGGTGGTACCCGGTGTGGCGCTGTGCAGTTTTGAAGGGCCTGGGAGGCGAGGTTTCTCGCCTTTTTCCGGTGGCTTTAGCGAGGGGGAAACACCTCTTCCCATTCCGAACAGAGCAGTTAAGCCCCTCAGCGCCGATGGTACTTGGCTCGCAAGGGCCTGGGAGAGTAGGACGCCGCCGGTTTTTTCATACACGGGCCGCCCAAGGGCGGCCCGTCGTCGTGCGGCGGGGCTGTAGGATGCGTCGCTATGCCCACCGTCGCCGACGTTTACGCCAAGATCAGCCCCTACATCGCCGGCAAGCCCGGTGCGGGCGCGGCAGCCCGTCTGCACGCGCGCATCCTGCGCGCTTCCCGCGGCAAGCTCGCAGGACGGATGCTGGGCGTAGAGAGCGACGTGTTGGTGCTGCGCACCGTGGGGCGCCGCAGCGGCAAGCAGCGCGACGCGCCCATGTTCTGCCTCGACTATGAGGGCGGCTACGCGGTGGTCGCCTCCAACGGCGCCGCCAAGCACACGCCGGCGTGGTGGCACAACCTGCAGGACCACCCCGACGCCGAGGCGTTCGTGCGCGGCGCCTCGCACCCCGTGCGCGCCCGCGCGGCGAGCGAGCAGGAGGTCAGCGAGCTGTGGCCGCGCTTCGTGCAGCTGTACAGCGGCTACGAGCACTACAAGTCGATCGCCACGCGCGAGCTGCCTGTTGTGATCCTCGCGCCGCGCTGAGCTGCTGCCCGCCGAGCATCTGCGCGCCTCGCGCCGGTGTGGGGATGTGGGTCTGAGCGTAAGCATGTGCGCGAGGTCCCGCGCCGGAGGCCACCGGGGCCGAAAGGCGTCTGCTCCACTGCGGGCAGCGCCCCTCCCACTCGGCTTCCCGGTGGGCCTCCTCGCCGTCCTCGAGCGTCAGCAAAGCGACAGTGGTCTCGAGGGCGTCGCGCAAGAGTTGAGAGAACATATGTTCGTAGAGTACGGCCAGCCTCGGACGTTGCCGGGCGAACATACGTACGTGTTCGGGCCCGCCGCTCAAAAATGGCTTAGACAAGCCAAAAGTTCGATGCTTGCTCTGCAACGGAAGTTGCATGATCCCCGCGCGCTGCTCGTCCTCGGATGCGCAATTCCCATGCAGGTCCCAGCCCTTCGCGGGCGAACACCTCCCACGTGGCTGTTACGCTTGCCAAGCGCTCTGCCCCCGCTCCCCTTTGGGGCCGGCGACGGCGCATTCAGCCTATGGAGAAGTTCGTCATCGAAGGCGGCGTCCCGCTGTCGGGGACCTTGGTCCCCGCCGGCAACAAGAACGGGGCCCTGCCGATCCTCGCGGCAGCCGTCCTCACTGAGGGCGAGGTGGTGGTGCGCAACGTGCCGCGCATCCGCGACGTCGACGCGCTGCTGAGGATCCTGAGTGCGATCGGCGTGCGCGTGGAGTGGCGCGGGCCCAACGAGGTCGCGCTGTGCGCCGCCGGGGTGCACGACGTGGAGATCGCCCCCGAGTTGGCCGAGCAGATCCGCGCCTCCTTCCTCTTGGCCGGCCCGCTGTTGGCGCGCTTTCACCGCGCTGTGATGCCCCCGCCGGGGGGCGACGTGATCGGGCGCCGTCGCCTTGACCCCCACCTCGACGCCTTCCGCGCGATGGGCGCCACCACCGTCTGCGGCCGCGACATCGTGTTGAGCGCTCCCCGCGGGCTGCGGCCCACCGACGTGTTCATGGACGAGCCCTCGGTGATGGCCACCGAGAACGCGCTGATGGCGGCCGCGCTGACGCCCGGCGCGACGGTTATCGGCAACGCTGCGTGCGAGCCTCACGTGCAGGACCTCGCGCGGATGCTCGTGAAGATGGGCGCCGACATCCAGGGCATCGGCTCGAACCTGCTGACGGTCAATGGCGCCGAGCGCCTGCACGGGTGCGAGCACGAGGTGGCCCCCGACCACATCGAGATTGGCAGCTTCATGGCGCTCGCCGGGGTCACCGGGGGGGAACTGCGCATCAAAGACACCGTCCCTAACGACCTGCGCATTATTCGCCTGGTGTTCGAGCGCCTGGGGCTGCGCTCGCAGCTGGAGGGCAACGACGTGGTGGTGCCCGGCGGACAGCGCCTGGTGGTGCAGTCCGATGTGGGCGACTACAAGGGCAAGATCCAGGACGGCCCGTGGCCCGCCTTCCCCGCGGACCTGACCTCGATCGCGGTCGCGCTCGCGACCCAGGCCGAGGGCTCGATCCTCGTGCACGAGTGGATGTTCGAGAACCGCCTGATCTTCACCGACAAGCTGATCCTGATGGGCGCCGACATCGTGATGTGCGACCCCCACCGCGCGATCGTCACCGGGCCGCGCCGCCTGCGCGGGGAGCGCGTGGAGTCGCCCGACATCCGCGCCGGCATGGCGATGCTGCTCGCCGCCCTGTGCGCGGAGGGACGCTCGGAAATCGGCAACATCCGTCAGATCGACCGCGGCTACGAGCGCATCGACGAGCGCCTGCGCGAGCTGGGGGCGAACATCGAGCGCGTCGCCACCGAACCGGCGCTGCACGCGTAACGAGACCGCACCGGGTGCGGCGGCGGCGCTGGATAGGCTGCATGGACTCCGTTTCCGCCGCCCCGCCCTTCACTCTGCTCCAGCCATGATCCACCGCATCCCCAGCGGCACCCGCGACGTCCTGCCCGATGAGACGCGCGAGGTGCACGTCATCACCGAGGCCCTGCGCGGCGTCTTCGAGCGCCACGGCTACGGCGAGGTCTCCACGCCCGCGCTGGAGTATGAGGCGGTGCTGGCGCGCGCCGACATGGCCGAGGCACGGCCGGCCTACCGCGTGTTCGACGAGTCCGGCGCGGTGCTGGTGCTGCGCTCGGACATGACGGTCCCGATTGCCAGGGTGGTGGCCACGCGCTATCCGACCGTGGAGCCGCCCATCCGCTTCTGCTACGTGGCGCACTGCTACCGCGGCGTGCGCCCCCAGCGCGGACAGCCGCGCGAGCTGCTGCAGGCGGGGATCGAGCTGATCGGCGCGCCCGCGCCGCAGGGCACAGCCGAAGCGCTGACGGTCCTCTGCGACGCGCTCGACGCCGTGGGCCTGAAGGGCTACCGCGTGGGGCTCGGCGACGCCTCGCTGTTCCCTGCGCTGATGGCCAGCCTGCAGGTGCCCGAGGAGGACCGCGCGGAGCTCCTGGCGACGCTCGCGCGGCGGGACTTCGTGGAGCTGGAGAGCCGGCTGGCCGCCGCCGGCCTGGCCGACGACGCGGCCGAGATGCTGTTGAGTCTGCCTCAGCGCCGTGGCGGGCCCGAGGTGCTGGCCGACGCGCCCGCGGCCGCCGCGCAGGCGGTCAGCGGCATGCGCCAGGTGCACGAGCTGCTGGCCCCCGCGGTGGCCGAGCGCGTGATCTTCGACTTTGGCCTGTTGCGCAGCATCGGCTACTACACCGGCGCCGTCTTCGAGGTGTACGACCCGGCGCTGGGCGCGCCGCTCGGCGGCGGCGGGCGCTACGACGAGCTGCTGGGCCGCTACGGGCGCTCGCTGCCCGCGGTGGGGTTCGCGCTGGGCATCGACCGCCTGCACATCGCCCTCGCCGGGGAGGAGCGGGGGACGGGGGCGCTGGCGCGATGACCGCCACCAACGGCCTCACGATCGCCGTGCCGCGCGGCGCGCTGTTCGAGCCCACCGTCGCGTGGCTGGCCGAGCTGGGCCTCGACACCGAGGAGCTGCGCAACAACGACCGCAAGCTGCTGTTCGAGGACATCGGCGTGATCACCATGCGCCCTTCCGACGTGCCCACCTACGTCGAGGCCGGCGCGGCGGACCTCGGCATCACGGGCAAGGACGTGCTCGCCGAGCAGGCCCTCGGCCAAGGCTTCCAGGGCGACCCGCAGGGGGGCGGCCGCGAGGTCTATGAGCTGCTGGACCTCGGCTACGGGCGCTGCACGATGGTGCTCGCCACCACCGCCGGCCCCGACCCGGCAGCGCAGGCGCTGCGCCGCCTGGGGGTGATGCGCGTGGCCACCAAGTACCCCCACATCGCCGCGCGCCACCTGGAGGAGACCGGCCGACAGGGGGAGATCGTGGAGGTCAAGGGCTCGGTCGAGCTGGCGCCGCTGACGGGGCTGGTGGAGGCAATTGTGGATCTCACCGCCACGGGCACCACGCTGCGCGAAAACAACCTCGTGATCCGCGAGGAGATAATGGAGTGCACCGCGCGGCTGATCGCCAATCCAGTGGCGCACAAGCTGAAGGCGGCAGCCGTCGATGGTTTGTTGGAGCGGCTGCGTGCAGGTTAGCCGGCTGAGCTTGAAGGAACTGCAAGATGCAGGTGGACCGCAGGCAGTGGTCGACCGGCTCCGGCACATCGTCGCGACCCCTGACGCACTTGTAAAACAGGTGAGCGACATCGTCAGCGACGTCATGAAGCAGGGCGATGAGGCTGTATTCAGGTACACGCGCATGCACGACACTGGTGATGCCCAGCCGCGACCGCTGCTCGTGCCGCGGGAGGAGCTTGATGAGGCAATCCAACAACTCCCACTGGATGTTGTCGCTGGGTTGCAGGTTGCGATTGCCAACGTGGCCCAGGTTGCCCAGGTCGGGGTGGGGGAGGATGTATCTGTGGAGCTACCCCAGGGCCAGCGGGTGACGCTGCGCGAGGTGCCGGTGGGTTCGGCTGCTGTATACGTACCAGGAGGGCGCGCTCCGTATCCAAGTACCGCGGTGATGGGCGTTGTCACGGCGCGAGCCGCCGGGGTGATGGACGTGGTGGTGTGTTCTCCACCCGGACCTGACGGTCAGATCGATCCAGTGATCTTGGGAACTTGTCGTCTGTTGGGGGTGGAGCACGTCTATCGCATGGGTGGAGCGCAGGCAATCGCCGCCTTGACCTTTGGCACTGAAACGGTGGGGCGCGTCGATGTGATTGTCGGACCGGGCAACCTGTACGTGCAGGAAGCCAAGCGTGAGGTTTCTGGCCTTGTGGGAATTGATGCCTTCGCAGGTCCAAGCGATCTGATGGTGGTGCTCGGCGAAGAGGCCGATGTCCATTTGGTGGCGCTAGACCTGCTGGCGCAGGCTGAGCATGGGCTTGCAAGTCTGGTGGTGGCAGTGTCTTCGTCGTCGGCGGTATTGGATTCTCTCGCCGATCAGCTTGCAAGTCTTGAGGCCGAAGGGTCAGAAATGGATATGGCAGAGTGTGTGTTGATCGAAGCAGCCGACATGAGATGGTGCATCGATTTCGCAAACGCATTTGCCCCAGAGCACCTGCAACTCGTAGGCGTCGAGCCTGAGGCCCTGGCTCCGATGGTGCGCACTGCAGGTTGCCTGCTGGTGGGTGCTGCCTCGGCGACGGCTTTCAGTGACTACGTGGCCGGCTCCAACCACATCCTGCCCACGGGGGGCGCGGCGCGCTTCGCCTCCGGTCTCTCCGCGCGCCACTTCCGCCGCCGCATGGCCGAGGTCCGAATCGATCCCGCGGGCGCCGCCAAACTGGCCCAGGCGGGCGCGCCGATCGCGCGCGCCGAGGGCTTTGAGTGGCACGCCCGGTCGATGGAGGCCAGAGTGCGCGAGAATCCAGAGTCATGAGCCGCACAGCCACCATCGAGCGCAAGACAGGCGAGACCGACGTGCGCCTCACGCTCACCCTCGAAGGCACCGGCGCAGGGACGCGCGAGACTGGCGTGGGGTTCCTCGACCACATGCTCGACCTGCTCGCGCGCCACGGCCGGCTGGACCTCGACGTGAAGGTGACCGGTGACTTGCAGACGGGCGCGCACCACACCGCGGAGGACACCGCGATCGTGCTGGGCCAAGCGCTCGACCGTGCGCTGGGCGACCGCGCGGGGATCGCCCGCTACGGCGCGGCGGTGGTGCCGATGGACGAGGCCCGCGCCAGCTGCGCGCTCGATATCTCCGGGCGCCCCTTCACGCTGTTCGCGGCCGACCTCCCGCCCGGCTCCACGGGCGGCTTCGAGCACGAGCTGACAGAGGAGTTCTTCCGCGCGCTCGCCAACGCCGCGAAGCTGACGCTGCACCTGGAAGTGCAGGCGGGCACCAACGCCCACCACATGATCGAGGCTGTCTTCAAGGCCTTTGCACGGGCGCTGCGCCAGGCGGTGGCGATCGACCCCGATGAGCAGGGCGTGCCGAGCACCAAGGGCACGCTGACGGCATGAGCCCACGCATCGCCATCGTTGACTACGGCATGGGTAACCGCCGCTCTGTGGAAAAGGCCCTGCTGCGGGTCGGCGCGCAGGCGTTCGTGACCGGTGACCACGCGGATCTGCGCAAGGCCGACGGGCTGCTGCTGCCGGGCGTGGGCGCGTTTCCCGCCGCGATGCGCGTCATCGCCGAGATGGGGCTGGACGAGCTGCTGCGCGAGTGCGCCGCCGCCGGCACTCCCGTGTTCGGCAGTTGCATGGGCATGCAGCTGCTGTTCGAGCGCTCCGAGGAGCACGGCGGCGCCGCTGGGTTGGGGCTGCTCAAGGGCGAGGTGCGGCGGCTACAGGCGCCGGGCATGAAGCTGCCCCACATCGGCTGGAGCGAGGTGCGCTGGCTGCGTGCCACGCCGCTGCGCGCGGGGATTGGGGAGCCCACCCACCCGCCCACCCACCCGCCCACCCACCAGCCCACCTACCTCTACCACGTGCACTCCTTCGTCGCCCACCCGGCGGACCCCGAGGTGGTGCTGGGGACGGCCGAGTACGGCGAGTCTTTCCCGGCCGTGGTGGGCCAGGGCAACGTGTACGGCGCCCAGTCGCACCCCGAGAAGTCATCGACGCACGGGCTGCAGTTGCTGGCGAACTTCGCCAGGGTCTGCGCCGAGCGCACGGCCCACCGCGCTGCGGCATGATTCTCTACCCGGCGATTGACATCCTCGAAGGCTGCGCGGTGCGCCTGACGAAGGGTGATTTCGAGGACAAGAAGGTCTACGACGAGGACCCGCTGTCAGCCGCGCGCGCGTGGGTGGCGGCGGGCGCGACGCACCTGCACGTGGTGGACCTCGACGGCGCGCGCGCAGGCTACCCCGTGAACCTCCGCCACGTGGGGCGCATCGCCAATGAGCTGGACGTGCCGGTGCAGCTGGGCGGCGGGTTGCGCACGCTGACCGCGATCGAGGACGCGCTGGCGGCGGGCGCGCAGCGCGCGATCCTCGGCACCGCGGCGTTCACCGACCCGCAGCTGCTGGACCTCGCGCTGGCTCGCTGGCCCGGGCAGATCGTCGTCTCGGTCGACGTGCGCGGCGGGCACGTCAGCACAGCGGGCTGGACGCAGACGACGCAGAGCACCGCGCAGGAGACGATCGAGCGCCTGCAGGCCCGCGGCGTGCAGGACGTGGTGTACACAAATGTGGACCGCGACGGAATGCTCGAAGGCCCCGACCTCGCCGAGGTGGCGGCCATCGCGCAGACGGTGCAGACGCGCATGACCTACTCCGGCGGCATCGGCGCGCTCGCCGACCTGGAAGGCCTGAAGGCCCTCGCCGAGCCGAGCCTGACGGGCGTGATCGTCGGCAAGGCGCTGTATGAGGAGCGCTTCACGGTGGCCGCCGCGCGCGCGGTGCTGGAGGGGTAAAGACATTTTGAGAGGCCCCCACAAGGGGGGGCCGCGCGGGCCGCGTCGTCCTCCGGCGGACTCGTAGTGACCGCGGCCTCGGCCGCGGGCGGGCGCGCCTTGGCACTGCGTGCCGAACACGCTCGCCGGCTAGGGCGGTTGGTGCGGCGTGTGCGCGTGTCGTCTGCTGCACGGCGGATGCCTCATGCGCTTCGCGCCGCTACGGTGAGAGCGTGCACCTCAAGCGTGTCATCCCCTGCCTCGACGTGGACGCCGGCCGTGTCGTCAAGGGCGTCGAATTCGTGGACATCCGCGACGCCGGCGACCCTGTCGAGCTGGCTGCCCACTACGACCGCGCGGGCGCCGACGAGCTCGTGTTCCTCGACATCACCGCCACGCACGAGCGGCGCGAGACGATCGTGCAGCTCGCGCGGCGCACCGCGGACGAGGTGTTCGTGCCGTTCACGATCGGCGGTGGCATCCGCTCGGTGGAGGATGCTCAGGCGGTGCTCGACGCCGGCGCCGACAAGGTCTCCATCAACTCCGCCGCGCTCGCCCGCCCCGAGCTGATCGATGAGCTGGCGCGCGTGTTCGGCACGCAGTGCGTGGTCCTCGCCGTGGATGCCAAGGCGCGCCCGTCCGCGGCCGAGGCCGCGGTCACTATGAGTCCGCCGGCGCACGACGCGGCCCGCGCGGCCCCCCTTGTGGGGGCCTCCTCAAATGCTTCTTGGGAGGCCTACGTCGCGGGGGGGCGCACTGCTACCGGCAGGGACGTCGTGCAGTGGGTGCGCGAGGCGGTCGAGCGCGGGGCGGGGGAGATCCTGTTGACCAGCATGGACCGCGACGGGACGAGCGACGGGTACGACCTGGCGTTGACGCGCGCGGTCGGGGAGGCGGTCGCGGTGCCGGTGATCGCCTCGGGCGGCGCGGGCCAGCTGCAGCACCTGGCGCAGGCGCTGCAGGCCGGCGCCGACGCGGCGCTGTGCGCGTCGATCTTTCACTACGGCGCCCACACGGTCGGCGAGGCAAAGGCGTTTTTGAGCGCCGCCGGGATCCCGGTGCGCGTGGGCTGAGGCCGTGGGCGTGACGGGCGATCCGGCCGGGGGCGCCGGCGTGTTGGAGCGCCTGCGCGAGCTGCCCGGCGGCCCCGAGCTGCTGGCGCTCGCGCGCGGGCGCGCCGACGTGTACCTGGTGGGTGGCGCCGTGCGTGACCTGCTGCTGGGGCGCGCGCCGCGCGAGCTCGACGTCGTGCTGGAGCGAGCGTCGCCCGTCGGCGAGGACGCCGCCCTGTTCGCCGGCGAGCTGGCTTCACGTCTGAAGACCCTCGCAGGGGACGAAGGCCCTCCCGTCAATGCCCACGAGCGCTTTGGCACAGCAATCGTTGCCTGGGATACCGGACGGATCGATGTTGCAGTGACGCGACGCGAGCGCTATGCCCACCCCGGAGCGCTGCCGGAAGTGGAGGCGGCGCCGCTCGGGGAGGACCTGCTGCGCCGCGACTTCACCGTCAACGCGCTCGCCGTGGCGCTCGCCAGAGAGCGGGCGGGCGAGCTGCGCGCGGCCCCCTCTGCGCTGGAGGACCTGCGCACCGGCCTTCTGCGCGTGTTGCACGAGCGCTCCTTCCTGGACGACCCCACGCGCCTGCTGCGCCTGGCCCGCTACAGCGTGCGGCTGGGCTTCGCGGTCGAGCCCCGTACGGCCGAGCTGGCGCGCGAGGCGGTGCGCGCTGGTGCGCTCGCCACGCTTTCGGGCGCGCGCGTGGGCGCCGAGCTACGCCTGGCGCTATCCGAAGCGTGCGCCCCGGCGGTCTTGGCCGCGATGGGGGAGGCGGGGCTGCTCGCCGCCGTGCACCCGCGCCTGCGCTTCGAGCCGGCGCTCGCCGAGCGCGCGCTCGCCCTGCTGCCCTCCGAGGGCAACCGCCAGGCGCTGCTGCTGGCCACGGTGGTGCTGCCCCTGATGGTACGCGCCGACGGCTCCCCGCAGGCCAAGGCGCGCGCGCTGCTCGACCGGCTGGAGTTCCCCCAAGGCGAGCGCGCCGCGGCGCTGGCCACAGCGGGCGCCGTCCCGCGCCTGGTGGACGAGCTGCCGCGCTGTGCGCGCCCCTCGGAGCTGTATGCGCTCGCCTCGACCGTGTCGCTTGAGGCCGTCGCGCTGGCGGGCGCGCTCGACGCGGACGCCGCGCCCGTGGCGCGGCGCTGGCTGGAGGAGACTCGCCACGTGCGGCTGGACATCGGCGGCGCGGACCTGCTCGCGGCCGGCGTTCCCGAGGGCCCCGAGGTCGGGCGCCGCCTGCGGGCCGCGCTCTACGCCCGCCTGGATGGCGAGCTTCCGGCCGGACGCGAGGCGCAACTGCGCGGCGCGCTCTCCCCGTGATCCCACCCTCGCCCGTGCCGGCGTATCGTCCGCTCGCGTGATGACATGGCTGAGCTGATCTCCGGGATTGACGCGCGGCGCGTGCGCGAGAACCTGCGCCAGGTGCGCGAGGAGATCGCGGCGGCGGCGACGCGCGCGGGACGGCCCCCCGGCGCTGTGCAGGTGCTGGCGGCGACCAAGTACGTCGCGCTTGAGGACATGCCCGCGCTGGCGCGGGCAGGGGTCGAACTGGTGGGGGAGAACCGCGCGCAGGACCTGCGCGCCAAGGTGGACGCCCACGGCGAGCTGTTCACCTGGGACTTCATCGGCGCGCTGCAGAGTCGCAAGGTGCGTCAGGTGGTGCCCCATGTGCGTCTGATCCACTCCGTGGCCAGCGAGTCCGTGCTGCGCGAGCTGGCTCGCCACCGCGCGCTGGCCCGCCCGGGGCTGCAGGTCCTGATCGAGGTCAACGTCGCCGGCGAAGCGGGCAAGGAGGGTGTCGCTCCGGGCGAGCTGGACGCGTTTATCGATGCCTGTCCCGTGCCGGTGGCGGGGCTGATGACGATGCCTCCGCCCGTCGCCGCGCCAGAGGACAGCCGCCGCTGGTTCGCCTCGCTGCGCGAGCTGGCCTACGCGCGCGGGCTGGGGGAGCTGTCGATGGGCACCACCCAGGACTACCTGGTCGCGGTCGAAGAGGGCGCCACAATCGTGCGCATCGGTACTAGGCTGTATACATAACACCCAGTCGGGTGATGAACGGTATGAGCAGGGAAACACGTCGATCCAGCGAAGAAATGCGCTGGAGGGTGGCGAAGTCGGTCGTTGGCCGGCAAGCCGTGCCCCTCTACCCTTGACCAATGGCCTTCCGTGACTCCTGGCACCGCGCGCTCGTGTACTTCGGCCTCGCCGAGGAATACCACGAGGGCTATGAGGACGACGAGCCCCAGGACGCCGACCTGGAGGATCACTACCGCCTATGTGCCGAACGTACGCCGCCTCTCCGCGCGCCGCCAGCGCGATGACTACGACGACATCTACGCCGATGAGGAACCGCGCAACCGCCCCACCACGGTGCTGCGCTCGGTACGGGGGGGCAACGGCGACGTGCGCGTGCACCTGGTGTGTTCGAATCCTTCAACGACGCCCAGCAGGTTGCCGACCGCTTCAAGGACTCGATCCCGGTGATCCTCAACCTGCAAGGCACCGAGCTTGACTTGTCGAAGCGGCTGATCGACTTCGCCAGCGGCCTCACCTACGCGCTGGACGGAGGGATGCAGCGGATCGCCGACAAGGTCTTCATGCTGACCCCGCGCAACGTGGAGATCTCTGCGG